>CAWDGK010000006.1:0-33008 GCA_963801855.1 uncultured Actinomycetes bacterium | reverse complement strand
GCCGCGACGTGATCGGGTGCGTCTACATCTACCCGCGGCCCGACAGCGAGCACGACGCCCGTGTGCTCTCCTGGGTACGAGCGAGCCACGCGCAACTGGACACGCCGCTCTGGCGCGCCGTGACCGAGTGGCTCGCGTCCGACTGGCCGTTCGCCAACGTCGAGTACGCGCCGCGCGCCTAGGCGGAGCGATCTCGCGATAATCGGGGCGTGGCGCTTCAGAGGATGGACAACGTCGGCATCGTCGTCGAGTCGCTTGATGCCGCGATCTCTTTTTTCGCCGAGCTGGGCCTCGAGCTCGAGGGGCGATTCATGATCGAGGGAGACTGGTCAGGGCGCGTCACTGGACTACGCGACCAGCGCGTCGAGGTCGCCATGATGCGTATGCCGGATGGCCACGGCAAGATCGAACTCTCGCGCTTTCTCACGCCGCCTCCGGTCGCCGATCACCGGAACGCGCCGGTAAACGCCCTGGGCTACCTTCGCGTCATGTTCGCGGTGGACGACCTCGACGACACGCTGGCCCGGCTTCGCGAGCACGGCGCGCAGCTCGTTGACGAAGTGGTTCAGTACGAAGACGCGTATCGGCTCTGCTACGTCCGAGGCCCCGAGGGCATTCTCATCGGGTTGGCCCAACAGACCGGCTGACGCCCAAGACGCCGCATCTACGATCGCCGTCTCACGCCCGACGCACCGGAGGTAGCCAGATGACCGACAAGCCGAACTACAAAGTCGCGCAGCTCGACGACATCGAGCGGCGCGGTAGAGACATCCCGGTGCGCGAGCACCTCGGGATCCAGGCATTCGGAGTCAACGCGTTCACGCGCGGCGAGGACGGGACGCTGATCAACGACCACGACGAGGGCGCGGACGGCCAGGAAGAGCTGTACCTCGTGCTCGACGGGCACGCGACCTTCGAGATCGACGGCGAAGCAGTCGACGCGCCCGCCGGAACACTCGTCTTCGTCGGCCCGGAGGCGCGGCGCAAGGCCACGGGTGACGGAACCGTGCTCGCGATCGGCGCCACGCCCGGGGAGGGCTACCAGGGCATCGACTGGGGTGAGGCTTGGCCGCTCCACAACGAGTCCATGAACGCCTACGGCGAGGGACGCTACGCCGACGCGCTCCAGGCGGTCCGCAGCGCGCTCGAGCACATGCCCGACCACTCGGGCCTGAATTACAACTACGCGTGCTTCGCGACGCTCGCGGGCGAGACCGGCGACGAGACGTTCGCCCACCTCCGACGGTCGGTCGAGCTCCTGCCGCGTTTTCGCGAGGACGCGCGAAGAGACGACGACCTCGCCGCCATCCGCGAGGACCCGCGGTTCGAGGAGGCTCTTCGCTGAGCGTGGACGAAGAGGTCGTCCCTGTTCTCCGTGTCGCGGACGCCGCTCAGGCGGTTCAGTGGTACGAGCGGCTCGGGTTTCGCAAGGAATGGGAGCACCAGTTCGAGCCCGGGTTCCCGTGGTTCATCTCCGTCGCGCGAGGTGACGTCCGCTTCTACTTGTCCGAGCACACCGGCGACGCGCCGCCCGGCAGCCTCGTCCACCTGTACGTGAGCGACATCGACGCCGTCTCCGCCGAGTTCGGGGTCCCGGTTGACGAGGAAGGTCTCGCCGGACGCGAATGCGATCTCGCGGACCCTGACGGGAACCGGCTGCGCGTCGCATCGCGGCGGGACAGACGGTGACAAGCCTGATCTACTCGGCGATCGCTTCGCTCGACGGCTACATCGCAGACGAGGACGGCAAGTTCGACTGGGCCGCGCCCGACGAGGAGGTGCACACGTTCGTCAACGACCTCACCCGTCCGGTCGGGACGTTTCTGCTGGGACGCCGGATGTACGAGGTGACTGGAGTACTGGGAGGATCCTCCGGCCTCCGACGCGCAGCCGTCGTTCGCGAAGGAGTTCGCAGAGATCTGGCAGGCCGCGGACAAGGTCGTCTATTCGAGGACGCTCGAGGCGGCGCGGACTGCCAGGACTCGGATCGAGTCTGACTTTGACCCCGACGCCGTCCGGCAGCTGAAGAAGCAGTCGGATCGCGATCTCGCGATCGGCGGTCCCAATCTGGCACACCAGGCGATGAAGGCCGGGCTGGTCGACGAGTACCAGCTGTTCGTCGTCCCGGTCATCGTGGGATCGGGTAAGCAAGCGCTGCCGCGGGATGCCCGCATCGACCTCGAACTGCTGGACGAACGCCGGTTCGGCAATGGAACCGTGTTTCTTCACTACCGCACGCGAGGTAGATGAGCGCCCGTCTGAAGCTCACGCGCCGGCAGATCCTTGCGTTCCGGCGGCGGGTCGGTGGGCTCGACGAGCGTGTGCCGATCAGTCCGGAGTCGCTGCGCCGCGCGGCGTGGGCCGGCTTGCAGGACAGCATGCCGAGGGCCGCGGTGCTCTCGCTCCACGCGCGCGTCGACGGGGTCGAGCCGTCGATGTTGGACGATCCGACAATGGCCCAGCTCTGGGGGCCTCGCTACAGCACCTACGTCGTCGCCAAGAGCGACTTCGCGCTGTTCTCGATCGGGAGACATCCGGACACCGCCAGGGCCCGCGAGCGAGCCGAGCGCCTGGCCGAGCGGATGCGAGCACATCTCGGCCGCAAGCGCGCGACCGACCGCGAGATCGGACGCGCGCTCAAGGTCGGGAACGCGATGCGGTATGCGGCGACGACCGGAACGATCGCCATTCGCTGGGAGGGTGCGCGAGCGCCGCTCGTCTGGGCCGTCCCCGCCCCGAAGATCGCTCCGGCCGACGCGTGCCGCGAGCTCGCTCGACGCCACCTCCACGTCTTCGGGCCGACGACGGCCCAGGGGTTCGCCCGCTGGGCGGGAATCTCGAGGCGTTCGGCGGCCGACGCGTTCGCGTCGCTCGAAGGCTCGCTCCTGCCCGTCCGTTCGCCGCTCGGCGACGAATGGCTGCTCGCGGAGGACGAGACGGCCATGCGCGCCGCCGAGAAGGACCCCGCGCCCGCGCGCCTGTTGCCGAGCGGCGATGCCTACTTCCTGCTCGACGGAGCCGAGCGGGAGCTGCTCGTGCCGCGGGCGGACCAGCGCGAGCGGCTCTGGACGTCCCGCGTCTGGCCGGGCGCGCTCCTCGTCGACGGCGAGATCCGCGGAACCTGGAGAAGGGCTCAGCACACCGTGCGGATCGGGACGTGGGGTCGCCTCTCGCGGCCCCAACGCGACGCGGTCGAAGCGGAAGCGCGCGCCCTGCCGCTTCCCGTCGAGCGCGAGATTCAGGTGGTCTGGTCCGCCTAGCGGACGGCTTGCTTCACGAGCGCGACGATCTTCTTCTCTTCGGCATCGGTCAGCTTCTTGACCGCGAACGTCGTCGGCCACATGACGCCTTTGTCGAGGTTCGCCTCGTCGCTGAAGCCGAGCGTCGCATACCTCGACTTGAACTTCTGCGCGCTCTGGAAGAAGCAGACGACCTTGCCGTCCTTGTTTGCGTAGGCGGGCATCCCGTACCAGGTCTTCGGCGAGAGCTCGGGCGCGGCGCTCTTGACGATGGCATGGACGCGCTTGGCGATCGTGCGATCCGATCCCTTCATCTCCGCGATCTTTGCGAGTAGGGCCTTCTCCCCGTCTGCCTTGCTCGCCTCCGCCTTCAGCTCCTGGGCGCGCTCCCTCATCGCGGCTCGCTCGTCGGCCGTGAATGTCTTCTTCGCGGATTTTTTCTCAGCCATGCGTGCCGTAGAGTAGAGAAGTGCGACAAGCGGCCATGTACGGGACTGCGTGCGCGATCGCAATCGCGTTCGGGACGCTCACCCCGACGGGCGCGGGCTCGCCTTCGAAGAGCTTGCCGATCCAGCACGGCGTGGGGATCGGCGCGATCAGGCTCGGCATGTCGGGAACGGACGTCCAGAAGCGCCTCGGCCGGCCACGAGCCGTCATCGAGCGCCGCGTCGTCCGCGGGCAGCCGTACGCGGAGTTCGAGTACGACTTCGGGGCGTGGAACGTCGGCTTCCTCGGCCGCAAGGGCCAGCGACGGGTCGTGCTCGTCGGGACCGGCTTGAGGCTGCACAAGAGCCCCGAGGGCGTCGGCGTCGGGACGAAGGAGCCCGTGTTCTGGCGGCGCGTTCGCGGAGAGGGCTTCGTTCGCCGAAAGTGCGATCGGCCGGATCCGAGCGGAAGCCCGGGCAACCTGTTCCACTGGGTGCGCCGAGGACGAAGCTCCGAGACCGTGTATTTCCCCGGTGGCCCCGGGTCGTTGCAGGAGGTCACAGGCGTGGAAGTCCGCGCCGCCGCGACCGCCGGCTGCGCCTTCTAGGTCCCGCGCACTAGTCGCCGGTGAGGCGCCGAAGCGCTGCGCGAACGGCGCCGGGCGCCTCGACCCAGATGAAATGCCCGGCGCCCTCGACGACCTCGACCCAGGCGCCCGGGATTCGCTCGGCCGCGTCCGTCGAGGCGGCGAGGGGCATCGGGCTCCGCGAGCCGTGGACGAAGCCGACCGGCACGCGAATCTCCGGCAGCCCCGCCTCGAGCGCCGGCAGCTCGGCCATGATCGACGGCACCATCTCGGCCGAGCGCTCGCTCGCGATCCGCAGCTCGGGCATCGGCGGTGCGCGCTCGGGATCCGCGAAGTACGCCGGCCAGACCAGGCGCATCCCTTCGAGCGCCAGCTCGTCGTCGGCCTCGCCGGCCATCGAGAGCTCGTCGAGCTCGCGGGCGCGCTCGCGCACATCCTCCGGCGTCCGGCGGAAGATCTCCTCGTCGAACTCCGGCCAGCGTCCGTCGCCGACCGAGCCGAGCGGGTCGACGGCAAGAACGCCGAGGAGCCGCTCCGGCATCGCCTCGGCGACGTGGAGGGCGAGGTGCCCGCCCCACGAGTGGCCGACGACGTACGCCTGGTCCCAGCCGAGCGCGTCGAGCACGCGGCGGGCGTCCTCGACATCCGCCGCCACCGTGTAGGGCGACGCCTCCGCCGAGGGTTCCTGCCCTCGCTGCTGGTACCACGCGACGTCGTTCTCCTCCGCGAGCTCGTCCGCGAGATCCCGCAGGTAGTCGAAGCCGAGCCCCGGCCCGCCGTGCAGCAGGAGAACCGGCGGCCCGCTCCCGGCGCGGCGGCCGGCGATCAGCGGCCCGTCGTCGTGCGTCGTGAACTCAGTCCACGCCACCGGCCGACTCTCGGCCCGACCTACCGAAGCGCGCGCTGGGCGATCTGCGAATCCGACGGACGAAGCATCGTGTAGACGAGCAGGCCGATGAACGGCACGAGCAGCATCACGATCACCCAGCCCGCCTTCGCGCCGGCGGTCAGGTCGGCGCGGCGGATGACGTCGAGCGTCGATCTGACCCACAGGACCAGGAACAGCACGACCACGGCGAGGATGAGGAAGCGGACGATCACGGGCCCACTCTAGACCGCTACGACCGCACGGCGGCGCCACAAGATCGCGCTCGCCGCGATGAGCCAGAGCGGGAACAGAAACAGGAGCGCGGCCCAGCCGATCGGCGGAAGCAGAAGCAGGACCGTGATGGCGAGGCCGAACCAGCCGAGCCAGCGTGGAAGAACGAGCCGGCGCAGCGCGAGGATCGAGAGCGCGCCGAGGAAGACCGCAAGGGAGATCTCGGCTGCGATGAAGAAGGCGTGCGAGATCCGCCAGAAGACGATCGCCGTGTCCGGAGTGACGAGGGCGGCATCGGTCGTCGCACCCGTCGACTGACCGCCCATCATCGCCAGCATCATCGCCCCGCCCGCGGTTCCGCCCACGAGCATGGCGGTCGTCAGCCACGAAGGCGACCGGCCGGCGTCGAGCACCGGGCGCAGCGCAGCCACGAACCAGAGGAAGAGGAATCCTCCGAGGGCATGGAGAGTCGACGCGAGCAGAATCGCCGTGCGGTCACTCCTGTAGAACTCTGCGATCTCGTCCCCGCCGCTCGGGCCGGCGGGGTTTCCCGCCCCCTCGAGCACGACCAGCGAGACGATCCAGAGCAGCGCGCCAAGTGCTCCTGCAAGCAGCGCAAAACGCTCGAGACGATCCCTCATTTCCGACCCCTTCCCCGTTCGCCGCGGTGGGAAGGAGTATGTCCAAACGCGCCCTCGACTGTAAAGCTTGTGTGAGATTTGCCAAAAAGGGCAGAAAAAGAGCTTAGGAAGCGTTAAAACCTGTAGATCGGCGCGCCTGCCGCAGGCCTGCGTGCGCGCGCCAGCCCTAGCGAAAGACGGAGAACATGATGCTGACTGAACTTGCCCTGGGCAACGATGCCCTCGATACCACCGCGGCCGTCGCCGCCTTCGTCCACGACGCGCAGGAGCGCGGCTTCGTCCGCACGACGGAGATCGACGCTCTCCAGACCGAGCACGACCTCGACGAGGAGGCCCTCACCGCGCTTCGCGCTGCGCTCGACGAGGCCGACGTCGAGATCGAGAGCGACAAGGACGAGTCGGCGCCCGACAAGCCCGAGCTCGACCTGACGCCCGGCGCCGGCGGGACGACGGACTCCCTCCAGCTCTTCCTCAACCAGATGGGCCGTTATCCGCTTCTGACCGCCGCCGAGGAGGTTGCGCTCGCCAAGCAGATCGAGCGCGGCGACCTCGCCGCCAAGGAGCGGATGACGAACTCGAACCTGCGCCTGGTCGTCTCGAACGCGAAGAAGTACCAGGGCCACGGCGTCTCGCTCCTGGACCTGATCCAGGACGGGATCATCGGCCTGAACCGCGCGGTCGAGAAGTTCGACTACCGCAAGGGCTTCAAGTTCTCGACCTACGCCACCTGGTGGATCCGCCAGGCCTGCCAGCGCGCGGTCGCGAACCAGTCCGCGACGATCCGCATCCCCGTCCACGTCCACGAGCGGCGGATGAAGCTGCGGCGCGCCCGCCAGAAGCTCGAGACCCAGCTCGGCCGGGTCCCGACGATCGAGGAGCTCGCCGAGGCGGCCCAGCTCAAGCTGAGCCACGCCGAGGAGGCGCTCGATGCCGTCGAGGTCATCGCATCGCTGAACCAGACGGTCGGCGAGGGCGACGCAGGAGCTCGGCGACCTGTTCGCCGACACCGCCGCCGACGACCCGCTCGAGCTCGCCGGCATCTCGCTGGAACGCGCGCGGCTCCACGAGGCGCTCGCGCAGATCGACGACCGGGAACGGCGCGTGCTCGAGCTCCGCTTCGGCCTCGGCGAGGCCGGCGAGGCCACGAGCCTCGAAGACATCGGCCGCGAGCTCGGCCTCACGCGCGAGCGTGTCCGCCAGCTCGAGACGAAGGCCATGCGGCGGCTCCATGAGCTGCTTCGCGACCGCGTAGTCGTCGCCGCTTAAGCGGGAGGGGCGGCCGGCAGGAGCCTGCCGCCCCGATTCCGCCGCGAGCTTCTATGAGGGCTCGGGCGCCAGCGGCGAGGCGACGCCTCGCCAGCGGCCGAAGAGTGCGTACAGAAGCCCGGCGAGAGCCGCGATGGCGGCGAGCACCGGGCCGTAGAGGTGCCAACCGCCTTCGTCCAAGCCGGCGACGAGGCGGTCCACCGACCACCAGCCGAGCGCAATTGAGGCGGCCAGGACGAGTAACGCCGTCACCGCGCCACCGGTGTCCACGCGGTCGATCTCACGGCCCAGGACTTCCACGCGCGGGATCATGGGCAGACGCCTGGCCACGACCGCACCGGGGCCCAGGGCGGCGAAGACGAGTACGAGCAGCATCCCGGGCGGAGCCGGCTCGGGTGCAGCGGTGAGCGTGTCCCAGAGACCGATCTCTCGCACGGCGTGGTACACGACCAGCCCACCACCCAGCACCAGGAACGAGACGGCCCACGCCCCCTGGCCGATGAGCCGCAGTGGGGAGTCTGTTCGAACAGCCCGCCATGCAGGTACGGCCGCGAACCCGACGATGGCAAGAGCGGCGATCCAGAGCACGATCAGCGAACCGTTGCTGACACTCTTCGTCGGATCCGCATCGCTCACCTCGGCTTCGAGCAGGCGAGCGGTGAGGTACAGGGAGGCGGCGCCGAACGCGGCGCCGGCTGCGAGACGTTTCCCACGGCTGCGTGAGGTCAGCCCGGACACCGAGAGGAACGGGATCCGCGCCGGTGTGAAGACGCGGGCGAGCGGCATGCTGATGCTCCGGAGCGCAGCCAGCGCAACGAGGACGGTGTGCGACAGCGTCCTGAGAGCGAGCATGCTCGTCAGCTCGTCGGGCACACCGCGTCCGAGCTTCCGCGGCAGCGGCAGCCTTCCCGCAATCGAGGTTCGCAGAGCCTTGATCGCATCGAACATCGGTGCGGTCGGCTCGTGTGGGAAAGGCTTCGTGAAGCACCCGGCTTTCCCGTCCTCCTCGCTCTGCTTGGCGAGCACCGGCAACTCCTGACGGATCGCCTCGTACTGCGCCGCGCGAGCGCAGAGGACGCGCGTGAGCTTCGCGTCGCTTCCGAGGCCGAGATCTGCGCCGATGACCTGGCGGACCCGCTCCCGTAGCTGTGGGGCGCCTGCAGGGAGCGGCGCCTCCAGCTGCTGGCGCACTCCATCCGGCTGGCTCTCGTAGCCGTTCTTGGCGTCTCCGAGCGCCTCCGTGACGATGGCGCGCTGGTCGACCGCCTCCTGGCTGTCGTCCAGCGGCACCAGCGCATCGGCGAGCACGAGTCCGGGATCGACGCCCCCCTGGGGCCGGGTCCGGACGGTCTCGGCACGCCCCGCGTCGACGAGAAGGTCGACGATCCGGGTGGCGGCGTCGAGTCGGCCCCACATGAAGTCGTTCGCGCGCCACGAGGCGCGGTAGAAGGCCGCGAAGTGGTTGAGGTCGATTCCCGTGAGCTTCTCCTCTGGCGAGTTCGGCCCCGGCTCGCGCAGCGGCTTCGCTGTCAGGAGCGGGCACGGCGCGAGCGGCGTGAGCTGCGCGAACGAGAAGCGTTGCGCGGAATCGACGTCCTTGTCCGAGCAGAAGGCGCGGCGCACCACCTCGATCGCCAGAGCGCGGCGGAGAAACTCCATGACGGCGCCGTCTCGGTCCTTCTCGCCTCTGAACAGTCCGCTTGCGGACGGCAGTGGCTGCATCGCTGAAACGAAACTCAGTGTCGCTTCGACGAGCGCGTGGTTGATGTCGTCCCGGAACTGGTCGAACAGCGCATCGAGAGCGTCGACCTTCTCGCGGAGGTCTCGCGCGCCTGCGAGCTCCCGGGTGGCCTCCCGAACCGAGCCCGTCTTCCGAAGCTCGTCGGCGACGTCCTCGAGTGCCGAGATCCCGCGGTCGATGGGCTCCCGGCTCCCCGCCAGGGCGTCGGGGTTGGCCATCCGCAGCAGGTCGAGCTCGAGGTACAGAATCCTCTGCGCGGCTCGAACCCCCCACCGCCAGGGATTGATGGAGGCCTCGAGGGGACCGTCGAGCGGAATCCAGGGCAGCTCGAGGAGGTTCTCGCTCTCGAGGCGGTCGAAGACGACACGCGCTCCGCCGGGATCGGGCGGTTCGCCCGGCCCGACCAGGACCTCCTCCAGCGACGTGATCGCGCGACCCCTCCGGTACGTCGCGAGAAGGGCTGCGGCGGTCGGCTGGAGGGCGTCCCAGTCGAGATCGGCAAGAGCGCGCACCGACGTCGACGCCACTTCGCTGCGTCTGGTGGCGTTCTCGATCGCGACGAGCTCGTCGATGAACCTCGCGTCGCGCGGGAGGTTCACGACATACCCGAGCACCTGCTGGAGGTTCGGCTCCTTCGTCACCTCCGGCGTAGAGGTCGGGTTTGGAGGATCGGCGTTGACGTAGCAGACCCACCGACGAACGGGCCGCGTGGCCGGACGCGCCGGGATCAGCTCGATCGCCGCTTCGATCGGCGCATTCTCGAGCAGCCCGCCGTCGATCCCCCAGCGAACCTTGCCGGGGTAGCCGGCCAGGATCGCGCCGTCGCCGTCGATCTTCGCGGGCTCGAAGGCTCCCGGGAACGACGCCGAGGCCCGCGCGGCGGTCGCGAGCTTCAAAGCCTCGAAGTCGCCCCCTCGCCGAAAGCGAAGCGGTGCCCGAAACTCCCGCGCGACGAACAGCTCGCCCCAGTGATCCGAGAACTTGCGCATCGTCCCGTAGACGTTGGTCGACTGAACGTCGAGTGAGACCTCACTCGGCAAGAAGCCCGCCTGCGCGATCCTGCCTAGCTCGGACGCTCGACCGCCTGCGTCCTCCTCGAGGCAGTCCCTGAACGTGTCGACCAACTGCCGCCGGAAGTACTTGCCGTCCATCAGGGACTCGGGTTTCCGCGAGTTCGTCGGCCGCAGCATCGTCGAGAAGTCGCCCAGGCCGATCCAGCGCTCGCGCAGGAAGCTCGGGTGCAGCCGGCGGTTCTTCGTGATCACCGCTCCGAGCAGCGCGCCGTTGATGCCGCCGGCGCTGGCGCCGGTGAGGATGTCGATCACGAGCACCCGGTCGAATGCGCGGCAGAGGGCGTTGTAGATCGTCCGCTTGTGGACGCCCTCCTTCTCGCTGCCGTAGTCGGGGGCGACGCCGTGGTCTTCCACGCCGAGGTGCGAGCGGCGGGCGCAGTCGAGCTCCACGGCCACGCCGCCCATCCAGATCGCGAGGCTGACGCCACCGTTCCACGCCATCGCGAGGCGCACCTCTTCCGTCCGGTCAGTGACCTTCAGCGTTGTGGCGTCTGAAGCTGACACATGTCAGTTATTCCACAGTCGCCCGCCCGGCTCAAGAGCGGGCACAGCTCGAAGGCTTCGACACCGATGAGATTCGGTGCTTTCCGTAGTCTGAACAGTGCCGCCGACCCCGCACGGAAGGACGACTCGATGACCGAACGGAGCGCCGCCCCCGACCGCCGACTCGCCCACGAACGTCTCTCGACCGGCGCCCTTGCGCGCTGGGCCCGCATGATGGCCTCGCATCCCTGGCGCGTGATCGGCGCCTGGCTGCTGATCATGGCGGTGCTGATCGGCATGGTCGCCGCCTTCGGCGGGGAGCTCCGTGACAAGTTCGAGATTCCCGGCTCGGACACCCAGAAGGCGACCGATCTGATCGAGGCGGAGTTCGCCGAGGAGCAGGGCGGCGTCCTGAACCTCGTCTTTGCCGCGCCTCCCGGCGAGCGGCTCGACACGGCGGAGCGCAGGGCCGCCGTCAACGAGGCGATCGCGAAGCTCAAGACCGCCGAGTTCAAGCCGACGGACGACGTGGCCGGCGTGGAGAGCGTCGGTAACCCCTTCAGCGAGGACACGCTGTCCGACGACGGGCGGATCGCCTATGCGGAGGCGCAGTTCGACCGGGTCATCTTCGAGAAGGACCGGGAGTCCGTTCTTGCGGTTCAGGAGTCGGTCCGCGAGACCGTCGCGCCGGCCGGGGTGACGGCGGAGTTCAACGGCGACGCAGAGTTCCCGCCGATCGAGCAGGGGACGCAGGAGCTCCTCGGGCTCCTCGCCGCGCTGATCGTCCTGATGGTCGTCTTCCGCACCCTCGTCGCGACGATGATCCCGATCGCACTCGCCCTGACGGCGCTGCTGGGCGCGTTCATGCTCCTCTTCCTGCTCGCCGGGCTCACCGACATCAACACGATCACGCCGCTCCTCGTGTCCATGATCGGGCTCGGGGTCGGAATCGACTACTCGCTGTTCATCGTGACCCGTTTCCGGCAACTGCTCCACGATGGACTGTCGCCGACCGACGCGGCTGCCGAGGCCGGCGCATCGGCAGGACGGGCGGTGCTGTTCGCCGGGCTCACGGTCGCCATCTCCGTTTCCGGGCTCGCCTTCTTCGGGCTCGACTTCGTGACGAAGCTCGGGATCGGCAGTGCCCTCGGAGTGCTGACGACCGTGCTGATCGCGAACTCGCTCCTGCTCGCCGTCCTCGCGAAGCTCGGCCACAAGATCGACCGGCTGAAGATCCCCTTCCTCCGCCGGGTGGACGAGTCCGAGGCCACGCGCGAAAAGACGCTCGTTGCACGGTGGGGCCGGTTCGTGGCGTCGAACGCCCGTGTCGTGTTCATCGCCGTGCTGCTCGTGCTCCTGGCCCTGGCGGCGACCTCGGGGCTCGTGCGCCTGGGGGCGGCCGACCAGGGAACGCAGCCGAAAGAGCAGACGGCGCGCAAGGCCTACGACCTGCTCGCCGAAGGGTTCGGCCCCGGCTTCAACGGCCCGATCCCGATCGTCGTCGACATCAACGACGATCCGCAGGCGCCGCAGCGGGTGTACGACGGCGTGCGGAACCTCGAGGGCGTCGCGTCCGCGAGTGAGCCCCAGCTCAACGACGCGAAGACCGTCGGCCTCGTCTTCGTCACACCCGAGTTCGCGCCCCAGGACGAGAAGACCGAGCAGCTCGTGGACGAACTGCGCACCGACGTCATTCCGGCGGCAGTCGAAGGCGGGGACTCCGTCGCCTATGTCTCGGGACTGACGGCGGCGTTCGCCGACATCGGCGACCGGATCATGTCGCGGCTCCCGCTCTTCCTGCTCTACATCATCGGAGTCACGTTCATCGTGCTCGCGATGGCGTTCCGGTCGATCGTGATCTCGCTGACCGCGGCCGTGACGACGATCATGTCCGCCTTCGTCGGGTTCGGCGTCCTCACCCTCGTCGTCCAGGAGGGCCATGGGCTGGGGCTGACCGGCCTCGACCGGACGGGTCCAATCGAGACGTTCGTGCCGCCGATCGCCTTCGCGATCCTGTTCGGGCTCTCGATGGACTACATGGTCTTCCTGATGAGCCGAATCCGGGAGGAGCACGTCCACGGGCTCCCGACGCGCGAGGCGGTCGAGCACGGAATCGCGGCGATCGGCCGCGTCGTCGTGGCGGCGGCGCTGATCATGGGCACCGTCTTCGCGGCCTTCATCCTCACCTCGGACCGGATCTCGAAGGAGTTCGGCATCCTGCTGGCGGTCGCGATCCTCACGGACGCCCTGCTCGTGCGCATGACGCTCGTGCCGGCGTTCCTCGTGATGATCGGAGAGAAGTCCTGGTACATGCCGCGCTGGCTCGACCGGATCCTGCCGAACCTCACAATCGAGCCACCGCACGACCGGACGCCCGTCGTCGAGGCCGAGCCCCGGCTGGAACCGCGCTAGGAACGGAGGCGGCACCGCTCTTTACGTTTTCAAACACGTAGCCCACATGAGTCGCAATCGCGGTTAGGATGCCGCGTCGCGAGATTCACTCGCGGGCACCACAACTCGGGGGGTTACATGCAGAAGTCACACTTGCGGCGTCGGCCTGTCCGCACACTTGCGGTCATCGTCGCGCTTTGCGCGATGGCATTCGCCGGCATCGCAGCGGCGGCGGACAGAGTCGTCGTGACCCAGAACAGCTCCAGCTGGACGCCGGTCACGGTGGGCGGCGGCACGGTTACGTTCACGGAGGAGTTCGGCGCACCGCCCGGACTCGGCACCGGTTCGGTCAAGCTCACGACGACGGCGAACCTGGCCGACAAGGCAGGCATCTTCACCGACGAGGTCGCCGGCACGCCGGTTGCAAGCGTCCACACGCTCGGCTACTGGACGTACCAGGCTCCGTCGAACCTCCCGCCGATTGCGGCTCCGTCGTACCAGTTCATCATCGACGCGAACGGCGCGGCTCCGGGCGGTTTCACGACGCTCGTGTACGAGCCGTACCAGAACGGTGTGGTCGTCAAGGGCGTCTGGCAGCACTGGGACGTGGACTCCGGCCTCTTCTGGTCGACGCGGACAGTCCCCGAGTGCGGCCTCGTCGCCGGAGCCGGCGGACCGCCGATGTACACGCTCACCCAGATCAAGACGCTGTGCCCGAACGCGGTCGTGCTCGGCATCGGCGTCAACATCGGGTCGAACAACCCGCTGTACATCGTGGGTGCTGACGGCGTGGAGTTCAACGACACGATCTACGACTTCGAGGTCGGCCGCAGGCCCAGCTCGAAGGACGACTGCAAGGACGGCGGTTGGATGACGTTCAACGACCCGTCCTTCAAGAACCAGGGTCAGTGCATCAAGTACGTCAAGGACAACAGCTGACCGGATGATCGCGCGAGGGGCGGCGGGCAGATGCTCGCCGCCCACCCTCGCTCACTCGGATCGGCGAGCGTCCTCGGCGTCCTGGCGGCCCCAGAGCGTCACGAGCCGCGCGACCAGGGTGACGAGGAACACCGAGCCGATCAGCGCTTCGAGCGCGGTCAGCGCCTGTGGAAATCCAATCGAAGGTGTGGCCGCACTGAGCCCGAGCGTCGTCAGCGTGATGAAGCTGAAGTAGAGGAACTCGGACTGCGGGTGCTCACCGGCCTGCGCGAAGAAATCGCCGCGCACCTCCTCGACTGCCAGGAAGACGAACGCGAACAGCAGCCCGAGGAGCACGTAGGCGCAGAGTGCGCCGAGCACCGTTTCGTGCGTGACCCGCCGGTGTCGCGCAACGCGGGTGATCGTGATCGGCAGGGTTGCCGTGACGAGCAGGACCGCCGGCAACAGGTAGGTCAGGCCGATCAACTCGGCGGAGTTGACGAAGAACACGATCGGCGCCAGCGCGATGCACGCTGCGACGAGAAGGACATGTCGGCGCTTGATCGTGTGGCCCGCATCCGGGTCGCTGATCGCGACGACGAGCGCGGCGGCGCGAGAGCACCGTGCTGCCGAGCGCTCCCCACCGGGGATCGTCAACGAGCTCCAGCAGGAAGAAGTTGGCCAGCAGCAGCACCAGCAGGCTCGCGTAGCTGTCGAGCGCCCGCACCAGTCGTCCTCTCAGAGTCATCGGCGGCAGACGCTAGCCGTCAACGAGCCGGAAAGGAGCCTGGCACCCTCGCGCTAGCGCCCCATCGGCCTCGTAGCCGTTGCCCTCCCAGGCGGCAGAGTTCAGAATCGCCCGGATGGCCGAGCGAGACGAAGAAGTACGGGTCCGGTGCTTCCTCGCTCTCGACGCGCTGCGCGCGCGCTATGGAAATGACCTCCCGTTCGTCGGCGCGCTCAGCGACGGTTTCGTTCACCAGGGCGAACGGGTTCCTTTCCTGAATCGGCAAAAGGGCATCTACCGCTCGGCGACCCAGAGGGGGCCGGCGGCGCTTTCGATCCAGACCTCCTTCAAATCGCCCTACGGCGACGAGGAGACCGACGAGGGCTTCCGCTACGCGTACCGCGCGGGGTCGGTCGACCAAGCCGACAACCGGGCATTGCGCCAGGCCTACGCGCTCCAAGCTCCGCTTGCGTACTTCGTCTCGACACGGCCGAGCTGGTATCGAGTCGAGTACCCCTGCTACGTCACGGCTGACGATCCCGCAGCGAGGCATGTGATGGTCACACCCGGGCGCATGACCGGCACGCTGGACCATCCGGAGCCGATGCCGATCGAGATTTCCGTCGAGCGCAAGTACGCGGTTCGCGAGACGCGCGTGCGATTGCATCAGGGCCGCTTCCGCGCGCTGGTCCTCCAGGCCTACCGCGATCGCTGCACGATCTGCCGGCTCAGGGAGCTTCGCCTCCTCGATGCGGCCCACATCGTTCAGGACGTGGATCCGAAAGGGCTAGCCGAGATTCCGAACGGGCTCAGTCTCTGCAGCATCCACCACCGCGCCTACGACCAGGATCTCGTCGGAGTCTCGCCGGACTACCGTGTTCACATAGCACCGCGGCTCGTGGACGAGACTGATGGGCCGATGCTCGACGTCCTGAAGGAGTCAAAGGGCCGCGAGATCGAATTGCCGTCCAAGCAGGCCTGGCATCCCGATCCGCCCGCCTCGGCGAGCGGTTCGAGCGCTTTACGAAGGCGAGCTGGTTGCGGGTCGCTCTTCGGGGTCGGTCACGACCGCGACCGATTCCGTTTCGCCGTTCTCGCTGAGCTCGCCGACGATCACGTTGCCGTCCTCGTCGAGCTCGGCCTCGTCGCCGTTCTCACCGTGCTCGACCGGAGGCCACGGGAGGCCGAGCGCCAGCGCCTCTTTCTGCGCGACCGCCATGGCCTTCTTCTCGTCCTTCTTCTCCTTCTTCAGCGCGCGCTTCTCGGCCCGCTCTCGCTCGCGGATGATCTTGCCCATCGTCTGCCGTTTCTTCGCGCCCACTGCCCTAAAGGTAGCTGTCGCGGCGGCTTGCGGCCGCCTCTGGCGCCGAAAAGTGCGGTTTTCCACAGCTGTGGATCGCAAGGAATCCCTGCAACCGGCATCTATCAATCGCGAATGTCCACAATCTCGCCCCAATCCAGCCGTGGAGCGGTGCTCGTCGTCGACGACGACCGCCGGATCGGCGAGCTCGTCGGCGTCGTCCTGCGCACGAACGGCTATCGGTGTGAGCTCGCGCAGAGCCTCCAGGAGGCGCTGATCTGCTCGAGGCGGAGGGGATCGACGTGTGCGTCTGCGACCTCGATCTCGGCTCGGAGACCACCGGGCTCGAGCTGGCGGCGCAGATCCGCGGCTCCGAGCCCGGCGTCGCGCTCGTGATGATGAGCGGCTCCGACGACACGAGGCTCGCGGAGGAGGCGATTCGGGTCGGCGCCTACGACTACCTCGTGAAGCCGTTTCGCAACAACGAGCTCTTGATCACCGTGGCGAACGCGTTTCACCGCCGGGCGCTCGAGCAGGAATCGGCCGCGCTCAGGCGTGAGCTCCAGGCGACAGTCGACCGGCGCACGCTCGAGCTTGCGCTCTCCCGCGAGGAGACGATCCACCGGCTCGCCCGCGCCGTCGAGCTCCGAGACGCCGGTACCGGGCTCCACGTCGAACGGATGGCCGCTTTCTGCCGGATGATCGCCCTCCGGCTCGGGCTGCCGCCCGAGCGCTGCTCCCTCATCCGCACCGCGAGCCTCCTGCACGACATCGGCAAGGTCGGCGTGCCCGACCGGATCCTCGTCAAGCCCGGCCCTCTGACGTACGAAGAGCGGGCCGAGATCCAGGAGCACACGCGCGTCGGGCACCGGATCCTGAACGGCTCGACTTCCGAGCTGATCCAGCTCGCGGCGGAGATCGCGCTCAGCCACCACGAACGCTACGACGGCGAGGGCTACCCGCATGGGCTGCGCGGCGAGGACATCCCGCTCGCGGGCCGCATCGCCGCAGTCTGCGACGTCTTCGACGCCCTGACGACTTCGAGGCCCTACCGGCCGCGCCCCTTCACCCAGGCCGCGGCGGTGGCGCTGCTCCGCAGCGAATCCGGCAAGGCGTTCGACCCGGAGATCGTCGACACCTTCGTCGGCGCCCTGAGCGAGGTCGGCCAGATTCGGACGCGTTACGCAGACGCGAACGGCGCTCTCAGCGCGGCGTAGAGTCGACCCGTGAGCATTGTGCGAGGCAGCTGTCTGTGCGGCGGCGTTCGGTTCGAGGTCGAGCCTCCGTTTCTCCGCGCGAGCCACTGCCACTGCTCCCGGTGCCGCAAGCACTCCGGCGCATTCGGCGGGACTCAGGGCCGGGTGCCGCGCGAGCGCTTCCGTCTTGTGGCCGGTGAGGAGCTTCTTCGCGTCTTTCGGCCGGAGGGCGGGATGTCGAAGGTCTTCTGCACCGAGTGCGGATCGAGCCTCTTCGGCGGCTGGTGGCCCGAAGGGCCGGAGGTCTCGATCCGCTTCGGGTCGCTCGACGGCGACCCGGAGATCCGGCCCCAGTACCACCAGTTCGTCGACTCCCGCGCCGTCTGGCAGGAGCTCCCGGACGACGGGCTGCCTCGGTACCCCGAGTGGCCCTCTTAGCCGCTTCGGACCAGGCCGAGCAGCGCTTTCGGGAGCCGCCGGCGGGAGGTGCGAAGCGCCTCCTGCAACGCCTCAGCCGTCGGCTCGCCGTGGAGGCCCCGTCCGTGGCCGACGAGGATGTGCTGCGGCTCGAAGCGCCCGAGCGTCTTCGGCGGCTTCAACCGCAGGATCGGGTGGACGCCGATCGGCTCTTCCGGCGCACGGAAGTAGCCGGAGCGTGCCGAGCGCGTCGGCGACGACGAGGGCGCGTAGCTCCGGGCATCCAGACCGCGACCTCCTTCCAGAAGCGCGAGCGCACGAGCGGGACGAACTCGAGCGACGAGGCAGCCGTGATCCCCTGCAGGGGAACGACATAGTGCGGGACGCCAAGCGCCTTCGCGAACTCGGCAGAGTCCCGATCGTGCCGGTCGAGCAGCTGGACGACGCCGGCGGCCTGGCCGAGCTGCGTGACCCGCTCGATCGCCGGCTCCCACATGACCGGGATCGAAGACCCAGACGCTCGCCGCGGCTCTTGAGCGCGTGCGAGCAGCGGCCGAGCCTCTCCTTCGCGATCCAGCCGAAGCCCTGCTCGAGCTCGTCGCAGAACTCGAAGCTCTCCGGATCGGGCTTCTCGCCGGAATCCGGTTCAAGGACGCGTTCGGTGTACGTCTGCTGCGCTCGGGGTCGAAGTGCATGCGGCTGCCTCGCCATACGGCGTCGACACGCGGAGGGCGTAGGCGGCGAACCCCTCGTCGCGGAGCGGCTCCCAGTCCTCCCGGTAGGGCACCTTCACGTGCCTGTCGGAGAGCGTCCGGGCCGAGGTGACGAACGCCATCCCGACGCCCTGCGAGACCTCGAGCAGCGAGCGGTCCTCGGCGGCGGCGGTCCGGCGCAGGCCGTCGTAGAGGCGGGCGAGCTGGCGCTGTGACGGAAGATCGGTCGCGCCGTCGGCCAGCTCCGTCATCGACATGCGGAGCTCCGCGAGCTCGACCGGCGGGATGTCGATGAGACGGGCGGTACGGCCGGTCGTGCCCTTCAGGATCCCGAGCAGATCGTCCACCGACGACACGTCGACGTCCTCCCTGATCGACGCCGGAGGCCTTGAGCTCGTCGGTCAGCGCGTGCAGGTAGACCCGCGAGCCGTGGGTGAGGTCGGCCGCCGCCGCGAGCAGCCAGAGCGGCGAGAAGCCGAAGGCCGCGATCGAGCCGAGCTCGACGATGTTGCCGACGCCCTTGCGGAGCGCGAGCTGCTTCGGCGGCAGGCGCGTTCGGCGTGACCGGAGTGGTCGGCGTCGAGCCGGCTCGACGTCTCCGACGCCCTCGATCATGATCCGCAGGAGGTTCTTCGCGCTCGCCTCGTAGAGCCGCGACTCGCCGCGCGATCCGCGGAAGGAAGAGCTGCGCGGTCTCGTGGACGGTGCCGCCGACGACCGCGCGCCGTCGAGCGAACGAGCCGCTCGGGGAGCGAGAGCGCGAAGAAGGTGAGTCTGCGGCGCAGCGTCATGGTACAAGCATGCCCATGAAGCGACTCGTGCTCGTCCATGGCCTCGGCGTCTCCGGCCGCTACTTCGATCCACTCGTGCGCGAGCTGGCCGAGTTCGAGATCGCCCGGCCGGACCTGCGGCGGCATGTGACCGTCGAGGATCAGGCCCGGGCGCTCGGCGATGTGATCGGCGGTGCGCCGGTCCTCGGCAACTCCCTCGGCTGCCAGGTGATCGCCGAGCTTGCCTCGCAGGAGGCGGGCGCAGTCGGGCGGGCGATCCTCGTCGGGCCGACCGTCGACCGCCGGCACCGTTCCTGGGTCGATCAGGCAGGCCGTCTGCTCCTGGACTCGACGAGGGAGCGGCTGTCGCTGACGGCGATCGTCGTGCGGGACTATCTCTTCCCGAACCCGCTTCGCGTCGCACGAACGGCCCGGTCGGCGCTCCACGACGCACTCGAGCGGAAGGTGCCGGCGCTCACGGAGCCGTTGCTCGTGGTGCGCGGCGAAGGCGATCCACTCTGCCCGCAGGACTGGGCGGAGGAGATCGCGCGCCGGGCTCCTCAGGGTCGGCTCGAGGTCGTGCCTGGAGCGGCCCACGCCGTCCACCACAGCCATCCTCAGGCCCTAGGTGCGCTCGTTCGGAGCTTCCTCCAGGAATCCGAGTAACTCCTCGTTCAGCGCGTCCGGTGCCTCCAGCATCGGGACATGGCCGCAGCCGTCGAGCACGACGAGGCGCGAGTCGGGCATCTCCGCGCTGAAGACGACCCCGAGCGTCGGCGGCAAGCAGCCGGTCGTCCGCGCCCCAGACGATCAGTGTCGGCGCCGGACGCGCGCAGGGTCGAGACGATGTCGGAGGCGAGGAGGTCGCTGCCGACCTGCCAGAGGCGGACGCGGGCCGACGCGCACGCGTCGCGGGCGAGCAGGGCGAGGCGGCGGGGAGACGCGGCCGACCGAGAGGGCGAGCGGCAGGACATACGATCGGGCGCCTGGACGCGAAGATGCCCGCCGGGGCGATCAGCGCGAGCCGTCGACCAGGTGCGGCGCGCTCGGCGGCGAGCGCGAGTGCGATCGTGCCGCCCATCGAGTGGCCGACGACGGCGGCGCCGCTCAGCCCGTCCCGTCCAGCCACTCCTCAGCCAGTACGCGGCCTCGCGTGTAGCGGAAGCCCGGCAGGCGGACGACGTGCACGTCGTACGTCCTGCTCCAGGGCGGCGACCGTCGGCCCCCACCAGTACGTCGAGGCGGTGATGCCGTGCACGAGCACCACGGGCGGGGCGGGCTCACCGGAACAGGTCGCGCTCCGGCGGCATGACGAGGTCTCGGGCGGTGCCGTCGCCCTCGAGTTGCAGGCCGCGGACGATCGCCGCAGGGATTGCGTCGGTCTTGCCCATCACGAGCTCGGCCGCGCCGGCGATCTCGTCTGCGACGGCGATCTGGGTCGATCGTGAGCTCGTAGCCGGCCCGGTCTCGCTTGCCGCGGTGGTCGAGGAGCGGCGGCTGAGACCGGCGACGCCGATTGCCACGTCCGTCGTGCCCTGGCGGAAAGGCCGGCCGAACGAGTCGCTGACGATGACGGCGACTCCGAGGCGGTCGTGGAGTGCGCGAGCCGATGCGTCGGGGTCGACGGCAGGAGGACGACGGCGTCCCGTCGCCGGGTGTGTTCGATGCGTCGACGCCGGCGGAGGCGCAGACGAAGCCATGGCTCGTCTCTGCGATCACGAGCGGCGGCCGGCTGCGGACGATCCGGGTGGACTCGCGGAGGATGACCTCGACGTGCCGTGGATCGCCTTCGCCGGCGTGGGTGCGCGCTTCGTCCGTCGGCTCGACGTCCTCGAGCCGGACGATGCGTCCCTCCGCTTTCGACACAACCTTCTGGGCGACGACGAGGACGTCGCCGCTCGCGAAACCGCCGACCCACCCGCCGCCTCCTGGAGGAGACCGGCGAGATCGTCGCCCTCCTCGAGCTCGGGAATCCCCTCGAGCGGGAGGACGAGGACGCCGCTCACTCGCAGGCCGGTCAGCCGGATCCCCGCGTGCACCTTGTAGCGGCGGTTCACGTTCAGGATCACCGCGGTCATCCCCTCGAGCGCGCGGGCGTTGGCGAGCGGGCCGGCGTCGATCGCACGGCCCTTGACGAGCCGGCTCGGCGAGGTCGAGGGAGAGATCCTTCGCGGGCGTCGGCCTCCCCGCAGACGAGAACGTCCTCGTCGGGCAGGCTCCGCGCCGGCGAGGTGGACGGCAGCGAGGGTCTGGAGGCCGGCCGCGACCGGCGCGTCGACGATCTCCGCGATGTGCTCGGCGAGCGAGTAGCCGTGCTGGCCGGGCAGGACTGCCGGCGTCCGTGAACTCGAGGCTGCTCGCGACCGAGAGCAGCGGTGTTGCTCCGATCGCCTCCTTCAGCTCCCGCGCGGTGTCCAGGGCGGCGTTGGAGCGGACGGCGAGGATCACGAGGTCGGCGTTCGAGACGGCGTCCTCGTTCGACGCGCCCTCGACGCCGAGCACGGTCGCGATCTCCTCGGCGCGCGAGGCGTCGCGGGAGCCGATCACGACGGCCTCGCCGCTCGCGACCTGCGCTCTGCAAGGGCGCGCCCGAAGCTGCCGGTGCCGCCGACGATCGCGACTCCTCATCGGAGTGCGGCCGCGGCCGCCAGCGCGGCCTCCGCGAGCTTGCGGCGGGAGTCGACGTCGGCCATGAGCGTCTTCGTGACGATCGAGCGGCACGTCGAGCTCGACCTCCCCGTCGGCCTCGTCGTAGACCAGGGCGTCGATCAGCCCCTCGTAGCAGCCGGCCACCTGCGCCGGGCCGGTCCCGCCTGCGAGCCGGTTCAGCATCCGGTCGGCCGGGCCTTTCACGGCCCTGCCGCCGATCAGCGGGCTGACGGCGACGGAGGGGACACGGCGGTCGGCGACGGCCGCCCGGATCTCCTGGACTGCGAGGACGGGCCCGATCGAGACGAAGGGGTTGCTCGGCGCGATCACGATCAGGTCGGCCGTCTCCCAGCGCCTCGAGCACGCCCGGAGCGGCTCGCGCGGTCTCCGCGCCCTCGTAGTGCACACCGCTCACCTCGTCCCGGTGCCCGCGGCGCACGAACCAGTCCTGGAAGGTCAGAGCTCGCCCGCCTCCGGTCGGATCCAAGTCCGCAGCCGGTCGTCGGTCGCCGGGAGAATCCGTAGCCTCGATCCCGAGCGCGTCGGCCAAGCCCGCCGGTGATCCGCGAGAGAGGCTCGCGCCGCCCGAGCGCCTCGCGTCCGGACGAGATGGAGACCGAGATCCCGGTCGCCGAGCCTGAACCACGCCTCACCGCCGAGCTCGGACACCGCCCCGAGCGCGTTCCAGGTCTCGCCGGCCCTGCCCCAGCCGCGCTCCTCGTCGTTCAGGTCGGCGAGCGCGTAGAGGATGCGTGTCGAGGTCGGGCGAGACGTAGACGCCGAGCACCTCGAGGTCGTCACCGACGTTCCCGATCACCGTGACCCCGCTCGGATCGACGGCGTCGACGAGCCCGCGCACGAAGCGGGCGCCACCCACTCCGCCGCTCAGGACGACGACGTTCACGACGCGAGCTGTTCGAGCTCCGCGACCGTGTCGACGTCCTCGGCGAGCGCAGGGACGTCGAGCGTCACGAACATCGACGCCGATCGATTCGGCGTGCTCGCGGAAGCGCTCGGCGCTGCCGGGGCCGTAGAGCGGCGCGAAGAGGCCGGCGCGTGAGAGAGCGAGAGCGTTCGTCGTGCCGTCCTGGGCCGCGGCGATCGCGATCCCCCTGGAAGGCATGGCGCCGAGCAGCGCCAGGAGGTCGCGGGGCTGCGCCGAGGGAAGATCCGCGTTCACGACGAGCACCGGCCACTCGGTCAGGGTGGCGAGGGCAGCCGCGACCGCCTCTCCCTGCCCGCGGCCCGGATCGTCGACGACCGCGGCGCCGTGCTCCGCGGCCAGCGACCGCGCGCGGCCGGCCTCCACCTCGGTCACGAGGGTGGTCGGCCCGACCGCAACGGCTACCGCGAGCACGTCGGCGAGCATCGAGTGCGCGAGGTCGGCACGCGCCTCCTCGGGGAGCTCGAGGCGCCGCTTCGCGGCTGCAGCACGGAATGGGACGACGACGCTCGCCACGGCGGGGAGACTACCCCTGTGAGTTCGCCTCCCGATCCTCAGAACGCCGAGATCGCCGCGAAGCTCGACGCCTTCGCGACGCTCCTCGAGCTCTCCGGCGCCAATTCCTACAGCGTCCGCGCCTATCGGCGAGCGGCGGACATCCTGCGCGACTCCGCCGTTCCGGTCGCCGAGCTCGTGCACACCGGACGGATCCGGGACCTGCGCGGCGTCGGCCCTGCGATCGAGGTCCGGCTCCGGGAGCTGGTCGAGACAGGCGAGCTGCACGAGCTCCGGGAGCTCGAGGAGCGGATCTCTCCGGATCTGGTCGGCGTCGGCCGGATGCTCGGGCTCAGCGCCAAGCGCGCGATGCTGATCGGCGAGACGCTCGGCGTCCGCACGCTGGACGAGCTGCGCGAGGCGGCCGCGGCCGGGCGGCTGCTCGAAGTCCCGGGGATCGGCCCGAAGACGGAAAAGAAGCTCCGGGCGGCGATCGCGCAGGAGCAGACCCTGCCGCAGAGGGCTCTCCTCCTGAACCGCGGGCGGGCACTGGTTGCAGGCATCGCCGAGGGCCTGGGCGCCGAGCCGGCGGGAGATCCACGCCGCTTCCGGGACCGCTGCGAGCAGCTCGCGGTGGTTGCAGCCTCGGACGACCCGGCGGCCACGATCCGGCGCTTCGAGGGGCTCCCGCAGATCGTCGCCCTCGTCGAGTGGGAGGACCGGCGCGCCGTCGGCGTCACGGTGGAGGGAGTTGCCGTCGAGCTGCGCGTCCCGCCGCCGGCGCAGGCCGGCACCGAGCTCGTGCGCGCGACGGGTGCAGCCGCGTACGTCGAGGCGCTCGAGCCGCTGCCGGACGGCGCGAACGAATTCGAGGTCTACGGCGCGCTCGGAATCCCGTGGTGCCCGCCCGAGCTTCGCGAGGAGCCCTTCCGCGGCGAGCCCCCGCGCCTCGTCGAGCTCCTGGACCTCCGCGGCGACCTCCACTGCCACACGACCTGGTCGGACGGGCGCGCGTCCGTCGAGGAGATGGGCCGCGCCGCGATCGAGCTCGGCTACGAGTACCTGGCGATCTGCGACCACACGAAGGCCGTCTCCGTCGTCCCGGGCCTCGACGCCGACGACCTGCGCCGTCAGGGCGAGGAGATCGCGGCCGCCAACGAGCGTGCTGGCGCCGTTCCGCGTCCTGCGCGGGATCGAGTGCGACATCCGCGTCGACGGGACGCTCGACCTGCCCGGACGACATCCTCGAGGAGCTCGACTGGGTGATGGCGAGCGTCCACGGAGGCCAGCGCGGGAGCCGCGAGGAGCTGACGAAGCGCACGGTCGAGGCCATGTACCACCCGTCCGTCTCGGCCATCAGCCACCCGACCGGACGCCTCATCGACCGACGTGCCGCCGAACGCGCTCGACATCGACCAGGCGTTCCAGGTCGCGCTCGAGACCGGAACCGCGGTCGAGACGAACGGGCTCGCAGACCGGCTCGACCTCAAGGACGAGCACGTCCGTCAGGCGGTCGAGGCCGGCATCCCGATCGTCGTCTCCACGGACTCCCACTCGATCCGCGGGCTCGGCAACATCCTCCTGGCGCTCGGGACCGCGCGTCGCGGCTGGGCGACGGCGGCGGACGTCGTCAACACACGGCCGCTGGACGAGCTCCTCGCGTCGAGAAAACCGGGCTTGCTACGCCGCTGAGCCGGGGCCGCCCGCGGCCCACTCGCGCAGGTCGTACCAGTGGCTCTCGCGAAGCGCGTCCGCGACGAGCTCGTCCGTGTGCTCGGCGTTGAACACGTGCTTGTCGAGGTCGCAGCAGATCTCGATCGAATCGAGCGACTTCTCGGCGAGAGCCGCGAGCACCTCCGCCGGCAACTGTGCCTCGGCGACCGTGTAGTGCTTGAACATGAGATCCGGCACCCGCTCGAGCAGATCGGGCCAGTCGGGGCAGCTCCTGGTGCTCAAGCCTCGGCCTCCACGGGCGTGCTTTCCCGCTCGAGCGCCCAGTCTCCTTCGAAGAGGAAGAACCCGCGCGACTCGCCCTGCGGGTCGACCGTGAACTCGGCCGCCTTCTCGACGCTGTGGTACCGCCGCGTGTGCGCGGCGTCCGTGAGCGCAACGTTGAGCTGGAAGCGCCCTTCCACGAGCGGCAGGCTCTCGACCTCGAACCGCACCCTCGCCTCGCTGCCGTCCCACCCGAGGTCTCCGAGGCTGCGCTCGGCCCGGCCGAGCAGGCCGCCGGAGGCGTCGCGCAGCTCGATCAGGAGCCGCGGCGGCTCGATCGTCTCGCGCGGCTCGACGCGCAGCCGCACGACGAACGGGTCGCCCGCGACGAACATGTCGCGCTTCTGCCCGTCGGGGCCTTCGATCCGCACGTCCTTCACGCGCGCTTCGCCCGTGCCCCACTCCCGGAGCCCCGCTGCCCGCTCGGCGGGATCCTCTTCGCCGGCGAGGAGCTCCTGGTACCGCCGGATCGCCTCGCTCGTCTCGCCGTCGTACTCCATCGACCCCCTGCCGAAGGAGCACAGCCCGGTCGCACATCCGCTCGACGGAGGCGCCCGAGTGCGAGACGAACGCGATCGTCTTTCCGCGCTCCTTGTACTGGAGGACGCGGTCGACGCACTTGCGCTGGAAGGCCTCGTCGCCGACGGCGAACACCTCGTCCAGGAGCAGGATGTCGGCGTCCACGTTCGTCGCGACCGAGAAGGCGAGCCGCATGTACATGCCGGCCGAGTAGGTTCGAACCGGGAGGTCGATGAACTTCCCGAGCTCGCTGAAGTCGACGATGCTGTCCAAACGGCTGTCGACCTCCTGGCGCTTGAGCCCGTAGATCGAGGCGCTCAGGTAGATGTTCTCCCGCCCCGTGAAGTCGGGGTGGAAACCGGCGCCGAGCTCGAGGAGCGCGCCAACCCGGCCGGTGACCGTGAGCCTCCCGCTCGACGGCCTGTAGACGCCCGCGAGCAGCCGGAGGAACGTCGTCTTGCCGGAGCCGTTCCGTCCCATGAACCCGACGGACTCGCCCGGCTCGATCCGGAGCGAGACATCGCGCACCGCCCAGACCTCCACGGGCCGGAGGTGCTTCCGGCGCACGATTGCCTCTTTCAGCGTCACGTGGCGGGTGGGATAGACCTTGAACTGGCGGCTGACGTGCTCGGCGACGATCGTTCCGTCGGTCATGCGATCGAGGTTAGTGAAAGGCGGTCGCGGACGAGGGCGGCGAGGGCCCGAACGAAGGCCGGATCGTCGTTCAGCGACTCGATCCGGTCGAGCTCGAGGCCGAGCTCCGCTGCCTTCTCGCGGGCCTCGACGTCGATGTCCCAGAGGATCTCGAGATGGTCGGAGACGAACCCGACCGGCGCGACGAGGACCTTGCGGACGCCGTCGGCGTACAGCTCGTCGAGGTGCTCCAGGATGTCGGGCCCGAGCCAGGGCTCGCCCGTGGCGCTGGCGCTCTGGAAGGCGAACGTCCAGCGTTCGAGGCCCGCCCGCTCGGCGACGAGCTCGGGAGGTCTCGAGCAGCTCGTCCTTGTACGGGTCGCCCATCGCGAGGATGCGCTCGGGCAGCGAGTGCGCGGTGAAGACGACATGGGCGTCGGTCCCGCGCACCCGGTTCGGCAAGCACGTCCAGGAACGGCCCGTGGTCGTGCCAGCTCTCGACGAAGCCGAGCTCTGCGCGCCCCCCGAGGCCCGCCTCGAGCCGTTCGCGGTAGCCGGCGATCGAGAGCTGTGAGTAGTGCGGCGCGAGAACCAGGCCGAGGACGCGCGTCGCGCCTCCTTCGAGCGGCCCGCTCGGCGGCGTCCGCGATCCGCGGCGTCCAGTGCTTCATCCCGAGGTGGACGGGAATCCCCAGCTCCCGCTCGAGCGCCGCACGCTGGCGCTCGGTGACCTCGTCGAGCGGAGAGCGGCCACCGATCCGGCGATAGCGCTCGGTCAGCTCCTCGACGGCCTCGTCGGAGACCGGCCTGCCCTCGCGGATGTCCTCGAGGTACGGACGGATGTCGTCCACGCGAGGACGGCGACCCGTACGCCATCAGGACGACGGCGTCGCTCAAGGAGCCTAGTAACAGACTGTTACTTGCGCTCGAAGCGCGTTGTCCTGCCGCGTGGTTGACCCGTTTCCGCCGGATCAGCGCGGCCTTGTAACACTCTGTTACTTGGCTCCCGCGACGGCGGCCGTGCGCTCGTGCACGAGCTCGCGAAGGCGCCGCAGGGACGCCGGATCGGTGTCCGGCAGCACGCCGTGGCCGAGGTTGAAGATGTGGCCGGGGCGCCCGCCGGCGGCCTGCGAGGATCGCGTCGGTCGAGCGCCTCGACCCGCTCCCACGGCCCGAGCAAGCAGCGCCGGATCGAGGTTCCCCTGGACGCCGCGGTCGTGGCCGACCCGCTCCCAGCCCTCGGCGAGCGGCGATGCGCCAGTCGAGGCCGATCACGTCGCCGCCGGCGGCCGCCATCGACTCGAGCAGGTGCGACGTGCCGGTTCCGAAGTGGATCGTCGGCACCGAGAGCCCGCCGAGAATCCGCTCCGAGTACGGCGCGACGAACTCCTCGTAGTCCGCGAGCGTGAGCGCGCCGACCCAGCTGTCGAAGAGCTGGATCGCGTCGGCGCCGGCCTCGACCTTGGCGCGGACGTAGCGGAGGAAGGTCTCGCTCAGCCGCTCCATCAGCTCGTGCCAGACCTCGGGCGTGCCGAACATGCAGGCGCTTCGTCTTCGACGAAGTCCCGCGTCGGCTTCCCCTCGATCAGATAGCCCGCGACCGTGAACGGGCCGCCGCAGAAGCCGACGAGCGCCTTGTCCGGCTGGCAGCTCTCGCCGGACGATCCGGACTGCCTCGAGGACGAACGGGACCGCATCCTCCGGCTCGGGAACCGCAGGGCGCCGCACATCGTCGAGCGACTCGATCGGCCGGTCGATCACCGGCCCGACGTTCTCCACGAGCTGGACGTCGACGCCCATCCCGATGACCGGGAGCATGATGTCCGCGAACATCACGGCCGCGTCCACGCCGTGCACCTCGACCGGCTCGAGCGTCACCTGCGCGCAGAGCTCCGGCCGCCGGCAGACGTCGAAGAGGTCGTGGCGCTTGCGGATCGCGCGGTAGCCGGGGAGCGTGCGGCCGGCCTGGCGCATGAACCAGACGGGGTCCGCTCGACGGGTTGCCGCCGGGCGGCTCGGACGAGTAACGGCTCGGTCGGTGTCGCCGGTGGGACACTTAGAGCTGCGCTGCCACCTGGTCGTCCATGCGCCGCGCGACGAGGACGCCGACCAGAAGCGCCACGGCCCCGACTACCGTCACATAGACCACGTCGACGAGCCGGGGCATGAGACCGTAGAAGAGCGGGTCGCGGATCGAGCGGACGAACGGCGAGACGAAGTTGCCCCAGTAGAGGACGCTCGTCGAGCCAGGCTCGGTCGTTCAGCCCGGGCAGCCGAGTCGAAGTTGTAGAAGACCGGCGTCAGGAAGAACCACGGCAGGAAGATGGTGAGCAGCAGATGCTCGACGTCCCGGTAGACGACCGTCACGTAGCTGAACACGACCGCGAGGCCGCTGGCGAGCGCGATCAGCGGGATCGAGCAGCGGAAAGGCGGCCCAGAACGTCGTCCGCATCTCCGGGAATGAAGATCAGGTTGACACGAGCACGACGGCCAGCATCGCGGCGAGCGTGACGACGTTCGTCGCGACGACGGCGAGCGGCAGAAAGTGGCGCGGGAACCTGACCTGCTTGACGAGCGAGGGCTGCGCGAAGAGGCTCGAGCACGCCATCTGCACGGCGGACTGGAAGAAGACCCAGGTGACGAGCCCCGAGAGGACGAACAGCGGGTAGTGCTCGATCTCGAAGGCCTTCAGCAGGACGGAGAAGACGAACGTGTACACCGCCATCAGCGCCAGCGGGTTGATCAGCGTCCAGAAGAGCCCGAGGATCGAGCCGCGGTACTTCCCGTGCAGCTCCCGCCGGAAGATGTTCATGAACAGGTCCGGATACCGGACGACGTCGGCGTAGAGATTCACGGGCAACGAGTGTAGATCTGTGAGGCTCGTCTTCGACGTCACGCCCCTGTCCCACCCGCGCACCGGGATCGGGAACTACATGCTCGGGATGCTCGGCGGCCTCGCAGAGGTGGCCGGGCCGAGCACGAGCTCGTCTTCTTCGCCCCGACGGGGCCGCGGAACGTGGGGCGGGTGCGCAAGGCGCTCGAGGGGATCCCGGGCGAGCGGCGGATCGTTCCGATCCCGCCGCCGTCGAACCTCTGGCGGCAGCTCTGGAGCCGGCTCGGACGGCCGGCCGTCGAGCGCTTCGTCGGCGCGCTCGACGTCTTCCACTTCTCGGACTGGATGTACCCGGCGCAGCGGGGCGGGCTGCGGACGACGACGGTGCACGACCTCGGCCCGATCCACCATCCGGAGTGGGTCGATCCGAAGACGCGCGCGCTCCACGTTCCGAAGGCGAGGCATGCGGCGCAGACGTGCGACCTGATGTTCGCCGAACTCGCGCTACACGGCCGACGACGTCGAACGGACGCTCGGCTTTCCACGCGAGCAGATCGTCGTCGCCTACCCGGGGATCCACGAGCGGTTCCGGCCGGAGGGGGAGGCGGCGAATCTCGGCTCGCCCTACCTCTTCACGGCGGCCTCGTTCGAGCCGCGGAAGAACCTCGAGACGCTCCTGGATGCGTTCGCGCTCGTGCGCGCCCGCCGACCGGAGCTCCAGCTCGTGATCGCAGGGCCGGAGCGGGAGATCGAGGCACAGGGCGTGCGCTGCCTCGGCTACGTCGACGACGCCGATCTTCCGGGCGCTCTATCGCGGCGCCGAGGCTTTCGTCTTTCCCTCGCTCTTCGAGGGCTTCGGGATCCCCGTGGTCGAGGCGATCGCGTGCGGCACCCCGCGCGGTCGTCTCGTCGCATCCATCGCTCGACGAGGCCAGCGGCGACGCGGCCATTCGGGTCGAGCCGACGAGCCCCGAGGCGATCGCCGCCGGGATCGAGCAGGCGCTGGCGGGGGCGGTCGCGTGCCGCGCTCGGGCATCGAGCACGCCAAGGAGTTCACATGGCGCGCATGCGGAGAGGCCATGCTGCGCGGGTATGAGTCCGCCAGAGCCTGAACTCCGCGTCGGGATCGACGTCTCCCCGCTCGAGCTGACCGAGGCGGGCACGGCTCGCTACATCCGGAACCTGCTCGCGGCGCTCGACGGCGTCGACGTCCGTCGCTACTCCGTTTCCGGGCGCGTCGCGCCCGGCGAAGGTCGCGCGGGACGTCCTCTGGTACCTCGGTGCGCTTCCGCTCCGAACGCGGCGCGCGACCGGGTCGACGTCCTCCACTGCCCCGGCCACCGCGGCCCGCTCCGCTCCCGGGTCCCGCTCGTCGTCACCGTCCACGATCTCGGCGTCTTCCGTCATCCGGAGACGTTCAACCGCTGGACGCGCTCGTACAGCCAGGTCCTCCTTCCGCGCCTCGCGCGGGCGGCGACCCGCGTGATCGCCGTCTCGGAGTTCACGAAGGCGCGAGGCGGTCGAGCTGCTGGGCGTCGAGGCGAGATCGGGTGCGCGTCATTCCGCACGGTGTGGCGCCGCCGTTCGAGCCGGTCGGGCCGGCGGCCGGCGGCGACTACGCGCTCGCCGTCGGAACCGTCGAGCCGCGCAAGAACCTCGTCCGGGCGCAGCTCGCGGCCGAGCGGGCCGGCGTCGAGCTTCGCGTGGTCGGCCCGCCGGGCTGGGGCGACGTCGGAGTCACACCGCTCGGGTTCGTGGACGACGAGGAGCTCGCCCGGCTCTACCGCGGGAGCCCAGTGCCTCGTCTATCCGTCGCTCTACGAGGGTTTCGGGCTGCCCGGTGCTCGAGGCGATGGCGTGCGGAACTCCGGTCGTGACGAGCGCGACCGGGGCGACCGCCGGAGCTGGCCAGGCGATGCCGGCCGTCCTCGTCGACCCGCTCGACGTGGACGCGATCGCCGGCGGGATCCGGGCGGCGATCGACCGGCGGGACGAGCTGCGGAGCGCCGGGCTCGAGCGAGCAACGGCGTTCACCTGGAAGGCCGCCGCGGACGCAACCGTCGAGGTCTACAGCGAAGCCAAATGCGCTTAGCATCCCTGTAGATGGCCGCTCAGCTCCAAGCGCGCCTCCGCAACCTCCGGGGGGGAAACCTCCGGCTGACGAACCTGCACAGGAGCAACGCCGCGATCCGTGCCTACGCCTTAGCGCGCTCACTGTTTGCGCGGATCGGGCTCCAGATCGTCGTCAAGAACTTCTACAGCCCGATTCCGGATTTGCACTCGTTGGACGCCGGCGTCTGGGGACGTCGCTCCAAGCTGGCCGGCATCGAGCTCGATCTGGAGAGGCAGCTCGAGTATCTGAGCGAGCTGACGCCGTACCTGCGCGAGTTCGACCCTTCGGACAGCGTCGCCGGACCGCAGGAGTACTACAGCACCAACCCTTCGTACGGCCGTGGCGACGCCGACCTGATGCACGCGATGGCGCGCCACCACCGCCCGCGACGGATCGTCGAGCTCGGGTCGGGATTCACGACGCTCGTTCTCGCCGCGGTGATGCGAGAGCACGGGAGCGGCGAGCTCGACGTCTACGACCCCTACCCGGGGATCGCCGCTCCGGAGACTCCCGGCGTTGCAAGCTTCCAGCCAATCGCGGCGCAGGACGTTCCGCTCTCGGTGTTCGAGGAGCTCGGCGCCGGCGACTTCCTCATCGTCGACACCACGCACACGGTCAAGATCGGCGGCGACGTCAACCGGATCGTCCTGGACGTCCTCCCCCGCCTCGCCCCGGGCGTGATCGTCCACTTCCACGACATCTTCCTCCCCTACGAGTACCCGCGGGAGTGGGCGGAGCGCTACGGCCTCTACTGGACGGAGCAGTACCTCCTCCAGGCGTTCCTGACACTCAATCCGGCCTACGAGGTCGTCTGCGCTCTCCATGCGCTCTTCCGCGAGCATCCGGAGCCGATTCGGGACCTGATCCCTGCGCTTGCCACCGGCGGAACTCCGGCCGCGTTCTGGATCCGCCGGCGCGAGTGACCGTCGACGTCCTCGTCGACGCCGACGTCCTCGGCCGGCAGCGTACAGGCGACGAGACGTACGTGCAGAACCTGCTCCGGGAGCTGCCGGCGGCGGCGCCGGACCTGCGGTTCGGTGCGGTGACGCGCCGCCCCGGGCTGGTCCCGGCGGCATCGAGCGCGATCGAGCTCTCCGCCCGCTCGCAGGAATGGCGGATGGCGTGGCGGTTACCGCGACTCCTACGCCGACTGGGCCCGCGCGTCGCCCACTTCCAGCATTCACTGCCTCTGTTCGGTGCTCCCCGCTCCGTCTTGACCGTTCACGACCTCTCGTTCGAGCGGGAGCCGAGCTGATGCCCCGCAAGGACCGGCTCGTCTTCAAGGCGGCGGTTCCGCGGTCGGCGCGGCGGGCCGACCGGATCATCGCGGTGTCCGAACGTACGCGCGACGACCTCGTCGATCTCTACGGGATTCCCGAGGGCAAGGTGACGGTGATCCCGCACGGCGTCGATCCGCTGTTCACGCCGGGCGAGCGGCTCGGCGAGGGCGGGTACCTGCTCGTCGTCGGCGCCGTGCAGCGCCGCAAGGACCCGCGGGCCGCGGTGGACGCGGGAAACGAGCTCCACATGCCGGTCATCGTCGTCGGGCCCGAACGCGAGCCGGCGCTGGCGCGCGAGCTGCGCGCGCTCGGCGCCGACCTGCGGGGCTACGTCGAGAAGGAGGAGCTCGCCGAGCTCTACCGAGACGCCTGCGCGCTCGTCGTCCCCTCCCGCTACGAGGGCTTCGGCCTGCCGCTGCTCGAGGCGATGGCGAGCGGGACACCCGTGATCGCCGCTCCCGACCCGGCGCTCGTCGAGGTCGCCGGCGACGCCGCCGTCTTCGCCGACCAGGGCGATCTCTCCGGCGCGATCCTCCACGCGCTCGACCGGCGGGAGCAGCTC
>CAWDGK010000005.1:0-629743 GCA_963801855.1 uncultured Actinomycetes bacterium | reverse complement strand
ACCTGCCGCTCGACGCTCTCGGCGTCCTGCTGACCTCGGGATGATCGTGCCCCAGTCGTGTTCGGCGCAGCCTGGCCGGGTGCCGAACAACGCCACCGACAGTTCGGTACCGACCGACTGGTGAACAGCGTCGTCACGGAGCTTCGCGCGACGGCGTCTAGCAGGCGCCGCCATCCTCCGGCGTGGCGAGTCGGCCGGCGCGACACTGCGATGGTCGTACGTCTCGGGTCTGGCCACAGTTCCTTGGGAGCCGGAGATGCAGGCGCAGCCGGTGTCGCGGGTGGTCACCGAATCGTCGATCGCGCCGTCGGCGCCAAACGAACGATCTGTACGCATGGTTGGCTGATCGACTCTGCCACCGAGACGGCCGCTCTTGCGTGCTCATGGTCTGCCAGCAGCCACAGAGCGACGGTCGTGTCCTCGTGAACCGGGAGGCGAGGGAAGTCGTTGACTCGGCTGCCGTCACCAGGCGACCAAGCTCGCGGACTGCGGCGCGTCGGCGACGGCGACTGCCATCGCCGACGCCACCGCCAATGGCAGGTGGAACGGCTCGTCTACCTCGTAGAACGTGGCCACGACCGTCGAGGTCGCCTCCCTCGTGGATGCCACGACGCTCGACGTGAGGCACGTGCGTGGCGGCAAACGCCGGCCCTGACGCGGTCGGGGACCAGAAGGTGGACGTGCTGGTGATCAACCATCAGCTCGTTCGCTCGCGGCCCGAACTCGTGCCACACGGGGCCGGTGTAGAACCGCTGCAGTGACGCACCTCGAGACAATGGTGCGAGATAGCGGCGAATCCACACGAACCGGCTCGCATCGTCGACGACACGGAACTGCCCGACAATGTCCATGCCGAGTCCTCCTGGGATGCGAGGAAATGCTCCTCGAAGTGCTCGACGAAGGCCCCGACCCCACTCGGAATGACCTCGTAGTTGCGGAACTCGACCAGTTGCTCAGGCGGCCTGCCGACCATGCCGGCCATCGTCGCACGCTGGCAGGGACCCTCCACGACCCCTCGGAACCTCGCCAAGACGAACGACGAAGCGGCTGCGCCGCTATCTTCTGCGTCATCGGAGATGCGCCGACAGTCCTCGCCGATCAGCGTCGTTCTGGCGCGGGCGACAACGCTTGGTCGTCGCTTCGAACCGTCGATCGGTCGCGGTCGCCAAGGGCAGCACTCGGCCGTTTGGCCCGTTCCGCCTCGCGAGCGGGCGATCGGGGCGTCCCTACGGAGACGGTCGTCGTGGTTACGCCCGGTCGGGTGATGCGAGGGCGGCGACGAGTACGGGAATCACGCGTCGGTCTTCTCCTGGTACTCGGCGTAGGGCGGGTACACCGCGACGGCGTGGTCCCACCATGCGGCACGTTCGTCGCCTTCGACCTCGCGAACGGAGACTCGAAACGGCTTGGTCTCATCCTGGATCAGGACCTCATCGGGGTGGGCTGTGAGGTTCCAGTACCAGACGGGGTGCTTCGGGGCGCCGCCGGCGGAGGCGACCAGCGCGTAGTTGCCGCGGTGCTCGACCCGCATCAGGGCGATCTTGCGGACGTCGCCGGTCTTGGCGCCGCGCATGGTGACGATGACCACCGGGATCCCGGTGTCGAGGAGGGTGCTGCGCTCCTGGCCCCCGGTCAGTTCGTAGGTTTCGACCTGAGCCCGTACCCACTCGCTCGCCGGGACGTACGTACCGGACAGCGCCTTGTTCTTGGAAGACGGATCCGCCGTCGCCTCGGGTGTTGAGTCCGTCATGATCCTCGGGTTTCTGCTGCGGCTGCGGACCTGGTGAGATGCTGGCCACTGATCGGTGAGGGCGGTGTGTGGTTCAGGCGTCGTCGTGGACCAGGCTCGCGGACAGTTCGCGGTGGGCGTCGGCTTGGGCGAGCAGGGTCTTGGTCCTTCTGCTCGACGACTCCGATGGCGTCGGCGCCGGCGACGAAGCGCAGCGGGGGTTCGCTCCTGGTCCGCGAGCTGGACCAGCGCGTCGGCGAGCTTGGCGGGATCACCTCCCTGTAGGCCATTCATGCGTTCCAGACGGAACGGTCTGCGCGGTGTGCTCGGCATAGTCCTCGATCGTAGGTGCTCGGCGTACGTGGTCGACTCTGGCGTGAGCAGTTCGGTGCGGAAGAAGCCGGGATTGACGAGCATGGTGCGGATGCCGAAAGGGGCGACCTCGGGGGTCAGCGACTCCATCCAGCCCTCCACGGCGAACTTGGACGCGGCGTAGGCTGAGGAGAACGCCTAGCCGTTGATGCCGGCGCTGGATGAAATGGTGCACGACGAGGCCTGAGCGCTGTGCGCGCATGACCGGCAGCACTGCGCGGGTGACGTTGACCGAGCCGAACAGATTGGTCTCGACCTGTGACCTGAAGTCCTTCGGGCTGATCTCCTCAAAGAACCCGGCGTAGAAGTTGGCCGCGTTGTTGACCAGCACGTCGATGTGACCGAACCGGTCGACGGTCGCGCGCACGGCGGCCTCGGCGGCGGCGGGGTCGGTGACGTCGAGCGTGACGGCGAGCAGGTCGTCGTGCTCGCCCAGGGCGGCGGTGACGTTCTCGGCCTTGCGGGCGGTGGCGACCACGGCGTGACCCGCCGCGAGCGCGGCCTTGGCGATGTCGACGCCCATGCCCCGCGCCGCGCCGGTGACGAGCCAGACCTTCTTGTTCCTGTCGGTCATCTGAGTGGACTTCTCCCTGGTCGAGGTGTCGCTCGCCGCGTTCTCCGCGGCGGCACCACCTACGGAACCAGATCGGTGCGCGGGGGCGGCAGACCCTGTTGAGAGGGGTACTGAGAGGGACCCCCGGCGATGCGGAAGTGCTCGTAGAGTGCAGGACATGGCAGGTGGAAACGACTCCCACGGCACCGGCCGCGACGTGCGTGGCGACAGCCGTGCGGGAGATCCGGGAGTTCCTGAGCACGCGCCGGCTGCTGAGGTCAGTCCCGAGCGGGCCGGGCTGCGCCGTGTACGGCGGGGACCGGCGGCGGGTTCCAAGGCCTGCGCCGGGAGGAGGTGGCCCTGCTCGCGGGCATCTCCAGCGAGTACTACGGTTGGAGCGAGGCAACGCCACCGGCGTGTCGGAGAGCGTCATCGAGGGCATCACCCACGCACTGCAGGCTCGACGACGCCGAGCGTGCGGATCTGGTCGACCTGCTCCACACCGCCAGCCCGGCCCGCCCGCCGCGCACCAGGCCGACCCGACAGCAAGTCCGGCCCACGGTGCAACGAGTGCTGGACTCCATGATCGGCACGCCGGCGTTCGTGCTCAACGGACGACACGACATCCTCGGCGCCAACGCCCTCGGGCGCGCGGCTCTTCTCGCCCGTCTACGCCGACCCGGTCAGGCCGCCCAACAGCGCCCGGCTTGTTTCGGCATCCACAGCGACCGTGTTCTTCCGCGAGTGGGACAAGGTCGCCAACGACGTGGTCGCCTTGCTGCGAGCGGAGGCCGGACGCGATCCCCACGACCGGCAGCTGTCGGACCTGATCGGGGAGCTCGAGTACGAGTCCCTTCGCGGGCGACCGAAAGCTCGATGCCCTGCTTCCGCAGCTGGTCGAGCAGGTCCTCCAGCGCAGCAAGTCCCGTGGCGTCGACGTGCGTCACCGCCTCGGCATCGAACACGAGCGACCGGGTCGGCGTGGGCGCACCGCGCACGGCCTCGAGCACCCGGCCCTTGACGTAGCCGGCGTTGGCGAAGAAGAGCCGATCGTCGAGGCGGGAGACGACGACCCCGGGCGTAGACGCGCGCGGTGCGGTGCACGGAGACGTCGCCGTAGCGGCCGAGCTCCTCGACCCACCCGAGAACCGCGTCGTGAGGGCGCGCGCTCCGACGGACGACGTCGACGATCGAGAGCCCGACGGCGAACACGAGCGCCTCGAGCACGCCGACTGCGACGACTCCGGCGGTGGTCACGGCGGCAATCGTGACCTCCACCCGGTCGGTATTCCAGAGCGCCACGCCATGCGTTCGGGTCGACCAGGCCGATCGCCGCGGCGATGATCACTGCGCCCAGCACGGCCTTCGGCAGGTACGAGATCGGGTCGGTCAGGAAGAGCAGGATCAGGAGGATCGTGCCGGCCGCTACGACGCCGGCGAGCTGCGTCCGCACTCCCATGGAGTCGCTGACGGCGGTACGCGAACCACTGGCTCCGATCGGAAACCCCTGCGTCAGGCCGGCAGCCACGTTTGCCGCGCCCATCGCCAGGATTTCTTGCTCCCCGCGAACGTGCTGGCCGTGCTTACCGGCGAACGACCGCGCCGTGAGGATCTCGTCCGCGAAGCTGACGAGAAAGATCCCGACCGCGGCAGGCAGCAGCAGGAAAAGGTCTCCGCCGCCCGGGACCGGAAGGGCGAGATCCGGAATCCCGCTCGGGACGTTCCCGGTCACCGCCACTCCCTGCTCCTCGAGATCGAGCCACCAGGACACCGCGATCGCGCCAACGACGACGACGAGCGCGGCGGGAAAGCGGCCGGCCACGTAGCGCAGAGGAATCAGGATTCCGAGCGCAGCCGCGCCGACGGCCAGGGTGATCCCGCTCGTCTCTCCGAGCTCCCGCACGACCTCCCCGATCTGTGGAAGCGGGTTGCGCGCGTCGATGTCGAGACCGAGCACCTTCCCCAGCTGCGACACGACGAGCACGATGGCGACGCCGTGCAAGTAGCCGATGAGCACCGGCCTGGAGAAGTAGTCCGCGAGCCATCCCAGGCGCAGGACGCGGGCGGCCAGAAAACAACCACCCACGAGCACGGCGAGCGCGGCAGCGAGCTCGAACGTCTCCGCGCCCCCTGCAGCGGCGAGCGGCAGGATTGCGGCGGCGACGAGCGCCGAGATCGATCCTTCCGGGCCGATGACGAGCTGCCGCGAGGAGCCGAGCAGGACGTAGACCAGCGTCGGGAGCAGCAGGGCATAGAGGCCGTTGACCGGCGACACCCCGGCCAGCTCCCCGTAGGCCATCGCCGAGGGAAGCGCCAGGGCGGCAACCGTGACCCCGGCAAGGACGTCCCGCCGGGCGTGACCGCCGCCGTAGGCCGGCAGCTCCTGCGAGACCGGAACCGCGCGCTCGAGCAGCGGCGCCTTCTGCTTCGGCTGAAACGCCGAGGCGCCGGCGTACGCCTCCCTGGGCTCTCCTCCTCGCTCACTGCCGAACGACGCAGCGAAAGCCGAGGTGGCTCGTGGACGTGTCGATCGTCTCGCCCTGTCGCGCCGCAGGCCGGTAACGGAGGCAGTAGGTCGGAGCGCAAAGGTGCGAACCGCCCTTGATCACCTTCCTCGGAAAGCGCTCACCGTCCCGCGCCGGTGGCGGGCAGCAAGGCGAAGCGCCCGAGGTCAGCCGTGAACCAGTCGCTCGTCCACTCCCAGGTGTTCCCGCACATCTCGTGGAGCCCGTAGCCGTTCGGCGGGAAGCTCCCGACAGGGGCAGTGCCCTCGAAGCCATCCGCCTTCGAGTTCATCCACGGGAAGTCGCCCTGCCAGGTGTTCGCCATCGGCTTCCCGTCGGGGTACTCGTCGTCGCCCCAGGCGAAGCGCGCACGATCCAGTCCCCCGCGTGCCGCGTACTCCCACTCGGCCTCGGTCGGAAGCTTCTTGCCCGCCCAGGTCGCATAGGCCTCGGCGTCCTCGTAGGCAACCTGGACGACCGGGTGGTGATCTCGCCCGTTGATCGTCGTCCCGGGCCCGCCCGGCTTCTTCCAGAACGCGCCCGGTGTGTACGCCCACCAGCTGCGCACATCGTTCAAGGGCACCGGACCGGCGGTCTTCTGGAAGACGAGCGATCCGGGGACGAGCAGGTCGGGATCGGCGTCCGGATAGTCGGTGGGATCCAGCGGCCGCTCGGCGAGGCTCACATAGCCGGTCTCGCGGACGAAGCGCCTGAACTCGCCCGCCGTGACGGCGTGCTCGTCGATCCAGAAGCCGTCGACCTCGACTTCCCGAACCGGGCCTCTCCTCCGGATAGAACTCCTCCGACCCCATCAGGAACGTCCCCGCGGGGATCCGAGCCATGCCGGGTGATGGCGTTTCGGTCACGCGTTTCGCCTTCGCCTCTCCGGAATCACTCACGCGCCCGGCTTGGCCATCTGTTGGGTCTCCTTGCTGGTCGCGGGTTGAGCCGATGGTCAACCCGTTCGCGCCGCAAAGCATCGTCCGGGGTGGGTGAAGGCACTCAGAATCACCCGTTCGGCATGATGACCCGGCGGCGCGGCGGCGCGAGTCTGGCACGATAACCGACCGACCCCTGCTTCAGATCTAGGAGGCCTAAACGATGGTGTTTGCTGCCGATTACCCGTTCCTCGACGTGCTGTGGTCGATGGTCATCTTCTTCCTGTGGGTCAGCTGGTTCATGCTGCTGTTCCACATCGTCGGAGACATTTTCCGCCGGCGCGACATAGGCGGCGGGGGCAAGACGCTGTGGCTGATCTTCGTGCTCTTCCTACCGTTCCTCGGCACCTTCGTGTACCTGATCGCCAATAGCAACGAGATGGCGCAACGGAGCATGGATCAGGCAGCCGCTCAAAAGGGCCAGATGGACGATTACGTCCGGTCGGTCGCCGGCGGGTCGGCAAGCGAGATCGAGAAGGCCAAGGGGCTGCTCGACAGCGGCGCGATCACCCAGGCGGAGTTCGACTCGATCAAGGCCAAGGCACTCGCCTGACCACGTGCCCTCGCCGCTGGCTTGTCCTCGGGTTTCTTGCCGTCTCTCTGGGGGCGGGCTGCGGCGGTGACGACGGAGGAGGATCGTCGGCCAACGACTGGGCCGACGACCTCTGCTCGGCGATCACGACGTGGAGTGAGTCGATCACAACCACGACCCAGTCGCTGACCAGCGGTGGCCTGAACGAAGACGAGTTGAAGAGCGCCGTCGACGACTTCGAGGGAGCCACGAACGACTTCGTCGACGACGTGAGGGGCCTCGGGCAGCCCGAGACCGAAGCCGGTGAGGAGGCGAAGGAATCGCTCGATCAGCTCGCCGACGACATCGATGAGAACGTGGCGCAAATCCAGAGCGAGGTCGAAGACGCCTCCGGCGTACGAGGAGTCGTCGAGGCCGCCACCGCGGTCAGTGCGGCCCTGTCCACGATGGGCACACAGCTCTCCTCGACGTTCGCCGAGCTCGAGCAACTTGACGGTGCGGCCGAGCTGCAGCGGGCGTTCGAAGAGAGCGACTCGTGCGCGAGCCTCGCTTCCGGCGGCTCTTAGGAGCTCCTAGACCGCAAAACTCACCGGGGGCCGTACGCGGTTCATCGTGAGGCGAGCGCCACCGGACGCTCGCCGCCCTGAAGCTGGCGGCGCCAGGCGGAGAGCACGCCGTGCACCTGCTCGGCGCCGACGATCGCCTCCTCGGGGGCCTGAAGCCCGGCGGGATACAGGATGAACGGCTGCGTTTGAGGTCCGCCCAGCCCCCCGTGGAACGAGATCAGCTCCTCGAACGCGCACCCCTCTTCGAGGTCAGGGTCGTAGAAGCTGCCGACCATGATGTCCGCTACGTGCTCGAAGCCATCGGTTCGTAGGAGATGGCGGGAGGCGGTCGGCGAGAACGGCGCCAGCGGATCCTCTCCCTCGACAATTCCCTCCGCCAGGTAGTGCGCCCCGGCCGATCCGAGAGCGACTGCACCACGCCGGCCGGACCGCACGAGGAGCCAACCGACGTGAGGGTGCTCGCGAAGTGAGGGGATCAGCCGCGGGTGGCGCTCCTCGATCTCCTCGAGCGTGAGCCGCCGCGGCTCCTCCATCAGCGAGACGAGGCCGAGGTTTCCAGAGCCGAGGACGACGACCTGGCGATCCGAGACGTCCTTCTTCGAGCGCTTCTCGCTCTCCGTCTTCCCCGTCGCCTCGCCGACTGCGAGCCCCACCATCGCGTGCTGCTCATCACCGCCGGCGACCTCTTTGACGCTCCCTTGCTCGAGCGATCGCTCGACGAGCTCGTCCAACCCGTAGCCGTTCCGCTGCTTGAACGTCGCGCCCTGTGTCTGCCCGTGGTCGGAGAGCACGACGATCTCGTACGGGCGGGGCGCGTACCGGCGCGCGCGATCGATGCGGCCGAACTGCTGGTCGAGCTTGCGCAGCGCCTCCAGGGTGTCGGCGCGCTCGAGCCCCGAGTGGTGCGCGACCTCGTCGTAGCTCGAGAAGGTCGCGTAGACGGCCGGGCGACCGCGCATCATGTCCGTCAGCACCCCGTAGACGATCAGGTCGCGGACGATCACGCACATCGCTCCCCGCAGGAAGGGGTAGATCCCGCCCCGGTGGCCTCGGGGGCGCACATCACGGCGGATCGCCCGTAGAGCGGCGGTCCACTCCAGCAAGACCTCCCAGAAGAAGAGGACGAGCGCTCGCGTGACGTTGAATCCGTTCGCGAAGAACGCCCGGTAGCCCGGGTTCGCGCGCTTCTCCGCCTCCATGCGGCTCACGGTCAGGATCACCTCATCGGCCTCACCCGAGAGCAGGTTGCCGCGGCTCGACCCGCCGTCGACGAGGAGGCCGATGCCCGTGGAACGGTCGCGCTCGATCCGGGCGCAATCGTCCGGAGCCGAGCACGCTGTGAGCAGTCCACTCTCCTTGTCCACCCAGCGGAACGCGGGAATGTCCTCGTTCGAGCCGAGCAGGATCCCCGCCTGGCTCGCCCCGGTCTGCGAGGACAGGTCCGTCTCCCACTCGGTCAGCCTGTGCGTCCCCTCGGCGACCCAGCGGGCCATCAGCGGCGCATTTCCGTCCCGCATCGCTCTCCGGAGGACGGGGAGCGCGAGGCCGTCGATCTCGAGATAGATGATTCCGGGCACGTCTGTCTGCGCGCCACCCCCCTGCCGCCTGGCGATCCGCTGAACCACGCGGAGCGTGTACGTGTCGTCGTCGTTCGTCCCGAAGATCACCTCCAGGAAGACGCTGACCGCAGCCACCATGAGCGCCGCGAGCAGCGCCCACCAGAAGTTGTCCACCACGAAGGTGTTCTCCAGCAGGTCGGAGGCGAGCTTCAAGACGACGGCGTTCAGCGCCAGAACGAGCAGGAAGCCGAGCGCGAGCATGAACGGCAGGCGCAGCGCTGCGAGGAGCGGTGGAAGGAGTGCGTTCAGCACCGCGACGACGGCCGCCACTGCGAAGGCGCCACCCGCCCCCTCGATGTCGACGCCGGGAAGAATCCCAGCGGCCACCCACAGCGACGCGGCCGTCACCAACCACGACAGCAACAGGCGGAGCGGCTTGAACTTCGGCCGCTCGGGGTGCCACGTCACCGCCTCCCCGAACCCGACGGGGGCCGGAAGCGCCGTCAATCCGCGTCCTTTGCGGCCCGCTTCTCCGCTTTCTTCGCGGCCCGCTGCTCCTTCTGCTCGGCGACCTTGACCTTGGCGTCACCGTAGGACTGGCCGACGAGCAGCTTCCCCCCGGTCCAGCCGAAGACGAGGATGACGAGGACGAGGGCAAGGAGCACGTTCCACGCAGTCGTGATCAACTGCTGCGCGGTTGAGTAGTCGACCGCGACGTCTTTCGCGACGCCGCAACACGCGTCGAGGGCGAGGGCGTTCGTCGCCTGGGTGATCCCGACGGCCCCTGGCGTGACCGAGACGACGTTGGCGAGCGAGCCCGAGCCGGTCACCCACATGATCGACTCGAACGTGACCGGGATCGCGAACGCGGCCAGGAAGATGCCGATCACGGTCAGCTTGCACAGCCAGGAGAGAAACGCGGGAAGAAACGCACGGGTGAAGTACTCCTTCGGCCTGGAGAGGATCACGCCGCCCTCCTTGGCCTTCAGCCAGAGCTTCTTGACCTGCCGCCAGAAGATGCGGCCGAGAATCACGATCAGCAACGCGCCTCCCACGACAATCATCAGCGAGGTGACCGGGTTCTCGGTGAGGTTGCCGAGGTTCTCGTCGAACGCGCCCGGCACCGAGAGGAAGAGGTAGAGGTAGACGAAGGCGCCGGCGATCGTGAAAAAGATCTTCTGCACGATGTACGCGGCAATCGAGCCGGCGAACGTCGCCGCGGGAATGATGGCCACGAACATGATCAGCGTCACGAACGTGCCGATGTTCGCGGGCAGGAAGTTGTTCATCGCTACCCCGACCGCATAGGCGGTGATGATCGGCCACAGCTCGACCTGCCCGGGATAGGCCGCGCGCAGGATCCCGTAGTAGGAGAGCCCGGCGAAGAACGTCTGGGCCGACTGGAAGGTCAGGCCGGCGACGATGTAGCCGACCGGAACCGCCTTGATCTGGCTCCAGAGGTCTTTCAGCCACGCGACGACGTCGATGCCGAGCAGGTGGAGGAGGATGACCGCCAGCACAGTCCCGGCGATCCAGGCGCCGACCTTGAGGAGTCGCCGCCCGCGCGAAGGGTCGTGGAACGGCAGAACCGGCGACGGTTTGTCAGCAGCGATTTCGGTCATCGACGCAACGGAGTCTCGCGATCACCGCATACTCCCGCCGCTCTACCCGGTCAACATCATCCGATCGGCGTGAATTCTCGGGCGGGCGGTCTTGCTCCTACGACGGGCTCCGCGGGTCATCCGCGGGCTCGACCTCGAGCGTGAGCTCGTCCACGGCGACCACACGTACTCTTGCGCCGAGGGGAAGCTCCGTGCTCGAACGGGCTTGCCAGAGCTCGCCCAGAACACGGATCTGACCTACGGGCGCCAGCCGCTCGGCCACGACTCCGGTCGAGCCGACGAGGTTCTCCACGCCGGTCCGAACCTCTTCGCGACCCATACGGCGGTGCCAGAACCCGACCTCACCGAGACCGAGCGCGCCGCTCGCGAGCGCGGCGACGAGGTTCCATGGGGAGGGTAGGAAGACCAAGAGGGGAAGCGCAAGCAGGAAGAACATCGAATCCTGCTCGATCATCTGCTTCCTCAGCGTGCCCACGCATCATCCGCTGCGGATGATCGGCCGGCAAACGGTTCATCCCGTTCGGGCGATGAGAGCACACCGGCCGACCCGCAAGAGTTTTGGAAGCCATAAAACCCAGGAGGCACCCTTGCCCGACAGCCCACACCGCAACGTCCTGCCGATCCCCGACCCGCAGCCGGCGCTACCCGCGGCGTACGACGCGAAGGACCCCGCGGCGGTCTATCCGCCGATCGAGCCGCTCCGGCCGCCCGAGGGAGCGCCCAACGTGCTCGTCATCCTGATCGACGACGCCGGCTTCGGCTCCGCGTCTGCATTCGGCGGACCCTGTGCGACTCCAAACTTCGAGCGCCTCGCAGACAAGGGCCTGAAGTACAACCGCTTCCACACGACGGCGCTCTGCTCCCCGACGCGCCAGGCGCTGCTCACTGGCCGAAACCATCACGCGGTGGGCATGGGCGGCATCACCGAGATCGCGACTTCGATTCCCGGCTACAGCTCCATCCGCCCCAAGGCCGCCGCGCCTCTGGCGGAAACGCTGAAGCTGAACGGCTACTCGACGGCGCAGTTCGGCAAGTGCCACGAGGTGCCGGTCTGGGAGACGAGCCCCATGGGGCCGTTCGACGCCTGGCCGACCGGGGGCGGCGGTTTCGAGCACTTCTACGGCTTCATCGGCGGCGAGACCAACCAGTACGCCCCGGCGATCTACTCCGACACGGTGCCGATCGAGCCCGATCGCACCGCCGAGGACGGTTACCACTTCACGGAGGACATGACGGATCACACGATCGACTGGATCCGCCAGCAGAAGGCGCTGATGCCGGACAAGCCGTTCTTCGTCTACTACGCGCCCGGCGCGACCCACGCCCCCCACCACGTCCCGACGGAGTGGTCGGACAAGTACAAGGGCAAGTTCGACCAGGGCTGGGACAAGGTGCGCGAGGAGACGCTCGAGCGGCAGAAGGACCTCGGGGTGATCCCGAAGGACGCCGAGCTCACGGCCCGGCCGGACGAGATTCCCGCCTGGGACGAAACACCGGACGACATGAAGCCGGTCTTCGCCCGGCAGATGGAGGTGTACGCCGGCTTCCTCGAGCACACGGACCATCACATCGGGCGGCTGATCGACTCGCTCGACGAGCTCGAGATCCTGGACGACACGCTCGTCTACGTGATCATCGGCGACAACGGCGCATCGGCGGAGGGAACGCCGAACGGCTGCTTCAACGAGCTCATCGTCTTGAACGGCGCGGCCGGCCTCGAGACCGTCGAGTTCATGACCTCGCGCATCGACGACTTCGGTACTCCGAAGGCCTACAACCACTACGCGGTCGGTTGGGCGCACGCCATGGACACGCCGTTCCAGTGGACGAAGCAGGTCGCGTCGCACTGGGGCGGCACGCGCAACGGCACGATCGTCCACTGGCCGAACGGGATCAAGGACAAGGGCGAGGTCCGCTCGCAGTTTCACCACGTCATCGACGTCGCAACCACCGTCCTCGACGCCGCCGGCCTGCCCCACCCCACGTCGGTCAACGGGATCCAGCAGATGCCGTTGCACGGCGTCTCGATGAAGCCCTCGTTCGACGAATCGTCGGCGCCGGAGGCCCGCGAGACGCAGTACTTCGAGATGTTTTGCAACCGCGGGATCTACCACCACGGCTGGACGGCGGTGACGAGGCACAGCACCCCCTGGCTCATGACCGAGACCCCGCCGCTCGACCAAGACGTCTGGGAGCTCTACGGGCCGGACGACTGGACTCAGGCAAACGACCTCGCGAAGGAACAGCCCCAGAAGCTCGAGGAGCTCCAGCGGCTCTTCATGATCGAAGCGGCGAAATACAACGTCCTGCCGCTCGACGATCGACGGGCGGAGCGCTTCAACCCCGACCTGGCCGGACGCCCGCAGCTGATCCAGGGCAACCGGCAGATCCTCTTCGGCGGCATGGGCCGCCTGACCGAGAACTCGGTCGTCGCGATGAAGAACAAGTCGCACGCGGTCACGGCCGAGATCGAGGTCACGAACGGCAGCGCCGAGGGCACGATCGTGGCGCAGGGCGGAGCGTTCGGCGGCTGGACGATCTACGCCAAAGGCGGCAAGCCGGCGTACTGCTACAACCTCTTCGGGTTGGAGCAGACCAAGGTCGTCGGTTCGAAGGCGATTCCCGAGGGCACGCACCAGGTCCGGATGGAGTTCACCTACGACGGCGGTGGACTGGGCAAGGGCGGTGACATCAAGCTGTACCTCGACGGCGACGTCGTCGGTGAGGGCCGCCTGGAGGCCACCGTGCCGATGATCTTCTCGGGCGACGAGACGACCGACCTCGGCTCCGACAGCGCCACCCCGGTCACGGACGACCTGGAGGCCGGCGCGACCGAGTTCAGCGGCCGCGTCAAGTGGGTCGAGATCGACCTCGACGACGACGCCGCAGACAGCGACCACATGATCACGCCGGAGGAGCGGCTGCGGGTCGCGATGGCTCGCCAGTAGCGCAGGGAAAGCGTTGCTCGTAGCGTGGTCGGCGCGCTGGGCGAAGAGGCGAGAGTTTTCTTCTAACCGTCGACGAGCTCGAGCGCGGCGGAGACGTCGTAGCCGAGCGCCAGACCGAGATTCGGTGCCGCGGAGACGACACGCGCAACCCCGACGATCGGCATCACCGCGATGAGCGTCCCGACGATCTCGTCATAGGATGCGCCGGCGTCCAGCCCGGCCTCGACCGCGCTCATGTACGAGGGCGGAGCGGCGTCGAGCGCAATCAGCGCAGCGATTCGCAAGAGGGCGTGCGAACGCGGATCGATCCCCGAGACGCTGAGACTGGCGCGGTCATCACTGAGCAGCGACTCGATGAACCGGTCGTCGCGGAGCGCGAGCTTGCGAAGCGTGAGCTTGTAATCGTCCACGGAGAGTCTCCCGGCATTGCACGCCTCTCCGCGACCGCACGCATCATCCCGTGCGGGTGAACTGAAGCTGACTACACAGCTAGGGACGCCGGTGACGCGTCGACGAGCCCGAGCTCGACCGCCCGGTCGATAGCCTCGCTTCGGCTCGATGCGTCGAGCTTGCGATACACCGAGATCGCCTGCGTCTTGACGGTGTTGCGCGAGACGAACAACCGGTCCGCGATCTCCCGGAACGAGAGGTGGGTGGTCAGGAGGGGCAGCAAGCGAAGCTCCGCGGCCGTGAGGGTGGAAGCCCAGCCGGATGATTGCTCGGATGCTGTCGAGAGCCTCCCTCGCACCTCCTCGGCGTCGGCCACGAGTGTGCCGAGTCGCGGACGCCGATGCAGGATGTCGTCCGTCTCGTGCAGGAGCGTCGCCGCGCCGTGAACGTCAGAGAGGTCGAGGTGAGCCTTCGCAAGCTCGAGCCGAGCCTGCACCGCGAACCAGGACAGCGCGTGTGTCAGCATCGGACGCATCCGCTGGGCGCTGAGGAGCGCCTTCCGGGCCCGCGCGCCCTGTCCTCTCGCGATTGCCAGCCTCGCCGTGACAGCCAGCAGGATCGCGGCCAACGCGTAGTCCTCCGACGGCGAGTCGTCGATGAACTCGCCGGCCTGGGCGAGCTCGGACTCGGCGCCGGCGAGGTCGTTTCGCCCCAGGGCAAGGAGTGCCAGCTGAGAGCGCGCCACCACGCCGGCCCAAGTCGCTCCTTCCGTGCCGGCCGTCTCCGCGGCCTGGTCGAGAACGACCTCCGCCCGGTCGAGGTCTCCCGAGAACAGCAGCGCGACGCCCTGCAGGAGGATCGAGGCCGGAAGCCAGGGGCTCGACTTCCGTCAGTTCGGAGATCGCGACCTCGGCATCCGCCTGCATCTGCTCGACGCCCTTCCTACAGAGCAACGCGCGGACGGTCGCCGCCCAGCTCGAGAGCGGGCTGCCGTCGGGCATCGGCGCCTCGGACTTCGTCGCCTCGACGGCCTGCGCCCAGCCGTTGGCGAGGTCCGGTCGGCCGCGCAGGGCATGCATCCAGACTCCGTACACCGCGATCGCGGGATAACGCTCGAGCAGCGCTCGATCGTCGAACAGCTCGAGCCACCGCTCGACGGTCGTGATCCGGCCGCTGCGGTAGTACGGGAACGCACACGTCGTGATGAGACGGGCGAGCCCATCGGTGTCGCCGGCCGCGCTCGAGTACTCGATCGCTGCTTCATGCTGGTCGTTCGCTTCGCACCATGCGGCGGCCCGGCGATTGAGAGTCGCCGTGCTCCCGGGCTCAGCGCCGCTCGAGCTCGGCCTGGAGCATCTCCCTGAAGAGGTGGTGGTAGCGAAACCAGCGCCGCTGGCGGTCGAGAGCGACGACGAACAGGTTCTCGCGCTCGAGGCGCTCCAGCATCTCCGCCGAGTCGTCGCGCTCGAGCAGCGCATCGCAGAGAGGCCCGGTCATCCGTTCGAGAACAGCGGTCCGGAGAAGGAAATCGAGCTGGGCCGGCTCGATTCGCGCGAGCTCCTCGGTCTTCAGGTAATCGGTCACGAAGCGGTCGTCGCCTCCGAACGACGCAAGCGACGAGCCATCCTCGTCGAGTGAAAGCGCCGCGAGGTAGAGCCCGGCGGCCCAGCCTTCCGCGTGCTCGTTCAACGCGGAGGCCTGATCGTTGGTCACGTCGACTCCCGCCGCGGTCAGCAGCGCATACGCCTCGGCGTCGTTCAGCGCGAGGTCGGCGGACCCCAGCTCGAGCAACTCGCCGTCGGTACGCAGCTTCGGGATTCCCAGCTGAGCCTCGGTGCGACCGGAGAGCACGACCTGCGACCCTTGTGGTACCTGCGGCAGCAGGGCGGTCAGCGCGTCCAGACACTCGGTGTTCTGGAGCTCGTGCACGTCGTCAAGCACGAGCACGAACGGCCCGCGCCGAGCGGCGAGCGCCTCCGCGAGGCGAGGAACGCCCCTGGCCCACAGCGAGTCGCCGGGCCCGGTGAGGCCTTTGAACACCATGGGCTCGACGGTCCCATCGCCGTTCAGGGCCTCGGCCACGTACGTCAGCAGGACGACCGGATCGTTGTCTCGGTGATCGAGCGAAACCCATGCGAACGTCCGGCTGTCGTGTTTCGCCCACTGGCCGAGGACGGTGGTCTTCCCGTACCCCGGTGGCGCCACGACGCTGACGAAACGGCCGCTTCGCGCGCGAGAAAGCCGGTCGACGAGACCGGTGCGCGCGACGAATCCGGCTCGCGCCTGCGGGACGTCGAGCTTGGCCCGGAGAAGGTCGAAGGCCCGTTTTTTTCGCTTCTGGGTCGGAGACCTCTTGGCCGCCGAATCGCTACTGCCAATCTGCGGCACAGTACTTCCCTCCTCGTCCCCCGAGCCGACACCGTAGGCACAAAGGCCTACCTCACGCAAATGTGACCGGGAGGTGAACGGGAGGGCTTGGCGGGACGGCGCTCCCTAGGAGGGCTGCGCGGCCGGTACCGGAGGCGCGGCTTCCGCCTCTGCCTCACGAGCCGCCTTCGCCGCCCTGAGGTCGTGGCTGATGTGCACGGCAGCCGACGTCAAGGGGGCGGCAAGGATCAACCCGGTCATGCCGAACAGGCTCCCGGCGCCGATCGTCACGATCAGGACGGCAAGGGGGTTCAGGCCGAGAGTCGCGCCGAACGCGATGGGCTGGAGGACGTTCTGGAGCATCCCGTTGGCGAGCAGGACGACCACGAGCATGATCAACGCAGTTTCGGTGCCTTCAGAGGCAAGGGCGAGCATGACCGCGAACGCACCCGAGACGAACGCGCCGATGAAGGGGACATAGGCCGTGACCGCAGTGACGACCGCAATCGTGCCGGCAAGCGGAACCCCGAGGGCGAGTGCACCCAGGCCCACGACTGTCCCGTTGAACACCGCGACGATCGAGACGCCGAAGAAGTAGCGGCGCAACGAGTCGAGGACGTTGTCGACCACAGTCGTTGCCACGGGAGCTGGAACGCCGAGATGGCGACTTGCGAAACGCCTGATCGCGGCGAAGTCCTTCAGCAGGAAGAACGTGCTGAAGAGCGCGAACGATAGGAAGAAGGCGAGCGAGGTCAAACCCTCGATGCCGCTTGCCAACCCGTGCAGCAGCGTGTTGCCACCGCTCTGGACAGCGCCGGTCACGTCTTGCTTGGCCTCAGCCGTTCCGTCGGCGCCTGCATCGTTCGCCCACCCCTCCACCTTGTCGAGCGCCTGCGTGGCGTAGGCCCGGATCTGGTCGCCCTGCTCGACGATCCCTCCGAGGACGAGCAGGAGCACGACGACACCGAGTCCGAGCAGCATCAGCAGGACGAGCGCGGCGCCGGCGGCGCGGGGAACCCGTCGGCGGTGGAGCGCGTCGACGAGCGGGCCGGCGACGGCAGCAGCGATCGTTCCGACGATGACGGGCACGATGATCGTCGAGATCTCGGCGAGGATCCAGATCGCGCCGAAGAGCAGGAGACCGACTCCGACCAGGAACCAGGCGAGCAGCCCGAGATCCCGGACCCAGGAGGGTGGGGCGAACATACGGTCGAGGTCGCTCGGGCTCGGGCCTTTCGGCTCCTCTTCCGGGGGGGGAGGCTCGGCGGGCAGGCTGTCGCCGCCCCGATCGTGGCGCCACGGAATCTTCATCTCCGGCGATCTAAACCGATTCGCGGCCCGGATGCCATCGCCCCCTTCGGGTGAACACCCGGCGCGCACGCGACCTCATGGAAGGATCCGGACGTGCGCGAATGGATGATTCCGGCCTTCGGAGTGGCCTTGAGCCCCCTCCCGATCCTCGGAATGCTGCTCTTTCTCGGCGGCCGCCGGCCGATGCTCCACGGAGCCGCGTTCTGGCTCGCGTGGACGGTCGGAGTTGCGGCGCCGACAACAGCCTTCCTGCTCGTGGCGGACCGTTCCAACGCGCTCGACGACGAGCACGCCGCCATCGCGGTCGCGGAAATCGCAATCGGAGTCCTCTTTCTCGCAGTGGTGGTGCGTCTCGCGTTCGGGCCGCGGCCCGCCAACTCGGACGCTTCCGTGCGCTGGCTGGAGGCACTCGACCGTGCAGGGCCGCTCCGGGCCGGCGCCCTCGGGCTGCTCCTATCGGCGGGGAACCCCAAGAACCTTGCGCTCATGCTCGCCGCGGCGGCGGCGATCGTGCAGGACGGCCGGCTTACGACAGGCGCAGTCAGCTTTGTCGCCGTGGCGGTGTCGACGATCTCTCTCCTGCTCCTCGGCTACGCAGCCTTTGCGGAGCGCGCTCGACCGACGCTCACGAGGCTCCGAGGCTCCATTGCGCGAAATGACCGCCGCCTTGCGATCGTGATCGGCATCCTGGTCGGAGCCTTCTTCGTCTTCGACGGGGTCCGCAGCCTCTGATCAAAAGGTGGGCCAGTTCCGGGGCCTGATCGCCCGACCCCCCTTGCGCTCATGGGCCGAGTGGTATTGGATCCAGGGATGGGCGGACGCTTCTGGGGTGGAATGGTCGCCGCCGTCATCGGAATCGGGATCGCGGCGGCGATCGTGTTTCTGATTATCGGCGCAGCTTTCACCACCTGGGGCATCTTCGGCGGGCTGATGTTCTTCGGTGCGCTCCTCCTGGGGGTCGGGTGGATTTACGACCGGCGCAAGCAGGCGCAGTACGAGCAGTACGAGTGACCTAGGAGTCGCCACTCCCCTGCAAGCGGCCTCCGCGGCGATCGCCGCGGAGGGTCTAGGTTGGTTCTCCGGCGAGCTCGGTCGCCAGGCTCCAGCGCTTCTCGAAGACGACGGCAAGCCAGATCGACGCTTCGAAGAGGGCGATCAACGGCAGCATCGTCAGTGCCGTCGACACGGGATCCACTCCCGGGAGGACGACGGCAGTCGCTGCCATCAGCACGTAGCCGATTCGGCGATTCCGCCGGAGCTTCGCGCTCGTCACGAGGCTGAGCCGGACTGCGCCGAGCACCGCAACGGGGAGCTGGAAGATCATCCCGACGGCAAGCAGCGAGGCGAGCACGAACGAGTAGTAGTGGCTCGCCCGAACCTCGATGTCGTAGACGTCGGCGTCATACGTCGTCAAGAAGCGAATCGCTGCCGGCAGCACGAAGAAGTAGCTGAAGGCGACCCCGCCGGCGAACAACAGCGCGCCGAACGTGACGAGCGCGGCGACCGAACGCTGGACTCCCTTCTGGAAGGCGGGAGCGAAGAAGCCCCAGACCTGCCAGAGGACGACGGGCAGGGCGACGGCGAAGCCGGCGGCCAGGCTGACCTTGAGCGAGGTCATGAACGGCTCGGTGACACCGAGCGTGATCGGCTTCTTGCGGCCCTCCGGAAGCGGCCGGTTGAGCAGCTCGATCAGCTGCTCGTGGAACGCGAAGGCGACGCCGCTCGCAACGAGCACCGCAAGACCGGCCACCAGCAGGCGGCTGCGGAGCTCGCCGAGGTGGTCGACGAGCTCCGCGGACTCTCCGTGCGCTAGGCGGCGCGGCAGCCTCAACGCACAGCCGTCCGCTGGCGCTCGGCCGGAACGACGACGGCGACCGGCTCGTCGATGGGCGTGATGGTGGCGACGGGCTCCTCGACGGCCTCGAGCTCGCCGAGATCGAGGGGCTCATCCTTGTTGTCGCCCGTGACCGAGCTCTTGAACTCGCGCAGGCCGCGGCCCATGGAGCGTCCCATCTCGGGGAGTCGCTTCGGGCCGAAGACGAGCAGGACGACGAGGCCGAGGAGCATGAGCTCCGGTATTCCGATGAATCCAGGCATGTGTCTCTTCCTTTCGGTTAGCGGATCGTCAGTGGCGTGCCAGGCGACATCAGCCGCGAGAGGCGGATGAGGTCACCGTTCTTGAGCCGGATGCAGCCGTGCGAGATGCGGCCGGGAACGAGATCCGGCCGGTTCGTGCCGTGGATCCCGACGAAGCCGCCCGCGGGCCAGTCCGTGAGGACGGCCGAGCGGGCGCTCGTTCCGAACGCGATCGGTCCGTAGAAGGCACTGCGGTATCCGGTGAGCTTGTTGCGGATGTAGAACTTGCCCGCGGGCGTGGGCCATCGGCTCTGGCCGATGGCGATGGGGGCCCGGAACACGGGGCGTCCGCCACGAAGGAGGACTGCATTCAGCCGGCGCCTGTCGACGACGAGATGCGTCGTGACCGTCTGGTAGCCGCCGAGGCTCTCCCGGGGCACCCAGCCCACGGTGTTGTTCGGGAGGACCGGGAGCCGGACTTTGAGCCACAGCCGTCCTCGGCGCTCGATTCGCTCGAGCAGAAGTACGGCGTTGACGGTGCCCTCAGGTGTCCGGGTTCGGAGCCGGGCCACGACTGTCGCCGATCGAGCCGGCCGCGAACGGACGGCGACGGGACGAGTGACCGGCGCCCAGAACGACCGCCGGTTGGGCCTGCTGAGAACGACCGGGGCCGATGAGGCTGCGCCGGCGAGGGCGGGCGCAGCCTCCTCGGCCCGCTCGTCTGGAGTTTCGGGGATGCGAACGGCTCCCGGCGTGGACGTTGTCGGCTCGTGCGCGTACGCGATCGCCGAGAACACCCCGAGGGAAAGAATCAGGGCCGCCAGGACGGCCCAGCGAATCGGGCCGCCCTGACGTCCTGCGAACGCGATCAGCCCGTGAATGACGGCGTCCCCTGTGCCGACATCTGTGGCTGGCTCGTGATGAAGCGAGTGCCGTTGACCGCGGCCAGAATCTGGGCCTTGGTCTTCGGCTTGTCGAACGCGGCGGGTGCGGGCGACATGCCCGAGATCCGCCGGGCCCACGAGGCATGGCGCGCCTCGACCGAGTGGATCGCCAGTGCGGCCTTGAGGATCGCCGTGTCCTGGATCAGGCCGGCCTGCCCCTTGTAGGCGGCGACGCCGGTGTCTTCGAGGACGACCGCGGTGGCCTCGAACTTGGCCGCGTTCTCGGTCGTTCCGCGGAAGTTGAAGGACGGCTTGCGGACTGCAGCCGAACCGAGCATCTTCCTGAGCGCCGCAACGTGAGCCCGCTCGTGGGCCCCGACGACCTGCGCGAACCGCAGTGTCTGGCCGCGGAGGGCGCCCATGCGAACGGCCTCCGTGTAGAACTCGGCCTCGAGGTACTCGAGCGTCAACGCGAAGTTCGCGATGGCGACGTCGTTCTTCGTGGCGGCAGCGGCCGGCGACGCGAGTGCGCCGAGGACTGCTCCTCCGCCGATCAGGCCGCCGCTCAATACCGCGGCCTTGGTGAGAAAGCCCGCTCGGGAGTCACCGGAGACCTCTTCGATCGCCTCCTGGATCGCCCCGTCGCGGTCCACCTCTGCGAGCGTGAACTCGGGATTCATGGGATGTCCCTTCTGGTCCTTGGTCATTAGGAGCTCGTGATGAAGCCGGTGGCCGCGACCGCGCGCTCGATCTGCCGCTTGGTCTTCGCCGCATCGAATGCGGCCGGTGCCGGGTTCTTCCGGACGATGTCGCGGATCCACGCCGCGTGGCGTGCCTCCACGGAGACGATCTGCGCCGCTGCGCCGAGCGTCTTCTTGGTCAGGTTCGGGCCCTGGCCGTTGTACGCAGCCACACCGGTGTCCTCGAGGACGATTGCGGTGGCCTGGAACTTGGCCTGGTTGTCGGTCGTGCCCTTGAAGTCGAACGTGGGCTTGGACCGGGCCTTCGAGCCGAGTGCCTTCTTGAGGTACGCGACGTGCGTGCGCTCGTGAGCCCCGACGACACGTGCGAAGCGCAGGGTCTCGCCCGAAAGCGCCCCTGACCGCTCGGCGAGTGTGTAGAACTCGGCCTCGAGGTACTCGAGCAGGAGCGCGAAGTTCAGGATCGCCGCGTCCTGCGTGGGTGACGGTGCTGCCGAGACGAGCTTCGGCAGGCCGCCGATGACGACTCCGCCGGCGACGATGGTTCCGCCGGCGACGGCCGCCCTCTTCAGGAACTCAGACCGCGAATCGCTCGCGGTCTCGTCCAGTGCCTCTCGAATGGCGCCGTTCGTATCGACGGCGGCCAGCGTGAGGTGATCGGACATGAATTAACCCCCCTTGTGGGTTCGATTGACAGGGCTGGTTCGGGGCGGATCTCGGACCGGTTCGGTTGTGTGAGGCGGCCTTAACAGAGCGGTTCACGAACCTCCGCAAACCTGTACAAAACGTGGACGAATCGACGCGGCAGGGCAGCTAGGCCGTTGCGACGAGCGCCACTCGAAGGTCCTCGAGAGCCGAGAACATCCGCGACTTGACCGTGCCCAGAGGGAGCTCGAAACGCGTCGCGAGCTGTGACTGGGTCAGCCCGCCCCAGTACGCGAGCTCGAGGAGCTGGCGCTGAGGTCCAGGCAGATCCGCGAGGACCTTCTGGATCCGACGCCGGTCGTACCGCAGGAAGATGATCTCCTCCGCGGTGAAGGACTCGGCGGGCGGCGGCGGCTGACGCTCGTCCAGCGCTCGCCTCGATGCTTCACGCCGCACCAGGTCGACGGCGCGACGGTGGACGAGCACGCACAACCAAGATCGAACCGAGGAGCGCTGAGGATCGAACCGGTCGGCAGTGCGCCAGAGATCGAGAAAGCCCTCTTGAACCGCGTCCTCAGCGAGGGACGAGTCGCGCAGGACACGAAAGGCGACGTTGAGGGCTACCCGTCCGTGCGACCGGTACAACCGATCCAGAGCTTGTTCGTCGCCGGCGACGACACGCGCGAGCAACTTGCGGTCGACCGTGCGCTCGTGGTCGATTGTGTTGATTCCCATACCGTGGTAGATCACGGCGGCCCCTCACCGTTACAGTCGAGTCGGTGGGGGAGCCAGGGGTCGCGGCCACAAACGTGGAAACCGCCGAGGCGCGACTCGTCCGAGGACTCAGGGCCGCTGACGAAAGCGTCTTCGCCGAAGTCGTGGACCGCTTCACGCCTTCCATGCTCCGAGTCGCCCGAGGCTACGGCCTCAGCATGTCCGCAGCCGAGGACACGGTGCAGGAGGCATGGCTCCGGGTGCTCGGATCGCTCGACCGCTTCGAGCAGCGGTCCTCTTTTCGGACGTGGCTCTTCGTCATCCTCGGGAACTGCGCCCGCCGGCGGGCAGCCACGGAGCGCCGATCGGTGTCGCTCGACTCCACCGATGCAGGCGAGCCGGCCGTCGATGAGTCGCGTTTCTTCCCGGCCGACCATCCGCGCTGGGCGGGCATGTGGACGACGCTCGTGGACTCGTGGGACGGCATCCCGGAAGACCGCCTGCTCGCCGAGGAGACGCGACAACGCTTTCGCACGGCGATCGACGCGTTGCCCGCGCGCTACACCGTCGTCTACGTCCTCCGCGATGTCGAAGGTTGGCCGAGCGAGGACGTGTGCGCCTTGCTCGGCCTGACGCCGGAGAATCAGCGGATTCTTCTGCACCGTGCGCGAAACAGGATCCGGGCTGCGCTCGAGGAGTACCTTGGGGGCGAGACCCGATGAGCGACGAATCCTTCAGCTGCCGGCAGGTCGTCGAGCTCGTCACCGAGTACCTCGATGGCGGCCTCGACGCCGACCGGCGGCTCGCATTCGAGCGGCACGTCGCCATCTGCCCGCCCTGCCGCGGGTATTTCAGCCAACTCCGATTGATCACGAAGACGTCCGGGTCGCTGAGCGAGGAGGACGTGCCGGAGCACCTTCGCGAACGCATCCTCACTGCGTTCCGTGACTGGAAAGCCGAGCCGGATACGTCATGAAGGCCTACAAGTTCCTCACGCACGGCGGTACTGGGCGGTTCAGCGATTTCCAGTGGCCGCTGCCGGCGAATGGCGGTTCCGGCGACTGGGTGGAGACCGGCGAGGCCCTCGAGGACTGCCGAAGCGGAATCCACGCCTGCACTCCACGTCAGATGCTCGACTGGATCGACGACGAGCTCTGGGAGATCGAGCTCGACGGTGAGATCCTCGAAGCCGCCGTGATGATCGTCGCCGAGCGCGGACGCCTGGTCGCACGCGTCGCCGCCTGGGACGACGCCACTGCAAAGGAGTTCGCCGACGCCTGCGCCTGGCGCTCGAGGGAGTTCGCACTCCGCGGACTTCGCCGCCTCGGCCTCACCGCGGAAGCTGAGCGCCTCGTCGACACCGCGGAGCTTGCGGAGACTGCAGACCGCTGCAGTCGCTGCGGTCGAGCGCTCCGACGGCGCGGCCGCCGAGCTCTCGGGCTTCGCGGCGGACGCGGTTTCCCTCGTACGGGGTCGCCGTCCCGAGATGTGGGACACCAGCGAGCATCCCGGATTGCACGAGCCGGAGCAGACGCCCGGCGCGATCGCGGCCAATATCGCGTTCGTCGTGGCCCACACGGCGGGGCGCGAAGCAGTGGATGCCGGCGCCGAGGCCGACTACGCGCGCGGCTTCGAGGCCGAGCGCGAATGGCAGCTCGCGTGGCTCACCGAGCGCCTCGGCCTTCGCGTCGACTAGTCGACGAGCTTGCGCGTCATCGCGACGATCGCGAGGCGCCACATTGCGAGACCGAAGACGACGAGCGCGCCGAGCCGGGCGACGTCGATCCATCCGTTCCAGCCGTAGATCACACAGTCACGGATCAGCTGCACGAGGTGGTGCAATGGATTCAGCTGCGCCAGCACCCTCGCCCACTCCGGGAACTCGTCCAGCGGGAAGAACGATCCGGCCAGGAGGAAGAGCGGTGTCAGAACGGCGCTGACGACGTAGTTGAAGTTCTCGAACGACTTCGAGAAGCCGGCAATCGAGATTCCGAAGCACGCCCAGCCGAAGCCCGCGATCCAGGCGATGAACGGCACGGCCAGCATCCCCCAGGCCGGGTCGAGCCCGAAGAACATCGCCACGACCATCGGGACGCACCCGTAGACCCCGGCGCGAGTTGCGATCCAGATCGCCTCCGCGCTGACGAGCTCCTCGGTGTCGACGGGTGCCGCGAGGATGGCGTCGTACGTGCGCTGGAACTGGTACTTGACGAACGTCCCGAACATGCCCGGGAACGCGCTCGAGAAGAGAACCGCCGTTGCCACCGTGCCTGTCCCGACGAAGTCGACGTAGTCGATCCCGCCGACCTCGCTCACGAGGGCCCCGAAGCCGAAGCCGAACGCGAGCAGGTAGATCGTGGGCTCGACGGTCGACGAGAACGTGCTCGACTTCCAGTACGACGAGTAGTTGACGACCTCGCGCACGAGGACACCCGTGAGCGCAGTGCGCTCGAGGCGGCCGAGCTTCTTCTCGCGTGGCGCGACAGAGGCCATTACTCGATCTCCTCACCGGTCAGAAGCACGAACACGTCCTCCAGGTTCGCCGGCCGACGTTCGCCCTCGAAGCCCTTGAAACCGTCCACATTCAGGATCGAGACACTCGTTCCGGTCCGACGGGTTCTCAGGCCCGAGGCGTCGGCTTCCGCTTCGACCTCGGCAAGCCTCGACGGCGACCCGTAGACCTCGACGACGTCCCTCCCGGCGTGCTCGCGCACGAGCTCGGACGGTGAGCCGGCAGCGACTGCCTTGCCGTGCGACATGATCATCACCGTGTCCGCAAGGCGCTCCGCCTCCTCGATGTAATGCGTGGACATGAGGATCGTCGTCCCGTCCGAGCGCAGCAGGTCGATCAGCGCCCAGAGCTCCTGGCGAACCTGCGGGTCGAGCCCGACCGTGGGTTCGTCGAGGAGCACGAGCCGCGGGCGATGGAGGAGTGCCCGAGCGATGAGCAGACGCCTGCGCATGCCGCCGGAGAGCTTGTCGACCCGCGAGTCACGCCGATCGAGGAGCTTCGCCATCTGGAGCGCGCGCTCGATCGCCTCCTTCCGCTCGCTGCGCGGGATGCGGTACAGGTGCGAGAAGACGAGCAGGTTCTGCTCGACCGTCAGCGTCGTGTCCAGGTTGTCGAGCTGCGGAGTGACGCCGAGCTGGGCACGCGCCTGCTTGGACTCCTCCGGAAGCCGGAAGCCGAGCACCTCGATCTCGCCCTCGTCGGCGATCGACTGGGCTGTGAGCAGCCGCATGGTGGTCGACTTGCCCGCCCCGTTGGGCCCGAGCAGGCCGACGCACGTCCCCATCGGAACGTCGAGGTCGAGGCCGTCGACGGCGGTGATCTCCCCGTAGCGCTTGACGGCTCCGCGCAGGCGAATCGCGAGCTCTCGTTCCATGCCGGACGATGGTAGTCAGGCGGTCTTGAAGCGGGCAGCCTCGTCCGACCCGCCCGTGGCATCGCCCTCGCTGTAGGCGTGCGCACCGGCACCCGCGAGCTTGCCACCTTCGACGATCAGATACTCCTCACGGATCGGCTGGCCGTCGAACCAGCACTCCAGGATCTCCCGGACGCCGGCGGCGTAGCGCGCCTGAGCCGAGAGGCTCGACCCGGAGATGTGCGGCGTCATGCCGTGGTGCGGCATCGTCCGCCAGGGATGGTCCTGCGGCGCCGGCTGCGGAAACCACACGTCGCCGGCATAGCCGGCGAGCTGCCCGGTCCGGCACGCCTCGGCGACGGCGTCGCGGTCGCAGATCTTTCCTCGCGCAGTGTTGATCAGATACGCCCCGCGCTTCATCCGGCCGATCAGCTCCGCGTCGAACATGTGCTCCGTCTCCGGATGGAGCGGCGCGTTGATCGTGACGACGTCGCAGACGGAGACGAGCGACTCGACGTCCTCGTGGAAGGTCACGCCCAGCTCCTTTTCGACCTCGCCGGGCAGGCGGTGGCGGTCGGTGTAGTGGAGACCGACGTCGAACGGCTTCAGCCGGCGGAGCACCGCCGAGCCGATTCGGCCGGCAGCCACGGTCCCGACCTGCATGCCCTCGAGGTCGTAGGAGCGCGCGACACAGTCGGCGATGTTCCAGCCGCCGTCGTTCACGACCTGATGGGAGGGCAGGTAGTTGCGGACGAGGCCGAGGATCACCATCACGACGTGCTCGGCGACGCTGATGGAGTTGCAGTAGGTCACCTCGGTGACCGTGATTCCCCGATCGATCGCCGCCTGGAGGTCGACGTGATCCGAGCCGATCCCCGCGGTGAGAGCCAGCTTGAGATTCGGCGCTTTCGCGATTCGCTCCGCGGTGAGGTAGGCCGGCCAGAAGGGCTGCGAGATCACGATCTCGGCTTCCGGGAGCTCACGCTCGAACTCGGAGTCAGGTCCGTCCTTGTCGGACGTGACGACCAGTCTGTGGCCACGCTCCTCGAGGAATCGCCGCAGCCCGAGCTCGCCGGAGACGCTGCCCAGGAGCTCACCGGGGATGAAGTCGATCGCCTCCGGCGAGGGCGTTGTCTGCCCGTCGGGGTAGCGGTCGACCCTCGGTATATCGTCCCTCGAATATGAGGACGGATATCCGTCGACCGGATCGTCATAGAGCACGCAGAGGACGTTCACGCGTTCACCCTAAACCGTTGGTCGTCCTCGCTCTCGCGGCTCTGACCGTGGGCATCGCGGCGTCCGGCTCGTCGGGCGGCAGTCCCTCGTCGCTGCGGGTGCTTTTCGTCGGTAACAGCCTGACGGCCTCGAACGATCTCCCGGCGATCGTCGCTGCCATGGCGCGAAGTGACGGCCGGCGGCTCGAGTACCGGACGATCGCACCCGGCGGCTACGCGATCGAAGACCACTGGAACCAGGGCGACGCACGGGCGGCGCTCCGGACCGGCGACTGGGACGTCGTCGTCATGCAGCAGGGACCGTCCGCGCTTCCCGAGAGCCAGGCCAACCTGCGTGAGTGGGCGATGCGATTCGCGGCGGAGGCAAGGGCGAACGGGGTCCGCCCCGCCCTGCTCACGGTCTGGCCCGAGTCGTATCGCCGAAGCGCGCTCGTCGAGGTGATCGCCTCGTACCGCCGAGCAGCCGTCGCCGCCAGGGCGGAGCTCCTGCCCGGCGGCTCTGCCTGGCGGCTGGCCTGGCAGTGCGAACCGCGCTTCGGCCTGTACGGGCCTGACGGCTTCCATCCCAGCGTGCTCGGCACCTACACCGCCGCACTCGTCGTCTACGGACGTCTTTTCCGGGCGCCGCTGGCCGGCGCAGGTCGACCTGGCGGTGTCAACGAGTGGCATGCACGGCTGGCCCGGTGGGCAGCAGCGGGGTCGCTCGGGCGGCGGTTGCCGGCCGCCCGTCGGTGCGGGCGGGTTTAACCCCGTCTCTTCGCAGGGTAAAGACCTCCTGCCAAACGTAAGCACTGCCTGGGAGGCACTATGCGGATCTCTTTGACCATTGCGGCCGCACTCACGATCGCCGTGGGTGTGTTCACTCCAACGGCTCTCGCCGACGGTGATGGCGGCGGGAGCTCTTCCGCCGCACCGTTGACGGGGGAAAGCCTGCTCGGTTCCGAGCTCGGCGAGCCGGGCACCTCGACGGTTCAAGGAACGTGCGACCCGCTCGGGACCTCGACGTTCACGTTCACCGTCACGGGAACGGCCTTCGGCCCGTATCCGGGCACCTTCACGGAAAGCGGCACGGTCACCGTGGAGCCGCTCGGCGCAGCGTCGTCGTTCGAGTCGACCTTCACCATCAACTCCCCCCTGGCGACCGTGAACGGGAGCAAGTCGCTCGCCGGAGCCGGCGCGTCGGCGCTCGGCCTCTGCGGGACTGCCGCCTTCCCCACGGGAGCCGCGAACGCTCTGGCGTTCGAGGGCACCGTCTCGTACGAGGCGACGATCGCGACCTCGTTTGGCACAAGCACCGACAGTGGCGAGAGCTTCGTCAGCCTCCAGGACTCGCAGATCCGCGGCCGTGCCGGCTTCAATGGGTTCAACTTCGTCGAGAGCTACACCTCGACCGCAGCCGTTCCCTGCGACGTGGAAGATGACGACGACGAAGACGACGACGACGACGACGGTGGCGAGCTCGACTGCGGCAACGACGAGGACGAGGACGAGGACGACGACTAGAAGCCGAAGCGAACCTGCGTGAAGTACCACAGGCTCGAGGTGCTCCACAGGACGACGAGCACCGTGAACAGCGTCGACCCGACGATCGGGACCACCCAACGCGGGTGATCCCGATCGCGGACGAACCAGACCTTCACGACGAAGACGCCGTAGACGAACGTCCCGACCAGAGAATGGGCGAACACCCGCGCGTCCGTGGTCTGGAAGCCGAGGATGAAGATGCAGTGGAACGCCACTGGCAGGGTGCAGAGGATCGCGAGCCGGCCGGACCAGCGATGGATGCGGTTCAGGCGCGGGGGCGCGAGTGGGACGTAGCGCTCGAGCTTCCCGAAGATCCGCGCGCCCGTCGCCACCTGAACCAGGGCCAGGACGATTGCCGCGGTGGCGAACCAGGCTTTGAAGGCGATCGGCGTCGAGAAGACGGCCGTGACCGCGTCCACGTAGGTCGACTCGACGCTTGCGAGCATCCCGCGCGAGCCTAATACGATCGGCACATGACGAAACGCGTCAGGCTGCTCCTGATCCCGGCGATCCTGTTCTCGGTCGTCTCCGCGTCCGTGTACCTACTGGCCGAGACACATCCCGCCAAGGACGAGGCGGTTTCAGCGCCGCTTGCGAGGAGCGTGCTGACGGATCCTTCGAACGGCCGACGCGTATTCGCAGAGAAGTGCGCGATCTGCCACGGGGACGAAGGGACAGGCGGCGGGGTCGGGCCGACGCTGGCGGGCAGCGGGCTCGCGCCAGACGACGCCCGCGCGACGATCCAGAACGGGAAAGGCGTGATGCCGGCCGACCTCGTCCAGGGCCAGGAGCTCGAGGACGTGCTCGTCTATCTGGACACGATCGCGAGAGGCCCCGCCGAAGCGGAGCCTCTCGAGCAATCGAGTTAGTAGGACGCGCGCGTCAGGTAGCCGTAGTAGCGACCGGCGATGCCGGTGAACCCGTAGCCGGGGTTCGTCGTCGTGTAGCTCTGCGCGTCTGTCCGCAGCTTCTGAACGATCTGCGCCGTCGTGCCGGTGCAGGCTCCGGTCGAGATGCACAGGGCGGCAACGCCGGCGACGTGCGGCGAGGCCATGCTCGTCCCTGAGATCGTGTTGTAGCCACCGAGCATCCAGGTCGAGTTGATGCAGGTGCCCGGCGCCGCGATCGTGTGGTTCTGGTCGGCGGCGAGGACGGCGAAGTTGCTGTAGTTGGCCTCGGTGTCGTCGACGTCAGCACGGCACGTCGAAGCGGCTCCGCCGCCAGGTGCGCCGTTGAAGTCGGAGATCGCCGAGACCGTCAGCACCTCGCTGTACGTGGCCGGTGCCGTGGAGCGGAAGTCGACCCCGTCATTCCCCGCGGCGACGACGTGCATGACTCCTGCGTTGGTCGAGTTGCAGATCGCCTTGTGGTAGGCGTCATTGTTCGAGTTACCGCAGTTGTTGTCGTCCGTGCCGCCGCCGCCCAGGCTCATGTTCGCGACTGCGATGTTGTTCGACGGGTTCGCATCCGTCCGGGTCGAGGTGACCCAGTCGATGCCGCAAATGATGTCGGAGGTGAGGCCGAGGCCTGCGTCGCTCAACACCTTGACGGCGTAGAGGTTCGCGCCCGGGACGACACCGACGACGCCGTTTCCGTCGTCCTTCGCGGCGATCGTGCCCGCCACGTGCGACCCATGGCCGTTTCCGTCCGTGTAGCCGACGCCGGCCGCGCAGCCTTTGCCGCCGACCACGTTCAAGTCGGGATGACTCGGATCGATCCCGGTGTCGATCACCGCGACGTTGACGTTCACGGAGCCGGAACCGTTGCCCGATGCCGCGCTGGAGAGCTCGCCGTCGATCCGGTTGATTCCGGTCGGAAGCGTCTGCGCCGTCGTGCGGAAGACACGGTCTGCCGAGACGAAGTCCACGCGGTTGTCCGCCTGGATCGCGCTGAGCGCCGCAGGCGAGATCTCAGCCGCGTAGCCGTTGAGCGCGTGGTGGTACCTGTGCACGACGGAAACGCCCGCAAAACCTTCGTGGTACGCGGCGACCGCATCAGCGTCGGTGCCGTCTTCGACGACCACGACGAAGCGTGCTGCCAGCGCGGGCGAAGTGAAGAGCGCTGCCAGGAAAAACGTTGCGATAAACGGTAAAAGCCGTTTCATTCGGAACCTCCTGAGAAGTGACCCCTCTACGTGCTCCCAAGGAGATACCCGTCGCCAAATCGGACAAACCGGAAATATCGGTTTCTCGACTAAAAACCTGGAAATAGCGTTCTTTTTGCACGCCGAACGGCGTTGCTAGGTGACAGACCACGACGTCGAGCGAAGCAACGGTGCCAGCAGCGACTCCACCTCGCGGCGGTATGAATCGCCCTCGTAGGCGTGCACCGGGTGCGGGTCGAGCTCGTGCTCGGTCAGTCCCCCGCCACGGCGAACGTAGACCACCGGATAGATCGAGCCGGAGGCGTCCATCTCGATCGTGACGGCGACGGCGTCGGTGCCGCCTCCTCCGTCGACGAAGTGCTCGAGGGGCAGAATCCCCTCGTCCTGGATTCCCAGTGCTTCGTGGAGCGACACGACGCGCGCGAGATAGCCCTTCTGGATCCAGAGCTCCGGCGAGCGCGCGAGCTCGTCGAGCAGGAGCGGGCCGACCTCGTCGGGCCTCAGTCTGCGGCGAGGCTGCTCGACGCCCAGCCGCGCGGCGAGTTGCCGTGCCAGGACGCGGGCGTTGTAGCGAAAGCCGTTCACCGAGCTGGAGTTCGAGGCGAGCCCATGCTTCTCGAGCCCTCGGGAGGCGACCGTGATGTTGCCGGCGAAGAAGATCCCTGGCACGGAGATGCTCTCCCAGAACGGGGTCAGCGCGGGCACGCGGTCGTTCCTGACCGTCACGACCCCGAGCTCCGGGAGATCTCCGAGGGGCGCCTTGAAGCCGGTCGCGAGGATGACCTCGTCGGCGTCGAACTCGAGCCGTCCCTCCCAGTTCGTCCCGTCGGCGAGCACGCGGAGGCCGTCCGGGCCACGCTCGATGCCGGCGATCGCACCGTCGACCACGTACGTCCCTGCCGCCCCGCGAACGTACTCCTCGTAGGGCTGGAGGTACCGCACCCTGAGCGGAGAGTGCGCGAGGACGGAGATGTCGACGGAACGGGGCGAGACGAGAACGATGCTCTGCGCCCAGGGGAGGAGGCCGTAGGCGAGCTCGAAGCCCGAGTTCCGCTTTCCGATGATGACCACGCGCTTGTCGGCATAGGAGGCGGCCGTGCCGGCGTCGACGTAGTGCGACCCGAGCTCCGCACCGGCGAGGACTGGCGTCCACGGCTCCGTCATCCCGATCGCGAAGACGGCGGCGCGGCAGCGGTACTCCCCGTCGGTCGTCTCGAGCACGAACCCCGAGCCCTCGCGTCGCGTTCCGGTCCACCGGCATCCGTATCGCGCCTCGAGCCCGGTTTGCTCGGCGAAGGAGACGAGGCCGGACTCCATCTCCGCGCGGGCCGGGACGTCGAAGCTGCGGTCCATGAATCCGGCGACGAGCCCCCGGGCTCCGGGCTCGTCGGCCACCAGGCTGTTGTGGTCGTATGCCTCGTACTCGCGGCTCCGCCGGTCGCACGGCGCGTCCGGCTTCGTCCAGCTGATCAGGCGCTCGAAGACGGGAAAGCGGCGGAACATCCCGCCCGGGCTGTCGTCCGCCGACAGCAGCGCGTGGCTCGTGACACCTGCGCGCTGCAGGCTGTAGCTCGTCTGGAGGCCCGCCGGGCCCGTCCCGACGACGACGACGTCGTAGTCGCCGGGCGGGAAGGGGCCGTCTAGCTCTTCCACTCGGTCGTCTCCCGCAGTCGGCGCGCCTCGGCTTGGAACATCCGAAAGAGCACGCGCGGGTGCGCAAGCAGGAACGGCTCGAAGTCCGGGCCGGGGATGACGAGGCAGCGCAACATCGACGCAGCCTGGATCCCGGCGTTCGGCGGCTCTCCGGTCAACAGGGAGATCTCGCCGAAGAAGTCGCCGGGCCCGAAGCGAGTGCGCTCCACGCCGTCGATCTCGAGGATCGCCTCGCCCTCGAGGATCACGAAGAGGCCCGAGCCCTTGAGACCCTGGCGCAGGACTCGAGCCCCAGGCGGGAAGAGCTCCTCGTCGAACCTGTGCGCGACCCCTTCCTGCTGCGCCGCGCTCAGATCCGCGAAGAGCGCAAGTCGCGCGAGGATCTCCTCGACTTCAGCCACGTGCGGAGGATAAGGCGGGCTCGGGCTCCTTTTCGACGCTACGGCTGACCATCAGCGCGACCCCGACCACGATCGCGGCCCCGGCGAGCAGTGTGCGCGCCGTGATCACCTCGTCGTTGAAGGCCCAGCCGAGAGCCACTGCGATGACGGGATTCACGTAGGCGTAGGTCGAGACCGTGGACGCGGGCACCGTCTTCAGGAGCCACACGTACGCGCTGAACCCGATGAGCGAACCGACGACCACCATGTACGCGGTCGCGAGCAGTGCCTCTGTCGTGAACGTGGCGTCGTCGAACTCCCCCCTCGCGCCGCTGACGACCGACAGGAGGACGCCGCCGGCCAGCATCCCCATGGCGGCTCCGAGCAAGGTGTCCTTCGGTAGCGGCGACCGTTGCGAGTACACAGAGCCTGCGACCCAGCCGAGCGCTCCGAGGACGATGACCAGGGCGCCGATGGGCTCGGCTCCTTCCTCACCTGAAGGATCGACGAGCAGCACGAGGCCCGCGAACCCGAGGAGCAGGCCGGCAAAGGCCCGCCCGCCGAGCCGCTCGCCCAGTGTGAGGCGAGCAACGATCGCGAACCAGAGCGGAATGGTGCCGACCAGGAGCGCAGCGATCCCCGAGGGAACATCCTGCTGCGCCCAGGCGAGGCCGCCATGGCCGACGAGAAAGAGCCCGCCGCCGAAGATGAACGCCGCACCCCACTGCTTCCACCCGAGCGGCTCCCGCTCCCGCCGCCGCACGAGCACCCAGGCGAAGACGATCGCGCCGGCGCAGAGATGCCGGAGCGCCATCGAGAGAAACGGCGGGAGATCGCGCACCACGACCGCGATCGCCAGGAACGTCGAGCCCCAGACGACGTAGATCGTCGCGAGCGCTGCCCAGACTTTTAGTCGCATCCTGTTCTCTAACGTCCGGTGCTACGTTCCCATTCGGGGGAGGCAGATGCTCGACCGTCACACGATCGAAGAACGCCAGCGCGACCGGGCCGAGGCGCTGGAGGATCTCAGGCGCGCCAAGCGGGAGCTCGCGGATGCGGCGCGGCGGCTGGCGGAGCGAGAGCAGAAGCTGGCCGAGCGTGAGAGGCGCCTCGAGGAGCAGATGCACCGCGCCGCTCGCAAGCTCGACACCAGGCGCGACCGCCAGGATCGCATGTCGGCGTTCCGCGCCAAGGTCTCCGAAACCGACCTCCTGAAGGGCCGCCAGAAACGCAAGGAGTCCGAGCTCGAGCGCGGGGAGAAACGGCTCTCGCGCCACGAGTCGGACGTCGAGAAACGTTCCGGCGAGGCGGAGGTGCGCGCGGCGGAACTGAACCGCCGAACCGAGGCCCTCGTCGCCCGTGAGCTCGAGCTCGACGCCCGCGACGGCGAGTCGACCCGGCTCCACGAGGAGGCCAAGCGGCTCCGAGAGGAGCTCGACGAGCGCGCGGCGGAGCTGTCGACGCGGGAGCAGGAGCTCGCGGCCCGCGAGGAGGAGCTCGTGCAGCTCCAGTCGCAAGTCACAGAGTCCGAGCGCTCGATCGCAGAACGGGACGAGATCCTGCAGGCCATGGACGCGGACCTCGCCGCGAGGGCGGATGAGCTCGCCGCGCGGGAAAAGCGGATCAGGCGAGACGAGGAGCGCCAGGCCGCGACCACAGAGCGCCTCGAACGGCACTCGGCGGATCTGGCGGAACGAGAACAGGCTCTCGCCCGTCTCGGTCAGAGCCTGCTTTCGCGAAGGGACGGCGACGAAACGAGACCGGCTGAGCCACTCATCGACGTCGCTTTTCAGGAGGGGCTCGACGCGCTCAGCGCGGCCGCCCGCTCGCGGCACTCGGTGTCGCCGCCCGCCGACTAGCGAGCTTCGCGCTCACGGCAGTCTGCGGTCGGACGGAAACCTCCGGCTAGCCGTCGAGGGCGGCCTCCAGGTCGTGCACGAGGTTCGCCGCGGTCAGGTCGACGCCGGGGTGGAGCGTCGAACGCCACTCCCCGTCCGCGTCATAGACCCGCACGGGGGCCGAATGCATGTTGCTGTTCTCCGTGTCGACGGAGGGAAGGATCTTGAACCCGTCCCACACCGGGCGCAGCTCGGGCACCGTCCCGGTCACATAGCGCAGCTCGTCCTGGGCTCGGAAACGCTTCAGGAATGACTGGATCTGCGCCGGCGTGTCGTTGACCGGATCGACGCTGAAGGCGACGGCCAGGACGCGATCGCGCTCGCCGTCGAGCAGGCGCATGGCCTCTCCGATCTGCCGGGCGACGATCGGGCAGGCCTCCGTGCACTGGGTGTCGAGAAAGGTGACGAGAACGGCCTTCCCCCGCATTGCCGGCTCGACGTCGTACGCGGCCGCCGGCATCTCCAGTCCCTCAGGGGGTGTGCTGCCGCGGAACTCGGTCCCGTCGCCGCCGCGGCTCAGGCTGAGCCCGAGCAGGACGGCGAGCGCTCCGAGGAGCGCGGCGCCGACGAGTGCGTATCTCACCTATCGGAGTCTGCCGACAGTGATCGTGACCGTGGAGCCTGAGGCTGCGTTGGCTCCGCCCGCCGGGGCCTGGCTGATCACGAGACCGTCCTGCGCAGGATCCGTGGTGGGCCTGTCGCGGATCTGGACAGCGAAGCCGGCGCCCTCGAGCGTCGTCTGCGCGGTCGCTTCGTCCTGGCCGACAGTGTCCGGAACGGCCGCCTCACCCTCGGTCGTCGCGGTGGTCACGACCGTGGTCGTGCCGGCGCCCGGACCCATCGAGACGTTCAGGCGGACGACCGAACCGCGGAGCGCGCGAGCCCCTTCAGTCGGGTTCTGCGCGACGACGGTGCCCTCCGGCTGCGTGCCCGGCACCCGGTCGACCCGAGTGCGGAAGCCTGCGTTCGTGACCTGTGAGGTCGCCTCGCCGACGAGCTGCCCGACCACGCCGGGAACCGTGGAGAGGTTCGGCCCCGCCGAGACGACGACGATCGCCGGCGACGCCTTCGGCACCTCGGTGCCGGGCGCGGGGAGCTGGCGAAGGACGATTCCCTTCGGCTCCTTCGACGGAACTTCCTGAGCGCGGGGCCGAAGCTCCGCGGCCCGCAGACGCTGGAGCGCCTGGGCGACGGCGAGGCCGGAGACATCGGGGATCTCCGTCCTCAGCGGATCGCGGGCGACCGAGAGCACGACGATCCCGCCCTCGCCGTAGAGCGTGCCCGCCTTCGGACGCTGCGCCACGATCTCGCCCGCGGGCTTGGGGCTGACGACGCGCTGAACCTCGACCTCGAAGCCTTCGGTCTTCAGCCGGGTCTCAGCCGTCGGCCGCTTGGTGCCCACGACGCCGGGCACCTTCGCTGCGTCCACCGTCTCGCCGCGGTTCGCGAAGTAGTACGAGGCTCCCAGAGCGCCGAGAACCAGCAGGAGCAGGAGCAGGAGCCAGGGCCAGAAAGGCCGGGACGGAGGTGGCGGAACCGCGACGTGCTCCTCGCGAACCTCCGTGGCACGCCGAACCGGCTCGCCGGGCGGCGGAGGTGGTGGCGGCGGCCCGCCGGGCGGCGGTGGAGACGGTGGTGGCGGCGGAGACGGCGGGTTTGCCATTTCGTCCTTCTACCCGCTGGACGCCCGATGCCTAACCCGCCACGCAATCGCAAGTGATTCATTAGGGCCCGTGGTCGAGGAGCGGAGGACGCTTCGGCAAGGGATTCGCGCGCTGCCGGCGCCGGTCTGGATCCTCTGCGCCGGGTCGTTCGTCAACCGGTTCGGCAGCTTCGTCGCGGTCTTCCTCGTGCTCTACCTGCGGGAGAAGGGCTACTCGATCACCGAGGCCGGGCTCCTCGTCAGCCTCTACGGCGCGGGAAACGTCATGGCTGCGGCCGTCGGTGGCCTGCTCGCCGACCGGCTGGGACGACGGAGCTCGATCGCGATCTCGATGTTCAGCTCGGCGGCGACGCTGCTCGCGCTTTCGCAGGCCGACGACATCGCGGCGATCGCGGCCCTCACGGTACTCGCCGGGCTGACGGGAGAGATGTACCGGCCGGCCTCGTCCGCTCTGCTCGCGGATCTTGTCCCCGCGGGAGAGCGGCTGCCGGCTTTCGCGCTCAACCGGCTCGCGATCAACCTCGGCTTCGCTGCAGGCCCCGCGGCTGCAGGCCTCCTCGCCGACCGCTCGTTCACCTACCTCTTCGTCGGCGATGCCGTGACCTCCGTGATCTTCGGGGTCATCGCCCTCACCGCGCTGCCGAAAGGCGTTCGGTCCCCTCGGGGAGACGAGCGGCGCGGCGAGGCGCTCAGGACGATCGCGCGCCATCGCGCGTTCCTGTTCTTCCTCGTCTCGTCGGTGCTCGGCGCTTTCGTCTACTTCCAGTCCAACGCGACCTTCCCGCTCCACGTCAAGGAGAGCGGGCTCTCGAACTCGGACTACGGCCTGCTGATCTCGCTCAACGGTCTCGCCATCGTCGTCCTCGAGTTGCCGTTCACGTCGATCACCCAGCGCTACCCGGCGATCCCCGTGCTGACCGTCGGCTCGCTGCTCGTCGGGCTCGGGTTCGCGCTGAACGCCTGGGCGGAGTCCCTCGTCGCACTCGCATTCACGGTTCTGATCTGGACGATCGGCGAGATCATCTACGCGCCTGTCGCCTCCGCCTACGTCGCCGACATCGCGCCGGAGCACTTACGCGGCAGGTATCAGGGCGCCTGGGGCTTCACGTGGGGTCTTGCCTTCATGCTCGGCCCTGGCATCGGCGCAGCGATCTTCGCGTTGAGCCCCGACGCGCTGTGGCTCACCTGCGGCGCCCTCGGAGTCCTGTCGGCGGTGCTGCTGCTACGCCGCGCGCACGAAGCGAGAGATGATCAGTCCATGAGAGTTCTCGTCGCGGCGTTCACGGCGCTGACGCTTGCCTCGGTCGCCGGCGCGCAGACCGAGGAGTGGGTCGCGCTCGAGCACACGATCGTCGACCGGAACGGCGACAACCGGCTCGAATCAGGCCCGATCGACCCGCGCGTCGTCCGGACAGACCTCGCATCGGCCTCGCCTTCCCGCACACGGACGCTCCTCGCCTTCGCCCACCTCGCCGACACGCAGATGGTCGACGAGGAGTCTCCCGGTCGGGTCGAGCTCGTGGACTTCCTCGGCGGCGATCCCTTCAGCGCTTCCTACCGGCCGCAGGAGGGCCTGATGGCGCAGGTGCTCGACGCAGAGATCCGCGCCGTCCGCCAGATCCGTCGAGGGCCGGTGACGGGCGCGCCGATCCGGCTCGTCATGACCGGCGGGGACAACGTCGACAACGCGCAGTACAACGAGACGCGCTGGTTCATCGACGTGATGGACGGCGGCCGCGTTGTCAACCCAAACTCCGGTCGCCGAGGGACCTGCGGCCTGAAACGTCCGGCCCTTTACGGAGGCATGCGCGGCGACGGACGTTTCTACGAGCCGAACGGGCGAGGGGACGGACCGGGTTACTCCCCGTCGATGGCCGCAAACCGCCGCGCCGCCGGCCGCTCGGTCGTCATCCCGCGACTACCGGGGCCTCTTCGAGCAGATGAACCGCCCGTTCCGGCCCGTCGGCCTCGGCAAGACGCCCTGGTACTCGGTTTTCGGAAACCACGATGGGCTCGTCCAGGGGAACTTCGCGCAGAACCAGCTCTTCGACAAGGTCGTCGTGGGTTGCCGAAAGGTCACGAGGTACTCGGCGGCAGCTCTGGCGCGGATCCGGCCCATGCTCGAAGGTGGGGTCACGCCGGCCGAGCGCGACGAGATCATCCGGATCACCCTCGGCGACTTTCTCGACACGTGGGGATTCCCCAAGGAGTCGAAGGGCCGCTACAAGACGGTTCCTCGCGACCCGGCCCGCCGGTTCCTCCGCAAGCAGGCCTGGATCCGGGAGCACTTCACGACCCGCGGCCGGCCCCGCGGACACGGGTTCACGCGGGAGAGCGTGACCACGCGGCGAGGCTCACTACTCGTTCAGTCCCGTACGCGGCGTCCGCTTCGTCGTCGTCGACACCGCCGCCGACAATTCGAGCAGCGGAAACCTGGACGACGCCCAGTACCAATGGCTGGACGCCGAGCTGACGGCGGCCGAGGCTCGCCGCGAGCTGATCCTGGTGTTCGGGCACCACTCGCTCCGGACGCTGAGCTCGGGCGGCCCGGGTGTGCGGCTAGGAGCCGACGTCGACGCACTGCTCCGCAGGCACCGCGGGGTCGTCGCCTACGTCGCCGGCCATGAGCACCAGAACCGGATCGAGCCGCACGGCAGCTTCTGGGAGATCGTGACCGCCTCACATCTCGAGTGGCCGCAGCAGTCCCGTGTGATCGAGCTGGCGGAGACGGGCAGCGGGATCGCGATCTACACGACCGCGATCGACCATGCCGGGCCTCCGCAGCCGGGCAAGCCGGGGCTCGATCGCCTCGTCTCTATCGCCCGCGAGCTCTCGTTCAACGAGCCGCAGGCGGAGAACGGCGAGGACGGCTGGGTCGACCGGCGAGGAACCACGCTCGACCGGAAGACGACGCTACCCGTGCCGAACCCGTACCGCTAGCTTGCGCGGCGCTTGAACCAGCGCGGCTTGCCGCCCGGGAGCTCGGCGCCCTCTCCGAGCGCCGTCGCCGCCGACATGACGTCCTCGCTCGTCAATGTCGTCAGCTCCTCGGGCCCGAGCTCTTCGAGGCTCCGCCCGGAGAGGCCTGCGAGCCGCAGCGCCTGGGCGTTCAGGGACTGCTCGAAGATCGTCCGCGCATAGCGCGCGTTCCCGAAGCCCTCGCCTCGTTGCGCTCCGTCGAACACGCCCTGGAGCGCCTGGACGGCGCCGTCGGTGAGCTCGTAGGTGTAGTCGGCCGCGAACTTGTCCGTGATCGCGAGCAGCTCCTCGGTCGAATAGTCCGGAAAGGAGATCTCGCGCGAGAAACGCGACCGCAGCCCGGGGTTCGAGTCGAGGAAGCGCGCCATCGGCCTCGGATAGCCGGCGACGATGACGATCAGGCGGTGGCGGTAGTCCTCCATCCGCTTGAGGATCGTCTCGACCGCCTCCGGCCCGAAGTCGTGGTAGGCGGCCTCGGGCGTGAGCGCGTAGGCCTCGTCGATGAAGAGGACGCCGTCGAGCGCTCGCCGGATCACGCGCTCGGTCTTGAGCGCCGTCGTCCCCACGTACTGGCCGACGAGGCCGCTCCGGTCGACCTCCACGAGGTGCCCGCGCCGCAGGAGCCCCATCGCGCGGTACATCTGCGCGAGGAGGCGAGCGACCGTCGTCTTGCCGGTCCCCGGGTTGCCGAGGAAGACGAGGTGCTGGCTGGTCGCGACCTCGGGCAGGTCGTGCTCCTGGCGCCGCGCCTGAACCTGGAGGAAAGCGACAAGGGCTCGAACCTGCTCCTTGACCGTCTCGAGGCCGACGAGCGAGTCGAGCTCGGCCTGGAGCTCCTCCATCGACCGCGCAGGCTCGGGCTTGTTGAGGCCGAGCTGCTCGGCGACCCAGTCGATCGGTGTCTCGCGGCCCGCCGTCTTGCGCAGGCGCTGGGCCAGCTCCCTGACGTTCTCCGCCAGCTCTTCACGGACATCGCGTGGCATGACTCCAAGGTACCCGGCTGACGCCGGTGCAACCTCCGTGGCGCGACTAGTTAACCACGCTAATCGTTTTAGCTAACCTGGTTAACGATGTCTGTCCACACCGACACCCAACCACCGTCGAGATCGCGAACCGGCTACGGCCCGCGCTCCTCAAGCTCGCGCGCGAGCTGCGCCGAGAGAGCCACGCCCTGGGGTGACCGGCGGACAGGTCGACGCTGCTGATCCAGATTCACCGCAGCCGCGGGATCGGGCGTCAACGACCTCGCGGCCCGCGAGCGGATCTCTCCGGCGGCGATGTCCGGCCACGTCGACCGCCTCCAGACGCGCCGGGCTCGTCCAGCGCACCCCGGACGAGACGGATCGCCGGCGACAGGTGCTCTCGGCTGACCCCGGAGGCCGAGCGCGTCCTCCGCTCGATCAAGTCGCGCCGCACCGCATGGCTCGCGGCCCGGCTCGAGCGGCTCGAGCCGGCGGAGCTCGAAACGCTCGACGCCGCCGTCGAGCCTCTGCTCCAGCTCCTCGAAGACGCATGACCGTCGCCTTCCGCCGCACCTTCGCGAGCCTCCGCATCCACCGGAACTACCGGCTGTTCTTCTCCGGCCAGGTCGTCTCGCTGATCGGGACCTGGATGCAGAACATCGCGCTCGCCTGGTACGTCGTCGAGCTCACGCACTCGCCGGTCGCCGTCGGCTTCCTGGCGTTCTGCCGGTTTGCGCCCTTCACGGTCTTCGGCCTGATCTCGGGCGTCGTCGCCGACCGGTACGACAACCGGAAGCTCGTGATGGTCACGCAGAGCGCCTCGGCGGTCGTCGCAGTCGCCCTGACGATCCTGGCGTTCTCCGGCGCGGAGATCGTCTGGCTCGCCTACGCCCTCGCCGCAGCATCCGGGACCGCGCTCGTGTTCGACGCCCCAGGCCGGCACGCGCTCACGTTCCAGATGGTGGGCCGGGACGAGCTGCCGAACGCGATCGCCCTGAACGCCAGCCTCTTCAACGGCGCCCGCGTGATCGGTCCGGCGGCGGCGGGCGTGATCATCGCCGCGTTCGGCGTCGGCGTCTGCTTCGCGATCAACTCCGTCAGCTTCCTCGCGGTCTTGACGAGCCTCTGGCTGATGCGAGACAGCGAGCTCGTGAAGCTCGACCGGCCGTCCGTGCACCTGTCCGTGCTGAAGAGTGTCCGGGAGGGTCTCTCCTACGCCCGCCACTCCCCCCGCGTGCGACTGGTTCTGGCGATGACGACCGTCGTGAGCACCGTCGGCTTCAACTTCCACGTGCTCGTTCCCGTGCTCGCCTCGGAAACGCTGGAAGCCGGCCCGCGGACGTTCGGCGTCCTCTCCGCCTGCTTCGGAGCCGGCGCGCTGACCGGCGCCCTGCTCACCGCCGCGATCGGACGGGCGAGCTGGAAGGCGCTCGTCGCCGGGGTCGGCGGCTTCAGCCTCGCGCTCCTCGCCCTCGCGCCGGTCTCCACCGTGGCGCTCGCGGCCATCCTCCTGTTCGTCGTCGGCGTCTGTTTCACCCTGTGGACGGCGAACAGCCAGTCGCTCCTCCAGCTCGCGGCGCCGGATCACCTTCGCGGCCGCGTCCTGAGCCTCTACCTCTTTGCGTTCGCCGGGCTCGCGCCGCTCGGAGGCTTGCTGGCCGGCTGGCTCTCCGAGGTCGGAGGCACGCAACTCGCCTTCCTCGTCGCCGGCTCAACCGGCCTGCTGATGACGCTCGCCGCCCTCCGAGAGCTGAGGACGAACCGCGCGGAGCTGACCGGTTCTTCACCGCACGTTCACCAGGCCGACGCCCAGCGGGGCCTCGTCGCCTAGATTGTTCGACATGAGCATGAGAGTCGAGGCGACACCATGAGCGAGAGCGAGCCGATCGACGCACAGGAAGTCGTGCGTCACCTGAACGAGACGCTCAAGCTCCAGTACCGCTCGATCATCCAGCTCACCCTGGCGGCGGGAAGCCTGGCCGGGATCCAGTACCAGTTCGTCGCGCACAAGCTCGCCGAGTTCGCAGCGGCCGAGGTCGTCGAGACGGAGCGGATCGTCTCGAAGATCGTGTCACTCGCCGGCGAGCCGACCACCGAGGTCGCGGAGGTGACCTTCTCCGCCGATCCGCGGGAGATGCTGCGGATGATCAGCCAGACCGAGCAGGAGATCCTCGAGGCGGTCGCCAAGGCGATCCCGCCGACCGGCACCGAAGCCACCGGTGAGGCCGTCGAGCATCTGGTCGAGCACGTGCTCCTGCGGAAGCACGATCAGATCGACTGGCTCCTCCGCGCGCAGACGTCCTAACAGGACGCTTACAAACCCCGTCCGGAAACTTTGCGAAACGCGCACGGCCTCCTCACGGCGGCGGGGAATAGTCAGTCCAACGTTCGCCTAGGAGGTACTCAGCAGTGACAAAGAAGATTCGTTTCGGAGCTCTCACCCTCGTAGCGCTCGTCGCGCTCTCGATCGTGAGTGCCGCAATCGCTCATCGCGTCGTCGTCATCAAGGGCACGAACAACAGCGAGACGCTGACGGGCACCGCAGGACACGACCTGATCCTGGCTCGCGCCGGTGACGACACGGTCAACGCCGGCGACGGCAACGACCGCGTTCACGGCATGCGGGGCAACGACACCCTGAACGGTGAGGGTGGCAACGACCGCATGCGGGGCGGGGTCGGTAACGACGCCCTGAACGGTGGCGAGGGCAACGACGTCCTCCGCGGCCGCCGCGGCAACGACACCGTGAACGGTGACAACGGGGACGACCGCATCTGGGTCGGCCACGGCGCCGACGTCGAGAACGGCGGAGCCGGCAACGACCGGATGCACGCGATCGCCCGTGACCGCATGGTCGACACGATCGACTGCGGCCCCGGCAACGACATCGTCTGGCTCAACTCTCGCGAGTCCGACGTCCACGTGAACTGCGAGACCGTCAAGACGGTCAAGACCACGCACGACGACGACGGGGAATAAGTCTCCTCGACCACACGCTCCACTCTCCCTCTCTCCCCACGAAAGCCCGCTCCGGCGGGCTTTCGTGTTTGAGGCGGCGCTTGCCGACGCCGACCAGAAAGGCTGTGCCGGCTTCGCCGGCGCGGCCGTCCTTGTGCCCACCGGAAGGTGGGCTTCGTGTTTGTATGGCGCAATGGCCGAGATCCCGCGCGGAACCGTGATGCTCGATCTCGCGACCACCTCGACCGTGGCGCGGACGCTGATCCAGGAGCACATGGCCGGCCTCCCCGCCGGTGACGACTTCCTGATCTACACGCTGCTCGCCGTCTACGGCGAGCCCAGCCCCACGGAGCTCGCGCAGCGGGTCGGAGCTCCTCTGACGACAGTGTCGGACCGCCTCGGCCGCCTGGTCGAGCGCGGCCATGCCGAGCGAATCCCGAACCCTGCGGATGGACGCTCGGCTCTCTTTCGCCTGACCGAGACCGGATGGGCCGCATTTCGCGAGGCTCAACCGCGGTTCATCGAGATGCTCCAGGGCGTCCACGAGCGCCTGGACCTCCCGCTCGAAGACGTCCGCGCAGCCCTGGCATCGCTCGAGCGAGCTCTCGTCGCGGGTCTTAACGAGAAAAAAACTCCGGCGCCGTAGCTTTTCCTCCGATGTCGGAGTATCTTGCGCGCCATGCGAAAGCTGGCTGTCGCGATCATCGCCTCGACGTTCCTCGTCGCTTGCGCGCAGGGCGCGACGCGCGCAACCGAGGTCGTCGCGAAGATCGAGCTCGGTGCATCCGGACCCTGCGCCGCCGCCTTCGCGGCCGACGCCGTCTGGACGACCATCATCTCCTCGAACGAGGTCGTGCGCGTCGATCCGGCGACGAACAAGGTCACGGCGCGCATCGCCACGGACGGCTCTCCGTGCGGGATCACCTACGGAGCCGGCGCGCTCTGGGTGATGACCTACACCGGCAACACGGTCCAGCGAATCGACCCGGCGACGAGCACGGTCACTGCGACGATCCCGGTCGGAAACGCCCCGTACGACGTCCTGTACGCCTTCGATTCCGTGTGGGTGACGAACTACAACGACGGGACGGTGTTCCGGATCGATCCGGCGACGAACCGCGTCGTCGCGCGCATCCGGATCGTCGGCGCGCCTGCAGGCCTCGCAGCGACACGCTCCGCGCTCTGGGTCGGTGACGCGTCGAGCAAGAGCATCGTCCGGGTCAACCCGCGGACGAACAAGGTCGTGCGCCGGGTGAAGACGGGCGGCGCAGGCCCGTCATGGCTGGCCTCGAGCGGGTACTCGGTGTGGGCCGCGAACAGGCTCGACAAGACCGTGGCGCGGATCGACGAGCGCAAGAACAGGCGGGTGGCGCTGATCCGCGGCCTTGGCACCAACCCCACAGACGGCGGAATCGTCGCCGGCAGCCTCTGGATTCCCAACCTGCAGAGCAACACGATCTCGCGGATCGACATCAAGCGGAACCGCGTCGTCGAGACGGTAAGGGTCGGCAAGGGCCCGTTCGTCGTGCCCGACCACCCTGCGGAGCTCTGGGTGCCCAGCTTCAGGGGCACCGACCTCTGGCGGATCAAGCCGTCCTAGAGGGGTCACCTAGGCGTCTACCCCCACTTGGGCGAGTCTGCGCGGGTTCCCTGATTGGAGGGATGCGCCGACCCCTCGGGATGTCCGATTTGTTGGGCGCAAGGTCAACCAAGGCGGAAGCGGCCACGCCGAGTGAGTTCACGGAGGTTCCCTGGCGTGAGCAAGCCGATCGCCCCCTCAAAATCGAGAAACTCCCTCGCCGCTGGACAGCGCCGATCCCGCACTGCTCAGCGACGGAAGGAGGTGAGCGAAGTGTCGAATCACCAGCTCGTTGCGCTCAAGGAGCGCGAGGAAGGTCAGACCATGGCCGAGTATGGCGTCGTTTTGGCCGTAATTACGATCGCCGTGTTCGGAGCCCTGACCCTTCTGTCCGGGAACATCACGAACGCAATCACTCGCGTCGCCGGATTCGTCTCCTAGATCCGAAGGACAACTAGTTGGAGCCCGCCGCGACCCCGGCGGGCTCCAACGGTTTTTTAATCGGCGGAGCGGCACGCCCTGGAGTCGGGAGGTTCGGCGTGTCGAGAACGGCATTGATCGCTCTAGTCGGCCTGATGCTGGTCGCACCGGCGGCAGGGCGACCTGTAGACGATCGACGCCAGCCGAGCTCCAACCGCCCGTACGTGTCCGGCGAGCTGATCGTCGGCTTCAAGGAGGGCGTCTCGCTCGCCCAGCAGCGCCTCGCGCTCTCTGGGCATTCCGGCAAGGTGACGCGCCGGTTCGGCCGGATCGACGGCGTCCTCGCGTCGGTGCCGGCGACACACATGGTCGAAGCGCGCCGCGCGCTGGAGCGAGACCCGCGCGTCGACTTCGTCGAGCCGAACTTCGTCCTTCGAGCCTCCAGCCATGGTGATCCCGGCGATCCCGGCTTTCACCAGCTCTGGGGGCTGCACAACTTTGGCCAGGCAGTCGGCGGCATCCCCGGAAGCCCCGACGCCGACATCGACGCCCTCGAGGCCTGGCAGGTCTCGCAGGGAAGCTCCGACGTCGTCGTCGGCGTGATCGACACCGGCGTCGACTACACGCACCCGGATCTCGCCGCGCAGATGTGGACGAACCCCGGCGAGGACTGCGCCGGCTGCCGCCAACGGCGTCGACGACGACGGCAACGGCTACGTCGACGACTGGCGCGGCTGGGACTTCGCCGGGAACGACAACGACCCGATGGACGACAACGGCCACGGGACGCACGTGGCCGGGACGATCGGCGCCAGGCAGGACTCCAGGGCGTCGTCGGCGTCGCCTGGCGGGTGCGGATCATGCCGCTGAAGTTCATCGGCGCGAACGGCGAGGGGACGGCGGCCGACGCGCTGCGCGCGATCCTCTACGCGTCGTCGATGGGCGCCCAGATCACGAACAACTCCTACGGCGGCGACGGCTTCTCCCAGGCGATGCTCGACGCGATTCGGACGGCCGATTCCTCGGGCTCGCTGTTCGTGGCCGCCGCCGGCAACGACTTCTCGGACAACGACGAGGCGCCGGTGTACCCGGCCGGCTACGACGCTCCGAACGTGATCTCGGTTGCGGCCTCCGACCAGTTCGACCGCAGGGCGTGGTTCTCGAACTACGGGGCGGCGGAGGTCGACCTCGCCGCGCCCGGCACGAACGTCTACTCGACCTGGCCGGGCGGCGGCTACCGCCACTCGGACGGGACGTCGATGGCGGCTCCGCATGTCGCCGGTGCGGCCGCGCTCGCGAAGGCGCGCTTCCCGGCCGCGAGCGGAGTCGGCCTCAAGGCTCTGCTCCTCCGCGGAGTCGACGACGCCGGACTCGAGGATGCGGTGCGAACGGGCGGGCGGCTCAACGCGAACACCGCGGTGCGCTGCGCGGACCGGGCGCGAGTCTGGCTCGAGTCGCCGGCGAACGGCTTCGAGGCGCGCGCCGGCGATCCGCTCGAGATCCGTGTGATCGCAACCCGGTGCGCCGAGGCTTCGGGAGTCTCGGCCAGCCTCGCGGTCAACGGCCTGCCGGTCGAGCTGACCCCGAGGGGTGACGGGCTCTATACGGGCTCGTACACGCCGAACGCCGGAGCACCGCTGACGGTCGTGGCGAGCGCGGACGCGGCCGGCGGTTCGGACACACATTCGGTCTCCGGTATGGCCGTCCAGCACCAGTCGATCGAGCCCGGCGGAGAGCCGGTCACCGTCAACGTCTCGGCCCCGGGCGAGAACCCGATGCTGAGCTTCCTGGGCACCGGAGGACGGCGCATCGCGCTCAAGGTCTCGGATGTCGCGGTGGGCAGCTCGCCGTGCTGCTCGCTGCGCATCTCGTTCCTCTCGGTCGGCGGCCCCGAGTGGCTCTCGCCGATGCCGTTCGGGCGCAACGGCGGCTTCATCGACACGAAGACGCTGCCCCAGGACGGCGTGTACCGGATCATCGTCGACCCCCAGGGCTCCGACGTCGGCTCCCTGAAGCTGACGCTGTACGACGTGCCGCCCGACGTGACCGGCTCGATTTCTCCCGGCGGCCCTCCCGTGTCCACCACGACGGGCCCGGTGCCCGGCCAGAACGCCCTTTTCTCCTTCAGCGGGCTGGCCGGGCAGCGGGTCAGCCTCAAAGTGAGCGGAGTCGCGATGGGCACCTCGACCTGCTGTTCGGCGAACGTGTCGATCCCGGGTCTCGTGGGACCGACGATCGTCGGGACGAACGGCGTTTTCGTGGACACGAAGGTGCTGCCCAGGGATGGGGCGTTCACGATCCTGGTCGACCCGGCGGGGATGAACGTCGGTTCCGCGACGCTGCAGCTGTACGACGTTCCTCCGGATCCCGTTGTCTCGGCATCGCCGGGCGGCCCGCCGGTCACGGTCTCGGCCGGGTCGGTGCCGGGCCAGAACGCGGTCGTGCAGTTCGCGGGCTCGGCCGGCCAGCGAGTGGCGGTCCGGGCGAGCGGAGTCACGATCGGCTCGTCGACGTGCTGCTCGCTGAAGCTCGGAATCGTCGGCGCTCGGCCAGCCGGTGCTGATGGGCCGAAACGGCGGCCTCCTCGACACGGTGAAGCTGCCGACGTCCGGGATGTACTCGCTCCTCGTCGACCCGCAAGGCATGGACGCGGGCTCGGCAACGCTCCAGATCTACGACGTCCCGCCGGATGTGACGGGCTCGATCACCCCGGGCGGCGCGCCGCTGACGGTGAGCACGAGCTCGCTCGGCCAGAACGCAGCCGTGACGTTCGCCGGCCTGGCCGGCCAGCGAGTGAGCCTGAAGCTGAGCGGCGTGACGATGGGAACCTCGACCTGCTGCTCGGCAAAGGTCTCGATCGCAAAGCCGGACGGCTCGATCCTCGTGACGCCAACCCTGTTCGGAACGAACGGCGGCTTCGTCGACACGAAGACCCTGCCGGCGAGCGGCACCTACACGATCCTGGTCGACCCGTCGGGCACAGACATCGGCTCGGCCACCCTCCAGATGTACGAAGTCCCGCCAGACCTGACAGGCTCGCTGACGGTTGGCGGCCCGCCGGCGAGCCTGACCTTCACCACGCCGGGCCAGAACGCAGTCCTGACCTTCGCGGGCACCGCAGGCCAGCGAGTGACGATCCGAGCAACGGGAGTAACCATCGGCCCGTCAACGTGCTGCTCGACGACGCTGCTGATCAAGAAGCCAGACGGAGTCCCGCTGGCGTCAGGCCTAGCGGGCACGAACGGCGGAACCCTGAGCGCGACGCCTCCCAGTCGCCGGCACCTACACGCTGCTCGTCGACCCGCAAGCCGCTGGCACGGGCGGACTCGGCCTGAATGTCCTCTAGCACCCCACGGACATCAGGCTCCAGCCTTTCTCTTAGCGACCGACCCCCTGGGCGATAGTCGCCGTGCGCGCTTTTAGCCTGCGCGGCGGGGTAGAGCCGACTAAGCGCTAGTTCGAAACGGGGTAGCCCGACGCTGTGAGGGCAGCACGAGCGGCCTCGACGAGCGCGTCTATCTCGATCGCCACGATCCTGCTCAAGACCAGACGAAGGCGCTGCTCAGCCGCGCCGGTGAGGGTTGGATGAACCTCCTGGAGCGAAAAGCTCGCGCCCGGCATGCCGTTCGAGACGATGAGTTGAAACAGATCTGCATCAGCGTCGCGTGAGACCGCGAGCACCGCCGTCAGTTGAAGGCGGCGCGTCGCTTTAGCGGGGCCGGGCGTCGCGAAGGAAAGGTGCAGAAAACTGGCGTTTTGAATAATGGATCGGTACCCATCAGGCGGCCCAACGCCGACGCCATTGCCGCTCGCAACGCTCGTGCCGATCCCCCTCTCTTCGAGTGGCGCGACGATCTCGGTTAACAGGTTTGTTGCCTGACCGACGAGTCGGTTGGCCACCTGGTCTAGATCCGTGTGTGTTACGCCCGGTTGCACGGTGACCAGGCGCGAGTACCGCTCCGTTGCGGCTTCGAGCGAGGGCGCCTCAAGCGCGCGAGCCGAGTCCGCAACCAGCGCGAGCGCGGCAAGTAGACGCGTCGGCGACGAAACCGTTGAAGTCCGCGAAATGCTCGTCCGTCGGCTGCGCTCAGCGCCTCGAAGTAAGCGATTCGCTCGTCGGCGAACACGAGAAACGGGACCTCCCCACCCCTGTAGAGGTAGGCCGACGCGAGCGCGCGGGCCACACGACCGTTCCCGTCCGCGAACGGATGGATAGCGACGAGAACGTAGTGTGCATATGCCGCCTGGACAATCGGATGCGCTTTTGCGAACGCCGCAGAGGCCAATTCCTCAACGAAACGTTCCATTTCGGGCGCGGTGTCCATGACTGGCGCGTAGGCGTGGACGGTGCCGTCCTCTAGCAGAACGTGGTTCGCGAGGTCCTTGTAGGCGCCATGCGTCAACGGAGCCGATCGCGAACCGTCCGGTGTCTGGACCGTGTAGCCCTTCTGCGCCGCAGTGACCGTCGCGTGAAGCTCACGAATCCACGCTTGACTCGCGGGAAGAGCATCGGCGGCGAGGTCGGTCGTAGCCGAGCGGTAAGCATCGAGCTGAGCGGCGAACGCGGCCGCCACATCGAGCCCCACCGTGGCGATGTCCCGTTCCCAATCCACGTCTCCTTGAGCAACGCTCATCGTTAGGCCGCGAGTTGTTGTGTAGAGCCCTTCGATGGCCCCTGTGTCGAACGCAGCGGCGCGCACGGCGATCTCCGTCGCCTGTTGGCGGCGTTCAGCGTCGAGACGACCGGCGGCCGATGTCAGTTCGCGAACGCGTTTGTGCCATGCCTCCCGGCGGGGCGGCACCTGTTCCCAATCCGCGAAGGACGGGAACGGCTTGTAGAGCGCGTCGAGTCTCGCGGTATCTTCGAATTCGGGAGACGCTGACTCCGCTAAATCGCCAGCGGGCTCGATCGGATCCGTCATGCACCCATGTTATTTCGGATTGGAGCAGCTACTGCCGCGAGAGCCTGTCGGAAGCGGTCTGCGCCGGGAGCGGAACGTGTCCCCGCTTCGGGCGACTAGTCAAGTCGTCACGCTGGTTTACGGGGAAGTCTGGGCCGGGTTGGGGGAAGTGCCCGGGGCGTTCGACCCGCCTGTGGCCCTTCGTTAACCCTCGTCTCCAGGAGGTAGTTCGGGGATATCCACACCGAAAAACCCTGCCAGCCCCCGGCCGACCATTCCCAGCACGTCGCGAACGACTTCCGCTGGCACAAGTGCGCGCAGAACAAGGCCCAAGAGAGTTCCAAGCACGGCGTTGCGCCAGTCGAAGCGCTGCATCCGCCGGCGCAGACTCGGTCAGCCGGGGCGATCTTCGAGGCCGGATGCTGGTGCTCGGACAGTTCGCCTTGCTGCGGGTCCTGACTCGTCTGCGGCGTCTCTTGCTGGTCCGCCAGAAAACGTTGTGTTGCTCGTGCCTCGTCGCCGAGCGATCTGACGCACGGCTTGACCTCGGAAACGTCTGCCGTGTCGTTAAGGAGAAGGCCGGCCTCGGTGAAGTCGGAGATGCCGAGGCGATTCCAGTAGAACGCCGTCCGGTTCGTTCCGTGGGTCGAACGTGGACCGCTGCTAGGTCGTTCATCGCGAGGGCGCGGGCTGTGGACCTTTCCGTGAGCGGGTCATCCTCTGGCAAGACCTCGGCCTCTCGGAATGGACAAGCAACGAGGCAGGCTCCAGTCATCGTCGCCGCGTTCCTGCGACGCGACTAGCTAGATGGCCCAGGTATCGCCGGCGTGGAGCAGCTTCGCCAGATCGCCCTCGCCCAGCTCTCGCTTCGTGACCTCGATCTGCTCCGCCATCAGCGTGTCGTAGACCGGGCGGTCGACTGCTCGGAAGATTCCGAGCGGCGTCGGGCCCACCGGCGTGTGCGACAGCCGCGACAGCGAGAACGCCAGAGACGGATCCTCCGCGCTCTCGTCGTGCCGTAGTAGCGCGTCCTCGCCGACCGACGCCACGTCCACGATCTCCACACCGCCGCCCGGCCGCACCACCACGCCCCGCTCGATCGTCTCGCCCTCCCCGCCGAAGCGGATCGGCTCGCCGTGCTCCAGGAGGATCCGGTTCTCCTTCTGGTCCCGCACCGCGTCGAAGGCGCCGTCGTTGTAGACGTTGCAGTTCTGGTAGATCTCGACGAAGGCCGAGCCCTTGTGCGCGGCCGCCCGCCGCAGGATCTCCGTCAGGTGCGCACGGTCGGTATCGATCGACCGCGCAACGAAGGAAGCCTCGGCGCCCAGCGCCAGCGAGACCGGGTTGAACGGGTGGTCGAGCGAGCCGAACGGTGTCGTCTTGTTGCGGGTTCCCAGGGGCGAGGTCGGCGAGTACTGCCCCTTCGTCAGCCCGTAGATCTGGTTGTTGAACATCAGGATCTTGATGTTCACGTTCCGCCGGAGCGCGTGGATCAGGTGGTTCCCGCCGATCGACATCGAGTCGCCGTCACCCGTCACGACCCAGACGGACAGGTCGGGCCGCGAGGACGACAGCCCGGTCGCGATCGCCGGCGCCCGCCCGTGGATCGAGTGCATCCCGTAGGTCTGCATGTAGTACGGGAACCGCGCGGCGCACCCGATCCCGCTGATGAAGACGATCCGCTCGCGCGGGATCCCGAGCTCCGGCATGAACTGCTGGACCGCGGCGAGGATCGCGTAGTCCCCGCAGCCCGGGCACCAGCGGACCTCCTGGTCGGACTTGAAGTCCTTCGCGGTCAGCTGGACGAGCGGGGTGCCGCCGTTTCCCTCGGTCATGCCGAAACCACCGCCTCCTCACGCCGGCCGCCGACGAGCTCCAGTGTCAGCACCGCGAACGCCGTCATCAGCAGCAACGAGGCCAACGACTCGAGCGGATCCTCGATGTTGCGATCTCCGGGGAGCGAGTCGGCGAACACGGTCCCGAGGAAGAGGGCCGCGCCGCAGGCACCGAGCCAGACCGCAGTCCTCGATCTCGACAGGAGCCGGCGGAAGACGATCACGAAGGCGAGGCCGAGGACGGGAAGCATCAGGTCCGTCCGCTTCGGCCCGACGCCAACGGCCACCGCGAAGGTCTCGCTCAACTCGAACGTCTCCTCGACCGCCAGCGCGGCGAGAAAGACGGCACTCACGACGAAGAAGACCTGGAGCTGCTCGTTGCCGATCAACCCGTGGCCGACGAGCAGTGCAGCCATCACGGCGAGGCCCGCCCCGACGGCGAGCACGAGCCCGTTCATCAGGTCCGGGTCGGGAAACGTGTCGCGCTGAAGCGTCCCCGACCAGCGGTCGAGGAATCGCACCCGAACCTGCTCCGGCCGCTCGCCGATGCGCTGGAACGCGAGCGGCAGCGCGAACAGCCCGAGGCCCACCAGGACGAGCGCCGCCGTCACCCAGCGATTCACTGCTCTGGAATCACCCCGCACATGACGACCTCGTCGCTCGTCGCGTGGTGGATGTCCAGCACGTACTCACCGGTCGCGATCTCGGGCATCGTCGCGAAGATCTGGCCGGTGCCGAGATCGGCGGTCGTGAACCCGATGTCGTGCACGACCTCCCCGGGCGCCTCGCAGGTCCCCTTGTGGACGTGAATCGGCTCTCCCTCCGATTTCCCGTCGACCTCGATGGTGACGTCGACCGACGCCGCACCCGAGTGGAGCTCCACCGTGGCCGACTTGCCCGAGCCGTTCTGCTCGTCGAGCGTCATCTTCACGGTGCCGCTTTCGCCACCGCCGCCGCCGCCGCCAGCGCCGCCGCCGTCACCACCACCGTCATCACCGCCGCCCCCGCAAGCGGAGGCCAGACCGACAACGAGCATCATGAGCACCAATCGCAGTTTCACAGCATCCCCTCCATTGCTTCGGCCAGCTCTGACGAGCGGAACGGGAGGCCGCGCACCCGGTTGTAACCGACCGCGTCGACCAGGAACTCCGCGCGTACGAGCTTGAGTAGCTGGCCCAGGTTCATTTCCGGAACGAGGATCTTGTCGTATCTCCGCAGCACGTCGCCCGTGTTGCGTGGAAACGGATTCAGGTAGCTGAGGTGGGCGTGGGCGACCTTGCCTCCGTTCGCGCGCACCCGCCTGACACCTGCCGCAACCGGCCCGTACGTGCCGCCCCAGCTGAGGACGAGCAGCTCCTCGCCGCCCTCCTCGTCGACCGCGAGCTCGGGGATGTCCCCCGCGATGCCTGCCACCTTCTGCGCGCGGATGCGAACCATGTGGTCGTGGTTGTCGGGGTCGTAGGAGACGTTGCCGGAGCCGTCCGCCTTCTCGAGGCCGCCGATCCGGTGCTCGAGGCCGGGCGTTCCGGGAATCGCCCAGGGCCGGGCCAGCGTCTCCGCGTCGCGCAGGTACGGGAGGAACGAGCCCTCGTGGTTCGGCGCATCGGCGAACTCCACCGGAATCTCCGGGTACGAGTCGATGTCCGGGATCAGCCACGGCTCCGACCCGTTCGCGAGGTACGCGTCAGAAAGCAGGAAGACGGGCGTCCGGTACTTGAGAGCGATCCGCGCCGCCTCGATCGCGGCGTCGAAGCAGCCGCCGGGGGTCGAGGCCGCGATCACGGGGGCCGGCGACTCGGCGTTCCGCCCCCACATCGCGAGCAGCAGATCTGCCTGCTCGGGCTTCGTCGGCATCCCCGTCGAGGGGCCGGCGCGCTGGACGTCGATGATCACGAGCGGGAGCTCGAGCGTGACGGCGAGGCCGATCGTCTCCATCTTCAGGACGACGCCGGGGCCACTGGACGTGCAGACGCCGAGCGCTCCTCCGAAGCTCGCCCCGAGCGCGGCGCCGACGGCGGAGATCTCGTCCTCGGCCTGGAACGTGCGGACGCCGAAGTCCTTGCTGCGGGAGAGCTCCTCCAGGATCTCCGAGGCCGGCGTGATCGGGTAGGCGCCGAGGAAGAGCGGAAGACCGCTCTTGACGCTCGCCGCGATCAGGCCGAGCGTGAGCGCCTGGTTTCCGCGGATGTTGCGGTACGTGCCGGGCGGGAGCTTGGCGGGCGCCACCTCGTAGGTGACGCGGAAGTCCTCGCTCGTCTCGCCGTACGCCCAGCCCGCCTTGAAGGCCTTGATGTTCGCCTCGGCGATCTCGGGCCGCGACTGGAACTTCTTGGCGAGGTAGTCGAGCGTGCCCTGCTTGGGGCGGGCGTAGAGCCAGGACATCAGCCCGAGCGCGAACATGTTCTTCGAGCGCTCGGCTTCCCGCTTCGTCACCTTCACGTCCTTCAGCGCCTCGATCGTCAGCGACGTCAGCCGCACCTCGTGGACGTGGTAGTCGGCGAGTGTCCCGTCGTCGAGCGGGTTCGCCGTGTAGCCGGCCTTCTCGAGATTCCTGTCGGTGAAGGCGTCGCGGTTGACGATCAGCGTGCCGGCCTTCGGGAGGTCGCGGATGTTCGTCCGGAGCGCCGCCGGGTTCATCGCCACGAGGACATTCGGCTGGTCGCCCGGCGTGAGGATGTCGTGGTCGGAGAAATGGATCTGAAAGCCGGAGACGCCTGGCAGCGAGCCCGCAGGCGCGCGGATCTCCGCCGGGAAGTCCGGCAGCGTCGAGAGGTCGTTGCCGAGCATCCCCGTCTCGCTCGTGAACCGGGCTCCGGTCAGCTGCATCCCGTCGCCCGAGTCGCCCGCGAAGCGGATGACGACCTGGTCTAGCTGTTCGACAGGCTTGGCCATGTCTGGCCAGCGAGGTATAGCACCACACGGGCCCGTCGCTAGACGCGCTGCAGGTGCGTGTCCTTGAACCCGGTGGGGTACTTCAGCCCGTACCCGATCATCCTGTCCACGCCGATGTGCAGGCCCCAGATGGCCGCGAGCGCGAGACCCAACCGCCAGTCCGCCAGAAGGGAGGCGGCGGCAAGGATGAACGGGCCGGCCAGCGTGTGCAGCAGGTTGTAGGCGGCTGCGCCGGTCACAGGGCCGGCGAGGTAGCCCAGGAACGCAATGTCGGGCGCGAGCACGAGGACGGCGAGCAGGAGCCACGAGTAGTCCTGCTCCACGAACAGCGTCACGGCCGCCACCGCTAGTGCAAGCCCTTCGAGCCGGAGCAGCAAACGCGGCGGCATCGCCGCATCATCCCAGCCGCCGTCAGCAGGCGCTGACGCGGTCGAGCTCGTCGTACCAGCGCGAGCCGATCTTCACGTACACGTCTCGGTGCTTCAGGGTCACCTGGGCGATCGTTCGGCCGTCCCTGACGAACCGATACGCAACGATCGCGCGGGTCGCGGTCTCCGCACGCACGCTGATCCCCTGAAGCTTGAAGTTCGGTCCGAGGATCTGCCGCGTCTGCCGGCTCTGGGAAACGAACTTCGCGTATGGGCAGCTTCTCCGGAAACGAGGCGTATAGGTCGCGTACATCGCGCGCCAGCGGCCTTCCTTGAGCAGGCCCGCCTGCTTGACGAGCACGGCTCTCACTTCAGCCGCCTGCGAGGTCGAGGCAACGGATGCCGGTGCGGCGAGCACGACGGCGAGTGCGGCCAGTGCGATGGCTCGAAGGGCCATGGGTGCTTCCTTCCCAGGAAGCACCCACGCCTAATCCCGACTACTTCGCAAGCACTACGAAGCGCGGGTCTTCGCGGAGGGAGTCCAGATCCTCGTCGTTCTCGATGTACTCCTTGACTGCCCTCGTCCACGTCGACCGCTCTGACGGAGGTGCTCGAAGCGCCTCGTCCGCCCGTCCGGCCTTCGCCTCGAAGCAAGCGGCGTTGTAGATGGCGAGCACGCTGTCGGGACGCTTCTCGACGACGACTCGCTGCCTCTCGACCGCCGTCGTCGTAGTCGCCGGCGTTGTAGGCAGCGAAGGCCTCGGCCGCCTCCGGCGGCGCGGGTCGTACGCCTTGCCGGGCGTGCCTCCGACGATCAGCAGGGTCGTCCCTTCGTCCTTGGCGACCGCGCTCCGCGTCACCTCCGGGCCGACGTAGACCAGCGAGCCCGCCGGCGTCTCGACCGTCTCGCCGTCCAGCGTCGAACGTCGCAGAGCCGCCGAGAACGACGTAGAGCTCCTCCTGCCCCGCCGAGCCGAACCCGTTCTCGACGTGCTCTCGGACGAGGTTGCCGGCGCCCGGGATCCGGACTCCGTTGATCCCGAATGCCGTCGATGCCGAGCTGCCCGCGGACGTCGAGACGATCACGCCCGTCGTCGTTGCCTCCCGGCGTGAACGAAGGCGCCGTTTCCATCTCGTCGAGGGAGACGACGCTGTAGCCCTTGTCGGTCGCGGTCGCCATCACGCCGCCAGCGCCGCGAAGCCCGCGTCGTCGCGGATGGAGTCGAGATCCTCGTCGGTCCTGATGTTCTCCTTGATGCGGTCGTCGACCTCGACCGCCTGCCGCAGGTGCTCGATCGCATCGTCCTTGCGGCCGAGGCGCGCCTCCATGCACGCGACGTTGAAGAAGACGAGCGCCTCGGGCCGCTCCTCGAGCACCGGCTGGAGCTTCTCGAGCGCGGTCTCGTAGTCGCCGGCCCGGTAGGGCTCCCACATCTCGCTCATGGCCTCGCCGACCGAGAGCCGGTACGGCTCGCCCGGCGTGCCGCCGATCGCAAGCACCGTCGTGCCCTCTTCCTTGGCGACCGCACTTCGCTTCGCCGCCGGATTGCGGACGAAGACGAGCGTGCCGGCAGGCGCGTCGACCCTTTCGCCGTCGACGTTGAACGTTGCCGCGCCGCTCACGACGAGGTAGAGCTCCTCCTGGTTCGAGGCGCCGAGCCCGACCTCGTCGTGCTCTCCGACTACGTGTCCGTCGCCCACCGCCCGGTTGGCGCGAACCCCGAATCCCTCTATGCCGAAGTGGCGGCGGATGTTGAGTGGCACCCGGCCGTCGTGCTCGGGGCCTGCCTCGATCCCGTCGAGTGAAACAACGTCGTACGACTTCGTCGTGGTCGCCATGCGAATCCTCCCTTTCTCGACCGCGCGAGCCCTTCTGCATGCTCGTTCACGATCAGCGCTCTCGTCTCGAAGTCCATGGGCTGCATCGCGGTCTCCCTTCCCGTCGATATTCTTGATCTCGAACTACTTGATGTGGAGAGTGTACCTCGCAGATAGTTTGACGTCAAGACAAATTGGGTACAGAATCCGACGGTGGCGACGAAGCAGGCAAAGGCGCAGGACTCGGTCGACAAGTTCATGGACGCACGGGCGTCCGAGCTGCCCGACATCGACCTCGACGTGGAGGCGGCCGTCCACCGGATCCAGAGGATCGTGAAGTCGGTTCGCCGGAGCATGGAGGAGACGCTGAAGGAGTACGGCCTCTCGCACGGCGAGTGGGGCATCCTCGGCAATCTCCGCCTCGCGGGCTCGCCGTACCGGAGCTCGCCGGGGCAGCTCTCGAAGGACGAGTGGCTCTCGAGCGGGGCGATGACGAACCGGCTCGACAAGCTCGAGGAGGCCGGGCTCGTCCGGCGCCTACCCGACCCCGACGATCGCAGGGCGCTCCTCGTGGAGCTGACCGAGAAGGGCCACAAGGTCTGGCTCGAGTCCGTCGGCGTCCAGGCTTCGAAGGAGGCGGCGATCGCGGCAGCGCTCAACCGGAAGGAGCTCAGGGAGCTCAACTCACTTCTCCGGAAGGTCTTGCTCGAGTTCGAAAGGTAGGGTCGGACGGTGGCGTCGCTGCCGGCAGAGACGAGGATGGGCCCGGTCGAGCTGACGGTCTCGGACCTCGGACGGTCACTCGATTACTACCGCGATTCCATCGGGCTCTCGTTGCGCGAGCAAGGCGGTGGACGCGCGTCGCTCGGCTCGAACGGGTCGGAGCTGCTGGTCCTCCACGAGCTGCCGGGCGCCAGGCCTGCGCCGCGCAGCACCGGGCTCTTCCACTTCGCGCTGCTCGTTCCCGAGCGGCGTGATCTCGCCTCGTGGCTCGCCCACGCGGGCCGCGAGCAGGTGCCGCTGACCGGAGCCTCGGACCATTTCGTCAGCGAGGCGCTCTATCTCCGCGACCCGGACGAGCACGGGATCGAGATCTACGCCGACCGGCCCCGGGAGGTGTGGGAGGACATGTCGGGGCGCCTGACCACCGATCCGCTCGACCTCGACGACCTGCTCGGCGAGCTCGACGATCCCGAGACCGAGCGCTTCGAGGGCCTGCCGGAGCGGGACCGTGATGGGGCACGTCCATCTTCAGGTCGCCGAGATCCCGGACACGGTCGGCTTCTACCGCGACCGGCTGGGCTTCGAGCTCACGGCCAGCCTCGGCGCCCAGGCGGCCTTTCTCGCAGCGGGCGGCTACCACCACCACGTCGGCGCCAACACCTGGCAGAGCGCCGGTGCGTCTCCCCCTCCCGATGGCTCCGCGGCTCTCCGGCGAGCCACCATCGTCTTCCCGGACTCCGGGTCGCGCGACGATGCGCTCCAGCGGGTCGCCGATAGTGGCGGCGAGCCCGAAGACACCCCCGAAGGACCGGTCGTCCGGGACCCGTCGGGCAACGGCCTGTTGCTCGCGTAGGGTCTTTCGATGGTCGAGGACCTCGTCCGACCGCGGGGACCGTTCTCCCTCCGAGCGTCTGCCGTGCACGCCGGTGACGCGACGCGTCGGTTCGACGGGCGCGTGCTCGTCGGCCTGTTCGAGGTCGACGACGGAGTCGCTCGGGCCTGTGCCTGGCAGAACGCGGACGGCACCGTCGAGCTCCGATCGCACAGCGAGGAGGCGCTCGAGCAGCTGCGCTTCGTGCTCCCGCTCGAAGCAGACCACTCCGAGTTCCTGAGCCGATTCGCGGACGACCCGATGCTCGGCCGGACGATCCGAGTGCTCCGCGGCAAGCGCCCCCTTCGCCTGGGAACCGTCACGCAGGCGCTCGTCCGGGCCGTCTGCGGCCAGCTGATCGAGGCGAAGCGCGCACGCAGGATCGAGCGGACGCTCATCCGCTCGACCTGCGAGTCCGACGGCGTGTTCTTCGTCGCTCCCAAGCCGGCGTGCTTCGCGGGCTCGGCGCCGGCGCAGCTCCAGCGGCACGACCTGACGGCGCGAAAGGCGTCGACCATCGTCCGCGTTTGCCGGACGCTGGACGTGGAGCGGTTGCGCGAGGTCTCACCCGCCGGCGTCGCCCAGCGGCTCGAGCGCGAGCGTGGACTGGGGCCGTGGTCTGTGGGAGTGATCGCCCTGGAGGGGCTCGGCTGCTACCACTTCGGGCTCGTGGGCGATCTCGGTCTGATCAAGCTCTGCACTGCCCTCCTCGGCCGCCCGGCCGAGCCGCCGGACACCGCCGAGCTCCTCGACCGCTACGGCGAATGGCAGGGGCTTGCGAGCATGTACCTCCTGGCCGGCCTCGGGCGCGGCTTGCTCCCCGTGCGATACGAGCGCGGGGTCTACGCCGCCGCGTGAGCCGCGCAGTTCTGCTCTCCACCGGCGCCGTCACGCGCGATCCGGAGCAGACCGACCACCGGGAGATCGTCCGTCATGGACCTGCTCTCGGGGTGGCGGGGTTCGAGCTCGGCGTGTACGCCACGTGGTACGGGCATCTCGACGAGGTGGTCGCGGACCTCCGCGGGTCGGGCCTGCCCTTTCCGGTGCTCCATGCGGAGAAGCTGATCGGCGCAGGCCTCGGGAGCTCGGACGCCGACGAGGTGGACGACGCGTTCGTGAACCTGGAGCTGAACTGCCGCGCCGCCGCCGCGCTCGGCGCGAAGACGCTCGTCCTGCACCTCTGGGAGAGGCCCGGCGGAGACCGCGAGCTCGAGCGGAACCTCGAACGGCTGCCGGACTGCCTGGACACGGCCGCCGCGTATGGAGTCACCCTCGCCGTCGAGACGATTCCCGGCGACGTCGGGACCCCGCTCGCGAACATCCGGATGGCGCTCGAGCGCGATCCCCGCTGCCGCGTCGCGCTCGATACCGAGTTCCTCGGCTTCTTCGGTCAACTCGCCGAGAGCGTCGGCGCGGACTGGCTCTGGGAGGACAAGGTCGTCCATCACGTCCACCTCAAGGACTTCGACGGGCGGCTCTGGCGGGATGGCCGACGGCGGTACCTGCTTCCCGGCGAGGGCTCGCTCGACCTCCGGGGCTTCCTCGCAGGGCTGGGACAGCGCGGATACACCGGCGCCTTCACGCTCGAGGCGTCGGCGGTGGACGGAGACGGTCAGCTCGATTCGACCCGCCTGGCGCAGATCGCCGCGGTCGCCACCCAGCTCGCCACGGCCTAGCTCGTAGACTCACGACATGTCGGCGGACCCCCGGCGGATCGCGATTCTCGGCGCCGGGAAGATCGGCGAGGCGCTCCTCTCAGGACTCCTGAGCAGCAAATGGCGCAAGCCGAGCGAGATCGTCGCCACAGTCCGGCGGGAGGAACGGGCTGAGGAGCTCCGCGAGCGTCACGGCATCGAGGTGACGACATCGAACGCCGAGGCCGTGGCCGGCGCGGGCATGGTCGTGATCGCTGTCAAGCCTCAGGACTTCGACGTGCTGCTCGGCGAGATCGGTGGGATCCTCTCCTCGGATCAGACCGTCCTCTCCATCGCAGCGGCGGTGCCGACGTCGGTGATCGAGGAACGTGTCGCACGCGGCGTGCCCGTCCTCCGGGCGATGCCGAACACGCCCTCCACGGTTCACGAAGGGGTGGCGGGCCTCTGTGCAGGCGCGCATGCCGGCGACGAGCATCTCGAGGCAGCCGAGGAGGTGCTCCTCCACGTCGGCCGCGTCGTGCGCGTGCCGGAGAAGTACATGAACGCCGTGACCGCAGTCTCCGGCTCTGGGCCGGCGTACTTCGCGCTCCTCGCCGAGTCGATGATCGAGGCGGGGATCCTCCTCGGCCTGTCCCGTGAGGACACCACCGAACTGGTCGTCCAGACGATGTTCGGGACGGCGAAGCTCCTCCGCGACGAAAAGATGCATCCCGTCGAGCTCCGCGAGATGGTCACCTCGCCGGGAGGGACGACGATCCGCGCGATCCGGGAGCTGGAACAGGCCGGGGTGCGCGCTGCGTTCCTGAACGCGATCCAGGCGGCGATGGAGCGCGGCCGGGAGCTCGCGGCCGGCGAGGAGTGAACGTCGAGCTCCGGGTCTCGGCCTCTGCCGAGACCGCCTGCCGCGCGGCCGCGGAGCTGCTCGCGGGCGTGGCGGAGCACGGTGGCCACATCGCTCTCTCCGGAGGATCCACCCCGCGACCGGCCTACGAGGCCGCCGCGCGCCTGACACCGGACTGGAGCCGCGTGGAGGTCTGGTGGGCCGACGAACGCTGCGTCCCACCTGACGATTCCCAGTCCAACTATCGCCTCGTCCAGCAGAGCCTCCTCGACCGGCTCGAGACCGGCCCGGCGTCCGTACACCGGATGCAGGGTGAGCTGCGGCCCGATGACGCGGCTGACGCGTATGAAGCCGAGCTGGACGACATCGCCTTCGACCTCGTCCTCCTCGGCATCGGGCCCGACGGCCACACCGCATCGCTCTTTCCGAACGATCCGGCCGTCGACGAGCTGCGTCGGCGAGCGGTCGCCGTGCCGCGGTCAGACGTCGACCGGGTGACGCTGACGATCCCGGTTCTGAACGCTGCCGAGAGGGTCGTTTTTCTCGTCACCGGCGACGAGAAGGCAGCGGCCGTCGCCCGTGCGCTCGCCGGCGAACCGGATGCCGCGACGCCCGCAAGCCTCGTCCGCTCGGCGGCGGGAACGACCGTCGCGATCCTCGATCGCGCGGCCGCCGGTCATCTGCCTAACTAGACAACATTCAGGCGAGTCGTATATATAGGGTCACTCACATGGCGACCCCTGAACACGATCAGATGCCCGAAGTACTGACGATCGACCGCCCAGACCAGCTGAAGGCGCTCGGCCATCCACTTCGCCTGCGCGTGCTCGAGGCGCTCGGCGAGACGGACGAGGCGATGTCGAACCGCGAGCTGGCGCAGAAGCTCGGCGTCGACCCCGGCCACCTCCACTTCCACGTCCGGATGCTGCTGCGCGCCGACCTGATCAAGCAGGTCCCGAGCGACAAGGGACGCGAGAAGCCGTACAGAGCTGCGGCACGGACGCTGAAGGTCGCGTCCGAGCTCGTGTCACAGGGCTCGTCGAGCCTCCACACCGCGGTCATGGACGACCTCCAGCGGGCGCAGGTCGAGCACGGGTCGGAGGGCAAGTTCCGCTTCGTCCGCGTCACCGTGCGGTTGGAGCCCGAGAAGGCGCTCGAGGTGTTGTCGGAGCTCATCCCACGCTTCGAAGGGCTGGAGGACGAAGACGCCGACCAGCTCGTGATCACCGCTCTGATGCATCCCCCGCCGACGAATCCCTAGCGGCTTCGCCGAAAGTCTTCGACTTTCGGCGACCTTCTGGAAGCCGGGCTCCGCTTCGCTCCGCGCGGCGCGGCTGCCAGGTACGAGCGATTCTCTTGGGTAAGCGAAACGGGCTGAGCCCGTTTCGCGGCGTCAGTCTTGGCTGAAGAGCAGGTCTCAAAGTCCCCGGCACCCCGGCTCCAGGTGCGCGCTCCAGGCCTCCCTCACAGGGCTATTGTCAGCCGCGTGGCGCGCGAGCTTCGTGAGGTTGTCTACGTGGACGGTCTGCGGACCGCATTCGGGCGCGCGGGCCCGAAGGGGTTCTTCTGGAAGACGAGAGCCGACGACATGGCGGTCAAGGTCGTGCGGGAGCTGCTCCGAAGGAATCCCGGGCTACCGCCCGAGCGCATCGGCGATGTGATCTTCGCGGCGACGGCGCAGGTCGGCGACCAGGGGCTGACGATGGGACGGGACGTTGCACTGCTCGCCGGGATTCCCGAGACGGTCCCCGGGTTCGCCCTGGACCGGATGTGCGCCGGCGCCCTGACTGCGGTGACCACCGGGGCGGGAGAGATCGCAATGGGCGCCGCAGACGTCGTCGTCGCCGGCGGCGTCGAGCACATGGGGCATCACCCGATGGGGGCCGAGGTCGACTTCAACCCGCGCTTCGTCGCCGAGCGCCTGGTGGACGACTCCGCCGTGAACATGGGCTCGACCGCGGAGAATCTCCACGACCGCTTCCCTCAGCTGACGAAGGATGCAGCCGACCGGTTCGCAGTCGAATCGCAGCGGCGCGCAACGGAAGCTTGGAAGAACGGGGTCATGCGCGAGACCGTCGTCCCCATGTCGGTCTTCACCGACGACGGCTGGCAGGTCGCCGACCGGGATCAGTTCCTGCGGCCGGACACGTCTCTCGAGGGTCTCGCCGACCTGCCGACCCCGTTTCGCGTGGGCGGGAGAGTCACGGCGGGGAACTCGGCCGGCCTCACGGACGGGGCGACGGCATGTCTGCTCGCATCGGAGCAAGCCGCTGCGGAGCTCGGACTCGAGGCGCGGATGCGGCTCGTCGGCTTTGCGTTCTCGGGCGTCGAGCCGGAGCTGATGGGCATCGGGCCGATCCCCGCCACGAAGCGCGTGCTCGAGCAGGCGGGGGTCTCGATCGACGACGTCGGGCTCTTCGAGCTCAACGAGCCCTTCGCGGTGCAGGTCTTGAGCTGGTGCGATGGCCTGGGCGTCTCGCCCGAGGATCCTCGGCTCAATCCCTACGGCGGGGCGATCGCCTGTGGGCATCCGCTCGCCGCGACCGGGGTCAGGCTGTTGGCGCAGCTCGCCTACGGGATGCGCGAGCGGCCCGAAGTCCGGTACGGGCTCACGGCGCTCTGCGTCGGCATGGGCATGGGCGCGGCGCTCCTCTGGGAGCGCGTTTGAGCGCCCCGACGGAGTTCAAGCTCGCCAGGGTCGACACCGAGGCCGGGACGTTCGCCGTCATGACCATCGACAACGGCGAGGACTGGCAGCGGCCGAACACGTTCGGGCCGGAGGCCATGGCCTCCCTGGGTGCCCGCCTGGAGGAGCTCGAGAACGGGGACTGGGCCGGCATGGTGCTGACCGGCAAGCCGTTCGTCTTCTGCGCGGGCGCTGACATCAACCAGTTTCACGGGGTCGACCCGGACACGGCGCGCCAGGGCAGCAAGGCCGGTCACGAGCTCTTCGGACGGATCGCGGCCCTGCCGTTTCCGACGCTCGCGGCCGTCAACGGCGCGTGTCTCGGCGGCGGGGTGGAGATCGCGCTCCACTGCGACTACCGGACGATCGCGGCCTCCGTTCGCCACTTCGCCTGCCCCGAGGTCTTCCTGGGTCTCTTCCCCGCTTGGGGCGGCACGCAGCTCGTCCCGAGGATCGCCGGAGTGGACGCCGCTCTTCGCTTCATCGTCACGAATCCCCTACGCCAAAACCGGATGCTGACCGGTGCCGAGGCAGAAAGTATGGGTCTCGTCGACCAACTCCTGGATCCCGCGGAGTTTCTTGACGATTCGATCGCACTTTTGATCCAGAAGACCCGGCTGGGCAAGCCAGGCCCGAGGGACAGTCCCTCGGGGTCGCCCGACACAGACGCGATCGCGAAGGCCCGGCGGCAGCTGGACGACACGTTGCACGGTGCCGCGCCGGCGCCCTACGTCGCGCTCGATCTGATCGAAGGCGCGGCCAAGTGGACGATCGAAGAGGGCTACGCCGCGGAGGAGGACGCGATCGCAGAGCTCCTGCCCGGCCGCCAGGCCCAGGCGTCCCTCTACTCCTTCGATCTCGTCGAGCGGCGCGCCAAGAAGGACGTCGGCAAGCCGGACGCAGAGGGCCGACCCGTGAAGAAGGTCGGCATCGTCGGCGCCGGCCTGATGGCAAGCCAGCTCGCGACGCTCTTCCTCCGCCGCCTCGAAGTCCCGATCGCGATCCGGGACTTGGACCAGGAGACCGTCGACCGGGCGATCGCGTCCATCCATGCCGACCTCGAGGCGCAGGTGCAGAAGGGACGCTACGACGAAGGCAAGGCTCGGTTCCTCGCCTCGCTCGTCGACGGGGGAACGAGCTACGACCACTTCGGCGACTGCGACCTCGTGCTCGAGGCCGTGTTCGAGGAGCTCTCGGTGAAGCAGCAGGTCTTCGCCGAGGTGGAGGCCGTCGTCTCCCCGGAGACCGTCCTCGCCACGAACACGTCCTCTCTCTCGATCGCAGAGATGGCGTCGCGGCTCGAGCATCCGGAGCGGGTCGTCGGCCTCCACTTCTTCAACCCCGTCGCCGTCCTGCCGCTGGTGGAGATCATCAGGACGCCGGAGACAGACGACGCCACGCTCTCAACCGCATGGGAGACCGCGAAGAAGCTGCGCAAGCGCCCCGTGCTCGTCAAAGACGCGCCTGCATTCGTCGTCAACCGCATCATGATCCGGATGACGACGGTGCTGATGGAAGCCCTCGAGCAGGGCAACACCGTGGAGGAGACCGACGCTGCGATCCTCCGGCTCGGTATGCCGATGGCGCCGTCGGTGCTCCTGCAGATGGTCGGCCCTCGCGTCGCAAACCACGTCCTCCACACGCTCAACGAGGCCTACCCCGACCGCTATCCGCTCTCGGAGACGCTCGCGAACTACGCCGAGGGCCGCGACGAGATCGCCGTCCGGGGTGACAACCGCCGGACCGTCGAAGAGATCCAGCAGGCAGCGCTCGAGGCGATCGCGGACGAGATCAACCACATGCTCGACGAGGGGGTCGTCTCGAGCACGAAAGACATCGACACCGCGCTCCTCCTCGGTGCTGGCTGGCCGTTCTTCCTCGGCGGGATCTCGAAGTACCTGGAGCAGGTCGGAATGTTGCGTGCTCCCGCTCCAGCCTGACGCGCGTCCAGCCGATAGAGAACGCATGAGCTCCCGCGCGCGTGCGGTCGCGCTTCTTCCCGTCTGGGCCCTCATCGGCCTGGCCGGGCTCGCATCGACACTGTCTTTCACCGCCGTCGCCGCCTCGCGGACCGGCTGCATCGAGACGCGGATCGCGGAGCTCGTCGCCGTGGGAGGCATCGCCGGACTCGGGCTCGCGGTGTCCGCGCTGTTGATGGTGACCGCGGTTCCGCGCCTTCGCGCCTTCCCCCAGGCTCTCGGCGCAGTCTCTGCCCTGGCTCTCAGTGTCTACGCGGTCGTCACCTACCTCACCCAAGACAGCGCCGCCTGCGGTTTCTGACTCGTTTCTGACTCGTAAAGCAGCTACACTCCGGCCAGGCGCATCGCCCCGGGGACTCGCGGGCGAGCGCAATTTTCCTTGGAGGTCTGGCGGCGACGACATTGCCGCGCATGGTGCAAGAGGCCGTCGAGCATCCCAACCCATCTACAGAGGCGACGAATGCCCTCGCCGAGGACGCCCGCCGGGCCCAGGATTGGGCCGGCGAGCCGTTCCTCCATGCCGGCGAGGAACCGGGAACGGTTCTCGCGCCCGGCACGGCGAGACGCCGCGCTCTGGACGACGCCCTCGCCGAGATCGAGGCGGGTGTCGCGGTGCCTTCCCCCGAGTGGAAAGTCCGCTTCGCGCTCATGCTCGGGCTCGAGCGGGTACTCAGTGAGCGGCCGCCGCACCTGAAATCCGGCACCGAGCTGCGACGGCACCAGATCGACGCGCTCGCCGGCATGCTCACCGAGCTGATCGCAGCGAACCAGAAGGCGATCGAGCCGAACGGAAACGGCAACGGCAACGGCAAGCTCGAGGAGATCGAGGAGCTCGAGGACGAGGAAGACGATTTCGAGGTCGACGCAGAAGCCGACATCGAGCCGCTGCCGCCCTTGCCCGACGAGGATCCGGGCGCTGAGCGGCGCTACCGCTTCCGTCACCCGACCGCTTCGGGAAAGACGATCGCCGCCGCGGGGTTCGTCGAGGCCGCGCGCACCGAAGGCGTACTGATCCTCACCCATCGCCGCCTGCTCGTCTCGCAGTTCGACCGAGAGCTCAAGGCCGAGGGGTACGGCGATCGCCTCAAGCCTGCCGTCGACAAGGGGACGAAGGCGCCCCGTCCGGATCTGATCACGGTGCAGACCTACGCCTGGTTCGCGCGGCACGTCAACGATCTCGAGAAGAACGCGTACCAGCTCGTCATCTGCGACGAGGCGCACACCGCGCTCGGAGAGAAGACGAGCGCGGCGATCCGGAGCTACACCGAGCCCGTCTACATCGGGATGACGGCGACCGAGCAGCTGATCGCCAAGCAGGTCTCGGATGTCTTTCCCGCATCGGTCGACGACCTTCCGCTCCAGGACGCCGCGCGCCGCGGACTGATCGCTCCGCTCCGCTGCCTGCGCGTGCCTCCCGCCGCCGCAATCAACTCCGTCCCCATCGTCGGCGGCGACTTCGAGGAGCGCGCCCTTGCCGAGGTGCTCGACCATCAGGCGCTGAACCAGGCAGCCGCGAGCCTCTACCGCGACCGCTTCGACTCGACTCCGGGAATCGTCTACGCGGCCGGCGTCGAGCACGCCTACAACCTCGCGAAGGAGTTCCGCTCGACGGGCCTCAAGGCCGAGGCTGTCAGCGGTCGCACGCCGCCCGTGAAGCTCGCCGAGATCCTCGCGGCCTACGAGCGGGGCGAGATCGACATCCTCATCAACGCGATGCTGCTCGCCGAAGGGTGGAACTCACCGCGAGCGACGGTCTGCATGCACCTGGCGCCGACCGCGAGCCGCAGGGTCTACCAGCAGCGGATCGGCCGGATCATGCGGATGCACCCGCGCAAGGAAGCCGGCGTCGTCGTCGATTTCACGCCCAAGGGCGCCACGCACAGCGAGCGTGTGGTCTCGCTCCACAGCCTGCTCGACGCGGACTTCTATCGCGAGGGAGCCAGGGTCACGCCGGCGCCACGCCGACGACCCCAGCGCCGAGCGCGCCGCAAGCTCTCGCCGGTCCCGTGGCTCGTCCCGGTCACGCCCGACGTCAAGCGCCGGCTCGGAGTGATCGGTCGCGAGTGGCAGCGCGTCGACCCGCGCTACCTGGACGAGGACGAGCAGCGGTTCTGGGCCCAGATCGCCGGGCGTCAGGTTCGCTTCGAGGAGCGGGTCGAGTTCGTGAAGAAGCTGACCGACGGACGCGCGAGCCGCGGCTGTCTCGAGCAGTTCCTGTTCACCTGCGCCGCCGAGAACCCGAACCGGCGGCTGCGGATGACTGCGCTCGCGGATCGCGTCTCCATGGTCGTCGATCGAGCGAGCTTCGACGATCTCGTCACCCTCGTGACGCAGGCGCCGACCTGGGAGAAGGACCGGGCGCAGGGCGTGCGCATCCTCTTGCGCGGGCTCGCGGAGGGCAAGGCCGATGCCCCGGAGCAGATTCTCTGGCGCTGGACGTGGAAGCTCGCCCGCGCGACGCGGAAGATCCAGGACCGGCGGGCGAGCGCCGAGTATCCGGAGGCGAAGCGCCTGCTCGGAGCGCTCGCGAACTCACGCGGGAACCGGCACGAAGAGAACGCCAACAAGCTCGTGAAGACGGCCGGCGAGGTTCCGATCGCGGTCGGTGCCGCGCTGCTCGCGTCGGCCGACGGCTATACCCCGCGGGCGACACGCTCGATCGACACGGCACGGGAGAGCCTCGGGACCGTTGAGGAAGTCGCCGCCGCCCTCGCCGAGAACCTCCCCCAGCCCAAGCTGCAGGCGCGGTCACGACGGAGACGCCGGCGCAAGAAGAAGAGCGGCCAGGCCAAGTCGCAGGCTCAGACTCAGAACGGCGCCGAGCCGCAGGCAAAGCCCGCGGCCGAGGCCGCACCAGAAGCCAAACCCGAGCCGGCAGCCAGCTAGCTACTGCTCGGTCGCAGCGTCGGGCTCGCCCTCTTTGCGGTCCCGCTCGCGGAGGAAGCGCGTGAGCTCGGCGGCGAGCGCCTCGCCCGATGGAATGTCGTCCTCGTCGAACTCGTCCGCCCGGCGCTCGAGATCCTCGACGTACGACTGCGTGTCCGAGTCGGCCGCCACCGCCCGGCTCACCTGCTCTGCGTAGCCCTCGGCTGCCTCGTTCAGCTCTTCGACGTCGATCTCGACGCTCAGCATGTCGCCGAGCCGCTCGCAAAGCGCGAGCGCGGCTCGCGGGCTCGGAGTCAGGGAGACGTAATGCGGAACGGCCGCCCACAGGCTCGCGGAGGAGAGACCGCGCTTCTTGCACGCGTCGTGGAGCACGCCGACGATCCCCGTCGGACCTTCGTAGCGGGAAGCCTGCAGCCCGAGCCGCTCCACGAGCTCCTCGTCGCTGGCGCTCCCGGTCACCGGGCTCGGCCGGGTGTGCGGAATGTCTGCGAGCAACGAGCCGAGGGTGATCACGAGCTCGACGCCGAGCTCCTCCGCGAATCCGGCGATGAGATCACCGAACGACCGCCAGCGGAGGTTCGGCTCGATGCCGAGCAGGAGCACGAGGTCGCGGTCGAGCCCTTCCGCGTGCGCCTCGTAGAAGACGGTTTCCGGCCAGTCGATCTGGCGGGTGATCCCGTCGACGAGCTTCACATGCGGCCGCGTCGCCTGGAAGTCGAAGAAGCCCTCGGGATCGATCTCCGCGATCTGCTCGGCGTCCCAGAGCCGGGCGAGGTAGCCGGCGGCGAGCGAAGCGCCCTGTCCACCGTCATTCCACCCGCGAAAAGCCGCGATCAGAACGGGCCGGTGCAGTTCAGGCTTGGTCGAAATGTGGAGCTCGTCGGCCATCGGTTCACCTTACCCGGGGTTGCCGGAGAGCCACCTCGGTGGCCGCCAGAGCATCGCGGCAAGGGCAACCGTGAGCGCCCAGACGGCCCCCGCCAGCGCGACGTGGAAGGCGACGATCCCCCACGGCAGCTCCAGCCGCCACTGCAGTTCGCCGACGGCCATCTGCGCGATCAGGACGCCGAGCAGCACGAGCGAGAACCGGAAGAGCCGGGTCGAGAGGCCGCGCCGGGCGACGAGATACCCGAGCACGAAGAGGAAGACGCACCCGAAGACCGCAGTGATGCGGACGTGAACGTAGAGCGCGTCCGGCAGCGACCAGAGACGATGGATCACGTCCGGATCGCCCGAGTGCGGGCCTGCACCCGTGACGAGCGTCCCGGTGACGACGAGCCCCAGGCAGGCCAGGGCGAGCACGACTCCTCCGACACGGAGCTCGTGGGGAAAGTCGATGCCGGCCGTTCCGCGCTCCCGTCCGATCGCCTCGACGAGGACCACGATTGCGCCTCCCAGGGCGAGGAGCGCAACGAGAAAATGCACCGAGACCATCTCGGGCGGAAGGTCGTAGCGGATCGTCGCGAGCCCGAGCGGCGCTTCCGCCACGGTGAGGACTGCGACCGCCAGCGCGGTCAGGAAGAGCCACCGCGGGAGCTTTCGGGCCGCCCAGGCGGTCACGATCGAGAAGGTGATCGGAAAGATCCCGAAGACGCGGTTCCCGAACTCGATGAAGGCATGGGAGTCTGCGGCCGGGAAGAACGCGCCCTCCTCGCAGCCCGGCCACCCTTCACAGCCCAGGCCCGAGCCGGTGAGCCGGACGAGCGAGCCCGTGATGATGATCGCGTAGAGGGAGAGAACGGTCGCCGCGGCCAGGAGGCGGAAGCGTCTGGGTGTCAACCGGCCTCCGCGCGATCGAGGAAGTCCGACAGCACCTCACGGAAGCGCTCGGGCTCCTCCGCGTACGCCGAATGCGAGCTCTCCTCGAAGAGGACTCGCTCTGCGCCCGGAATGAGGCGTTGCGCCTCCTCGGCCAGGATTGGCGTGCACTCGTCGTAGAGCCCGGAGGTGACGAGGGTCGGGACCCGGATCTCCCCGAGGCGATCCCTCACGTCCCAGTGCTGCAGCCTGCCGTTGGCATTCCATTCGGCGACTCCCCAGAGCGTGTCGTAGACCTGCTTGCCTCTCTCGGCGCGGCCCCGCTGGATGAAGTCGGGCGGTGGATCGAGGAGGCAGATGTGACGGCGCCAGAACTCGTCCTCGGCCGCCTTGTACTCAGGGTGGTCCCGGGTTCCGGCAGCCTCGTGCTCGGCGAGCGCGCGGCGATGGTGCTCGGGAAGCTCGTCTCGCAGGCGGGCGGCCTCGGCCATCCAGGTCTCCGCCGCAGTCGGCGGCGAGTTGAGCCCGAGGCTCACGAGCCCCTCCGGCTGGGTCAGGGCGTACTCGATCGCAAGCATCGCGCCCCATGAAGTGCCGAGGAGGTGGACCCGGTCGAGCCCGAGTGCGTCGCGCAGGGTCCGAAGCTCGTCCAGGAAGAGATCGACCGTCCAGAGAGCCTCGTCGTCCGGCCGGTCGGAGCTGCCGCACCCGAGCTGGTCGTAGAGCACGACACGCCGGCCCTCCGCAGCCAACTCCTCCAGTGGCTGGAAGTAGTGGTGGGTGGAGCCGGGCCCGCCGTGGAGGCAGACGAGCGGGATGCTGTCCTCGGGCCCGATGTCCCGGTACCAGGTCTTGAGCCCGCGGAACGGGATGTGTCCCTCAACGACCCTCACGGGCGAAGCGGCTCGAGGATCGACGGGTACCCGTCGGCACCGGAGAACGGCGTCGGTCGGGAGCCGAGAAAGAGCGGCCTGTCGGCCGCATTGAGGAGGACAGGCATCAGGTCCGGGCCGCGCAGGTGCCCGAGGATGCCGGCGGCGCAGTCGATCTCTCCGAACGACCTCACTCCGTCCGCCCGCACGCCGGGGCCGGCGACGATGAGCGGGACAGGATCGCCGGAGTGGATCACCTCCGGATAGGCGGGGGTCGCATGGTCGCCGGTGACGCAGACGACGGCTTGCTCGGTCGGCAGCTCCCCGAGTGCGGCGTCGAGCGCCTCGATCGTCCGCTGCTTGATCGCCGGGTCCTTCGTGTGGCCTGCCTCGTCGGCGGCCTTGAGATGCACGAACGTGAACGTGTCCCCCGCGTCGAGCCGCTCGTGGATCGAGTCGACGCGCTTGCGGAGGTCGGCCGTCGGATCGTCGGTTTCCCCCGCCTCGACCGCCTCGAGGCCGACGGCTCGCGCAAGCCCGTGCATGAATCTGGAGGCCGCGATGAACGAGCCGCTCAACCCGTGGCGCTCCTCGAAGCTCGGAGCGGGCCGGACCCGGCCCCACCACTTGAGCGTGATCACGTTGAAGCGCTCGCCGGTGAGTCGGTCGCGCACGAGACTCGTCCACTTCTCCGCCGCTCGGGCGGTCCGCTCGGCCTCGGGGGCAAGGGGTTGCGGGCGCAGAACCGGATACCTGTCTCGAAAGAACGCGTCCGAGTCGGTCACGCGATCGTCGGCACCTCCCGACACGCGAAGGATCGCCTCTCCGCGACCGACGTGAGCCAGCCGGAATCGGAGCCCGTCGACCTCCATTTCGGCGCAGCGCTCGACGAGCGAGACCACCTCGTCTCCGCCCCCGGGCCTCCCGGTCAGCCAGAGCGCGCCGTCCCGCTCCTCGGCCGGCCGCAGGGCGGCAAAGGCGAAAACGTCGTCGGCGTCGACCTCCTGCCCGGCGCCGAGAGCCTCGAGCACCGCTCGGCCCGGGAACTCCTCCGGCCGGTAGCCGAGCATCGACCAGTGCGCGACCTCGCTGGACGGCGCCCGGCCCGGCCCGACCGCGTAGAGAACGCCGCAAGAGCCTGCTGCCGCCAGGGCGTCGAGGTTCGGCGTCGCCCCGGCCTCGTTGGCGGTGCGCCCGCCGAGGCTCGCATGCGCGCGGTCTCCCAGCCCGTCCAGCAGGACGACGACGATCGGATACACGGACGAGAGGCTAGACCTGGACGCGTTCGAGCGACCGGATGACCCGTGCGACTCCGGGAGGCACCAGCAGCTCCCAGTCTCCGCCACCGCGCAGCGCCTCACGCACGTCGGCGCCCGACACCTGCTTCTCCGCGCCCTCGTCGAGGACGATCACCTCGTAGCCCGCGTCCCGCATCCTGTCGAGCTTCGTCCCTCCCCATTCCGAGAAGAGCCGGATGTACTGCGTCGCTCCGTCGGGGACGTACGCCGCCCACAGCTCCGGCTCGTTGACCGGGAACGGGACGACGTGGACGCGGGTGGGGTCGAGGCCGAGATCTCCGGCGGCCGCCTTCACCATGAGCAGACGCTCTGCGTACGTCCACGGGTTCGACTCCGGCAGGTGCCTGAGCGGGTCACTCGGCTCCGGCAGGATCCGCAGGGGATCGGGGTTGGTGATGCCGACGAAGATCTCGTCCGCGCGCTCTGCGGCGCCGCGCAGATACTCGAGGTGTCCCAGATGAAACGGCTGGAACCGCCCGTGGATCATCCCACGGGTCATTCCACGACGACTCCGGAGCCCTCCTCGACCCGGCCCACGCGCCGCAGGAAGAGCTTCTTGGACTCGAAGTCGGCCTCGAGCACCGGGCCCTTGTCCGCTGGAACCGTGACGAGCAGGCCGCCCGCCGTCTGCGGATCGAATGCGAGGGCGGTCAGCGCCTCCGGAACCTCACCGAGCTGAAGGTGCGGGCCTGCGAACTCCCGATTGCGCGGATCGCCGCTCGTTCGCACGCCCTTGCGCGCCAGGTCGAGCGCGCCGTCGATCGCCGGGAAGCGCTCTGACTCGAGCCGGATGCGAACGCCGCTCCTGTCGGCGACCTCGTGGGCATGCCCGAAGAGCCCGAAACCGGTGACGTCGGTGACGGCGTTCGGCTCGAGGCTGCGGAGAGCCGAGGCGGCGTCCATGTTCAGCGTCCTCATCCAGCGCACCGCCCGCTCGAGCTGTTGCGTGCCGGCGTCGCCGAGCTTGTATCCGGACATGATCAGACCGGTGCCGAGCGGCTTCGTCAGGAAGACCGAGTCGCCGGGCTTCGCGCCGTTCTTCGGCCAGATCCCGTCGGGATGGACAGTCCCCACGACGGCGAGGCCGTACTTCGGCTCCTCGTCACGAATCGTGTGGCCGCCCGCCAGGATTCCGCCCGCCACCCGAACCTGCTCGGAAGCCGCCGCGAAGATCGCCCCGAGCATCTCCGTCGGGAGCGACTCCGGGAACGCCGCGATCGAAAGCGCCATCAGCGGCGTGCCGCCCATCGCGAAGACGTCGTTGAGCGCGTTCGTCGCTGCGATCGCCCCGTAGTCACTCGGGTCGTCGACGACGGGTGGGAAGAAGTCGAGCGTGAAGATGATCGCGCGCTCGTCGTCCAGCTTGTAGACGGCGGCGTCGTCCGCCGGCGCCAATCCGACCAGGAGATTCTCCGAGTCGACGGGTACGAACCCGCGCAAGAGCTCCTCGAGCCGCGCGGCCGAGTACTTCGCCGCGCAGCCGCCGCACGAGGCGAGATCGGTCAGTTTGATCTGGGCGGTTTCCAGGGGGAGCCTCCGTGCCTCGCGAATGGTGCCGACCGTGCTTGGTGCGGTCAACGCGGAACCTCTAGGGCCTATTCCACGGCCGAGACGGTTTTACCCGATCGACACGAAGAAAGCGACGGCGGCCCTTCGGGCCGCCGTCGCATGTTCGGGGAGAGGAGGAGCTTGGTTGCCGAACCGCACTTCGACAACCAAACCTCCTCTCCTACAAAGACCCCGGAGTGCGCAAAATCTTCCACAGCATGTAGAGGCCGAGCGCAGATGCGACAACGAAACCGACGATCGAGAGCGCCTCGTTGACCCGCGCCATCCAGGCAGAAGCGAGGAGGAGGCCGGCAACGATGATCGCGGCGCCGATGCGGTTCGCAGCCGAGCGCAGGACGCCTTCGAGCTCTCCGAGGTTCGCCGGTGTGATGCCGATCCGAAACGTCCCTTCCTCCAGGCGGTCGGTCAACTGCCCGATCCGGCGTGGCAGCCGAGCGAGCGGCGCGAGCTGGGTGAACGCGTAACTCGCGAACTCGGTTGGCGCGAGGCGCTTCTCGCCCTCGCGGAGCATCAGCTCGAGGGCGTCCGCCCGGAGCAGCTCGATCGGATCCATGGTCGGGTCGAGGGTCCGGGCGATCGAGTCGGCCTGCGACAGCGTCTTCCCTACGAGGGCGAAGCTCGTGGGAAGCCGGATGGAATACGCGACGGTCATGCGCTGCAGATCCGCCAGCGCATCTCCGGTTCGAATGCCCGAGAGAGGACGGTGGTGGTAGCGCGGAAGCTTCCGTCTCAGCTCTGCGACGAATGCCGGCTCGTCCGACTCGAGCGTGGTGTGGGAGAGGCTGAGGATGAGGGCCGAGACGTCGTCGCCGCGGTTCTGCGCGATCGCGAGCAGCAACTGGGCGATCGACACCCGCGTGTCCTCGTCGAGCCGGCCGAGGAGGCCGAAGTCGAGGAGCGCGAGGCGCCCGTCGGGCGTGACGAGGACATTTCCGCGATGAGGGTCGGCGTGATACAGCCCCTCTGCAGCGACCTGGCGCACGTAGGCGCGGAAGAACTCCCGTGCCAGATGTGCCGCCCGCTCCTCGTCGAGCCCGTGGTCCGGGCCCACCCGCTTCCCGTCGATGTGCTCGAGGACGAGGACTTCCTCGGTCACGTGCGGCTGGATCACCTGAGGAACGACGAGGTCCGGATGGTCGGCGAACATCCGGCCGACGAGCTCGGTGTTGTTCGCCTCCTCCGTGAAGTCGAGCTCCCCCAGAAGGTGCTGCTCCACCTCCTCGCCCAGGGCAGCGACCTGGAGAATCTGAGCCTTCCCCGATCGGCGCTCCAGGAAGTCGGCCGTCGAGCGCAGGAGGTCGAGGTCGACCTTGGCCTGCTCGAGGACTCCGGGACGGCGAACCTTCACGACGACCTCGCGGCCGTCGGTCATCAGCGCCTTGTGAATCTGGGCAATCGATGCGGCAGCCAGCGGCTCGGGGTCGATGCTCGCGAAGGCGCTCTCCCCGACCGAGCGCCGGATCACCGGCTCGATCTCCGAGAAGGGCACGGGCGGGACCTCGTCGACGAGACGGGTCAGCTCCTCGATGTAGACGTCCGGCATCAGGTCAGGCCGGGAGGACAGGAGCTGGCCGAGCTTCACATAGGTGGTGCCGAGCTCCTCGAGCGCCTGTCGAAACTCGCGTGCCGCCTCGGGCGTCGCGGGCCGTTCTCCGGCAACACCGACCTCGCGAAGGACGCGGAGCAGGCTGCTGCTGCGGGCAACCTTCCCCACCTGGAGCATCCGTCTCCACCGCTCGCGCCTGGCGCCCACAGACCGATTCTGACCTTTCTCGCGGCCAGCAGACGCGCCGCGCGGCGCGCAGCGCTGCCCGGCTTCAGGAAGGTGGTTGAAAGTCGCAGACTTTCAACCAGTTAGGCGAAGCGCGTCAGCGCTTCGCCGAGATCCGGCTCCCCCCACGGAATCCGGTTTTCCTCGTTCGCGCGTCTGTGGTGTTACAGGGCGCTTGCTCGCGTATCGACTCCTGGCGAGAAGCACCTCTCGGAACTGCCGCAGGGCAACGAAACTCCGACTCCTAGAACCTGAACCAGTTGTCGAAGAAGCCGCCACCGCTCACAGCGGCGAGAGTCGTCAGGGCGACGAGGAGCGAGATCTTGAATCGATTTTTCAGCGCAATCACCCCCTCTCCTAGAACCTGAAGTCCTGGAGCGCTTCTGCAGCGCGCCGGTAGAGGTGCGCGGACACCTGGTCCTGACCGCGCCGCGCCGCGAGGTCGCCCTTGGCGATCCAAGCAGACGCGCGATGACTTACGGAGGAAAGCTGGTCGAACTGTTGCTCGGCGATCTCGAAGGCCTGCTCGGCCTCGTCGAGTCGGCCCTGCTCCAGGAGGGAGCGGCCGAGCACGAGCTGGGCGTTGCCGATCTCGTCGACGACGTCGACGCGATCGCCCAGCAGCTTCAACGCCTGGCGTGCCTGCTCCTCGGCCGGCTCGACCTGGCCGGTGCGGAGGTTGACCTGCGCCAGCGACGAGACGGCGCGAGCGGCGTCTGCGTCGCTGCCGTACTCGAGCAGGACGCGGAAAGACTCGTTCAGCTGCTCGACGGCCTCTTCGGGCTTGCCGAGCAGGAAGCTCAGACCGCCCAGGTTGTTCAGCAGCTTGCCGACGGCCGCGCGGTCCGCGATCTCCTCGAACTGCGACTTCGCCTGCTCGGCGTACTTGCGTGCGAGCACCCACTGGCCCTGACGCTCGGCCACGAGCGATGCGTGGAAGTAGACGCGGGCGACGGTGCGCGGGTCGTCGAGAGCCTCGGCGAGCTCGAGTGCCCGCTCGAGATCCTCGCGGGCAGCTTCGTAGTCGCGCTGCCGGCGGTAGCACCGGGAGCGCCAGCCGAAGATGTCGGCCCGAAGCCGGTCGCACGGAAGCTCCGAGTTCTCGGCCAGCATCAGCGCCTCGTTGAAGAGGCCGATGGCCGTCTGGATGCTTGCGAGCTCGACCCGGCAGGCGCCGAGCCGGAAAAGGATCTCTGCGCGATCGACATCCGAGAACATCGCGTCCTCGGCAAGCGTGCGCGCGCTGGTGAGAAGCCGGATCGCATCCTTGACCTCGCCCATGCGCATGCGAACCCACGCCTCGCCGGACTGGGCGCGAACCTGAAGCTCGACCGCCGCGATCCCGGTGATCGTCGGGTAGATGCGCGTGAACTCGTCGAGGGCCTCCGAATACTGGTGGTTCTCGCTCAGGGCCTCGGCGCGCGTCAGGGACGCTTCGATCCGACCCCGCTCGTCGGCGGCGACGCCACTCGCGAGGAAGCCCGGGTCGACGTTCAGCCGCTCTGCGAGCCAGCCGATCGTGTCCTGCGTCGGACGGGTCTTGCCACGCTCGATCTGGGAGACGTACTCCTTCGAGAAGCGCTCACCCGCGAGGTCCGTCTGCGTGAGGCCCGCGTTGACGCGGAGCGTGCGAAGGCGCTCGCCCAATCCACCATTCGGTAGACGGCCGAGACGCTGCGGCTTGGTTTCGAGGGCGCGGTTCACTCGGGGATCAACTCCGGGGCGGCTTGACGTGACAACTTGACCATACGACACTCCTTCGAGCCAGTCGATCCCCCAAAAGGGTCATGGCTACAGGGGAAAATCAGTCAACCGAGCATACAGCAGAATCACTTGATCGAGCTACTTGACTTCTGCAAAAAGCCGTCGTATAGTCCGTTCACCGAGCAACGAGGCCCCACAAGGCCAGGTGTTCGGGAGGCGCGCCAGATATGGCGACGGAAAATCCGGAGGAGTTGGCTGAGCCGCAGAGTCAAGACTTCCGGGCCATCGTCACAGAGGGTGGCACGCCGACTGAGAGATACGAACCCCCGGGGGCCGCAGCCCGGGGGTTCATTTTTTTCGGGGCCCATTGGGCCCCTCTCTTGTCTCGAAGTCTTGCGACTTCGAGCCACCCTCCGGAAGCCGGGCGCCGCTCACGCGGCGCGCGGCGCGGCTGTGAGGCCCATACGGCGTGGCGGATTGCCAGGTGCTCTTTGGCGGGGTCGGGCAAGCCCGACCCGCGGCATTGCTCGCGGAGCGGGCTTTGCCCGCTCCGCCTAGTGGATCACGGAGTCGCCCCCAGGCCGGGGCCGACGGTCGCGCCGCGTTCGGCGAAGCCGAACCCGGCTACAAGGAGGTGGCACAAGTCGCAGACTTCGTGCCAGAGCGGCCGCTAGGCCTCGCGCCCCGTCATCCAGCGTTTGCGGGAAACGACGATCCCTGCGAAGTCCTCGTCGAGCATGCCGCCCAGGCGTTTTGAGACTGTTGCGAGAAGGCCGATGGCGATGAAGATCCAGGCTTCTGCGTCGGGGTCCCGATCTTTCGGGATGCCCCCGGCGGCTCTGGGAGCGCCGGATCACGTCCGAGACGAAGTCGTGGACCTCTCGCATGTGGCCCTTGAGGTAGCGGCGGACCTCGATGTCGTCGCTCGCCTCCGTGAGGGCCTGGATCCAGAGATTGGCGATCAGGCCACGCTTGTCCTTGGCCTCGAGGTACGCGTTTCCCATCGCGCCGACCCACAGAGCCGGATCGGGCTCGGCGGCGACTGCCGAGTCCCACATGGCACGGCAGGCCTCCCACGCGTACTCGAGGCAGGAGAGGTACAGCGCGCGCTTGGAGTCGAAATGGCGGTAGAGGATCGGCTCGGTGACCCCGGCCTGCCGCGCGATCTCGGCCGTGGTCGTTCCGTGGTAGCTCCCCTTCGAGAAGACCCCGCACGCACAGTCGAGAACCGCCGCGCGGCGCTCTTCTGCGGACAACCGCGGCTTCGTGGCGCTCACGCGGCGACCTCGGGCACAGGTTCGGCGACCAGATCGCGCTGCTCCGGCTCGTGCGAGCGAACGAGCACGGCTGAGACGATCGCGCCGACGAGGGCGATCAGCGCGGCAACCGTCATCGTCGTGGAGAGGCCGTCCACGAACGCTTGCTTCTGCTGGAAGACGGCTCCTCCTCGGAAATCGCCGACCTCGTTGGCCATGATCGCGCCCATCAGCGCGATGCCGAGCGACCCGCCCACCTGGCGAAAGGCGTTCAGGACGGCGGAGCCGACGCCCGACTTGTCGACGGGGAGCGAGCGAATGGCAGCGGCGGCGCTCGGCGTCATGACGAGCGCCATCCCGACTCCGCCGGTGAGCATCCCCGGCAGCAGCGTCCAGAAGTCGGATTCGACCCCGAGCCGGGAGAAATAGACCAGTTGCGCGGAGACGAGCAGCATTCCCGCCGTCATCAGCCACCGTGACCCGATCCGGTCCGAGGTCTTCCCGGCGATCGGGGCGATGAGGATGATCAGGATCGTCATCGGGAGGAATGACGCGCCCGCCTGTACGGCCGAGTACCCGAGGATCCCCTGCATGTAGAGCGACAGGAAGAAGAAGACGCCGAACATCGCAAGAGCCACCAGCAGCACAGCGATGTTGGCGCCGGCAAACGTTCCGCTCCGGAAAAGCGAGAGATCCAGCATCGGGAGGCGCTGGCGGAGCTCCAGCAGGACGAAGGCAGTCAGCATCGCAACGGCGACCGCGAAGGAAGCGACGATCCGGCCCGAAGTCCAGCCGTACGAGTTCGCCTCGATCAAGCCGTACGTGAGCGCAAAGAGGCCGATTCCGGAGGTCAGCAACCCGGGCAGGTCGAGACTCTGTTCCGCCGATTCGTCCTTGGACTCCGGGATGAGGACGAAGCTCGCGACGATCGCAAGGATCCCGATCGGGACGTTCACGAAGAAGATCCAGCTCCAGTCGAGATGCTGGGTCAGGAGTCCGCCGACGAGCGGGCCGATCGCCAGGGCGAGAGCGGAGACGCCGGCCCAGATCCCGATCGCCATGCCTCGTTGATGGGGCGGAAAGGTCGCCGCGATGATCGAGAGCGTCGCCGGGTTCATCAGGGCGGCCCCGACTCCCTGGACGATCCGCGCGGCGATCAGGAACTCGCCGCTCTCCGCGAGACCGCAGGCGAGCGAGGAGAGCGTGAAGATCACGAGGCCGATCACGAAGATCCGGCGCCGCCCGAAGAGGTCGGCCAGCTTCCCGCCGGTCAACATGACCGACGCGAAGGTCAGCGCGTAGCCGGTCACGATCCACTCGAGCTCCGCGAGGCCGACGCCGAGGTCGCGGGCCATCGAGGGGAGCGCCACGTTCACGACCGTGTTGTCCAGCATGATCATGAAGAGGCCGAAGGAGACGGCGGCGAGCGTCCACCACTTGCGCGTCTCCTCGGAGAAGAAATGGACTTTCATGTTAGTGAGGACTATGTTAGCGCCCACTAATATGAGTGGTCAATGACTCAGCGCCTCGCGCTTGCCTCCGCAAGGCATCCGATGCGGACGATTCTCATCTGGGTCGCCGCCTGCCTCCTCGCCGTTGCGGCCGTCGCGCTCCTGCTCGGCGACGCCCTGACGTCGGAGGCCGAGGTGACCAACAACCCCGAGTCGTACCAGGGCTACGACCTCATGAACGAACGGCTCGCGGCCACCCGCACGCCGGAGACGGATCCGTTGACGACCGACGTCCTGCTGATCCGCTCGTCGACGCTCGCTGTCGGCGATCCGGCCTTCAGACAGAAGGTCGATGCCCTCCGCGCCGAGCTCCGCGCGACTCCCGGCGTGCTCAACGTCGCCGATGAGCCGGCCGCACAGGGCGATCGGGCTCTCGCCATCTCGCTCGGCCTCGGCGGTGAGGAGGCAGCAGAGTCCGTGATCGAGCTGGTCGAGCGGGCGGACGAGGAGCCGTTCGACGTCACCACCACGGGCGAGTGGATCGTCGACCGGGACTTCAACAAGCTGTCGCAGAGCGACCTCCAGGAAGGCGAGCTCAAGTTCGGCCTGCCGGTCGCGCTCATCGTGCTGCTCCTCGTGTTCGGCGCGGTAGTCGCGGGCCTGATCCCGCTCCTGCTGGCGATCGTCGCGATCCTGACCGCGCTCGGGCTGACCGCGCTCGTCGGGTCGGTGACCGACCTCTCGCTCTTCGTGGTCAACATGCTCACGGGCATGGGCCTCGCGCTCGGGATCGACTACTCGCTCTTTGTCGTCTCACGATTCCGTGAGGAGCGCTCGGGCGGGCGGGAGAAACTGGACGCGATCGCCGCATCGGGAGCAACCGCAAGCCGCGCCGTGGTCTTCAGCGGGATCGCCTTCGCCCTGGCGATGCTCGGCATGGTGCTCGTGCCCGACACGATCCTTCGCAGCCTCGCTCTCGGCGCGATCCTCGTGGCACTCACCTCCGTCGCCGCGTCCCTGACGCTGCTTCCTGCCGTCCTCAGCCTGCTCGGCGACCGCGTCAACTCCTTGAAAGTGCCCTACGTGGGGCGAAACGCCGAGCGGGGCTCGGGTGCCGAAGGGCGTTTCTGGACCGCGATCGTCCGTTGGGTCATGCGCCGGCCGGTCGTCAGCCTCGTCGCCGGAACTGCGTTCCTGCTGGCGCTTGCAGCTCCCGTGCTGACGCTCGAGACAGGGCAGGCCGGAATCCGAACGATTCCGGACAGCTACCCCTCGAAGGCCGGGTTCATCGCGCTCGAGCAGGAGTTCGGGGTCGGCACCACCGACACGGTCGAGGTCGTCGTCGACGGGACGGTTGGAGAGCCCGCCACCCGCGCCGGCGTCGAGCAGCTCGCCGATCAGCTGCGCGACTCACCGTCGTTCCGGCAGGTCAGCGTCGAGTACCACGAGCCCGAGAACCTCGCGGTCGTCGAAGCGCTTCCGATCGGCGACAGCAGAGACGAGGCGGCCTTTGCCGCCGTCCGCCAGCTTCGTGACCAGGAGATTCCCGGCGCCAGGGTCCTCGTGACCGGCGAGACGGCCGAGGCCGTCGACTACCTGGCACTGACGGACAAGTGGCTGCCGATCGTCCTCCTCTTCGTCCTGACCATGAGCTTCATCCTCTTGACGATCGCCTTTCGGTCGCTCGTCGTGCCGGCGAAAGCCATCCTGCTCAACCTGCTCTCGGTCGGAGCCGCCTACGGTCTGATGGTTCTCGTCTTCCAAGAGGGGATCGGGAACGAGATCTTCGGCTTCCAGAAGGTGGAGGCGATCGAGGCGTGGGTCCCGCTCTTCCTCTTCGCAGTCCTGTTCGGCCTCTCGATGGATTACCACGTGTTCCTCCTCAGCCGAATCCGGGAGCGCTACGGACAAACCGGTGACAACGACGAGGCAGTCGCTCACGGGATCGGCACCACGGCGCGACTCATCACCGGCGCGGCCCTGATCATCATCGCCGTCTTCAGCGGCTTTGCCCGAGGCGATCTCGTCATGTTCCAGCAGATGGGCTTCGGAGTCGCCGTGGCGCTGTTGCTCGACGCGACGATCGTCCGGTCGGTGATCCTTCCGGCGAGCATGAAGCTTCTCGGCGACCGGAACTGGTATCTGCCCCGCTGGCTCGACTGGCTGCCGAACCTGCAGGTGGAGGGGCCGAAGCGGTGAGTGCGCCGGTCTGGACGCCGAGCGAGAGCGTCCTGGCCTCGTCGAATGTCGGTCGGTTGATGCGCCGGCACGGCTTCGAGGACTACTGGGAGCTCGTGCGGCGGTCGCAGGAGGATCCCGACTGGTTCTGGCCTGCTGCGGTCGAGGACATGGGCCTCGAGTTCTCGACGCCGTGGGACCAGGTGTCCGATCTCTCGCGCGGGCCCGAGTGGGCGACGTGGTTCGTCGGCGGCAAGCTGAACATCGCGTGGAACTGCGTTCACCGGTGGGCCGAGCGCCGGCCGGAGGGGACTGCGTGCGTCTCGCTCGGCGAGGACGGGTCGCGGCGGGAGTTGAGCTGGGCCTCGATGTCAGATGAAGTCACTCGCCTCGCCGAGGCGCTCGTTCGGCTCGGTGTCGAGCCCGGTGACCGCGTCGCACTCTTCCTCCCGATGTCACAGGAGGTTGCTGTCGCCTCCCATGCCTGCGCCCACATCGGGGCGATCCAGGTCCCGATCTTCTCGGGCTTCGCCGCGCCTGCGGTCGCCGGGCGACTCCAGGCGTCCGAGGCGAAGGTGGCGATCACGACCCGGGTCTCGCTCCGGCGCGGACGGGAGGTCCCGATGCTGGAGATCCTGGAGGAGGCTCGCGCCGAGTCGCCGTCCCTCGAGCACGTCGTCCTGGCGCCGTGGGACGAGCTCGTCGCCGACTCCCCCGGTGAGCTGCCGCCTGCCGAGCTCGACTCCGAGACGCCGTACCTCCTCACCTACACGTCGGGAACGACGGGACTGCCGAAGGGCGTCGTGCACGTCCAGGGCGGATTCCTCGTCTCGATCGCACGGGAGGTCTGCTACCAGGCCGACGCCGGGCCAGACGACGTCATTCATTTCGCGACGGACATGGGCTGGATCATGGGCCCCTGGACTGTGGTGGGCGGCCAGGCGATGGGCTCGACCCTGGTCTTCGCCGAAGGCGCCCCCGACTGGCCTCAGGACCGGCTCTGGACGCTGATCGAGCAGGAGCGAGTCTCCATCCTCGGCCTCTCGCCGACGCTCGTCCGCGCGCTGATCCCGCACGGGGAGCCGACGGCCGACCTGTCGTCGCTCCGCACGATGGTCACGACGGGCGAGCCCTGGAACCCCGAGCCGTACCGCTGGCTCTTCGAGGAGGTCGGGGGTCGCCGCGCTCCCATCATCAACTGCTCCGGCGGCACCGAGGTTGGCGCCTGTTTCCTCTCACCGACACCGGCGATCCCGATCAAGGCGTGCTCGCTCGGAGGCCCGGCTCTCGGCATGGCCATGGACGTCGTGGACGGCGAGGGCCATTCGTTGGTCGAAACCGGCGAGGTGGGAGAGCTCGTCTGCCGCAAGCCGTTCCCCGGGATGACGCGCGGCTTCTGGCGTGACCCCGAGCGCTATCTCGACTCGTACTGGCGCCGGTTTCCCGGGGTCTGGACGCACGGAGACTGGGCGTCGGTGGACGAGGACGGCTACTGGTTCCTGCACGGCCGCTCGGACGACACCCTGAACATCGCCGGCAAGCGGGTCGGCCCGGCGGAGCTCGAGTCGGCGGCAGTCGACCACCCGTCCGTGCTCGAGGCGGCGGCGGTGGGAATCCCGCACGAGGTCAAGGGAGAGGTTGCCTGGATCTTCTGCATCGCTGCTCCCGGGCGTGGACGGCCGGCGAGGAGCTCGCGGCCGAGGTCGGCGAGTTGGTCTCGCGCGACCTGGGCAAGGCCTTCCGGCCGGCTCGCGTCGTCTTCGTCAAGGCGCTCCCGAAGACCCGGAGCGCGAAGATCATGCGCCGGGCGATTCGCGCCAAGGCGCTCGGGACCGATCTCGGAGATCTCTCGTCCCTCGAGAACCCCGAGGCGCTCGACGAGATCGACCGGGCGCTCTAGTCCGTGGGCGGCGGAGCGACGTCGTCGCCCTGCCTGAGCAACCTGGTGAACTTCGCATAGGAACCGGCCTTTCCGACGGTGACAAGCGTGTCGCCCTGCTGGATCACGTCGGTCGGGAGGCGCCCCGGTGACCGGCTCGGGCTCTCGAAGGATCGCAATGACGGTGATCCCCGCCTTCGCCCGGAAGCCCGCCTCGGCGAGGGCTTGCCGATCCAGGGGCTCGAGTCGGGCACGGCGATCCATTCGATCAGGAGCTCGCCGAGCGCCATCTCCAGCTCCTCGACGATCTTCGGCCGCTCGTAGGCGCCGCCGAGCACGGCGCCGAGCTGGCGAGCCTCGTCGTCGTCGAGCGTGATGACCGAGCGCGGCTCGTCATCGGTCCCGCGGCGGAAGTGGTACAGCTCGCGCTTCCCGTCGTTGTGCAGGATGACCGCGAGACGGCAGCCCTCGCCGGTCCGGATCGTGAACTTCGTCCCGATGCCGGGAAGGCGGGTTTCCTGAAGGTCGGTGGACACTGGCTAGCTCCCTTCGTTCAGTGTAGGCGGCGGGAACAGGCGTCGGCCGAGAATCTTGGACTCCTTCATCAGGATCAGGCCGATGGTCGCCGTGATGAGGACGTAGAGCCCCGCGAAGGCGACGAGCTTCTGCTGTTGGCTCGCGAGCAACTCGCTGTTGTCGGACGCGACCTGGGCCAGGATGATCGTGAACTCACCGTGCGCGACGAGCGCTGCGCCGGCGTTGAAGCTCTGCCGTGGGGAGAAGCCGCCGAGCCGGCCCGCCGAGGTAACCGCTGGAGAGCTTTCCGGCGAAGGCCACCACCACGGCGAGGGCCAGGATCCACCAGACGGCTCCGAACTGGGAGATGTCGATCGAGAGGCCGAAGACGAAGAAGAAGAGCGCCGCAAAGACGTCTCGGAAGCTGAAGAACCGATCCTCGATCTGCCCACGGACGGAGGTCTCCGAGAGAACGATGCCGGCCATGAGCGCGCCGATCGCCTCGGAGAGGCCGAGCTCGTCCGCGACGGCGGACATCCCGACGACGAACCCCACCACAGCGAGCAGGAAGGTCTCTCGGGGCAGCCAGTCGAGAAAACGGTCGAGGAGCGGCGCGAGCCACTTGGAGATCGCGAGCCCGATGGCGATGAAGGCGATTGCCTTCCCGACGATCGTCAGCGTCGTCTCCATCGACCCGCCGCCGCCTGCCCGCAAAACCGAGCACCAGGGCGATCGCGATGTCCTCCGCGACAAGGATCGCGAGGATGAGGTCGGTCTCGTCGTCGGCGAGGCGCCGGAAGTCGATCAGGCCCTTGACCGTGATCGCGCTGGAGGACACGTAGATCGCGGCAGCCAGGATCAGCGCGGCGAAGCTGAAGCCGAAGGCCGCGACGCCGACCAGCAGTCCCGAGCCCCGCGTTGAGGACGAGGTCGATCGCGCCTCCGACGAAAACGTGGTTCCTGCTGCGGGCGAGGCGGCCGAGCGTGAATTCGAGCCCCAGGAAGAAGAGGAGGAAGATGAGCCCGATCTCGGCGACGAAGTCCGTGACCTCCGACGGGCTGATCAGCGAGAAGATGTGCGGCTCGTTCGGGCCGAGCAGCAGGCCGGCCAGCAGGTACGCGGGAATCGCGGACAGGCCGAAGCGGCTGGCGGCGAGGCCGAGAGCACCGAGCAGTCCGGCGGTCACGGCGAGCTCGGCGAGCGTCACGCTCTGACCCTACCCCGGCGTGCGAGACTCTTTTCCGTGGCGGATCGAATGGACGGTCAGGTCGCGCTCGTCACGGGCGGAGGGCGCGGGATCGGCGCCGGGATCGCACGCGAGCTGGCGGACGCGGGGATGAAGGTCGCGGTGTCGGCGCGAACGAAGGATCAGATCGAGGGCGTCGCAGGCGAGATCGACGGCCTCGCCGTCGTCGCCGACGTCTCGAAGCAGGCGGACGTCCAGGGGATGGTCACGGAGGTCGAGGAGAAGCTCGGCCCGATCGACCTCCTCGTGAACAACGCCGGAATCGCCCACTGGGGCGACAAGGCCTGGGAGGACGACCCCGACGAGTGGTGGCAGGTGTTCGAGGTCAACGTCCTCGGTGCCTACCTCTGCTGTCGAGCCGTCATCCCCGGGATGATCGAGCGCGGCAGCGGCCGGATCATCAACACCGGCAGTGGCTCGGGCTACCTGCCCGGGCAAGCGACGACCGCCTACGGAGCGAGCAAGGCCGCGCTCTACCGGATGGGCGAGGGCTTCGATCTCCAGCTCGAGCCGTACGGCATTCCCGTCTTCACCTTCAGCCCCGGCCTCGTGAAGACGGACATGACAGATCGGTTCTCCGACGACATGCCCTGGACGCCGCCCGAGCTCGCGCCTCGCCTCGTGCGCGTTCTCGCCTCGGGCCGGGCCGACGCGCTAAGCGGTCGTTACATCCACGCCGAGCACGACGACATCGACGATCTGATCCTCCGCGTCAACGAGATCGCCGAGAAGGATCTGAACGCGATCCGGCTCCAGCGCTGAACGTCCAAGTACAGCTGTTCTGCTCGCCGGCGGCTAGGGGCGGGCGTTCCGGCTTGTAACAGACTGTTCTAGCCTAGCGGGCGCGATCCAGGTGGCGCGCGGCGCCGAGGACGCGGCCGTCCTGGCCGTAGAGGACGGTGCCGGCGTAGAGCTTCCGGCCGTCCTCGCCGAGCGGCCAGGCGAGGACGACGCAGGGCTCGCCGGCATGCGGAAGGTGGTCGATCCTCGCGGCCAGCCGGCCGAGGACGGGCATCCCCCGCTCTCCACCGTGAACCGCATACGCGCCCGGGCAGTCGAGCGCGGCCCAGACGAACTCCGGCGCGACGTGAGCCGGCTGCGTGGAGTCCACGTGGCGGCGACGAGATCGCTGCCCGCGACCGGGCCTGCGTAGATGCCCAGCCCGTCGTCGCGAGACCAGCCGCAGACGAAGCACTCCGGGAAGGCGCTCTCCGTGTCGCCCTCGGGAAGCGCCGCCGCGGCAGCCTCGTCGAAGGAGATCGGGTCCGGAAGCTCGACGTCGACCTCCGCCGGCTCGGCCTCGGCCACGAGGGCGTCACCAGTCCGCAGCTCGATCCGGCGCCGATCGTCCTCCCACTCGACCTCGAGCGGCCGCTCGAGCGGAGGCGGGAGCCTCAGCGTCACCTCCGCAGGGCCGTGGAGGAGCGACGCGAGGACACCGCAGGTGTATCCACCGTTCGCCGAGCCGGTCGGGCCGCGAAAATGCCTGTCGATGACCAGTCTCCATCGCCCGTAGACTATGTTTTCGACTGTGAGGCGAAAACTATGAGGCTCGCGCTCGCCCAGATCAACTCCACCGTCGGGGACCTCGACGGAAACGTTGCGAGGATCGTGGGGCGGCTGCGCGAGGCCGCGCACCGCCGGAGCGGACCTCGTCCTCTTTCCGGAGCTCGCAGTCACCGGCTATCCGCCCGAGGATCTCCTCTTCCGGCCCGGCTTCCTGCGGGAGGCGCGTCGGGCCGTCGAGCAGGTGGCCGCCGAGGCGACAGGGATCTCCGCCCTCGTCGGCGTGCCGTGGCTCGACCGGGATCTCCTCAACGGCTGCGCGATCTGTGCCGACGGCGAGATCAAGGCCGTCTACCCGAAGCGCTTCCTGCCGAACTACGGCGTTTTCGACGAGCTGCGCTACTTCCAGCCGGGTCGAGAGTCGTACCTGCTGCGGTCGGCGAGGCGCTGATCGGCCCGACGGTCTGCGAGGACATCTGGCAGCCGGGCCGCCCGGCCACCGACCTCGCGCTCGCGGGCGCCCACGTGATCGCGAACATCTCCGCGTCGCCGTTTCACGTCGGCAAGGGGCTCGAGCGTGAGGAGATGCTGATCACGCCGCGCCCGGGACAACGCCTGCTGGGTCGCGCTCGTCAACGCCGTCGGCGGCCAGGACGAGCTGATCTTCGACGGCCACAGCGTCGTGATCGACGAGGAGGGCGAGGTGGTCGCCCGCGCGCCGTCGTTCGAAGAGGCGCTGCTCCTGGTCGACATCGACGTCTCGACGGCGATCGCGCGACGGCTCGTGCGACGCCCGGCGGCGGTCGCTGGCCAGCGAGCGCGAGATCCCCGACCCGCCCGTGGTCGACCTCGGCGAGCCACGCCGCGCAGGACGGTCCCGTCAAGCCCTACGTCGCAGAGCCACTCGACGAACTGGAGCAGATGCGCCGGGCGCTCGAGCTCGGTCTCTACGACTACGTCGAGAAGAACGGCTTCGGCGACGTCGTCCTCGGGGTGTCCGGCGGGATCGACTCCGCCCTGACCGCTGCCCTCGCCGTCGAGGCGCTCGGCCCGGAACGCGTCGCATTGCGTCTCGATGCCGTCGCGGTACTCCTCGGCCGAGACCCGCAGCGACGCGAAACAGCTCGCAGACAATCTCGGGCACGAGCTTCGTCGAGATCCCGATCGATCCGCTCTTCGACGACTTCACCCAGGCGCTCGCACCGGTCTTCGACGGTCGAGACGCGGACATCACCGAGGAGAACCTCCAGGCCCGGATCCGCGGGACGCTCCTGATGGCGCTCTCGAACAAGTTCGGCTGGCTCGTGGTCGCGACGGGGAACAAGTCGGAGCTCTCGGTCGGCTACGCCACCCTCTACGGGGACATGGCGGGCGGCTTCGCGCTCCTCAAGGACGTGTTCAAGACGGATGTCTTCCGGCTCGCCCGCCATCTCAACGAACGCGTCGGGCGCGAGCTGATTCCGCAGACGACGATCGACCGAGCGCCGAGCGCCGAGCTCCGCGCCGACCAGAGGGACGAGGACTCGCTTCCGCCCTACGCGGCTCTCGACGAGGTCCTGAAGGCCTACGTCGAGGAGGACCGCTCGCGGGAGGAACTGACCGCCGAGGGCTACGACCAGGACGTCGTCGACCGGGCCATCGCGCTGATCGACCGGGCCGAGTACAAGCGCCGCCAGGCCCCGCCCGGCGTGAAGCTGCGCCCGAAGGCGTTCGGACGCGATCGCCGCACGCCGATCACGAACCGGTGGCGAGGATGAACCGGAGAGCCGCCGTGGCGATTGCCGGCGGCGGCGCCGCGACTCTCCTCATCGTGGCGGCACTAGCTCTTCGAGACTCGCCGCAAGCCGGGCGCCGAGCACGGAGGACGCGATCGTGCTCTCGTTCAACGACGATGAGGACCCCTCCTGCGCGGGCCTCTACGTGATGAATCGGCGGGGTCGCGAGATCCGCCAGCTCACTGCCGCCAACGACCGGCTCGGGCACTTCCAGCCCCGTCCCTCACCCGACGGCCGCCGAATCGCGTTCGTCACTCCCGACCCGGACGCCGACCTCGAGGACAAGCTCTACGCGGCGGGCTGGCGGGTATGGGTGCTCGACCTCCCGTCCGGGCTCGTGAGCCGCCAGACGGAAGTTCTCGTCTCGCTTTTCACGGAACCGGTGTCCTGGGTGGACAACCAGACCCTCGCGGTGCCGCGCGTGGTCAACCGGCGCCTCTTGTATGAAATGAGGGAGGTCGACGGGGACGTCGAAGGCGAGTTCGTCGAAGGCGGATACCTACCCGACTGGGCTCCGGCAGGCGACAGGGCAGCGTTCACGGTCGACGAGGACGACGAGCCTGCCCTGCATCTGGGGGAACGCGACGGGACGAGCTCGCGGCGGCTCGGCATCGGCCTCGACGCGCAATGGTCTCCCGACGGATCGCGCCTGGCGGCAACAGGACGAGAGCCGCGGTCCCCACTCCGCATCTTCGATGCCGAAACCGGCAGCGAACGGCTCGTGGCGCGAACGGTCAGGAAGTTCGTCTGGGCCCCCGATTCCCGCCGAATACTGGCCGGCGTCGCGGAGCGCTCCTTGAGTGCGCAGGCAGCAGTCGTCGCCGCCGCCGACGGCTCAGAGCGCAAGATTCTCGCCCGCAACCTGAAGCCGGCGGCATGGGCGCCGGGCGGTGATGCCATCGTCGGCGTCCGGGACTACGACCTCAAGGATTTCGCCGGCGTCTATCGCGTGAATCTCACTTCCGGTCGGCCGAGGTTCATCGCGGCGCTGACGCCCGCGGACCGAAGACTGGGAAGCTTCCCGACCTGGCTGCCCGCTGCGCCCCTGGTCGCCGCGAAAGCACCCATGGCGCCCAAGAGCGACTCGACCAGTTGCGTGCGACGGGTCGAGCGTTTCATCGCAGGTGTTCGGAACGCTGCGGGTGCGGGTACCAATCGCTGATCGTGGCGATGAAGACGCAGAAGCTCGAAGCGGGACTCGTCGGCTGGCGAGAGCGCTTCGCCCAGAGGGTCGAGAAGCCGATCAGCAAGCACACGCCGCTCACGGGCAGGCAGGTACGCGAGATCCTCGGCGCGCTCTTCTTCCTCAAGTCGGCGCTCTACGTCGGTCGCTCGATCAGCCGGGCGATCCGCCGGTAGCGCGTGACCGCTCCGTACACGCACCGCAACATCACCGAGACCGAGGACTCGGCGGGGAAGTTCGGGATGGGAGAGATCCAGGAGGCACGATTTCCGCAGCAGGATCTCGACGCGGAGCGAACCGGCTTTAGCCACCACCGGTTCAAGCCTGGCAAGCGTCAGGCATTCGGCCACCGGCACGACGATGCCGAGGAGGTCTATTTCGTGGCCAAGGGCTCTGGACGCATGAAGCTGGACGACGAGATCCGCGACCTTCGGGAGCAGGACGTGATTCGGGTCTCCCCGGGCGTGACCCGCGCATTCGAGGCGGGAGACGACGGACTCGAGATCCTCGCGTTCGGTCTCCACCACGGCGACGATCGCGGCGAGGTCATTCCGGGCTGGTGGTCGGACTGACCCGCGCTAGCTGATCGAGCGAAGCTCTTCGAACCAGCGCAGCCGCTCGGCGTACGGGACGGCCGCGTTCGCCGGCGAGGTCGACGGCAGGACGAAGAGCCGCGTGTCGCCCAGCCGCCGCTCCTGCGACACCGAGGCCCGGACGCTCGTTGAACGCGCCCCGGTAGGCCTCCTTCCCGACGAACGCGATCCACCGGGCCGGAGCTCTCGCGCCAGCGCCTCGAGCCGCTCGGCCGACCCCTCGAAATCCGCGCGGCGAAGGTCGCCCGAGCCCGGGGTCATCCGGTAGGCGGCGTTCGTCAGCCCGAGGCCGAGCGCCGGGAGATCGCGCTGCTCTTCGGGCGCGTACAGGCGGGGCGTGAACCCCGCGTCGTGCAGCAGACGCCAGAAGTCGTTCCGAGGATTCGCAAAGTGGGCGCCGGCCGTCGCAGACCAGCGGCCCGGGTTGATCCCGCAGAAGACCACACGCAGGCCGGGCGCAAGGACATCCGGAACAGCGCTACGCGGCTTCGGCGGCTTCGAAGGGCTCGCGCGAGTCGAGCCGGACTTCGAAGAGTCGTCGGATGTCCTCGCCACTGAGGCTCGTTTCATAGCGCGTCCGCCGAGGTTGCAGCTCGATGACCTGGACGGCCTCTTCGTGGACGCCGTAGCAGCGGGCGTAGCACTCGGCTTCGTCTAGGGCGCGCAACCGCATGCGTCTGACCGTAAATTGCACGCCGGACGGTGACCGTTCGCGCGAAGCACTTCGACTACTGGATCTCGCTCGACGAGGCCGGAGCCCTGTCCGTGGACGGCAATCCGGTGCGAATCGAGGGTGAGGCGACCGCCGAGCATCTGCTCCTCGCTGCGCTTGCGCGCTGCTCGATCTCGAGCCTCGACCACTTCGCCCGCCAGAAAGGGCTCGAGGTGCGCACCTCCGCCCACGCTTCTGGAACCGTGACCCGCCGCGAGGAGGACGACCGCTACGGATTCGTCAACATCGAGTGCAAGCTCGACGTCCAGCTCGGAGGCGAGATCGCGGAGGCCGACCTTCGCCCGCTGCTCGAGAGCGCCGAATGGGGATGCTTCATCGGCGCGTCGCTCAAGCCGGCACCGCGCTATAGCTGGCGCGTCAACGGCCGCGACCTGTGAAGTGGATCCTCGCGACCGGGTTGGCGGTCGCAGTCGGAGTCATCGGCTACGCGTGGTATCGGGGAGGTGACGATGGGCCGGGTCAACCACTCGTGATCGGCGAGCGGCAGCACCGCGTAATCCCTGCGGCAAAGGAAGGTGCGCCACTCCTCATTCTTCTGCACCAGCGTGGCGGGACCCCGAAGGAGATCCTTTGGCCCGAGTTAGAAACTGCCCTCGAGGCCGAAGGGGAGAACGCGCCCGCCGTGCTCCTCGTCGACGGCGGCGATCACAGCTACTACCACGACCGAGACGACTTCGACTGGGGAACGCATGTCCTGCGCGAGGCCATCCCGGCTGCGCGCGAGCGCCTGAAGACCAATCCCGAGCGTGAGGCGATCGGCGGTTTCTCGATGGGCGGCTTCGGCGCGTTGGACCTCGCGCGGCAACGAGCCTTTTGCGCAGTCGGCGGGCACTCGCCGGCGCTCTGGGAGGAAGGCGGCGAGACGCCGGCCGGTGCCTTCGACAGCGCCGAGGACTTCGAGCGGCACGACGTCCTCGAGCTCGCTCAGGCCGATCCCGATCTGTTCCGAGGCGCGCAAGTCTGGCTGGACGTCGGCATCGACGATCCGTTCCGCCGCAACACGGTGCTGCTCGGCGCAGTCGTCGACTCGCCGGCGAAGACACCGCCCGGCGATCACTCGACCGGATACTGGCGGGAGCACTTCGACGAGTACATGGCCTTCTACGTCAGGGCTCTGAAGACATGCGGCTAGCCAACGACATCGAGGCGATCCGCGCGCGGTTCTCCTCGCTCCAGCGGCCGTACGCGTTCTTCGACGGGCCGGCCGGGACGCAGGTTCCCGACTCGGTGATCGACGCGATCGCGAACTACCTCCGCGAGTCGAACGCGAACGTCGGCGGCCAGTTCGAAACGAGCCGGCGAAGCGGGGCGCTCGTCGAAGAGGCGCGCGCAACGGCCGCGCGCTTCCTCACTTGCGCCCCTGAAGAGACGATCTTCGGGCCGAGCATGACCAACCTCAACTTCATGCTGACCCGCACGCTCGGCCGGGAGCTGCGCGAGGGCGACGAGGTCGTCTGCACGCGGCTCGACCACGACGCCAACGTCGCGCCCTGGCTGGAGCTTCAGCACGACATCGGGATCGTCGTGCGTTTCGCCGACTACGACCTCTCCGACCTCGAGTCGCTGCTCTCGGACCGAACCCGAGTCGTCGCCTTCCCGTTCGCTTCGAATGCGCTCGGCACGTCCATCAACGCCCATCGCGTCTGCGAGCTCGCCCACGAGGCGGGCGCCCTCGCCTGGGTGGACGCCGTCCACTCGGCGCCCCACGAACGGACGAACGTCGAAGCGATGAAACCCGATGTTCTCCTCTGTTCCCCGTACAAGTTCTACGGCCCGCACATGGGGCTCGCCGTACGTCCGGCGCGAGCTGCTGGAGCGCTGGCGGCCGTACAAAGTCCGGCCCGCGCCCGGCTACGAGACCGGGACGATGCAGCACGAGCTGCTCGCGGGGTTCGTCGCCGCCGTCGAGTACATCGAGTCGATCGGCTGGGAGACGATCGTCGGCCACGAGCGGGAGCTCGGCCGCCTGTTCCTCCAGGGGCTCCCGGAGAACGTGACGCTCTACGGGCCGCCGACGATGGACGGCCGGGTGCCGACGTTCGCCCTGAACGTCGACGGGCTGTCACCGACCGAGGTCGCCGCCCAGCTCGGCGAGCGCGGGATCTTCGTCTGGGACGGCGACTACTACGCAGTCGAGGTCATGAAACGGCTCGGCCTGGCGGACGGCGCCGTGCGCGTCGGGATCGTCCACTACAACACGGTCGAGGAAGTCGACCGGCTGCTCGTGGAGCTCCGGGCCTTCTCTCCGTAGGCAAGCTACGGGGAGCCGTGAAGATCCTCACTCTCGGAGGCACGAAGTTCCTCGGCCGCGCGGCCGTCGAAACGGCGCTCGAACGCGGCCACGACGTGACGCTCTTCAACCGGGGCGAGACGAACCCCGACCTCTTCCCGGACGTCGAGAAGCTCCGCGGCGACCGCACCGCCGACCTCTCGGCGCTCGAAAACCGCCGCTGGGATGCCGTGATCGACCCCTCCGGGTACCTCCCCCACGTCGTCCGCGCCTCCGCCGAGGCACTGCGCGACTCGACGGATCGCTACCTCTTCGTCTCCAGCGTCTCCGTCTACGCGGACCTGAGCTCCGGGCCCGACGAGGACGCGCCACGGGGCCAGCTCGGAGACATGCCGGCCGACGAGCTGCGCGAGGACTACGAGAACTACGGGCCGCTGAAAGCGCTCTGCGAGGACGCCGTCTGGGAGGTCTACGGCGACCGGGCGATCATCGTCCGGCCCGGGCTGATCGTCGGCCCCAACGACCCGACCGGGCGGTTTACCTACTGGCCGCACCGGGTCGCGCGCGGCGGCGAGGTTCTCGTCCCCGGCGACCCCGAGAACATCGTTCAGTTCATCGACGCCCGCGATCTCGGCGCATGGATGGTCGACCTGCTCGAGCGCGGCGAGTCGGGGCGCGTTCAACGCCACCCGCCCCGGCGTCTCGTGGGAAGAGCTGATCGAGGCCGGGCGCACGGTGTCGGGCTCCGACGCCACACCCGTCTTCGTCTCCGAGGAGTTTCTCCAGCAGCACGAGGTCGGCGAGTGGATGGAGCTGCCCCTTTGGCTCGCCGACCCGGACTGGGTCGGCATGAACAAGGCTGACGTCTCACGAGCCGAGGCGGCCGGGCTCCGGTTCCGGCCCATCGAGGAGACGGTTCGCGGAGCGCTGGAAGGGGCAGAGACGACAGACGATGCCGGTATGAAGCCTGAACGCGAACGCGAGCTGCTCGAAGCCTGGCAGGCGGCATGAGGGCGCTTGGTCTCACCGTGCTGGCGGCGCTCGCATTGGCCGCGCCCGCGCCGGCGCAGGTGCTGGCGCAGGACACCCTGCTCGAGCGGACCGCCGAGGAGCTCAAGTCGGACGCTGTTTTCGTCCATCCCGAAACGACGCTCGTGAGCGCGGATGAGGAGCGTCGCCTGGAGCGCGCCATCGACGAGAAGGCCGGCGGGCCTCTCTTTGTCGCGGTGCTGCCCGCTTCTGCGCGGCAAGAGGGCGGTGGGACGACGGCCGATGTCGCTCTGCGGCTCGGGCGGCTCGTCGGATCGGACGGTGTCTACGCGGTCGTCGTCGGCAACCAGTTCCGCGCCGTCAGCACCGATCTCGGCCGGGACCAGGCGGGAGCGCTCGCCACCAGGGCGTTTCTCACGAACAGGGATGAGGGGGTGACCGCCGTCCTCCTCGATTTCGTGCAGCGGGTCGGAGCGGTCCGAGAGCGGTCAGAGAGCACCGCCGAGAGCGAGGACAGCGGCGGCGGCTTCCCGACCTGGCTCCTCGTCGCCGGTGGAGCGATCGCGGCCTTCTTCGGCTTCCGGAAGTTCCGTCGGGGCCAGGAGCAGAAGCGGGAGCTGGCCGACGTGAAGGCGGTCGCACGGGAGGATCTCGTCGCGCTCGCGGACGACGTGGTCGGCCTGGACGACGAAGTGGAGCGGCCTGGAGCTGCACGCCCGAGGCGAAGGAAGCCTACGTGCGTGCGATGGACTCGTACCAGCGCGCCGACGACTCCTTCGACAAGGCCAAGTCTCCACGGGACATCTCGAAGGTGACCTCGTCCCTCGCCGAGGGACGCCGGGAGATGGAGGTCTCGAAGGCGCTGCTGGCCGGGAAGGAGCCGCCGCCGGACCGTCCACCCTGCGTCTTCGACCCTCGCCATGGAACCTCCGCGCGGGATGTGACCTGGGACTCGCCGTACGCGGGGCCGATCCAGGTTCCCGCCTGCGAGGCGGACGCCCGGAAGGTCGAGGCGGGCGAGGAGCCGCGACACGCGCCAGGTGCCGGTCGGCGGCGGCCGCCGCCCGATCTACGACGCACCGGCCTACTACGGCGGCTGGGCCGGAGGCTTCTACGGCAGCGGGATGATCCTGCCCGCATTCTTCATCGGCTCGATGCTCGGCGGCGGCTTCGGCGGGACCGGCGTTGCAGAGGCGGGGAACCAGGGCGGCTACGACGACCTCGGCGGCGGCGACATGGGCGGCGGCGACTTCGGGGGCGGCGACTTCGGCGGCGGCGGCGGGGACTTCGGCGGCGGCGGGGACTTCTAGGCCGCTAGACCTAGTCGTAGGACTCGCGGGCCCGCTTCCAGCGCGGGTCGTCGGTACGGATGTGATCGGGATTCACGCCGCGCGCCTCGGCGAGCGCGAGCGTCAGGAGCTGGAAGCGCACGATGTCGACGACCGGATGGCGAGTCGGCACGAACTCGACGTCACACCCGAGCTCGCGGAGTGCGGCCAGTGCGTCTCTCGCCCGTTCGGCCGAGCGCAGCCCCTCTCCTTCGAGGACGAAACAGCGGACTGACTCGTCGACCGCTGCGAGATGGCCGTGCAGGAGCTGCTCGGTGTGGTGCGCCTCCGCGGCGACGAACGCGCCTTCGCGGAGCTTGAGCGCCGCCTCCTGCGCCGTCGGCCAGGCACTGCCGGCCCCGGCGATGACGAACCGCTCGTGCTCGCTCGCCAGAGCAGGCCGCTCGAGCTCCTCCTCGACGGCGCCGGGCAGCTCCGAGACGTCCTGACCGAGGAGTGCGGCGATGGCGGTGACCGCGCAGGTGTAGCTCGCCGTGTGGCACCAGCTCTTCTCGATCTCGGGCGTGGCGACGACGACGTTGTCGCACTCACGCGCGAGCGGGCTGTCGGGTGCGCCCGTCACGAGCCAGGTCTCGCCGGGCCAGGCCTGGACGGCCTCGAGCGTGAGTTTCGTGGTGCCCTCGTGGCTGACAGCGACGAGGACGTCGGCGTCCCGCTCGGGACGCAGGACGAGCTCGAGCGCCTGCACCGCCTCGCCTCCCGTTTGCGCCGCGTGGAAAGAGGTCCCGCAGCCGGTGAAGAGGATGCGGCGGTCCGGGAGACTCTCGTCGGTCGGCACCTGCCGGAGCCACTCCGGTTGCGCGAAGATGGCCTCTCGGGTCTCCTTGCCGATCATCTAGGCGTCTATACCATGAGCGCAGTGGACGGCTTCGACTTCGTGCACCGGGAGTCGGTGCGGTTCCGTGACCTCGACGGCATGGGCCATGTCAACAACGCCGTCTTCCTCACGTACATGGAGTCCGCGCGCATCGCGTTCCTCGCGGCGCACGGAGCCGGCTCCAATCCGCAGCAGAGCCTGATCCTCGCGCGGACGGAGGTGGATTTCCGCTCGCCGATCGCGTTCGGCGAGGAGATCGAGGTCGGGGTCCGAACCTTGCGAGTCGGAACGAAGAGCTTCGAGCTGGAGTATGCGATTCAGGCCGACGGACGGCTGGCGGCAGAGGGCAAGAGCGTCCTCGTCGGCTACGACTACAGAGGAGGAACGAGCGTGGAGATCCCTGCCGAGTGGCGCGAGTGGCTCGCGCCGGAGGTGACCGTCTGATGGCCGTCTTCCAGCGAGAGGTGCTGCCGAACGGGCTGCGCCTCCTGTCCGCGCCGATGCCGCAGGTGCAGTCGGTCGCCTGTTTCATCATGCTCTCCGCCGGCTCGCGCTACGAGACCGCCGAGACGAGCGGGATCGCGCACTTCGCCGAGCACATGTTCTTCAAGGGCACCGAGAACCGGCCCACGGCGCAGATGATCGGCAACGAGCTCGACGGGATCGGCGCGGAGTTCAACGCCTTCACCGGCAAGGAGTACACGGGGTACTACGTCAAGTGCGCAGCCGAGCACCGCGGGCGCGCCTTCGACGTCCTCGTCGACATGCTTCGGAACTCGAAGTTCGATCCGGAGGAGATCGAGCGCGAGAAGGGCGTGATCGTCGAGGAGATGAACATGTACTTCGACACGCCGCGCGACTACATCGGCGGGGTCTACCACCAGCTCCTCTACGGCGACACGCCGCTCGGCTGGGACATCATCGGCCGCAAGGAGACGGTGCGCGACGCCACCCGCGAGACCTTCCTCGACTACGTCAACCGCTGGTACACGGCGCCGAAGATGGTCGTCGGCGTCGCCGGAAACTTCGACGAGAGCGTCCGGCAGGAGATCGTGGAGCTGCTCGGCGAGGTCGAGGCGGAGGATGCCGGCCGACCGGCGCCGCTCGAGTCGACGAACGGATCCGGGAGCAACGTCCACATCCACACGAAGGAGTCCGACCAGGCGCACATCGCGATGGGCGTCCCGAGCTACGCGCTCTCCCATCCCGACCGGTACGCCCTCCAGCTGCTCGGAACCGTGCTCGGAACGGGGATGTCCTCGCGCCTCTTCACCGAGGTGCGCGAGCGGCGCGGCGCTCGCGTACTACGTCTTCGCGACGAACCACTCGTACACCGACACCGGGACGCTCTACTCGCAGGCCGGCGTCGACATCAACCGCATCGACGAGGCGATCGAGACGATCGCGCGGGAGCTGAAGAAGATCGCCGCCGAGCCGGTGCCCGCCGCGGAGCTCGAGAAGTCGAAGAACGTCGCCAAGGGCCGCTTCGTGCTGGCGACCGAGAGCCCGCACGGGATGATCATGTTCGGGCTGCGCCGCGAGGTGCTCGAGGGCGAGGTCGAGGAGCCGGCGGACGTGCTGGCCGGAATCGACGCGGTCACGATCGAGGACGTCCAGCGGGTCGCGCAGGACGTGATCGGCAAGAACGGGCTGAAGCTGGCGTTGATCGGGCCGTTCGACGACGCGGAGCGCTTCGAGAAGATCCTGGCCGGCTAGCTTCCTTTCGCGGCGTCCAAGGGTTCCGCGCGGCCTGCTTCGGTGATCGCGTGAGCCGAAGCGCCCCGGCGCTCGACCCGCCACGCCGGCCCTACAGTGTCGGCGTGCGCTGGTGGCGATGGACAGTCCGCGTTCTTTCCGTGGCCGCCCTGGTGATCGTCGGGCTCGCCGGCTGCGTTGTCGTGTCAGCCGGTCTGAGTAAGGACGCCGAGAATCAGTGCGCCACCATAGGCGGCAATGACGGCTACAGCGGGTGGGAGCAGCATTGGTCTTGGCGCGATTTCGCCTACAGCTGCGAGTTCCGGAACCGGAACGGAGTCGAGGTCGAGACCCGCAAGGTCGGCCCCTTTGCGTCAAACTGACCCACTAGCCCTGCTCGATTTCCATCATCTCTCGAGCGTGGCGTAGTCCCTGAGGACGATTTCCTTGTCCTCCGGATCCTCGATCCGCTCGGCGAGCCTGCGGCCGCGTTTCTCGTGGCTCCGCGCTTCGTCCTGGTGGCCGGCGACGCGGTGGGCGCGCGCGAGCGCCTCGTAGGCGAACGCGAGGTCCCAGTCCTCGACGTTGTCCGCGTGCTGCTCGCAGATCGCGAGGCAGCGCTGCGCGTGATGCAGGGCAGGCTCGCCTCTTCCGAGCACCGAGTAGGCACGCGAACAGAGCCACTCACCCCGAGCGCGGTGCTTCGGCTCGCACTCGGGCGCCTGGAGCCAGTGGTACAACGAGGCATGGACGTGGTGGACGAGCTCGTCGTCCTCCTCGGGCGTGCGCTCGGCCTTCTCCATGAGCGCCCAGGACGAGTTGTAGAGGTCGACCCCGAGCTGGCGGTGGTTCATTCCTCGCCGTGTCTCGGTCGTGCCGCGGTCGCGGATCTCGTCGACCACGGTCGGATCCGCCAGCGTGGTCGTGTCTCCGAGGGGCCGGTTCTCGGCGACATCGCGGAGCAGCCGCCGCATGATCTTTCCGCTCCGCGTCTTCGGGAGCTCCGGCGTGAAGACGATGTTCGCCGGCTTCGCGATCGCGCCGATCTTCGTGCCGACGTGGTTGCGGAGCATCGCCAGGTGCTCCTCCGAGGGCTCCTGCGCCGCCCTTCAGGGTCACGAAGGCGACGATCGCCTGGCCGGTCGTGGCGTCCATCCGGCCGCAGACCGCCGCCTCTGCGACCGACGGGTGATCCACCAGCGCGCTCTCGACCTCGATCGTCGAGATCCGGTGGCCGGAGACGTTCATGACGTCGTCGATACGCCCGAGGAGCCACAGGTCGCCGTCCTCGTCGATCCGCGCGCCGTCGCCCGCGAGATAGATGCCGGGGTACTTCGACCAGTAGGTCTCGACGAAGCGATCGTGGTCCTTGTGGATCCCCCGGAGCATCGCGGGCCACGGTTTCCGCAGCACCAGGTATCCGCCGCCCCCGGGCCCGACCTCGTTGCCCTGCTCGTCGAAGACCGCGGCGTCGATCCCGGGGAACGGCTTGGTCGCCGAGCCCGGCTTCGTCGTCGTCAGCCCGGGAAGCGGCGAGATCAGGATCATCCCGGTCTCGGTCTGCCACCAGGTGTCGACGACCGGCGACTCGTTGCCGCCGATGTGCTCGCGGTACCACATCCAGGCCTCGGGGTTGATCGGTTCGCCGACCGATCCCGAGCAGGCGAAGCGACGACAGATCGTGCTTCTGCGAATGCTCGGGCCCCCACTTCATGTGGCTGCGGATCGCCGTCGGAGCCGTGTAGAGGATGTCGACCTTGTACCGCTCGACGATGTCCCACCAGCGGTCCTTGTCCGGGAAGTCCGGCGTGCCCTCGTACATGACGCTCGTCGTCCCGTTCGCGAGCGGCCCGTAGACGATGTAGCTGTGCCCGGTGACCCAGCCGACGTCCGCCGCGCACCAGTAGACCGATTCGGGCTTGACGTCGAAGATGTAGTGGTGCGTCGTCGCGACGCCGACGAGATAGCCCGCGGTCGTGTGGACGATGCCCTTCGGCTTGGCAGTCGTCCCGCTCGTGTAGAGCAGGTAGAGGAGATCCTCGGAGTCCATCGGCTCGCACGGACATGACGCCGGATCGTCCGACTTGCCCTCGACGATCTCGTCCCAGAAGACGTCGCGCCCGCGCTCCATCGAGATCTCGCCCGCGGTGCGACGCAGCACGACGCACTTCTTGACGCCGGGCGAGGAGGCCAGCGCCTCGTCGGCGTTCCGCTTGAGCGGGACGGTCGTGCCGCGGCGCCACGCCTCGTCCTGCGTGATCAGTACCTCGCACTCCATGTCGTTCAGGCGATCGGAGAGCGAGTCCGCCGAGAAGCCGCCGAAGACGACCGTGTGCGGTGCCCCGAGCCGCGCGCAGGCGAGCATCGCGACCGGGCACTCCGGAACCATCCCCATGTAGATCCCGACCGGCGTCCCCTTCCCGACGCCGAGCTCCTTGAGCGCGTTCGCGAAGCGGACGACGTCGGCCTGGAGGTCGGCGAACGTGATCTCGCGCCGGTCGTCCTCGGGCTCGCCCTCCCAGTGAAATGCGACCTTCCCGCCCTTGCCGGCCTCGACATGGCGGTCGACGCAGTTGAAGCAGACGTTGAGCTTCCCCCCGAGGTACCACTTGGCGTAGGGCGGCTCCCACTCGAGAAGGGTCGTCCACGGCTCGAACCAGGTCAGGCGCTGCGACTCGCGCGCCCAGAGCTCCTCGTAGTCCAGGTCGAGGAGCTCCTGCTGGGCATTCGCCTGCGCAGCGAACTCGGGGCTCGGCGGGTACCGCCGCTCCTCCTCCAGCATCGTCTCGATCGCGGCAGTCGGCTGCGTCTCGGTCATGACGTCAGATCGTATGTCTCCGGCGCCGCGTTTTCAGCTGAGCGGGTTCAAGAGACACGCAGCTGTCTCGCGCCGCCCGCGCCTCGTTGACAATCCTCCGTCGTGACGGCGTTCACCAGGCTGGGACTCGACGTCCTCGCGTCGAAACCCGCGCGATGAAGGCACTCGCGCTCGCCGGCCTAGCCGTCCTCGTCTTCGCGCCGAGCGCGTCGGCCGACCTCGCCGACGAGCAGGCACTGGCCGAGCGCCACGCGCCCGTCGTACGCCTCGTCGAGCAGGAGGAGGAGTGCGGGCCGGGCGAGCCGTACGAGCCGACCGACGTCGACACCATCTTGGGCGAGGAGAGCGTGGCCCTCCGCGGGCCATGGCGGCCCACCGACCTCGTGAAGATCGCCCCGGTTGGGGGCGACCTCCCGGGCCGCTACGAGTACCACCTCGACTTTCCCGGCGACGCGCTCGACCCCGGCTGCGACTACGAGCGCTGGGGCCGCCGCATCGCCGAGGGAAGCGAGCCGACCGTCTACGCGCACGTCGTCGCCGACGCGGGAAAGGTCGCGCTCCAGTACTGGCTCTTCTACGTCTACAACGACTGGAACAACCTCCACGAGGGCGACTGGGAAATGATCCAGCTCCTCTTCGACGCGGCGAATGCGAAGGAGGCGCTCGAGTCGCGAACCGGTTTCCGTCGGCTACAGCCAACACGAGGGCGCCGAGGTGGCCGAGTGGGGCGAGGAGAAACTCGAGATCGTGGACGGACGTCGCCCGGTCGTCTACCCGGCGGCCGGCTCGCACGCGAACTTCTTCGAAGAGGCGCTCTACATCGGCAGCTCCGGAGAGCAGGGCGTCGGATGCGACGACACCCGCGGGCCGCACGTCGAGCTCGAGCCCACCGTCGAGACGATCCCGAGCGACCCGGCGGCTGCCCGCGAAGCCTTCCCATGGATCGCCTTCGAAGGGCGTTGGGGCGAGCTCCAAGAGGCGTTCTTCAACGGCCCGACCGGCCCGAACGACAAGACGCAGTGGACTGAGCCGGTCGAGTGGTCCGAGGGCTGGCGCGACAGGAGCTACGGGGTGCCGGCGAGCGGCGTGTTCGGGACGGGCGCCACGGACTTCTTCTGCACCGCGGTCGAGACCGGCTCGGTCGGGCTGATCAAGCTCATGCGGAGGCCGGGGCTCGTGCTGGGCGCGCTGGCACTACTGCTCGCGCTCGTTGCCTACGCCGCGGCGAAGGCAACCTGGACGCCGGTCGCCCCGCTCCGCGTCGCACGCCGCCGCACGTGGGGCCAGATCCTCTCGGCCGCGAGCCGCATGTACGTCGCGCGGGCGCCGCTCTTCCTCGGCATCGGCGTCCTCCTGATCCCGATCGTGCTGCTGATCACCCTGCTCCAGGGGCTGCTGCTCCGCGCAGACTCGGATGGAGAAGGCGCCGGGGTCGTCGTTGTCCTGGCCCTGCTGATCGGAACGACCCTCACGCTGCTCGGTCTCGCGCTCGTCCAGGCGGCCACGGCCTGTGCGCTCGTCCGCATCGACCAAAGGCAGGAGGTCGGGCCGCTCGACGCCTACCGGCTCGCCCTCCGCCGGGCGCGGCCCCTGCTCGGAGCCTCCGGAATCCTCGCCGCCTCCTTGCTAGTCCTGACCGCGACGGGCGTGCTGATCCCGGTCGCGATCTTCGTCGCCGTCCGCTGGTCGCTCGCGGCCCAGGTGGTCGAGCTCGAGGGCCCTCGCGCGGTCGGCGCGCTCCGCAGAAGCTCCGAGCTCGTGCGCGGCCGGTGGCTGCGGGTCGCGTTCCTTGTCGGAGTCGGCAGCGCGCTCGCGCTCGTCGCCGGGCCGCTTCTCGGCGCGCTGCTCATCCTCCTGACGGAGGCGCCGTTCGCCCTCCTGAACATCGTCGCCGGCGTTGTCTACGCACTGACGATGCCGTTCGTGGCGCTCATGACCGCGTATGTCTACTTCGACGTGCGGGCACGCCACGAGCTCGAGGCGCCGGAGCCGCGGGAGCTTCCCGCCGAGATCGAGCTGGCGTAGCGTCGCGCCTGGGCGCTACGGCGTCAGGTCGTACGGGTACTGCGTGAGGTTCTCACAGCCGTCCTCGGTGACGAGGACGAGATCCTCCAGCCGGCAACCGCCGAAGCCCGGCTCGTACAGCCCCGGCTCGAGCGTGATCACGTCGCCGACCGCGAGCGTGCTCGGGTCGCGAGAGAGGGACGGGGCCTCGTGCACCTCGAGCCCCACTCCGTGGCCGAGCCCGTGGTAGAAGCCGCGGTCGAGCACCTCGCCGGGCTCCTTCGTCAGCTGCGTCGGGTAGCCGGCCTCGTGAAAGACGTCGCAGACCTGCTGGAAGACCTCGCGTCCGTCCACCCCGGGCTTCACTGCTGCAAGTGAGACGTCGAGCGCCTCCTTGACGAGCCGGTGGAACTCCACGAGCTTCTCGGGCGCCTCGCCGATGACGAACGTGCGGGTCATGTCCGCGAAACAGCCCGATTCCCGATCGCGTGGGAAGAGATCGAGGACGATCGGCTCGTCCGCGGCGAATGGCCCCGAGCCGAAATCGTGGCCGACAGCCGTCTGAGCCCCGTGCGCAACGATCATCTCGTCCGAGACGAGGCCATGGGCGTTGAAGACGTCTGCGATCCGGGCCTTCAGAAGCTCCACGGTGAGCGCCTCGCCGTCGACGGTCAGACCGCCGTTCGCGGGCTCGGCGCGCCGGAAGAGGTCGCGCGCCGTGTCCATCGCCGCCTCGGTGCCTCGCTGCGCCTTGCGGATCCCGGCGATCTCCGCGTCGTTCTTCGCGCGCCGCCGCTTGCTGAAGAACGCGCGGTCCGGCGTGATCTCGATCCCCTTGGCGCGAAGCTGGTCGGCCAGTTCGAGCGGGAACGTGTGGGGGACGATCGCCTCCTTGACGTCGAGGCCCTGGACGGCCTGAACGATCAGCTTGAGCAGCTGCTCGTCGCGCGGGCCCTTGCCGACGAGGTCGTCCCAGCCGAACGCCTCGAGCGGATGCGCCTCGAGCCCGACCTCCTTCATGCGATCGACCTCGAAGGAGGTGATCACCACGTGCTTGGTGCCGTTCTTCTCGATGTAGAGGAAGGGGTCCGGGGCCGGGACCGGGACCTCGTGCCGGAGCTCCGGCGTGTGCAAATTCTCGGCGTAGATCAGGACGTCAGGCATGGGTCGATCCTATATCGCAGCTTGAAGGTCGGCCAATTACCCGCGATCCTTCATCTGTGGACGCAGTGGTCGGCCGGGAGCACGAGCTCGAGCACATCTCTTCGTTCCTCGCTGCGCTCTCGTCCGATGCTGCGGTTCTCGTGGTCGAGGGCGAGCCGGGAATCGGCAAGACCACGATCTGGCGCGAGGCCATCAGGCGTGCCGAGAGCGCCGAAATCGAAATCCTCACGTGCCGGCCGGCCGAGTCGGAGGCCAAGCTCTCCTTCTCCGCGCTCGCAGACCTCCTCGAGCCGATCGGCGACGATCGCCTGGAGGCGCTCCCTCTGCCGCAGCGGCGGGCGCTCGAGGTGGCGCTTCTCCGCGCGGCGCCGGCCAAGTCGCCGCCCGATGCGCGGGCCGTCGCGACCGCGTTTCGATCCCTCCTCGAGCTGGCGGCGCAGGAGCGGCCCGTCCTCGTTGGAATCGACGACTCCCAGTGGCTCGACCCGCCGTCTGCGGAGGCCGTCGAGTTCGCGCTGCGCCGCGTTCGTGGACCGGTCGGTCTGATGGCTACACGGCGACCCGGGACGGGGGCATTCGAGGCCCTTGCCCGCGAAACGCCGCCGCTCCGGCTTCAGCCGCTGACCCTTGCCGCCATCCACCACGTCGTCCGGAATACGCTCGGGTCCGCGCCGCCGCGGCCGATCCTGGCGCGCGTGCACGAGACGGCAGGCGGCAACCCGTTCTTCGCGCTTCAGATCGCGCGGGTGGCGCTGGCGACCGATGTTCCTGCCGGCGCGCCCCTACCGTTGCCCGAGGATCTCTCCGAGCTCGTCCTGCGGAGGATCGAGGGATTGAGACCGGAGACGCGCGAGGTGCTGCTCACGGTCGCGGCAGCCGCGTCGCCCACACGCGCGCTGCTCACGGAGATTCACGGAGAGGTCGACCTTGCGATCGAGGAGGCCGAGGAAGCGAGCATCGCGGAGGTCGACGACCGGGGAGTCCGCTTCGCTCATCCGTTGTACGGCGCCGCCGTGTACGCCTCGGCAGGGAACGAGCACCGTCGGCGTGTCCACGGCGGTCTCGGCAAGGTGGTCGACGAACCGGAGGAGCGAGCACGGCACCTCGCGCTCGCTGCGACTCCTCCCGACGAGAAGACCGCCGAGCGCGTTCACGCCGCAGCGCGCGAAGTGGCTGCTCGCGGTGCGTTCGGAGCCGCGGCCGAGCTCGTCGAGCAGGCGATTCGCCTAGGTGACGCGACCGACGGGCGACTCGTCGACCTCGGTGAGTTCCTGCATCAGAGCGGCAACAGCGTGCGGGCCGCGGACGTCCTCCTGCAGGTACAGGACTGGACGGCGCTCACACACGAACAGCAGATCCCCGGACTGTGGACGCTGCTCGACTCGGTCTATTGGACGCAGGGAGGCCACGAGTCCGTGGCTCTCGGCGAGAGCGTGCTGACGGAGGTCGAGGCGCCCGTGGTCAAGGCGGCGTTGCACGGCAAGATCTCCACGGGCCTGGAGTTCGACATGGCGCGCGGGCTGGAGCATGCAGAGGCGGCTCTCGCTCTGCTCGACGTCCTCGGCGAAGCGGCAAGACCCGACGTCCTGGGCCTGGCGCTCGGCATCCGGGAGCGGAACCGCCTGGCGCTCGGTCTCGGCCTCGACAGGGCGGCCGTCGAGCGGGCGATCGAGCTCGAGACCGGCGGGTACGTCGCCCGCTCGTACGGGCAGTGGCTCAAGTACGTCGACGACTTCGACGGCTCCCGCCATTGGCTGAAGCGGTCGATGCGTGAGTACGAGGAGACAGGCGAGGACGTCTCGATTCCGAACGTCCTCCAACAGCTGGCGATGACGGAGTGCTGGGCCGGCAACCTCGCTCTGGCAGCGGAGTACGCCGCCCGCTCGTGCGAGCTCGCGGAGGAGATGGAGATCACGTCGGTGGGCCCGTACCGGGTGCGGTCGATCGTCGAAGCCCACCGCGGCAACGAGGAACTGGTGCGAGAGATCGCCGACCGCCTCTACGGCGAGGGCTGGGCCCCGGAGATCATTCAGCACCTCGAGATCGGCTTGGGGCTGCTCGAACACTCGCTCGGAAACGACGAAGCCGCAGACGGACACCTCCGCACCGCGCTCGAGCTCGGCGAACGGATGGGCCAGCTCGAGCCCGGCGTTCATCGCGCGCATGGCGATGCCGCTGAGGTCGCGCTCTCCCTCGGCGACCCGGGCCGGGCAACCCAGATCGCCGAGCACCTCGAAGAGCACGGTCGGCGCACCGGCCATGCCTGGAGTACCGCCGTCGCGTTGCGAACGAAGGGCCTGATCCATGCCGCCGAAGGCGACTTCAGAGCCGGGCTGGCCGCGATCGACGACGCCCTCTCGACCCATGAGCGCCTTGCGATGCCGTACGAACTCGCCCGCACGCTGCTCGTCAAGGGCCAGATCGAGCGGCGCACGCGGCACCGGCGAGAGGCCAGGGAATCCCTCGAGCGCGCCCAGGCGATTTTCGATGAGATCGGGGCGAAGCTCTGGGCGGCGCGCGCCTCGGACGAGCTGAAGCGCATTCCGATCCGCCGTCGGGCTGCCGGCGAACTGACCGACAGCGAGGAGCGCGTCGCCGAGCTAGCCGCGTCGGGCATGACGAACAAGGAGGTCGCCCAGGCCCTCTTCATCAGTCCGAAGACGGTCGAGGCAACGCTATCGCGGGTCTACGGAAAGCTCGAGATCCACTCGCGAGCCGAGCTCGGCGCTCGAATGGCGAGTCGCCGACTGACCCGCGCAAGTTGAGAAGCCCGCCACTCTCCGCGCATCCTGTCGCCATGGGAATCGTCGTCGGCCGGGATCGCGAGCTTGCCACCGTCGAGAAACTTCCTGAAGGCGGCGCGCTCGGCGACGGGCGCGCTGGTGATCGAGGGAGATGCGGGCGTCGGAAAGACGACGGTCTGGCGCGAGGGTCTCGAGCGTGCCGCGCCCAGGGATTCGACGTGCTCGGTGCCGTCCGGTCGAGGCCGAGACGAAGCTGTCGTATGCCTCGATCGCCGACCTGCTCGGCGGCGGTCGACGAGAAACTCACCGCTGATCTACCCGAGCCGCAGTCGCGCGCACTCGGCAGTCGCGCTCCTCGAGGCGGAGCCGGACGAGTCACCGCCCGATCAACGGGCGATTGGCACGGCGTTGGCGACGCTCCTGGTCCGACTCGCCGAGCAAACACCTGTCCTTGTGGCCGTGGACGACGTGCAGTGGCTCGACCGGCCGTCCGCGGCGGCACTCGGGTTCGCCGCGAGGAGACTCGGATCGAGCCCTGTCGGGTTCTTCCTCGTTCGCCGGACGGGTGCGCTCGATGCAGGCGTCGCTTCGACCCTCGAGCACTCCCTCTCGGCCGACCTCACGCACGTGCGGCTCGAGGGCCTGAGCGTTGCGAGCCTCTTCCACATCGTCCGAGAGCAATTCGGCGAGTCATTGCAGCGTCCGGCCCTGCTGAAGATCGAGCGGTTCTCGGTGGCAACCCGCTCCACGCGCTGGAACTCGCGAGGGCACTGATCGACTCGGGCTCGCGCCCGGGCGAGCCCTTGCCGGTGCCGGACACGCTTTCCGGCCTCGTCGCGGAGCACCTGGCCCGGCCTACCGTCCGCCACGATGGAAGCGCTCCTCGTTGCTGCCGCGGCTTCGTCGCCACGGATCTCGCTCGTCGAGGAGGTTCTCGGCAAGGACCCGCGCGCACGGCTCGACGCGGCCGAGATAGCCGGCGTGGTGCGAATCGAAGGTGATCGCATCCGTTTCATCGCACCCGCTCTTTGCGTCTGCTGTGTACTCGGCGGCCGAGCGCGGAGACGCGGCGGCGACGCCATCGCGAGCTCGCCGAGATCGTCGTCGATCCCGAGGAACGGGCACGACATCTCGCGCTCTCTGCTTCCGAACCCGCGGAGGACGTAGCGGCCGCGCTCGACGAGGCGGCCGCGCGAGCCGGCGCGCGCGGAGCGCCGGTGGCCGCTGCCGAGCTGGCCGAGCTCGCCGGCACGTCTTAACGCCGCGGAAGACGCGACCTCGATCCACGTGAGGACGATCTCGGCTGCCCAGAGCTTGGCGACCGCGGGGGATCCCGAACGTGCGCGTCAGGCTCGTCGAGCAGGTCCTGAGCGAACCGCTGGCGCCGGCCGAGCGTGGCAAGGCGCTCCGCCTCCTGGGTGAGGTCAGGCATCACGAAGACAGCATTCCCGAGGCGATCCGGCTACCTCGAGGAGGCGCTCGTGTACGTCGACGATCCGCACGTCTCGATCCCGGTCCGCTTCGACCTCGCAGTTGCAGCCGTGAGCACCGCGAACGTTCCAGTCGCCCTGGCCCACGCACGCCAAGCCCTTGCCGACGCGGAGGAAGCCTGCTGACCCGCCGCTTCTGGCCGACGCGCTCGGCGTCTTGACGATCGTCGAGTTCATCGCCGGTCTCGGAACCGACCACGCAAGGCTCGAGCGCGCGCTCGAGCTCGAGGATCGCCGCCGGCCGAGGCAGCTGGTCCAGCGTCCGAGCTCGATCGCAGCGATGATCGCTGTCTGCGAGGCGCGCCTGACCGAGGGGTGTGAGCGCCTCTACGAGCTCCGCACCTGGGCGTACGAGCGCGGAGAGGACGCCTCGCTGCCGTTCCTCCTCGACCACCTCGCCTGGGCCGAGTGGTGGCGCGGCGACTTCGCGGCGGCGGGCCGCGCGGCGGAGGAGGTATTGGAGCTCTCCGCCCTGACGGGAAGCAAGACGCATGGAACCGTTCCGCTCGTCCACCGGGCGATTGTCCGAGGCTTCTATGGAGACGTCGATGCCGCCTTCGCCGACGTGTCCGCGGCGACGGCGCTGTTCCAGGAGACGGGGTGGACGTTCGGGCTCTCCTGGGCGGCCACGGCCGCCGGGTCGATCCACCTCGCTCTGGGAGAAATGGCTTCAGCGCTGGAGGCACTCGAGCCGCTCATCGTCGCGGCCGAAGAGATGGGCATCGGAGAGCCCGTCTGGACGCTGTTCGTCCCTGACGCCGTCGAGGCGCTAACCGCCGTCGGTCAGCTCGAACGCGCCGAGGCGCTGCTCGAGGCGTTCGAGGTTCAAGCCCGCAGGCTGAATCGGCCCTGGGCCCTCGCAGAGGTGTCCCGGTGCCGCGCACTCATCCTCGCGGAGCACGCCGACCTCGACGGAGCGCTCGCGGCCGCCGAGGACGCGCTGGCGCGCCAAGAGCTGCTCGAGCTACCGGTTGCGCGCGGGAGAGCGCTACTCACGCTGGGAAGGGTTCGCCGCCGGCGCCGCGAGAAGCTGCTGGCGAAGGAGAGCCCTCGAGGCGGCCCACGAGCCTCTTCGACGGCCTCGGTGCAGCGCTGTGGGCCGCACAGGCGCGCAGTGAGCTCGGACGGTTCGGCCTGCGCCGGAGTAGCCCGTCGGCGCTGACGGAGAGCGAGCGCCGCGTCGCCGAGCTGGCGGCGGAGGGACGCACGAACAAAGAGGTCGCGCAGATCCTGTCCGTCAGCCCGAAGACCGTCGAAGCGACGCTTTCGCGGGTCTACGGAAAGCTCGAGATCAGGTCGCGGGCCGAGCTCGGCGTGCCTGCGAATGACTGCGCGCGCCAAAACGTAGGGACTTCCCTCTTATAAGCCGAGCGCCGCGCCGCCGTAGGTTCGATGGCGATGAACGACACGTTCTTCGTCGAGAACTACTCGCCCGGGATGTCGGTCGACAACCTCGAGGCTGCGTGCGGTCGGGTCTGCGCGGAGGTCGAGGCTCTGGCGCGCGCCGGGCGGCGGGTACGGATGCTGCGCAGCGCGATCGTCCCGGGTGACGAAGCACTGATCTGTCTCGTCGACGCCGCTTCGGAAGACCTCGTCCGTGAGGCGTTCATCCGGGCGGGAGTCTCGTTGGATCGGATCTCCCCGGCGCTGATCTCGAGACAGGACGAAGCGCGGTGAGGGAAGAGACGGGCGACGTGGGCCGTCTTGGACCGATGGTCAGGCGGATGGCGTTCACGAGCTTCGCCGTAGCGGCAGTCGTGGCCGTCGGCGCCGTGACGAGCGCAGCGCGTGTCGGTGGGAGCACTCGCGTAACCGCGCCGGCCGCTGTGATCGATGTGGGGCCCGGCTGTTCCCTCGCCGATGCGATCCGCGCCGCGAACACCGACTCCGCGGTCGGCGGTTGCCCCGCGGGCTCGGGCGCCGACACGATCGTGCTCGCCCCGAGCGCGACCTACTCGCTGACGGCCCCGGTAGGCGACGACGACCAGGGAACGCCGATCGGCCTGCCGACGGTGACGAGCGAGATCACGATCGACGGCAACGCCGGAGCCATCGAGCGGACGGCACCGGACGCCATGCCGTTCCGCATCTTCGACGTCGACGCCGACGGAAAGCTGACGCTCGACAACATGACGATCCGCGGCGGGCGGGTCCCGGCGCAGACGCCGAGCTCCGACTGCGCACACGGCGGTGCTGTCCGCGTTTCGGGCGGCGAGGCGACGATCGCGAACTCGAGGCTTCTTGATAACCGGACGGTGGGCGAGGCCTGTGGAGGCGGCGGCGCACTCGCGGTCGTCGAGGGAACCTTGAACGTGTCGTCGTCGGTCGTCTCCGGCAACCGCTCGGCAGGGCACGGCGGCGGGATCTACTCCAGCGAGAGCTTTCTCCGCATCGTCCAGAGCGCGGTCTCCGACAACGTGGCTGAAGGCCAGTTCGGACACGGCGGCGGGATCTTCAGCGCGAGCTACGACAGCGGCGAGCTGATCGTCGACCGGTCGCTCCTGAGCGGCAACAGCTCGCAGCTCTCCGGCGGGATCCACGCGCCCGGCCTGAAGACAGTCATCGCGAACAGCACGATCAGCGGCAACCGCGCGACGAGCCAGTACGACCTCGCCGCGCAGGACGGCCCGCGCAGCGCCGGCGCGATCTACGCGGACAACGAGAACCCGAGCGTGTTCACGATCGTGAACTCGACCATCGTCGGCAACGTCGCCGAGGACCGGTACGCGAGCATCCCGGGGAGCACCGGAGGGATCGCGATCGCCGCGGTCGAGGTGTCGATCGTGAACTCGATCGTCGCCGGCAACCGCGCCGGAGACAGGACGACGCCCCCCGTGTCCGACTGCCGGATCGGCGCGCAGACCTCATCGAGCGGCCACAACGTCTACGGGGCAGGGGGCGGATGCGAGCCCGCCGCGACCGACGTGGCCGTCGCGCCGGAGAGCGTCTTCACCTCGCTCCTCGGCCCGCTCGTCCTGACGGACGCCGGGAAAACGGCGACCCACGCCCTCCTCCCGGGAAGCGCCGCGCTCGGCCTCGGCGACGACGCGGTCTGCGCCGCGGCTCCTGTCTCCGGCGTCGATCAACGAGGAATCACTCGCACTGACTGCGACGCGGGCGCCTTCGAGGGCAGCGTCGCGCGGCCGGCCGGTTCTGCCGACCTCGGCGTCACGCTTGCGGTGGCGCCCGAACGGGCGATGGTCGGCGGTTCCCAGGCGCTGACCGTTCGCCTTCGGAACATCGGCCCCGCCGCGGCAACGGGCGTACAGGTCCACGTTCAGCTCCCCTCGACGCTCGAGTTCGCGTCGTCGATCCCCGCCGGCGCGTTCAACCCCGGGACGGGAACATGGTCGGCGGGCTCGCTCGGCGCCGGTGAAGAGGCGGAACTTCAGCTGACGGCGGCGGTCACGGGAGCGGCGAACATCGTCGACGCCGAGATCGCCGCGTCTTCCGCGCCCGACCCGAATGCCGTGAATGACCAGACGGCGCACGAGCTCCAGCAGACGACGATCGACGTCGGCAACGGCTGCTCGATCTTCGACGCGATGGTCGCCGCGAACGCCGACCTGCCGGCAGGCGGATGCCCGCGTGGAACGGGGAGAGACACGATCGACCTCGAGCCCGGCGCGACCTACACGCTCACGGAGGAGTGGCATCCTCGCGGCTCCCAGCGCACGAGCTCAGGCCTCCCGGGCATCTACGACGCGGTACTCCGCGGCCACGGTGCCACGATCGAGCGCGCGATCGGCGCGCCGCAGTTCCGGATCATGGGCGCCGGTGAGGCCGCGATCGACGGCGTCACCTTCCGCAACGGCGACATCGGTGGTGTCCGCACACAGTCCGGCGAGGGCGGCGGTCTCTACGTCCAGGGCAACGTCACGATCACGAACTCCCGGTTCATCGGGAACCGGGCGCAGACGGGCGGCGGGCTCTTCGCATGGGGCAATCTCACGATCAGAGACACGGAGTTCCGCGACAACGTCGCGGACAGCCCCGTCCCCGACGTTTTCGGGCACGACGGCGGCGGCCTAGCAGTGCTCGGCGAGGCGCGGATCGAGCGGGCCAGGATCGTCGACAACTCGGCGATCCATCCGAGCGGTCGCGGCGGCGGGCTCTGGTCTGGCGGGAACACGACAGTCCTCCAGAGCGAGATCTCGAACAACGCCGCCGGCGGCGGAGGCGGTGTCGCCCACGCCGCCACCGTCGGCCCGGACGCCCACCTCACCATCGCCAACTCGACGATCAGCGGAAACCACGCGAGCGGCTACATCTTCGGGGAGACCGGCGGCGGGGGGATCTGGGCCCAGTGGCCGATCACGCTGATCAACACGACCGTCACAGGGAACCGGGGGACCGGCGACTCGAAGACCGGCGGCCTGCTCGTCAACAACGTCTGGGGAACTGCCGCTGTGACGCTTCGCAACTCGATCATCGCCGGAAACTCCTTCACCGGTAGCAACCCTTGGCCCGGCGCCGACTGCTGGAACTACCCGTTCAATCCGGTCGCGTTCGGCGGCGGCTCCAACCTCGTCGGACTTGCCACCGGCTGTCCTCAGGCCGGCAATCAGACGATCCCGGCCGGCGACGTCTCCGCGACCGTGCTCGGGCCGCTCGCGGACAACGGCGGTACCACGAGGACGCACCCGCTCCTCGACGGGAGCCCGGCGCTCGACGCGGCTGACGACGCAGCATGTGCTGCGCCGCCGGTCTCGGGTCTCGACCAGCGCGGCGAGCAGCGCCCGTCGGGTGGGGGCTGCGACATCGGCGCCTTCGAGAAGCAGATCGCGCCTCTGCCCCTGGAGCTGGCGAGTCTCGAACCCGCCCGAGCTACGAAAGACGGCGGAGCATTCCCGCTGGGCGTGAACGGGACGGGCTTCGAGGCTGGCGCGGAACTGCAGTGGAACGGGGCTCCTCGACAGACCCTCGTGATGAGCCCGACCCTCATCTCGGCGACGATCCCGGCATCCGACCTCGCGACCTCCGGCGACATCGCGACGGCCCTCGTCCGCGTGGTCAACCCCGGCGGCCAGACCTCCGACCCGCTGCCCTTCACGATCACGAGCTCGAAGGTCGAGAGCTCGCAGAGCAAGGTCGCGCTGCCCGGCGAGAGCGCCACCGCGTCGACAGCGCCGACGGCTGCGGGCAAGGCCGGCGTCTCGGCGACGTTGACGAACAACACGGACGGAACGGGGCCCGCAACGGTCACGGCGGCGACGTACTCCGTCAACCCGGCTGGGGGGACGATCTTCGCGGGCGGCGGCTTCGTCGACCTGCGCGTCGTCGGCTCCGATGCCACCGACACTGCGAATGCGCGCTTCTACTACCCGACGACGGTTACCGGCGCGCTGGAGACGAACCTCAAGCTCCACTACTGGACCGGAGCGGCCTGGGCCGAGGCTCGCGGGAGCGGCGGAGCGGTTGCGACCAAGGAAACGACGGACAATCTCGACGCGACGGTCTCCGGTGGCCGCTTCTCGCTCATCTTCGACGACACGAGCACGCCGAAGATCACCGAGCTCGGCGGCACGGTCTTCACCCACTTCCCGCCGCCGCTCCCGGGCATCCATGTGAACAGCACCGCGGCGACGGTGAACGCCGAGGATGGGCTCTGCACGCTCGTAGAGGCGATCATCGCGGCCAACACGGACACGGCCTCGGGGTCGGGCACGGGCGAGTGCGCGGCGGGTGAAGGCGCGGACACCATCCGTCTCCAGGACACGACCTACACGCTGACCACACCGTACGAGTCCGCTGCTGAGGCCGGCCCGAACGGGCTCCCGTCGATCATGTCGGACATCACGATCGAGGGGTCGAACTCGACGATCCGGCGCGTCGCGACCGACACCGTCCCGTTCCGGCTCTTCTATGTCACTCGCTCGGGCGGGCTGACAATTCGCGACGCCACGCTCCGCGGCGGTCGAGCAGCCCTCGGCGGCGCTCTGAGGACGGACGTGGATTCCGATCTGGCGCTGGAACGAACCAGTGTGCTGGAGAACACGGCCACAGACGCCGGAGGCGGGATTTCGAATGGCGGCCGGTCGACGCTCACCGACGTAACCATCAGCGGCAACCAGAGCTTGGGCCGCGGCGGCGGCCTCGACAACAGCGGGGCTCTCCGCTTGGTCGACAGCCGCGTGACGGGCAACACGGCGATCTCCGGAGGCGGAGTCGCGAATCTCTTCCAGAACTTCCACGGCGCCGAGGGTGGTCTCGAGCTCGAGAACACCGTGGTGTCCGGGAACAGCACGACCGGCGACGGCGGCGGACTCCATACGTGGGGGCCGACGACGCTGACCGACAGCCGTGTCGAGAGCAACTCCACCTCGGGGGCCGGGGGCGGGATCTTGCTCGACAACAGCTCGCCCGGTTCAGGGAACGGCGACGACCGCGTAGCGAGCCTGGCGATGACCGGCGGCGCGATCCACGGGAACACCGCGAACGGCGGCTACGTCCTGTCCGGCGGCGGCGGCGGAATCGCGAACGGCGGCGGCGACACGAACACGGGTGGTTCGGTCAGCCTCACCGGCGTCACGATCACGCAAAACCGCGCGCCAAGCGGAGACGGCGGCGGAATCTTCAACCGCGGCACGCTTCAGATCTCGGGTGGAGACATGAACGGAAACCACGCCAACAGCGGCGGAGGAATCGGAATGTGGCCCGGCAGCTCGGTCGTTGCTGCCGACCCATTCATCCGCTTGAACACCGCAAAGGACCATGGCGGTGGGATCTCCAGCTTCGGCGGGACCGTGACGCTCACCGGCGGGCGCATCGCGGGGAACATCGTTCCGGCCGAGTCCCCCTGTCCTACGGCGGTGGAGATCTTCGTCGCCGGCGCCGCACTCGTTGCGAACGGGACACAGGTCGATGGCAACTACGCGTTCGAGGGCGGCGGCGTCGCAGTCGGCGGTGGAAGCACTGCCACGCTGACCGACGCCGTCATCGGTGGCCCGCTCCTCCTCCACGGCAATCGTGCCGGCGGCGGGGGCGGCGGGATCCATGTCTCCGAAGGCGCGGAGCTCGACATGAGCGGCGGCCTGATCCGCCACAACGAGGCAGCCGGTCCGTGGGCCACCTACGGCGGGGGCGGCGGGATCGCAAACGGCGGGGTTCGTGTTCCGGGGCCTGATCACGCTGACCGGCGTCACGATCGAGGACAACAAGAGCCCGCTTGCGGACGGCGGCGGAATCTTCAACGAGGAAGACGGAACGGTCACGGTCGACGGCGGTGCGATACGCCGGAACCATGCACGGAGCGGTGGCGCGATCGCCAACGGCGCCGGGCCCGTCGGGGAGTTCGACGGGGGCACGCTCATCGTCCGCAATGCCGTGCTCGAGGACAACCGAGCCCATACGTACGGCGCCGCGATCGCGAACCGCCGTGCCTCTGCAACCGTGGTCGGGACGACCATCAGCGGGAACCGGTTCGTCGAGTCGACGATCGGCCGCGGCGGAGGGATCTACAGCGAGACGCCGGGCCCGCTCCGGCTCGAGAACTCACATGTCGTCGGGAACGTCGGCGCTCAGGACGGCGGTGGCGTTGCGACAACGTCCCCGGCGACGCTCGTCGGCGGATCGATCCGAGACAACACCGCGAGTCGTGGTGCCGGCGGCCTCCTCGTTGCCGGACCCGTGCTGGTCAAGATCGCGGGCACGACGATTTCGGGCAACGTCGCCACCGGCGGATACGGCGGCGGCATCGCCAACGGGTCGCCGGACTTCGCGGGCGGGACGGTGGATCTGCACGAAGCAGCCGTTACGGGCAACCGTGCCGGGAATGGCGGCGGTGGCATGTACGCAACCGGAGATCTGACCGCGATCGACTCGACTGTGCATGGAAACAGCGCGTTCATCGGCGGAGGGCTCTACTCGTTCGGAGCCGTCGACATCCGGTCGAGCACGATCAGCGCCAACGACAGCGAGGCGATCGGCGGCGGGCTCGTCCTCGCCCTCTCCGGAGCCGCAGCCTCGCTTGTGAACAGCACGGTCAGCGGGAACGTCTCGAATGGCGGCGGCATCTTCCCGGGAGCTGCCGGGATCTGGGCGCTCCGGAACCTCGCCGTCACGAACAGCACGATCGCCGGCAACACGGCGACGATCGCCGGCGGCGGAGGGGTCACGACGAACATCGGCACGACGCTCACCGCGAAGAACTCGATCCTCGCCGGCAATACGTCCGCCGGCAACCCAGCTCTCGCCGACTGCGACGTGGCGACGATGGGCGGCACGTTCTCGAGCAGCGGCCACAACGTCCTCGGCCAGGGCACGGGGTGCGCCGCCACGGCGGCCGACCACGCGATCGATCCGGCCCAGGTCTTCGCGACGCTCCTCCACCCGCTCGCCGACAACGACGGGCCGACGCAGACACACGCGCTCCGGAGCGGATCGGTCGCGATCGACGCGGCCGACGAGGCCGTGTGCCTCGCGCAGCCGGTGAACGGCTCCGACCAGCGAGGCGTGAGGCGGCCGTTCGGTCCGGGCTGCGACATCGGCGCCTACGAGGAGGGCGTGATCGAGCACTCCGACCTGTCGCTGGAGCTCTCAGCGGACACCACGCGGCCGGACCCGGGCTCGCAGTTCACGGTGACCGCGACGATTCGGAACGCCGGACCGGACGACGCGACGCGCGTCTCGGCCCGAGTTCACCTGCCTGCAGCGCTCGAGTTGGTCTCCGCAGGACCCGGATACGACGATGCGACAGGCGTCTGGTTCGCCGGGTCGGTGCCCTCCGGCGGGAGCAGGAGCCTCCTCCTCGTCCTGCGCCTTCCGGAGCCGACCAGCACCGAGATCACGGCGGAGATCGTCGCGTCCCAGCAGCGCGATCCGGACTCGACCCCTGCCAACGAGGTTCCGGGCGAGGACGACCAGGACCGGCTCGTGCTCCAGACCCCCGGCATCCACGTGAACTCCGACGAGTTCCGCATCGACGCCTCGGACGGGCTCTGCACGCTCCCCGAGGCGGTCATCGCGGCCAACACGGATGCCGCGTCCGGCCCCGGGACAGGCGAGTGCGCAGCCGGGAGCGGGCCGGACACGATCTACCTCGAGGACGAGGAGACTTACGAGCTGACGGCCGTCTACGAGACCGACGTGCTCGGCGCGTCGGGGCTCCCCGCCGTCACCACCCCGATCACGATCGAAGGGCGCCATGCGTCGATCCGCCGCGAGGCGCCAGACACGACCAGGTTCCGCATCTTCCACGTGCCTGCCCCAGGAGACCTCACACTCCGGCAAGTCACACTCGGGAATGGCCGGACCGGGCGCGGCGGCGCCGTCCTCGTCCTGGGCGCAACCGCCAAGCTGACGCTCGACGACTCGAGGATCGAGAACAGCACGGCAGGAGAGGGCGGCGGCATTGCGAACGGCTCCGTCTTCGCCAGCGGAAACTTCAGCGGCGGGACGGTGACGCTGCGGAATTCGGTCGTGACGGGCAACACGGCCACGTCGGACGGGGGCGGCATCACGAGTCGCGGCGGTGCGCTGATCCTCGACGGGACAGCAGTCACGGAGAACGTCGCCTCGGGGACGTTCGGCGGCGGCATCCTGACCATCTCGCCGCTCACCATGACCCGGGGAAGCCTGAGGGGCAACCGGGCGGTGGACGGCGGCGGCCTCGTCAACATGTTCAGGGGGACGCTGACGGATGTCCTCGTCGAGGACAACGAGGCGACGGTAGGGATGGGCGGCATCGACAACCGCGGCGTCCTGACGCTCGCCAATTCGACGGTGCGCCGAAACACAGCCTGGGTTGGCGGCGGCATCGGAAACCTCTTCCAGGGCACAGGGCACCTGACCCTCCAAGGCAGCACGATCACGTCGAACACGGCCGACACGGGCGGCGGTGGCGGCATCACGAGCTGGGGCGGGATCACGGTCACCGACACGACCATCAGCGAGAACCGGGCCGAGGGCGCCGGCGGTGGAGTCCTCCTCGAGGCGCGGCCGGCTGCCTCGTTCGTGATGCGTGGCGGCGACGTCAGCGACAACTTTTCGAACGGGCGGTGGAACGTCGAGGGCGGAGGCGGTGGGATCGCAGCGCTGGCCGGCTCTCGGGTCGACCTTCACAACGTCTTCCTCACCGGCAACCGTGCACCCCGCGGTGACGGCGGCGCGATTCTGAACGCAGGCACCGCCTCAGTGGCGGCTTCGCGGCTCACGGAGAACAGTGCGTTGAGCGGCAGCGCGATCTCCAATGGGACGGGCGGCCTCACCCCAGGAACGGTTTCCGTGACCGACAGCGCGATCGACGAAAATGGCGGAAGCGCCCGAGGAGGGGGCATCGCCAGCTTCGGGGGACGCCTTGCGGTGACGTCCTCGTCGCTCACCCGCAACTTCGCATTCGTCGGCGGCGGTGGAGTGTTCACCCTGGGCGAGACCACGCTCACGGCGACGGCTTTGGACGACAACTCCACGCAGGGACCGGGCGGCGGAATCCTCATCGGCGGAGCCGACGGAGCGGCAGAGCCCGTCACGATCACCGGCGGCTCGATCACGCGCAACGGCGCCAACGGCCACTACTCGGTGCACGGCGGCGGCGGCGGGATCGCAAACGGTGACGGCGGCAGCAAGGGGCGGCCGCTCACGATCGACGGCGCGACGATCGCCAATAACGATGCGTGGCACGGCGACGGCGGCGGCATCTTCAATCGCGGCAACCTCACCATCACCGAGACGACGTTCCGGGGGAACGCCGGGCTGTCGGGCGGCGGGCTCGCGAACGGCGCGGGTGCGCTTGCCGGCGGAACCGTGACCGCTCGGGGGCTGATGGTCGAGGAGAACCGCGCGACGGATTACGCCGGCGGCGGCGTGTCGCTCCACGGCGGAATCGTCACGATCGACAACAGCACCGTTCGGGACAACACCGCGGTTGTGTTCGGGGGTGGCATCTCGACGGACAGCTCCGGGGACTCCTACCCGAGACTGATCCTCAACTCGACCGGCGTCGGCGGGAACAGCGCGCGGTACGGCGGGGGGATCGGCAACTCCGGGTTCGCGACCGTCGCCGACAGCACGATCGGCAGCGGGACGCTGAACGGCGCCGCGCTACGCGGGAACCGCGCAGAGGAAAACGGCGGTGGGATCGAGGTCCGGAGCGGCGGTGGACTGGGGCTAGTGCGCACCACGGTCTCCGGAAACGACGCGAAGAGGCACGGTGGCCTCGGAATCAACGGCTGGGCGACGATCGAGGGCGGTGTCGTCGGAGCAACCGATTCCTCGACCGACGGTAACCGCGCCGCGCTGGACGGCGGCGGAATCGGGAATGCGGGCGAGCTCTGGGTCTACAGCGGCGCCAAGATCGCCGGGAACGTCGCGGGCACCGACGGCGGCGGGATCGCGATGCGCGGCGCGAGCTCGAAGGCGGAGCTCTGGTTCGTCGACGTAACCGGTAACCGAGCGACGGCCGGGAACGGCGGCGGCATTGCCAACGGACTCCATCCCGACCGGGCGCCCGAGCGGGGCGGGACACTGAAGATCAACGACTCGCTGCTCAGCGGAAACGTCGCAACGCCCGCAGCGAGAAGCGGGACCAATCAAGGCGGAGGAGCAATCGCTGCCTTCGGCGGGACGACCGAGCTCTTGCGGACGAGAGTCGAACGCAACGTCGTCGACGGAGCCGATCCGGCGGCCGGATGGCTGGTGACGTCAGGGGGCGGCGTGCTGGCCGGCGGGTGGTACGGCGATGCGACTGACCTCAAGGTCAGCGATAGCGACATCTTGGAGAACGAGGTCAACGGAATCGCGAGTAGAGGCGGCGGCGTAGATGTCGGCCGCGCCGCGACGCTGACGATGTCCGACGGCAGCCGCTTGCAGCGCAACCGTGCCGTCGACGGCGGGGCGCTGTTCACCGAAGGCGACTCCACCGTCACGTCGAGCTTCATTCGAGACAACGACGCGACGTGGGGCGGCGGCGCCTACACGTTCCGCGGCGTGTTGACGCTGGACGACAGCGAGGTGACCGGCAACCGCGCCGCGGGTGGTGCTGGAGTCTGGAGCTTCGGTGGGGCGGTGACGGTTCGCGCGGGAAGCCTCGTCTCAGACAACCGGGCCTCGACCTACAACGGCGGGGGAATCTTCAGCGGCTGGGACACCGGAGGCCGGAACGACCTCTCGATCACCGACAGCACCGTCTCCGGAAATCGCGCGCTGCTCGGCGACGGCGGTGGCGTCTGGACGGGAACGCGAACGACCGTCAGCGATTCGTCGATCATTTCGAACAGCGGAACCGCGGGGGGCGGCATGGCGACATCCGGCGTTGCCGACCGTGTGACGTCGATCGACGTGCTGCGCTCGACCGTCGACCGCAACGAGGCTCGCCTCTCCGGCGGCGGCATCGCCAACGGCAGGCACGTCACGCTCCTGTTCCACCGCAGCACGCTGAGCCGGAACGACGCCGACGGCGGTGGAGGCCTCGCGAACAGCGGAACCGCGGCAATCACCAGCAGCACCGTCAGCGGGAACTCCGCGATGGGCGCCGACGGGCGAGGCGGCGGGCTCTGGTCGAGCCAAAGCGTGCACATCTCGCTCAGCACGATCGTGGACAACGCGGCGAGGAACTACGCCGGCGGCCTCTACGTCGAAGATGGCGGCCTCAACTTCGCCGGGTCGATCGTGGCCGGGAACACCTCACGCGACCAGCAGGACTGCTACGCGTTGGCCGTCGCATTCCTGGACGACCGGGGGCACAACCTGGTCGGCCGCGACCAGGGATGTCCCACGGTGCACGCCGCGACCACGGCGATCGATGCCACGTCGGTATTGACGGACGTTCTCGGTCCGCTCGCCGACAACGGCGGACCGACGGAAACGCACGCAGTGCTGCCTGGCAGCCGGGCACTCGATGCCGGACAGCCGTTCTCCGGCCCGACAGTGCCGGGACAGTGCATCGGCGAGACGGATCAGCGCGGCCTCCCGCGGGTCAAGGACGGCGACGGCGACGGAACCGAACGCTGCGACATCGGCGCCTTCGAGGCGCAGACCTTCGTGGTTCCCGCGCCGCGCCTGACTTCGATCGTGCCGTCGCGGCTCCTCGCCGACGGCCCCGAGACGGCGCTGGTCATCAGCGGCGCCCACTTCGTCGCCGGCTCGCTGGTGCTCTGGAACGGCAGCCAGCGGCCAACGACCTTCGACGGTCCCGGTCAGCTGACAGCGACGATTCCGGCGAGCGACCTGGATCTCCCGGAGCTGATCGGGACGGCGCAGGTCTCCGTCGTGAATCCCGACGGCCAGGAGACGCCCGCACGGACGATCATCATCGCCAGCCCTCTGGTCGGCGCGGCGGAGACGGACACGACGGCCGCCGGCGGCTCGGCCACGGCAGCCGTGCTTCCGGTCACCCCCGGTAGCGCCGGCGTCGCCGGAACCGTCACGAACGCCGGCGGGTCGATCGTCACGGTCACCGCCGCCGTCTATGGATCGAACCCGGCCTCGGGAACGATCTTCAACGACGGCGGGTTCGTCGACCTGCAGGTGACCGGCGCGGATGCCGACGACTCGCTGGCCGCGAAGTTCTATTACCCCTCGACGGTCGTCGGCTCCACGGAGGCGAATCTCTTCCTGCGCTACTGGACGGGAACCGTGTGGAAGGCCGTTCGCGGAAGCGGCGGCACCGCGCTGCCCGTCAAGAACACGACGGACAACCTCGACGGCAGCGTCTCCGGCGGGCGGTTCACGGTCACGCTCGACGACACGAGCATGCCGAAGCTCGTCGACCTGACCGGGACGGTCCTGACCGTCGCCCCGGACGAGACCTCACCCAGACCACCGCATCGTCTGCGCGACAGGCAACGTGCTGGGTTGGAACGCCTGCGACGTGACCGTCACCCTCGTCGCCCCCGACGATGCCTCGGGCGTCTCGCGCACCGAGTTCGACCTGGCGACGGCGATTGGCAGGCCTACGTCGCGCCTGTCGTATCGCCGTCGAGGGCGTCCACACGTTCAAGTACCGCTCGATCGACAGGTTGAGAACGTCGAGGCGGAGCGGACGTTGGCGATCGGAGTCGACCAGACGGCGCCTTCCGCGAATGTCGCCGCGCTGGTCGCCGAGACAACCGAGCCGTTCACCGTCACCTGGTCGGGCGCGGACGCCCTGAGCGGTGTCGCGTCCTACGACGTCTACGTCTCGGTCGACGGCGGCCCGTTCGCGGCGTGGAAGACCGCAACGACCGAGACCTCCGCCGTGTACACCGGCGACGCCGGCCACACCTACGGCTTCGCCGCGAGAGCGCGCGACCTAGCCGGGAACGTCGAGGCCGTTCCGGTCGCCGCCGAGGCCTCTACCAGGGTGGTCGCTGGCCCGCAGCCCCAGCCGCAACCACAGCCGCCAACCCCAACCCCAACCCCAACCCCAGCCGCAACCCCAACCCCAGCCGCAACCCCAACCCCAACCGCAACCTCAACCGCAGCCCGAGCCCAAGCCGAAGCCGAAGCCCAAGAAGGTGACGCTCTGCCACCGCGGCCGCACGATCAAGGTGCCCAAGTCCCAGGTGAAGAAGCACCGGAAGCACGGCGACAAGCTCGGCGCCTGCAAGAAGCCGAAGCGCAAGCCGAGGCGCTAGCGGCGCATACACTGAGCGGCCGTATGGAAGCGGCCCTCTCGCGCGCCCAGGCGCTGATCTCCAGCTACGACGAAGAGCTTCGTCGGCTGCTGCCCGAAGGCGCCGGGATCTTCGACGCGCACCTACATCTCGGGCACGACATCGACGGCACGAGCGGCCAGTACGAGGAGCTCGAGCGGATCATGAACGCCTACGGGATCTCCCGCGCCTTCATGTTCTGCATGGACGAGCCCGACCGTGAGCCAGCCTTCCGTGCGCCGAACGACAGAACACTGCGAGACGCCGAGCGCTCCGGCGGCCGACTCGTGCCGTTCGTGCGCCTCGACCTGACCGCCGAAGGGCCGATCGACGAGGCGATCCGCTGTCTCGACCGCGGAGCGAGAGGCATCAAGCTCCACCCTCGAGCGCAGCGATTCACGCTCAACGACGATCGCCTCGCGCCTGTCTTCGAGCTTGCGGCCGAGCGACGTGTGCCGATCCTCATCCACGGCGGTCGCGGGCTGCCGCCGATTGCAGACCATCTTTCGCGGCTCACCGAGCGATACCCGAAGGCGCAGCTGATCATCGCCCACGCGGGAATCGCGGACATGGCTGCTCTGGCCGGCCTGTTCGCGGGACGAAAGGGCGTCTTCTTCGACACGTCGGTGTGGAGCCCGGTCGATCTCCTCGATTTCTTCCACCAGGTGCCGCCCGAGCAGATCCTGTACGCCTCCGACTACCCGTACGGCCGACAGCCCCAGTCGCTCCTGATTTCCCTCCGCACTGCGATCACGGCCGGGCTCGACGAGCGCCAGCTTCGGGACATGCTCGCGGGCAACGCGAACCGGATCGCAGACGGCGAGGAGCCGCTCGAGCCGACCAAAGCCGACCGGCGACGGCGAGTTCCGCCAGTCGATGGCGCTGGCGCGGATCCACCAGTACCTCTCGATGGCGACGCCGCTCCTCTGGACGCGCCAGTCGGACACGATCGGAGTCATCGGCCTCGCCCTGAACGCCACCCAGGAGCGCAACGGCTCCGTGAAGGAGCTCGACCAGATCAGAGAGCTGCTGATGGCCGCCCAGGATCTGTGGCGGGCGCTGCCCGAGATCGAAGACGAGGGCGAGCGGTTGACCACCGGCCGCTCGGTCTTCGCGCTCGTCCACCTGGCGGACATCATCGCGGTGACGCCCGGTGCCTGAGCTCCGCGTGAACGGCGGCCGGCACGAGCTCGCGGCGCCGGTCGGGACGTCGCTCGCGCACTACCTCCGCGAGCACATCGGCCTCACTGGCACCAAGATCGCGTGCAACGAGGGCCACTGCGGCGCGTGCACGGTTCAGGTCGACGGAGTCCCCATCCTTTCCTGCATCACGCTCGTCCATACCGTCGACGGCGAGGTGACGACGATCGAAGGCCTACGAGACCATCCGATGGTGGATGCATTCGTCCGGACGGATGCCCTCCAGTGCGGCTTCTGCACACCCGGCCAGATCGTCTCGGCGACGGCTCTCGTCGCGGCCAACCCCTCGCCGAGCTCCGAGGAGATCCGGCACGCGATGGCGGGGAACCTCTGCCGCTGCGGCACCTACCCCAAGATCGAGGAGGCCATCTCGACATGGCAAGGCTGATCAAGACCGAGAAAGAGGTCGAGGGCCGCTACACCGAGCAGTGGATCGTGGTCGAGGAGGACGCGCTCGAGCAATGGCCCGCAGGCCCGCAGGACACCGTCGGCCGTCCGACCCCGCGACAGACCGGGCTCCAGCGCGCCCGCGGCGAGGCGGAGTACACCGCCGACATCCAGCTGCCGGGGATGCTGCACACCGCTGTCCTTCGCAGTCCCTTTGCCCGCGCGCGGGTCCGCGAGATCGACACGAGGATGGCGGAGCAGGCGCCGGGCGTCCGAGCCGTGCTCGGCCCCGACACAGAGCCGCTGTCCGACGAGCCGCCCTACCAGGGCGCCCCGGTCGCAGCGATTGCGGCGGACACCTACGAGCAGGCGAAAGCCGCCCTCGCGCTCGTCGAGGTCGAGTGGGAGCAGCTGACACCGCTCCTCGACAGCGACGAGGCGGTCGAGAAGGGCGAGCTCCTGGCCGAGCCGGGCACGCACGAGCGGGGAGACGTCGAGCGAGGGCTCGCCGAGGCGGACGTCGTCATCGAGGCCGAGTACCGGACGCAGTCAGTCCTCCACAACTCGATGGAGACCCACCAGGCGGTCTGCAAGTGGGAGGGCGACAACCGCCTGACCGTCTACATCTCGACGCAGTACGTCTGGGGCATCCGCAAGGAAGTCGCCGAGCACTTCGGACTTCCACCGGATCACGTGCGCGTCGTCTGCCGGTTCATGGGCGGCGGGTTCGGGTCGAAGAACAACCCGGGGAGCTACACGTTCATCGCCGCCGAGCTCGCGCGGCGCACAGGCCGGCCGGTCAAGTGCGCGCTGACCAGGCGCGAGGAGAACCTCGACGCCGGACAACGCAATCCCACGATCCAGCGACTGCGTGTCGGCGCCCGCTCGGACGGGACGCTGACCGCTCTCGACGGCAGCTTCGTCAATGCCACCGGCTGGGACGGCTGGGTGGCGTCCACGGGCGGCCCCATGCGGATGCTGTACGCATGCGAGAACGTGCGGACCGTCGAGTACGGCGCGAAGCTGAACCTCCCGCCGATGGAGGCGTTCCGCGCGCCGGGATTCGTCGAGGGAACCTTCGGCCTCGAGTGCCTGCTCGACGAGCTGGCCGCGAAGCTCGACCTCGATCCTCTGGAACTGCGAAAGCTGAACTACGCCCATAGCGACGCGATGGACGAGCGGCCGTTCTCGTCGAAGAGCCTGCTCGAGTGCTACCGCCGCGCCGAGCCCCACTGGGCGCGGCGCGAACAGGTGAGGGCGAGCTCCGACGGGACGTGGAAGCGCGGTGTCGGCCTCGCGAGCCAGGTCTGGTACGGCGGAGGCGGGCCACCTTCGTACGCGTGGGTGCGAGTCGGCGCCGACGGACGTGCCGCGGTCATCACGGCGATGCAGGACATCGGAACCGGCAGCGCCACTGCCATGGCGCAGATTGCAGCCGAGGAGCTCGGCATCTCCGTCGACCGCGTGGAGGTCTCGCTCGGCGACACCGCCCGGGGCCCGTTCGCATCGATCTCAGCCGGATCCTCGACGATCCCGTCGATGGGGCCGGCGGTTCGCTCCGCGGCCGCGGACGCCGCAAGGCAGATCCTCGAGATCAGCGCACAGCGATTCGACCGCGAGCAGCGGATCCTGTCATTGAAAGGTGGCCAGATCGTCTCGTCGGACGGCGGCTCCTGGCCCCTGGAGGAGGTCACGGGCTTGCTCGAGTCGGGCCAGATCCTGGGCAAGGGCTCCCGCGGGCCGAACCCGGCAGGCATGCAGGTGCTCACCTTCGGAGTCCAGGTCGCGGAGGTCGCCGTCGACGTCGAGACCGGCGAGGTTCGCGTCGACAAGATCGCCGCGATTCACGACGTCGGGCGCGTCATCAACCCGCTCGGCGCCTCGAGCCAGGTCGAGGGCGGGATCATCCAGGGCATCGGACACACCCTCTCGGAGGAGCGTCTGCTGGACCCCGCGACGGGCGCCGTGCTGACCCAGACCCTCGATGCCTACAAGCTTCCGACGATCGCGGACGTCCCAGAGATCGTGACCGACCTCGTCGACGAGCCCGATACCCACCTCACGAATCTCGGGTCGAAGGGGCTCGGCGAGCCGCCGATCATTCCGACGGCGGCCGCGATCGCGAACGCGATCCGCGATGCAACCGGAGCGGACATCCGTTCGCTTCCGATCACCCGCGAAGAGATGCTCAGCGCGCTGCGAGAGGCGCGCGAGCGAGACAGAGACAGGGTTGGAGCTCCTTCGGCCTGAGTCACTGGAGGCGGCTCGATCCGCCCTCGGAAACGGCCGAGACATCGGTCCCGCTGGCGGGCGGAACCGAGCTCGTGCCCCTGCTCCGAGACCGGATCGTCGAGGCGACCGCGCTCGTCGACATCGGCGCCGTCGTCCCACGCGGGATCGACGGCAAGGGCGGATCGGCGCCGGCACGACGCTCGGTGAGCTCGAGGTCGATCCTCAGATCCCGAAGGCCCTCCGAGAGGCATGCCGGCTGGCCGCGTCACCGCAGCTCCGCGCGATGGGAACGATCGGCGGGAACCTCCTCCAGTCGACGCGCTGCTGGTACTGGCGGCTCCGCTATCCGTGCTGGCTCCACGGCGGCGACCGGTGCTTCGCACGGGAGGGGCAGCATCGCGAGCACGCGGTCATCGCGAACAAGCCGTGCGCGTCGGCGCACCCGTCGGACCCGGCTGCCGCGCTCCTCGCGCTTCGCGCCACCGTCCACACCGACCGGCGGGAGTTTCCGCTCGCCGAGCTCTACCGCCTGCCCACCGCGGAGAACCGCGAGCTGACTGCACTCGAGCCGGGTGAGCTGATCCTCGAGCTCGACGTCCCGGTACCTGAGGCCAGCACGTACCTGAAGGCCATGGACCGGCAGCGCTTCTCGTTCGCGCTCGTCGGCGTGGCTGCGGCCCGGTTCGGCGACGAGACGAGGCTCGCGGTGTCGGGGATGGCTCCGATTCCGTGGTTGCTCGGCGGAGCCGGCGACCTGGAACGTGCGACGCCGCTGCCGCTCAACGCCTACAAGCTCGAGATCGCGGAAGCACTCATCCGCCGCGCGCTTGCCGAGGTCGCGGCATGAGGCTGGCGTGCGCCCTGGTCGGCGCGCTGGCACTCCTGGCCGTCGGCTGCGGAGGAGACGACGACCCGGGCCCCGATCGGAACGCGATTACCTGCGAGGTCGAGATCCAGGACCCGACGAACCCGCCGAGCGTCCAGCCGCTGGAGCGCGGGAAGGAGTACCGGATCGAGTTCGAGACTTCCCACGGAAGCTTCACGGTCGAGCTGGACCCCGAGAACGCGCCGTGCAACGGAGACTCCATGCTCGACCTCGCCCGGCGTGGATTCTTCGACGGAACCCGCTTCCACCGGATCATCCCCGGCTACATCATCCAGGGCGGCGACCCCACGGCGACGGGCAACGGCGGCTCCGGCTACACGACAATCGACGCGCCGCCGCCGAACACGGCCTACACGAAGGGCGTCGTCGCCATGGCGAAGTCGCAATTCGAGCCTCCGGGCACGGGCGGCAGCCAGTTCTTCATCGTGACGTCGGACAACGCGCAGCTGCCCCCGGACTACGCCGTGGTCGGAAAGATCGTGGAGGGCCTCGACACGGTCGAGAAGATCGGGAAGCTCGGCAACCGCCAGACAGAGCGCCCCACCGAGCAAATCGCGATCGAGAGCACGGCCGTCTCGGACGGTTGAGCTAGCCTCTCTCGCCTCGAATGCGGCTTCGACTCTGTGGACTCCTGGTGGTCGCCGGTGCCTGCACCTGGTTTGCCGCTGCCGTGTCGACGGCGGCGAGCGCGGACAAGGTGCAGGCCCCGATCCAGCGGGCCACCGTCAAACCAGCTGTGCCGATCGCCGAGAAGTCGTGCCGATTGCCGCGGCGGTTTCGACCCGCCTTCGCGATTGCAGCGCGGGACACAGGGCTTCCGCTCGCGCTGCTCGTCGCCGTGGCACGCGTGGAGTCGAATCTCCGTTCGAAGGCCCGCTCGGAGGCAGGTGCGCGTGGCCTCCTTCAGGTCATGCCGGCCACGGCGCGAGAGCTCGCGCTCGATCCGGATCACCCGCCGTCCAACGTCCTCGCTGGAGCGCGGTACCTCAGGCTGATGCTCGACCGGTTCCACTCCACCGATCTGGCGCTCGCCGCCTACAACGCCGGTCCGACCGCGGTCACCCGGGCCGGTGGAGCACCGAGCGCCGAGACCCTCACGTACGTCGCGAACGTCACGCGCCAGTGGCGGAAGCTGCAGGGCTGCGCCTAGCGCTTCGCTTTCGCTGAAAGTCTTGCGACTTTCAGCGACGGTCCGGAAGCCGGGCGCCGCTTCGCGGCGCGCGGCGCGCCCGCGCCATGAGAGACCGGGTGGAACCGGTAGTTCTCGGAGTGGAACGGGCAAAGCCCGTTCCACGACGGCATCCTTGCTGAATGATCGGAGCTGTGATCCTCGCCGCCGGCGCGGGAACGCGATTCGGTGGTGCAAAGCAGAGACTTCTGCTTCCTGAGGTCTTGCTGCGGGTGCGGGAGAGCTCCGTGGACGAGGTCGTCGTCGTTTCCGGCGCGCACACGATCGAGGCCGACGCCCGGGTCGTGCACTGTCCCGACTGGGCGCTCGGGCCCGGCGTTTCGCTTCGGTGCGGCCTCGAGGCGCTCGTCGAGGAGGTCGAGGCGGCGGTGGTCGTCCTTGCCGACGGACCGGATCTCTCCCCGGCCGCCGTGGATCGCGTCATTGCAGCGTGGCGCGAGGGCTCCGGCGAGGTGTTCGCAGCCTCCTACGACGGGGTTCGGGGGCACCCTGTGGTGGTCGGACGCTCGGTCTGGGACCGCATACCGGACGAAGGGGCGCGCGCTTTCCAGCCCGTTTTCGTCCCCTGCGACGACCTCGGCTCTCCAGGAGACGTCGATCTTGCCGATGAACTTCCCGGCAGGTTGAGAGAGGAGCCCGCAGAATGAACGCGTTCATGGAGGCCGTACTGTCAGAGGTCCGCGAAGAGCCGTCCGCGCTCGCGCGTGCCCGGCTTCAGCGACAGCTCACAGCGGAGGACGCTGCCAAGCGCGCAGGCCTGACGCCCGACGAGGTCGCGTGGCTCGAGGAAGGGCGTCTGTACCGCTTCCGGTCCAGCGAGCGAGCCACGGTGGCCCTGTTGCTCTACACGACCTCGCTCGGGATCGACCGGCGAGAGGCATGCCGCCTCGCGGGCCTGCCCGTCGGGCCGCTTTCCAGCAACCCGCGTGGGAGGCTCGCCGTGGCTGCCGGCCTCGCAGCCGCCGCGCTCGCCGTCTTCCTTGCCGTTGTCGTACCGCCGCGACTCGCAGACGACTCCACGGGCAACGCGGCGTCGGCGCAGGCTTTGCCGCCGCCCTGGCGCATCTCCGTGGACGTCCTGAACGGCGGCGGCGACATCAGCTACACGCGACGGATCGCGGACAGGGTGGGCTCATTCGCGTACCAGATCAAGCGCGTGAGCCGGGCCGGCAGATTCGACTACCCGGAGACCTCGGTCTACTTCCCGCCGGGCGGAGAGGCGATCGGCCGCAGGCTCGCGAACCAGCTCGGCGTCACGGCACGGCCCCTGCCGGCCGGCAAGAACCCGCGCCGTCTGGTCGTCATCGTCGGGCCTCCCCGCGCGCTGGGCTAGAGCGGGGTGCGTAGCGCCCGGAGCTTTTCCTTGAGCTCGGGCGGCATCGGCTCGGCGACAGCGGCCTGGCGGACGAAGGTCCTGAACTCGACCTCGAAGCGGTAGCGCTTCCGGCAGTAGTCGCAGCCGTCGAGGTGCTGCTCGGCCTCCGCGATCTCGCCGTCGGTCAGAACGCGATCGAGATACGGCTGCATCATCTGCTCGCACTTGTCACAGGGATCGAAGTCGAAGCCGGTCGTCACGCTTCCTCCACCGCAGAGTCGGCGAGCGTCCGTTTGAGGATCCGCCGGCCGCGGTGCAGCCGGGACATCACGGTTCCGATCGGGATGTCGAGGATCTGGGCCGCATCGCTGTAGGTGAAGTCGGCGAGATCGACGAGCAGGACGACGTCGCGAAAATCGTGGGGAAGGTCGGCCAAGGCGGTCACGGCGTCATTCTGAGAGAGCCGCTCGACGACACGCTGCTCGTCCGGGCTCCCGTCGCCGCCGGACTGCTCCAGCTTGTTGTAGAGGAAGTAGTCGCTCTCCTCGAGCGGCTGCAGGTCGGGCGTCCGCTGGAGCTTGCGTCCACGGTCGATGTTCAGGTTCGTGAGGATTCGAAAGAGCCAGGCGCGCAGGTTGGTGCCGGGCTGGAACGAGCGCCAGCTTCGGAACGCACGCGCATAGGTCTCCTGGACGAGATCCTCCGCCGCCTCGCGAGAGCCGACGAGCCGTCTCGCAACGCCGTACACCTGGTCGGACAGCTCGAGCGCCTCCTCCTCGAAGCGGACGCGGTCCCTCGCGTCGGTTGCAAGCTGTCGGGCCGGGCTCTCCGAGGCATCGCTCACGCGCTCGACCGTAGCAGCCTTGTTCAACGGTCTAACCAACGACGGTTCGGTGTGTGCTATTCCGGGTACGAGGCTCCGTATGGACGGATACGACTTCATCACTGCCGTCGACGACAAGCGGTGGGGCACCGTCGTCGAGCGCCAAGGTGACTACGTCATCGTCGAGCACGGGACGCTCCGCAAGCATCGCTATGCGGTCCCCGAGACGACGGTCGAAGTGGACGACGAAGCGAAGCAGGCTCGAACGACGCTCTCCGGAGAGATGATCGGCGAGTCGCCGAAGGTCGACGACGAATTCGACCGCCATGCGGTCGCGCTCCACTACGGAATGGACGAAGCCGACGGCCCCTCTGCGGCCGAAGGCACCGGTGGCGACACGTCCGTCGAGGAACGCGCCCGGATTCGCGAAGGCGGAGGAGACATGGTCGGCCTGCCCGACGAGTCGCCCGCCCTGCTCGGCGATCGGCTCTCCGACGTCCCTGACGAAGAAAAGCGCTAGAGCTCGGCCGGCTGCTGCCGGAAGCCCGCGCCGGCCATTGCTTCGACCAGGGCCTCGCGGCTCGTCTGCTCGTCGTTCCATTCGAGCATGACCTGACCCATCAGGTTCGCTGTTGCGAACTCGAGGCCCTCGTGTCCTTTGAGCGCAGCGGACAGGCGGTTCACACACCGCTCGCAGCGGATGCCGCTGACCTCGATCGTCTCCTTTACGACGGCCATGTCCGCGCCACGATATCTGCGCACGCCGCTCGAACATCGTCGTGTCCGAGCTGGAGCGCCGCCTCCGACACCGCAGGGTCGAGAGAGCTCTCCACGGGCATCGCGTCATAGAGATCACGGGCGCACACGAGCTGTCCGTCGTGAATGAGCTCGGCGTCCGGGCCGAAGCGCGCGGCCGCCCACCGGTTCTGCTGGTAGAGGCCCCGGTCGGCAGGCCCGTCGGCCGGATGCTCCAGCGCCCAGGCGGCAAGGTTCCTGAGCAGGTCGACGAACCCGGCTGTCTGCTTGATGTCGGTGGGCTGGTCCGGCATCCGAATCTCGAGCGTCCCGAAGCGTGGGTGCGGCCGGACGTCCCACCAGACCTGGGTGTAGTCCTTCATCAACCCCGTGGCGATGAAGCCTTCGATCCACCGCTCCCACGCCTGGTAGCTCTCGAAGACGGGCGGCGCCCCGCTCCGCGGTAGCTGCGCGAGGATCTCGGCCCGGTTGGAGGCAAGTCCGGTTGCTCGGCCGGCCAGGTAGGGAGAGTTCGCCGAGAGCGCAAGGACGACCGGCATCCAGGGCAGGATGGTCTCCAGCGTCTTCATGCACTCCTCGGCGCCCGGCATCCCGACGTGCACGTGAAGCCCGTTCACACCCTGACGGCGGGCCGTGACGCCGGCGTAGCCGACCATCTCCTGGTAGCGCTTCTCGTCGGTGATCGGAAGCGACTCCGGCTCGGCGAAGGGATGCGATCCGGCTGCAGCCACGGTCAGCCCGAGACCGGTGAGTGCCTCGAGAGTCTGGATCCGGAGGATCCGGATCGCGTCGACGGCCTCCTCCACGGAGTCGCAGATCCCTGTCGTCAGCTCGACGACCGACGCATGCAACTCGGTCTTGAGCGTCCCCGGAAGATCGAGCCCCTCGGTGCGCGCGAGGAGATCCCGCACGGCGCCGACGGGGGCCAGCGTCTCGGCGTCGAGCAGCATGACCTCCTCCTCCACGCCGATCGAGAGCGGCGAGCTCTCGCCGAAGCGCCGCTCGATCGTCACTAGCGGCCGTCCACTGCCAGGCGCAGGCCGAGCGCTACGAGGACTGCGCCGAGCACGGCGTCGAACAGCCGCCGGACGGCCGGTCGCCGCAGCACGTCGCCCAGGCGATCGACGACGACGGCGTAGGCGGCGAGCCAGACGAGCGTCATCGAGCAGAAGAGCAGCCCGAGGGTCAGCAGCCCACCGAAGGACTCTGCGCCGAACTGTGGGAGCAGGCTCGTGAAGAAGACGGCCATCTTCGGATTCCCGAGGTTGCTGAGAACGCCCTGCCGAAATGCAGCGCCGGAGCTCAGCGGCTCGCCGTTCACCCCGCGCTCGAGGCGCCCTCCTCGCACCGCGGCAAGCAGCGCCTGAACGCCGAGAAAGACCAGAAAGGCGGCGCCGGCGAGCTTCAGCGCCACGAACGCCGGCTCGAAGGCGACGACGAGCGCCGCAAGACCGAGGGACGTTGCAAGAGCCCAGACCGCCTGCCCGGCGGAGACTCCCAGCGCAGTGAAGAATCCCGGTCGACGGCCGCCGAGCAGGGAGTTGCGGATCGTGAGAGCCGTGTCCTGCCCTGGGCTGACGATGACGAGTACGGAGATCCCGACGAATGCGGCGAGGTCCATGCGCCGAACCTAGCGAGAACGGAGGATTGCCATGAGCGACGAGTTCGACTTGATCGTCCTCGGAGCCGGGTCAGCCGCCCGCGACGGCGCGAACACGGCGGCCAAGAACTATGGCGCACGAGTCGCGCTCGTCGAGAGCACCCGCTGGGGAGGAAGCTGCCCCAACGTCGCGTGCAAGCCGACGAAGGCGTACCTCGTCGCAGCCGAGCTCGCGCACGACATCGCCTCGCTCGCCGCCAAGCTCGGGATCGAGGTTGGGCCGCCAAGGGTCGACCTCGCGAGGGTCAAGGCGCGCAAGGACTCGCTGATCGTCGGGCGCGACACATGGATGGAGCGGCTCCACGGCGCCGGACATGCGACCTACGACGGCGTCGGGTCCTTCCTCGACCCGCACACGGTGCAGGTGAACGGGTCGCGGCTCTCGGCCGAGCGGGTGCTGGTCGCAACCGGCTCCCGAACGGCGGTTCCACCCATCGAGGGGCTCGACGGCGTCGACTGGATCGACCACGTCAGCGCGCTCGAGCTCACCGAGCTTCCCGAATCGCTTCTCGTCGTCGGCGGCGGGCCGGTCGGGCTCGAGCTGGCGCAGATCTTCTTCCGCTTCGGCTCGAGCGTCACGCTCGTTCAGGGCGCGGAGCGGATCTCGCCTCGATCGGATGCAGAGGCAGCCGGCGAGCTCCAAGCTGCGCTCGAGGACGAAGGTCTCGATATTCGCACCGGCTCGACGGTCTCGCGTGTCCGCAGCGATGGTGGCGCAATCGTCGCGTCGGTCGGCAACGACGAGCTGCGTGTCGACCGAATCCTGCTCGCCTCCGGCCGCGCACCGAACGTCGAGGAGCTCGATCTCGACCGGGCCGGCGTGGAACGAACGCGCGGCGGGATCACGGTCGACGACCGGATGCGGACGAGCACCGAGGGGATCTGGGCTGCCGGCGACGTGACCGGCCGTTACCAGTTCACCCCGACCGCGCAGTACCAGGCGAGGATCGCTATCGACGACATGTTCGGCTCGAAGGGCGCTCGAACGCAGTACGACTTCTTGCCGACTGCGATCTTCACCGACCCCGAGCTGGCGGCGGTCGGACTGACCGAGGAGGAGGCCAGGCAGGCCGGCCTCGACATCGAGACCGCCGTCCACCCACTCAGCTCCGTGCAGCGAGCCTCGTACACCGACACCAAGCTCGGCCTCTACAAGCTGATCTGGGAGCGGGAGTCACGCCGCGTGCGGGGGCTGCACGTCGTCTGCAGGAACGCGAGCGACATCGTCCAGGGCCTGGCGCTCGCGCTGAAGCTCGGCGCGACGGTCGACGACCTCGGGCGCATGCACCATGCGTTTCCGACCTTCGGCGAGGGCGTGAAAGCCGCGGCCGAGCAGTCCCTGGCGTAGCGGCTACCCGTCAGGGCTCGCGGGCTGCCGGCCGAGCCGGAGGTCGAAGCTCCGCCTGTCGTTACCGCGAAAGGCCTCGACCTCGATCGTGTCGCCGACCTTTTTCCCCATGATCGCCTGCCGCAGGTCCTGTGCCGCCGACACGGGCTTTCCGTCGATCGCGACGACGAAGTCGCCTCCGAGGCGATAGCTCTGGCCGTCGATGACGACCTCGCGGGTGCCGGCGCGGATTCCGGCCTCCTCAGCGCCACTTCCCTCGTAGACCCGTATGACGAGCAGGCCCTGCTCGGCGGGGAGGTTGAAGAGCCTCGCGATCTCCGGATCGATCTCCTGCGCGCCGATTCCGATGAAAGCGTGCTCGACCCTGCCCTTCTCGATCAGCTGCGAGACGACGTTCCTGACGGTGTTCATCGGTACGGCGAAGCCGATCCCGATGTTGCCGCGCGAGCCGGTGTTGCCGGTCGCGATGGCCGTGTTGACCCCGATCACCGCTCCATTCGCGGCCAGCAGCGGCCCACCGGAATTGCCGCTGTTGATCGAGGCATCCGTCTGGATCACGTCGTCGATCGTGAAGTCGTTCGGGGCGGTGAGCGGCCGGTGGAGAGCGCTGATGATCCCGGCGGTGACACTCCGCTCGAGCCCGAGTGGGTTCCCGATTGCGACCACGGAGTCCCCGACCCGCGTCCGGTCCGAGTTGCCGAGCTCCAGCGGGCGCAAGGCTCGTGCGTCGACATCGACTTTCAGGACGGCGATGTCGGTGGACGGGTCGCTGCCGAGCAGCTTGGCCTTGACGCTGTCTCGGTTGGAGAAGCTGACCTCGATCTCCTGCGCGTTCTCGACGACGTGGAAGTTCGTGACGATATGGCCGGTCGTGTCGATCACGAAGCCGGAGCCCAGGGCCTGCTGCCGCCGTTCCTCCGGAAATCCGAACGGGTTCAGGAACGGGTCTGGCTCGACGGTCGCGACGCTCGTCGTCGTGATCTGGACGACACCTGGAGCGCTGCGCCGGTAGATCTCGTTGATCGAGAGGCGGCGGTCGTCGGAGAACGCCGCGGGCGCGCTCGACTCCGGCTGGGGGACCGGGACGCCGATCGTCTGCGTGTCGTCGAGGAGGCCTGTGAGCTCTGCTCCCATGAGCGCGACCCCGCCACCGATCACTGCTGCAATGAGTAGCGGGGCCGCGCCTGAGAGAACGCGGGGAGATCTCAGCACGACGAATTTGTACCGGGGTCGCTGTTCACCATGGTTACGCCCGGTTTAACGGGTCCTTGCGCCTCTGTTAAGGCGCGACTTACTCGCCGAGCTCTGGGACGCCCTCGGGATGCGAGGCGTCGGTGAACTCTCGGAACTCGCCGGTCACGAGGTAGGCGGTCTGCTCGCCGATGTCGACGGCGTGGTCGCCGATCCGCTCGAGGCAGCGGGAGACGATGATCATCCGTAGGCCCCACTCGCGGAGCGCCATGTCGTTGCCGAGCTCCAGGACGTGGTTGACGACACGGCGGTTCGCGCGGTCGATCAGCTCGTCGAGCTCCACGAGGCTCTCTGCTCCCTCGAGCTCGCGGTCCGCGAACGATTGCATCGCGACCCGGATCATCTCCTCCGCCCGGGCACCCATCTCCTCGAAGGCCTCGACGAGCATGGCGTCCGGCTTGAGGTCGGCCGACAGCTTGGTGAGCTTGGAGATCGTGACGCAGAGGTCGGCCATCCGCTCGAGGCCGAGGTTGATGTGCAGGACGGCGAGGACGAGCCGGAGATCGACCGCCACGGGCGTCTGGCGGGCGAGGAGCTGCTCGATCCCCTGGCTGATCGACAGGTAGCGCGCGTCGACCTCGTCGTCGAACGCGATCACCTCGTCGGCGAGCTCGGAGTCCTGCTGCTCGAGGGCGTTGAGCGCGCCTCGTAGGGAGCGCAGGACGAGCTCGCTCTCCTCCTGGAGGTTGGCCTCCAGCCGGTCGAGCGCCTCCTGGAAGGACATCCTCACACCGCCAGGATAGTCCTCCCGCATCATCTCGCTCATCTCGTTTTCCTAACCGAACCGGCCGGTCACGTAGTCCTCTGTCCGCTTGTCCGAGGGCTGCGTGAAGATCTTCGAGGTCGCGTCGTACTCGACCAGGATGCCGGTGCGCTGACCCTCTTCACCGCGCGTCACGCTGAAGAACGCTGTCATGTCGGCGACGCGCGCTGCCTGCTGCATGTTGTGGGTCACGACGACGATCGTGTAGTCCTTCTTCAGCTCGTGCATGAGGTCCTCGATGCGGGTCGTCGCGATCGGGTCGAGGGCAGACGCCGGCTCGTCCATCAGGATCACCTCGGGCTCGACGGCCAGGCAGCGCGCGATGCAGAGCCGCTGCTGCTGGCCGCCCGAGAGGCTGAGCGCGTTCGACTTCAACCTGTCCTTCGACTCGTCCCAGAGCGCTGCCTGCTGCAGGGCGCGCTCCACGCGGTCGTCGAGCCCGTCCGTCATGCCGAGGACGCGCGGGCCGAAGGCGACGTTGTCGTAGATCGACTTCGGAAACGGATTTGGCTTCTGGAACACCATTCCGATCCGCTTGCGCACCTCGACCGGGTCGACATCGGACCCGTACAGGTCCTGGCCGTGATAGAGGATCGTGCCGTCGACCTTCGCCGTCGAGATCAGGTCGTTCATTCGATTGAAGCAACGGATGAAGGTGCTCTTTCCGCAGCCGGACGGCCCGATGAACGCGGTCACGAAGTTGCGGTAGATCTCGAGCGAGACTCCCTCGAGCGCCTGGTTGCCGCTGTAGGAGACACCGAGCTCCTTCACGTCGAAGACGACCTCTCGGAACTCCTTCGCCGGCAGCGGGCGCGCCTGCGTCTCGACGTCGACGTTCACGCCGGCCATTGTGACGGACACGGGCGCTCCTTTCGGTGATGTGCCCCCGTCGCCGGGGGTCGATGAGCAAGCCAGGCAAGGACGCAGGGAGCCTCGATGCTGGGCAGCATCGGGGCGACTGAGGACGCCGGCTGGTGCGGCTCAGCGGCCACCGGAGGCGATGGGTTCATGGCCGAAAGGAGCGCCACATCACCACCTTCTCTCGTAGCGGTTGCGAATCCAGATTGCGAATGCGTTCAGCGTCAGGAGAATCACCAGCAGGACGATGATGGCGGCGGCTGCCAGGGTCCTGAACTCGTCCTGGGGACGGGCGATCCACTGGTAGATCTGCACGGGCAGCGCGGTGAAGTCGCCCATCAGCGTCGGATTGAACGAGACGTAGGTCAGAGCACCGACCAGGAGCAACGGCGCCGTCTCACCAAGGCCCCTCGACAGGGCGAGGATCGAGCCGGTCGCGATCCCGGGGATCGCGGAAGGAAGAACCTGGCGCCAGACGACCTGCCACCTGGTCGCGCCGAGCGCGTACGCGCCCTGCCGAATCGTGTCCGGGACGCCACGGATCGCCTCCCGTGCGGCGATGATCACCGTCGGGAGGACAAGCAGGGTGAGGATCATCGCGCCGGCGAGCAGCACACGGCCGAGGCCGATACCGCGGACGAGGAAAGCGAGCCCCAGGATTCCGTAGACGATCGACGGGACCGCTGCGAGGTTTTGGATGTTGACCTCGAGCAGGCGGTTGTACCAGCGTTCGCGGTCCGCGTACTCCTCGAGGTAGATCGCGGTTCCCACGCCGAGCGGCACCGTGAAGGCAAGCAACAGAATTCCGAGGTAGATGGTCGCGAGAATCGCCGGCTCGGCCCCGGCGATCAGTGGGTCGGCGGAGGGCGCCTCGAGGAAGAGGACGAGGTCGACCCACTTGTAGCCCTCCAGGAGAACCTGCAAGAGGAGGGCTCCCAGTGTCGCGAACCCGAGTGCCAGGGAGAAGATCAGGAAGCCGAGGAAGAGCCGACCGATCCAGAGGCCGCGCGGTTTACCGCCGCTGAGACTGCCTGCGGCGACGCTCATTCATAGACCTCCCGGTAGCGCCGGACGAGCCGAATTGCGAAGACGTTCATCACGAGGGTCATGACGAAGAGCGTCGCGCCGACGGCGAAGATCGTCTTGTACTCGATCGAACCGGTCGGAACGTCACCTTGACCGGTTGCCGCGATGAAGGCAGTCATCGTCTGAACCGCCTCCAGCGGGTTCCACGTCAGGTTCGGCTGCCCCCCGGCGGCGATCAGCACGATCATCGTCTCGCCGACCGCGCGTGAGATCGCGAGCACGAAGGAGGCGATGATTCCGGAGATCGCCGCGGGCACGACGATCAGCGTCGACACGTTGAGACGAGTCGATCCGAGCGCGTAGGCGCCGTCTCGGAGGTCACGCGGAACGGCGGACATCGAGTCCTCCGAGATCGACGCGACGGTCGGGAGGAGCATCACGCCCATCACGAGCCCCGCGGCCAACGCGCTGAACACACCGACGGGCAGGCCGAGCTCCTGAAGCCGCGGCGTCACGAACGTCAGGGCGAAGTACCCGTACACGACGGTGGGGATCCCGGCCAGGATCTCGAGCATCGGCTTGAGCGTCTTCCTCGTCTTGGGCCTCGCGTACTCGCTCAGGTAGATCGCGGCCCCCAGCCCGAACGGGATGCAGACGACAGCCGCGCAGGCGGTGACGAGGACCGTTCCGGCGACGAGCGGCAGGACGCCGAACGACGCCGGCTCGAACAACGGCGACCAGTCGGTCCCGGTCAGAAAGTCGACGATCGAGATCTCGCTGAAGAACTCGAACGCGGGAACGAAGAGCGCGAAGACGATTCCCACCGTCGTCGCGACCGACACGAACGCGCAGAGGGCGAGGACGACCTTGACGACGTCCTCGCCCCAGCGCCTGCGGGAGGCGCGGAGCCGGAGTGGCTGCTGTGTTGCTACTGGTGTCGCCACTCCGGCCTTGCGCTTCTCCTAGTAGTTCTTGCGATTCTTCATCGCGGTGTTGTACTGCCTCTGAGCCTTGCGCAGCTGCGCATTCGTCAGCGGCACGATCTTCGCACTCCGGGAGATCGCCCTCTCGTTGACGATCATGTGCCGGATGAAGGCGGCGACGACGTCGCGCTTGAACGCCTTCTTCTTGGAGTAGACGAAGAGCCCGCGGGAGAGAGGCCTGTACGTACGGTTCTGAACGGTTGCGTTGCTCGGCGTAACGCAGCCGTTGCCGCCGTCCACACGGAGGACCTTCAACCGGCTCTTGTTCTCCAGGTAGTAGGAGAGCCCGAAGTAGCCCAAGGCCCCACGCTCACCGGCCACACCGCGCACCAGCACGTTGTCATCCTCGGATGCCGAATAGTCGGATCGGCTCTGCCTGGCGCGACCGTTGATCTTCTCGGTGAAGAACTCGAACGTCCCCGAGTCCGTTCCCGCACCGAACAGCTTCAGTGGCACGTTCGGGAACCCAGACCGAACCTGGCTCCAGTTGTTCACGTTGGAGCCACGGTCCCAGATCTTCTTCAGCTCGGCGGTCGTGAGGCAGTTGACCCAGGTGTTCTGCCGGTTGACCACGAGGGAGATGCCGTCGTTCGCGACGAGGAACTGGATGTAGCCGACTCCCGAGTCATGGCACTTGGCCGCCTCGGAGAGGCGAATCGGCCGCGACGCGTTGGACAGGTCGATCTCGTTCTTGCAGAAGCGCTCGAAACCGCCGCCGGTGCCGGAGACCCCGACGACGACGCGAGCGCCCGAGTACTTCCGCTCGTAACTCTCGGCGGCGGCCTGTGCGAAGGGCGCGACCGTGCTCGAGCCGTCCGCCTGAACCGTCCCCCTGATTGCCTGCGCGCCGGCGACGGCGGCCGCGACCGACGCGAGCGCGACGAGGGCGGTACCACCCCCGACGAGCAGCAGCTTGCGAAGCTTTCTCATGGCTTTTTCTCCCCTTTCAGAGTCCTGCCTGGTCGCAGTCGATTGTTCAGACAGGCACCCCGAGCATGGGTTCCAGGGACGTGAAGGTCTGGTGGCGATTCGGTGAACAGGCTCATTCCTCCACGCCGACGCCGCCGCTCTCCAGGGCAGTTCGGGCTCGTTCGAGCTGCTCCCTGGTCATCGGGACGAACTTGGCGGCGTTCGCGATGCGTGCCTGGCCTTCGAGGAGGAAGCTGAGAAACGGCTCGACCGCCGGCTTCTCGGCGATGGAGTCCTCGTTCACGTACGTGAAGAGCGGGCGGGAAAGCGGCTTGTAGGAACCGTCCTGAACGGCTTTGGAGCTCGGTTCGACGCATCCGTCGCCGCCGTCGACGGCCACACCTCGAACGAGGTTCTCGTTCTCGAGGAGATACGAGAGGCCGAAGTAACCGAGCGCCCCTTTCTCGCCGGAGACTCCACGCACGGAGACGTTGTCGTCCTCGCTCGGCGTGTAGTCGCTGCGGCTCGCGCCTTCCTCGCCGACGATCGCGTCGGTGAAGTAGTCGAACGTCCCGGAGTCGGTGCCGGCGCCGAAGAGGGTCAGTTTCTCGTCGGGAAACTCTGGATCGACGTCCTTCCAGCTCGTGACCTTCGACTTCGGTTCCCAGATCGCCTTCAGCTGGTCGACGGTCAGGCACGTCGCCCACGTGTTCGCCTTGTTGACGACGACTGAGAGGCCGTCGTTCGCAACCTGAAGCGGAAAGCTCTCGACGCCGTTCTTGGCACAGAGGGCCACTTCCTCTTCCTTGATCGGACGGGAGGCGTTCGCGAGGTCGGTTTCGCCGCGGCAGAAGCGCTCGAAGCCGCCGCCGGTTCCCGAGGTTCCGACCGTGATCTTCACCTTCGGCTCCTGCTTCCGGAAGCGCTCGGCAGCCAGGCTCATCAGCGGAGCGACGGTGCTCGAGCCGTCGGCTCGCACGCGACCGGTGAGCTCCTCTTCCTCGAAGCCGCCCAGCGGGTCCTCTTCCGCGCCCGTCCCGACTGCGAGCGGCTCGTCGGACGGACGCTCCCGCCCGCAGCCGACGACGACGAGCAGGAGGAGACAGGCGAGAACGAGGGCACGCACCGACCGGATTGTCCGCGGGGCGCCGGTCGGCATGTGGTGAACGTCAGGTATCGAAGTGGTGAACGGCCTAGGCCGGCGGGAAGCGGCACGTAATGGTCAGGCCTTGTCCTGGCGCGCCTTCCGCCTCCACCGCGCCGCCGCCCGCGGCGACGATGTGCTTGACGACCGCCAGGCCGAGCCCGGTGCCGCGGGAGCCCCGAACGCGATCGGCTCTGAAGAAGCGCTCGAACAGGCGAGGCAGATCCTCCTCCGAGACGCCGGCGCCGTCGTCCGACACCTTCAGCTCGCCGGGTGCGACGGAGACGGTGAGGGTGGCTCCAGGTCCCGCGTAGCGGAGCGCGTTCTGCGTGAGGTTCTCGATCACGACCCGGAGCATCCGGGGCCGCAGCGGCAGCTCGGCACGCGAGTCGCCCTCGGCGCGAAGCTCGATCCCGGCACGGTCGGCCTGCTCGCGCAGCTGCTCGAGCTGTTCCTCCACGAGCGGGAGAGCACGGATCGATCCGAGTGCGACGACCGCGCGCCCGGTCTCCAGCTCGCTGAGGAAGAGGACGTCGTCGATCAGCTCGCCGATGTACTCGACCTCCGCCCGCGCCTGCTCGACGAGCGCCGCAGGCTCCTCGCCGGGAAGCAGGGCGGTCTCGAGGAGCGCCATCAGCCGCGCCAGGGGCGTCCTCAGCTCGTGCGAGACGGCGGCGGTGAAGCCGGCGCGCAGCTCCTCGTACGCAGCAATCTCCCCCGGCGGGCTGAGGTAGAGGATCGATTCGTTGCGGCCGCCCACCTCGTACGGGAAGCGGACGGGCTCGCGCCGGCCCTCACCGCCAAGCAGCTCTTCCGGCACCGGCCGGCCCGCGACGACTCCTCCCAGCCCCTCGCGGGCCGCGCGGCTCGCCGCGATGACACGGTCGTCGGCGTCGAGGACGAGCAACATCTCGCGGCTTTCCTCGACGAGGGCGCGCGCCCGTTCCGCGGGAAGGCGAAGCTCCTCGATATCCTCGCCCCGGTCCTCTCGGGCTTTCGCGAAGGGCCACCTCATCTCCGCTCACGAGTATGGCGAAGGTCTTAATCGTCGAAGACGACGCGGTCATTGCCGAGGGCATGGCGCGCCACCTGTCAGCCGCCGGGTTCGACCCGATCCGGGTCGAGAACGGGACCGCCGGGCTCGCCCGGCTCCGGTTCGAGCGTCCCGACGTCTGTGTCGTCGACCTCATGCTGCCCGGCACCGACGGCTGGAAGCTGATCGAGAGCGCACGCAGCGAGGGGATCGGGACGCCGATCGTCGTCGTCTCGGCGCGAGGGACCGAGCACGACCGCATTCACGCACTCGAGATCGGTGCCGACGACTACCTCGTCAAGCCGTTCTCCATGAAAGAGCTCGTCGCCCGGGTGCGCGCGAACGCCCGCCGCGGGACGCGCGCCGAGCAGGAGCAGCGTGGCGAGCCGATCGAGCTCGAAGAGCTCCGGATCGACCCGGACGAGGTGCAGGCGTACATCCACGGGGAGAGCGCCGGCTTGACGCCGACGGAGTTCCGGCTGCTCTATGCGCTGGCGCTCGAGCAGGGCCGGGTCGTCACGCGCGACGAGCTACTGCAGCGGATCTGGGGCAGGCGCGAGACGCACCGCGACCGCACGGTCGACGTGTTCGTCCGCAAGCTCCGCGAGAAGATCGACCGCCGGGCCCGCGACCACACGTTCATCCAGACCAGGTACGGCGTCGGGTACAAGCTCGAAGCCGAGCCCAAATGATGGGCGGGGGAGCGCGCGTGGCGGCCGCTCGGGGCACGGACCGGCGTCCCACCCGCCTTCGCTGATTCACCGGACCGTTACCACCCCTTCACCGCGGTTCTACCCCTTCGCGCTCCGAGCCCGGCCAAGATCGGAGGAGATGGCGAAGATCCTGATTGTCGAAGACGACGAGGTGATCGCCAGGGGCATGGCGAGTCACCTGACGGCGGCCGGCTTCGAGCCGAGCTGGGTGTCGAACGGCGTCGCCGGCCTCGCCCGCCTCAGGTACGAGCATCCCGACGTCTGCGTCGTCGACCTGATGCTCCCGGCGCTCGACGGCTGGAAGCTCATCGAACACGCCAGGGCTGCCGGAATCGGCACGCCGATCGTCGTCGTCAGCGCGCGGGGCTCGGAAGACGACCGTGTGCAGACACTCGAGCTCGGAGCCGACGACTACCTCGTCAAGCCCTTCTCCATGAGAGAGCTCGTGGCGCGTGTTCGCGCCGCGGCCCGGCGGGGAGTTCGCCCCCTTTCCGCCGAGCGGAACGAGGCGATCCGCCTCGAGGAGCTCCTGGTCGACCCCGAGAGCGTCCAGGCCTACATCGACGACCGCAGCGCCGGCCTGACCCCGACGGAGTTCCGCCTCCTCTACGCCCTCGCACAGGAAAGTCCGCGCGTCGTGACGCGGGACGAGCTACTCCAGCGGATCTGGGGCCGCCGCCTGACGAGGCGGGACCGTACAGTGGATGTCTTCGTGAAGAAGCTCCGGGAGAAGATCGACGCGCAGTCCTCCCGTCACGCCTTCGTCCATACCCGCTACGGCGTCGGCTACAAGCTCGAGCCGCAGCTCAAGTAGTGCCCTCGACGGAGGTTGCGGCGAGGAGCGACGGGCGGCTCCTCAATCGGGAGCTCTCGTGGCTCGACTTCAACGCGCGCGTGCTCGAGCTGGCAGAGGATTCGTCCGTCCCGCTGCTCGAGCGGGTGAAGTTCTGCTCGATCTTCTCCTCGAATCTCGACGAGTTCTTCATGGTGCGGGTCGCCGGGCTTCTTGGGCAGATCGCAGCCGGCCTCAGCGTTCGCTCGCCGGACGGACGAAGCCCGAAGGAGGCGCTCGCGGCGATCAGCTCGTCGGTGACGGAGCTCTCGGCACGCCAGTCGAAGCTCTGGCGGCGCGACCTGAAGCCGGCGCTCGCCGAGAACGACGTCGTCGTCGGGCGGGTCGACGACCTTCGCGGCAAAGAGGTCGAGGAGCTCGCTCATCGCTTCGAGCGACAGGTGTTCCCGGTCCTCACCCCGCTCGCAGTCGGGCCGGGCCAGCCCTTCCCCTACATCTCCGGCCTCTCGCTCAGCCTGGCCGTGTTCGTCCGGGATCCCGAAAGCGGCGAGGAGCGGTTCGCGCGCGTGAAGGTGCCCGAGGTGCTCCCCCGGTTCCTCGAAGTCGGAGACCGTGGAGTCTTCCTCCCGCTCGAGCACGTGATCGCGCACTTCCTCGACATGCTGTTTCCGAAGATGGAGATCATCGAGTGCGCCGCGTTCCGCGTCACGCGCGACGCCGACTTCTCGGTCTCCGACGAGGCCGACGACCTGCTCGAGGCGGTCGAGCTCCAGCTCCGGAGGCGGAGATTCGGCGACGCCGTTCGCGTCGAAGTCGCCGACTCGATGTCCGAGTCCATGCGCGACCGGCTGCTCTCCGGCCTCGGCGCCGACCGCGAGCAGCTCTACCCCGTCTCGGGCCTGCTCGACCTTGCCGACCTGATGCAGATCGCGCGGCTCGACCGTCCGGAGCTCAAGGACGACCCCTGGATTCCCGTCACCCAGCCTCGTATCGCCGAGCTCGAGGCCGGCAGCGACTTCTTCGACGAGATTCGCCGCTCCGACATCATCGTCCACCATCCCTACGAGTCCTTCTCGACGAGCTTCGAGGCCTTCGTGCGAGGCGCTGCGACCGACTCGCAGGTGGTGGGCCTCAAGACCGCCGTCTACCGGACGAGCGACGAGACGCCGCTCGTCCCGGCCCTGATCGAGGCGGCCGAGGACGGCAAGCAGAGCGTCTGCATCGTCGAGCTGAAGGCCCGATTCGACGAGCACCGGAACATCGAGTGGTCCCGAGCGCTCGAGCGCTCGGGCGTGCACGTCGTCTACGGGTTCCCGCATCTCAAGATCCACGCGAAGGCGACGCTCGTCGTCCGGCGCGAGGGAGATCTGCTCCGGCGCTACGTCCATGTGGGCACCGGCAACTACCACGCATTGAACGCACGCAGCTACGAGGACTTCGGCCTCTTCACGGCCGACGCCGAGATCGCCGCCGACATCGCCGACCTCTTCAACTACATCACCGGCTTCGGGCGTCCACAACGCTTCCGCAAGCTCCTCGTCGCGCCCTGGACGCTGCGCTCTCGGCTGATCGACGAGATCCGGGCGGTGTCGGAGGCGGCCGCGGCAGGCAAGAAGGCGCGGATTCGCATCAAGACGAACGCGCTGACCGACGAGCCGATCATCGAGGAGCTCTACGACGCCTCCCAGGCCGGCGCGGAGATCGACATCGTCGTGCGGAACATCTGCGCCCTGCGCCCCGGCGTTCCCGGCCTGAGCGAGAGCATTCGCGTGCGGAGTGTCCTCGGACGCTTCCTCGAGCACAGCCGCCTCCTCATCTTCGAGACGGGGAAGTCGGCGACTCACCTGCTCGGCAGCGCCGACCTCATGCCCCGGAACCTCGACCACCGTGTCGAGGTGCTGGCGCCGGTGCAGGACGCGCGCGCACAACAGCGCCTCGCGGCCGCGTTCGACGCGCTGCTCGCCGACAACTCACAGGCGTGGACGCTGGCGGGCGACGGAAGCTGGCAGCGGCTCCAGCCCGAGAAGAACGAGCGCCCACGGCCCGCGCACGACGTGCTCATGCGCAGCGCGCGGGCTCGCCAACGACGGCCTGCGGCCCGTCGATCGGGCTGACCTCCGAGCGGGTTTTCAGAATGGTGCCGCATGCGCGCTGCCGTACTTGACGTCGGCTCGAACACGGTCCGGCTCCTGGTTGCGGCCCAGTCGGGCCGCGGCCTGAAGCCGATTCACGTCGACGGAGTCCACCTCGGCCTCGCGAGCGACATCGAGCGCTACGGCCAAATCTCCGAGCCCAAGCTCGCCGAGGCACAGGGGCTTGCAGCCCGCTACGCCAAGGTTGCGCGGGATCACCGGGTCGCGAGATTCGAGGTGGTCGTCACTGCACCCGGGCGGCAGAGCGCGAACGCCGACGAGCTCGTAGAGGCCCTCGCCACCGGCTCCGGCGCGCGGGTCCGGGTGCTGTCGGCCGAGGAGGAAGGCAGCCTCGCCTACGCAGGCGCGGTCGGTGCGCTTGCCTCGCCGCCGGAAAGCGTGGCGATTTGCGACGTCGGCGGCGGCTCGACGCAGCTTCTGGCCGGGACGCCTGTCGGGCCCGCCTGGATGCGACCCATCGACCTCGGATCGCTCCGCCTCACCGCCCGAACCCTGCGTTCCGACCCTCCGACGCCGCTGGAGCTCGCCGATGCGCGCGAGGAGGTCGAAGCCGCGTTCGACTCGGTGACTCCCCCACTCGTCGCCACCGTGCTCGCCACGGGTGGAAGCGCGCGCGCTCTCCGCAAGCTCGCCGGCCGAAAGCTGGGCGAGAAGGAGCTCACATGGATCCTCGAGCTCGCCGTCTCCGGACCGTCGGAAGCGCTCGCTGCAGAGCACGGAATCCAGCCTGCCCGGGCCAGGACGCTCGCGGCCGGAACGCTCATCCTCGCCGAGGCGCAACGCCGCTTCGGCGTCCCCCTGAAAGTCGTGCGCGAAGGAGTTCGCGAGGGGGCGATCCTCGCACTCCTCTCGCGTGCCGAGGCGGCCGCCTAGCTCTTCAGGAGCTCGGTTGGCTCGAGCGCCGGGCCGACCACCCACGCGGCGCCCTTCTTTGTCTTCCCGAACAGCGATTCGATCTCCTCGCCGTGACCACAGGTGACCGCCGCCGACCCGGACAGGCTCTCGAGCAGGCTCCTGGCCCGTTCCGCGCCGGCACCGTCGGCGAGCTCGTCGCTCTGCTCGACCTCCAGGCCGCGCGCTCGCGCCAGCGGTTCCACCGTCTCGAGACAGCGCTTGAACGGGCTCGAGACGATCCGATCGACGCGGTACGGCTCGAGAGTCTCGACGAGCCTCTCCGCCTGCAGCCTGCCCTTTTCGTCGAGGGGCCGATCACGGTCGTCGCCCTTCCACTCCTTCCGGTCTCCGGCCGACGCGTGGCGGACGACGATCTGCGTCACCGGGCCGAGCGAGTCGAGCACAGCCAGGTCGTGCTTGTAGCTGAGGAGCGTTCGCGCCGCGTCGGGAGACATCCAGCGGACCTCGTCGACCTCGTTCGACGGCCTGAAGGAGCCGTGGAGGGGCGTCATCTCCCAGTAGCGCACGACCTTCGGGCCGAGCAGCGACCGGTAATGCGTGGTCGCCAGTTCCCTGCCGAGGGCGCACTGCAAGCCGGTCTCCTCTTCGACTTCGCGGAGGGCGCAATCCTCGTCGGTCTCGCTTCGCTTCGCCTTCCCCTTCGGAAAGGTCCAGTCGCCGTATTTCGGCCGGTGGACGAGCAGGACGTCGCCGTCGCCGCCGGACGATGCCGCCCGCGGCCCGGATCGGCTCGCTCAACCGAAGGCCTTGTCGCCCGCCTTCTGGAGCCGCCGCCAGGCCCCCGGCCACGCACCGCGCGATGCAGCCCGTCGAGCAGCCTGCCGCTCGACGAGCCGCCCGGCGGCGAACGAGGTGCGGCCGGCGCCCCGGACCTGCTCGAGCAAGGCTCTCACCCGCTCTTCCGCCACGACCGCGTCCTGGTGCTCGCCGAGAACGTCCTGGAGCTCCTTCGCCCGATCGACGAAACGAGCGCCGGATCCGGCGGCCTCTGCGGCGTATCGGGCGCGCTTGACGCGGATGCGAGCCTCGTGGAGGTCGTCGTCGGGCGGCCTCTTGCCGAGCGCCGTCATGGCCTTCCGAACCCTGGCGTACTCCCGTCGTGCCGCCTCCTCCAGCGTCGCGCCCTCCTCGAGTGCAGGTGGCCGCTCGAGGTCTTTCAGCAGCGCCCGGTACCGCGGTGAGTCGAGTGCCAGTACCAGCTCGCGCCGGGCGAGCTCACGCTCACCGTCGAGCAGCTCGAGAACGGCTCCGAACGGCGCGCCGTCGAGAGTCCGCAGCTCATCCATGAGGTACTCGATCAGGACGTCGCGGTCGCGGACCTCGCCGAGAAGCGATGCAAGCCACCTCAGCTCCGAACGAAGCCTCTCGGATCTCTCGGAGTCGGCGATCCACTCGCGGGTCGATCGCAGGAGCGACCGGATTCGGCGAGTCGCGACCCGAAACTTGTGCAGCTCCTCCGGGTCGGCACCGAGCCGAACGCCCCCCTCCCGCGCCTTCAGCTCCGCGAGTTGCTCCCGCAGAACCGCCTGGAGCTCGTCGTCCGGAAGGTCCGCGCGCTCCAATCCCGCCAGCGGCTGGAGTGCAAGTGCGCGTTCGCCGTCCACGGTCTCATGGTAGTGGTCCCCTCCTTGCGGAGCCGTTTCGGCATCTTCGGCGTCGCCGCTGCGGCGATCTCCCTCGCGCTCATCCTCGCGCTGCTCGGCGTGGGCGAAGAGGAAGGCGCACTCTCGAACTGGCAGGCATTCGTCCTCGGCCTCGTCCAGGGGGCGACCGAGCTTCTCCCGATCAGCTCGTCCGGCCACCTGATCCTGGTGCCCTGGGCGGCCGACTGGCGCTACCTCCAGGAGGACGACGCGTTCAACCAGACCTTCGACGTGGCTCTCCACGTCGGAACGCTCGCCGCCGTCGTCGGGTACTTCTGGCGCGACGTGGCGCGGCTCTTCGCCGCCTGGCTCCGCTCGATCGCGCACCGGTCGATGGCGACGGGCGACGAGCGCCTGGCCTGGGTGATCATCGTCGCCACGATTCCGGCTGCGGTCACAGGAGCCGTCGGCGAGGAGTTCATCATCGATCGACTCGGCGAGCCGTGGCAGATCGCGAGCCTGCTCGGCATCTTCGGAGTCGTGCTGCTCTTCGCGGACCGGCGTCCGGCGACGCGAGAGCTCGACTCCGTCGGCATCAAGGCCGGGATCGCGATCGGTGTCGCCCAGAGTCTGGCGCTCGCCCCCGGAGTCTCCCGCTCGGGGATCACGATCTCCGCGGGACGGTTCCTCGGTCTCAGCCGCGACGCCGCGGCACGACTCTCGTTCCTCCTGCTGATCCCGACGACGTTCGGCGCCGTGCTCTGGAAGGGGATCACGGACGTGCTGTTCGGCGACCTCCCCGCGGGCTGGGAGGGCCCGTTCCTGGTGGGAACCCTGGCCGCGCTCGGGAGCGGCCTCCTCGCGATCGTCTTTCTGCTGGGCTTCGTGCGCCGGCACACATACGCGCCGTTCGTCGTCTACCGAATCGTGGTCGGGATCGTCGTCCTGGGTTTGATCCTTGCCGGAGTGCGGGACGCAAACTTCTGATGACCGAGTTTGGGCTTGCACTCTCGTCCGAAGAGCATCCTCCGAACGACCTCGTGCGGCTTGCGAAGCAGGCCGAGGAGACCGGGTTCGAGTTCGCGATGATCTCCGACCACTACCACCCGTGGGTCGACGCGCAGGGGCACAGCCCGTTCGTCTGGAGCGTGATCGGCGGGATCGCGCAGGCCACCGAGCGGATCCGGCTCGGGACGGGCGTCACGTGCCCGACGATCCGGATCCACCCGGCGATCATCGCCCAGGCCGCGGCGACCTCGCGCGGTGATGATGGACGGTCGGTTCTTCCTCGGGCGTCGGCACCGGCGAGAACCTGAACGAGCACATCGTCGGCGAGGGCTGGCCCGCTCCGGACGAGCGGCTCGGCGATGCTCGAGGAGGCGATCGAGGTGCTCCGACTCCTCTGGGAGGGCGGCTACCAGACGCCACCGCGGCGAGCTTCTTCGACGTCGAGCAGGCCCGGCTCTACACGCTGCCGGACGAGCCGCTCGAGCATCGCCGTCGCGGCCGCGAAGCCGCTCGCCGCCGAGCTGGCCGGCCGCGCGTGCGACGCGCTCATCAACGTTGCGCCGGACCGCGAGCCGATCGAGAAGTTCGAGTCCGCCGGCGGCAAGGGCAAGCCGAAGTACGGCCAGATCACGGGCTGCTGGGCCGCGTCGGAGGACGAGGGCGCGAAGACCGCCTGCGAGGTGCTGGCCGAACGCCGCGGTCGGCGGCGACCTCAGCTACGAGCTTCCGCTCCCGCGCCACTTCGAGCAGGCGACGGAGGACGTCACTCCCGAAGACCTGAAGGAGGCGCTTCCGCTGCGGCCCGGACCCGGATCGCTGGCTCGAGGATCTCCGGGAGTACGAGCAGGCCGGCTACACGCACATCTACTTCCACCAGATCGGCCGCGACCAGGACGGCTTCCTGAAGTTCTGGCGGAGGAGCTCGAGCCGAGGCTCTAACCCTGGGGTCTGACCCCAAGCGAATCGCGACAAGCTTCGTGACAACAGTGCAACGGAGCCGATTCGGGTGTCGTGAGCCTCCTACCCTGGCCTTGTGCCTCGTCCGCTGCGTCTACAAGCCGCCGGCATCCGCTACCACATCACGACCGGCTCGAACTTCGGCCGGGTCGAGATTCCGCGACGACAACGAGCGCGAGCAGTTCCTCGGGTTCCTCGAGACGACAGTCGTGCGGCACGGCTGGTCCTGTCACGCGTACTGCCTGCTCTCGACGCACTATCACCTCATGGTGGTCACGCCCCAAGCGGACATTTCGGCTGGGATGCAATACCTCAACGGCCGGTATGCCCAGTGGGCGAACTGGTCGCGGCACGAACGAGGCCACCTCTTCGAGGGACGGTTCTACTCGGTGCATGTCGAGTCTGAAGGTCATTCGGCCGAGCTCCCCGCTACATCGCGATGAACCCCGTGCGCGCCGGCCTCGTCCGGGATCCGGAGCACTGGTCCTGGGGCAGCCTGCGGGCCATGCTCGGTCGCGAGGAGCCACGGTCGTTTCTCGACGTCGCGAGCGTGCTCGGCGAGAATGGATCAACCCCTCGAGCGCGCGGCGCCGCCGTTCGGAGTCTCGTTCGGACGGGGTCGCCGGGGGCGTCGGCCCTAGATCGACGGTTGAGTCGGGACGACTCAAGGGGTCTGACCCCAGAGGGCCACCGCAGCGCTCAGGCCTGAGGGGGCCCGCCGGCGGCCACGGGGAAGAGTCGGGTTGCCGTTGCCTTGAAGGAGGCGGTGACGGTGGCTCCGGGACGGAGCTCGAGCCGCTCCGCAGACGCGGACGTGATCTCCGCCACCAACGGCCCCACCTGGACACGCGCGCGGTTCCCCATCGGGGCGACCGACGTCACCGTCGCGGTGAGATGGTTCAGGCGGGAGTCGTCGTCGACCACGGGGCCGAGTGCGACGTCCCACGGGTAGAGAGCGAGGTTCACCGGGCCGTCCTCAGAGTCTGTGCTCCAGACGGTGAACCCACTGTCCAACGAGACCTCGGTGAGGCCGTCGCGCCCTGCGACCGCACGACCAGGAAGGAGCATCGCGCCCGTGAAGGTCGCAACGAACTGATCCTCGGGCGACGAGACGAGCTCGGTCGGACTCCCGAGCTGGAGGACGCGCCCGTCGCGGATGACACCCACGCGGTCGGCGAGGGTCGCGGCGTCCTCGAAGTCGTGAGTCACGAGCAGCGTCGGAAGCGCAAGCGAATGGAGCAGCTCACGAAGCTCCGCCCGCACGCCCGCCCTCGTGTGCGCGTCCAGAGCCGAGAGTGGCTCGTCGAGCAACAGCACGGCGGGTCGCGCGCCAAGGCGCGAGCGAGGGCCACGCGCTGGTCTCGCCCCCGGAGAGCTCGCCGACGCGGGCGCGCGCGAGGTGGCCGATCCGGAAGCGCTCGAGGAGCTCGTCGACTCGTCGAGCGGTCTCGGGCGCCGAAGCGAACGTTCCCCAGGACGTCGAGATGCGGAAAGAGCGCGTACTCCTGAAAGAGGTAGCCGACTCGCCGGTGCTCCGGCGCCAGGTCTTTGCCCCGCTCCGTGTCGAGCAGCACCGCCCCATCGACGCTGACCCTTCCCCGTTCCGGCCGGAGCAGCCCGGCGACGACGCGGAGTGTTGTTGTCTTTCCGCACCGGAAGGCCCCACCAGGGCGAGCGTCTCGCCGGCGGGGACGCTCAGCTCGGCTGACGCGACGAAGCTGCGAAGGGGGTGAGTGAACCTGAGCTCGAGGGCCATCGGGTCATGAGCTTGACGGAAAGGAGGACGAGCGCACTGATGACGATCAGCAGCGCGCTGATCGCGAGCGCAACGTCGAAATCGAGGTCGAACTGCTCGTAGATCGCGAGCGACAGCGTCTGGGTAACTCCCTGCAGCGAGCCCGCGAACATGATCGTTGCGCCGAACTCGCCGAGACCTCGCGCAAACGCGAGCGCGGCGCCCGCGCCGAGACCACCCTTGGCCAGCGGGAGCATGACCCGGAAGAAGACCCGGGCACGCCCGGCACCGAGGGTCTGAGCGGCCGCGGGCAACGTCGGATCGACGGCCTCGAACGCGGCAACGGCGGTCCTGAGGAAGAAGGGGCTGGCAACGAAAGTCACCGCCAGGATCACGGCGACCTTGGTGAAGGCGATGTCGACACCGAGCGCCTCGACCGAGCCCCCGAGCAGGCCTTGCCGGCCGAAGGCCACGAGCAGGCCGATCCCGGCGACCGCAGGAGGCAGCACGAGCGGCAGCTCGACGAGCGTTACGACGACGTCGCGCCACACGCCTCGGCGGCTCGAGATCCAGTACGCCGCTGGAGTCCCGAACCCGAGGATGAACACCATCGCGATCGCGTTCGTCTCTACGGTGACACGGATCGCATCGAGCGCGGCGCCGCTGCCGAGCGCCCCCCAGAGCTCGCCCAGCGGGATCTCGAAGAAGACCGCGACGATCGGGAGCAGCAAGAAGAGCAGCGCGACTCCCGTCGTCACGACGAGAGCCAAACGGAAGAGCCAGCCTACGGCGATGACTTTGGGATCGGGAGGAAGCCGAAGTCCTTCAACACCCGCTGTCCCCTCGGCGAGAGGATCCGTCGGATCCACGCCCGGGCGGCGGTCTTGTTGGACGACCTAGATACGACCGCGATCTCGTAGCGGATCCGCGGCTGCGCCCATGCCGGGATCCGGATGACGGTCACACGGGAGGCGACAGGCCGCGCGTCAGTCGCGTAGACGAAGCCTGCGTCCGCCTGCCCGAGCGCCACCTTCCCAGTGACCGCCTTCACGTCCGACTCCTGGCTCACGACCTTCGAGAGCACCGAGGTCAACCCCATCCTCCGGAGCACAGTCCTCGTGTAGCCGCCGACCGGCACCGCCGGGCCGGCGATGACGAGCTTCGCCGGCTTGCGCCTGAGGTCATAGACCGACCGGATGCCCGCCGGGTTCGACCTCGGCACGATCAGGACGAGCCGGTTGGACGTGAACGTCACAGGCTTCTCGACCGTGCGCGACTGGTAGAGGCGCTGCGTGTTGAGCGGCGCCGCGGAGGCGAAGATGTCGGCAGGCGCTCCGTTTCTGATCTGGGTCTCGAGTGCGTTCGACCCGGAGAAGTTGTATCGCTGCCCCCGGTCGAAGGCGCTGAAGACCTCGGTCAGCGAGGCCGCGGCATAGATCGTCAGCGGGCCCGACTGCTGAGGCCGGGCAGCCGCGCCGGAGACAACGAGTGTCCCGGCGAGGAGGGCCGCCGTCAGCGCAGCGTAGTGCGCACGCATTCGGGGCTCCCTAGCCAAGATAGGCTTCGATCGCGGCGCTGGCCGTCTCGACGTCGGTGGCGGCGGGGAACGACTTTGCGCCTACCGGTGCGGAGAGCGCGGACAGGGAGCCGATCTGCTGACCCGTGCTCGCAGCGAGGCTCACATACAGGACCCGGAGGTCGACGACCGACGACGCCGCGGCCGCGGTCTGGTAGGCGCCGAGCAGCGCGCGCAGGACGGTCAGCCCGGTGTTGACCGTCGCCCGCTCGCTCGAGAACGTGCGCCGCGGCCAGGCGAACTCGAAGTCTTGCTTTTGAGGAGGAGCATCGCCGAAGCTGACGAGGAGGCGGCTCAGCGCCCTGGCGTGCTTCGCGGCGGCCAAGCGTCCATGGCGCAGAACGCCGGCGTCCGGCCCGCCAAACTGCTTCCCGGCGAGCGCCTTCGCGTAGAAGTCCTCGAGCAGGAGCTCGCCGGACACTCCGAAGCTCGCGAAGGCGATGTCGTCCTCGGTCGCGGCGCCGGCCGCGCCGACCCACGGCCCGCCCAGAACTGCCGTGGACGCGCCGGCCGAGCTCAGAAGAAATCGCCTCCGGTTCATCCCGGCGACCGTAACACACGGTAGATATTCATTGACTACCACGTAGGATTGTGGACATGAGCCGTCCGCGACCGAGAGGGCCGTCGCTCACCGAGTGGGCCGCGTTGGGGGTGCTCTGCGAGCGGCCGGCTCACGGCTGGGCGGTCGCCGAGGAGCTGAAGCCGTCCGGGCCGATCGGGCACGTCTACTCGACCACCCGGCCGCTTGCGTATCGCGCCCTCCGGCAGCTCCGCGAAGCCGGGCTCGTCGAGGTCCGCGGGACGATTTCCAGCGAGTCCGGGCCCGAGCGCACGACTCTGGGGCCGACGCGCAAGGGGCGGGACGCCTATCGCCGCTGGAGAGGCGGCGCCGTCAACCACGTTCGTGACCTGCGGTCGGAGCTGATGCTGAAGCTCCTCTTCCACGAGCGCGCCCGGCTCGATCCTGCCGCACTGCTCGTTCGCCAGGTCGCCGTGCTCGCCGAGATCGAGCGAGCGCTCGGCGACCGGCTCGATACGTCCTCGGACTTCGACCGGACGCTCGCTCTCTGGCGCTTGACGGCGTGCCGTGGGGCGCTTTCGTTCGTCGAGGGGTTGCTCGACAGTCGGACGGCCGAGCCGATCGTCCTCAAGGCGATCGGATATGTCGTGTCACCGCACTCGGAGATCGACGGCATGCCGCTCCAGGCGATGGCGGATGAGCGAGGCCCGTCGAGGATCGAGGTGGCGCGAGAGCACGCCGGCTGCCTCGCCGACCTCGACGGATTCACGCATGTGTGGGTGCTCGCGCACCTCCACGAGAGCATCGGCTGGGAGGCGACGGTGCCGGCGTTCCTCGACGACGTGCGCCACGGCACCTTCGCCACGCGATCCCCGCACAGGCCGAACCCGATCGGCCTCTCGCTGGCTCGGATCGTCTCGGTCGACCCCGCAGCGGTCGTCGTCGGCGGCCTGGATCTCCTCGACGGTTCGCCCGTGCTCGACCTGAAGCCCTTCGTCCCGTTGTTCGACACTCCAGCCGGACACGTTCAGGCCGGTTGGTTCGAGGGCCGAGCCAAGCGAGTCTTCTCGCGCACGTCGGACGCGCGCTTCGCGCTCCGCAGCGACCGGGGTCGGTAGTGTCGCCGCAGTGGACGACCGGACGCCTGCCTGGGGAATCGAGCCCGTCCCCGAGCGGCTCCGGACTCTCGGTTTCCTCGACCAGACCGTTCTCTGGGGAAACCTCGGCGTCTCGTTGCTCGTCCTCGTCATCGGCGCGCTGCTCGTCCCGGCGCTCTCGCTTCGGGACGCGCTGCTCGCGATTCTCGTCGGCGGGCTGATCGGGAACGCGATGGTCGGTGCCGCCGGCCTGATCGGCGCCGACGCCCGAGTCCCGTCGATGGTTCTCCTGCGAGCGCCGCTCGGCCGCCGCGGCTCCTACATCCCGACCACGTTGAACGCCGTCCAGTGCCTCGGCTGGGCCACCTTCGAGCTCATCATCATCGCCGCAGCCGCGAGCGCTCTCTCCGACGAGCTCCTCGGCTTCGAGGCGAAGCCTTTCTGGACGATCTTCTTCGGGATTCTCGCAGGGGTCTTCGCACTGCTCGGGCCCGTGGGGTTCGTGCGCCGGATCCTGCGCCGGTTCGGGGTCTGGATCGTCCTCGCCTCTCTCCTCTACCTCACCTGGTGGGCGCTCTCCGAGGCCGACCTCACCGCGTTCTGGAACGCGCCGGCCGAGGGAGGCTCGTCGTTCTGGCTCGGCACCGACCTCGTCATCGCGATCACCGTCTCCTGGGTGCCCGCTCGTCGCGGACTACACCCGCTTCTCACGCGACCGGCGGGGAGCGTTCTGGGGAGCCGGGCGGCGGCTACTTCATCGGCGCGACCTGGATGCTCGCGCTCGGCGTCTTCATCGTCCTCAGCCGGGGAGTGAGCGACCCCACCGAGATCCCGCCGGCGGTCGCCGCCGCCGGGCTCGCCGCCGCCCTCGCGCTCCTCGCCGTCACGCTCGACGAGACGGACGAGGCGTTCGCCAACGTGTACTCGGCAGCCGTCTCGCTCCAGAACGTCGTCTCGCACGTCGAGCAGCGGGTGCTGATCGCCGGCGTCGCGATGCTCGCCACGGTTGGAGCGCTCGTGATCGAGCTCAGGAACTACGAGTCGTTCCTGCTGCTGCTCGGCTCCTGCTTCGTCCCGCTCTTCGGCGTCCTGCTCGCCGACTGGCTTCGCTCGGGAGCCCGCTACACGCGCGCCCAGATCTTCGACGCGCCCGCCTGGAGACCCGAGCTGCTGCTCGCCTGGCTCGTCGGGTTCGCGATCTACCACTGGCTCCACGAGCCGCCGCTCGGGCCCTCGTGGTGGGTCGACATCGTCGAGGAGACCCGCCAGCAAAGCCTTGGTATCGGTGCGTCTCTGCCCAGCTTCGCGGCGTCGTTCGTGCTCGCCCTGGCGTTCGGATCCCTCGGGTCCCGGTTGCCTCAGACTGCTTCAAAATGGTAAGGATCGGCCTCTAGACCCGTGGCCGAAGTCACTTTCTCAGACGTAGCGAAGGTTTTTGCCGACGGGACCCGGGCGGTATCCGATCTGAGCCTGGGGGCAAAGGACGGAGAGTTCATGGTGCTCGTCGGCCCGTCGGGATGCGGCAAGACGACGGCACTGCGGATGGTCGCCGGCCTGGAGGACATTTCGGAGGGCGAGATTCGCATCGGCGACCGGGTCGTCAATCAAATTGCCTCCCGCGACAGGGACATCGCAATGGTGTTCCAGAGCTACGCGCTCTACCCGCACCTGACGGTCTTCGACAACATCGCCTTCAGCCTGCGGCTCCGCAAGGAGAACAAGGCGGAAATCGACAAGCGCGTGCGTGAAGCCGCGCGAATCCTCGATCTCGAGGCGCTGCTCGACCGCAAGCCGCGCGCTCTCTCGGGGGGCCAGCGGCAGCGGGTCGCGATGGGCCGTGCGATCGTCCGTCAGCCTGCGGCGTTCCTGATGGACGAGCCGCTCTCGAACCTCGACGCCAAGCTCCGTGTCCAGATGCGCGCCGAGATCAGCAAGCTCCAGCGCACGCTCGGCGTGACCACGATCTACGTCACGCACGACCAGGTCGAGGCCATGACCATGGGCGACCGGGTCGCGGTCATGCGGAAAGGGGAGCTCCAGCAGGTCGCTCCGCCCCAGGAGCTCTACGACCGCCCGCTCAACCTCTTCGTCGGCGGCTTCATCGGCTCGCCGGCGATGAATCTCGTGGAGGCGACGCTGGAGCGTGAGAACGGCGGCCTCGCCGCGGTTCTCGGCTCGGCGCGGCTGAAGCTCGACGACGACAATCTCTCCGACCGGCCCGCCCTTCGTTCCTTCGAGGGCAAGAAGGTCGTCGTCGGAATCCGTCCGGAGCATCTCGAGGACGCAGCGATCGAGCGGGACAGCCCTCCGGACCGTCGGCTCAATGGGCATGTAGAGCTGCGGGAGGCCCTGGGTTCCGAGCTGATGGTGCACCTGGCGATCGACGCCCGGCCGGCGAGGACCCAGGAGGTCAAGGAGTTGGCCGAGGATGCCGGCGCGACCGCCGAGGATCTCGGCGGCGGCGACGAGCATCGGGCGGTCGTCGTAGGCCGCTTCAGTGCCGATTCGCAGGTCAGAGCGGACCAGGACGCCGAGGTCGCCGTCGACACGCGAGCACTCCATTTCTTCGATCCGGAAACCGGCTTGGCCATCTACGACAACAACGGTACGACGAAAGGAGTCACCGAATGAAACGACGGTGGTTTGTTCCAGCCGCCGTCCTGGCCGCGATGGCGCTCGGACTTGGCGCTTGTGGCGGGGACGACGATGGCGGCGGTGGAACCGCAGCGGGAGACGGAAGCATCACGATCCTCTCGCTGTGGGGCGGCAGCGAGCAGGAGGCCTTCCAGAAGGTCCTCGACAAGTTCACGGCGGACACGGGCATCGAGACGAAGTACGAGTCGGCCCGTGACTTCCTCCCCGTGATCCGAACACGGCTTGCGGCCGACAATCCGCCCGACGTGGCGGTCATCCCACGGCCGGGCGTCGTCGCCGAGCTGGCACGGGACGAGTCCCTGATCCCGCTCGAGGACATGGGTCTCGACCCCGACACGATCAACGAGAACTACAGCGACACCTGGACCAGCCTGGCGACGGTCGACGACAAGCTCTACGGCGTCGTCGCGAAGGCGAACTCCAAGTCGACGATCTGGTACAAGCCGACGTCGTTCGAGGAGAACAGCTTCCAGGTTCCCGACACCTGGGCAAAGCTTCTCCTCATCACCCAGCAGTACACCAGCAAGGGCAAGACGCCGTGGGCGGTCGGCGCCCAGGGCCGCGACAACTCGTGGACCCTCACCGACTGGTTCGAGAACATCTACGCCCGCACCGCAGGGCCCGACAACTACACGAAGCTCTTCAACGGTGACCTTCCGTTCAACGACCAGACGGTCAAGGACGCTCTCCTCGAGATGGTGAAGATCATCAACGACAAGTACGTCGCCGGCGGCATCGACACCGCGCTCGGCATCTCGTTCGTCGACGGCATCGGCCGGGTGTTCAGCAAGAACCCGGTGGCCGAGATGTACATGGAAGGCGGCTTCGTCGGCGGCATCGCCCTCGGCGACGTCAACCCGGACCTGAAGGTCGGCACGGACATCGACTTCTTCCCGTGGCCGACGATCAGCGAGGAGCACGGAAGCCCGCTCGTCGGCGGTGGCGACGTTGCAGCCGCGTTCGTGAACAACGAGGACAACAAGAAGCTGATCGAGTTCCTGGCCTCACCCGAAGCGGGAAAGATCTGGGTGTCGACCGGAGCGATCGCCTCGCCGAACGAGGGCGTGGCAGAAGGCGACTATCCGAACGAGCTCGTGGCGAAGGAAGCCGAGCAGCTCAAGTCGGCCGAGTCGTTCCTCTTCGACGGCTCCGACCTCCTGCCCGGCACGCTGGGCCAGGACTTCGGAACGCTGCTTCAGAACATCATCAAGACCCCGGCCAACGTGGACACGCTCCTTGACGACTACCAGTCGCAGGCAGAGGGCGAGTTCGCGAAGTAGATCGAGCAGTACCGCCGTCCCCGGACCAGTCGGAAGACCCCGGGGACGGCGGCTGCGCTCGATCTTCCGCCGGCAGGGGTGGCAGGGGTTCCTGTTCATCCTGCCGGCGATCACCCTGCTGGCCGTGCTCGTCGTCTGGCCGCTGATCCGGACGATCTACTTCAGCTTCGGCGAGACCAACTCCCGGCTCCAGTTCACGGGCTGGGTCGGGCTCGACAACTACGAACGGCTCTTCACGAACGACAAGGAATTCCTGAACACCGAGGTCTTCCCCCCCGAGGGGGCCCTGATCAACAACCTGAAGTGGGTGGTCATCTACACGACCATCTCGCTCGTTCTCGGTCTCCTGATTGCGATCCTGGCCTCCCGTGTCCGCTACGAGGCGCTCGTCAAGGCGATCGTCTTCGTGCCGATGGCGATCTCGGCCACCGCGGTCGCGATCATCTGGAAGTTCGTCTACGACCCCGACCCGCAAGTCGGGTCGCTGAACGCGTTCATCTCCATGTTCAACGGCGACCCGATCGCCTGGTACGGGCGCGCGGACGTCGTCAACTACGCACTGATCTTTGCCTACGTGTGGGCCTCGACCGGGTTCGCGACGGTGGTGCTCTCCGCGGCTCTGAAAGGGATCTCGGAAGAAGTCATCGAGGCCGCCCGTACCGACGGAGCGAGCGAGTGGGACATCTTCCGCCGGATCCAGTTCCCGCTGCTCTCGCTGCCGATCTCCGTGGTCACCGTCTGGCTCCTGATCAACGTGATCAAGGTCTTCGACATCATCTACGTGATGACCGGAGGCGGGCCCGGCGGGTCCAGCGAGGTCATCGCCTTCTCGATGGTGGACGAGACCTTCACGAACGCCGAAGGCGGCTACGGGGCCGCGATCGCGGTCGTGATGCTGCTGCTGATCATCCCGATCATGGCCTTCAACATCCGCCGCTTCCGAAGTGAGCGGGTGACCGCCTAGTGTCGACCGCGGACGTCGCGGTCGGCGCCCCGGCACGGACACCGGCCGCCCGCATCCTCAAGTTCATCCAGCGGACGCCGGTGCACGTCGGCCTGATCGTGATCTCGGTGATCTGGCTCGTGCCGACCGTCGGGCTGGCCGTGACCTCGTTCCGGCCGCGTGGCGAGATCCAGTCGTCCAGCTGGTGGAGCGCACTGACGGACTGGAGCTTCACGCTCCACAACTACGACCTCGTGCTCGAGAACGCGAAGATGGGCCAGAGCTTCGTCAGCAGCCTGATCATCACGATCCCGTCGACGATCCTCCCGCTCGTGATCGGCTCGGTGGCCGCGTACGCCTTCTCGTGGATCTCCTTCCCGTTCCGGGACACGATCTTCCTGATGATCGTCGCGTTGATGGTCGTTCCGATCCAGATGGCGCTCGTCCCGCTACTGATTCTCTTCCGTGACCTCGGCGTCGCGGACTGGTACGTCGGCATCTGGCTCGCGCACACGGCCTTCGGCCTCCCGCTCGGGATCTTCCTGCTCCGGAACTTCTTCATCACGCTGCCGCGCGACCTGATCGAGGCCGCGCGCGTCGACGGCGCCTCGAACCTGCGGATCTTCCTCAAGGTCGTCCTGCCGCTCTCGGTTCCGGCCCTGGCGTCGTTCGGGATCTTCCAGTTCCTCTGGGTCTGGAACGACCTCCTGATGTCGCTGATCTTCGTCCAGAACTCGGACCTGTGGCCGATGACGATCCGCATCAACCAGATGCAGTCGACCTACGGCACCGAGTGGCACCTGCTGAGCGCCGGCGCATTCCTGCTCATGATCGTGCCGCTCGCCGTCTTCTTCGCCCTCCAGCGCTACTTCGTCCAGGGCCTCCTCGCCGGCTCCGTCAAATAGCCACCGTCCACCTCGTCCCGCACACCCACTGGGACCGGGAGTGGTATCTCCCGTTCCAGCGGTTCCGGCTGAAGCTGGTCGGGCTCGTCGACCGGCTGCTCGACCTGATGGAGGCAGACGAGCGCTACCGCTTCACGCTCGACGGGCAGCTCGCGACGCTCGACGACTACCTCGAGGTGAGGCCGGAGGCCGAGCCGCGCGTCCGGCGGCTCGTCGAGGAAGGGCGGCTTGCGATCGGGCCGTGGCAGGTGCTCATGGACGAGTTCCTCGTCTCCGGCGAGACGATCGTCCGCAACCTCGAGTACGGGCAGCGGCGCGGCGCGGAGTTCGGCGGCGCGATGACGATCGGCTACCTGCCGGACATGTTCGGCCACGTCGCGCAGATGCCCCAGATCCTCGAGCGGGCGGGAATCCGGCAGGCAGTCGTCTGGCGAGGCGTGCCTGCTGCGATCGACTCGCACGTCTTCACGTGGGAGGCGCCCGACGGCTCGTCGGTCCGGGCCGAGTACCTCCCGTACGGGTACGGGAACGCCGCGTACCTGCTGGAGGTTCCGGGGCAGCTCCACCGGGGGCTGGAGGCGATGCGTGAGTCCCATCGCGACTTCTTCGGCGAGGACCCGATTCTCGCCATGTTCGGCACCGACCACATGGAGCCGCTGCCGCGGCTGACCGAACTGGTCGAGGAGAGCGGTGCAGAGATTCAGGTCTCGACGCTCCCGGACTACGTCGCGGGCCTCGACGGACGACCTGTGGTTCAGCGCTGGCACGGTGAGCTGCGCTCGAGCGCCCGCGCGAACATGCTGATGGGGACGCTCTCCGCCCGGCTCGACCTGAAGGCTGCCATGGCACGGGCCGAGCGCGCGCTCAGCCGTTATGCCGAGCCGTTCCAGGCGCTGTACGGGAGCGCCTGGCCCGAGCGGCTGCTCGACCTCGCCTGGCAGCGCGTGATCGAGAACTCGGCCCACGACTCGATCTGCGGTTGCTCGATCGACGAGGTCTCGACACAGGTGCTCGTGAGGTGCCACGAGGCGGAGCAGATCGGGATGGGACTGGCCGACGAGGCCGTGTGCGAGGCGGCGGCCGAGGCACCGATGGGCTCTGTCGTCGCCTTCAACCCTTCGCCCACGGCGCGGTGGGACGTCGTCGAGCTCAGCCTCGGAGTGCCGGCACGCTGGAAGGACATCGCGCTCGAGCTCTCCGACGGGACCCGCCTGGCGGCGCAGAGAGTGAGCCGCAACGAGCCTCTCCTGCTCACCGACCACGTCCCCGGCCACCAGGTGACCGAGTGGCTGCGCCGGCGCCTGCACGGCCGCGAGCTCTTCGGCCGGCGCCTGAACCGCATGACGATCGAAGAGCGCGTCGTCACCTTCGAGGTCGACGACGAGGCCGACCCGATCTGGCTCGACCTCGACGACCTGAAGCACGAGCTCGAGGTGGCGACGAGCGTCGAGGAGGGCGACTGGGAGCTGCGCATCGCCGCCCGGCGCCGGTCGAACGTCGTGGCCCGGGTTCCGGCTCCGGCGCTCGGCTGGACGGCACTCCAGCCCGTGGAGGGAGACGGCTCGGTCGAGGATCCCGTCAGCGTGGAGCCCGACCGGCTCGACAACGGGCTGCTGTCGGTGGGCGTGGCCGCGGACGGGACGCTGACCCTGAACGAACTGGAGGGGGTCGGCCGCCTGGTGGACGGCGGAGACGCCGGAGACAGCTACAACTACGCCCCGCCCGCCGACGACCGGCTCGTCGAGAAGCCGGACGACGTCCGGGTCGACGTGGTCGCCGCCGGGCCCGTGCGCGGGGCGCTGGCCGTCGTCCGCTCGTACCGCTGGACGCCGGAGGAGGTCCCGGTGGAGATCGAGACGCTCGTGGAGCTACGGGCCGGCGAGCCGTTCTGCCGGATCCGCGTCAGCTTCGACAACCCGCGAAGCGACCACCGCCTCCGCTTCCACGTCCCGGTTCCCCGCCGGGCCGGCTTTTCGGCCGCCGAGGGGCAGTTCGCAGTGATCGAGCGCCGGCTCGAAGCGGAGGCGGGCTTTGGCGAGGTCGCCATCCCGACCTTCCCGGCCTACGGGTTCGTGGACGCCGGCGGAGTTGCGGTGCTCCTCGACCACGCTATGGAGTACGAGCTGGTCGACGGACGGGAGCTCGCGCTGACCGTCCTTCGATCAACGGGGCTGATCAGCCGAAGCGCCCACGCCTATCGCGAGAGCCCGGCCGGCCCGGAGATCGCAATTCCCGCGGCTCAGTGCCGGGGTCCGTGGAGCATGAGCTTTGCCATCTACCCGCATAGAGGTGCGTGGCACGAGGCCGGCGTTCTCGACCAGCTCGAGCGCTACCGACATCCGTTCCTCGTCGCACCCGGCCGGGCCCTCGACGGCCCGACCAGCGCGTCCGGTCCCGAGCTCAGGGGCGAGGGCGTCGTCCTGTCCGCCCTGCGGCGGCGGGGTCGCAGGATCGAAGCGACGCTCGCCTGCGAAAGCCCCGAGCCGGTCGCCGCGTCATTCGGGGAGCGCCAGCTTGACCTCCGTGCCTGGGAGATCCGGGCGGTGGAACTCGGGCGCTAGCGGCAGGAGGAGCAGACCGATTCGGCGAGGCCGAAGTGGTCGCGACGGCCGACCGACGTGCCGCAGCTGCGGCAGTCGACGCCCGAGTGCTGCATGGCGAACGCGCGGAAGAGCTTGAAGAGCATGTCACTCAACCTAACGACGGCTCTTCGGTCCGCAACCGCTTGCTGCTCCGGTTTTACAGACGTTTTACGGAAGCCGGAACTCGCCGCGTGCGACAGTCACCGCCGAGCCGCCGACCTCGACCCTCGTGACGTCGCTCCGGCAGTGCCCGTCGACGAGCCCGTAGAGCGTGGACGGCCGGCCGATCTCGGCGCCCTGTGAGATCTCGATCTCGCTCACCGAATGCGATCCGGCCGTGGCGGGCCAGGTGCAGGGTCAGCGGCCCGGCGGCCGATCCCGTCGCCGGGATCTTCGGGCACGCCGTCGCCCGGCGCGAACATGCGGGTCTTCCAGCGGGAGCCGGAGCCCGCGAACGTGTTGATCCCGAGGATCGCCGGTACCTCGGCCAGGCGGGCGAAGTCGGGCTTCACGAGCGGCAACGGCGTCCTCGGAGGCGAGGGCGACGTAGACGTGCTTCGCGCCGTTGTCGTAGACCTCGACCGGAAGCTCCGAGCGTTCGACGCCAAGGCCCTCGAGCAACTCCTGCTCGTCCTGGATAGCGGCTCGACGGTGGGGATCGGCTGCTCCATCCGGCCGAAGCGATGCGTGCCCCCTCCCGCTCGAGCCGCACCGGCACCACTCCCGAGTCGGTCTCGAGCCGGATCTCGTCGAGTTGCAGCGGCGCCGCAAGTACGAAGGCGGTCCCGAGAACCGGGTGCCCAGCGAACGGAATCTCGACCGTCGGCGTGAAGATCCGGATGCGGGCATGACCGTCCGCCTCCTTGGGCAAGACGAACACCGTCTCGGAGAAGTTCATCTCCCTGGCGAGCCGCTGGAGCGAGTCCTCCGGAATCTCTCGCGCGTCGGTGAAGACCGCAAGCTGGTTGCCTTCGAGCGGCGTGTCGGTGAAGACGTCGGCGATGACGTAGCGGAAGGCGGCCACGGGGAAACTCTACGTCTCGCGCCCTGGCCCGCCGCAGCGCTGGCACGATCCAAGGCTCATGACCAGGCAGCTGCCAGAGGTGCTCTTCGTCTGCGTTCACAACGCCGGGCGAAGCCAGATGGCGGCCGGGCTCGTGAAGCTCCGGTCGGAGGGTCGAATCCAGGTTCGCTCGGCGGGCAGCACACCTGCGGACGAGATCAATCCTTCCGCGGTCGAGGTCATGAACGAGCTCGGATTGGACCTGAGCGAGGAGTTTCCGAAGCCGCTGACCGACGACGCCGTACGCGCGGCCGACGTCGTGATCACGATGGGCTGCGGCGATGCCTGCCCCGTCTATCCCGGCAAGAGGTACGAGGACTGGGAGCTGGAGGATCCGGCCGGTCAGGATGTAGACACCGTCCGCCGGATCCGCGATGACATCGACGAGCGCGTCCGCCGACTCGTCGCCGAGCTCCTCGACTGAGGGAGCCCTCGAGGCGTAGCTCTCGACCGGGAACCTTTCCGCCTCAGGCGGTGTAGGAACCTATATGAGGCCCCTCAAGAGCACGGCTGCGCTGCTCGCAACCGGCGCGGCCGTGCTCTCCGCTCCGCTTTCTGCAGCACCCCCCGCCAAGCCCAGGCTCCTCTCGAGCCCCCAGGCTCAGGTCGGCCTGCCCTGGAACGGGATGCTCGCGGCTCCGAGCCGAATCTCCGTCGTCGCCCGGCTGGGACGAGCACGGCAGCCGGTCACCGTCCGCAGAGTGCGTCCCGGCCGCTACCGGCTCCAGTCCGTGTTTCGCACCGCCGGACGTTGGAGCCTGACTGCCGGGGGCCGCAGGCTCGGCTCGGTGCTCGTCCGTCCTGCCCCTCTTCGGCTGACGAATGCGCTGGACGTCGTCGTGGAGCCGAGCGGATCACTGCTCGTCGCCGACTTCTCGAACCGTGTCTTTCGGCTGTCGGGAGATCGCCTCAGCCTCGTCGCCGGCAACGGGCGCCCCGGTCGGTCGGGCGACGGCGGGCGGGCGGTCGCGGCCTCCGTCGGCTTTCCGGTGGAGGTGGCCGTCGACCCGCGCGGAGGCCTCGGGATCGTTCACGACGAGCGCTGGATCAGGCACGTCGATCCGGGTGGGACGATCAGGACCGTCGCGGAGTTCCAGCAGCCCACTGCCCTCGCATACGACGCGGCCGGGAACCTCTTCGTCTCCGAGCTCCTGGGTGGCGTGAAGCGCGTCGACGCGACGACCGGCGCAGTCACGACCTACGCGGGCTTCAGCCAGCCGCACGGTCTCGCAGTGACGCCCGACGGGACGGTGTACGTGGCAGACACGTTCAACAACCGCGTGCAGCGAATCTCCTCCGCCGGCGCGATCACAACGCTCGCCGCGGGTCTCGACCAGCCGAACGACGTCGCACTGGGGCCCGACGGAAACGTCTACGCGACGAGCTACGGAGGCAACAGCATCCTGCGCATCACGCCCGCCGGAGCCGTAGCGAGGATCGCCGACGCAAGCGGGCCGAACTCGGTTGCGGTCGGCGCCGACGGCACCGTGTACTTCACCGAGCAGCGCCGTGCCACCGTGCGGCAGATTCGAGTCTCGGCCCTCACTGCGTTCAAGCCCGCGCGAGCCGGTGTCCCGTGGACGGGAATCACGACCTCGAGCCGCCGGCCGTCGGTGACGGCGAGGAACGGCGTCACGACGCAGGCCGTCTCCGTGAGGCCGCTCGGACGGAAGCGGTACAGGCTCCGGGCGGTCTTCCCGTTCTCCGGCCGCTGGCAGCTCGGGAGCGGCCGCCGGCGACTCGGCACCGTGAACGTCCTGTCGGCCCTGCCGCTCGCCTCGAGCCTTCCCGGAGCCGACGCCCTGAGACTCTGCGGTGGCACCGGCGTCCCCGTATCCGCAGTACGCGCTCAGCAGAGATCCGGCGACGGGCTCTCTGTGGGCCGCATGCCGAGCTCAGGGTCTCTTGCACCGCATCGACCCGCGATCCGGCGAGGCCCGCGCGATCCTGCGGCTCACGAGCACGCCGTATGCGATCGCCGCGGGGCTCGGCGCGGTGTGGAGCGCCGAGCGGAGCCCGGTCGTAAACCGCCTCGATCTCCGCACCGGCCAGGCCGCTGCGGCGGTGACCGGCGGCGGGTTCTCGTACGTCTGGACCGCCGCGGGGTCGGTCTGGGCGGCCGACGACGCGGCGAATGCGCTCTTGCGCTACGACCCTTCCGCACGACGAGTCACCGCCTCGATCCCAACGGGGAGCGGAACCTCGGCGCTCGTCGAGGAGGCGGGCCGAATCTGGATCCTGAATCACCGCGACGGAACGCTGCAACGCGTGGACCCGGCGACGAACACGGCCGTCACGCTGGCACGGCTACCCGGGGATGCACCGGAGCGCATGGCGTACGCGGAGGGCTCGCTGTGGGTCACCGGCCGTGGCACCGATCTGCTGCGCGTCGATCCCGCGACCGGCGCCGTCCAGGCGACGATCGAGATCGGAGCCGGCGGGATCGACGTTCAGGCGGCCGCTCACAGCATCTGGGTTGCGTCGCCGACCGACGAGGATGACCGGCGGGGGAACCCGTTCCTCGACCGGCTGCTGAGGATCGACCCCCTGACGAACGCTGTCACAGCAACGATTCGGCCGACGGCGCGGGTCGTCGTGACCGGAACGGCATCCACGGGGGAGGCGCTTTGGATCGCCGACACCGCCGGGGGGCGCCTCTACCGCATCACCGGCTGAGCTCGCGCGCCGAGCCCGTTAGGTCTGCGAGCTGGCCGTGTCCTGGTTCGAGACCTGCGTGCTCTGGCTGCCCGAGGTCGAGCTCTCCTCGCCGGACTCGGATCCCTGCGCGTCGCTCGCGACGCCCTCGGCCGTCCCCGCGCCGTCCGGCGTTGCCTCGCTCACCGGCTCGAGGTCTGGCACATACGGCGTGGTGGTGTCCGGCGTGATGATCGACATCGCCTCGCGCGCCGGCAGCACCGTCGCCTGCGTCTCGTCCAGTTCGTCCCGCTTCTCTTCGTCCATGCCCTGATCGTTCCCGTTCCGCCCGCGAATCACACCCTTCGTCCGTACGATCGCCGTCAATGACGAACGCGGTCGAGGTACGGGAGCTCCACAAGGCCTACGACCGCGTCGAGGCGCTCCGCGGGATCAGCTTCGAGATCGGCTCCGGCGAGGTCTTCGGGCTGCTCGGTCCGAACGGCGCCGGGAAGACGACGACGATCGAGATCCTCGAGGGCTTTCGCAGCCCGGACTCGGGCGAGGTCAGTGTCCTGGGGGTGGATCCTCGAGGTGCCGGAGCCGCATGGCGCGAGCGGGTCGGGGTCGTCCCGCAGTCGGGCGAGCTCTACCCGAACCTGACCGTGCTCGAGCACCTGCGACTCTTCGCCGGCTACTACGCGGAGCCACGGCCGCCGGACGACGTCATCGCGCTCGTCGGGCTTCAGGAAAAGGCGGATTCGAAGACACGGACGCTCTCCGGCGGGCAGAAACGGCGCCTCGACCTCGGCGTCGCCCTCGTCGGCGATCCGGAGCTCATCTTCCTCGACGAGCCGACGACGGGCTTCGACCCCAGTGCCAGGCGCGCGGCGTGGGAGACGATCAGAGCGCTCCGATCGCTCGGGAAGACCATCCTGCTCACGACGCACTACATCGAGGAGGCGCAAAGGCTCGCCGACCGCGTGGCAGTGCTTCGTCGAGGCGAGATCGTCGCCGCCGGGACGCCTGCCGAGCTGATCGCGGCCGCGCCGGCGAGCCGAATCACGTTCCGCCGGAACGGGGAAGAGGTCGTGATCCAGACGGAGGAGCCCACCCGCGCCCTCCACGACCTCACGGCCGAGGCGCTGGACGCCGGGATCGCGCTCGAGGCGCTCGAGGTGCACCGCCCGACGCTCGAGGACGTGTATCTGACGCTCACCGAGGAGCTACCGGAGTGAGCCTTCTCCTCCATCAGTTTCGCGGCGAGCAGAAGCTCTTCTGGCGGAGCAGGGAGCTCGCCTTCTTCACCTTCCTGCTCCCGATCGTGTTCTTCCTGATTCTCGCGTCCGCGTACGGAGACGAGGAGATCGAGGGAGCAGACGGCTACCTCTACCTGCTCTCCGGGATGATCGGCTACGGCGCCATCGCGACGACGTTCGCGGGCCTCGCGCTGCTCCTCGTCATTCGCCGCGAGTCCGGCGTGTTGAAGAGGGTGCGGGCGACACCGCTTCCCGGCCGCACGTACATCACGGCCGTGCTCGGCTCGATCGTGTTCGTCTTCTTCCTCGAAGCCGTGGCGCTCGTGATCCTCGCCCGCCTCGCCTTCGAGGTGGAGATCCCGGGCAACCTGCTTTCGCTCGTGCTCGTGCTCGCACTCGGAGCAGCGGCCTTCGCGGCGCTGGGGATCGGTCTGACGACGATGATCCGCAGCGCCGAGGGCTCGTCTGCGGTGGTCAACGCCGTCTACCTTCCGCTGACCTTCATCTCGGGCTCGTTCTTCTCGGCAGACGCCTTCCCCCCAGTGCTTCGTGCTGTCGCCGAGGCGTTGCCGCTCGTTCACTTCATCCGGCTCGTCCGGGACGTCATGGTGTTCGACGACCAGATCTGGGATCACACGGTTGCGGTCGGCATGGTGGCCGCCTGGGGAGTGGTCGGTGCCCTGGTCGCCCTACGCGGGTTTCGCTGGGAGCCGCGCGAACGTTAAGGCCGGAGCCTTTCCGGGTATCAGAGGTGCCTGATGGCCGATTCAGTCCTAGCTTTTGCTGTTCCGAAAAAGGAATCTCCCGGTTTCGAGGTGCGGGTCAACTTCGGCATGTTTGCGGGACGGGAAGCAACCAACGCGGAGATCGACGACCTCGCGGCAACGCTGCTCGAGGATGTCGGAGCCGTGTCGATCGTGGCCGAGGACCGTCATGAGATCGACAATCATTCCGAGGCGTCGATCCACCAGGTCCGGATCGAGATCGCGGCCGAAGCGCTTCCGTCAGACCCCCTGGAGCTCCAGGAGCTCGGCGATCGTGTCGTCACCGCCGCAGAGCAGTGGGCCACCGCCTGCATCGCCGAGCGGCACGCCGAGATCAGCGAGATCTAAGAGGGTCAAACCCTCCTGGCCGCGAGTCCTTCGGCGAGCTGGTCGAGCGCCCGCTCGGCCTGTTGCTTCGCCACCGGCCCGAGCGTCTGACTTCCGAGACCGCTGAAGATCCCCGCTGCGTCGACCTCGGCGTCCCAGCGCATCAGCGTGCCCTCACCGTCGGGCTCGAGGTCGAAGGAGCTGTCCACCGATATTCGGCCACCCAGACTCTTGCCCCAGGCACGGAGGCGAGCGTGCTCCGCCTCACGGAGGTCCTCCAGCCGAACGGAGAACTTGAGCCGAAAGCCGCCCGGGAAAGGTGGGCGGGCCACGACCTCCCACTCGTTTCCATCCGCGTCGATGTGCTCGATGGCGGAGAAGGCCGAAGCCATCGCGTCCGGGTCGGTCAGCGACCGGTAGACCGCCTCTGGTGGAGCCTCGAACCGCTTCTCTCCCTCGATCCGCACGGCGAGAATCTAGAGCTTTGGCGGCCGGGGATCACGAGGGTGGAACGCTGACGGTGCGAACCGCGGGCCGGCTTCGGTTCCCTGCCCGGTCGATCGCGGCAATCGCGATGCGGTGGCGGCCCGGCCGAAGCGGGACCGCACAGGCGGTCGTCCGCTGCCACGAGGATGCTCCCGATCGTCCCGACGGCGGCCACCCGGCCGGCCCGCCGCCCGTCCACGAAGACCTCGTGGGCGGCGATGCCGCTGCCGCGCTCGATCCCGCGGCGCCAGCGGATGACGGCCCGGCCACGGCGTGGGCGACTCGCGAGAATCGCAGGCCGGCCCGGCCGGGTTCGATCGGTCCAGCGGAAGGCGACCTCGGCGGAGTCGGGCCGGGCGGCGACCACGGTGACGGCGAAGGCTCCGCGGACCAGGAACGTCTCGCCGGCCTGAACTGAGGGGCGGCCTCGTCCGACGGGGTCGTAGAGCAGGAAATTGCGTCCTGAGTACCGGCTCGGCTCTCCGAGGCCGTTCGAGCCCGCATGGATCGCGACGCCCGCCGTCCCGTCGTCGGCGTACTCCCACAGGGGCTCCGGCGGGCGGTACTCGAGCCAGTACTCGTCTCCGGCGACCACAGCTCGAAGCGCCTGCGGAAGGGTGCTCGCCCGGTCGATGGCGCCGATCGCCAGACGCGGCTCCGGTTCGGCTATTCGGTCGAGCCAACCGAACGCGTGCTTCTCCCAGGCGCCGAAGTCGCTGCCTCCGTGCCCCATCACGCTGAAGGGATTCCGCGTACGGCTCGGCGTGACAGCGCGGGTTGCAAACCCAGGCGGATCCCTCCTCGCTGACCCCGTAGGTGTGCCCCAGCTCGTGGACGATCACCTGGCGGTCGCTTCGCCCGTTCAGCCAGATCCCGGGAGGAAAGTACGAGCCGCCCCAGGGGCAGGACTCGAGGTGGGGCATCGCGATTCCGACCGTGGTGTAGCGGGAGAGGTCGTAGCCCGCGGCCCGTGCGGCCGACTGCGCCGCCGCCCCGATCGCGTTCGTGTCACACGCGGGCCTCGACCGGAGGGCGCGCAGCCACGGCGTCACCTCGCCGACGAGCCACGTCTTGCCGAACGAGGAGCTCCGGATGTAGGCGGCGGCCTCGTCCAGCTGCCCGCGAAGGTGATCCCGAGCGTATGGCTCGGGGCCCCAGGTCGTGAGGATCAGGAGGACACGCTGCTCGCCGACCGTCGAAGCCGAGCCGCTCGCCGGGAGCCCGAAGAGCGCGACTATGACAACGGCCAGCGAGATGGACCTGCGCACCGCTCCTACTACACCGGAGCGGTGCGCAAGGTTCTGTCGGTCAGAAGGCCGGACTGATCATCGGCGCGCCCGCTCCCGCCCCGCGGAACTCGCGAAACTCGTGAAACCGGGGACCGCCGCCGCGGCCCATCCGCGGATGGCGGCCGTTGACGAGGTCGGTGATCCGCTGCTTCAGGCCGCTCTTGAGCTCGTCGGCCTGCGCCTTCGTGAGCCGCTCGTCCTTCACCGCCTGGTCGATCTTCTTGTTGGACTCGGCGAGGATCGCGTTCACGAGACCGTCGACTGACTTGTCACGGTCGCGTGCGACGCCGGCGAGCGTCTTGCCGTTCTGGAGTGCGGTCCGAAGTGCCGCATCGGTCATCCCGAGGTACTTGGCCGCGACGTCCAGCTTGTGGCCTCGGAAGCCGAACTTGAAGTGGCGGCCTCCCGGATGGCCGAAGCCACGCCCATGGTGAAAGCCAGGCCCCACGAGCGGCGCGTCGTCTGCATCGATTCGGGCCTTCAGGGCATCGCCTTGCTCCTTCGTCAGCTCCCCGGCCTTCACCGCTGCGTCCACCCTGTTCTTCTGCGCCGTCTTCAGAGCGTTGGTGAGTCGCTCGGGCGTGACGCCGAGTTGCTTCGCGGCGTCGTTGACGACCGCACGGCTTTCCTGTTGCGGAGACTTCAGCTGCGTTGCGGCAACCGCCGCCCCCGCGCCGGAGACCGCCACGAGTGCGACGACCCCGGCTGCGATTTTCTGTTTGCCTGTCATGACTCCATCGAACCAGCAGTCCCTAAGAAGGCGATGAACGTGACCTAAGAATTCGGACGGCCGTTCAGCCGGAAGCGCATGAGCGTGCCGCCGCCTTCGGGCCGCTCGGCTGTCACGACGCCGCCGTGCGCCTCCGCGACCTGCTTCACGATCGCCAGTCCGAGCCCCGAGCCCGGCATTCCCCGCGACGACGCGGAGCGATAGAAGCGGTCGAAGACGAACGGGAGGTCGGCTTCGTCGATCCCCGGCCCGTGATCGCGCACCGTCACTTCCCCGTCGCGGACCGTTACGTCGACCTGGCCGCCGGCCGAGCTCCACTTCGCGGCGTTGTCGAGCAGGTTTCCGATCGCCCGCTCGAGCGTTGGCGGCACTCCGTGGACGACCGATTCCTGAAGCTCGGTCTTGAAGTCGACACCTGGCCTGTTCCTGCGGGTTCGGTCGACCGCGGCCGCCGTCAGGATGTCGAGGCGCACTTCCTCCGCCTCGCTCGGCTGCCGGTCGCCGTGCGCAAGCTCGATCAGCTCCGCGATCAGCGTCGTCATCTCGTCGAGCTGCTCCACGACGTCCGCGATCAGAGGGGCACGGTCGGAGTCCGGCACGTCCCGCTTCCCCGTGAGCACCTCGATGTTGGTGCGCAGGCTCGTGAGCGGCGTCCGCAGCTCGTGCGACGCGTCGGCGACGAGCTGGCGCTGCGCCGTCGCCGAGGCCTCCAGCGCCGCGAGCATCGTGTTGAAGCGCGATGCGAGCCGGCTGAGCTCGTCGTCGCCCTTGACGTCGATCCGCTCCGAGAGATCGCCCGTCTCCGTGACGTTCTCGGTCGCCTCCGTCAGCCGCCGGACCGGCGCGAGAGCGGCACGCGAGACAACCAGGCCGAAGATCGCCGCGGAGCCGATACCGACGAGCGAGATGGCCACCAGGAACTGCGTGATCCGATCGAGCGTGTTGTCGACCTCGGTCAGCGGCCGCGCGACCTGCACCGCGACGCCCGGCGCATACGTGAAGGTGACGAATCGGACATGCGTGCCCTGGACGTGGGCGTCCGTCAGGTAGGCGTCCTCGCGGCCCGACGCAACGGCGAGCACCCGGTCGTTCACCGGCAGCGGCACCTCCGCGCCCCGAGGACGGACGACGCGCCCATCGTCCCGGACGACCTGGGGATAGCCCTCTGCCCCGCCGAGCTCCGCGTCCCGCCCGAGCAGCGCACGGCCGACGAGATCCGGCGGTAGAAGCGCGATCTCGTCCGCGCGATTGCGGAGCGCGCGATCCACTTCACCCCGAAGCTCGCTCCGGACGACGACGAAGAGCGCGACGGAGGCGAGCACGATCGCGAGCGCCACGGCGGAGGCGGCGGCGAGGGCGAGTCGCGTGCGGAAGGTCACGGCTCGCGCAGCGCGTACCCGACGCCGCGAACCGTCTGGATCATGCGTGGCCTCCCGTCGATCTCCGTCTTCCGGCGCAGGTAGCCGATGTAGACGTCGAGCGAGTTCGACGCGAAGCCGAAGTCGTAGCCCCACACGCGCTCGAAGATGACAGAGCGCGTCAAGACCTGCCGCGGGTTGCGCAGGAAGAGCTCCAGGAGGTTGAACTCGGTCCGGGTGAGCTCGATGGGCGTGCCACCGCGGCGCACCTCGCGTGTGCTCGGCGTCAGCTCGAGGTCGTCGAAGCGCAACGTCTCCTCGACCCCCGGAGCCGCGCGCCGCAGCAGCGCCCGGAGGCGGGCGAGAAGCTCCTCGAGGGCGAACGGCTTCGAGAGGTAGTCGTCGGCGCCGGCGTCGAGCCCCTCCACGCGGCTCTCGACCTCGGCCTGCGCGGTCAGCATCAGAATCGGGACGGGGTTGCCCTTCCGGCGCAGCCTTCTGGAGACCTCCAGGCCGTCCACGCCCGGCATCAGCACGTCGAGGACGACGGCGTCGGGCTGGCCGTTCGAATCGAGGCGGTAGAGGGCCTCGGCTCCGTCACCGGCGAGCTCGACCTCGTAGCCCTCGAGCTCGAGGGCGCGGCGCAGCGATTCGCGGACGGCTCGCTCGTCGTCGACGACCAGGACTTTCACGTCCCTAAGTGTGCAGGGAGAACGTAAGCGGGCCCTAAGAGGGCCTACTCATGCCGCGGTTCCGGGGAAGGAGCGGGCGGTCGCGGGGCGAAAGGCAGCAGTTCCGAAGGAGGACCGCGTGATGAGACTCCGAGCTCTGCGGTGACAACGGAACGAGAACAGAAGCGACGCCGAGTCCTGGCGTTCACCGGCGTCTGGTTCCTGGTGGCGGGCTTGCTGACGGCCCTTTCCCTGGTCGTGGTCGTGCTGGTGGCGTCCAGCCTGATGCTCGTTGCCTGCCTCGCTGCGGGAGGGCTGCGGCGGTATCCGGTCCGAACGGTCTCTCAGGCCGCGCTCGCCTCAGCCACGCGGGCAGGTCGGGCAATCGGCTCGCGCGCTCGAGAGGGGGCCAGGGCCGTAAGGGCCCGCGCGCCCCGGCTGACCCGGGCTCTTCTGGCCGGCGCCGGCAGGCGCTATGCCCTCGCGATGCATCGGCTCCAGGCGGCCCAGGCGAGAACGTTCCAGATCCGCCGACCGGTCCTGTCCCTGCCGACCGTCACCCCTCCTACGCCGGGTCTCCAGCACCACGCGCTTCGACTCAACGAGCGCGGCGCGCAGCTTCGGCGCAGTGGAGACTCCGAACGGGCAGCCGAGCAGCATCGGGTCGCGTTGGCGATCGTCCGCGACCTGGGCGATCAGCACGCAGAGGCACTGACGCTGAACAACCTCGGACTGGCCCTCGCCCAGGGTGGCGCTGCCGCGTCGGCGGTCGAGCACCTCGAGCAGGCCGTCACGGTTCTCCGGCAGCTGGGAGACGAGGAGCACGAGGGGCAAGTCATCGCGAATCTCGGCTTCGTGCATCGCCGCCAGGGTCACGACGACAAGGCCGTGACGCTGCTCCACCAGGCCCTCCACAAGCTCTCTCCGGAATCGTCCGCGTACCGCCAGGTCGAAGAGCAGCTCAGCCGCGCCAGCTAGGCGTCACGGGCGAGGAGAACGAGGTCGATGTCCGACCGACCTTCGCAACCGGTCCACCGTACGCGCGCCTGTCCTCCCGCGAATTCCCCCCGCGTGAAGAAGACTTCCGCCTCCGAGCCCTCACTGTCCATTCCGGAGGGGCGATAGCCGGCGGCGACGACCGCATCCTGAATCAGCACCGGGACCTCGTCGAACGGTTTCGTCGTGAACGCCCGGGCAGTGACGTGGTTTCCGTCTCTCTGGACGCCGGTGACCGTGCCGATCCCTTCGAAGGAGAGCCCGGCGGGCAAGAGCGCGAGTTCCGCCGGGGAAGCGGCGCTCGGGGTCGGGCATGGATCAGCCTCGTCGAGCACCATCGCGCTCACGACGACCAGCAACACCGCCACCGGGATCGCCGCCAGGAACCAGTGGCGGCGGAGGCGACGTCGCTCGGCAATCACGGTCCTGGGGAGACCCTCAGCCACGCAGTCGCCGCGGCGATTTGGCATTCCAATATTTCCGTTGTACGCTGGCCGAGCGACGGTGCGTGAGGGTGATATCGCGCAAGCAGACGCAGTCGGCGCGGTGGAATGAGGGCGCAAGCGCGCCACACGACCTTGGAGGTTCACGTACCGATGCACATGAGAAAATATGCCCCGTTTCTGGTCGCCGCGGCGGCCCTCCTGATCCTCGCGGCTCTGGGGATCGGAGCGGTTACGAACAACGGCGGAGCGGGCCAGGCAGCTGCTCCGACGTTGGGCACCGAACCGGAGGGCGCCGACGACTCGATGGGCGCCGACGAGTGGATCGGGGGGGCCGACGACTGGATGTATCTCCAGCGGGCGAACGCCGACGGCTCGATCCCGGACGCCGCCGTCAACGAGGCGATCGCGCTGTCGAAGGCGATGGGCAAGGCGAGCAAGGGCTCGCCGAGCACCGATCAGGTGTGGACCGAGCTCGGCCCGAGCAACATCGGCGGCCGCATCCGCGATCTCGCCCCCGATCCCACTACGAAGGACGTCGTCTACATCGCCACCGGCTCCGGAGGCCTCTGGAAGTCGACCGATGGCGGCGCGACGTTCGCGACCGCCTGGGACTCCCAGCTGCCGCAGTCGATGGGTGCGGTCGCGGTCGACTCCAAGGGCGTCGTCTGGGCCGGCACGGGCGAGGTCGACCATGGTGGCGGCTCGGCCTACTACGGCAACGGCATCTACAAGTCCACGGACGGCGGTGCGACCTGGAAGAAGATGGGCCTCGAGGACGGCGACACGATCGGCCAGATCGTCATCGACCCGAGTAACGACAACCGGGTCTTCGCGGCCGTCATGGGCGCCCTGCACGACCTGGATGACCCGGACCGAGGGCTGTTCATGACGGAGAACGGCGGCGCCAGCTGGACGCGAGTCCTCACGCCCGAGAGCACCAACACCGGCGCTGTCGACGTGACCATCAACAAGACGAACCCCAACATCATGCTCGCGACGACGTGGGACAAGACCCGTGACGAGAAGTCGCGCGTCTACGGCCCGCACTCGTACGTCTACCGCTCGACCGACGGCGGTCGCAACTGGACGAACGTCCACAACGCGCCGCTCCCGCAGAGCCCGACCGACCCGGCCCTGCAGAACCCGGACACCCTCGTCGGCCGAATGGGAGTCGACTTCAGCGACAGCGATCCGAACCGGGCCTACCTGATCTCGAGCACGGCCCGCGGCAACTACAACGGCTTCTTCACGAGCAGTGACGCCGGGGCCACCTGGGTCCCCGTCGGACCACAGTCTGGCGGGACACTGCAGGCTCAGAGTGGCGGTTTCGCCTGGTGGTTCGGCCGGGTCTACGTCGATCCGGTGAATCCGCTGCACGTCTTCGTCGCCGGAGTGAACCTGTCCGAGAGCACGAATGGCGGTCTCACCTGGATCACCTCCCAGACTCCGCACGCTGACCAGCACGGCCTCGAGTTCGACCCGTTCACGCCGAACAAGGTCTTCCTCGGCAACGACGGCGGCTTTTACTGGTCGCTGGAGAATGGCCGCGCACGAGGGGTGTGGTCGAAGACCCCACGCTTGCCTGTGACGCAGTTTTACGCGATGGACGTCTCCGTCCAGGACGGCACGCGGGTGAACGCGGGCTCGCAGGACAACAACTCGCTCAAGTCCTGGGCCAACGACAACACCGTCAACGGGGACTGGTTCGCCTACGTCGGCGGCGATGGGATGATGAACAGAATCGACCCCACGAACGACCGCAAGTTCTACGGTTGCTCCCAGAACGGGGGCTGCCGTCGGTTCTTCCCCGGTTCGAACAACGGGGTCGCGATGACGATCCCGGGTGCACGCAAGAACTGGGTCGCGCCGCTCGAGTTCGGAGCCGACCCGAGGTACCTGTTCGGCGCCAGCGAGAACGTCTATCGGATCGACACCGAGCCCGCGACTACGGCGCCCCGCGCCTGGGTCCAGATCAGTGGCGACCTCACGGACGGCCCGGAGCTCCCGCGTGCACCGGGCTTCGGCACCATCACGGCTCTGGGCACCACCCCGGCGGATGCGAACCTCGTCTTCGCCGGCACCGACAGCGGCCGGATGTGGGTCAGCCGCAACGCGATGGCTCCCGCAGCAGCGGACGTGACCTGGACGGAGCTCAAGAGCCCGCTGTTCCCGGGCCGCTGGGTCACGCGGATCACCGTCGACGACAGCAACCCGAAGGTCGCGTGGGCGACGTTCTCGGGCTGGCGGAACCACGACGCCTACCCGCACATCATCATGACGAGCGACGGCGGCAACACGTGGGTCGACATCGTCGGGAAGAAGCTCCCGCAGGCGCCGGTCAACGACGTCATCCGACACCCGACGAAGCCGAAGTGGCTCTTCATCGCCACTGACGTCGGCGTCTACCGCACGACGAACCTCGGCAAGACGTGGCTCAAGGTCGGGGCGAACCTTCCGCTCGTGCCGATCAACGACATCGAGCTGCACGCCGCCACCAACACGATCTACGCCGCGACCTACGGTCGCAGCGTCTGGACAACGGTCCTCGAGGACTAGTCCAGGAAGTCAAAGCCCCCGCACGTGCCGCCCCGAGTGGCGCGTGCGGGGGCTGATGCGCGGGCGGTCTCCTTCGCCTCGAAGGTATTGATGGCGCAGAGCGGCGTGGAGTCGGTCACACAGAACGACTCGCTCGTGCTGGAGCAGCTGGTCGAGTGGGCGACGCAGATGGAGAAGGCCAGGCTGGTCGAAACCCTCCGAAAGTCGCCGACTCGTCGTGAACGTCGACACCGACGACTAGACGCCCGCGGCCGCCCTTTGCGGCCGCGGGCGGGTCTTCTCTCAGCGGGCGAGCAGGTCGGCGAGCGCCGCCTCGGTGATGCCGGCTGCGCCGGCGTTCTGGAGCGCCTTGACCGAGGCCCTGAACGTGATCGTGCAGGTCACCTTGGGCTTGCCGCGCACCTGCTTGACCTTGCAGGTGACGTTTGCGTCTCGGCCCGGTGCCCCTCTCGGCCCGGGCGCGCCCGTCGGCCCGAGCGGACCTGCAGGGCCAGGGCTGCCGGTGGAACCGGGTGGGCCGACCGGCCCAAGCGGGCCTGCAGGCCCGGCAGGCCCTGGGGCCCCGGGTGGGCCGGCAGGTCCAGGCGGCCCTGGCGGTCCAGCTGGGCCGGCAGGCCCTCCGCTCGGCCTCGTACCTGTCCCGGAAAGCCGCACGCTGTGCGCCCCGACCGTCGTGTTGGCCTTCAGGCGCAGCGTGGCCCTCAGCTCCTCCTCTGCGGAGCTCGGTGCGAACCGGATCCTGATCGCGCACTCGCCGGCCGGGGGCACGGCCACGCCCGTGCAGCCGTCGTGAACCACGATGAAGTCGTCCGAAGCGGCGCCGTCCACCTTCGCGGACTCGACCCGCAACGTGTCTCCGCCGGAGTTCGACACCGCGAACGTCTGCGCACGGCCGATCGTGTTCACCTCGGAGGTCCCGAACTCCTGCTCTCCCTCGATCTGCAATGCAGGCCAGGGAGTCCTGTTCAGCAGGACGGTGACGGTGCCTGGGACCGTTGACCCGGCAACTGCGAAATCGAGCTTTCCGTCGCCGTCGAAGTCCCCGACCGCCGTCGCCTTTGCGCGGGGCGCCACCGTCCAGGGGCCGTCGGCGTTGCGGCTCAGGCGGCCGACTTCGTCCCCGACGGCGACCCTCGCTTCGCCGCCTACTTCTGCGCCACCGGAGTCGAACATGGGATTGATCCCAAGGGCGTCCATCGACGGCCCCGGATTGAAACGGCCGAGGGCGACGGCGTTCGGGTGGTAACCGGGAAAATGAGCGTCGCGAGTGAACCCGCCTCTTCCGGTGCCGATCAGGGTCTCGATCGCTCCGTTGGGGAGGCCCGCCGCGACCAGGTCCTGGTCACCGTCTCCGTCGAGGTCGCCGCTGGTGAGCGTGCCCGACGGTTGATCCCCGTGCTTGACTGCGGGCCGGAAGGTTCCGTCGCCGTTCCCGAGGCGCACGAACACGCCGTTCGTCGCAAGGTCGAGCTTGCCGTCGGCGTCGAGGTCGGTGAGAGCGACGCTCTGGGTGCGGCGGCAAGCGCGGCGAGCGTGAGGTTGTGCGAGATCGGCGATCCGGGATCGCATGCGCGAACGCCGAGCCGGAGGTTCCGGATCAGGATCGCGATCGACGGCACTCCGCCGCCCGCCTCGCGGTTCGCGACGGCGAGATCGGGGTCGCCGTCACCGTCGAGGTCGCCGGCCGCGATCGCCCACGGGTCGTTGCCCCCTGTCGGAACCGGCGACTCATCGGCCTCCGTGAATCCGCCCACGTCGTTGTTCGTGAGGACGGTGACGTCGTTCGACCCCCGGTTGGCGGTGACGATGTCCACCCGGCTGTCGTCGTTGACGTCCACGACGACGAGGCTCTGCGGGTTCGTTCCCACAGTGAACGGCACGGTGGCTGTGAAGCCCCCGCTTCCGTTGCCGTAGAGAACACTCACGCTGTGGCCCGTGCGGTTCGCCGTGACGAAGTCGAGAAGGCCGTCGTCGTTCATGTCGCCGACGGCGATGCCGTACGGCTCGCCGCCGACGGTTATCGCGGGCGTCGCCTCGAAGGCCAGATGGCCGGGAGCGGTGAGGGGCGGCGCTGCGCCTCCCCACGACGCGAATACGAGCACCAGTAGGGCGACGAAAGAACCGTTCGCGAGTAGGCGCCTCATACCGCTCCTGTCCGGTCGGGAGACAGGGCGGCCGCCCTGCCTACACCAGAGCCCGTGAGGAAGCCGCTTCCGCCGCCGCGCGAGGTCTAACGCTCTTTGAGCGTAGCTCACGTCCGAGGCTTCGACCAGCGGCGGACCGGGCCGCTACACTCGGAACCTGACTTCGAAGCCGACGAAGTCCCTGCAAATCCTGCTATTCGGCCCCCGTAGCTCAGTGGATAGAGCAGCGGTTTCCTAAACCGCGTGCGCAAGTTCGATTCTTGCCGGGGGCATTTTGGTGTGATCAGGTGACGCGGGCCGGCGTCGGATCGACGTCCAGGTAGTCCCCGGACTCGACGAGAGCGCGGAGGCGGTCGAAAGCGTCCCAGACGTCGACGAACCTCGAGTAGAGCGGCGGGAACCCGAGTCGGATGCTGTCCGGGACCACGGAAGTCCGGCACGACGTCGCGTTGGATCAACCCCCGGCAGATCCGCCAGGCATCGGGGTGACGAACGGAGACGTGACCGCCGCGGCGCTCGGGGGCGCGCGGCGAGCCGAGCTCGAAGCCGAGCGGCGCGAGCCACGAGTCATGCAGCTCGATCGCGGCCTCGTTCAGCGCCATGCTCTTCTCCCGGAGGGCCTCGTCACCCGCTTCGAGGGCGAGTTCGACGCCGGATGCAACGGCGAGCAGGCCGAGCACGGGCGGTGTGCCGGCAAGGAACCGCTCGATCCCCTGCGCCGGTTCGTACGCGGGCCCCATCGCGAACTGGTCTCGCTGCCCGAACCAGCCCTGGATCGGCGACCGAAGGCTCTCCTGCAGGTCGCGGCGGACGTAGAGGTACGCCGGAGATCCAGGACCGGCGTTCAGGTACTTGTACGAGCAGCCCACAGCGAGGTCGACCCCACACGCGTCGAGCCGGACGGGGACGGCGCCGGCGGAATGGCTCAGGTCCCAGAGGACGAGCGCACCGGCATCGTGGGCGACCTCCGTGATCGCGCGCATGTCCGCGAGCGCCCCCGAACGGTAAGACACGTGTGACAGACAGACGAGCGCGACGTCTTTCCCTCCGCAAGCCCGTGCAACGTCTTCGGGGCGCACGCCCTCGACGGGATCGGACTCGAGCAAGAGGAGCTCCCGGCCGTGCTGCGCCGCGAGGCCGGCGAGGACATAGCGGTCGGTCGGAAACTCGGAGGCGTCGGTCAAGATCGCTCCGGCGCGGACGCGAGAGAGCCGCCCCGGCAAGCTTGTAGAGGTTGACCGTCGTCGAGTCGGCGGCCAGCACCTCGCCGGGCTGCGCGCCCAGCAGCGTCGCAAGCCGGTCTCCCACCCGGGCCGGCAGCTCGATCCAGTCCGCCCATCCGGTGACGAGCCGCTCGCCCCACTCCGTGGTCGCCGCGGACAGTTGCTCGACTGTGGCCCGTGGGAGCCGGCCGAGCGAGTTCCCGTCCGCGTAGATCAGGTTCTCGTCTGCGATCACGAAGCGGTCGCGGAAGCCCGCGAGTGCGTCGCCGGTATCGAGCGCCACGAAATCCTCGCGCGACGGCGAGCTCACAGCCGCTCCGCCAGCCAGTCGCGCGCCGCCGCCCACGCGGCCGTGGACGGGTCGATGTGCTCCATGTGCCCGACCCCCCGCAGGACTCGGAGCTCGGAGTCGTCCCCGGCCTCATCGGCTGCCGCCCAGTACGACTCGGCCAGCGCGATCGAGACGGTGTCGTCGCGATCGCCGTGAAGGAGGAGCTGGTCGATTCCGAGCGGCAGCCGGTCCCGCGGGGACGCAAGCTCGTACCGCTCCGGATGCTCGGCCGGAGACCCTCCGAGGAGCGCCACCGTGGGCTCGTCCGATGGAGCCGTGATCGCGCCGAGACGAAGGTCGAGGACCCCTGCCTGCGAGACGACGGCACGCGGTACGAGCCGCGGTGCTGCTCCCGGAGCATCTCTGGGGAGGCCGCCTCGCGCGCACGCCCAGACGGCGAGCTGCCCGCCAGCGCTATGGCCGACCGCTCCTACGCCCCCCAGGTCGAGACGCGGGTCGAGGTCGACCAGCAAGTCCATGCCGGCGGCGACATCCCGAAACGTGTCCGGCCAGCCGCCGCCCTCGCCGAGCCGCCGGTACTCGAGATTCCAGGCGGCGAGCCCGTGCCGCGCGAGGTCAACGCAGAGCCCGTCCATGAGAGACCTGTCGTAGGCCGCTTGCCAGTAGCCGCCGTGGACGACGACGACCACGCTGAACGACGCGCGTCCGTCGGGCAGGAACAGCTCACCGAGCTGGCTCGGGTGGTTGCCGTACCGGTGGACGACGCGCTCGATCCCGTACTTTCGCGGCAATCTCGCTAGCTGTGCGGCGCAACCGCGACGCGATCGCCTCGGCGCGACCGCTTGAAGACGAACCAGGCCACGATCGCGAGCGCGATGGGGATCGCGGCGTAGAGGCCGTAGTGCTCGACGAACTCGATCGCCGCCTGTCCGGCGACGTACGCGGCCAGTCCGAACCCGAACGTGAAGACGATCGCCGCCAGTGCATGCCAGAGCGCAAACGACCGCCACGGCATCTTGGAGATCCCGGCTGCAGGCGCTGCGACGACCTTGAGGCCCGGGAGAAACCGGGCGAAGAAGACCGCGCGCGGGCCTTGCTCCGCGAAGAACGCCTCTGCGCGAACGACGAGCTTCTCGAGCCTTTCCGGGAGGAACCGGTCGACCAGCCGCCGGCCGCCGGTGCGTCCGATCCAGTAACCGGCGTACCCGCCGAGCACGAGTGCCACGAGCCCCACGGCGAGGACGCTCACGATCGAGAAATGGCCGCGAGCGGCGAGGATCGCGGCGGTCACCAGCAGGGTCTTTCCGGGAAACCCGCCGACGCCCATCGCCTGCAAGGCAACGACGGCAAAGAGGACGATCAGCCCGTAGTCCTGGAGAAACTCGGTCACAGCAGGGTGATGCCCCGAAGGAGCAGCGTGTAACGGGCGCGGCTACTCGAGGGCCCGACGCGCAGCCTCGTCGAACGGCGTCAGCTCGATCGGCAGCAGCTCGCCGAATCCGTTCGTCGTGGGCGACCGTCTCGTTGCGCAGGCCCTCGATCAGCGGACGCGCGACCCCGGCGTTCACCGGCGTGACCAGGTGCAGCCAGAGCGACGAGAGGCGCGGAGTCAGCACCGGAACCTCGACGATGATCGGATGCTTCCCGCGCAGCCGGGCGATCCGCTCGATCATCTCGCGGTAGGTCATGACGTCCGGTCCGCCCACGTCGTACTCGTCGCCGAACGCAGCTTCGAGGCCGCAGACACCCGAGAGGTAGGCGATGGCGTCCTCGAGGGCGATCGGCTGGGTGCGCGTCGAGACCCAGCGCGGCGTCACCATCGCCGGGAGGCGATTGACGAGAGCGACGATCGTCTCGAACGCGGCGCTACCGCGACCCACGACCATCGCCGCGCGCAGGGTCGTCACCGGAACTGAGGTCGAGGCCAGTCGCTTCCCGGTCTCGCGCCGGCTCCGCAGGTGGGGCGACAGATCGGGAGAGTCGTCGCCGAGCCCGCCGAGGTAGACGAGCTGCTTGACGCCGGCGCGCTCGGCTTCGCGCGCCGTCGTCTCCGCGGCCTCGAGATCCTTCCCCTCGAAGTCGGCGCTGCCGAGCGAGTGGACGAGGTAGTACGCGACCTCGACGCCGTCGAGCACGCGAGCGACGGAGTCCCTGTCGGTCGCATCCGCAACCTGCCACGAGACGTCGTCGGTGTCCGGACGTTCGTTGCGCGAGACCGCGACGACATCGTGCTCGCGGGCAAGCTCGCCGAGCAGCGGCTCGCCGATCGTCCCCGACGCGCCGAAGACGGCGACTCTCATCGGCCGGCCTCGGCGATCAGGCGCGAGAAGTACCGGCGGCTGACGGCGACATGGATCCGGCTCTGCACCCGGTTGTAGATCGCGCCCGTCCAGTCGGGCCTGCCCTGCCGGGCAGCCAGGCGCGGGAAGAAGCCCCGGATCGCCGAGCGCACGAACGGCGCGTCCCCGCCGACCTGCTCGAAGAGGATCTCACCGGCGGGACGCTGAGCGAGCAGGCCACCTTCGATCGCATACCGACAGGTGGCACGCGCGTCTGTCGCCTCGAGCGTGGGAGCACCGAACCGCAGGAGTGCCGGCCCACGACCGAGCACGTGCAGCCCGATCGCACCGGTCCGCTCCCGCGTCCGGACGAGACGCGCCGTGACTCGCTCGACCTCCCGCCAGTACGCACGCCCCAACTGCGCCGCACCTGCCTCGGAGAATCCGACGACGGGCGCCGACAACGCGGCCCGTTGTTCGGACTCGACCGCACCCTCATTCGTTTGACGCTGCCGCGTCTCCCAACCATCCACGTCCTCGACGCTACCCCAGCCCATCAGTGCATGCTCCCTTCCCCGATGACTCGAGAGCCATCCCTCCTCCCGCTTGCGAGCGGCGCCGAGGCGCGCGTGACGAACGGCCTTCGGGCGAGCACCGCCGTTTGGCTGGGTGGTGGGCGCCAGGCGGAGGAGCCGGGTACCTGGAGCGCGAGCAACGAGTGGCTCGTCAACCGGCTCGCCCCAGGATTTCCCGGGCTTGGCTTCGTGGAGGTTCGCTACCGGGTGAAGTCGTGGCAGCGGCTCGAGCTGTGTATCGAGGACGCGCGGGCCGCTCTGCAAGCGGCGTCTGAAGGCGGCGCCGACCGGATCCTGCTGGTCGGATTCTCGATGGGCGGGGCGGTTGCGGTGTCGGCGGCCGATCATCCGGCGGTCGGCTCGGTTCTCGGTCTCGCCCCGTGGCTCCCCGACCGCCTAGCGCTCGACGCCCTCGCCGGCCGACGGTTCGCCGTGATCCACGGAGCGCTCGACAGGAGTCTGCCGGGGATTCCCGGCGTCAGCGCAGCGAGCTCGCGCCACGGCCTGGAGCGGGCCAGGGCCCACGCCTCCGAGGTGCAGTACACGCTCATCTCGGGCGGGCTCCACGGCGCCGCCCTCCGTCCCCGCTGGGGACTGACCCGTCTCCCACGCGCAGCCCGCTGGGCGAAGCTCGTAGGCCGGGAGATCGACCGCTTTACGGAAGAACGATCTTCCGAGCCTGTCGCTCGGGCGGGATCCTGACGACGCGCCAGGCGAGGCCGCACTTCTCGAGCGCCCAGATCACCCAGCCGCCAGGGTCGATCTCGAACTTGCGCAGACCGTGGAAGGCAGAGGAGGGAAAGGCGTGGTGGTTGTTGTGCCACGACTCCCCGAACGAGAGCCACGAAAGCCACCAGACGTTTCGCGACTGGTCGGAGGTGCCGAACCGTCGCCCGCCCCAGAAGTGGCAGATCGAGTTGATCGAGAACGTCACGTGGTGGAGCAGGAAGATGCGGACGGCGCCGCCCCAGATCATCCCGGCCCAGAAGCCGTACCACCCGCCGATCAGCGCCCAGCCGATGACCGCGGGGATGAGAAGCGAGACGGCAACCGTCGGGAGGAAGAGCTTTGCGATCAGCCTCAGGCCGCGGTCCTCGATCAGGTCCTTGGCGTACTTCGCCTTGTCCGCGCGGCCGGCGAGGCTGAAGAGCCAGCCGGTGTGCGCGTGCCAGAGTCCCTTCAGAGCCTCCAGGACTCCGCTGCCGTAGCCCGCGTGAGGGCTGTGCGGGTCGCCTTCCTGGTCCGAAAATTGATGGTGCTTCCTGTGGTCGGCGACCCAGGCGACGACGTCTCCTTCGACGGCCATCTGTCCCAGGAGCGCGAACGTGTACTTCACCGGCTTGTACGTCTCGAACGACCGGTGGGTGAAGAGGCGGTGGTACCCGACCGTGATGCCGAAGCCGGTCAGTAGATAGCCGACGACCATGATCGCGATCTCGGTCGGCCCGACCATCCGGCCCCAGAGCAGAGCGATGGCGACGATGAGGCCGACGACCGGAAAGCTGATGCCGACGATGTTCGCAATCTTGTGCGACTTGCTCACCCCCTAAGGATGCCCGATTCTCGGCAACGCAAACGGTTTGGGTGACGCCCGACGCGAAACACTCTCGTCGTATGCTCGGTTCCGTGGACTCCGACCTCAGGCCACGGCTTCGCGGTGTGTTCCATCAGTACGCGTTCTTCGTCGCGGTCGTGCTCGGCGTCTTGCTCGTCATAGGCGCGTCCGGGCCCAGGGAACGAGTCGGAGCCGCCGTCTTCGCGGTGGCCCTCGCCACCATGTTCGGCGTCAGTGCCCTCTACCACCGGATCACCTGGCGTCCGGGGCCCAGACGCTGGATGCGCCGACTCGACCACGCTGCGATCTACCTGCTGATCGCGGGCACCTATACGCCGTTTGCCTTACTGGCGCTCCCGACGACCTGGCGCTGGACGATCCTGCCCGTCGTCTGGTGTGGCGCGTTCGCCGCGATTTTCGTCAAGCTGGCCTGGGTCGATGCGCCGAAGTGGCTCGCCGCGGCGTTCGGGATTGCGCTCGGGTGGATCGGGATCCTCCTGCTGCCCCACCTCTGGGATCACGCCGGTGCGACGGGAGTGCTGCTGCTCGGGATGGGAGGTCTCCTCTACACGGGCGGGGCAATCGTCTATGCGAGGGGCCGCCCGGATCCGTTTCCCACCGTCTTCGGCTACCACGAGCTCTTTCACGCGCTCGTGATCGCCGCGGCCGCATGTCAGTTCGCGGCCGTGGCGATCTTCGTGCTCGACTAGAGGAGGGCTAGATCTTGCGGCGCTGCCGCGGTGCGCTCCACTTGGAGCGGCCCTTGCGGCCGGAATACACGAGGCGCTTGGGCGCGATGCGCATGCCCTGGTCCTCGAACTGACTCTGTTCGCCGACACTTCGGGCGACGTGGCTGACCTCGGACTGCTGCTCCGGGAGGACGAGCGTGATGCCGGTGCCGTCGCGGCCGGCCCTCGCCGTTCGCCCGACCCGGTGGGTGTAGCCCGTGTTGTCGGCCGGAGGATCGAAGTTGATGACGTGGCTGATGTTGTCGAGATCGAGCCCGCGTGCCGCGACGTCGGTCGCGACGAGCGTCGAGACCTTGCCGGCCTCGAACTGGGCGAGCGCCCGTTCCCGGGCTCCCTGGGTCATGTCTCCGTGCATCGCCACCGCCTTGATCTCGTGCCGGCGCAGTCGCTGGACGAGCCGGTCGGCGCCGCGCTTCGTCCGGACGAAGACGAGCGTGAGCCCGTCGTCGTGCCCGAGGATCTCGACGAGCGTCTCGACCTTGTTCTCGGCCGTGACTCCGAGGAAACGGTGCTCGGTCTCGCCGCGCTCGAGATGGCCCGGAAGCTCTCCGTCGAAGCGGCTCGGGTTGTGGGTGTAGGCCCGCGCGAGCTCGGCGACCTCACCGTCGAGCGTGGCCGAGAAGAACATCGTCTGGCGCTTCCGCGGGAGCCGGCGGACGATCGTGTCGACCTGCGGCTGGAAGCCCATGTCGAGCATCCGGTCGGCCTCGTCGAGGATCAGGATCTTGATGCCGTCGAGCCTGATGAGGCGCCGGTTCGCGATGTCCTCGAGGCGGCCCGGCGTCGCGACGAGGATGTGCGCGTTCTTCGCGTCCTTCGTCTGGCCGGCAACCGAGGTCCCGCCGTAGACGGCGGCGACCTTGAGTCCCTTGGTGCGCCCGATCGCCTCGAACTCCTCGGCGACCTGCGTCGCGAGCTCGCGGGTCGGCACGAGAACGAGTGCCGAGGGACGCGCGTCGGAGGCCTCGAGGCGCTGCACGATCGGCACCGCGAAAGCCAGGGTCTTGCCCGATCCCGTTGGTGACCTGCGCGAGCACGTCGTTGCCCGCGAGCGCGTCCGGGAGCACGAGCGACTGGATGGCGAACGGCGCGTCGATCGACCGTCGCGCGAGAGCGGCGACGATCGGTTCGGCGACGCCGAGCGCCGCGAAAGATTCCTGTGACATGTGATTTCTCCTTCAGTTCTGGTTCGAGATGTGCCTACCTCGAAATCCACCGAAGAAGAAACGAGAAGCTCACCCCACGGGAGCGGCCCGTTGCCGTCCCTGCAATCAGAGTAGCAGCGAAAGTGGCTGCAATGCCTAGCCGGCGGGGCGCGAGACGGCTTCCGGCGCCTGGTGCGTCTTTCGCCAGGCGAGCACTGCAGTCCCGAGCAACCCTGCCTCGACGATCGTGATGGCCAGGCGGTTCAGGACCGTTGCCCCGAGGGCGACACCCGGCGAGGCCACTGCGAGCAGCAAGCCGTACATCGACGCCTCGCGGACGCCGAGGCCGGACGGTGCCAGCACCGACAGCACGGCGACGATCGCGCCGACCGCGGCCACGCCGCCCAGATACGCCGCCGTCTCGATGCCTGCGTCTCCCCCGACCGAGCGAACCAGGAACAGGAGGGCGACGCCGCCGACCACCCAGGTGGCGGAGTAGAAGACGAGCAGGCCGAGCATCGTCCGCCACGGAAGGGCGGGCGGAACCGCGGCGCCGAACGGGCGAAACGCGACACGGGTGACGGCGCGGTAGATGCGCGGATGCATCAGCCCGGCGATGCCGAGACCGAACACGACGACAGGCCAGATCGGAGCGTCCCACCCACTGACGAACGGGAGCGAGACGACGAGCACCAGCACACCGGCGACGGCTGAGAGACCGGCCTCGAGGAGGATCGAGGCGACGACGACCGACGTCCGGTCGATGCCGCCCGCCTTCCGCAGCCAGACGACTCGAGCTGCGGGCGTCCAGATGCCGCCGGGGATGTACTTGGCGAGCATCGAGGCCATCTCGGATTGCAGGGCGACGGCGTACGAGGTGTGGATGCCGAGCGCGCGCAGGATGACCTGCCAGCCGATGACGAACATCAGGTAGTAGGCGGCAAGCAGCAGGAAGGCGACGGTCAGATCGACGAGATCGGCATCGCGGAGCCGCGGAAGAGCATCGCCCCAGGTGTCCCGGAGCGCCCAGCCGAAGAACCCGAGGAGCGCAGCCACGAAGACGATCTGCAGCGCGATGATCAGGCCCCGGCGCGCTGCGATTCTCCTCAGCAGATCTCGCATGACCCAACCGTAGTCTTCCGGCGTGTCGTCGCAAAGTCCGGAACGCGGGCAGGCCGATCGGGCTCGCCCCACGTCGGCCGTCGACCTCTCGCCGCCCGTCGTTCCAAACCTTCCCCGCCGCGCCGTTCCGGGCGCCAAGGAAGTTGGACGCAACACGGTCGGAGACGCTGCTCTTCCGCGGCCTTTCGACGCCGATCGCGCTCGGCCTCGTCGTCCTTCAGAGCCGCTTCCTGGAGCCGTCGGGCCGTGGAGCCTTCGTCATCGCCGTTCTCGGCGTCACGATCTTCTCGCGGCTGCTCGGCCAGCTCGGCGTCGCGGTCGTGAGCCGGATGGCGGAGCCGGGCGCCGACCTGCGGAAGCTCGTGCAGCGCGCGCTCGCCCTCGGGATCGTGCTGGGTGGCGTCGGCAGCGCGATCGTCTTCGTCGTCGGATCGGCGACGGAGGATCTCGGTACCCGCGTGTGGCTCCTCGCGGCGCTCGCGCTCGTCCCGAACGTCCTCTGGCAGACGGTCTCCGGCGTCCTGCTCGGCCTCGCTCGGGTCCGGCTCTGGAACTACATCCAGATCCTTCCGCCGATCCTGACCGTCTTCGGGATGCTCCTCCTCGTCGTCGCGCTGGACGGCGGCGTCGCGGGCGCCGTCGGCGCCTGGGCGGCCGCGAACGCCGTGACCGCGGTGGTGGCGCTCGCCGCGGTGCACCGCTCGTGGCGCCCCGCGGACATCCCGAACGTCGTCGATCCCGTGTCGCGGGCGCTGGCGCGATTCGCGATCACGATGGGCGCCGTCCAGGTCGTGAACCTCGTCAGCTACCGGGCAGAGCTCTTCATCCTGCGCCGCTTCGAGTCGATCGCCGAGGTCGGGATCTACTCGATCGCGATGCAGGCGGCGGAGGCGATGTGGCTCGTGGCGGGGGCGCTTGCGACCGCGGTGACCGCTCCAGCGGTGCACGAGACGGAGGATCGCGCCAGGCAGCTGATCCGGCGGTCCGGGCTTCGCGCCCTGCTCCTGACGGGCGGCGTGGCGGTCGTCGTCGCCGTCAGCGGCCCCGTTTCTCGTCCCGCTCCTCTTCGGGGACGACTTCTCGGACTCGGTCGAGCCGCTCTGGGTCCTGCTCCCGGGCGTCGTCGCCTATGCGCCCGTGACCGTGCTCGTCGTCTACCTCTCGGTGCGCCGCGGGCGGCCCCGCCTGAGCCTGCTCGTCTCCGTGGTGGCGATGGTCGTCACGACGGCCGCCGCGCTCGCCTTGATCCCGGCCTTCGGGACGACGGGCGCGGCCCTCGCGAGCACCCTCGGCTACGTGGCCGGCGGCGCCCTCGCGTGGTTCCTCTTCTTCCGCCTGAGCTCGGCCTAGGCGTTAGCCGAGAGCCTCCGCCACGGCGGAGTCCTTCGACTGCTGCTCACCGCGGAGCGCGCGCACCACGAAGTAGTACGGCGGCCCGCCCTCGAGCTTGGAGACGGTGGCGGAGGGCTTCTCCGAGCGGGCGACCTCCACGTACTTCCCTTCCGGTTCGAGCGTCATGAGGACGACGTAGCCCTCGGCTCCCTCGACGGGCGCCCAGGCGAGCTCCGCGTCGCTCCTCGAGATGAGCTTGGCGGTGACCCGGGTCGGAGCCGCAAGCCCCTCCTCCGTCGTCTCGACAGGCGGAGGCGGTGGCGAAGCGCGGGGATCCGGAGGAGGCGGCGGCGAAGCCGGTGGAGGCGAAGCCGGTGGGGGCGAAGCCGGAGGAGGCGTGGCAGGAGGAGGCGATGGCGGAGGGGCCGGTGCCGATCCGGGCTGTGGCGAAGAGGCAACGCCTCCTGTCGCCGAGCCGCCTTGCACGTAGAGCGTGAAGCGATCGCTCAGAACTTGCCCGGCATTCCCTTGCGACCCCCAGCCGAGCCGCTCGTGGCCCCTGATCCCCACGCCCGTGAGCGACAGGGTGTACGCAATGTTCGTCGAGATCCCCCGCTTGAAGTCGATGGTCATCGTCTTCTCGTCCGCAGGGCTCTGCCCAAACGTTGTGAGCCACTGGCGGAAGCCGTTCGTGGGATGGCGGATGGCCCTGAACGAGAGGTCGCCGAGCTCGGTCGAGATGTCGGTGCCGCTCGCCACCTGCTTGATCGTCCACTCGGTGATCTCGATGATGTCCTGGCCCCCAGTGATGCCGGAGAGCGTCGCTGTGAACCGATTCGCAAAGACCTGCTGGTGGCTGCTAGCCGCGCTCAGCGTGGGCGAGAACGTGTTGCAACACGTGGCCAGCTCCACGACCGCCTCCGGACGCAGGCTCAGGACGATGCTGTGCAGCTCGTCGAGCGCGTCTCCGTCGAGCTTCCCGAATGTCACTTCCATCAGTGCGTCGTCGATGTGAAGGCCGTTGCCGGCGGTGCCGTCGCGCTTGCGATTGACAAGCCAGAAATCCGTGCGCCCGGCCTGCCCGTCGAGCATGTCGTCGACCAGGTCGAAGAAGGCGGCCGGAAGCCGGCCTGCCGTGAGCACGAGGACACAGGGTTGGGGAGTAGGAGCTGTCGGCTCCTTCACCATCGCGCCGTTGGGCCCGGGCGACGTCGTCACGCCCGCCGCACTCCCGCAGCCGGTCGCGGATCTGGGCGGACCCAGGTTGTAGACGCCGCCCGAGGTCCCGACGTAGAGGTCGGTTCCGTACGCCCGCTCGTACTCGTCGACGCGGATGCTGCTGATGGCCCCGATGCTCCTGTCGTCGCCGCCGCCGAGGACGACCGCGAGGCCTCCGAGCGCCAGCGGGACGACGACTGCGAGGACGACGACGAGTGTGATGAGGGAGCGCTTGCTCATTCCAACCTCCGGCCGACCCTAGGGGGTGTTCCGTCGAACTACAAGACGGGAAAAGCGGTGCCGATCTTCCCTCAGAGCCGACCGGCGTCCACGATTCGCTGAAGGAACTGCTGCGTCCGCGCCTCCTGCGGCGCGGAGAAGATCTGCTCGGGCGGGCCCTGCTCCAGGATCACGCCGCCGTCGAGGAAGCAGACCCGGCTCGCGATCTCGCGCGCGAAGCCCATCTCGTGCGTTGCGATCAGCATCGTCATGCCGCCCGGCCGCGAGCTCGCGGACGACGTTCAGCACCTCGCCGACGAGCTCCGGGTCGAGCGCGCTCGTCACCTCGTCCAGCAGCATCAGCTGCGGTCTCATCGCGAGAGCCCGGACGATCGCGACCCGCTGCTGCTGGCCGCCCGAGAGGCGGTCCGGGTAGTCGCCGGCCCGGTCGGCCAGCCCGAAGCGGCCGAGCAGCTCAAGCGCCTGAGCCTCGGCCTCGGCCCGCGGCGTCTTCAGCACCTCGCGCGGCGCGAGCGTCACGTTGCGCAGGACCGTCATGTGCGGGAAGAGGTTGTAGGCCTGGAAGACGATCCCGATCCCGCGGCGGACCCGGTCGGCGTCCACGCCCGGTGCCGTCACCTCCTCCCCGCCGACGAGGATCCGGCCCTCGTCGATCGGCTCCAGGAGGTTGACGCACCGCAGCAGCGTCGACTTGCCCGAGCCCGAGGCGCCGATCAGGCAGACGACCTCGTGCTCGCCGACCTCGAGGTCGATCCCGTGCAGCACCTCGTCGGCGCCGAACGACTTGCGCACGCCGTGGAGCTCGACCGCGCTCACCGCATCCTCCGCCGCTGCCTGGCCGTGAGCCAGTCCGTGAACCTCGCCATCGGAATCGTGAGCGCCACGAACATGAGCGCGGTCGCGAAGTACGGCGTGTAGTCGAACTTCGACGCGACCTCGATCTGCGACTGCCGGAACGCCTCGACCGGCCCGATCAGCGCGACGAGGGCCGTGTCCTTCTGGAGCCCGATGAAGTCGTTCAGGAGCGGCGGAACGACCCGGCGGACCGCCTGCGGGACGACGACGAACCGCAAGGCCTTCGCCGCGGGAGAGCCCGAGCGAGCGCGCCGCCGCCTCCTGGCTCGGATGCACGGACTCGATCCCGGCGCGGTAGACCTCGCTGACGTAGGCGGAGTAGACGAGCACGAGCGACGCGACGCCCCAGAAGAACGGCGAGTTCGGCACGCCCGAGAGCGCCAGCGCGGGCACGCCGAAGCCGAAGAGGTAGATGACGAGGATCGTCGGGACCCCGCGGAAGAAGTCCGTGTAGACGATCGCGAGCAGGCGGAAGGGAAGAAGACCGGGCCCGGACAGGCTCCGCAGCAGCGCGATCCCGAGCCCGAAGACGAGGATGAACACCTCGGCGATCAGGAAGATCTTGATGTTCAGGAGGAGCCGGGGTGCGATGTCGCTGAACGCCTCCGTGAAGACTTCCCGGTCGAAGAACGACTCCTTGACCGCCGGCCAGCCGGGCGAGTTCGTGACGAGCTAGGACGAGGATCCCGAAGAAGGCGATCGTGCTGACCGCTCGCGATCAGCGTGCTGCGGGCGGCCCCGCCGCCGCCGAGGATGCGCGACGAGCGGCTTGCCGGCTCTAGTTACTCGAGGATCGGCGCGCTGCCGCCGAGCCACTTCTGCTCGAGCTCGTCGATCGTCCCGTCGTCGCGGAGCGTCGGCGATGGCCTCGTTCACGCACTCGGTCAGCGCGCTGTCCTTCTGCGAGGACGACGCCGAAGTACTCGCCGCCGTCCTGGGCCGGAAGCCGCCCGATGACCGAGCCGCCCTGATCCTCGAGCTGCACGAACGCCATGAAGAGCCCGGTCGGGAAGTCGACGACGATGCCGTCGATCTGCTTCGCCTTGATCGCCGCGATCGCGTCGTTGTTCGTGTCGTAGACGGAGGCTCGCTCGCGGCTGGATCGTGTCGTTGATCGCCTCGAGGCTCGTCGTCCCGATCTGGGCGCCGAGCTTGGCGTCCTTCAGGTCGGCGATCGACTTGGCGTCCGCGATCTTGCTGCCCTCGACCGTGACGATCGCCTGCTCGACGTCGTAGTACGACTCGCTGAAGTCGACCGCCTCCGCCCGCTCGGTCTTGTACGAGATCTGGTTGATGTCGAAGTCGAACGACTTCGGGCCCGGCTTGAAGGACTGGTTGAACGGCACGACCGTCCACTTGACCTCGTCGTCGGTGAAGCCGAGCTGCTTGGCGATCCCGTACGCGATCTCCTGCTCGTAGCCCTTCTTCGTGGGCTCGGTCGTCGGATCCCAGGGGTCGAACTCCGCAGTGCCCTCGAACCAGGGCGGGAAGGCCGGGTTGTCGGTGCCGATCGTCAGCTGGCCTGCGTTGACGAGCTCGAGCGAGTCCTTGTCGCACGAGGCCGCCTGCTGCGGTGGTCGTCCCGCCTGCGGCGCCGCCTCGCCGTCGTCGTCGTCGCTTCCGCAGCCGGCTGCGAGCAGCAGGCCGCCGGAGAGGACGAGGAGCGCCAGGAGCTTCCGCACGGCGCAGACCCTATCGACTCAGTGAGGTGTGAGCTCCAGGTGTCGCGAAGGGATTCCGTGGGCGTCGATTGCCGCACGGACTGTCTCGTCGTCGAGCCAGGTCGTGTCGTCGCCGGGCCGCGTCACGACGACGATCTCGTCGGCGGGAAAGTTCCGCAGCGCGTCTCTGATCGCCTGCGCCGCGTCGGTGTCCTGGCTCGTGCGGTCGATCTCGACCGATGCTTCGCCCTCGACCGCCGCTGCCGTGCGGTCCGCGGTCTCCCGGGCTTCCCGGCGGGCGTCATCCTCGTCGTTCGTCAGCCAGCCGAGCCAGGACACGTCCGTCGCGGGCGCGACGACGCGGATCTCGTCCGCTCCGGAGATCGCCTCTTGCAGTTGGCTCTCGTCGGGCGGAACGGTCGCGACCACCAAGACTTTCGTGCCGGTCATCCCCGGGTCTTACCCCGATCGCCCGCCGGGCAAGCGCACGACCGTAGAGGGACTGAGCAGGAACCCGCAAGAATCCACACCCATGCAATGGCTCGAGCCGGACTGGCGCGCGGAAGCGGAAGCCTGGATCCGGGAGCGGGTGCGGGTCACCGGCCCGATCGAGCAACCTCACGTCTATCCCTGGTCGACGGCGATGCGGGTGCCGACGGCCGACGGCGACCTCTGGTTCAAGGCCACGACACCGGAGGTCCACGGATTCGAGCCGCAGCTCACGGCGCTGCTCGCCGAGACATTTCCGGACCGACTGGCCGAGGTCCTGGCTATCGACCTCGACCGCAGCTGGATGCTGATGCGCGACGCTGGCACGCGCCTCCGCGAGGTCATGGGGTCGGCGGACGACCTCGACCACTGGGAGCGAATCCTCCCGAGCTACGCCGAGATCCAGATCGCCGTCGGCGCCGAGGGCGGACGAGCTCCTGGCGCTCGGCGTCCCCGACGAGCGCCTCGCCGGCCTCCCCGACAAGGTCGAGACGCTGCTCGACGACGACGAGGCCCTCATGCTCGGCGACTCCGACGAGCTCAACCCGGGACAGCGAGACGAGCTGCGCGCGCCGGATGCCCGAGCTGCGAGCGCTCGTCGACGAGCTCGAGGCGTTCGGCATCCCCGAGACGATCCAGCACGACGACCTCCACGACGGGCAGGTGTTCGTCAAGGACGGGCGCTATCTCCTCCAGGACTGGGGCGACAGCTGCATCTCCCATCCGTTTCACACGCTGACCGTGACGCTGCGGGCGCTCGCCTGGCGGTGGAAGATCGAGCCCGGCGTCGGCTCCGCTGCTCCGCCTTCGTGACGTCTACCTCGAGCCGTTCGGAGCGCCCGCGGCGGCTGCAGACCTCGCCTACCGGACCGGCACGCTCGCCCGCGCCCTCGCCTGGCACCGCTACGTCGCAGGCGACGCGAGCCCGGCGGAGCGCGATCCCGAGGACGCCGAGAGCGTTCCGTACGGCCTCCGGCTCTTCCTCGAGAACGGCCCGATCGGGACCTGGGAGTGACCGACTAACTTCTTCGCCGCCTCGTCGTTATAGTCCGGTAAGAACTATGACACTCCGGACTATGTTCGCCATCATCGCGCTTGCTCGCCGTCGCACCTGGCGCATCCGGTGCAGGCTCGAGCGCGGCCTCGGACATCCGCAACCTCGTCGAGGAGATCGAGCAGCGGCATCCGAACCCGTACCACGCGGTCTCGCGCGCCGAGTTCCGCGGCGCGGCGGAGGATCTCGCCACCCGCGCGCCCGACCCTGACCCGCAGCGAGCAGATCGTCGGCGTGATGCGGCTCATGCACATGCTCGGCGAGCGCGACGGCCACAGCGGCGTGTTCCCGTTCCTCCAGGCCGAACTACAGCGGCCTCCACGCGTACCCGATCCGGCTCTGGCGCTTCCCCGAGGGCCTGCACGTGATCCGCGCGCAGGATCCGAGCCTCGTCGGTGCGAGGATCGTCTCCGTCGGCGGGCTCCCGGCGGCCGACGTGGAGGCGCGCGTACGCCCACTCGTTCCACGCGACAACGAGTGGAGCCTGCTCGACCATCTTCCCTACTTCCTCGTCACCGCCGAGGTGCTCGAAGGGGTAGGAGTCGGGTCGGCCCCGACCTGGGAGCTCGAGCTTCGCGACGGCACCCGCCGTCGGGTCGTGCTCGACCGGATCTCCAACGCCGAGTACGCCTCGACCCTTCTCGACAGCTGGTGGCAGGGAAGCCGAAAGGCGCCGCTCTTCATCCGCCTCAGTCACGTGGAGTACGGGATCTCGGTCATCGACCGCGGCCGGGCTCTCTACGTCTCGTACAACCACGTCACGCAGCCGGGGCGCGTCCCGGAGCGGCTGGTGCGCCTGGCGAAGCGGAAGCGCGTGCGGAAGATCGTCGTCGAGCTACGAATGAACGGGGGAGGCAACAACACGACGTACTACGGGCTCGTCCAGGCGCTCCGCAACCGTCGCATCAACCGGCCCGAGCGGCTCGCCGTCCTGATCGGGCGGCGGACGTTCTCGGCGGCCGGGAACTTCGCGGCCGACGTCGACCGGCATGACGCGCGCCCGCTTCTTCGGCGAGCCGACCGGCGGTGCGCCGAGCCAGTGGGGCGACCGCTCGCCGATCCCGCTCCCTTCGCTCGGCATCGAGTCGGGCACGGCGATCGAGTACGTCGGCGACCCGAGCGACACGCGCCTCGCGACGATGCCGCAGGTCCCGGTCGAGATGACGGCCGCCGACTGGTTCGCGGGGCGCGACCCTGTCCTCGCCGCGGCGCTCGAATGAGCCTCACGACCACCGAGGCGGCGCTCCTCGGGCTGCTCCGCAAGGAGCCGATGTCCGGCTACGACCTCCGGAAGGACGCCGATCGAAGCGTCGGCTATTTCTGGGCCCCCGCGAAGACGCAGATCTACGCGACGCTTCCCAAGCTCGTGGAGGCCGGCTTCGCGACGCAGGAGAAGGTCGTCCAGAGCGCGCGGCCCGACAAGACGATCTATGCGATCACCGACGAGGGACGGGATGCGGTGCGCGAGTGGGTCGAGGAGGCGCCTCTCGATGCCGGCCAGGGCCGAAACCTGATCCTGCTGAAGCTCTACCTCGGGGAGGGCGCCGATCCGGAGGCGCTTCAGCGGCAGCTCGGCGAGCGCCGAGAGGACGCCGAGCAACTCCTGGTCGAGCTGGAGGAGCTCGAAGCGGCCGGCGCCGGCGGCTCCGAGTTTCAGGCCCTCACGCGTCGCTGGGGCGTGCTCTACGCCGAGGCGCTGCTCGCCTGGACGGCCGAAGCGTCTGCGGCTCTCAAGGACGTTCAAGCAGAATCCGGTCGAAGAAGTCGATAACGCGGCGCTCGTACTCCTGCGGCTGCTCCTCGATCGCCGCGGTGTGCTCCCCGTCCGGCACCTCCCACAGCTCCACGCGACCCGCGGCGCGGCGTGCCCAGAGCGCGTTCAGCTCCTGCTCGGCCGCGACAGCGCCTGCCGCGATCAGCAACACCCGCCCCGGCGCGCCCTCTCCCACGAAATCGCCGACCGAGCGAACCTCCGACTCGCCGGACAGCACCTGGGCGGCAGCGAACATCATCGTGGCGTACGGGAGCGTGACCCACTTCTCGGCTCCTGAGGTGTCGAGAGGATCGCCGTATGCCCTCACGCCCGCGCCCTCGGCCACGACGGCCCGGAGATCGCGCCGGCGGGCGGCAGTCTCGATCAGGGCCTCGGCGCCGGATGAGAGGCCCACACCTCCCACGCGCCCTTCTCTGACGTCGGGCCGGGCCTTCAGAAACTCGATCGCTGCATCGACGTCGGGCTGCCAGGTCCAATCGAATCCGAGTGGATCGCCGTCGCTCTCGCCTCGGCCTCTGGCGTCGTAGAGCAAGACGCCGTAGCCACGTCGTGCGAGCAGCTCCGCATGCCTCCTGGGTCCGAGACGGCTACCGCCGGCGCCATGGACTAGCACGATGGCCGCACCGTTCCGTGAGGGCGTGTACCAACCGCGAAGCGTCAAACCGTCGCTCGTCCTGAAGCTGACTTCCTCGTGCGGAACCGAGAACGTGCCGTCGATGGGCTCCCGCGGAGCGTGGGTGACGAACATCGCCGCGCCGATCGGAAAGACCGCGTAGAAGCCGATGACGACCGCGCCGGCAACGACCAGGCCGCGGCGAAGCCACCGCCGAAGCCGTCTCGGATGGGAAGGGGCCCTCCATGCAACGACCAGACCGAGGCCGATCAGGATCGCGCCCGCCGCTGTAGCGAGCATGCCGGTGAAGTCGCTCAGCTCCGCTTCGTCGATGAGCGCGTGCGCGACGTGCAGACCACCCGCGATGAGGATGAGGAGCCCGAACAGGATGGCGAGCGCGGCACGGGCACCGGCGCGGACCTGCGGATAGACGACGAGGGCGCCGGCGAGGATGCCGAGGAGGACGAGAGCCGTGAACACATGGTCGCCGGCGGTCGTCCCGGGCTGCTTGCCGACGAAGGCGTCGTCAAGCACGTGGAGCGCCGCGAGCCCGATGCCTGCGCCGAACAGGCCGAGCTCGCGGCGCCCGACGACGTCATCGCTGTGGGATCGGCCGAAGCGCAGCGCCGAAGAATTCCACCACACGGCGCTCGTACTCGGCCGGCTGCGTCGTGATCCCGCCGACGTGCTGCGCGTTCTGGACCTCGCAGATTCCAGCCCCTCTTGGAGCGTACTCCGATGGCGGCCGCGGTACTAGGCGCGCATGCGCACGGCGAGCTAGCATCGTGTCACCCCTCGACGGAAGGATCGCCATGAGCCTCATCGCCCGCCTCGACGAGATCCGCGGCCGCTGGAACGTCCTCGAGCATCCGTTCTACCGCCGGTGGGAGTGCGGCGAGCTCAGCCGCGACGAGCTGACTGCGTACGCGGGCGAGTACCGACACGCCGTCGTGGCGCTGGCCGATGCCGCCGAGCGCGGCCGCACCGCTGGCGGGCTCGGAGCATGCCGACGAGGAGAGCGCGCACATCGACCTCTGGGACGACTTCGCCGCGGCCGTCGACATCCACGCCGGGCCCGGCCCGTCTCGACGGGCACGGTGACGTGCGTGAACGCGTGGACTTCGGCCGCCGACCCGCTCGAGGCGCTCGGGATCCTCTATGCCGTCGAAGCCGGGCAGCCGGACGTCGCGCGGACGAAGATGGACGGTCTCGTCGAGCACTATGGCTTTGCTCCGGACAGCCCGGGAACGGCGTACTTCACGCTCCACGCCGAACGGGATCACGAGCATGCGGCGGAGTCGAAGCGAGCTGCTGGAGCGCCATGCCCGCCCGGAGGACGCAGACCGGATCGCAGCCGCCGCCGAGCGCGCGCTCGAGGGGAACTGGGCGCTGCTCGACAGCGTCGAGGCGCTTCGCTAACGGCTACTCCACGTAGCCGGCGGAGACCCAGAAGGTCATGCCTGCCGTGGTGGTCTCGCGAGCCCAGTAGTTGAACTGGACGACCGAGCCGTCTTTGCGGCGAAGCGCCGTGCGTCCACGTTGATTCGCGTTACGAAGCATCTGCTCGTAGAGGTCGGGAGCCTCGGGCGCGACCGCGATGTCGGAGACCTGTAGCCCCAGCAACTCCTCTCGCGTGTAGCCCAATGTCTCGCAGGCGAGTTGGTTGACCGCCAGATAGCGCATCGACTCGTCGGCGACGAACACCAGAAGCGGCCCGCGGTCGAGCGCCTCACCGAGGAGGCTCGCCTGAACGAGGTCAATGCGCTCGGCAGGCACCGGCCGCCCAGCGTAGCGCGATCATCCCTCCGCGGGAACCCCTTTTCCGAGCCCGCGGGAGCGCCCGGTCGCACAAAGTTGTCACAAGAGCGCAAGTCCGGTCGGGGAGCGGCATCCACCTAATTGGCCGGGGTAGGTCGTCCGGGTCCGGGAGGCCAGGTGCGGCGTGGCGCCGTGGGCCCGGACGACCCGGCCCGGTCAAGGGAGTCGGGGGTGCGGCCCCGACTAGAGTGCGGGCCGTGAGGCTGGTTTTGATGGCCGCCGCCATCGCCGTTTTGGTCGCGGGGGGTGTGGGGTCTGCGGCACAACCGGCTTGGCGGCCCGCACGCCCTGTTCCCGTGCCGAGGACGGAGGTCGCGGCAGCGCCGCTCGGAGCCGAGATCGCCGTCGTCGGCGGGTTCCTCGCCAATGGACGGAACACCGGCCGCGCCGACGCCTACTCGCCTGCCCGGAACCGCTGGCGTCGCCTTCCGGACCTTCCGGTGCACCGTCGACCATGCGATGGCGGCCGGCGCTGCCGGCCGCGTCTACGTCGTCGGCGGGTACGGGCCCGGCTCGGTCGCGCTCGGCACGGGCTTCGTCTTCCGGCAGGGCCGCTGGACGCCACTCCCGCCGATGCCTGCGCCGCGCGCAGCCGCGGGCGCGGCAATCCTGGGCGGCAAGCTCTACGTCGTCGGGGGCGTCGAGGCACCCGGGCGCCTCGCTCGTGACGCCTTCACGTTCGACCTCCAGACCGCGCGCTGGGCGACGATCCGCGGCCCGAGACCGCGGGAGCATCTCGGCGCTGCGGCCCTGGGCGGCCTGGTCTACGCCGTCGCCGGCCGTACGGCCGGTCTCGACTCCAACCTCGACGTCGTCGAGGCGTTCGATCCGCGCCGCGGCCGCTGGCGCGCGATCGCCCGCGTGCCCGGCAAGCGCGGCGGGACGGCGGCAGCCGCCGTCGCCGGACGCCTGGTCTCGGCAGGCGGCGAGGAGCCGACCGGGACGATCCCGACCGTCTACGCCTACTCACCGGGCACGCGACGCTGGAGAGCAGCTTCCGAGCATGCGGACGATCGCGCCACGGGCTCGGGCTCGTCGGGTGGCGGGGGCGCGTCTATGCGCTCGCCGGAGGCCCGAAGCCCGGCCTCACCGTGAGCGGCGCGAACGAGTCTCTACGGCTCGGGCCGTAGGCCGGTCGCCACGACCCGCCGTCCGTCTCGCTCGTAGACGACGTCCACGGTGTCGTGCTTCCGGTAGGTGCCGGCGACGCCGAGGAACATGCTCGCCCACCGGAGCGGGCCGAGCTTCCCCTCCTGCGCGAGCGAGCGCGTGAAGATCAGCGCGCGCCCCTGGACGCGGTAATCGCGCCCCGGCTCCTGACGAACCCCGTTGACGAAGATCTCGAAGGACTCGGGCACGTCGTCCGGCAGCTCGACCCTCGAGCCTGCTTGCGACATGCCGCTCGATGTGGCTTCCGCGCCAGACACGCCCATAGAATGGCGCAGCCGTGCTCGCTGCTGCCTTGTTCGCCGCCACGGGCCTGACCCCCGTCGCGCCCGAGTCGCCGAACGCCGAGCGCATCGCGGACCTCTACTGGTTCGTCACGTTCTGGGCGGCGGTGGTGCTCCTCGCCGTCGCCGTCCCCCTCGTGCTCTTCATCGTCCGCTACAGGAGCCGCGGCCGGGACCGCACGGTGGAAGGCCCGCAGATCCACGGCTCGACGCGCCTCGAGATCGGCTGGACGCTCGTGCCGGTCGCAATCCTCGTGATCGTGACCGCCTTCACGTTCTACAAGCTCCCGGGGATCACGCTGGAGGACGAGGCGAAGGCCGGCGACCTCAAGGTTCGCGTCGAGGGGCGGCAGTTCTACTGGCAGTACCGGTACCCGAACGGCGTCGTCGCGATCGACAAGCTCGTCGCGCCGCAGGATCGCCTCGTCGTGCTCGAGATCACCGCCCCGGACAGCGACGTGAACCACAGCTACTGGGTGCCTGGGATCGGAGGCAAGTTCGACGCGATCCCGGGCGAGACCGTCGAGACCGCGTTCCGCGCGAAGCGCACCGGGACCTTCGAGGGCCAGTGCGCCGAGTTCTGCGGGATCCAGCACGCCGCGATGCTCGCCTCCGTCGAGGTCGTTCCGGCCGACGAGTTCGACTCGTGGCTCGACGAGCAGTCGGAGGCCCAGGAGGCCGGTTCGTCCGATCTCGGCGAGCAGACCTTCGTCGGAGCCTGCTCCAAGTGCCACGGCCCCGAGGGTGAGGGGCTGATCGGACCCCCGCTCACGAGCGCGAGCGTCGCGGACGCCGACTCGGTCGCCGAAGTCGTCCGCAACGGACGCGGGGAGATGCCGGCCATCGGCGAGGAGTGGGAAGAGTTCCAGATGAAAGCGTTGACCGACCACCTGAAAGAGCGCTTCCCGGAAGGCGAAGAGAGCTAGTGGCGACCCGCGCCGAGACACCGCTCTATCCGGTCCCGTGGACACAGGGGAAGGTCGCGAGCTGGGTCGCGACCGTCGACCACAAGCGGATCGGGATCCTCTACATCGTCACGAGCCTCGTGTTCTTCCTCGCGGGCGGGCTCATGGCGCTGCTGATCCGGACCCAGCTCGCCCAGCCGGACATGGACTTCGTCACCCGCGATTCCTACAACCAGCTGTTCACGATGCACGGCACGACGATGATCTTCCTCGTCGTCGTTCCGATCTTCGCAGGGTTCGCGAACTTCCTCGTGCCGCTCATGATCGGCGCCGCCGACATGGCCTTCCCGCGCCTGAACGCCATGTCGTACTGGCTCTTCCTCTTCGGCGGGGTCGTGCTCCTCGGGAGCTTCTTCTCCGCCGGTGGAGCCGCGCAATCGGGCTGGACCGGCTACCCGCCGTTCTCCGCCGAGGTCGCGGGCAACGGCCAAGACCTCTGGATCGTCGGGCTCCACATCCTCTCGATCTCCTCGCTCGCCGGTGCGATCAACATCCTGGCCACGATCCACAACATGCGCACCCGGGGGATGACGTGGATGCGGCTGCCTCTCTTCGTCTGGTCGATCGAGATCTATGCCGCGCTGCTGGTGCGTCGTACTCCCCGCCCTCACCGCCGGCCTGACGATGCTCCTGCTCGACCGGGCCGACATCACGAGCTTCTTCCTGCCCGACGAGGGAGGAAACGCCGTCCTCTATCAGCACGTCTTCTGGTTCTTCGGCCACCCCGAGGTCTACGTGATGATCCTCCCGGCGATGGGGATCATCTCCGAGGTCATCCCCGTCTTCTCGCGGAAGCCGATCTTCGGCTACAAGGCGATCGCGTTCTCGACGGTCGCGATCGGGTTCTACTCGCTGCTCGTCTGGGGCCACCACATGTTCACCGTGGGGATGCCGCTCGGCCTCCAGATCTGGTTCATGATCGCCTCGCTCACGATCGCCGTCCCCACGGGGGTCAAGATCTTCAACTGGATCGCAACGACCTGGCGCGGGAACCTGATCTTCGACACGGCGATGCTGTGGGCGCTCGGCTTCATCGCCGTCTTCACGATCGGCGGCCTCTCGGGGATCTTCGTGGCCGTGTTCCCGTTCGACTGGCAGGTGCACGACTCGTACTACGTCGTTGCCCACCTGCACTACGTCCTCTTCGGGGGCTCGATCTTCGGGGTTTTCGCGGCGCTTTACTACTGGTGGCCGAAGATGTTCGGCCGGATGCTGAACGAGCGGCTCGGCAAGTGGCACTTCTGGCTCGTGTTCGTCGGCTTCAACCTGACGTTCTTCCCGCAGCACCTGATGGGGATGCTCGGGATGCCGCGGCGCGTCTACACCTACCGGGACTCCGATCTCCTGGCCGAGTACAACCTCGTCTCGACGATCGGCTCGTACGTCATGGGTCTCGGGATCCTCGTCTTCGTCATCAACGTGATCTGGTCGAGGAAGCGCTCTCCTCGCGCGCCGAACGACCCCTGGCTCGCGGACACGCTCGAGTGGTACACGACCTCGCCCCCTCCGCCCCATAACTTCGACAAGGTTCCGTACGTGACGAGCGCCCGGCCTCTTCGCGACCTGCGGCGCAGGATCGGAGAAAGGCGATGAGAGCGGGACCCTGGTTCCGACTCTGTGGGATTGGTGCGACGGCGGCCGTCGGCCTCGTCGTCGTCAGCGGCGACCTCGGAATCGCGCACCGTGCGCTCGTGCTTGTCGCGCTACCGCTGCTGATCGCGCTGGTCGTCGGCTCCTGGCTCGCTCACCGGCAGGCCTTTCTCGCCGCTTCCGCGTCGCTCGTCCTCTTCCTGGCCGCCGTCGCCACCTGGTGGACGCCGGCCCTGCACGTCGTCCTTGCAGCGCTGGCCGCCGCGGCTACGGCGGTGGCGACTGCCCTCCTCTTCCGCGGCGAGCGGCCGGCGCAGGTGGCCTGGCGCGACTACGTGACGCTCGTCAAGCCGAGGATCATGTCCCTGCTGCTCGTGACCGGGGCGGCGGGCATGTTCGTCGGGGCTGAAGGCGTTCCAGACCTGGGCCTCCTCGGCGTGACCGTCCTCGGGCTCGGCCTTGCCTGCGGCGGCGCGAGCGCGCTCAACCACATGCTGGACCGCGATCTCGACCGCTCGATGAAGCGGACGTCCAAGCGACCCGTTGCCTCGGGCCGGGTCAGCCCCGAGCTTGCGCTCGAGTTCGGCCTTGCCCTCTCGGCGCTCTCGTTCGTCCTGCTCGGGTCCGCCGTCAACGTCCTGACGGCGTCGCTGGCACTCGTCGGGAACCTCTTCTACGTCCTCGTCTACACCCGGCTGCTCAAGCGCTCGACGCCTCAGAACATCGTCATCGGCGGTGCAGCAGGAGCAGTCCCCCCACTCGTCGGCTACGCAGCCGCGACGGGCAACCTGGCCCTGCCGGCGCTTTACCTCTTCCTGATCGTCTTCCTCTGGACGCCGCCCCACTTCTGGGCGCTCGCCTTGCTGATCAAGCGTGACTACGCGGCGGCGAAGGTGCCGATGCTCCCCGTCGTGCGGGGCGACCGCGAGACCGCGAGGCAGGTGCTGCTCTACACGATCGTTCTGGTCGCTCTCACGCTCCTGCCTGTTCTGACAGGGACCTTCGGAGCCCTCTATCTCGCGGCCGCAGCGATTCTCGGCGGCTTCTTCCTCCACCTGGCCGTGAAGCTCTTCCGCTCGACGACGCAACCCCGCGCCGCTTCCCTCTTCCACTACTCGCTGGCGTACCTCGCCCTGCTCTTCGTCGCGATGGCGATCGACCCGATGGTGGTCCTGTGACGGAGCAACTCGAAGAGCCTCCCCCTCGAGCGCGGTCCCCGCACCAAGAGAGCCGGTCGATCCGGAGCGAGAGGTGGCGCGCAAGAACGCGGTCTTCGGCTGGGCCCTCTTCGGGCTCTTCCTCCTGCTCTTCGCGGGCGTCTGGGTGATCGCCTTCATCTACCTCGCGCTCGACTAGGAGGTCCGGTCGGGGAGGCCGGACCGGCCGACCCCCCCGACCTTCCCCCAGACCCCTACTTGTCGCGGTCGCCGCCGGGCAGGTCATCGCGGTCGGCCCAGTACGGCTCGCGGCTGCCGGCTTTCGCCAGGCCACGGCTGACCATGTAGGCCGATCCGACGATCGCCACGTACAGCCAGGCGCGCACGGCCGGGAACGCGTCGTTCGCGTTCTCGCCGCCATCGGCGCCCGAGTCACCGTCACCCACGACCATCGAAGCGATGAGGATGCCCACGATGAGCGCCACCATCGCCCAGAACTCGGTCGTCTTGAACGCGTGCTTCGTCTCCGTCGTCAGGCGGGCAACGACCTGCGATCGTCCGCCGGCCCGCCCCTTGTCAGGATCGAGTACCACACTTCCTCCCTCGGTTGAGAACGGCGGGAAGCTACTCGCGCGTGCATGTGGAAGCAGTACGGCTTGATGAGCGACCCCACACCGATCCCTGGCATCTTTCTCACACGACCTGACCCGGTTCCCGCCGAGGGAATCCCGCTCGCCGTCAAGGACCTGTTCGACACCGCCGGCCTCACGACGACGTACGGGTCGATCCTCTTCTCCGACCATGTCCCGAACCGGAGCGCCGAAGTCGTCTTGCGGCTCGAAGCCGCCGGCTACACGAACGTCGGCAAGACGAACCTTCACGAGTTCGCATACGGCGTCACCTCGCAGAACGCGCATTTCGGGACCGTGCCCAACCCGATCGCGCCCGGGCGGATCGCCGGCGGGTCGAGCGGCGGCTCGGCTGCAGCGCTCGCCGCCGGGCTCGCCGACGCCGCGCTCGGCACGGACTCCGGCGGGTCGATCCGCATCCCCGCCGCCTGCTGTGGCGTTGTCGGCTTCAAGCCGAGTTACGACCTCGTCCCTCTGGACGGCTGCTTTCCCCTCGCGCCGACTTTCGACCATGCCGGCCCGATGGCGCGAACGGTCGGAGAGTGCACGGCGATGCTGGAGGCGCTCGTGCCCGGCTTCGGGCGCGAGCCCCTGCGCGAGGTGTCGATCGGCTGCTCCTGGATCGACCGCTGCGAGCCGCTCGTCGCCCGCCGCCTCCGCGAGGCCGCCGAGCTTCTCGGCGCCCATCCGGTCGACTTCCCGCTTCCGACCGGCGTCGGCCCAGCGTTCATGGCCGAGGTCGCAGACGTCCACCGCGACCTGTTCGCGGAGGGCGCCGAAAGGTACGGCGGAAGCGTGAGAGCAAAGGTCGAACGCTGCCTCGCGCTCTCCGAGGCCGAGATTGCGATCAGCAGAGAGGCTCGCACGGAATACAAGGAACGCTGCGCCGCAGCGCTCGACGGCTTCGACCTCCTCCTCGTGCCGACACTCGCGTTCGTCGCCCCGCCGCTGCCGCAAGACGAGCAAGACCTGCGCGAGGAGATCCTGCAGTTCACCTTCCCGTTCAATGCACTCGGCTGGCCGGCGCTCGCCCTGCCCGCCGGCTCCGCAGAGGACGGCCTGCCCGCTTCGCTCCAGATCGTCGGTCGCCCCGGCGACGACGCGCTCGTTCTCGCCGCCGGCGAGGCGATCGAGGCATCCCTCGATCGGGGGACTCCCTGACGCCGCGGAACCTGCCGACAACCTCTTTGGATGACTGCGGTTCGCCTTGCCTTCGTATGCCTCGTGATGCTCGCTGTCGCGCCTGCAGCCGACGCTGCAGTTTCAGCCCCGAGCAGCCTGAGGCCGTTTCTCCTCAGGGCCGACGAGACGCCGGCCCGCGTTTTCCCCCGCACACCGTCCTTCGCATGGCGCCCCGTGCGCGGAACGAGGCAGTACGAGTTCGAGCTCGCGACGCGCAGCAGCTTCACCGACGGCTCGCTCGTCTGGGCCGGCACGGCGAAGATGCCGACGATCGCGCTGCCGCTTGCGCTTCCGTGGATGACCGGCACGCCGTACGCGCTCTGGGCTCGCGTCCGGGCCGTCACGGCCAAGGGTGTCTCGAAGTGGACGTCTCCGTACGGCTTCAACACGCGCTGGGCGAACACGCCGCAGGCTCAACCGAGCACCGTCGGGCTCATGCGCTGGTCTCCCGTCGAGGGTGCGACCGGCTACAACGTCTGGCTGCTCGCTCCGAACAAGGTCGTCGCGACCAAGACCAACGTCGCCGACGAGCGCGAGATCTGGAGCTTCCACCAGGATTCTGCGGTGACCGGCGTCGTGCGCTGGCGCGTGCGAGCGGTCCGAACGCGTGTCGGAACGTCCGCGAACGGGATCCCGAGCGTTTCCTATGGGCCCTGGAGCCCGGTCTTCGTCGAGCTCAACACCCCTCTCGCCACGTCGCAGCTCGCGACCTCGACCATGGCCTCCGACGCGTACTCGGACGCACCCGCACCGTTCAAGCTCATGCCCTCGCTCAGCTTCGGCGGCTCGCTCTCCGCCGAGGGGACTCCCAGGGAGCTCTACCGCGTCTACATCACCACGGACAGCGACTGCGTGAACGTCGTCTACCGCGGCTCGGTCGTCGGATCCCCGGCGTGGGCCCCGCGAGCGACAGGCCCGCTGGCACTGCCGGCGAACGGCGCGGAGCTGACGAAGGCCAGGAACGGCTACATCGTGAGCGACGGGAAGCAGGGCAAGACGTTCGCCGTCGACAACTCCGCCGCCGTCGAGAACGAATCGAAGTCGTACAGCACCGCGCCCAGCACGGGCGAGACGGGCGGCACCGGCGGGAGCACCGAAGAGCAGATCGAGAGAGCCGAGTCGGCCGTCCTCGCACCGCCCTCCGTCGATCTCTGGGACAACGGCTGGCCGGAGAATCGCTACTACTGGACCGTCGTCGGCGTCGCCATGCGACCGTCCCTCTCCGACGCGAACTCGATCGAGTACCAGGACGTCGAGCTGCCACAGGACGCCTGCGCGTCGGGCCGCGTCAACACCTTCGGCAAGGTCAGCGAGGCGGTCGTGGCCACCTCGAGCGGACCGTACGTCACCGGCCTCTCGCCGAACGGCGCTCTCTTCTCCGCCTCTCGCGCACGCCCGGTCGTCTACGGGACGCCGCTCGTCGCCTGGAAGCCCGCACTCGCGGCCGATCGGTACGAGGTGCAGTGGAGCAAGAAGGTCTATCCGTGGACGAAGGTCGGCTCGGTGGAGACGGCGGCGACCTCCGCCCTCCTTCCGCTCAAGCCCGGCCTCTGGCACTACCGCATCCGCGGGCTCTCCTTCGCGCTGCCGAGCGGCGGCCGCCAGATGTCGTGGTCGGATCCGGTATCACTCCGCGTCTCGGGCCCACGCTTTCGCGTCGTCGGCCGCTAACGGCTCGTAAGCAAAGCCGTACAGATCCGCGCCGAAACACTCACTGCCGCCCGGCTACCTTCCCGGCGTCTCCAGCGGAGGCCGGCGAGATCCGATTTCGATCGGAAGTGCCTGTCGAGTTCCGTGCTGCGGAGGAGCGGTGAGAATCGCGTCTCCGATTTCGACGTTGTCTGCCTCTCGCCCCTCCGCTGGGACAAAGAGTTAGACGGCTCTAGGTAGGGCTAGGAGCCTCTTCGGCCCCCGCGTACGCCTCGCCCAGAGCCTCGCCGAGCCGGCGCTCGATCCGAAAGATGCGATCGAGCCCGGTGATCTCGAGCGTCCGGAGCACGCGCCGGTCGTCGGAGACGATCACCAGGTCGCCGCCCCGGGCACGGAACCGGGGCTGAAAGCGAAGCAGCAGTCCCAACGCAGTCGAGTCGATGAACCCCACCTCGACGAGATCGACGATCACGGACTGACCTCCGCGAGCCAGCACGTCGAGGAGCTCGCGCTCCACCTCCGACGCAGCGTGCATGTCTGCCTCTCCGGTCACGGACACGACGTACGTCCCGGACCCGAGCTTTGCGGTCCTGACTGAGAACACCGGCTCCATCGCCTCACCGTAGCCCCGGCTACCTGAGCATTCAGCCCTCGATGGGCGAGGATTCGCTCACACGGTCGCGAGCTTGTACCCGATGCCGCGAACCGTGAGCAGATGCTGGGGGTTTGCGGGATCCGGCTCGATCTTCTGCCGCAGGTTGGAGACGTGGATGTCGCAGGCCCGCTGGTCACCGACATACGTCGAGTCCCAGAGGTGCTGCATGATCTCCCGGCGGCTGAACACGCGCTCGGGCTGCTCGGCGAGCAGCAACAGGAGCTTGAACTCGGACGGTGTCAGGCGCTTGAGCTGGCCTTCGACCTTCGCCTCGTGGCGGATCGGATCGAGTTCCAGTTGGCCGACCCGGATCACGCTCGCGGCCCCCGAGCGATCGAGCTCACGGCGGCGGATGATTGCCCGGATACGGCCGATGAACTCAGCCATGGAGAACGGCTTCGTGACGTAGTCGTCCGCGCCGATCTCGAGCCCCAGCACCCGGTCGAGCTCCGCCCCCTTCGCCGTCAGCATGATGATCGGGACCGAGCTCTCGGCCCGGAGCCTTCGGCACACCTCCATCCCGGACATGCGGGGCAGCATGAGATCGAGGATCACGACATCGAAGGCATTCTCGAGCGCCCTCCGAAGCCCGGCCTCACCGTCCGCTGCCGTCTCCACGTCGAACCCTTCGCCTTTGAGGGCGTACTGGACCGCGTCGCGGATAGCCGGCTCGTCCTCGACGATCAGCACCCGGTTCATGGGTTCGTGAGGTTCGCGGCGCCGGGCAAACGCAGTCGGACCAGGGTCCCGACCCCCGGAGCCGAATCGAGCTCGAGCTCGCCGTCCAGTGCGTCGACGGCCGCTCGTACGATCGCCAGGCCCAGGCCAAAACCGGCGGAGCCGACCTCGTTCGATCGGTAGAAGCGGCCGAACACCTTGGGGCGCTCTGCGGTGGGAATGCCCCGCCCGGTATCCCCGACGCACAGCTCGACGGCGTCTCCGACCCTCCGTGCCGAGAGGACGATCTCGCCGGTCTGGGTGTATTTCGCGGCATTCTCGGCCATGTTGAAGACGGCCTGCTCCAGGAGGAATTCGCTGCTCAGAACGGCGAGATTCTCCGGACAGATCACCTCGAGCTCCACGCCGGCCACGAGCCGAAGGTCCTGGCCGATGTCCGTCAGAAGCGGGCAGAGCGCGACCAGGCTTCGCTTGGGCGTCTCGAGCCCGCTCTGAACACGGGCCAGGATGAGCAGGGCGCGGACGAGCCGCTCGAGGCGACGGGACGCGCGCTCGATGTGGTCGAGGAAGACGTCCCGTTGCTCCCCGTCCTTGGCCCCCGCCTGCAAGACCTCGATCGCGCTGATGATCGCGGCGAGGGGGCTCTGGAGCTCGTGCGCGGCGTTCGTGACGAACTCACGCTCTGCGCGGTCCTGCGCCTCGCGGACAGTGACGTCCTGAAAGATCGCGACGGCACCGAGGATCTCGCCCGTCGCGGCCATCACCGGCGCAGTGCTCATCTCGACGATGACGCGGTGCTGCGCGGCCGTGGCGACTTCGAGGACCTCGGCGATCACAACTTCGCCGGACTCGAGCGTGCGCTCGAGGGGGAGGCCGGCCAGACGAGCTCCTTCGAGGTCGAAGACCTCGAGCTCGCGCCAGTGGGTGAACTCCGCCGCCTGTATGGATGAGGCCCGCAGGATGTCGAGCGCCTTCGAGTTCACCCGAACGACCGTTCCAGCGGGGTCGGCAAGCACAAGACCGAGGGGAACCGTGTCGATGATCGCGTCGAGAAGAGCCCGCTGCTCCTCCAGCGCCGCCGTCCGTTCCGTGACCCGCACTTCGAGCGCGGCGGCGAATCGGCGGACCGCATCGTCGGTTACCAGGTGATCGGCCACGTCGTTCACAAGCTAGCGCGCAATAATCCCTGGATGGACGAGCGAGGACGAAGGATCGGCGAGAACGAGGTTGTCTTCCGCGAGGTGAACGAGCGCCTTCGCGAGCTCGGCGAGAGCTTCAGTCTCGTCACAGAGCTCGCGGAGTTCGTGTGCGAGTGCGCGGACACCTCCTGCACGGACCGGATCCAGATGGCGCTCTCGGAGTACGAGCACGTCCGCTCCGACCCGAAATGGTTCGTGATCATCCCGGGTCACGAGGTCACGGACTACGAACGCGTGATCTCGGAGACCGAGGCGTACGCGATCGTCGAAAAGCGGCCCGGCGGGCCGGCCGGCATCGCGATCAAGCACGACCCGCGCGCGTGACAGCCGCTTCGTAGACCGGGTCGCGGACGAAGACGTCGAGCTCGTCCGAAAGAAGATCGCTGGAGTCGCCGGCGGCCGAGACCGGCAGTGCGTCCGCGGCTTCCACCTGCACGTCGACGCCGGCGCGAGCCCGCAGCCAGCCGGCGACGAGGGCGGTCTCGGCCGGCGGGCCGGTGAGGGTTTCCGGAAGGTCGGGCCAGGCGGCGGCGAGCGCGCGGCGCCAGGGCAGCGTACGACGCCAGGCGATGTCGGAGACGGCCACCTCGCCGAAGAGCGCTTCGAGATCGTCGAAGTCGCCACGGGGCTCGGGCCACTCGGAGGAGTCGACGACAAGCCGATCGACGACCTCGACCATCTGCTCGAACACGGACGACCCGAACTCGGGGCGGCCACGCCAGCGCAGGAAGACGGGCAGGTCCGGCAGGAGCAGGGGCAGCACGATGCTCGCGGGCGCCTGAGCCCGAATTCCGCGCAGCCGCAGCTCCGCGACCTCGTTGCAGAGGTGCCGGCTGTTGCCGGGCATCTCGTAGCACTCGAGGAGTACCCGCGCATGGAGGCCGTCGTCGGCGTCGGGCTCGGGAAAGAGCAGCAGGGTGCGCGAGGGATGGCGCTCCGCGAGCCCGGCCAGCGTGTCGGACGCAGCCTCCTGCCATTCCTGCGGAACCCAGGCGATGTGCGTGAGGACGCTCGTTCGGAGGTTGCGCTTGCCCTCGAAGCCGCGTTGCAGGCGGAGCTCCACGAGTGCCTGCTCGACCTCGACGACGGTCGCGCACTCGTCCGTCCATTCGTCGATATGGGCTATCGGTGCCACTCGACCTGCTCCTGTGACGCCTTCGGCCCCCAGGTGCCTGCGGCGTAGTTCGGGAAGGACGGCTTGTCGCGCTGCCAGGCCGACACCACTGCGTCCACGAGCGCCCACTGCTCCTCGATCTCGTCGGCGCGCGTGAAGAGCGTTGCATCGCCGAGCATCGCGTCGAGGATCAGCCGCTCGTAGGCCTCCGGAAGGCCCGTGCGGAAGGCGCCGCCGTAGAGGAAGTCCATGTGCACCGTGCGAACGCGCATCCCCTCGCCCGGCACCTTCGCGCCGATCGCGAGCGACACGCCCTCGTTCGGCTGGATGTGCACGATCAGGAGATTGGGCCGAAGCTCGCTCGCGTCCTCGAACAGCGGGTGTGGGACGCGCTTGAACTGGATCGCGATCGTCGTCTCGCGGCGCGGCAGGCGCTTCCCGGTTCGGACGTAGAAGGGGGTGTCGGCCCAGCGCCAGTTGTCGATGTGCAGCTTGGCGGAGACGAACGTCTCGGTCTCGGAGCTTCGGCCCACGCCCTCCTCGTCCCTGTAACCGGCGGCCGGCTCACCTTCGATGAAGCCGGCGCCGTACTGGCCGCGCACGACGTCGGTCGGCGCTGGAGTCCCGAGCGCCTTCAAGACCTTGAGCTTCTCGTTCCGCACCGAATCGGCGGTGAAGTCGATCGGCGGCTCCATCGCGGTCAGGGCAACGAGCTGGAGCAGATGGTTCTGGAAGACGTCGCGGATCGCGCCCGACTCCTCGTAGAAGGCGGCGCGGCTCTCGATTCCGATCGACTCGGCCACGGTGATCTGAACGTGGTCGATGAACTGGCGGTTCCAGACCGGCTCGAAGATCCCGTTCGCGAAGCGCAGGGCCAGGAGGTTCTGCACGGTGTCCTTGCCGAGGTAGTGGTCGATGCGGAAGACCTCGTCCTCCGTGAAGCTCTTCCCGCAGCAGCGCGTTGAGGTCGCGGGCCGACTGAAGATCGTGGCCGAACGGCTTCTCGATGATCAACCGCGTCCACCCGGTGGTCGTGCGGCGCTCGCCCAGCTCCTCGACGAGCTTGGGCATCGCTACGGGTGGGACTGCGAGGTAGTAGACGCGGTTTCCGCGCGTGCCGTGCTCCCCGTCGAGCTCGGTGAGACATCGCGCCACTCGATCCTCACCTTCCTCGTCCGCGAACTCCGTCGCGAGATAGCGGGTGCGGGTCGCCAGCCGGTCCCACGCCTCCTGCTTGAACTCGTCCCGTGCGTGCTCGCGGATCGCTGCCTCCATCGCGGCGACGAAGTCCTCGGTGGCCTGCTCCGTTCGGGCGACGCCGACGACGGCGAACTGCTCCGGCAGCAGGTCGCGGAAGGCGAGCGCGTAGAGCGCGGGGAAGATCTTGCGCTTGGTGAGGTCTCCCGAGGCGCCGAAGATCGTCAGGACGCACGGCTCGGGCCGGCGCCGAACCTCGAGCCCCTCCGCGAGCGGGTTGTCAGTCTCGCTTGACTGCATGGCCGCCGAACTGGTTCCTGAGGGCTGCGTTGACCTTGGCGGCGAACGACTCGTCCTGCCGCGAGCCGAAGCGGGCGTAGAGCGCGGCCGTGATCACGTGGAGCGGCACGGCGGTCTCGATCGCCTGCTCGACCGTCCAGCGACCCTCTCCGGAGTCCTCGACGTACCCGCGGATGCTCTCGAGGCCGGGATCCTCCTCGAGCGCCCTGGCCAGGAGATCGAGCAACCAGCTCCGGACGACGGAGCCGTGCCGCCACATCTCAGCGACGGCGGCGAGATCGAAGTCGAACTCCGAGGCCTGCATCAGCTCGAAGCCTTCGGCGTAGGCCTGCATCAGCCCGTACTCGACGCCGTTGTGAACCATCTTCACGAAGTGCCCGGCGCCCGAGGGCCCGACATGCGCGTAGCCGCCCTCCGGTGCGAGCGCCTCGAACACCGGGCGGAGCCGGCCGATCGGCTCGGGGTCGCCGCCGGCCATCAGCGCGAACCCCTCGCGGAGGCCCCAGATCCCGCCGGAGACGCCGACGTCGAGGAAGTGGATGCCCTTCTCGGCGGCCTCGGTCGCCCGGCGCTGCGAGTCCCGGAAGTTCGAGTTGCCGCCGTCGACGATCGCGTCGCCCGCCTCGAGGACTCCGAGGAGCTCCTGGAACGTGCTCTCGGTGATGTCACCGGCCGGAACCATCATCCAGGCGTGTCGCGGCGGCTCGAGCTGCTCGACGAGCTCGGAGAGTGACGACGCGGTCGAGTCGACGTTCGGGTCGTAGGTCTTCACGTCGTGACCGGCCTGTGTCAGCCGCTCCGTCATCCCCGAGCCCATCCGGCCGAGGCCGACCATGCCCAGTCTCACAGCGCCACTCTGATGATCTTCCGGCCGCGCTCCTCGAGCGCCGCGAAGTCGCCGTCGGCCTGGGCAGAGATCAGGGTGCGGAACCCGAAGTCCTGGCCCGGGATGGGCAGCTCCTCGCCGAGGTCGTCGACGACCTGCACGAAGAGCCCGGTGTCGGGCCCGCCCTTGTGGAGCTGGCCGGTCGAGTGGAGGTAGCGGGGGCCGAGGCCGACCGAGACAGATGCTCCCGTGTCGCGTGCCCGGCGAATCATCGGCTCCAGCTCGTCCTCGCGAGCGGGGTCGATGAACGCCTGGATCGCGATGTACTGGCCCGGGCCCGCCTGGTCGAGCAGCATTTCGACATGGCCCTCCGAGACACGACGAGTGTCTGACACCGACCGTGTCTCGGAAAGCAAGGCGGTGGTTCGATCCTTCGCCGACTGAACGTCTGGCTGGTCGAATGGATTGATCCCGAGAACCGAGCCTGCGACCGCCGTTGCGAACTCCCAGCGGAAGAACTCCTGGCCGAGGTCGTACGGATCGGCAAGACCCATCCCAAGCGACTCGCCGCCCTCTCGCACCGGCACGACGCCCTTGCCCTGCTTCCCCGTGGACTCGGCGACGAGCTGCTCCACCCAGAGGCCGAAGTCGCCGTCCACGCGCAGGAACCGGGTCTCCGCCAGCCGCAGGCCGAGCTCGAGGCCAGGGTTCCCTTCCTCCTGGCGGCAGGCTTCCCGCATCTCGTCGGCCCTGTCGAGGAGCCTGACGACGTCGACGCCCATGAGCGTGGCCGGGAGGAGACCGAAGACCGAGAGCGCCGAGTAGCGCCCGCCGATCGTCGGCTCGCCGTAGAAGACGTCCTCTGAGATCTCAGCGAGCGGCGAGCCCGGATCGGTGACCACCGCGAAGCGGCCTCCCCGGTCCCGGAAGTAGTCCGCGTGCGAGCGCGTCTCGATCGTGGTTCCGGACTTCGACGCGGCGACGAAGATCGTCCGCTCGACGTCGATGGAGGTCTCGAGCCGCCTGATCGCCGTCGGGTGCGTCGTGTCGAGGACGTGGAACCGCTCTGCGCCGAACGTGCGGCGCAGCACCTCGGGAGCAAGGCTCGACCCGCCCATTCCGAGCAGGACGACGTCCTCGACCTCGCCCTCCATCCGATGGGCGAACTCCAGGAGCTCATGGGCCCGCTCCCGCATCCGAGCGGGCTCGTCGAGCCAGCCGAGCCAGTGGGCCTCGTCCCCGCCCGTCCAGACCGAGGGGTCCCGCTCCCAGATCCGCTCGACCAGCTCAGCAGGCGCGATGGTGCTCAAGTCGCGACGAGCTGGCCGCGCTTGGAGGCGATGCCGTCAACCAGCTCACCGAAGGAGTCGGCGAACTTCTGGACGCCCTCCTCCTCGAGCACGCGGGAGACGTCGTCGTAGTCCACGCCGGCCTCGGCGAGCTCCGCGAAGAATGCCTCGGCCTCGTCCAGCCCCTCCTCGATCGTCGCGCCCCGCACCTCACCGTGATCCTGAAACGCATCGATCGTCTCCTTCGGCATCGTGTTCACCGTCTGAGGGCCCAGGAGCTCCTCGACGTACATCACGTCTCTGTACTCCGGGTTCTTCGTCGAAGTCGAGGCCCAGAGGCAACGTTGAGCCGAGGCTCCGTGCGGGACGAGCGCGTCCCAGCGATCTCCCGAGAAGATCTCCTTGTAGCGCCGGTAGGCCAGCTTCGCGTTCGCGATCGCCAGCTTGCCCTTGAGCTCGTCGTGACCGCCCAGCTCGTCCAGCCGCCGGTCGGCCTCGGTGTCGACCCGGGAGACGAAGAAGCTCGCGACCGACGTGACCTTCGTCGGATCTCCGCCTGACTCGACGAAACGCTCGAGGCCGCGCACGTAGGCCTCGGCGACAGCCGAATACCGCTCGAGCGAGAAAATGAGAGTGACGTTGATGCTCTTGCCGCGGGCGATCATCTCCTCGATCGCCGGCAGGCCGGCTTCCGTCGCCGGGATCTTCACGTACAGGTTGTCGCGCCGGATCTCGTCGTGGAAGCGCTGCGCCTGCTCGATCGTCCCCTGTGTGTCGTGGGCGAGGTTCGGATCGACCTCGAGGGAGACGTAGCCATCCTGCCCCTTGCTCACGTCCCAGACCTGCTTCATCAGGTCGCACGCCTCGCGGATGTCGTCGAACGCGAGCCGGAAGAAGACCTCCGTATGGTCGTCGGTGTCCGCCAGCACCTCGCGCAGCTGCTCGTCGTACCAGTCCCCCTCGGCCATCGCCTTCTGGAAGATGGTCGGGTTGGACGTGACTCCGACGACAGCGTCCTCGTCCATCAGCCGCTGCAGCTCTCCCGTGCGGAGCCACTCGCGCGAGAGGGAGTCGATCCACACGCTCTGCCCGAGCTCGCTCAACCTGTGCAGCCGTGACTTAGACACCTGAAGCCTCTCTTTCCATCGCCTCGATCTTCTCAAGCCTCTTGCGGTACCGCTCGCCGCCGTCGAACTCGGCCGCGAGAAACGCGCGAACCAGTTCCGCCGCCATGTCGGCGCCGATGACACCGGACCCGATACAGAGAACGTTCATGTCGTCGTGCTCGACCCCCTGGTGCGCCGAGTAGGTGTCGTGGCAGATCGCAGCGCGAATGCCGGGCAGCTTGCAAGCGGCGATCGCAGCGCCGACTCCGGAGCCGCAGACGAGGATCCCACGCTCGGCCTCGCCGGAGCGGATCGCCTCTCCGACCTCTCTGGCCTTGTCCGGATAGTCGACGGCCGGCTCGGAGGCGTCCGTCCCGAGGTCGATGGGCTCGTGGCCGAGCGCTCGCAGCTCGTCGAGGACGCGCTCACGCAATTTGACACCTCTGTGATCGAAGGCAACCGCGATCCGCATCGCTCGACTACGTTACCCCTACGTGGCTGGCGTCAGACCTCTGGCGGGAACTCGGACAGCAGCTTCGCGTCGACGCGGTGCGCGCGAGCGCCAAGGCGGGCTCGGGCCATCCCACCTCCTCGATGTCCGCTGCGGACCTCGCGGCCGTCCTCCTTGCGAGCCACTTCCGCTACGACTACGACGAGCCGAAGAGCCCGGCAAACGACCGCCTGGTCTTCTCCAAGGGCCATGCCTCTCCGCTCGTCTACGGCCTCTTCCGGGCTGCAGGTGCCCTTTCCGAGGAGGAGTTCGGCACCTACCGGCAGTTCGGCAGCCGCCTCGAGGGACATCCGACGCCCGTTCTCCCCTGGGTCGACGTCGCAACCGGCTCGCTCGGGCAGGGACTGCCGATCGGTGTCGGGATGGCGATCGCCGGAAAGCGGCTCGACCGCCTTCCATTCCGGGTCTGGGTCATCTGCGGCGACAGCGAGATGGCCGAGGGCTCGATGTGGGAGGCCGCGGAGCACGCCGCGTTCTACGAACTCGACAACCTGACCGCGATCATCGACGTCAACCGGCTGGGCCAGCGGGGCGAGACCATGCACGGCTGGGACCTCTCGTCCTACTCCGACCGCCTGCGTGCCTTCGGTTGGCACGCCATCGAGGTCGACGGACACGACGTCGAGCAGATCGACGCCGCCTACCGAGAGGCCGAGTCCACGACCGGGAAGCCGACGGCGATCGTCGCCAAGACGATCAAGGGCAAGGGGTACTCGGAGATCGAGGACAAGGGGGGCTGGCACGGGAAGGCGGTGGCGGAGGATGCCGTCGAAGCCTTGGGCGGAATCCGCAACGTCGAAGTCGACGTCCCGAAACCGGAAGCGGGCAAGCCTCACGCCTTCGACTCGCCGGGAACACCGGAGTGGCCGAGGTACGAGCTCGGCTCCAAGGTCGCGACCCGTAAGGCGTACGGCGACGCGCTCGCCGCGCTCGGCGGAGTCGACCCCAAGGTCGTCGTGCTCGACGGGGAAGTCTCCAACTCGACCTACGCGGAGATCTTCCGCGACGCCCACCCCGACAGGTTCTTCGAGATGTACATCGCCGAGCAGCAGATGGTCGCCGCGGCCGTCGGGATGCAGGTACTCGGCTGGAAGCCGTTCGCGTCCACCTTCGCGGCGTTCATGAGCCGCGGCTACGACTTCGTCCGCATGGCGGCGATCAGCCGGGCGACGCTCAAGCTCTGCGGCTCCCACGCCGGCGTCTCGATCGGCGAGGACGGGCCCTCACAGATGGCGCTGGAGGATCTCGCCGAGTTCCGTGCGATTCACGGCTCGACCGTCCTCTACCCCTGCGACGGCAACCAGACGTCCAAGCTCGTTCAGGCCATGGCCGACATCGACGGAATCTCGTTCCTCCGCACGACGCGGGCGGACACGGCGGTCGTCTACGAGCCGGACGAGGAGTTCCCGGTCGGCGGAAGCAAGACGCTGCGCTCTTCGGACGACGACGACGTCACGATCGTCGCGGCCGGCATCACCCTCCACGAGGCGCTCGCGGCGGCGGACACTCTGGCCGCCGAAGACGTGTCGGCCCGGGTGATCGACCTCTACTCGGTGAAGCCGATCGACGTGGAGACGCTGCAATCCATCCGGACGCCCATCGTCACCGTCGAGGACCACTGGGCGGAGGGTGGAATCGGCGAGGCGGTTCTCTCCGTGCTCGCCGAAAGTGAGGACCGGCCGCCTGTCCGGGTACTCGCCGTGCGCGAGCTGCCACGCTCGGGCAAGCCGGCGGAGCTGCTGGCGGCTGCCGGCATCGACGCCGAGCACATCTGCACGGCGGCGAGAGCGCTGGTCTCAGCCCGGGCTGCCGTCTAGCTCGGACGCGATTCCGCCGCCTCCGAGCGCCACGCGGATCTCGGCGACGAGCGCATCGGCGTCGAACGGCTTGTGGAAGAACGCCCGGGCGCCCTGCTGGACGGCTCGCTCGCCCTCCCCCGGATCGCGGGCCGTCACCACGATCACAGGGATCATCTCGAGGTCTGGGATCGCCTTCATTCGCTCCATGACGACAAAACCGTCGCCTGCGGGCAGGCCGAGATCAAGGAGGATGAGGTCAGGCCGCTCCTTCCGAGCGACGATCAGCGCCGTCGCGCCGTCACGCGCAAACGCCGTCTCGAAGCCGGCCGAGCTCAGCTGGAAGTGCAGCAGGTTGCGGATGTCCTGGTCGTCCTCGACGACGAGGATCTTCGACGCCATGGGCCTATTGTGACGAAGGGAGCTCGACGCGAAACGTCGTGCCGACCCCTTCGCTCGTCGTGAATCCCAGGTGGCCGCCATGCAGGTCGGTGAGCTGCTTGGCGATGGCGAGGCCGAGGCCAGACCCCGGGATCTCCTCCGCGAGCGCGTTCGACGACCGGAAGAACCTGGTGAAGAGGCGGTCCTGCTCGGCCTCCGGTATTCCCATGCCGTTGTCGGCGACCTCGATCACTGCATGGCCATTGTCCCGGAAGGATCGGACTTCGACCCGGCCGTTTTCGGGGGTGAACTTGACCGCGTTCGAGACGAGATTGGTCAGCACTTGCGAGATGCGGCGACGGTCGGCAACCACGTTCGCAGGCGTTCCGGTGCCGAGCACGAGCTCGACGCCCTTCGCGTGAGCCTGAGGAAGGGCGCTCTCGACGCTCTCTCGGGCGAGATCCTCCAGCGCCAGGGGCTCGCGATCGAGCTTGAGCTTCCGCGCGTCGATCTCTGCCGCGAGCATGAGGTCGGCCACGAGCTCGAGCAGGCGTCCCGCGTTTCGCCGCGCGATGTCGAGAAACGCACGCTGCTGGTCACTGAAGGGGCCGGCGCTGCCCTTGAGCAGGACGTCGAGGTATCCGAGCACCGAGGTCAGTGGCGTTCGCAGCTCGTGTGACGTCGACGCGATGAAACGCTGCTGAACCTGCATCAGCCGGATCACCTCCCGGTTCCGTCCCGCCACCTGCGTCCGGCTGTCGAGCAGTCGAAGAAAGAGGAGCAGGATGCCGATGGCCGCAGCTGAGAACCCCGCGAAGAGAGCCCAGGGCACCCAGCGGGCAAGACCGGAGACCGGCGCGTAGAGCGTCGCCTTGGGCGTGGCCAACTGGAGGCGCCAGGGTGTGCCGGCGATGGCGGTGCTCGACCAGAATGCTGCACCGCGCACGGGCTCGCCGGTCATCGTGATCAGGTTGTTCTTGGCGTCGACAAGGCGTCCCTCGGCCGAGAAGGGAATCGAGTTCTCGAGGTAGTCCACGAGGGGGCTCGTCTCGAGATCGATCGCCATGCCGAGGACCCGGCCGCCCTCCACGGACGAAAACGGAACGGCAACCGCCACGATCGGCGCGCCGCGCGCAGCGGACGGCACTAGGCCCGAAACGCCGGTGCGCCCCTGGAGGGCAGCTGCGAGATGTGGGTAGCTCGGCCCGAGGTCTTTTCCGAGAATGGCGGGGTTGCGTGGATAGACCTGCAGCAGCCGGCCGCGGGCATCGAGGAGGACGGCCGCGTGAATTCCCATGCCGTCCACGGTCGTCTCGAACTGATCCCGCGTGACCGTCGAGCCCGCCAGCGCTTGCTGCGCCTCGCCTTTCTGATGGCGCGCAACGTCACGTAGGTACGCCGAGATGAAGCGTGAGGCGAGGGTCCCGCGGAGCGCGAATCGCTCTTCGAGGCCCTCCCGGCTCTGCCGCTGCGATTGGACCACGACGGAGGCGAATCCGGCGAGCAGGAGCCCGAGCAGGAGGATGGACGCCACGGTGACGCGGCGTGAGCATCTGGCGAGACCCCTCACATGAGGGATCGTCGGCATTCGAGCCGCTTCGCTTGAGCTAGCTACGCCGCTTCAGGACAGGGTTTCGTCGAGGTTCACGAGGGCCCGGGCGAACAAGCGCCGCAACCAGATTCGCCCGCCGAGGACGAGGAAGATTCGATCCGGCAGCCACGCCTGCGGTATCTCCGCGGCCAGGCGCACGCGCGAGCCCGATCCCTCCGGCCGGATCTCCCAGGCCACGAGCCCGACCGTGCCTCCGCGGAGATCGGCCCGCCCGGCGACGCGCGTGTGCGGCACGGCCTCCAGCACCGCCGTGCGAGCCTTGCGCGAGAGGCCGAGCGGCCCGGTGAGGCGAATGACGCCACCCTTCTCTCCGACGTCTTCGAGCTCGAGGAAGCGTCTCTCGAGGCGCCAGTGGTTGCGGAGGTCCGAGAGAAACTCGAAGACGCGCTCGGGCGGCGCAGAGACCGCCCGTGTTGCTTCGATCAAGTGGTGGCGCGCCGAAGCTGCTCGTCGAGCGGCGCGAGCGGGATGCCGAAGGTCCGCACCGCGCGGTCGTTGGAGACGACGTTGTCCCCTGCCTCCAGCATCGTCAGGAGGTCACGTGTGAGCGGGATGTTCCCCGGCAAGCGCTCGGTCAGCGCCGCAGGAATCCGCATCAGCGCGGTCGGGAGATGCATCGTCGGCCGGCGCCGAATGCCGAGCGCCCCTCGGATCCGCTTCCAGAGCTCGTCCCAGGTGACCGTGTCGGGGCCGCCGAGCTCGAAAGTCTCACCCGCCGCATCGGCCTTGTCCACGGAGGCGGCAAAATACGCGCCGACGTCGTCGGCCCAGATCGGCTGGATCCGCTGCTTGCCGCTGCCGACGATCCCCGTCACCGGCGCGAGCTTTCCCATCCGCACGAACGTCGGGAGAATGCCGCCCTCCCGGCCGAAGATGAAGCTCGGCCGGAAGATCACGTGCTCGAGCCCGGAGGCCTTGACGTCCTGCTCCTGCTGCCACTTCGCGCCGTAGTACGGCACCAGGTCCTTCGTCTGCTCACCCGTCCCCAGCGCGCTCATCAGCACGAACCGCTTGACGCCTCCCTCGCATGCCGCAAGGAGGTTCTGCGTGCCCTCGATCATCACGCGCTGGAACTGCTCGGGCCGCCCCTGGCGGATTGCGACAAGGTGGACGACCACCTCCCGACCCTCGACCGCACGGCGCAGGCTGTCCGCATCGGTCATGTCTCCCTGGACTGCCTCCTGGCAGCGGATGCCGGCCTCCTTCCACGACCCCGGCTTGCGCTCGAGCACCCTGACCTCGTGGCCCGCGTCGACGATCGCGTTCGCGATCTTCGGGCCGACGAAGCCCGTGGCACCGGTGACGAGGACTCTCACGTCACACGCTCGCGGAAGTTCTCGTAGTACCGGCTCGGCGTCGGGCCCTGCTGGCCCTGGTACTTCGACCCGAGCTTGCCCGCGCCGTACGGCGTCTCGGCCGGCTCCGTGAGCTGGACGAACGAGAGCTGGCCGATCTTCATCGCGTAGTAGATCGTGATCGGGAGATTCGCGACGTTCGAGAGCTCGAGGGTGACGTGCCCGTCCCAACCGGGGTCGATGAACCCCGCCGTCGAGTGGATCAGGAGCCCGAGCCGTCCGAGGCTCGACTTTCCCTCGAGCCGCGCCACGAGGTCGTCCGGCAGCCGGATCCGCTCCAGCGTCGAGGCCAGCACGAACTCGCCGGGGTGGAGGATGAACGGACGCTCGTCGTCGATCTCGACGAGCTCGGTCAGATCCTCCTGGGGCTCCTTGACGTCGATGAACGGATAGCGGGCGTTGTGGAAGACGCGGAAGTACCGGTCGACGCGAACGTCGACGCTCGACGGCTGGAGGAGCGACGAGTCGTAGGGGTCGATCTCGATGCGACCGTCCTCGAGCTGCGCCCTGATCGTGCGGTCGGAGAGGACCATCAGAGACCGGCCTCAGCAGTCCGGCTGAGCTCGGAGAACTCGGCGTCGGTGAGCTCCAGGCCGGCGGCAGCCACGTTCTCCTCCAGGTGCGAGGCCGAGGAGGTTCCCGGAATCGGCGCCATCGCCGGGGAGCGGCGCAGCAGCCAGGCGAGAGCGACCTGCGCTGCGGTCGAGCCGCGGCTCTGCGCGACCTGCGCCAGGCGGCCGCGGGCCTGCGCGAGACGGCCCACCGCAAGGGGGAACCAGGGCAGGAACGCGAGGCCGTCGCGCTCGCAGACCTCGAGCACGCCCTCGGAGTGGCGGTCGGCAAGGCTGTACCGGTTCTGCACCGAGACGACCGGGACGATCTCGCGTGCGGTGGCGAGCTCGCGCGCGTCGACGTTGGAGAGCCCCACGTGGCGGATCTTCCCCTCCTGCCGAAGCTCTGCGAGCGCGCCCACCGAGTCCTCGATCGGGACCTGCGGATCGACAGCATGCAGCTGGTAGACGTCGATCCGGTCGAGCCGAAGGCGGCGCAAGCTGCCCTCCAGGGCCTCGCGGAGCGACTCGGGCCTGCCGTCACGCTGCCAGTCGCCGGGGCCGGGCCGGGTCAGGCCGCCCTTCGTCGCGATGACGAGGTCGTCCGGGTAAGGGTGCAGCGCGTCGGCGATCAGCTGCTCGCTGACCTCGGGACCGTACGAGTTGGCCGTGTCGATCAGGTTGACGCCGAGCTCGACGGCGCGGCGAAGAACGCCCTTGGCATCCTCGCGGTCGGACGGGTCGCCCCAGATGCCCTGGCCCGTGATGCGCATGGCACCGAAGCCCATGCGGTTGACGACGAGATCGCCGAGGGAGACGGTTCCCGCCGCGGCGGCGGGGTGGGTCGTGGGCTCCGCTGCCATCGGCCGGAACCTAGCGTAGAGTCACGCGGTCAAGCGACCCGAAGGGAGGCCCGAACGAGATGAGAACCGTCTTTCGCTACTGGCTCTGGCTGATGGCTCTCGCGGTCATCGTTCAGATCGGCTTCGCGGGCATCGGTGCCTTCGATGCGGCGGACAAGGCAACGGCAGGATCCGTGGACGAGGACGGGTTCTACGACAGCTTCACGTTGCATGCGGCGCTCGGGACGCTCCTCGTCCTCGGCGGCCTGATCACCTTCCTCCTCGCCCTCGCGGCGCGAGTCGGCCGCAAGCGCGTCGTTCACGCCCTGGGGATCTTCGGTCTCCTGATCGTTCAGATGGTGCTCGGATGGACGGGCCAGGAGCTGCCGGAGGTCCTCGGCTTCCTCCACCCGATCAACGCGATCCTCATCCTCGGGGCCGTTTTCTCGCTTGCAGCCCAGGAGTGGCGAGGCCGGATGACTCCGCACCAGGGAAGCGGCGACACGTTGTCGCCACCGCCGGCGACCGCCGCGTAGCGTCGAGCTCTACTCGGGGTGGTTCTTGCCGTCTCCGCCGAGCCGGAACGGCGTCGACACGCCCTCGTACATGAGGTGCATCATGAAACCGTCGGCCGCGTGGGGCAGGTTGTGGCAGTGATCCATCCAGAGCCCGGGATTGTCGGCCTGGAAGGCGATCTCGTACTCCTCGCCGGCGAGGACGTTCAGCGTGTCGACCCACCACGGGCTCCCGGTCGTGGGTTCCCCGTCGCGGGTGAGGACGAGCGCGTGGTGGCCATGGAGATGGATCGGATGGACGGCCCCGGTGTCGTTGACGATCCGCATCTTCACGAAGTCGCCCTCGGTGACGACGTACATCGGCGTGTCGGGGAAAATCCTTCCGTTGATCGACCAGTGTCGCCCCGGGCGACCGTCAATGAAACCGATCTTCTTCCCGATCTTCATCACGAAATGCCTGTCGAAAGCGCGTCCGCCGAAGACCGACTCCCGTGGCTCGCCGTAGCCCGCCGGGTCGAAGACCGGCAACTTGGGAGGAGGCTGCAGGTCGGTCTTTCCGTCCGCGCTGAATGAGTACGCCGCCTCTCCGTCGACGACGCCGAGTCGGACGGCGATCTCAGGCATCGTGAAGGCAAGGTCGTAGCGGGCGCCACCGCCGAGCTCGATCGTCCGGCCCTCGACCGGCGTCGGCCGGTTCACGTCGGTGCCGTCGATGCCCACAACCCGGAAGGGCGCTCCCGTCAGGGTGACCCTCTCCGGCGAGCCGTTCGAGTTCACGATTCGTAGACGGACGGGAGTTCCCGGCTCGACCCGGCGGCGCTCGACGCCACTCTGGTCGTTGAGCGCGGGCTTTCCGTCGAAATCGTGGATGATCGCCGTCTCGTCGATCGCATTCGGCGGCGCAGGCTCCCGGGGCTCGCGCGGGACGATCACGAACCCGCCGTAGAGACCGCGGCGTACTTGCTTCGAGGAAACCTGGTGCGAGTGGTACCAGAAGGTTCCGAGCTGCTCGGCGTTGAAGCGGTACCTGTAGTCCTCGCCCGGCATAACCGCGTCCTGGGTCACCCCTGCGACGCCGTCCTCGGCGTTCGGGACGTCCACTCCGTGCCAGTGGATGGTGACGCCCTCGTCGATGTCCTTGTTCACGAGGGTCACCTCGACGAGATCGCCCTGGCGAACGCGAATCTCCGGGCCCGGGACGCTGCCGTTGAACGCCCAGGCATCGGGGGTCTCGGCGGCCGTCAACGTGATCCGGAAGTCGGCCTTGCCGTCTCTCGGCCCAGTGATCTTGTCGACGCCGACGTGGGGGTGTCGCCCATGGTCGACCGGCCGGCCGCCGCCGTAGTCGAGGACCCCCATGTCCATGGCGCTGAAGCTGCCCGGTAGGCGGCTGTCGCTCCACGCCTTGCCGATCCAGCCGGCGAGGCCGAGGAAGACGAGTCCGCCGAGGGCGCAAAGGCTTCCGAGGAAATACCGGTTGCGAAGTATTCGCACAGCCGGAACGTAGCTAGACGAGCGTCAGTTGCCGGTGCTCCTCGAGACCCGAGAGCCCGACACCCACGAGTCGCAATGCGCCGGGCCGGTCGGCGAGCGCCCGGTCGAGAAGCGCGCAGGCGAGCTCGCCGATCCGCTCGGGGTCGTCGGTGCCGACGGAGAGGCTCGTCGAGCGGCTGCGGATCGAGAAGTCCGGGTAGCGCACCTTCGTCGTCACCGTCCGCGCCGTCTCGCCCTTGCGCGCCAGGTGCTCGGCGAGCCCGTTGGACATGCGTCGGAGCTCCGAGCGGAGCGTCTCCACGTCGGAGACGTCCCGCTCGAACGTCTCCTCCGAGCTGATCGAGACCCGCTGCGTCTGCGTGTCGAGGCCGCGCGGGTCGATTCCTCGGGCGCGGTCTCGAAGGATGCCGCCGACCTTGCCGGGGAGCTGCTGGCGGAGGCGTTCGTCCGAGAGGCCGGCGAGATCGCCGATCGTCTCGATCCCGGCCGCACGCAGGCGGGCCTCGGCCCTCGGCCCGACGCCGGGAAGAAGCCGGATCGCGAACGGCGCGAGAAACGCCGCCTCGCGGCCGGGGAGGACGACCACGAGCCCGCCGGGCTTTCTGCGGTCGCTCGCGACCTTCGCGACGACTTTGCTGGTTGCCACGCCGAGGGAGCAGGTCAGGCTCGTTGCTCCCCGGACAGCCGTCTGCACCGCCTCGGCCACCACGCGGGCCTCGTTGAAGTCGCGGGCGACCTCGCCGAGCTGCAGGTAGCCCTCGTCGAGCCCGGTGCGCTCGACGGTCGGCACGACCTGGCGGACGGCGCTCCAGACCTCCTTGGAGTACGCGGAGTACGTCTTGTGCCGCGGCCGGACGAAGACGGCGTGCGGGCAGCGGCGCAGGGCTTCGGCGCAACTCATGGCCGAGTGGATCCCGAACTGGCGCGCGACGTAGTTGGCGGTGGCGACGACACCGCGCCCGCGCGGATCGCCGCCGACGACTAACGGCTTCGACCGCAGCTCGGGGCTCTCGAGCTGCTCGACCGCGGCGAAGAACGCGTCGAGGTCGAGGTGCGCGAGGATCAGGGGCTTCAGGGGGCCAGGCGTTCGATCTTCCATCCACCACCATCTTGGCGGCGGTACCGGAAGCGATCGTGGAGCCGGCTGTCACGGTGCTGCCAGAACTCCCACTCCTCCGGGAGCAGGAGGTATCCGCCCCAGTGCGGCGGGAGCGGCACGTCCTGCCCTTCGAACTCCTGCTCGTACCGGCGGACTCGATCTTCGAGCTCGTCGCGCGAGGCGATCACCTCGCTCTGGGAGGAGGCCCAGGCGCCGATCTGACCCGAGCGCGGCCTCGTGCGGAAGTACCGCTCGGATTCGTCGTCCGAGGCCCGCTCGACCGGGCCCTCGATGCGCACCTGGCGTCCGGGGGGATGCCAGTAGAAGAGGAGGGCGCCGCGGGCGTTCTCGGCCAGCTCTCGTCCTTTTCTGCTCGCGTGGCCGGTGTGGAACTTGATGCCGCGCTCGTCGAGGCCCTTGCACAGAACCATGCGCACGGACGGGCGCCCGTCTGCTGCCGCGGTCGCGAGCGCCACGGCCTGGGGCATCTCGATGACAGCCGCGGCGTCCTCGTACCACCGGTTGAACTGCACGGCCGGGTCGTCGTCGAGATCGTCTCGGCGCAGCGGCTGCTCAGCGCCGTTCATGAATAGCCACTATTCAGTATGCATCTAGCCACCGGCTGCGATATCTTCGCCTCTATGGCAACGACGAAGACGATCGAACTGCGAACCGAGATTCCCGGCCCCCGCTCCCGCGAGATCCTCGAGCGGAAGGAGCGAGTCGTCGCCGACCCCCTCTCCGTCTACCTGCCCGTCGTGGTCGACCACGCGCGGGGCGCAACGCTCACGGACGTCGACGGAAACACGTTCCTTGATTTCACCGGCGGCGTCGGCTGCCTCAACGTGGGCCATTCGCATCCCCGTGTCGTCGAGGCGGCGCAGGAACAGCTCGAGAAGTTCAGCCACACCGACTTCACGATCGTGCCGTACGAGATCTACGTCCAGCTCGCCGAGCGCCTCTGCGACCTCGCACCGATCAAGAACGCCAAGGCAGCCTTCTTCAATGCCGGCACCGAGGCGGTCGAGAACGCGGTCAAGTTCGCGCGCGTCCATACCGGACGGCCTGCGGTTATCGGCTTCGAGGGCGGCTTCCACGGCCGCACGCTCCTCAGCCTGACGCTGACGTCCAAGACGCATCCGTACAAGGCGGGCTCGGCCCGTTCGCGCCGGAGGTCTACCGCGTCCCGTTCCCGAACGACTACCGCGGGCCGGACGCGAAGACCGCGCTCGAGGCGCTGGAACGCGCCCTGATCACCCAGGTCGCTGCGGAAACGGTTGCGGCAATCGTGATCGAGCCGGTGCAGGGCGAGGGAGGCTTCGTCGTCGCGCCGAAGGAGTTCGTGCAGGGCGTGCGCCGGATCTGCGACGAGCACGGGATCGTCATGGTCGTCGACGAGGTTCAGACGGGCTTCGGGCGGACGGGCAAGCTCTTCGCAATCGAGCACTACGACGTCGAGCCGGACCTGATCACCGTCGCCAAGTCGATCGCGATGGGCCTGCCGCTCTCCGGCGTGATCGGCAAGGCCGAGATCATGGACGCACCGGGCGACTCGGCGATCGGCGGCACCTATGTCGGGAACCCGGTCGCACAGGCCGCCGCGCTGGCCGTCCTCGACGTGATCGGCGAGGAGGATCTCTGCGCGCGGGCGACGGTCCTCGGCGAGACGATGCGAACCCGAATGGAAAGCTGGCAGGGGCGCTTCCCGCAGATCGGCGACGTGCGAGGCCTCGGCGCGATGCTCGCGATCGAGCTCGTCCGGGACCCCGGCACGAAGGAGCCTGCCGCCGACCTGGCGACCGAGGTCGTCGAGGAGGCGTCGCGGAACGGCCTGCTGCTCCTCAAATCGGGCATCTACTCGAACTGCATCCGGGTCCTCTCGCCGCTCACGATCTCCGACGCCGAGCTCGACGAGGCGCTCGCCGTCTGGGAACAGGCGCTCGAGACCGCGCTAGCCGGCTAGCGCAGAGCGCACGGCAGTAACGTTCCTCCCATGCAGGGCGAGGTGATCGCCGGTCGCTTCGAGCTCGTCGAGCTGATCGGGAAGGGCGGCATGTCGAGCGTCTACAAGGCGCAGGACCGCCTGCTCGACCGCATGGTCGCGATCAAGATCCTCCACCCGCATTTCACCGAGGACGAGGAGTACGTCGAGCGCTTTCGCCGCGAGGCTCGGTCCGTCGCTCAGCTCAGCCACCCGAACATCGTCACCGTCATCGACCGCGGAGAGGACGCCGGGCGCCAGTACATCGTCTTCGAGTACGTGGAGGGCGAGAACCTGAAGGAGCTGCTCGAACGAACCGGCCCGATGCCGGTGCGCGACGCGCTCGTAATGGCGCTGCAGATGACCCGGGCGTTGTCCTTCGCGCACGGGCGTGGGCTCATCCACCGCGACGTGAAGCCGCAGAACGTCCTCCTCAATGCCGACGGCCAGGCGAAGATGACCGACTTCGGCATCGCGCGGTCGATCGACGTCCAGGGCGTGACGATCACGGGAACGATTCTCGGGACGAGCGAGTACATCGCGCCGGAGCAGGCTCGCGGCGAGCAGGTCGACGCCCAGACGGACGTGTACTCGATGGGCGTCGTCCTCTACGAGCTCCTGACCGGCGGCGTGCCCTTCGAGGGCGACAACTTCGTGACGGTGGCGCTACGCCACGTCAACGAGCCGGTGCCGAGCGTGCTGGATCGCCGGCCGGAGGTGCCGGCGCGGGTGGCGACGGCGGTCGAGCGTTCGATGGCGAAGTTCCCCGCCGAGCGGTTCCAGTCCATGGACGAGCTCTCGGAAGAGCTGGAGATCTGCCTCGCCGAGCTCGAGCCGATGTCGGACGAGGCGACGATGATCGTCCGCCGCCCGCCGGCGGCGGGCCCGCAGCGGGAACGCCCGCGCCGGCGACGGCGCCGACTCGGCGTCCTTTGGCCGGCCGCGGCCGTCGTCGCGGTCCTGGCCGTCGCGGGCCTCGCCGCCTTCGGCGCGCTCTCCCTCCGGGACGACGACTCGAACGATCCGGAGGCAGCGCCGACGCAGCCGATAACGCTCACCGGGATCGCCTCGTTCGACCCCGAAGGCGACAACCAGGTCGAGCACGAGGAAGCTGTTGCTCGCGCTGCCGACGGCGATGAATCCACGTACTGGACGACCGAGAGCTACGACAACTTCGAGAAGTCGGGCGTCGGCGTGATCCTCGATGCGGAACGCACCGTGCAGCCGAAGACGATGACGATCACCACCGACACCCCAGGCTTCACGGCCGAGATTCGCGCTAGCGATTCGCCGACCGGTGGGTTCGAGCCTGTCTCGCAATCACGGACCATCGAGAATCGGTTCCGCTACAACCTGCGCGCCACCGACGCCCGGTATTTCATGGTCTGGATCACCGACCTCGAGGAGGTCGCGCACGTCAACGAAGTGACCGCGCGCTAGAACTCGAGGCGCTGGCGCCGCTCGTGCCGCTCGAGCGCGAGCTCGATCAGGCGGTCGAGCAGCTCGCGATACGGGATCCCGGACTCCTCGAACAGCTTCGCGTAGACGCTTGTCGCCGTGAAGCCCGGGATGGTGTTCAGCTCGTTCACGAGCACCTCGCCGTCGTCACGGACGAAGCAGTCGGCCCGAGCCATCCCCTCGCAGTCGGCGGCCACGAACGCGTCGACCGACAGCTGCTGCACGCGCGCGATCGCCTCCTCGGAGATTCGTGGAGGGACGATCAGGTCCATCCCGCCCTCCTCGTACTTGGCCGAGTAGTCGTACCAGTCCACGCCGGAGAATCCGTGCGCCACGATCTCGCCGGGAAGGGAGGCGATCGGCTCCCGGTTGCCGAGCACCCCGACCTCGACCTCGACGCCGGAGACGAACTCCTCGATCAGCACCTTTTCGTCGTGGCGGCGGGCCAGCTCGACGGCCCCTTCGAGCTCGCCCTCCTCGCGCACCTTCGAGATCCCCACGGAGGAGCCGAGCCGAGCCGGCTTGACGAAGACCGGGTAGCCGAACGGGTTCTCCGGGCGGTCGCCGTTTCGCAGGGTCACGCTTCGGCACACGGGAATCCCCTTGTCGCGGCACACCGCCTTGAAGAGGTCCTTGTCCATGCAGAGCGCCGAGGCGGTCACGCCCGCACCGACGTAGGGGACGCCGGCGAGCTCGAGCAGCCCCTGGACCGTGCCGTCCTCGCCGAAGGGCCCGTGCAGGATCGGCAAGACGACGTCGACCTGCCCCAAAGTCTCGGGCGGAGAGCCGGTCGGGACCGGAAGCGTCTCGGCCACCGGGCGCCCCAGCTCCCGCCGCTCCCCGGATTCCAGGGCCCAGCGCCCGTCCTTCGCGATCTCGATCGTGCTGACCTCGTACCGGTCGGGATCGAGCGCCTCCACGACCGACCGCGCGGAGGCGAGGGAGATCTCGTGCTCGCTCGAGCGTCCGCCGGCGATGACCGCGACGCGAACCCGGGCACTCACGGCGTGGGCGGCGGCGGAGGCGGGGTGGGGTCACCCGGCGGCGACGGAGGAGGCTGCGGCTCGAGGCTCTCGTCGTACCGGCCGACGTAGATCACGACCTGGGAGCCCGGCTCCGCCTGCTCGCCCGGCGGCGGCGTCTGCGTGATCACGATGCCCTCCTCGTCCGCGTTTCCGGTCGGGGTGTCGCGAATCAGGACGCTCCAGCCCTCGTTCTCCAGGCTGGCCCGCGCGCCGGCCTCGTCCTGGCCGACCACGTCGGGAACCGTTGTCGTCGTGGCGCCGAGCGAGACGTTCAGCGTCACTCTCGTCCCCGGCGGCGCAAGGGATCCCGCGCCGGGATCCATCCCGACGACGGTGCCCTCCGGCTCCGAAGCCTCCACGTCCCTGCGCAGCGGCGTGAAGCCGGCCTCCCTGAGCGTGTTCGACGCGCGGTCGAACGATTGGCCGACGACGTTCGGGACGCCTGTCTGCTGCGGCCCCTTGGACACGTTGAGCCGCACATCGCTGCCTTCGACGATGCTCGTCCCGCCCTTCGGGTCCTGCGCGATGACGGTGCCCGACGGCTCTTCCGAGAAGATGTCCACGACCTTGGGCACGAGCCCGGCCGCGCGTAAGGTCGCCACCGCGTCCGACTCGCGGGCGCCCACCACCTCCGGCACCTGGACCCGCGGCTTGCCGCTCGAGACGAAGTACCGGACGACGTTTCCGCGCTGGATCCGCTCGCCGGCATCCGGCTCCTGGCGGATGACGATCCCGCGCGGCACGCTGTCGCTCGACTCGGGGACCGCCCGGGGCCGGAGGCCGGCATCGACGATCCGGCGCCGGGCCTGTGGGGCGCGGAGCCCCTCCACGAGCGGCACGGCGACGGGCTTCGCCTCGCTGATCTCGTCCTGGATCTGCTGCCAGACATAGACGCCGGCGACGAGGGCGGCAACCAGCAGGAGGCCGGTGAGGAGCCACGGCCAGAAGGCCCTCGTGCGGCGCGGCGCCTCGTAGTCGTAGTACTGCTGCTCGGAGTACTGCTGCCGCGAAGGCCTCGGCGCGACGACGGGGCGGCGCGAGATCATCGTCGGTGCCGACTCGGCAATTCCGGCGCCGGCGAGGACCGCGGTGGCCGCGTCGGCCGTCTCTGCGGTCACGGCGTTCCCGGCTGCGACCCGCGCCAGCTCGGCGTCCATCTCCTCTGCGCTCTCGAAGCGGTCCCCGGGGTCCTTCGCCAGAGCCCGGAGGACGATCATGTCCAGGTCGGGCGGAACCTCCGGCCGCAGCGCCGACGGTGACTTCGGCACCTCCGATAGATGCTTCATCGCGATCTCGAGCGGCGTCTCGCCCGAGAACGGAAGCTGGCCGGTCAGCAGCTCGTAGAGGACGATCCCGACCGAGTAGATGTCCGAGCGCTGGTCGACGGGCGCGCCGCGCGCCTGCTCGGGCGAGAGGTACTGCGCGGTCCCGACGATCGAGCCCGCTTCCGTCATCTGGCTGGCCGACGTTCGTGAGATGCCGAAGTCCGTGACCTTGAACCGCCGCTCGCCGCCCTCCTGCGCGAGCAGGACGTTGTGCGGCTTGATGTCCCGGTGGACGATGCCGGCGCGGTGCGCGAACCCGAGCGCGCGCAGGATCTGGCGGACGGCGTCGATCGCGGCCGTGATCGGCAGCGGCCCCTCGGCGACGATCCGGTCCTTGAGGCTCCGCCCCTCGAGGTACTCCATCGCGATGTAGTAGGTGCCCTCGGCCTCGCCCCGGTCGTAGATCGAGACGATGTTCGGGTGCGAGAGCCCGGCTGCGTTCTTCGCCTCCCGACGGAAGCGCTCGACGAACGACTCGTCGCTCGCATGCCGGTCGTTCAGGATCTTGATCGCGACACGGCGCCCGAGCTCCTCGTCCTCGGCGAGGTAGACGTTCGCCATCCCGCCCGAGCCGAGCCGCCGCAGGATCCGGTAGCGACCGTCGAAGAGGGTGTTGATCAGGGTGTCTGAGACAGCCATGGGCTAACCGGAACCTCTGGAGTTCGACGGGAAGCGCAGGAGCGCCTCCATGATCTGCTTGGCGACGGGAGCCGCGGTGCTGCCGCCGGTCCCGCTCTGGTTCTGGACGTAGACGGCGATGGCGATCCGGGGCCGGTCGGCCGGTGCGAAGGCGATGAAGCCGACGGTGTTCCTTCCTGCCCGCCCGGTCTCGGCCGTTCCGGTCTTGCCGGCGACTCGGACTCCCGCGATCGCGGCGGCTGTCCCGGTCCCGCCCGAGACCACGGCTTCCATCATCGCGGTGAGCTCGCGGGCCGTTTTCTCCGAGATCGCCCGGCGCACTTCGTCCGGCTCGGTCCGAACGAGAATCGAGCCGTCCGGAGCCCTGACGCGGTCGGTGAGATACGGCTCCATCACGACCCCGCCGTTGGCTACCGCGGCTGCGACCATCGCCATCTGCATCGGGGTGACGAGCATCCGCTCCTGGCCGAACGCGAGCCGGCCGGGATCAGCCTTGCCCTCCTCGGACTCCGGGAGCAGCCTGCCGTTCGAGTAGAGGCCGCTCGGCGCCCGCTCGTCGGATGGGAGGTCGACGGGCGGATCCTCGTAGAAGCCGAACTTTCGGGCGTAGTCCAGGATCACTTCGGGGCCGAGCTTCTTTCCCATCTCGCAGAACGACGAGTTGATCGAGTTCTGGAGTGCCTGCGAGAAGTTCACACGGCCGAACGGGCTCGAGGTGTCGTAGTTGCTGACGCGCTGCCCGTACTCGATGCAGTACCCCGGGTCGACGAAGGTGGAATCGGGCGTGTACTTGCCCGAGTCGAGGGCCGCCGCCGCCGTCACGACCTTGAAGGTCGATCCCGGGATGAAGAGCCCCGCCGTACCGCGGTTGAGAAGCGGGGCGACGGGACAGGGGCCTCTGGCCCGCTGGATCGCTCCGAAGTTGCCCTCCACGAGGTTCGGGTCGAACGTCGGGCTCGAGGCAAGCACGAGGACCTTGCCCGTCGACGGCTCGAGCGCGACAGCCGCGCCGCACTGGCCGGCAAAGGCGTCGAGCGCGACCTTCTGCGCCCGCCACCTGAGCGTGGTGATGATGTCGTTTCCCTCGATCGTCTTCCCGCGAAGGTCGTCCAGCGCCGTGTCGAGGACGGTGCTGAGGTTCGCGTTGGCACCGGTGAGGTAGTCGTTCCGCGACTGCTCCAGCCCGGTGCGAGCCCGGGCCCTCGTGGAGTAGCCGACGGCGTGCGCGGTCAGTCCGCGCAGCGGATAGCGGCGGAAGTAGAACGTCTGGTCGGCGACGCGCTGCCGCCGGTTCACCGCGAGCTTCGTGACGCCGTCGCCGGCATAGATCACGCCGCGCTTGATCGCGAACTGCGCGACCACCTTGATCGCGTTGTCCTGACGGTCCTCCAGGCTCGGCGCGGCCCACGCCTGCCAGTACGTGGTCCCGACGATCAGCGAGGCGATGAGGATGAGGCCGGCGACGGCCAGTCGCGAGATCTGCTGGTTCACGCTCCGGACCTCGCATTCGCCCGGTTGGAGACGAGCAGCAGTCCCGCGAGCAGCATGAAGTTCGCGACGACGCTGGATCCTCCGTAGCTGACGAAGGGAAGCGTGATGCCCGTCAACGGGATGATCCGGAGGATCCCGCCGACGATGATGAACGTCTGAAGCGTGAAGCAGAAGGTCAGGCCGACCGCAAGGAGCTTCGAGAATCCATCCTGCGCCAGCAGCGCGATCCGGAAGCCGCGGGCGGCGAAGAGCATGTAGACGAGCAGGAACGCCGCGATCCCGATCAGACCGAGCTCCTGCGCGAGCGCCGAGTAGATGAAGTCGGTGCTCACGTACGGGATCAGCTGGTTGCCGTCGGCGTCCGTGAACGTGCCCTGCCCGAACCCGGTCCCTCCGAAGTGCCCGTTCGCGATCGCGTAGATCGACTGGATCGTCTGGTACCCGCCCCCGTCCGCGTCGCTCCAGGGGTCGAGCCACATGCGGACCCGCTCGGCCACGCGCCCGATCTGCGTGTAGACGAGCGCGGCGCCGCCCACGAACATCGCGGCTCCGGCGGCGACGAACCAGATCTGGGCGGTCGCGACATAGAGCATGGCGAGGAAGATCCCGAAGTACAGAAGCCCGCCGCCGAGGTCGTTCGTCATCACGAGGACGGCCATCGCTCCGCCCCAGATGAGGAGGAGCGGGCCGAGGTCCTTCAGCCGCCCCTGGGCCAGCACCTCGCGCTTCTCACGGAGGTACCCGGCAAGGAAGATGATCAGGAAGATCTTTGCGAACTCGCCCGGCTGGAACCGCATCGGGCCGAGCTCGACCCAGAGCCTTGCGCCGTTGACGGTCTTGCCGATGATCGGCATCGCCGGGAGGACGAGCAGCACGAGCGCGCCGAGCCCGAAGAGGTACTTGTAGCTCTCGAGCCGCCGGTAGTCGCGGCGGAGCGCGAGCAGGGTCCCGGCAAAGGCGATCAGCCCGATCACGATCCAGAGGCCCTGGCGGAAGGCTTCGTCCTCGTTCAGCCGGTAGATCTCCGTCAGCCCGATCCCCGTGAGGAAGCCGGCCATCGGCAGCAGGTACGGGTCGGCGTGAGGCACCGCGATCCGGGTGACGATGTGCGCGGCGACGTAGAGGCCGAGGAAGAAGAGCGCGTACGAGAGCGATTCGGTGCTCACGACCTCCTGGCGCGCGATGTAGACGCTCGCGAAGGCGCTGCCGACGATCGTTCCGACGACGACCAGGCTGAGGAGCTCACGCGTGCGAGCGCTCATACCTGATCCAGCAGCCAGAGCACTGCGGCCGCGGCGATCAAGAGCACCGCGAGGGCGACGATGATCGGCAGGGCGCGGCTGCGGCGTCTCGGCAACTCCGGCTCCGAGAGCGCGGGCGCATCACCCGGCGCCAGAACCATCGTGTCGACCGGCGGGATCGCGTCGAGGCCGGAGAGCGTGTCCTCGTCCTCGCTCGTCTCGGACTCGATGACGGCCGGCTGCTGCATGACCGCCGTGTCGGCGGGCGAGTCGCCGTCGACCTGGAAGAAGACGACGGTGATGTTGTCCTCGCCGCCTCCGCGATTCGCGGCCCCGACGAGGGCCTTCGCGGCGTTGTCGAGATTGCCGCGGTGCTTCCCGATCGCCTGGATGATCGTCCGGTCGTCCACCATGTCGGTCAGCCCGTCCGAGCAGATGAGGAAGAGATCGCCCTCTGCCGGCTCGACCGCGAAGGTGTCGACGTCGACGTCGGGCTCCGTTCCGACGGCGCGCGTGATCACCGACCGCTGCGGGTGCGACTCGGCCTCCTCCGGGCTGAGCCTTCCGCTCCGCACGAGCTCGGCGACGAGCGAATGGTCGTCCGTGAGCTGCTCGATCGTCTCGTCGCGGATCAGGTAGGCGCGCGAATCGCCGACATGGCCGAAGACGACGCGGTCGCCGTCCACGAGGGCGACCGTCATCGTCGTCCCCATCCCGGAGGCGTCCCGGTCCTCGGTCGCACGGCGGAACACGCGGCGGTTCGCTTCCTGGATCAGCGCGGAGACGCGCTCCTCTCCGCTCGAGCCGTCGCGCGGGCCCTCCTTCAGCGCCGCAGCGGCGAGGCCGGAGGCGACTTCGCCGGCCTTGGCGCCACCCATGCCGTCGGCGACCGCGAAGAGCGGTGGCTCGACGACGTAGGCGTCCTCGTTGTGCCGCCGCTTGCGACCGGGATGGGTGGCGAAGCCGATCCTCACTGCTCGAACCTCAGGTCCGTCTCCGCCGACGCGGATGACGTCTCCGTTTGTGAGCTTCCTCGGTCGTTCCAGCTTGATGCCGTTCACAAAGGTGCCGTTCGTCGAACCGACATCCTCGACCCAGACGCCGTCGCGCCGCGGCTCCACACGTGCGTGGTTCGCAGACGCGAACTCGTCGTCACCGAGGTTCATGTCGCTGTCCGAGGAGCGGCCGAGCGTGACGGGCGTGGAGTCGAGCGTCCGCTCGCTGTCGACCTTGAGCGCCGGACTCGTGAGGACGACGAGGCTTCCCATCCTGGCGCGCGGCCCGAGGCCGACCGCCGCGGCCTGCTGCGGGGCGAGCATGAAGCTCTCCTGCGGGAGCCGCACGTCGCGCGCAACCGTGCGGACGATCCGCCAGATGAAGAGGTAGAGGAGGACGAGAAAGGCGACCTTGAGACCGAGGAGAACCGCCTCGACTTCGACGGCGCCGACGATCATGAGCTCTTCGCGCGCCGGAAGACGATCTCTGTGGATCCGAGCGTGATCCGGTCCTCGTCGTCGAGCTTCGCCCGCTTCGAGGGGCGGCCGTTGACCGAGAGGCCGTTCGTCGAGTCGAGGTCGACGATCCAGAAGGCAGATCCTTCCTGCCGGATCTCGGCGTGGCGCCTCGAGATGTTCGGGTCGGCGACCCGGATGTCGGCATCCTTCGACCGGCCGATGACCATGACGGGCTTCGCGAGCCGATGCTGTGCTCCGTCGACGCTCACCGACGGAGGCTCCTGCTCGGGCTCCGGCTCCATCCCGAGCTCCGCTGCGGACACCGACTCGGTCTCGGACGGCGTCGCCCGGTAGATCCGGGTCGCGCCGGGCTCGACGGCCTGCTCCGGGGGCGAGTCCGGCGCCTCACGTTGAATCATCCTGTTGGAGATGCCGAAAAGGCCGACCTCGAGGTCCTCGTCGGTCCGGAAGGACACATTGGGCTTCGACAGGAGCTGGTAGCCCTCACGGCGCCCGTGCTCGCCGAGGTACTCCTCGAGCTCCTGGACGAGCGCCGGCTCGTAGCTCTCGAACTGATCCCGGTCCCTCGGGGAGAGATAGACCACGTACTCGTTCGGCGCGTAGACCTGCGAGACGGAGACCATCTTGTAGTCGTCCATCTCCTTCGCGAGCTTGCGCGCAAGCTCGACCGGTTGCACGTTGCGTCGGAAGGCGCGGCCGAAAGCGCCCTCGAAAAGTGACTCGATCTTTTGCTCGATCGTTCGGAGCACAGGCTGGGCGCCGAGTCTAGCGGCGGAGCACGTCTCCTCTGACGGTCACGGCCACGCAGCAGAGCCAGATTCCCACGACCACCGGAAGGACGTTCACGGCGTCGATCGGCAGGAGCAATGCGGAGATCGAGACCGCGCCGAGACCGGCGACCGGCCAGACACCGCGCTCGGCCGCCAGGGGCAGGAGCGCGGCCAGGCCGGCGACGACCGCCGCGGCGAGGAGGAGCTCGGGACGGGCGGCAACGGAGTCCAGGAGCGCCGAGGCAGCGGCGCCGGGACCTCCCACCCCTTCGAGGTGCGGGGAGGCGGCGTCCCGGTCGCTGAGCGGCAGGGACGACCCGCGGATCCCGGCAAAGAGCGCTGCGACGCCGACGGCCGCCGCGCCGAAGCCTGCGCGCCAGACAGCCCTGCGAACCGGCAGGAGCAGCACCGGCAGCAGCATGAGAAGCCCCAACGGCGCGAGGAGGGCGCCGGCGACCGCGTACAGGCCCTCCTCGCTCCGGCGCCAGGTCAGGACGAGCCACGCGGCGGCGAGTGCCGCGTAGAGCAGGGCAAGGCCGGAAGAGACGTTTCCGAGCGGGAGCACTACAAGGCCGAGCGCCACGGCGAGACCGAGGCGCGGCCGCAAGGTGGCAGCTGCCGCGGCGAGAGCGGCCAACCCCCAGCTCCACCCCGCCGGGTAGAACGGCAGCGTCGCCGCCGTCCAGCCGACGAACGCCGCGGCCCCGGTGGCGGCGATCGCCCTCCGCAGCGGCGGGATCGCGATGCGAGGAGCGACCCTCTTCCGCCGCCGATCCCGATCGTCGAGAGCGGATCTCAGCCTGGCCGAGAGCTGGACGGCGGTCGGGCGGCGTGCCGGGTCGACAGCGGTTGCCTGCGTCACGGCTGCGATCAAGTGCGCCGGAAGGTCCGGCCGGACCGAGGCGAGCGGCGGTGGGCCGACGTCGATGCGCCGGGCGGTCTCGACCGGCGAGGAGGCCCAGAACGGGTGGTAGCCGGCAAGCGCCTCCCAGAGAACGACGCCGACCGCCCAGATGTCCGCTGCAAACGACGCCTCCTTCCCTGCGAGCCGCTCCGGCGAGATGTAGGCGAGCGTGCCGGGCACGTCACCGGCCGCGGTGAGCGTCTCCGCCTCCGCAAACTGCGCGAGACCGAAGTCCAGGAGCTTGATCGACATCTCCGGCGTGTCCGCGACGAGGACGTTCGTCGGCTTGACATCGCGATGGATGATCCCGTGCGCGTGCGCGTGCGCCAGGCCGTCGAGGATCTGCACGGCTGCCTCCACCACGGCGGCGTCGTCCAGCTCGCCGGCCCGGATCCGGTCCCTGAGCGTTCGGCCCGGGACGTACTCGTACGCGATGTAGACGTTCTGCGAATCCCCTGCGAACGCATACGCACGGAGGCAGTTCGGATGGCGGAGGCGCGCGGCGGCCGAGGCTTCGCGCTCGGCGCGCGTATGGGCTTTCCCCTCGCGTGGAACGATCTTCAGAGCGACGTCGAGACCGTTCTTCTCGTCCCGTGCCACCCAGACCGACCCCGACCCACCGCTCCCAAGCGGACGCAGCGGCCGGTAACGGCCGAGGACAAGTTCACTGGCAGGGAAGGACGCGACCGCTGTGGCCATGTGCGATCAGGGTTAGTGACGGCCCCCTAGAGTCCTTTGCAGACCGATTGGCGCGGTAAGGTGGACGAGCCGGATCGCGTGATTTCCGGCCTGGCGCCATGACCGAGCGCGACACCGAGATCGAGTTCGACTTCTTCGAAGAGCCGGCCACCCGCGAGGGTGCCGGGCCGGAGCGCACTTCGCGACGTCCGAGACGCTCCCGGCGCCCTCCCGGGCCGCCCTCCGGACTGACCCCGGTCTTGCGTCTGCTCGGGCTGATCAGCCTGGCGATTCTCGTGGTCGTGCTCCTCGTCTTCTGGGTCTCGAGCTGCCGTGGGGAGGCGAAGCAGGATCGGTATCGCGCCTACATGGAGGACGTCCAGGAGATCGCGGAGCAGTCGGAGCGCGTCGGCGCCCAGCTCACGACGACCCTCACCCGTCCGGAGGTGAGGCAGGCTCAGCTCGTCCGCACCCTTGACGGGTACGCGCAGCAGCAGCAGCAGTACGTCGGGACGGCGCAGCGCCTCGATCCACCCGGCCCGCTCCGCGTGCAGCAGCAGCACCTCGTCCAGGCGCTCCAGTTCAGGGTCAGCGGCCTCCGTGGGCTTGCGGACGCGTTCGGAACCCGGACCGGCAATGCGAACCAGGTCGGCGAGCTCCTCTCAGCCCAGTCACGGCGCCTGATCGCCAGCGACGTGATCTGGGACGACCTCTTCAGGGAGCCTGCGACGCAGGAGCTTCGGCGCCAGGACCTCAGAGGCGTCAACGTCCCGGACTCGAGCTTCGTCGCGAACCCCGATCTGGCAACCTCGCGCGCGCTCAGCAACATCTGGCAGCGCGTTCGCGGCCAGACGGGAACCGGCGGCACTACGGCTCGGCCCGGATCGCACGGCCATGGCCTGGTATCCGTGAAGGTGGTCGGCGGCGCCACGCTCTCGCCGAGCGAGCTGAACAAGATCGTCGCCACCACCGACCTTTCGTTCGAGGTCGCCTTCGAGAACTCAGGGGACTCGACGGAGACGGGCGTCGAGGTCGAGCTCACGATCCAGAAGGAGACCGAGCCGCTCGTCAAGACGCAACGCGTCGACCTCACCGAGCCGGGCGAGGACGTGACGGTCACCTTCAAGAACGTCGGACCCGTCCCGTTCGTTCAGCGGACGACCCTTCAGATCAGCGTGAAACCGGTGCCCGGGGAACAGAACACCGCCAACAACTCAGCGGAGTACCCCGTCATCTTCTCTACCCCGGCGGCTAGTCGGCTCCGCCTTTCGCGGAAAGTCTTGCGACTTTCCGCGACCCTCGGAAGCCGGGCGACGCTCGCGCGCGTGGCGCGTCGGCGGGGCAGAGGTCAACCGGCAGTCGAGCGAAGCGGCAAAGCCGCTTCGCGGCGTCCACTGGCGCGCGACCGGCTTTGCCGGTTCGCCTGACCGGTTCTCGCCATGTCTCGCCCCACGCGCGCCGAGCGCGCCGGCTCCGGAGGTCGCGAAGTCGTGAGCTTTCGCGAAAGCGAGCGGCGAAGCCGCGACGCGCTATCTCGACATGGCGCGCTCTACTGCCTCCTGCTCCTCCGGCGAGAGGGCTATCGGCGCCTGGCCGTGATCGAGCTCCTTGACGTAGATCCGCGCATAGTCGCGACCCTGGATCGCGGTCACGACGACGCCGGACCGCCCGGCGTCCAGGAAGGCGAGCGAGGCCGACTGGTGGCCGCCCGCGCCCTCGTAAGCGTCGTACCGGATCACCGACGTGTTGGTCACCGAGCCGTCGACTCGACGATCGACGCGCGCCAGGCCGGCCGCGACCTCGTCCACGGCGCGGTGGAGATCGTCGATGCGGCCCTGAAGCGAGACCGCGAAGTCCACGAGGTCTGCCTTACCGCCGCCGAGCAACACCATCTGCGCTTCTCGCACCTGTCGCAGGCGGAAGAACTGGAACAGAACGACCAGGAGCGCGATCGTCGCGGCCGCCGAAGCGCCCACGGCGATCCAGGCGGCGGTCGAAGTAGAGACGTCCATCGGGCGGATGTTAGATCCCCCTCGCTATCGTTCCAGGACTGCCATGACCCAGGTCCTTGTGCTGAACGCCAGCTATGAGGCGCTGAACGTGTGCTCGGTTCGGCGGGCTCATGTGCTGGTCTTCAAAGGCAAGGCCGAGGTGATCGAGGCCCTCGAGCAGCCGCTGCGCTCGGCGACCGACACCTACCAGTGGCCGCACGTGATCCGGCTCGTGACCTACGTGTCGGTTCCGCGCACCGTTGCCCGAAAGATCTCGCGGCGGGCGCTCTTCGCGCGGGATGGCTGGCGTTGCGCCTACTGCGGGACGAGCGGCGGGCGGCTCACGCTCGACCACATCATCCCGCGCAGCCGGGGCGGTGACTCCGTCTGGGAGAACGTCGTCACCTCGTGCGCACCCTGCAACCTGAAAAAGGGGAATCGCCTGCTGGACGAGGTCGAGATGGTGCTGCGGACGAAACCGCGCGTCCCGGCGCCGGTTCTCTACATCCGGCTCGCAACACCGAGGCTGCCGGACGGCTGGAAGCGCTACCTGCCCGAGCTCTTCGACTCGACCTCCAGCTCGACTGCCGCCGCCTAGCGGATCTTTTTGTCGAGCTCGAGCGCGACGACGCCCGCCTGTCCGTGCTTCTCGATCAGGACATGATCCTCGGCGTCATCCACGACGTGCTCGATCTCCTTGATCACATGCCCCTTGACGACGATGAAACGCTTCGCATTGGCTCGTGCACGTGAGTACTCGGCCAGGGTCACGACGACCTTCTCGGTGCAACCACGGTCGGAGCACTCGCAGAAGAACTCGAATTCATGCGAGTCCGGGCCCTGGCTCTCGGCGACGCGTTCGATCTCTTCGTTGACACTTCGAAAGAGATCTTCGTTGCGAGCTAGCCGCTCTTTCTGACGGTCGTTCATCCGCTGGTCGGTACCCCGGAACGCGGTGAGCTAACCGCTTCTAACCGCGCTCGACCGGGTAGCCAAGCGTCTCCCATTGGCTCCACGACCCCGGGTAGAGCTTCCCCTCGCGGCGGGAGAGCCAAAGCCTGTGTAGGACGACGGTCGCGGTCACACCCGACCCGCAGTAGGCGACCAGGTCGCCCTCCGGCAGCTCTGGCACGGGCGCGTTCCACGGGGCGTTGAGCGCCCCCGGGATCCGGCCGGGAACCTTGTCGATCGGGTTCGGCTCGCCCCGCCAGCGCGACTCCACGCGCGCATCGAGCACGACCAGGTCGTCCAGCCGGCGCGCCAGCTCCGGGCCGTCGATCGTGTCGTCGGTGCGCTCACGCGGGACGAAGACAGCCCGATCGACCGCTTCCTCACCCGTGGTGAGCGGGCCGAGCCAGGCGCCGATTCCGCCGGCGAGCACGGCGCACCGGTCATGGCCGAAATGCCGCAGGAGCCACCAGAGCCGCTCCGGGCCGCCCGTGTTCCCGTAGGCGACGACGTGGACCCCTTCCCTGATCCCCGCTCGCCCGGCCGCCTCTGCGAACCGCTCGGCAGAGGGCAGCGGATGCCGACCCTGGCCCTCCACCGACGTGTCCGAAAGGTCGTCGTCCACGTCGAGATAGGAAGCGCCGGGAATGTGACCAGCGCGGTACAGCTCGCGCCCGGCGCCGGGTTTGCCCTGCTCCCAGCGGCAGTCGACGAACTGGTAGCGCATGGCGCGATTGTGACGGCAAGGACCTCGGCGGCGTATAGGGGGAAACGCAAAGGAGGCTCCAGTGAAGATCATTCGCATCACAATCGCCGCGCTGCTCGTACTCGCAGTTGCGGCCCTCGCAGGCATCGGGCGCCCGGAAGCGGCCGGCGCGAGCGAGGAGGACTCCCGCGACGGAATAACCGTCACCGGGCTCGGAAGCGTGGACGCCGTTCCGGACGAGGCGCAGCTCTCGCTCGGCGTCTCCACGCAGGGCCGAACTGCGAACGCGGCGCTCGACGCGAACTCCGCGCAGATGACGCAGGTGATCGCAGCACTGAAGGCCGCCGGCGTCGCCGAGCGCGACATCGCAACCCAGAACGTCTCCGTCGGAGAGAGCTACGAAGGCGAGGGACGGCGAAACGGCTTCGTCGCCCAGAACTCCGTCTCGGTCACCGTCCATGACGTGGAGCGCGCGAGCACAGTCCTCGAGGCGGCTTCGGCAGCCGGCGCAAACCAGGTCTCGGGCCCGGCGCTGACACGATCCGACCGCGAGAGCCTGGAGCACAAGGCACTCGCAGAGGCCGTCGAGAACGCAAGGGGCCGCGCGAAGGCGCTCGCCGACGCTGCAGGCGTCGACGTCGGCCGGGTCACTGCGATCGTCGAGAGCGCCGGCGGCGGCGTCATGTTCGCCGAGGGTCGCGCGGCGATGGACACTGCATCGACCAAGGCGCCAATCGAGCCGGGAACACAGGAGATCCAGGCGACGGTCACCGTCACCTTCGCCATCGAGTGACGGTCAGGCGCTCTTCAGCAGCCTGACCTGGAGCGGGAGGTTGCAGCGTGCACACTCGGTGCGCGCCGCCCCCTTCCGCTCCGCGCGCTCGACCGGGATCGGCTGGTCACAGGTGCAGATCTTCAGGGACATGCGTCTCCTCTGTTAGGCGGCTTCGACCGAAGGTGCCTCGGGCACCGGACGGAGGTTCTCGTGGTGGTGTCCCTTGCCGAGCAGATGGCTGTGGGACTCCGTCCCATACCCGCCCGGGACCGGGATGTAGAACTCGGGGTAGCCCCACATGCCGTGCTCGGAGACGTCCAGGCCGGCCGTCTCGACATCGGCGTCAACGCGGATTCCCCACAGCGCCTTCATCGTCCAGAGCGCTGCGAACGATGCGGAGAAGGTGAAGACGCCGACGGCCACGAGCCCGAGGGCCTGGGTCCCTAGTTGGTGGAAGCTGCCCGTGTACCAGAGCCCACCCTGGCCGGTCGCGAGATTCTCCGCCAGGGCCGGCACGGCGAAGATCCCGGTTGCGAGGGTTCCCCAGACCCCGGCCAGGCCGTGGACCGCGACGGCGCCGATCGGATCGTCGATGCGGATCCGCTCGACGAGCAGGACGCCGGAGACCGCGATTCCCCCAGCGACGAGTCCGATGAGGATCGCGGCCCACGGTGCTACGAAGCCCGCCGCTGCGGTCACGGCGACCAACCCCGCGATGACGCCGTTGAGCATCATCGACAGGTCCGGCTTCTTCAGCACGAGCCAGGCAACCGTGACGGCACCGATCGCGCCCGCGGCGGCCGCGAGGTTCGTCGTCAGCGCGACATAGGCGAAGTAGCCGATCCGGTCGCCGGTGACGATGCCCAGCGTCGAGCCCGGGTTGAAGCCGAACCAGCCGAACCAGAGGATCAGGACACCGAGCGTGACGTACGCCATGTTGTGCCCGGGGATCGCATTCGGCTTCCCGTCCTGATCGAACTTCCCGATCCGCGGCCCCAAGAGGATCGCGCCGGCCAGAGCCGCGAGCGCACCCTGGTAGTGCACGACCGTCGAGCCGGCGAAGTCCTGCATCCCGAGGGCGAAGAGCCAGCCGTCCGGATGCCAGATCCAATGGGAGACGACCGAGTAGACGAGCGTGAAGGCGACGCCGAACGCGAAGTACACGTAGAGCTTGGTTCGCTCGGCCATCGCTCCCCAGACGATCGCGAGCGAGACGGCGGCGAAGACGACCTGGAACAGGTAGCCGGCCCCTGCCGGGATCGACCCGAACCAGCTGAACGGCGACGCGCCGATCGCGAGCAGCGTCTCGGACGAGGGCGCGAAGCCCGAGCCGCCGACGACCCCGTTGCCGCCGTCGCCGAACGCGATCCCGTAGCCGACGAGGTAGTAGACGAGCGAGGCGATCCCGAGGACGAGGACGTTCTTGGCCGCGATGTGCCCCGCGTTCTTCATCCGCGTCAGCCCTGCCTCGAGAAACGCGAAGCCGGCCTGCATGAACATGACGAGGATCGCCGCGACGATCACCCAGACCGTGCTCGTGGCGATCATCAGCTCCTTGGTGGTCATACCCGCTCCGCTGCCTCGAGCCGCATACCGGTGCGGTTGTGCGTGACGTTCGAGACGGGAGTCGTCCAGACGATGCCGTCCCCGGACTCGCCGCCACTCCGGGCGGAGTCCGAGATCGCGTCGACGACGGCGCCCGCGATCTCGTCCGTGACGACGAAGGTGAGCAACGCCTTCGGCAGGAACCTCGACTCGAAGACACGGCCGCGGTACTCGTGCGTGATCCCGCGTTGGCGTCCGTGGCCGATCGCCTCGACCACGGTGACCCCGACGTGCCCCGTCTGCTCCTCGACCGCGTCGATGACCGTTTCGACTCGCTCTCGGATCACCACTGCCTCGACCTTGATCATGCGCGCTCCAATCCGGACGTCCATTTCGCGTCCCAGCGGGACACCTCGTGCGCCTTGCCCGGCGTTGCCCCGATGACGAGGACAGCGGTGCCGGCCTCGACCGCAATCGCGCTCCGCCTCACCGACGGGTCCCGTACAGCGACGCAGGTTCCGGCCGGACAGTCGTGCGCCTCACCGCCGAGCGCGAAGTCGGCGCGGCCCGACAAGACCACGTAGAGCTCCTCGTGGCCGGTCTCCGTCTCGTCGTGCTCGTCGACGACCTTCCCGCCCGCCTCGGCTTGCACGAAGCAGTTCACGCCGAAGGAGACCAGTCCGAAGTGGTGGCGCAGCGGCTTCCAATCCGGATCCCCGGGGTCCGGATCAGGGACCCCGGGGATCTCGTCCAGCCGCTTGACCGTGAAGCCCGCCAACTAGCAGTCGAAGTAGAGGCTGAACTCGGCCGGATGAGGGCGAAGCCGGACGACGTCGACCTCGTTCTCGCGCTTGTAGTCGATCCAGGTCCGGATCAGCTCCTCGCTGAAGACACCGCCCTTGGTGAGGAACTCGTGGTCGGCCTCGAGCGCGTCGAGCGCCTCGCCGAGCGAGCCAGGCACCTGCGGGACATCACCCTCCGCGTCTTCGAAGAGGTCGTAGTCGGCCGGAGCTCCCGGGTCGAGCCCCCGCTCGATGCCGTCGATGCCGGCCATCAGCATCGCCGAGAAGGCGAGGTACGGATTGGCTGCCGCATCGGGGCACCGGAACTCGATCCGCTTGGCCTTCGGCGCATCCGAGTACATCGGGATCCGGATGCACGCCGAGCGGTTCCGCTGCGAGTAGACGAGGTTGACGGGCGCCTCGTACCCCGGCACCAGCCGCCGGTACGAGTTCGTCGTCGGGGCGCAGAACGCGAGCAGGGCGGGCGCATGCGCGAGCAACCCGCCGATGTAGGAGCGCGCGATGCCCGAGAGACCCGCGTAGCCGTCCTGGTCGGCCATCAGCGTCTCGCCGTCCTTCCAGAGCGACTGGTGTGCGTGCATTCCGGAGCCGTTGTCGCCGAAGAGCGGCTTCGGCATGAACGTGACGCACTTGCCTGCCGCGCGAGCGACGTTCTTGACGACGTACTTGTAGGTCATGACCTGGTCGGCCATGCGCGTGAGCGGCCCGTACTTGAGGTCGATCTCGCACTGGCCGCCCGAGGCGACCTCGTGGTGATGGAACTCGCACGGGATCCCGAGCCGCTCGAGCGTCAGCACCATCCGCGTGCGGAGATCGTGAAGGGTGTCGTGCGGCGCCGGCGGGAAGTAGCCCTCCTTCTCGCGCACCGTGTAGCCGAGGCCCGGCTTGCCGGAGTTCCAGTGGCCCTCGGCCGAGTCCACCGAGTAGTGCGCCCTGTTCGGCCCCAGCTCGTACGAGACCTCGTCGAGCACGAAGAACTCGCACTCCGGTCCGAAGTAGGCCGTGTCGGCGATCCCGCTCTGCTCCAGGTACGCCTCCGCCCGCTTGGCGACGCCGCGCGGATCCCGGTCGTAGGGCTGCCGGGTGACCGGGTCGGCGATCTCGCAGACCACCGAAAGCGTCGGCGCCTCGGTGAACGGGTCGAGGATCGCGCTGGCCGCGTCCGGCATCAGGAGCATGTCCGACTCCGAGATGCCCTGCCAGCCGCGGATGGACGAGCCGTCGAACCCGAGGCCCTCGTCGAATGCCGACTCGTCGAACGCCGAGAGCGGCAGGGTCATGTGCTGCCAGGTCCCGAGCAGGTCGCAGAACTTCAGATCGACCATCTGGGCCTGCGTCCGACCTGCCCAGGCGATCGCCTCGCCGGCGCCGGGCCGGGTCTTCTGGCCGTTGGCCAGGTAGTGCCTCGTCTCGGTCTCGCTCATCTCTTCTCCCTTCTTGAACGCGAAAAAGCCCCAGGACTCCGAGAGTCCTGAGGCTCCATTGCCTCGGCCCGCACCGTCGTCGGTGCGTGCCTGGATCGCACTGTAGGGGATGCGCCGGATGGAAAGCTAGGGTCGAAACGTGAGACTGCGCGGACGGCTAGGGGTGCTCGAGGAGCGCGAGTTCCGGCTCCTCTGGCTCAGCCGAGTCGTGTCGGACTTCGGCGACCGCTTCGCGCTGATCGGCCTCGCCTTCGCCGTCCTGGACATCAAGGCGTCCGCGGCGACGCTCGGCTACGTCTTCGCTGCTCGCACCGTCTCGAACCTCGTCTTTCTCCAGGCGGCAGGGGTCTGGGCGGACCGCGTGCCACGCCAGCTGCTCATGCTGGCCTCGGACGTGGGCCGCGGTGGCGCGCAGGCGGTCCTGGCTTTTCTCCTCCTGACCGGCCGGGCAGAGGTCTGGCACCTGATCGTGCTCGCGGTGATCTACGGCGTCGCCGAGGCGTTCTTCGGCCCGGCCTCGCAAGGGCTCGTGCCGCAGACGGTCCGACCGGAACGGCTCCACCAGGCGAACGCGATGATGTCGCTGTCGCGAAACGTCACCGGCATCCTCGGCCCCGCGGCCGCCGGGGTCGTGATCGCGATCTGGGGCACCGGCTGGGCCATCGCAGCCGACGCCGCCACCTTCGCAGTGAGCGCCGCCTTCCTCGCCGCGATGCGACTCGCCTTCACGAAGCCGGAGCGCCTGCAGTTTCGTCACCGAGCTCGTGGAAGGCTGGAACGAGTTCACGCGCCAGACCTGGATCTGGGTGAGCGTCGTCTACTTCGGCCTCTTCCACCTGACCGCGCTCGCGTGCTTCTTCGTCCTCGCCCCCGTGATCGCGAAGCGGGAGCTGGGCGGATCCTCTGCCTACGCGACGATCATGGTCGGCGCCGGCCTCGGTGCAGTCGTCGGAAGCCTCGTGGCGATGCGGTACAGGCCGAGTCGCTCGCTCGTGATCGTTTTCCTGAGCTGCGCGGTGTGGTGCGTGGTGCTCGTCGGCTACGCGCTGAGCGACTCCGTGCCGCTGATCACGGCCTGCGCGTTCGTCGGAGCGATGTCGATGAACTACGGCGCGGCGTTCTGGTTCACCGCGATGCAGGAGCACGTGCCTCGGCACGCCCTGTCCCGGGTCAGCTCGTACGACTGGCTCGGCTCATGGCTCTTCCTGCCGCTGGGCTACGTCCTGATCGGACCGGTCGCCGAGACGATCGGCTACGACGAGACACTGCTGATCGCAGTCGGCTGGACGCTCGCCTCGAGCCTCGCGATCCTCATGATCCCGAGCGTTCGGAACCTCCGGAGCAAAGGCACTAGGCCGCAGACGTCGGAGCCCGACACCTTGACCGCGCCCCAGGGTGCTGGCTAAGGTGGGCTCGCTGTGATGTTCCGAACAGTCTGAGAACCCTCATCGGCTCGCGGCCCTCCTCTGAGGGTCAGTTCGAGCCCGTTCTCGGCAACTTTCAATTCGTAGGAGCATCGCATGACCCACTCGACTAACAACAACTCAGCGCCCGTCGTCGTCGTCTCCGGCCTCCGCAAGGAGTTCTTCCGCAACGACGGTCGCGAAGGCTTCCGTCGGCGCCGCAAGCGGGTCGCGGCGCTCGACGGCGTCTCGTTCGAGATGCGGCGCGGCGAGACGCTCGCGATCCTGGGCCAGAACGGCTCGGGGAAGTCGACGCTCGTGCGCCTCCTTTCGACGCTGCTCCTCGACGACGGCGGCTCGGCGCACGTGTTCGGCCACGACGTCTCGAAGGAGACGAGGGCCGTTCGGCGGCTGATCAACCGCGTGTCCGTCGAGGCCTCGTTCTTCAAGAAGATGTCCGCCGTCGAGAACCTGAGCTACGCAGCGCGGTTCTACGGAATGCCGATCCGCGAGACCCGGGAGCGGATCCCGGAGATCCTCGGCCGGGTCGGCTTCCCGCGGGAGCGGATGGGGGAGCCGCTCGAAGACATGTCCCGCGGCATGCAGCAGAAGGTCGCCCTCGCCAGGGCGCTCCTGACAGCGCCGATCCTCCTGCTGCTCGACGAGCCGACGACCGGGCTCGATCCACGATCGAAGCTGGAGGTTCAGAAGTTCATCCGGGAGATTCGAGAGGTCCACGACGCGACCGTGCTGCTCTGCACCCATGACCTCGTCGAGGCCGAGGAGCTCGCGGACCGGGTCGGAATCCTCGACCGCGGCAAGCTGATCGAGCTTGCCCCACCGGTTGAGCTGAAGGCCAAGTACGAAGCGGACACGCTCGAGGCCGCGTTCTTCGCGGCGACCGGCAAGGCATTCGAGGATGAAGAGGAGGCTGACGACTGATGCCAGGAGCAGCAGCAGTACTGCGCCACGAGCTCATCGGGCTCTCCGGCGTCTTCGAGCGGAACGTCTACCTCGTCCGCCGCTACATCTGGTGGGATCTCGCGTTCTTCGTCTGGACGATCGCGAACACGCTCACGATCGTCTTCATCGGCGAGGGCGTCGAGGCGGCCGGCGGGGACATCGACGTCCAGCTGATCACGACGCAGCTGCTCGTCGGCGCCGTCGTGTGGGCGTACCTCGGGGTGATCTTCGAGATCCTCACGGAGACCGTCGCCTGGGAGCGCTGGGAAGGGACGATCGAGTACACGTTCATGGCCCCGCTCTCCCGTCCGGTGCACCTCTTCGGGATGGGCATTTTCGCGATCGTCTACGGGATCATCCGCGCGATCCTGCTCTTCGGCGTGGTCGCGCTCTTCTTCGACCTCGACCTCGCGCAGGCTGATTACGTCGCCGCAATCGTGGTCCTGCTCGTCGCCTCGATCTCGTTCATCGGGATCGGGATGATGACGGCCGTCCTCCCGCTGATCTCGCCCGAGAAGGGCACGCAGCTCGGGTTCATGGCGCAGGGGATCCTGCTCGTGATCTCGGGCGTCTACTACCCGGTCAGCGTCCTCCCCGACTGGATGCAGGTGCTCTCGATCTTCTCGCCCGCGACCTACGCGCTCGACGGGCTCCGCGACGCGATCATCAGGGGTGAAGGGTTGAGTGAGATGGGCGACGAGCTCTGGCCGCTCATCCTGATCGGCGCCGTCTCGATCCCGCTCGGCCTGCTCGTCTTCCGGATCGGCGAGCAGTACGCGAAACGGCACGGAAAGCTCAAGCGCTCCGGATAGGCCGTGAGGAAGCTGCCGGCCCCGACCGTGTACTACGGCCTCGAGTTCCTTCTCTCGATGCCGACGTGGGTCGTGGTCGCCCTCTACCTCGTCCAGGACGTGGGTCTCTCGCCCTTCGAGCTGGTGCTGATGGGGACGGCAATGGAGGCGGCGGTCTTCCTGTTCGAGATCCCGACCGGCGTGCTAGCCGACACCTACGGGCGCAAGCTGTCGCTCGTCGTCGGGTTCTTCGGAACCGGGGTCACGTGGATGCTGGTGGGCGTGACCTCGACGGCGTGGGTAATCGTCGTGCTCTGGGCGCTGTGGGGGGTCTCGTACACGTTCACGAGCGGCGCCTATCAGGCGTGGATCACGGACGAGGTGGGCGTCGAGGACGTCCCGCAGGTCTTCCTTCGAGGCGCACGCTACTCGTACGCGGGGGCGCTGCTGGGTCTCGTCCTCGGCGTGGCGATCGGCACCCAGTCGCTCCAGGCGGCGGTGATCGCCGGCGGCGCCGTCTCGATCGTCTGCGCCGTGGGCTCCATCCTCCTGATGCCGGAGACCGCGTTCCGGAGGCGCCCGCGCGAGGAGCGCAAGGGAACCTTCAGGGAGCTCGGGACGACGGCGCTCGAAGGCGGGCGTTTCATTCGCGGTCAGCCTGTCCTCCTGATGCTGCTCGGGATCGCATTCTTCATGGGAACCGCGAGCGAGGCGTTTGACCGGCTGAAGGAGGCGCACTTCCTCCGAGAGATCGGCCTGCCGTCCGTCGGCGGTCTGGACGCGGTTGTCTGGTTCGGGGGCTTCGCAGCTGTCTCGATGCTGTTCGGGTTCTTCGCCGTCGGCCTGCTCCTGCGGCGCTTCGAGCGAACCGGCACCGAGGGGATCGCCAGGCTGCTCTTTGCGTTCACGGCGGTGCTCGCGGCCGCGCAGCTCGTGTTCGCGTTCACCGGGCTCGCCGTCGTCGCGGTCCTCGCGCTACTCGCCTCGCTGCTGGCGCGGCAGCTGATCTTCCCGCTCTGGGACACCTGGGTGAACCAGCAGATCACCGACTCGAGCGTCCGCGCGACGGTGAATTCGATCTCCGGGCAGGCAGACGCGATCGGCCAGGCGGCCGGCGGACCTGTCCTCGGCCTGGTGGGGAACCGCTTCGGCACCGGCCCCGCCCTAGGCCTTGGCGCCCTGCTGCTCACCCCCGCGCTCGCGCTGTACGGTCGCGCGATTCGCCACGGTGGACGCGAGCCTGAGCTGGAGGATCTCCCGGCGGTGGCGTCATGATCCGAGAGGCGACCACGCGAGAGGATCTCGCCGCCCTCTGCGGTGTGTGGGCAGCAATCACACCTCGGGAGCCGATGACGGCGGAGCAGCTCGAGCGCAGGAAGCAGCGGCAACCTGAGCGGCTATACCTGCTAGCGGAGCAGGAGGAGCGCGTCGTGGGGCTCGGCCTCGTCGCCCCGTCCGACTCGCCGGGCCGGTTGTTCGTCGGCGCTCGCGTGCTGCCGGAGTTCCGCAGGCGGGGAATCGGGTCGGCTCTCTACGAGCGCCTGGCGGCGCACGCGCGTGCCCAGGAACCGGACGCGATCTCGACGTCGGTCTCCGAGGCCGATCCCGATTCGGTCGCGTGGGCCGAGCGACGGGGCTTCGAGGAGTACGCCCGAGAGTTCGAGCTCGTCCTCGAGCTTCGGGGCGACGAGCAGGGCCCGCCGCCGCTCGACCGAATCGAGATCGTCGAGGTCACTCCTGAGCTGCACGAGGCTGCATACGCGCTCACGCAAGAAGCGTGGGAAGACCTGCCGCTCACGGTGCCGGTCGAGCTCGCCGCCTTCGATGTCTGGGTCGAGGAGGACATGCCCGGGCCGATCTCCTTCGCTGCCATCGAGGACGGGGAGATGGTTGGGTTCGCCGGGCTCATCGAGCGCGACGCTCCAGGCCTGCTCGAGCACGGGCTGACGGCGACCCGCCGGACCCACCGTCGCCGCGGCATCGCCACCGCGCTCAAACAGACTCAGGTCGCCTGGGCTGCGGCCAACGGGTACCGCGAGCTGCTCACATACACCCAGGACCGGAACGAAGGGATGCAGGCGATCAACCTCGCCCTCGGCTTCGTCCCCCAGCCCGCGTGGATCTCGATGCGGAGACGTCCGTAATCCGCCGCCTCGACGCGCTCAGGGTCTTCTACGGAATCGAGTTCTTCGACTCGATCGGCCACCATGCCGCCTTCACTGTCCTTGCCGTCTACCTCGTCCAGGACGTCGGCGCGAACCCGCTGCAGCTCGTGCTCATCGGCACCGTCAGCGAGATCGCGGTCTTCCTCTTCGAGGTGCCGACGGGAGTTGTCGCCGACACCTATAGCCGGCGGCTCTCGATCATCGTCGGCCTCCTGCTCTCGGGAGGAGCGGTCGTCGCGATGGGGCTGGTTTCCGTCTACACGGTGATCCTCGTGGCCGCCGTCGTGCGCGGAATCGGCGGAACCTTCCTGAGCGGCGCGTGGGAGGCCTGGATCACCGACGAGCACGGCGTCGACGGCATCGGCCGTGTCTTCCTGCGTGGAACCCAGTTCTCGTATCTGGGCGCGATTCTGGGCGCCGGTCTCGGAGTCGCGATCGCGACTCAGGATCTCGGCGCTGGAATCGTCTTCGGGGGCGCCGTGTCCCTGGCGACAGGGGTCGCCTCCATCTTCCTGATGCCCGAGCACGGGTTCGTCCGACGGCCGGTGGAGGAGCGAACGTCTCCCGTCCACGCCCTACGGAAGACAGCCGTCACCGGCGGTCGGCTCGTGCGCGGCCACCGGATCCTGCTGATGATCGTGGCGATCATGTTCTTCGTCGGGGCGGCGTCGGAGGGGCTCGACAAGCTCTGGGAGGCGCACCTGATCATCGATGTCGGCCTGCCCGAGCTCTGGGGCCTCGACCCAGTCGTCTGGTTCGGCGTGTTCAACATCGTCGGGCTCGTCGCAGGAATCGCGATCACGTCCTTTCTCGTCCCGCGCTTCGAGGACGCAGACAACGCAAAGCTGGCTCGGGCGCTGCTGTGGCTGACGGCGATCCTCTCGGTGTCTGTCGTCGCCTTCGGGTTCGCGACGAGCTTCGCGCTCGCGGCCGGCGCCTACCTCGTCGCGCGCCTCGCCCGGCGGCTCTCGGACCCGCTGTACGTGACCTGGTTGAACAAGAACGTCGAGGACTCCAGCGTTCGGGCCACGGTCAACTCGATGGCGAGCCAGTCGGGCGCGATCGGGGAGGTCGTGGGCGGCCCGGCAATCGGCGTCGTCGGGACCTTGGCCTCGCTGCGCGCCGCGCTCGTGGCGACCGGGCTGCTCCTCACGCCGGCGATCGCCCTCTACGCGAGGGCCGTGCGGCACGGCGGTAACGACCCCGAACTCGAGGACGCGAACGTCCCTGTCTAGTGGTACGCTCGAAGAGCACGGAGGCAATGGGGCCTCGGGCGCTTGCCCGGGGCTTTTCGCATTTAAGGAGGCGGTAATGGCGCAGGTGGAGAGCAAGTCGAGGGCAACGTCGAGCACCGACGACCGCAAGGAGGTCCTCAAGCGGATCAAGGACGAGGGGGTCGAGTTTCTCCTCCTGTGGTTCACCGATCTGGAGGGTCATCTCAAGAGCTTCGCGGTCACACCTTCGGAGATGGAGGCCGCGCTCGACGACGGGATGGGCTTCGACGGCTCCTCGATCACGGGCTTCAACGCGATCGAGGAATCCGACATGGTCGCGATTCCCGACCCGCGCACCTTCCAGCTCATGCCCTGGCGCGAAGGCGAGACCAAGGTCGCCCGCATGATCTGCGACGTGGTCACGCCGGACGGCGCGCCCTACGACGGCGATCCGCGCTTCGTCCTGCGCCGCGCGCTCGACCGGATGAAGGAGATGGGCTTCGACACCTTCAACATCGGCCCCGAGCTCGAGTACTTCCTCTTCAAGGATTCCAAGGGCACCGAGACGCTCGACGAGGGCGGCTACTTCGCGATGACGACGATGGACGCCGCCGGCGAGCTGCGCCAGGAGACGGTACGCGCGCTCGAGGGGATGGGGATCCCGATCGAGTACGTCCATCACGAGGTCGGTCCGTCGCAGCACGAGATCGACATGCGCTTCGCGCCGGCGCTCGAGATGGCCGACCACACGATCACGTACCGCCTGATCGTCAAGGAGATCGCAAAGAAGGCCGGCTTCCACGCGACCTTCATGCCGAAGCCGATCTTCGGCGAGAACGGCTCGGGGATGCACACCCACATGTCCCTCTTCACGGACGGTCGCAACCAGTTCTTCGACGCGGACGACAAGTGGCACCTGTCCGACGTCGGCAAGGCGTTCATCGCGGGGCAGCTGCGCCACGCCCGGGAGATCTCGGCGATCTTCGCGCAGTGGGTCAACTCGTACAAGCGGCTCGTGCCCGGCTACGAGGCGCCTGTCTACGTCGCCTGGTCGCAGCGGAATCGCTCGGCGCTGATCCGGATCCCGCTCTACAAGCCGGGTTCGGAAGAGGCGACGCGAGCCGAGATCCGCTGCCCCGACCCCGCATGCAACCCCTACCTCACCTTCGCAGCGCTGCTCCACGCAGGCCTCGAGGGGATCGAGAAGGGCTACGAGCTGCCGGAGCCGATGGAGACGAACCTCTACCACCTGACCCCGGAGCAGAGGCGCGAGCGCGGAATCGTCTCGCTGCCGGAGACACTCGGCGAGGCGATCGACGAGCTGTCCGGCGTCCGAGCTGGCGCGCAAGACGCTGGGACGGCACATCTTCGACCGGTACGTCGAGCTGAAGCGCAAGGAGTGGGACGACTACCGGGTGCAGCTGACGCAGTGGGAGCTAGAGCGCTACCTGCCGGTCCTCTAGTAAACCCGCCGAAAAGCAGGGAGAATGTCGCGAGTCCTGCCCCGCCCTGCGGCGGGTGGGACGAACTGACGGCCGACTGCGAGCTGCGTTTGCAGCTCGTGGTCGTTCTGGGGCCTTTAGAGAAACGCGCGAATCGACTCGCGCTCGACGTTCAGTCCGACGACGCCGCTGGCGCCGTCGATCTCCTGAATCGTCTCTGCCGGCACGAGCCGGCGGCGGCGAGAGAGGAAGCCCGAACGCACCGAGAGAGCGTCCGGCGTGTCACGCGCGCTTCCGTACATGGCGCACTCGACCCGGCCGACGATCTTCCCCCTTGCGTCCGCGACCAGATAGCCGATCGTCTGGCGAAGGTCGGGGAGCATCGGGATGGCCTCGCTCAAGGCTGGAAACGTACTCATCAGCTGTCAGCGTTTTGGGTTGCCGCTCGTAAAAACTTTGTAAGCGATAGTAGGTTCGTGGGCTGATGGATGCGCCGGGACGGCACGTTCGGCTGCTGACCGAGACGATCGCGGCCGTCAATTCGACGCTCGACCTCGAAGAGGTGCTGGCGCTCGTTGCACGCAAGGTCGCCGAGGCGCTCGACACCGAGGCGTGCTTCGTCTACCTCTACGACGAGCCCTCCGACGAGCTCGTCCTGCGCGCAACGCAAGGCACCGCGGTCGAGGAGATGACGAAGCGGCCCCGCATGCGGCCCGGCGAGGGGATCACCGGGACGGCGGCGGCGGAGCGCAAGCCGGTCGCGATCCCCGCTCAGGCCCACCTCGACCCCCGGTTCAAAGCCTTTCCGAACCTGCCCGAGGACCAGTACGAGTCGATCCTCGCCGTCCCGATCCTGGCGCGGGACAAGCTCGCCGGCGCACTGAACGTCCGGACGGTCGAGCCACGCACGTTCACCGACGACGAGATCGAGCTGTTGCTCGCCATCGCCGCCCAGGTCGCTCAGACGATCGAGCACGCCAAGCTCTACAGCGACGCGCAGCAACGCGTGGTCGAGCTCGAAGCGCTCGCTCGGATCTCCGAAGCCGTCTCCGAGTCCCTGTACCTCGAGGAGTCGCTCGAGGCCATCGTCCGAACCACGGTCGACGCGGTCGGCGCAACCGGTGCTGCGCTCGTCCTGGAGGACGGGAACGTCGCGTGGCCCGAGGGGCGCCCGGGTCAGCACGCGGTTCGGCTCCCGCTCCGCTGGAAGGGTCGGCAGATCGGAGAGCTCGTCTGCGACCGGGACACGCCGTTCTCGGCTCAGGAGCGAGCGCTCCTGTCGTCGATCGCGAATCACGCAGCCGTCGCGCTCGAGCACGGCAGGGCCGTCATGCGTGGTGTGCTCGCGCAAGAGATCCACCACCGGGTCAAGAACAACCTGCAGACGGTTGCCTCGCTCCTGCGGCTTCAGGCCCGCTCGGGCGACGACGTCGACCCACGCAAGGCGCTGGACGACTCGGCGAACCGGATCCTCGCGATCGCGGCCGTGCACGAGGTGCTGACAGAGAGCCGGCACGACGACGTGGAGCTCGACGAGCTGCTGGATCGCCTCCGCGCGATGCTCGTCCAGGGTCTCGGTTCCGGCAAGGAGGTCGAGACTGCCTTCGAGCCGGTCTCGCTCGCCGGGAATCGGGCAACGGCCCTGGCGCTCGTCTTCAGCGAGCTGCTCCAGAACGCGCTCGAGCACGGCGGCGACAGCGTGCGCGTCGAGCTGACGCGGCGAGACGGCGACGTGGTGCTCGCGATCGTCGACGACGGGGGCGGAATCGAGGACGAGCCGAGCGGCACGGGGCTGTCGATCGTGCAGGCTCTCGTGCGGGACGAGCTGCGTGGAACGCTCGACCTGAGCTCGAACGGCGGCCTTCGAGCCGAGGTGGTCTTTCCGGCATGAGGATCCTGATCGCCGAGGACGAGACGATCATCCGGCTCGACCTGCGCAGCTTGCTCGAAGACTCGGGCCACGAGGTGTGCGCCGAGGCGCGGGACGGGGTCGAGGCAGTCGACCTGGCGCGGGAGCACAGGCCGGATCTCGCGATCCTCGACGTCAAGATGCCGCGACTGGACGGGATCGAAGCGGCGCGCCGCATCCTCGAGGAGCACGCGATCCCGATCGTGATGCTGACGGCCTACGGTCAGGACGAGCTCGTGTCGCGCGCCGTGGAGGCGGGAGTGTTCGGCTATCTCGTCAAACCATTCCGCGAAGCCGACCTCCTACCGGCGATCGCGACGGCGCGGGCGCGGCACGAAGAGCTCAGCGAGCTCCGCGAGGAGGCGGACTCGCTGGCCGAGGCGCTCGCGGCACGGAAGGCGATCGAGCGGGCGAAAGGCTTGCTCATGGAAAGGGACGGCCTCAGCGAGGACGAGGCCTTCAAGCGCCTCCGCAAAGCGAGCCAACTCTCCGGCAAGCCCCTGAAGGTCGTGGCCGAGGCACTCATCGCCACGTTTGCGGACTAGCTACCTAGGCTTGGGAGGTCTCGAAGAGCTGCTCCCAACGGGCGAGGAGCGCCTGGAGCTCGTCGCGGGCGGTGCGGTGCGCAGCCAGCAGTTCAACGTTGCCCCAGTCGTCCGCCAGCTGCCGCTCGATCTCCGTGACCGCCGCTTCCTGCCTCTGGATGTCTCCTTCGAGCACCTCGAGCGTCGTCGGCCCCTTTGGCATGACGGGAACAGCCTTCGCCTTGGTCTTCGTCACCCTCGGCGCGACCGGTTTCTCAGCCGACGCCTTCTCCTCGCGCCGGCGGATCAGCTCGGCCCAGCCGCCCTCATAGGACTGAAGGCCGTGGTTCTCGATCGCAAGCGTCCGGTGCGCCACGGCGTCGAGGAGCGCACGATCGTGCGAGACGAGCAGCACGGTGCCCGGGAAGGCCTCCAGCGCAGCCTCGAGCGCTTCCCGGCTCTCGAGGTCGAGGTGGTTCGTGGGCTCGTCGAGCACGAGGAAGTTCGCGCCCGAGGCGACGACGATTGCGAGGGCGAGCCGCCGGCGCTCGCCGCCCGAGAGGACGCTCACCGGCTTCGACTGCTCGTCCCATCCGGAGAAGAGGAAGCGGCCGAGAAGATTCTGTGCGGACTGGCGCGGAAGCCCTGTTGAGCCCTGGACGCAGTCGAGCACCGTCCCACGCTCGTCGAGCTCCATCTCGTGCTGCGAGAAGTAGGCGGCCTCGACACCGTGACCAAGCCGAACCTTGCCGTCGGCGGGGTCGCGCCGATCGAGCATGGTTTCGAGCAGCGTCGTCTTGCCCGAGCCATTCGGGCCGACGAGCGCGACGTGCTCGCCGCGCTCGAGCGCGAAGTCGATCCCGTGCAGGAGCTCTTTCGTCCCGGCCTTGACTTCGAGCCCTGACGCCTCGACGACCGTGCGGCCGCTCCGAGCCGGATTGAGGAAGTCGAAGCCCATCGATCGCTTCTTGAGGGAGAGACGGTCGAGCGTGTCAGCCTCCTCGCCCCGTTCCTGCTCCAGCCGGCCGATGTGGGTGATCTTCGCCTGAGCCTGTTTGGCCTTGGTCTTCTTGTACCTGAACCGCTCCACGAAGCGCTCGAGTCGTGCGATGTCGCCCTCGAGGCGGTCGAGTGCCTTCTGAGCGTGCAGGGCGCGGGCCACCTTCTCGCGCCGCCAGGCGTGCCACGGCCCCTTGAAGAAGAGCGAGCGGCCGCCGGAGAGCTCCAGGACGCCGTTCGTCACCGCCTCGAGAAACCAGCGGTCGTGCGCCACCAGGATCACGGCGGCGTCGAGCGACAGCAGTTCGCGTTCCAGCCACTCGATGCTCTCGACGTCGAGGTGGTTCGTCGGCTCGTCGAGGAGGAGCAGATCCGGATCGCCGGCGAGCGCGCGCGCCAGCGACGCACGCGTGAGCTCGCCGCCGGAGAACGTCTCGAGCGGGCGATCGAGCTCGGCATCGGAGAAGCCGAGTCCGCGCACCACGGACGCCGTCCGGTCGCGCCAGGCATAGCCGCCCGCGTGCTCGAGCCGGGACTGCACGTCCGCATAGCGCGAGAGCGTCGCGGGATCATGCGTGCCGGACGCCATGGCGCCCTCGATCGAGCGAAGCTCCTCCTCGAACGCGATCAGGTCCGCGGCGCCGGAGAGCACGTACTCGCGAAGAGACAATCCGTGCTCGAGCGGCGGGCGCTGGTCGTGCAGCGCCACGCGCGTCCCCTTCGAGAACGCCAGCTCCCCACTGTCCACCGGCAGCTCGCGCGAGAGCATTCGGAGCAGGGTCGTCTTGCCGGCGCCGTTCGGGCCGGCGAGCGAGAGCCGGTCGCGGCGCTCGACCTTGAACGAGACGCCGTCGAACAGCGGATTTCCCGCGATCTCCTTGCGGAGCTGGTTGGCGATCACGACTGCCATGGCCAAAGAGGGTACGAGCAAAGAAAAGGGGCCGCACGGAGGCGGCCCCTTTTTCCGGTGACCAGCGTGTTCTAGTAGGAGCGCTTCCTGCCGGCCGAGTGGCCGGCGGCGCGTAGCGCGATATCCCCTACGCTGGCTAGGCGGTTCCCTTCCGGTACCGGGGACACGCCCCTACCCGCTGGTACCTCCACTGCCCGTACTTGATGAAATCACTCTCGGACCACCTCCTTTCCGCGGTTAACCAGAAATGTAGCGGCTAGCGCAGGACGGAGGAAAGCTCCAACCCTCGATCGAGCGGCAGCGTGATCGATTCCAGCGTCGAGTCGGCCTGGCGAGCGCGCGAGTAGGAGCCGAGCGTCTCTTCGTGGGAAAGGACGTTGTCGGCGACGAAGAGCGCGCCTGGCTCGACCTTGGTACGGGCGATCTCGAAGATCCGCTCGTACTGCTCCTTCTCGGCGTCGATGAAGACGATGTCGAAGACGTCGTCGATCGCGGGAAGCGTCTCGAACGCATCGCCTTCGACCAGCTGCGCCGTTCCTTCGACGCCGGCTTCGGCGATGTTCCGCCGCCAGGCCTCGCACTTCACGGGGTCGGCCTCCAGTGAGAGCACGCGCCCGCCGAGGTTGCGGACCCCGGCAGCCAGCCAGATCGTCGAGTACCCGCGGGAGCCACCGATCTCGAGCACCTCGCAGTCGGCCTGCGGGGCGACGAGAGCGAAGAGGAATTGCCCGGTGGTACGAGCGACCTGGCGGGACCGAAGCTCTCGGGCGACGCCCTGGGAGCGCTCGTCGGCGTCCTCGGCCTCGAGGCGCGCGAGGACTGCGCGAACGCGGTCGTCGATCAACTGATCTCCACCTTGACGACACCGTCTTCCACGACCACCGGAAAGGTGTCGACGGGCTCGTAGGCAGGGAGCGTCAGCGCCCGGCCCGTGCGGATGTCGAAGTTCGCCCCGTGCCGCGGACACACTGCAACGCCCGTCGCGGGGTCGAAGTCACCCTCGGCGAGCGGGCCGTCGTCATGCGAGCACCGGTCCTCGATCGCATGGAACTCACCGTCGAGGTTGTAGACGCCGACGGCGACCTGGCCGACGTGGACGATCTTCACGGTTCCCGGCGGCAGCTCCGCAACCGGCCCGACGGTAACCAGCGCCAAGTCGCTTAGCTGACCTTGAACTGGTCGTCCAGGCCCGCCCACTCCTCGGGCAGCGGCGTGCCTTTCGATCGGTGCAGCGCAACCTTCAGGACCCCGAGCCCGAGCAGCGCGCACTTGAGGCGGATCGGCGTCAGCGGGATGCCGATCTCCTCCAGCAACTCGTCCTTCGAGAGCTCCCCGACTTCCGTCGCCGTGCGCCCCTGCACCATCTCCATCAGCATCGACGTCGACGCCTGGCTGATCGCGCACCCGCGCCCCGAGAACTTGACCTCGTCGATCGTCTCTCCGTCCTCTCCGAACTCGACGTAGATCGCGACCTCGTCGCCGCAGAGCGGGTTCATCCCCTCCGCGTGCGCGTCGGCATCGTCGATCACCCCGTGCCCGCGCGGGTTCTTGTAGTGATCGAGGATCACCTCGCGATACATGTCCATGCTGTTGAGGCTAGCCGAAGACTTTTCGCGCGCGGAGGAGCCCGTCGGCGAGGCGGTCGATCTCGTCGGGCACCGTGTAGAGGTAGAAGCTCGCGCGGTTCGTCGCTGCGACGCCGAGCCGGGCCATCAGCGGCTGGCAACAGTGGTGCCCCGCGCGGATCGCGATCCCCTCCCAGTCCTGCACCTGCGCGACGTCGTGCGGGTGGATCCCGTCCATGTTGAACGAGACGATTCCGGCCCTCCGCTCCGGCGGCGGACCGTACAGACGGATTCCCGGGACGTCCGCCAGGCGTTCGAGCGCGTAGGTGACCATGTCGTGCTCGTACTGCTCGATGGCCTCGAGCCCTACATCGTTCAGGTAGTCGACGGCCGCCCCGAAGCCGACCGCCTCCGCGATGGGCGCGGTCCCGGCCTCGAACTTGTGCGGGAGATCGCCCCAGGTCGTCTCCTCGAACTGAACCTTGCGGATCATGTGGCCGCCGAGGTTGAAGGGCTCCATCCCCTCGAAGAGCTCGCGCCGGCCCCAGAGCGCGCCGACGCCGCTCGGCCCACACATCTTGTGCGCGGAGAAGGCGAAGAAGTCGCAGTCGAGCGCCTGGACGTCGATCGCGCGGTGCGGCGCGGCTTGCGCCCCGTCGACGACCATGATCCCGCCCTGCTCGTGAGCCCAGGCGGTCAGCCGCTCGATCGGGTTGACCGTCCCGAGTGAGTTCGAGACGAGATTGGCCGCGACGATCTTGATCTGCCCCGCCCCGGCGATCTCATCCAGGCCGTCGAGGTCGAGCTCCCCGGTGTCGGTGAGGCGGATCATCCGGAACTCGGCCCCCGTGCGCTTGGCGACGTACTGCCAGGGAACGAAGTTCGAGTGGTGCTCGAGCTCGGTGACGACGACGACGTCTCCCGGGCCCAGACGGGCGAGCCCGTAGGCGTAGGCGACGAGGTTCAGGCTCTCCGTCGCATTCCGGGTGAAGATCAGCTCGCGGGACGACGGCGCGTTCACGAACTTCGCAATCCGGTCACGGGCGCCCTCGAACGCCTCGGTGGAGCGCTCGGCGAGGGCATAGACCCCCCGATGCACGTTGCCGTAGGACGTCTCGTAGAAGGTCGTCATCGCGTCCAGCACCTGACGCGGCTTCTGGGAGGTGACCGCCGAGTCGAGGTAGGCGAGCGGCTTCCCGTTGATCTCCTGGTGAAGGATCGGGAAGTCCGCGCGCAGCTTCTGCGCATCGAGCGTTGCGCGAGCCTCGACGGCCATGGGGCCATCGTATCCCGGCGGGGTTGGCGTCACGCGGCGCGCTCGAAGCCTGCAACCCGCCAGAGCGCTCCCTCGTGCTCGTAGGCGAGTTGGAAGCCGTGCGCCTCGGCGGTCGCGATCAACGCGGCCGGTGGATGGACGAACGAGCGAAAATCGCAGCGCCGAAGCCCGAGGACGGCATTTGCGATCAGTGAGCCGCCGCGAGTCCACCAGGTTTCCTTCGGGAAGCTGAAGGCGAGCAGGCGGTTCGCCCGCCCGGCAGCCGCACCGAGCAGCGTCTCGTAGTCCGGGTAGCAACAGACGACGCGGTTCATGACGACGACGTCCACGAGGGGAAGCTCGCCGGCCTGCGTCGCAAAGTCGAGGACACGCCGCTCGACTCGGTCGCCGGCGCCTTCGGCGCTCGCCAGCTCACCGGCCACCCGGTCGTAGCCGGACGACAGCTCGACCGTCACGACCCGCGCGGCACCGCCCTTGATCAGTTCCAGGCCGAGGGCGCCAACCCCGCCGCCGACATCGAGCGCAGTCGCGCCAGGAATCCCGCGGCGAGCGACGAAGCGGGCGATTCTGCGAGCCGTCGTGTCGAGCCCGCGCCGCCGGAGGAGCCGTGCGTCGCGTCTCGCGGCCTTCTCCGTGAAGAACTCGTCATATGAGTGTCCCGAACAGCAGCCGGCCATGGCATTTCAGGGTATCGCCACTACTCTAGGACGATGAGCTTCCGGCTCGTCTCGGCCCTCGCCGCTCTCTCGATCGGCCTCCTTGCAGGCTGCGGAGGCGACGACTCCGGCGGCACGGCCAAGGGTCCAGGCGCGAGTGTCTACGCCGAGGCCGGGTGCGGCAGCTGCCACACGTTCGAGGCGGCAGGCTCGAGCGGTTCCGTGGGTCCGAATCTCGACGACGAGAGCCCGTCCTTCGACGAGGCCGTGCAGAAAGTGAAAGGCGGAGGCGGCGGCATGCCGTCGTTCGAAGGCGAGCTGAGCGAGCAGGAGATCCAGGACGTCGCGCGTTTCGTCTCCGGCGGCGAGGACGGCCAGGCCGCGGCAGGCGCGCCGGTCATCGGCCCCTTCAAGGCCAACACCGAGCGGCTCGAGGGCTGTCTCGACGCCGACTGCCGGCGTCAGGCGTTCGGCAACATCGCCTTCAGAGAGGGGCCGAAGCCCGCTCTCGACCTCTTCGAGGAGAAGCAGTCCTCGGACAAGGCCGTCGAGTCGGACTGCCACCGGATCGCGCACACGATCGGATCGGCGTCACTCCAGCACCACAAGGGAAGCGTCGCGCAGGCGCTCACCGAGGGCCGCGCGACCTGCTGGTCGGGCTACTACCACGGCGTCGTCGAGCATTCGTTCTTCGGCTTCTCGAAGGATGAGCTGCCCGCCAAGAGCCGCTCGATCTGCGTCGGAGAGGACATCCGCCGGACGAGCTACATCGCCTACCAGTGCGTCCACGGGCTCGGACACGGCCTGATGATCCACACCGGGTACGACCTGACCGAGTCCCTCCGCGTCTGCGACTTGCTGACGACGGATTGGGATCAGACGTCCTGTCACGCCGGCGTCTTCATGGAGAACGTCTCGTCCTCGTACGGCGTGAAATCACGCTGGCTGCGCGACGACAACCTGATCTACCCGTGCAACGTCGTCAAGGAGAAACACAAGCTCTACTGCTACCTGATGGTGACCTCTCGAATCCTCGCCGCGAACGGCTACGACTGGCAGAAAACGGTCGACACCTGCATGAAGAGCGAGCAGGCCTGGATCGCCACGTGCTTCCAGTCGCTCGGTCGGGACGCGTCCGGCACCACACGCCAGAACGCCCGCGAGATTCTCGAGATCTGCGGACGTGCCGGCAAGCTCGCGCGCGAGTGCATCTACGGCGCGGCGCGGGACATCGTCTCGAACGATGCGGGGCCGAAGCGCGCGACTCCCCTCTGCCAGTCGGCGCCGGCGTCGAGCCGTGCCTACTGCTTCGAGGGGATCGGGACGATCCTCGGCGGCCTGCACGCATACCGCGAGGAGCGGCGCGCCGCGTGTCGCGCGGTCACGAAACGGTTCTTCGCCGAGTGCGCGCGCGGCGCGGTCGCGACCTAGGAGGGTTTGGCGCGAAAGCGCTCGTTGCCAGGGTGCGATGCTCGTTCCCAGGCAAGGACACAGGGAGCGTTCGTATCTCTTCGATACGGGCGCGACTGAGGACGCCGTCCTGGGGGCGAGCAGCGCAGCCTGGCGGCACAGCCGTTTTGCGTCAAACCCTCCTCAGCCGAACGTAAACGCGTACGCGGAGAGGCCCGGCGCGAACCGAAGCTCGAGTAGCCCCTCGTGGAGGCCCGGTAGCTCGAGCAGGTTGTAGAGGCGCGGCTCCCCGCCGATCGCCAGGGTCTTCTGAGGCTTCCCGTCGAGGAGCACCTCGAGCTTGCCTCGTCCACCGAGAACGAGGTTCACCTCCCGGGCGAGAAACTGGATCCGCAGCCGAGCTTCCTTGCCGGCCACGAGGCGCTCCTCCTCGACCTTCACCCGCCCCGCGTAGGCCATCTCGTCGGAGCCGAGCGGCTCGGTGGGGAAGCGGTACGTTCGCTCGCGGCCGGGGACGATCGGACCGACGAACCGGTCGATGCGCCCGTAACCGAGATACGTCTCCGGCGTCGTGCGCACGCTTCCCCGCCGCTCCGCCACCTCGGACGCGTCTCCAGTGACCCCGTCGCCCAGATAGGTCCGGATCTGCCGCTCGGTCTCGTCGTACTCGCCCTCACCGAAATGGAAGTACCGGACCCGGCCCGCGCGGTCGATGAGGTACTTGGCCGGCCAGTACTCGTTCGCGTACGCGGTCCAGGTGGCGAAGTCGTTGTCGAGTGCGACCGGATACCGGATCCCGAGCTTCTTCACGGCGGCTCTCACGTTGTCCGCCTCGCGCTCGAACGCAAACTCGGGCGAATGGACGCCCACGATCGTCAGTCCGTCGTCTCGGTACTCCCGGTCCCAGGCCTTGAGGTGCGGAAGGGTTCTCAGGCAGTTGACGCACGAGTACGTCCAGAAATCGACGAGCACGACCCGGCCGCGCAGGCCCTGGGTGGTGAGCGCCTCGCTGTTCACCCACTCGACGATGCCCTCGAACTCGGGCGCAGTCTGGGCCGGGCCACTGTCCGCGATCGGTTGCCGTGAGGCCACCCGGCGAAGCTTCGCGAGCTCCCTCCGTGCCGTGGGGCTCTGCTCGACCTTCTCCTGGAGCGCCTCGGTGTAGCCGGGCACGGCCGTCGTGAACCGCTGGTCGACACCGAGCGCGATCACGAGAGCGCTCAGGGCGAGCAGGCCGCCTGCGACGCGTCGCGTCCCTTCCGCGTGTCGCCGAAAGAAGCTGACTCCTCGGGTCAGGCGCTGGCTTCCGATCGCAATCGCGAGCATGGGGAGCGCCGCGCCGAGGGAGTAGGCGACCGCGACGAAAAAGGTCTCGAGCCCACCACCGCCGGTCGCCGAAAGCGCGGTCACCGCAGCGAGGACTGGGCCTGCGCAGGGCACGAACACGAGCCCGAGGCTCATCCCGAGAACGACGCCGTTGCTCTCCGTGTTCGGGCGGCGCCGGGTCAGGAAGAGGAGTGGCCGCTCGGCGAGGCCGGCAACCCGAGGAAAGAGGAGGGTCGCCGCGAGGAGAAAGAGCAGGACGATCGCCAGGTTGCGTAGAGCGTCCTGCGGCAGCCCGAGCGAGTCGAGGATCGAGGCGCCGACGACAGTGAAGACGCTGAAGCTGCCGACGAGCCCGAGGATGATCCCGTAGGGACGCCGCCCCGACGCGCCGCCCGCGAGGAGGATCGGAAGCACGGGGAGGATGCACGGCGACAGGGCCGTGATCAGGCCTGCGACGAACGCGATCCCGAGGAGAACCATCGATTCCAGGGTAGGTACGCCCCCGTTGCCGGAGCGTTAACTCCCTGAGCGGGTCTACGCCTGCGGGATGCGGGCTTCGAGCGCCTCGCCGAGCGCTTCGCGAACCGGTTCGAGGCCGATGCGGTCGAGCACGTCCGTGAAGAACCCTCGGACGATCAGCCGCTCTGCCGCTGCTCGCGGAAGGCCGCGCGCCATCAGGTAGAAGAGCTGCTCCCGGTCGACCTGGCTGACCGTCGCGCCGTGCGTGCAGCGGACGTCGTTCGCCAGGATCTCCAGGCCCGGAATCGGAATCGCGTGCGTCGTCGGCGACAGCATCAGGTTCCGGTTCTCCTGGTAGGCGTTCGTCCGCTGCGCGTCCTCCTCGACCCGGATCATCCCGCGCCAGACCGCGGTCGCCCGGTCGCGCAGGGCTCCCTTGAACGCGAAGTCGGAGGTCGTGTTCGGAGCGACGTGGAGCTGGTACGTGTCGTAGTCGAGATGCTGATCGCCGTCGGCGAAATACGCCCCCGTCACCCGCGAAGTCGCGCCGGGCCCGGTCAGGTCGTTCTGGATCCAGACCTTTCCCTTCTTGGAGCCGAAGCCGCCCGCGACCCAGTCGAGCTCGGCGTCCCGCTCGACCCGGGCGTGGTGCGAGGCGAAGTGCCAGGTCTCCTGCGAGAGGCTCTGGATCGAGACGTACTCGAGCCTGGCCGACTGCTCGACGAAGAGCTCCGAGACCGAGTTCGTGTACCCGGAGAGCTCCGGCGACGACGAGGCGTAATCCTCGATCAGCGTAAAGCGGCTCCCCTCCTCCGCCACGACGAGCAGGCGGAAGAACAGAGACCCGCCTTCGACGGAGTTGACGATCCGAATCGCGAGCGGCTGCTCGACCTCGACCCCGTTCGGTACCACCACCAGGAGACCGTGTTCCCAGACCGCGGCGTTGTGGGCCGCGAACTTCTCCTCGGTCCCGACCAGCTGACCGAGCCGCTCGTGGTCGGTGAACGGCTCGAAGACGACCCCGTTGCCGGGCGACTTGACGATCGAGACGCCGGCCTCGCCGATGACGGCAAGGCCCGAGAGGTCCACGTCCAGCATTCCCTCGGGCACGACACGGGACTCGGTGGCCCCGTTCGCGGTATAGGAGTCCGGGTCGAAGCCACGGAGATCGGTGAAGCGCCAGTGCTCGTCCGAGGTGGAGGGCAGCGGCATGGCGCGGTAGTGCTCGAGGAGCTCCGCCCGGCTCACGGCGTCGAGCCGTCCGGGTACGGCGCGTACCGGCGGTGGAGGATCAGCGAGTTCCCGTCGGGATCCTTGAAGAACGCCATGTGGCAGACCCCCGTGTCGTAGACCTCGTCGAATCCGAACTCGACACCGGCGCTCCTCAGACGCTCCATCGACGCGGCGACATCGGCGACGCGAAAGGCGAGCGAGTAGGCGCTGGGCTTGTGCTCCGTCTCGTTCCGCTGCTCCGGCATGCTCAGCACCACCCCGACGTTGTCGGTCTCGAACTCGGGCCACTCGTCGTGGGAAAGCTCGTTCCGTGGCAGGCCGAGAACGTCGCGGTAGAACCCACCTGCCCGCTCACGGTCGGTCACCGAGACCCCGATGAAGTCTGTGCGCTGAACGTCCATCGTCGGAGGCTCGAACGACTCCGCCGGCGCGTAGCGGCGATGGAGGACGAGGCGATTCCCGTCGGGATCCATGAAGGGAGCGCCGTGGCAGACGCCGGAGTCGAACGTGTCCATCGCAAAGCTCATGCCGTCGCTTTCGAGCTCTGAGCGCGCCTCGGCCACGTCCTCGACCCGAAACGAGATCGCCGGCCCGAACGTCGAGAGCCCGATCGTCAGGTTCCCGGTCTCGAACTCCATCCAGCGTGGGCCGGTCTCGGGATTGTGCGCCAGGCCGAGAGTCCCACCGTAGAACTCGGCCGCCCGCTCGACGTCGGTAACGGGCTGCGCGACGAAGTCGACGTGGAGAGCCTGGATCAACCCACGGAGCCTTCCATCTGGAGCAGGATCAGCCGGTTCAGCTCGACTGCGTACTCCAGTGGAAGTTCTTTCGTGATCGGCTCGACGAAGCCGGAGACGATCATCGCGCTGGCCTCGGCTTCGGAAAGGCCTCTGCTCATCAGGTAGAAGAGCTGCTCCTCGCCGATCTTCGAGACCGTAGCCTCGTGGCCGATGTCGACGTTGTCCTCGTCGATCTTCATGTACGGGTAGGTGTCGGAGCGCGAGTCCTCGTCGAGGATCAGTGCGTCGCAGACGACCTTCGACTTCGCGCCGGTCGCACCCTTGGCGACCTCGAGCAGCCCGCGGTAGCCCGCGCGGCCACCGTTCTTCGAGATCGACTTGGACGTGATGATCGAGGTCGTGTTCGGCGCGACGTGGACGGCCTTGCCGCCGGCGTCCTGGTGCTGGCCGGTGCCCGCGAAGGCGATCGAGAGCACCTCCCCGTGGGCGCCGTCGCCCATCAGCCAGATCGCCGGGTACTTCATCGTCAGCTTCGACCCGAGGTTCCCGTCGACCCATTCCATCGTCGCGTTCTCGTAGGCGACTGCCCGCTTGGTCACGAGGTTGTAGACGTTCGTCGACCAGTTCTGAATCGTGGTGTACCGGCAGCGCCCGCGCGGCTTGACGATGATCTCGACGACCGCCGAGTGCAGCGAGTCGCTCGAGTAGATCGGCGCCGTGCAGCCCTCGACGTAGTGCACGTACGCGTCCTCGTCGACGATGATCAGGGTGCGCTCGAACTGGCCCATGTTCTCCGCGTTGATGCGGAAATAGGCCTGGAGCGGCATCTCGATCCGCACGCCCGGCGGGACGTAGATGAAGGAGCCGCCCGACCAGACGGCCGAGTTCAGCGCCGAGAACTTGTTGTCGTTCGCCGGGATGATCGTCCCGAAGTACTGCTTGACGAGCTCCTCGTGCTCGCGAAGACCGGAGTCCATGTCGAGGAAGAGGACGCCCTGCTTCTCGAGGTCCTCCTTGAGCTTGTGGTAGACGACCTCGCTCTCGTACTGGGCGCCGACGCCGGCGAGGAACTTGCGCTCGGCCTCGGGAATGCCCAGCCGGTCCCAGGTGTTCTTGATGTCCGGCGGAAGGTCTTCCCAGGACTTGGCCTGCTTCTCGGTCGGCCGGATGTAATAGAAGATGTTGTCGAAGTCGATCTCGGCGACGTTGCCGCCCCACTCGGGGAGGGGCCGGGCCAGGAAGTAGTCGAGCGACTTCAGCCGGTAGTCCCGCATCCACTGGGGCTCGTTCTTGTGCTCGGAGATGGCGGCGACGAGCTCCCGCGAGAGGCCTCGGCCGGACTTGAAGAAGTAGTCCTCGGGGTCGTGGAAGCCGTACTTGTAGTCGCTGCCGATCTCGGCGACGACTTCGGTCTCGGTCTCGGTCACTGCTGCCATTTAGTCCTCGGTTCCTACCGGTGCGGGCATGAAAGCCTCATAACCCTCTGCTTCCAGTGTATGCGCCAGCTCCGGGCCGCCCTGCGCGACGATCTTTCCGTCCACGAAGACGTGCACGAAGTCCGGCTCGATGTAGCTGAGGATGCGCTGGTAGTGCGTGATGACGAGGGCGCCCATCTCGGGCCCCACGAGCTCCTTGACGCCGCCGGCGACGATTCGCAGCGCGTCGATGTCGAGCCCGGAGTCGGTCTCGTCGAGAACGGCGAGCCTCGGCTTGAGCATCGCCATCTGGAGGATCTCGACGCGTTTCTTCTCGCCGCCCGAGAAACCGTCGTTCAGATACCGCTGGGCGAGCTCGCGCGGGATGCGCAGCCGCTCCATCGCCGCCATCATCTCCTTGCGGAACTCGGGAATCGGAATCGGGTCGGCCTCGCCCTTCCGCGCCTTCCGGACTGCGTTGATCGCGGAGCGCAGGAAGCTCGTGACCGTGACGCCGGGAATGGCGTGCGGGTACTGGAACGCGAGGAACATGCCCTTCTGAGCCCGCTCGTCGGCCTCCATCTCGGTCATGTCCTCGCCGTCGAAGAGAATCTGCCCCTCGGTGATCTCGTACGCGGGATGCCCCATGAGGGCGTACGCGAGGGTCGACTTGCCGGAGCCGTTCGGTCCCATGACCGCATGGATCTGGTCGACGTCCACCTCGAGGTCGACGCCCTTGACGATCTCGGTGCCGTCCTCCAGCGAGACGTGCAGGTCTTTCAGCTCCAGTAGGGCCACATCAGTCCTTTTCAGAAGTATGGCGGGCTCCAGGCCCGCCGCGAACCCACATGATACCAGCGTCTTTGGGGCCTCCGGAGGTGGCTGAGGCCAGTGCTAAGGTGGTCCCATGCCCTTCGGAATCGGGCTTCCCGAGCTCCTCATCTTCCTGGTCGTCGTCCTGCTCCTCTTCGGCGCCAAGCGCGTCCCCGAGATCGGCCGATCGATGGGCCGCGGAATGCGTGAGTTCAAGGACGCGGTGACCGGACATGACGACGAGGAGCCTCCGCGGCTGCCTCGGGCTCCGGAGGACGAGGAGCGCGTCGCAGAGCCCGCAGCGCCCCGCGAGCGCGATTCCGTCTCCTAGGTCTCGTAGGTCTCCGTCTTGAAGCGCTTGCCGCGCCGCCTTTCGTACGGCGAAGAGGCGACGCTCGTGGAGCACCTCGACGAGCTCCGATCGCGACTCATCGTCTGCATGCTCGCGCTCGGGCTCGCCTTCCCGGTCGCGTTCTACTTCCACGAGGAGCTCATCGATCTCCTGATGGAGTTGCTGCCCGAGGGACGGCAACTGATCACGATCGGGGTCGCCGAGCCGTTCACGACCAGCCTGAAGGTCAGCTTCTACGCGTCGCTCGCGCTCGCCTTCCCTGTGCTCGTGTGGCAGATCTGGGGCTTCTTCGCGCCGGCAGTGGAGCAGGGGAGCCAGAGAGTCGTCGCGCGGTTCGTCGCCCTGGCCTCGATCCTGTTCGCCGGCGGGATGGCCTTTGCGTACTTCGTCATCCTGCCGCGCGCGCTCGAGTTCCTGACCACCTACGACGAGGACATCTACGAGATTCAGATCCGTGCGAGCTACTTCCTCTCGTTCGTCACGCTGATGATCTTCGCCACCGGCCTGGTCTTCCAGATGCCGATCTTCGTGATCGCGCTCGTACGACTCGGCGTGCTGACCTCGGCTCAGCTGCGCTCGAATCGGCGAATCGGCTACGTCTCCCTGCTCGGCATCGCGATCCTGCTGCCGACGGTCGACCCGGTCTCGCTCGCACTCGAGGTCATCCCGCTCTTCGCACTCTTCGAGCTCTCGATCTGGATGTCGGTCATCCTCGAGCGCCGGTGGCAGGCCGCGGATTCCGTCAGAATGGACCTCCCATGATGCGCCGCGGAGCGCCCCTCGTGATCATCGCCCTGGCGATTGCGGCTGCGCCCTCGGCGGTCGGGGCGCCATCGACGAGCCTGCCGATCCGCGTGGGCGTCGGCATCGGCCCGATCAACCTCGGGATGACTGGGCAACAGGTGCGACGTGCGCTCGGCCCGCCGGCCGCTGTCGTTGAGCGACGCGTTATCCGCGGCCAGCCCTACGTCTTGCTCCAGTGGGGCTACGGCGCCTGGGACGTGGGCTTGCTCGGACGGAAGGGCAACCGGCGAGTCGTGCTCGTACGAACTGGTATCCGCACACATCGGACGCCCGAGGGTTTGGGCATCGGCTCGAACCGACAAGACGTCTGGCGCGGGCTAGCGGGTACGCGGGAGCGCCGGTGCTCTAGTGGTTACCTCTACTGGTACTACCGTCGCGGACGAAGCGAGACCGTCTTTCACCCGACCGGCCGCGACCGCATCGTCAGCGGCGTCGATGTTCGAAGCGAGCCGGTACTAGGCTGCGCGCCGTCGTGAAGCCGGTGCGGCGGTCGAGTATCTATCGCTACGGGTGCCTGGTCGTCGCCGCATCGGCGGTGGCACTCGCTCCCCCGGCGGCCGGTACGCCGTCGATGAGCATGCCGATCAGGCACGGGGTCGGAATCGGGCCAATCGCGCTCGGCATGACCGGGACGGAGGTGCAGAGACGCCTCGGCCGGCCGAGAGCCGTCATCGAGCGGCGCGTCATCCGTGGGCGACCGTACGTGGAGTTCGAGTACGACTTCGGCGCCTGGAACGTCGGCTTCCTCGGGCGGAGGGGCCAGCGGCGCGTGGTGCTCGTCGGGACCGGTCTCACCACGCACAAGAGCCCGGAGGGCGTCGGCGTCGGCACCGTGGAGCGGGTCTTTTGGCGGCGCGTCCGTGGTCAAGGCGTCCGCCAGCGTCGATGCGACCGGAGCCTGAACAGCATCTTCCATTGGGTGCGGCCGGGACGAGGAACGGAGACCGTGTACTTCCCCGGCGGGCCTGCGCTGGAGCAAGAGGTCACCGGCGTCGAGGTCCGTGCTGCGCCCACCGTCGGCTGTGCCTTCTAGCCCGGCCAAGTCGTTCGACCGGAGCCAGCTAACCTAGGTATCCATGGCTCGTTCGGCCCAGCGACGCAACCGAGAGCAACGGGAACGCCGGCCCACTCCGCGGCCGAACGCCCCTGCGCGCACCCCTGTCGCGTCCTACGAAGACACCATGTTCTTCCCGAGGCTGCGACGTCAGGCGAAATGGATGTTCGTCTTCCTCGCCGTCATCTTCGGCCTCGGCTACGTGATCTTCAACGTCGGAGGGTCGATCCCGGGAACCGGCCTCGGCGACGTGTTCCAGGGGCTCGCCCAGGATTCGGGCACCGGACCGAGCGTCGGCGAGGCGGAGGACAAGATCGAGGATCGGCCGAACGACCCGACCGGCTACCAGGAGCTCTCGACCGCCCTTCAGCGCGAAGGGCGAAACGCGGAAGCCATTCAACCCCTCGAGCGGTACGTGCAGATGCGCCCGACCGACCGCGATGCCCTCCGGCAGCTCGGAAGCCTTCACATGGCGCAGGGCCAGACGTACGACGAGCAAGGCGCGCTTGCGCGGCAGCAGCTGAACGAGCTCACCGGAGGCGAGCTCTTCTCACCGGGATCCCAGAATCCCTTCGGACAGGAGTTCGCGAACCCGCAGATCACGAGCCTCGAGTCCACGAAGTTCAACCAGGCGTTGAACCAGGCCTTCCTCGGCTCCCAGCAGTCGTACAAGGACGCCACCCGCGTCTTCCAGAAGCTCGTGGCGGTCACGCCGGACGCCGAGGAGGCGGACGAGCCGCTGATCTTCCTGCAGCTCGGACAGGCAGCGCAGTCGGCCGGAGACCTGAAAGCAGCCGTGGAGGCCTACGAGCGGTATCTCGTCGTCGCTCCCGACTCCGCGAGCGCCCCCGCCGTCAAGGCCCAGCTCCCGCAGCTCAAGGCGGCGGCCAACCCGGCCAACCCGCCCAGCCCGGGCTAGAGAACCCTCACGGGGTTTGGGGAGTCACTAGACTCCTCCGAGCTTTTCGGAACCGGAGGGAGACGCGTGAACTTCGACATCAACACGGAGCAGCTGGGCGATTCGTCCTACGTGATCTCACTCGCGGGCGAGGTCGACCTCTACACCGCGCCGGAGTTCAAGCAGCAGCTGCTCGAGGTGATCGACCAGGGCGCGAAAGAGGTCGTCGTCGACTTCTCGAAGACCACATTCATCGACTCGACGACGCTCGGAGTCCTCGTCGGCGGGGTCAAGCGCCTGCGGACGAACGACGGCCAACTCTCACTCGTCTCGAGCGACCGCAACATCACGAAGATCTTCGAGATCACCGGCCTCGATCGGGTCTTCACGATCTACGGAAGCCGCGACGAAGCCGTCGCCGCCTCCGGCTCCGCGACCCAGCCTTCGGCGTAGTGCTCCTTCCGACGGTGCCGCCGAGCCTCTGGGTCGGGAGCACCAAGCCACAGGGTGCACTCGACCGCGCCAAGGCTGGGGAGCCTTGGCAAGGGCGAGGGTGCGCTGTGGCGCCGCGTGATCGCGGGCCAGAGGCCGGCATGTACCGTCGGGAGGGGCACTAATTGGGCGCCTTGCGCGCCGCTCTCATTGCTTTGGCGGCTCTCGCGCTCGTCGGTTGCGGCACCGACGGACTGACGAGCGAAGCCGCCGACGCCGGACAGGGCAAGGTGCTCTTCCAGCAGAAATGTGGCTCGTGTCACACCTTGCGGGAGGCGGGAACCGAGGGCTCCTCCCCTGACAATCCCGTGAGCGGGCCGAACCTCGACGCAGCCTTCGCGGCGGCACGAATGGAAGGGTTCGACGAGAGCGTGATCCGAGAGACGGTTCGGCACCAGATCGACTACCCGGTACCTCCGATGCCCGAGGATCTGCTCGACGGAGACGAAGCGGATGCAGTCGCCGTCTACGTGGCACAAGTCGCCGCGCAGCCGAAAGCGACGGTGGGAGTTCAGGGCGGGTCCGACTCGAACGACGCGAAGACGCTCTTCACGTCGAACTGCGGCTCCTGCCACGTGCTCTCCGACGCGGGCACGACCGGCACCGTCGGGCCGAACCTCGACCAGTCGAAGCCGAACTTCGAAGAGTCGTTCGAGCAGATCAAGAGCGGCGGCGGCGCCATGCCCGCGTTCGGCGACCGCCTGACGGATGAGCAGGTCCGCGCGCTCGCGCAGTACATCGTCCGCGTTACGTCGGGCTAGCGCCCTCGTTTCGCGGAAAGTCTTCGACTTTCCACGACGTCCTTGAAGCCGGGCGCCGCTTCGCTGCGCGTGCGCGACTGCCGGGCCCGATCGTAGGGCGAGCTGTCGTCTGTCTCCCGAGCGTGACGGGCAGAGCCCGTCCCGCCGCGAGATCAACCGCGTTCTGCGGCCAGATCGACGACCACGTGCGTGATCGGGACGTCGAAGCGCTGGCGGGCAGCGCGGACGACTCCTCGCTCGAGCCACTGGGACTTCCCTGCCGGGTGTGTCGAGATGATCACCTCGTCGGCGCCGAAGGTTCTGAGGTTGTCCTCGATCGCCTGGAGGGGATCGGCGTCGCCGACCTCGCCCTCTGCGGCCAGGCCGGCATCCCGTAGCCCGGCCAGGCTGCTCTCCAGCCGTTCGAGGGCCTGTGCCCTGCCCGCGTCCTCGTCCGAGGCGAAGTACTTCATCGGAGAGACCAGGGCAGGGCAGATGACGCGCACGCGCACCTCCGAGCCTTCCGAGCGCTCCCGGATCTGGGCCCGGAGCGTCTCGCCGGCCACGGTCTCGTTCGCGATCACGAGGATTCGGCGCTCGCCGGCCGGGCTGGGATGGATGACCGCGCTCTGACGCGGTAGCTCCCTGCGCGCCCGGATCATGGCGCCGACCGCGATCACCGTCAGGAACACGAAGACCGCAAGCCCGAACCACGTGTTCATCGCCGCAGCGAGAACGATCAGCGCGAAGTAGCCGACCGTGAGCAGGACGAGCCGGAATGCATCCGCCTCGTTCCTGAACGGGTTCCGCATCGCCCTAGAGCAGGTAGATCGTCGCGTAGACCACGATCCACATTACGTCGACGAAGTGCCAGTAGATCCCCGGGATCTCGACACCGTGGTGATGCGAGGGGCTGAAGTGTCCGCGGAAGGAGCGAATCGTCGCGAACGTGAGGAGCGTGAGCCCGACGAAGACGTGGGCGCCGTGCAGCCCGGTGAGCCCGTAGAAGATGGTTCCAAACGCGCCGTCGGCCGGTGAGAATCCGACCCGTGCGTACTCGAGCATCTGCGTCACGAGGAAAGTCGTGCCGAGCGCGAGAGTGAGGACGAGCCCGGCCTGAAGGCCGATCCGATTCCCCCTCTTGATCGACTGGAGAGCCCAGTGGATCGTGAAGCTCGAGGTCACGAGGATCGCGGTGTTCACCCCGGCGACGAACTTCGGCAGATGGAACGGCTCGAGCGGCCATTCGGCATTGCCGTTCACGCGGATGAAGAAATAGGCCGTGAAGAACGACCCGAAGAGCATGATCTCCGACGCGATGAAGAGGAGCATCCCGAGCGTCGCCGAGTCGACGCGCGAGCTCTGATTCGCCTCGGGCGGATGAGCGCCGTGATGGGCGGTCTCCGCGTGCGCGCTCATTCGGCGGCCACCGGGGGCGGGTGGGCATCCACTTCGTCTGCGGAGATGACGACGTGCTCCACCGGGATCTTCGCGTCGTTGTGAATGCGCTGAACGAGGTTCTTCCGCATCCACGGCGACCGGGCCGGCTCGAAAGTCGAGACGATCACCTCGTCGACACGCTCGTCTTCGATCGCGTGCATCGCAGCGGTGTACGGATCCGGATGCGAGACCTGGCCGTGGACCTCGATGCCGGCCGCACGGAGCGCAGAGAGCGCGCGGCGCAGACGCCGCTCCGCCTCCGGATGCGCGGACTGGTTCGGGTCACTCTGCGGAGAGATGATCAGGAAGCTCGCCGGACCGCGTTCTGCGCGCTCGCGGATGCGCGCGATCAATGCCTCGCCGAGGACCGTCTCGTTGGCGACGACCAGCACGTTCTTCTGGCCCTCCTCGCGGTCCAGGTCGACGACGACGTGCTCCACGGGGACATCGCCGGCGGCCTTCTTGATCCTGTCGACGACGTTCTTCCGCAACCACCCGGACTTCTGGAGCGGATGCGTCGACACGATGATGTCCGTCGGCCTGGGGTCGAGCATCCCGAAGGCGTCGCGGACCGCCGACTCCGGGTCGCTCTCGAGCACGAGGCCGTGGGCCGGCACCCCGGCCTCTCGAAGCTGCGCGAGCGTGCGGTCCAGCCGCCTGCCCGCCGCGGCGCGCCGGGTGTCCTCGTAGACGACGTACCCGGTCTGCGGGGTGGACACGGGCGCGAGGACCGTCACGAGCTCGACGTCCTGCTCCGCGGCCTTCTTCTTGACGGCCTCGATCAGGCCGGCGCCCGTGACCGTCTCGTTCGCGACGACCAGGACGTGCCTCAACGCCGCACCTCCTCGGTCGCCGCATCTCGGTCGCCGCTCAGGATCGCGTGCTTGGCGCCCGGCACGCCGTACTCATAGGGGTTGCCGACGACCTGCGGGATCTCGTCGAAGTTGAAGAGCGGCGGCGGCGAGGAGACCTGCCACTCGAGCGTGAGCGCGCGCCAGGGATTCGCCGGAGCGGGCGCGCCGCGGGCCCAGCTCACGGTCATGTTGTAGACGAAGACGAGGAACGAGGCGCCGAGGGCGAAGGAGGAGATCGAGATGAAGAGGTTCCACTCGCTGAATTGGTCCTCGTACGTGTAGACCCGTCTCGGCTGGCCCTGGACGCCGATGATGTGCATCGGGAAGAACGTCGCGTTGACGCCGATGAACGTGCCCCAGAAATGGATCTTCCCGAGCGTCTCGTTGTACATCCGCCCCGTCATCTTCGGGAACCAGTAGTAGAAGCCCGCGAAGATCGTGAAGAGGGAGCCGCCTAACAGGACGTAGTGGATGTGCGCCACCACGTAGTAGGTGTCCGACGTGTGGATGTCGATCGGAACCGAGCCGAGGAAGATCCCGGAGAGGCCGCCGATCACGAACATGGAGACGAAGCCGAGCGCCCATAACATCGGCGTCGCGAAGTTGATCTTGCCTTCCCAGGTCGTGGCTAACCAGGAGAACACCTTGATCCCGGTCGGCACGGCGATGAGCAGCGTCGTGATCATCATCGGCACGCGGAGCCAGGTCGCCATGCCGGCGACGAACATGTGGTGGGCCCAGACCGAGAAGCCGAGGATCAGGATCGCGACGAGCGAAAGCGCCATCAGCCGGTAGCCGAAGATCGGCTTCCGCGACATCGCGGAGATCACCTCCGAGACGATCCCGAAGCCGGGCAGGATCATGATGTAGACCGCCGGGTGCGAGTAGAACCAGAAGATGTGCTGGTAGCCGAGCGCGTACCCGCCGCCCTCCACGTCGAAGTAATGCGTGTGCATCAGCTTGTCGAAGGTGACGAAGAACTGTGAGCCGGCGATGAACGGCGTCGCGATCACGACGAGCAGTGAGGTCGTGAAGTTCGCCCAGACGAGAAGCGGCATGCGCCAGAAGGTCATCCCCGGCGCCCGCATCGTGATGATGGTGACCAGGAAGTTGAGCGCAGTCGCGATCGACGACGCACCTGCCCACTGGACGGCCATCGTGAAGAAGATGTTCCCGAACGGCTGCTCGACCGAGAGCGGCGCGTAGTTCGTCCAGCCGGCGCCGAATCCGGGGAAGAAGAAGCTCGACAGCATCATGATTCCGGCGATCGGGAGCAGCCAGTAAGACAGGGCGTTCAGGCGCGGGAACGCCATGTCGGGCGCGCCGATCATGATCGGCAGCACGTAGTTCGCGAGGCCGGCGAAGGCCGGGATCACGAACAGGAAGATCATCAGCGCCGCGTGAGCCGTGAAGAGCTCGTTGTAGGTCTGCGGATCGACGAAGTCCGCCTCGGGCGTCGCGAGCTCGGCGCGGACGAGCATCGCCATCATCCCGCCCGCCAGGAAGAAGAAGACCGTGGTGACGACGTACTGGACGCCGATCACCTTGTGGTCCGTGTTGATCCGGAAGTAGTCGTTCCACCGCTTCGCGCCGTGGCCCGAGTGGTCGTCCGGCCGGGTCGGCTTGCCGAATGCCCACGCGAGCCAGTAGTCGAACGCCCCGAGTCCCGAGAGGAACCCGAGCGGAGCCGCGGTCAGGAATGCGACCGTGATGATCGGCTCCCAGTCGACGACCGGGTCCCAGCCCGCGAGCGCCCGAATGCCGACAACCAGCGCGAAGCCGAGCGACGCGAAGAGCGCGGTCATCCAGATGGCGCGAACCCAGCCGGGCGCCATCAGCCGGCGCACGCCCGTCCGGGGAGGCGGCGGCGCAGCCTGCGCGTGGGCGTCGTGGTCGGCGTGCTCGTGGACCGTGCTCAACTCATCCCCCCTGGAGTGGCACGCGAAGATAGCCAGCGCTGGAAGTCGGCAGGGGAGACAACGATCGCCCGGGTGCGCATCAGGGAATGGCCGAGCCCGCACAGCTCGGTGCAGATCAGGCGATAGCTGCCGGTCTTCGTCGGCGTGACCGTGATCTCGGTCGTGATTCCCGGTACCGCGTCCTGCTTCTGGCGGAACTCAGGCACCCAGAAGGAGTGGATGACGTCTCTCGCCGAGAGATAGAGACGGGTAGACCGGTCGACCGGGAGCTGCAGGTTCGCCGAGGCCTTGCATCCGTCCTCCATGATCGCTTCGTCGCGGCGCACGCACGCCATGTTGTCCTCGCCGGGGTCCTTGCCCTCGGGCGGGTACAGGAACGTCCACGCGTACTGCTGGCCCCACACCTCGACTCGCAGGGCGTCGTCGGGAACCGACTCGTTCTGCGCGAGTGCGACCGAGCTGACGATGATCATCGCGATCACGAGGACGAGCGGAACGACCGTCCACGCGATCTCGATGCCCGTGTGACCGTGAACCGGGGGGCCGTCGGAGTCGTCGTCCGGTTTCGCCCGGAACTTCACGACCGAATACATGGTGATCGCTGCGACGACGGCGAAGATCGAGATGCAGATCGCCGTCACGAACCAGAAGACGAAGTCGATCCGCTCGGCTTCCTTGGAGGACTGCTCGGGCAGCCAGGGAATAAAAATCGCGACCGCGGTCGCACCTGCCGCGAACAGAAGAGCGACCACGATCAGCCAAATCAGCGCCCCCGCGCGCACCGCCGCGAGCCTACCGAGTTAGCCCGGAGGCCGGAGCGGGTACATCCGGGGCGTTCGTGGTGCGCACCCGCCCGCCACGACACTCACAAGGAGGCACTGAATGGGACTCGGAGTAAGCCTGTTGCTCATCGCCGTCGGTGCGATCCTCGTCTGGGGTCTGCAAAGCGATATCGCAGGAATCAGCGAGGACGCCATCGGCGTCATCCTCATGGTCATCGGGATTGCAGGTCTCCTGCTCTCGATGATGTTCTGGTCCAGCTGGGGTGGCGTCGGCGGACGTCGCCGCGCGACGTACGTGGAAGACGGACCGGCCCCGCCGGTCTGAGAGAACGGCAGTGCGCGGGCGGCCTCGCCGCCCGCGCCGCCACTGACTGCGGTGAAACACATCGACGAAAACGACAGGATTCGAGCGCTCGAAGCACGGCTGTCCGAGTTCGAACGCCTGGACGACGCGAGGAACCAGTTCATTGCCCTGGCCTCGCACGAGCTCCGAACGCCGATCGCCGTGGTCAACGGCATCGCCGCGACGCTTCATCTGCGCGGCGAGGAGCTCGCGCCGGAGCAGCTGGCGGAGCTACGCAAGACGCTCTACCAGCAGAGCTGCCGGCTAGGCGAGCTCACAGAGCAGCTACTCGACCTCTCACGGCTCGATGCACAGGCGGTCAACCTCACGCCCACCCGCTTCCACCCGCGTGAGCGAATCGAGGAGATGCTGACGAGAATCGCGCCTGATCGTCTCGACGACGTCGAGGTCGCGGTCGAGCCGCGACTGGAGATCTACACCGACCCCAATGCCTTCGAGCGAGTGGTCGCGAATCTGCTGACGAATGCGTTCAGGTACGGAGAGCCGCCTGTCGAGGTCGACGCCCTGCCGAACAGCAAGGTCCGCTTCGTGATCCAGGATCACGGTCCGGGAGTGCCGTCCGAGTTCGTCCCGCTCCTCTTCGAACGCTTCTCACAGGCAGACGGGTCGCCGCGCCGAAGGCAGGGAGCCGGTCTCGGTCTCGCGATCGCAAAGTCGTTCGCGAACGCCCTCGGTGGAGATCTCCAGTACGAGGCGGCGAAGCCCACCGGAGCCCGCTTCTGCTTCGAGCTTCCCCGCGAGCTCGCGGCCTAGGCGTTAGCCGAACGCCGGAAGCGGGTCGACGGCTGCGCCACGCAGCCGGACTTCGAAGTGCAGGTGCGGTCCCGTGGATTTGCCGCTCGTGCCGACCCGGCCGATGCGATTGCCCGCCAGCACGCGCTGTCCTACGCGCACCCCGACTCGGGAGAGATGTGCGTAGAGCGTTCTGGTGCCGCCCGGGTGCGAGATCGTCACGAGATTTCCCCAGCCGCCCGTGCTCCAGCCGGCGAAGGTGACTCGACCCGACGCGGCTGCGAAAACCGGAGTGCCGGAGGGCGCCGGATAGTCCAGGCCGGTGTGGAACCTGTTTCCGCGCGGTCCGAAGAGATCGGTGGAGGTGGCTGCCACGGGAGGGACGAGCGAGACCGGGCAGGTCGGAACCGGAGCCTTCAGCGCCGACACCGTCGAGCCTCCGGCCCGGCCGTCCAGCGGTATGCGGGCCCAGAGCTGAAATTTTCGGAGAGCGCGCTCCGTAGATCCGCCGAAATGACCGTCGAGGTTGCCCGAGGGGAACCCGTGCCAAGCGAGGGCGAACTGGAGCGCAGCGACGTCCCAGCCACGCATCCCGGGGGCGAGGATCCGGTTGCCGAGCGGTGAGCGCTTCCCGTACCGGCCGAGCGCCTTCTTCGTCTGCGCGCCGGGAACACCGTCGACCTGCAGCCCGGCGCGGCGCTGCAGCTTCTGCACCGCTGCGACCGTGTCGCCGCCGAGAACGCCGTCGACGGTTCCCGCATAGAGGTTCTTGTGACGCAGCCCCACCTGCAGCGCGGCGATCTCGGGGTCGCCGGCCGCGAACGCGCTGGGCGCGAGCAACAGAAACGCAAAAACTGTGGCGACCGCAGTTCTCATGGGAAATCGACCCCAGACGCGGGTCGGTCCCTGATATCGGCCGCTCGTCCTGGTTCTTTAGCCCGTCAGCTCGCCTGCTGGAAGCGCCGGGAGACCTCGGGCCAGTTGACGACGTTCCACCAGGCCTCGAGGTAATCCGGTCGCCGGTTCTGGTACTGGAGGTAGTAGGCGTGCTCCCAGACATCGATTCCGAGGAGCGGCGTCTCGCCCGTCCGTCACCGGGCTGTCCTGATTCGGGGTCGAGCGGACGGAGAGAGCTCCACCGTCCCGCACCAGCCAGGACCAGCCGCTGCCGAAGCGTTTGACGCCCGCATCGTTCATCAGCGTCTTCAGCTCGCCCACGGAACCGAAAGTCTCGTCGATCGCGGCCAGGAGATCGCCCTCAGGCTCCCCGCCGCCGTCCGGGCTCATGACCTCCCAGAAGAGCGTGTGGTTTGCGTGGCCGCCGGCGTTGTTGCGCACGGCTGCGCGGATGTCCTCCGGGATCGCGTCGAGGCTCGCGAGCACCGACTCGACCGGGCTGTCCGCCCATTCGGTGCCGGCGAGTGCCTTGTTCGCGTTGTCCACGTAGGCCTGGTGGTGCTTGTCGTGGTGGACCCGCATCGTCTGCTCGTCGATGTGCGGCTCGAGCGCCGCGTAGTCGTACGGAAGCGGGGGAAGGTCGAATGCCATGCTGTCTCCTCTCGTCCGGGAGCAGCCTAGTGAGCGGGAGTGGTCTGCGGCGCGCCGGGGCAACATCCGAGGTTCGCGCCAGGCCATTTCGTTGACGGCGCCCGCTGGGGCAACCTCCCGGTTTCCCCAGACCCCTTCCACGGCCGGCTTCGCCGGGCATTTGCGTTGACGGCGCCCGCTGGGGCAACCTCCCGGTTTCCCCAGACCCCTTCCACGGCCGGCTTCGCCGGCAATCGCGAAGCGATGGGCCGTGAAGGATTCGAACCTTCGACCTTGGGATTAAGAGTCCCCTGCTCTACCAACTGAGCTAACGGCCCGCGGGGCGGCGAGTATAGCCGCGGCCTAACAGGCGGCTAACAGCGCCTGAGTACCCTGAAACCATGAGAGCATTGCGGCTACTTCCCCTCGTTGCGCTGGCGTTGCTGCCCGCTGCGTACTCCCCTGTCGTCGGAGAGGCACGCACGGGCGCAGACTGCTCGGTCCGCTCGACGGGGCTCGTGCCGCTCAACGACCTCGGGCGCGTGCGGTACCGCGGGCAGATGGGCGGCCTCTACCCGGGCGGGGCGAACAGGCCGCCGCGCAAGCACCTGCAGCGGGGCCTCGCCGCAGCCCGGCGAGTGCACCCAATTCGCGGCCGTGTCGGCTTCGTGGGGATCGGGATGTCGAATGCGATGGAGGAGTTCCGGGCGTTCTCACGCGCGTCGGCGCAGGATCCAGCTGTCAGCCGGAGCCTCACCTACGTCGAAGGCCCGGGCGGGGGCTGGGATGCCGTGCGCATCTCGAGGAACGGCGGGCGCTACTGGAGCGACCTCGACGCGCGGCTCCGGAAGGCGCGGCTCGGCCGCGGGCAGGTTCAGGTCATCTGGCTCAAGCAGGCGATCGCCGGCGAGGACCGCCCGTTTCCGCAGGATGCGCGTGCGCTCCAGACCCATCTCCGCGCGATCGTGAGGGCTGCGGCGGCGAGATTCCCGAACCTTCGGCTCGTGTACGTCTCGAGCGGAACCTACGGTGGCTACGCGGTCTCGCACCTGAATCCCGAGCCCTTCGCCTACCAGAGCGGCTTCGGCGCGAAGTGGCTCGTGCAGGACAGCATCGAGGGACGGCTTCCGGCCCGCGTCTGGGTCGGCTGGGGCCCGTACCTCTGGACCGACGGGCTCGCCGGGCGCAAGGACGGCCTGACCTGGGCCTGCGAGGACGTGAACGCGGACGGGACGAGCCCTTCGCCGAGCGGAGTCCGCAAGGTGGCGCGGCTGCTGGGTGAGTTCTTCAAGGCCGACGCGACTGCCAAGGGCTGGTTCACGGCGACATAGTCTCCGGGCCGTGAGGATCCTGTCCGTCGTCGGGAACCGGCCCCAGTTCATCAAATCCGGCCCGCTTTCGATCGCTCTGCGCGGGCGTGGGATCGACGAGGTCGTCGTGCACACGGGCCAGCACTACGACCGGGAGCTCTCCGAGGTCTTCTTCGAGGAGCTCGAGCTGCCGCGGCCGAGGTATGAGCTCGACCTCCAGACCGCAGACGCGGAACAGATGCGAACGGCAATCGCCGGCGCCGTGGACGCAGAGCAACCCGACTGGATCCTCGTCTACGGCGACACGAATTCGACGCTTGCGGGTGCGCTCGCCGCTCGCCAGACGCCGGTGGCTCACGTGGAAGCGGGGCTCCGCAGCGGCGACCTCTCGATGCCGGAGGAGCGCAACCGGATCGAGGTCGACCGCCTCTCGTCACTCCTGCTGACTCCGGACGAGCGCTCCAGGGGCGTGTTGGAAGCGGAGGGCGTTCCCGGCCGAATCGAGGTCGTTGGCGATGTCATGGCCGACGCGAGCCGACGATTTGCGCCAATTGCGCGAGACCGGTCGACGATCCTGGGCGAGCTCGACCTCGAGCCGGGCAAGTACGCACTCGCCACCGTCCACCGAGAGGCGAACGTCCGACCGGAGCGCCTCGCCCGCATCCTGGACGGCCTGTCCCGAGTCGACGCGCCCGTGATCTTCCCGGCTCATCCGCGCACGGCCTCCGTGGTCGCGTCCCGGGGTCAGACCCCCGGACACGTCCGAATGATCCAGCCGCTCGGGTACATGGACTTCGCGGCGCTGGCCTCCCAGGCGAGGGTGATCCTCACGGACTCGGGGGGGCTCCAGAAGGAGGCGTACTGGTACGGCGTCCCGTGCGTGACCATGCGGCCGTCGACGGAGTGGAAGGACACGGTGGAGTTGGGGGCGAACGTGCTCGTGGACGACGATCCCGACGCGATCGCAGAGGCCGCAGCGAGCGCCCGGATGCCCGAAAGGCGGCCGCAGCTCTATGGAGACGGCCGCGCGGCCGACCGCATCGCAGACGTACTGATTAGCCTTTGACGCATGCTTGAAGAGAGAACCGAGCCGGAGGCGCCCCGCGCGCCGGAAACCCAGAGCTGGGACGCGGCCGTCGTGGGGGCCGGCTACGTCGGCGTCCCGCTGGCGCACACGCTTGCCTCGGCAGGTCGTTCCGTCCTCCTGATCGATGTGTCCCAGGAGGTCGTCGACGGCCTGAACCGAGGCGAGAGCCACATCCTCGACATCCCGAACGAGGAGCTCGCGCCGCTCGTTCGCGAGGGCCGGATTCGCGCCACGACCGATTACAACGAGCTCCGCCGCGCCGACGCGATCCTGATCGCCCTTCCGACGCCGCTGTCCAAGCAGCGGGAGCCGGATCTCTCGATCGTGACGAGTGCAGCCGAGCAGATCAGCCTCCGGCTGCGAAACGGACACCTGGTCGTCCTCGAGTCGACCACCTACCCGAGAACGACCCGCGACGTCCTGCGGCCCATCCTCGAGAGCACCGGGCTCAAAGCGGGCGTCGACTTCCACCTCGCCTTCTCGCCCGAGCGCGTCGATCCGGGCAACGGCAAGTGGACGACGAAGAACGTCCCGAAGGTCGTCGGCGGAATCACGCCGGAGTGCACAGAACGCGCAGCCAGGCTCTACGAGGGCGCCGTGGACACGGTGCACCGCGTCTCGACCCCGGAGGCGGCGGAGCTCACGAAGCTCCTGGAGAACATCTTCCGCTCGGTCAACATCGCGCTCGTGAACGAGCTCGCTCAGCTCTGCGAGCGGATGGAGATCGACGTGTGGGAGGTGGTCGAGGCTGCTGCCACCAAGCCCTTCGGCTTCATGAGCTTCCAGCCGGGCCCGGGGCTCGGGGGCCACTGCATCCCGATCGACCCCTTCTACCTCACGTGGAAGGCGCGCGAGTACGACTTCGCGACCGAGTTCATCGAGCTCGCCGGGAAGGTCAACGAGAACATGCCGTACTACTGCCGCTCGCTCGTCTCGCAGGCACTGAACCACGGGCGGCAGAAGTCGCTGAGCGGCGCCGAGGTGCTCGTCCTCGGGGTCGCCTACAAGGCCGACATCGGAGACACGCGGGAATCGCCGGCGATCAAGCTCATCGAGCTCCTGCGCGCCGCGGGCGCCAACGTCTCCTACCACGATCCACACGTCGAGGAGCTTCCGGTGGCCGAGCTTCGGTCCGTCGAGCTCGACCCCGCGTCCTACGACTGCGTCGTCATCGTGACCGCCCACTCGGGGATCGACTACGCCGGCGTGGTGGAAAAGGCGCACGTCGTGATCGACCTGCGGAACGCCACGGGCCCGGACGGCCGGCGGAACGACAAGGTGTGGACCCTGTGATCAAGGTCGGCTTGGCCGGTCTCGGCTACTGGGGCCCGAACCTCGCACGCAACTTCGACGACCTCGCCGAGCTGACCTGGCTCTGCGACCTCTCCCCCGACCTCCTCGACCAGTTCGGCGCTCGTTACCCGGGCGCCAGGGCGACGAAGGACTTCGACGACCTCCTCCGTGACGAGAGCCTCCAGGCCGTCATCGTCGCAACCCCGGTGACGACGCACTTCGAGCTTGCGCGCCGCGCGCTCGAGGCCGGCAAGCACGTCTTCGTCGAGAAGCCGCCCGCGCTCTCGGCCGCCGAGGCGGACGAGCTCGTCAACCTCGCCGAGGACCGCGGCGTCGTCCTCCTTCCGGGCCACCTCCTGCTCTACCACCCTGCCGTGGCGAAGATGAAGGACCTGATCGACGGCGGCGAGCTCGGCGACGTCCTCTACCTCTACGGCAACCGGCAGAACCTCGGTCAGATCCGCAAGGACGAGAACGCCCTGTGGTCGCTCGGCGTCCACGATCTCTCCGTGATGCTCCACCTCGTGGGCGAGGAGCCGGCCGAGGTCTGGGCGCGAGGCGAGTCGTTCATCCACGAGGGCGTGGAGGACGTCGTGTTCTGCTACCTGAGGTTCCCGTCGGGGGTCGTGGCGCACATGCACCTGTCGTGGCTCGACCCACACAAGATGCGAAAGATCACAGTGGTCGGCCGGAACAAGATGGCGGTCTTCGACGACATGGACCTCGAGCGAAAGATCACCGTCTACGACAAGGGAACGGAGCAGCGGGCGGAGAGCTACGGCGAGTGGCGCACGCGCACGGGTGACATCTACATCCCGAAGATTCCGAACGACGAGCCGCTCAGGCTCGAGTGCCGCCACTTCCTCTCGCTCGTCGCAGGAGACGGCGACCCGCTGGTCGCGGCGCGGGACGGAGCCGTCGTCGTGCGCGTGCTCGAGCAGCTCCAGCATTCGTTGGAACGCGCGCCGGCTTGAGCGACTACACGGTCGGCGAGAACGTCGTCATCTATCCCGGCACCGTGATCGGGGCGGGGTGCCAGATCGGCGACAACGTCGTGCTCGGAAAGCAACCCGCGCTCTCTCCGCGCTCGACGGCCAGGCGCGAGGAGCTGCCGCCGCTCGAGCTCGGTGAGGGGACGATCGTCTCGACCGGCGCGGTCGTCTTCGCCGGAACACGGATCGGTGCGCGCTCGATCGTGGGCGACCAGAGCTGCGTGCGGGAGCGCTGCGAGCTCGGCGAGGACGTCGTCGTGGGCCGGGGATCGCTCGTGGAGAACGACACGACGATCGGCGCCCGCACGAAGATTCAGGCCAACGCGTACGTGACTGCCTACTCGACGCTCGAAGAGGACGTCTTCATCGCTCCGTGCGTCTCGACGACGAACGACAACTTCATGGGCAGGACGGAGAAGCGCCACGAGCTCCGGAAGGGGCCGACGATCAGGCGAGGCGCGCGCATCGGCGGTGCCGCGGTGCTCCTGCCCGGGATCGAGATCGGCGAAGAGGCGTTCGTCGGGGCCGGCGCGGTGGTCACGAAGGACGTTCCGCCGCGCGTGGTCGTCGTCGGAACCCGCGCGACGCATTCGCGAGGTTCCCGAAGGACGAGCTGCTCTAGCGGCGGACGACGCGGAGCACGTAGCGGCCCGCACCCGGCTCCGACATCTTCACGTGCAGGTAGTAGACGCCGGCTCGCGGGGCTCGGAAGTTGACGAACTCGTCCGGACCGGGTCCCCGAGATCGGGCCACGGCGCTGCTGAGAGAACGGGCGTCTTTGATCCGCGTGGTCTCTGGTCGCCAGACGAACAGATTCATGTCGACCTCGGCCTTGCCGTCCAGCGTTGCCGCGAGGCGTCCGTTCTTCCGGAGCCTGATCGCGTAGACGTCATCCTGGTCGTCCCAGAAATCCAGCGACGCCTTCAGATTGACCCCGAGCTTCGTCGGCCCGCGAACGGAGATCGCCCGCGCTCGCGCATCGTCGTTCGGCTCGTACCGGTCGATCGCCGGAATGCGGCTCGAGGGCGCCTCCACGGCGGCTGCGACGTCCAGGCGACCCCACCCGCTGGACGCGTCCCGCCCGACCGCACAGCGGCGGCAGCCCGTCTCCGGGGTCATGTCGTCCGCGCTCCGCTGCATCAGCCCCACGATCTGCTCCCTGCGAAGCCCTGGCCAGGCAGAGCGAACCAGCACGGCTCCGGCCGAGGCGATCGCCGCGGCGAACGACGTTCCCTGCGGACGCCGGTACTCGGACGGGCCGCAGTCCGAATAGCCCTGCTCCTCGCAGGTCGGACGCAGGGCGGTGAGGGCCCGCGGAAGAGTCGAGAGAAGCTCGTCGCCCGGTGCGGCGAGATCGTTGTACTGCGGATCGCGGTTCGAGAAGGCGGGCACGGTCCCGTCCTTTGCGAAGGCGCTCACGCCGAGGACATGGGGAAGAGCCGCGGGGTAGCTCGCGTAACGCCAGGGCTGTTCGGGTGCCTGATCGCCGTTTCCGACCGCAGCGACCACGATCACGCCTTTGCGCACCGCGTACTCGACCGCGCTCGCCTCGAGCGGAGAGAAGCTGTCACGGGCGGGGTCGCCGGGGTCGCGAACTCCGCCGAGGCTGAGGTTGATGACGGTGGCTCCGCGATCGACCGCCCACCGGATTGCGCGTGCCTCCGCCTCGAGCGGGACGACGCCGTCCGAGCGCACGACCTTCGCAACGAGAAGCTGGGCAGGGAACGCCATCCCCGAGATCCCTTCGCCGTTGTTGAGCGACGCCGCGATCAACCCGGCGATGAAGGTTCCATGCCCATGCTGGTCGCGCCGCGGCGAGCCGCCGACGAAGCTCCTCGCCAGGGCGATCCGGCCGACGAACTCGGGATGGCCGGCGTCGATGCCCGAGTCGATGATTGCGATTCGCATCCCGGGAAGCGAGGGTCGCTGGGGCCAGGCGTCGAAAGCGTTCACCGCAGAGAGGTGCCACTGACGGGCTGCGAACGGGTCGGACGGAGCAAACGAGAGGCGCCGGCCACGGCTGCCGAGCCGCTCGACGTAGGCGACTCCGGGAAGACGCGCCACGCCGGCCGCACTCGGCGCCTCGAGCACGAGCGCGAAGGGCGCCAACGGCTCGACACGGCCGCCCGAGCGCGCCTCGACAGCTCTTTCGAGCACTGCACGGTCGACCCCGGGCTCGAGCCCGACCGCGAATCTCGCGGCGTCGGCCGAACCGGGGAGAACGAGCGTCAGCGCCAGGACTGCGAGCGCTCGCCTCATCCGCTCACCACGAGCGTCGGGCTCGCGCCGGCAACGAGGCCCCGGCCCGGGGCGGTGACCCGCGCGCGGTAGCTGCCGGGCGGCACGTGCATCGCAGCCGTGAACGCGCCGCCTTCGGCGACCGTCGCCCTTCCGACGGTTCGCCAGGTCTGGCCGTTCAGCCGCTGGATCTCGACGCCGGCACCGACGATCGCCGGGCGGATCGTGCCTCGCAGCTCCATCGGGTCGATCACGGGGCTGAGCCGGAGCTGCGGTGCGACGCCGAGCCGGATCGCCGCGGTTCGGGCAGAGCCGGCGCTGAGCCGGTACTCCGCCGTGGCGGTCGGGCGAACCGCGACCGAGAAGCTTCCGTCCTTTGCGACCTTGGGCGTGGCGACGGCGCGCCAGCCCGACGGTCCCCGGTGCTCGAGCTGCAAGCGATCGACCCCGCGACCGATTCCGGCCAGGCGTGAGGTGCCGCCGAAGACGTGAGGCTTCGCAGGTTGCGGCAGAGACAGCACTCCGACCCGGAACCACGTCGAACGCAGGTCGAGCTCGCGCCGGAGGTCACCGGCCGCCGCCGATCCCTCGCCCTCGGTTCCCACGCCGATGACCTTGTCTGCCCGCGCTGAGCCGTTCACCGTCGTCCTGACGTCGACCAAACGGCCGGGAACCTTCAGTACCCGACCGAGGCGCGCCGCCGGGATGACGACGGGGCCCCAGGTGTGGTGAGGCGAGATCGAGTCGTACGGATCGTCGACCGCAGCGAGGTACGGCGTCGGTTTCGAACCGGGCCATACGTCCTGGACGTTGGCAGTCCTGCCGCCCGAGGTCGAGTGGAAATAGGTCGTGATGATCCGCCCGCCGTACGTCAGCACCTCTCCTGCCGTCTCGTCGACCGCCTCGTTCGTCGAGTCCTCCTCCTCGTCGATGCCGCGGTAGACCTGGCTGCGCACATCGGGGTACAGATCGAAGGCGCCGCCGGTCTTTCGCGTCGCGAGCGCGTACGAGCGGGCGGCGACCGCCTGAGCCTTCAGCACCTCTGTCGCCCAGTCATCCGGCACCTCGGCGGGAACCACGCCATAGAGGTACTGCTCGAGCCCGACGACGTTGATGGCCCGCAGGCGGCGGCCGACCCGGTCGACCTGGATCGTCCCGCGATAGCGCCGGTCGAACCTCAGCGGCTCCTCACCCGGCAGGAAGACGAGCGGCGGCTTCATGGCGACGCGCTTCTTCGCGCCCTGCGGCAGCAGCTTCAGACCAAAGCCGACAACGTGCTTGCCGGCCAGCTTCCTCGTCTTGCCTGTTGCATCGCGTACACGGAACGGCGCCTCCGACGAGATCGTCAACGCGGGCTTGCTGCCTGCGAGCAGGACTCGCACCTTGGCGATCGGCGCCTCTCCGATCGTGGAGCCGCGGTAGTAGTGGCTCAGGATCCGGCGATAGTCGTGCCCACGGCGCGCGAAGCCGTTGGCGCCCCACTGGCTCATCCCGACCCCGTGGCCCCAGCCGCGGCCCGAGATGACGAAGACCGGCGCGCCAGGACGCGCGGCCAGGTCCCCTTGCGCGCGACGCTCTACACGGGCAGGCGCAAGCCCGGCCGCGAGAAGCGCCGCGAGCGAGACGGCTGTCAGGAGGATGCCGCGTGACATGAATGATCGACCCCGAGGAACTCGTTTGAGGCTAGCGCATAGCCCAGCGGTTCCCCGGCCCGCAAACCCTTTCCTAACATGGCGCGTTTCCCCCGCCGTTACTGGGGAAACGTAGGGTTCGTGGCTATGCGGCCCAACATCCTTCCTCCCCGCTACCAGGACGCCGAGCACGTAGCGCGCGGCGGCATGGGCGACGTCTATCGGGCGACGGACACCGTCCTCGGCCGGATCGTCGCCGTCAAGGTGCTCGCGGAGCGCTTTTCGCATGACGAGGGGGTTCGCGAGCGCTTCACGCGCGAGGCTCGAGCGGCGGCCAGGCTCTCGGACGAGCCCAACACGATCACGATCTTCGACGTCGGCGAGTGGGAGGGCCAGCCGTACATCGTCATGGAGTTCGCCGAGGGCGGAACCCTGGAGGACCTCTTGAAGGCAAAGGGCGCGCAGGATCCGTCCGACGTCCTCCGTTGGCTCGGCGAGGCTGCCGTCGCCCTCGACGCGGCCCACAAGGCGGGCATCGTCCACCGAGACGTCAAGCCCGGGAACCTCCTGCTCGACAACCGCGGACAAGTCCGGATGGCCGATTTCGGAGTCGCAAGCGCCGTCGGGATGGACTCGATGACGATGACGGGAACCGTTCTCGGCACCGCCGGGTACCTGGCGCCCGAGCAGGCCAGGGGCGAGCGGGCGACGCCTGCGAGCGACCGCTACGGCCTCGGCATCGTGGCGTTCGAGCTCCTGACCGGTGAGCGCCCGTTCGCCGCCGATTCGCCGACCGCCGAGGCGGCGGCGCACGTCCACGCGCCGATCCCGACGCTCAGCGACCGCTCGGATCTCCCGCACGAGCTCGACCCCGTCCTCCAGCGTGCGCTGGCCAAGGACCCGGCTGACCGTTACCCCAGCTCCGTCGACTTCGTCGCCGCCCTCCGCGATGCCCTGACCCACGCCGCCGGCGCGACGCGCGAGTTTGCGGCCGTCCAGGAGGAGGAGACGGTCTGGGCGCCCGCCCCCGCACCACCCGCTCGACGCCCGAATCCACTGGTCTGGATCGGCGCCGCGCTCCTCGGATTGCTCGCTCTCGGCGGCGGGCTCGGCCTTGCCGGCGTCTTCTCCGAGGACGAGGAACCGCAGGCGCGCACGGTCGTGCAGACCGAGACGCAAGTCGTCACGACGGAGGGCAAGGCGACAACGATCGAGAAGCCGGTGACGGTGACGCAACCCGCTCCGCCACCGCCGCCACCTCCACCACCCCCGACGACTGCCACCACTGCTCCGACGCCAACTGCACAGCCCGCTCCGTCCGGTAGAAGCGGCACCCAGCTCACGGACGAGGCGACCTCGCTGCTCGCGCAAGGCCGCTGGGCCGAGGCCGAAACCGTCTCCCGGCAGGCCGTGGCGAAGCTCAACGGCTCGGGCGAGCTCTACGAGGCCTACGCGAACTACAACCTCGCGAGGGCCCTCGTCGAGCAGGGCCGGTGCGACGAGGCACTTCCTCTTCTGGACAAGTCGGAGCAGATCCAGGGCAGCCGGAGTCAGATCCGCGAAGCTCGCGCCCGCTGCAGCTGAGGAGGGTTGGCGTGAAAGCGCTCGTTGCCAGGGTGCGCTGCTCGTTCCTAGGCAAGGACGCAGGGAGCGTTCGTATCTCTTCGATACGGGCGCGACTGAGGACACAGCCTGGGGGCGAGCAGCGCGGCCTGGCGGCACAGCCGTTTTTGCGCCAAACCTCCTAGCCGAGCCGCGCGGCGTACTGCTGCTCGTAGTACTCGCGGTACTCGCCTGACTTGAGCGGCTCCCACCAGGCGCGGTTGTCGCGGTACCACTCGACAGTGGCCTCGAGACCTGCTTCGAACGAGTGCGCCGGAGCCCAACCGAGCCCGCGCAGTTTCGTGTCGTCCAGGGCATACCGGCGGTCGTGGCCCGGCCGGTCGTCCACGTGCTTGACGAGAGCAGGGTCGGCGCCGGTGAGCTCGAGAATGCGCTGGACGACGTCCAGGTTCTCGCGCTCCTCGCCGCCGATGTTGTAGATCTCGCCGGGACGCCCCTCGCGGAGGACGAGGTCGATCCCGGCGCCGTGATCCTCGGCGTGGAGCCATTCGCGAATCTGCTTCCCGTCGCCGTAGACCGGAAGCGCCTCGCCGTCGAAGGCGTTGGTCACGAAGAGCGGCACGAGCTTCTCCGGATACTGGTTCGGGCCGTACGTGTTCGCGCCGCGCGTGATCGAGGCGTTCACCCCGTAGGTTCGAACGTACGCCAGGACCTGGAGGTCGCCGCCGGCCTTCGAGGCCGAGTACGGGCTGGACGCCCGGATCGGATCCTCTTCAGCCGAGCTTGCGCCGGCCGGGACATCCCCGTACACCTCGTCCGTGGAGACGTGCACCATCCGGATGCCCTTCTGACGGACACATTCGAGGAGGACGTGCGTCCCGTAGACGTCGGTCTGGATGAACTCGCCCGCCGCCAGGATCGAGCGGTCGACGTGGGTCTCGGCCGCGAAGTTGACGATCGCGTCGCAGCCCTCCACCGCCTCGGCGACCGCCTCGGAGTCCGCGATGTCCCCCTGGACGAACCGGTGCTCGACTCCCTCGAGGTTCGCCGGGTTCCCGGAGTACGTGAGCTTGTCGAGGACGACGACGTCCTGTCCGGAGCGCGACCAGCCGCTTCACGAAGTGCGAGCCGATGAAGCCGGCTCCGCCGGTTACGAGAATCGCCACTGCGTACAGCCTAATCGCGCAGCCGCCGAAGGCATTCCCGCAGCCCCTCCCGCCAGTGCGGAAGCTGCGGGGCGCCCTTTTCGCTCCGTAGCACGGAGTAGGCGGGTCGCGGCGCCGGCGCACCGAACTCGGCGGTCGTGATCCGGCGGACGCTGCACTCGAGACCCGCTTCCTCGAAGATCGCCTCGGCGAACTCGGCCCACGTGCAGTCGCCCTCGGCTGACAGGTGCCAGATGCCGTGCGGCCGCTCGAGGAGCTCCACGGGTCGCCTCGGCGAGATGCCCGACGTAGGTGGGCGAGCCGCGCTGGTCGTCCACGACGGAGACCTCGTCGCGCTCGGCGCCGAGCCGGAGCATCGTCCGAACGAAGTTCTGGCCGGTCGGGCCGAAGAGCCACGACGAGCGGACGATCCAGCCGGCGCGCACCTCACCTTCGCCGTCGAGCTTCGTCTGCCCGTAGACCCCGAGCGGGCCTCGTCGGGTCGCTTTCGACGTACGGCGCGCCCTTCGTCCCGTCGAAGACGTAGTCGCTCGAGAAGTAAACGACCGGGGCTCCGAGCTCGACGACGTTGCGAGTCCCCTCGACGTTTGCCCGGCGCGCGCCCTCCGGATCCGACTCGGCGTCGTCGACCTTCGTCCAGGCCGCCGCGTGGAGCACGAGCTCCGGCCGCTCCGCCAGCGGATACGGATCGGCGACGTCCCACTCGGCCCTCGTCACCGCGCGAGCGTCGGGAAAGACCTCCTGAAGCGCCGTCCCGAGCTGCCCCCCGGCGCCGGTGATGAGCTTCACGGCTTGTTCGCGCCGTGCTCTCGGACGTAGTCGTTCACCGCGTAGTAGGCATCGATCGACTCGCCCGCGTCACCCCAGAACCCCTCGATGATGTCGTACTCCATCGAGCCCCGGTCGATGAACGAGTTGTTGACGTCCGTGATCTCCAGCTCGCCGCGCCCGGAGGGCTCGAGGCCCGGGATGATCTCGAAGACCTCGGGACCGTAGAAGTAGATCCCGGTGACCGCGAACGAGCTCGGCGGCTCCTCGGGCTTCTCGTGGATCCTGACGACGCGCTCCCCGTCCAGCTCCGGAACACCGAGATGGCGCAGGTGCTCGGGGTCGTCCTCACGAGCGAGCAGGATGCGCGCGCCGCTTCCTTGCTCGCGAAAGTTGTCAACGGCGTGGCGGATCGACCGCTCGACGACGTTGTCGGCCAGCATGACCACGATCGCCTCTCCGCCCGCGAATCGCTCCGCAAGGCCCAGCGCCTCGGCGATCCCGCCCGCCCGCTCCTGGTAGGCGTACGAAAGGCGATCGATTCCCCACTCGTGGCCATTTCCCAGCAAGCGCAGGAACTCGCCTGCGTGTGTGCCGCCCGTGACGACCATCAACTCACGGACGTCGGCGGTGACGAGCGCCTCGATGGCGTAGTTGATCATCGGGCGGTCGTAGATCGGAAGCAGATGCTTGTTGGTGATCCGCGTGAGCGGATGCAGCCTGGTGCCGCTGCCGCCGGCGAGGATGACTCCCTTCACAAAGGCGATGGTAATCGGGTATCAATCCCGCGATGAGCGACAACGAGCGAGACCACGTCGTCGACCCCGAGGCAGGGGTCGTCGAGGGAGAGGATCAGATCCCGCGCCAGCCGGCGCCGCCGCTCGATCCCTACACGCCCGAGCCAGGCCCCGGCCCGGGCGAGCAGCGGGCCTTCAACGTCATGCGGCTCGCCTGGATCCCGATCCTGATCGCGGTCGTGATCATCGTCATCGCGCTCGTCCGCTAGCCCTGGTTCGGGCGGCGTTCCTCCGGGACGACGCTAGTAGCCACTAAGCTAGTGGCGACTAAGTTATGGAGCTTGGAGTGCAGTGACGAGGCTACGATTCACCCCACTGATGGGACAGAGAAAAGACCTGAGGGACGAGATCGACGAATTGTTCGCCGACCTCTGGCAGGTATCGAGGCTGGGCGGCCTTCGGAGGGGATTCAGGCCCCTGCTGGACTGCTTCCGAACCGAGGATCCCGCGACCTACACCGTCGTCGTCGACCTCGCCGGGCATCGATCCGGAGCGAGTGAACGTGACGACGGCGGACCGTGCGCTCGTGATCTCCGGAGAGCGCAGCCGCGCCGACTGCGGCGGCCGCAGCTACCAGCAGATGGAGATCGAGTACGGGCCCTTCCAGCGGGTGATCCAGCTGCCCGAGGACGTCGACCCCTCCTCCGCCGAGGCAACCTATGACAAGGGCCTGCTCCGGATCGTCGTCCCGATCGCGCAGCCGGCGCCGAGAATCCGGCCTGTCCCCATCCGGGTTCGGAGGGACGCATGACGGACGTCGACTTCGACATCGCCGAGGCCGCGGATCGCGGCGAGATCGACCTGCCTTCGGCGCTGCCGATCCTTCCGCTGAAGGAGACGGTCGTCTTTCCCGACTCGGCGACGCCCCTCGCCATCGGCCAGGAACGGTCGATCAAGCTCATCGACGAGGTGGTCGCGAAGGATCGGATCCTGGCGCTCGTCACCGTCAAGAACGACGACGTGGAGCAACCGGGCTGGGACGACCTCTACGAGATCGGAACCGCCGCGATCGTCCACAAGCTGATCAAGGTGCCGGACGGGACGCTCCGCATCCTCGTCCAGGGCATCGACCGGGTCACGCTCGACGCACGGGTCAAGGACGACCCCTATCTCGTCGGAACCTTCACCGCGCTGCCCGACGTGGTGAACGAGACGCCCGAGCTCGAGGCGCTGACCCGAAACGTCCAGATGCTCTACGGCCGGATCGTCGGCCTCGTGCCGTACCTCCCGCAGAGCTCGAGCTCGCCGCGGCCAACGTCGACGAGCCCGGCGCGCTGTCGCACCTCGTGGCCTCGACGCTGCGGCTGAAGACCGAGGAGAAGCAGAAGCTGCTCGAGCTGCCCGACGTCGAGGAGCGCCTGCGGGAGCTTTCGCGGGTCCTGAACCGGGAGCTCGAGGTCTTCGAGCTCGGCACGAAGATCCAGTCGCAGGTCCACGCAGAGCTCGAGAAAGGGCAGCGCGAGTACTTCCTCCGCCAGCAGATGAAGGCGATCCAGGAGGAGCTCGGCGAGGGCGATCCCGACCAGGTCGAGCTGCAAGAGCTCCGGGAGCGCGTCGAGTCGGCCGGGCTGCCGGAGGACACGCGCAAGGCCGTCGATCGCGAGCTCTCGCGGCTCGAACGGCTCCCCTCGGCTGCCGCGGAGTACGGAGTGATCCGCACCTACGTCGACTGGATCCTCTCGCTCCCCTGGTCGCAGTTCACCGAGGACAACCTCGAGCTCGACCACGCGCGGAAGGTCCTCGACGAGGATCACTACGACCTCGAGAAGGTCAAGGACCGGATCATCGAGACCCTTGCCGTCGCGAAGCTGCGCGGCGACGTCTCCGGCTCGATCCTCTGCTTCGTGGGTCCGCCCGGCGTCGGGAAGACGTCGCTCGGGCAGTCGATCGCCCGCGCCCTCGAGCGCAAGTTCACGCGCATCTCGGTCGGGGGAGTCCGCGACGAGTCGGAGATCCGCGGCCACCGGCGCACGTACATCGGCGCGATGCCCGGGACGATCATCCGGGCCCTCCGCGACGCCGAGTCGCGGAATCCCGTGTTTCTCATCGACGAGATCGACAAGATGGGCTCGGACTACCGGGGCGACCCGGCGAGCGCGATGCTCGAGCTGCTCGACCCCGAGCAGCATGCGACCTTCCGCGACCACTATCTCGACCTTCCCTTCGACCTCTCCAAGATCCTCTTCATCTGCACGGCGAACCAACTCGAGACGATCCCGCCGCCGCTGCTCGACCGGATGGACGTCATCAACCTCTCCGGATACACGGAGGAAGAGAAGCTGGGAATCGCGCGGAAGTACCTCGTTCCCAAGCAGCTCGAGGCCCACGGCCTCACCGACCACAAGGTCACGCTCACCGAAGGCGCGCTGCGCACCGTGATCCGCGAGTACACACGGGAGGCGGGCGTCCGGAACCTCGAGCGCCAGATCGCAGCCCTCTGCCGCAAGGCGGCGAGACGTGTGGCCGAAGGCAAGGCGAAGGGGGCAAGCCGGATCGACGAGCGGCGCGTGCGAAGCCTGCTCGGTCCGAGGCGGTTCTCCGGAGAGACGCGCAAGCGAACCGAGGATCCCGGCGTGGCCACCGGCCTCGCCGTGACGGCGGTGGGTGGCGACGTGCTCTTCATCGAGGCGACCGCCTACCCGGGGAAAGGCAGGCTGAAGGTCACGGGGCAGCTCGGCGAGGTGATGCAGGAGTCGGCGCAGGCCGCCCTCTCCTGGGTGCGCTCGCACGCGGAGAAGCTGAACCTGAAGACGGAGTGGTTCGCCGACCACGACATCCATGTGCACATCCCCGCCGGCGCGGTGCCGAAGGACGGGCCGTCGGCCGGGGTCACGATGGCCACGGCGATCGTGTCCCTCGTCAGCGGGCGACCGGTGTCCGACGAAGTGGCGATGACGGGAGAGGTGACGCTCACCGGCCAGGTCCTCCCGGTCGGCGGAGTGCGCGAGAAGGTCCTGGCCGCTCGACGCGCCGGCGTTCGCACCGTCGTGATCCCGAAGGAGAACGAGCCGGATCTCCAGGATCTCCCCGCCGAGACGCGCAAGGAGCTGTCCTTCGTCCTGGCCGACCACGTCGACGAGGTGCTCGAGGCTGCGCTCGACGGGGCGAAGCCGTCACTGCGGCCGAGCGGAGTAGGATCACCAGAACGAAAAGCCGCGCTTCCCGCGTAGAGAGAGCGTTTGCGCCCGGCTTGACGCGGGTACTCGGCTAAGTCAGAAGCGACACGAAAGGACGGCCGTCTCGAATGGCCAAGGCAAAGGACAGAGTTTCCGACATGAAGCCCTATCTCAGGCGCGCGGTCCAGGACGAAGAGGTCCGGGACAGCCTGAAGAGCGCAATCCTTGCGGCTCGGGAGATCTACGACGAGCTCCTCGGCGGCCGCTCGACCACTGCGGTGGCAGCACGCTTCGCGACGGACAAGGACATTCAGGACAACCTGAAGAGCGCGGTCGACGATCTCCGCACTGCCGCGATGCGCGTTCAGGGCAAGAAAGAGCACACCTCCCGCAACGCGACCCTGCTGCTGGCCGGGATCGCGCTCGGGATCCTCTTCAACCCGGTCACGGGCGCGCAGACGCGTCGAGTGGATCTCCGAGAAGCTGCTCGGCGGCGACGAGGGCTCATCGTCCTCGGGCTCGAGCGGCAGCGGCAACAGCAACTCGAGCTAGCTCGCCTTTGACGGGCGGGACGGGCGCGCCCGTTCCGCCCGCTTGTTCTCGGCTAGGAGGGCCTGGCTAGTCCGGGCCGACGAGCGTTCGGGCGAGAGCGCGCAGCCCCTCGCGTCCTCGCGGGACCATGCCGGCCAGGGAGCCGTCGGCCACGGACGCCCCGTTCGAACGCAGCGCACGGCGCAGCGATCCGGGCTCGAGCCCGCTCGCGCTCGAGATGTCCCGCGACTGGAGCAGGATCGCGCCGGGCCTCGGCGCGCGGCTCGAGTTGGAGAGCGGAGGCGCCCAGCCGGAGACCGAGGTGAACGGCAGGTCCGCGAGCCGCTTCCAGGCCATGAGATACGGGTAGGGCGGCACGGCGCTTCCGTCGTAGCCCTTGTAGAGGAGCGAGACCGGGTGGATCTCGAAATGGAGGTGGGGAGGCGTGGCCTGCGCGTCCCCTGTGTTACCGACGAAGCCGATCACGTCGCCTGCTCGCACCTGCGCGCCGTTGATGGCAAGCGGCGAGAACGCCGAGAGGTGCGCGTAGTAGAACTCGTTGCCGGCGAGATCCTGCAGCCAGAAGCGCAGGCCGCCGACCCTGTTCCAGCCCACGGAGTAGACGATCCCGTTCGCCACGGCCAGGACCGGCGCACCGAGCGGCGCGAAGATGTCCTCTCCGTGGTGCCACCCGCCGACGTATGACCCGCGCGGTGCCGCGAAGCTGTTCGTGAACGACGCAGATCCGTAGATCGGGAACACGTAGCCGGTCGCCGTCAGCCGAGGGATCACGTCCGTGGGGACGCCGCGGACGGGCGGCTCGGCCGGCCGGCTCTCCGTCTCTTGCTTTCGCCCTTCCGCCTTCTTGGGCCTGACACGCCGCCGCTGAGGCTCTTCGGTCTTGCCGCCGACCGGCTGCGGAGGGAGAGCCTCTGCGGCGACGTCGACGTAGCCGACGACGATCTCCGTGCCCGCTGGAAGCCCCGCGTGCTCCACGTTCAGGCGCACATGGAGCCCGGTGACGCCGGCGTTGTAGCCGCGTGCCCGGCTCGAGCTGTACGGCGAGGCCGATTGCTGCAGGATCGTCGCGGTTCCCCAGTCGCCGAGCGCGACCGATGCCCCGGGCCCTGTGGCGACGGCCTGGCCGAGGACGACCATCCCACTGACCGCCGAGCCGGTCGTGCCGCCGGTCGAGGCGTTAGCCGAGGCCTGGGCCGAGGCCCTGGCCGTCACCGACCCGACCGTGATCTCGCCTCCGATCAGCGACAGGCCCGTGACCGAGACATTCGCGCTCGCGACCGTCCCGGACGCCGACACGCTCGATGCCACGGATCCGGCCTGCGCGACCGAGCCGTCCTCCGGGTAGGCGAAAGACCCGCCGACCCCAACGGCATCCGGGGGTCCCGATACGGCACCGGCAGAAGCACTCCCTCGACCCGGCACCGAGACCTGAATCGCGAAGGCGTTCGCGCTCGAGGTCCCGTTCTGGACCGCGGAAGACACGCCGCTCGATCCCGTCATCGCAAGGACGAAAGCGGCGCCCATGATGAACGTCAGACGTCTGGCCACTCCGGGACAGTATTCGCAACGGTGCGGTCGGGCGTCCAGCTTCACTCACAGTGAGGCCGCGCGCTTCCGCGAGAATCGGGTCTGCGTGACCTGGATCGCCATCCCCCTTGCCGGTCTGACCGTCGATCTCGACCCTCGCCGGAGGTGCGCTCGCGCTCCGGCTCCACCGCGAGCTTCAGACGGCGATCGCCCTCTCGGGTGGGATCGTGATCGCGGTCGCCCTCTTCGTTCTCATCCCCGAGGCGCTCGAAGCCGTGGGAGACGCGCATCGGGTCACCACCCTGGTCGGGGCCGGCTTCCTCCTCTTCTTCGTCGCACACCGATACCTCGTGCTCCACCATCGCGACGATCCGGACGAAGCGGCAACGCACACACAGGTCGGCGCGATGGGCGCGGCCGCGCTCGCATTCCATACCTTCACGGACGGGCTCGCGATCGGGCTCGCCTTCGGGCTCGACACGGGCACGGGGATCCTCGTGCTGCTCGCAGTCGTCTCCCACGACTTCGCCGACGGGCTCAACGCAGTCACGTTCATCCTCAGACAGGGTGGGACTCGACGCGTGGCGTTTCGCTGGCTGACGCTCGTCGCCGTCGCGCCGCTCTTCGGTGCGGCCGTCGGCGCCGCAATCGACGTCTCGGAGAGCACGCTCGGGCACCTGCTGGCGATCTACGCGGGGGTCTTCCTCTACATCGGGGCGAGCGACTTGCTGCCCGAGGCCCACAACCACAATCCTTCACGGCTCAGGGTGTTGACAACGCTCGGCGGGTTCGTTGCGATCTTCGCCATCACGAAGATCGCCGGGCATTAGCCAGGGCTTACTGGGCCTCGAGACGCTTCTTGGCGAACTCCCGGAAGCGGCGTCGTGCCTCCTCGTCCGGCCCCAGCGGGTCGCCGCCACCGTAAGACGGATCGGCCGCGATCTCGGCCGCGACGGCTTTGACCTCCTCCGCGACCGCAGCCCGGTGCTTGGGCTCGGCGAGGAGCCGCTCGATCCAGTTCTCCGAGCCGTCGTACGGATCGATGTCGGCGTCGACCAGGAGCTCGCCGAGAAGCAGCCCCACCCGGATGTAGGCGAACGTCCTGAAGGCAAGCACTCGGTGGGGTGACGAGACGAGCGCGTCGAGCTCCGCATCCTCCTCCTGGATCCGCGCGACGATGCTGCCGATCGGCTCGTCGACGAGAGGAATCCAGAGCTCGTCCGCGCGCGCCACAGAGAGAGTCTAGGAGGGTTCGGCCCAACCTCCTAGGAGGGCTTACGCGCGCGAAGAGCTATCTGCCCGGCTACCAGGAAGAGGAGGACCGCGAAGAGCCGGCGGAGGGCGTCCTCGGACAGCGCTTCGGCGACGCGGACGCCGAGCTCGATTCCGGCAATGGCGATGACCCCGACGAGTGCAGCCGTCCTCCAACGGACGTTTCCGTGCCGGTTCTGGCTCCACGCACCGGCCACGACCGTCGGCAGGATCGCCGCGAGCGAGGTCGCCTCTGCTTCGAGCTGCCCGAGACCGAGAGCGAACACGAGGGTCGGGACGAAGAGGATCCCGCCGCCGACGCCGAAGAACCCGGCGAGCACGCCGGCGAGGAGCCCGAGCAAGACTGCCGCCAGGATCTCCATCAGACGAGGAGCGCCACACCCACGGCGACGAGGAGAGCCGCGAACGCGAACGACAGCGCGCGCTGGGAGATTCGCTGCTGGAGTGAAGTGCCGAGGACGGCTCCGGCCGCGGCGGGGATGCCGACGAGCGCCGCAGAGCCGAAGTCGACCTCGCCGCGAATCGCGTAGGCCACGGTGCCGGCGAGCGCGATCACGCCGATCGCCGCAAGCGACGTCCCCGTCGCGACCCGTGGCCCGAAGGCGAGCAACCCGATCAGCAACGGCACGATCACGATCCCACCGCCGACCCCGAAGAGCGCGCTGAAGAAGCCGGCGGTGAGCCCGATGAGCACCAGCCGCACGGCCGTATCGTAGTTTGTGCCCCGGTGAGCGCCTCGGTCCGGCTGGTGCGATTCCGTAGCGAGCCCGCGCAGGCGGCTGTGCTCCTCGACGTGGACGGCACGCTCTCACCGATCGTGGAGCGGCCGGAGGACGCAACGGTCCCGGAAGAGACGCGCGCCGAGGTTCGGCGCCTCGCCGCCCGCTACGCGCTCGTCGCCTGCATCACGGGCCGACCGTCGGAGGACGCCAGGCGCATGGTCGGCGTCGAGGGGCTGCATGTGGTCGGCGTTCATGGGCTCGAGGGCCATCCCGGAGTGCCCGAGTACACGCCGCAACTCGAGCGCCTGGTCGAGACCGTCCACTGGCCCTGGAGGGTGGAGGCGAAAGCCGGCGTGACCGTCGCCTTCCACTACCGAGAGGTCGAGGACGGAGATGCCGAGGCGGCCGTCGATCGAGTCCTCGAAGGTGCGGAGGCTCTCGGCCTCGTCGCCCAGCAGGGCCGGAAGGTCGTGGAGGTCAGGCCGGCGATCGACGTCGACAAGGGCACGGCGGCCCGCACGCTGCTGGCCGACCGCGGCCTCACACGAGCGCTCTACGCCGGCGACGACACGACCGACCTCGACGCCTTCCGCGGGCTCGACGAAGCCGAGCTCGACGTGGCGGTCAAGGTCGCCGTCGGATCGCAGGAGATGAATCCGCGCTTGCTGAACGCCGCGGATTTCGTCGTCGACGGCCCCGCCGGGCTCGTCGAGCTCCTACGCCAGCTCTAGGACGAGCTCACTTCTTCAGCTTCTCGATCTGCTTCCAGGTGCGCGTATTCACGATCTGCTCCTTCGTGAGCCAGGCGCGGCGGGCTTGCGCGATGCCGAGCTCGGCGTAGTCGAGCGCCCCGATCTCGTGGCTGTCCGTGTTCACGACGAGCCGCACGCCGGCCTCCGCCGCCGCACGTGCGTGGACGTCGCGAAGGTCGAGCCGGTCGGGCTGGGAGTTGATCTCGATGATCGTTCCGGTCTCGACGGCCTTGGCGAACGCGCGGTCGAGCGCGATCTCGGCGCCGTCTCTCCGGTTGAGCTTGCGCGCCGTCATGTGCCCGATGCAGTCCACATGGGGGTTCTCCATTGCGGCCATGAGGCGCTCGGTCGGGCTCTTGTCGAACGCGGAGTGGAGCGAAGCGACGACCCAGTCGCACCCGGCGAGATCCTCGTCCGGTAGGTCGACCGACCCATCCGCGCGGATGCTGACCTCGACGCCGCGCAGGATCCGGAACGGCTCGAACTCGGCATTCAGCTTTTCTACCTCGACCCACTGCGCCTGTAGGCGGCCCTCGCGGAGGTAGTGCGCATGGTCTGTGATCGCGACGTAGTCGTAGCCGCGGGCCTTCGCCGCCGACACCATCTCCTCGAGCGTGTTCTTCCCGTCGTTCGACCACGTGGAGTGCATGTGGAGGTCGCCGCGGAGGTCCGAGATCTCGACGAGCTTCGGCAGCGCTCCCTTGCGGGCCGCCTCCAGCTCGCCGGCGCCCTCACGAAGCTCGGGCGGGATCCACTGGTAGCCGAGCCGCTCGTACAGGTCCTCCTCGGTCGTGGACGTGGCCACCTCGCCGCTCTCGGCGTCCTTCACGCCGTACTCCGAGACGGACAGGCCGCGCCGAACCGCGTCCTCGCGCAAGGAGACGTTGTGGCGCTTCGAGCCTGTGAAGTGCTGGAGGAGGTTCCCGTAGGAGTCCGGCGGGACGACGCGGAGGTCGAACACGAGCCCGTCGTGGGAAACGACGGTCGCCTTGGTCTTCCCGTGAGCCTTGACCTCGGAGACCCAGGTGAGCTTGGTCAGGTACTCGGTGAGCGCGGCGGGGTCGGAGGCGGTGGCGATGATGTCGAGATCCTTGACCGTCTCGGTTCGGCGACGGATCGAGCCGGCCTCGGAGACCTCGTTGCTCGCCGGGTGGTCTCGCAGGACCTGGACGACCGCCTCGACCGCGGGCAGCGCCTTCGCGAGCAGCGTGCGCTTCTCCTTCGGCTCTTCCGCGAGCGCCTGGAGGATCCGCTCCTCGGTCTTCGCGCCGAGCCCGGGGAGCGCGCGCAGCCGCTCCCCCTCGGCGGCGCGGCGAAGCTCCTCGAGCGTCGTGATTCCAAGGTCCTGCCAGATGCGCCGGGCGGTCTTCGGGCCGAGCGCGGGAAGGCGGAGGAACTCGGCAACCCCGCTCGGGACTCGCTCCTTCCGCTTCGTGAGCGCCTCGATCTCACCCGACTCGACGATCTGGACGATCTTCGACTCGATCGTCTTCCCGATCCCCGGGAGTTTCTTCGCCTCTCCCGCGAGCGCAAGCTCCGCGATCGGACCGGCGGCGGACCGGATCTGGTCGGCTGCTCTTCGGTACGCGAGGACGCGAAATTGCTCCTCCCCGTCGAGCTCGAGGAGGTCGGCGAGCAGGGCGAACTGGTCGGCCACCTGCGCGTTCCGGGGCAGCGTCGTGGCCATGCCACGATCATATGGACGTGCTGGTGGTCTGCCTCCCGACGTACAACGAGCGTGAGAACCTCGAAGCGATGGTCTCGGCGCTCGGCCGCGTGCTCCCCGAAGGCGGACGGATTCTCGTCATCGACGACAACTCCCCCGACGGAACGGGCGCGATCGCCGATCGCCTGGCGGCGGAGCGAGAGGACGTCGACGTGCTCCATCGCCCTCGGAAGGAGGGGCTCGGCCCGGCCTATCTGGACGGGTTTCGCCGGGCGCTCGACCTCGGCGCCGACCTCGTCTTCGAGATGGATTGCGACTTCTCCCACGACCCGGCCGACGTACCACGCCTGGCCGCGGCGGCGGCCGATGCCGATCTCGTGCTCGGATCGCGGTACGTGCCGGGCGGAGGAACGAGGAACTGGGGACTCTTCCGCCGGGTGATCTCTCGGGGAGGATCTCTGTACGCGCAGATCCTGCTCGGCCTGCGGGTACGCGATTTGACCGGGGGGTTCAAATGCTACCGGCGTGCCGTTCTCGAGGGGATCGACCTCGACGCGATCCGCTCGAAGGGCTACGCGTTTCAGATCGAGACCACCTATCGCGCCTTGAGGAAGGACTTTCGCGTCGTCGAGGTGCCGATCGTCTTCGCCGACCGCGAGGTCGGCGGTTCCAAGATGAGCAGGTCGATCGTGCTCGAGGCGATCTGGAAGGTGCCGGCGCTCCGGCTCGCCACTGCCCTGCGCCGCTTCTGAATAATGGGCAGATGCGCGAGGTCACCGACGCGACGTTCGATCAGGACGTTCTCGGCGCCGCCCACCCGGTGGTCGTGGACTTCTGGGCCCCCTGGTGCGGCCCGTGCCACGCTGTCGAGCCTGTCCTCGTCCAGCTCGAGGAGCAGGCGGCGGGCCGGGTCGAGTTCGCGAAGCTGAACGTCGACCAGAACCCGGTCGCCGCCTCGCGTTACAGCGTCCTCGCCCTGCCGACCGCGATCCTCTTCTCCGATGGAGAGCCGCGCGAGACGGTCGTCGGCGCCCGCTCATCCGCTCACTACGAGCGGGCCTGGGCTACGTGGCTGGCTGAGTAGCCGGATCCGCCGCAGGCTCGGGTCGCTCCTCGCGAACGGGAGCGGCGTCCTTGCGAATCTCGGCGCGCGCGCGCGGGTCGATCAGGCCGTAGAGCACGTCGATCAGGAAGTTGACGATGATGACGACGACCGTCGTGTAGACGGTGATCCCGAGCAGAACCGGGAAGTCGCGCCGCGCAAGGCTCGTCGCGAACAGCCGCCCGAGCCCGGGCAATCCGTAGGCAGTCTCCACGAAGAGGGTCGCGCCGAGCGAGACGGCGATGTCCATCCCGAGCATGGTCACGACGGGCAGCATCGCGTTCCGCAGGACGTGCGAGCGAATGACGAGCCACTCGGGCGCGCCCTTCGCCCGAGCGGTCCGGACGTAGTCCTCGTCCAGCGTCTCGAGCGTGCTGGCCCGGATCATCCGCATGTAGATCGCCGCGTACATGAACGCGAACGTGAACCACGGAAGGATCAGGTGGTAGGCCCACTGTGCCGGCCCGCCGCAGTTCGTCCCGGGACTGAACACCTCGCAGTAGCCGCCCGTCGGAGTCCAGCCGAGCCTGGCGCCGACGAGGTACGACAGCACGAGGCCGATCCAGAGCGGGTGCGCGGAGACTCCGATCAGCACGAAAACGGTCGTGAACCGGCTCAAGGCGCTGCGCGGACGGAGCGCGGCCAGAAGGCCGATCGGGATCGCCAGCAGCATCCAGAGGATCGCGCCCCCGACGACGAGGGAGATGGTCACGGGCGCCGCCCGGGCCAGGATGTCGTTCACCTCCTGTCCCCGCAAGACCCAGGATTCGCCGAGCGAGCCCTGGGTGACGATCCTCGCGAGGAACTCGAGGTACTCCTCGTAGATGGGCCCGTCGATCTTGATCGTCGTCCGGACGTCGACGTCGGCCCCGCCGCGGCCAAGGCTCGCCTGGTCGTCCTCGGACGGGATGACGAAGAAGATGATGAACGTGACCACCGTGACGGCCAGGAACATCACGACCATCCAGACGGCTCGTCGCAGGATGAACAGAGCCACAGGGAACCGTTAGCACGGTACGCGTTTGGGCGCTAGGCGGTTTTCAGCGCCGGAAGTGGTCCCAGCCGGTCAGCGCGTAGGGCCTGCCGTCGCGGAGGAGCTCCACGCCCTCCCCTTCCTCGCAGCGCCCGACGACGTGGAAAGCGCCCTCCGGCACGGCGGCCAGAAGCTCGAAGTCCTCGCCGAAACCGAGGTCGTCCATGGTGGCTCCGGCCCCGAGCGGCACCCGATCCAGCTCGACGACGCAGCGCACGGATGAACGGGCAGCGATGTGGCCCGCATCCCGGGCGATGCCGTCGGAGATGTCGAGCAGCGCGTGGGCCGTGGCTGCGAGGCGTCGCCCCTCCTCGATTCGGATCGGCGGCCGGACAAAGCGACCCTCCCGGAAGGCGGCACCCGCTGCGCCGAGCGGGCCGGTCACGACCAGGAGGTCCCCGGCTCTGGCTCCCCCTCGGCCCGGGACGCGATCCGACCGGCCGAGCGCAGTCACGGAGAGGATGAGCTTGTCGGCGCGCGTCGTGTCCCCGCCGACGACGGGCACCCCGGTCTCGGCGATGCCCTCGTAGAGCTGAAGCAGATCCTCGACGTCTGTGTCTTCGGGGGCGCCGAGCGTCACGACGAGGCCGGATGGGGCGGCGCCGGATGCTGCAAGATCGCTGAGGTTCACTGCTGCGGCCCGGAAGCCGAGCTCGCGGAACGTGATCCAGTCGAGACGGAAGTGGACGTCCTCCACGAGCGCGTCCTGCGTGACGACGAGCCCCTCGACGACTGCGGCGTCGTGCTCGATGGCCTGTGCGAGACCCCTTCGCTCGAGCTCTGCGAGGAAGCCGAGCTCGCCGACCTCAGAGAGACGCATTCACCTTCGCCGCGTCGCGTGCCGCGCGAATCACGGCGACCCCGGCTGCGCCGGCGTCGATGCAGAGGCGTGCGTTCTCGGCGTCGATCCCGCCGACGGCAACCACGGGAATGGATACCGCCCGGCAGATCGCCTTGAGCCCGTCCAGGCCGATCGGTGGGTCCGCGTCAGGCTTGCTCGGCGTGGCCCAGACAGGCCCGGCCCCGACGTAGGAGGCTCTGTTTCGCTGGGCTTCTCGCGCGTCGACGGGGTTCCCGGCGGAGCGGCCGATGACGAGCCCCGCGCCGAGCGCCAGTCCGTGGCCTTCGTCGTCCCGGCCGAGGTGCACGCCGTCCGCGCCGAGTTGGATCGCGGCTTCGACGTCGTCGTTCACCACGAAGGTGATCCCGGCCTCGGCGCAGAGCTCGCGAAATGGGCCTCCGCGGTCCACGAGCTCGTCCGTCGTGGCCTTCTTCAGCCGGAGTTGAACCACCGTGGCGCCCCCGGCGACTGCCACCCGGGCCGTCTTCAGGTCGTCGACGATGGCGTGGAGCTTCACTCGTCCACGTTTGCGCGGGCGTCGAGCGAGCCGGGGTCCAGGTTGTAGAGGGCGTCGTAGAGGTTCGCGTGAAAGGTGCCCGGTCCCTTCGCCTCCAGCGCGGCGTCCTCCCCGGCGACACCGAAGGCGGCAAGCGCCTCGACCGCAGCCTCCAGCGGCTCCGCCGGCTTGACGGCGAGGAACGCTCCCGTGATCGCCGTCGACATGCAGCCCGTGCCGGTGACAGTCGCAAGCAACTCGTCGCCGTTGTGGATCGCCACGACACGCTCACCGTCGGAGACGTAGTCCGTCGGGCCTGTGACGGCAGCGACGCAGCCGAATGCTCGTGCAGCCTCGCGGGCAACCTCGGCCTCAGATCCCGCCGTACCGACCGACTCGACGCCACGGATCTCCGCGTCCCGGCCCGCGAGCCTCGCAAGCTCGGCCGCGTTGCCCCGGACGACGGCGATGTCGAGCTCCTCGAGCAGCCGCGTTGCCGTATCGGTGCGATACCGGGTGGCGCCCGCACCGACGGGGTCGAGCACGATCGGGCAGGTCGCCGCCTTACCGGCGAGCATCATCGCCTCGACCCAGTGCTCCGACAGCGTGCCGATGTTCAGCACGAGGGCACCGGCGAGCGCGGCCATCTCCTCGACCTCCTGCAGGGCATGCGCCATCACCGGTAGCGCGCCGAGCGCGAGGGTCGCGTTCGCCGTCTCGTTCATGACGACGTAGTTCGTGATCTGGTGGACGAGCGGCTTACGCTCGCGCAGCTCGAGCAGCGTTGTGCCGGGCGAAATCGCCATGCCTCTCCTCTACGTTGAGTACGTCTACGGGCCCATCCCCTTTTCCGATCGCGGTCAGTCCGTTTCGAACGGAGGAGGCGGCCGCGGCGGCCGCGCCGCGACTCGCCTCCACGAGGGAGAACCCGCGTGCGAGCAGTGCCGCGAGCGTCGCTGAATGCGTGCACCCGGCGCCGTGGGTCGCCGGGACGTCATGCAGCTCGACCGGGATCTCCACGTGCTGCTCGCCGTCGAAGAGGTGGTCGACCGGGTCGTCGCCATGTCCACCGGTGACGACGACCGCACCGGCGCCGAGCTCGACGATCGCCTCCGCGAGGTCGCGGCGGGTTCGAGGGACTGTCCCTCGAACCTGGCCCGCGAGGACCTGTGCTTCGTGCCAGTTCGGTGTCACGACTGTCGCGAGAGGAAGCAAATCCGCGATGAGAGCGTCCACGGCGTCATCCTGGAGCAACTTCGCACCGCTGCTTGCGACCATCACCGGATCCACGACGAGAGGGACGGGGTGGTCGGCGAGATACCCGGCCACGGTCCGGATCAGCTCGGAAGAGAACAGCATCCCGGTCTTGACGGCGTCCACGCCGATGTCGTCGAAGACGGCCTCGAGCTGTGCACGAACGACCTTGGGCGGAGCTTCGTGAACCGCCGAGACGCCGACCGTGTTCTGCGCCGTCAGCGCGACGATCACGCTCATCCCGTGACACCCCGCGGCGGCGAACGCCTTCAGATCGGCCTGGATGCCGGCGCCTCCGCCGGAGTCGGAACCCGCAACCGTCAGTAACCGCGGAACCAAGGAACTCCCTTCGCCGGCATGACCCGGATCAGGTTCGACGGGTGTGATCTCAGCCGCGGACGCGGCACCCCGGTACGAGAAGTTTAGCGGCGGAGGGTGCTGATCCGGCCGGCGGGATCGATGCGCCGGACGCGTCCCGACGGGGTTCCCTCCGGAACGAAGAGCGTGCCGTCGGCCGCGACGCCGACATCTGCAGGCGCTACCAGGGTCGCCGCCGTGGCCGGCCCGCCGTCGCCCGTCGAGCCCGCTACGCCTGTCCCTGCGACCACGGTCGAGCTGCCCGAGCTGGACGGGCGGTCGAACCGACGTACGCGATTCATCCGCACCTCGCAGACGTAGAGGCTTCCGTCCGGCCCGGCGGCGAGACCCCCCGGCCCGACGATCGGAGCAACCGCCGAGATCATTCCGGTCGCAAGATCGATGCGGCGGATGCGGTCGTTTCCCCCATCGGAGAAGAGGAGGGCGCCCTCGATCACTGCAAGGCCATGAGGAGCATCGAACTGCGCGGCGAGGGCAGGACCGCCGTCCCCGCTGTTGCCCGTCACCCCCGTGCCCGCGATGTGCTGAACCGGCCCTCCACCGCCCGGGATGCGGAAGATCCGCGTCGAGGTCGCGAGGAACAGGTTCCCGGCCGCGTCGACGGCGAGCGGCCCGACTTCCGCATCCATCTGCGCCACGACCGATCTCTGCCGGGCGGCATCGAAACGAAGGACGGAGGAGCCCGCGCTGACGTAAAGGTCTCCCGACGGAGCAAGCGCGAGCCCGTAGGGCCGGGGCTCGGTGACCACCGGCGCGATTCCGCCGGTCACGGCGTCAATCCGAACGACGCGGTTCGCGCCCCTCTCCACGACGAGCAGCGATCCCGAAGGGTCTACGACAGCCTCGGTCGAGCCGGAGAGGACGATTGGAGCCGGCGGCCGCGGCCGCACGCTGACGGCTCCGAGCGCGAACCGCTTGCTCCCGATACGGGCCAGTAGCGTCCATCGTCCCGCCACGGGCAGGACAAGCCGCACTCGATACCGTCCACCGGCCGACCGCCGGCCGCGTGCCGAGATCCGGCGAGCTCCCAGCGTTGCGGTGACCGCGATCGCCGCGGGGCGCGCCCCGCGCATGACGACGACCGCATTCCAGGCGCGACCGGCGACCACGGACGAAGGGCGCGAGGCGAGCGAGACCCTCGGCTCCTTGCCCGTGGCCGAAGTTCCCGCAGCGGCAAGCAGCAGCGCGAGGATCGCCCCGATCTGGATCCATCGGCCCATCCGGCTCCTCTACACCGGGCCCGGCGTCGGGGTTCCCGGCCGGGGCTAGCATCGAGCGATGGGCGTACAGACGGTCGGATGGGTCGACCTGCTCGAGGGCGAGGAGGTCGCCTACGTCGGCGGCGACCCGGCTCGCGCGCCTCGTTTCGCCCCGCTCCCGGACGAGCTCCACCCGCAAGTTCGCGCCGCACTGCAGCAGGCGGGCATCGAAAGGCTCTTCACCCACCAGGCCGACGCCTGGGACGCCGCCGCCCGCGGCGAGCACCTGGTCGTCGCAACCGGGACGGCCAGCGGAAAGACCCTTGCCTTCAACCTCCCGGTCCTCGACGCGCTGGCGCGGGAGCCCAAGAACCGCGCGCTGTACCTCTATCCGACGAAGGCGCTCGCACAGGATCAGGTGCGGGCGCTCACCGAGCTCAAGCCCCCCGGCATCAAGCCCGCGATCTACGACGGGGACACCGAGTCGAGCCGCCGCTGGCAGATCCGGAAATGGTCGAACCTGATCCTCACCAACCCGGACATGCTCCACATCGGCGTGCTGCCCCACCACGACCGTTGGGGCGACGTGCTGCACAACCTCCGCTACGTCGTGGTGGACGAGGCGCACGTCTACCGCGGAGTCTTCGGCTCGCACGTCGGCAACGTGCTTCGCCGCCTGCGCCGGCTCGCCCGGATCTACGGCGCCGACCCGCAGTTCCTCCTCGCCTCCGCGACGATCGCGAACCCGGGCGAGCTCGTTCAGCGACTGCGTCGGGCTCGATGCGACCGTGATCGAGCACGACGGGGCGCCGAAAGCCGAGCGGACGATTCTGCTCTGGAACCCGCCTCTCACCGACGAAGCGCTGGGGCTTCGGGCGAGTGCCCTCGGGGAGGCCTCCCGCCTGATGGCCTCGCTCGTGGAGCGTGGCGTGCGAACCCTTTGCTTCGCGAAGAGCCGGAAGACTGCCGAGCTCATACACCGGTTCACGGCCCAGCGCCTTGGCGACGCCAGCCGGCTGTCCCCCTACCGAGCCGGGTACACCCCCGCCCAGCGCCGCGACATCGAGCGGCGGCTCGTCGAGGGCGAGCTGCTCGGCGTCAGCGCCACGAACGCGCTCGAGCTCGGGATCGACGTCGGCCTGCTCGACGCCGTCATCTGCGTCGGCTTTCCGGGGACGGTCGCCAGCCTGCGCCAGCAGTGGGGCCGCGCAGGACGCCGCGGGCACGGCCTCGCCGTGCTCGTCGCGACCGAGGATGCGCTCGACCAGTTCTTCATGCGGGACGCAGAGTCGCTGCTCGACCGAAGCGTCGAGGCCGCGATCCTCGATCACACGAATCCACGTGTGCTCGACGGTCATGTCCGGGCAGCGGCGTTCGAGGCGCCGCTCGACGAGGCGGACATCCCGACCCTCGGCCCCGAGGCGCTTGTCCGTGCGGCCGAGCTCCCGGAGCTCCGCAAGACCGACGCAGGCTTCGCCTGGGCCGGTCGCGACTATCCTGCCGGCCGGTTCGGGCTCCGCTCGGCGACTCCGGACTCCTTCACCGTCGTCGACACGTCGACCGGGTCGCTGCTCGGGCTCGTCGAGCGCGAGCGTGCGTACTCCACCGTGCACCAGGGCGCCGTCTACCTCCACCTGGGCGAGGCCTATCGCGTCGCCACCCTCGACCTCGAGAACCGTGCCGCGCTCGTCGAGCCGTACGGCGGTGACGAGTACACGCAGGCGAAGAAGGACACGATGACGTCGATCGTCGAGCCGCTTCGCACCGAGCAGCGGCTCGGCCTCGACCTGTCGTTCGGCCGCGTCGTCGTGACGGAACAGGTCGTTGCGTATCAGCGAAAGCGCATCGGCGACGGCGAGACGATCGAGACGGTCTCACTCGACCTCCCCGAGACGACTTTCGACACGGAAGCGGTCTGGTTCTGCCCGGAAGCGTGGATGCTCGAGGACCTCGAGGAAATGCCCCGGCTCCTCGGATCGCTGCACGCGGCCGAGCATGCGCTCATCGCCCTGCTGCCGCTCTGGGCCATGTGCGACCGCTGGGACATCGGCGGCCTCTCGACGAACCTGCACTTCCAGACCGGCCGCCCGACGATCTTCGTCTACGACGGGCACTCCGGGGGAGTCGGGATCAACGAGCGGGGATTCGAGATCTTCGAGGGCTGGGCGGGCGACACCGCACGGTTGCTCGAAGGCTGTCCGTGCGAGCACGGCTGCCCCTCGTGCGTCCAGTCGCCCAAGTGCGGGAACCTGAACGAGCCGCTGGACAAGGCAGGCGCTCTCACACTGCTCGAACGGATGCTGTCGATTTGAGCTGTCGCCATTCGTCGTCTCCGTGCAAGCGACAGAAAGGAGTCCGATGCAGTACCTGGCCCTGATCCACGCCGACGAAGAACGCTGGGAGTCGCTGGGCGACGACGAGCGGCAGGCGATCATGGAGCGCTACATCGCGTTCTCGGAGCGCACGGAAGTCGTCGGAGGCGCCGAGCTTCAGTCCACGAGCACGGCGACCACGGTCCGCGTCCGAAGCGGCGACACGCTCGTCACGGACGGACCGTACGCCGAGGTCAAGGAGGCGCTCGGCGGCTACTTCGTCCTCGAGTGCGATTCGATCGACGAGGCCTGCCGGCTGGCCGCGGAGATCCCGGCTGCCGAGCATGGCGCGATCGAGGTCCGGCCCGCCACATCGAGGAGGAGAGCTGACATGCGCTACGCCCTGATGGTCTACAGCGACCAGGAGGCCTGGTCCGACATGTCCGAGGAGGAGGTCGCCAAGTCCCGCGCGGAGTCGATGCCGCGGTGGCTCGCCCTCTTCGAGGAGCTCGGCAAGGCCGACCCGAACGTGGACGGCAAGGAGCTCGAAGCGGCGACGGACGCCAAGACCGTGCGGGTGAGGGACGGCAAGACGCTCGTCACCGACGGGCCGTTCGCCGAGACGAAGGAGCAGATCGGCGGCGTCTTCGACATCACCCTGCCCGACCTCGACACCGCGCTCGAGCTCGCGGCGATGATTCCCTCCGCCGAGGAGGGCTCGATCGAGGTCCAGCCCGATCGTGGAGCGCGGCTGACCCTGGTCGACGTCGCGACCGTCTTCCGGGAGGAGTGGGGACGTGCGGTCTCGATCCTCATCAGCGTCCTCGGCGACTTCGATCTCGCCGAGGACGCGGTGCAGGACGCCTTTGCGACCGCGCTCGAGCGGTGGCCGGCGAGCGGCCTGCCCGACAACCCCGGTGCCTGGATCGTCACGACGGCGCGAAACCGGGCCATCGACCGGATTCGCCGTGACCAGACGCTTCAGCGGAAGACGGAGCTGCTCCGCCGGCTCGCCGAGCTCCCCGAGGCCGAGGATGAGGTGAGCACGATCCCTGACGAGCGGCTCGCGCTCGTCTTCACGTGCTGCCATCCCGCGCTCGCCTCCGAGGCGCGCGTCGCACTGACCCTGCGCGAGGTCTGCGGGCTCACGACCGGCGAGATCGCGCGGGCCTTCCTCACCGCCGAGCCCGCGATGGCCCAGCGGCTCGTGCGCGCGAAGCGGAAGATCCGTGAGGCGGGGATCCCGTTTCGAGTTCCGCCGGACGAGGTGCTCCCGGACCGAGTCGGGCCGGTTCTCGCCGTCCTCTACCTCGTCTTCAACGAGGGCTACGCGGCGACCGCGGGGGACGATCTCGTCCGGCGCGAGCTGTGTGACGAGGCGATCCGGCTCGCCAAGTTGCTCGCGGTCCTCATGCCGGACGAAGCCGAAGCGCTCGGGCTCCTCGCCCTCATGCTCCTCCAGGACTCCCGGCGCGAGGCACGCACGAGTTCCGCCGGCGAGTTGATCCTCCTCGGGGACCAGGACCGCTCGCTCTGGGATCGCGGACGGATCGAGGAAGCCCGGCGCGTGCTCGACCGCGCGGCGCGCCTTCGCCGCCCGGGCCCGTACCAGCTGCAAGCAGCGATCGCCGCGGTTCACGTCGAAGCAGACACCGACTGGCACGCGGTCGTCCGGCTCTACGAGCACCTGCTGCGGCTGGCGCCCTCCCCCGTCGTCGAGCTGAACCACGCAGTCGCCGTCGCGATGGCAACGACCCCGGAGCAAGGGCTCGAGCTCATCGAGCGCATCGAGGGGCTGGGCGACTACCACCTGTTCCATGCGGCGCGCGCCGATCTCCTCCGCCGGCTCGAGCGAACCGAGGAAGCCGCGACCGCCTATACGCGCGCACTGGCCCTGGCGACGAACCCGCTCGAGCGCGCATTTCTCGCACGTCGCATCTCCGAGGCCCCAACGACGTAGCGTACGAGCGTGCACGACGTCCTGGAGCGCATCCACCGCTTCGAGCGGGAGATCGAGATGGCCGGTTCGCAGAACGTCGAGTCGCCGTTCGGCGTCGGCGTGCTCGAACCGTCGCTGCCCCGCCGACACGACTCCAACTACCTCCTCGTCGAGCAGGTCCCTGACGGAGTCGGAGGTCAGGAGCTGGCTGCCGAAGCCGACCGGATCCTCGGCGGAGCAGGGCTCTCTCACAGAGCCGTGTTCACGTTCGACGAGGCGTTGGGGCGCAGGCTCGAGCCCGACTTCGAGGCACTCGGCTGGAACCGCCGGCGACACATCTGGATGGTGCAGCGCCGAGAGCCCGAGCGCTCGGCTGATCTCTCCGCCGTGAAGGAGGTCAGCGAGGCCGACCTGCGGCCGAACCGCACTCACGAGATCGTCGCGTTCCCTTGGGGGACGCCCGAGGTCGCCGAGCAGCTCCTGAGAGCCAAGGTGCTGATCGGGCAGCGCGCGGAGACCCGTTTCTTCGGCGTTCCGGTCAACGGCGAGATCGTCAGCTGGGCGGATCTCTACGTCGCGCAGGGGATCGGCCAGGTGGAGGACGTTGCCACCCTCCAGCAGCATCGCGGCAAGGGCTATGCAACCGCCGTCGTCCTCAAGGCGGCAGAAGTGGCCCGCCTCGACGGCGCCGACCTCGTCTTTCTCGTGGCCGACGAGGATGACTGGCCGAAGGAGCTCTACGGTCGGCTCGGCTTCGACACGGTTGGACGACTGACGAAGTTCTTTCTCACCGGCTGACCTGCGGTCACCCATTCGGGGGACGCTCCAGGGGCTCCCGCGCTCCGATCATCTGGGTACTGATGCGGCGCAGTACGAGCGACAAGCTCGCCCCGATTCTCGTCGTGGGCGGCGCGCTCGCAGCCTTTCCCACGGCTGCGGGCCATTTCTTCGGGGGTGACCAGGTCACTTTCGGAGGCGACCTCCATTTTGGTGGGGTCGGTCTCACCGCGCTCGCCGCTGCCGTCGCCGCCGTGGCGCTCACCATCGTCGGCGCCAGGCGCCGGGACGGCCGAACGGTTCTCGTCGGCACCGCCTTCTCGGTCATGGCCGCGCTGCTCGCGCTTCACGGCCTCGCAACGCCCGGAGTACTGATCGGCGACAACGGAGTGGTCTCACTCACCGGAGGCGCCACGCTCCCGGTCGGCGGCGCGATCCTCGCGCTTTCGGCGCTCCCGAAGATCTGGCGCGGCGAAGGCGTTCGGTACTTGCTGATCCTCCAAGGCGTGCTGCTCTTCGGAGTTCTCGTCCTCGGCGGAACCGCGCTCGCGGCTCCCTCGCTCGTTCCCAGCGTGCCGGAGGCGCGAAGCGCCCCGGCCGTGGTCCTGCTCGTGATCGGGCTCGGCTTCTACGCGCTCCTGGCCTTCCGGGCGTTCCGAACCTATTTGCTCACCCATCGGCATGCAGATCTCCTCGTGGTGGTCGGCATCGCCTGGCTCGCGGCGGCGCTCCCGCCCGCGATGCTGCTCAGCTACATGGAGCTCGGCTGGTGGCTCGGCCACCTGTTCGAGCTCGTCGGCATCGTCCTCGTCGGACTGCCGGTCGCCCTGGACGTCCGCCGCGGGGCGCAATCGCGGCCACTCGCCGGCGACCTGAGCTCGGTCGACCTCGTCCGGTCGGAGGAGACGTTCCTCGGATCGCACGTTCGGGCGCTCACCGTCTCCCTCGCCGAGAAGGACGCCTACACCGAGGAGCACACGAGGCGAGTAGCGCTTCGTGCCGTCCAGGTCGGGGAAGAGCTCGGCCTCTCGCCGGCCCGCCTCCGCGAGCTCGCGACCGGCGCACTCGTGCACGACATCGGAAAGCTTTCGGTGCCCGACTCGATTCTCAAGAAGCCCGGATCGCTCACCGACGACGAGTTCGCAATCGTCAAGCGACATCCCGAGTCGGGCTTCCGGATGCTGCGTGACCTCGGCTTCTCCGACTCCGTACGCAGACTCGTCCTCGACCATCACGAGCGCCTGGAGGGCTCCGGCTATCCCCGTGGCATCGCCGGGCCGGCGCTCTCGCTCGATGCCAGGATCCTCGCCGTTTGCGACGTCTATGACGCGCTCGTCTCCAACCGCGTCTACCGCGAGGCCTTCACGCACGAGCGTGCGATGGACATCCTGCGCGAGGAAGCCGGTGCCAAGCTCGACCGCCGCTGCATCGCCGCGCTGGCTCGAATCCTCGGCGCCGAGCGAGCGCCGGACTCAGTCGCCGTCTAGGTTTTTCGAATCGACTTGAGCGCGGCGGTCAGCGACTGCTTGCCGTGGAGGACCGGCTCGAAGAGGTCGCCATGCTCTTCCACCCGCCCGAGGACGACATCCATCGTGAAGTCGGTCGGGTCGAGCCCCTCCTCGACCTCGTCCCAGCGAAGCGGCGTCGAGACGGCAGCGCCCTCCCGCGGCCGCACCGAGTAGACGGACGCGATCGTCTTCCCTTCGCCGTTCTGGTTCGAGTCGATGAGGACGCCGCGGCGCTTCCGCTTCGCCCACTCGGTGGTCACGAGCCCGCGGTGGGTGCGGGCGAGCGCGCCGGCGACGATCTCCGAGAACTCGCGCGTCTCCTCGTACGTGTGCCGCCTCGCGATCGGGACGAGCACATGGATGCCGTCGGAGCCGCTCGTCTTCACGACGCTCTCGAGCTCGAGCGCCTCGAGCGTCTGCCTCACGAGCAGCGCGACCTCGATCGTCTCCTTGAACCCGACGTCGTCGGACGGATCGAGGTCGAAGAGGACGAAGTCGGGGCGGCCCGGCTTGTCGACCCGCGAGTACCAGGTGTTCAGGTCGATGCAGCCCATGTTCACCATCCAGAGCAGCGCAAGCTCGTCGTTCACGAGCGGCGCCTGGATCTTGCGGCGCTCCCGCGGCTTCTCGCGGGTCGAGACCATGATCTCGACCGTCTTCATCCAGTCCGGGATGTGCTTCGGCGCATCCTTCTGGAAGAAGAACTTTCCGTAGGCGCCGTCGGGGTACCGCTTCATCGTGAACGGCCGGTCCTTCAGGTGTGGCACGACCGCCGGCGCGACCGCACGGTAGTACGAGAGCAGGTCACCCTTCGTGATTCCCTCGTCTGGCCAGAAGGGCTTGTCGAGATTCGACAGCTTGAGGACGCGCTTGCCCCTGGTGATCTCGGCCGGCATCGGCTCCATCGGCTTCGGCTCCTCTCGCTCGACGTCGTCGGCCGGCTTGTCGTCCCGCAGACCCTGATAGGAGGGCGCCCTCAGCCGCTTGTCGTGCGTCCACTCGGCGAACTCGACCTCCGCAACCAGCGTTCGGCTCGACCCACACGATGTCGCCTTTCCGGATCTTGGGCATCTTCGGGACCTCGTCGAACGGCGGGCCCTTGCGCTCGAGCGGCTCGAGCTTCGCGAGCAGCGCGTCGATCTCGCCGTCGGTGAACCCGGTGCCGACGTTGCCCGCATAGGCGAGCGCTCCTTCGTCGTCGTGGTAGCCGAGGATCAGCGCCCCGAAGCGGCCCGATCGCCGGCCCTGACCCTTCGTGTACCCGGCGATCACGAACTCCTGGCGGCCGTGGGTCTTGATCTTCAGCCAGTCACGGGTCCGCTTCCCCGGCTGATACCGCGAGTCGGCACGCTTGGCCATGATCCCCTCGAACTCCTGGTCCTCCGCGGCCTGATAGAGCGCGTCGCCGTCGTCGAAGGTCTCGGAGAGCTGCACGACCTGGTTGCCGCGGTCGAGCAGCGTCGCCAGCCGCTCGCGCCGCTCCGTGAACGGAAGGCCGATCAGTGGCTTTCCCTCCACTTCCAGGACGTCGAAGACGACATAGACGTAGCGCGTGCCGCTCTTTCCCTGCTGCATCGCGGAGAAGGTCGCGCGCCCGTCCTCGCCGATCGCGCACACCTCGCCGTCGAGCACGCAGTCCGGTGTCTTCGCCGCCTTCGCGATCTCCTTGGCGACTGACTCGAAGCGGCCGGTGAGGTCGTTGTCGTTTCGGCTCGTGAGCGTCGCGTCGCCACCTCGGACGTCGGCCACGGCTCGATAGCCGTCCCACTTGACCTCGAAGAGCCAGCCGTCACCTTGCGGAACCGTCGATTCCAGGGTCGCCAGCATCGGCTTGTACTTCCTCCGCTCTCCCGGCTCCGCGGCCCCCTCCTCGCGCTTCTTCAGCAGAAGCCAGTTCTTGGGGTTGCCGTCGAGCTTGGCCGGGACGAGCGTCCAGACGCCCTCGAGCCGCTGGCCATGAAGCCGAACGGTCAGTCCACCGTCCTTCTTCTCCTCGACGAGCTCGTAGGTTCCGTTGTCCCAGATCTCCACCGGACCGGCGCCGTACTGCCCCTTGGGGATCACGCCCTCGAAGGTCGCGTACTCGAGCGGGTGATCCTCCACGTGAACGGCAAGCGCCCGCTGGCCCGGTTCCAGTGGGACTCCCTTCGGCACCGCCCAGCTCGCGAGCGCCCCGTTCCGCTCCAGCCGGAAGTCGTAATGGAGGCGCCGCGCGTCGTGCCGCTGGACGACGAAGATCGGCTGCTTGCCGCGCTTCTTGCCTCCGAAGGGCTCCGGTGTCTCCTTCGGATCTCGCTTCCGGCGGTACTCGGAGAGCTTGGCCAAGCGCCTAGCTTGCCTTGCGGGCGGGCTTCCTCGCCGGCTTCTTCGCGGCCTGCTTTCGCTTCTTCTTGGTCTGCTCGACCGACTCCCGGAGCGCAGCCATGAGGTCGACGACCTCGTCCTCTTCCGCTTCCTGCGGCTCGGGCAGTTCCTTGCCCTTCGCCTTGGCGCGGATCAGCGCCAAGAGCTCCTTGCGGTAGTTGTCGTCGTACTTCGACGGGTCGAACGGCTCGCTCAGGTTCTCGACCAGCGACTTCGCCATCTCGACCTCCGGCTTCCGAAGCTGACCACCGCTGTCGACGGCCTCGGGCTTCCGTACTTCGTCCGTGTAGTACATGGTCTCGAGCACGAGCCTCCCGTCGTACGGCCGCAGCGCCGCGAGATGCTGCTTGTTGCGGATCACGACCTTGGCGACACCGACCTTGCCGGTCTCGTCCAGAGCGCGCACCAGCAGCCGGTAAGGCTTCTCGGCGCCGTCCTGCGGGAGCAGGTAGTACGCCTTCCGGAAGTAGATCGGGTCGATCTCGTCGAGCGAGACGAAGTCGCAGATGTCGATCGAGTGCGTGAGCTCCACGTCGAGGCGGTCGAGGTCGTCGTCCTCCAGCGGCACGTACTGGCCCTTCTCGATCTCGAAGGCGCGGATGATCTCGTCGCGCGGGACCGCCTCGCCCGACTCCTTGCTGACCTTCTCGTAGCCGATCGGGCTCATGTCCCGCCGGTCGAGGAAATGGAACCGGAGCTCCTTGGACTCGGTGGCGGTGAACATCCGCACCGGGACGCTGACCAACCCGAACGAGATCGTGCCGCTCCAGATCGCTCTCATCTCACCGGTCTACCCAGCGCGATTACGGAGAAACGTGGAGCTTTTCCTACTTAGGAGCAGCTGTCGGCTCAGTGGAAAACTCTGTGGAGGTTGTGGACGACGCATAGACACCCAGTGACCGGAAACGGGCCCGCCTTCGCCGCCGCAGCTCGTCACCCGGGATCGCGGAGAGGTCCTCGAGGGAGCTCTCCAGCGCCTCGCCCAGCAGCCGCGCCGCCTCGTCAGGGTTCGTCTGCGCACCGCCTTCCGGCTCGGGCACGACAGCGTCGATCACACCGAGCTCGAGGCAGTGGACGGCGTCCGGCTTCAGGGCCGCGGCCGCCTTGACCTTCTCGCCGCCGTCCCGCCAGAGAATCGCCGCACAGCCCTCGGGCGAGATCACCGAGTACATCGCGTTCTCCTGCATCAGCACCCGGTCGGCCAGCGCGATCGCGATCGCCCCGCCCGAGCCACCCTCTCCGATCACGCAGGCCACGATCGGGATCGTCAGGCGGCTCATCAGAGCTTGCGACCGCGCGATTGCCCCGCCCTGGCCGTGCTGCTCGGCGGCGACGCCGGGATACGCCCCGGGCGTGTCCACCAGGGAGATGATCGGGAAACGATGCCGCTCGGCCAGGTCCATGACACGCATGGCCTTTCGGTAGCCCTCCGGATACGTCATTCCGTAGTTGCGCCGGATCCGCTCGTGCGTGTCGCGTCCCTTCTGCTGGCCCAGGAGCGCCACCGTGCGGCCGCCGAATCGCCCGAGCCCGGCCACCATCGCCGGATCCTCGGCGCGTGTCCGGTCCCCGTGGAGCTCGACGAAGTCCTCGAATATCCGCTCCACGTAATCGAGGGTGTACGGACGGTCGACGTGCCGCGCGAGCTCGACGTGCTGCCAGATCTCCTCGTCCGTCGGCGCCGATGTCCGCTCGAGCTGTCGCTGAAGGCGCGCAAGCTCACCTGAGATGGACGCGCCCCGGAGCAGCCCGAGGCTCTTGAGGCGGCTCAGCCGGCCGCGCAGGTGGAGCTCGGTGTCACGCGCCATTGTTCGAAAACAGTCTGAGGACACGGCCCACGTACGGACGCAGGTCGCGGCGCCCGACGATCGCGTCGAGATGGCCGAAACGGACGTTGGACTCGGCCAGCCCGAAGTCCTCGGGAAGCTTCTCCCGCGTCGTCTGCTGAACGACCCGAGGCCCCGTGAAGGCAAGCAACGAGCCGGGTTCCGCGATCATCACGTCGCCCAGTGACGCGAAGCTCGCCAGCACGCCGGCGGTCGTCGGGTGCGCCATGACACTGATCATCGCGCCGCCGGAGTCCTTGAGATCCTCGACCGCGCAGACCGTCTTCGGCAGCTGCATCAGGGAGAGGATGCCCTCCTGCATGCGGGCACCGCCGGATGCCGTCACGCTGACGAGCGGAACACCGCGCTCGGCCGCCCGCTCGCAGGCGCGTGCGAACTTCTCGCCGACGACACTGCCCATCGACCCGCCCATGAAGGCGAAGTCCATGACGGACACCTCACACGGGACTCGCTCGATTGCAGCGCTGCCGATCATCATCGCGTCGCCCTGCTCGGTCTTCTGCTCTGCTTCCACGAGCCGCTCCGTGTAGGCCCGCACGTCGAAGAACTCGAGGGGGTCCTCCGAGCGGAGATCGGCCGAGTCCTCGACGAAGGTGCCCTCGTCGGCGAGCTGCTTGATGCGCTCCAGCGCCCGAACCGGGAAGTGGTGGTTGCAGTGAGGACAGACCTGCAGATTCGCGACGAGCTCCTCGTTCCCATAGTGCGAGCCGCATTTCGGGCAGGTATTGGGGTGAGGCTTGTCGTTGTTCGAAGACTCCGGGAGATTCTTGTGCTCGATCGAGATGTCGATGCGATCCGCCACGAGAGCCGAGTCTAATCCTCTTGTCTAAAGCCCGAGGGCGGCCGTCAGGCGCGCGGCGGGGACGAGATTCCGGTCGTCGGGGAGCATCGCCGAGAGGCCGGCGCCGAGTACGGGGGTCGCGTTTCGGATCGAGCCGAGAACGTCCTCGGCCTCTGCGACGGAAAGGCCGCCGGGCTCGGGCATGAAGGGTGCGACTTCGTCCTCCGACAGAGCGTCGAAGTCGATGGCGACGTACGCGCCGGCGGTGCCGGCGAGCGCGTCCTCGACGGCGGCCTCGCCCAGGCCGATGCCTCGGGCAGCGATCAGCTCCTCCTCGGGCGGGTCGAGGTTGCGGGCGCCGACGAGAGCGACGTCCTGCGCGTCCACCGCTCCCGAATCGATGAGCATGCGGAGCGGAGTCGCCCATTCGTTCCCGGAAGGCGAGCTCTCGATCGTGTTGAGATCGCCGTGCGCGTCGAGCCAGATCACCGCGATCCGGTCGTGGCGCGCCGCCAGCGCCTCGATGGCTCCGATGTGGGCGCAGCAGCACCCTCCGAGGACGAGCGCCCGTTCGGGTAGCTCGAGCGCGAGAGCGAGGCTCTGCTCGGCAAGCGAGCTCTCGGCCACGACGGCTGCCTCGGGAAACGGAAGCGGAAGATACGCCGCTTCGGCCATCGCCTCACCTCCGACCCCCCACGCACGCGGAACCCGCACGAGGCCCGCGCCGAACGTCCTTCCACACGCGTGACACTCGTACTCCGGCCCGAGTGCGACCGCCGTGTACGCCCGGCACTCGGGGCACTTGGCGCGTAGCCGCGACAAGGCCTTAGAAGCTACCTACGCGAAGCTCTTCTCGTAGATGTCCGAGCGGCGCTCGATCCGCATGCCGGCGTTCTCGTAGAGACGGTTCGCGCCGGTGAGGCTCTCCGCGTCGACTCCGAGGCCGACGCCGTGGAAGCCGCGGCGCCGGAACTCATGGAAGGCGTGGAGGAGGAGCGCGCGACCGAGCCCCTTGCGGCGAGCTTGCCGCCGCACGCCGAGGACGCGCACCCAGCCAAGACCCTCCTCCGCGTCGTGCGGTTTGCACAGAGCGATGCCGGCGTGCTCGCCATCTGCCTCGGCGACGAACCAGAGCGAGAGGTCGAGGCCGTCCTCGACCATCCAGTGGGTCCACTCCTCGTAGGGCTCGCGCGAGTGCTCCCAGGAGTCCTCGAAGGTCTCCATCTGCGTCTCGAACACGGCCTCGAGGTCGAGCGTCTCTGCCGCCCTGACCGTGACCCCCTCGGGCCACTCGGGCAACTCGGGCGGATCGGCGTCGAAATCGATCCTCATGCGGTAGGAGTGGCGGATCAGCTCGTAGCCGTGCCGCTCGAGCGCCTGCTTCTCAGGCTGGTCCTTGTCGTAGGCGAACGCGCGAATGAGCTCGGCTCCCCGCACGGCGGCCCGAGCCTCGCCCCAGCCGATCAGCGCCTCACGAACCTCGGAGGCCGCCGACATCGGGATCCGCAGATCCAGCCAGTACTTCGGCTCGGGATGCGGGGCGATATCCGCATAGCCCACGAGCACCCCGTCCTCGAGCGCAAGGCGAATGTCATGCTCGCGTTGAAGCTCGGGCGCCGTCAGCCACAGGGCGACGGTCGCCTCGGTCTCCTCACGCTCGCCGAAGAGCTCGTCCGAGACGCGATTCGCGAGGTCGGCGATCTCCCGACCCTCGTCTCCTCGGGGTGGACGGAGCTCCACGGTCACGCGGGAACCAACTCGTCGAGGGTGGACGCAAGGCGGCGGAGGTCCGGAAGCTCGCGATCGGGGCTCGCGGCGTCGCGTACCCGATGCTCGCCGAGACGATTGATCCACACGCTTCGCAACCCGAGCTCGCTCGCAGGAGCGATGTCGTGGAAGAGGCTGGCGGCGACATGGACGTGGCCGGCGCGGTCTGCACCGGTGCGGCGGAAGAACTCCTCCCAGTGCGCGTGGCCCGGCTTGAACGACCCGATCTCGGACGCGACGATCGTCTCGTCGATCGGAGCACCGAGCCGTTCCTTGGACGCCTCGATGAAATCGCGATCGGTGTTCGAGAGGATCGCCAGCCGCCATCCGCGGTCTCGCGCCTCCTCCAGAGCCTCTCTGACGTCGCTGAAAGGCTCCCAGGCCGGAAGCGACCGGGCGAGCGCATCGCGCTGGTCGTCCGCCAGCTCGACATCCTCTTCCTCGGCGAGCCGTTCGAGGGCGATCGTCAGCACCTCTCGATAGGTCCGTGTCCCGCTCCTCTGGAGCTCGGGCTCGATGCGGTGATAGCGCTCGAGCAGCCAGTCGGCCTCGTCCTCGCCGAACACGTCGGCGAGCACCCGGCGGATCCCGCCGTTCCAGTCGATCAGCGTCCCGTAGCAGTCGAATGTGGCCCAGCGCTCCACGGGGCGGACACTAGCCCCAGGGGTCAGACCCCGGCCGGAAAGCCCCGCTCGGAGAGCCGCGCAACGCACCTTGGGGTCAGACCCCTTGAGTCGGACGTTGTCAGGGGCCCTTTCGGGGCGTGTCCTCTAGTCCGCGAGGCGGCGGATCACGATGCAGGCGTTGTGCCCGCCGAAGCCGAACGAGTTCGAGACGGCCGTCCGGACCTCCGCCTCTCGTGGCTCGTTGGGGATGTAGTCGAGATCGCATCCGGGGTCCGGCTCCTCGTAGTTGATCGTCGGCGGAAGCGTGTTCCGGCTCACGGCGAGCGTGCTGAAGATCGCCTCGACCGCACCGGCGGCGCCGAGGCAGTGCCCGGTCGCCCCCTTCGTGGAGGAAACCGGCGTCTTGCGCGCGTTCTCCTCGCCGAGGGCGAGCTTGATCACGCGCGTCTCGCTGGCATCCCCGAGCGGCGTCGAGGTTCCGTGAGCGTTGATGTAGTCGACCTCGTCCGTCGCGACGCCGGCGTCCGCGAGCGCCATGCGCATCGCCCGCGCCGGGTTGTCGCCGGTCGGGTCGGGCTCGGTGACGTGCCGCGCGTCGGACGAGAGCCCGTAGCCGAGCAGCTCGGCGTAGATCCGCGCACCGCGAGCCTGGGCGTGCTCGAGCTCCTCGAGGACGACGACGCCGCCCGCCTCGCCCATCACGAATCCGTCACGGCCGGCGTCGAACGGCCGGCTCGCCTCCTCGGGCGAATCGTTTCGGCGTGAAAGCGCGCGCATCGCGCTGAACCCGGCGATCCCGACCCTCGTGATGCCGGCCTCGGTCCCGCCGGCGAGCATCGTGTCGGCGCGGCCGAGGCGAATCGCGTCCGCTGCCTCCCCGATCGCCATGTTCGACGCCGCACAGGCCGTGCACTGCGACGAGAGCGGGCCGCGGGTGCCCAGGTACATCGAGACCCAGCCGGCACCCATGTTCGGGATGATCTGGGGGATCGAGAAAGGGTTGACGCGGTCGGGGCCGCGCGCGATCAGCGTGTCGTAGCAGTCCTGGAACGCTTTCAGACCCCCGATGCCGGTTGCAATCGACGCGCCGATCCGATCCGCTTCGGGCGCGATCTCGAGACCCGCGTCATCGCGCGCCTGGAGCGCCGCCACGACGATCATCTGCGCGAATCGATCCATGCGGCGCGCCTGCTTCTTCTCGATGTAGTCGGCCGGATCGAAGTCCTTCAGCTCGCAGGCAAATTTGACGGCGTAGTCGCTCGCGTCGAACTGTTCGATCTCGGCGGCGCCCGACTTTCCCGCGAGCAGATTCGTCCACGTCGTCTCGACGTCGTTGCCGAGCGGGCTGACCATTCCCATGCCGGTGATCACCACTCGCCTGCGCCCGTTCATGCTCGTCGGCTCACTCATCACATGCCCAATCCGCCGTCGACGAGCAGCACCTCGCCGGTCACGAAGGAGGCCTCGTCGGAACAGAGGAACCGCACCGCACCGGCGATGTCCTCCGGCTCCCCGAGGCGCCCCAACGGCGTGTTCGCGAGCATCGCGGTCTGTAGCTCCTCGGGCAGCTCGGTCGTCAGCCGTGTCGTGACATAGCCAGGGGCGACCACGTTTGCGCGCACCCCGCGGCTCCCGAGCTCACGTGCCAGAGCCTTGGTGAAGCCGATGATCCCGGCCTTGGAGGCCGAGTAGTTCGTCTGGCCCGGGTTGCCGTGAATTCCGACGATGCTCGAAATGTTGACGATCGAGCCGCCTCTGCGCTTCATCATCCCGCGCGAGGCGGCGCGGCAGGTGTTGAAGGTTCCGCCGAGGTTGGTGTCGAGGACGACTTCCCAGTCCTCGTCGGACATGCGGGCTAGGAGCCCGTCCCGTGTGACACCCGCGTTGTTGACCAGGATGTCGATCTCGCCGGCCTCGTCCACGAGGCGGCGGGCGTCATCCGGCTGCGAGACATCGGCCTGAACCGCGCGGCCCCCGATCTCGGAGGCGACGGCCTCCGCCTCTTCCGCGTCCGATCGGTAGCCCAGCACCACGGACGCGCCGGCGCCGGCCAGCTCGGCGGCAATCGCCTTGCCGATCCCGCGGGAGCCACCTGTGACGAGGGCCGTCCGCCCTTCCAGAGAACAGAAGCCGGCCACGCTAGATGGACTCTTCGACCTTCTTCAGACCGGCGAGGTTGTTGACGGAGACAGCCTTGACGGTTGCGTCGATTCGTTTCAGCAAGCCGGAGAGAACACTCCCGGGGCCGACCTCGACGAAGATCCGCGCGCCGTCCTTGATCAGACCTCGGGCCGCCTGGGTGAACTTGACCGGCGCTGTGATCTGCTCCACCAGCAGCCCTGCCATCCGCTGAGCAGGCTCGATGTGCGCCGAGACGGTGGACATGAACGGAGCAACGGGATCGCGGAAGCGCACGCGCTCCACCGCCGGCCTCAGGATCTCGGCTGCCTTTGCGACGAGCGGGCTGTGGAAGGCGCCCGAAACCTTGAGCTTCACCGCCCGCCTGGCTCCGAGCTCGTTCGCCTTGCCGATCAGCTCGTCGACCGCGTCCTCCTCTCCGGAGACGACGATCTGGCCGGGGCAGTTGTAGTTCGCCGGCCACACGCCCTCGATCTGAGCGCACAGCTCCTCCACGACGGCGTCGTCCAGCCCGAGGATCGCGGCCATCGCCCCATCGGTCTCACGGGCGGCCTCTGCCATTGCGAGACCGCGCTCGCGCACCAGGCCGATCGCCTCGCCGGTGTCGAGGGAGTTCGCAGCTGCGATCGCGGCGAACTCACCGACGGAGTGACCGACGACGTAGTCCGGCGCAAACCCACGGACGCGCAACGCAGCAAGCACGGCGAGGCTGGTGGCGACGAGCGCGGGCTGCTGGATCTCGGTCTTGACGAGATCCTCGAGCGGCGCCTCGAAGCACAGCTGCTTCAGGTCGAGGCCGGAAGCCTCGCTTCCCACCCGGTAGACCTCCATCGCCTCGGGAATCGCCTCGGCGATCTCGCGGCCCATTCCCTGCTCGAGCGACCCCTGACCCGGGAAGCAGAACGCGATCTTGCTCATGCGGCCTTCTCGTTCGCCGTCCACTCCATCAGGGCGGAGCCCCAGGTCAGCCCGGCTCCCATTCCGGTCATGAGCACGAGCGAGCCGTCCTTCAGCCGTCCGTCCGTCTGGGCGTCGGCGAGGGCGAGGGGAATGGAGCCGGACGAGGTGTTTCCGTACCTGTCGACGTTCACGACGACGCGATCCTCCGCGATTCCGAGCTTCTTCGGCAGCGTGCTCGATGATCCGCACGTTCGCCTGGTGCGGCACGTAGACGTCGATGTCCCCGATCCCGACCCCGCATCGCTCCATCAGCTTCTCCGCCGACGACACGAGGACGCGCGTGGCGAACTTGAACACCTCGGGCCCGTTCATCGTCGCGTAGTGGAGCTCCTGCGCGACGGTCTCGGCCGTTGCCGGGTTCCGAGATCCGCCGGCCGGCATGTTGAGGTGGACGCCGCCCGCTCCATCCGCTCCCAGCTCGAACCCGAGGAAGCCGCGGCCGCCGTTCCGGTCGAGGACGACGGCACCGGCGCCGTCTCCGAAGAGCACGCATGTGCTGCGGTCGTGCCAGTTCACGATCTTCGACAAGACGTCGCCGCCGACTACGAGGGCGCGCTCGGAGAGGCCCGCGCTCATCATCCCGTAGGCCTGCGCGAGCGCGTACATGAACCCGGTGCAGCCTGCGGACAGGTCATATGCGGCCGCGTCGGTCGCGCCGAGCCTGTCGGCCACGAGAGCACCGGTGGAGGGGAAGGCCATGTCCGCCGTGACGGTGGCGACGATGATCAGGTCGATCTGCGAGGCCTCGAGGCCGGCCTGCTCGATTGCCTGCAGCGCCGCGGGGTAGGCGAGGTCCGACATCGCCTCCTCCGGGGCGGCGACGCGCCGCTCGCGGATGCCGGTGCGCTCGACGATCCATTCGTCGGAGGTCTCCACCATCTTGGCGAGCTCGTCGTTCGACATCACGCGCTCCGGGACGTAGCACCCGAGCCCCGTGATCGTGATCGGGCTGCCGTTCGTCGTCCCGATCATTGCTCGACCGCGAACGTGAGGGTTCCGCGGGCGGCCAGCTCGCCGTCGACCGTGGCCGTTGCCTTGCCGCGCCCGATCGGTCCGCGCGCACGCTCGATCTCACAGGTCAGCTCGAGCTCGTCGCCCGGCTCGACGATGCGCTTGAAGCGGACGCCGTCGATGCCCGCAAAGAGCGCGAGCTTGCCCTTGTTCTCCTCCTCCGAGAGGACAGCGACGGCGCCGGCCTGGGCCATGGCCTCGACGATCAGCACCCCGGGCATGATCGGGCGCCCGGGAAAGTGGCCGGACAGGTACCACTCGTCCGCCCGCACGCGCTTCCGGGCGACGACTCGCTCGCCCGGCCGCAAGTCGATCACCTCGTCGAGGAGCAGGAAGGGGTCGCGGTGAGGCAGGATCGCCTCGATCTGTTCGCGCGTCAGGGAGGCCACGTGCGGGATGAGTCTAGTGGTGGAGAGGTTGCCCGCGATTCGCTGAGCCCCGCGCGCGTGGAGCCGCTTCTGGAGGGCCGTTTCGGGCGTCCGTACACGTTTCTGAAGCAGGTCGAGTCCACGCAGCGGGAGCTCTCCGCCGATGCCCCCGAGGGCGCGGTCGTCGCGGCGGACGAGCAGACCGCGGGGCGGGGTCGCCTCGGCCGGCGCTGGTTTGCCGAGCCCGGTACGAGCCTGCTCTTCTCGCTCAACCTGCGGCCCGCCGTCGAGACCCCGCGACTGCCCGAGCTCTCGATCCTGGCGGGCCGTGCGACTGCCGAGGGCATCCAGCGCGTCACCGGTCTGAGCCCGGAGATCAAGCTGCCGAACGATCTCCTCGTCCAGCGGCCGCAAGCTCGCCGGGATCCTGGCCGAGGCCCACGACGGCCGCGTCGTCCTCGGGATCGGGATCAACGTGAACGTCGCCGCGAAGGATCTCCCCCGGGGCGTCGACCGAGACCCCACCTCACTCCTCGCCGAGCTCGGCGCACCTGTCGAGCGTGCGCAACTGCTAGCCGCGATCCTGCTGCAGCTGGAGCGCCGCTACGACCGCTGGGTCGGGGAGGGTTTGGCGGAGTAACGCTCGTTGCCAGGGTGGCCTGGCAGCACAGGCCGATATTTCGCCAAACCCTCCTACTAGCGGAGACGGGTGCGAGGGCCGACGTTCGCCGCCGCATCCTCGGCGAAGGCCTCGAGCCGCGTGAACGGACGGTCGAGGATCACGGTGAAGATGCCGGCCCGTGGCCGCGAGATCGTCGTTGCCACACCATCTGCGACGAAGGTCACTCGCGCGGGCTCCGACAGCGAGACGCGCAGGGGCCGCTTGTTCACGATCTTGAGCACCGGCGCCACCCGGTCGACGCGGACAGGGATGAGCTGCGTGACCGGGCCCGTCGAGTCGGTGACCGTCAGCGCGACGGCGTACGTCCCGTCGCGCACGGCGCCGGCCCAGCTCAGAGCCTGCGGGCCTGCAGGCACCAGGGCGTCGAACACCGATGCGACGTCGGTCGTCCCGCGCCGTACGGTCAGCCGCGCGAGTGCCGAGACCGAGAGGCCGAACGAGGCGGTGAGCGAATCCGATCGGCCGTCGCCGTTCGGAGAGATCGCCGCCGGGACGACGCCGAAGCCCGAAAGCGTCCGGCTCAGGACGACCTGGGCAGTCGCCGTCACTTCCTTCCCGCGAGCGCCACGCGCAGAGACCGCGATCCTGTACCGGCCGTCGGGATACCCGGCCCCGTTCCAGGCGAACGTGTTCCGGCCGACGGGCTTCGAGCCGGCGTGGAGAGTGGCAAGCGGCCCTCCCTGCTCCGTCTGGAGGTCGACGCGAACCGTCGCGGGCGCGCTCAGCTCGTACGCGATCACCGTCGAGTCGGTGCGCCCGTCGCCGTTCGGCGTGAATCCAGCGGGCTCCGCGGCCACCCCTTCGATGACCGCCGGCGCGGCCGCGCTGCCGAGCGTGCCGGACGCAGGCCTGACGGTTGGCCCGGCGGCAATGCGCCAGCGGTAGCCGGGGAGAGAGGCGAACCGCGCATCCCAGGTCCACTGGACAGCGGTTCCGAAGCCGGAGCCGGTCGCGACGGCCTTGCCGGTCGAGTCCGACACGGTGACAGTCCAGGGAAGTGGTGCCGAGAGGCGCCCGGAGAAGCTGACGAACTGGCCCAGCCCGCCCTCGACCTCTGGCGTGTACAGCTTTGGAAGCCCGAGCCCCGCCGCGGCCCTGGCGAGCCCACCCAGGTCGCCGTACAGCCGGCCTCCGGGACAGCTCGTGTACCCGGTGTCCCGGTGCCCCGAGACGGCACGGAGCCAGAGCGGGACTCCCTTGCGGTACTTCGGATTGCCCTTCGAGACGAGCAACGCCGGCGAGGCCGGGTCGGCGTGCGCGACGTCCATCCGCCACGAAATGAGGCGGATCAACGCGTCACGGGCCGCCGCAGTGGGCGGCGCGCCGTTGTAGCTCCCCAGGAGGGCAATTCCAACCGACCCGGTGTTGAACCCCTCGGCGTGCGCGCCGACGACGTTCCGCTCGATTCCGCCGTGACGGCCCTCGAAGACTTGGCCGAAACGGTCGACGAGAAAGTTGTAGCCCACGTCGTCCCAGCCGTTGCCCTTCACGTGGTAGGTGTAGACGCCTCGGACGATGGCAGCGGACTGCGCGGGCGTCACGGGCCCGGCTCCGGCCGTGTGGTGCACGATCGCAGCCGCCACGGTCTTCGCGTACTCGGGGCTCTTCTTCCGCCTGATCCCCTCGTTCGCGCCCCAGGCCTTCCGGGTGATGATCGTCGGCGCACCAGCCATCTGGAGCGTGCGTTCGGGCGACGTCCCCTCGGGGCTCCAGACATAGTGCGCCCGCAGCCGAGCCACACGGCCTCGCACTCTCACCTCGAGGCGGTTCGCGGTTCCCGTCCACCACGGGCTGCCGATCCGCCACCCACCAGCCCGGCGGGATTCCTCAGTCCCTCGGTCCGGCAGATCCTCGGGCTCGGCCTCGGCAGCGCGCCAGCGGCTCCAGCCCCGGTCGCCGCGAACGCGAAATCGAACGCTCCCGCTGCCCTTCCAGTGGAGCCCGAGAAGATTGAAGCGCTGAGGCACCGCGCTCGCGGCAAGAGCTCGTTGGCCCCCGACCGGAAGCTCACGCGTGACGAGGGTTGGGTCTGCCCAGGCGGCGGCCGGGAGGCAGAGCGCAACGAGTGTGGCGGCAAGGAACTTCATCGACCCCGGACTAGGGTCGCAGCGGCGGCGGGTTGTCGCAAGGCTCTTGATAGCATCTTTACACCGTGAAAAGCCGCGTTCTGCGGGCAGTTTTGACCGCTTTGGCCGTCGCACTGCTCGTTCCTTCGGTCGCTCTTGCGGCTCCTTCACCGCCCCGCGTCCTCGCCGTCGAGTTCGACAACGACGTCAATCCGGTCACGGCTGACTACGTCATCGACCAGATCGAGCGGGCCAATGAGGAGAACTACCAGGCCGTCGTCATCCTCCTGGACACTCCGGGCGGCCTCGCGAGCTCGATGAAGGACATCTACGAGGCCGAGCTCGCCTCCGAGATACCGGTGATCGTCTACGTCTCGCCCGAGGGTGCCCGCGCCGCGTCCGCCGGCGTCTGGATCAGCCAGGCCTCCGACTTGCTCGCGATGGCGCCCCAGACGAACATGGGCTCTTCCACCCCGATCAGCGTCGGCGGCGAGGACATCCAGAAGGATCTTCGGAACAAGGTCGTGAACGACGCTGTCGCATCGCTCAAGGCGCTGATGCGCGAGCACGAGCGGGACGAGACCTGGGCCGACGAGACCGTCCGAGAGGGCACGAGCCTCACCGCCCGCCAGGCCCTCGAGCGAAACGTCATCGACGAGATCGCCCCCGACCTCCCGACGCTCCTCGAGCAGATCGACGGGCAGGAGACCAAGCCGAAGATGCTGATGCTGAACACCGCGGGCGCGAAGATCGACGAGGTCGAGATGTCGTTCTGGAAGCAGGTCCTCGACACGCTGATCGACCCGAATCTGATCGTGATCCTGATGTCGCTCGGCGTCCTGGGACTCACGATCGAGCTCTGGAACCCCGGTCTGATCCTCCCTGGCACGGTCGGCGCGATCTCGCTCGTCATCGGCCTCTTCGGCCTTCAGATTCTCCCGGTGAGCTGGGCCGGGGTTCTCCTCATGCTCCTCGCCGCCGGTTTCTTCGTGGCGGAGTTCTTCGTCACGAGCCACGGTGCGCTCGCCCTGGCCGGCGCCGTTGCGTTCGTCATCGGCTCGCTGATGCTCTTCGACCCGGCCGGCGAGTCGTACCAGGTGTCGCTTTCGGTCGCCCTCGCGATGGGCGCCACCATGGCGCTGATGTCCGGGCTCGTGATCGCCAAGCTCGTCCAGGTGCGGCGGGCGGAGGTCGTCACGGGCCAGGAGGAGCTGGTCGGCCAGTTCGGCGTCGTTCGCCAGGCTGTCGATCCGGTGGGGTTGGTGTTCGTCCACGGTGAGCTCTGGCGCGCGAAGACGATGGGCGATCCCCTGGAGGCCGGCTCGCGTGTCCGGATCGAGGCTCTCGACGACGCGCTGACGCTGACCGTGGGACCCGCATAGGATTCGGCTGTGGAAGCGCTCATCGCTCTTGCCGTCGTCGCAGTCCTCCTCATCCTGCTGCTGTCGGCCTCGGTTCGAGTCGCGCGCGAGTACGAGCGGGGCGTCATCTTCCGGCTCGGCCGGCTGAAATCTCCGCCCAAGGGCCCTGGGCTCTTCCTGCTGATCCCGATCATCGACAAGATGGTCCGGGTCGACCTGCGAACGGTGACGCTGAACGTGCCGCCGCAGGAGGTGATCACGAAGGACAACGTCCCGGTCCGCGTGAACGCCGTCGCCTATTTCCGGATCATCGATCCCGAGAAGGCGATCGTCCAGATCGAGAACTTCATGGTCGCGACGTCACAGATCTCGCAGACCACGTTGCGGAGCGTTCTCGGCCAGCACATGCTCGACGAGCTCCTGTCCGAGCGGGACAAGATCAACGAGATCCTGCAGCGGATCATCGACGAGTCGACTTCGCCCTGGGGCGTCAAGGTGTCGATCGTCGAGGTCAAGGACGTCGAGATCCCGGGCGGGATGCAGCGCGCGATGGCGCGCCAGGCCGAGGCCGAGCGAGAGCGCCGCGCCAAGGTCATCGCAGCCGAGGGCGAGTTCCAGGCCTCCGAGCAGCTGAAGAACGCGGCGCTCGTGCTCGCCGAGAACCCGATGTCCCTGCAGCTCCGCTTTCTCCAGACGATGCTCGAGATCAGCTCGGAGCGCTCGTCGACGATCATCCTTCCGCTGCCGATCGAGCTCTTCAAGCCGTTCATCGAGTCTCGCTCGGGCGACAACTCGAACTGAGCGAGTTCCGCGAAGACCCGCTGACGGGGCGAGGTGTCGTGTTCGCGCCCGGACGCGGAGCTCGCCCTGGAGCGTGGCTACCGCCGCCGGAGGAGGCAACGACCGAGGAGCTCGAGCGTTGTCCCTTCTGTGCCGGCCGCGAGGACCGCACGCCACCCGAGACACTCAGGATCGGCGATCCGTGGCGGGTCCGGGTCGTTCCGAACCTCTATCCGGCGTTCGAGCGCCAAGAGGTCGTCGTCCACTCTCCCGATCACGTCCGCTCTTTCGCAGACCTCGGCGACACCCAGATCGAGTCGGTCGCCGAAGCTTGGCTGCACCGGATCGAGGCAGCCGCGGCCGACGGGTTCGCCTATGTGCACGCGTTGCTCAACGAAGGACGGCTCGCAGGGTCGAGCCTCCCCCACAGCCATTCGCAACTCGTCGTGCTGGAGCGGGTTCCTCCGCCCGTCGCTGCAGAGAGCCGCAGCGCGCTGGACGAGCTGCTCAGGCACGACGACCTGCGCGTCCTCGAGCGGAACGGCGCCGTCGCAGTCGTCCACCATGCCGGAGCCTCGCCGTACGAGAGCCTCGTGCTGGGAGGGGCGCTCGCCGACCTGCTCGGCGCACTGAGAGACCTCGTCGTCCGAGTTCGCACGGCCGAGGGCCCGTTCGCGTGGAACGCCTGGCTCCACGCCACCGAGCCCGAGCATCTGCACTTCGTCCCGCGTCTCACCGCGCTCGCGGGAGTCGAGCTCGGGGCAGGGCTCTATGTCAACGCGGTGCCACCCGAGCAGGCAGCGGAGAAGCTCAGAGGCTAGGAGGGCTTGGCGGCGGAGGGTGCTTCGGAATGCTGCCGCTCGCGAAAGCGGCGAGCCGCCTCGATCGCGGCGCCGAGATTGAGCCCCATGTCCTTGGCCTGCTTGATCAGCATCACGGTCTCGACCGCGTCCATGTCGTAGATCCGCTGCTTGCGACCCTTGGTCGGGATCTGCGCCTTGTTCGTCCAGTAGTCGAGCTGCATCTTCGAGATGCCGGCCATCTGGCAGACCTGGCCCAGGTAGAGCTCGACCTTGCCGAGATGCTCGGCGAGGTTGATGGGCTCGAGCAGGTCAGCTTGTGTGCTTGGAGACATACGACACCTTCGTTCGATCAGGTTTTTGACCCCGATCGAGATATATACCGCGAAAAGTGGGGCTTGGCTAGGGTGAACCGGCTCAAATCCGCGCAAAACTGTCGCGCTGAGCGGGGAAAATCTACTCGGCAGGCGGCGGGACGGCTTCGCCTGCCGGCGGCTCGAGGATGACCTCGCCCACTTCGGCGGTCTCTTCATCGTCGGACTCGACGACCGGCGCGAGAGCCGAGACCCGCTCGCCCTCGCGGAGGCGCATCACGATCACTCCCTGGGTCGAGCGGCCCGCCCGGCGGATTCCGTCGACGGGCATGCGAATGACGGTGCCGCCCGTCGAGATCAGCATCACCTGGTAACCCTCGCGCACGACCCGGGCCCCGGCGAGCTGCCCTCTGGCCTCCGTCAGCTGCACCGTCTTCACCCCGAGCCCGCCGCGTCCCTTCACGGGATACTCGTCGACTCTCGTCCGCTTGCCGTAGCCGTTCTCGGTCACGACGAGAAGGTCGGAGCTGATCTCGGCCCGGGCGATCTCGATCACCGCGTCGCCCTTTCGAAGCCTCATCCCGCGGACGCCGCCGGTCGCGCGGCCCATGGGGCGCGCTTCCTTCTCGTGGAAGCGGATCGCCTGGCCCTTGCAGGACACCATGAGAATGTCGTCGTCGCCGTCCGTATGCACGACGCCGACGAGCTCGTCCTTGTCGCGCAGGTTGATCGCGATGATCCCGTCCGCCTTCAACGGGGTGTTGTAATCCTTGAAGCGCGTCTTCTTGACGATGCCGTCCCTCGTTGCGAGGACGAGATACTCCGCTTCACTGAAGTCGCGGGTGGCGATGACCGCCTTGGTCGTCTCGCCTTGCTGGTACGGCAAGAAGTTCGGGATCGCCCGCCCCTTCGCCTGGCGCGTACCGAGTGGCAGCTCGTGCACCTTGAGGCGGTAGATCTTGCCGGCGGTGGTGAAGAACAGCAGGTAGTCGTGGGTCGAGGCGACGAAGAGATGCTCGATGTAGTCGTCGTCCTTCAGATCCATGCCCATGACGCCGATCCCGCCACGACGCTGCTCGCGGTAGGTGGTCACCGGTAGGCGCTTGATGTAGCCCGAGCGCGTGATCGCGATGACCATGTCCTCCTCGGCGATGAGATCCTCGAGCTCGAACTCGCCCTCGGCGGCCATGATCTCCGTGCGCCGGTCGTCGTTCCTCGCGTAGATCGACTTGATCTCCAGGATCTCCTCGCGGATCAGCCCGTCGACCCGTGCCTCGTCGCCGAGGATCGTGCGGAGCTCCGCGATCAGCTCCTGGAGGTCGCCGAACTCGTCCTCGATCCGCTTCCGCTCGAGACCGGTGAGGCGCTGCAGCCGGAGGTCGAGAATCGCCTGCGCCTGGATCTCGCTCAGCTCGAACTCGCGCTGAAGGCCGGCGCGGGCCTCGTCCGGGTCTGCCGAGCCGCGAATCAGGGCGATGACCGCGTCCAGGTTGTCGAGCGCGATGAGGTAGCCCTGGAGCACGTGGGCCCTGGCCTCGGCCTTGCGAAGCTCGAACTTCGACCGGCGGGTGATGACCTCACGCTGGAAGTCGAGGTAGTGCTGGATCATGTCGCGGAGCGACAGCGTCTTCGGGACGCCGTCGACGAGCGCGACGGCGTTGAAGCCGAACGTCGACTGCAGCGCCGTGTGCTTGAAGAGCTTGTTGAGCGCGACCTGCGGGATGGCGTCCCGCTTGAGCTCGATCTGGATGCGCATGCCCGACCTGTCGGAGTGGTCGGCGAGATCCGAGATCTCCGTCAGCACCTTGTCGTTGACGAGGTCGGCGATCTTCTTGATCACACCGACATCGCCGCCCTTCTTCACCCCGTAGGGAAGCTCGGTGACGATGATCGCGGACTTGCCGCCGCGCAGCTCCTCGATGTGGGCGCGGGCGCGCATGACGATCCGGCCCCGGCCGGAGCGGTACGCCTCCCGGATCCCCTCCCGGCCGAGAATGATCCCGCCCGTCGGGAAGTCGGGGCCCTTGATGTGCCGCGTGAGCCGCTCGACGTCGATCTGCGGCTCGTCGATCAGCGCGACGACTGCGTCGATCACCTCGGTGAGGTTGTGCGGCGCGATGTTCGTCGCCATCCCGACGGCGATGCCGGCGGAGCCGTTGACGAGCAGGTTGGGGAAGCGTGAGGGGAGAACGGTCGGCTCGCGCCGCGACTCGTCGTAGTTCGGCTGGAAGTCGACGGTGTCCGCGTCGATGTCGCGTAGCAGCTCGGTCGCGATGCGCGAGAGCCGCGACTCCGTGTAGCGCATGGCTGCCGCGGGGTAGTCGTCGATGTTCCCGAAGTTGCCCTGGCCGTCCACGAGCGGATATCGCATCGAGAACGGCTGCGCGAGCCGGACGAGCGTGTCGTAGATCGCCGAGTCGCCGTGGGGGTGGTAAGAGCCCATGACCTCGCCGACGATCCGGGCGGATTTCTTGAACGGCCGGTTCGGCTGCATGCCGGACTCGTGCATCCCGTAGAGGACGCGCCGGTGCACCGGCTTGAGCCCGTCGCGCACGTCAGGCAGGGCGCGCGAGACGATGACGCTCATCGCGTAGTCGAGGAAGCTCGAGCGGAGCTCCACCTCGATGTCGCGCGACTCGATCCGGCCGGCGCCGAGCGGTTCGAGGTTAGACACGGTCCCGCTTCGGCAGGTCGTGCTCAACGCCGTGAAAACCAAGGGTCGCAAAGGCACAGGCCTCGTTCGTAGCCGGAGGCTACGGGCGATGCTGAGCCTGCGGCGAGCCGCCGGTTTGCAGCGCCCCGGTGAGCACGAGATGGCGAGCGGCCGTACAACATCGAGGAAGCGGACGTTGGCGGCGTTCTGCTCGATGAAGAGCCGGCGCGGCTCCACCTGGTCCCCCATCAGCATCGAGAACGCCAGGTCGGCGGCGGCGGCGTCCTCGACCTCCACGCGAATCAGCATGCGGTTCGCCGGGTTCATCGTCGTGTCCCAGAGATCTTCGGCGTCCATCTCGCCGAGACCCTTGAAGCGTCCGACCTCGATGCCGTCCTTCGCCAGGTCGAGTGCCTGATGGCGGAGCTGCTCGAATGTCCCGGCCCGACGGAACTTCCTGCCGAGCTCGATCCGGAAGGGCGGCAGGCCGACGAGCTCCACGAGGCGCGCGTAGGACTTGGCGAGGCTCGCGTAGTGAGCGGAGGCCAGGAGCTCGACCGGCACGATCACATGGCTCGCCGCGCTGGTCTCCCTCTCGATCAGCTTGACGCGGAACTCCTGGGCGCTCGTCTCGACGAGATCGAGGTCGTAGCCATTGGCATCGAGGCGGCTCAAGGCCTGTGGAAGGTCGGCGCCTGCGTCCGCGCCCTCGATCAGCCTGTGCTCGATCAGGAAGTTGACCGTCGGGGCGCCGTAGTCCGCGCGCAACCGGGAAGCCCAGCCCTCGAACTCGGCCAGGGCGCTCGTGAAGCGCTTGTAGCGGGTCTCGGTGAGCTTGGAGGTCGTGCCGGAGCGATCCGTCACGTCCATGTCCTTCACGCGCTCGCGAACGAGGAGATCCTCGAACTGCGACTCCTTCTCGACGTAGATCTCCTGGTTCCCGATCTTCACCCGGTAGAGCGGCGCGGCCGCGATGTAGACGAAGTTGCCCTCGACGAGCTCCGGCATCTGCCTGAAGAGGAACGTGAGGATCAGGGTGCGGATGTGCGCGCCGTCGACGTCGGCGTCCGTCATCACGATCACGCGGTGATACCGGAGCTTCTCGATGTCGAACTCGTCGCCGATCCCGGTGCCGATCGCGGTGATCATCGCCTGGATCTCCACGTTCGAGAGCACCTTGTTGATCCGGTTCTTCTCCGAGTTGATCACCTTGCCGCGCAGGGGCAGAATCGCCTGGTTGACCCGGTTTCGGGCCTCGACGGCAGAGCCGCCGGCCGAGTTGCCCTCGACCAGGAAGAGCTCGGCGGACTCGGGATCGCTGATCTGGCAGTCGGCCAGCTTGCCGGGAAGCGCCGAGCTCTCGAGCGCGCTCTTGCGGCTCAGCTGGCGCGCCTTCCGCGCGGCCTGGCGAGCGTTCCGCGCGGTGACCGCCTTGTTGACGATCAGCTTGGCGTCGGTCGGGTTCTCCTCGAGGAACTCGGAGAAGCGCTGGTTCACGGTCTGCTCGACGAGGCCCCTGACCCAGGGGTTTCCGAGCTTGGTCTTCGTCTGTCCCTCGAACTGAGGATCCCGGAGCTTGACCGAGATGACGCATGCGAGCCCCTCTCGGACGTCCTCGCCCTCGAGGTTCTCCTCCTTCTCCTTCAGAAGCCCCTTCTCGCGTGCGTACTTGTTCAGCGTCCCGGTCAGAGCAGCCTTGAAGCCGGAGAGGTGCGCTCCACCCTCCGTCGTGTTGATGTTGTTCGCGAACGAGAACACCGACTCGACGTACGAGCCGTTCCACTGCATCGCCACCTCGACCGCGCCGTTCTCCATCTCGCCGTCGAAGAAGACGATGTTCTTGTGGATCGGCTCCTTCGCGCTGTTCACGTACGCAACGAAATCCCTGATGCCGCCCTCGTAATAGAACTCGTGCCGGTCTTCGCCCTCGCGCTCGTCGGTGAGGACGATGCGAAGGCTGCGCGTCAGGAAAGCGGTCTCCCGCAGTCGCTGGACGAGCGTCTCGGTCGACCACACGAACTCGTCCTCGTCGAAGATCTCGAGGTCCGGGAGGAACGTGATCGTCGTCCCCGTGCCCTTCGCTGTCGCTCTTGCCGTCGTTCGTGAGGTCGGTCGTTGGCTCGCCGCGGGCGAACTCCTGCCGGTGGACGTTGCCGTCGCGATGGATCTCCAGCTTCAGCCATTCGGAGAGCGCATTGACGACGGACACACCGACACCGTGCAGGCCTCCGGAGACCTTGTAGCCCTCGCCGCCGAACTTTCCGCCGGCATGGAGTTTCGTCAGGACGACGGTGGCGGCCGGCAGTCCCTGCTCGGCCATGATGTCCACCGGGATCCCGGAGCCGTTGTCGGAGACGGTCACGGAGTTGTCGGGGTGGAGCGTGACTTCGATGCGGTCGGCGCGCCCTGCAAGCGCCTCGTCGACCGAGTTGTCCACGACCTCGTAGACGAGATGGTGGAGACCGCGCGCACCCGTCGAGCCGATGTACATGCCGGGCCGGAGCCGGACCGGCTCGAGTCCCTCGAGGACCGTGATGTCCTTTGCGGTGTAAGCTGCCTCAGTCAAAGAAAAAAGCCCTGCTAACGGAACGTTTTAGGGCTGACGCCAGTCTATCAGACGGAACGGTCGTCAGACCGCTTTGCAAGGCTCGTTGCGGCCGCTTTTGCAACGACTTTGCGGAGGTTCTCGTCGGAAATCGTCGCGGCGAGCTCCTCGCCCGCCTGAAGGTGCTGATCGGTGACGTTTGGAGCGTGGTTTCCGGGGCTCGCCGGCTCGGGGGCGGCGGGCTCGGGCAACGGGCCCGGCGCGAACCGAAGACGCTCCGGGGCACCTCCGCCGAGCGCCGCGGCGAGCCGTTCGCGAAGCTCCGCTTCCAGCAGGCCGAGCTCGAACGCCCACGCCGACGAGCTCGTCGACACGTGCAGCGTTCCATCCCTCGCAATGCGAGCCGGCCAGGCATGGCGGGAGATCGAGTCGCCGACGGCGGCCGGCCACGCCGCCACGACATCCGCGATGGCGCCGCCTGGGCCAAAGCGCACGAGCTCGCGGCGGACGTCGTCTCCCAGCCGCTCCGGCTTCATGAGGCCCGAACCGCCCGGCCCGGAGTCACTTCGACCAAGACGTCCGCCTGATCCGGCAGGGCGGCAGGCGACGTTGCAGTCAGAAAGGCCTGGCCCCCGGGCCGGCGCACGCGGCGCGCCAGAATCGCACGGCGCTCGGGATCGAGCTCGGAGAGAACGTCGTCGAGGAGCAGGAGCGGCGGCGAAGGGCCACGCTCGGTCAGCAGGTCGGCTTCTGCAAGGAGCAGCGAGAGGACTGCCAGCCGCTGCTCCCCCTGCGAGCCGAAGTGCCGCAGGTCCCGGGATCCGGCGACGAGGCCGACGTCGTGGAGATGCGGGCCCTGGCCGGTGAAGCCCCGGCTGAGATCCTGCTCGAGCCGGGCGTCCAGGTCTTCCACGGAGACGGGCTCACCCTCGTAGGCGAGCGCCGCCGCGTCGAGCCGGAACTCTGCCGCGCACGCCGCAAATGCCGGAGAGAGCAGCTCGACGAGCTGGCGCCGGGCCGCCACGAGAAGCCGCCCGAGCTCGGCCACCCGCTGCGTCCATGGGTCGAGCGCGTCTCTCGAGGAGTAACCCGCGGCCACCCTGCGAAGGGCCCCGTTTCGCTGCGCCAGAGCCGATGCGTAGTCGGTCGTCGTTGCGGCCCGGCTGGGAAACAGCCGCCCGAGAGTGCGGTCGAAATAGGCGCGGCGGACAGCCGGCCCGCCCTTGACGATCGCAAGCCGGTCGGGGGTGAAGACGAGCGCAGGTAGGCGCGCCCGCAGATCCTCAGCGGCCTTCAGCGGCGCGCCGTTGACGAGTGCCCGTTTCGCGTCGCCGGTGCGGAGGGTCACCTGGATCTCCACCGGCGAGCCGCCATGCTCGCCGACTACCTCGACACGAGCGCCCTGCTCTCCGAAGCGGATTAGCTGGGCATCCGAGCGCGTCCGTGGAGAGAAGCCCTGGGTGGCGACGTGAAGGCTCTCGAGAAGGTTGGTCTTGCCGGCTCCGTTCGGTCCGACAGCGAGCACCAGGCCGGGCCCGAGCTCCAGATCGAGGCGAGCGTAGGACCGGTAGTCGCGGAGCGAGAGGCTCGCGACGATCAGCCGGCGCGGGGTCGAGGGGTCGGGTGCCGTCGGGGATGGCTCCGACCAGCCGGGCGTTCTCGGCGGCCGCGGCGCAGGCTGGTTGCCTGCGTGAGGGCGCCGAGGGCGATCCGGCGCCGTGTCGGAGCCACCATCCGGCGCCGCCCGAGGCCTCGATCACGCGCCTACCCAGCGAGACGGATCGGCATGATCAGGTACGAGAAGTCGTCGCCCTCGCCCTGGATCACCGCCGGCCGCAGGGAGCTGATCAGCTTGAGACGAATCTCGTCGCCCTCGACCGACTCGATGCCGTCCCGGAGAAAGTCCGGGTTGAAGCCGATCTCGAGCGGCTCCGCCGAGAAGGGTGCCGGCAGCGTCTCGCGAGCCTCGCCGACGTCCTGCGTCTGGGCCGAGACCGTCAGCTCGCCCTCTGCGAAGCGCATGCGAATCGGTGCGTTGCGCTGGGCCATCACGGAGACGCGGCGCACGACGTCCAACAGCTCTTCGCGGGGGAGCGGCAGCTCGTGCTCGAAAGTCTCCGGCAACAGCTGCCGGTAGTTCGGGAACTGCCCCTCGATACGGCGTGTCGTCAGGAGGACGCCGTCGCTCGAGAAGATGACCTGGTTCTCGAGGACGCCGATCTGGAGCGCCTCGGCCCCCTGCGCGATCCGGGTCAGCTCGCCGAGCGCGCGTGCCGGCACGAGCGCATCGAGCTCGGGAGCGCCGCCGCCGACCGTCGTCTCTTTGACTGCGAGCCGGTACGAGTCCGTCGCCGCCATGACGAGCTTCTCGCCTTCGAAGCGCACGAGGATCCCGGTGAGGACAGGCCGCGACTCGTCCCTGGAGGCCGCACGGCTGACGCGGCCGGTCGTCTCGAGCAGGGGCCCGGCGTCCACCGACATGAGCTCCACCGAGCCGATCTCGGGCAAACGTGGAAAGTCCTCCGCGTTGTAGGTGTGCAGCCGGTAGGTCGCCGCACCGCTCACCACCTCGACAACGCCCTCTCCCGATTTGTGCTCGATCGAGACGTCGTCTCCCGGCAGCAGGCGGACGAGATCGGAGAGCAGCTTGCTCGGGACGACTACCGCGCCGTCCGAACCGACGTTGGCCTCGAGCGACGAGCGGAGCGAGATCTCCATGTCCGTCGCAGCGAGCTCGAGCCGGCCGCCCTCCGCGCGAAGCAGGATCCCCGCGAGCACCTGCACGGTCGTGCGGGTCGACGCCGCTCTCGAGACGATGCCGAGATGGCGCGCGAGCTCCTCTCTCGCGACGGAGATCTTCAACGTGGTTCCGGTCACTGTTTCTGTTTCAAGCATTTAAAGAGAAAAGACTTGTAGTAACTGTAGAGAGTGTGGAAGCCGGGGAAGACGTCGTTTGTCGGGGCTGTCAGCGGGATTCTCCTGGGGATGGTCTCTGGGGGCAAAACACCGTTGTGCACAGGCCGGCGATAGAGGGGTCCGCGCGTCCACAGATCTACTGGGCCTGCTTGATGCGCGCGGTCAACTCTTGCACCAGGTTGTACACAGACCGGTCCTCGCGGATCAGCCTTGCGATCTTGGACGTCGCGTGGATCACGGTCGTGTGGTCGCGGCCTCCAAAGTGACGTCCGATGCGCGGCAGTGACGAGTCTGTGAGCTCGCGAGAGAGGTACATCGCGACCTGCCGTGGGTAGACGATGTTCTGAGACCGCCTGTCCCCGATGAGCTCCTCTTTCGAGAGCCCGAAGCGTTCGGTCACTTCGTCCTGGATCCGCTCGATCGAGACCTGCGCGGCCTCGCCTTGCGGGAAGACGTCGCGTAGGACGTCTCCTGCGAGGTCAACCGTCATCGCCCGGCCTGTAAGCGACGAGAATGCGACCACCCGGGTCAAGGCCCCTTCGAGCTCCCGGATGTTCGTCGAGACCCTGCCCGCGATGAAGGTCAGGAGCTGGGGGTCACGGACGACGATGCCATCCGTTCGCGCGCGCTTCTGGAGGATCGCGATCCGCGTCTCGAGGTCGGGCGGCTGGATGTCTGTCATGAGCCCCCACTCGAAGCGAGACCGCAGCCGCGACTCGAGCGTCGCGATCTGGCGCGGCGGCCGGTCCGACGAGATCACGATCTGCTTGCCCGCCTCGTAAAGCGTGTTGAAGGTGTGGAAGAACTCCTCCTGGATCCGCTCCTTGTGCTCCAGGAACTGAATGTCGTCGATCAGGAGCACGCCGAAGGTGCGGTAGCGCTGCTTGAAGCCTTCGATCCGCTTGTCCCGGAGCGAATTGATGAAGTCGTTCATGAAGCGCTCGCTCGTCACGTAACAGACCGAGAAGTCGCGGGAGTGCTCGCCGATGTAGTGACCGATGGCGTGCAGGAGGTGCGTCTTGCCGAGCCCCGTGCTCCCGTAGATGAAGAGGGGGTTGTACGCCTGGGCCGGCGCCTCCGCCACGGCGAGAGCTGCGGCGTGCGCGAAGCGGTTGGACGAGCCGATGACGAACGAATCGAAGTTGTACTTCTCGTTCAGACCCTCGGTCCGCGGTGGCTCGTCGACCTGGAGCTGCCCTGCAGGCACGCCGCTACCGGTTTCGCTGTGGCGAACGGTGAAGTCGATCCGACGCTCCTCCCCGGTGGCGTCACGAACGGCGGCATCGATCAACCCGAGGAAGTGGCTCTCGATCCACTCGCGCGTAAAGTCGTTCGGGACCTCGAGGACGAACGATTCGTCGGAAAGGTCGACCCCCTCCGCCTCGGAGAACCAGGTCGTGTACGTCTTGTCGTTGAGGGCGGCCCGCAACCGTTCCGAAACTTCGGTCCACAGGTCCTCTGCAGTGATCAACTGCTGGCGTTCCACGCTGACTGGTCGTTCCTCCCTCGCGCTGCCGAAAGAGGGCGAGCATAGCAGCGTCCGAGTGCGCGCTCAACGGCCCCCGCGGCTCTCCGCCGTGCGAAAAACAGGCCGTTTTGCAGGGATTTTCTGATTATCCCCAGCCCACTCCACAGGTGTGGAAAGCGTGCCGAGTCAGTCTGTATTCACTGGGGAAAACGTGCGACTCGCAGGGTGTTTCGCGTTCTCTTGTTGCCCGTTCAGACTGTGGAAAAGCTCTGACAAGATCGCCTCTCTATACTGGCTCGGCACCTCAACGGCCTCACCGTTCTCCCCTCTCATCTGAACCCATGAAACGGACTTACCAGCCCAACGTGCGCAGGCGGAAGCGGCGCCACGGCTTCCGGCAGCGAATGGCCTCCAAGGCCGGCCGCGCCATTCTCAAGCGCCGCCGCGCCCGCGGCCGGAAGCGTCTCTCCGCCTAGCCGGCGGGCACCGCCGACCTTGCAGCGCCGCAACCGTCTCTCTCGCTCGCGCGACTTCGACGCCGTGTACCGGCAGGGCCGCTCCGTGTCGACCCGCTACCTCGTGCTCTACCGCTTCGACCGAGGCGACGAGGAGGAAGGCGACGCGAGGCTCGGCATCGCGATCCCGAAGAAGATCGGCAGCGCGGTCGTCCGAAACCGCATCAAGCGGCGCCTCCGCGAGGGCTGGCGAGAGCTGATCCCCGATGTGCCGGCCGGGACCGACTACGTGCTGCTCGTGCGCGCGCCCCTCGCGGAGGCTGCGGAGAGCCGCGGGCCGGAATGGATCCGCGAAAGGCTCGAGGAAGTGCTCGGAAAGGCCCGGGCATGAAGTACGTGGGGATCGGCGGTGTGCACCTGTACCGGTACACGCTCGGGGCGCTCTTCCCGGCGACCTGCAAGTACCACCCGTCCTGCTCCCAGTACGCCCTTGACGCGTTGCGCCGCTACGGCCTTGTTCGCGGCGCCGTGCTTGCCTGCTGGCGGATCCTGCGCTGCAACCCGTGGAGCGACGGCGGCGTGGACAGAGCCGAAGACCAGAGGCTCTTTCACCCTTGCGGGTCTGGAACGGAACGCCGATGACGTTCCTCAGCATCCTGACGCCGATCGAGGACCTCCTCACGTGGGGTCTCGAGTGGCTGCACACGACGCTCTCGCTGCCCTGGGCCTGGGCGGTCGTGGCGCTCACGATCGTCGTCCGGGTTCTCCTCGTGCCGCTGACCGTGAAGCAGATCCACTCGATGCAGCGGATGCAGCAGTACCTGCCCGAGATGAAAGAGATCCAGAAGCGCTACAAGGCCGACAAGCGCAAGCAGAACGAGGAGCTCATGAAGTTCTACAAGGAGCACTCGATCAACCCGGCTTCCTCGTGCCTGCCGGTCATCCCGCAGATCCCGATCTTCTTCGCGCTGTACTTCGTCCTGCGGGACTTCGACGACGAGATCTATCCGAAGTACCCCGGATCGGATCTCAGCTGGCTGAACTTCGTTCCGGACATCACCGCGAACATCACCGCGCACTGGTCCGGCTACGTGATGCTCGTCGTCTACGTCGCGAGCCAGATGGCCTCGACCTGGTTCATGCCGACGCAGAGCAAGAGCCAGCGCGTGATCTTCCTGATCCTCCCGCTCGTCTTCGCATTCTTCATTCTCGACCCGCCCGGGGGCACGGAGTTTCCCGTGGGCCTCCTCGTCTACTGGATGACCACCAACCTCTGGACGGTCGGCCAGGGACTCGTCACGCGTGGCCTGCGCGAGAAGTCGATGCCCCCGCCGGCGAAGCGCTCGTCCCGGACGCCTCCGAAGAGCGAGCAGCCCGGCGGCAACGGAGAGGCCCCTCTGCCCGAGCCTGGAACACCGAAGCCCGCCGGGCCCCCGCGCAGGGTCAAGCGGAAGAAGGGCTCGCGCCGCTAGTGGCCGACGAGCTCAGCGTCGAGACGACAGGCGAGACCGTCGGCGAGGCGAAGTGGGCGGCCCTGCGCGAGCTCGAACGACTGCATCCCTCCATCGACAAGGGCGCCGTTCGGTTCCAGGTCGTCTCCGAGGGAGAGCGCGGGCTGCTCGGCGTCGGCTATTCGCCGGCTCGCGTGGTCGCCACGGTGGAGTCGGACGGCGTCACGGCAGCCGGCGAGGAGGAGCCGGAGCCTCAACCGGCGCCGGGCGACGAGAGCGAGCTCGCCTCCCTCGTGCGCGATCTCGTAACCCGAATCACCTCCGGCATGGGCATCCAGTGCCGTGTCGACGTCCACGAGGGAGACGAATCGGTCGTTGCAACGTGCTCGGGCCGGGATCTGGGGCTTCTGATCGGCCGTCACGGGCAGACGATCGACGCGGTGCAGTACCTCGTGAACGCGGTCCTCGTGCGAAAGCTGCCCGGGATGCCCGCGGTCGTCGATGCAGCCGGCTACCGCGCTCGCCGCGAGGCTGCGCTGAGCGCGCTCGCCCGGCGGGCCGCGGACGAAGCGCTGCGGGGAGGAGACCGGGTCGAGCTCGAACCGATGACGGCCGTCGAGCGCAAGATCGTCCACCTCGAGCTCCAGGACGAGGACGGCATCGAGACGTCGAGCGAGGGGACCGAGCCGAACCGGTTTGTCGTTGTCTCTCCCAGTTCTTGACGACTGGATCGAGGCCGTCCTCGAGACGCGCGGACTGACCTCCCTCCGCGATCCTGCGGAGGCACGCAGCATGCTGCTCGACGACAGCCTTCGTGGAGCTCCGATCGTGGAGGGGCTCGAGGGGCCGATCGTGGACGTTGGCTCGGGAGGTGGAGCCCCCGGGATCCCGATTGCAGCCGCCTTGCCGAACAGAGACGTGACGTTGCTGGAGGCGGAGCGGCGAAAGGCTGATTTCCTCGAGCGCTGGGTGGTCGAGCTGCCCAATCTCAGAGTCGTGTGGGGCCGGGCGGAGGAGCAAGACGTCGATTGCTTCGGCGTGGCGCTCGCCAAGGCGCTCGCACCGCCGGCCGTGGCAGCCGAATGGTGCCTGCCGCTCGTTCGTCCCGGCGGCGCCGCACTCTTGTGGGTCGGGCCTTCCGCAGACCTCGATGTGCTTGCCCGTGTCGCCGAGCGGCTCAACGGTGCGCCTCCCGAGAATCGAGACGGCCTCGTGGTCATCCGCAAGCTCGGCCCGACGCCCGCTGGGTTCCCGAGACGCCCTGGAATGGCCAGGAAACGTCCGTTGGCCTGAGTAGCCTCAGCGCTAGCTGTGGCGATCTATGCCCTCGCGAACCAGAAGGGCGGCGTCGGCAAGACGACGACCGCCGTGAATCTTGCGGCCTGCCTGGCCGAGGCCGGACAACGCACGCTGCTGATCGACCTGGACCCCCAGGCGAATGCGACATCCGGTCTCGGCGAGAGGGCGAACGGAACCTCGAGCTACGACCTGCTGGACGGAGCCTCGGCAACCGAGCTCGCGTCGAGCACGCGGTTCGAGAACCTGGAGCTCATTCCGGCCCGGCCCGACCTCGCCGGCGCCGCCGCCGCGCTCTCATATCGGGACGAGAGCGAGCACTACCTCGCCCAAGCGCTTCGGGGAGCCACCGACCGCTACAAGTTCGTCTTCCTCGATTGCCCGCCCTCCCTGGGCCCGCTGACGGTCAATGCGCTGGCTGCCGCCGACCGGGTGCTCGTGCCGGTTCAGGCCGAGTACTACGCGCTGGAAGGGGTCGCGCAGATCCTCGGCTCGATCGAAGCCGTTCGGGCCCGGCTGAACCCGAAGCTGACGATCGCGGGCCTTCTGCTCACGATGGTCGACGGCCGGACGCGGCTCGCCGCCGACGTGGGCTCCGAGCTCGAGCGCCATTTCGGCCCGTTGCTCTTCAAGACCAGGGTGCCGCGCTCCGTGCGGATCGCCGAGGCTCCGAGCTATGGCTTGCCCGTGATCGCGTACGACCGGCGGTCTGCCGGCGCGGACGCCTACTGGAAGGCGGCGATGGAGCTTGTCGAGCGCAACTAGTCCACGCCGCGGCCTCGGCCGCGGGCTCGAAGTCCTGATCGGCGGCCAGCCGGCCTCGGAGCTCGCCAACCTGCCCGGTCGAGCTCGTCCATCCGAATCCACGGCAGCCCCGCCGCCGCTTCGAGCACGAGGCGACCGCCGGCCTTGCGGAGTCGATTCGCGCCCAGGGTGTCGTCCAGCCGGTCGTCGTTCGCTCGCGCCGCGAGGGCGGCTACGAGCTGATCGCCGGCGAGCGACGTTGGCGCGCTGCCCGGGAGGCCGGGTTGCAGACGATTCCCGCGGTGGTTCGCGAGAGCGGCGATCGCGAGGCGCTCCTCCTCGGCCTGGTCGAGAACGTCGCGCGCGAGCAGCTGTCCCCGGTCGAGGAGGCGCGCGCGTACGCGCTGCTCGTCGACGAGTTCGAGCTCGGGCTCGGCGAGATCGCCGACCAGGTCGGTCGTTCCAAGCCGTCGGTCTCCAACCGGATGCGGCTGCTCGACCTGCCGGAGGACGTTCTCGCGATGCTCGAGCGGAACGAGCTCAGCGAGGGCCACGCGCGCGCCGTGCTCGCCGTCCCCGACCACGAGGAGCGCAGGCGGCTCGCCCGCGAGATCGTCAAGCGCGGAATGTCGGTGCGCGACGCCGAGCGAGCAGCTCGCTGGGCCGGAGCCAGGCGGAAGCCTCGACGCACTGGACGCAACCCAGCCGACCCTGTCCTGGCGGATCGAGCTCGCGCGGCGGCCGAACAGCTCACGGGTCGACCGGCAAAGGTCAGGAACGGGCGCCTCGAGGTCTCGTTCGCCGATGACGTCGAGCTGGCCGAGCTCGTCGAAGTGCTCGAGACCGCCACAGGCGTCTAGGCCGTAACCAGCAGGCAGGGACGTTCGTTGTCCCTTCGATGCTCGGACTCTGGCAACAGGACATCGAGTGGCTCGAAGCGATCTCTCAGGACGAGGACGCGCGGGCGCTCTTCCTCCGCATGGCCCACCTCTCGCAAGAGGGCCGGCTGGAGCCATTTCTGACCGAGCTCGCGAGGGACGACGAGCTGGACGAGCACACGAAGGGCACGGTCGCAGAGCTTGCGGGCGACCAGGCGTTCCTGCTCGCCGTCGCGGACTACCTCCGCGAAACCACCGTTCTTCACTAGCTCGGCGAAACCGGTTCATCCGGTTTCGCTCCCGACGAGACGAGCTTGCACCGCCTGCTGCACCGGGCGAACGCGCCGCGCAGCGCGAAGTGCTGCCCGGCTTCAAGAGGGTCGCACGAAGTCGGAAGACTTCGGGCGAGATGGGCGATCGTGGATTCGAACCACGGACCTCCGCCTTATCAGAGCGGCGCTCTAACCAACTGAGCTAATCGCCCGCGAGGGGCGATGGTAGCGCACACCTTCCCGGGGTTTGGCGGGAGACCCCAGGGCTATCATCAGAGTGCGTCGCCCATGCATGAGATGGTCATCTACGGGGTCAGCTTCGACTTGGTCGGCAAGCAGCCGATCGTCTTGCTGAAGACCGCCGACGGGAACAAGTTCCTCCCCATCTGGATCGGCCACCCGGAAGCGGCGGCGATCCTCATGAAGCTCCAGGGAGCCTCGACGCCCCGCCCGATGACCCACGACCTGGTTGCCGACATGCTCGAGCAGCTCGACGCCGAGGTGATCCGGATCACGGTCACCGAGCTTCGCGAGAACACCTTCTACGCGAGCATCACGGTGCAGCAGAACGGCTCCGAGATCGAGATCGACTCGCGGCCGTCCGACGCGATCGCGATCGCCGTCCGCTCCGACGCGCCGATCTTCGCGGCCGAGCGCGTGATCGAGGAGTCTGCGATCGAGTTCGAGGGCGAAGAGGTGAACGAGGAGGAGATCGTCGACGAGTTCAGGCGCTTCCTGGACGACGTCTCGCCCGACCAGTTCGCGGTCGGCGAGGAAGAGAACTAGGGAGCTAGCCGCTCGCGACGCCTGCGATCAGGCCGAGGCCGTTGAAGAGCCCGTGCAGCAGGATCGGCGGGTACAGGCTCCCGGTCCGCCAGCGGAGAAACGCAAGGCCGGCCCCGATCACGAACAGGACGGGGAAGGCGCGGATCAGCCCATGGGCCAGGGCGAACGCCACTCCGACCACCAGAATCGCGCTGACCGCGCCGAGCGGCGCGAGCAGGGTGTAGCCGAGCCCCCGGTACATCAGCTCCTCGACCACGGGTGCGACGACGGCGATGACGAGCGCGTTGAGGATGAAGGCGAGCGCGCGGTCCGATTGCCACCCCGACGGATCGAGGCCTTGCTCCTCCCCTCCGCCCAGGAGTGGCTCCATGGCTGCAGCGAAGGCGAACATCCCGACGAGCAGCCCGAAGCACCAGCCGAGGGCAGACCGCCACGACTCCGGCGGGTGCAGGGCGAAGGCGTCCCGCAGGTTCAGCCCGGATGCGATTGCGAGGAGCAGCCCCAGGACGACCAGGTAGAGGAGGACGCCGACGGCTGCCGACTCGTAGCGGTAGAGGATGTCCTCCGGTGGGTCGTCCTGTGTGAAGTTCGAGCTGTACGCCAGCAGCGAGAGCGAGCCGACGAGCATCCACCAGGCGACGAGCTTCCGACCGAGGGACCGCGGGCGTTGCTCGCTCACGCCACCCACTGCCAGAGAGCCCACTGCGCCGAGACGACTCCGAGGAACACGGCGCTCACGACTACCACGGCCGTGTGAATCCGGGGGCGAGAACCGATCATCGCGAGGGCGAGGAAGAGGGGGAAGATGACGAGCCCGAAGCGCCCGATCGAGAGCAACGGCCAGCGCTCGCTCGGAACGCTCAACGGGATCGCCAGGCTGAGCGCCGCGTAGAGCCCGTACGGCGCGCCCAGCCGGCGCCACGCGACGACTGCGAGGACGGCGAAGAAGAGGAAGAAGAGCAACTGAGAGAGGTTGATAGCCGCCACTCGGTCAGGGTCCGCGTCCTGAACGGCGCTCCAGTACCGCGTCGCGTCCGAGCCTGAGGCGAGCTGCCGGACGCCGGCCCAGCCAGCCCTCAACCCCTCCCAGATCCCTCCGAGCGGACCGGCGGGGGAGATCTGACGACTCCAGGTCCCCTCGGCATGGACGAACGCCAGCGGATCGCCGAGCTTCCACCAGAGGTAGAGGGGATAGAGAGCGAAGAGGGCTGGGGCGACAGCGAGGCGGAGTAGTGCTCCCTTTCGATCTCGCGAGCGCCAGGCGATGAGGACGAGCGCGGGGAGCAACGCGATCCCGAGCGGCCGAGTCAACCAGGCGAGCCCTGCGGACACCCCTGCGCCGAAAAAGCCCCCGCGCTCGGCGAAGACGAAGCTCGCGAGCGACAGGAACAGGAAGAGCGACTCGCTGTAGACGGCACCGAGGAAGATCGCGAACGGGAAGATCGCGAGGTAGAGGACGGCGCGGCGCGCACCTGTGTCTCCCAGCCAGAGGAGGGCGAGGCGGTGGAGCAGCGCGAAGGCTCCGAGAGTCGCTGCCAGGGAGACGATCACCCCGGCGAGCACGTAGTGGCCGAAGAGCACCCGCCCGAGAATGCCGACGAGCAGCGGGTAGAGCGGGTAGAAGGCTGCCGCGGCCTCCTCGGTCGCTCCGTAACCGTCCTGGGCGATTCGGAGGAACCAGACGCTGTCCCATCGGGCCCAGACGTCGATCAGCAGGCCGGCGTCCCGGGTGACCTCTGGCCGGTCCCAGCGCTCCACCTCGGGATGCCGGTTCGGCTCGAACGTGAGGTAGGCGAACACGACCGCCGCCCAGATAGCGACCCGGCTCCAGAGAAAGAGGTCGAGAATGCGGACGATGGCGCCACGCTACTTCACTCTCGAAGAGGCCAACGCGGCGATCGGCGAGCTTCGCCCGGTGGTCGAGCAGATGGTCGAGGAGCGCCGCCGCCTCCTGGCGGCGCAGGAGCGGCGTGGAGCCTTGACGCAGCAGGCCGGCTCGAACGGCGGCGACCTCACGCCGGGCGACTTCGGCGAGGTCGAGGACCAGCTCGAGCGCGCGGCCGGCGCCCTCTCGCGCTCGGTCGAGCACATTCAGGCTGCGGGCGCACAGGTCAAGGACCTCGACCGGGGCCTGCTCGATTTCCCGTCGATCCGGGACGGTGAGGAGATTCTCCTCTGCTGGCACCTCGGCGAGGACGAGATCGAGTACTGGCATGGCGTCGACGAGGGGTTCCGGGGCCGGAAACCTCTCTAGCGCGTCGAATAGCCGACCCGTGGAAGGCTGGGAACGTCTCGTGGTCGTCGCCGCCGTGATTGTCGGTGCGGTCGTCCTCGCGAAGCTCGTGGACATGCGGATGGCGCGGCGCGAGCTCGACCCGGGCTCCGCGACTCGCTATCGCGTCCTCCGCCGAAGCATCATGGGCGCGATCATCTTCGTCGGCGTCTTGTCGGCGCTGCTCGTGATCCCGCAGATCCGTGCGATCGCCGGTGGCCTCCTCGCCTCGTCGGCGATCATCGGTCTCGTCATCGGGCTCGCCGCCCAGCGGACGCTCTCGAACTTCGTCGCGGGCGTGATGCTCGGGCTCAGCCAGCCCATCCGCCTGGGAGACCGCGTCACGATCGCGGAGGGCGAGGGCGTGGTCGAGGAGATCGGGCTCGTCTACACGCGCATCCGCCAGGACGATCGCACGCGGCTCGTGATTCCGAATGACCGTCTGGCTGCCGATACCATCAAGAACTCCACCATCGCGAGCCGTGAGACGTTGGCCGAGATCACCGTCCCAGTGCCGCGAGACAAGGATTTGCAGGCAGTGGTCGATCTCCTTCGCGAAGCAATGGCACCCAGCGACGTTCTCGTCACCGCGCTCGACGCTGACGCCGTCGTGACCCTTCGCGCCTGGGCCGAGGACGAGGCGAAGGCCCGGCTGCTCGAGAGCGAGCTCCGGCTCCGGTCGCATTCGCGGCTGCGCCAGGCCGGGATCTACGCGTGAGCCCGTACCGGCGGAGCCGGAATCGCCGTCCAGAAGGCCGCCGTCTCGAGGACGAGACCTACCGGCGCCGCACCAGGCGCCAGCGCCGGAGAACGAAGGCGAAACACCGGCGAAAGCTCGCGCTCCTCGCCGGCGCACTCGTCCTGATGGTCGCGGGAGTCGGAGCAGCCGGGATCACCGGCGCCGCAACTGTCGGCCCCCGTTGCGACCTCGACCGGCTGCGCCCCGTGGAGATCGGCCAGAACTCGTTCGTCTATGCAGCCGACGGGTCGCTGCTCGGCTCGATTCCGGCCGAGAAGAACAGGCAGCCGGTCCCGCTGAACCGGATCAGCAAGTGGATGCGGCTCTCCACGGTTGCGATCGAGGACCGGCGCTTCTACCAGCACAGCGGCATCGACCTGGAGGGCATCGCCCGCGCGCTCGCCGCCGACGTTCGAGCCGGCAAGGTCGTCGAGGGTGGCTCCACGCTCACGCAGCAGCTCGTCCGCAACCTCTACGTCGGAAACGAGGTCACGTTCGAGCGCAAGGCGATCGAGGCCTGCCTGGCCGTTCGTCTCAACCGGCGCCGCTCCAAGGACTGGATTCTCGAGAGCTACCTGAACACCGTCTTCTACGGCAGCCGCGCCTACGGCGTCCACGCTGCGTCGCAGACGTACTTCTCCAAGCCGGCGTGGCGGCTCGGCCTGGGCGACGCTGCTCTTCTGGCAGGCCTCACGCAGGCGCCGTCCACCTACGACCCGTTCCAGAATCCGCGCACCGCGCTCGCGCGGCGCGACCAGGTTCTCCGCGCGCTGCTCGACCAGCGGAAGATCACGCAGCGCCAGTACCGGCAGGCCGTGACGGAACGAACGCTCAAGCTCAAGCCGGGCAAGCTCTACACGCGGATTCGCGAGCCGTACTTCTTCAGCTACGTCCGCCCCCTCCTGATCGCGCAGTACGGCGCCAACACGGTTCGCTCGGGGGGCCTGCGTGTCTATACGACCGTCGACCGGCGCTTCCAGCAAGCGGCGCGGAACGCCGTCCTGCGCACACTTCCCTACCGGGACGACCCTGCGGCCGCGATCGTCTCGATCAACCCGTCGAACGGCGCGATCCGGGCGATGACCGCGGTGACGCCGGGGAAGCGGGGCAACCAGTTCAACCTCGCCTCGCAGGGCCGCCGGCAGGCCGGCTCGACGTTCAAGACGTTCGTGCTGGCCGCCGCGATCGCGGAGGGAGTCGACCCCGACTCGACGACCTACGCCTCTCGCCCGTTCACGTACCAGCCCGACCCGCTCAGCGAGCCCTGGGAGGTCTCCACCTACAGCCACGACTACCTCGGGACGGTGCCGATCTCGCGAGCGACCCTCTCCTCCGACAACACCGTGTTCGCGCAGCTGACGCTCGATCTCGGGCCCGAGAAGGTGGCGGCGATGGCGCATCGGCTCGGTGTGCGATCGAGCCTGAAGACGAGCGAGGGCATCTATGTCCCGTCGCTCGGCCTCGGCTCAGCGGCGATCTCCCCGCTGGACATGGCGTCGGCGTACGCGACGCTTGCCGCCGGCGGGATCCATTCGGAGCCGATGGCGATCCGCAAGGTCGTCCTCCCCGACGGGACCGAGGACACGGACGCGGGCTGGGGCAAGCCGCAGCGGAAGCGCGTCGTCGCCGACTGGGTCGCAGACGAGGTGACCGAGATCCTCGAGGACAACATCGACCAGGGCACCGGGACCGGCGCCGGCATCTTCTTCGACCGGCCGTCGGCCGGAAAGACCGGCACCACCGACGAGCACACCGATGCCTGGTTCTGCGGCTATACGCCCACCCTCTCCACAACCGTGTGGGTCGGGTACCCGCAGGCCCAGATCTCGATGGACAACGTCCACGGAATCTCCGTCGCGGGCGGCACCTTCCCGGCGACGATCTGGAACCTCTTCATGCGCTCCGCGATCGGCAACAGCGACCCGGTGGAGTTCCCGGAGCCGCGATCCGACCCGATCTGGCGGCCGTTCGAGCGAGGCCAGTACGCGAACGAGTCGTACGACGACGACTGACGACGACTACTACTACGCGCCGTCCCCCGAGCCTCAGCCCGAGCCTCAGCCGGAGCCCCAGCCCGAACCGCCGCCGCCTCCCCCGCCGGCGGCGACCGGCCCAGTCTCGATTCCGCCGGTTCACCCGCCTGGCGACGAGTAGCCACCCGGAGCTGCGCCGGGCACTTCGCGCTGCCGCCCTCACGGCGCCCATCTACCTCATCTCTGTCGTCGTGCCGCCCGGTGGGCTCTTCCGCGAGCGACGCTTTCGCGACGTCGGTCTCTACGGCGACTACGCCCAGGCCCTCCTCGACGGTCGGATTCCGTACCGAGACTTCTTCGTCGAGTATCCGCCGGGCGGCTTTCTCGCGTTCTTGCCGCCCGCACTGCTTCCGGAGGACTGGTACCTGCATGCGTTCAAGGCGTCCATGGCGCTCGTGGGTCTCGCGACGCTCGTGGTCGCCGGGCTGATCCTCGTTCGGCTCGGCGCGTCCAATCGGCGTCTGTACGCCGCCCTGATCGCCATCGCACTCGCGCCGCTCGCGCTCGGCCCGGTCTCGCTCAACACCTACGACGCGTTTCCGGCGCTGCTCGTCGCGGGCGCCCTCGCAGGGCTTCTGTACCAACGGGATTCCCTTGCCTTTGCGCTCCTGGGCGCCGCCTTCGCAGCAAAGCTCTATGCCGTCGCCCTGATCCCCGTCTTCGCGCTGTGGCTCTGGCGGCAGAATCGGCCTCTTGCACGGCCGGCCCTGGCGTTCGGCGTCGTCGTGGTGATCCTGATCGGCCCGTTCGCGATTCTCGGCTGGGACGGACTTGGCGAGAGCGTTCGGGCCCAGACGGCCCGCGGGCTACAGGTCGAGAGTCTGGGTGCCGCGTTTCTCCTTGCTGCCGATCGTCTCGGCCTGTACGAGGCGGAGGTCGTGCGCGGCTCGACGGCGGCGCTGTCCCGCGACCTCGAGGGCGTGCTTCCAGACGCGCTCGGCTCAGCGGCGACGATCGCTCAGCTGCTGGCGGTCGGGCTCGTTGCGCTGCTGCTCCTCCGCGGCCGGCTCGACGGCGACCGTCTCGTTCTCTCCACGGCTGCGGCACTCGCCGGCTTCGTCGCGTTTGCGCGGTTCATCTCGCCGCAGTACCTCGTCTGGCTGATACCGATCGTTCCGCTCGTGGCCGGTGTTGCGGGGCTCACCGGCGCGGCGCTGCTCGGCCTGGCGCTGCTCGCCGGGCAACTGTGGTTCTTCCACTACCGCGACGTCTTTGCGGTCGAGGGGGTCGTCTGGCTCGTGCTCGTGCGCGATCTGCTGCTCGTCGGCCTCTACGGCGTGCTTGCGGCCGTTCTCCTGAGGACGAGGATCCCGTCCTCGTCGAACACCGTTCGCCAGGAAGGGCTCCCGAGCAGCCGGGCGAGCGGAACCGCGGTCGTGGACGGCGCGGAACGCCGGTCGAGGTAGGACGCGCGTCTCAGGTCGACTGCGACCCAGTCTGCATCCCGGACGACCGGGAAGCTGTGGATCCGCCGCCGCTCCGACAGGTGGGCACCGAGCCCGTTGGTGCTGCTGACCGCCGCGGACGGGGGGACCAGCGAGACGGCCCGCGCCGCGGCCAGGTCGTGAGCCGAGAGCCGCTCGGGAACGAGCTCGCCGGCGCCTAAAGGGCCGATCAGGACCATGCCGGCCACGCATGAAGCCAGGAGGATCCAGGCGCCGGCCAGCGGGCGCACGAGGCGAGCTGCTCCGAAGATCGAGCCGGCGAGCAGGAAGGGCGCGATCGGCGCCGTGTAGTGGAAGCGGATCGACGTCTGCGTGGAGACCGACGAGAGCAGGTTCGCGGCAAGCTCCGGAAGAGCCGCGACGGCGATCAGCGGAGCGAGCAGGAACAGACCCGCGACCGGGAGAGCGAGCTCGGCGACGTAGAGGAGGTCCCGTCCCGAGGCGCCCGCGCGGACGATCGCAAGGGGATCGGTGAGAGCCGTCTGGACGATTCCGAGCGGTGACCCACCCACCGCGTCATAGCGCCCGTAGAACGCAGGCTCGGCCCCCTCACGAAAATGTGGCATGACCGCCCCGAGCCAGACTGCGGACGTCGCGGCCCCGACCAGCGCGATCGCCGCGCCGACGAGCCACCGCCCCTTCGTGACGGCGTACCAGACGCCGAGCAGGCCGACGATCAGCGGAAGCTCCTCCTTCGTCAGCGCCGCGAGGACGCCGAACGCCAGGAATGCCCACAGACGGTCCTCGTCGAGGTACCAGACCGCGTAGGCGAGCAGCGGGCAGGCGAGAGCCACGGGGTGAAACTCGTCCAACGTCAGCCATTGCACGGCCGGGTACGCGAGGTAGGCGATCCCGCAGACAGCGCCTGCCCGGGCCGAGCCGAGGTGCTTTCGCCCCAGCCAGGCGATGGGCAAGGCTCCGAGCGCAACGGCAACCGCCTGGGCGACGAGAAGCATCACGGGGCTCGGCCAGACGAGCCAGAGCGGCGCAAACAGGACGAGGATCGGGTCGACGTGGGCGCCGAGCCTGCTGATCTGGTCGCCGCCGAGCTCCGTCACGTCCAGAGGCCGGCCGTGGGCGGTCGACCAGACCGCCTGCGTCATGTTCCCGAGGTCGAAGCGCCCCGTCTCGAACGCGCGGTGCTCGAGTGCGGCGAGCGTGCCGAATCCGGCTGCGAAGACGGCCATCGCCGCCCACAGTGCTCCCGCCGGGCTACGGACGAGTTGCGAGCAGGAGGTAGCCCAGCGCGCCACGCTCGACGCCGACGAAGAGCCGGTCGACCTGGAGAACCGCTCCGACGGCTGCGACGAGGGGCCGGTGGCGGCCGCCGGGCTGGGCCGGCCCGTGCCGGTCGAGGTACCGCTCATAGACGTGGCGATGGTAGAGGCGAGAGAACGGAAACCCCCAGCCGAGGCAGGTCTTTACGGCGAGCCCGGCGTCGTTACAGATCTCGAGCAGGGCCGGCCGGGTGTAGCGGCGAACGTGACCCGCCCACTCGTCGCTTCGGCCGAAGAGGGCGGGGTTCGCCGGCACCGAGGCCGCGAGCACCCCGCGCGGCTTGAGGACCCGAGCGACCTCTTGGAGCGCGCGACCGTCCTCCTCGACATGCTCGAGCACCTCCCCCAGCACGACGCCGTCGAAGCTCGAGGCCTGAAACGGAAGGGCGGTGACGCTCGCCTGCCGGACCTCGCCGGCGACACGCCCGGCGAGCAGCTGGACCGCCGCCATCGACACGTCGGTGCTCGTCACCTCGAAGCCGAGGTGCTCGAGACGCCGGGACATCGTCCCCTGGCCTGCCCCTGCGTCGAGGACGCGCGGGCCGGGCGAGGCCGAGAGGAAGAGGTCGAGAAGGAGCCGCTCCCTGAGCTCGTGCCGCGGGCCCACGAACTCGGGCGCTGTCCCCCACTCGTGCCGATCGCTCAAAGCAGCCCCTCCAGGATCGTCCGCCACTCCTCTCCGAGGACTCGTTCGCTGGCCCGCTCCTCGTAGACGTTCCGGCCCGCCCCGGCGATTCTCCTTGCCGTCTGCGGCTCGGCCGACAGTTTGCGGATGGCAGCCGCGAGCGCCTCGGCGTCTCCCGGCGGGACGAGCAGCGCCGTCTCTCCGTCGGTGAGCAGCTCGCGCGCCGCGGGCGTGTCGGCCGTGACGAGCGGCGCGCCGCAGGCGAGCGCCTGGAACGCCTTGTTCGGGATCACCCTCAGCGCCTTGTCCGAAGTGCCGAAGATCCCAAGCGCGCAGGACGCGCGGTGGAGCTCGGAGGCAAGCTGCTCGTACTCGACCCAGGGGATCCACTCGACGTTCTCCGGCCGTGCGGCAAGGAGATGCTCGAGCTGGCCGCGCCCGACGACCCGGAAGCGAAGCTCTGGTGCGAGCCGGGCCGCCTCCAGGATCGTCTCGAGCCCGTGCAGCGGGATCAGCTTCCCGACGAACAGCGCGGTGAACGGCTCTTCCGGCGACCACCCCGGAGGGAACAGGCGGTCCTCCGCGCCCACGAAGCAGACCCTGAAACGCTCTCGGGGCAGGCCGGAGATCTCAGCGAAGAAGTCGGCCTGCGCCTCCGTGTCGGCCACGACGAGGTCGGCGCCCCGAAAGGCGCGGCGGTCGATGGCACGCAGCAGTCGAGCGGGCAGCGAGCCGCTGCCGAAGCGGCCCCGGTCCCCGACGAAGGTGTCCGCGAGCGAGACGAGCGGGTTCAGGACGACGGGGCGGCCGCGGGCGGCTCGACGGGCGGCGGTGAGATCGAGGTGTCCCGGATACCCGACGAGCACGACGTCGGCCCTCGGGCCGGGCCGGGCGAGCAGGCGGGCCTCGGCGAGCACGAGGCGGAGGGCGGCGCCGGCACCCAGCGACCACTTCTCCTCCTGCCCCTCCCAGACCGGCTCATGGCGTTCCTCGACCTCGACACCCGCCAGGCGCAGGGCCGAGATCACCTGGGCGTTGCGGGGGTAGCTGCGCTCGTAGGTGCCGAAATAGAGGACGCGCACCCGGCGCTAGTGCGCGACCGGTTCGCGCAGCCGCGGCTCGAGGATCTCGTCGACGTGCAGCTCGTCCGCGGCACCGGTTCGCTCCTCGTGGTGGCTCGTGATCAGCTCGCTCAGGAGGCCGAGAGAGAAGAACTGGAACCCGACGACGACGAGGAGCACGCCGAGGGTCAGAAGCGGCCTGTGCCCGATCGCCGAGCCGGAGATCTTCACGATCGTCAGGTACACGAGCACCGCGCTTCCGATGAGGGCGAAGACGAGCCCGAGGCCGCCGAACAGATGCAGCGGCCGATGCCGGTAGCGGCCCATGAACGACACGGTGAGGAAATCCAGGAAGCCCCGTGCGTACCGCTCGACGCCGTAGCGGGAGCGGCCGTGCTCCCGCGGTCGGTGGTTGACCGGGAGCTCGGCGACGCGAAAGCCCCGGTCGTGCGCGAGCACCGGCAGGAAGCGATGGAGCTCACCGTAGATCCGAAGGGAGCGCACGACCTCGGCGCGGTAGGCCTTGAGGCCGCAGTTCATGTCGTGGAGCTTGAGTCCGGAGGCTCGTCCGACGACGGCGTTGAAGAGCTTGGAGACGAGGCGGCGGGACCAGGGATCGCGCCGCTGCGTCTTCCAGCCGGACACGAGGTCGAAGCCCTCGTCGAGCTTCGCCAGCAGGCGCGGAATCTCCGCCGGGTCGTCCTGCAGGTCGGCGTCGATCGTCACGACGACGTCGCCGCTCGCGTGCCGGAATCCGGCGGCCAGCGCCGCGGCCTTGCCGAAGTTGCGCCGGAGGCGCACGACCCGGACGTTCGAGGCGCGGCTGTGGAGCCGGGTGAGCGCCGCGAAGGATCCGTCGGTGGAGCCGTCGTCGACGTACACAGCCTCCCACGGACGCCCGAGCGGCTCGAGGGCGCTCGAGAGCTCGTCGTAGAGGAGCTCGACGCTTCGATCCTCGTCGTGGACTGGGACGACCACCGAGATCACGCGGATACCTTAGGCGCCCGACTGGGCGGCGCCGACCAGGTAGGGCGGGCCGGCTCGGCCGGCGCGCCCGGGTTAAATGTGTGAGGTGGCCGCCCTCCTGTCGATCGAAGAGGCGCAAGCTCTCATTCTGGAGCGGGCTCAGCCGCTGGAAACGGAGGCCGTGAGGCTCGCCGACGCAGCGGGCCGGGTGGCCGGCGAGCCCGCTCACGCGAAGCTCGACCTGCCGCCGTTCGACAGCTCAGCGATGGACGGGTTTGCGGTGCGATCTGCGGACACGCCCGGCCGGCTTCCGGTCGTGGCCCGGATTCCCGCAGGACGTCCGGCGGAGCGAGCGCTTGCTTCCGGAGAGGCAATGGGCATTGCGACCGGCGGCGCGGTGCCGGCGGGCGCCGATGCCGTCATCCCCCTCGAGTATGTTGTCGATCATGACAACGAGATCGAGATCGGCGAAGCCGTGCGTGCCGGTGCCAACGTTCGCCCACGCGGCGGCGACGTCAGGCGCGGGGATGTGGTGGTGGCGCGGGGGGAGCGCCTCGGTCCCGCCCGGCTCGGCGCGCTCGCCGCCTCCGGCGTCGCCGACATCCTCTGTTCACGGCGGCCGCGGGCCACCGTGCTCGCCACGGGAACCGAGCTTCGCCGGCCTGGCGACGAGCTCGCGCCCGGGGAGATCTACGAGGCCAATACCGTGCTCCTGAGCGCGCAGCTGGGCTCGGCAGGCACGGGCGTGCACGTGCTCGATGCCGTCAGCGACGACGAGGGCGCGCATCGCGACGCGCTCGCCGTCGGGTTGGAAGCGGATGTGCTCGTCACTACGGGCGGCGTGTCGGTTGGGCCCCACGATCTGGTTCGGTCCGTGGGCGCGGAGCTCGGTGTCGACGAGGTCTTCTGGGGAGTGTCGGTCAAGCCCGGTAAGCCGGTGTGGTTCGGCGTCAAGGGACGGACGCTCGTGTTCGGGCTGCCCGGAAATCCCGTTTCGACGCTCGTGTGCTTCGAGCTCTTCGTCCGGCCCGCGGTGCTGGCGCTCCAGGGCGCGACCGACCCGTTGCCCCGGTTCGAGCCGGGGCGGCTCGCCGGCGCAGTGCGGGCGAATCCGGCCCGGACGGAGCTCGTGCGAGCCCGCTCGTCGATCGTCGGCGGCGCCGTCGAGCTCGATGTCCTGACCGGTCAGGAGTCGCACATGATCGCGCGGTCGGCCGGAGCAGACGTCCTCGTGTTGATTCCTGCCGGGGCCGGCGAGCTCCGGGCCGGCTCGGCCGTCAGCTACCTACGGCTCGCTTGAGCTCGGTGCTGCCGCTGCGTCCGAGAACGAAGCGGAGCGCACGGCCGATGACCTGGCGGATCGGTCCCCGAGGAGGCCGTTCGCGCGCATCTGGATACGGGGCATATCGTCCGGCGGCGATCGCCGAGAGCTGGCCGGCGGCTGCGAGCCAACCGAGCGTGATCGCGATCGCCGGCAGCGGGATATACCCGATGGCGGCCAGTTCGAGTACGTACCAGGGCGCGTCGAAGCCGAGGTCGTAGCGCCAGGCGAACGAGCCGAGCAGCAGGGCCGGCCCCGCGAGCCCGGCGAGCATGACTGCCGCTCGCACGACGGGCCGGCTCCGGCGGAGCTGCGGCAGCCAGAGCCATGCGTGCAGCGACGGCAGCAGGAAGATCAACGCGAAAGCATTCGTGGCGACCGTCAGGAGCGCGAGGACGGCCAGGACGAGAAGCGCGGCGGTCTGGCCGGCGAGCTCCTCTTCGGCTGAAACGGGGCGCCGGGGCAGGAGGCGCTCGCGTGTGACGAGCCAACCGGCGAGAGCCAGCACGGCGAGGAAGCCGAGCGCGACGACCGGCCAGTCCCCTGCGACCTGGGTGTCGGGCGGCGGAGGGAGATCGACGTTCGGCCAGGCTCCTGCGAACCTGAGGACTGCGAACACTGCGGCGACCCAGAGCCAGAAGGCGAGCCGGCTGCGGAAGCTCCGCAGGGCGGGCGCGAGCGCGATTCGCCTCCGCCTGCAACGGGCGAAGAGGTCGACGGCGGCGAGGAGGAACGGTAGGAGCGCGGTGATGAGGACGAGCTTCACCGCCCAGCCCTGGACGATTCGCGACCCGAGGTAGACATAGCTGGAGCTGTCCCGGGCGAGCGCCACCCCTTCGTCCAGCGAGCCGACGATCGCCTCCAGCGCGCGCCCTGCCTGCCCGACTCGGCGGTCGTTCAGCCGTTGGAGCGTGTCCTCGAGTGGCCGTGGCGGACGCACGCCCGCCGTGGTGATGGTGACCGTGGGGACTCCCTGGCCGACGAACGGAGCCTGCTCGTACAGGCTGAAGGGGAACGCAAGGTCGATCAGCTGTCCTGCGGCGCTCGTGCGCCGCGGCTCCATGCCTGTCCCCAGGATGCGCGCGGCGGTCGTCTGCACGAGCACGGCGTCGGGCGTTCGGGGCTTGTCTCCGGCGAGCTCGATGCGCAGCGTGTCCTTCCCCCCGATTGCCACGACGTTGACAGCCGCTGCGATGCGTGACCGGTACGGCGAAGCGTCGAGGAAACGAGCGGCTCCGAGGCCTCCGAAAGCACCGCCGTCGGACGAGAGGAACACGATCGTGTGCGTGGGGCTCACGGGCGCCCGTGCCTGTCCCGGTGCCGGCGCCGCACGCAACCCGTAGCCGCGGGCCAGTTCCAGCAGCGCGCCCGTGCCCGAGGCGTTGTCGTTCGCTCCCTGGCCGAGGCCGAGGTTGTCTCTGTGCGCCATGACGACGATCACGTCGGCGGAGCGTCCGGGGGACACCGCAATCACGTTCTCGAGCCCGACGCGGCCCTCCCCCGGCACCTCGGCGCGAAACCGGTCCCTCTGCACGCGGAAACCGAAAGACGTGAGGCGCTCCGCGACCCAGTCCGCTGCGTCGTCTGCGCCGATCGATCCCGGTGTGCGGGTCGGGAACTGGGTGCTCAGGTCGCGCGCGGTCTGCGTTGCGCCGACCTCGTCGAAGGCCGGAGGCAAGGTCGGGGGTGGAAGCGGCTCGGGCCGGCTGATCGTGAACGCCGTGATCAGCAGGGGGATTGCGACGAGCAGGGCCGTGCCGCGGTAGGCACGCGCGTTCACCGGCCGCTCGAGCGACCCGGGCCGCACCCGCCTCCGTGCGGTTGGGGGCCGGAACGGCGGCATGTCCGGGCTATAGTAGGGAGGGCCTTGGCGTAGCGCGCCCGGCGGTGATGCGCCCGTGCCCGACTCCTCGACAATTCTCCTCGTCGACGACGAGGACTCCGTTCAGAAGCTCCTCTCCTATCCGCTGGAGCGGGACGGCTTTCGTGTGCTCTCCGCGCGGGACGGAGAGGAGGCGATCGCGAAGTTCGAGCAGGAGCCCGTAGACCTCGTCGTGCTCGACCTGATGCTGCCGAAGCTCGACGGGCTCGAGGTCTGCAAGCGCATTCGAGCCCAGAGCACCGTCCCGATCATCATGCTGACGGCGCGGGACGACGAGCTGGACAAGGTCCTGGGCCTCGAGCTCGGCGCTGACGACTACATCACGAAACCGTTCTCGATTCGCGAGTTCAGGAGCCGGGTTCGGGCACTCCTTCGCCGTGCGTCCCTCCCGGCGCAGCAGGACCGGCGGGACAGCGAGGTGATCGAGACCGAGGGTCTCTCGGTCGACCCTGCCCGGCGATCCGTGGAGGTGCGAGGCGAGGGGGTGCAGCTGACCTACGTCGAATTCGAGCTCCTGAAGACGCTCGCGGGCAATCCGGGCCGTGTTTTCAGCCGCCGCCAGCTCCTCGAGGCGCTCTGGGGCGACTCGTCGCTACCGGGAACCGCGAACGATCGACGTTCACGTGCGGCATCTCCGCGAGAAGCTCGAGCGGGACGCGAGCGAGCCGGAGTTCATCCTGACGGTTCGCGGTGCCGGCTACCGCTTCCGGGATTCCTGATGCGGCTCCGCACGGTCGGCGTCAAGCTCAGCCTGGCGCTGATCGCCCTCGTCGCCGGCGCGCTCGGAATCGTCTACGTGGCGGTCGTCCCGACGCTGGAGAACCGCCTCGTGGACGGCCGGACGTCGCAATTGCAGCGAACCGTCGACTCGATCGTTCTCGACTACACGCGTGCGGAGAACGACCCGGGCTTCATCATGCGCGACTTCGTGCTCGCAGAGAGCCAGGTCCGAGGAGTACGGGTGACCGTCTACGAGTTCCTGAACGAGACTCCCGTCTTTCTGCGTTCCTACGCGGACTCGAGGCCGATCGGGCAGTCGGACGACCGCGATCCGGTCGCTCAGCGGGCTGCGGAGCACAGCCGAACGACGCGCGGGGTCGTCCAGCGCGACGGCGTGGAGTTTGCCGAGGTGGCCGCACCGTTCGGCGGCGCCTACATCCTGCTCGTCTCCGCCCCGCTCGACGACACACTCGAGAACGTCTCGCTCGTCCGTGAGCGCTTCCTGGCGGCCGGCGCGCTCGCCCTCATCGTCGCTGCGCTCGTCGGATTCCTGCTCTCCCGAATCTTCGCGCGGCGGATTCATCGCCTGGAGCGGGCCGCAGATCGAATCGCCGGGGGGCGCTTCGACGAGCCGGTGGTGGACAAGACCGCGGACGAGCTCGGAGAGCTTGCCGTCGCGTTCGACCGCATGCGTGAGCGGCTGGCGGCGCTCGAGCGGGCCCGCAGAGAATTCATCGCGAACGCGTCGCACGAGCTGCGAACGCCGATCTTCGCCCTCGGAGGCCAGATCGAGCTTCTGACCGACGAGGATATGGACGAGGAGACTCAACGCGAGTTCCTGGCGGAGATGCGACTCCAGGTCGAGCGCCTGACCCGGCTTGCCACCGACCTGCTCGACCTCTCCCGCCTCGACGCCGGCCGTTTGCACGTGGAAATGGCGACCGTCGACCTCGGGGAGATCGCAATCTCGCTCGCGACGGAGTTCGGCGGGGTCGGCCGCGGCCGAGACCACGTTCTGGAAGTGGAGCCGGGCGCACCGGCCTCGGCGCTCGCCGACGAGGAGCGCGTTCGCCAGATCGGGCGCATCCTGGTCGAGAACGCGATCCTCCACACGCCTCCGGGGACCAGGATCCGGCTCGCCACGACCGATTCGCCGGAGGGAGCCGCTTTCCGTGTCCAGGACAACGGCCCCGGAGTGCCGGCAGGCGAGCAGAGGCAGGTTTTCGAGCGGTTCTATCGCGCGGGGGATGCCGTTTCCTCGGGCTCCGGCCTCGGGCTCGCGATCGCACAGGAGCTTGCGAGCCTGATGGGCGGCCAGATCGAGCTCGATTCGCGCCCTGGCCACACCGTTTTCACGTTGAAACTGCCGCCTAGCCCGGCCGAGAGTCGAGGATCGCGAGCCCGCACTCGCCCTGTAGCCCTCTAGCTCCTCGTTTCCACGTGCAAACGAGCCCTGGCGCTTCGAGGGGACGTGGCTACAGTGAGATGTCGTGCGTCCCTCCGCCCTTGCAGCTGTCGCGCTGATCGCTGCCGCGGTCGGCGGTCTCGTTTCCGTCGTTGCCGCCGACAAGGCGGGCTTGATCGACGGCGGCACCGAAACCGTGGTCGTTTCGGGCTCTGCGGAGGCGTTGCCGGTCGAGCGGGAGATCGAGGCGCCGAATGCAGCCGCCAAGCCGCTGGCCGGAAACGGCTTCGATCCGGCCACGATCTATCAGGCGCGCAGTGGCGGCGTGGTCACGGTCTACGCCTATTTCGACGACCGGCCACCGGCCGAGCAGGCCGCGCAGGGCTCGGGCTTCGTGATCTCCCGCGAGGGCTACATCCTCACGAGCGCCCACGTCGTGACCACGGCAGGTGACGGTGACGAGGAGGCCGAAGCCGCGGACCGCGTCTACATCGGTTTCCGCGATCGCGACCGAATCGAGGCAACCGTGGTCGGCTGGGACGTCTTCGACGACGTCGGCGTCCTGAAGGTCGACCCTGAGGCTCACTCGCTCCAGCCCGTCCCCCTCGGCGACTCCGGCCGTGCTGTGGTCGGCTCACCGGTCGCGGCCCTCGGGAGCCCGTTCGGCAACGAGAGCTCGATTGCGGTCGGGGTCGTCTCCGCGACCAACCGCACGATCAACTCGCTGACCTCCGAGTACAACGTCGCTGACGCGATCCAGACCGATGCGCCGATCACGCACGGAAACTCCGGCGGCCCGCTCTTCGATGCACGGGGCCGGGTGATCGGGATCAACGCTCAGATCCGCAGCGAATCCGGCCAGTCGGAGGGGGTGGGTTTCGCGATCCCGATCAACGCCGCAAAGAGGTCATTCCGCCAGCTCGTCAGGAACGGGAGAGTCGCGTACGCGTACGTTGGCGTGAACGCCGAGAATCTCACGCCGACGATTGCCAGGCGGTTCGGGTACGCGGTCGAACGCGGAGCAGCGATCGCGACCGTTGTCCCCGAGAGCCCGGGGGCCAAAGCCGGCCTTCGGGGTGGCAGCGACCAGCGCCGCCTCAACGGAGCCGAGTTCCGTGTCGGAGGCGATGTCGTTGTCAACATTGGAAACGAGAGCATCCGCAGCGCCGACGATCTCGTTCGCGTGGTGAGTGAGCGCCTGGTTCCCGGGCAGGTCGTTCGGTTCACGATTCTTCGCGACGGCCGCCGGCTCGAGGTGCCGGTGCGCCTCGGCGAACGGCCCCGGCGCCTGCACAGGAACCCGTAGGAGGGTCTGGCGCAATATCGGCCTGTGCCGCCAGGCCGCGCTGCTCGCCCCCAGGCTGCGTCCTCAGTCGCGCCCGTATCGAAGAGATACGAACGCTCCCTGCGTCCTTGCCTGGAAACGAGCATCGCACCCGGCAACGAGCGTTATCCCGCCAAACCCTCCTTAGAGCGTTTAGACGGCAGCCCAGGCAGGAATAGAGGAAGGACTGCAGGAATCGTTCCCTGCAAACCTGCTAGAACCTTCACAAAACCGATGTCCACTCATTCACGCCCTGCGGCGGCTACCAACGGCGGCATTCAGATCGTCCGCCTCAGCATTCCGGCGAAAGCGGAGTACATCTCGCTCGTCCGCCTCGCGCTGAGCGGGCTGTCTCAAACGCGCGAGCTCTCGGACGAGACGATCGGAGACCTCAAGCTCGCGGTCAGCGAGGCCTGTTCGAACTCTGTGCGACATGCGTACCAGGACGGGGCAGAAGGCTCCGTCGAGGTCGTCTATGAGCTGCATCACGACCGTGTCGTGGTCGAGGTCTCCGACAACGGCGGCGGCTTCACCATCACAGAGGCCGCCCGCGAGCCGGATTCGACGCTCACAGAAGGGGGGCTCGGGATCTCGATCATCCGCGAGCTTTCCGACGAGCTCGAGGTCGGTCCTGGCGCTGACGGGAAGGGATCTCTGCTCCGGCTCGTAAAGTTCATCCGGGAATAGATCAACTCGCCTCACGAACGCACGCACCGTCCCAGCACGGACGCCTGACCCCATGCTCCCGATCGTCAACGTCGGAACCAAAGCGCTCGCTGACTACGCGACGATCAGCGGCCGTGGGCTCATGGCCGAGATCCAGCGCCTGGCCGCCCCCCTCGAGGGGAAAAGGGTCCTGCATCTTTCCGCGACGGCGTTCGGCGGCGGTGTCGCCGAGATCAACTACACGCTCGTCCCGCTGATGAAGAGCGCCGGTCTGGAGGCGGACTGGCGGATCATCAACGGACAGGACGAGTTCTTCAACGTCACGAAGAAGATCCACAACGGCTTGCAGGGCAACCCGCAGGGGCTGACGGAGGACGAGGAAGCGATCTTCCAGCGGTACAACGCGCTGAATGCCGCCGAGGTGGACGACTCCGAGTACGACTTCATCATCGTTCACGACCCGCAGCCGGCCGCGGTCATCGACCACTTCCCGAACTCGAAGGCACGCTGGATCTGGCGGTGCCACATCGACCTCTCGACGCCGAACCCGGACGTTCTCAACGTCCTCCTGCCGTCGATCGCGAAGTACGACGGCGCGATCTTCCACATGCCGCAGTACGTGCCGAGCTCCCCGGATCTCCCCGAGGCCTACATCTGGCCTCCGGCGATCGATCCGCTGACGCCGAAGAACATGGCGCTCTCCGCCGAGGATGCGGCGTACATCGTCGATCAGTTCGGGATCGACGTCGATCGGCTCCTGATCACGCAAGTGTCCCGGTTCGACCCGTGGAAGGACCCCCTCGGGGTGATCGACTCGTACCGGCTCGTGCGCGAGTCTCACCCGGGGCTGCAGCTGGGCCTGGTCGGCTCGATGGCCCACGACGACCCCGAAGGCTGGGAGTTCTACAACCAGACGGTGGAGTACGCCGCCGGCGATCCCGACATCTTCATCCTGTCCAACCTGAACAACATCGGCTCGGTCGAGGTCAACGCGTTCCAGGTGCATTCGGCCGCGGTGCTGCAGAAGTCGATCCGCGAGGGCTTCGGCCTCACGGTGACCGAGGGTCTCTGGAAGAGCCGCCCCACCGTCGCGGGGCGAGTCGGCGGAATCCCCTCCCAGATCCAGGAGGGCGAGACCGGCTGGCTCGTCGATTCCGTTGAGGAGTGCGCCGAGGCCTGTCTCCAGATCCTCGAGGACCCGGCCGAGGCACGCCGTCGCGGGACGCTCGGCAAGGAGTACGTGCGCCAGCACTTCCTGACCCCGCGGCTCCTGCGCGACTGGCTCGCCCTCTTCAACAGGCTCGACGGCAACGACACAGGGGACACGCAGCTCGTGACGTTCTCCGCCGGCGCCGCCTGAACCGCCCGTTTGCGGGAATTTCGCCTGGGGTAGGGTGCCGCCGGTGGGTGCGCGCCGGAAGCTGATCATCGTCTCGAACCGCGGCCCGGTCACCTTCGACCGCGACGCGGACGGCGCACGGGTTGCTCGCCGCGGCGGGGGCGGCCTCGTCACCGCGCTCCGCAGCCTGGTCGCCATGCACGACGTGACGTGGATCGCGAGCGCGATGACGGACGAGGAACGCGTCGTCGCCAGGGAGGCCGGCGGAGAAGCGATCCAGGAGACCGCCCGCGACGGCTCGCCCTACCGGCTCCGGCTCGTCGCGCATGACCCCGCTGCGTACGACTGGTTCTACAACGTCATCGCGAACCCGACGCTCTGGTTCCTCCAGCACTACCTCTGGAACCTCGCGCAGGCTCCGAATCTCGACCGCGGGCTGCACCATGCCTGGGACGAGGGCTACGTCGCTGTCAACGCAGGCTTCGCCGAGGCGGTCGTGGCCGAGCTGGAGGCCGAGCCCCACGCCGCCGTCTTCTTCCACGACTACCACCTGTATCTCGCACCGAGATTCGTGCGGACCCGGGTGCCGGACGCGGCGCTCGCCCACTTCATCCACATTCCCTGGCCCCAGCCGGACTACTGGCACGTACTTCCGGCCGCGATCCGCCGCGCTCTGCACGACGGGCTCCTCGCGAACGACGTCGTCAGTTTCCACACGGATCGCTGGCGGCGCAACTTTCTCCGTTCGTGCGTCGAGATCGCCGGCGCCGACGCAAACTTCGTCGAGTGCACCGCCGAGTACGACGGCCGGCGCGTCGCCGCGACGAGCCATCCGATCTCGGTCGACCCGAGCGAGTTCGACGAGCTCGCGGCCAGCGATGCAGTCGGGCAGCGCGAGGCTGAGCTCGTCGCCCACCGCCCCGAATGGCTGGTGCTCCGCGTCGACCGGACGGACCCGTCGAAGAACGTCGTGCGGGGGTTCCGCGCGTTCGAGCGCTTTCTTTCGGACCATCCCGAGCTGCACGGCCGCGTCGCGATGCTGGCGCTGCTCGATCCGAGCCGCCAGGACATCCCCGAGTACGCCGAGTATCTCGGTGCCATCCAGCGAACCGCACGTGTGGTGAACGACCGCTTCCAGCGCGAGGGGTGGACGCCGATCGACCTCCGGATCGAGGACGACTTTCACGCGTCGGTCGCGGCCTACAAGCAGTACGACGTGCTGCTCGTGAACGCGATCTTCGACGGGCTCAACCTCGTCGCCAAGGAGGCCCCGCTCGTGAACGGGCGCGACGGCGTCCTGATCCTCTCGGAGAACGCCGGCGTCCACGAGGAGCTCAGCGAGTGGGCGTTGACGGTCAACCCGTTCGACATCGCCGGACAGGCGGAGGCGATCTATGCGGCGCTCGAGATGCCCGCGCAGGAGCGCGCGGCGCGTGCCGAGGCCATGCGCGCACACATCCGCGAGCACGACCTCGCCGAATGGGTCGAAGGTCAACTGGCCGACCTCGACGCTGTCGCGGCTCCCTCGCGTGCGGGCTCGTGACGGGGTTCTCGCACATCGACGAGACCGGCGGAGTCCAGATGGTGGATGTCGGCGGGAAGCCGCATTCACGGAGGCGGGCGAGGGCCCGCGCTCGAATCGAGATGAAGCCCGAGACGGCGGAGCGACTCGCGCGGCTCCCCAAGGGCGACGCACTCACGACTGCCCAGCTCGCCGGGGTCATGGCAGCCAAACGCACGAGCGATCTGATCCCCCTCTGTCATCCGCTTCCCCTCTCCAGCATCGATGTCACTGTTGCCATCGTAGAGAACGGAGCGGACGTCACGTCTACAGTTGAGACAACGGCCCAGACGGGGGTCGAGATGGAGGCGCTCGTCGCCGCAGGCATCGCCGCGCTCACGATCTACGACATGGCGAAGGCAGTGGACGACTCGATGGTCGTCAGCGAGGTCCGCCTCCTGGAGAAGACGAAGGAGGAGGTCTGAGAGCTGCCGTCCTCACGATCTCCGACGGGGTCGCGAGCGGCGAACGGGTCGACGAGAGCGGCGCGCTCCTGGAAAGGCTCCTCTCGGACGAGGGGTACGAGGTGTCACGCCGGGTCGTACCGGACGAGCGGCGGGAGATCGCCGAGGCGATCGAGGAGCTGAGCGACGAGGCGAGCCTCGTCCTGACGACGGGTGGAACCGGAGTCGCGCCGCGCGATGTCACGCCGGAGGCGACGGCGTCGGTCCTGGAGCGCCAGATTCCGGGAATCGCGGAGGCGATCAGAGCCGACGCCGTTACCCGGACCCCGCACGGACTGCTGTCGCGTGGAGTCGCGGGCACGCGTGGAGCGTCGCTCGTGATCAACCTTCCCGGCTCCCCGGGAGGGTGTCGCGATGGCTTTGCTGTCGTTTCGGAGGCGCTTTCGCACGCCGTCCGGCTCGTCGCGGGCGAGCAGGGCGGGCACCGGCAGACATGAGCCCTGGGGAAAGCCTGGCGCACTTTCGGCGCTGTCGCGTGTCCCATGCGTGCGCCGCACGCCGATACGATCGGCTCGGGGAGGAGGTTGGGGATTCCTGAGCTCGATCACCCCGGGGTAGGTCGCCCGATCGTTCGCGCCACGGGGCTCGGACGCCGATTTGGAAGCCGGCCCGTCCTTTCCGGAGTCGACCTCGAAGTCGCCGCTGGTGATTTCTTCCTCCTCACGGGTCCGAACGGCTCCGGGAAGACGACGCTCCTCCGACTGCTCGTAGGGCTCCTTGCGCCCACCGCCGGAACGCTCGAGGTTCACGCCGAGCGCCGCAGCGTCGGCTTCCTCGGGCACGAGCCGCTCCTCTACCGCGAGCTGACCGCAGTCGAGAATCTCGACCTCTACGGACGCCTCTACCGGATCCCGGAGAGACGGGAGCGCATCGGGATGCTCCTCGAGCGCTTCGGTCTCTGGGACGTCCGCGCCGAGGTGACCGCGACCTTCTCTCGAGGGATGCTCCAGCGCCTCGCTCTGTGCCGGGCGCTCCTCCACGATCCCGAGCTGTTGCTCCTCGACGAGCCCTTCAGCGCTCTGGACGCCGAGGGTGCCGAGCTGCTGGACGACGAGCTCGCCGCCCACGGAGCGCGGACGGTCGTCGTCGCCAGCCACCAGCCCGAGCGCGTCGCGGCCCTTGCGACCGGGCGCCTGGCGCTGACATGAGCGGCTACTTCGGCGACGTCGCGGCACTCGCGCGCAAGGATCTGCTCGTCGAGCTCGAGGACGCGCGACACCGTGCCCGCGATGCTGCTCTTCGTCGTCTCGGCGCTCGTCGTCTTCCATTTCGCGCTGCCCGAGGAGAGCTCTCGGCTCGCGGCGAGCGGGATGCTGTGGATCGCGCTCCTGTTCACCGCCCTCCTCGCGCTGGGCCGCGCGTTCGTCGGCGAGCGCGACCAGGGCACGATCGACGGCCTGATCCTCGCCCCCTGCGACCGCAGCGCGATCTGGCTCGGGAAGACGCTCAGCGTCCTCGCATTCCTGCTCTTCGCCGAGGCCGTCGCGCTCCCGGCCTTCGCGCTCTTCTACGAATCCGTGACCTGGGAGCTCGTCGCCGGCCTCGCCCTCGCAAACATCGGAATCGCGTCGGTCGGAACGCTCTTCGGTGCGATGGCCGCAGCGGCACGGGCTCGCGAGCTGCTGCTGCCGCTCCTCTTCCTGCCTGTCGCGATTCCCCTGATCGTCGGCGGGCTCGGGGCCACGGTTTCCGACGACCCCGGCCGCTACCTCGCCTTCCTCGGCCTGTACGACCTGATCTTTGCGATCCTGTCGTGGGCAAGCTTTGAGTACGTCGTTACGGAATAACGGCGCCGCCCTCCTCTCGTTGACAGCGGCGGCACTCCTGGTCGCGGGCCTCGGCCTCGCGCTCTTCTGGGCGCCCGAAGACGCCGACCAGGGCATCAGCCAGAAGATCTTCTACGTCCACGTCCCGGTCGCGCTCACCGCGTATGCCGCGTTCTTCTGGGCCGCGTGGAAGGCGCTACGCCTCCTGTGGAAGGGCGGGGACCGGTACGACCTCGAGAGCTACACCGCGGTGCACATGGGTGTGATCTTCGGTGTCCTGACCCTCGTGACCGGATCGATCTGGGCGAAGGTCTCGTGGGGGCAGTGGTGGGTGTGGAGCGAGCGACAGCTCACGCTCTTCCTGATCCTGTTCCTGTTCTACTCCGCGTACTTCATGCTGCGCTACTCGACCGATCCAGGCCCCCGCCGCGCGCGCACCTCTGCCGTTTACTCGCTTTTCGGCGTGGTGCTCATCCCGGTCAGCTTCATGGCGATCCGCCTGGCCGAGGGGCTCATTCACCCCGTCGTGTTCAAACGGGATGGCCCGGACATGGACGGGACCATGTTCGCGACCTTCTGCGTCTGCCTGGCCGCAATGCTCGCGCTGGCGGGTGCGCTCTACCTGGTGGAGCTCTCCGGGAAGCGTGCGGACGCGAATCTCAAGGAGCTGCGGGAGCGGTTGGCGTGAGCTCGGGCGAGAAGTACCTGTGGGGCGCGTATCTCGTCCTCTTCGCGACCGTGCTGCTCTACATCGTCCTGATCGCCCTCAAGGTGGGGCGGCTCGAGCGGGAGCTCGCCGAGCTTGCCGAGCTGGCCCGCAAGCGGGACGAGGAGCCCCGTGGCTGAGCTGCTCGTCTGGCCCGCTCTCCTCGCCTACGGCGAGGCTGCCTTTGCGTACGCCGGCCACGCTCGCAATCCGGGTTTCTACGGACGAATGGCGACGTGGGGGGTGCGGCTGGGCTGGCTTGCACAAACCGCCCTACTGGTCGTTCAGGCGAACCGCGCCGACGGCTTCCCGTGGAGCACCTGGGCGGGGTCGCTCAACCTCTTCGTCTGGCTCGTCGTCTCGGCCTATCTGATCTGGGGCTGCAGCCCGCGCTTCAGGCTGCTGGGCCTCGGAGTGATGCCGCTCGCTGCAGCTCTTCTCGCCGTCTCCTACGCCGCGGGCGGGACGGAAGGCGCCGGGGGTGCCGCCTGGGGCGACATCGTGCTCGTCCTGCACATCGGCCTGATTCTCGTCTCCTTCGCCGGCTTTACGGTCGCCGGCGGCCTCGCAGCGCTCGAGCTCTGGCAAGAGCGGGTCCTCAAGAGCCACCCCGCCGGGCTCCTCCGCCAGCGGATGCCGTCGCTCGTGGCACTCGACCGCCTCACGGTGGGCACGGTCGGCGTCTCGCTGGTCGCGCTGACCGCCGGGATCATCCCAGGGCTTGCACGACTTCCGGACCGGGGACTGGACGCGCTCGTCGCCGGAACACTCGTGCTCTGGGCGATCGGGGCCTCGGTGCTCTACCTCCGCGTGCGAGCCGGGCGACGCGAGGCGGCCGCCGCGCTGGCACTCGGTGGGGTCGCCGCCGTCATCGTCCTCCAACTCGGGCTTCTCTTCGCCCACGTCGCATGAGGCTGTTGCTCGTGGGAACCTCGCACCGGCTCGCGCCTCTCGAGGTTCGCGAGCGGGTCGCGCTCGACCACGACGGCGAAGCGGCGCTCGCCCGCCGGATCGGTGAGGGCGGTGAGGCCGTCTGCCTCTCGACCTGCAACCGCACCGAGCTGTACCTCGCCGCCGCAGACACCGACGCGGCCGGCGACCGCGCCACTGCAGCGCTCGCGGATCTCGCGAGCGTCCCACGCTCGCGAGTTGGAGCCGTACCTCTACCGCCTCGAGCAAGACGCCGCCGCAACGCATCTCTTCCGGGTTGCCGCCGGCCTCGACTCCCTCGTACCCGGTGAGGGCGAGATCCAGGGACAGGTTCGCTCGGCGTACGAGCGGGGCGCCGTCGGGCCGTTGCTCGACCGTCTCTTCCGCCACGCGCTCCACACGGGCAAGCGGGTGCGTACCGAGACCGCGATCAGCGAGAGCCCGGCGTCCGTCGCCTCGGCCGCCGCTGCACTCGCCGCCCAGGTGTTCGGCGACCTCGCCGATCGGAGGATCCTCGTTATCGGCGCCGGCAAGGTCGGAGAGCTTGCAGCGCGCAACCTCGTCGGCCGCGGCGCGCAGCTCTCGTTCGTCGCGAATCGAACAGTCGACCGAGCCTCGTCCCTGGCGGAGCGCTTCGGGGCCTCTGCGCTGCCGCTCGAGAGCGTCGAGGAGGAGCTGACGGGCGCCGACATCGTCGTCTCGTCGACGAGCGCGCGCGGGCAGATCCTCGTCGCCGACCAGGTTCGGCGAGCGCTCCCGGCGCGAAGGGCCGCCCGCTGCTGCTCGTCGATCTCGCCGTGCCTCGCGACCTCGACCCCGCCATCAAGGAGCTCCCGGGCTGCTTCCTCTATGACATCGACGACCTCCAGTCGGTCGTCGAGGAGACCCTTTCGGGCCGGCGTGGCGAAGCGATCCGCGCCGAGTCGATCGTGGCCGCCGAAGGGGATCGGTTCCGCGAGTGGCTGGGGTCGCGGGACATCGTTCCCGCGATCGCGTCGCTTCGCGAGCGGGCGGAGGCGATCCGGCGCGGAGAGCTGGCGAAGGCGAGCACGCGCCTCGCCGATCTGTCGGAGCCCGAGCGGAACGCGGTCGAGTCGCTGACCAACCAGATCGTCAACAAGCTCCTCCATCAGCCGATCATGCGGCTGAAGGAAGCCGGCCTTGGCGAGGAGGACGAGCGCCGTGCTCCTCAGAGTCGGCTCGAGGGGTAGCCGCCTCGCGCTGACCCAGGCCGGGCTCGCCGTCGAGAGCCTGCGGCGGGCCGGGCTCGAGTTTGCGCTGATGCCGGTCACCACCGCCGGCGACCGCGATCGCTCGAGCCCGTTCGGCGAGATCGGAGCGCGCGGCGTCTTCGTGAAGGAACTGGAGGAGGCGTTGCTCGAGGGCCGGATCGACGTCGCCGTCCACTCGGCAAAGGACATGACCTCGACGGACACCGAGGGTCTCGCGGTCGGCGCGTACCTCGAGCGGGAGGATCCTCGGGACGCGCTCTGCGGAGCCGACGCAGTGGAGCCGGGGATGCGCATCGGCACCGCCTCGGCCCGGCGGCGCGCTCAGCTCCTCGCGCTGCAGCCTGATGTCTCCATCGAGCCCCTTCGCGGAAACATCGACACGCGGCTCAGGAAGCGAGGCGAGCGCGGCCTCGACGCAGTCGTCCTGGCGGCCTGCGGCCTAGACCGGCTCGGGCTTGGACGCGAGATCGGCCTTCGGTTCGATCCGGACGAGCTCCTCCCGGAGGCGGGCCAGGGCGCACTCGCGCTCCAGGTTCGGGCCGGGGAGGAGCAGCTCGTCGCGCACGTCGACCATGAAGAGACCAGACGGCGGGTGCAGGCGGAGCGGACGTGTGTCGCCACGGTCGGCGGCGGCTGCCTCGCGCCGGTCGCGGCGCACCACGACGGCTCTGCGCTGACGGCCCTCGTGGCTGCCGAGGACGGGAGCTGGATCGAGCGCCGGACGGGGGACGATCCCACCGCCCTTGGCCGCGAGCTGCTCGCGCTCGTGCCGTGAGGATCCTCCTGACCCGGCCGGAGGGCCGAAACGACGAGCTTGCGGACAAGCTTCGAGCGGCGGGCCTCGAGGTCGAGTGCGAGCCGCTGATCGCGCTGGAGCCGATCGGCCACGACCCGATCGACCTCGACGGCTACGACTGGCTGCTGCTGACGAGTGCGACCGGCGCCAAGGAGCTCAAGCGCCGCGCGCATGGTGCCCCGAAGCGGGTCGCGGCGATCGGCCACGCGACGGCGGAGGCGTACGGAAGGGTCGATCTCGTGCCGCAGGTCTCGACCCAGGAGGGCTTGCTGGCGGAGCTTCCCAGGCCGGCGGGCCGGGTTCTCTTCGCGGGCGCCGAAGGGGCTCGCCGGCTGCTCGTCGAGCAACTGGACGCCGATTTCGTCCCGCTCTACCGGACGCGCGAGCTCCAGCCCGACAGGTCGCTCGACCACGACCTCGTCGTGCTTGCATCTCCATCCGCGGCCCGAGCCTACGCAGCTCTCGGACTCTGCGCTCCTGCGGTCTCGATCGGGCCGGAAACGAGCGCGGCTTCCGAGGAGCTGGGCCTGCACGTCCTCGCGGAGGCTCGTACCCAGGACGTACAGGGTCTCTCCGACGCGATCCTGAAGGCGACCCGTTAGCGTCTCGCCCGTGGTAATCACGTTCTTGACCGACTTCGGAGTGGAGGACGATTTCGCAGGCACGTGCCACGGGGTGATCAAGCGAATCGCTCCGGAGGCGGACGTGATTCACATCACCCACGGGATCGACGCGACGAGGATCCTCCAGGGCGCGGTGGTGCTGGCGAACACGCTGCCGTACATGCCGGTCGGTATCCACCTTGCGATCGTCGACCCCGAGGTCGGGAGCCGCCGCCGGGCTCTCGTCGTCCGCACACAGGACGGGCGGCTGCTCGTGGGACCGGACAACGGGCTGCTCGTGCCGGCGGCGGAGGCTCTCGGCGGGATCGAGGAGGTCAACGAGATCACGAATCGCGCCTACGCCCTCGAGCCGGTATCTCCGACGTTTCACGGCCGTGACGTCTTCTCACCGGCGGCCGCGCACCTTGCGCTCGGCGTCGAGCCGAAGGAGCTCGGCGACCTCGTGGAGCCCGAATCGCTCGCCCGCCTCGAGTTTCCGAAACCGGAGCTCGGCCAGCGGCGGATCCGCGCAACGTGCCTGTACGTCGACCGCTTCGGCAACATCCAGCTCAACCTGACGGCGAAGGAGGTCGAGGCCCTCGGAATCGTCCCGGGCGTTCGCGTGGAGATCGAGCTGCCCGTCGACCGGTTCTACGCAGTCGCCGCTCGCACGTTCGCCGACGCGCGCGCCGGCGACATCATCCTGTACGAGGACGCCTACCAGAACATCGCGGTCGCGATCTCCCGCGGGAACGCCGCGCAGACGTTCGGCGTGCGGGCCGGGACGGAGGTTCGGCTACGCGCCGAGCCGGTGTAGTCCTCGGCCAGCGGTTCGCCCGCCTGGCGACGACAGCAACTGTTCGCTGGCCCGTCCTCTGGCCGCTGTTCCGGCCGCTGATTCGCTTGCAGTTCGACCTGCTGGCCCCGGCGTGGGCGGCCATGCAGAGCCCGGACGGCCTGGCGCCGTACACGGAAGCGCTCGAACGGGTCGACACGTCCGTGGGCCGCGCGCTCGACGTGGGAACCGGCAGCGGGCGAGGCGCGGAGGAGCTCCAGCGTCGCTACATCCCGCGGCCGAGATCGTCGGGCTCGACGTGTCGCCCGGCAATGCTCGACGAGGCGCGGAAGCTCTTGCCGGAGATCGAGTTCGTGGAAGGCGACGCGTCGCGGCTTCCGTTTCGCGACGGTGATTTCGACCTCGTCGCGCACGCGAACATGATCCCGTTCGTGGACGAGGTCGCCCGAGTCCTTCGCCCGGGCGGCTGGGTGATCTTCGCGTTCTCGGGAGGGGACAAGACGCCGATCTATGTCGCTCCCGACCGGCTGGCGCGAGAGCTAACGCGCCGGGGATTCACGGATTTTGCGGAGATTTCGGCGGGGCACGGAACAGCCGTGCTTGCCCGTCGAGGCAATCCGCACTAACGTCGTTCGCCACTGAGACGTTCGTGGCGCGCTAGCCGGCCCGGACGTCTCTTTTTTGCGCGAAAGAGCTTCCGTCGGTTAGCGGCGGCGGCGAGCGCCGGCCGTGATCGCCAGGGCCGCAACAGCGGCCAGCAGCCCTCCGCCGAGCAGAAGGCCGACCCCGATCCAGAGCACTGCATCGAGCTCGCCCCCGATGCTGAGCTCGGCGGCGACCCCTCGCGACCCGTCGGCGTTCATGACGACGACGTTCCAACTCCCGTCCTCGGGCTCCCACTCGAGGGTCTGCTCGCCCGTGCCGGTCGCCGACGCAGCCCAGAAGGTCTCGTCCGCGGGCCGCCCTTCGGGTGAGCCGCCCCGGCGCTCCGAGTACTCGGCCTCGTCGATCTCCGTCACGACGGAGTGCGCGACGCCGTCGAGGTACTCGGCGACGTCCGCCTCGCGGCCGATGCCGACGAACACCGGACGTTCGCTCTCGCTGCGGATCCGAACCCTCCCGAAGAAATCCGTCGTTGCCCAGTCGGGCCCGTCCAGGTCGAGGTCGGCGTTCTCGGAGACGATCGCGTAGGTCGCGGTCGAGAAGTCCTCGGAAGGCGTCATGAGGAAGCCATCGTCGTCACGCTGCGTCTGGTCGACGACCACGGCGGCGCATCCACCCACGAGCAGGGCGAACGCCACCAGCGCCGCGATGCTGCCCACGACGAGCAGCGCCACGCGTCCGGCGCCTCCGCCGGCGCCCGGCGCCCCTTCGACAGCTTCGCTCGCGGGCGCCGGGGCAGGCGGCACCTCGGCCGCTCCGGCCAGGGGCGCCTTTTCCTCGCCGCCCTGATCGAGACGGAACGGCGGATACGTGTCGGTCATCAACCCGGCGTAGGCGACGACCCGCGCCACCCAGCGATCGAGGCCGAGCACAAAATCGAAGATCCCCCGTGGATACCGCGTGGTGAACAGCAGCGCAACCCCGGCGAAGAGCACCAGCAGGCCGATCAGGCCGGGGCCGCCCTCCCAATCGCTGCCACTGTCCCAACCCTCGCCCCCGAACCATCCACCGCCCAGCAACACGCCGAGGATCAGGTAGTGCGGAAGAGCGAGCAGCCACCACTTCACCAGCACGAGCCCCCGGGACAGCTCGCCGGGGTAGGTGACGTCGAGTGTCGCGGGATAGTCGGGCGCGGGGCCGAGGGTGAACGGCGGGTAACGGTCGGTCCCGAGCGCTCCGTACGAGTAGAAGGCGACGCGCCACGTCCAGCGCAGGACCCCGAGGTTGAACTCGAAGATCCCCCTCGGGTAGCGACCGGTGAACAGGATCGCGAAGAACGCGACGACCGTCAGCACGAAGAACGCGATCCACAGGAACGCAAGCACGATGAAGTGCGGGATCGCGAGCAGCCACTTCACGAGCCACAGCCAGCGACTCACCCCGGGATCGAGTCGGCCCTCGAGACGAACCGGCTGGATCGGCGGGGCTGGCGCCTCTGGGCGAGTGACGTCCGACACTTACGGGGCCAGCACGGGAGGCGCTTCCGGCGTCTTCTCGTCGTGCTCGAGGTGCGGCAGCCACTCGAGCCACTTCGGCAGGTACCAGTTCCAGTCCCCCAGCACCTTCATCGTCGCGGGTAGGAGCACCGCCCGCACGATGGTGGCGTCGAGCAGGACCGCGACGGCGAGACCGACGCCGAACTGCTTGAGGAAGATCACCGGCAGCGTCGCGAAGATCGCGAAGACGCCCACCATGACGATGGCAGCGCTCGTCACCGTCCCGGCCGTGACCTTGATGCCGTGCGCGATCGCGTTCTCCGTCGACAGCCCGTTGTCGTAGCCCTCGCGGATCCGGCTCACGATGAAGACGTGGTAGTCCATCGAGAGCCCGAAGAGGATCACGAACAGGAAGACCGGCAGGAACGACTGGACTCCTCCGGTGTACTCGAAGTCGAGCAGGTTCTTGCCGTAGCCATGCTGGAAGACGAGCACCAGCACGCCGTACGCGGCGGCGACGGACAACAGATTCATGAGGATCGCCTTGAAAGCGATCACGATCGACCGGAACGTGAGCAGCATGAGCAGGAAGGCGAGCCCGAGGACGAACCCGAAGACGATCGGCAGCGACGTGGCCATCTGGTCGTTGAAGTCCTGGGACTCCGCGGTCATCCCCATCACGCCGTAGTCCTCGACCGAGGCGGCGAGACCGAGAGTGTTCGGGAGGATCTCCTCCCGCATCGTCTGTCAGCGCCTGACCCGAGGTTGCGTCTGTTCCTCGGCCCCTCGATCGGGATCGAGAGCTTCGCCACGGTCCCCGCCTTGTTGAAGTCGATCAGGATCGGCTCGTGCATGACGCCGCTGTCGATCGCGCGCCAGCCGATCTGGCCGATCGCCTCACGCACCGGCCCCGACGTGACGTTGTCGGCCTTGACGACGACGTCGAGCGGGATCGCGCCACCGGGGAAGGCGGTCTGCATCTTGTTGTACGCCTGCATCACCTTCATGTCCTGAGGGAACGCGTCCGGGCCCGGCTGGGCTGGCTTCATCTGAAGGGTGAAAGCGCCCAAGGCGAGCATGAAGCCGCCGGCCAGCAGCGCGAAGACGACCGGGTAGCGGAGCACCGGCCCGAGGATTGCGCTCCAGATGCGGCCCTCGCCGTTCTTCTTCTGAAGCCGACCGATGAGCGGAACGTGCAGCCGCTCGACGTTGTCACCCAGCTTCGAGAGAAGCGCCGGGAGCACCGTCAGCGACCCGAGGACCGCGACTGCGACGACGAGAATCGTCCCCATCGCCATACCCATGAACGTGCGGTCGCCGGTGAAGAACATGCCGGACATGGCGATCATCACGGTGACCCCTGAGATGAGGACCGAGCGTCCCGACGTCGCCGCGGCCGCCTGCAGGGCCGAGTCCGAGTCGTTGCCCGCTGCGCGTTCCTCGCGTTCGCGCTTCAAATAGAACATGGAGTAGTCGACGCCGACCGCGAGGCCGATCAGCAGCACCACGGCTCCGACCCCTGCGGCGTCCACGGCCAGCAACTGACTCGGGATCGCAAGCAGGCCCATCGTTGCGAGGACGGCCGACAGGGCCAGCAGCAGGGGGATTCCCGCAGCGACGAGCGCGCCGAACGCCACGATCAGGATGATCAGCGTCACCGGGACCGAGAGGAGGCCGGCCCGCTCGAGGTCCTTGGCGAAGGTTTCGTCGAATTCCTTGTCCACGCTTGCGTCGCCGAACTGCGCGACGACGAAGTCCGGATGGGCGGCTTGCGCGGCGGTGACCGAGTCCACGATCGGCTGCACCTTGTCGCTCGCCGCATCGACGTCACCCGCGATCTGGAAGTCGATGAGCGCCGAATGCCCGTCGTCAGAGATGAGGTTGAAGTTCGCCTCGTCGAGCGGGGAACGGATGTTGATGACGTCCTTCTGCGGTTTGAGGCGCCCGACGACGTCTCCGACAACAGCCTTGAACTCGTCGCTACGCGCGGTGAGCGTCGGAGACTGGATGAGGATGCGCTCTCCGGCCGGCTCGGGGAATTCCTTGTCCAGGAGCTTCATCATGCGGCCCGACTCGCCGACCCCGAGCTCGGCGGCTCGCAGCTCCTTCGTGCCGATCGCATTGCCCAGCACGACCGCGGCAGCGACGAATGCGAGCCATCCGAAGATGGCGATCTTCCGGTGCTGAGCGCTCCAGCGGCCCATGCGGGCGGCGATGTTCGATGAGCTTCTCAAGACGCTCCCCTTCCTCGGTGGGCCGACGGTCCTACGACGCCCAATAAAGATTCATTCCAAGACGTGAGATACGACTCTAGTATGCTGATACATGAAGTCAAGTTCACGGAAAAGCGATCACGCTTGGCGGTTCGTGACCAACCACGCCCACGTGCTCGAGTGCATTGCCAACGACACGAGCACGAGGCTCAGAGACATCGCCGTGACCGTCGGTATCACCGAACGATCCGTCGCCCACATCGTCAACGACCTGGAGCGGGCGGGATACCTGACGAAGACTCGCGACGGTCGGCGTAACCGGTACGAGGTACACGACGAGCTTCCGCTGCGTCATCCCCAGCACCGCCATCACACCGTCGGGGAGCTGATCCGATTCCTCGAGGAACGCCCGGCCGGAGACGCGGACCGCTCCTAACCGCATCGGGCGAGGCCTCAAGCAGTCTGTTCGTTACTCTGGAGCCCGCTTCACTCCCGCGGCGAGGTAGCTCAGTTGGTAGAGCACACGGCTGAAAACCGTGGTGTCGCCGGTTCGATTCCGGCCCTCGCCACCTCTCTCTCGCAGCGCTCGGACTAGGCGAGCGCGGCGTCGACGGTCACGTCGACGTTGCCCTTCAGGGCCTGCGAGACCGGGCAGTTCTCCTTCGCGTCTTCTGCCGCCGCGCGGAAGGCGTCGTCGTCCAGCCCGTCGACCTGGCCCCGGATCGAGATCGCGCATCGTCGTCATCCGGAAGGCGTCGCCGACCTTGTCGAACGTCGCCGTCGCCTCGGTGTCGAGCTGCTTCGGCGCGTTCCCTGCCCTGCGCGAGGGCATGGGCGAGAGCCATGGAGATGCAGGTTGCGTGCGCGGCTGCGATCAGCTCCTCGGGGCTCGTGTTCTCGTCCGCCTGCTCGGCGCGCGAGCTCCACTTGACGGTTGCGTCCGCTCACAGCGCCGCTCTGGGTCGAGACCTTCCCTGAGCCGCTCATCAGATCCCCCTGCCACTGCGCGGTCGCGGTGCGTTCAACGGCCATCGTCGTCCCCCTTTCTCGTCGCCTGAACCGGACGGGCGATAGTACCGCCGGCCCTTGAGCTCGTCGGGCAGGTGGTCGACGTCGAAGCCCTCGCGGGTCGGAGTGGGGGTAGATGTAGTCCTTCCCGCGCCCGAGCTTCTTCGCACCGCGGTAGTGGGCGTCGCGGAGCGAGTCCGGTGGCCGGAGATGCCCATGCTCGCGAACGTCCTGCTGCGCGGCGCTGAGCGCGGTGACGACCGCGTTCGACTTCGGAGCGAGCGCGAGATAGATCGCCGCCTCTGCCAGGTTCAACTGCACCTCCGGGAGCCCCACATGCTCGACCGCATGCGCGGCAGAGACGGCGACGACGAGCGCCTGGGGGTCGGCGAGCCCGATGTCCTCGGACGCGAAGATGACCATGCGGCGGGCGACGAAACGCGGATCCTCCCCTCCGGCGAGCATCGCTGCGAGGTAGTAGACGGAGGCGTCTGGATCGGAGCCCCGCATCGACTTGATGAAGGCCGACGCGAAGTCGTAGTGCGCGTCTCCGCCCTTGTCGTAGACGAGCGGGCGCTTGCGGGCGGCGTCCTCGACGTGCTCCTCCGCCAACGGCCGGTCCTCCGCCTGGGCGGTCTGGACGGCGAGCTCGAGGATGTTGAGCGCGTTTCGGGCATCGCCCCCGGCTCGGCGCGCGATCAGCTCGAGGATCGCCTGCGGGACCTCGGCCTCGAGCTCTGCGGCTCCCCGCTCCGCCACGATCGCGAGCTCGGGCTCCGACAGCGACTCGAGCTCGTAGATCTGCGAGCGTGAGAGCAACGCCGAGTTGACCTCGAAGTACGGGTTCTCGGTGGTGGCACCGATCAGCGTGAGGACGCCCTCCTCGACCGCCGGCAGCAGAGCATCCTGCTGCGCCTTGTTGAACCGGTGGATCTCGTCGAGGAAGAGCGTGGTGCGGACCCCCTGCGCGCCGAGCTCCTCTCGAGCCTTTGCGATCACCTCACGCACCTGCGAGACCGTTGCCGACACGGCGGAGAGCTCGACGAAGGTCGAGCCCGTCTGGTGGGCGACGATCCGGGCGAGCGTCGTCTTGCCGGTGCCGGGAGGCCCGTAGAGGATCATCGACCTGACGCGGTCCTGCTCGATCGCGAGCCGCAGGGCCGAGCGCTCGCCCAGGATCTGCTCCTGTCCGACGTAGTCGTCGAGCCGCCGAGGGCGGAGCCTGAGGGCGAGCGGCGCGACCTGGGGGAGCCGCTCGCGCGCGGCGTCTGAGAACAGGTCGCTCATTGCAGGAAAGTATGCTGGCGCCGTGGCCGGGACGGACGTGACGCAGGAGACGCCGGGGCACGGAAGCGGCGAGCCGGACGACGAGTTCGCCCCCATCCTGGAGGGTCCCGGCGGGAGCGACTACGAGCGCTATCTGCGGACCGACGAGCTGCTCGGCCTCCAGAAGACGTCGGAGGAATGGGAGCACCGCGACGAGCTCTTGTTCCAGACCGTGCACCAGTCGTCGGAGCTGTGGCTGAAGCTCGCGTGGTCCGAGGTGGAGGAGGCAACGCGGCTCGTCGAAGAGCGAGATGTGGCCGCTGCGCTGAGGCTCCTCCGCCGGGCGAACGACTGCATGAAGACCGTCGTGTCCCTGCTCGACATGCTCGAGCAGATGTCTCCTTGGGAGTACACCCGCTGGATCAGACCGGTCCTCGGTCACGGAAGCGGGTTCGACTCGCCGGGCTTCCGCCGGATCCGCGACCTCTCCCCACGGCTCGGCCAGGCGTTCCACGAGCTTCGAGAGGAGCGTGGGCTCGCCCTGGGCGAGCTGTACAAGCGCGGCCGTGAGCACGAGGAGCTCTACCAGCTCGCCGAAGCGCTGATCGAGTGGGACGAGCGCATCTCCTTCTGGCGCATGCGGCACTACCTCGTCGTGGCGCGTGTGATCGGCGACGGCGTCGTCGGCACGCAAGGGACACCCGTGGAATTGCTCGGAGGCCTGATCAAGCACCGGATGTACCCGGAGCTCTGGCAGGTTCGAAACGAGCTGACCGAAGCCGCCAAGCTCGAGACCTAGGAGGAAACCATGCCTTTCGAGGAACTGAAGCAAAAGCACGCTGCCACCTGGAGTGCGGGCCCCTACCAGGGCGTGACGGAGACGATCGCCGACCTCCAGCGCGAGATCATCGACCGGCTCGAGCCCGTCGCGGGCGAGCGCTTCCTCGACGTCGCCTGCGGGACGGGCGCCGTCGCCGAGCTCGCCGCCGCCGCGGGCGCGAAGGTCGTCGGAGTGGACATCGCGCCCGGCCTCATCGAGCAGGCGAAAGGGCGCGCGGAGGAACGCGGCCTCGACATCGACTACCGGGTCGGCGACGCGGAGGCGCTCGACCTCGAGGACGGAAGCTTCGAGCGTGTGGCCTCGACCTGCGGGGTCATGTTCGCGCCCGACCACGGAGCCGTCGCCTCGGAGCTGGCGCGGGTCACCGCGCCGGGAGGACGGATTGCCCTCGCCTGCTGGACGCCCGAGTCGGGGCTGGCGCAGCTCTTCGGCGTCATGAAGCCGTTCCAGCCTCCGCCGCCGGAAGGAGTCGGCAGTCCCTTCGCCTGGGGCGACGAGGCGCATGTGCGCGAGCTTCTCGGCGACGATTTCGACCTCGAGTTCGACCTGCTGGACAGCCCGCTGGAGATGGAGTCGGGTGAGGCCGTCTGGGAGCTCTTCGTCCGCGACTACGGCCCGACCAGGGTGCTCCACGAGTCGCTCGACGACGAGCGGAAAGAGGAGCTTCACCGGTCGTTCGTCGAGCTCCACGAGCGATCGCGCGTGAACGGCGGGCTGCACTTCTCGCGGACATATCTCCTCACCAGCGGAACCCGTACCTAGTGGCAACCGTCTCCCTGCGGCAGGAGGCGACGGAGCTCCTCCAGGAGCTGATCCGGGTCGACACGGTCAACCCGCCGGGGAACGAGACGGCCGCGGCGGAGGTCCTGCGGGAATATCTGGGCGATCACGGCGTCGAGTCGGAGCTCTTCGCGAAGGTTCCGGAGCGCGCCAACCTCGTCGCGCGGATCCCGGGGAGCGGCGAGGGCCCGCGCCTCCTGCTCCTCTCACACACGGACACGGTGCTCGCCGATCCGGCCGAATGGGAGCTCGATCCGTGGTCGGGCGAGCTCCGCGAAGGCCAGGTCTGGGGCCGTGGCGCCCTCGACATGAAGGGTCAGGTCGCCGCGAGCGCGGTGGCGATTGCCTCCCTGGCCCGCGAGGGCTTCGAGCCCGGCGGCGACCTGATCTTCGCGGCGTGCGCCGACGAGGAGGTCGGAGACGGCTTCGGGCTGCAGTGGCTCTGCCAGGCCCATCCGGAGGCGGTGCGCGCGGAGTACTGCGTCAACGAGGGCGGCGGCGACCGTCTCGTTCTCGGAGGACGCGTCTTCTACGCCTGCTCGACCGCCGAGAAGATGAGCTCCCCGTTCCGACTTCGGGTTCGCGGCCGCAGCGGGCATGCATCCCGGCCCGGGATCGCGGACAACGCTCTCGTCAAGGCGGCTCCGCTGGTCGAGCGGCTCGGCGGCTTCACGCCCGAGCCGGAGGTCGGCCCGGAGGTCGAGGCGTTCCTCCAGGCGGTTACGGGTCAGGTGCCGGCGGCAGGGCGCGCGGTCGAGGCCGCCCGCGAGGTCCATCCCCTGGCCGGCGACATCGTCGAGCCTCTCCTCGGGACGACGATGGCGCCCACCGAGATCGTGGCGTCGCAAAAGCGGAACGTCATCCCCGCACGCTGCGAGGTCACCGTCGACTGCCGAATCCTCCCGGGTCACACGCAGGCGGAGGTCGAGGTCCAGATTCGGGAGCTGCTCGGCGACGCCGAGTACGAGCTCGAGTGGATCGAGGGCCAGGGCGGGACTCGCTCGCCCATTGCGACACCGCTCTGGGACGTGATCGAGTCGTTCGTCTCCGAGACCGAGCCGGACGCGCAGGTCGTCCCGCTGCTCCTGTCGGGGTTCACGGACAGCCACTGGCTCCGGGAGGCCTTCGGCACGGTTGCCTACGGCTTCTTCCCGATGCGGACGATGGAGTCTGAGCTCGCCGCCCGGCTCATCCACTCTGCCGACGAGCGGATCGAGGTCGAGGATCTCGAGCTCGGCGTGCGCTTCCTGCGCCACGCGGCTGCCGGAGTGGGGTCGCTACCCTCGGATTCGTGAGCGACGCGAAGATCCGCCTCGGCGGCATGGCCCTCGCGAACGGCGTGCTCGTGCACGGCCCGACCGCGTGGGCCTGCGCGGTGCGGAAGCCGGACGGGACGTTGCGCGTCGAGTCCGACTTCAAGCGTTTTCGCGCGACGAACGTCGAGCAGCCCTTTCTGAGAGGCCCTGCCCGGGTGCTGGAGATGTTCGCGCTCCTGCCGCTCGTGCGCAGGCGGGTTCCCGAGGCGCGCTACCCGTTCGAGCGCCCTGTCGTCCTCGGCGCGATGCTCGGCGGCGCCGTGTTCACGCATCTCGTGCGCGGCTCGGGCCGGCTCGGGCCCGCAGCGAAGGAGCTCCTCGCCGGGCTGGCCTCCCTCGCTCCGGCCGCCGTCGCCCTGCGTGGATCGACCCTCGCGGCCTATCACGGCGCCGAGCACATCTCGATCGGCTCGTACGAGCACGGCGAGCCGCGCGCGAAGGAGCACGAGCGCTGCGGAACCCATCTCGTCGGCCCGCTCCTCGCCACGATGGCGGCGGGCAACGTCCTCGCCACGAAGGCTCCGGCGCACCTGCGCGGCCCGGCTCGGGCTGCTGCGTCGGTCGGCGCTCTCGGCGCCGCGACCGAGGTCTTCAACTGGATGTCGAAGAATCCCGACACCCGGCTCTCCCGGCTGCTCGCCCGCCCGGGCCACGAGCTGCAGCATCGCCTTGCGACCGCGGAGCCGAGTGAGGCACAGCTCGAGGTTGCGGAGGCCGCGCTCGCTGCCTGTCTCCGGCTCGAGGAGGCCGCGAATGGCAGTCCAGACTAGAGAGCGGAAAGAGCGGCTTCCGCCGGAGATCTTCGACCTTCCCGTCGAGAAGATGCGGGAGGGCTACTACACGGACGAGTACTTCAACCGGACTCGCGCGGTGCTGCTTGCCGACGGACGTCATCCGCGGATCGTCATGCAGGTCTTCCAGAAACGGCACGCGATCCTCGCGGGAATGGACGAGGCCATTGCGATCCTCAAGCTCTGCTCCGAGGACTGGGAGGGCCTGACGGTCCACGCGCTCTACGACGGCGACGAGGTCGAGCCCTGGGAGACCGTGATGACGATCGAGGGCGACTACACGGGGTTCGCGCACCTCGAGACCGTCTACCTCGGCGTCCTGGCGCGCCGGACGATGATCGCCACGAACGTCAAGCGCGTCGTCGCAGCCGCGAACGGCAAGCCGATCATCTTCATGCCGGCCCGGTACGACCATCATCGAGTGCAGACGGGCGACGGCTACGCCGCCTACATCGCCGGCTCGACGATCGGCGTGCCCATCGGCGTGACGACGGGCGCCAATGCCTCGTGGTGGGGCGGGACCGCGATCGGGACGATTCCGCACTCGCTGATCTCCTCATACGGGGGCAACACCGTCCTGGCCGCGACGAAGTTCGCGGAGCACATCGACGACGGGGTCAACATCGTCGCGCTGGTGGACTTCGAGAACGACTCGGTCAGGACCTCACTCGAGGTTGCCCGGGCGCTCGGCGAACGGCTCTGGGGCGTCCGCCTCGACACGTCTCGGTCGCTCGTGGACAAGTCGCTCTGGAACGAGATGGGCGACTTCGATCCGCGCGGCGTCAACGACCGCCTGGTCAGGAACGTCCGTGAGGCCCTCGACAACGACGGCTTCGAGCGAGTGAGGATCGTGGTCTCGGGCGGGATGAACGAGGAGCGGATCCGGGGGTTCGAGGAGATGGGTGTGCCGGTCGACTCCTACGGCGTCGGCTCTGCGCTGATCCGCGGCGAGAACGACTTCACCGCGGACGTGGTGCTCACGGACGGGCGCCCGGCGGCGAAGATCGGCCGGCGCTACCGCCCGAACGAGCGGCTCGAGCTCGTCGACTGAGCCCGCGGCAGGTCCGGCCAGCTCTCGATCGGGTCGGTCGAGCGCACGACGTGCATGCCGGCTTCGCCGAAGCGCCTGAACGCGGCGTCGGCGTCGTCCGTGTAGTCCATTCCGGGAACCACGACCGGCGACGTGCAGTCCTCGAGCAGGTAGGTGCGAGGGGCCAGCGCCCGTTTCCGGTTCTGGTCGCCCTGAAGAAGATCCTCGATCGTCCAGGCGACGCAGTGGCTCTTCGCCTGGCCGGCGATCACGATTGCGTCGAATGAGAGCAACCGGCGTGTGAGGGTGACGTTGGAGCTCGCGATCGTCCGCCCGTCGGGCCCGACCCTGACCTCCGGCCCGAGCATCGAGTAATGCTCGGTGAGCGGCTCCTCGCCCTTGACCTCGAATGCCGGTTGGCTCGAGCGCGCGATCGCATGGAAGAACACGGCCTCTTCGATCGCCGGAACCAACGCATGGCCGACACCGCCGAGCATCGCGTGGTACGGCCAGACCGTGAGCCGGTACTTCCCCCGCTCGGCCAGTGTCTGGGTGTAGTGCAGTAGTTGGCGCTGCGCGTAGTCCGCGTCGAGCCCGATGCTTTCCGCGGCAGCCGGATTGACCCGCCAGCGGCCGGCCTCGACGTCCTCGGAGCCGACCAGCGTGTAGGGCTCAGGATGCCGGCCGTCCTCGCCGACCAGCCACACGGCGTGGAAGATCTGCATCGCCCTGTGCGTGTCGAGGGTCGGGACGATTGCGGTGATCGCGCCGAGGTTGCGGTAGATGAACTCGCTGAGCCTCCGGTTGTCCTCGACGGCCGCGTTTCCACCGCGTCCGGCGACGAAGAGCTCGAAGCCGGGGATGCAGAACGTGTTCTGGACGTCGACGCAGATGAGCCCGATCCGAACCTCGTCGGCCGACGCCGGGGGGACGGCGTGCTCCTCTGCCCACGCACGGGCGTCCCGCGCCCGGCTCTCGTACTCGACGGGCCAGATTTCGCCGACGCGCGCCGGGTCGAAATGCGAGGGAAGCGGCAGCTCGTGCATCGCCGAAGAGTCTAGGGAGGGCTGCAGGACCTACCCCCTCCGAGTTAGGCCTTCAGGACCTCCGTGCGCCTGCCGATAGGCGCAACATGCCGTTCGACGTGCTTGAGGCGTTGCGCGTGGTCGGGGACATCGCCTTCGTCTGGCTCCCGATCCTGATGTTCGCCCTGATCATCTACCTGCTCTGGCGCAGCCTTTCGCTGATGCCGCGGGTCAAGACGACCCATGTGAAGACGTCGGCCCGTAGCGCGGTGACCTGGGCCGAGGTCGCCGGCCTCGACGAGGCCAAGGCCGAGCTCCGCGAGGTCGTCGAGTTCCTGCGGCATCCCAAGCAGTTCTCGAGGCTCGGCGCTCGTGTCCCGAAGGGCATCCTCCTCTACGGCCCGCCGGGCACCGGCAAGACGCTCCTCGCGAAGGCGGTCGCCCACGAGTCGGGCGCGAGCTTCTACTCGCAGAGCGCCTCGGCCTTCGTGGAGATGTTCGCCGGCCTCGGCGCCGCCAGGATCCGCAAGCTCTTCGAGCAGGCGCGCACGGATGCGCCGGCCATCATCTTCATCGACGAGCTCGACGCCGTCGGCATGGCGCGAACGGGCGGCGGCTTCAACCGCGAGCAGGACCAGACGCTGAACCAGCTCCTCGTCGAGCTCGACGGGTTCAACGAGACCGAGGGCGGCCAGGTGATCGTCATGGGCGCCTCGAACAGGCTTCAGGATCTCGACGCCGCCTTGCTCCGGCCCGGCCGCTTCGACCGCCAGATCCTCGTCTCCGCTCCGGACCTTGCAGGCCGTCAGGAGATCCTCGGTGTCCATACGCGCGGGAAGCCGCTCGCGCCGGACGTCGACCTCCACGTCGTCGCCCGCCACACGGCGGGCCTGACGGGCGCCGACCTCGCGAACGTCTGCAACGAGGCGGCCATCTTCGCCGGTCGCGAGAGCCGCGACGACATCTCGCAGGCGAACTTCGACGCAGCCATGGAGCGCGTCGTCGCCGGGCTCCAGCAGCGCAGAATCGTGACTGAGAAGGAGCGACGGATCCTCGCCTACCACGAGGGCGGCCACGCGGTCATGGCGTTCCTGATGGGCGACCCCGTCCAGAAGGCGACCATCGTCGCCCGCGGAGACGCTCTCGGCTACACGTTCCACCTCCCCGACGAGGAGCGCTACCTCCACACGAAGGAGGAGCTCGTCGACTGGATGACGATCGGGCTCGCCGGGCGGGCCGCCGAGCAGGTCGTCTTCGGCAGGGTCACGAACGGCGCCGCCAACGATCTCGAGAAGGTCACGTCCCTCGCCCGCGCCATGGTCTTCGAGTACGGCATGGCGGAAGGCTTCGGATCCCGGACGATGCGCGCCGACAACTACGCCCTCTCCGAGGAGACGAAGCGCCGCCGCGACGAAGAGCAGGGGCGCCTCACGGACGGCGCCTACGACGAGGCGATCCGCCTCCTCGAGAAGCACCGTTCCGCGCTCGACAGGGTCGCCGGCGCGCTTCTCGACAGGGAGACGCTCAACCGCGAGGACCTCGACGCGCTCATGGGCGAGGTCCGGCCCGAGTCGCACTCCAGCGACACCGTCGGCACCGTCCGCGTACTCCCGCAGCAAGACTCTGCGTAGTTAGAGTCGGGCCGTGGAGGCTCGCCGGATTCATCACCTTGGAGTTGCCGTCGACGACCTCGACGAGGCTGTCGGCACCTACGAGCGGCTCTTCGGCAGCTCGGGTCGAGCACCGGGCGACCGTCGAGGATCAGGGCGTCGAGGCTGCGTCGGTGCGGCTCGGCGAAAGCCGTGTCGAGCTGCTCGCCTCGCTCGGCGCGGAGACACCCGTCGGCAAGTTCCTCGCCAAGCGCGGGCCCGGGATGCACCACGTCGCCTACGAGGTGGAGGACCTGCCCGGCGCCCTGCGCGCGCTCTCCGGCCAGGGAGCCGAGTTGATCGACGCGGAGCCGCGCGCGGGGCTCTTCGGCCTCCAGGTCGCATTCGTCCATCCCGACGCCGTGCACGGCGTCCTTGCAGAATTGGTGGCCCAATGAGCACGAGCACAGGCAGCGACGATCACGTCCGCATCGAGATCGGCTTCGACGGAACCCAGATCATGAGCGCGCTCGTCACGCCGGAGACGGCAGACGAGCTGGAAAGCTCGCTTCGGAACGGCGCGAGCGGATCGGTCGTCCTCGATGCCGAGGATGGCCGTTACACGGTGCCCCTGGCCCGTATCGTCTACCTCAAGCGCTTCGCGCGCGAGGGTCGGCTCGGCTTCGGGAACGTTTAGGCCGGAAGGGGGCAAGGGCATCCTCTGAAGGGGGTGGGCGGCGACTCCGTCAGCGGTCAGTCCGGGAGGCGCGCGAATACCGAGAATGGTCGAGTACGTGGCCTTGTCGAGCGTGCCCAGCTTGGCGACCGCGCAGCCCTCGAAGAGCTGTACCTGATCCACTTCGACCGGATCTACAGCTACCTCCACATGAGCGTCGGGAGCCGGCATGACGCCGAGGACCTGACGACCCAGACGTTCGTGAAGATGCTCGAGTCGATCGGGCGCTTCCGCTGGCAGTCCGTCCCGTTCTCGGCCTGGCTCTTTCGGATCGCCCACAACCTGGCGATGGATCACTTCCGCGCCCGCCGGCGGTGGCAGCCCGAGGAGGACGTCCCCGAGGTTGCGGGCGCCGAGGAGACTTCCGCCGAGGAGCAGGCGCTCGCCGCGATCGGCGACGCGAGCCTGCTCGACCTGATCTCCCGGCTCTCGCCCGAGCAACGTCAGGTGCTGACCCTGAAGTTCGTGTTCAGGTTCTCGAACGGCGAAGCGGCCGCGATCCTCGAGAAGACGGAGGGCGCCGTGAAGTCGCTCCAGCACCGCGCGCTCAGCTCGCTGCAGAAGCACGTCGCCCGTTGAGAGCCGGCTGATGGCGCTCGACGTCGGCATCGTCGGTCCCCCGGCCTCGGGCAAGACGACCCTGTTCACCGCCCTCACCGGCGTTCGGCCCGAGGGCTACGGAACACCCCACGTCGGCGTCGCTCCCATCGCGGACGAGCGGCTGCCGCAGGTCGCCCGGGTCGTGAAGTCGGCGAAGGAGACGCCCGCCACGATTCGACTGATCGACGTGCCCGGCACCGCTTCCGCTCAGCTCGGCGGCGTGCGGCGCTCGGACGCGCTGCTCGGGGTCGTCCGCGACCGGGCCGACCTCCCCTCCCTCGAGCTGGAGCTGCTCGTCGCCGACCGGGACCACGTCGAGCGGAGGCTCGATCGGGTTCGGAAGGAGGCGAAGTCCGGCGATCAGGGCCTGCGCACCGAGGTCGTGCTCCTCGAGCGGCTGCTCGCCCATATCGACGACGAGCGGCCGGTGCGGGATTGGCCGGACGAGCTTCCGCCGGAGCTCGAGCCCCTGACGGCGAAGCCGCTGATCCCGATCGTGAACGGCCCCGACGGCGTCGATCTTGCGCTCGAGGCCGAGCTCCGAGACCTCTCTGCCGAGGAGGCCGCGGAGTACCGAAACGGCGGCTCGTCCACGCTCGAGGACGTCGTCCGCGAGTTGGCGGCCGTCCTCGACCTCGTCACCTTCTTCACCGCGGGGGACACCGAGACGAGGGCATGGACGCTCAGGAACGGCAAGACGGCGCTCGACGCCGCCGAGTCGATCCACACGGACATCGCCCGGGGCTTCATCCGCTGCGAGGTGATCCGGTGGAACGATCTCGTCGAGACCGGCTCCCATGCAGAGGCCGCCAGGCGGGGCCTTCAACGGTTGGAGGGAAAGGGATACGTTGTCGCTGACGGCGACGTGCTGAACATCCGTTTCAACGTCTGACCGCTTAACGAAACGTCAATGAACGCTGAACCTATATTGATGCGTCGATGACCAGCTTCGAGCCGGAGCGGCAGCGGGACGACGAGCGGCTGGGGCGTGCGGTCGGCGTCGCCAACAGGCTGCTCGAGAACATCGACAAGGTGGTGCGCGGGAAGCAGGACGAGATCCGGCTCGTGCTCGCCGCTCTCGCCTGCCGCGGACATGTCCTGCTCGAGGACGTGCCGGGTACGGCCAAGACGGTTCTCGCCCGCGCGCTCGCCCAGAGCATCGAGGGCGCGACGCCGTCCCGGATCCAGTGCACGCCGGATCTTCAGCCCTCCGACGTCACGGGCCTCTCCGTCTACAACCAGCGCGAGCGCGAGTTCGAGTTCCGCCCTGGGCCGATCTTCGCGAACGTCGTCCTCGTCGACGAGATCAACCGGGCGATGCCGAAGACGCAGTCGGCTCTGCTCGAGGCGATGGCCGAGACCCAGGTGACGGTCGACGGGACGACCCGGGAGCTGCCGCACCCGTTCCTCGTCCTCGCGACGCAGAACCCGATCGAGCTCGAGGGCACCTTCCCCCTGCCCGAGGCCCAGCTCGACCGCTTCTTCCTCAAGACCGCCCTCGGTTACCCGGAGTCGGACGACGAGCTCCAGATCGTCCGGGACCAGCGGCACGGACATCCTCTCGGGGATCTCGCGCCGGTGGTCTCGCTCGAGGAGGTCGAGCTGCTCCACCATGCGAGCGAAAGCGTGTACGTCGACGAGCTCCTGCAGCGCTGGGTGATCGACCTCGTGCGCTCCACCCGCGAGCTCGAGAGCGTCGCGATCGGGGCGTCGGTGCGCGGAAGCCTCGCGCTCGAGCGTGCTGCCCGCGCCTGGGCGCTTCTGCAGGATCGGGACTACGTGATTCCCGAGGACGTCGAGGAGCTCTTCCTCCCGGTGATCGGCCACCGGATCCTGTTCACGCCGACCTTCCTCGTCGAGATTCGCAAGCAGGGACGCAAGGCGGCCGCGGCCAGGTTCGTCGAACAGTGCTTCGAGGTCGCCCCGCGGCCCGAGGCGGCCCTCAGCGGCGAGGTCGTGGAGATTCCACACTAGGGCCACGGTGAGCGGCCCGACTGACCTCACCTTCCCGCTCGTCCCTCGCCGCCGGCTGATCGGCCTCGCGTTCGGCGCCGTGCACAGCGTGCGTCGGGGAACCGGATCCGACGTTGCGAGCTCGCGTCCGTACCTGCCGGGAGACGACGTCGACGCGATCGACTGGGCGGCGTCCGCCCGTCTCTCCTCGGCCCGTGGGACGGACGAGTTCATCGTGCGCGAGCGGTATGCGGACGAGGCGCCGCGCGTCGTCATCGTCGCCGATCGCCGGCCGGCCATGAGCCTCTATCCGCCCGGCCTGCCCTGGCTCTCGAAGCCCGAGGCGATGATCGCAGCGGGGTCGCTCATCGCCGACAGCGCGGCGAAGTCCCGTGGCCTGATCGGCTACCTCGACTACGCGAGCGCCGCCACCGCCGACGCCGACTCCGAGGTGCCCTTCTGGCGCCCGCCGCATGCGCAAGCGGACTTCTGGCGCGTGAAGGAGGCGCACCTCCGCTATCCGCTCTACGGCGCGCCCGAGGACAATCTCGAGCTCGCGTTCGCGCATCTGGGCCCGATGCGGCGCTCGCTTCCGGCCGGCACCTTCGTCTTCATCCTCTCCGACTTCCTCTCGCCGCCGAGCGAGGACTCCTGGGCGTGGATCGTCGAGCTGCCCTGGGAGATCGTGCCCGTCGTGATCCAGGACCCGGTGTGGGAGCAGAGCTTCCCGGACGTCTCCTCCGTGGTCGTCCCGCTGATCGAGCCGACGACGGGCGACCTCAAGCTCGTCAGGCTGAGCCGGCGCGAGGCACGTGAGCGCCGGGAGGCGAACGAGGAGCGCCTGCGCGAGACCCTCGCCTTCCTCGAGGGGTTCGGCCTCGACCCCGTCCTCGTCTCGACGAGCGACCAGGAGGACGTCTACACGCGGTTCCTCGAGTGGGCCGCGCTTCGGCAGGAGGGAGGGCGGGACTCGTGGTGAGCACTCGCCGCATCTTCCTCGCCGCTTCCGCCCTCGTCGTGCTGCTTGCGGCTGCGGCCGGGCTCTTCGCCTGGAAGGCGTGGGAGGATGGTGGCGGCCCGGGCCTCTCGCAGGAGCCCATCGTCGGGAGCACGTTCCTCGAGCCGGAGCAGCACCTCTTCGCGGACGCGATCCGGGCGCGGCTCGAGCTCGTCGTGGACACCGACCGCGTCGACCCGGACACGGTCCAGGTCGGCGCGAACTTCGATCCGTACAAGCTGCTGCGGCCGGTGAAGCGGACGCGAAGCGACAGCGGCTCGATCACGAGGATCCGGTACGACTACCTCCTCGGCTGCCTTACCGCTCCATGCCTTCCGAAGGGAACCGGGCGGGTCGAGATCGGCGGCACCGCCGTGAACTACACGCGGCGCGGATCCTCACAGGCTGACGCCGCAACCATCGAGTGGCCCCCGATCAGGGCCGCCGGGAGGATCTCCCCCGACGAGCTCGAGCGGGCGGCGCTGCGGGCCGAGCTCCGGAATCTGCCCGAGCCCACCTACAGAGTCTCTCCGCGGGCGATCGAGCTCATCGCCCTCTTGCTTGCGGTTCTCTTCGCCGCAGCGGCGGCGGTCCTTGTCCTCCGCCTGCTGCCGCTCGACCGGGTCGCGGTGTGGCTCGGAGCTCGCCGGGTCGACCGGCGCTCGTCGCTCGAGCAGGCACTGGCGCTCGTCCGTGAGTCCTCCGAGTCAGGCACACCCGAGGAGGAACGTCGAGCGCTCGAGCGACTGGCGGTGGAGCTGAAGCGGGCCCGGAATCCCGAGCTCGCGACCGACGCAAGCCGCCTTGCCTGGTCGCAGGCTCGTCCGGTCGAGACCGGCATGGGAGCGCTCTCGGACGACGTTCAGCGCGTGATCTCGGAGAACGGGCATTGACGAGCCGCCAAGGCATCCCGGTGTTCGACGTGCGGAACCTCACCGAGTCGGTGCGTCGCACCGCCGTCGTCCGCTGGCTGCTCGCAGCGGCTCTCGTGGCCACGCTGCTGGCGGCCGCCTGGCTTGCCCGCGATCCCGGAGAATCCGCAGTTCGGATCGTCCGCGGAGGCGAGAGCGGCGTCGTCGCCCTCGACATGTCGGCAAGCATCGGCAGCGGCCAGCGGCGACTGACCGAGCCCTTCGAGTACCTGGCCGACACGAATCAGGACTTCGGTCTCGTGCTCTTCTCGAGCGTCGCGTACGAGGCGATTCCTCCCGGGACGGACTCCGATGAGCTGCGCTCGTTCGTCCGTGCGCTCTCGCCGTTCCCGAATGTCTGCGTTGCGCGCGAGTTCGTGCCGTGCCGCCCGGGGACGCGGCGCGTCGATCCGGACTCGGATGAGGCCGAGGAGCTGCGGCGCGCATCCGTCTCTCCCTGGGCGGAGAACTTCCGCGGCGGGACGACGATCTCGACGGGCCTCGTCCTGGCCCGCAAGCTGCTCGAGCGCCACGGGCAGAAGCACCGTGGCGTGCTCCTGATCAGCGACCTCGACGACTCGCTGCTCGACATCCCGACGCTGACGAGGGAGATCATCACGTACAGGCGCGAGAAGATCCCGCTCAACGTCGTTGCGCTGGCGCCCTTTCCCGAAGATCGCTTCTACTTCGAGCGGATGCTCGGCAAGGAGGCGTTCGTCGACCGGTCGGACCTTGCGCCGCGCAAGCTCTTCGAGGAGCGCCGCCGCGCAGAGCGGGCCGGCGTCCCCGAGGGGCTCGCAGGCCTCGCGCTCCTACTCCTGATGCTCCTGGCGGCGAACGAGCATTTCTGTGGGCGGCTCGCCTGGCGCCCGGCCCGGAAGGAGCCGGCCGGGTGAGGCGGGCGCGAGCACTGAGTCGAAGGATCCTGCCGATCGCGGGCCTGCTCGTCCTCGCGTTCGTTGCTGCGCTGATCGCCCGTGACGCGGCGGCGGTTCAGCGTTCGTTCGACCGCAGCGATATCGCCTTCGAGGCGCTCCCGGCCGCCGAGGGTCTCTGGAAGGTCGAGCCACGCCTTCCGTACCTGAAGAGAGCGCTTGCGGTCGAGGACGATCTTCTCTACCGACGGGCGTTGCGCGCATTCGCGGTCGACGCGCGCCGCGGTGAGAATCCGTACGACTTCTCGCGGCCGGCCTTTCGCGCCGAGGCGCAGGCGACGCTCGGAAACGCCGAGCGCTCGGGGCTCGCAGCACCGCTCCGGTCGAAGGCAGCGATGCTTCAGGGTGTCCTCACGTTCGAGGAGGCGACCGCCGACCCGGTGAACGGGCCGACGCTGGTGGGGCGCACGATCGGTGACTTCACCCGCGCCGTTCAGATCGATCCGGCCAACGAGGAGGCGAAGTACAACCTCGAGTTCGTCCTCCGCCTGATGGATCCGAGCGCCGCACGGATCCGGATTCGCGAGAACATTCCGGCCTACCGACCAGGCCGCAGCGCGCCGGGCGGCGCTCCGCCGCGACGCGGCCACGGGTACTAGGACCGCAAGGTGCAGCTCTCGTTCCTCACGCCGCTCGCGGGACTGATCGGGATCGCTGCGGCCCTGCCGCTCGCCGCCTTCTTCTGGAGCGAGCGGCGGGCGGCGCGAGTGCGACAGGTCCTGCACCTGGCGCCGCCCGGCGGCTCGCAGCGGCTGACGGTGGCGGCGATCGTCGTGCTCGCGCTCCTCGTCGGACTGGGAGCGGCGCAGCCGGTTCTCGAGCGCACGGAGGAGCGGGCCGCGCGATCCGATGCGCAGGCGTTCTTCGTGATCGACACCTCCCGCTCGATGCTCGCCGCGGACTCGCCTGGAGATCCGACCCGTTTCGACCGGGCGCGCTCGGCCGCGCTTCGCTTCCGGGACGAGATCGGCACCGTGCCGGTCGGGCTTGCCTCGCTGACGGACCGCGCCCTGCCCCTGGCCTTTCCGACCGCGAACCACGGCACGTTCGAGACGACGCTTCGGCTCTCTCTCGGGATCGACCGCCCTCCCTCGTCGGCCGCCGGAGACGTCAGGGCGACGAGCTTTGCCGCGCTCTCCGACCTCGGCTCGCGGAACTTCTTCCGGGGTGCCGACCGGCGGCTCGCGGTCGTCTTCACCGACGCCGAGAGCACGCGATTCAACCCGCAGAGCATTGCGGCGGCACTCGGCGAAGGCAACGTCCAGCTGATCGTCGTCCGTTTCTGGCGCGAGGGGGAGGAGGTCTACGGCCCCGAGGGCGCACGCGAGCCGTACGTCCCCGATCCGGGCAGCGCCGACTCGGCCCGCCTGCTCGCCGCCGCCGCCGGCGGAGAGGCCTTCGACGAGGACGAGCTGGACGAGGCGATCGACGCTGCCCGGCGGATGCTCGGAGAAGGCAACACGGTCGTACGGGCCGAGCTGTCCGACATCGACCCGCTTGCGCCGTACGTCTTCCTCGCGGCGCTCGTGCCGCTCGGGTTCCTGCTGATCCGGCGCAATGTCGCCTAGAGGGAGGGCTCTGCCCCCCGAGCGGTCAGCAGCACCCGTCGCCGCAATCGCAGTCGCAACAGGACATGGCGCTCTCCTTTCATCGATAGAACGTCGATGTACTATATTGAAGTCTGTCGATGAAGACATTGCAACTGCTCCAGTCCCCCTGCTGCACTCCAGGCGCACCGCTCCTTCCGCCCGAAGAGCGGGCCACGCTCGCCGCGCAGTTCAAGGCGCTCGGCGACCCGACCCGGCTCGCGATCGTCAACCAGCTCGCCGCATCCGAGGAGTGCTGTGTCTGCAACCTCGAGCCCCTCGGGTTGTCGCAGCCGACGATCTCGCATCATCTGAAGATCCTCCGGGAGGCCGGGCTCGTGGAGAGCACGCGCCGTGGCACCTGGGCCTACTACCGGCTCGTACCCGACGCCGTGGAAGCGCTCGGCTTCGCGCTAACCGGCGGAGATCAGCACGACACCCGCGAGAGCGGCCACCACACCGAAGAGCTGGTGGCGCGCTAGCCGCTCCGACAGAACGAGTGCGGCGAGCGCGACAGTCGTCACTGGATAGAGCGTCGCGAGCACGGAGACCACGCTGACCTCGCCCTGGCTCGCTGCCGCCGCGAACAGGACGTTTCCCAACGTGTCCGCGACGCCTATGAGCGCGATCGTGCCCAGACTGCCCCTCGCCGCCGCCAGCGGGGGACGGAGGACGAGCCACGCCGCGAGCGCGAGCGCGCCTACCGTCGCCCGGTAGATCAGCGATGCCCACAGGAAGTCCTGCTCGCTCGCCTCGTGCATCGGCACGTAGTAGCCGCCGAAGCCGACGATCGCCGCGAGCGCCCACGGGACTCCGGCGGCGACCTGGGCGGAGCCTCCCTGGCGTCGCTCGAACGAGGCGAGCGCAACGCCGGCCAACGCCAGGGCGAATCCGGCGAGCTGCGCGGTCGAGAGGTCGTCGCCGGTTGCGATACCGAACGTGACGGGAACGATCGCGGCCACGGCGACGATCGGTGCGACGACGCTGATCGAGCCGACCGCCATACCGCGGTAGAAGGCGGCGAGGCCGACGGTGCCGAAGACACCGGCGACGGCGGCCCACAAGACGGAGACACCCGGCGGGGGGTTCCCGGCGATCCCGACCGCGATCGCCACGCCGATCAGCCCCGAGACCTGCGCCAGGAGCAGGACGACGAGGAGCGGGACCGTTCGGCTCTTCAGACCGCCGAGGAAGTCGCCGACTCCCCAGGCGATGCTCGCCCCGAGCGCACAGACCGCTGCGATCACGCTCTAAGAGGCTACTCCGGGATGGGCCTGCGTGGCCGCTACGGCGTCGAGCTGGTTCGCGTGGTAGAGAACGGCGGCCTCCGCAGTGCGCGCGGCTCGGCCGTCGTGGTGGACGGCCACGGCGTGGACGACCTCGGCGAGGACTCCGCGCTCCAGCCCTCCGGCGTGCGCTTCGATCGAGCGGATCCCGAGCTGGACGTGCCCGAGCAGGCGTCCCTCCTCCGTCGGCCTGAACGCGGGGCCGCGTCCCAGCTCGAGCGTCCTGCCCGCATCGTGCAGCAGCGCAGCCGCGACCAGGAGGTCTCCTCGGAGCCGCGGGTGCACCTGGGCGGTCTCACGGCACAGCGTCGCAACGGCGACCGTGTGCTCGAGCAGGCCTCCCGCGTAGACGTGGTGAGACTCCGGGCTCGCCGGAAGCTCGCGGAGCCTGGCTCGAAAGCGCTCGTCGGCGAGGAAGCGGCCGACGAGGGTCTTCAGGCCGGCGTGCGAGATCTCTCCACCCAGGAACTCGAGGAACCCGTCGAGCTCGTCTGCGTCGCGGCGCATCGCCGGCGTCAGCTCTGCTGCGTCCTGTCCCTCGGCATGCTCGATCGCGCGGACGTCGAGCTGGAGCCGGTCCCGGAACTTGTCGACCCGGCCCAGGACTCGCACAGCGTCGCCTTCCACGAAGCGGCCGTCGAGCAGCTCGACGTCGTTCCAGACCCTGGCCTCGATCTTTCCACTTTGGTCGACGAGCTCGAGCGCGAGGTAGTCGGAGCCCGTTTTCGTCCGTCGCCGCTCCTTCTTGGCGACCGCGTACGTGCCCTCGACGACGCGATTCTCGGCCAGGTCGGCGATGGTGCTCACGGCCCGAGTCTAGGCTCGAAGCAGGATGGTACGGTGCGGCTCGTGGCCGTGATCAAGCCGATTCGGGCCGTCCGCTTCGACGAGTCCGTCGCCGGCCCGTTGGAGCAACTCGTCGCTCCTCCGTACGACGTGATCGACGACACGCAACGCGAGAAGCTGATGGCGCAAAGCCCGTTCAACGTCGTCCACCTGACCCTGCCCGACGACGAGGCCGATGCCGCCCGGCTCTGGCGGGAATGGCTTTCCGACGGCGCCCTCGTTCGTGATTCGGAACCGTCGTACTGGGCCCTCGAGCAGGAGTACGTCGGGCCCGACGGAGTGGAGCGGACGCGTCGCGGCCTCGTCGCCTCTCTCCGTGTCGAGCCGTACGAGAACAGGGTCGTGCTGCCGCACGAGCGCACGCACGCAGGGCCGAAGGAGGGCCGGCTGCGGCTCCTCGATGCGCTCCAGGCTCATCCGGAGCCGATCTTCGTGCTCTACGACGGCGAGCCCCCGTACAGCCAGCCTTCAGGCGAGCCGGACATGGAAGTGGAGGGCGCGAGGCTCTGGAGAATTCCGCCGGGAGGCATCGCGGAGTCGTTCGCCGACAATCAGCTGCTGATCGCCGACGGCCACCACCGCTACGAGACGGCGATCGCCTTCGGAGCCGAGCACATCCTGGTCGTCCTCGTCTCCACCGAGGATCGCGGTCTCATGATCTTCCCGACCCACCGGATCGCGGAGCACCTGAACGGGACGGCCGCGACCCAGGACCTCGAGGAGGCGCTCGCCGCCCTCGACGCCGAGCCGCCCGACCGCGCTGCAACCGTGGTCTACCGGAAGGGAGGCGCAGCGCTCGTCGAGGGAGACGAGGGGGTGCTCGACGTCCAGCTCGTGGAGTCGCTCGCATCCGGGCCGGTGACCTACACACCGTCCGTGGAGGAGGCCGTCGCCGCCGTGGAGCAGGGCCGCGCCGAAGGGGCGTTCATCGTCCGAGCGACGCGAATCGAAGATGTCTTTCGATTTGCTCAGGCCGGCGAGACGCTGCCCCAGAAGACGACGTACTTCTATCCCAAGCTTCTCTCCGGCCTGTTGTTCCTCCCGCTCGAATGACGCCCTGGCTGGAGCTCTGCCGGGCCGCGGCTGCGGACGTGAGCCTGGCCCTGGAGAAACTGCCGACGCGGGTCGAGCGCGAGCCCATCCTCGCCACCGGCGTGGGCGGCGACGACACGACTGCCGTCGACGATGCGGCCGAACGCGCCGTCGTCGCTCGGCTCGAGGAGCTCCACCGAGGCGGGACGGAGTTCACCCTGGTCTCGGAGGAGCTCGGCGAGCGGACGTTCGGCACCTCGGACACACTGGTCGTCGTCGACCCGATCGACGGGTCGGTGAACGCCAAGCGCGGCCTGCGGAACTTCTGTCTCTCGATCGCAGTGGCCGAGGGCACGACCATGGGCGACGTCGTCTTCGGATTCGTCCACGACTTCGGCACCGGCGAGGAGTGGACGGCTGTTCGTGGCGAGGGGGCAAGCCTTGACGGTCGACCGCTCGGCGGCGTGCGCCCGAAGGACACGGTGGAGATCCTCGCCATGGAAGGGACGCTGGCCGCGTCGGTCGCGGACCACGCGGAGGCGCTGACCGGCTACGCGCAGCGCTTCCGAATCACGGGGTCGCTCGCGCTCTCGCTCTGCCAGTTCGCCGCCGGCCGGGTGGACGCCGTCTGTTCCCTGCGCGAGGCGCGGGCGGTCGACACCGCCGCCGCCCAGTTGATCGTCAGAGAAGTCGGCCTCTCGATCGGTTACGCCGACGCGGGCCCGTGGGAGGCATCACCGCTCGACACCGCTCACCGCTCGCTCGTCACCGCCGCGCCAACGGAGGAGTTACGCGGTCGACTTTCGGAGATTCTCGTGATGTGAGCGAGATTCGGATCGGGTGCTCGGGCTGGAACTACGCTCACTGGCGCGAGCTCATCTATCCGAAGGGCCTGCCGGCCAAGGCGTGGCTCGAGTACTACGCGACGCTCTTCGACACCGTCGAGATCAACAACACCTTCTACCGCCTGCCCACCGTCTCGGCCGTGCGGGGCTGGGTGGAGCGAAGCCCTCGCGGGTTCCTGTTCGCGGTGAAGATGAGCCGTTACATCACGCACATCAAGCGACTGACCGGGCTCGAGCAGGGAGTCCCGCTCTTCTACTCGCGGATCGCGCCGCTGGCGCGGTCCCCGAAGATGGGGCCGGTGCTCTGGCAGCTCCCGCCGACGTTCAAGCGGGACGACGAGCGGCTTGGGAACGCGCTTTCGCGGCTCCCGCAAGGCCGGCACTGCGTCGAGTTCCGCGAGCCGAGCTGGTACGTCGACCCCGTTTACGACCTGCTCCGCGAGCACAGCGTCGCGCTCGTGATCCCCGACAGCCCGAAGTACCCCTTCCGCCGGATCGAGTTGACCGCTGACTGGACGTTCGTCAGGTTTCACTCGGGGACGCGAGGCCAGCGGGGGAACTACTCCGAGCGCGAGATCGCGGAATGGGCCGAGCGGATCGGCGTGTGGCGCGATGCCGGCATCGACGTCTACGCGTACTACAACAACGACTGGGAGGGGTTCGCCGTCAGAAACGGCCTACGCCTCAAGGAGCTCTTGAGGGATTAGCCCGCTGATACGGTCCTTTTCCGGTGCAGCAGCCAACACCTGAACAGATCACCGATGCCCTCGCGAGGGTCATCGACCCGGAGCTGAAGAAGCCCGTGACCGAGCTCGGGATGGTGCGCGGGGTGAGCGTCGAGGGCAGCCACGTCGCCGTCACGATCGCGCTGACCGTTCCCGGCTGCCCGCTCAAGCACAGCTTCGACGAGCAGGTGCAGCGCGAGCTCTCGTCGCTCCCCGGAATCGAGACGGTCTCCCTCGAGTTCGACGTCATGTCGCCGGAGGAGAAGACGGCGCTGACCGCTCGCCTCCGCGGTGGGGTCTCGCCCCGCACCAAGGGGATCTCCCTCGACCGCTCGACCAGGGTGATCGCGGTCGCGAGCGGAAAGGGCGGCGTCGGGAAGTCCACGCTCACGGCGAATCTTGCGGCCGCCTTCGACGGGCTCGGGCACCGGACGGGCGTCCTCGACGCCGACATCTACGGTCACTCGATCCCGCACATGCTCGGCGTCCACCAGCGGCCGGTGGTCGTCGACCGGATGATCGTCCCGCCGGTGCGCGGCGACCTGAAGCTGATGTCGATCGGGTTCTTCCTCGAGGAGAACGATCCCGTGATGTGGCGCGGCCCCATGCTGCACCGGGCGCTCGAGCAGTTCCTGTCAGACGTTCACTGGGGCGAGCTGGACACGTTGCTGGTCGATATGCCGCCCGGAACCGGCGACGTCTCGATCTCGCTCGGTCAGCTGCTGCCGCGCGCCGAGGTCGTCGTCGTCACGACGCCGCAGCCCGCCGCGCAGCAGGTAGCCGTTCGCGCCGCTCAGATGGCACGGAAGACCAACATGCGGCTCGTCGGCGCCGTCGAGAACATGTCCTACATGGTCGGAACCGGCGACGAGATCTTCGGCTCCGGCGGGGGTGAGACGCTCGCAGCAGCGCTAGAGATTCCGTTGCTCGGTCGCATTCCGCTCGACCCGCGCCTGCGAGAGAGCGCCGACCGCGGCGAGCCGCTCGTCTGGGAAGACCCCGAGGCCGAGGCCGCGATCGAGATCGTCCGCCTCGCCGAGGCGATCGCCGCTGCGCAGCGCGAGGAGGGCCTTGGGATCACCAAGCCACTCCCGCTCGCAGCCGCGCATGCAGACTGACGAGGTCCTCCCGAGGATTCGGGAGCTCGGCTTCGAGGAGGCCGACGCAGCCGTCCTCGCAGATCACTTCCTGGAGGCCGAGCGGCGCGGGAAGCAGGGCCACGGCCTTTCGCGGGTCGAGTGGCTCGCGGGCCAGGAGATCGATCCGAAGGCGCGACCCGAGCGGATCACCGCAGACGAGGGCTTCGAGCGGTGGGACGGTCGCGGCGCGGTCGGCTACCTGACGCTCGCCGCCGTCTGCGACGCGCAGATCGCGTCACCCCCGGCGAATGCGCGGGTGGTGGTGGCCGCCAACTGCTTTCCGACGGGAATGCTCGGCTACTGGACCCGGCGACTCGCTGACGCTGGGCTCGTTGCCGCGCTCACCGCAACGTCGCCTGCTCGCCTGGGCCATTCCGACGGCGGCCCGCCACTGGTCGGAACCAACCCGCTCTCGATCGCCATTCCGAGCTCGGATGGAGAGCCGATCGTCACCGATGTCTCCATGGGACGTGTCACGTACGGGGATGTGATCGCCGGCCTCGCATCGAAGGAGGAACTCGTCCCGTTCGGCGGCGAGCACGCGCACAAGGCGTTCGCGCTTGCCGTCGGCCTCCAGCTCCTCGTCGATGCTCTCGCGGGAGACGGCTATGGCGCCGTTCTCGTCGTAGCCCGGCCCGCCGCCGATCCGGTGCCGTCGCTTCGCCGCGCAGCCGGAGGGGCCCGTCTCCCCGGCGACGGGGCTACCAAGGCTTAACCAAAGCTTTCCGCTCCTCTAGGCGGGGTTTGCCCGCTCTTGGGTGGCCGTGGACGAACCTCAGTCCATGGACAAAGGAGGAGCAATGAACAAGTTGATCATCGGCCTGGCGGCTCTCGTGCTGCTGGCTGCCGGCGGCGCGCTCGCCGGGGGAGCCGTCTCGGGCGGATCCTCCGACGACGGGGTCAGCACCTTGACCGGCACGACCACCGACGGCAGCACCACGGGTACCACGACCGGCACCACCGCAGGCACGACGACTGCGGAGACGACGGCCACCGGTACGACCGGTACCACCACGACCGGCACGACAACCGGCACGACGACCGGCACGACGACCGGGGCGGACATCAGCGGTCCGTGCGACGAGGCGGAGCATGCGAACGATCCCCGGTGCACCGGTGTCGGCCCAGGAACGACGACCGGAAACGACGACAACGGAGGCGACGACGACCGCTCCGGTCCGAACCGCGGCCCAGGCGGCGGTGACGACGACGGAGGCGACGACGACCGCTCCGGCTCGAACCGCGGCTCGGGTGGCGGAGACGACGACAACTCCGGCTCCGGCGGCGGAGACGACAACTCCGGGTCCGGCTCAGACGACTCGGACGACTAACAACCCACGAGCACAAGGAGAACTCACATGAAGAAGACGATCGGAATCCTGTTCGCCTCGGTAGTCGCGATGGTGGCGCTCGCAATCCCGACACTCGGGGCCGGCGCGGCGCAGACGGTTCGCGTCAACGAGGTCGACGGGCGAATCTCGCTCTCGACCCGGCCGAAGGGGGGCGTCGTGAAGTTCGTCGTCCGGAACGCCGGCGGCGACGCCCACGACTTCTGGGTCCGCGGCGGGGGCAAGCGCTTCAAGACGCGCGTGCTGATCCCCGGCAAGTCGGCGACGATCACCGTCACGCTCAAGAAGGGCGTTCGGTACTCCTTCTGGTGCGGCGTCAGCGATCACGCCGAGGAGGGCATGCGCGGAAGCTTCGTCGCCCGGTAACCGCAGGGGACGAAATCGTCGAGGCGGCCTTCGGCTCTCCCCGGGGCCGCCTCGGCACTTTTGGGTATAGGACAGCTCATGCAGCTCGGAAAGAAGCGGCGCATCCTCCTCGTCGAGGACGAGGAGTCGATCACGACGCCACTGGCCGAAGCCCTCTCGCGTGAGGGCTTCGACACGTCGGTGGCGGGAACCGCGCAGGCCGCGCTCCAGCTTGCCGGCGAGGTGCGTCCGGATCTCGTGCTCCTCGACGTGATGCTTCCGGATGGGTCCGGCTTCGACGTCGCCCGGGAGCTGCGCCGGGATTCGCGCGTGCCGATCATCATGCTCACGGCCCGCGGTGAGGAGGCAGACCGCGTCGCCGGGCTCGAGCTGGGCGCCGACGACTACGTCGTCAAGCCCTTCAGCGCCCGAGAGCTGGTTGCGCGCGTGCGTGCGGTCCTCCGCCGAGTCGCCGAGGCCGGGGAGCAACGGCCCGGGGGTGCGATCACGATCGGCGACCTTCGGTTGGACGCCGACCGCCGGAGCACGGTGCTTCGGGGAGACGAGCTCGAGCTCAGCCGCAAGGAGTTCGACCTCCTTCGACTCCTGATGGAGAACGCAGGCTCCGTCGTGACACGGGAACGGCTGATCGACGAGGTCTGGGACACGAACTGGTTCGGCTCCACCAAGACGCTCGACGTCCACGTCAGCGGCCTGCGGAAGAAGCTGGGCGACGACTCGAGCGCGCCCCGGTACATCCACACCGTCCGAGGGGTCGGCTTTCGCTTCGCCTCGACGGACGACCTGGCATGAGCCTTCGGACGAGGCTGCTGGCGGCCTTTGCGTATGTCCTCGTCCTCGTGATCGTCGCGCTCGAGGTTCCGCTCGTCCTGAACGTCTCGAGCCGTGTGGACGCCGAGGTGAAAGCCCAAGCGGCGGCCGAGGCGCAACTCGTGGCGGCAAGCGCCGCGGGTCAGCTCCAGAGTGGGCGAACCGAGAATCTGCGCCGCCTGGCGACCCAGGCGGCCGAGGAAGCCGGCGGCAGGGTCATCGTCGTGAACCGGGAGGGTCGTGTCGTCGCCGACTCGGCGGGTCTCGAGGGCAACTACGGAGACCGCCCGGAGATCCAGGCAGCACTCGACGGGCGAATCGCCCAGGGGCGCCGATTCAGCGACACACTCGACGAGTCGCTGCTCTTCACCGCGGTTCCGGTCGTGGTCGGCACCCGCGTCGGCGGCGCTGTGCGGGTCACGCAGAGCGTTGACGCCATCGACCGGCGGGTCCGGCGCGACGTCCTCGGCCTGATCGGAATCGGCCTGATCGCGCTCGTGCTCGGCCTCGCCTTCGCATGGTTCCTCGCAGGGACGCTCGCGCGGCCGCTCCAGCGGCTCGCCGCGACTGCGAGGCGGGTCGAAGCGGGCGATCTCGGAGCTCGCGCCGAGCCGGAAGGATCGAGGAGAACCGCGAGGTCGCCCACGCCTTCAACGACATGACCGAGCGGCTCGAGCAGGTGCTCGTCGCGCAGCGCGAGTTCGTCGCCAACGCGTCGCACCAACTGCGAACGCCGTTGACCGGCCTGCGGCTCCGCCTCGAGGCTGCAGCGCTGAAAGCCGGCCCGGACCTTGCCGAAGAGCTGGATGCGGCCGAGCGGGAGGTCGACCGTCTGGCCCGTCTTCTCACCGCGCTGCTCACCCTTGCCCGCGAGGGCGACAGGCCGCCCGCGCGCCAGGCCGTTTCCGTCTCGGAGGTGCTGGAGCGGGCGAGGGAGCGCTGGGACGAACGGGCGGCGCAGACCGCCCATCGTCTCGCTCTCGATTGCCGCGACCCCGGTCTCGCAGCGGTGTCCGAAGAGGACCTGGCGATCGTCGTCGACAACCTCGTCGAGAACGCCCTCGTGTACTCGCCGGACGGTGGAACGGTGACGCTCGAGTGCAGCCGGGAAGAGGGCGAGGTCGTGGTGGCCGTGTCGGACGAGGGGCCAGGCCTGGATCCGGACGAGGAGCTGCGTGTCTTCGAGCGCTTCGCCCGGGGCAGCCGTGGCCAGGGCAAACCGGGCACGAGGCCTCGGCCTGGCGATCGTGGCGACCCTGGCGCGCCGCTGGGGCGGAAGCGCAAGGATCGGGAACCGGCCCGGCGGCGGCGCGCGCGCCGAGATCCGGCTGCCGGCCGCCCCCGGCACTTTGCAAACTCCGAACAGGAGCTTGGACGAGGCTTTACCCGGCCGCGTCTAGCCTGGAGGCATGCGGATCGCGCTGATCGCCCTGCTCGGCCTCGTCTTCGCGACTGGCCTGGGCTTCGCAGCGCACGTGATCGCGGCCGACACCGTCGGGATTCCGGTGGCGAGCCTCGACGCCCGCGAGAATCTCGCTCCGGTCTCGTCGACGACGGCGGGGACGACGACGGCCGCGGCCCGCCCGCCGACGACGACCGCCAGGCGAAAGAAGCGACCCGTACGCACGCAAACGAGCAACGACAGCCCGTCGGGTCACGACGACGGCGACGTCCACGGACGACGGCGAGGACAGCAGCGGCAGAGGTCGAGGTCGAGGCCGAAGCGGTGGAGACTCGAGCGGCTCGGGATCGAGCGGTTCAGGTTCGAGCAACTCTGGCTCAGGCTCGGGCGGCGACGACTCCGACGACTAGCCAGTGATCTCGGCGAACTCGGGCTCGCCGCGGATCGGGTCGAAGTCCGAGTCCGTTCGGGCGAGCTCCTTGAACCGCTTGCCGTGCCCGACCGATTGCCGCAGATGTCCCAGCGCATCGGCCGTCTTCCCGAGCATGCTCTCGGCGCAGGCGAGGTTGTAGAGGACCGCGGGCTCCTCTGGATGCTCGGCCAGCACCTCCGCAAGCAGTTTCTCCGCCTTGTCGTACTCCTTGGTGGCGAAAAAGACGAATGCAGGCGCGGAGAGCTCCCACTTCGAAGGTGTGAAGGCTTCACCCGCCTTGGCACCGACCGCGAGGATGGTCGTGCCCTCCTCGACCCCCACCGCCTTGCGTTTCGCCGCCGGGTCGCGCACGAAGAGAAGCGTCCCGGCCGGTGCATCGACCGTCTCCTCGTCCACGGTGAACGTCGCCTGGCCGGAGACGACGACGTAGAGCTCCTCGTGGCCGCCTGCACCGCCTGACAGCTCCTCGTGCTCGCCGATGATCGTCTGGCCGGCTTCCCTGGACGTCCAGGCGTTGACGCCGAAGCTCTCGATGCCGAAGTGGCTGCGAATGGCGGCCCAGAAGGCGGACTCGGGCCCCGTCGCGACCTCCATCTCGGCCGAGGCTCGCGACCGAGTAGCCCTCGGTCATGCCGCCGCCTCGACGAGATCTCTGAACTCGGAGCTGTCTCGAATCGATGCGAAATCCTCGTCGGTGCGCGCGAACTCCCGGAAGCGCTCCTCCTGCGCAATCGCGCGTTTCAGGTGCTCCAACGCAGGCTCCGGCTCGCCGGCGAGTGCCTCGACGCAGGCGAGGTTGTAGAGCACGATTCCTGCGCCCGGATGCTCATCGGCGACTGCGCGGAGGATCTCCATGGCCTTTCCGTAATCGCCCTCTCTCCAGTGCGGATAGGCGTCGCCCGCGGCCTCCCAGGGAGACACCGAGTAGGCGACACCGGGGGTTCCGCCGGTGACCAGGATGATCGTGCCGTCCTCCTCGGCGATCGCAGTGCGCCGGATTGCGGGGTCGCGAACGTACACCGTCTCGCCCACGCCGACCCTGTGCTCGGCTTCGCCGAGCGTGAACGTCGCGCTGCCCCGGAGGACGACGTAGAGCTCCTCGTGCTTGCCGGCGGCCGTGCCGAGCTCGTCGTGCTCTTCAATGGCTCGCTTGCCGGCGTCGGCGCCGTAGGCATTGACGCCGAGGGCCTTGATGTCGAAGTCGCGCCGCAGGCGGTACCACCGCATTCCCTCGGCGTCGTCCTCCTGCGGCGTCAGCTCGTCGAGATGGGCAACCTGATACTTCTCGCTCACGACTGCCTTCTCAGTTCTTCGAGCACGACCGGATCGATCACCTCGGAGCCTCCCACGCGCTCCTCGAGGTTCTCCTGCCCGGCCCAGCGCTCGAGCGCATCGTTCAGATCGCCCTCGAACCCGAGCCGGCCCAGCCGTTCTCCGAGCTCTGCGGCCAGTGCGGTGTCGACCGGCAGCCACTCGCCCGGCGGAGTCTTGCCGAAGATCGCGACATGCAGCCCGTAGAGCCGGCGCAGCTCCTCGAGCGGACGCTCGTGGTCGTCGACCCGCAGGTCGAAGACGACGTCCGTGAGGCCCGCGTAGCCGCCATCCTTCTCAACGACGAGGAGGGCGGCGGATTGTTGGCCGCGACTGTCGCCACCGGCCGCCTGTGCCGCGTCGAGACAGTCGAGCAGCCGTTCCTCGAGAGGCTTGCCCGCCGTGGATTCGAAGGTCTCGGCCAGGGCGTCGACGGTCTCTCCCGACACGAGGATGTTCCCCTGGGCTGCGTAGCACGGGCCGGTTCGCCCGCCGGCCCAGTCGTGGCACTCGCCGCCCGTGAAGGAGGCGCTGCCGCCCTCTCCGTCCACGACGCCGAGCTGGCGCTGCTCCCGCCCCTCGTCGGCTGCGGTCAGGCGCTCGACGGTCTCCTCGGCCGAGAGCCCCTCGCGGAGCAGTTCGAGGCCGTCCGGCCCGTACCGCGGGTTCGCGAACGCCTGGGTCGCGACGGCGCCGACCTGCGGCTCCGCCCACGGGACGATCGAGCCGACGCCGAGGAACTTCGACTGCGTCGCGACTCCCCAGCGGCCCGTGTCGAGGTCGCAGGCGGCGATCGAATAGGTGGCGACGAGGGGGCTACGGGCCATAGGTGAGCTCCACGAGGTCGAGCTCGACGAGATCCTTGCGGTCCGGTGGAACGAGGACCGACGACACCTCCGGACGCCGAAGCGCCTCCATGACGGCCTCCGGCGAGTCGGCCCGCACGACGATCGGACGGCCCTCGCCGAACGCCGCTCGAATCGCCGAGTCGTCGAGCACGTCGAGCACGACTGCGCCGTCCAGGTCGGCACCGCCCTCGACCGCGATCTGCGGAACCCGGCGCCCCGTCGACCCGAACCATCGCTCCCTCAAACCGTGGTCGTCTCTCCAGGCTCGAGCGCCACGATCTCGACGTCCGTCAGCTTGCGGAGCTCTTCCGGCGAGCCCGTCAGCAGTGGGAAGGTGTCGTAGTGGGACGGCACGCAGCGCTTGACGCCGAGCAGCTCGAGGGCGACGGCGGCCTCCCTCGGGCCCATCGTGAAGTGATCGCCGATCGGCAGGATCGCGACGTCGGGCTCATAGATTCGCCCGATCAGCTGCATGTCGCCGAAGACGCAGGTGTCGCCGGCGAAGTAGAGCTTCGTGCCGTTCTCGACCTCGATCACGAGCCCGCACGACTCGCCGAGGTACACGAACCGGCCGTCCTCGAACCCGCTGCTCGAGTGGTGGGCGTTCGTCATCGTGATCTTCAGCCCTTCCACGCCGACGGTTCCGCCCTTGTTGATGGCGTGACCCATGTTCTCGGAGAGGCCCCTGGTCGAGAGCCAGCCGCGGAGCTCGACCTGGGCGATCACCGGGCAGTCGAACTTCTGCGCGAGCTCGACAGTGCTCCCGACGTGGTCGTCGTGACCGTGCGTGAGCAGGATCAGGTCGACCCGCTCCGGCTCCTTCTCGCCCTCCGGGCACTTTGGGTTGTCCAGGAAAGGGTCGACGTACACGCGCTTGCCTCCCGGCGTGTCGAACCGGAAGGCGGCGTGGCCGAGCCAGGTCAGTTGAACGTCCGGCATGCGATTGGAATCTAACGGAGGCCGATCAGGACGTACGCGGAGGTCGGCCCCGACTTCCCCTTGAGGTCGAGCTCGCCGATCGGGAGCGTCTCGAGCTCGTCCTTGACCGACTCGTAGGTGGCGTGGCCGAGGACGACCTGCCCCGGCTCTGCCGCCGTCTGAAGCCGTGCCGCCAGGTTCGTCGTGTCGCCGATCGCCGTGAAGCTGCGCTGCTCCTCGGTGCCCACGTTGCCGACGATCGCCGGGCCGGTGTTGATCCCGACCCGGAAGCGCGGCCAGTCCTGGCGACCCCGGGAGACCGTGTCCGCGGCCTCCTGAAGCGCGAGGCCCGCGCGCGCTGCGCGGAGTGCGTGGTCGGGCTGGTCGGCGGCCGCGTTGAAGACGACCATGATCGCGTCGCCGGCAAAGCGCTCGATCATTCCCCCATGCTCGCCGAGGACGACCGGCACCGTCTCCGCCCAGTAGGTGTTCAGCATCGCGAGCACGTCCGGGGGCGAGTGGCGCTCGGAGAACGCGGTGAAGCCCTGGAGATCGGCGAACAGGACGCTGATCTCCCGCTCCTCGCCGCCGAGCGCTGCTCGGTGCGGTTGCTCTCGGAGATGGGCGGCGAGCTGCGGCGAGAGGTAGGGCTGGAGGAGTCCCTCCACAGCCTTGACCTCCCCTGCGGCGCGCTGCACGACCGACGCCTCCTCGGGGCCGAGACCGAACCGGCGGCGGAGCTCCGGCTCGTCCAGCCGTTCCGATGCGGCCGCTTTGACCGCCGATGCATAGCGTTCGTCGATCCGGCCGAGCGTGTCGTCCAGGTAGAGCGACGAGAACGTCTCGCCGCGATGGCGCTCCCGCAGCGCGGTGAACGCGACGATCCCGAACGCCGCGGCCATGAGGAGGTGCCACTCCCACCAGGAGGCGTGCCAGTTGCGGGAGAAGGCCACGGCGATCGACGCCTCGCCGAGCAGGATCCAGGCGGCCGTCACCCCGAGGAGCACGGGGCCGGGGCGGCGCCGGTGCAGCTCCAGGTACCGCCAAGCGGCGAGCGCGAACAGCAGAACAGCGGGAACGGCGAGGCCGAGGAGCCACCGGTCGCTTTCGTCCTCCGTGAGCGCCCGGTCGAGCGGTGGCACCTCGGCGAGGGACGCGAGGGCCCACGCGAAGAGGACGCCGACGAGCGTCCAGCGGAGGAGTCGCGTTCGTGGCAGCCCTGAGTGGTCGTGCGACGACCAGGCCGCAAAGACCGAGGCGAGAAGCAGGCCGACCGGCGTCGCGATGACGAAGCCCGCGTTCTTTCCCTCCAGCAGGACGCCTGGCGTGGCGAGCGCGTGCAGCCCCAGGAAGCCTGAGCTCGAGAGAAAGGCGAGCGAGACGAAGAAGAGGCGAGCGTCCGACCGGCGCGTTGCCGCCTCGCTCGTCAGCGCTCCGAGCGCGACGCTCACGAGGGAGATCGAGAGGACGAGCCAGAAGTGGGCGGGGTGATGCTCCCAATCGACATCGAGCTCGGGCTGGAGCAGCAGCAGCGCCAGTCCACCGAGCGGGATCGCAATCAGGAGCGGCCAGAGCAGCACAGGAGGACCGTACGAGAACGGGTCGAACTGCGACGACATGACACGGCAGCTCGCTCCGTTGATCCTCATCGTCGCGGCAGGCCTAGCGCATGTCGCCGACCGGCCCGGGCTGGCCTTCTACCTCCTGCTCGCCGCGATTCCGATCGTCGTCGCCGTTGCGCTCGCGTCCTACGGGGACATCGTCGCCGACGAGGGTGGCTCCGTCGCCCATACGGCGCTCTGGACGGTCGGACTGGTCGTCGTCGTCGCCACGGTCGCCCTACCCTCGCTCGGAAACGTCGCGTTCACGGCGTGCCTCGTCCTGGCCGGGATCCAGGGCGCGCTGGCCCTCTCGGCCGAGCTCCGCCGGGCGCCGAACGCTTAGTAACAGTCTGTTACGAAGCTAGAACGGCAAGTGGGCCGCGGCCTTCTCGGCCACGTCGATCATCGGCTCGACCGCGAAGAACGAGGCGACGGTGACCGCCATGCAGGCTACGACCGACGTCTGGAGGAGGCCTTCGCGCGGAGGTGAGCCGCCGGCGGGCGCCAGCTGGAGCTCGCCGGGCATCCGCATGTACAGCGCCCGGACGACCGCGAGGTAGTAGTAGAGCGAGATCGCCGTCGCGATCACGCCGGCGATCACGAGCCACCACCAGCCGCTCTCGTACGCGGCCGCGAAGACGTAGAACTTGCCGACGAAGCCGCCCGTGAGCGGCAGGCCGGCGAAGGCGAGCATGAAGATCCACATCGCAACGCCGAGGAGGGGCCGCTCCCAGCCCATTCCGCCCACGTTGTCGAGCGTGACCCGCTCTCCGAGCTCCCGCTCCCTCGCTTCGATCACGGCGAAGGCACCGAGCGACGCCGCCGAGTAGGGGATCAGGTAGTAGAGGAGCGCCTTCGCGCCGAGCTCGTTGTTCGCGGCGATCGCGATCAGCATGAAGCCGGCGTGGGAGACCGAGGAGTACGCCAGCATCCGCTTGAGGTTCCGCTGGACGAGCGCAGCGATGTTGCCCCAAGCGAGCGAGATGCAGGCGAGGACTGCGACCGCGATCGTCCAGAGGTCTTCCTCGGCCGGGAAGGCCGTGACGAGGACACGCATCGCGAGCACGAGCGCAACGGCCTTCGTGGCAGCCGACATGAAGGCGGTCACCGGAGTCGGTGCGCCCTCGTAGACGTCCGGCGTCCACATGTGGAACGGCGCCGCAGAGGCCTTGAACCCGAGGCCGGCGATCATGAGCGCGAGCCCGGCGAGGACGAGGCCGTCGTTCCTCAGGCTTTGCTCGTCGATGGCCGCCGCGATCGCCGCGAACTCGAGCTCACCCGTGGCGCCGTAGACGAGCGCCGACCCGAACAGCAGGATCGCCGAGCCGAAGCTCCCCACGATCAGGTACTTCAGCCCCGCCTCGAGCGAGCCAACCCGGTCGATCTCGATCGCGCAGAGGATGTAGAGGCAGATCGAGAACCACTCGAGGCCGAGGAAGAGCGTCATCAGGTTGCTCGCCTGGACGAGGAACACCATGCCGCCGCCGGCAGCGGCCAGCAGCGCGTAGTACTCGCCCACGTGCTCCCGCCGGAATCGGTGTGCGTACGAGATCCCGACGGCGAGGAACCCCGCCCCCGCGACGATCATCTGCGCGAGGGTCCCGAAGCGGTCGCGCCGGATCGCCTCGGCGACCTCGAGGGTTGCGTCGGGGCTCTTCCAGTAGAGAAGCCCGGCCGCGACCCCGGCGCCGAGGAAGCCGAGCGCGCAGACCACGGCGCTGAAGACGCTGACCGCGCGGCGAGGGACGAGGACGGCGCCGAGCAGCGCGACTCCGGCGGCGGCGAGCAAGGCCAGAGCCGGGGAGAGCGCGAACCAGTCGACGGTCGGCTTGATCATCAGAAGGAGAGCCGCTCCGTGATCCCGGCCGGCCAGACCGAGAGCGCGAGCAGGCAGGCGACGAGCGGGACGATGACCGCCAGCTCGGCAGGCCGGAGGTCGAGCGCCTCGTCGGGCACGGCGGCGCCGACGTCCTGGTGCAGCACGCCGGAGATCAACCGGAGCATGTACATCGCGGCGAGCACGATCGCGAAAGCCCCGACGGCGGCCCACATCCAGCCCTCGCCGAAGATCCCGGAGAGGATCAGGAACTCGCCCGCGAACGCGCCGGAACCAGGGACGGCCAGCGCGATCACGCCGGTCGCCATGAGGACGGTCGCAAGCGCGGGCCGCCCGCGTGCCATCCCACCGAGCCGGGCGAGCTCACCGGTCGAGGTTCGCCGCTCGACGGCGCCGGCGATCAGGAACAGGGCGGCCGACACGAGCCCGTGGTTGACCATGTGCAGCACCCCGCCCGTGAAGCCGAGGTCGTTGAGCGCGAAGAGCCCGATCGTGATCAGGCTCATCTGAGCGAGGCTCGAGTACGCGATCACGCCTCGGATGTCCGGTGCGCGGAAGGCCAGGAACGAGCCGTAGACCAGGCCGGCCGTCGCCAGGCCGAGGAGCAACGGCTGGAGGTCCTGTGCCGGCTCGGGGAACTTCGCGATCGCGATCGCGAAGAACCCGTAGGCGGCCGCTTTCGAGACCACGCCGGAGAGCACCGCCGATACCTCCGCCGAAGACTCCCGGTAGGCGTCGGGCAGCCAGCCGTGGAGCGGGAAGAGCGGCGCCTTGACCGCGAAGGCTGCGGCAAACCCGAGGAAGGCCCACTCGTTGGTGCTCGTCCCGCCGTCGACCATGTCGAAGGTGCCCTCGGAGAGCCCGTAGACGACGATCGCAGCCAGCATCAGCAGCGATCCGGCCATCGTGTAGATGACGAACTTGATCGTCGCCCCCATCCGGCCCGGGCCGCCCCAGACGCCGACCAGGATGTACAGCGGGATCAGCATCGCCTCGAAGAAGACGTAGAAGAGGAGGAGATCCTGCGCAGCGAAGACGCCGACCACGGCTCCGGTCAGGAAGAGCATCAGGCCGAAGTAGGCCCTCGGTCGCTCCCGTCCCACCCAGAACGCGTACGCAATCGCGGCAGTCATGACGACGGCGCTCATCCCTACGAGCCAGAGCGAGTAGCCGTAGAGGCCGACGTGGTACGAGACGCCGAGGTCGCCGAACCACGAGTGCTGCTGGTCGAGCTGCAGCCCGCCGTCGAAGTCGAACCTGACGACGGCGTTGATCCAGACTCCGACCTCGACGAGCGAGGCGAGCAGCGCGAAGGAGCCTGCGGCCTGGTTCGACCAGGGGAGCAGCCAGACGAGCAGGCCCGCGCCGATCGGCAGCAGGATCAGGATCGTCGTCAGCCAGTCGTTCATCCGCGAACCGCCAGGAAGACGAGGGCGAGCACGGCGGCGCCGCTGCCGAGCGCGAGCACGTAGGTGCGGAGAAGGCCCGTCTGGAGGTCGGTCGTGCGGCCCGAGAGGCGCCGCGCGCTCCAGCCGAGGCCGCGGATCGAGCCGGCGATCAGCGGCTGCTCCACGAAGCGGTAGGCATAGGCCGCCGTCCAGGTCGCGGGGCGGTAGAAGGCGTAGTCGTACGCCTCGTCCCAGTAGAACTTCCGCTCGGCGAGCCTCTGCAGCGCCGGGATGTCGGGAACCCGGATCTTGTCCGCCACGTACATCGCCCAGGCGAGCCAGATTCCCGCGACGGCGAGACCGACGGCGAGAACGCTCGTCACGAGATCCTGCAGCCCGCTCGGCTCGATGTGCGACTCGGCGACCGGCTCCAGGAAGTCGGAGAGCGGGTGCCAGAGCCCGGCGACCTGGATCCACCCGCCGATGACGGCCAGGACGGCGAGCACGCCGACCGTCCACGCCATCCAGAACGACTCTTCGTTCGTCTCGGGCGCATGGAAATGCTCGCGCGCGAACGGTGACGGCTCGCCCCAGAAGACGATGAAGATCATCCGGAACGTGTAGAGCGCCGTCAGGAAAGCGCCGACGAGCCCGACGCCCCAGAGGATCTGCCCGTAGAGGCCGGCGTCGAGCGCCGAGGCGAGAATCGCGTCCTTCGAGAAGAAGCCCGAGAGTGGCGGGATCCCCGTCAGCGCAAGGGCGCCGATCAGCACGACGGCGTAGGTCTTGGGGAGCAGCTTCCGAAGGCCGCCCATGCGCCGGATGTCCTGCTCCATGACGAGCGAGTGGATGACGATGCCGGCGGCGAGGAAGAGCAGCGCCTTGAAGAAGGCGTGCGTCATCAGGTGGAACTGGGCGTTCCCGTACGAGGTCAGGCCGGCGGCGAGGAACATGTAGCCGATCTGGGACATCGTCGAGTAGGCGATGACGCGCTTGATGTCGGTCTGGACGAGCGCGATCAGCCCGGCCATCAGCAGGGTGACCCCGCCGATCCCCGCAGCGATGTCCTGAACCGACGCCGCCTCCTCGAAGATCGGGTTGAGGCGGACGAGCATGTAGACACCCGCGGTCACCATCGTCGCGGCGTGGATGAGGGCGCTGACGGGCGTCGGCCCCTCCATCGCGTCGGGCAGCCAGGTGTGGAGCGGGACCTGGGCCGACTTCGCCACCGCCCCGCCGAGGAGGCCGAGCGCGATCAGCGTCATCGTCCAGTCGCCACCGACCTCGTCGATCCGTCCGAAGACCTCGCCGAACTCGAGTGTTCCGAGCCGCTGCACGAGGACGAAGAGCGCCATCGCGATCGTCGCGTCGCCGACCGCGTTCATGATGAACGCCTTCTTGGCGGCCGCGATCGCCGCCGGCCGGTGCTGGTCGTAGCCGATCAGCAGGTAGGAGCTGAGACCGACGAGCCCCCAGCCCGCGAGCAGGAGGAGCAGGTCGCCGGCCTGGACGAGCAGGAGCATCGAGAAGACGAAGAGCCCCATGTAGGCAAAGAAGCGCCGCTCTTCGTCCGACCGGTTCATGTACCCGACCGAGTAGCCGACGATCAGGAAGCCGACGCCGGAAACCACGAGCATCATGAACACGGAGAGCGGGTCGACGAGGATCCGCAGGCCGACCTGGAAGTCGCCCGCGGTCAGCCAGGTCCAGAGCGTCGAGGAATGGGAGCGCTCCTCCGCGTCCTCGCCGAGGAGCATGACGAACGACGTCAGCGCCGCGGCGAAGGAGACGAGCACGGAGAGCGTGACGAGGTAGCCCGAGGCCTTGCGCGAGATCCGTGTGCCGAGCAGGGTGACGATCACGGCCGCGGCAAGCGGCGAGAGCAGGCAGATCCAGGCGGCCGTCGTCATCGGTGCGCCTTCAGGTGATGCGGCCAGAAGTGGGCGTGTATCGCTTGGAGGCGCACCATCAGCCTCGTAGCGAGATCAGCTTGTCGACGTCGAGCGGTGCGTTACTGCGGTTCAGAGCGACGATCAGGCCGAGGCCGACGACGACCTCGGATGCGGCGACCGCCATGACCGCGAGTGCGAAGACCTGCCCGTCGGTTTCGCCGAGCTGGCGCGAGAAACCGATCAGCGCGAGGTTCGCGGAGTTGAGCATGATCTCGAGCGAAAGGAGCACCGTCAGTGGGCTGCGCCGGAGCAGCACGCCCAGCGCCCCCGTCGTGAAGAGGAACGCGGAGAGGACGATGTACCAGCTGACGTCCGGGCCCTTCAGCGCCGCTCCTCCGAGGCTCTCCGCGCCTCGCTGCCGAGGATCACGCCGCCCACGGCCGCCGTCAGCAGCACGATCGAGGTGATCTCGAAGGCGAGCAGGTGATCGGTGAGGAACACGCGCCCGATCTCGGCCGGCCCGCCGAACCCCTCTTCCACGTCGGCCGCGTTGGACAGCCGGCCGCCGGCCGCCAGGCCGATCGCGACGACGATGTCCAGGAGGATCGCGCCTGCGGCGATGACCGCCGCAATTGCCTGCCACCCCGGCCCGTCGGAGAACGGCTCGTCTGCCTTGCTCCCGATGTAGGCGATGACGAAGAGGAACATGACCATCACAGCCCCGGCGTAGACGAGCACCTGGGCGGCGGCCAGGAACTCCGCCGAGACCAGCAGATACATGACGGCAAGGGAAGCAAGGTTCCCGATCAGGGCGAGCGCGGAGTAGAACGGGTTCGAGAACGAGATGACGGCGACGGCGGACCCGAGGCAACCGATGGCCGCGACGACCCAGATCACCCAGACCAGCGCGTCGCCCATCAGCTCTTGGCCTTGTACGCGGGGATCGGGGTGTCGTAGATCTCGCGATCGGCGACGGGCATGCGCTTGACCGGAGGGGCGAGCAGCATGTCCTTCGTGTAGATCAGGTCGTCGCGCGAGTACTCGGAGATCTCGTACTCGGCCTCGAGCGTGATCGCGTCGAACGGACAGGCGAGCTCGCAGTAACCGCAGAAGATGCAGCGGCTGAGGTTGATCTCGTAGATCCGCGCGTACCGCTCGCCTGCGGACACCCGCTCGTTGGGGGTGTTCTCGGCGGCCACGACCCTGATGCAGTCCGCGGGGCAGGCGGCAGCGCAGAGAGAGCAGCCGACGCACTTCTCCAGGCCGTTCTCGTGCGTCCACAGGCGGTGTCGCCCGCGGAACCGTGGGTAGACGGGCCGCTTGTACTCCGGGTACTGCTGTGTGATCGGCTTCTTGAAGATCTGCTTGAAGGTGACCCCGAACCCCTTCAGCGAGTCGAACGGCTGGGGCACTCACAGAGCCACCACCAGTGCGGCGGTGGCGAGCGCGTTCAGCGTCGCCACCGGGAGCAGGATCTTCCACCCGAACGCCATCAGCTGGTCGTAGCGAAGGCGAGGAAGCGTCGTCCGCATCCAGATGAAGAGGAACAGGATGACGAGCACCTTGAGCACGAACCAGAGGGGGCCCAGCGGCTCCCACGGCCCGAGCCAACCGCCGAAGAAGAGGGTCACGCAGAGGCCGGAGAGCACGATCAAGTTGATGTACTCGGCCATCTGGAAGAGGCCGAAGCGCATGCCGCTGTACTCGGTGTGATACCCGGCGACGAGCTCCTGCTCGGCCTCAGGGAGATCGAACGGTGCCCGATTCGTCTCGGCGACACCGGAGATGAAGAAGACGATCAGCCCGATGAACTGCGGCGCGGCGTACCACCAGTCGTTCTCCTGTGCGTGGACGATGTCGACGAGGGAGAGCGACCCGGCCATGAGGATCACGCCGAGCACGGACAACGCCAGCGAGACCTCGTAGGAGACGAGCTGCGCGCAGGTCCTCATCGACCCGAGCAGCGAGTACTTCGAATGGGAGGCCCAACCACCGATGATGAAGCCGTAGACGCCGACCGAGCCGAGCGCGAAGAGCAGGATCAGCCCGATCGGGACGTCGACGATCTGTCCCGTGATGTCATAGCCGGCGACTTGCCAGCCGGCGCCGAATGGGATCACCGCGAAGGCGGCGAGCGCAGTGAAGGCCGAGATGACCGGCGCGACGATGTAGAGCGTGCCGCTTGCGCTGCTGGGGTAGAAGGCCTCCTTCCGGATCAGCTTCACGAGGTCCGCGATCGGCTGGAGCAGGCCGAACGGGCCGACGCGATTCGGGCCGTACCGCTGCTGCATCCGCCCGATCACCTTGCGCTCGACCCACGTCATGTAGGCGAACACCCCCAGGACGAGGTTGATGATGATGACCGCCTTGATGAGGTCGATCCACCAGGGCTCGTTCATCCTGAGACCTCCACCCGGCCCTCGAGCCCGACGGCGTGCTCCGCGGGGATCCGGGCGACGCCGCTCGAGAGCTCGCGGGTGAGCCGGGCGCGTAGCTCGACCGACGTTCCGTTCGAGCGCACCGTCACCGTCTGGCCGTTCGCGATCCCGAGCCGCTGCGCGTCGTCGCGGGAGACTTCGACCTCGGCTTCCGGCCGCTGGAACTGGAGCTCCGGCACTCGCTCGACCGCCGGCCCGGAGAAGAGGGGCCGGTAGGTCACGAGCCGCAGGCCATGTCCCTCGGAGCCACGACCAGTGTCTGACACTCTTTCCCCGGTTGGGGGTGACGAGACAGCGCTTCGCGGGACACGTCCGCGGAGCTCGGCCTGCTCGCCGACAGCGCCGAATGGGATGCCGCCGTAGGCGATGGCCGAGACCTCCTCGAAGACGAGCGAGGGGTGTGGAGAGAGCTCGACGTCGAAGCGGGCCGCGAGGCGGGCCAGCACGGCGAGCTCGTCCGGTGCAGGCGGGATCGCGGCGCGGCGGAGCCGCTGCAGCCGGCCTTCGAGGTTGACGTAGGTGCCGTCGCGCTCGAGGTAGCTCGTCCCCGGGAGGACGAGGTCGGCCCAGGGCGTCATCAAGCGCCGGAACATTCCGATCGCGAGCACGTTCTCGGCCCGCTCGGCCATGGCCCGGACGTTCGGGTCCGCGGCGGCCTCGTCGCCGGAAACGATCAACAGCCCGATCGGCTCGGGATCCTCCGCTTCCGCGTCGGCGGCGGCGGCCCAGGCGTCGGCGACCCCTCGCCCGTTCGCGGTGGCCGGGAGGGCGAACGCCGCGCAGCCTTCGCGGTCGAGCCCGGCGGCTGACGCCAGTCCGACTCCGTCTCCGCCCGAGATGACGAGCACGGCACGGTCGGCGCCGCGGAGACGTTGCGCGAGCTCGTCGTCGGGCCGGCTCCGCCGGACGAGCTCCGCGCCGTTCCGCTCCGCTGCCTTGATCCAGAGCTCGACGATCGGCGCGCGCTCCGCAACCGGTTCGTCGCCCAGCACGACGACCAAGGATGCGTCGCGGATCGTGGAGAGCGGCGCCCGGTAGGCGTCGTAGGCGTCGTCGATCTGCTCGGGGAGAACTGCGCAGTGCGCGCCGACCCCCTGCCGCATGAGCTTGCCGAGCGCGTACGCGAGCTCGACGGTCTCCGACCCCGAGAGCGCCGTCACGATGCGGCCCTCGGCGCCGCGAATCAGCCGCTCGGCCTCGTCCACCGCGTCGTCCCACGAAAGCTCCTCGTACCGAGGCTGACCGCGGCGGATCGGATCGACGATTCGGTCGACCGCCTGCAGGTGCCCGAAGGCGAACCGGCCCTTGTCGCAGAGCCAGCCCTCGTCGACCTCGGGATGGTTCCGGGAGACGACTCGCCTGACCTTGCCCTCCCGCGTCGTCGCGCTGATGTTGCAGCCGACCGGGCACATGCCGCACACCGACGGGACGTTTTGGATCTCCCACGGCCGCCCCTCGAACCGGTAGGGCGTCGACGTGAGCGCCCCGACCGGGCACAGCTCGATCACGTTCCCGGTGAACTGACCGCGGTACGGCTCGTCCTCGAACGTTGCGATCACGGACTGGGCGCCGCGGTTCCTCGCCACCAGCTGCCCGTCCTCCGCGACCTCTCCTGAGAAGCGGGTGCAGCGGTAGCAGAGGATGCAGCGCTCCCGGTCGAGGGCGATCAGCGGGCTGATCGGAATCGGCTTGTCGAACGTCCGCTTCGGGAAGTTCATTCGCGTGTTCCCGGGCCCGTAGCGGAACGTCAGATCCTGCAGGGGGCACTCCCCGCCCTTGTCGCAGACCGGGCAGTCGAGCGGGTGGTTGACGAGGATGAACTCGAGCGTGGACTCCTGGCCGTCCGCTGCCTTCTCGGACGACTGTGCCGTCCTGACTGCCATGCCGTCCTGCGCCGTCAGCGTGCAGCCGGCCTGCAGCTTCGGCATCCCCTCGACCTCGACGAGGCACATCCGGCAGGCTCCGATGGGCGGGCCGATCCGGGGCTCGTAACAGAAGACCGGGATCTCGATCCCCGCCGCCGCCGCCGACTCGACGAGCCCGAGCCCCTTGGGCACCTGCACCTCGATGCCGTCGACCGTGATCGTGACGAGCTCGATCGAGCTCATGCCGGCACCGGCGAGGCCATCGGCGAGTGGGTGTGCATGTCGCTCGGCGCGACGATCCCCTCGATCGAGGACTCGCCGCCGAACGGGCAGCCGCCCTCGTCGATGTGGCGCTGGAACTCGTCGTAGAACTTGTCCACATAGCTCGCAACGCAATAGACGGCGAAGTCTCCGAGTGCGCAGAGCGACTTGCCGAGAATCCGGTCACAGACGTTCCGCAGCAGATCGAGGTCGCCCTGCGTACCGTGGCCATCCTCGATCCGCTCGAGCAGCTGGACGAGCCAGCGCGTCCCCTCGCGGCAGGGGGTGCACTTGCCGCAGGACTCGTGCATGTAGAACTTTTCCGCCCTGAGGCCGAGCTGCACCATGCAGGCGCGGTCGTCCACGACGATCACGGCCGCCGAGCCGAGGAACGAGCCTGCCTCCTGCACTGCGTCGAAGTCGAGCGCGACGTCCATCTGGTCGGGCGTGAAGACCGGCACGGACGATCCCCCAGGGATGATCGCCTTCAGGCCCCGGCCCTCGGCGACTCCGTGGCCGTGCTCGAAGATCAGCTCGCGGAGGGTCGTCCCGAGCGGGAGCTCGTAGTTCCCGGGCTTGTTGACGTTGCCCGAGAGGGAGTAGACGACGGTGCCCGGCGCCGCTTCCACTCCGATCCGCGTGTAGCCCTCGACTCCCAGCTCGAGGATCGCCGGGACGCTCGCGAGCGTCTGCACGTTGTTGACGAGCGTCGGGCCCGCGTAGAGGCCTGTGACCGGCGGGAACGGCGGTCGCGGCCTCGGCTGGCCGCGCTTGCCCTCGAGCGAATCGAGGAGGGCGGACTCCTCGCCGCAGATGTAGGCGCCCGCTCCGCGGTGGACGACGACGTCCGTGTCGCCGAAGACGCCGGCGGCGCGCGCCTCCTCGACCGCACGCGACAGAACTTCGTACTCCGTGAGGTACTCCCCGCGGATGTAGATGAAGACGCTCTTCGACTGGATGCCGTGGGCGGCTATCAGGCAGCCCTCGATGAACCTGTGCGGGGTCCGGCGCATGATCTCCCGGTCCTTGAAGGCGCCGGGCTCCGACTCGTCCGCGTTCGACACGACATACGCCGGGCCCGACCGCTTGTCCGGAGTCGGGACGAGGCTCATCTTCCGCCCCATCGCGAACCCGGCCCCGCCGCGGCCCCGCAGCTTCGCGTTGGAGATGGTCTCGATGAGCTGCTCGGGCGCCATGCCGCGCGCCTTCTCGAGCTGCTGGTAGCCGCCGGTTGCCCGGTACTGGTCGAGCTTCGTGAGATCGCGCTCCGCTGCGTCCCTGAGAACGGTCAGCTCAGCCATGGCTCGTGCCGCCTCGAAGCTCGTCCACGATCGCCGGCACCTGGTCCGGGCCGACCGGCTCGCGGTAGCGATGGTCGACCACCACGACCGGCGCATAGCCGCAGCCGCCGGCGCACTCGATCAGCCGGAACGTGATCGCACCATCCTCCGTCGTCTCCCCTGGAGCGACACCGAGGTGTTCCTCGAAGGCGTCGACCACGCCCTGCGCCCCCGCGAGCGCGCAGGAGAGATTCGTGCAGACCTCGACCATGTGCCGCCCGACGGGTGCGAGGTTGTACATGTCATAGAAGGACGCGACCGACTGGACGTAGGCCGGCGTCATCTCCATCGCCTCCGCGACCTCCTTCAACGCCTCCGGAGGAAGCCAGCCACCGTGGTTCGCCTGGGCGAGGTGAAGCGCGCCCATGACGGCCGAGTCCGGGTCGGGATACCGAGCCTTCAGCTCGTCGACGCGCTGCTGAAACTGCGCTGCCGTCATCGGTCCGTGTCTCCCATGACCGAGTCGAGGGAGCCGACGATCGCGATCAGGTCGGCGACGAGGGCGTCGCTCATGCACGTCGCCGTCGCCTCGAGCGCGACGAACGACGGCGCCCGGAACTTCACACGCCACGGCCGCGGGCCACCGTCGGAGACGACGTAGCACCCCTTCTCGCCGCGTGGCGACTCGATCGCGACGTAGACCTCGCCCTCGGGCACCCGGTATCCCTCGGTGACGATCTTGAAGTGGTGGATCAACGACTCCATCGACGTGTGGAGCTCGTGGCGAGGCGGCAGGACGACCTTCCGGTCGTCTGCGATCCAGGGCTCGCCCTCCATCCCTTCGAGCCGGTCGAGGCACTGCGCGACGATCCGGACGGACTGGCGCATCTCGTCGATCCGGACGCGATAGCGGTCGAGGACGTCGCCGTTCGGGTAGACGGGCACGTCGAAGTCGACCTCGTCGTAGGCGAGGTAGGGCTCCGTCTTCCGGAGATCCCAGTCGACGCCCGACGCGCGCAGCACCGGGCCCGACTGGCCGAGCGCGATCGCGTCTTCGGCCGAGAGGAGGCCGATGCCCTGCGTCCGTTCGAGCCAGATCTCCTGCCGCCCGATCAGCGCCTCGTAATCGTCGACCGCCTTGGGCATCCACTCGACGAACTTCCGGCATTCCGGATAGAAGCCGGCGGGGATGTCCTCGGCGAGGCCGCCGGTCTGGAAGTAGCGCGTGTGCATCCGCACGCCGGTGACCAGCTCGAAGAGGTCGAGGATCAGGTCGCGCTCGCGGAAGCAGTACCAGAACATGGAGATCGCGCCCAGCTCGAGCGCCCCGGTCCCGAGGAAGACGAGATGCGAGTGGATCCGGTTCAGCTCGCAGAGGAGCATCCGCATCCACACCGCCTTCTGGGGCACCTCGAGCTCGAGCAGCTTCTCGATCGCGAGGACGAAGACGAGCTCGTCGTTCTGGAACCCGACATAGTCGATCCGCTCCGGGTACGTGATCGCCTTCCACCACGTCTTCTGCTCCATCGTCTTCTCGAAGCCGGTGTGGAGATAGCCGATGACCGCCTCGATCCCGACGACCCGCTCGCCGGAGAGGTCGACGATCAGGCGGAGAACGCCGTGCGTGGACGGGTGGTTCGGGCCGAAGTTGACGCGGAGCACGTCGTCGTTTCCCTGCAGGTCCTCGGGCGTGCGGAGCACGGTCGGGATCGGAGACGGGATGCGGGTGCCCTCGTAGATCCGCGGTCGCTCGACGATGGCCATCAGTGCCCCGTCCAGTGATGCCGCCAGAAGCCGGTATGTATTGCTGGATGGGGCACTTCTATTCCTCGCCGGAGAACCGGACGGGCTCGCCGCCGATCGGATAGTCCTTGCGGAGCGGGTGCCCCTCCCAGTCGTCCTCCATCAGGATCCTCTGGAGGTTGGGATGGCCCTCGAAGCGGATGCCCATCATGTCCCAGGCCTCCCGCTCGTGCCAGTCGGCCGTCGGCCACACGGAGATGACGCTCTCGAGCGTCTCGCCGTCATCGATCCAGACCTGCACGCGCACCCGTGGCGCCCCTTCTCGAAGCGCCAGCAGGTGGTAGCTGACCGAGAACCGCTTCGGCTTCGTGCGCGGGACGCGCGAGAACGCCTGCGAGGCGACCGAGGCGCCGGCCCCGGACGGCGCATTCAGGTCGCGGCCCTCGCTCGACCCGTAGTAGCCCGCGACCCCGCGGCTTCCCCACCCGAGGTAGTCGGTGGGCGTGATGTCGGACAGGAAGCTGAACCCCTCGGCGTCGCGGAGATGGCGGCAGGCCTCCACGATCCGCGCAGGGTCGACGACCAGCGTGGTCTCGCCGTGCTCCTCGCGGGTCTCCACGAGGCCGGGGACTCCCTCATAGGTCATTCGGCCACTCCCCGGATCTCGTACGCCGGCGGGACGCCCGCCTTGATCTTCTCCTGGAGCCGCACGATGCCCTCCATCAGCGCTTCGGGCCTGGGCGGGCAGCCGGGCACGTGGATGTCGACGGCGACGACCTTGTCCACTCCCTGGAGGACGGTGTAGTTGTTGAACATCCCGCCGGAGCTCGCGCAGGCCCCCATTGCGATCACCCACTTGGGCTCGAGCATCTGGTCGTAGATCTGCCGGAGCGGCGCGGCCATCTTGTGCGCGACCCGTCCGGAGACGATCAGCAGGTCGGCCTGTCGCGGAGACGAGCGGAAGACCTCTGCGCCGAAGCGCGCGATGTCGTAGCGCGAGGAGACGATCGACATCATCTCGATCGCGCAGCAGGCGAGCCCGAAGGTCGCCGGCCAGATCGAGTTGCCCTGCGACCACGCGACTGCCTTCTCGATCGTCGTCAGCATCAGCTTGTCCTGCAGGTCCTCGGGGCCGAGCTCCCGCTCGAAGACTCCCGGGTCCTTGTTGGGCATCATCGCCCGCTCGGAGTGGATGTTGAAATCCCGGAGCCGCTTCGGCCTGGGCTTCTCTACCGCCAATCGAGCGCTCCTTTCCGCCAGATGTAGACATAGGCGACGCCGAGGATCCCGATGAAGAACGCGAGCTCCCAGAACCCGAACCAGCCGAGTGGCTCGAGCACGATCGCGAGCGGATAGAGAAAGACGATCTCGATGTCGAAGACGATGAACAGGAGCGCCGTGAGATAGAAGCTGACGGTGAAGCGCTGCTCCCGCGGCGCGCCCATCGAGACTCCCGACTCGAAGGGAATCGCGCGCGTGCGCGTCCGGTGCGAGGGCCGGGTCGCAAAGAGGAAGGACATCGCGACCATCGAGGACGGGATCGCGAGAGCCAACAGCCCGTAGATCAGGAAGGGCAGCCAGTTATCGACCATCGTTGAGCGGCGCCAGGGCCCCCACCTCGGGCGCGAGTCTACACCCCAGCGGCTTGCCACGAGCAACCGCCGAAACCGCTCAACGAAGCGTGAATCAGGTGTTACAAACTGTGCCGGTGGAAGCCCTCCCGCCGGGGGACGGCGGGCTCCGGTGACGCTGCTACGATTGGCTCGAGATGGAGATCACCGAGCGCCCCCTCACCGTCGTCTCGCTCACCGAGCGCGCGGCGGACAAGATCCGAGATCTGATGGCCGAGGAGCCCGAAGGCGAGGCTTCGGTCCTTCGTATCGCGGTTCAGGGCGGCGGTTGCTCGGGCTTCGAGTACGCGCTCGGCTTCGACCGCGGCTCCATGGAGGGCGACCACGAGCTCGAGGCGCACGGCGTCCGGGTCGTCGTCGATCCCTTCAGCGCGCCGTATCTCCAGGGCACCGAGGTCGACTTCGTCGACGGCCTGCAGGGCGGCTTCGCGATCAACAATCCGAACGCCACGTCCGGGTGCGGTTGCGGCCACTCGTTCCAGGTCGAGGACGAGGCGGGTGGCGCGGTGGACGCGCACGCCGGCGGCGGCTGCGGCTCCGGCTGCTCGCACTAGTCGCCCAAGTCGCCCACTAGCATCCAATCCATGAGCGACGACGTCGTCGACGTCACGATTCTCGGCGCCGGGCCCTCCGGCCTCGCCGCTGCCTATTACGCGGGCCACAGAGACGGGACCGTCCGGATCGTCGAGTCGCTCGAGCAGATCGGCGGCCAGGTCGCCGCCACCTACCCCGAGAAGCACGTCTACGACGTCGCCGGTTTTCCGAAGATCCTCGGACAGAAGCTCGTGGACATGTGCGCGGAGCAGGGCCTGCAGTACGGAGCGGACGTCCGGCTCGGCGAAGAGGCCAAGACGCTCGAGCGGATCGAGGAGGACGGGGAGAGTCTCCTCGTGCTCACGACAGACAAGGGCAACCGCTACCGCTCGCGGACGATGATCATCACCGCCGGCCACGGAGCATTCGAGCCCCGAAAGCTCGGCGTCGAAGGGATCGACCAGTGGCAAGGCCGAGGGCTCCACTACGTCGTCAAGGAGAAGGCCCAGTTCGCGGGGAAGCGGTGCGTCATCGTCGGCGGGGGCGACTCCGCGCTCGACTGGACGCTCGGCCTCCAGGACACGGCGGATCTCCCGATCACCCTCGTGCACCGCCGCGACCGGTTCCGCGCCCTGGAGACGTCGCTGAACGAGGCGCGCCGGCTCGAGGGCGAGGGTGCAGTGCAGATCCTCACCCCACATGAAGTGAGAGATGTGCACGGCGACGGGACGATCGAGGCGGTCACGATCGAGAACACGGCGACGGGCGAGTCGGAGCAGTACGACTGCCAGGCGCTGATCACGTTGCTCGGATTCGTCTCGCACCTCGGGGCGATCGCCGAGTGGGGCCTCGACCTCGAGGGCAAGCGCCAGATCAGGATCGATCCGATGACGTGCGAGACGTCCATGCCGGGCGTCTACGCGGCGGGTGACGTCGCGGGCTACCCCGGCAAGATCACGCTGATCACGATCGGAATGGGCGAGGCCGCGATCGCGGCGAACAACGTCATCGCCCAGATTCGGGGAGAGAAGGTTCAGCCCAAGTACTCCACCGACTGACCCGGCCCGGGGGAACCGAGCCGGTGTCCCTCGTTCGAGGGGTCACCCCGCTCGCTGCCAGAGCCGAAATCGGAGTCTGTGGAGACCGTTCGAATCGAATGTCTTTCCTGCGGCGCACGCCGAAACTCGGTAGGCGACGTGCGGCATCTCGATCCCGGTGAGTGCAAGCGCTGCGGGTACGTCGGCTGGGCCCGTGTCGACGACCTGAGCGAAGTGGCACGCCGTTTGATCCGCGATCGCCCGCTCGAGCGTCGCAGCCTCCGCGTCGTCTAGTCCAGACACGTCCTGGTGCCTGGCACCGGGACACGGCCGCCTAGACTCTGTTCGATGGCCGACGTCGGGACACAGACCGAGCTCTGGGGCGCCGAGACGCGCAAGGCGGTCGAGAACTTCACCGTCTCCGGTGAGCCGATTCCCGCCTCCGTCGCGCACTGGCTGGGAAGGATCAAGGGCGCCGCGGCCCGGGTGAACGCCGAGCTCGGCCTGCTCGACGCGGACAAAGCCGAGCGAATCGCTGCCGCCGCCGAGCGGGTCGCCTCGGGTGAGCTCGACGACCAGTTCCCGATCGACGTCTTCCAGACCGGCTCCGGTACCTCGTCGAACATGAACGCGAACGAGGTGCTGGCGACGCTCGCCGGCGAGGACGTTCACGCCAACGACGACGTGAACATGGGCCAGTCCTCGAACGACGTCTTCCCGTCCGCCGTCCACCTCGCAGCGCTCGAGCAGCTCACGAACGACCTGCTACCCGCCCTCGAGCAGCTCTCAGAGTCGCTCTCGCGCAAGGCTGTGGAGTTCGACGACGTCGTCAAGTCGGGGCGGACCCACCTCATGGACGCCGTGCCGGTCATGCTCGGGCAGGAGTTCTCGGGCTACGCCGCACAGGTCAGCCAGGGCGTTGCCCGGGTGCGCGACACGCTCGTGCGCGTGGGCCAGATCCCGCTGGGAGGGACGGCCGTCGGCACCGGACTGAACACGCACCCGGAGTTCGCCGAGCGCGTGCGCCGGCTCCTCTCCGAGGAGACCGGGCTCCCTGTCGGGGCACCTGCCGACCCCTTCGAGGCGCAGGCCGCCCGAGACGGGCTCGTCGAGGCCTCGGGAGCGTTGAAGACCGTGGCCGTCTCGCTCACGAAAATCGCCAACGACCTTCGTCTCCTCGGATCCGGTCCTCGTGCCGGGCTCGCCGAGATCATGCTTCCCGAGCTCCAGAAGGGCAGCTCGATCATGCCCGGGAAGGTGAACCCCGTCATCCCGGAGGTCGTCACCCAGGTCTCGGCGCAAGTGATCGGGAACGACACGGCGATCACGGTCGGCGGCATGCAGGGCCACCTCGAGCTCAACGTCTTCGTGCCGCTCCTTGCCCGCAATCTCCTCGACTCGATCCGGCTCCTGGCCGCCGCTTCGCGCCTGCTCGCGGAGAAGTGCGTGGACGGGATCGAGGCGAACCGCGAGAACGCCGAGCGCTATGCGGAGCTCACGCTCTCGGCGGCGACGGCGCTCAACCCGTACATCGGTTACGACAAGGCCTCGGAGATCGTCAAGACCGCGGCCGCCAGCGGCCGCTCGCTCCGTGAGGTCGCCCGCGAGGCCGGCGTCGACGACGCCACGCTGGACAAGGCCCTCGATTATCGGGCGATGGCAAAACCGAATCAGGCGTAGGAATCCCTCGGGCTAGGGGTCGAAAGAACCCCGTACACGCCCGACACATCGCTTGAACGGGTCTCGTCCCTGGCCGCCCCATGCGGCGCGATCCGATTGCAAGCCGCGACGCCAGGGAGCACCTATGCCTCATCGACCGTTCTTGATCGCCGCAGCGCTCGTCGTACTCCTCTCCGGGGTTGCGGGCTCGAGCGCGCTCGCCGCGACGGACGATGGCCGCCGGGGCAAGGTCCTTCAGCCGAGTGGTGGTGGCGGCGGAGTCGCGCTCCACGTCCCGCAGTCGGTGCGAAGCTCGCTGCAGCTACGTGGAGCGCAACTCCTGCCGCAGCGCCGCGGACGCACGCGCCTGATGAGCCGGCAGCCCGCGCCGGCCCCGGGAGAGAGACGCTTCTGGGTCGGCCTCGACACCGTGCACGGCGCGATCTACCCGAAGCCCTACGCCCTCCGAGGGGCTGGGCGGAACATCGAGGTCTGGGTCGCGGACGATCTCGAGTTCCAGCCCGGAGACTGCCGAAACGGCTCCCGCACCGAGGTCTCGGACGCGCAGGTGAAGAGCCTCGTCCGCGCCTTCGACAAGGTCATCTACCCGCGCGAATCCGCTGTCTTCAGCACGCCGCCTCCGAGGGATGGGACGAACGCGCAGGTAGGCCCGCCGTTCAGCCCTCAGGGCGCCGGCGACCGGGTCGTCGTGCTCGTGGACAACATCCGCGACGAGAACTACTTCGACCTCGACAACTCGCGGGACCTCGGCTACGGGGTCGGGATCTACGTGTCCGTGCTCGACGACCTCTTCGACCGGAACGTCATGACGATCGACGCGTACGACTGGCTCCACAGGACGGGATCTCGCCCGAGGCACGAGCCGTCCGCGGACCTCTGTGCGAGCTCGCCGGCCTGGCCGCACCTCATCGAAGGTGTCTTCGCGCACGAGTACGAGCATCTGCTCGAGCACCACGAGGATCCCGACGAGGCCGCCTGGGTCGACGAGGGTCTCGCCGAATGGGCGCGCAGCCTCACCGGCTACGCCGAGCCGAACCGGCCCGTGTCGGAGATCGGCTACGACCGCCACACACAGTGCTTCCTCGGGAACCTCGCCGACTCGCCGGGCGGCCCCGAGAACTCGCTCACCCTCTGGGGAGACGGAGCGGACGCCAACTGCGAGTACGGCGCCGTGTACTCGTTCATGGAGTACCTCCACGAGCGGCACGGCCGGAAGCTCATGACCGCCCTCCACCGGGGAGACGCGAACGGCCTGGCCGGGCTCCAGGAGGCGCTCGGCCGGCGCGCTGACGCGCAGCGCTCCATCCACGACTGGTCCTCGAGCCTGGCCTTCGGCTCGCTCAACTGGGACAACCCGGCTGCGTACGCCTCGCCGGGCGCACCGCCGAACGGCGCCGACTTCGTGCGCCTTCGCGACGCGTCGGGCCGATACCTCACGGGCCGCGACCTCCGGTCGCTTGCGTTCGACGGGGCGACCGAGATGCCGGGCCGGCCTGTGGAGTGGACCGTCGACGCGACACCGCCGAACGGCGGCCCGCCGGCGCTCTACTCCGGTGGCGGAAACGATCTCGACCGCGCGATCGTGCGGAGCCTGAGCGTCCCGCCCGGCGGCGCAAGCCTTTCCTTCCAGGCCCAGTGGAACGCCGAGGAGGATCCGACCGGGGGCTGGGACTTCGGCCTCGTCCAGGTGTCGACGGACGGCGGCACGTCCTACAAGAGCGTCGCCTGCACGAGCTCGCGGACCGATGCGAGCCCGCATGCGAGGCCGGTCATGCACGAGAACCTGCCCGGCTACACCGCGTACTCGGGCGGCTGGCGCGCGGAGAGCTGCGACCTGTCCGACTACGCCGGCAAGTCGATCCTGCTCTCGCTTCGGCACCTGGCGGACGGCTCGGTCGCCGGCGACCCCGACGATCCTGCCGCGACGATCCCGTCCGGCTTCTGGGTTCGGGCGCTGACGCTCGGCGCGACGCCGATCTCGGACGGGACGTCGCTCGCCGGATGGCTCTCGCCCTCGCAGGCCCGACCGACGACGGTCCACGACTTCACCGTGCGACTCGTCGCGTACTCCGAGCGTGGAAAGGGCCGGCGCACGCTGCTCTCGATTCCGCTCGACGCGCGACACGACGGGTCACTCCCTGGCTGGCTCCTCCGCCACCTCGTCGACCACCGTGCCGACGTCATCGGTGTCGTCGTCGTCCAGGATGATCCCAGCGAAACCGTCAGTGCCCAGGCGCCCTACGCGCTGCGTGTGAACGGCGTGCTTCAACCCGGCGGCTGAGTCTTCCTCTACCGTGCCGCCCGATGCGGCTGCTCGCGCTCTTCACCCTCGCCGCGCTGATGGCCGGCTGCAGCCTCGGCGGCGACGATGACACCGGAGGCTCGATCGAAGAGAGTCAGCTCGGGACGCTCGTTCTCCAGCCGAGTGACCTCAGCCGTGAGTTCTTGCAATTCGACGAGGGCCCCCAGGGCATCGCGGACTCGCCGGGCGGCAACCGGAGCGATGCTCGCCGTTTCGGACGGGTCCAGGGGTGGAAGGCCCGCTACCGTCGGCAGGGCTCGCCGCAGACGAGGGGGCCGCTCGTGATCGAATCGCGCGCCGACCTCTTCGAGTCTTCCGAGGGCGCCGCCGACGAGCTCGAGGCGATCGAGGAGGACGCCACCTTCGACGAGATCGACGCGCCGGAGATCGGTGACGACGCCCGCGCCTTCGAGAGTGGAACAGGCGAGGGCGTCAGCTACTTCTTGATCGCCTGGCGGAAGGCCAACGTCACCTCCTCGCTGCTCGTCAGCGGCTTCGAGGGAAAGATCACGCTCGACGACGCGCTCGCGCTCGCCCGTAAGCAGGCGAGCCACGCTTCGCGCGCAGCCGGCCGCTGAGCCGATTCCCCGGCAGCGACAGAAAAATATCGTTCGTTCTATTTGCAAACCCCTTTTGAGAGTCGTATAGTCGCCGCGCTTTCGGCCCGGAGCTCGGGGCCGGTCAAAAGGAGAGGGGAGAGCATGAAGAGACTCGTTCTCGCGCTCGCGGTCCTCGGGCTGCTCATGGCTGTTGCCGCCATGGGCGGCGCCGGGTCGGCCTCGGCGCAGGAGGCGGACGGCCTGGGCGAGCCGTTCCCGAAGTACACGCCGGGCACGGCGCCGGGCACGCCGCCGTCGTCGGGGATCTACGACTTCAAGGACTTCAACTTCGGCACCGACATCACGGAGTGTCCACAGGCCGGTCTGAAGAAGCTGTTCGGCGACCCGTTCGATCGCCGGACGAAGGATCGCGTCGAGGTCTACTCGAACGGCGGGGACGACCGGCGAACCAATGAGGAGTTCACCTGCTTCCCGCAGAACGAGACCTCGATCGACACGAACCCCGCCAAGGGGCAGGAGAAGAACATCGTGGCCGGGGCGAACGACTACCGGCTCGGAACCGGATCGTCCGGGTTCGAGGCCTCGAACGACAACGGCCAGACGTGGTACAGCGGGATCATCCCGTTCCCGTCGGTGAACCCTGCCAACGGGCCGACACCGGGTCCCGGAGCGACACAGGGCTTCCTGGTCAGCGGCGGTGACCCTGCGGTCGTCTTCGACCGCGCGGGCGTCGTCTACTACGCCCAGATCGCGTTCAACCGCGACGACGACACGAACGGGATCACGGTCTCGCGCTCGACGAACGGCGGCTACACGTGGAGCCGTGCTTGCATCGTCGACCCGGTGACGACCACGGCCTGCGGCGGCCCCGGCGATCCACGCCTGCCGGGTGACGGCGTCATCTCGTTCCAGCGGGACAACGACGTCCTGATCAACAGCAGCGTCCCGTTCGACGACAAGGAGTACATCGCCGCCGGCCCGCGGCCGCTCGACACGTCGACGCCCGACCCGAACGACCGCATCGCGGCGCAGTGCTTCACCGCGGCGCATACGCCGACGGCGTGCGGCACGAGGCCGATCAGCCCCGACCGCGTGTACGTGACGTGGACGAAGTTCACCGCCACGGCGTCGAACATCATGGAGAGCCACTCCGACGACCAGGGCCGCTCGTGGTCGCCGCAGAAGCCGATCAGCGGGAGCGCGTCCTTCTGCGCGTTCGGCGTCGCGAACAACTGCGACAGCAACCAGTTCTCGACGCCGACGGTGCACCCGACGACCGGGTTCCTCGGTGTGGCGTTCGAGAACTTCAACACGCCGGACGAGAACCAGTACCTGTTCGTCCGCTCGACCGACGGCGGCAACACGTTCTCGAACCCGTTCTTCATCACACCGGTGTTCGACCTCAACTATCCCCGCTCGGGCGTCAGCGGCCGCGTTGACTGCTCCGCGCGCGGGCAGCAGACTCGGCCGGATCGTCTACACGAACACCTGCTTCCGCTCGAACTCGGGCGGAAACGTCGTCATCGACCGACGTGGAGGCGCGTTCGCAGACGATCTCTACCTCGTGATGTCGGACAACAGGAACGGCACCGTGTACAGCTCGAATGCCGACATCTTCCTGTTCAAGTCCACGGACGGCGGGTCGACGTGGATCGGTCCGTCTCGTGTGAACAACGACCGCTCGCAGCTGACCGCCGGCACGAGCAGTTCGACGATCAACACCGGTCGCGACTGTCTGCGTCCGGAGGGCTTCGTCGGATACACCGGAGGCGGTGCGCAATCCGTTCGCGGCCCGTGCCGTGGCGACTTCGGAGCCGATCAGTGGTGGCCGTGGGTCGACATCAACGACTTCGGGCACCTCAACATCATCTTCCACGACCGTCGCCTGGACGAGAACTCCGTCCTGGGCGAGTGGCCGACGAGCCGTGCGGCTCCGATCGGGCGCCCGGGGAACTACCTCGTCTGGACGTGGGGAGCGCAGTGCGAGGTCAAGCAGGCGAACTCGCGCGAGTGCCTCGCACCGGGAGCGGTTGTGATTCCGCAGCCGACGGGTCTGGTCAACCCGGGTGCCGATCCGCAGCCCGGACAAGGCTCGGCGTTCCTCGGCAGGTTCCCGAACTTCGGGATCACCGACGTGCCGTCGAACTTCGACTACACGTTCCGCGCCGGCATCTTCGCCGGTGACTACAACAACGTCGCGGTGACGCCGAACGACACCAAGGCCTACGGCTACTTCACGGACGCGCGGAACGGCCGCTCGTCCGGTGGGCCGGCCGGTGGCGCAGGCCCGCAGGTGGGTCGCAACCCGCTGTGCGAGCAGTCGGACGTCTTCGTCGACGAGTACTCGAGCATCGGGGCGGACGCCGGGCAGAAGCAGCCCAAGTCCGAGGACAGTTGGTTCCTCGTCACTCCGTGCCCGACTGACGGAACGCAGCCCTAGGCACTCCGGGCTGTGCGATCACGAGAGAGGGCCGCCCTTCGGGCGGCCCTCTCTCCTTTCCACGACGGTCCCTCTGCGAGGCCTCCGAATCTGCGCTTACCTGCTTGACTTTTCAGGCCCGCAGGTAGATAAATGATCCTCTATTGAGAGCCCGAGATCGCGGGCTCTGTAGTCGACGACAGGGGATGAGATGAGAAAGAGGACGTTTGGCGTGGTCGCCGCCGTGGCGCTGGTAGTTGCAGCAGCCGCAGTCGGAGCCGCGAGCGTGATGGGCCCTGCGGGATCGTCTTCGGCCGCCCCGGCGGCCGGCGGAACGCTCGGCGGCGAGGCACTCGCCTACCGCTACGGCGGGCGGCTCGCCCGCGGCGTGCCGGTCCCGGTGGCCCGCGAGAAGTCGATGCGTGGACGCGAAGCGAGCCGCGACATCGTCGCCGGCTTTGCCCAGCAGTCGTACTCCGATCTGGCGTATCCGCACCAGTCTGTCGGAGCCGCGCAGCTCGAAGGCGCCCTCGCGGCGATGCGAGGCCACGACAAGGACGACGACAAGGACCGCGGCCACGGCGTCGGCAAGTGGAAGGAAGTCGGCCCGTTCACGCTCGACGTCGCGCAAGAGGCGACGCAGAACAACGGCCAGACGACCCAGTGGTCCGGCCGGATGACCGCGATCGCCGTCGATCCGAAGTGCGACGACCGCGATTGCCGCCTCTACATCGGCGCCGCCGGTGGCGGCGTCTGGAGGACGGACAACGCCCTGTCTCGGAATCCGCACTGGAAGCCGCTCGATCGCGGCCTGCCGACGACCTCGGTGGGCTCGCTGCTGATCGACCCGACCGACAAGAGCGGCAAGACGCTGTATCTCGGCACCGGCGAGCCGAGCGGCTCGAGCGACAGCGAGGCCGGTCTCGGCCTCTACAAGTCGACTGGACCGCGGCGAGCACTGGAGCCTGGTGCCCGGCAGCTTCGCCGTCTCCCGCGATCGCGCCATCGGCGAGGTCGTGATCGACCCGAAGAACCCGCGCCACATCTTCATGGGCACCGGTGTTGCACGGCACGGGTCCTCCGGCACGAACGGCGGGCGCTACACCCCGCCCGGAGCTCCGACCATCGGTCTCTACGAGTCGCTCGACGGCGGGAACACTTTCAGCCTGCGATTCGCTCTGCCGCAGGACGCGGTCGACCCGACGTCTCCGAACGGGAGTGACTTCTTCCGCGGCGGCGTGACCGACATCGAGTTCGACCCGGTCGACGCGACCACGGTCTACTTCACGATGTTCGACTACGGCGTCTTCCGCCTGACCGGCGGTGCGGCTCCACAGAACATCTATGCAGGAGCAGGGCCGGACCCGACGGGCTTCGGCATCCGCTACGAAGTGGCAGGAGCCAAGCTCGGAAACGGCAAGACGAGGCTCTACGTGCACGACGGCCGCAACGAGGTCGACGCGGACGGCGACGGAGCGTTCGAAGACGCATCGCGCGTCCTTCGCACCGACGACGCTCGGGCCGCCGCGCCGGTCTTCCAGATGCTCTCGAGCAACGTGGACGGGACGCCCGGCTACAGCTCGTTCGACGTCTGCGGAGCCCAGTGCTCCTACGACATGCCGATCTCGGTGTCGCCGACCAACCCCGACCACGTGATGATCGGCGGTCAGACGCAGTACGGAGAGCTCCCGCCCTACGCGGGTGCCGACCGGTCGAACGGTCGCAACATCATGCTCTCGCGGAACGCCGGCGAGTACTTCACGGACATGTCCGGTGAGGCCAAGGACCCGTTCGAGGCGAATCACCCGGACGTCCAGACGCTTTCGTTCCACCCGACGAACAAGAACGTGCTGTTCATCGGAAGCGACGGCGGAATCATGCGGACGAGCGGCCGGTACGTGAACGACTCGTCCGACTGCGACGAGGCGGACCGGAACCTCTCCGGTGTCGACCTGACGGACTGCCGTCTCTGGCTCTCGTACATCCCGGATGACCTCGTCAACATGAACTCCGGCCTCCGGACATTGCAGTTCCAGGACCTGAGCCCGAACCCGAACAATCCGCTGCGCGACGTCATCGGCGGCACGCAGGACAACGGGACGCTCGGGTACAACGGCACCGGGACCTGGCTCAACTTCGTCTCGGGCGACGGTGGCCAGTCCGGCATCGACGCCAAGCAGGGGAACATCCGCTACCACACGTACTTCGCCCAGCAGGGCGACGTGAACTTCCGCGGCAACGACCCGCAGTGGTGGTCGTGGATCTTCGACCCGATCCTGTTCTCACCCGAGGGCTCGTCCTTCTACATCCCGTTCGCGGCCGACCCGGTCGTCTCGAAGACGGCGTTCGCCGGCTCCGAGAGCGTCTGGCGGACCCAGAACGCCGGTGGAGACAAGGACTTCCTCGAGAACAACTGCAACGTGCTCGGCGGCCCACGCTCGAGCGCGCTGAACACCGGCGTCGACTCCGGCTGCGGTGACTGGGAGAAGCTCGGTCAGGGCAGCCTCGTCACCGGCTCGTCGGCCGACAAGGGAACGGGCTACGTCGTCTCGGTCGAGCGAGCAAGGACGAACACCGGCACGATCTGGGCCGGGACCCGTCGCGGCCGCGTCTTCGTCGCGAAGAACGCCGACTCCAACAACCCGGCCCTGCAGGTCCAGGAGCCGGACTGCTGCGGCACCGGCTTCAACGAGCGGCAGACAGAGGTTGTTTTCAAGCGGATCGACACGCCGGCGCAGCCACGTCGGTTCCCGAGCGGCATCTCGGTCGACGCACGCGATCCGAGCGGCAACACGGCGTTCATCTCGTTCACGGGCTACAACGCCTACACGCCGACGACTCCCGGACACGTGTTCAAGGCCGTGTACAACCCGGCGACCGGGACCGCGGTCTGGACCGACCTGAGCTACAACCTCGGCGACCTGCCGATCACGGACGTCGAGGTGGACGCTCCGACCGGCGACCTCTACGCCTCGTTCGACTGGGGCGTACTCCGGCTTCCGGCCGGCAGCACCGTCTGGCGCGAAGCCGGTCGTGGCCTGCCGAAGGTGGCGACCTACGAGCTCTCGCAGGTGAACATCCCCGGCACCTCGAAGCGCGTCATCTACGCGGCGACTCACGGTCGCGGCGGCTATCGCCTGATCCTCGGAGAGGGCGGCGGAGGAGGAGATGACGACGACGACGACGACTGATCCCGTCGGTCGCTAGCTCAAGGAAAGGGCCGCCCCGTATAGGGCGGCCCTTCCTTTACCCTCACGCACCATGCGCGCGCCGGCCCTGCTCACGCTTGCCCTGCTCCTCGCAGCAACGTTCTTCGCGGGCTGCATGGGCGATGATGGGGAAGCGACGTTCGCGGCGGACGATCTGTCCAGGCTCGTGCTCCAACCCGCGGACCTGTCCCGGGTCTGGCTCCAGTTCGACGAGGGGCAACAGGCACCGGCCGACGCACCCCCCGGGTCTCGGGCCGATCCCGCCCGCTTCGGCCGGATCGAAGGCTGGAAGGCCAGGTACCGCCGGGCGGGCTCCGCAACGACCCGGGGCCCGCTCGTGATCGAGTCGCGCGCCGACCTGTTCGAGTCTGAATCCGGCGCCAAGGACGATCTCGAAGCGCTGGGCGAAGATCTAGCCCGACCGCCGGACCGAGGGGCTCCGTGGCAAAGCCTCAGCGAGCCCGAGCTCGGAGACGAAGCGCTTGCGGCGACCCTCGACGAGGGCGCAGGCCCCGGCGGCGTGCGCTACTACCTCATCGGCTGGCGACAGGACAACGTGACGGCCTCGGTGTCCGTCAACGGTTTTGGTGACAGGATTTCCGTTCAGGATGCGCTGGCGCTCGCGCGCAAGCAGCACCGGCGTCTAGCCACGAAAATCAGGGAGCGCTCGTAACCTTCGGCTCAAATGCTCTAGAGTCGGCGCAGGAGACCGAACGGGGAGTCGGTCCCAGACGAAAGGGGAGAGTGTGAAGCGTTTTCTGACGCTTATCGCCTTGACGACGGCGACGAGCGCGTTCCTGATGCTCGGAGGCACGGCGGCAGGTGCGCCGGGTGACCTCTTCTTCAAGGGACCACTCGCAGTTCCGTCACCGCCGGCGACGGGCAGCTTCATGTACGGCGACCAGTTCACGGGCACGCGAATCACCGAGTGTCCGCAGGCGGGTATGCGCGTGGAGCCGAAAGAGCTCCGCCGCCGCGAGGTCGATCGTGTGGAGCAGCTGAGCGACCACGGCGACGACGTGCGGACGAACCTCGAGTACAGCTGTTTCCCGCAGAACGAGACGTCTGTCGCGATCAACCCACGCAACTACAGGAACGTCCTGACGAGCCAGAACGACTACCGGACACTGTCCCGCCAGGGCTTCGGTGCGTCGGTAGACGGCGGTGAGACGTTCTACGACGCGGAGCTTCCGCCGCTTTCGGTTCCGAACGGCGACATCCTCGACGCGAGCGGCGACCCCGTCTCGGTCTACGACCGCGCCGGCGTCGCGTATGAGGCGGCGATCAACTTCAACCGAACCGACGACGAGAACGGGATCACGGTTCAGCGCTCGACGAACGGCGGTTTCACGTGGAGTCGGCCGTGCGTACCGATCCAGACAGCCCCGGCACCCGACGAGTCGGGACGCTGCGGCGGTACGGGCGATCCGCGGCAGCCTGGCGACGGCGTCGTCACCTACTTCGACGATCCCGACGCCACGCTGAACGGCAATGTCGATTTCGACGACAAGGAATGGCTGGCGGCAGGCCCACGGCCCGCAGGCGTTCAGCCCGTCTGCTTCACGCCGTTCACTCGCACGGCGAGGGCCTGCGACCCGGACGTGATCGGCGTCGACCGGCTCTACGTCACCTGGACGAGGTTCACGTCGACCCCGCCGTTCCAGGGGAACATCATGATCAGCTTCTCCGACGACGAGGCACGCTCGTGGTCGCCGGCGAGGTTCATCGCCGGTAGCGCACCGTTCTGTGGGTTCGGCGCGGGGAACCTGTGCGACGTCAGCCAGTTCTCGGTGCCGACCGTGCATCAGAAGACGGGCTTGCTCGGCGTGGCATTCGAGAACTTCAACACGCCGGACGAGAACCAGTACCTGTTCGTCCGCTCGATGGACGGCGGGGTCACGTTCCAGGGACCGTTCTACATCACACCGGTCTTCGACGTGAACTACCCGAACTCGGGCAGCGACCGCCCGGACTGCACCCCGCGTGGGCAGCAGGGCGGCCGGAACGTGCTGACGAACACCTGCTTCCGAGTCAACTCGGGCGGGAACGTCATCGTCGACAAGCGCGGAGACAGCATGACCTCCGGCTTCGGCAACGACTTCTACATGGTGTTCTCCGACAACCGGAACGGCACCAACCGGAGCTCGAACGCGGATGTGTTCACCTTCAGGTCGACCGACGGCGGGATGACGTGGATCGGACCGACCCGCGTGAACAACGACTCGTCGGCCACGCCTGCGAATCGCGACTGCACGTCGGCAACGGACCAGAGTTGCTTGCAGGCGTTCGGAAACGACCAGTGGTTCCCGTGGATCGACATCAACGGGAGCGGCGTCCTCGCAGCCGGTTTTCATGATCGCCGGCTCGATCGAAACTCGACTCGCGGCGAGTGGCCGACAAGCCGTGCAGCACCGAACGGGCGGCCGGGCAACTACCTCGCCTGGTTCTTCGGAGCGGGCTGCAAGATCACGAAGACCGCGACGGTGACGTCCACGACGACGACGATTCCTGCCGACGCACGTGAGTGCGTGGCGCCAGGAGCGTCGGTCGTCACTCAGCCGACGACCCTGGTCGATCCGGGCGCCGGCCCGGTGCCGGGTCAGGGGAACGCCTTCCTCGGTCCCTTCGCCAACCAGGTCATCTCGGACGTACCCCACAACCTGGACTACTCGTTCCGCGCGGGCATCTTCATGGGCGACTACAACGCCGTCGCCTATCCGAACGTGCCTGCAGGATCGGGACACGGCCACGATGACGACGATGACGACGATGGAGGCGACGAGGGTCGCCGCCGAGGCGCCATCGGGTTCTGGACTGACTCCCGGAACGGCCGCGGATCAGGCGGGCCAACGTCCCTGCAGCCGGGACGCAACCCTGCCTGCGAGCAGGCAGACGTCTGGCTGGACTACTTCGATCCGCTCAAGGACAAGGTGCATGGAGGCGGCTCGCAGTACAACGAGCTCTTCGTCGTGACGCCTTGCCCGAACGGCACGATCGACGAGCGCGACAAGCACCACGACGACGACGACGACTGAGTCGTCGGACTGAGCTCACGGAAAGGGCCGCCTTCGGGCGGCCCTTTCTCGTTTCAGCCTAGAGACGCGGCGGGCACATGAGCTCGGGCAGCTTCACCCGGGCCCGCGACCCCCGGTCTCCCACGGCGAGGACCGTCAGGCGGGAGTTGCAGCGGTCGAATGACGACCGGAAGCGGACGGCGAACGAACCGCTCCCCAGAGCTGTTGCTCCTCTCGTCAGCCTGCGGTCGCCGGCGACGGAGACCTTTACCCGCTCGCCGGGGAGGAAGTGGGTTCCACGAACCACGAGCATCGCTCCGGCTGTCACCCTCAGCGTCGGTCGTTCCTGCGCCGCCTCGCCTGCGGCGGCGCCGCTCGGTAGGAGCGTGAACGCGAGCGTCGCGAGTACGAAAGCACGATTCATGCTCACTCCATTATGCGTCCTTCGTCGCGTTCATCTTGCTTCTGAAGCTATTGAGTCGTATATTCGCGACCGCTCGACCAACGAGAAGAAGGGGGAGAGGATGAAGAACGTCCTGTGGCTGAGCTTTTCGCTCTGCCTCTTGGTGGGTCTCGGCGCCGCCGGTGCGAATGCGGCCAAGCCGCCTCGCGCCTTGGGCCATCCGCCCGGGCACACGGAGAGGTTGACCGGCGAGCCGACGGCGCGTGAGTTCGCCGAGGGGCGGTCACGCAACTTCGGGAACTACATCACCGAGTGCCCGCACGCGAAGTACGTCGACGACGAGCGTCCGCTGAGCCGGATCGATCGCGACCAGGTCTGGAAGCTGAGCGAGCGCGGGGACGACATGCGCTTCAACTACGACCTCTCGTGCTTCCCGGAGAACGAGACGTCGATCGCCATCAACCCGCGCAACCACGACAACATCGTCGGGGGTGCGAACGACTACCAGGGCGACTACAACCAGTTCGACGCGTCGACCTCACGTGGGAAGAAGCTCTACGGCTCGGTGAACCCGAACCCGTCGAATCCCGAGGGCTACAACCTGACGCAGAGCGATCCCGTCTTCGTCTACGACCGCGACGGCATCGCCTACAACCAGGAGATCGCCTTCGCGTGGGACGACTCGAACGGTGTCTTCGTCTGGCGCTCCACGAACGGCGGGCTTCACCTGGACGCGCCCGTGCGTCCCGATCGGTCCGGCCGGGCAGCAGACTCCTGACGACGGTGTCTGCGGCGGTGCCGGTGACCCGCGCCAGCCCGGTGACGGCGTCATCACCTGGAACCAGGATCCGACAGCGGGCGTCTTCAACGGCGACGCGCCGTTCGACGACAAGAACTGGCTCGCGGCGGGGCCGCGGCCGGCCGGCGTCCAGCCCGTGTGCTTCGGGCCGCTTCACGCGGACTCCGCGTGCGTGCGACCCGGACGTGATCGGCTCGGATCGGCTCCACGCGACGTGGACGCGATTCGACCTGGACGGCAGCGGCTACATCTACCACTCGTTCTCGGACGACCAGGCTCGGTCGTGGTCGCCGGCGAAGCCGATCAGCAGGTCTGCCGGCTTCTGCCGGGGCTTCGTCGATCCGGCGACGAGCGAGTGCGACGACAACCAGTTCTCGGTACCGACCGTGCACCCGAAGACCGGGCTGCTCGGCGTCGCGTTCGAGAACTTCAACACGGTGGACGAGAACCAGTACCTCTTCGTCCGCTCCCGTGACGGAGGAGTCACGTTCGAAGGGCCGTTCCACGTCACACCGGTCTTCGACGTGAACTACCCACGCGGAGCCAGCCGGCCCGACTGTCGGGCCCGCGGGCAGGCGGCCTCTCGCGCCGTGCTGACGAACAGCTGCTTCCGGGTCAACTCCGGCGGAGCGGTCGTCATCGACAAGCGCGGCGGGGCGTTCGCCGACGACTTCTACCTCGTGATGTCCGACAACCGGAACGGGACGCCGGCGAGCTCCAACACCGACGTCTTCTTCTTCCGGTCGACGGACGGCGGCTCGACCTGGGTCGGTCCGACGCGGGTCAACAACGACCGCTCGGTCCCGCCGGCCGATCGCGACGAGCCGACCCAGGGGAACTTCGGCAACGACCAGTGGTTCCCGTGGATCGACGTGGACGAGGACGGCACGCTCGCCGTGGCGTTCTACGACCGGCGCCTCGACGAGGACTCGGTCGCGCCACGCGTGGCCCACGAGCCGCCAGCGGCCGGGCAACTACCTGACGTGGCGGTTCGGCGCCGGCTGTCGGGTCGAGAGCACGCCCTCGCGGGACTGCCTCGCGCCGGGCGCCACGACGATCGCGCAGCCGACGGCTCCGCCGAACCCTCCCGACGGGTCCGGTTCCCGGCCAGGGCGCGAGCTTCCTCGGGCCGTTCGCGAACTCGGTCATCTCGGACGTGCCGTCCAACATGGACTACTCGTTCCGGGCCGGCCTGTTCATGGGCGACTACGACCAGGTCGCGTATCCGAACTTCCCGCGATCTCTCGAAGGGAGAGTCGGCGAACGACGACAACGGCCACGGCGACAAGGCGCTCGCCGTGTGGACGGATGCCCGTAACGGCCGCGGCTCCGGTGCCCCGACCTCCTTCCAGGCGGGTCGGAACCCGGCGTGCGAGCAGTCCGACATGTTCATCGACTACTTCGATCCGCTGAGGCGCGATCTGAGCGACGCGGTCAGCGAGAGCGAGGAGGACGCGTTCCTCGTCACACCGTGCCCCGGCGACGACGGTGGGCACGGTGGTGGCGGTGGCGATGACGACGACGACGACTAGGTCCAGCTAGTCAGACGAGCGATCAGAGGGGCCGCCTTCGGGCGGCCTCTCTCGTTCTCAGTCGAGGCAGTGAACGTTCTGGACGTTCGAGAAGTTGAGCGTCGCCCGGCTGCCCGCCGATCCCCGCGCCACGAGGGTGAAGCCCGCGCAGGGCGCCCGAGCCGAGTCGCACGCTGAAGGCGCCGTGCGTCGCCGTCACGTTCTTGGTGCCTGCCCCGCTGACGCGCACGCGCTCGCCGCGCTTGAAGCCTCGGCCGGCGACCACGAGCGGACGCATCGATTTGATGCTGAGCGTTGCACGGCCCGTGGCCGGCATGCCCTGCAGTACATCGCCGGTACCAGTTCCCGGCGTCGATCCGCCGACATTGAAGAGCGTGTACGGGAGCCCGACGACGAGGAAGATGAGCGCGCGAAACGCCATCGCGCGGAAGTCTAGTACGCGACTGCGCCGCGACCGGTCTCGGCGGCATGGCGCTGCTCGTCCGCCCGGTAGCTCGACCGCACGAGCGGGCCGCTGAAGACCGAGCCGAAGCCGAGGGCCTCGCCCTGCTCGCGAAGCCACCGGAACTCGTCCGGGTGCACCCAGCGGTCGATCTTCGCGTGCTTCTCGGAGGGCTGGAGGTACTGGCCGATCGTGACCACGTCGACGCCGTTTGCGCGCAGGTCGCGCATCGTCTCGACGACCTCGTCGTTCGTCTCGCCGAGGCCGACGATGAGCCCTGACTTCGTCAGCACCGGATAGTCGGCGACCTCCTTCGCGCGGCGCAGCAGCCAGAGGGCCGTGTCGTACGACGCCTTCGCCCCGCGCATGCGCGCGGTGGAGCCGGCGGACGGTCTCGATGTTGTGGTTGAACACCTCGGGCCGCTCGGCGAGGACGATGCGGAGCGCCTCCTCCTCGACGCCGAGGAAGTCCGGCGTCAGGACCTCGACCCCGGCCTCGGGAACCTTGTGCTTGAGCGCCCTGATCGTCGCCGCGAAATGGGCGGCGCCGCGATCCGGCAGGTCGTCGCGGTCGACCGAGGTGACGACGACGTGCTGGAGCTTCATCTGCGCCGCCGCGTTGCGCGAGCCGCAGCGGCTCGAGCGGGTCCGGCGGATGCTCGGGCCGGCCCGAGTTCACGTAGCAGTAGCGGCAGGCGCGGGTGCAGGTGTCGCCGAGGATCTGGAAGGTCGCGGTCCCGCGGCCCCAGCACTCGGAGATGTTCGGGCACCGGGCCTCCTCGCAGACCGTGTGGAGGCTCTGCTCCGTGGATCAGCTTCTTGACGTCGAGGTACTGGGAGTCCGCGCTCGGCGCGCGCACCTTCATCCACGAGGGCCGGCGGGGCCGGTCGGCGACGGGCAGCGAGCGCTCCATCGCCTCAGAGTGTACGGACGAGATCGCGGGTCTAGAAGCTCTTCCAGGGATCCAGATAGACGTCGTCGATCTGGAACGCCGCGTTCACTGCGCGGAAGCGGAGCGCGACGGCCTTGGTGCCGAGCAGACCGGTGACGTTGCACAGGAGCATCCCGATGCGCGGGTGAGGGCTGCCACTCGGCCGAAGGAGCCACCGAGCCGCCGTCGAGGACGGTCAGGACCCCGAGGAGGCTCCGGACGACCACGTCGACCTCGAGTCGGCCGCCGCGGAGTCCCGCTGCCGCGAACGAAGAACCTTGCATGCCAGTCGCCGAAGGCGAAGCACGCCGGTCGGCGAGGTCGCCGAGCTGCCGGGCGCCAGGTAGAGCGAGCGCGAGCCGCCGTCCCCCTCGACCCCGAAGGGCTCGTTGCCCGGGCCGACGGCTGCGCCTCTGCTCAAAGTCCAGGCCGGTGCGCCGGCCTCGAACGAACCACCCGGCATGAGCAGGTAGTTCGCGATTGTCCCCCCAGGCCTCGAAGGGATGCGACGCCTAGTGCGTCGCAGCCCGAGGCCGCCCCTGTGCCGATTAGCCCACCCTCAGCGGACGGTGCGGTCAGCGGCTGCCGCTGCGGCGAACGCCGCGAGAGCCGAGACCAGAGAACGATGAGTGTTCCCGCCGCTATTACCCACTCGCAGGTTGACTCGGATCTTCGAGCCTCCGCATGCCCCGTTCGAGTGTCTTGGGCCGTCCTCGATCCCTCGATCGAGTGAGTTCGCCCGCCCGTCGCTTCAAGGCGGAGCCGCCGAAGGCCGATTTCGACCTCGATGTCGACTGCGGCCGGGACAGCGACGCTCGATCCCGCGACGCACAACGGGTGATCGAGGAGCAACGCGCGCGCCGAATCAGTCGCCTGGCGACGCGGGAGCGGTGGTCACTGCTCATCTCGGCGGGGTCGTTCCTCGCCGTCGGCGACTGCCCTGGCCGTGCTATCTCCCCACCGCACGCGACGCCCGGCGCGATCGCCACGATTCTCCTGATCGCGGTCTACGCGCTCGCCTTCCGGCTGGACTTCGAGATCGGCACCGGTTCCGCCGTGCCGACGCAGCTCGTGCTCGTCCCCATGCTCTTCGTTCTCCCGATCGGGATCGTGCCGCTGGCGGTCGCCGGCGGCGTGATCCTGGGAAGCCTCAGCGAGTACGCGGGGGGCGGACTCCATCTCGAGCGCGTCTTCATGCGGCTCGTGAACTGCTGGCACGCGATCGGGCCCGTGCTCGTCCTCGGCCTGGCGGGAGAGTCGGCGCCCGCCCTCGATGACTGGCCGCTGTATCTCGGCGCGCTCGGCGCGCAGTTCGCGCTGGACTACGGCAGCGCCGCGCGTCCGAGAGTGGACGGCGCTCGGCGTGCCTCCGAAGGTGCAGCTTCGCGCGATGGCGTGGGTCTACATGATCGACGGTGGGCTGGCGACGATCGGCCTCGCGGTCGCCTTTGCGAGCCGTCGACTCGCCCTACGGCGTGCTCCTCGCCGTCCCGCTCATCGGCCTGCTCTCGGTCTTCGCGCGCGAGCGGCGGGTCCGCATCGACCACGAGCTCGAGCTTCGCGACGCCTACCGCGGCACCGCGTTCCTCCTCGGCGACGTCGTCGAGGCCGACGACGGGTACACGGGCGAGCACAGCAGGGACGTCGTCGAGCTCACGCTCTCGGTCGTCGGACGAGCTCGGCCTCGACGAGCGAGCGCGGCGGGATGCCGAGTTCGTCGCGCTCCTACACGACGTCGGCAAGCTCCGGGTCCCGAACGAGATCATCAACAAGGCCGGCCCGCTGACGCGACGAAGAGTGGGAGCTCGTCGAGCGGCACACGGTCGAGGGCGAGCAGCTGCTCCACCGCGTCGGCGGCCTGCTCGGCCAGATCGGCCGGATCGTCCGTTCCTGCCACGAGCGCTACGACGGGACCGGCTATCCGGACGGGCTCGCCGGTGAGCGAGATCCCGCCGATCGCGCGCATCGTCTACTGCTGCGACGCCTACAACGCGATGACGAGCGACCGTGCCTATCGGCCCGCGATGCCCGCGCGCGAGGCGGTCGCGGAGCTGCGGGCCGGACGAGCGGCACGCAGTTCGACCCTCGTGTCGTCGACGCCCTGGTCGGGACTCTCGGCGTGCTAGCGCGCGTGCGACCTGCTCGACGCCCTGAGCCGTCCCGAGCTCCTGGCGCCAGTCGGCCTGGCGGTCAGCTGCTCGTGAATCGGCTGGGCCCGAGCCCTGCGACCTCCTCGGCCGAGATCTCCTCGAACTAGACCGAACACCTCCTCGAGCGCCGCGGCGGCGTGGGGGCGCAGCTCGTCGACCGAGACGGGGCGGCCGAGCTCTCGCGCGACCGTCGTGAACGCGGCGTCGTCGATCCCGCAGGCGGTGATCCACTCCGTGAACGGCGCCGGATCGAGGTCGACGTTCAGCGCGTAGCCGTGCGTCGTCACCCACTTGGAGATGTGGACGCCGATCGAGGCGATCTTCCGCGGCGGGCGTTCGACCCAGATCCCCGTGAGGCCCTCGATGCGCGTTGCCTCGACGCCGACGGCGCCGATCGTGCGGATGAGCGCCTCCTCGAGGTCCCGGCAGTAGCGCTTGACGTCCTGGCCGTGGCGGGTGAGGTCGAGGATCGGATAGCAGACGAGCTGGCCCGGGGCCGTGGTACGTCGACTTGCCGCCGCGGTTCGGTCTCGACGATCTCGACCTCGGCGCCGTCGGGAATGTGCAGCTCACCCTCCTCGGTGCGCCGGCCGAGGGTGATCACCGGCGGGTGCTCGAGCAGCACGACCGTGTCGGGGATCTCTCCTTGCGAGACGGCGGCGGCGAGCGAGCGCTGCAGCTCCCACGCCTCGAGGTACGGCGTCAGCGCCGAGGTTGAGGAGGTGCGCCTCAGTCATCCTGGGGTCATGCCGCGGGAGGCCGTCGTCGGGAAGCGTCTCCCACTCGGCGACCGAGCGGACGTAGCCGTGCGACTCGGGCTTCTGCTCGAGCCCTTCGTCGATGGCGGGGAGCCTGAACGCTGCACTCCTCGCTCTCGGGCCAGCCGCCGCCGAAGAGATTCGATCCGCAGCGGGAGCAGAAGGTCTTCGCGCTGCCCTCGTCCGGCTGGTAGGTCGTCGAGGAGCTCGCGACCGTCGGTGACCGTGATCCATTCGCTGCGTGCCCGGCCGTTCGCAGTCCCGACTCCGCCGAGATCCGCTTGCAGGACGTGCAATGGCAGAACGAGCACGCGGGTGAAGCGCTCGGTGATCTCGAAGCGCACGCCGCCGCACCAGCAGCTGCCGCGCATCGCGACTAGTAGTCCGCTTCGCCCCAGGTCTCCAGCTTCTGCTGGAGCGACTGGAGGAACCGTCCGGCGAGGGCGCCGTCGACGAGACGATGGTCGTACGTCAGCGTCAAATTCATGATCGGGCGGATCGCGATGACGTCCTTCCCGAGCTCGTCCTGGATCACCCAGGGGCGCTTCACGAGCGCGTAGGTGCCGAGGATCGCGGCCTGCGGCTGGCTGATCACCGGCGTCCCGTGGAACGTGCCGTAGCCGCCCGGGTTCGTGATCGTGAACGTGCCACCCTGGACCTCGTCGGGCGTCAGCTGCTTGTTGCGGGCCCGCTCGGCGATGTCCGTCACCGCCTGGGCCATGCCGAGCAGGTTCAGCCCCTCGGCGTGCTTCACGACCGGGACGATCAGGCCCTTGCCGTCGGCGAGCTCGACCGCGAAGCCGAGGTTCGCGTAGTTCCGGCTGATGATCTTGTCGCCGCGGATCTCGCCGTTGATCCACGGGTAGTCGCGCAGCGTCTCGACGACGGCGCGTGCGACGAAGATCAGATACGTCGGGTTGACGCCGTAGCCCTTCTGGTACTCGGGCTTGAGCTTCTCCCGGATCGCGACGACGCGGGACATGTCCACCTCGATCGCGCTCGTGACATGCGCTGAGGTGTCGAGGGAGCGCCGCATGTGCTCCGCGATGCCCTTCCGCATCGCGGTCATCGGCTCCTCGGTCTCGCCCGGCTGCGCCTCGGCCGAGGGCTGCGGCGCCTTGGCCGCGGGTGCGGCCGCCGGAGCCGGCGGAGGTGCCGGCGCTGCGGGCTCGGGTGGTGCAGCGGGTGCTTCGGGTGGTGCTGGTGCCGCCGCCGCCGGGGCCGCAGGCTCGGCTTTCTCCGGGGCGGGAGCTGCCTGGCCGCCGGACTCGACAAAGCTGAGGATGTCCTTCTTCGTCACGCGTCCACCGCGACCGGTTCCCTGAACCTGCGAGAGATCCACGCCGTGCTCGGAGGCGATTCGGGCAACGACGGGCGAGACGAAGCTCTTACCGTTGGTGGCGCCGTCGTCTACGGGCTCCTGGGCGGGCGCGGCCGGCGGAGCGGGCGGCTCCCCGCGCTCTGCGGCTCCTCCGCGCTCTGCGGCTCGACCGGTGGCGGCACCGGCTCCTGAGCACCTTCGTCGGTCGGAATCTGAGTCTCGGCCGAGGCCGCTGCGTTCGCCTCGGCGGCTGCTTCCTGGGTTGCAGGCGCCGCCGGGCTCTCCTCGGCGGGCTCCGCGCCTGCGGCGCCGATCACGGCGATGCGCTGCCCGACGGGAACCGTCTCGCCCTCCTGCGCAAGGATCTGCTGCACGACCCCGCTGCCGGGGCTCGGAACCTCCGTGTCGACCTTGTCGGTGGAGATCTCGAGCAGCGGCTCGTCGGCCTGGACCTCCTCACCTTCCTGCTTGAGCCACTTCGTGATCGTCCCTTCCGAAACGGACACGCCCATCTGGGGCATCACGACGTCGACGGCGGTTGGTGTGGCCATCAGGGGTTAATACTCAGCCAGCTCTCGCAGTCCTGCGGCGACATCCTCGACCTGCGGGATGAACGCCTTCTCGAGCGGCGGCGAGAACGGCACCGGAGTGTCCGGCGCGGCGATTCGCTTGATCGGTGCGTCGAGGTGCTCGAAGGCCTCTTCCGAGATCGTCGCCGCGATCTCTCCGCCGAAGCCGCCGGTTCGCGTGTCCTCGTGCAGGACCATGACCTTGGACGTCTTCTTCGCGCTCTCGAGCACCGCCTGTCGGTCCCAGGGGATGATCGTGCGGAGGTCGAGGATCTCGACGGACACGTCGTCCTGCTCGAGCTGCTGTGCCGCCTCGTCCGCCGTGTAGACCATGGCTCCCCAGGTCACGACCGTGATGTCCTCCCCTTCTCGATGCACGCGCGCCTTGCCGAACGGCGTCAGGTATCGCTCTTCCGGCACCTCGGACTTGATTCGCCGGTAGAGATGCTTGTGCTCGAAGTAGAGGACGGGGTTGGGATCCTCGATCGCGCTGATCAGGAGACCCTTTGCGTCCTCCGGCGTCGCCGGGCAGACGATCTTCAGTCCCGCGATGTGCGCGAACGAGCTCTCGGGGTTCTGCGAGTGGAACGGCCCGCCCGAGAAGCCGCCGCCGGACGGAAGCCGGACGACGATCGGGACAGGCGTTCCGGCCCGGTAGAACTGCTTGGCCGCGACGGTGACGAGGTGATCCCAGCCGCAGGAGATGAAATCGGCGAACTGCATCTCGGCGACAGGTCGCAGTCCCATGATTGCGGCGCCCGTGCAGCCTCCGACGATTGCGGTCTCGGCGAGCGGGGCGTCGAGGACGCGCCAGGGGCCGAACTCCTCCTGAAAGCCGAGCGTGACCTTGAACGCACCGCCGTAGACACCGACGTCCTCGCCGATCACGAAGACGCGCTTGTCGCGCCGCATCTCGCCGCGGAGGCCATCAGAAATCGCCTGCAAATACGTAAGTTCGGGCATCTACTTGTGGTGCGGTGTGTCGAGGTCCTCGGGCCGTGCGTAGACCCCTTGGGTGACCGTCGAAGGGTCGGGCAGAGGCGAGGCTTCGGCGCGCTCGAGGGCCTGGGACAGCGTCCGCTTCACGCCGGCCGAGACCTCGTCCTCCTCCTCGTCGGTCATCTCGGCGTTCTCGCGGAGCCAGGTGCGGAACCGCTCGAGCGGATCGCGCTTGGCCCACTCCTCGAAGAGCTCCTTCGGGACGTAGAACGCGTCGTCGTGGACGGCGTGACCCTCCATGCGCAGGGTCATCGACTCGATGAGCGTCGGGCCACCGCCCTCGCGCGCCTTCTCGATCGCGCGCCTCGCCTCGCGGTAGACGGCGAGCACGTCCGTGCCGTCGACGACGACGCCCTCGAACCCGTAGGCGGCTGCGCGGTCGGCGAGCGTCTCGCAGGCGTACTCGAGGTGGGTCGGTGTCGAGTAGGCCCACTGGTTGTTGTCGCAGATGAAGACGACCGGGAGCCGGCGCACCCCGGCGAAGTTCATTCCCTCGTGGGCGTCTCCGCGGGCCGAGGCTCCTTCACCGAACCAGCCGAGCGCGACCCGGCGCTCCTCGCGGATCCGGAAGGCGAGCGCGCAGCCGACCGCGACCGGAAGCATCGCCGGCAAGTGGCTGACCATGGCGAGCAGGCCGAGCTGCGAGTCGGCCATGTGGACGTTCCCGTCCCGGCCGCGGGTCGGCCCGTCCTCGCGGCCCATGTACTGCGCGAAGATCCGCCAGGGCTCGACACCGCGCGTCACATGGACGCCCATGTCGCGGTGGAGCGGACAGCCGACGTCGTCGGCTCCCATCGCAGTCGCCACTCCGACCGAGGACGCCTCGTTGCCCCGCCCGGTGTAGAACGAGCCGGGAATCTTTCCCTGCCGGTAGAGGATGTGGCCGCGCTCCTCGACGCCGCGCGTCAGGAGCAGGTTGCGGTAGATCCCGAAGAGATCCTCGCGGTCGAGCCCCGCCTCGCGGATCTCTCGCAGAGAGGAGACTGGCTCGGCTTCACGGGCGATGGCCATGGCGCCGAGACTTTATCGACTCGGTCTGCCGTGGCCCGGACATCCGCCGATCGAGAGGAGTTATCCTCATCGCGTGGGCCTCGTCACGCGCATGATCGTTCGTCTCGCGCCACCGCTGCGGCCTTCGTGATCACCGCGTGGCTCCTGTCCGGGATGGAGTTGTCGGGCGGCGTCTTCGGCGCCCTCTGGGTGTCGATCCTCTTCGGGCTCGTGAACGCCGTCATCGGGACGATCGTCCGGCTGCTCACGCTGCCGTTCATGCTCCTGACGCTCGGGCTCCTCGCGATCGTGATCAACGCGCTCATGCTCGAGCTCACCGACGCGCTCACCGGTCACCTGACGATCGACGAGTTCTTCTGGACGGCGATCTGGGCCTCGATCATCCTCTCGATCGTCCTCGTCGTTCTCGAGATCGCCGTCAACGCGTTCGTCGGGGACGACGAAGCCGACCGTCCCCGTTCCGATCCGGCCTTGCCTTCCGCTTAGAGAGCGCCGGCGCCGCCGCCTGGAGCATCGTCCGAACGGGATGAATCCAGCCGGTGCCGGAGTGGTTAGGTTCTTCCAAGTGGTCTTTGTCTCCGCGTCGGAGCCCGCCGCTTCGTGAACCTCGTCTGGGGCTTCCTGGTCATCGCGGCCGTGGCGGCGGTGGCTGTGAGTGTGATGCTCCTCGTGCGCCGAAGGGCGCCGGAGGGGAGTTACTTCTCGGACGGCGACCGGGCTTCCGGCGTCTTCGGGGTGCTCGCGACCGGATTCTCGGTCCTGCTCGGCTTCATCGTCTTCCTCGCCTTTACGAGCTATGACCAGTCCCGCGTAGGTGCCGAGGAGGAAGCGCTCGTCCTCTCCCAGCAGGTCGAGACCGCTCAGTTCTTTCCGGCCGCTATCGCCGGCGAGCTGACCGGCGAGCTCCTCTGCTACGGGCGCTCGGTCGTCCGGCTGGAGTGGCCTCGCGCCGAGTCCGGTAGCGAGGCGGACGAGGTCAACCCCTGGGGCGTGGAGCTGTTCCGGACGATCGTGCCCTTCCAGCCGGAGACGCCGCGTGACGAGGCTGCCTACGGCAAGTGGCTCGACCAGACGTCGAACCGCGAAGCCGCCCGCGTCGACCGCATGCACGGCGCCGTTGGCGTCATTCCGCTCCCACTCTGGATCGTCCTGATCCTGCTGTCGGCCGTGATCTTCGTGTTCATGCTCTTCTTCGCCGACCGGGCGGAGCGGGCCAAGACGCAGGCTCTGCTGATGGGCTCCGTTGCGACGGTCATGGCATCGCTGCTGCTCCTCATCAACTTCCTCGACAGCCCCTTCAAGGAGGGAGTCGGAGGCATCCGGCCCGTCGCGATGGAGCGGGCGCTCGGGGTGATCGACGAGGCGCTGGTGGCGGCCGACAGGCAGGTCGAGCCGCCGTGCGACGCCGATGGACGTCCTCGCGCATGAGCGCGTCCGGCCGAAATGTCGCAGAGATCGCAGCCGCGCTCCTGCTGGCGCTCGCGGCGGTGACGACCGCCTGGAGCAGCTACCAGGCGACCCGCTGGAACGGGGAGCAGGCGATAACGGCGAGCAAGGTGAACAAGACGCGGATCGAGGCGTCCCGGGCCGCGGACCTTGCGTCGAGCCAGACGCAGGTCGACATCGCCACGTTCGTCCAGTGGGTGGATGCCTTTGCCGAGGAGCGTTCGCGGCTGGCGGACTTCTACCGGACGCGGTTCCGCGCCGAGTTCAAGCCTGCGTTCGAGGCCTGGATCGCCACGAGACCGCTTCGTACCCCCGGTGCTCCGCCGACGCCGTTCGCGATGCCCGAGTATCGCCTGGCGGCCACCGCGAAAGCCGACCGGCTGGATGCCGAGGCGGAGGTCCTCTCCGCGCAGGTTCGACGGAACATCCAGCGGTCCTCGAACTACGTCCTGGGCGTGGTGCTCTGCGCCGTCGCCCTGTTCTTCGCCGGGATCAGCACCAGACTCCCATCGCCCCGGATTCGCACGAGCATGCTCGTGCTCGGCTGGCTGGTGTTCCTCGGCGCCGTCACGTGGGTCGCGTCGTCGCCGGTCAGCATCTCCGTGTAGGTGCGGTCGATTCATCCCCTCCGGACGATGCCGGAGGGTGGGCATCTTCGTAGCGTCGCGTCGCGACCGGACGCCCGGTTTCCGCTGCGTCGTTCGACCGAAGGGAGACACATGTCCACCACGTCCCGCGGAGGCCCGATGCTGATGGCCCTCGCCGTTCTGGTCCTCGGGTTCATCGCCGGGGTGGTGCTCATCGCGCTCGATTTCGTCCTGATCGGAATCGTGGTCGGAGTCGGTGCGATCCCCGCAGCACTCGTCGCCTGGATGACTGCGGGGGACCGCTATTGAGCGAGGCGCCGCCTGAGCAGGCCCGGTGAACGCTGTTCGCCGGCTGCTCGTCGGCTCGCGCCGAAGCATCGGCGGCACCGTGTACGGGACGATCGTGGTCATGGGCGCGATCGCCGCCGGGTCGCATGGCGACCCGGACGCCTGGAGCCTCGCAACGGTTGTGTCGGCGACCGTGATCGTCCTCTGGATCGCGCATGTGTACGCGCATGCGCTCGAAGAGACGATCCGGCAGGGGCGGCGCCTCGACGTAACCGAGCTCGTTCGCGTGGGCGGCCACGAGCTGGCAATTCCGCTTGCCGCCGTAGGCCCGGTCGGTGCCCTCGTCCTGGGCGCGCTCGGGATCTTCTCCGAGTCGACCGCGGTTTGGTTGGCCATGGGACTTGGCGTCGCCACGCTCGGGCTCCAGGGCGTCCGCTATGCGCGGGTCGAGACCCTTGGCCCGCTCGCGACGTGCATCTCCATCGCGCTGAACCTCTCGATCGGCCTTCTGATCGTCGGCCTCAAGGCCGCTCTGGGTCACTGATCGAGCCGTAGCTCCTCTCCGGGCAGCAGGATCTGCACCCGGGCAGAGGGCGCGACCTTCGCCGCTGCTCGCTCGAACGCCTCCGCCGGCTCGGTCAGGAACGCCGAGGACGCGCTGAGATGGAGCGGCCGGTAGGTGCCCCAGTGGATCGGCACGGCGATCCGCGGGTCGAGGCGCCGGACGGCCTCGGCCGCGCGCTCCGGGTCGAGGTGCTTCCCGCGGCCGAGCTTCGGGCCCCAGCCCCAGATCGGGATCAGGGCCACGTCGAGGTCGGGCACGAGGCCGTCCATCGCGTCGAAGAGATCCGTGTCGCCCGCGAAGAAGAGGCGCTTCGAGCCGGTGACCGCATAGCCGAGCGCGGATCCCGAGCCGAACGGCGGCCGCCCGCCGTCGTGCTCCGCGTGCGTGGCGCGTATGAGGACGTTGCCGATCCGAATCTCGTCACCTTCCTCCACACCGACCACGGGGAACCCGTTGATCGACGACGCCAGCCCCCGCGGGGCGACGATCTGCGTCGAAGGGTCGAGCAGGCGCAGGGACGCATGGTCGAGATGGTCGTAATGCCCGTGCGAGATCAGGACCACGTCGGGGGCCGGAACAGGGGCGATCCCCGAGGCACGCCTGAGATGGGCCACACGGCGGCGCAATAGCGGGTCGGTCAGGACTCGAACGCCGTCCAGCTCGATCAGCGCGGTTCCGTGCCCGATGTAGCGAACGACCAATAGCCCAGATGGGACGATGACACCTTTGCGCCGTCTGCGATACCAACACCTCGTGAGCCGAACGCTGCTAGCGCGCATCCTCGTCGTCCTCGGGGCTCTGCTCGCCGTCCTGAGCCTGCTGGCGGGCTATATCCGCTTCCAGGGACTCGACACGGATACGGTCGAGGAGACCGCCGGTGAGCTGATCGCCGACCCGGAGATCCGAAACCAGGTCGCCGCGACCCTCGTGGACCAGCTGTTCGGGAACGTCGACCTCCGGGCGGAGCTGGAGGAACAGCTCCCACCCGCGCAGCAGGGTCTCGCGGGGCCGATCGCCGCGGGGATCCAGCTCGGAGCCGACAGCGCCGCGCGACGGCTGCTCGAACGCCCTCGCCCGCAGCAGCTCTGGGTCCGATCGATCACCGAGTCGCACCGCAACCTGGTGCGCGTCCTGGAGGACGAGAGCGAGCTCGTGCGGGCCGAGGAAGGTGAGGTCTTCCTCGATCTCCGGCCGTTGATCATCCAACTCGGCGACCGAGTCGCCGTCATCGGTCGGGTCAACGAGCGGCTGCTCGCGAACCCCGACGCGGGCCGTGTCACCGTGATGGAGGCTTCGCAGCTCGAGTCGGCGCAGACGTTGACCCAGATCCTCAAGTTCCTGGGCACCTGGCTCTGGGTCCTGCCGGTTGGGCTCTGGGCGGCTGCCTTGTGGCTCGCGCGGGGCTCGCGGCGAGAAATCCTCCGGATGATCGGTTTCGGATCGATCCTCGCGGGGCTCCTCGTGCTCGTCGTCCGGAGAGTCACGGGGTCGTTCGTCGTCGAGGAGCTCACTTCCCCCGGGAGCGTTCAGCAGGCGGCCGGAGACGCGTGGGACATCCTCACTGCCCTGCTTCGCGACGGTGGACTCACGCTCATCGGGCTTGGCGCCCTGCTGCTCCTTGCCGTCTGGATCGCCGGCCCGTCAAGACTCGCCGTCGGCGCGCGTGGGCGAATGGCCCCGCACCTAGCGCGGCCGGAGCTCGCTTTCGGCGTCGCCGCTCTGCTGCTCGGTGCACTCGTCTGGTGGGGGCCCACGGTGCAGACGCAGCGCTGGCAACTCGTCCTGACGGCGGCGATCGTCCTGGGGATCGGCGTCGAGACCCTCCGCCGCCAGACCGCTCGCGAGTTCTCAACCCCCCCAACGGAAGGAGCACCACCACATGTCCACGATGGACAGGACTGACACCGCCGCCAGCAATTGGGCCTACGGCCTCTCCGCCTTCGCGGGCGCAGTGATGCTGCTCGTCGGCATCTTCCAGGCGTTGGCCGGCATCGCTGCAATCTTCGAGGACGAGTTCTTCGTCGTCCGGCCGAACTACGTGTACGACGTCGACGTCACGACGTGGGGCTGGATCCATCTGATCCTCGGCGCGATCGTGGCGTTCGCCGGAATCGCGATCTACACCGGGGCCGTCTGGGCAAGGAGCATCGGCGTGCTGCTTGCGGTCCTCAGCGCGGTCGCGAACTTCTTCTTCATTCCGTACTACCCGGTCTGGTCGGTGCTGATCATCGCCCTGAACATCGCCGTGATCTGGGCGCTCGTCCAGTTCGGGCCCGAGCAGGCGAGGGGCTAGCCGAGTTCCACCCAAAGGCCGATCGGAGTGGCGTTCAGCGTGCCCGAGCGTCACTCCGGCGGCGGTACGCTCCCTCGGCGATGAGCGAGGTCGGCAAATGGCTGAAGGAGGAGCGGCGCAAGACCCTCGGTGACTGGGTCTCCGTCTGCCTCTCCTGCGGTTTCGCGCAACGCTTCTTCGAGGAGTGGGAGGCCGAGCTGCCGGCTGCCTGCCCCCAGTGCAAGGGGGAGATGCGGTGGCGCTGCCCGTCGTGCGAGGCGCGCTTCACGTCGGCCTTCACCGTCGAATGCGAAGCGTGCGGCGCCGAGGTCCGGCCGCGCGAGCTCTTCGGCACGCCGATCCGAAAACCAGGCCGCTAGCGGGCTTTTATCTCAGAGAAGCGGATCACCGTGACGGTGTCTCCGGGGGACACCTCGCGGTTGTAGAGCTGGCCGAGGAAGTCCTGCATGTCCTCCGGCCTGCGGATCTCCGGGTTGTCGTGCTCGATCTCCCTCGGCGAGAGCTCGCCGATCGTCTTGACCTCGACCTTGTCGATCACGGCGTCGAAGATCTTGTCGCGGGGGCTGTACCTCGCGCCGGCCAGGACCTGGACGATCATCCCCTTGCGGTACTTGGCGGACTTGTCGCCCAGGCGGATGGTCGCCGTCTTGCGGCGGCTGCGCAGCTGGTCGGCCACGATGGGTGAGTAGAAGTTCAGTGCGTACATCGGCTCGGCCACTGCGGCGGGCGGATCATACGGCCTGGCTATCGAGCGCGGCCAGCGCCCTCTCGGCCATCTCCCGCTCGCCCTTGTAGGACAGGAGCCGCCGAGCATCCTCGAGGGGAAGCCAGCGGACTTCGTCCACCTCGTGCCGGAACTGCGCGGGAATGTCACCGATCCGGCCCTTGCGGTACCGCAGCAGATAGAAGGTCACGACCTTGAAGATGCGGCTGCCGCCGCGCGTGTAGACGTAGCGCACGTCGCCGAGCTTCCCGGTCGAGACCGATTGGATGCCCGTTTCCTCCGCGACCTCGCGGACGGCAGTCTCTTCGGGAGGCTCTCCCTGGCTCACGTTCCCCTTCGGGAGGGCCCAAACGCCCTCGCGGCGTCCTCCCGGCCGGATTGCGGCGAGCCACCATCTGCCGTGAAAGCGGCGCACGACGACTCCTCCGGCTGAGAACTCCTGCGGCATTCGGAAGGTTGTAACAAACCGGGGGTCGATGGTTTGCGCAGGAACGGCAATCGCCGTTAGAATGACCCGGCACTCTGCCCCCACGAGTGCCAGGAACTGTCACAAAGTCGCTTGAACAGGAGGTTGGTTGATGGATTTGAAGCCGCTTGGTGACCGTCTCATCGTCGAGGTCCTCGAAGAAGAGGAACAGACCGTGAGCGGCATCGTGCTCCCCGACACAGCGAAGGAGAAGCCGCAGCGCGGCCGTGTCCTCGCAGTCGGGCCGGGCAACCGCGACGAGGACGGGAGCTTCGTCGGGATGGAAGTCGCCGAGGGCGACGAGATCGTCTTTTCGAAGTACGGCGGCACCGAGATCAAGATCGGCGCCGACGAGTACCTGATCCTGCGCGAGTCGGACGTCCTCGCGAAGGTGGCGAGCGGCGGTTCGAAGTCCGCCGGCAAGAAGAAGGAGATGGCGGGCGCTTCCGCCTAACCCCACCGAACAAACGGAGGAATCTGAATTGGCACACAAGGAATTGAAGTTCTCCGAGGAGGCGCGTCGCTCCCTGGAGCGTGGCGTGAACATCCTCGCGGACGCAGTGAAGGTCACCCTCGGCCCCAAGGGCCGGTACGTGGTCCTGGACAAGAAGTTCGGCGCGCCGACGATCACGAACGACGGCGTCACGATCGCGCGTGAGATCGAGGTCGAGGACGTCTTCGAGAACCAGGGCGCCCAGCTCGTCCGCGAAGTCGCCACCGCGACGAACGACGTCGCGGGCGACGGAACCACCACCGCGACGGTGCTCGCTCAGGCGATCGTTCGCGAGGGCCTGAAGAACGTCGCTGCCGGCGCGAACCCGATGGGGATCAAGCGCGGCATCGAGACGGCAGTCGATTCGGTCGTCGAGAACCTCAAGAAGCAGTCCAAGGAGATCTCGGGCAAGGAGGACATCGCCCGGGTCGCCTCGATCTCGTCGCGCGAGCGCGAGATCGGTGACGTCATCGCCGAGGCGATCGACAAGGTCGGCAAGGACGGAGTCGTGAACGTCGAGGAGGGCCAGACCTTCGGCCTCGAGCTCGAGTTCACCGAGGGGATGCAGTTCGACAAGGGCTACCTCTCGCCGTACATGATCACCGACCCCGAGCGCATGGAAGCCGTGCTCGACGACCCGTACGTCCTGGTCGCGAACCAGAAGATCGGGGCCGTCAAGGACCTCCTCCCCGTGCTCGAGCAGGTCATCCAGGCCGGTCGGCCGCTGCTGATCGTGGCCGAGGACGTCGAGGGCGAGTCGCTCGCCACGATCGTCGTCAACAAGCTCCGCGGCACCTTCACGGCCGTCGCGGTCAAGGCTCCGGGCTTCGGCGATCGCCGCAAGCGGATGCTCGAGGACATCGCGATCCTCTCGGGCGCCGAGGTGATCACCGAGGAGATGGGCCTCAAGCTCGAGAACACGAAGATCGCCCAGCTCGGCCGCGCCCGCCGGATCGTCGTCGACAAGGACTCGACCACGATCATCGACGGCTCAGGTGACGCCGAGGGCATCAAGGGCCGGATCAAGCAGCTGAAGGCGGAGATCGAGAACACCGACTCCGACTTCGACCGCGAGAAGCTCCAGGAGCGGCTCGCGAAGCTGGCCGGCGGCGTTGCCGTCATCAAGGTCGGCGCTGCGACCGAGACCGAGATGAAGGAGAAGAAGCACCGCGTCGAGGACGCCGTGCAGGCCACCCGGGCCGCACTCGAAGAGGGCATCGTCCCGGGCGGTGGCGTTGCGCTTCTGAACGGCGCGGAGTCGATCAAGCTCGACAAGCTCGAGGGCGACGACCGCACCGGTGCGAACATCATCGTGCGGGCGCTCGAGGAGCCGATCCGGCAGCTTGCCGCCAACGCTGGGCTCGAGGGCTCGGTCGTGGTGGACAAGGTCCGGAACGCCGCTCCCGGCCACGGGCTGAACGTCGACACCGGCGAGGTCGAGGACCTGGTCAAGGCCGGGATCATCGATCCGACGATGGTCACCCGCTCGGCGCTCCAGAACGCGGCGTCGATCGCGAAGAACATCCTGACCACCGAGGCGATCGTCGCCGAGGCGCCGGAGAAGAACCCGGTCGGCGCCGGCGCCGGAATGCCCGACATGGGCGGGATGATGTAACGAGCCCTCGGGCTCATCGCTTCACCGGAGGGCCGGCTCACGCCGGCCCTCCGTCGTTCTGGGCGCAAAAGAAAAGAGACCGGCTGGGGAGCCGGTCTCTTGTCTCAAACGAAGCGGCCCAGAGGGCCACTTCATGAGGGGTGGGGGAGGTGGGTTGCCCCAGGTATCGACGCTTCCGTCAGGAGGCGTATGCCTCCTTCGGGTGATCCCCTTCCAATGGGCCGAGAACCGCGATATCGTTTCCTCGACGGGGTCAATCATTTCGAGGGGGAACTACATGCTGAAAGCACATCAGCGGCTCGCGCCGTGGCGGGTCGTGATCTTGATCACGCTCACCATCGGGCTCTATGCCGCGGCAACCGTGACGCCTGCAGCTGCAGGCACGCATTCGTCGGGCGCTTCGGCGGCCTGCGAGCCGACCGTCTTCGACGGGCTGAGCGGGCTCGGCTCGGCGTCTGCAGCTCGCGGCGATGTCGTCCGCGAGCCTGCGCTCGACCAGGTCCTGCAGGAGATGCCGGCGAGTGCCAAGGGCAAGGGCGGCAAGTCCTTCCGGGCGAGCGTGCCGGTCTACTTCCACGTCGTCCACGCGAACGGCGTCGGGAACATCTCGCAGACCGTGATCGACGAGCAGATGCGCGTCCTCAACGCCGCGTTCGCCGGCTTCTACGGCGGTCCGGCATCGGGCTTCTCGTTCAAGCTCGCCGGCGTCACGCGGACGAACAACACGGAGTGGCACCTCGCGGGGATCAACTCGCCCGCCGAGCGCGCCATGAAGAAGTCGCTCCGTCAGGGAGGGTGGAACGCGCTCAACCTGTACGCGGTCAGCGCGGACGTGTACCTCGGTTGGGCGTACTTCCCGGGCCTGTCCGAGTCGCGGCAGTACCTCGACGGTGTGATCGTCAACTGGGAATCGATGCCGGGTGCGTCCTCGAGCTACGCGGGCCGCTATGACCTCGGTCAGACGGCGACGCACGAGGTCGGACACTGGATCAACCTGCACCACGTCTTCAACGGTGCGTGCAACAACTGGGGCGATTACGTCGACGACACGCCCCCGCAGTCGATCGCATCGCGAGGCTGTCCGATCGGGCAGGACAGCTGCCGCGAGCCGGGGCTGGACTCGATCCACAACTACATGGACTACTCCTACGACGCTTGTTACAACCAGTTCACGAAGGGCCAGGTCGCACGCATGCAGGACGCCTGGCTCTACTACCGGGCGTAGCAGCGAGCTGATCGGATGAGCGAGAGGGCGCCGAGAGGCGCCCTCTCCGCTTCAGAAGCCGTACCGCTCCTCTTTCCAGTAGTCGGCCTCGTTGTGGTACCCGAGGCGCTCCCAGAAGCCGGGCTGGTCGCGTTCGAGCAGCTCGAGCCCGCGGAGCCACTTTGCGCTCTTCCAGAAGTAGCGCTTCGGGATCACGAGCCGGAGCGGCCAGCCGTGCTCCGGCGTCAGCGGCTCGCCGTCGGCCTCGTACGCAAGCAGCGCCTCGTCGTCCTCGAGGGCCCGAAGCGGGACGTTCGCGGTGAAGTCCTGCTCCGCGTGGGCGAGGACGTACCGCGCGCTCGGCTTCGGTTGCACGAGCTCGGCGATGGTGCTCCAGTGCACGCCTTTGAACGCTGTGTCGAAGCGGCTCCAGCGAGTCACACAGTGGATGTCGATCGTGATCTCGCGGGCGGGCAGGGCCGTGAACTCGTCCCACGAGAGCGTGATCGGATTCCCGACTCCGCCGGAGACCCTGAAGTCCCAGGTCGCCAGATCCGTGTTCGGCACGGTTCCGGCGTGGAGCACCGGCCATTTTTCGGTCAGATACTGGCCGGGCGGCAGCCGGGCGGGGTCGTACCCCGCCTCCTCGACCTTGCGCATCGCGCGCGACCGGAACATCGGTTCCTACACTAGATCCCGTGGACCGAGCGACGCCAACGTCAGCGGTGCGCACGCGCGACTACGTCGCCGTCCGCGGCCCGGACGCGGCCGACTTCCTCGAGCGGATGCTCTCGAACGAAGTGGCGTCCGCGCCGTGCGAAGCGCTGCTGCTGACGCCAAAAGGCCGCGTGATCGCGCCGCTCGTGGTCGTACGGCGAGGAGACGACGACTTCCTGCTCCTGACGGAGCCCGGCCTCGGCGACGTGGTGCGTGCCACGCTCACCCGCTCCCGGTTTGCGGCGAAGTGCGAGATCGAGCTCGAGGAGCACACGTCGCTGATCGTCTTCGGGGACGGAGACGGGATCCCGAACCTCGAGTACGGCGTCAAGGCGGTCGAGCAGCTCGACGCCGAGCCGCCGGGCTCCCGGGTCGCCGAAGAGGAGCTCGAGCGGCTGCGGATCCTCGCCCGCCGGCCGCGGTGGGGCCGGGAGATCGACGATCGTGTCCTGCCGGCCGAAGCCGGCTTGACCCAGACCCATGTCAGCTTCACGAAGGGCTGCTACCCGGGGCAGGAGCCGATCGCCCGCCTGCATCACCGCGGCAAGGCAAACCGCGAGCTTCGGGTCCTCGAGGTCGACGGAACGCCCGACCCGGAGACGGAGATCTTCTACGCCGAGAAGCCGGTCGGGCGGATCACGAGCTCCGTTCCGGGCCTCGCGCTCGCCTATGTCCGGGTCGAGGTTCCCGCGGAAGCCGAGCTGACCGTCGGCGGTACCAGGGCCGTCGGCGCCGCCCCGATCCGGTAAGTCCCCTCCAAAGTGCGCCCGGCACGATTCGAACGTGCGACCTCTGCCTCCGCAGGGCAGCGCTCTATCCCCTGAGCTACGGGCGCTAGGGCGCCCAGTGTAGCCGTGACCCCAGGTAGCTTCCCCCGCCCATGACGGACTTCGGGAAGACGATTGCCGAGGCCTACGAGTTCGAGGGCGAGGCGCTCGAGCTCGGCCGCGGCGTCCACGACGGAGAGCTCGAAAAGGACGCCGTCGTGCGCATCCCGCTCGCGACCTCGAACCGCCACGGCCTGATCGCCGGAGCGACCGGAACCGGGAAGACGCGAACGCTCCAACTTCTCGCCGAGCAGCTCTCGGCGGCCGGAGTCCCGGTCGTCGGCGCGGACATGAAGGGCGACCTCTCCGGGATCGCCCAGCCAGGGGAGAAGGGCGGGCCGGCGGAGAAGCGGGCCGCCGAGCTCGGCCAGGACTGGACGCCGACAGGCTTCCCGACCGAGTTCTTCTCGATCGGCGGCATCGGACCCGGCATCCCGATTCGCGCGACGGTCTCCGATTTCGGGCCGCTGCTGCTCGCAAAGATCCTGGAGTCGAACGAGACGCAGGAACAGAGCCTTTCGCTGGTCTTTCGCTACGCCGACGAGAAGGGCCTCGCGATCCTCGACCTCGCCGACCTCCGCGCGCTGCTCACGTTCTTCGACTCGGACGAGGGCAAGGCGGAGCTGAAAGGGATCGGCGGTGTCTCGTCGGCGACGATCGGCGTCCTTCTCCGCTCGCTCGTCCAGCTCGAGGATGGCGGCGGCACCGAGTTCTTCGGAGAGCCGCAGCTCGACATCGCCGATCTGTTGCGCACGGCGCCGGACGGGCGCGGGATCATCTCGTGCCTCGAGCTGCCGGCCGTCCAGGACAAGCCCAAACTGTTCTCCACGGTGCTCATGTGGCTGCTGGCGGAGCTCTTCGAGCAGCTGCCCGAGGCCGGCGACCTCCCCAAGCCGAAGCTCGTCTTCTTCTTCGACGAAGCGCATCTCCTCTTCGCCGACGCCACGGACGCGTTCCTCGATTCCGTCGTCCAGACCGTTCGGCTGATCCGCTCGAAAGGCGTCGGCATCTTCTTCATCACGCAGACGCCGAAAGACCTCCCGGCGGATGTCCTCGCCCAGCTCGGCAACCGGATCCAGCACGCGCTGCGTGCGTTCACGCCGCAGGACGCGAAGGCGCTCAAGGCGACCGTCTCCACCTTCCCGACCACGGAGCTCTACGACCTCGAGGAGCTCCTGACCTCGCTCGGAACCGGCGAGGCGGCGGTGACGATTCTCTCCGAGAAGGGTGTGCCGACGCCCGTCGTCCACACGAGGCTCCGCGGGCCGCTCGCCCACATGGAGCCGGCCGACGACGTCGACGGCGCGGCGAAGGCGTCACCGCTCTTTGCCAAGTACGGGACGAAGGTCGACCGCGAGAGCGCGCGCGAGCTCCTCGCAGCCCGGATCGAGCAGCAGGCGCCCGCCGAGCCGGACCCGGAGCCGGAAGCGGAGAGAGCTCCGGCGCCGCGCAGGCGTAGAGCCGAGCCCAAGGGGGCCGGCGACCCGCTCACGGACTTCCTCGGCTCGCGGCAAGGCAAGTCCCTCCAGCGCGAGGTCGTCCGCGGAATGTTCGGCCTGCTACGCAAGCGCCTCTGAGGCAGGACGGCCGGGCCCACGGGCGAAATCCGGCCCGTGGCGGACATCCCGGATCACCTTGTGCTCAAGGTCGCGCGCGATCGGGAAGGCAGGAGAGATATCGCATTCCGCCGGGTCGCCTTCACCGGCCTCGTCGCGTTTCTGCTCCTCGGCCTCCTGAACCAGTTCGGTCAGCGGCCATCCACCTCGACCGCCGACTCCCAGGCCGCGAGACTCGAGGTCTACGCACCTGACCGAGTCCGTGGGGGACTCTTCTACGAAGCGCGGTTCACAGTCGACGCGGTGCGTGAGGTGAAAGAGGCAACGCTCGTGCTCGACCCGGGCTGGACCGAAGGGATCACGATCAACACCGTCGTTCCCGGGCCGATCGGCGAGGCGAGCCGAAACGGAGACCTCGCCTTCGAGCTCGGCCGGATTCCTGCCGGGCAAAAGCACGTCTTCTTCCTCCATCTCCAGGTGAACCCGACCAACGTCGGCCACCGTCCGCAGGACGTCCGGCTCTACGACGGCGAGGAACTGCTGACGACAATCGACCGCTCGATCACGGTGTTCCCCTAGATGGACATCGTCCTCCGAGCGGTCGTCCTCTTCATCTTCGTCTGGTTCGTCACCCGCTCCGTTGGGCGGCGTGAGCTCTCGACGCTTCAGCCGTTCGACTTGATCCTGCTGATCGTCCTCGGTGACCTGATCCAGCAGGGCGTCACTCAGAACGACTTCTCCGTCACGGGGGCGATGCTCGCCGGCGGGACCATGGCCGCCATGACCGTCGTGTTCTCCTACGCGAGCTTCAAGTTTCCCCGACGACTCGGGCCGCTTCTGGAAGGCGACCCCGTGATCCTCGTCGAGCACGGCAAGCCCCTCGACCGCAACCTCCGCCGGAACCGCATCACACTCGAGGAGGTTGCGGCACAGGCGCGCCTGACCGCTCAGATCGCACACATCGAGGAGATCGAGTGGGCCGTGCTCGAGACGGGTGGCCAGATCAGCTTCATCCCCAAGGCCCGGCCTGACGAAGCGCACTCGTAGACTGCGGGAACTTGCCGCTCTATCTCACCGAGGCCGAGGTCGGAGACCTGCTGACCCCGGCCGACGCGATCGCGGCGGTCGAGGGCTCATTCGCGCGTCTCGCTTCCGGTCAGGTCGAGAACCGGCCCCGCCACCGCCACCGCTTTGAGGGCGGCGCCTTCGCCGTCATGTCGGCCGTCGACCAGGAGCTCGGCCTGGCGGGCGTCAAGTCGTATGCGGCGACAGGGCATGGATCCGCCTTCGTCGTCTGCCTCTTCGACCTCGCGAAGGCGGAGCTCGCCGCCGTGATCGAGGCCGACAAGCTCGGGCAGCTCCGGACCGGCGCGGCGAGCGGCGTGGCGGCGAAGCACCTCGCGCGCTCCGGGGCCTCCACGCTCGGAGTGCTCGGGTGCGGCTGGCAGGCGGAAAGCCAGGTCCGGGCGATCCGCGAGACGGTGCCCTCGATCGAGCACGTCGTCGCCTACTGTCGGACCGAGGAACGGCTTCGAACGTTCTGCAAGGAGCTCGGCGCCGAGGAGGGCGAGACCCACCGCGATGCGGGAGCGCAGGAAATCGTCGTGACCGCGACCACGTCGCGCGATCCTGTCCTCCGCGGCGAGTGGCTCCAGCCAGGGGCGCTCGTGTGCGCGATCGGCGCCAACGACCGCAGGTCGCGCGAGCTCGACAACGTCGTCCTCGAGCGCGCGGCGTTCGTCTGCTGCGACTCGATCGAGCAGGCGAAGCTCGAGTCAGGCGACCTTCTGGAGCCGGTCGACCAGGGGATTCTCGACTGGCTCGAGGTTCACGAGCTCGCGGAGGTCGTCGCCGGCGAGGTGCAGGGCCGTCAGGGTTCCGAGGACATCGTCGTCTTCAAGTCCAACGGTCTCGCGGCGTGGGACGTCGCGATCGGGGCACTGGCCCTCGAACGGGCGCGAGAGCACGGTGTCGGCCGAGAGCTCTAGGAGGGTTTGGCGGACTCGACCACGTCGTGGCCGAGTGCGCGAACGACCTCCGGCCGGTCGAGCAGGCGCGCGCGCTCCTGCGGCGTCGTTCGGTTCTTGATGTACGGATCCTCGAGGATCTCCGCGAGCGCGCGGCCACGCTGGTGCTCCCGGATCACGTATTGGGCGATCCTGTCCTCGCCGGACGAGCGCGTGAACAGGAACGAGAACGGGTTCCGGAGAAAGTCTCGGACGGCCACGAGCGCGATTCTAGATAGCGTCGGATCATGAGTCGCGCAGTGATCCTCTCCGCCGTCCGCACGCCCGTCGGGCGGTACGGCGGCGCGCTGGCGCACATCCGGCCGGACGACCTCGCAGCCACGGCGATCGGAGCGGCCGTCGAGCGGTCGGGCGTCGACCCGGCGCAGATCGAGGACGTCTATTTCGGCGCCGCGAACCAGGCGGGCGAGGACAACCGAAACGTCGCCCGAATGGCCGGACTGCTCGCGGGGCTCCCGGAGTCGGTCGCCGGGGTCACGCTCAATCGACTGTGCGCGTCGGGCCTCTCCGCCGTCGTCGGGGCCTGCCACGCGATCGCAGCGGGCGACGGCGACCTCTTCGTCGCCGGCGGAGTGGAGTCCATGACGCGTGCTCCACTCGTCATGGCAAAGGGCGAGCAGGCGTTCGCGCGTGGGAATCAGACGGTCTACGACACCATGCTCGGCTGGCGCTTCCCGAATCCGCGGATGGAGGAGATGTTCCCGCTCGAGTCGATGGGCGAGACCGGGCGAGAACGTCGCCGAGCGGTGGGAGGTCTCGCGGGAGGAGCAGGACGCCTTCGCGCTGCAGTCGCAGAAGCGCTGGGCGGCGGCGGACTTCTCCGACGAGCTGGTCGCGGTCGACGGCGTCGAGCGGGACGAGCATCCACGGCCCGAGACGACCCTGGAGAAGCTCGGCTCCCTGCGCCCTGCGTTCCGCGAGGGCGGCACGGTCACAGCCGGTAACTCGAGCGGGCTGAACGACGGCGCGGCCGCACTCGTGATCGCAAGCGAAGAGAAAGCGAGCGAGCTCGGGGTCGAGCCCCTCGGGGCCTTCGCCGGAAGCGCCGTCGCCGGGGTGGACCCGCGGGTGATGGGCATCGGGCCGATACCGGCCGTTCGCAAGCTGCTCGACCGGTCGGGAATCTCCGTCGACGACCTGGATCTCGTCGAGCTCAACGAGGCCTTCGCCTCCCAGAGCCTCGTCGTGATCAGGGAGCTCGGGCTCGACCCGGAAAAGGTGAACGTGAACGGCGGCGCGATCGCGCTCGGCCACCCGCTCGGGATGAGCGGCGCGCGACTCGTCGTCACCCTTCTGCACGAGCTGCGTCGGCGCCAGGGCCGCTACGGCCTGGCAACACTTTGTGTCGGCGTGGGCCAGGGTCAGGCCGCACTCTTCGAACGGTGAGCGCCGCAGAGGACTACGTAGAGCTCGGGCTCCGGCTCGGGCGGCACGTCGAGGGTCTCGTCGACGCCTACTACGGCGAACCCGCGGTCAAGGAGCGAATCGATGTGGAGCCCGTCCGGGCGCCTGCGGAGCTGGTCGAGGACGCCGGTCGCCTGCTCTCCGAGCTCGGCGGGCTCGAGGAGCCCCGCCGCCGGTGGCTCGGCGCGCAGGTCGTCGGCCTCGAGACCGTGGCTCGCAAGCTCGCCGGGGCGGAGATCGGGTACTCGGACGAGGTCGAGCGCTGCTACGGCGTCCGGCCGCGTCACACACCGGAGGCGGAGTTGGAGGCAGCGCACCAGGCGCTCGGCGAGGCGCTACCCGGCGACGGCTCCCTCTCCGAGCGCTACCAGGCCTGGCGCGAGGACGATCCGGTGCCCAACGATCGCCTTCACGCCGTCCTGGAGTCGATCGTGGAGGATCTCAGGGGCCGTACCGCCGACCTGTTCGGGCTGCCCTCCGGCGAGTCGTACCGGCTCGAGCTCGTCGACGACGAGCCCTGGGCTGCCTACAACTACTACGAGGGTGGGCTCCGGAGCCGCATCGCCGTGAACACCGACGTCCCGATGGCGACGAACTTCGTCACCGAGTTGATGGCGCACGAGCTCTATCCGGGCCACCAGACCGAGCACTGCTGGAAGGAGCAGCTCCTCCATCGCGAGCGCGGGTACGCGGAAGCAGGAATCCTGATGATCGGAACCCCGGAGTCGCTGATCGCCGAGGGCATCGCGGAGGTCGCGACCGAGATCCTGCTCGAGGACGAGGATGCGTTCGCGGCTGAGCACCTCGGCCGCCACGGGATCGGCTACGACGCCGACGTCGCGCGCGCCGTCAAGGTGGCGCGAGGGCCGTTGGACGGCGTCTCCGGAAACGTCGCGCTGATGCTCCACGAGGAGGGCGCATCCGAGGACGACGCGCTCGACTATCTCCGACGTTGGGGCCTGATGTCCGATCGGCGGGCGAACCAGGCGATGAAGTTCATCGGCGACCCGATGTGGCGGTCGTACGTGACGACCTATGCGGACGGCTACCGGCTCTGCCGCGACTGGGTGGACGGCGATCCGGCGCGATTCAAGCGTCTGCTCACCGAGCAGATGACGCCTGCAGATCTGGTCTAGCTCGCCGGAGGGCGGATCACGATCCGGCCCTCGATCTCCTCGGGGACGAACGGGAGATTCTCTTCGGTGAGGAGAGCCTCGATGTCCGCCATCAGCTCCTGGCAGTCGCGCTGGTCGTCCTCTCCGCACGGCACCTCGACGGAGACATAGCCATCCTCGCTCGCGGCCGCCTCGACGCCGTGCGCGGCCAGCACCTCCATCACAGCCTGCATGGGGCCATTCTGCCCCCAGGGCGAGGTGGGAAACCCGATATCGTCCGCGCCCGATGGCGGTAGCAACCGAACGCGAGTACGGCCTGTTCATCAACGGCGAGTCGACCGAGTCCGGCGGCGCCGACTTCGCCGAGCTGACCGAGCCCGCGACCGGCGCGGCCCTGGCTCGGGTGAGCCTGGCGACGACGGAGGACGTCGATCGCGCGGTCGACGCCGCCCGCGCCGCGCTCGACGGGGACTGGGGGCGGACCCCTCCGACCGAGCGCTCACGCCTCCTCCACGCGTTGGCCGACGCGATCCAGGCGAACCGCAAGGAGCTCGCCGAGCTCGAGGTGCGGAACGTCGGCAAGGCGATCTCGTCCGTCAAGGCGGAGCTCCACCAGGGCATCGAGAACTTCCGTTTCTACGCCTCCGCGATCGGCTCGATCAGCGGGCGCTCCAACCCGATCGGCGGCTCGCTCCTCTTCTACTCGCTGAAGGAGCCGGTCGGCGTGGCCGGCCAGATCGTCCCGTGGAACTACCCGCTGATGATGACGACCTGGAAGCTGGCCCCCGCTCTGGCCGCGGGCTGCTCGGTCGTCCTCAAGCCGGATTCGTCGACACCGCTGACCGCGATCCGGATGGCGGAGCTCGCGTCCGAGGTCGGGTTCCCACCAGGCGCGATCAACGTCGTCCCAGGTGAGGGGAAGACGGTTGGCGCGCACATGGTCAAGCACCCCGGCATCGACAAGATCGCGTTCACCGGCTCGACTGAGACCGGCGCCGAGATCATGCGAATGGGCTCCGACTCGATCAAGCGGCTCACGCTCGAGCTCGGTGGGAAGAGCCCGAACCTCGTCTTCGCCGACGCGAACCTCGACGACGCGATCCCGAGCTCGGTGTGGTCGATCTACTACTCGGCCGGCCAGAGCTGCGAGGCGCGTTCGCGCGTCCTGGTCGAGAAGCCGCTCTACGACGAGTTCGTGGAGCGTTTCGCCGAGGGTGCGAAGTCGCTGAAGGTCGGAGATCCTCTCGACGCCGAGACGCAGATGGGCTCGCTTCTCTCGCAGGAGCACCGCGCGAAGGTGCACGGCTACGTCGAGAAGGGCGCCGGCGAAGGAGCGGAAGTCGTGACCGGCGGGGAGCCGGCCGACGGCCCAGGAGCCTTCTATCCGCCGACGGTGCTCTCGAAGGTCGAGAGCTCGATGACCGTCGCCCAGGAGGAGATCTTCGGGCCCGTCGTCACGATCATCCCGTTCGAGGACGAGAAGGACGCCGCGCGGATCGCGAACGACTCCCGCTACGGGCTGATGGCGACGGTCTGGACGGGCGATCCGGCGAAGGGCCACCGGCTGGCGCGGCGGATCAAGGCCGGGACCGTCGGCATCAACATGCCGTACACGGCCTTCCCGGGAATCCCGTTCGGCGGCTACAAGCAGTCCGGTTTCGGCAGGGAGCTCGGGATCGACACGCTCGAGCTCTACCTCGAGACGAAGAGCGTGATCGTCTCGACCTCACCGAAGCCGTTCAACCCGTTCGGCCTCTAAGCCTCTAGCCTGCGCTACCGGTGGGCGGTGCTGGCGGCCGGTACCGCGGCACAGGCGAGCCTCGCGGCAGTCTTCGTCGGGCTCCCGGTGCTCGCACCCGCGCTGCGGGACGAGTTCGGTCTCTCGCTGTCCCAGCTCGGGTTCGCGTTCGCGTCGCTCTGGATCGGTCCGATCCTGACGCTGCTGGGCTGGGGGCTCCTAGCCGATCGGCTAGGTGAGCGCGTGGTGCTCGCGGGAGGGCTGGCCGCCTGCGGGCTCCTCACGGGTGCAGCCGGCTGGGCGCCGGACTTCCTGACACTCGTCGGTTTCCTCTTCTTCGGAGCGGCGGCCGGCGCCAGCGTCAACGCGGCGAGCGGCCGGGCCGTCATGCAGTGGTTCGAGCCGGAGGAGCGGGGATTCGCGCTCGGTATCCGGCAAACGGCGATTCCGGTCGGCATGGGCATCGGCGCGTTGACGCTCCCGTTCGTGGAGCAGGCGGGCGGCCTCCAGGCTGCATTCGTCTACCTCGGTGCTCTGTGCCTCGTTGCCGCGCTGATCGCTGCCTTCGTGATTCGGGAGCCGCCCGCGCGCGACGCCGAGCTCGAGGGCGACGCCGTGCCGTGGACGCTTCGCGACGGACGCATCTGGACGCTGTCGGTCGGGAGTGCGATGTACCTCTTCGCCCAGGTTCCGATCATGTCGTTCGTCGTCCTCTTTCTCCATGACGAGCACGGCGTCTCGGAGGCGGGAGCCGGAGTCGTCCTCGCGGTGACTCAGGTGGGCGCGGTGATCTCCCGCATCGGCGCAGGCCGTATCTCCGACCGCCTGGGCAACCGGCTGCGTCCCTTGCGGTGGGTGGGTCTCGCCAGCGCGGCCGGCCTCTTGGTCACCGCGCTCGTCGCGAGAAACGGCCTGCCCCTCCTGATCGTCGTCCTCGTCGTCGCAGGCGGGATCTCGATGGCCTGGAACGGTCTCTCGCTGACCGCGGCCGCCGAGCTTGCGGGCCGGGCCAGGAGTGGCGCGGCGATCGGCTTTCAGCAGACGACGCTGAGCGCGATCGGGGTCTTCGTCCCGGTCACGTTCGCCGCGCTCGTGGAGGCGACGTCGTGGCAGATTGCCTTCGCGCTCTCCGCCCTCGGGCCGCTCGTCGGCTGGCTGATGCTCGGGAGACTGCGAGAGCGGGTATGAGCCGGGAATGCCTCTCTATCCGGAAATCCGTGGGCGACGGGCTCGGGCCTTTGTCGCCGATGCCGCTTCGATCATCCTGCTCGTCCTCTTCGCCTGGGCGGCCCTGAAGGTCCACGACGCCGTCGACCGGCTCGCCGTCCTCGGTGAGGGGGTGCAGGCCACAGGCGGAGCGGTTCAGGGTGGCTTCGAGTCCGCGGCGGACGCCGTCGACGGCACGCCGGTCGTCGGCGATGACATCGCGGACGGACTTCGTTCGGCCGGCGAGAACTCGGGCGGCGAGGTCGTCGAGCTCGGCGAGGAGGGAGAGGACAGCGCCCACGACCTGGCAAACGTCCTCGGGTTCGCGACCTTCGCGCTGCCTGCGCTCCTGCTCCTGTGGCTCTGGCTGCCTAACCGGATCGCCGAGGTGCGCAAGCTTCGAGAGGCCTCGACGGTCATCGGAGACGAGTCGACGCCGGAGCGGCGCCGGCTCCTCGCGATGCGCGCGGCGTTCTCCCTGCCCTACGGACAGCTCCTGCAGTACACGGCGGATCCGCTCGGCGACCTGGCCTCCGAGCGCTACGACCCGCTTGTGGCCGCAGCGCTCGAAGACGCAGGACTACGAGCCCGAAATGTCTAGATCCAGCTGAGCTCCTGCTGGAGGATCGGCACCGCGAAGTAGAACGCGAACGCGAGCGCCGAGAGGTACATGAGGGGATGGACGCGGGCCCACTGGCCCTGGCAGATACGGATCCACACGTAGACGATGAACCCGGCTGCGATGCCGTCCGTGATCGAGAACGTGAACGGCATGAACATGATCGCAACCGCGGCTGCGAGGCCGAGCGCGATGTCGTGGAAGTCGATTCCGGCGAGGCGTCTCTCCGGCGTCGTGGGCTGACGGGCGGTCGCGGGCTCGCCCTGGCCCGGGTCGTGGCGGAGCGGGTCGCCAGACTCGACCTCGGCCTCCTCCTCGATCTCCGTGAGGACGGAGATCATCAGCCAGCCGACGATGATCAGCGCCGGCGCGGTGGCCTGCGGCGGCACCATGCCGATCAGCGGGGCCAGGAACATGAACGGGAAGAAGAGGAACCCCGTCACGACGCTGACCCAACCGGTCCGGCCACCGACGCCGACGCCCGAGGCGGACTCGATGTAGGTCGTCGCCGAGGAGGCCGACGCAAAGCCTCCGACGGCTGCAGCGGCCGAGTCCACGAGCAGCGGCTTGCCGATCTCGGGCATCTCGCCTCGCTCGTCCAGGTAGCCGGCCTGCCGGCCGACGCCGACGAGCGTGCCCATCGTGTCGAAGAAGTCGGCCAGGAAGAGCGTGAACGCAAGTGTCAGCGCGGCGATGACGGGCAGCGTCGAGAACGCGTCGAAGCTGATGTCGCCGACCAGGCTGAAGTCCGGAGTCGAGAAGATGTCGTCCGGCCACGTGGCGTAGCCGAGGTTCTCCGGATACACGTCGGCGGCGTAGTTGACGATGGTGGCGAAGACCGTCGTCAGGACGATTCCGATCAGGAGATCGCCCGGAAAGCCGCGGGCGCGCAGCCCGATCGTGATCAGCAGCCCGACGATCGTGATGATCACGGGCCAGGTCGTGAAGGCGGCGAGATCCACGGGCGTGGGCGAGGTGCGGCCCTGGACGAGGCCCGAGTTGTAGAGCCCGATGAACGCGATGAAGAGGCCGATCCCGATCGCGATCGCCTTCTTCAGCTCGAGCGGAATCGCCCGCATGATCGCCTCGCGCAGGCCGAGGAGGACGAGGATCGTGATCGCGATGCCCTCGAGGACGACGAGCCCCATTGCCTCGGGGAATCCGAGGCCGTTGTCGGCGACGAGCGTGAAGGCGACGACGGCGTTCAGGCCGAGGCCCGGCGCGATCGCGTAGGCCATGTTCGTGTAGAGGCCCATGATGATCGTCATCACCCCGGCGACGAGGCACGTCGAGGTGAGGACGGCATCGAAGGGCAGGCCGGCCTCTTCCAGCCCGGGGACTCCCGCAAACCCCAGAATCGCGGGGTTCACGAAGATGATGTAGGACATGACGATGAAGGTCGTCATGCCAGCGACCGTGTCGCGTCCGGGAGTCGTCCCTCTCTCCCGGAAGCGGAAGCGGCGGCCGAACGCCGAGCGTTCGAACGACGCGGCAAGCTCACTCATGCAGCTGCTCCTTTCCGCAGGTCCGTGCTGAGCGCGACTCTAAAACGAAGACTGGACGACGTTTTCCACATCGGCGACGGCGTGGGCGCGAATCGGGTCGGCGGGACGCCGGCGGAGGACGAGGCGTGCCGGCTCGCGGTCGGCTGGTTCGAGGAGGCGGGTCTCGAGGTCGAGATCGACGGTCGCGCGAACATCGTCGGCCGTCTACGAGGTTCCTCGCCCGAGCTTCCGGAAGTGTGGACGGGCTCCCATCTCGACTCGGTCCCCGAGGGCGGCAGGTTCGACGGCGCGCTGGGCGTGGTCGCCGGCCTGGAGGCAGTGGCGGCCGTCGGCCCGTCCGAGCGCACGCTCGCCGTCGTGGTCTTCCGTGACGAGGAGACCGGCTGCCACGGGAGCCGCTGGCGGTCGGGGAACGGATCGTTGCCGGGGTCCTATGTCGAGGTGCACGTCGAGCAGGGACCGAAGCTCGAGCGCGCGGAGGCACCGCTCGGCGTCGTGACCTCGATCGCCGGCATCGTCCGCTGCGGTCGCGAGTTCTCCGGGAAGGCCGATCACGCGGGAACGACGCCGATGGACGCACGCAGTGACGCCCTGGCTCAGGCCGCCGAGTACGTCTTGCACGTCCGAGATGCAGCCTCGGCGATCGAGGAGGCAGTTGCGACGGTCGGCGAGCTGTCCGTCGAGCCGGGCGCCGCGAACGTCGTCCCGAGTCGCGTGCGCCTCACGGTGGACGCGAGAGCGCCGGATCAGGGGCGGCTCGACCAGCTCGTCGCGGCGCTCGGGCTCGAGGACGCCCATTACGTGATCCCACCGGTCGCGATGTCTGAGCGCGTCCAGGGCGTGCTTCGCGAGGAGGTCGATCGCGTTGGCGCGCCCCTCGTCGAGCTCCCGTCAGGCGCGGGCCACGACGCGGGCGTCATGGCGGCTGCGGGCGTCGAGGCCGGGATGCTGTTCGTCCGCAGCCTGAACGGCGGCGCGAGCCACTCACCGGAAGAGCATTCGAGCGACGACGACATCGCGCTTGCGTTGGAGGTGTTGACGGCAAGTCTCCGCCGGCTCGCGAACCCCAAGTAACAGACTGTTACTTGAGGTCGGTTCGGCTCCGAATCGTCACTTTCGGTGGGTTCCCGACGCCCAGAATGGAGGCGTGGTCACAATCGCCCCTCGGATCTCCCCCCGGCTCATCGAAGCCCTCGTTCGGTTCGACGATCCAAGCATTCCGATCGCCGAAACATGTCGCCTGGTCGGCCGCGAGGCCGAGCATCTTGGCCTGACCAGGCCGAGCTACGAGCGCATCCGCGACCTCGTCCACCAGGCGCGACGCCTTCGCCGTCAGCCGACGACTGCCTCGGTCCTTGCCGACGTCGCCTTTCGGGCTCGGCCTGTGGAGGCCCTCGTCGACCAGGTCTCCGGCGTCGGCGTTCCCGTCCTTCGCCGGTGATCCCCGAACCCTTGTAACAGACTGTTACTAAGGGTTTCCAGGCGCTGGCGGCTAGGTGATGTCGAGGATCCGGAGCAGGACGCCCATCACAACTACGGCGAGGACCGTCGCCCCGACCATTGCCCCGGTTCGGCGCCAGCCGCTCGTTGCAAGCGGGTTGGTCGTCCTAGGTCTCCCGGAAGGAAATGGGCTGGGCGCCTTCCCAGAGTGTGAGCTTGCCGAGGGCCGGAAGGTTCTCCGCCCCCTCGACGAGCGTCGCGAAGTGGTTCGCCCAGAGCTCCCCGGCCTTGCTCTTGAAGTGGCAGTAGCCGTAGGGAAAAAGCAGCTCTGCCTCGCTCTCGCCGCCGGGGAAGAGCGCGATCTCGCCCGGGTGGGGGTAGCTCGTCGCGTTCTCCGGGCCGGTTCCCAGGTCACGGTCGCCCCAGGGGATCCAGTTCGATTCCCCGCTCCAGCGGCAGTGGATGATCTTGTCGTCGAGCGGCAGCATCTGGCGGAACGCCTCGACCGTCTTCGGTGCCAGCTCCTCCTCGAAGCGCGCGACGAACGTGAACGGGCCTGCCTTGATCTCGAGCACGGCCGGAACCTACTCCAACGAGGAGATCCAGGCGCCGAGCGACTCGCGCTCCTCGTCCGTCATCCCGGTCACGTTTCCGAGGGGCATCGCCTCTGAGTCGACGGCTTGCGCCTTGATCGCGCTCGCCTGCGATTCGATCTGCTCGAGGGTGTCGAACGCGACTCCGCCTGGCGCCGAGGCGAATCCTTCCTGCGTCGGCTCCTGTGCGTGGCACGGCGTACAGCGCTGCTGGACGATCGCCTGCGCCTCCTCGGCGCTGACCGACTTGGCCGGTCCGCCCTCGCTACCGCCGCCGTCCGGCCGGATCGCGATCGCCAGCGCCACGACGGCGACGGCCGCCGAGACCGGGATCCACCACACCGTCCGACCCGCATGGCGGAGGTTGAAGTAGTGCCGGACCCACGCGCCTATCAAGACGAGCGCCACGAGCACCAGCCACCCCTGGTCGTGGCCGAACGTGAACGGGAAGTGGTTCGAGATCATCGCGAAGACGACCGGCAGCGTCAGGTAGTTGTTGTGCACCGAGCGACGCTTGGCCTCGAGGCCCGGGCCGGGGTCGGGCGCCTCGCCCCGCTCCTTCGCCCGGATCAGCTCCCAGTGCGCCGGGATGATGTTGAAGAGGACGTTTGCCGCCATGATCGTCCCGAGCATCGCGCCGACCTGGAGATACGCGGCTCGGCCGCTGAAGACCTGGCTCGCGCCGTACGACGAGGCCACCACGAGCCCGAGCAGGAAGAGCCCCATGAGGAGCTCGTGTCGGAAGATCCGGCACGCGAGGTCGTAGAGCACCCAGGCGACACCGAGGCCGAGCAGGCTCAGCGTGACGGCTGCGGCGGGGTCGATGTCCCGAACCGACTTGTCGACCAGGTACGTCTCCGCGTCGAAGTAGTAGAGGACGACGAGGAGCGCGAACCCGGAGAGCCAGGTCGCGTACGCCTCCCACTTGAACCAGTGCAGCGGCTCTGGCAGCTCGCGCGGAGCGACCGTCCACTTGGAGATGCGGTAGAAGCCGCCGCCGTGGATCTCCCACGTCTCGCCGCCCACGCCGTCGTCGATGTCGTGCTTCTCCTTCGGCCGGCCGAGGTGGTTGTCGAGCGCCACGAAGTAGAAGGACGTCCCGATCCAGACGATCCCGGCGACGACGTGCAGCCACCGGATCAGGAGGTCGAGCCAGTCGTTCCAGTACGGGTCGATCAGCGCTGCTGCCATCGGTCCTTCGCGATCGCGACGAGCTCACCGATGCCGGTCTCGAGCTCCTCCTCGCGCGTTCGCTCCAGGCGCTCGCGGAGCACCGGCAGCAGGTCGGCCCGCGAGCGCCGGTTGACGAACACCACGAAACGGAAGCCGAACTTCTCCTCGTAGACCTGGTTCAGGTACGCGAGCTCGGTGATGACCGCCGGATCGTCCCCTCGCTGCTCCGGGGCAGGCTCGCCGATTCGCGGATGCGTGGCGAGCGCCGCAGCCTTGTCGCGGTCGTCGAGCGATTGGGCGATGTCCTCGGCGCGGCCGAGCGGGTCGTCGACGTCGGCGAGCAGGTCGACGAGCAGGCTGGGGCCGCTGAAGAGCTCCTCCAGCTCCTCGCGCGTCAGCTGCCGCGGTAGCTCGCGCACCCGAACGGCGAGACGAGGAGCGGGACGTGGTAGTGGCCGTCCTCCAGCGAGACCACGAGCTCGACCCGGCGGAAGAACGGCGACGGCGGGTGGAAGACGAGCCGGTAGTCGCCCGGATCGAGGTCGGTCCCGAGCTCAGGGATCCGGCCGTCGGCATTCGTCTCGCCCTCACCGATCCGCTCGTCGGCGCGGAGGAGCTCGACCCGGACTCCCTGGGCGGGCTCGCCGCGGCCGGTGTCGAGGACGTGGGTGGAGAGCGAGACGCTCATGGCTGGAATCTTCGCGCCTGAAGGCGGTGTTCCCGCGCGATCTCCTCCTCGTCTGCCTTGACGAGCCGCCCGTCGCGAACGACTTCCTCGCCTGCGATGTAGAGGCGGTCGACGCGATGCGGACCGGCCAGCACGAGGCCGGCAACGGGATCGGCTGCGCCGGCGAGCTCGAGACCGTCCGTCCTCCAGACGGCGAGATCCGCCCGCTTGCCGGGCTGGAGCGAACCGATGTCGTCGCGCCGGAGCACCTCGGCCCCGCCGCGTGTCGCGAGGCGCAGGGCGTCGCGGGCCGTCATTGCTCCCGGGCCGTGCCTGCCCCGGGCGACGAGCAGCGCCTGCTTGACCTCGAGGAACAGGTCGCTGCGCTCGTTCGAGGCAGAGCCGTCGACGCCGAGCCCGACGGGCGCACCGGCGTCCAGCAGCTCGCGGACTCTTGCCACACCAGCGCCGAGCCGCAGGTTCGACGTCGGGCAGTGTGCGACGCCCACGCCGCGCTCTCCGAACAGCTGGACGTCGTCGTCGGACAGGTGGACGCAATGAGCGCACCACACGTCGTCGGCGAGCCAGCCCACCTGTTCCAGATACTCGACCGGCGTGCAGCCGTAGAGCTCCTGGCAGTACGCCTCCTCCTCGACGGTCTCCGCCAGGTGCGTATGGAGCGGCAGGCCGTGCTTCCGGGCGAGCTCGGCCGATTCGAGCATCAGCTCACGCGTGACCGAGAACGGCGAGCAGGGCGAGACCGCGACCTCGGCGCCTCGCTGGATCAGGGCTTCCGTCTCCTCGAGGATGGTCTCCCGGTCCTCCACGAGGCTGTCCGGCGGGAGTCCGCCCTGCGACTCACCGAGGTCCATCGAGCCACGTCCCACCACGAGATGGGCGCCGACGTCAGCTGCCGCCTGGAGGAGCGCGTCGATCACCCCAGGCTGTCCGTTGGGAAAGACGTAGTGGTGGTCGAACGCCGTGGTGCAGCCGGAGAGCATCAGCTCCGCGAGGCCGGTTCGGGCCGCTGCGTACTCGGCCTCCCCGTCGAGCCGCGCCCAGATCGGGTAGAGCGTCTTCAGCCAGGTGAAGAGGTCGGCCTGCTGCGCCTGCGCCCTGGTCAGGGTCTGGTAGAGGTGGTGGTGGGTGTTGACGAGGCCCGGCGTGATGACGGCGCCGCCGACGTCGATCTTGTCGTCCGCCGCAGGTTGCGGGCCGTTTCCGACCTGTCCTACGAGGCCATCGGCCAGCAGCACCCAGCCGTCCTCGTGCTCTGTCCCCCCGTCGTCCATGACGACGACGTGGGCGTTGTGAAGGATGGTGCTCACACCTGGAGCGGAACGAGCTCGAAACGGTCAACGTCTACGAGCCCGCGGTCGGTGATCTTCAGGCTCGGGATCACGGACAGAGCCAGGAAGGCCAATGTCTGAAAAGGAGAGGGCAGTTCGCAGCCGAGCGCTCGAGCTGCTTCCACGCACGCCTGGCTCGCCTCGATCACCTCGTCGAGCGACGCGTCCGACAGGAGCCCGGCAATCGGGAGCTTCAGCTCCGCTTTGACGAACCCGCCATCGACGACCACCACACCGCCCCCGGTGTCGGCGAGCCGGCGCACCGCGCGGAGCATGTCGTCGTCCTTCACCCCCACGACGACGACGTTGTGCGCGTCGTGGGCGACCGTCGAGGCCATCGCGCCCGAGCGAAGCCGGAAGCCGCGAACGAACCCGAGCCCGACACGGCCGGTTCCGAGGTGCCGCTCGACGACGGCGATCTTCAGCAGGTCGCGCTCGGGATCGGACACGGCCTTTTCGCCATCGACGAGCGGCGTGTCCGAGAGCGACTCGGTAACGATCTGGTCGGGAACGATCCCGATCACGCGCGCGGCGCCCTCCCCTTCCCAGGGCACGACGAAGTCGTTCGTGGAGAGCGGCCGGATCCGAACGGTGTGGCGCACCCACTCCGGAACCTCGGGGTGCGGGATCTCCTCGACCGGCTTGCCCGCCTTGAGCACGACCTCGGGCTCGAAGCGTTCGAGGTCGCGCAGGACGAGGACGTCCGCCTGGTAGCCGGGTGCGAGCGCGCCGAAGTCACGGAGGCCGTGCCACTGGGCCGGGTTGAACGAGGCCATGACGAGCGCGTCCTCCGGCGCCACCCCCGCAGCTACAGCCTCTCGCACCATCGAGTTGATGTGGCCTTCCTCGGCGATGTGCTCGGGCTCCCGGTCGTCCGTGCAGAACGCGAGCCTGTGCGGCCCGAACTCAGCCACGAGCGGGAGTAGCGCGTGGAGGTTGCGGGCACCGGACGCCTCGCGGATCAGCACCCACATGCCGGCGCGGAGCCGTTCGCGGCCTTCCTCGACCGTGCTCACCTCGTGATCGGAACGGATCCCGGCGGCTGCGTAGGCGTTCAGGTCCTTGCCCAGCACGGACGGCGCATGACCGTCGACATGGGTCGCGCCGGGCAGCGCCAGCTTCTCGAGCTCGGACGGCGCGCCCGAGACGACTCCCGGGAAATTCATCATCTCGGCGAGGCCGAGCACCCGTTTGCGGCGGAGAAGCCCCTCGAGGTCGCCGGGCAGGAGCGGCCTGCGCGGCGACTCGAACGACGAAGCCGGCACGCAGGACGAGGCCATGAAGAACACGTCCAGCGGGAGGTCGTGGCACAGATCTGCGAGCCAGTGGACGCCGTCCGTCCCGAGAACGTTGGCGATCTCGTGCGGGTCGGCGACGACGGCAGTCGTGCCCATCGGGAGGACGAGCCGCGCGAACTCGTCCACGAGCAGCTTCGACGACTCGAGGTGCATGTGCGCGTCGATGAAACCGGGGACGAGGAACTTGCCGGGCGCGTCGAGCACCTCTAGGCCCTCGTAGTCGCCGAGTCCGGCCACGTATCCGTCGGCGACCGCGAGATCGCCGTCCAGCCACTCGCGCGTGAAGACGGAGAAGACCTTCGCGCCGCGGATCACGAGGTCGGCGGGCTCGTCTCCTCGGGCCACGGCGAGTCGGCGGCTGAGTTCGGGCATTGCAGGGGGAACGTACTAGCCTTGCGCGCATGGAGGTCTTGAGTCCGCGCTCGCTCGAGGAGGCGCTGCAGCTCCGGGCGGAGCATCCCGGAGCCGTCCCGATCGAGGGTGGAACCGACGTCATGGTCGAGCTGAACTTCGACTGGGCTCGGCCGGAGGTCATCCTGAACCTCAACGAGGTCTCCGAGCTCAAAGGCTGGTCGCGCGAGAACGGGTCGCTGCGACTAGGGGCCGGCCTCACCTACGACGAGGCGATGCACGCTCCGCTCAGAGACGAGCTTCCGGCCCTCGCCGAGGCCTCGCGCACCGTCGGCTCACCGCAGATCCGTAACCGGGGCACGCTCGGCGGCAACCTCGGGACTGCCTCGCCGGCGGGCGATGCGCTGCCGCCGCTCCTGATCGAAGGCGCCGAGGTGGAGCTGTCCAGCGTCCGAGGCGTGCGTCGGATGCCGGTGCGCGAGTTCCTGGTCGGGCCGAAGCGAAACGCACTCGAGGCGGACGAGTTGATCACGGCCGTGTTGATCCAGCCGAGTGGCGCGCCGCAGACGTTCATGAAGGTCGGGCCGCGCAACGCGATGGTGATCGCCGTCTGCTCCCTCGCGGTGAGCGCCGACCGAGCGCGTGGCGAGCTACGCGCGTCTTTCGGCTCCGCGGGTCCGGTCACCGGCCTGGTCACGGCCCCGCTTGACCAGCGCGATTCTTTCCCGGATCAGGTCGCAGCCGCAGCGAGCCCGATCGACGACGTCCGCGGAACCGCGGAGTACCGGCGACACGCCCTTCGCGTCCTGACCGCGCGCGCCCTCGACCGCTGTCTGTCGTGAACATCACGGTCACCGTCAACGGCGAGGCGATCGAGGCCGAGATCTGGCCCGGCGAGAGCCTGCTCTTCGCGCTGCGCGAGCGGATGGGCCTGCCCGGCTCGAAGAACGCGTGCGAGCAAGGCGAATGCGGATCCTGCTCCGTCCTGCTCGACGGAAAGCTCGTCTGCGCCTGCCTCGTCCTTGCCGCGCAGGCCGACGGCCACGAGGTCGTCACCGTCGAGGGCGTGGCGGAGGACGGCGAGCTGCACAAGGTGCAGGAGGCATTCGTCCAGACCGGTGCCGTCCAGTGCGGCTTCTGCACACCAGGCCTGATCGTTGCGACCGTCGACCTGCTGCAGCACAAGCCGGCGCCGACGGACGACGAGATCCGCGAGGCGCTCTCCGGAAACCTCTGCCGCTGCACCGGCTACGCGAAGATCTTCGACGCAGTCCGACTCGCTGCAGGGCAGTCGTGAGCAGCCCGGGCCCGAGCCAGACCCGCAAGCTCGAGCTCGGCCGGGTGGGCGAGTCCGTCAAGCGGGTCGACGGGATCCCGAAGGTGACCGGCGAGTTCGCCTACTCGAGCGACCTCGTCGCGGCCGGAATGCTCTGGGGCCACACGCTGAGGAGCCCGCACGCTCATGCGTCGCTCGTCTCGATCGACATCTCGAAGGCGGTCGGGATGGCGGGGGTCCACGCCGTTCTGACCCACGAGGACGTTCCGGGCGACAAGCGGTACGGGCTCGAGTTCACCGACCAGCCGGTGCTCGCGTTCGACCGGGTTCGCTACTTCGGGGAGCCGATCGTCCTCGTCGCCGCGGAGCATCCGGAACAGGCACGACGTGCTGCGGCCGCGGTCGAGATCGAGTACGAGCCGCTGGAGCTCGTGATCGACGCCGAGGAGGCGGCCGACCAGCCTGCGATCCATCCGCAGAAATGGACAGAAGGACACGGGTACCGGGACGATCCTCGGTCGAACGTCGTCCGCGACATGCGGATCGTCCGGGGAGACCCCGACGCGGAGGGAGAGGTATCGGTCGAGGGCGTCTACGAGCTCGGAATCCAGGATCAGGCGTTCCTCGGGCCGGAGTCCGGCCTCGCGGTGCCGGACGGGGAGGGCGGCATCGACATCTACGTCGCGACCCAGTGGCTGCACGTCGACCGCGACCAGGTCGCCCCGTGCCTTGGCCTCCCGAAGGAGCAGGTGCGGATCCATCTCGCCGGCGTCGGTGGGGCGTTCGGCGGCCGCGAAGACCTGTCGATGCAGCTCCACGCGGCAATGCTCGCGCTGCACACGAGCCGTCCGGTGAAGATGGTCTACACCCGCGAGGAGTCGTTCTTCGGGCACGTCCACCGGCACCCCGCGCGGATCTGGGCGGAGCACCGCGCGAACCGCGACGGAAAGCTCGTCAACGTGCGGATGCGGATCCTGCTGGACGGCGGTGCCTACGCGTCGAGCTCGACGGCGGTGACCTCCAACGCCGCGTCGTTCGCAGTCGGCCCCTATGCGATCGAGAACGCGCTGATCGAGTCCATGTGCGTCTACACGAACAATCCTCCGTGCGGCGCGATGCGCGGGTTCGGGGCCGTCCAGACCTGCTTTGCCGGCGAGGCTCAGATGGACAAGCTCGCCCAAGCACTCGGTATGGATCCCGTCGAGCTGCGGCTGAGGAACGCGCTTGCTTCCGGAGATGAGCTGCCGACCGGGCAGAAGATCACGGGCTCGATGCCGGTCGCGGACGTGATCCGCCGGGCGGCTGCGATTCCGGTGCCGGAGGCAGAGGGACTTCCCCGCGATCCGATCCGGCTCCCCGGAGGGGCGGGTAACACGACGCGTGGAGACGGCGTCAAGCGTGGCGTGGGTTTCGCCGTCGGCTTCAAGAACATCGGCTACTCGGAGGGCTTCGACGACTACACGGCGGCTCGGGTGCGGCTCTTCGAGTCGGACGGAGAGCTCGTCGCCGAGGTCCACTGCGCCGCCGCCGAGGTCGGGCAGGGCGTGACGAACGTGATCCTCCAGACTGCCCGAACTGAGCTCGACCTCGAGAACGTCTCGATGGCGCCGGGCACGACCTCCGCGGTCGGTTCGGCGGGGTCGGCATCGGCCTCGCGGATGACCTGGATGGCGGCCGGGGCCGTGCAGGCGGCCTGCCGGGCGATGCGAGACGAGCTCGACCGGCGCGGCGGGTCGCTGGCCGACGGCGAGGAGATCGATCTCGAGCGGATCTACCGCCATCCCCGCACGTTCCCGCTCGAGCCCGACAGCGGCCAGATCACGGACGGCCGTGCCCATGTCGCGCTCGCCTGTGCCGCCATGCGCGTCGTCGTCGAGGTCGACGTGGAGCTCGGCCTGACGCGCGTCGTCTGGATCGGGACTGCGCAGGACGTCGGCAAGGCGCTCAACCCGCAGGCCGTCCACGGGCAGATCGAGGGCGGCACGGCGCAGGGTCTCGGCCTGGCGCTGATGGAGGAGATTCAGACGCGCGACGGCCTGATCACGAACGCGAGCTTCACCGATTACTTGATCCCGACCACTCTCGACATGCCGCCGATGACCGTCGAGCTGATCGAGGATCCGGAGCCGGACGCGCCCTACGGGGTCAAGGGCGTCGGCGAGCCGCCGACGGTCGTGTCCACCGCGGCGGTGATGTCCGCGATGCGTGCGGCGACCGGCCGAGCGCTCGGGCGCGTCCCGGTCAAGCCGGACGACATCTGCCTCTAGCGGACGTGTCCTGGTGCCTGGCACCAGGACGTGTTGCTAACCGACTAGTGAGCGCTGCTAGCGCGCCGGAGGGTTGTCCCTAGGAGACGTGCCTTGGTGCCTGGCACCAAGACGTGCCGCTAACGGACGAGCGAGAGGGCCGCGCCGGCGGCGAGCAGGGCCAGGCCGAGGAGGCGGTACGCCGTGATCGCCACCTGTTCCTGGCCGAAGAGGCCGTACTGGTCGATCAGCGCCGCGGCCACCAGGTTCCCGGCGATGACGATCCCGATCGTCGCAGCGACGCCGATTCGCGGCGTCGCCAACGTGATGCTGAGGACGATGAAAACGCTCATGACGCCGCCCAGCCACAGCCACCACGGCTGCTGGGCGGCGGTGCGGATGCCGCTGAAGCTCTGCTCCCAGACGAGCAGCAACCCGAGGGCGAAGGCGAGCGAGACGGCGACGGCGAACGCGAGGGCGGGCGCGACGCCGACGCGCTCCCCGAGCTCGCCCATGACCGCCGCCTGTATCGCGCCTGCCAGGCCCCCGATCGCGCACAGTGCGACCGCCACTGCGGTTCCGCTCGACACGGGGCGAAGCTATACGCTCCGGCCCGTCGCCGACGGAAGGAGAGGCCATGGTTCGCGTGTTCGTGCTGTACGAGGAGAAACCGGAGCCCGGGCGGTACGAGCAGCACGCCGAGCTCTGCCGAAAGGTGCCCGGCGGGACGTTCAGGCACGGCGCGGTTTTCGGCGCCCCGATGGGTGAGCCGAAGTTCCCGTACTACGCCGAATGGGAGTTCGCGGACATGGACGCCTTCAAGTCGGCCGCTCGAACCGAGGAATTCATGGCCACAGGGAAGGACGCGATGGAGATGGGCGGCCGCTTCCACGTCCACTTCGCCGAGGTCGAGTGACTCAGCCCGACTATCCGCGCCCGCTTCCGCCCGAGGAGCTCGGCTTCGAGAAGATCGTCTACGAGAAGGCGCCGCCCCGCGCGACGATCACGTTCAACCGGCCGGAGGTGCTGAACGCCTTCGACTTCCAGACCTTGCGTGAGCTGGCGCGGGCCTGTGAGGACGCCTCGTGGGACGACGAGATCCGCGTCGTCGTCCTGACCGGCGCCGGCCGCGCGTTCTGCGTCGGCGCGGACCTTCGCACCTGGGCGGAGGACTACATCGGTAAGCCGAACGAGTACTGGAAGTGGTTCGGCGCCTTCAAGGACGCCCACGACCGGCTGCGAGAGATCGGCAAGCCGACCCTCGCCCGGATCAACGGGATCGCCGTCGGCGGAGGCAACGAGTTCCAGATGGCCTGCGACCTGGGCGTGATGGTCGACGACGCATTCATCCGCCATGTCGGACCGGAGCACGGGTCGGTGCCGGCCGGCGGCGCGACGCAGTGGCTCTCGATCCTCGTCGGTGACCGGCGGGCCAGGGAGATCGTCCTCATGTGCGAGGAGATCCCCGCGAAGAAGGCGGAGGAGTGGGGGCTCGTGAACTGGGCGGTTCCGGCGGCCGAGCTGGACGCGAAGACCGACGAGGTCGTCGAGAACCTCGCTCGCAAGCTGCCGCAGACCACGCGGTACGCGAAGCAGCACCTCAACTTCTGGCGCGACCTCGCCTGGCACGAGACGATCAACCACGCCCGGGACTGGCTCGCCCTCTCGATGGCGACCGAGGAGCCGAAGGCCGCAATCGAGAAATTCCTGAAGAAGTGAGCGAATCTCTCGTCCTCGTCGAGCGCGACGACGCTGTAGCCGTCGTCCTGCTCAACCGCCCGAAGCAGCTGAATGCACTCTCGGACGAGCTGATGGAGGAGCTCGTGGCACGGCTTCAGGAGTTGGACGCGGACGACACCGTCCACTGCATCGTCCTCGGCGGATCCGAGCGCGCTTTCGCGGCCGGCGCCGACATCGGGCAGCTCGCGGAGGTCTCGGCGATCGAGCTCTACTACCAGCGGCGCGTCGAACGGTGGGATGCGATTCGCGGCCTCTGGACCCCGCTCGTCGCGGCTGTCTCGGGCTTCTGCCTCGGCGGAGGCTGCGAGCTCGCGATGTCATGTGACCTGATCGTCGCATCGGAGTCGGCCCAGTTCGGCCAGCCGGAGACGGGACTCGGAATCATCCCGGGGGCCGGTGGGACGCAGCGGCTGACCCGGGCCGTCGGCAAGGCGCTCGCGATGGACATGATCCTCAGCGGGCGCTTCCTCTCGGCGCGCGAGGCGCTGGACGCGGGCCTCGTGGCACGCGTGGTCGCCAGGGAGGCCTGGTTGGAAGAGGCCAAGCGGGTCGCCCATGACATCGCGGCGAAGGGGCCGGTGGCGACCCGCCTTGCGAAGGAAGCGGTCGACCGCGCGTACGAAGGCCCGCTGTCCCTCGGCCTGGAGTACGAACGGCGCCTGCTCTACCTGGCGTTCGCGTCGGAGGACGCGAAGGCGGGGCTCCAGGCGTTCGTCGAGAAGCGCCGCCCCGAGTTCAAGGGCTCCTAGAGCCGACAGAGCGAGGTCGTTGTACGCCCCACCCACCCGGGGAAAAGAGCCCTTGCTGAATGCTACGAGCCGCCGGCGCTCCGGTGTGTGACGCAGATGCGCCAAGATTGAGCCAATGGCCGAGGTGGAGACCACGCGGGACGGGGGCGTCCTCACGATCACGCTCAACCGTCCGGACGTCCTCAACGCTTTCAACACCTCGATGCACCAGGGGTTCGGTGCCGCACTCAAGGAGGCGCGCGATCCCGAGATTCGGGCAGTCGTCCTCACCGGCGCGGGGCGCGGTTTCTGCGTCGGCCAGGATCTGTCGGAGTTTCGCGAGGCGCCGGGGGACATCGGCGAGCGTCTGCGCTCGAACTACCACCCGAACGTCCTCGCGATCCGTGCGCTCGAGAAGCCGGTGATCGCCGCAGTGAACGGCGCAGCGGCCGGCGCCGGGCTCTCCACCGCCTGCGCATGCGACATCCGCATCGCCTCCCTTGCGGCGACCTTCGTCCCGGCGTTCATCAACATCGGCCTCGTCCCGGACTCCGGCGGCACGTACTTCATCGCGAGGCTCCTCGGGCCCGCCCGAGCCTTCGAGTGGATGACCTCCGGGCGCCGCCTCACCGCCACCGAGGCCGAGGCCTGGGGGCTCGTCTCCGAGGTGGTCGAAGACGACGCCCTACGGGCGCGAGCCGCCGAGCTTGCCGCGCAGCTCGCGTCGATGCCCACCCGGGGCGTCGGGATGACGAAGCGGCTCTTCGATCGGGCCGGCGAGTCGACGCTCGAGGAACAGCTCGAGCTCGAGGCCCAGCTCCAGTCCGCCGCGACACAGACGGAGGATTTTCGGGAGGGCGTCGCCGCATTCCTGGAGAAGCGCGATCCTCGCTTCTCCGGCCGCTGACCTACCTCTGAACTAGCCCTCAGGTCTCGCGCACGAGAAGAAGCCGATCTCGCCGGCGATCCGCTGGGCCTCCTCGCCGGGCCCCGACGACGCGCCGAAGGTCGCCTGGGCCTGCTGGTCGTCCCCGGCGAACGCCTGCTCGGAGGCCTGCTCCCAGGCGTCCAGCTGTTGGTCGAGCAGCGTGAGCATGCGCTGGAAGTCCGCATCGTCGTCCTCGGGCGCTTCGAGTGCGCGCAACTCGACGTTCTGCTGCCGGGCGATCGGCACTGCGCGGCGCATGAACACGGCGAAGTCCCGTAGGAACGTCTGTGGCTGCGGAATCTGAGCGATCTGCCGCTCGTACTTCGAGCAGATCGCATCCGCCTCGCGGATGAACTCGGCCTTGCCGTCGTCGCTGCCGAACTGGCAGCCGGCAAGGAGGAGTGTGCTCAGGCCCGCAGCGAAAACGGTGCGCATGCGTCCAAGGGTACGTCGCTCAGGACTGCAGCGCCGCCAGGACTTCGCCGTCCTCCGGAAAGCGACCCGTGTCGTGCTTGGAGAAGACGAGGTCGCCATCCCGCAGGACGTCGAACTGCCCTTTTCCGCCCTCGATCGCCTCGGCGGAGATCCCGTTCGCGTTCAACTCGGCTGCGAGACTCGCAGCCCGCTCGTCGTAGCCCGATCAGGTCGGGCAGTAGAGGATCTCGACGGACACGCGGCCAGCCTATCCGCAGCCGAAACCAGGAGTAGAGTCCCACTGTGACCTGGGCGGTCGTCATTCTCGTCATCCTGGCTCTGGCGGTCATCGCCCTGGTCGTCCTCTACAACCGGTTCGTCCGGCTTCGAAACCGCGTCGACAATGCCTGGGCGCAGATCGAGGTGCAGCTGAAGAGGCGGCACGACCTGATCCCGAACCTCGTCGAAACCGTCAAGGGGTATGCCGCCCACGAGCGCGAGACCTTCGAGACCGTGACGCAGGCGCGGGCGGCCGCTCAACGAGCCGACACGCCCAACGAGGCCGCGCAGGCAGAGGGCTTTCTCAGCCAGGCGCTCGGTCGCCTCTTCGCCGTCGCCGAGGCCTACCCTGAGCTTCAGGCGGATGAGAACTTTCGCCAGTTGCAGACCGAGCTCGCGGAGACCGAGAACAAGATCGCCGTCTCCCGGCAGGTCTACAACGACACGGTGCTGACGTTCAACAATGCGATCCAGACGGTTCCCGGCGTCTTCGTCGCAGGCCCATTCGGCTTTTCGAAGCGGGACTTCTTCGACATCGAAGAAGAGGCCGAGCGCGAGCCGCCGCAGGTCAGCTTCACGCCCGGCGCCCCCGCGAGCTGACCACCCGATGAGGCGTGTTGGCGTCGTCGTCGCCGGCCTCGTCGCGGCGTTCGCGCTCACCGGTACCGCCCATGCGCAGTCGTATGACCTCCTCGGCAGCGACGTGCAGGTCACGGTCGGGAAAGCCGGCGACGCACCGGGTGCCGTTCACGTCGAGGAGAGGATCACGGTCGCCTTCTCGGGCGGTTTCAGTTACGGGTTTCGCGATATCCCGCTTCGTACCGGAGAGACGATCGACGCAATCGGTGTCGTGGAGAAGGGAAGCGCCTTTGGGCCGGGCGCGCCGACGGACCTCGTACCCGGCGGACCACCGAACACCTTCGGGACGGAGCGCCGAGGAGACGTGGTTCGCGTCGTTTGGAGGTTTCAGGCGTTCGACGAGACCCGGACGTTCACGGTGCGGTATCGCCTCAGCGGGCTTGCCGTCGCGTACGACGACGTCGTCGACGTCAATCTCAAGGTCTGGGGCGACGAATGGGAGCAGTCGCTGGCTCAACTCACTGCCACGACGACTGGCCCCGCTGACGTCGTCCGTGCCTGGGGACACCCGGTCTGGGTGCGAGGGGACGTCACGCTCTCGAACAACCAGGCGCGCCTCCGGGCCGTCTCCGTGCCTGCGGGTCAGTTCGTGGAGCTGCGCACGCTGTACCCCCGCGACGCCTTCCCATCGACCGAGGGGATGCGCGTCGTCGACGGCGACGGCCTGGCGAGGATCGTCGCGGAGGAGCAAGAGGATGCCGAGGCCTACGAGCGCGATCATGAACGGATCCAGGATGCGCTCGACCGCCCGTGGTGGACGGCGCTCATCCTTCTGTCGCTCGCGACGGTTCCGGCGTTTCTCCTGGCCGGCGTGGTCTTCCGGTTCTTCGGACGAGAACGTCGTACCGGCTACGACCGCGAGTACGAGCAGGAGCCGCCGCTCGAGACCGAGCCGGCGCTCGTGCCGATCCTTCTCCGGCAGGGAGGCGGACCCGGGTCATTCGAGTTCACCGCGACGCTGTTCGACCTCGTGCGCCGCGGGTTCTATCGATCTGCCCCGACGACGACCGAGCGGTCGGTCTGGGGCGGCCTTCGCAAGGAGCTCGTGAACGACCTGGAGCTGACCGCCGGCGACCAGACACTCCCGCTCACGCCGTGGGAACGCGACGTCGCCGACGTCGTCGACGGGGTGCTCGACGGAGGCTCCGAGAAGCTCTCCCGCTTCCGCGAAAAGATCGAGGAGGACCGGGCGGAGATGTCCAAGCGCTTCACGGCGTTCAAGGCAAACGTGAACAAGGAGGTGCGCGGCCGAAAGTGGTTCGTTTCGCTGGGCGCGCTCCCCCTCGTCGTCGGGTTGCTGGCGTTCGCCGGGCTCGGCGCCCTTCTCTCGTATCTCGCGATCAACGGCTGGCGCTCGGTGTATCCACGCTGGAGCGACGTCGTGCTGCTCGCCCTCGGCATCTGCGCGTTCGTCAACGCCGCCACCCTCGTGGGCGCGCTGACACGGCGGAAGCTCTGGCGGCGCCGCACACGGGAGGCGGAGGCCGAGGCGGAGCGCTGGGACGCCTTCCGTCGCTACCTGACGGACTTCCCGCGGCTCGAAGAGGCGCCGCCGGCCTCACTCGCGCTCTGGGAGCGCTTTCTCGTGTACGGAATCACCTTCGGGATCGCCGACCGCGTGCTCGCAGGCAGCGCATCTGCACATGCCCGAGGAGCTCGCGCGAGGCGAGCACCATCTACTGGATCTCGCCGAACGGCGACCTCGGCTCCGGCGCGTCGTCGATGTCGATCGGCGATCTCTCGTCGGGCTTCGGCTCCGCGCTCGCACCGCCGTCGTCGGGCTCTGGAGGCGGGGCGCCCGGTGGAGGCTTCTCGGGCGGAGGCGGAGGCGGCGGAGGTGGAGGCGGCGGTGGCTTCGGCTAGATCGTCTTGAACTGCTCGAACGGCTGTCGGCAGCCGCGGCAGTAGCGGAGCGACCGGCAGGGGGTCGGGCCGAAGATGTTCTCGAGCGCCGTGTCGGTCGACCCGCAGTACGGGCAGCGGAACGAGCCCGTCTGGAGCTGGACGAGCTGAGGCCCCCCTGGCTGCCGGGGTGCCGGCGGCGCAAGCCCCGCGGCACGGAGCTTCTCCCGGCCCGCAGGCGTGATTCGGTCGGTCGACCAGGAGTCGTCCGAGATCACGGAGACCTCGGGCTCGGCTCCGAGCTCCCGCACCTTGGCGGCCATCTGGTCGCGCATCACCTCGAGGGCGGGGCAGCCCAGGAAGGTCGGCGTGAACTCGACCCGTACGTGTCCGCCGTCGACCTCGACGCCGCGCACCACTCCCAGGTCGACGAGTGAGATGACGGGAATCTCCGGATCGGGGATCTCCGCCAGCGCATCCCAGACCTCCGCCTCGGTCACCACGTCGCACCGACCACGGAGCGGCGAACCATCGTCATCTCCTCCCAGAGCTCTGCGAACTCCGGCGTGGGCTCGTCACGAACGTCCACCAGGGGGCGCAGCTCCTCGAGCGCGTCCACGAAGCGCGGTTCGTTCTCGAGCCGCTCGAACCACATCTCCGCGTGCATCCGGTGGTAGGCCTCCTCGCGCTCGATCTTGGCCGCCAGGCCCGCGACTTCCGCATCGCCGGACGCCTTCAGCGCCTCGATCCGCTCTCGCGTCGGCGGTCTCGTAGAGGTAGTGCCGCGCGATCGTCCGGCCCAGTCCGGCACGAGCCGGAGCTCCACGAACTGCGAGCACCGGTACTCCTCGGGCGCGCGGTCGAACGCGAGCTGGTCCGCCGTCGTCCCGAGCTCGTCGGCGACGAGCTGGTAGAGCGCCCGCGCATGGCCGATCTCGTTCTGGGCGATCGAGGAGAACGCGACGTCCTCTTCGAGGAACGGCGCGATGCCGGTCCACTCGGAGTTCCGCCAGCCGAGGACGAGCTCGTCGTCAGCGATCGGCAGGAGCAGCTGTGCCCGCTCGCTCACGTGCCTCCTTCAACTTTTCCTTGAGCGGATAGCCGTCGACCCGGTGGTAGTTCTTCTGCAGCTCGTCGACGAACTCGTCGATCTCCAGCACCGCATCGCGCGGGACGACCCAGAGCGCGACGGACTCACCGCGTCTGCCGTACTGCTCGCGCGCGTAGGCCTCGGCGAAAGCGGCGTCCGGGGCGCCGACGGAGCCGGCATGCGCGAAGGCCTGTCCTTTCCGTTCCTGCCGGAAGACCTCGTAGACGATCACGCTGCTTCGGCGAGCACGGTGCGGCGGACCCACTCGGTCTCGGCGCGCGTGGTCTTTCGCAGCTCGAGGCGCTCGGCGGTGTTCGGGCCGTGGCCGGTGACGACGTGCTTGAGCTCGGCCCAGTCGGGCTCCGTGTACTCCCAGACGCCATCGTCGTTCTTCGCGAGCTTCGGGTCCGGGACGGTCAGCCCGAGCTCCCAGATCTGCGGGACGTAGCCGTCGAGGAACTGCTGGCGCGCCTCCTCGTTGCCCTGGCTCTTGATCCGCCACTGGAACATCGGGTCGTCCGCCGAGGCGATCGGGTTCCCGTGAAACTGCATCAACGGGCCCCACCAGCGATCGAGCGCCTCCTGCACGAGCTCACGCTGCTCGCCCGAGCCGTTCATCATCGTGAGGATCACGTCGCGGCCGTGGAGGATGTGGAACGACTCCTCCCAGCAGATCTTCTTCATGATCCGCGCGTACGGCGCATAGGAGCACTTGAGGAGCGCCTTCTGGCTGATGATCGCCGCGGCGTCGACGAGCCAGGCGATGACGCCGACGTCGCCCCAGGTCTTCGTCGGGTAGTGGAAGACGTTGTGGAACTTCGACTTGCCCTCGATCAGATCGTCGAGGCACCGTTCGCGCGGCTTGCCGAGGTCCTCGACGACGCGGTAGATGAGCTGCGCGTGGCCGACCTCGTCCTGCACCTTGGCGGTGAGGGCGAGCTTTCGCTGCAGCGTGGGGGCCCGGAGAATCCACTCCCGCTCGGGCAGGACGCCCATGAGCTCGGAGTTCCCGTGCATCTCGATGAACTTGATCAGCTTCGCCCGGTAGTCGTCCGGCATCCAATCGTCGGTCTCGACCTGGCCGCCTGACTGGACGTACTCGAGGAACTCCTGCTCGGTCATCTCACCTCCGCTCGTAACGAACGATCGTTAGGGTCAATTGTACTCGCAACGGGCGTAACGATCTGGCCCGTTCGCTCGTTTCTCACATACACGAGCGAGGGGGAGGATCACGAATGAGGCTGCGGCTCTTCTTGGTAATCGTCGGCGCCCTGCTGGTCCCGGGTGCCGCGGCGGGACACGAGCTCGACCACGAGCCGCCGCCCTTCTCGACGGGGCCGCCGATCGGCACGTCCGTCAACTCGGGCGGAGCCGGCGCGAAGTGGGAGCTCCTCAAGACCTTCGCGACCGGCAACCCGCACACGGACATCGACTTCTTCACGAAGGGCGGCGACACGTACGCCTCGGTCGGGACGCTCGGCAACGGCCCGAATGCAGGCGGCCAGACGATCGTCCGGCTGACGCAGGGTGAGAGCGTGAACCCGGTGTTCGTGGGGAGCCATCCATCGGCTTCGTGCGTCAGCGAGCCCTCCGGCGCCTTGAGCCTGCAGCACGACGTGGAAGCGACGCCGAAGGGGAACGTGCTCTTCAACGAGCCGAATCCATTCGCCGCGCGAGGCGACGCGCAACTGCTGCTCGATGCAACCGACGCCGAAGGCCGCTGCCACGACTCCAAGACCGGCGGCGCCGACCCGACCGACCCCCAGGGCGGGATCGAGATCATCGACGTCTCGAGCGTCGCCGATCCGGAGGAGATCGGGCTGACGAGCCACATCGGCGAGTCGCACACGGTCAACGTCGACCCGAAGCGGCCCCACATCGCCTACTCGGTCACCTCGGATGCGGTCACGGTGACCGGAGGTGTTCGTCAGAACGAGGTCGCGGGATCCGCGGACCGCTTCGACCTGGACGGCTTCGAGGTCATCGACCTCTCCACGTGCATGAACTTCCCTGCGACCGCCACGATCGACGACAAGCGTGCCGCCTGCCTTCCGAAGGTCTATCGCTATCGCTACCCGAGCGCGGCCGTGGCGCAGGGACACACGGTCAAGAACACGATCTACGGCTGCCACGAGCTCGAGGTGTACGTGACGGACCTCCTCACCTGCGGCAGCGGCGCGGCGGCGATCGTCTTCGACATGAAAGGCGCATTCGACGACAAGGGCACGCCCACCGACTTCACCGACGACACCCCGCGCGGCACGCCGCTGCCGTGCACGCTCCGCGCGAGCGTCGGAATCCTCCCCACCTATCTGACCACCGCGAAGGTGACCGACTGCGTCGACGGGCCGGCGGCCGGAAACCAGGACCTCGACGTGCCCGGATGGCTGGCGCAGGGCGCTCCCTCGCTCGACGGAGTGGCCTACCTGGGAAGCGTCCACCACCAGGGCCGCGGCGGGCCGCTGCCCTCGACCGAGGACAACGACTTCAACCACGAGACCGAGCTGACGCCGTCGGGCAAGTTCCTGATCGCGACGGACGAGCGCGGCGGCGGCGTCACGCCGCCCGGAGCGTCTTGCAGCCCTGCGGTCGACAATGTGCAGGGCAACGGCGGTCTCCATGTCTACCGCACCGACCGCCTGCGCACGACCGGGCCGCCGGCGACCGCAGAAGAGGCCTGGGAGGCCTATGCGCGAACCCCGGCCGGCGCCAAGGCGATCCACCGGGTCCCCATCCGGACGCAGCCGCAGGGCTCTCTCTGCACCGCGCACGTCTTCCAGCAGATCCCGGGCCAGAACCGGATCTTCATGGGGTGGTACACGCAGGGCACTCAGGTCATCGACTACGTCGAGCATGCCGACGGGTCGTTCGAGTTCAGGGACGCCGGCTGGTTCATCCCCGAGCACGCCAACACCTGGGTCTCGCACGTCTTCCGTGTCGACTCGAATCCGGACTGCACGTTCACCTACTGGGGCGCGACTGGGGACTTCAGCCTCGGTGCGGCCGGGCGCAGCGCGATCGACGTCTACAAGGTGACCATGCCCGGGCCACCGAACTCTGTCTGCGCCCAGCCGCAGCCTCAGCCCCAGCCTCAGCCTCAGCCGCAACCCCAGCCAGGCCCGGTGGTGCCCAGGACGCCGGTCGCCGGGCCCTGCACGATCAACGGCACCGCCGGCCCCGACCGACTCGTTGGAACCAATCGCGCCGACGTCATCTGCGGTCGCGGCGGCAATGACGAGATCCACGGCCTCCGTGGGAACGACCGCATCTACGGTGGGGCCGGCAACGACCGGATCCTGGGCGGCTCCGGCCACGATCGCCTGTACGGCGTGACCGGGAACGACCGGATCCTCGGCGGCTACGGGCACGACCTGCTCGCCGGCGACCAGGGCAACGACCTCCTCCTCGGCGAAGGCGGGAGGGATCGCCTGCTCGGCCGCGCGGGCCGCGACGTGCTTCGTGGCGGTTTCGACGCCGACCGGCTCGGCGGCGGCATCGGCAACGACGAGCTCGTTGCCGGGCCCGGCCGGAACGCGCTCCACGGAAACGCGGGCAACGACAGACTCGACGCGAGGAACGGCGTCCGGGACCGCGTGATCGGCGGCGCCGGTAGCGACCGTGCCGTCCTCGACCGCTTCGACATCGTGACCTTCGTGGAGCGGCTCCTGAGGCGGTAGTAGGCTCCCAGCGGATGGCGACGAGGCGGGCCGAGCTCACGAGGCAAGCGGCTCGCCTCTTTGCCGAGCGCGGGTATCACGGGACGTCGATCGGCGATCTCGCCAAGGCGCTGGGCGTCCAGAAGGGCTCGCTCTACGCGCACATCGATTCGAAGCAGGACCTCCTCTTCGAGGCGATGAGCGAGGGGGCGCGCGCGTTCCACGAGGCGCTCGATTCGGTGCCGGAGGACAGGCCGCCCGCCGAGAGGATCCGGCTTGCGCTCCGCGCCGCACCTGCGCGTCGTCGCCGAGCAGCTCGACGTCGCCACGGTGTTCGTGCGCGAGTGGCGGTACCTCGAGGGCGAGCGCGCGGCCGCGTTCGTCGCCGAGCGGCGCCGCTACGAGGAGCGCTTCCGGTCGCTCTTCCGCGAGGGCCGCGAGGCGGGAGCGCTGAGAACGGATCTGGACGAGCACGCCGCGGTCCTCCTCGTCCTCTCGGCGGCGAACTGGGCCTACACCTGGCTGCCCGAAGGCGCAGACACCGATGAGCTCGCCGACCGGTTCTTCGCGACCATGATCGACGGCATCCGCGGCTACTCGACGCCCGCGGCCTGACCTCCGCACGCGCGGGGCCTCATTTCCGGCAGTTTCTGACCGTTTTCGCAATCCATAAAGGGCATGTTTGCGAAGGATTTTTCCTTGACTTTCCTCCATAGAGGTTCGAAGATCGGCTGCGCCCTCAGAGAATCGAGGGCTTCTGCTGTTTTCCGAAGGGGAGGGAAATGCGAGTCAAGTTCCTAGGAGCGGCTGCTCTGCTGGCCGCCCTCGGCGTCCTACTTCCTGGCTCCGCACTGTCGAACGTGAACATCACCGAGCACCGCTGAAGGCGTCTCGGAGTTCGACAGCCGGGTCGGGCAGGTGGCGCCGACATCAGCTCAGCGAGCGCATGCCAAGCGCCTCAAGGCGAGCGTGACGTGGAGTCAGTTCGGAACGCCGGCCACGCTTACGCGGCACGGCAAGTTCCTGGCACGCGGCATCCGCGGCAAGACCGCGCCTGACGCAGCAAGGTGGTACATCGCGCGCCACAGGGCGCTCTTTGGATTGCAATCGCTCGACGGACTCAAGTTCGAGAGCGCAAACCGGATGACCGGTAGCAACGGCTACGCCGTCGGCTTCCGGCAGGTCTTCGGGAACCTGACAGCGACCGACGGCGGACTCGTGACCGTCGGCGTGACAGGCACCGCCCGAAAGGGCTGGAAGGTCGCCTTCGTCTCCTCGTCCCTCACGCGCGATCGCGCGTTGGCGGGCTCGGTGAAGCTGTCCGGCGTCCAGGCCTGGGTGCGTGCGGCCAACTCTGTCGGAGCGGCTCGCCTCTCAGTGGCGAACGTGCTCAAGCGGAAGACGGCAGCGCGCGGCTGGCTCCGACTCTCGGTTGGAGGCTTCGGTGATCTCCAGAGCGTCCGGCCGGTTGCGTTCCCGACCATCCGCAACGGCGTCGCTCCTGCGTACGAGACGATCGTCCTCAAGGCCAAGGATGCCCTCGGCTTCAAGATGATCGTCGACGCCCGCACCGGTGCCGTGCTGTCGCGCACGAATCTCGTGCACAACCTCAACGCCAAGACGCCGAAGCTCATGGCGGCCGAGGCTTACACCTACAGCGGTGAGCTCGCCGCGACCGACGGCGCCTGCAACGATCACGGCCCGTTCGCGATCGGCGCCGGCAACCGCGCCCTGGACGGCTTCGTCGCAGCGACGAACCCGCTGAACGACATCGTCCTCGAGCTCTACAAGGACGGCGTTCGTGCTGCAGCACGCGGACACGCTCAACTCGCCGGAGTCGTTCCACTACGAGCCGGCCGGCGGAGTGCCCGCGGGCAACTACATGATCAAGGTCTGCGACTTCGACGACCCGGCCAACGCGCCGTTCGCCGCACCGCGCACCTACACGGGCACGCTGACCGGCGACGCTTCGCCGGCTCCGGCCGCCTACCTCGCAAGGTGGAAGGTCTTCCCGGCGAACCCGCCGCTGGCCACCTTGGACGGCTACCCGTGGAACCACCCCGACACCGATACCCGCGAGACGTGGTGCTGGTATGCGGCTCCGGGCTGTACCCGCACGATGGGCCAGTTCCCGCTCGGGTTCCGCGGCCCGTGGGATCACGACCACAAGCTGAACACGCCGACGCTGACGACTCGCGGCAACAACGCGAGGTCGGCGACGTCGTGGACGGATCCGCTCCTGCCGAGCCCACCGCAGTACTCGCCGGTCAGCGCGACCCGCGACTACTCGTACCCGTGGACGAACGACTGGAACAACCGTCAGTGCGAGCCGACCGCTGGGGCACCCGGTGCCACCTGGGACGACTCCGCAGCGACGGTCAACCTGTTCGTCGCCCACAACCGGATGCACGACTGGTCCTACTACCTCGGCTTCACCGAGCGGAACTGGAACGCTCAGGACTACAACTTCGGCCTCACCGAGCGACGGCAGGAGAACGATCCGATCGTCGGCAACGTGCAGGCCGGAGCACTGACCGCCACGCGTGACAACGCGAACATGATCACGCTGCCGGACGGGCAGCCCTCGATCACGAACATGTACTTCTGGCAGCCGCTCGCGGGCTCGTTCTATGCCCCGTGCGTCGACGGTGACTACGACATGGGCGTCATCGGCCACGAGTACGGCCACATGATCGAGAACCGGATGCTCGGCAAGGGCAACGTCCGCTCCGGCCATCACGCCGGCGCAATGGGCGAGTCCAGCGGCGACCAGTTCGGCGTGGAGTACCAGTTCGAGAACGGCTTCGTGCCGACCTCGGACGAGAGCCCCGCTGCGGGCGGAACGTACGACACCGGCAACAAGCTGCGTGGGATCCGGAACTTCGCGTTGGATCTCCCGACCTCCGGTGGAGTGCCCCAGCCCAGCAAGCAGCTCAACATCAACGCGTTGAACTTCAGCGATCTGGGCTACGACGTCACAGGGCCGACGCTCACGTCGTCGCAGCAGGTTCACGCGAACGGTGAGATCTGGAGCAAGGCGAACTTCGTCGTGCGCCAGTTGCTCGTCGACAAGTACGACGACGACTTCCCGTACGACGACGAGGATCTCCAGTACGCATGCGCTAACGGTGAGATGCCCGTGTATGCGTGCCCGGGCAACCGGCGCTGGATGCAGCTGTACTTCGACGCCATGCTGCTGGCACCCTCGAACGCAACGATGCTCCAGTCCCGCGATGCGGCACTGGCTGCTGACATGCTGCGCTTCGGCGGCGCCAACCAGAAGGAGATGTGGCTCGGCTATGCCCGTCAGGGCATGGGCATCAACGCCACAGCGACGAACAGCGGTCTGGCGGAGTCCGACACCGATCCGACCCCGGATTGGGAGGCAGCGCTACAGGCACCGCGGACGGTGAAGTTCGAGGCCGAGGATCTGGACGGAAATGCGATCCTGAACGCCCGGATCTACGTCGGCCACAACGAGGCTCGCGTCTCGCCTGCCGCGGACACGAATCCCGCGACGACGGGCCACAACCTCGACGACACCGTCAAGTTCGCAGCGGGGACGTACGAGCTCCTGGCCCATGCACCGGGCTTCGGGTTCTTCCGTTTCCGTGAGAGCTTCCGCTCCGGCGGCAGCGAGACGGTCACGATCCAGATGGCGCAGAACTGGGCGTCCTCCGCCTCCGGCGCGACAGCGACCGGTGACGGCCCGACCACTGTCGCCGCTCTGATCGACGACACCGAGAACACGCAGTGGACCGCGAACGGCAATACCACCGGCCCACTCTCGGTCGACGGCTTGAAGGTCACCATCGACCTTGGTGGCACCGAGCCGATCAACGTCAAGTACGTCAACGTCAGCGCGATGCTGCGGAGCGGCCAGAACCGGTTCACGGCCGTCCGTCAGTTCGAGGTCTGGACGTGCAACAACGGCGGGCCGAAGCTGGCGACGAACAACCCGCCGTCGAATGCGGACTGCTCTGTCGACGCGGGCTACACGAAGCGGTACACGAGTCCGGCGGATGCCTTCCCGGGCAACTCGCCTCGACCCGTCTCGCCGCATCTGCTCCTGCGGACGTTCGACATCCCGAACACGAACGCGACCCACGTGCGCTTCGTCGTCAAGACGAGCCAGTGCACCGGTGGGCCGCACTTCCAGGGTGAGCAGGATGCCGATCCGCTGAACAACACGGACTGCCCGAGCTTCGGGCCCGCGACGACGAAGTTCGTGCGTGCGGCCGAGTTCCAGGTGTTCCGGGCGTTCTCGGATATCGACTGAGCCCTAGGCTCAACGCGCAAGAAGGAGGGCCGGCTCACGCCGGCCCTCCTTCGTTCCGCGTGGCATCGTGCGGTCGATGCCTGCCGTGCTCCTGATCGTCAATCCGCAGGCGAGCGCGGTCTCGGACGAGCGCGCAACCCAGGTCGCGGTAGCTCTCGGCCCGGACGTCGAGGTGGTGAGGACAGAGCGCCGGGGCCACGCCGTCGAGCTGGCGCAGTCGGCGGACGCCGGCGCGGTCGTCGTCTTCGGCGGCGACGGGGCGTTCAACGAGGCCCTGAACGGGTTGCCTGAGGGGGTTCCGATCGGGTTCGTGCCGGGCGGCGGCTCCAGCGTCCTCCCGCGCGCCCTCGGGCTGCCTGCGGAGCCGGAGGCAGCCACCGCGCGGATCGCGGAGGCGCTGCGGGCCGGCCGGACGCGGACGATCTCGCTCGGCCGCGTGAATGGCCGCCGGTTCGGCTTTGCGGCCAGCCTCGGTTTTCCAGCCGAAATCGTGCGGCGAGTCGACGAGCGTGGCCGCGACGACGGTCGCCGAGCTCCCGACCGAGTGTTCCTCACGAGCGCTGGACGGATCCTTGCAGAGCACCGCGGACGCCTCGAAGAGGCACTTGAGGTCGAGGGTCATGGACGGGCGGCATTCGCACTCGTCGGAAACGGGGATCCGTACACCTACTTCGGGCGGTTCCCGGTGCGGATTGCTCCGCAGGCGCGGTGGGAGGGCGGCCTCGATCTCGTTGCGCCGCGGTCTGTGCGGCCGCTCTCGATTCCGAGGCTGGCAGCCGCAGCTCTCACCGGTCGCAGTCCCAAAGCGAGGGGCGTCCTCTACCTCCACGACCTCGATGCGATCGAGCTGCGCGCCGACAGGCCGCTTCCACTCCAGGTCGACGGTGAGGACCTCGGTGACGTCGACGTGGCGCGCTTCTCCGCCGAGCGTAGAGCGGCAAACGTCCTCATTTGATCGTCTAAGTCCCCAGGTGGCCGCGCCCCCCAAGGATCCTGGCCTCGATCCGATCCGCGCCGGCGGCGCTGTGCTCGCGGTCCTGGTACTCCTCTCCGTCGTCGCGCTCGCCGCCGCGGGAGGCGGGCCCGCCACGGGTGGAGGCGATCGCGATCTCGCCGACCCCTTCGCGACGCTGCTCTTCGTCCTCGGGGGTGTCTGGGTCGCGGCGTTGCTCGTCGCCTCCCCGATCCTCGGCGGGATGACCATGACGGGCGGCGAGCCGAAGCCTCGCCGCTGGCACGGGAACGTGCTCGCCGGCGTCGTCTTCTTCTGCCTCGTTCTCGCCGCCTTCGCGCTCGTTCGCCGATCCGGGTTTCGCGTTCCAGGCGGCGGAACGGGCACCGGCCCGCGGGCGGGAGCCGGCACCGCGACCACGACGCCGGACGGGCAGAGCCGTGTCCCGACCATTGACCCGGCCTCGATCGACTGGCTCGTCGTCGGTCTCGTCTTCGGCGCGGCGCTGATCGGCTTCGCGATCATCGCGGCCGTGATCGTCCGCCCGCGAGGCCGCTCGCTCCCCGAGCTCGAGGCCCGCAAGGTGCTCGAGCGGATGCTCGACGACACCCTGGAGGATCTTCGGCGAGAGCCCGACCCGCGGCGGGCGGTGATCGCCGCATACGCGCGCATGGAGGGTTCCCTGAGCGCCTACGGGCTGCCCCGCCGTCCCTGGGAGGCCCCGCTCGAATACCTCGCCCGTGTGCTCACGGAGCTCACGGGGAGCGGATCGGCCGCGCGGCGGCTGACTCGTCTGTTCGAGCGCGCCAAGTTCAGCGAGCACTCGATCGACGCGGCCATGAAAGAGGATGCGATCGAGGCGGTCGGCGCAGTCCGGGAGGACCTGAGGGTGCTGATCGCGACGTGAAACGCCGGCTGCTCCCCATCCTCGGTTTCGGCCTGCTCGCGACCCTCCTCCTCGTCATCGCCCTCGTGGCTGCCCCTGATCGCCGTGAGCTCCTGCTCGACGCCTACGTGCTCACGCTCGGCGGGATCGCCGTGATCAGGCTCGTCGGCCTCACGCGTCGGACGCGCGCTCCCGGCGAGCGCTCCGAGTTCGAGGAGGCGCTGAAGCCGGGCACCACGCACGCGGTCCGGGTCGCCGAGCGCGACAAGCTCTCGCGCGAGGCTCAGCTCGGCAGTCAGACCGCTTTCGACCTTCACTTTCGACTCCGGCCCACGCTCGTCGAGATCGCCCGCAACCGCCTGGCGGCCCGCGGAGTCTCCATGGAGGACGAACAGCGGGCCCACCAGTTGCTCGGCGACGAGGCGTGGGAGCTCCTGAGACCGGATCGGCCGGAGCCGAGGAACCGCAACGCACCCGGCCTCGGGATCCCCGAGCTCGACCGGCTCGTGGGCGCGCTTGAGAGGATTCGCTGATGAGATCCGAGGAGTTCGGCGAACGCTGCGACCTCATCCTGAGCGAGGTCGAGCGAGCGGTGATCGGGAAGCGTGACGCGCTCGAGCTCGTGCTGCTCGGGCTCCTTGCCGACGGCCACGTCCTGATCGAGGACTACCCCGGCCTCGCCAAGACGCTGATCGCGCGCTCCTTCGCCCAGGTCACGAGCCTGGGGTTCGCGCGGATCCAGTTCACGCCGGACCTGATGCCGTCCGACGTCACCGGCGCGTCGATCTTCGACCAGCGCGCGGGCGAGTTCGACTTCCGCCCCGGACCGATCTTCACCAACCTCCTCCTCGCCGACGAGATCAACCGCGCCCCACCGAAGACCCAGGCGGCGCTGCTCGAGGCGATGCAGGAGCGGCAGGTGACGAGCGAGGGTGTCACGCGCCCGCTCGACCGCCCGTTCCTCGTCCTCGCGACGCAGAACCCGATCGAGTACGAGGGGACCTATCCGCTGCCCGAGGCGCAGCTCGACCGATTCCTGCTGCGGATCGGCGTCGGGTACCCGGACCGGGAGGAGGAGTGGAACATCGTCGCGCGGCGGATCGAGCGGGAGACGGACGAGGTGATCCTCGGGCCGGTCGTCGGACGGGAGGAGCTCCTGGAGCTCCAGGGCGCCCTGGAGGGGGTGCACATCGCCGAGTCGGTCGGCTACTACATCGTGGACGTCGTCGCGGCGACCCGTCGCGCCGCGGCGGTCGAAGTCGGCGCGAGCCCGCGCGGCACGCTGGCGATCCTCAAGCTCGCCCGGGGCCGCGCGCTCCTCGACGGACGCGACTTCGTCACACCGGACGACGTCAAGGCCGTGGCGGTTCCGGCACTCGCGCACCGCATGACGCTTCGGCCGGAGCTCTGGGTGCAGCGAATCCCGGCGGAGCAGGTCGTCCGGGACATCCTGGAGGAGGTCCCGACGCCGGCCGCCCAGGACGTTCAGCCGGTTCAGCCCTGACGACGCGGACGACAGCACCGAGGCTCACGGCCTATGCGGGCCTCGCCGCCTTCGGTCTCCTGGCGGCAGTCGCCCTCGGCCGGCCCGAGATCGCCGTCCTCGCGGCGCCCTTCGCGCTCGTGCCGGCCCTGGGCCTGCCGCTCGCGCGTCCTCCGTCGGTCAGCATCCTCTCCACCCTCGGCTCGGAGCGCACGGTCGAGGGCGAGACGCTCGACCTCGAGGTCGAGCTGCGCTCGGAAGCCGGGATCTCCCATGCCGAGGTCGCCGTCATCCTTCCTGCGGGCGGCGAGATCGTCGACGGCACGAACCCGGCGCTGATCCGCCTGGGAGCAGGGCAGAGCGTCGAGCTTGCGTGGAGGATTCGCTGTGGGCGCTGGGGCGCGTGGTCGCTCGGGGAGGTGGCCTTGCGGACCCGGGATCCGCTCGGCCTCTTCGTCTACGAGCAGAGGATCGGCCGACCGACGCCGCTCAAGGTCTACCCGTCGGCGGAGCGCCTTCGATCGGTTCTCCGGCCGATCGACACGCAGCCGACGGCGGGGAACCAGGTCGCCCGCGAGCGCGGCGACGGAATCGAGTTCGCCGACCTTCGTCCGTTCGTCCACGGCGACCGCCTGCGGCGGATCAACTGGCGCGCAACCGCCCGGTCCGGCGAGCTGCTGGGTCAACGAGCTCCACCCGGAGCGCAACACGGACGTCGTCATCTTCCTCGACACCTTCGTCGAGGCTCGCCGGAAGGACGCAGGGACGCTCGATCTCGCGGTCCGTGCGGCCGCCACGCTCGCCGAGCGCTACCTCGCCCACCGTGACCGTGTCGGCCTCGTCGTCTTCGGCGGGATCCTCAACTGGCTGACACCGGCGACCGGGATCGTGCAGCGCTACCGCATCGTCGACGCGCTGCTCGACGCCGAGATCATGCTCAGCTACGCCTGGAAGGACATCGACGTCGTCCCGCGGCGAACGCTTCCCCCGCAGGCGCTCGTCGTGGCGCTCTCCCCGCTGCTGGACGACCGTGCGCTCGCCGCGCTCGCCGATCTCCGGCGCCGCGGATTCGACGTGGCCGTGATCGAGATCTCTCCGGTGCCGTTCGCGCCGCGCGGAAGCAACCGGCCGCACCGGCAGAGCCGTCACGGCCTCGGTCGGCGCCGCGAAGCCGGCGCCTTGGAGGACGATGTCGATCCCCTGGTCGAGCGGCTCTGGCTGCTCCGACGTGATGCGCGGCGAACGGCATTTCACACGCTCGGCGTCCCCGTCGTCGAGTGGCGCGAGGGCGATTCCCTGCAGTCCGCGATCGAGGAGGTGGCCGCATTTCGACGGGCCGCGCATCGCGCGCGCCGCTAGGGGCGGCGATCGCTTCGGTCGCGTTCGCGGCCAGCTTCGGCGCGTTCGCAGCCGCGAATGCCGGCGAGGTCGTCCTGCTCGTGACGGCTCTCGCAGGCGTGGCGACGGCGATCCTCGCCGCCGGGCTCTGGCGCAGCCGCCCGTTCATCGTGCCGTGGGCGCTGCTCGGGCTCGGTGCCGCCGCAGCGGTTTCGTTCGCCCAGGAGGGCGACCCGGCTCGCTCGCCGCTCTACGCGGCCGCCCTGATCGCGATCGGCGAGCTCGCCTACTGGTCGTTCGAGGCGCGCGGCAGCCGCCCGGCCTCCTCCGGCATCCCCGCCCGCCGGATCGCCCTCGTCTCGGGGCTGGTTGCGGGATCGATCGCCGTGGGTGCCGTGCTCGTCTCCGTGGCGCGGATCGACCCGGGCGAGGGGCTGCTGCTCGAGGCGGCCGGAGTCGCCGCGGCAGTGGCGCTCGCCTCTGCCGTCCTCGCGCTCAGCCGGCGCCCCGCCTAAACGTCGGAGTGCGTCGTCTCGGGTAGATTCGCCCCTGCCATGGCGCAAGTCTTGCCCGACGAGCGAGAGCTTCGCCGCGTCATCGGTGACGGGGAGAGCATCCCTGACGGCGAGGTCGAGGCCCTCGACGAGAACGACCTGATCGAGCTCTATCGCTCCATGGTCCGCCTGCGGATCTACGACGAGCGCTCCGTCGTCTACCACAGCCAGGGCCGGATCGGCACCTACGCGATCTTCTGGAACCACGAGGCGATGCAGGCCGGCTCGGTCTACGCGCTGGAGCGCGACGACTGGATCTTCCCGAGCTATCGCGAGTCGGCGATCGGCCTCCTGCGCGACATGCCCGTCTCGACCGTGCTCTCGTGGTGGCGGGGCCATCCGTCGGGCTGGTGGAACCCGGTCGACTTCAACGTCGCCTCGGTCTGCGTTCCGATCGGTACTCATGTCCCGCACGCCGTGGGGCTCGCGTGGGGGAGGAAGCTGCGGGGTGAGCGCACGGTCTCGATCGCCTATTTCGGAGACGGCGCGACCTCGGAGGGCGCGTTCCACGAGGGCGCGAACTTTGCGGGAGTCATGAAGGCGCCCGCCATCCTCTTCTGTAACAACAACCAGTGGGCGATCTCGACGCCGGTGTCCGCGCAGACCGCAGCCGAGACCCTCGCCGACAAGGCGGCCGGTTACGGGATGCCCGGTGTGCGGGTCGACGGCGGCGACGTCCTCGCCGTCTACGACGCGACACGCCAGGCGGTCGAACGGGCGCGCGCCGGCGAGGGCCCGACGTTCATCGAGGCGCTCAGCTATCGCGCCGCGCCGCATGCCACCGCGGACGATCCAAGCGCCTACATCGACATGGAGCGCGTGGCGGAGGAGCGGGAGAACGAGTGCCTCGGCCGGTACAGGCGCTACCTCGAGCGAATCGGTGTCCTGACCGGCGACCTGGACGAGGAGATTCGCGGCGAGGCGCTGCAGGCGATGAAGGACGGCATCGCCGCCGCCGAAGCGGAGCCGCCGGCCGATACGGAGCTCCTGTTCAAGCACGCGCTCGTCAATCCACCAGCGTCGTTCGACGAGGAGCTGGCCGAGTTGCGGAGGATCCGCGGTGAGTGAGAAGACCCTGGTCGAGGCGGTCAACGACTGCTTCCACGTCGAGCTGGGCCGGGACGAGAACGTCATGGTCATGGGCGAGGACGTCGGCCGTGCCGGCGGCGTCTTCCGAGCGACTGCCGGCCTGCTCGACAAGTACGGGCCCGATCGCTGCGTCGACACTCCGCTCGCCGAGGCTGGGATTCTCGGCACCGCGATGGGTCTCTGCATGGCCGGTTGGCGCCCGGTGTGCGAGATGCAGTACGACGCCTTCAGCTATCCCTGTCTCGACCAGCTGATCACGCACGTGGGCCGGTATCGCTGGCGCACGGGCGGAGGCATGGAGTTCCCGTTGACGATCCGGATGCCCTACGGCGGCGGCGTGCGGGCGCCGGAGCTGCACGACGACTCGCCCGAGGCCTACTACGTCCACACGCCGGGCGTGAAGGTTGCGATCCCGTCGACGCCGGCGGACGCAAAGGGCCTGCTCGCCTCCGCGATCCGCGAGCCGGACCCGGTCGTCATCTTCGAGCCCAAGCTCCACTATCGGACGATGCGCGGCGAGGTGCCGGAGGGCGAGTACACCGTGCCTCTCGGGAAGGCGCGCCTCGCGCGGGAGGGGACGGACATCGCCTTCGTCGCCTACGGGTCGATGGTGCCACTCTGCGAGCAGGCTGCCGATGTCCTGGCCGATGAGGCGAGCGTCGAGGTGCTCGACCTGCGCACCCTGAAGCCGCTCGACGAGGACGCGCTGCTCGCCTCCGCCGCGAAGACGGGGCGCGTGGTGATCGTCCAGGAGGCACCCCGGACGGCAGGCTTCGGCGCCGAGCTCGCCGCGATTCTGGCGGAGAAGGCGATCCTCGACCTCCGCGGCCCGGTCCTCAGGGTCACCGGTTACGACGTGCCCTATCCGTACTGGCAGATCGAGGATGCGTACATGCCCTCGGTCGAGCGCGTCGTCGACGCCGCGCGCAAGCTGCTCACGTTCTAGTGGCTCACCACGAGCTGCCGCTGGAGCAGGAGAACCTCCACGGCCATTTCTCTCGCGACCTCGCACCGGCGCTGACGGTCGAGCCGGGCGATTCGGTAGGGATCTCCACGCCCAATCACGCCTGGGACCTCGCCCCCGACGAGCGTTTTGAGTCCCGCAACCCCGAGATCGACACCGGGCACGCCCTCGCCGGGCCGATCGAGGTGAGAGGGGCGACGGCCGGCCAGACGCTCGCCGTCCGCGTCGACGAGGTTCGACCCGCGAGCTGGGGCGTGACCTACGGTGGCAAGGATCACGAAGTCCTCTGGGACCTGGCAGCCGGGATCGGCCGCGCGCTCGGACGGGATGTCGACCTGGCGCCGTTCCTGGGCGTCATGGGGATGCCGCCGCCCGAGCCCGGCGTCCACTCGACGATCCCGCCGCGGCGCTGGGGTGGCAACCTCGACTGCAAGGAGCTCGTCGCCGGGACGACGCTGTACCTGCCGATCCCCGTCGCCGGCGCGCTCTTCTCGGCGGGAGACGGTCATGCGGCCCAGGGCGACGGTGAAGTCTCGGGAACAGCAATCGAGACCCCGGTAGAGGCGCGGCTGACGCTGGATGTCCTCGACGATCTGCCGCTCGAGTGGCCGATTGCCCGGGTCGACGGGGCCTGGCTGACGTTCGGGCTGGACGAGCACCTGGGGCGAGCGGCGAAGATCGCCGCCGACGGCATGGTCGCGCTGATGCGCCGCGACCTGGGCCTCAGCCGGGGGGACGCCATGGTTCTGGCGAGCGTCGGTGTCGACCTTCGGGTCACGCAGGTCGTGAACGGGACGCTCGGCGTCCACGCGGTGCTGCGGGACGACGCTTTCCGCCTGTGAGCGAGCGCCTGCGCCTCTGGTTCGAGCAAGGCGCGTCGGGCTACCACCTTCGCGACGCCACGACCCGCGAGCCGGTCCGCTGGGAGGACGAGCGGATCCGGGTCGTCCCGGCCGCCGGCGTGTCGTACCGGGCCGAGGTCTTGCCGGACCCGTCCTTCGATCCGGGCCGGCGGTTGGCGCTGGTACCCGAGCCGGAGAACGAGCACGATGCGAATGCGGTCGGAATCTGGAACGAGGACCGCACGCTGCAGGTCGGCTATGTCCCGCGTGAGGTCGCCCCCGAGCTCCGCGGCGACGAGCAGGCCGTGTCGCTCTGGCGTCCCGAAGGCGGCCTGCGCCTGCTGATCGCGCCGGCGGACGCCTGGCTCGGCCTCCCCCGGTAGGTTCTTCGCGTGGCCTACGAGTTCAAGCTGCCCGATCTCGGTGAGGGACTGACAGAGGGTGAGGTCGCGCGCTGGCTGGTCGTGGAGGGCGACGAGATCGGCGAGGACGATCCGCTGGTCGAGATCCAGACCGACAAGACGACGGTGGAGATCCCCTCGCCTGCCGCTGGAAAAGTCGCGAGCATCCTCGTCCAGGAGGGCAAGGTCGTCCCGGTCGGGACCGTGCTGGTCGTGATCGGAGAGGACGGTGCCGCGCCTGTGGCGGAGGACGAGCAGCCTCGGGCAGAGCCCGTCCCGCAGCAGGCCGCGGCGGCGTCCGCACGCGAGACGGATCCCGCACGGGTGCGCGCGACTCCGTTGATCCGGAAGATCGCGGCGGAGCTCGGCGTCGATCTCACCTCGGTCGAGCCCACGGGGTCGCAAGGCCGCATCACGGAGGAGGACGTTCGCCGAGCGGCCACGTCCGGGGGTCAGACCCCGGGATCCGCCTCCGAAGGACGACGCGAGCCTCTGCGCGGAGTCAGGCGGCTGATCGCCGAGCACATGACGAAGGCGCACCGCGAAGTGCCGCCGGTCACCTGGGTCGAGGAGTGCGACTTCGGCGAGATCGACCTCAAGCGGCTCGTCCCGACCGTGCTGAGGGCGACCGCCGAGTCCCTGAAGGAGTTCCCCGAGCTCAACGCCCGCCTGGAGGACGACGAGATCGTCTATCTCGACCGCTACGACCTCGGCGTTGCGATCCAGACCGAGCAGGGACTTGTCGTGCCGGTCGTCCGCGGGGCCGACTCGCGGTCGCTGGACGAACTCGATGCAGAGTTGCGACGGCTCGCGGAAGCCGCGCGCGCCGGCGCCCTCAAGCCGGAGGAGCTCCGCGGCTCGACCTTCACGGTCACGAGCGCCGGAAAGCTCGCCGGCCTCTTCCAAACGCCGATCGTGAACCATCCGGAGGTCGCGATCCTCAGCATCGGCCGGGTCTTCGATCGCCCGGTCGTGCGGGACGGAGAGATCGTCTCGAGGCCGATCGGCTACCTCGCGCTCACCTTCGACCACCGCGTGGTCGACGGAGCCCGGGCGGCGGAGTTCGGGCTCGCCGTCCTCCGCCGCCTCGAGTCTGCCGACTAGCTAGTCGTCGTCGTCATCGTGGCCGCGCGTCCCGAAGGGTGGCGGGCCGGTGTACTCCTTCTGGTCGTGGTCGTTGATCTGACCGCGGATCTCTCCGCCCGGGAACCTGGTGCTGTGGACGTTCGCGTAGGTGTGGCCGACCTTGACCGCGGCCTCGAACTCGTCCCAGTTGCCGGCTTCGATTCCCCGGTCGGGGGCCTGCGCGATGATGTCGGCCGGCGTGATTCGGCCGCTCACCGTGCCGGTCGTCGGCGGGCAGGGCGGCGCTGTCTGCGCTCCCGGTGGGACGGGCTGCGTCGTCCGGCACAGGAACACGTCGATCGGCCCGTTTGCCGCCCTCTGCGCGAAGTGGATGTGGGCCTGCGAGACCGGCGTCTCGACGTCCTGGTAGCTCAGGACGTAATCCGCCGTGTCGTCCCTGTTGAACTTGATGTGGAAGCTTCCGAACCCCGTCGTCGAGACCGAGGTCACCTCCTGGTATCCGTTCAGTCTCGCTCCGTTCGGGCCGTTGCCTCCGTCATCGTCGGCAACGGCTACGGCTCCGACGCTCAGGACTCCGACAGCAGCCAGAACCATGAGCAGTGCAACTCTCCTCACTCTTCCTCCTCCATCCGGGGATCCCCCATCCAGCCATACGAGCCTGGAGCCGAATCGGATCGAAGAGAGAAGCGGAACGGCTCCCTGCGGCTAGGAGCCGCCCCGCATCGGGGTCCTCCCCGCGTTTGCGAGCGGCTGAAACCTCCCCACGTACACTGGCCGCCTCATGTGGGACATCTACTGGATCGGCGTCTTCCTGGGCCTCGGCGTAGGGATCGGAGTGTTGCTCGCCGGAGTCCTCGGGGCCTCGCGAGCCGCGATGCTTGCTGCGATCGCGCTTGCTGCGGTCGCCGGCTTCGCGCTCGGGATTCTCGTCGGTGACGAGGCCGAGGCTGCCGCCGGCGCAATCGGCGGGATCTTCGGCGCTGCAGCTGCCGGCGAGATCGTCCGTGGAGCTCTCCGCCGGGGAGGAGCCCGGCTCGGGACTGCCCTTCTCGTCGCGGCCGCGGCGGTGGCCGTAGCCGCTGCGGCGTTCATCCCGGTGGTCGGCTATCTCGAGGTGCTCGCGCTCCCGGTGCTCGCGATGCGGATGCGCCGGAGGCAGCCCGAGCGGTATGCAGGTCTGCGCACGCTCGCCGGTGACTAAGAAGCTCATCCTCGTCGTCATCGACGGGTTGACACCCGAGGTGTTCGAGGACGCCGTCGAGCGTAGGACCGCACCGACGCTGGCGGCCCTGCACGACGCAGGAACGTACGCCCGGGCCACGTCGACCTTTCCGTCGCTGACGCCGGTCTGCCTGGCGACGCTCGCGACGGGCGCGCACCCCGACGTCCACGGGATCCCGCATCTCGTCTGGTACCACCGCGGCGAGCGACGGCTCGTCGAGTACGGCTCGTCGTTCGGCGCCGTCAGAGCGGCCGGCACCCGGCGCGCGATCAAGGACGCGGTCGTCCAGATGAACGCGGTCCACCTTTCCCGAGACGCAGTCACCGCCTTCGAGGCGCTCGAGGACGCGGGCCTGACGGCTGCCGCGGTGAGCACACCGTGCTACCGGGGCCGGACGCGCCATCTTCCGACGGTGCCCGGCTTCGGCGGGCCGGTCGAGGGACCTCGCCGATTCTTCTACTACAGCCTCTTCGAGTCGGACGTGACGGGCGCGCCGCTTGCAGTGCGAACTCGCACGGGCGGCTCGATCGACGCGTACGGAGCGGCGGTCGGCCGCTGGCTCGTGACCCGCGACGGCTTCGACTTCCTGTTCTTCTACCTGCCCGACTACGACTACGCCTCGCACGCCCTCGGCCCGGGCGGTGCCCAGGTGGCGCTCGGGCGCAGCGACCAGGCTGTGGGTGCGCTCGTGGAGGCGGCCGGCGGGCTGGACGAGTTCCTCGAGCGGTACGCGGTCGTCGTCTGCTCCGATCATGGCCAGACGCGTGTCGACCGGGCCGTACGCCTCCAGGACTCGCTTCGCGACTTTCGGCTGCACCGGCCAGGGGCACAGCGAGATCCAGAGCTCGTGGTCGCCGCGTCGAACAGGGCGGGGATGGTCTACGTGCTTCGTGAGGGCATCGACCCGCGGGCGATCGCGGAGCGGGTCGCGCGGACGGACGGTGTCGACGTCGCGATCTTCCGGGAAGGCGAGGCCGGCGTGGCCCTGCGAGAGGGCGAAGAGCTGCGCATCGGTCCGGAGGACGACGGCTGGAAGGGGCGCGCCTGGCACGCGATCGCGAATCCCAATGCCGGAGAGGTGGTGGTCTCGGCCGCGGCGGGAGTGGAGTTCGCCGATCTCGGCGGGCGCAACCACGTCGGCGGCGGGTCGCACGGCTCGCTGCTCGACGGCGATTCGACCGTTCCGATGCTCGTGGTGGGCGACCTCGAGCCCCCGAGGGAGATCGCCGGCGTGGCGCCTGCCGTTCTGGCGCACTTCGGCGTGACCGTGCCGGCCTATGCCCGCGCGGCCTGATTCACGCCTGCAGAGGATGGTCGACGAGCAGCTGCGCGGCCGCGACATCGCGGACGAGCGAGTCCTCGAAGCCATGGAACGAGTCCCGCGGGAGCTCTTCGTCCCGGACGAGCTCCGGGGCCGCGCGTACGACGACGCTGCGTTGCCGATCGGAGCGGGTCAGACGATCTCGCAGCCGTACATGGTGGCCCGAATCTGCACGGAGCTCGGGCTCGACGGCGACGAGCGGGTGCTCGATGTCGGAACGGGGTCGGGCTACCAGGCCGCGGTGCTGGCCCAGCTCGCAGCCGAGGTGCACTCGATCGAGCGGATCCCCGAGCTGGCCGATCGGGCGCGCGCCAACTTCGAGGCGGCCGGCGTCCAGAACGTCCGTGTCCATGTTGGGGACGGATCGCGCGGGCTTCCCGGTCAGGCGCCGTTCGCGGCGATTGCGGTCGCGGCGGCGGCGCCGGCCTTTCCGCAGGCGCTCTACGAGCAGCTGACCCTCGGCGGCCGCCTCGTCGTGCCGATCGGCCGGCGCCGCGGGCAGCGACTCGAGGTCATCGTCCGCAGCCCGGAAGGCCCGGCAACGATCCGCTCGGTCGCGTGCCGGTTCGTCCCCCTGCTCGGAGAAGAGGGCTTCGATACCTGACGGGCAGGGCATACGCCGGATCGAATGCAGGAGCTCCTCCAGCGAATCGTCCGCCTGCACGGGGTGCAGGTCGGCCACGTCGTGGACGTGATCCTCGATCCCAGCGAGAAGCCGATGGGGCTCGAGGTTCGCTGCGAGGACGGGGTCCACCGGTTCTTGCCCATGGCCGCCGTGTCGGAGTCCGGCAAGGAGATCGTCATCGACTCGCCTTTCGCCCTCCTCGACGGCGACCAGCTCGCCTTCTACCGCGAGCGCGGCGTCACGCTTCGCACACGGCTTTAGGTAGCCTCGCCGCGGCCGTGACCCGCTCGTTCGCCACCACGATCGCACTCGCCGGCGGCCGCGCCGGAGCCGCCCTGCGGCGGCCGCAGAACTGGGTTCAGCTTGCGAAGTTCTGCTCCGTCGGCGCGACCGGGTACGTCGTCAATCTCGCTGTCTTCTCCGTGCTCCTGCTCTGGGCGGACTGGCATCACCTCGCCGCTGCGACCGTCTCGTTTCTCGTCGCCGTCACCAACAACTACACGTGGAACCGGCTCTGGACGTTCCGCGGCCAGCGCGGCCATGTCGCCTACCAGGGGATGCGGTTCTTTGCCGTGGCCGTCTGCGCGCTTCTCGCCAACCTCGTCGTCCTCGAGGGACTCGTCGCCCTTGGTCTCGAAGAGATCCCGGCTCAGGCGATCGCGATCGTGCTCGTGACGCCGCTCAACTTCGTCGGGAACAAGCTCTGGAGCTTTCGGCGTAGGTCGTGACGCGCGCGTTCGTCGCGGCCGTTCTCTGTGCGCTGGCCCTCGCGCCCGGCGCGGCGGCGGCCGAGCGAGCGCGCCTGACGGAGAAGCGGGCGACAGCAGCGTTTCTCCGCCACGAGAAGGTTGCGGACTGGCTCGACCGCTATCCGGTCGAGGGTCGCGTCAAGGACGCTACGTTCGATTCGAAGTCACGCTCGTGGACCGTGCACGTCTGGTGGGGCGAAGCAGGGGAGATCGCGACCGGCAAGGTGGACGACGGGTCGGCCAGGGTCACGGAAGCGTGGACGGGCCCGCAGGTCGCCTGGAAGATGGCGCGCGGCTACGACGGCGCGTTCGGCGGCAAGTCGATCAACCGGCTGGACGTCTGGCTCGCACTCTGCGCAGTCTTCCTGCTCGGCCTCGTCGACTGGCGCCGCCCCCTCAGCCTGCGGACGCTGGACCTCGTCGCTCTGCTCTCGTTCTCCGTCTCGCTCTGGTTCTTCAACGACGGCGCGGTCTTCACGAGCATGGCGCTCGTCTATCCGCCGCTCCTCTACCTGCTCGCGCGCATGGCGTGGATCGGCGCCCGCGGCCGCGGCCCATCGGTCCGCGCGGCGGTCTGGCCGGTCTGGATCCTGGTCGCCGCGACGGTTTTTCTCGCCGGCTTCCGGATCGGGCTCAACCTCGAGGACTCGAATGTGATCGACGTGGGCTACGCCGGTGTGATCGGCGCGCACCGGATCGTGAACGGCGAGATGCCCTACGGCCACATGCCCGAACAGGGGAAGCTTCGGAAATGCGGCAACGCCGACGCAGAGGGAGAGGTTCGGGAGCGGATCCAGACGAACGGCCGCTGCGAGTCCTCGAACGAACGTGGGGACACGTATGGACCGGTTTCGTACCTGGCCTACGTGCCGGGATTCGCCCTGTTCGGATGGAGCGGCAAATGGGACGAGCTTCCGGCGGCGCACTTCACTTCGATCGCCCTCGATCTCCTCGTCATGCTCGGGCTGCTGCTCGTCGGCAGGCGGTTCGGCGGCTTACCCCTCGCCTTGGCCCTCGCCTTCGCCTGGGCGGCCTACCCGTTCACGCAGTACGTCTCGAGCTCGAACACGAACGACGCGCTTCCCGCGCTCTTCCTCGTCTGGGGTTTCTGGCTCGCCTCCTCCGACTTCGCGCGGGGGGCTTTCGGCGCCCTCGCCGGGTTGACGAAGTTCGGCACCTTTCTCGTCGTGCCGCTCTGGGCTTCGTACCCGGTCGGGTTACGCCGGCCGCGCGGGCTGGTGCTCTTCGGCGCCGGCTTCGTCGTCGCCACGCTCGCCTCGTTCTGGGTCCTGCTCCTCGAACCGGACCCGCTCCATGCCGCACGCGTGTTCTGGGATCGAACCGTGGGCTGGCAGCTCGGCCGGGAATCGCCGTTCTCGATCTGGGACTGGGGGCAGTACCACGCGGCGGGCATCCCCGACCTCCATCTCGTCCAGATGCCGGTGATCGGCCTCGTCCTCGCCGCGTCGGTCGCCGTCGCCTTCCGACCGAAGCGGAAGTCGCCGCTCCAGCTCGCGGCGTTGACGGCTGCGCTCCTGCTGGGGTTCGAGCTCGTGCTGACGCACTGGTTCTTCCTCTACATCCCGTGGTTCTTCCCGTTCGTCGCCTTCGCGGTGCTGGCCCCAAGTGGGCGGCGGCCGTCCGACGAGGAGGAGGCGGTTGAGCCCGAGCGTCCAGCATCTGAAGACCTGGTCGCGGCCGGCTAGCGCCGCCGCGGCGATCGCGCTCTTCCTCGTCTCGTGGGCGCTGCTCCACGAGGGGTTCTACGCGCGCGACCAGATCGTGGACACACCGATCTACGAGCGCTACGGCGAGGCGATGGTGGACGGCCAGGTTCCGTATCGCGACTTTGCGCTGGAGTATCCGCCGGCGGCCCTGCCGGTGTTCGCGATTCCGGCAGTGGGCGACGGGGAGTACCGCATCGGCTTCGAGGGGCTGATGGCCGGGCTCGGCGTGGCTCTCGTGCTGATCGTGGCCGGCCTGGCGGTTTCGCCCTGGCCTGCGTTCGCCGTCGCGGTCGCGCCGCTCCTGCTCGGGTCCGTCGTGCTCTCCCGGTTCGATCTCTGGCCCGCGATGCTGACCGCCGCGGCACTGGCGCTCCTGCTCGCGGGGCGATTTCGCTTCTCGCTGGGCGTTCTGGGCCTCGCCTGTGCGGCCAAGATCTTTCCGGCCGTGTTGGCGCCGATCGCGCTCGCCCACGTGTGGCGGTCGCGCGGCCGGCGGGAGGCGCTCGTCTGCGGCGCCTGGTTCGTAGGCGTGATCCTGGCCGTCCTGCTCCCGTTTGCGGTGGTCGCACCGGGCGGCGTGTGGGACGCGGTCTGGGTCCAGGCCGGACGGCCGCTTCAAATCGAGACGTTGGGGGCGGGCCTCCTGCTCGCGGCGCACCATGCGTTCGGGCTCGACCTGACGATGGAGTCGAGCCACGGCTCGCAGAATCTCGCCGGCGACGCGGCCGGCGTCCTGGCCACCCTGACCACGGTCGCCCAGATCGCAGCCGTCGTCGCGATCTGGGTCTGGTACGCGCGCGGCCCGGCCGATCGCGACCGCCTGATCCGCGCCTGCGCCGGCGCCGTCTGCGCGTTCATCGTCTTCGGAAAAGTGCTCTCGCCGCAGTTCCTGATCTGGCTCGTGCCGCTCGTGCCGCTCGTGCGAGGACGGCGCGGGCTGGCCGCGAGCGGCCTACTGGCAGCAGCGCTCGTCCTGACGCAGCTCTGGTTTCCGTATCGCTACTGGGACCTCGCCCTCGAGTTCGACGCGGCCGCGTCGTGGCTCGTTCTCGTCCGAGACCTGACGCTCGTCGCGCTGCTCGCCGTGCTTACTCTTGGAGCTCGCGGCGGACGAGCTCGCAGCTGGTAGCCCGGCCGTCCTCGCCGTACTCCACGAGGCAGCCTTCAAGGCGGATTCCGCCCTGGGCGGTCTTGAACCTCACCGGCATCCCGGTTCGCATCTGGTTGACGGCGAGCTCAGTGACGACGCCGATCACGGAGTCGTGGGGGCCTGTCATCCCGGCGTCCGTGACCGCCGCCGTTCCACCGGGGAGGACGCGCGCATCGTTCGTCTGGACGTGCGTATGCGTGCCGAAGACGGCGGTGACCTTGCCGTCGAGGTACGACGCCATGGCGACCTTCTCGCTCGTGGCCTCTCCGTGGAGATCGACGAGGATCACCGGCGTCGTTTTGCGAGCTTCCTCCACGAGCGCGTCGACGAGCTCCCACGGGCCGTGGGCGGGCGCCAGGAAGAGCTGGCCGAGCAGGTTGATCACAGCTACGCGCCCGCCGCCCCTGGCCTCGCCGATCGTCAGGCCCTTCCCGGGTGCGTGGGTGGACATGTTGGCAGGCCGGATCACCCGGTCGGTCTCGTCGAGGTAACCCGCGATCTCCGGGCGGCGGAAGGTGTGGTTCCCGAGCGTGATCACGTCGGCGCCGGAGGCGAGGATCACCTCGGCGAGGCGCGGCGTGATCCCGAGGCCGTCTGCGGCGTTCTCGCCGTTCACCACGCAGAAGTCGACGTCCAGCTCCTCGCGGAGCGGCGGGAGCAGGCGCTCGATTGCCCGCCGGCCCGGCGCGCCGTTCACATCTGCGACGAAAAGAAGGTTTATGAGAGGGAGATCGTTGCCGCGGGGTGCACTTCGAGCGAGACGTGATTTCCCGCGTCCTGCGTGTAGCGGGCGAGTGCCTGGCGCTCGAATCGGGAGAGGTCCAGCACCGTGCCGATCTTGGAGCTCGTCGATGTGACGGCTGCGCCGACGGTGAGCCTGCGCTCCGGCCGGAGATGCGTAAGGGAGACGACGAGCGAGGGCTCGCTCGACGGCTGGATGTCGATCCTGCTCCCGAGGCGGCGGCCGCTGATCACGTAGTCGGTGATGCCGACGACGACGCCGTCGACGGGTGCGTAGACATCGGTTCCCGGCGCTGCGCCGACGTTCAGCACGGCGTTCGCCGGACCTGTCCCTCCGAGCTGGTACCAGGCCAGCCCGGCCTTGTCTCCTCCGCCGAGGCGACGAACGAGCCGCGCGAAGAGGCCCTTGTTTGCCTGCTCGCCGACCGGCTCCAGCGTGAGCGCCCCGTTGTCGACCGCGTGGTACCCGACGGCCGTGATCCGCTGCTGGGCGATCGGGGTGTGGATCTGCAGTGTGTCCTGCACGGCCACGACCTGGGGTCGCGGCGGGCCGGTCGGAAGGAGCCTTTGGGCGGGTGACGGAGCGGAGGAAACGGTGCGAGCAGGCGAGCCGGAGCCGAACGCCGTCAGGAGCAGCGTGAGGACGACGGCGGCCGAGGCCAGGACGAGCACGGCGATCCGCCGAGCCCGGTGCTGGCCGGCAGCGCGGCGCCGACGGGCGCGGCGCGCCTGCTCGACTGCCTTGCGGGACGGCATCGAACGGACCATAACGGACTTGCGCTCGCGCCTTGCTGGGGAGGTTTGTGACACGGGAACGCGGCATTCTAGAGCCAAATCAGTCCAAAGTTCGTGACGCGCCAGCGCAAGGTTCCCATCTTGGGCAAAGTTCCAGTCCCAGTCGGGGGGCCGGATGGGCACCACGCGGGCACTACGATCACCGCGATGCCGCCCGGGGCGACCAGGCTCGAGATTCCCCGCTGGATGCAGCTCGTGGGGCTGCCGCTCGTCCTGCTGTTCCTCTGGACGCTCGCGAGCACGGTGTCTCACGTCGTCTTCCTCTTCCTGGTCGCGGCGCTCATCGCGCTGCTGCTGGACCCGATCGTGCGGGCGCTCGGAAAGCTCCGGATACCGCGCGGTTTCTCGATCGCGGTCGTCTTCCTGAGCTTCGCTGCTGCGCTGGTGGTCGGAGTCATCGCCATCGGCGTCGTGGTCGTCGACCAGTCGCGTGAGGCTGCGGACCGGATAGACGATTACCTTACGGTCGAGCACGGACAGACCCTGCAGACCGATGCAGAGCGCGATGTCGAGCGTCTCCAGGGCTGGCTCGACGATCACGGGCTCGAGCGCGTAGAGGTGCGCGAGCAGGGCCAGGACTTCGTCGACTCCCTGCGCGAGGCGGAGCCGCAGGAGTACACCTCGCGTGCAATCGACTTCCTCGAGGGCGCCGCGCTCTCGATCTTCGAGCTGCTCTTCAGCCTGGTGCTCGTCGTCGTGGTGTCGGTCTACATGCTGCTCGACATGGGAAGGCTGTCGGCCGCTGTCGACCGCCGCTTCCCACCGCGGCCGGACTCGGGCTCCCTGATTCCCCGGATCGAGCGGGCACTCGCGGGATACGTTCGAGGGCAGGCCCTGCTCTCGCTGATCATCGGCGTGAGCGCCGGGGTCGGCCTCTGGCTCCTCGGCACCCTCGGCTGGGCGGAGAACATGGACCAGTACGCGCTGCTCTTCGGCGCCTGGGTCGCGTTCATGGAGCTGATTCCGTACCTGGGCCCGTGGCTCGGCGCGATCCCGCCGATCATCTACGCGCTCGTGGTCGATCCGGTCTCGGCGATCTGGGTCACCCTGCTCTTCCTCGCCATCCACCAGATCGAGGGGCACATCGTCGTCCCGAACGTGATGGGGAGCGCGCTTCGGCTGCACCCGCTGCTCGTGATCTTCGGGTTGCTGGCCGGCGGCGAGATCTACGGCCTCGCAGGGATCTTCGTCGCCCTGCCGCTACTCGCCGCCCTGCGAGCGATCTGGGAGTTCATCGGCGAGCGCGTCGAGCTCGAAGACTGGCGCGGATCGGGGCCGGTGCCCGTCGAGGTCGAGATCGACGAGGCCGTGACCGAAGCCCCCGTCCCGCCACGGGCTAACGTGGGGCGATGAGCACCTTCCCGCTCACCCGTCTGCGCCGCCTTCGCGGCAGCGGGGCGCTCCGCTCTCTCGTTCGCGAGACCCGGCTCGACCTCGAATCGCTCGTCCTCCCGCTGTTCGTCGGCCCGTCGACGGAGCCGAACGACCCGCTTCCCGCGCTCGGCCGCCACTCGGTGGACGACCTCGTGAGGGAGGCGGAGGAGTGCGCGGGCCTCGGCGTGCCTGCCGTGATCCTCTTCGGAATCCCGGAGGAGAAGGACGAGCAGGGCTCGGCCGCCTGGGATGACGACGGCGTCGTTCAGCGCGCGCTTCGGGCGCTCCGCGAAACGGTGCCCGGAATGGTGTTGCTGACGGACGTCTGCCTCTGCGAGTACACGTCTCACGGCCACTGCGGCGTGCTGGAGGGAGAGGAGGTTGCGAACGACGCGACGCTCGAGCTGCTCGCGCGGACCGCGGTCAGTCACGTCGAGGCGGGGGCCGACGCGGTGGCGCCGAGCGACATGATGGACGGCCGCGTGGGCGTGATTCGCGGCGCGCTCGACGACGCCGGCTACGAGTCGACGCCGATCCTCTCCTACGCAGCCAAGTACGCCTCCGCGTTCTACGGGCCGTTTCGCGAGGCTGTCAACTCTGCGCCTGCCTTCGGCGACCGGCGCGGCTACCAGATGGATCCGGCAAACGTCCGCGAGGCGCTCCGCGAATGCGAGCTCGACGTGGCTGAAGGCGCCGATGTGCTGATGGTCAAGCCGGCCCTGCCGAACCTGGACGTCATCCGCGCGGTTCGCGAGCGATTCGACCTCCCCGTGGCCGCCTACAACGTCTCGGGCGAGTACGCGATGGTCAAGGCCGCTGCCGCCGCGGGGTGGATGGACGAGCGGCAGGCCGCGCTCGAGTCGCTGACTGCGATCAGGCGGGCCGGTGCAGACGTGATCGTCACGTACTGGGCCAAAGACGTCGCGCGATGGTCATAGGCACCAGGTCGGAGCTCTGGGCTCGCGCCCAGCGCCTGATCCCCGGAGGGGTCAACTCGCCCGTCCGGGCGATGCGCGCCGTCGGTCTCGACGAGCCGCTCTTCGTCCGCCGTGGTGAGGGCGCCTACCTGGAGGACACCGAGGGCCGCCGGTTCGTGGACTGGGTGCAGTCGTGGGGCGCGCTCGTCTTCGGCCACGCCGACCCGGAGACGGTCGAGGCGATTCGCGAGGCTGCGCTCGACGGCACGAGCTACGGCGCCGCGACCGAGCGGGAGGTCGAGCTGGCCGGGGAGATCGTCGAGGCGGTGCCTTCCGTCGAGATGGTGCGGCTCGTCTCGTCCGGGACCGAGGCCGCCATGTCGGCCGTCCGCCTCGCGCGCGGACACACGCGCCGCGACCGGATCCTCAAGTTCGCAGGCTGCTACCACGGGCATGTCGACGCACTCCTCGCGGAGGCGGGGTCCGGGGTCGCCACACTCGGCATCCCGGCGACGCCGGGCATCCCCACCGCGGTCACCGCCCACACGATCGTCTGCCCCTTCAACGATCTCGACGCGGCTGCGACCGCAATCGCGCACCACGGCGAGGGGCTCGCGTGCGTCATCGTCGAGCCGGTCGCGGGGAACATGGGCGTCGTCCCTCCGGTTCCCGGCTTCCTCGAGGGCCTCCGGAAGCTGTGCGACGCATCCGGCGCGCTGCTCGTCTTCGACGAGGTCATCACGGGGTTCCGGGTCGCACGCGGCGGTGCCCAGGAGCTCTTCGGAGTCCGTCCCGACCTGACGGTGCTCGGCAAGATCGTCGGCGGTGGCTTGCCGCTCGCCGCCTTCGGCGGCCGCGCCGACGTGATGCGCGATCTTGCTCCGTCGGGCCCCGTCTACCAGGCCGGCACGCTCTCCGGCAACCCGCTTGCGACCGCCGCCGGGCTCTCGGTGCTCCGACGGCTGCGCGAGCCGGCGGTCTACGACGACCTGGAGAGACGGGGGGAACGCCTCGAGCAAGGCCTGGCTCGGTACGGAACCGTGCAGCGGGTGGGCGCGATGCTGACGATGTTCTGCGGCGGCGCCGTCCAGAACTTCGCGCACGCGTCGGCCTCCGACACCGAGAGGTACGGCGCGCTTTTCCGGCATCTCCTCGAGCAGGGCGTGTACGTCGCCCCGTCGCAGTTCGAGGCGATGTTCGTCTCGCTGGCGCACGGCGACGAGGAGATCGACAGGACGGTGGACGCGGTTGGCGATTTCATCGCGTGAGCTGACGGGCGTCCTCCGCGAGCCGGCGGAGGGCGAGCTGGAGCCCGTTTTCTCGCCACTCACGGATGCCCGGTACGCGCTCGGCCTCGAGACGATCTACGAGGGCTACCTCGTGCACTACGGACGGCCCCGGCTCTTCGAGCCGTCCGAGGACGATGCGGCGCTCGTGCTCGGGGACTACTTCTACGCGCAGGGGCTCGCCCGCATCGCGGCGCTCGGCGAGGTCGACGCCGTGGGCGATCTCGCCGCGTTGATCTCGCTCTGCGCCCAGGCGCGAGCCGACCGGCGCGGAGGCGACGGCGCCGCCTGGGCCGCAACGGCGGCGCTGATCGGCCAGGGCCGCCTCGAAGACGCGCGCGCGGCCCTTCGGGACCGGGGTGAGAGCGCTCCGCTCGAGGGACTCGCCCGCGAGGCGGCCGGCGACGGGGAGATCGATCGCGCCCTCGAGACTCACGCTCGCCTCGTCGGATAAAGTCGCGCCGTGGCCTCGCTCGCAGTGACATTCCTGAGCCTCTTCGCCGCGACGCTCGAGGAGGAGCGGCCCTCCGCAGCCGAGGAAGGCAGGAAAGTGATCCTCGGGATGCTGGTCGTCGGCCTCATCTTCATCGGGGTGGTCGCCCTCGGCCAGTTCTCCAAATGGGTCGGCCACCGCCGCCAGGCTCGCAAGCCGCGGGCGTACTAGCCTCGTCCTCCTAAGCGCCACGTAGCCTGTGCGCATGGCCAGGCTGGCCGCGGCCGTCGCGGCAATCGGCGCCCTCGTCGTCCTCTTTGTCAGCTTCGCGTCCGCGCGTAGCGGCGCCGCGGGCGATCCGGCCCTCGTCCAGATCGGCACCTTCTCGGCCCCGATCTACGTGACCGCCCCACCGGGCGACGGAGCTCGGGTCTTCGTCGTCGAGAAGGGCGGCCGGATCCGGGTGGTGAAGAACGGCGCGACACTCGGAACGCCGTTCCTCGACCTCACCGGCCCGGTCCGTTCGACCGAGTACGAGCGCGGCCTTCTCTCGATGGCCTTCGCGCCGGACTATCCGACGACCGGACTGTTCTACGTCTACTACACGGCCGATTCGCCGCTCGGTGCCCTCACGATCGCCGAGTACCGGCGGTCGGCCGGCGACCCCGACGTCGCCGACCCCGCGAGCGGGCGGATCGTTCTGAGCATCGACCACCCGGGTCAGGAAAACCACAACGGCGGGCAGCTCCAGTTCGGACCCGGACGGCTACCTCTACGCCGCGACCGGCGACGGGGGAGGGGCGAACGACCCGACCAGCAACGCCCAGAACCAGAACGTCCTCCTCGGCAAGCTCCTCCGCATCGACCCGCGTTTCTCGGGGGCTTCTCCGTACACGATTCCCGCGTCGAACCCCTTCGTAGGCGTCGCCGGCAAGCGCGCGGAGATCTGGTCCTACGGGCTTCGGAACCCGTGGCGCTTCTCGTTCGACCGGCAGACGGGCGACCTGACGATCGGGGACGTGGGGCAGAACGACTGGGAGGAGATCAATTTCGCGACGGCCGCGTCGGGCGGTGGACGCGGACTGAACTTCGGGTGGAAATGCTACGAGGGCAAGCACACCTACAGCAACAACCCACCGCACTGCTCGCCGCGGCCGCCGCAGACGCCGCCCGTGCACGAGTACGCCAACGACCCGGACGCGCGCGGCTGCTCGATCACCGGCGGCTACGTCGTCCGCGATCCGTCGCTGCCGGCACTCACCGGGCGGTACGTCTACGCCGACGGTGTCTGCGACAACAGGATCTGGTCGCTTCAGCTGCCGAACGCCGCAACCGACGCGCAGACCGGCCTGGCCGTGTCCGATGCGTACTCCTTCGGTGAGGACGGCTGCGGCCGGGTTTACGCGGCCTCCGGCGGAGGATCGGTCCAGCGGCTCTACGCCTCCGGCTCGGTCTCGCCGGCCACGTGCACGCCGGCCGCGCTGCCACCTCCTCCGCCGCCCCTTCCGCCTCCGGCGCCTCCTGCCCCTCCCGCGCCTCCTGCCCCTCCGGCACCTCCCCCTCCTCCTGCCGCGGCCAAGCGTTGCAGCGTTCCCCGGCTGATCGGTATGACACTGACCAAGGCGAAGGCGCGCATCCGGCGTGCGAACTGCCGCGTGGGGAGAGTCCGCAGGGTGAAGTCGACGCGGAGACCAGGACGAGTCGTCTCGCAAAAGCCGCGCGCCGGACGGCGGCTTCCGCGCGGCACGCGCGTACACCTGACCGTCAGCCGCGGCCGCCGCTAGAAATCGCGCGATCGGACAAGCATCCTGACGGGGTGCAAGAGCTGCCGACCGGCACCGTCACCTTTCTCTTCACGGACATCGAGGGCTCGACGCGGCTGCTTCACGAGCTGGGCGACCGGTACGCCGAGCTGCTCGCCGAGCATCACCGCCTGATGCGGGCGGCGTTCGAGCCGCGCGGGGGCGTCGAGGTGGACACTCAGGGCGACGCGTTCTTCGTCGCGTTCCAGCGAGCCTCCGACGCGGTTGCGGCAACGGCAGCGGCCCAGGAGGCGCTCGAACAGACAGGACTCCGAGTTCGGATGGGGATCCACACGGGCGAGCCGCTGCTGACCGAGACCGGCTACGTGGGGATGGACGTGCACCGTGCCGCCCGCGTCATGTCGGCGGGTCACGGCGGGCAAGTACTGCTCTCGCAAACCACGCGCGAGCTCTTGGACAGCAGCTTCGAGCTACGGGATCTCGGCGAGCACAGGCTGAAGGATCTGTCTGCGCCGCAGCGTCTCTGGCAGCTCGGGGATGGTGAGTTCCCGCCGCTCAAGACGCTGCACCAGACAAACCTTCCCGTGCAGCCGACCCCGCTCGTCGGCCGCGAACACGAGCTCGCCGAGGCGGGTGAGCTGCTTCGCGAGAACAGGCTCGTCACCCTGCTCGGCCCGGGCGGCTCGGGGAAGACACGGCTGGCGCTGCAGCTTGCGGCAGAGGCTGTCGAGGACTTCGAGCGATGGTGTCTACTGGGTGCCGCTGCAGTCGGTCGCGGATCCCGCAGCTCGTGGCGCCGGCGGTCGCTCAGGCCGTGGGCGCCAAGGACGACCTTGCCGACTTCCTCGGAAACCGGAGGACGCTGCTCCTGCTCGACAATCTCGAGCAGGTGCTCGACAGCGCCCCCGCGTTGGCCGACGTCCTACGCGCAACGTCCGCGGTGAAGATCCTCGTGACGAGCCGCGAGCCGTTGCGGCTTGGCGGAGAGCAGCGCTTCCAGGTCGACCCGCTCCCTGACGACTGACGCCGTCACGCTCTTCCTCGAGCGTGCGCGCTCGGTCGATCCGGGTTTCGAGCCCACCCCGGCGGTTGCCGAGATCTGCCGCAGGCTCGACGGGCTCCCGCTGGCACTGGAGCTCGCCGCCGCGCGCACGTCCGTGCTCGTCTGCCGACGACCTCCTTGCCCGGCTGGAGAGCGCCCTGCCGATCCTGACCGGCGGGCCGCGCGACGTGCCGGAGCGGCAGCGGACGCTTCGGGCGACGATCGAATGGAGCCATCAGCTCCTCGATCGAAGCGGAGCAGCGGCTCTTCCGGCGGCTCTCCGTCTTTGCCGGCAGCTTCGACCTGGATGCAGCGGAGGCGGTCAGTGATGCCGACCTCGACACGCTCCAGTCGCTGATCGACAAGAGCCTCGTTCGGAGCTGGGGCAGCGGGCGGTTCGGGATGCTCGACACGATCCAGGAGTACGCACGCGAGCAGCTGGTCGAATCCGGGGAGGAGCCGGCGATCGGGCGTGGTCACGTCGAGCACTACATCGCCGTCGCCGACGCAGCCGGTTTCTCGATCGAAGGAACCGGCGAGGAGCGTCCCGAGGTCGGCCGGCTCGAGCAGACGAATTTCCAGGCGGGCCTCTCCTGGGCGGTTGCAAACGGCGAGCTCGGGCTCGGCCTCCGGCTCGCGGCTGCGCTCGAGAGCTTCTGGGTCTACTCCGACCCGTTCGGAGGGGTTCGCTGGTTCGAGGCGCTGATGCCCGCGATCGGCGACGTGGATCTCGCGCTGCGGGCGAAAGCCTTGCGCGTCTACGGAGGCACCGTCTACATCGTGGGCGAGTTCGAACGGGGAGTCGAGCTCTACGAGCAGAGCTTGGCAGCCTGTCGCGAGCTGGGTGACGAGCGCGGCGCTGCGCACATGCTGCACCGGCTGGCGATCGAGGCGAGCCGCCGGGGTGCGATCGACGAGGCGCGCCGTCTCACAGAGGAGAGCCTGGAGACCTCGCGACGCCTTGGTGATGGCAGGGGAGAAGCGCTGGCGCTCAGCAATCTCGGCATGGTCGCGCAGATGGAGGGCGACCCTAACCGAGCGATCGAGCTCTACCGGCGAAGCGCAGAGCGGGCTCACGAGGTCGGCTTCCTCTGGTGGGAAGCGGGCGCAAGGCTGAATCTCGGCGACGCCGCGATCGAATCGGGGCGCCTGCACGAGGCCGAGGAGTCGATTCGCGCCGGAGTCGCGCTGACACAACGGCTGGGCGACCGCCAGCACCTCGTGTACGGCCTGGCGCTTCTCGCCCGGGTCGCTTTCGACCGGAATGAACTCCCGCGGGCGGGTTTGCTGTGGGGAGCAGTCGAGGCCGAGGAGCAGCGGGGGCAGATCGGTCAATGGGAGGCCGATCGCCACGAGGTCGCCGACGTGCTCCTCGCCGGCCCCGATCCCGACTTCGAGCGCGGCCGGGCCCAAGGGCGGCGTCTCTCGCTGGACGAAGCCGTCGGCCGAGCGTTGACCGATGACTGAGCTCCCGGCCGGACCCCTACGCTTCTTCGGCCTTTGCAGCGTTTGTTGCGTCGTTGACGCCGACACTCACCCACCGGTCTAATCCGTCTCGTAGACTCGCCGCGGACGAGCGCTGAGGAGGAGGGCCTCGAGTGGAGCCGCAAGGCGGACAAAACAAGCCGCATCTTCCCCCGCCGAGCATCTGGCCGGTCGGCTTCGCCGTCGGCATCGCCTGCATCCTCGTCGGCCTCGTCGTCAGCACGCCCGCCGTCGTGGCGGGAATCGTCGTCACCCTGATCTTCGCGTTCCTCTGGGCCCGAGACGTGATGACGCCCGGACGTGTAACGGCGACCGGTGGCCCGGAGCCGGCGGGAACCGACGACGCGGAGCCGATCCCCGCCAACGAGGGCGGCCCGGCGATGCCGCCGGCCGACGAGCCGGTCCACGACCGGATGCCGCGAAACAAGTTCCTCGAGCTGACGACGCTCGGGCTCGGCGGCGTGATCTCGGGCCTGGTCCTCGCGCCGGTGCTCGGCTTCACGGTGCTCCCGGCCTTCACGGGCGACGAGCTCGAGCCGGCCGACCTGGGCCCGCTCGACGAGTATCCGGAAGGCGAGTGGCGCGAAGCGACGTTCCTCCTCGACCCGCCCTCGGGTGAGGTGTCGAGGCGCACGGTGTTCGTTCGCAACAACGGGATGGTGGACGGGCAGCCGAGCGTGACCCTCCTGTCCAACCGCTGCGTCCACCTGGGCTGCCCGGTCCAGTCCGGCGGGCCGCGGCAGGATGAGGACCAGGAGACGATCAAGACCGACCAGGCCGAGCTGACGGTCACGCCGATCCAGCCGGCGAACTTCAGCTGCCCGTGTCACGGAGGCGCGTATGACACGGAGGGAAACCGGATCGCCGGCCCGCCCGTGCGCGCGCTCGACCGCTACAAGTACGCGATCGAGGGCGGGAACCTCCTCCTGCTCGCGCCCTACAGCGTCGCCGAGGTCCAGGGCGAAGGCGGCGAGGCGATGATCGAGGCCTACGGTCTTCAGGGCCCGGGCGAGCACGTCGACGGGCCCTCCGGCCTGCTCTACCCCGTCCAGCCGCAGGACTTTGGATAGATGGCCGTAGTCCCGCCCCCCAGCCGGCGCCGCAAGCGGCGAATGGACAAGGTCATGGCCCTCGTCATGATCCCCGTGAACTGGCTCGAGGAACGTTCCGGGCTCGTCGGCGGCATCAAGTACTTCCTCTTCCGGAAGGTTCCGTCGGACATCAACTGGTTCCACACGCTCGGCTCTGCGACGCTGACCGCCTTCCTCGTTCAGGCCACTACCGGCGTGGTGCTCGCGATGTACTACAGCCCGCATCCCGACGAGGCCTACGAGTCGATCCGCCACATCACGCACGAGGTGACCCTCGGCTGGCTCGTCCGCGGCATGCACCGCTGGGGAGCAAGCGTCTTCATCATCCTGATCTTCCTGCACATGGCCCGCGTGTTCCTGTTCGGTGCCTACAAGTACCCGCGGGAGCTGAACTGGATCGTCGGCGTGATGCTCCTCCCGCTCGCCATGCTCGAGGGCTTCACCGGGTACCTGCTTCCCTGGGATCAGACGGCGTACTGGGCGACGGTGGTCGGGATCAACCTGAACGGAACCGGGCCGATCGTGGGCCCGTTCCTGGCCCAGTTCTTACGCAGCGGCGACGAGATCGGCGCCGACACGCTGACTCGCTTCTACGCCCTGCACATGCTGCTCCTGCCCGGCGCGATCATGGGCCTGATCGTCCTGCACCTGTATCTCGTGATCCGGCTCGGCGTCAGCTCGCCGCCGTGGTCGGAGGAGGCCGCGGGCAAGGAGCGCACCGAGCCGGAGCCTTCGGGCGAGCGAGGCCTGGTTCGGCCGCGAGCCCGCGGAGGGAGGCCACGCGGTGAGTAGGGCCCAGGACGAGCGGCGGGCGCAGCACAAGCGCTACAAGGAGGACGTCGAGGCCCGCGGGAAGTCGTTCTTCCCGTACGCGATGTTCCACGACACGGTCATGAGCCTGGTCGTGGTCTCGGTCATCATCGGCCTGGCCTGTGTCTGGTTCTTTACCGCGGAAGAGGCGGCCGAGCCCGAAGGCGCCTCCGGCTCCGGCGCGCTCGGCGTGCTGTACGAGGAGAAGGCAGACCCCGGGACGACGAGCTTCATCCCACGGCCCGACTGGTACTTCTACTTCCTCTTCTACCTGCTCCGGATCTTCAAGTGGCCGGACACGGTCGTGCTCGGAACCGTCGGTGTACCAACGATCGCGCTCGTCCTCTTGCTGGCGCTTCCGTTCCTCGACCGGCGCCGTGAGCGACGCCTCCTTCGCAGGCCGATCGCGGTCGTGGCCGCGATTCTGACCGCAGTCTCGATGGGCGTTCTCACGTACAAGGGCGCCGTTGCGGAGGAGGGCACCGAGGCGACCGGCGACGTGGAGCGCTGGATCGAGGAGAACAACATCCCGGCCGGCGAGGCTCAGGAGGGCGCGGAGATCTTCGCCGAGTCCGGCTGTACCAACTGCCATCTCTACCTCGGCTCGGGCGTCGCGAACCTCGGCGCTCCCGACCTCTCGGACGTCGGCACGCGGATGGATGCGGCCCAGCTCAAGGCCTACATTGCGAACCCGCGCCAGTTCGGCAACCAGGTGATGCCGGTGTACGGCGAGACGCTCTCCGATCAGCAGCTGGATCAGATGGCGGCCTTCCTCGAGGCCTCCAAGGGCTAAGGCCCGGCGAGTCACGTGACAGCTCGGAGCGGGACGCTTCCGCCGGACGGCGTCCGGTCGATGTTCGACCGGATCGCGCCGGTCTACGACGTCATGAATCGCGCGATGACCGCGGGGCTCGACCGGCGCTGGCGCCGGCTGGCGGTCGCTGCCGCCGTCGCTCCGGGTGACAGGGTGCTGGACGCCTGTTGCGGCACCGGCGACCTGGCGCTTGCGGCGAGAGCCGCGGGAGGCACGCCGACCGGGCTCGACTTCTCGGAGGCGATGCTGAAACGAGCCCGCGCGAAATCGTCCGAGATCGAATGGGTGCACGGCGACCTGCTGCGGATGCCGTTTCAGGACGGTGCCTTCGATTCGGCGACGGTCGGCTTCGGAGTCCGCAACGTCGAGGACCTCGACCTCGCCCTGAGAGAGCTTCGAAGGGTGCTCCGGCCCCGTGGACGCCTCGCAATCCTCGAGATCGTCCGTCCGAATGGCCTCCTCGCGCCCTTCTTTCGGGCGTGGTTCGACGGCCTCGTGCCTCTCGCGGGCAGGCTCTTGCCGGGCGGCGCTGCCTACAGCTACCTGCCCCAGAGCGTGAGACGATTCCCGTCACCCCCCGAACTGGCCGAGCGCGTGCGGGCCGCCGGCTTCCATCCGGTCGCCCGCCGGAAGCTGGGTGGGGGCATCGTCGTCCTGGTGTTGGGGGAGGCGCGTTGAGCGCCCTGGCCGCAGTGCGCTCCACCCCCGGCCTGGACGACTACCTCGCTGCGCTCGAGAAGCGGCTGGGGGAGACCGTCGCCAGCCATCCGGGCACCGTCGCCGAGGCGGGAGCGGCAGCGCTCGCTGCGGGCGGGAAACGGCTGAGGCCGCTGCTCGTCTTCCTCTCGACCCCGCCGGGCGAGAATCCGCTCCCGGCCGGAGTCGCCGTCGAGCTCGTGCACATGGCGAGCCTCGTTCACGACGACCTCATCGACCGTGCAGCGCTCAGGCGGGGCCGGGAGACGGCCTGGCGTACTCACGGTTCCATCGGGGCCCGTGCCACCGGCGACTACCTCTTTGCGCGAGCATTCTCGGAGCTGGCGGCGACAGGGGACGCCGGGGCGGTTCGGATCCTCGCCGAGGCGGCGCTTGCGCTCGTCCAGGGCGAGTCGCTCCAGCACGCCCAGGCGCACCGGCCGGATACGACTGTGGAGGAGTACCTCCGCCGCTGCACGTTGAAGACGGCGGAGCTTTTTCGCGCGTCGTGCCTGCTCGGCAGCCGCAACGAGGCGCTCGGCCGTTTCGGCATCGCCCTCGGCATCGCCTTCCAGATCACCGACGACATCCTGGATTGCTCCGGCACGACCATCGAGACCGGAAAGCTCGCCGGCAACGACCTTCGCGAGGGAACGCCGACGCTGCCGCTGATCCTGGCCGCCCGCGAGGATCCGGTCGTACGCGAGGCTCTCGCCGGCGGCCCGCTCGACGGTGCGCTCGTGGCCGTCGCCCGGGCGGGTGCGCTCGAGCGTGCCCGCGAGGTGGCACTCGAGTACGCGGCGGAAGCGCGCTCCCACCTCGAGGGTGGAGGTTTCCGGCCCGAGTTGGAGGCCCTGACGCACATCGTCGTGGAGCGCAAGAGCTAGCCGATGACGAATCCCTGGGACTGGTACCGCGATCCGGCGGTGCTGGAGCGGGAGCAGGATTCGATCTTCCGCGGAGGCTGGCAGTACGTCGGAATCCTCGGCGAGGACAACGCCGTGCCCGGGTGGGCCGGCCGGGTCCCGGTCGTCGTGGTGCGAGGCGACGACGGCACGGAGCGCGCGTTCGTGAACGTCTGCCGTCACCGCGGCTCGATCGTGGTCGAGGAGGCGGGCGCCAGGAAGTCCCTGCAGTGCCCGTACCACGCCTGGACGTACGCCCTCGACGGCTCGCTTCGCTCTGCGCCCCGAGGAGAGGAGCTCGGCGACCGCACCGACCTCTCACTCGTCGAGATCCGACTCGGCTCGTGGGGACCGTTCCGTTTCGTCAACCTCGACGGCGAGGCGCCGCCGCTCGAGGAGGTGCTCGGCGGGGTGCCGCAGATGCTGGCCGAAGGCGGCATCGACGTCGATGCCCTGACGTTCCACCACCGGGTCGACTGGGAGGTGCCCGCGAACTGGAAGATCGCCGTGGAGAACTTCCTCGAGTGCTACCACTGCGCGGTCGCCCACCCGGGCTTCGCCAGCGTCGTCGAAACCTCACCGGACCGCTACCGGCTCGAGTCCGGCACCTGGCACCTGAGCCAGTTCGGGCAGCTCAAGGATCCGGCCGGCGCTCCGCTTCCCGAGGGTCAGTTCCACCTGATCTGGCCGAACACCGGGATCAACGTGTTCCCCGGTCGCCCGAACCTCTCGATCGGCCCCATCGTCCCGCTCGAGCCGGCCCGCACCCGCAGAATCCTCGACTACTTCTTCGCGCCGGACGAGGACGCCGAGTGGATCGGCGAGTTCCTCGAGTTCGACGACCAGGTCGGCCGGGAGGACGCCACGGCTCGTCGAGTCCGTGCAGCGAGGCGCCGGGTCGGGCGCGATTCCGCGAGGCAGGCTGCTCCCCGAGAGCGAGCAGCTCGTCGGCGCCTTCCAGGCGCGGCTGCGCGACGCTCCTCGCCTAGCTGGCGCCTGCTGCCTCGGCGCGCCGGAGGCCGAGGACGGCCCAGACCGCGAACAGCGCTGCCAGCGCGATCGCGACGCCGAAGGCGAGGAGGATGCGGGCCGGATCCACCCGCGATCAGGCTGCGGCCGGCCTCGAGCATCAGCGTCACCGGATTGACGCGCGCGATCGTCTCCAGCCAGCTGGCGAGCAGGTCGAGCGGGACGAAGACCGGTGCGAAGAAGAGCGCGAGGAAGACCGGTAGCTGCATGAGCGGAGCCGCCTGGAGGGTGCGGAAACGCATCGCGATACCCGCCGCCCAGAGCAGCCCGCAGACGTTCACCAGCACGGCGAGCGCGTAGAGGCCGAAGACGTCGACGCCGTTCCCGCCCACCTCCATCCCGGCCAGCAGTGCGACGATCGTCAGGATCGCCGCCGTCAGCGCCCAGCGTCCGATCGCGCCGAAGGCGTAGCCGAGCAGGATCCCGCGTCGGTCGGGCGCCGCGACCATCAGGCGTCTCGCAAAGCCGGTCTCGAAGTCGCGAACGATCCCGAAGCCTGTGAAAACACCCTGCAAATGCGGCGGACTGGATCAGGACGAAGACGAACTGGAACGCGGTGTAGCCGACCGGGAACTGAAAGCCGGGAATGTCGTTCACGCGTGAGAGCCCTCCGGCGAAGGCGACGAAGAAGAACATCGGGAACGCGATTCCGGGGATCAGGAGCGACGGGGTCGTGAAGTTGTTGTGCAGCGTCCTCCAGCCGATTGCGGTGGCCACGCCGAGAACGCCCCTCACGTCCGCGCCATCCTGCCGGGAAGGGCGAGCGTCGACAGGGTCAGGCCGACGACGGCGAGCGCGATGCAGACGCCGAAACCGAGCGCGAGCGCCTGGGCGTTCCACCCCTCGATCACGAGGCTTCGAATCGCCTCGATGAGGTAGGAGACGGGATTCAGCGAGGCGGCAGTTCGGAACCAATCGGTCTCGATCAGGTTCCGCGGCAGGTTCATCGACGAGATGAACAGGAACACGAAGAAGACGGGGAAGAGGCTGTGCACCGACTCGGTCGAGCCCGTGCGGAGAGCGGCGAGCGCCCCGAACGACCCGAAGGCGAGCACGATCAGGCCGGCGAGGAGAAAGATGACGATCCCGCCGAGGAAGCCGGTCTCCAGCCGGACTCCGATCGCGAGGCCGACGGCGAGATACCAGGCGGCCTGGACGAATCCCATCACGATCACGCCGCCGAGGTGGCCCACGAGGAGTGCCGCGTTCCGCATCGGCGTCAAGGCGAGCCGGTTGAGGAAGCCCGTCTGGATGTCCCGCGCCAGGTCGACCCCGGCGTTCACGGTCGCGAAGAGCGCGCCCTGGATGAACGGGAAGGCGAGGAAGAACGCGAGGAACGAGTCGGTCGGAAAGCCGGGGAGGCTCGTCGCGGCATCGAGGCCGCCCGTGTTCACGGCCATCAGCGCGAGCGGAAAGACGAGCGGCGTGATCCAGTTTGCGGGCTGGCGGATGGTTCTGATCACCGAGCGGCGCGCCAGGTGGAGAACCTGGGAGGTGAGGCTCACTCTTCGGCTTCTTCAGGCTCCTCGGAGCCTTCGAGCGACCGGCCGGTCTTCGCGAGGAAGACGTCGTCCAGGGTGGGTGCATGGAGGTGCAGGTCGGTCACCTTGACCTGCGCCGAGTCCAGCGCGCGGACGATGTCGGCGAGGTCGCCCTTGCCGTCCAGGCGGACGGCGACTCCCGTCGTCGACGGCTGCAGCGCGCCGAACCCGCCGAAGACGCCTTCGAGGGCGGCCGGCTGGGTTCCCTCCGCCGGAACCGCCTCGACCGTCGGTCGCCCGATCTCGGCTTTGAGAGCGGCCGGAGTCCCCTCGGCGACGATCAGCCCGTGGTCGATGATCCCGACCCGGTCGGCGAGGACGTCCGCCTCCTCCAGGTACTGGGTCGTCAGGAAGACGGTGACGCCCTCGTCTCGCTTCAGCCGCACGACCTCGTCCCAGAGGGCGCTTCGGCTCTGCGGGTCGAGCCCGGTCGTCGGCTCGTCGAGGAAGAGGATTCGCGGGCGATGCGCGAGTGCGAGGGCGAGGTCGAGCCGGCGCTTCATCCCGCCCGAGTAGCCGCCGATCTTCCGGTCGGCCGCCAGGCGGAGGCCCACCCGCTCGAGAAGCTCGTCGGTCCGGGGGGTGCGCTCCGAGCGCGGAATCCCGTGCAGGGCCAGCTGGAGCTTGAGGTGCTCGCGGCCCGTGAGCAGGGGGTCGAGCGCGGCTTCCTGCAGGGCCGCGCCGATCGTCCGGCGGACCGCAGGCCCCTCCTTGACGATGTCGTGGCCGCCGACCTTCGCGCTCCCGTCCGTCGGTGGGAGCAGCGTCGTCAGCATGTGGACGGTCGTGGACTTGCCCGCCCCGTTCGGCCCCAGGAACCCGTAGATCTCGCCGGGCGCGACGTCCAGGTCGATTCCCGACACGGCGCGGATCCCGCCTTTGAACTCGCGAACGAGGCCGCGAACTTCGATCGCACGCTCCACTCCCGCACACTACCCGTGTACGAATGGTGTAAGGCCGGGCTTGACAGGCCGAGCTTTTCGCTAGCCTCAGCTGGGGTCGATGCTGAAGAAGTCACTCATTTTCTGCCTGCTGGCGGGCGTTTTCGCGTCGCCGGCGACCGCTGCTCCCCAGCAGCTGCTGATGCCTGGCGTGACCTACGAGAAGCGGCTGCAGTTCACGCGCTTCGGCCCGCAGGCGCTGCACATCCTCACGGCTCCCAAGCCGGCCGGCGGGCTCTACGGGCTCAAGCCCGTCCTCTCGAACGGCGCGGCGACCGGGCGAGAGCGAGTCACGTCGATGCAGAAGCGCGCGGAAGCCAGTGCGACGGTCGCCGGCGTCAACGGCGACCTCTTCACCTGGGCAGACGGGATCCCGACGAGCGGCCTGATCCAGGATGGAGTCCTCCGAACCACGCCGCACCCGAAGCGCTCCATGCTGGGCGTGGACACCGCAGGGAACCTGCGGGTCGACCGGATCTCGATGCTCGGCACCTGGCAGGGCTCGGGGCCTCGCCGCCCGATTCACAGCGTCAACCGGCCGCCCGGCCCGAACGGCACGACGCTCTACACGCCGTCGTACGGGACGACGACGCCACCGAACAACGGCGTCTTCGAAGCGGTGCTCTCGCCGTTCCCCTCCGCGACGCCGAACGCCGATCTCGTCGGCTACGTGTCGGAGAACCGGCGCGGCGGCACCGCGATTCCCCCGGGCGGCGCGGTTCTCGCGGCGCGCGGGACTCAGGGTCAGCGGCTCTCCGTCGAGGGAGCCACCGGCGAGATGGTCACCGCGCGGCTCGTGTTGCGGCCCGAGTGGCGTGATGTTCCGGAGGCGCTCGGCGGCGGCCCGGAGCTGATCCGCCAGGGGCGACCGATCTTCCGCCCCAACGAGGATTTCGGCGTCTACCACCTGAATCGGCGCCATCCGCGAACCGCCGTGGGACAGAAGGCCGACGGCCGGATCGTGATGCTCGTCGTCGACGGGCGGCGGCCGGGCTACTCCGCCGGAATGACGAACTTCGAGCTCGCGCAGACGATGATGCGCCTCGGCGTGGTCACGGCCTCCGCGCTCGACGCCGGCGGCTCCTCCACCATGGCCTTCGACGCCCAGCTCCTCAGCCGCCCGTCCGACTCCGGCGGCGAGCGGCTCGTCTCGGAGGCGCTCCTCGTCATGTACTACGGCGTTCACGCGCCGGACACCGAGCCGTCGTTCTCTCCGAACGGCGACGGCGCCGGCGACCGTCAGCGGCTCGAGTACAAGATCGTCAAGCCGTCGACGGTCTCGGCCGTCCTCACCGGCCCGGACGGTCAGGCACGCACGCTCGACTCCGGCGCGCGCAAGCCGGGCATCTACAAGTTCGCGTTCGGCGGGCAGCGTTTCCGGAGCAGAGCTGCGGAGCCGGAGGGCCGCTGGCGCTGGACGATCGCGGCCACGGACTCCGAGGGGCGGCGCTCGACGGCGGAGCGCGTCTTCATGCTCAACAACACACTCGGATTCATCACCGTGAGCCCCTCTCGCGTCGTCGTCCGCAAGAAGCAGGGCGGCAAGCTGCTGATCGGGTTCACCCTCACCCGCCCGGCGCGGATCAGCGCGACGATCACGTCGAAGACCGGTCAGCTCCTCCGGGTCGTCCGCAACGCGAACGCCCCTGCCGGGAAGGTCGCCGTGGTCTGGGACGGCCGCTATCCGAACCGGAAGCCCGTCTTCGCAGGCACCTATGTCGCCAAGGTCGTGGCGACGAACAGCGTCGGCCGGTCGGAGCTCGCACGCTCCTTCCAGGTCAGACGCGCCCGATAGCTCTCGTACACTCGCCCCGTGCTCGAGGCGTCGATTCTCAGCTCGATCTCGGACGCCCTCACCGACATCATCGGTGACCACGGGGTCTACGCGGTCTTCATCCTCATGCTCGTGGACGCCGTTCTCCCGGCGGCCAGCGAGCTCATCATGGTCTATGCCGGCGCCGTCGCTGCGGGGGCGTTCGCAGGCCAGGACGTCGTCCTCTTCGGGGAGCGCGTCGAATCCGATGCCTGGGCGTTCGTCGTGATGGCGATGGCCGGTGGAGTCGGGTACATCATCGGCTCGCTCGGCGGCTGGGCGATCGGCTACTACGGCGGCCGGCCGTTCCTCGAGCGCCACGGGCGGTGGCTCCACGTGACGCCGCACACGCTTCACCGGGCCGAGTCCTGGTTCGACCGGTTTGGCGACTGGGCGGTGGCGATCGGGCGAATCACGCCGGTCGTGCGCTCGTTCATCGCGATCCCGGCCGGCGTCTTCCGGATGCCGTTCGTCCGTTACGCACTGCTGACGATCCCGGGATCGATCGCCTGGGCGTTCGCGTTCGCCGGCGCGGGCTACGCGTTCGGGTCGCGCTGGGAGGAGTTCCATCACGCCTTCCGCTACGCGGAGTACGTCGTGGCTGCGGCGATCCTGGCCGTGCTGGTCGCCGGATTCGTCCGTCACCGGCGTTCTTCTAGACTGGACCCTCGTGCCGATGATCCCGCTCGTTGACGTCCAGGCGCAGTACGCGCCCCTGACGGAGGAGCTGCGGAGCCGGTTCGAGGAAGTCCTCGAGTCGTCCCAGTTCATCCGCGGCCCGAACGTCCGTGCCTTCGAGGAGGAGGCCGCTGCCTACCTCGGCGTGAAGCGGGCGGTCGGGGTCGCCAACGGCACGGACGCGCTCGTCCTCGTGCTCGACGCGATGGGGATCGGGCCGGGCGACGAAGTCATCTGCCCCGCGTTCACGTTCTACGCGACTGCCGAGTCGATCGCCCGCCGCGGCGCGACGCCGGTCTTCGCCGACATCGACGCGGCGACGCTCAATCTCGACCCGGAGGACGTCTCCGGCCGGATCACCGACCGGACGAAGGCGATCATGCCCGTCCACCTCTTCGGGCGGCCCGCGCCGATGGAGGAGCTCTCCTCGTTCGGGCTGCCGCTGATCGAGGACGCGGCGCAGGCGTTCGGGGCTCCTGGGATCGCGCAGACCGGGATCGCCTCGACGTTCAGCTTCTACCCCACGAAGAACCTCTTCTGCCTCGGCGACGGAGGGCTTGTGACCGCCAACGACGAAGACCTCGCGGAGCGCGTGCGGATGCTGGCCTTCCACGGATCTCGCGACAAGACGACGTTCGATTTCGTCGGCTACAACTCGCGGCTGGACGAGCTGCAGGCGGCATTCCTACGCGTGTTCCTCGAGCACCTCGACGAGTGGACGCGAGGCCGCCGCGAGGCCGCCGCCCGCTACGCGGAGCTCGGTCTCGGCGAGCTCGTCGAGCTTCCGGAGGACGAGACGGGCCACGTCTACCACCTGCTCGTCTCCCGCTCGCCCGACCGCGACCGGATCCGGGAGGCGCTGACGGCCGCCGAGATCTCGTCCGCGACGTACTACGTCACCCCGCTCCACCTGCAGCCGGCGCTCCGCTTCCTCGGCTACGAGGCGGGCTCGCTGCCCGAGACCGAGAAAGCCGCGCGCGAGAACTTCTCCGTCCCGCTCTGGCCGGGGATCGCGCCCGAGATCCAGGAGCGGGTGGTCGAAACCGTCCGGTCGGCCGTCGCAACACCTGTCAGCTGATGCTCCCCGTCAACCGCCACCGCCTCTGGCAGATCGCCGCCGACGCCGCGCTGATCGCGGTCGCCTGGTGGCTCGCCTTCCAGCTGCGCTTCGACTTCGACGTCCCGGCGAACTTCCGCGACGGCCTCTGGTGGACGGTGGCGATCGTCGTGGCCATCAAGCTCGCGGTCTTCGTCGCCTTCGGCTTCTACAACCGCTGGTGGCGCTATGTGTCCACGCGGGACATGTGGCGTGCGGCAATCGGCGTTGGGGTCGCGTCGGTGATCGCCGCGAACGCGATCTATTTCCTCGATCCGTTCGAACGGCGCCTGCCGCGAGGGGTCGCGCTGATGGACGGCGTGCTGCTGCTCGGGCTCGTGGCGGGGACGCGGCTCGCAGCGCGGAGCATCTTCGAGCGGCCCTCGGCCTCGAGCCTCGTGGCTCGCGGCAAGGAAGTGATCGTGGTCGGTGCGGGGGACGCCGGCCAGCTTGTGATCAAGGAGATGCAGAGGTCTCGGCAGCTCGGCTACACGCCGATCGGGATCATCGACGACGACCCGCGGAAGAAGAACCTCCGCGTCCACGGCGTGCGCGTCCTCGGGACGAGTGACGAGCTGCCGCACATCCTTCGGGACAACCGGCCGGACGAGCTCCTGATCGCGATCCCCTCGGCCTCGGGCGAGTCGCGCCAGCGCATCGTCGAGGTCGCGCGGAAGGAGGGCGTGCCGGTGAAGACGCTTCCGGGCCTCTACGAGCTGATCGCCGACGAGGACAACCTTGCCGCGCAGATCCGACCTGTCCAGGTCGAGGACGTCCTGGGCCGGGAGCCGGTCGAGGTCGATCTCGAGTCGATCTCGTCCTATCTCGCCGGGGAGACCGTGCTCGTGACGGGCGCCGGCGGCTCCATCGGATCGGAGCTCTGCCGCCAGATCGCCCGCGCCAACCCGACCCGGCTGATCCTCGTCGACCAGGGCGAGACGCCGCTCTTCGAGATCGAGCGCGAGCTCGTCGACGAGCGCCAGTTCACGGCCACCATCCCGGTCCTCGCAGACGTCGGAAACCGGCGGAAGATGCGCCAGATCTTCGAGCGCTACCGGCCGGGCGTCGTCTTCCACGCGGCGGCCTACAAGCATGTCCCGCTGATGGAGGCGAACCCGCTCGAGTCGATCCGCAACAACGTGCTCGGGACGAAAGTCGTTGCCGACGTCGCGGTCGAGTTCAACGCGAAGCGGTTCCTGCTCGTCTCGACGGACAAGGCGCTCAACCCCAAGGCCGTCTACGGCCAGTGCAAGGCGCTCGCCGAGTGGATCGTCGAGGCCTACGGCTGCCGTGAGGACATCGAGACGAGGTTCATGGCGGTGCGCTTCGGCAACGTCCTCGGCTCGGCGGGCAGCGTGATCACGATCTTCCGCCGTCAGATCGCAACGGGCGGGCCGGTCACGATCACGCACCCCGAGATGACGCGCTACTTCATGACGATCCCCGAGGCCGCGTCGCTCGTCGTCCAGGCGGGAGCGATCGGAGGCGGCGGCGAGATCTTCGTGCTGGACATGGGCGACCCGGTCGGGATCCTCGACCTCGCCCGCGACATGATCCGCCTCTCGGGCAGAGAGCCGGACCGCGACATTCCGATCGAGTTCATCGGCGTGCGGGCCGGGGAGAAGCTGCACGAAGACCTGTGGGGCCCCGACGAGGAGGTCGGCGAGACCACGCACCCGAAGATCAGTCGCGCGCGCCGGGCGCCGATCCTCGCCGAGTGGCTGGACGAGGAGCTCGAAGTTCTCGGCAGGCTGGTAGAGGAGGGCGAGACGCTCGAGGCCGTCTCTCGTCTGTCCGTGATGGTGCGCGCGCCGCAGCGAGCCCAGACGAAGGGCCGCGTCTCCGCGGCCCTTCGCTCCGAGCAGACTTAACGACTTAGTCAGTCGTCGTCGTCGTCATCGTCGTGGTGCGCCGCCACCGCCACCACCCGTGGATCCGGGCACCTTCATGGCGAGCAGCTGTCCATCCTCGCCCGTCGGACCGGAGTCCGGAACGAGCGATGGGCCGGGCTGTCGCTCAGACCGACCGTGGGCCTGGACATCGAGCAGCCACCAGTCCTTTCCGAGCAGGTGGCTGGCGTCGATGATGCCCGACGACTCCCACTGGAACGGACCGAGGAGGTCCGGTGTCCTGACGTTCGCGATCGTCCGGATCGTCTTGGACTCGAAGTCATAAGCCAAGACACGACTCGGGTCGCCGCGATGTGGAGACTCGCGATCCTCCTGGATCATGAGCACCTTGTCCGACGCGTCCATGTTGTCGGGGTTGAAGATGTCGTCTCCGTCCGGCGGGTCGCCGTTCAGGATCATCGTCAACGTCGCCCGCGTCGGGTCGTTGCGGTCGAACACGAACTTGTAGACCTTCCCGCGCTTCGCACTCGGCTTCCCGGTGTCGGCGATGTAGGTCACATGCTCCATCGAGGGATCCTGCGTGCCGCCGTGCACAGCGATGTCCTCGAGGCGCTCGAATGCGAATGCCTGTCGAGACGTCGAGGCGGCCTTCAGCGAAGCGGGGCTTGTGTTCTCGGCCTGCGTGATCGGCACGAACCGTCCCGGAATGGCGACGTTCTTCGTCGGGCTCGTGAGCGCCGGCTGATACGTCGGATTTCCGGTCATGGTCGCGCTGTCGGCCTTCCAGACGTAGAGGCGGCCATCCTGCCCGCGGATCGACTCGGCGAAGCTGTCGCCGATCCAGGCGTACAGGTATGACGGGCCCGGCCGAAAGTCGTCCTCCGAGGACATGAAGACCCACTTCTTCAGCCGAAGCGGCACGACGTTCTCGTGCTGGAACTTCCCGAAGTGCCCTGTGTCCCGGAACGCGCCGGTTTCCGCGTCCATGGCGATCGAGCTACCGAACTTGCCGCCGTCGTCCGCCTCTTCGCCCGTGAAGTACCACGGACGTCCACCGACGATCTTCAGCGTCGCGGAGCAGAACCGTGAGTAGCCCTCGAAGCCGGTGATCAGATACTCGGCGTCGTGAACCTTGCGGTTGCGGTCGATGACGATCCGCGAAACGCGCGTGAAGACGCCCGGCGGATTGTTCGGGAACGGGACGCCGGTCTCATGGTTCATGAGCACGACGATCTCGTCTTTCGAGCCGCCGCTGCCGTGCATCCACTTCCAGCGGCTGTTGCTTCTCTTGGAGTAGGCCCCGAGGCCGTCCGGAATCCCGGTCATCTGGTACGCCGGTTTGGTCTCGCTTGCCGTTCCGGGAACGGTGTCGCCGACCGAGAGAATCGGATCCACGACGACTCCGGGCGCTACTGGCTGCAGATAGGCAGGCTTGGCCGTGTCGAACGTCGGCGCCGCCGTGGCTCGCGCCTGCCACACCGACGACCGCGATGGCGACGAGCGCGGTCAGCGCCGTGGCGGCGATGATGATTTTCCTCATACCTCTCCCCCTGTTGAGGTTATTAGCGGGGGGAGTATCCCGCAGGACTTAGGTCGCTTGGCAACAGGTACCGCAGCATTTCCGCTGGATCGCGGCGGACTCGCTGCGTATCTGCCGGGTTCCGCCGCCGGACGACGAGCGCGCGCGGGTCGGTGATCGGGGCTAAGCCGGCGCTGGCGGATCAGCTCCTCGTCGACTCCGCCGAGCCGCCCGCCGAACGTCGTGTAGACCGGGATTCCGAGCGCTGCGGCTTCCCGGTTCATCGTTCCGCCGGCGGAGACGACGAGATCCGAGCCAGCGCGATCAGGCTCTGTGCGTCGACTGCGCGCTCGGGGACGACGACCGCAGGCAGCTTCAGGCCGCGCACGTACTCGCCCTGCTCCGCGGTCCGCGGGAGGACGACCACCTGGACGTCCTCCTGGCTGCCCGAGGTGCTCGAGCACCTGCGGGAAGAGCGGGTTCGACGTGCGGTGGTAGAGCGAGACGTCGGGCGGAGTTCGCACCATCACGAGCGTCCTCTCGGCGTCGAGGTCGAGGGCGTCTCGCACCGAGCGGTCGGGCTCGAAGTCCGAGAGGTAGTACTCCTCCTTGAGGCCCGGGTACTGCCGAAGCTTCGGTGGTCTCACGCCGTAGGGCTGGAGCCGCTCGGGTGGGATGGCGTCGGGGACGACGACGAACGTGGCCGCCCTGCAGCCGAGCTGATGCTGAAGCCAGGCGAACTCGTAGTCGAACGTCGTCGAGCTCGGGATGTCCGACGGCGCTTGCGGTGATCGTCAGCTCGTGCGACCCGTGCGCGATCGCGGCGTCGAAATCGCGACCCTTCGCCCAGCGGCGGAGGTCTCCGAGCCGCGACGTGAGCGCTCGCGCCTTCCCGAACCGCGACCGGCCGCCGTGGCTCCCGAACACCTCGGCCTCGATCCCGTGGAGCTCGAGCAGCTGGAGGGTCTGCGCGTAATCGCGCGCCGTGACCTCGACCTCGTCGCCCCGGTCGCGGAGAAGCCGAATCAGCGGACGGAACACCAGCACGTGCGCCGGCGCCGTCATGTCGAGCCAGACTCTCAAACGACGGCTTCGGCCAGGCGCGGCTCCCGCAGCGGGCCGGGTGTCCGCTCCACATGGCGCTCGTGCCAGAGCGTGAACGAGAGGAGCCCCCACAGCTGGCGCGAGAGGTCCTCCTCGCCTGCGACATGGCGGTCGAGCAGGCGCTGTCACCGGGCCGGGCTCGAAGAAGCCCTGACGACGGAGGGTGTCCGGAGCGAGGACGTCGCGTGCGAACGGCTCGAGGTCGCCGCGAAGCCAGGCGGCCGCGGGAATCGAGAACCCGCGCTTGCGGCCGTAGACGATGGCGCGGGGGAGCAGGGGCGCCGCGGCCTTTCGGAGCAGGAGCTTCTTCCGGAGGCCGCGCACCTTCATGCGAGTCGGAAGCGCCAGCGCGAGGCCGGTCACGAGCGGGTCGAGGTACGGCACCCTGGCCTCCAGGGAGTGGGCCATCGACGCGCGGTCGGTCTTCACGAGGAGGTCGTCGACGAGGTAGGTGCCGAGGTCGACGTCCTGGAGCCGCGCCAGCAGCTCGGCGCCCTCGGTCTCTGCGAAGCGCGCGCGGAGGAGGTCGACCGGATCTAAGCGAGACGCACTCAAGGGGTCTGACCCCAAGGAGCGTCCGGTCAGCTCCGCTCTGGCCTCGGCCGAAAAGATCTCCTTCCACGCATGGTGGCGCTCGAGAGGCGGGAGATGCGCCGCTCGCGACGAAGCGTTTCGCCTTGTAGTCGAGGCTCGCCTTCCGGCTCGAGCTCGGCAAGCGCTCCACGAGGGGTCTGACCCCTGGGGCGAATCGCCCGATGCGCTGCGCGAGCAGGTCGGCGGCGTACGTGTAGTAGCCACCGAAGAGCTCGTCGGCCCCCTCGCCGGAGAGCGCGACCTTCACATGCTTCGCGGCGAGCTCGGACACGAGGTAGGTGGGGAGGGCCGACGAGTCGGCGAACGGCTCGTCGAAGGCGTCGGCCAGGCGAGGGAGGAGGAGAGCGGCATCCGGGCGCAGCACGAGCTCCTCGTGGCGCGTGCCGTACATCTCCGCGACCGAGCGCGCGTCGTCCAGCTCGTCGAACGAGCGCTCCTCGAACCCGATCGAGAACGTGTGCACCGCCTCGCTCGCCTCCTGCGCGGCGAAGGCGGCGAGGAGCGACGAGTCGACGCCGCCCGAGAGCAGCACTCCGACGGGGACGTCGGCGATCAGGTGCGCGCGCACGGAGTCGCGGAGGCGTGCGCGCAGCTCCTCGGCGAGCTCCGAGGCGTCCTCGTTCCGCACCTCGGAAGCCGCGACCGGCGTGGGCCGCGCGTAGGGCTCGATCCGCGTCGCCCCGTTCTCCCAGACAAGAAGGTGCCCGGCCGGCAGCTTCCGTGTGCCCTCGAAGATGGAGTAGGGCGCCGGCACGGAGTTGAAGGCGAGAAAGGCCTCCAGCGCATCGAGGTCGACCGAGCCTCGCGGGAGCGCCCGGAGCTCCGAAGCGAACGCGAGGCCGCTTTCGTCTTCGCGGTAGAGGAGGGGCTTGATGCCGTAGCGGTCGCGGGCGACGACGAGCTTGCGACGGCGTGAGTCCCAGATCGCGATCGCGAACATGCCGCGGAGCCGCTCGGCGAAGCGCTCGCCGTGCTCCTCGTACAGGTGGACGATCGCCTCGGTGTCGCAGCGAGTCGTGAAGCGGTGGCCGGCCCGCTCGAGCCCGGCTCGCAACTCCCGGAAGTTGTAGATCTCGCCGTTCTGGACGACGTGGACGGTTCCGTCCTCGTTCGAGATGGGCTGGTCGCCGCCCTCGAGGTCGATGATCGAGAGCCGCCGGGAGGCGAGGCCGACGGGCCCGTCGATGAGCTCACCCTCGGCGTCCGGCCCGCGATGGACGAGGGTCGCGCTCATGGCGCGCAGGCGCTCGGGGTCGACCGGCCCGCCTCTAGACGCGAGTCCGCAGATCCCGCACACGCTTTTACTCTACGCGCGTCGGTCGGACCGCCCCGCGCAGCGACTGGAGCAGGACGCGCCAGCCGGTCGCGACGAGCGTGCGGAGGTAGAGCCCGACGGATCGGTCCGCGATCCACTCCATGTCGTGGGCGAGCTTCTCCGCCATCGACGTCTCGTAGCCGCGGCGCACCTGGGCGAATCCGGTCAGGCCCGGCCGCACGACGAGCCGCTGCCAGTACGACGGCAGGTCGGAGGCGAGCTGCTCGAAGAAGATCGGCCGGATGGGGCGCGGGCCGACGAGGCTCATGTCACCCCGGAGGACGTTGAAGAGCTGGGGAAGCTCGTCGAGCTGGGTCGCGCGGAGCCAGCGCCCGACGGTCGTCCGCTCGTCGCGCGTCTTGAAGACGAGCTCCTCGCCCAGGTGCGCTCCGAGCCGCTGCTCGGCCCCGGGCTGGAGCGTCCGGAACTTCAGCATCGTGTAGAACTGCCCGCCCCGTCCGACCCGGGTGCCGCGGTAGAGCACCGGGCGCCCGCTCGTGGTGAGGATCGCGAGCGAGATCAGGATCATCGGCACGCCGAGGATCGCGAGGAGGAGCACCGAGAGCGCGACGTCCAGCGTTCGCAGCACGCGGTCCACGCGGACTCCGGCGGGGGCTCTCCCGCGCGCGCCGGATGAAGCTCTCCGAGAGCGAGGAATCCGGCGGCTGCAAATCCTTCTGCATAATCATCTCTTATGGATACGCGTCAGCTAGCGGCGTTCTGCGCGGTGGTCGACCGCAAGAGCTTCTCACAGGCGGCGGAGCAGCTCGGCGTGACGCAGCCCGCCGTGAGCCTGCAGATCCGCTCGCTCGAGAAGCGGCTCGGCGAGCGGCTCATCGATCGTTCCGGGCGCCGCGTGGAACCGACCGAGGCCGGCGCCCGGCTCTACCGCAGCGCCCAGCGCATGCTGGCTCTCGAGCAGCAGCTGCTGGAGGAGGTCGCGGGCGACGCGGACGGTGAGCTTCGCGGACGGCTCGAGATCGGTTGCTCGACCGGGCCTGGTGCGACGGTGCTGCCGCTGCTTCTCTGCGAGTTCCAGCGCGAGAACCCCGGCGTCGCGATCTCGCTCTCGGTCAACGACACGGTGCACGTCATCGACCTCGTCGCCGAGCGGAGACTCGAGCTCGGGGTCGTAGGCGCTGCGCCGCGCCACCGCGCGGTCAGCTTCGAACCGCTCTTCCAGGACCAGGTCGTCCTCGCCGTGCCGTCGAAGCATCGGCTCGCGGGGAAGACGGTCACTCTGGACGACCTGCGCAAGGAGACGGTGATCCTGATGCAGGAGGGGGCCGGGGTTCGACAGATGGTGGAGGACGAGCTTCGCTCCGCCGGCCTCCGGCTCCGCGATCTCGACGTCAAGCTCGAGCTCGGTCTCCAGGAGTCCGTCAAGGCGGCTGTGGCGGCAGGGCACGGGGTGACCTTCATCTCTCGTTCGTCGATCGAGCCGGAATTGGCCGCAGGGACCCTGGAAGTAGCGACGGTCGAGGGGCTGGCGCCGACGCGGGAGATCTCGCTCGTTCGCTCGACCGGGCCGGACGCCGAGCCGCGTCGCCGAGGCGTTCGTCACCTTTGCACGAGCCCGGCTCCCGTGATCGTCCGCTGGGGCCTGGTCGAGCTTCCCGGCGTTCTGACGGAGCTCGACATCGGGCGGCCGTTCCTCGTGGCCAGCCCGCGCTGGGACTCCCTGCATCTTCCGGTGGCAGGTCGGTGGAGCGAGATCCCGTCCCACCGGATCGAGGTTCCTGACGAAGTCGACGGCATCTTGGCCGTCGGTGGTGGCAGCGCGATCGACACGGCGAAGGCTGCGTCGGCGGCGAGCGGATTGCCGCTCGTGTCCGTGCCGACGACGTATTCGGGCTCCGAGTGGACGCCGTTCTTCGGCGTCCGCGACCCCGAGAAGCGAATGCGCGGCGGCGGCTCCGGCGCGCAGCTGACGGCGATCGTCTATGAGCCGCAGCTGACCCTGGAGCTTGCCGCGGGCAGAGACCGCGGGCACGGCACTGAACGCCCTGGCGCACGCGGCCGAGGCGCTCTACCACCCGGCCCGCACGCCCGAATCGGATCGCGTGGCCCACGAGGCGGCCGAGCTGATCAACGGCTCCCTGCCGGCCGTCCTCGACGACGGCGGCAACGCCGGTGCGCGGAAGACGCTGCTCCTCGGCGCCGCCCGAGCCGGCGAGGCTCTGGCGCTGACCGGCCTCTGCCTCGGTCATGCGATGGCGCAGGCGCTCGGCGGCCGGTACGGGCTCCCGCATGGCGCGATGAACGCGCTCTGCCTGCCGCCCGCACTTCGTTTCAACGAGCCCGTCGCGCCGGAGGCGATTCGGGATCTCGGCAAGTCCCTCGGCACAGACGACGCCGCTGGCCGGGTGGAGGAGCTCGCCCGCCTAGGCGGCTTCGAGCGGCTGCGCGACTTCGGCGATCGCCGAGATCTGCCGGCAGCTCGAAGGTCTCCCACTCTCGATCGAGCTTGCGGCGGCGTGGACGAAATCGCTGTCGCCGGACGAGCTCGTCTTGCGCCTGACCCACCGGCTCGACCTGCTCGTCGGGGGGCCGCAAGACGCGCCGCCGCGCCATCGGACGCTTCGCGGGACGCTCGACGCGAGCTATGCGCTTCTGGCACCGGACGAGCAGCGCCTCTTCGCGGCGCTCGCGGTCTTCGCCGGATCGTTCTCGCTCGAGGCGGCCGCGCGGATCTGCGGGTCGGAGTCGGACGTGGTTCGAGCCGTCCTCGCGCTTCAGGACAACGCGTTCCTGCGGCGTGAGGGAACGACGACCACCCGCTTCGCGATGCTCGACACGCTTCGCGAGTACGCATGGGAGCGACTTGACGAAGCGGCCAGAGGCCCTGATCTGCAGAGTCGCCACGCGAAGTTCTTCACCGAGCTTGCTGAGGCGCTCGAACCAGAGCTGGCGGGGTCCGGTCAGGCCCAGGCTCTCGAGCGGCTCGAAGCGGACTCCGCGAACCTTCAGGCCGCTCTCACGTACGCAACGGAACACGATCCCCCGCTTGCCCTTCGCCTGGCCGTCGCGCTTCGTCGGTTCTGGTACCTGCACGGACGGGTTGCTCAGGGGCGCCAGAGTCTCGAGGGCGCTCTCCGATCGGGGTCGACCGAAGCATCCCCACTTCGCACGACCGCGTTGCGCGCCGCCGGAGTGCTGGCCGCGGAGCTCGGCGATACGGAAGCCGCCCGCAGGTTCTGGGAGCAAGGCCTCGCCGACGCCCGAGCCGCAGGCTTGCTGGAGGAGGTCGCGAGCGGTACGACCAACCTCGGGATCATGGCCCTGATGGCCGGTGAGTACGACCGGGCGAACGACTTGCTCGAACGGGCAGCTGGATTGCACGAGCGACTGGGCGATACCCGACGCCGCGCGGTCGCCCTGACGAATCTGGGGGTCGTAGCGACTCTCCAGGGACGTCTCGAGCGAGCGACCGAGATCCTGGAGGAAGCCCTGGACGGTTTTCGCGCGACGGGCGACCTCAGTCGGGTCGCCGGAGCGCTCCAGCCACTTGCTCGTGCATATCTTCGTCTGGGCAGCGTCGACCAGGCGCGGCCGCTGCTCGTCGTGAGCATCGATCTGGCCCGGTCGATCGGCGACAAGCACGTGATTGCCGATTGCCTCGAAGCGTTTGCCACTGCCGCGCGAATGGGGGACGATCCGGCCCGGTCAGCCTCGTTCCTCGGCGCTGCCACGTCTGTCCGCGAGTCCATCGGCGTTCCTCGAACTCCTGACGCGCAAGAGTGGTTCGACGCCGAGGTGGACGCAACGCGCACCGAGCTCGGCGAGGAGCTTTTCGAGCTGCACCGGACTGCTGGAACCCTCCTCGAGCAGGGAGAGGCGATCGAGGCCGCACTCGCGGAATCAATAACGTCGCTAATGAGTGGAATTAGCCGAACGGTGGTACGATCACGTCGTGGGCAACAAGCTCTCTTTTGACGTGCTCGTGATCGGATCGGGAGCCTCAGGCCTCGCGGCCGCCGTTTCCGCCGAGCGGAGCGGTGCGCGTGTCGCCCTGGCGACCAAAGGCGCGCTCCAGTCCTGCAACTCGGCCAAGGCGCAGGGAGGCATCCAGGCGGCGTTCGGCGAGGACGACTCGCCGGAGCAGCACGCCGAGGACGTCTGGCGCAGCTCGCACGAGACGGCCGACCGGAAGCTCGTCGAGGTGCTCACCTCCGAGGCCCCGGGCGCCATTCACTGGCTCGAGGAGCTCGGCGTCGAGTTCACCCGCGAGAACGGCGGCTACCGGCTTGCCCGTTGCGGCGGTGCGAGCCGAAAGCGGCTACTCCAGGTGGGCGACCGGACCGGCCTCGCGATCACGATGGCCCTGAAGGACGCGTTCGAGGCCGGCTCCGGCACCGCGTTTCCGAAGTCTCCCCTCAGCGAGCTCCGCTCGATCGAGAGCGGCTGGCTCGCGCGGTGCGGCGAGCACGAGATCGAGGCGGGAACCGTGGTCCTGGCGGCAGGCGGCCGCTGTTTTCGCGAGGCCAAGGAGCGGGGCGAGCTCTCGACGAACCACCCGGGTGCGACCGGCGAGGTCACGCAGATCGCGGTCGACCTCGGCGCCGAGTCGCGCGACCTCGACGCGCTGCAGTACCACCCGAACGGCGGCGCCTGGCCGGAGACGATGCAGGGCTACTCGATCCCCGAGACCACGCGCGCCTACGGCGCAGTCCTCCTGAACGCCGACGGCGAGGAGTTCACCGACTCGCTCGGCCCGCGCGACGAGGTCTCGCAGGCGATCTTCGACGAGGTGGAGAAGGGCAAGGGCGTCGAGACCGAGGACGGCCGCCCCGCGGTCTACCTCGACACGACGAGGATCTCGGAGGCCGACGCGGACGTGTCGCTCCCCTACATGCTGCGCCGGTACAGGACGGGGGGGATCGACCCGCTGAAGGAGCGGATCCTCACCTATCCGGTGCTCCACTACCAAAACGGCGGGCTCGTGATCGCGGAGGACGGGGAAACGACGATCGAAGGGGTCTACGCGGCCGGCGAGATCGCCGGTGGCACACACGGAAGGAACCGGATGATGGGCAACTCGCTCCTGGAATGCACGGTGTTCGGCCGGCGCGCCGGCAAGGCCGCGGCCGACAAGGCGGCGGCATGAGTACCGTCCAGCTCGATATTCAGCAGGCCGTTGAGGACGCCGCAGCGCACCTGTACGTCTGGGCGCTGAAGGACATCCCGCAGGACCTGCGCGATGCGCTGGCGGAAGCCTCGGGGCGGGAGACGTCGATCCCGGGGCAGCGCGTCCTCCAGACGATCCTCAAGAACGTCCAGGTCGCCGAGCGTGAGAACAACCTCGTCTGCCAGGACACGGGCATCGCCGTCTACTACTGCAAGGTGGGCGAGCACTTCCCGCTCCACCCGGCGCTGATCTACCAGGCGCTCTACGACGGGACGATGCGCGCGACGCTCGACCATCCGCTGCGCTCGAACACCGTCCACACGCTGACGAGGGAGAACACGGGGCCGAACGTCGGCTACCGCGTGCCGATCGTCCACTGGGACTTCGTCAAGGACTGGGACGGCCTCGACGTGAAGTGCGTCCCGAAGGGATCGGGCTCGGAGAACATGAGCTTCCTGAAGATGTGCGTCCCCGCCGACGGCGTGAAGGGGATCAAGACGTTCGTGCTCGAGTCGATCGTCGGCGCCGGCGGGAAGCCCTGCCCACCCGGGAATCGTCGGCGTCGGAATCGGCGGCTCGGCGGACTACGCGATGCACCTCGCCAAGGAGGCGATCGCCCGGCCGGTCGGCACCCGCAACCCCGACCCGCTCGTCGCGGAGCTCGAGGACGAGCTCTACAGGCTCCTGAACGAGACCGGGATCGGGCCGATGGGGCTCGGAGGCGACGTCACCGTCCTGCAGTGCCACATCGAGCACGCGGACACGCACATGACGCTGAACCCGGTGGCCGTCAACTACCAGTGCTGGGCGGCGCGGCGCGCGAGCGCCCACATCGGCGCCGACGGCTCCGTCGACTTCGACCGAGAGGCCTAGGCATGGCCGAGCACGCCTCACGTTTCCCGGCCTCGGAAGAGGACATCCGCAAGCTCCGCGCCGGCGACCTCGTCACCGTCGACGGGCACATCATCGGGATCCGCGACCGCACGCAGATCCGGATCTTCGACCAGGGTGTCCCGCCGCCGATGGATCTCAACGGCGCGTTTCTCCTGCATACGGCGCCAAATGTCCGTAAGCGCGAGGACGGTGGCTACGACCCGATCTGCATCGGCACGACGACCAGTGCGCGGATGGTGCGATTCACCGAGCCGCTCGGCCGCCAGTACGGCGTGCGGGCGATCTGCGGCAAGGGCGGCCTGCCCGACGAGGCCATCGAGCCGATGCGCGAGCTCGGGATGGTCTACTTCGCGATCGTCGGCGGGGCGGCCGCGCTCGAGACGACCCAGATCGAGGAGATCGAGGAGGTCGCCTGGGAGGAGCTCATGCCCGAGTGCCTCTGGAAGTTCCGGGTCAAGGACTTCGGGCCGCTCTGGGTCGGGATCGACTCGCACGGCGGCTCGATGTTCCACGACGTGAACGAAGCCGCGCACAAGCGCCTGGAGACGATCCTTGCCGGACTTTGATCCAAGGTCGAGGACGCCCATCTCGGCCGACCTTCTGGCGGCTGCAAACCGGCGCACTGCCGCGTCCTCAGTCGCGCCCGTAGCCTTCGGCTACGAACACTCCCTGCGTCCTTGCATTGCTTGGTTTTCGCTCGCCATAAGGACGACGAGATGAGCATCCTCGACCTTCCGCCCCGCAACGGCGGGCTGACCCACGTCCTCGACAAGGGGCTCGGCCCTCGCGCCTGGGAGGACGTGCTCGAGACGGCTGGCGACTACATCGACGTCGTCAAGCTCGGCTGGGGCACGGCGTACGTGACGCCGAACCTGAAGAGCAAGCTCGACGTCCTGCGCGACAAGCGGGTTGTCATGGGCGGCACGTTCTTCGAGGCGGTCTGGGCCCGTGGCAAGGTCGAGGAGTACAAGCGTTGGCTCGCGTGAGCTCGACCTGACTCATGTCGAGATCTCCGACGGCGCGGTCGAGATCCCGCGCGAGGAGAAGCTCGAGCTGATCGCCGACCTCGCACGCGACTTCACCGTCCTCTCGGAGGTTGGCTCGAAGGACTCGTCGGTCGAGTTCTCCGGCGACGAGTGGACGACCTGGATGCGCGAGGAGCTCGACGCCGGCGCGTGGAAGGTGATCGCGGAGGCCCGTGAAGGCGGGACGGCGGGGATCTTCACGAGCGGCGGCGACATGCGCGCCGAGCTCGTCGAGGAGATCGGATCCGGCGTCGGACTGGACGACGTGATCTGGGAGGCGCCCACCAAGTCTGCGCAGGCCTGGTTCGTCAAGCAGTTCGGGCCTGAGGTCAACCTCGGAAACATCCCGCCCGAGGAGGTCATCCCGCTGGAGACCCTCCGCCTCGGCCTGCGGGCCGACACGCTGAAGGAGGTGCTCATTGGCGACCGCGCCCCCGCTTCCTGACCCGCAGGTCGAAGAGCTGTCCGCCGAGGATCTGCTCCGGTGGGCGCACTCGGAGTACGGCGAGAAGCTCGCCCTCACCTGCTCCTGGCAGAAGCAGTCGTCGGTGCTCGTCCACATGGTCTCCGAGCTCGGCCTCGACATTCCGATCGTCGAGCTCGACACACATCTCTTCTTCCGCGAGACCTACGACACGCGCGACCGGCTCGTCGAGCGTTACGGGTTGAACCTTCTCCCGCCGCCGCCGGTGATCACCGTGGCCGAGCAGCACAAGCGCGAAGGGCCGAATCTCTGGGAACGCGATCCCGATCGCTGCTGCCACATTCGAAAGGTCGAGCCGCTGCTCGAGGCGCTCGAGCCCTACGACGCCTGGATCTCGGGCATCCGACGGGACCAGTCACCGAGCCGGGCCACCACCCCGAAAGTGCAGTGGTCGGAGCGCTACGGCGTCTGGAAGATCCATCCGCTCGTGGACTGGGACGAGCAGAAGGTCTGGCTCTACATCCACGTCAACGAGATTCCGTTCAACCCGCTCCACGAAGGCGGCTACCGGTCGATCGGCTGCATGCCGTGCACGCGTCCGGTCAACCCCGACGAGGAGGAGCGGGCCGGACGGTGGGCCGGCTCGGACAAGCTCGAGTGCGGCATCCACGTAGACACCCCCATCATCGATGCGAAAAAGGAGACCAATGTCTGACGGATTCACCCTCTGGTTTACGGGCCTCAGTGGAGCAGGGAAGACGACGATCGCCGAGATCGTCGGCCCCGAGCTCGAGCGCCGCGGTCACGCCGTCGAGTACCTGGACGGCGACGTCGTCCGCACCCACCTCTCGAAGGGTCTCGGCTTCTCGAAGGAGGATCGCGACACGAACATCGAGCGCATCGGCTGGGTCGCCTCGCGGCTGACCCGCCACGGCGCTGCCGTGCTCGTCTCGGCGATCTCTCCCTACGAGGAGACGCGCCGGAATGCGCGCGAGATGGTCGAGGAGAACGGCAAGTTCGTCGAGGTGTTCGTCGCGACCTCCGTGGACGAGTGCGCGAGGCGCGACGTGAAGGGCCTGTACGAGAAGGCGTTCAGCGGCGAGATCAAGGAGTTCACGGGCGTGTCGGATCCGTACGAGGAGCCGACGAGCCCCGAGCTTCGGATCGACACCGAGGAGCACGAGCCCGAGGAGTCCGCACAGATCGTGGTCGGCAAGCTCGAGGAGCTCGGCCTCGTCAGGTCTGAGGTGCCGGCATGAGCGTCGCGACGACGGAACAGCTGATTGCGCCGCACGGCGGCGAGCTCGTCGACCGGACGGGTGATCGGCCCGGCGACCTCGATGGTCTCGAGGTCATCGAGCTGACGCCGCGCGAACTGTCCGACCTGGACATGCTCGCCTCCGGCGCTCTGAGCCCACTCGAGGGCTTCATGGGCCGGGAGGACTACGAGCGGGTCGTCGAGGAGATGCGGCTCGCGAACGGCCTGCCCTGGGCGCTGCCCGTCTGCCTCGCGGTGGACAAGGCGCCGGACGGAGATCGTGTCGTCCTCGCCGACGAGTCGGGCAAGCCCCTCGCCCTCCTCGAGGTCGAGGAGACCTACGAGTACGACAAGGAGCGGGAGGCAGAGCAGTGCTTCCGGACGACCGAGGACGCCCATCCGGGTGTTGCGCGGCTGTACGAGCAGAAGCCTCTCTACCTGGCCGGGCCTGTCACCGTCTTCGAGCGTGCCGAGCCCGCCTTTCCCGAGCTCGCGCGCGACCCGGCCGAGACCCGCGCCGAGTTCGAGAAGCGCGGCTGGAAGCGCGTCGTCGGCTTCCAGACGAGGAACCCGATCCACCGGGCGCACGAGTACCTGACGAAGACGGCGCTCGAGACCGTCGACGGGCTCATGATCCACCCGCTCGTCGGCGAGACGAAGTCGGACGACGTGCCGGCCGCGACCCGCGTCGAGTGCTACCGCGTCCTCGTCGACAACTACTACCCGGAGGATCGCGTGGTCGTCTCGGCCTTTCCGGCCGCCATGCGCTATGCCGGCCCCCGCGAGGCCGTCTGGCATGCGATCTGCCGCAAGAACTACGGCTGCTCGCACTTCATCGTCGGCCGCGATCACGCCGGCGTCGGCGACTACTACGGCTCGTACGACGCGCAGAAGATCTTCGACGAGTTCGAGCCGGGCGAGCTCGGAATCGAGCCGATGTTCTTCGAGCACGCCGTCTACTGCAAGCGGTGCGAGGCGATGGTCTCGCCGAAGACCTGCCCGCACGGCGGCGACGACCACGTCTTCCTCTCGGGCACCAAGGTGCGGGAGATGCTCGTGAACGGCGAGGTTCCGCCGGTCGAGTTCTCCCGCCCCGAGGTCGCCGAGGTGCTGATCCGCGCATACCGCAGGTAGGTGCCGCTCCAGGCGCCACATGCCGGCCTCTGGCCCGCGATCACGCTGCGCCAGAGCTCACCCGCGTCCTCGCCAAGGCTGCCCAGCCTTGACTCGTCCGCGTGCGAGCTCTGGCTTGGTGCTCGCGACCCAGAGACTCGCCGGTGGCACCTGAAGAGGCACACATGACCTGGGAGCTCTCGCTCACCGGCCTGCTGATCGGCCTGCTCGTCGGCATGACCGGGATGGGCGGGGGCTCCCTGATGACCCCGATCCTGATCCTCGTCTTCGGCTTCAAGCCCACCCTTGCCGTGGGTACGGACATCCTGCACGGGGCGATCTTCAAGACGTTCGGCGCCGCCCGTCATCGCCATCTCGGCACCGTCCACGCGCGGATGACGTTCTGGATGTTCCTGGCGTCGGGACCGATGTCCCTCGTGGGCGTCGAGACGGCCGAATGGCTGGAGCAACGCTATGGCGGCGGAGTCGAGTCCGCCGGCGGGAAGGTGATCGGCGCCGCGCTGATCCTCGGTGGTCTGGGGTTCCTCGCCAAGACCTTCGTTCACCGCGGAATCCAGGCGACCGACGCGCCGTTCCTCCTCCAGAGGCGTGACCGGCTCATCTCACTGGCCCTCGGGGCGACCGGTGGCTTCATCGTCGGCCTGACCTCGGTCGGGAGCGGCACGTTCTTCGCGCTGGTCATGCTGCTCGTCTTTCCGTTGACCGCGGCGAAGATCGTCGGAACCGACATCTTCCACGCTGCTGCGCTGCTCTGGGTGGCCGGAATCGCGCACCTCATCCACGGAAACGTGGACCTCGGCGCGATGGGCTGGCTCCTGCTGGGCTCGATCCCGGGGATCCTCATCGGGAGCCAGGTCACGGTGAGGCTTCCCGATCGTTCGTTGCGCGTTGGCCTCGCGACCGTGCTGCTCGCGAGCGGCGTTCGCCTGCTCGAGACGCCGGGTTACGACATCTGGGTGCCCATCATTCTCGTGGCCGGGACGATCCTCGCCGCCGCAATCGAGTTTCGCCGCCTGAACGGGCGGGTTGCGCGGACCGACCCCGTTTGACAGAACGGGGTCTCCCCGGATAGAACACGCTAATGGTTGAGATTAGCGATTCCAATCCGAAGGAGACCCCGTGCCACGCATTCTTGCAGCAGCGTTCGCCGTAGCTCTGGCCCTGACCCTTGCCGGTTGCGGCGGCGTCTCGGAGGCCGGTGACGGCGGCGCCAAGCTGACGCTCGCCGCTTATTCGACTCCCCGCGAGGTCTACTGCGCAGCTGACGAAGGACTTCGCCAAGACCGACGCGGGGCAGGGCGTCGAGTTCGACGAGTCATACGGCAGCTCGGGCGAGCAGAGCCGCGCCGTCGAAGCAGGGGCTCGCCGCCGACGTCGTCGCGTTCTCGCTCGCGCCCGACGTCGAGCGGCTCGTCGAAGCCGGGCTGGTGGAATCGACCTGGGCCGACGACGCGCACGACGGCATGGTCACGAGCTCGGTCGTCGTCTTCGCCGTCGCAAGAACAATCCGAAGGGCATCGAGACCTGGGACGACCTCGTCAAGGACGGGATCGAGGTGATCGAGCCGAATCCGTTCACCTCCGGCGGCGCCCGCTGGAACGTGATGGCCGCGTACGGCGCGCAGCTGAAGCAGGGCAAGACGCCACCAGCAGGCTGTCGAGTACCTCCTCGAGCTCTTCAAGCACGTCTCCGTCCAGGACAAGAGCGCGCGCGAGTCGCTCCAGACCTTCGTCGGCGGTAAGGGCGACGTCCTGCTCGCCTACGAGAACGAGGCGATCCTCGCGAAGGAGAAGGGCGAGGAAATCGACTACGTCGTGCCGCAGCAGACGATCCTGATCGAGAACCCGGTCGCCGCCGTCACGACGGACGCGACCGCCGAGGCCGCCGCGTTCCTCGACTACATCCGCTCGCCCGAGGCGCAGCGCGTCTTCGGCAAGGCTGGCTACCGGCCGGTCGACGAGTCGCTCGCGGACGAGTTCCAGTTTCCCGATGCCGCGCAGATCTCTTCACGATCGAGGACGTCGGCGGCTGGGACGACGTCCAGAAGACGTTCTTCGACCGCGAGGACGGGATCATGGCCGGGATCCAGCGCGAAGTCGGGGCCGCGCTTGAGTAGCGTCGCGCAGCCTGCCGCGCGACCGCTCCGGCGCCGCCGCAGCCCCGCGTCTCTGAGCCTCGGGGTGACGACCGGCTACCTCAGCGTGATCGTCCTCATCCCGCTTGCAGCGCTCGTGCTCCGCTCCCTGGAGGGCGGAGCACAAGCGTTCTGGGACGCGGTCACGGAGCCGCAGGCGGTGGCTGCGCTCCAGCTCACCTTCGTGATCTCGCTCGTGGTCGTGCTGATCAACGCGGTCGCCGGGACCGTGATCGCCTGGGTGCTCGTGCGCGACTCGTTCCGGGGGAAGAGCTTCGTCAACGCGCTGATCGACCTGCCCTTCGCGTTGCCGACGATCGTCGCCGGGCTGACGCTCCTCGCGCTCTACGGGCCGAAGAGCCCGGTGGGCGTCAACGTCGCGTACACGACGTCCGCGCTCGTCCTCGCGCTCCTCTTCGTCACCCTGCCGTTCGTCGTCCGCACCGTTCAGCCGGTGCTGCTCGAGCTCGACCGGGACATGGAAGAGGCGGCGCAGTCGCTCGGGGCTACGCTCGTTCCAGACCTTCCGGCGGGTCGATCTTCCCGAACCTCTTCCCGGCGATCCTGTCCGGAACCGCGCTCGGATTCGCCCGGTCGCTGGGCGAGTTCGGCGCGGTCGTGCTGATCTCCGGCAACCAGCCGTTCAAGACGGAGGTCGCGTCCGTCTACATCTTCGGCCAGATCGAGAGCGACAACGTCACGGGCGCGGCGGCCGTGTCCGTCGTCCTGCTCGTCGCCTCGCTCGCCGTCCTGCTCGCGATCGGCGCCGTTCGCCGGTGGGCCACGAGGCATGACGGCTAAGTACGTCCTCCGCTACACGGCGCTCGGCTACCTGGCGGCGCTGCTCGTCGTCCCTGTCGGCCTGGTCGGCTACCGCGCGTTCGAGGACGGGATCGGCGCATTCCTCGCCGCGATCACGACCCCGGAGGCGCTGCACGCGCTCTGGCTGACGGTGCTGATCGCGCTGATCGCAGTTCCGGCCAACACCGTCTTCGGCATCTTCTGCGCGATCGCGATCGTCCGCCGGCGGTTCCCGGGCCATGGGCTCGTGAACAGCGTCGTCGACCTGCCGCTGGCGCTCTCGCCGATCGTCGTCGGGCTCGCCCTCTTCCTCGTCTATGGCCGTAACGGCTGGTGGGGCGGCTGGCTGGTCGACAACGGCTTCCAGGTCATCTTCGCGCTGCCCGGGATGGTGCTGGCCACGATCTTCGTGTCGTTGCCGTTCGTCGTGCGCGAGGTCGTCCCGGTCCTGCGCGAGATCGGCGACGAGCAGGAAGAGGCGTCGGCGACCCTCGGCGCCTCCGGGTGGCAGACGTTCTGGCGCGTGACGCTGCCGGCGATCCGCTGGGGGGTCGCCTACGGCGTCGTCCTGACCACGGCTCGCGCGCTCGGCGAGTTCGGCGCAGTCAGCGTCGTCTCGGGCCGGATCGCCGGCCGCACGGAGACGATGACGCTCCACGTCGAGGAGCGCTTCCAGGCCTTCGAGGTGCAGGACGCGTACGCCTCGTCGGTCGTTCTGGCGCTCCTCGCCGTCGCCACGCTGCTCGCGATGACGCTGCTGCGGAAGGATGAGGCCCGGTAATGGCGATCGAGGCCAGGAACGTCAGCAAGCACTTCGGCGACTTCAGGGCCCTCGACGACGTCTCCGTCGAGGTGGAGAGCGGCTCGCTGACCGCCCTGCTCGGCCCGAGCGGCAGCGGCAAGTCGACCCTCCTTCGCGTGATCGCCGGCCTCGAGGAACCCGATTCCGGCGAAGTCTTCATCTCGGGCGAGGAGGCGACGAGCGTCTCGCCGCAGAAGCGCGGCGTCGGCTTCGTCTTCCAGCACTACGCCGCCTTCAAGCACATGACGGTCTGGGACAACGTCGCGTTCGGCCTCTCGATCCGCAAGCGCCCGAAGGCGGAGATCGAGCAGCGGGTCGGCGAGCTCCTCGACCTCGTGCAGCTCGGCGGCTTCGCCAAGCGTTACCCGGCGCAGCTCTCCGGCGGCCAGCGCCAGCGCATGGCGCTCGCCCGCGCCCTCGCCGTCGAGCCGAAGGTGCTGCTGCTCGACGAGCCGTTCGGCGCGCTCGACGCGCGCGTCCGCAAGGAGCTCCGCGCCTGGCTCCGCCGGCTCCACGACGAGGTTCACGTCACGACGATCTTCGTGACGCACGACCAGGAGGAGGCGATGGAGATCGCCGACCAGATCGTCCTGATGAACGAAGGCCGGGTCGAGCAGATCGGCGGTGCGCGCGACCTCTACGAGCGGCCGGCGAACAAGTTCGTGATGACCTTCATCGGGCCGGTCAGCACCTTCGGAGAGGAGCTCGTGCGTCCGCACGACATCGAGATCCGGCGCGAGCCCAACGGCGCTGCCGAGCGAGCGACGGTCGAACGGGTCGTGCATCTCGGCTTCGAAGTGCGCGCGGACCTCGCCCTCGAAGACGGCCGTGAGGTCTGGGTGCAGATGACGAAGGCCGAAGCCGACGAGCTCGACCTCGAGCGCGGCTCCCAGGTCTTCGTCGCGACGAGAACCTAGGCTGTCCTCGCGGAACGGGCTCCGCCCGTTCCGCCCGTGACTCAACCGGTGCTGCGCCTGAAGTTCGTTGGCGCGCCGCGCGCCGCGAAGCGGCGCTCGGCTTCCGGACCGTCGCTGAAAGTCGTGAGACTTTCAGCGAAACGAGACGCTCGTCAGAGCGTGAGAAACGGAAGGAACGTCGTCATGTCGACGACGGCGATTGCCGGCAGCTCGTCGTTCGCGCAGCGGAGGTTGCGGAGCTGATCCGAGAGCGGCCGGGTGAACCACCGCTCGAAGAGCTGACGCCGGGAGATCTCCTTCAGCGATGCCGCGACCGACGTGCGGGCGACGCCGATCGGGAAGGCGCCGAGCGGCATCGTGTCGTCCGTGGCCCGAACCTCGAAGACTCCGTCCGCCGTCCGGATCTTGACCTTCTTGCCGGCGGGCAGCGTGAAGATCTGCGGAGGAGCGAGCGGCGAGATCGCAAGGCCCTGGCGCCGGTCGCCGAGCCACCACGCGCGGGGCTTGGTCTCGACCATGCGAGCCTGGCTCTCGCCGAAGTTCTCGTGGTACTCGTAGATTTGCTCGGCGGTCGGGTTCGGCGCCCGGAACCGCCTCCCCATGCGCTGTTGCCGAAGCTCGTCCGCGATCACCTCGCGCGCGAGCGCCTGGTTCGCACCGGCCCGGGCCAAGGCTCGACGGTACGCGGCAGCGCTCCCCCGGAACCGCGCGCGGATGATCGCCCGCTCGGCGGCCAGCACGGCGGCGCTATCGATCTCCACGAGGCTCGCGAGCACCGCCTGCGAGTACGCGGCCGAGAACGCGACGCCGCTGTCGCGGATGAGCCGCGTGAGGCGCGTGACGCTTCCGTGCGTGATCGCCTTGCCGCCGACCTCGCAGCGGACTCCGGCAGGCAGGGTGATCTGCCCCTGTGTGAGCGACTTGTCGAAGTCGGGGCCGGCGGCTTCGGGGCCGGCGCAGAGACGCGGATCGCGCGTCCAGAGCCAGACGCAGGCGCCGACCTCCTTGTCGGGGTCAGCCTGAGCGGTGTTCCGCGCCTGCCAGCCCCACGACCAGACGGTGCCGATCTGCGTCTCCCGCGCGACCTGCTTCGCCGCGAGGGCCTGCAGCTTCACGTGCTCGAACCAGGCGATCGGCGGCATCGTCCCGCGGTTGGACGCCTGGAAGCCGAGCATGATCCCGACCTTCCTCGCGGGGATCCCGATCTCGGTGAAGGCGCGTACCGACTCGCGGAACCGGTTGCGGAGCGTCCGGCTTCCGCTCACAGGCCCCTGCCGGTGGATGAGGCGGCCCGAGAAATAGACCTCCTGGACGAGATCCGCGTAGTGCGCCGCCTCGCGCCACCAGTTGCCGGCATCGCCCTGGGTGTAGGGCTTGCTCGAGATGAGGATGAACGGGCGGGCACCGAGCTCGCGCAGCGTCTTCGCGAAGATGATGACGTTCTGCCGGTACTGACCGTTGTTCGACGTCCACGGTGTCGTCGTATGGGCACCGAAGAGCTCGTTGAGCGCCATCCACGGCCGCGGGCAGTCCGCCGAGGCGACCGCGCGGTAGAAGATCCGGTGCGCCCAGTCGACGACCTCGCGCTCGGTCGTCGGCTTCGCCGGCGTCCCCACGCGGCTGTTCATGTAGAGGTCGAAGTACGCGGTCTTCGCCCCGGCCGCCCGCAGCTTCGGCGGGAAGATGAAGTTCGAGGCTGCGGCGATCACGCCGGGCCTCGCGAACCGGTACCAGAAGGGAACCGATCCGTCGGCGAAGTCGACCCACGCCGTGCCGCTTTCGGGCATGCCGCAGGCCGCGGCCGCCTGCGCCGGCTCGGCCCTGCCGGCGAAGAGTGCGATCGCGATGACCCCAGCGAGGACGAGCTTCCTCACAACCGGCCGTTGTAGCAGAAGGTCGTACATAGACTCGGCTTCGGTGGCCCGGCATCTGCGGACGATTCTCGTGCTGCTCCTCCTCGCCGGGACGGCGGCGGCCTTCGTGGTCACGGAAGACCTCAAGCTCGAGCCCGATCCGATCGCCCGGCCTCGGATCACTCCGACGTTCTCGCCCACCTGCCGGTGCGAGTCGCAGGCGGCTCAGATTTCCTTCCGTCTGAGGCAATCCGATCGTCTGACGCTCACCATCGAGGACGCGCAGGGCCGCGTGGTCCGGACGCTCCTCGACAACGCGAGCTTCGGCCGCGGAAACCACACGTTCGGCTGGGACGGCCGCGACGAGACCGGGCATGTGGTGGACGAAGGCGGCTACCGCCCGAAGATCGAGCTCGCGAAGCTCGAACGGACGATCGCCTTCCCGCGAACGATCAGCGTGGACACGACGCCGGCCGAGATCGAGATCACGCGGCTCCGGCCGCGGGTGATCTCTCCCGACGGCGACGGGCGCGCGGATGCCCTCACGATCCGCTACGAGACCAACGAGCCGGCGCAGGCTGTGCTGCTGGTGAACGGCCGGCAGGAGATCGAGACGGCGATCGGCAAGGACGTCGATTCGCTGGTCGCCGAGAGGCCGGAAGCGCGGCTCGTACCAGCTCTCGGTCGCCGCGGTCGATGCCGCCGGGAACCGCACGCGCGCAACCGGTCCGTTCGACGTCCGGATCCGGTACGTCGACATCGCGGCCGAGGTGATCCGCGCACGGCCGCGCGCCGGCTTCGCGATCCGGGTCTCCACCGACGCGCGGCGCTACTCGTGGAGGCTCGGCCAGCGCCGTGGCTCTGCGCGGGTTCGCACTCTTCGCCTGCGTGCGCCGGCCCAGCCAGGGCGGTACCCGCTCGTCGTCGAGGTCGGAGGCCGCCGGGACTCCGCGGTCGTCGTGGTGCGCAGGCGGTGAGCACCCGCCGCGTTCTCCTGCTCGCCGGGCTCGCCGTCGGGGTCGTCGTGCCCGGCTTCCTCGTCGGCGTGTGGATCCACGAGGAGAGCGAGATCGACTACGTCCGCGGCTCGTCCACCGAGGAGTTCATCACGACGCAGACGACGAAAGCCCCGGAGACACCCCGCCCGCGCCGGGTCGTCCTCCGTCTTCCGTGGCCGACCTACGGCCTGCGCGTACAGCGGACTCATACAGCGGAGTTCAAGCTGCGGCCGCCGTATCGCCTTCGCTGGACGTTCAAGGCGGGGCATGTCCTCGAGTTTCCCCGTCGGTCGCCTACGGCCGCCTCTACTTCGCGCAGCAGCGGGGCCGTTTCGTCGCCGTGCACCACCGCACCGGGAAGGCGGTCTGGGAACGGAACTTCAACCGCTGCTCGGCCGCTTCGCCCACCGTTGCCTACCGGGTCGTCTACCACTCCTTCATGCAGAAGCTGCCCTGCGACCGGTACTCGCGGAACAGGCCCGGGATGGTCGTTGCGATGGCGGCCCGGACCGGGAAGATCGTCTGGCGGTACCAGGCCGGCGTCTTCGAGACGTCTCCTCTTGTCGTCGGCAGGACGCTGTACGCGGGCTCCTGGGATCACAAGCTCCACGCGGTCAACATCTACACCGGCAAGGCGCGGTGGACGTTCACAGCCGACCACGAGATCAACAGCTCGCCGACGTACGCCAACGGGAAGGTCTACTTCGGCACCGACGGGGGGAGCGTCTACGCCGTGGACGCCCGCACCGGACGGCTCCGCTGGCGCGCGCAGGCACTCGCGAGGTTCGGCCGGCGCGAGTACTTCTACGCGACGCCGACCGTCGCCTACGGCCGGGTCTTCATCGGGAACACGGACGGAACGCTCTACGCCTTCGGCGCCTCGAGCGGGCGCCTGCTGTGGGCCCAGCGCGCAGGCACCTACATCTACACGGCTGCCGCGGTCTGGCGACGGCGTGTCTACGTCGGGACCTACGACGGCTACTTCATGGCCTTCGACGCCGGGACGGGCGACCGGATCTGGCGCTTCTCCGCGTCGTCCGCGATCCACGGCGCGCCGACCGTCATGAACGGGCTCGTCTATTTCGCGGCCTGCCCGCGCTGCGGTAAGACGGCCTCCCGCTACGCCAAGCAGGGCGACCGCGGCACCTACGCGCTGGACGCACGCAGTGGGAAGCTCGTCTGGCGGTTCCCGGACGGCGTGTTCTCACCCGTCGTCGCCGACAGCCAGCACCTCTACCTCGTCGGCCGCTCGCGCGTCTTCAGCTTCGCGCCGAAGAATCGGCGGGCTCGGGCTCCCGCTCGGAAAAAGCCAGCAAAAAAGCAACGACCACGGCAGTCAAAGGCCAGATCAAGTACGAGTTCTGAAAAACCCGTCCGAGATAGAACAGACCGAAAATAGAGGCGGCGAAGCCGGCTGCCCCGACCCACAACCTGCGTGAGCGCCACTGTGTCCACAGCAGCCAGCCGGTGACCGGCAGCCAGACGACGAGCGCCAGCGGCAGGAACGGGTACGGCCCGAACCGGTCGTCGAGGATGCCGGACTCGAGCAGCACTCCCGCCAGGCCGTAGCCGATGATCCGGTACGTCTGGGCCCCGTAGGCGATCGTGTCGTCCCAGAGCGCTCCGGGGTCGGCGATCGCGAACGGAAGGGCGCCCGCGACGAAGATCCCCGCGAAGATCGCCCCAGCCCGCCAGAGAACCGGGCGTGGGACGCCGCGCGTCAGCATTCCCACGAGCAGGAACGGGACGGCGACCAGGGCGAACTGCTTCAGGAGGACGGCGCCCGCGATGCACGCTGCGGCCACGAGGAAGTGCCGGCGCGCCAGGAACGCGAAGGCGAGGACGGTGAGGAGCAGGCTCGGTGCGTCGGCCGTGCCGAACCACGCGCGCGGCCGTCGCGAGTGGGTTGGCCGCCAGGGCCGCCCCTGCGGCGAGCCGCCAGTGGAGGGGCGCATCGAAGAGGAGCGCGGCGCCGAAGAGACCGAGCGTGCACAGGAGGACGAGGAGCCGGTAGTCGTCGAACGGGTTCGGGAGCAACCGCCAGGCCGCGGCGCTCAACGCCGTTCCCGGGAAGTACGCGAAGTGGTCGAGCGCGACCTGGGGGATCCGTGCCTCCGGCTGCGCGGCGCGGGTACCAGTTCTCCAGGCCCGTGTCCCGGTAGTCGTGGCCGTACGGATTCTCGCCGTCCAGGAGCAGGTCGCCCGCAATCTCGATCTGGTACGTGGAGTCGTTGACGTGGAACCAGGGATCCGACGCGTCGCGGAGACCGACCTGGAGGAACGTCGCCGGGAGGATCAGGAGGCCGACGACGATCGCGCAGAGCGCCGCGACCAGTGCCGGCCGCACCGTTCTGAGGCTGAGCACGACCGCGGTGCCGAGAGCGACCGCGAGCCCGGCGACGAGGGCTGCAGCGCGCAGGAGGGCGATGTCGAAGTCACGGTCGGCCGCTTTGACGAGCCACCGGAAGGGGCCCTGTCGGTCAGTCCTTCCCGATCGCACCTGGAACGGCCAGGCGCCCGTGCCCAGCTCGGGGATCGTGATGAGGACGAGGATTCCGAGCGCGCCGAGGACGGCGGCGGCTTCGCGGCGCGTCATCTGGCGCTGGGGACAGGCTCGGCCTGGACCTGGCCTGCTTCCGCCGGCGCCGTCTCCTCTTCACGCACCGGAGCAGGGAGGGCGAGGTAGGCGGCGCCGACGCCGAGCGCGAGCCAGGTGATCGGGTCCTCGAAGAAGCCGCTGTAGGCGAGGGAGTGCGTGAAGAGTGCGAGCAGGACGGCTCCGAGGGCGAGAGCGAGCGTGGGCCAGGCCCCGCGCAGGGCGAACAGCATCCTGACGGTACCGGCGAGCAGGAGGACGTAGAGCGCGAAGCCCACGAGGCCGAGCTCGGCGGCGACCGTCAGCGGGGTCGTGTGGGAGACGAAGCGCGCTTCCCGGGCGTCGTTCCCCGCGCCGAGCTCGCGGCTGACCTTGGGCTGGGCGCCGAGCCCGACTCCGAGCAGTGGCTGCTCCCGAACGACGTCGATCGTCAGGTCCGCGCGCTGCCAGCGTCCGCTCGTCAGCTCCCGGATCGACTGATCCCGCGCCTGGACGGCCACGAACCCGGCAGCGATCACGACGGCGACCGCCGTGGCGACAGCGACCGTCCGTCGGGCGAGCGGGTCACCGGCGACGAGGGTCACGGCTGCTGCGACCACGAAGAGGGCAGCCATGCTCGATTGCGAGTACGAGTAGTAGAGCCCCGCGAACATCACCGCGCCGAGCGCCGCCGCCGCGGCGATATGAATCCGGCCCGCCCAGAGCAGGACGAGCAGCACGGCAAACCCGAGGACGAGATGCCGCCCGTAGAGGCTCGGATCCGTGAAGAGCGAGGTCACTCGAAAAAACGGCGAGTACGCGTTCGCGACCGCGAGCTCCGGCTCGTAGAAGAGCAGCTCCTTCGTCAGCCTGCTGCGAGAGCCCGACGAGCGCGAAGATCGTGGCGAGCCCCAGAGCGATCGTCGCGAGCGCCTTCGGCAGCCACGGTGCCAGCTCGGCTCGAGCAACCACCGCAACCATTGCGGCGAAGGGGAGGAGGAAGAACGCGAGCAGGTTCGCGCCTCGCTCCACGTCCTCCGACCAGAGCGAGCGAGACCGAGGCGAGCGCCAGGAACGCCGCCGCTGGAAGAGCGATCACCCTCGGCGGCGCGGTGACATCGACGCGCCGAAGCGACCGGTAGAGAAAGGCCGCCGCCGCCGCGGTGAGCACCGCGTAGAGCGGGATCAGGCGTCCGAGCCTTCCGCCTTCGGCGAGCGCGAAGAAGAACCGGTGGTCACGGTCGAAGTCGAACGGAAGCCGGAAGGGCGCCGCGAGGACGAGCGCCGGGATCACGAGGAGGGGGTAGCGGACGAAGACGGCCGCCGAGGCCGCAACGAGGACGGCGCCGGCCAGGGCGGCGGCGAGTGCCGCGGGCGAGGCCACCTTGTCGAGCGCGTCGGTTCCCGCCATGGACACGGCAAGCAGCGCCTCGGCAACGCCGAGCAAAACGAAGCCTGCGACGAGCGTAATCCGGCGTCCCGCGAGGATCGCGAGCGCGGCGCCACCGGCGCCGACGATTCCCGCGAACTGCGCCAGTCCCGTCTCGTCCATCGCCGGAGCCGGATACTACGTCCCGATGCTCACGGGCTGGCGCAAGGTGCTCGTACTCGCACCGCACACCGACGACGGCGAGTTCGGTTGCGGCGGCACCCTTGCGCGCCTGGTCGACGACGGCTCCGAGGTGCGCTACGTCGCATTCTCGACTGCCACACGGTCGCTGCCGGAGGGGTTTCCCCCGGACACCCTGGCGCGCGAGGTTCGGGAAGCGACCACGGAGCTCGGCATTCCCGAGTCCCAGCTCGATCGTCCACGACTTCGAGGTCCGCACCTTCCCCGAGCACCGTCAGGAGATCCTCGAGCTGTTGATCGCTCTCTGGGAGGAGTGGAAGCCGGACGTCGTCCTCCAGCCGAGCCTTCGCGACATCCACCAGGACCACCAGGTGATCGCCGCCGAGGGCCTTCGGGCCTTCAAGCGGACGACGATCCTCGGCTACGAGATCCCCTGGAACAACTTCAACTTCGACTACCAGGCCTACATCGCGCTCGAGGAGGAGCACGTCGAGCGAAAGACCCGTGCGCTCTCGAAGTACGAGTCGCAGCAGCATCGGCGGTACTCCAACCCCGAGTACATCCGGAGTGTCGCGCGAACGCACGGGATCAACGTCAACCGTGAGTACGCGGAGGTGTTCGAGGTCTACCGCGTGGTCGCTTGAGCTCTCCACGGCGTAGCCGGCCCGCGTTCGAGGCGGGTTACGGCATCTCGCAGGACGAGGAGGGGATGCTCGACTGGAGCTGGGCCGAGGAGCGGCTGGAGCGCGCCCGCAACTACTGGATCGTCACAGCGGGGAGTGACGGGGCACCTGCGGCCGCTCCGGTCTGGGGCATCTGGCACGACGGCACGCTGTACTTCGGGACGAACCCGCAATCGATGAAAGGGCGAAATCTCGCCCGCGATCCGCGAGTTCTCGTCCATCTCGAAAGCGGCGACGAGGTCGTGATCCTGCGTGGCGAGATCGTGCGGGAGGATCTCCCGGCCGGCGTCGTCGACTCCTACGAGGCGAAGTACGCCTACAGGCCGGAGGTCACGGAGGGCTGGTTCGTCCTCCGTCCCCGGCGCGCGGTCGCCTGGGTCGAGCTCGACTACCCGAAGACCGCCACGCGTTTCGACTTCGACCGCTAACCGGCAGGGCTCGCTTCAAGGGCTTTGGCGCTCCTCTCGTAGGCGGGGCCGAGCTCCTGGAACCGGGCAGACCAGTCCGCCTCGCCGCCGGCCAGGTGAGCCGCCAGCGAGTCGAGATGCGAGTGCCAGCCCGCGCCGTAGCCGGCGATCGCCGATGGCGGCAGGCCGCGGTGGTCGAGGACGAGGATCGTGCCGTCGCCGTCCGGCCGGAGCTCGAACCGTGCCGTGCTGTCCGGCTCGCCGGGATACGTCCAGCCGAGCTCGAGTAGGCGACCGGGCTCGAGGGCCAGCACGGTCCCGTCCGTCCGCTGCGTCCCGTCGCTCTCATCCCAGAGGAGGTGGAAGCGGCCGCCCACCTCGAGCTCCAGCTCCGCAACATTGGCGAGCCAACGGCTGAGCCGCTCGGGCTCGGTCAGCGCCGACCAAAGCTCGTCCGGCGTCGCGTCGTACCGGCGCTCGAAGCGGACGCCGGAGCGGTCTCCCTCAGCTCGAAGTTGTCCCTGATTCACGTCGTCCTCTCCTCAGCTCCGTTTCCAGCGCGTCCAGGCGGTTCGTCCAGAAGCGATGCAGCCAGTCGTCCATCTCGGCCAAACCGTCCGCTGCCAGCGAGTACAGCCTGCGAGTGCCGTCTTCCCGGGCGCGGATCACGCCGTGCTCCCGCAGCACTCGGAGGTGCCTGGAGACACCAGGGCGTGAGATGGCGAAGGCGTCGGCGATCTCGCCGGCCGACCGCTCGCCGCCGGCAACGAGCTCGACGATGCGGCGCCGGGTCGGGTCGGCAAGAGCTTCGAACGCGCTCACGCCAAGAGAGTAACTCTAGAGTTACGTAACTGTCAAGTTACAGCGATACGCGCTGCGAGCTCGCGCGAGATCGCGTGATCCTGGCCGCCGACTCGCACGGTGACCGGGCCCTCGAACGGCGCGGACTCCGTCACCTCGACGTCGTTGCCGGGTGTGAGCCGGAGCTCGTCGAGATAGCGGAGGAGCTCGCCGTCCCCGTCCGGGACCCGCGAGACGATCGCCTTCATGCCGGGCTGGAGGTTCGAGAGCGGCGTCGTCTCGGTCAGGACGATCTTCAGGTCCGGGCCCGGGATCGGATCGCCGTGCGGGTCGTGCGTCGGGATAGCCGAGGGCTCGTCGATGTGGGCCTCGAGCTCCTCCGAGAGCGCGTGCTCGAGCCGGTCGGCCTCGTCGTGAACCTCGTCGATCGGTAGGCCCAGCGTCTGCCGAGAGGTACTGCTCGAGCAGGCGGTGGTGGCGGATCACCTCGAGTGCGACCTTCTCGCCGCTCGGCGTGAGCAGGGCGCCGCGGTAGGGCTCGTGCTCGACGAGCCCGAGCGACGCGAGCTTCTTCAGCATCGAGCGTGACCGACGGCGCCGACACGCCGAGCCGCGCGGCGAGCGCTGACGTCGTCGCACGGCGTCCGGTCGCCGCCTCGAGCTTGTAGATCTCCTTGAGGTAGTCCTGCGCATTCGCGTTCGGTGCAGAGTTCCATACGTCTCAGTTATAGTTTAGGCATGTCTAAACCTAAGGTTGACACGGAAGCGTTTGCTGGCCGGCGCGGCGCCGGATCTGGCTGCCGCGCCGTTCGCGCGCCTCGCCTGGCCGGGCACCGCCGCATGCGGATCCGAGCGCGACGCACCTTGGCCACCAGCACGCCGACCATGGGTCACGCGGCGATGATCGGTCGACCATGTCCCGGCCCCGGGCGGGCCGCACGACCTCGACAAGCTCCTGATCCCGCCCACCGCGCTGCCGCACAAGCCGGGGCGTGTGCGCGAGTACGAGCTCTTCGCGATCGACAAGACGATCGAGATCGCCCAGGGCGTCGAGTTCAGCGCCTGGACGTACAACGGCACCGTTCCCGGCCCGATCATCCGGGCGACCGAGGGCGATCTGCTGCGCGTCCACTTCCAGAACCGCGGCTCGCACCCGCACACGATTCACTTCCACGGGATCCACCCCGCCGAACATGGACGGCGTCTTCGAGATCGTGGAGCCCGGCGGCGATCGTTCACGTACGAGTTTCCCGCGCGGCCCGGCCGGCATGCACCTCTACCACTGCCACGCGACGCCGCTCAAGAAGCACATCCACAAGGGCCTCTACGGCGCCTTCATCATCGACCCGCCGAAGCCGCGCACCGCCGGCGCACGAGCTCGTCATGGTCATGAACGGCTTCGACACCGACGGCGACGGCGAGAACAACTTCTACACCGTCAACGGCAAGTCGTTCTACTACGCGAAGTACCCGATTCGCGTGCAGCCGCTCGAAGACGGTGCGGATCTACCTCGCGAACCTGACCGAGTTCGACCTCATCAACTCGTTCCACCTCCACGGCGACTTCTTCCGCTACTACCCGAACGGGACCGACCGACCAGTTCGAGTACACGGACACCGTGATGCAGAGCCAGGGCCAGCGCGGGATCATCGAGATCGACTTCGCCAACACCGGCCTCTTCATGTTCCACGCGCACCAGTCGGAGTTCGCCGAGCTCGGCTGGATGGGGTTCTTCGACGTGGCGGACTGATTGACGACGCTGAATCCGCCGCAGCGAAGCGCGAGGGCCGCAGCTGGCGCCTCTGGGCGCTCGTTCCGATCGTGCTCCTGCTCACCGGCGTCGTCGCGCTCTTCACGGCGACCGGCTCGTCGATCACCGGGCTGCTCGGCGACAACCCGCCGCCGGCCGACGAGTTCGACATCCGCCGGGTCGAGTTCCACCCGGGCGAGATCCGGATCCGGGTCACGAACCCGCAGCGCGACGACCTGACGATCGCCTCGGTGACCGTCGACGACGCGATCATGCCGTTCGAGCTCGACGGCCCCGCGACGCTCGGCCGCCTTCGCTCCAGCGACATCGTCGTGCCAGTTCGACTGGGTCGAGGACGAGCCGATCTCCGTCGGCGTCACGAGCTCGACCGGGATCCAGACGACGCAGGAGATTCCCGCGGCCGTCGAGACGCCCGGGGCCTCCGGGAGGAGCATCTTCGGCTACGCGGTTGATCGGCTTCCTCGTCGGCGTCGTGCCGGTCGCGCTCGGACTGCTGTGGCTGCCGTCGCTGCGCCGCGCGGCGCCCGAGTGGCTCGCCGCGTTCATGGCGCTCACGGCGGGACTCCTCTCGTTCCTCGCGGTCGAGGCGCTGTCCGAGGCGTTCGCGCTGCAGGCCGCGCTTCCGAGCGCCCTCGGCGGTGCGGGCCTCGTGTTACTCGGCGTCGCCTCGAGCTACCTGATCCTCACGTCGATCTCCGGGTCGCCTGGGGCGGCGCAGCGGCGGCTCGGCCGGTGCGTCCGGCGTCGCGCTCGCGAGCCTCGTCGCGATCGGCATCGGCCTCCACAACCTGGGCGAGGGGCTCGCGATCGGCTCCTCGTTCGCGCTCGGCGAGCTCGCGCTCGGAACGTTCTTCGTCGTCGGGTTCATGATCCACAACGTCACCGAGGGGCTCGGCATCGCCGCGCCGCTCTCGGAGGGCAAGCAGGTCTCCTTTGCGCGGCTGGCCACCCTCGTCCTGATCGCGGGTGCGCCGGCCATCCTCGGCGCCTGGCTCGGCGGCTTCGTGACGAGCGACCTGCTCGGGGTCGTCTTCTTCGCGGCGGCGGCGGGCGCGGCGTTCGAGGTCGTGGTCGAGGTGGGTCGCTACGTCGCGCGAAAGGCGCCTGGAGGGCTCTCGTCGCCCTACGTCCTCGGCGGGTTCCTGGCCGGGGTGGCCGTGATGTACGTCACGGGACTGTTCGTCGCCTGATTCAATCGCGGGCGTGAAGAAGACCAACCTCAACTCGCTCGAGTTCGAGACCGACGACACCGACCCCGAGGGCTACAAGATCGCGATGGCGCGCTTCGGGCAGTCCATCGGAGCCTCGATGCTCGGCGCGACCGTCTACGAGCTCCCCCCGGGCCAGAGCGTCTGCCCGTACCACTACGAGTACGGGAACGAGGAGTGGGCGATCGTGCTCGAGGGCCGACCGACGCTCCGGCACCCCGACGGCGAGGAAGAGGTCGAGCAGTGGGACGTGATCTGCTTCCCGGTCGGGCCGGAGGGCGCTCACAAGTTCACGAACACGACCGACGAGACGGTGCGCGTGATGATCCTCTCGACCAACGTCGACCCTGCGGTCGCGGTCTATCCCGACAGCGACAAGATCGGCGTCTTTCCCGGGCCCGAGGGCCGCGCGGATCACGTGCTCGTTCGGCGCGAGAGCCATGTGGACTACTGGGACCGCGAGCTGTGAGCGACTTCGCTCCCGTGAAGGAGCTGATGAAAGACGTCCCCGGCTGGCTCTCCGACGAGGAGGGCGAAGCGCTCTACGAGCTTGCGAGGGAGTGCACGGGCAAGGGCGTCATCGTCGAGATCGGGTCGTGGAAGGGAAAGTCGACCATCTGCCTGGGGCTCGGGTCGCGCGCCGGCAACGGCGTCCGGATCTTCGCGGTCGATCCGCACGCCGACTACCGGCACGGCGAGTTCAAGCAGAACATCGAGCGCGCGGGGATCGCCGATCTCGTCACGCCGGTGAAAGGGCTTTCGCAGGACGTCGTCGACGACTTCGACGAGCCGATCGAGCTCCTGTTCGTCGACGGCTCGCACGAGGAGGACGACGTCCGTCACGACTTCGACACCTGGGTTCCGAAGGTGGTGGAGGGCGGGACGATTGCGTTCCACGACACGACCTGGCACGCAGGTGTCCGCCGGGTCGATCGCCGAGAAGATCTTCGCGTCGCGTGCAGTTCCGGGACGTTCGCTTCGTGATCGGCTCGACGACGATCGCGTCGAAGGTCGCGCAGAACACCGCGTACGACCGGCTCCATGCGCGTCGCGTCCAGGGAACGAAGGCGGTGTTCGGCGTGGTCACCCGCGTCGTCAAGAAGAAGCGCGGCTGGATACCGGGGCCGGTCGAGCGGGCCGGGCGGCGCATGTTCAAGCTCGTCGGTCGCTAGTTCGACTCTGCGCCGAGTCAGCGCCTAGTGCGTGCACCGCCCTGGCGGGCTGCTGGCGCCCGCGTCTATCTCCTCTTCGTCAAGCAAAACGAAGGAGGAGCATGAAGACCATTCTGTTGGCCGCCGCTGCGGCGACGGTGTTCGTCGTCGTCGGGTCGGCCCTGGGCGCGAGCGCCGGGGATCCGCCGACGCTGATCTACGCCTGCAAGCACCCATCGAGCGGGTGGCTGCGCCAGGTCTCCGGCCCGGCCCAGTGCCGCAGGCGGGAGACGCCGGTGAGCTGGAACATCGAAGGCGCCAAGGGAGACAAGGGCGACGCCGGCGCGCCCGGTGCTGCCGGCGCAGCCTGGGCCGAAGGGGGACAAGGGCGATCCGGGCACGGTCGTCTCGGGGCTCAGGACGCTCGAGGGCGTTCCCTGCATCGCCGAAGACTCGGCAGCCGGCGAGATCAAGGTCACGGTCGCCGCGGGCGGTGACGTGAGTCTCACCTGCGAGGCCGCTCCCGACCAGCAGCCGCCTCCGCCGCCCCCACCACCGCCTCCACCCGGTGGGAGCGGCGAAGCTCGTGATCAACGAGGTCGACTACGACCAGGTCGGGGCGGACTCGAACGGCTTCGTCGAGATCCACAACACGGGCGGAGCGGCCGCTGACCTTGCGACCGTCGATCTCGTCGCGGTGAACGGCGGCGATGGCGCGGAGTACGACCGGGTGGCCCTCACGGGCTCCCTGGCGGCCGGCGGCTACCTCGACGTGCCGATCGAGCTGCAGAACGGTGCGCCCGACGGGCTCGCCCTGCTCGACGGATCAGCGCTCGTGGACGCGCTCTCCTACGAGGGAGCGATCACGGCGGCCACGATCGGCGGTCAGACCCTCAACCTGGTCGAGGGCACGGTGCTGCCGGCCACCGTCGAGGACTCGACGACCGTCGCGGGCTCGCTGATCCGCAATCCGAACGGCAAGGACACGAACGACGCCGCGTCGGACTGGGCGTTCACGACCACGGTCACCCGGGGAGCGGCGAACGCGATGACCCCGTAACCTCGGAACCGAGGGGCGGGCGTCTCGCCACGCCCGTCCCTCGACTACAGACGAGCGGTAGATCTCGAGCAGGCGCTCGGCGCCCTTGTCGGCGTCGTGCACCCGCTCGACATACGCCCGGGAGGCGGCGCCTGCCTGGCGCCGCCGCTCGGCCGACGACGCGAGCCCCGCGATCTGCTCTCTGAGGGTCTCCTTCGTCACCGGCACGATCGGGACGTCGAGGCCGAGGGCGTGCTCGGTCTCCTCCACGGCCTCCGGTCGGAGATAGCTGAGCACCGGCTTGCCGAGCGCCATCGCCTCGAGCGCGAAGATCCCGTACCAGCCGGCGTTCAGCTGGTCGACGACGATGTCGGCTCGCTCGTAGCGCCGGCGGGCCTCGTCGTGCCTGACCCCCTCGACGATGTCGAGCTCGACATCCAGGCCCTCGCAGGCTGCGACGACGTGCTCCGTCCCCTTGCGGCGCCTGCTCGACGGGGCGTGGAGGACGACCGGCCGGTCGCGATCCTCGGGCGGCGAAGGCAGGTACTCCCGCAGGTCGAGCCCGGGCGGCACGACGTGCGCGTCGGGCACCCAGCGGAGCGCGTCGTAGGAGCCGACGATCCGGGCATCGGCTCCTCGCGCATACCGAAGCTGCTCCGGGGTCTTGCCTCGAATGTCCGAGCCGAGGAAGTGGAGCACCGATTTGCGCCTGGTCGCCTTGAGGATCGGCCACTGGAGCTTGCGCGGCACCAGCGTCCAGCCGAAGTAGAAGTGAAAGACGTCGGTCTTCGGCAGCAACCGGAGGAAGGCCGGCCACTGTACGGCCTGGCGCCCCCAGAAGCCGCCGGGCCGGTCGAGCGACAGATCGGCCTCCGGATGGAGCTTCTGGCGCTCGACGACGACGAGCCTGGCGTCGACGCCCTTGCGGCGCAGCGCCTGCACGTTCGTCCACGGGATCCCCGCCACGTTCAGCGGGGTGTGGACTACTCGGAGGGGTCGTCCCACTCGACCTGGTCGAAGTAGCGGAGCGCCCTCCGCGTCGGGCGCACCCGCGCCTGGTACGCGCCGAGCTCCTCCGTCGAGATCTCCCCCAGCGCGTGCTTGACGCCCAGCCAGGGCAGGTTCAGGTCTTCCTGGTAGACGATCGTCGAGATCCTCGGATTGATCTCGATCACCTTGTCGCCGACGAGCTGGATGTTGAAGAAGTGATCGAGCGCCAGAGCCTCGACGATCTTCCCGGCGATTTCCATCAGCCAGGGATCGTCGAGGGTGGCGAAGAACATCGCGAGCCCGGCGCGCATCGCCTCACGGGTCTTCGGGTGGCCGAGGGCGATCCGGCCGCCCACGGCGATCCCGTCGATCGTCCGCTCCATGCCGGTAGCCAGCTCCATGACGAGCAGCGGCGTGTCGTCGTCGCCGAGCAGCTCGACGAGCTCCTCGAGCCGCAGCGCCTCCGCGACCCCGGGCCGGTTGGTCAGGAGCTGCTCGCGCCGGTCGGCATCCGCGGAGAGGATCCGAAAGCCGCGGGACCCGGACGAGAACGCGGGCTTGATCGCCACGTCCTCGCCGGGGTAGCCGAGCTCGCGCGCGGCGTCGGCGACCGCCTCGCCGCCGACGACCCGCAGCCAGCGCGGACCGGGGACGCCGATCTCGTCCAGCAGTGCGTAGCTCTCGGCCTTGTCGTTCGAGCGCCGCACCGCCTCGGGTGAGGCGACCAGGACCGCTACGTCCTCGAAGCGGTCCTTCGCGTCGGCGAGGCCCAGAAGGTCGTACGAGGACTGGGGCAGGATGGCGTCGACGCCTTCCTTCGCCACCACGTCGAGCATCGCATCGGCGAAGCCGGGGTCGGATCCCGACGGCACGAGGTGGAAGGCGTCGCAGATGTGTCGGCCCACGGCCCGTTCGGCCATGTCTGTGCCGATGATGCGAACCTGGCGCTCGCCGTTCTCTCGCAGCGCGTTGACGAGGGCGGCGGTTCCCGAGAGCGCCCCGCGCCGCGCGAGACCCGAGGACGGTGCGTCGTCCCACCTTGCCACGATCAGCGACAGCTTCGACCGAGCGGCTGCGGCCCGCGCCTGGCGCGCTGCGTGAACTCCTCCCACGCCGTGTTCACGTTCACGTCGTCGGCCACGAGTGCTCCGCCGTCGCGCATCGCCTCCCAGGCGTGCTCGAACTCGAAGCTCATGCACTCGTAGGAGTGCTCGCTGTCGTGCATGAAGAAATCGATTGGGCCCGTGCGCTCCAGCAAGCCCGGCAGCTCGTCCTGGCTGCGGCCGAGCACCAGGTGCCAGTGCTTTCGGAGGTGGGCCGGCACCATCCAGCCCGGCTCCCTCCCCGGCGGGATCACCGCGCCGCCCTTTCCGTCCCAGAACGTCCCCGGCTCGTACTCCTCGCCCGCGATCTCGGGGAGGTCGATCGAATGGAGCTCGCCGCTGCCGTTCCGCTCGAGCGCGAGGAGGAGGAAGGCGGTCGAGACGCCGTTGCAGACACCGGTCTCGACGGCGACGAGCGGCTTCATCTCGCGGAGGAGACGGTAGAGGCGGAGACCCTCCTCGTACCCGTCTCTGCCCGTCACGCGGCCGGTGTTGTAGCGGTGGCCGCGCTGAGTCTCTCCCTGAACGGTGTCCCAGAAGAGCGCTGCCTGCTCCTCGAGGTGCTCGACGAGGCCGCTCTCGCGAACCTCGTCCTCGGGTGTCGTCACCGCCGCGTCCATGCCGCGGCGGATCGTACAAGCGACCTACTTCTGGGCTTGCGCTCGTCGACGCCGGTCGGGAGGTAGTTCGGCGGGATCGAGTGCCGTCGGACTGCGAGATCGCGCCTTGCTCCGGTTCGCCGTCATCGCGTCGATGCGCTGCGAGTCGGTGTCGACGGTGCGATCCCGCTGCGAGCGAAGAACCTCCGGATCCGCTCGATCATGTTCCCGCTGAGGATCATGTGCGAAGTCTAAGCGCGCGCAGACGACGAAGCTCCTCGGGCAGATAGAAGCCGAACGGCAGGAGCACGAGCGGGTAGACCGCAACGAGCGCGATCGCGCCGCCCAGAGGGACGTCGAGCGCGCGGCCGATCACCGTCAGGCCGACCGCCGTGCCGAACGCGGTCGCAACGCGCCGCCACTGGTACGGCACGGGGAAGACCCGCTGCGCCTTCCACGCCATCCCGAGGAAGAGCGTGACATAGGCGCCGATCGTCGCGACCGCGGCGCCCATCATCCCGAACTCCGGGATCAGGGCCAGGTTGAGGACGACGTTGAGCGCCGCCGCGACGCCTGTGATCCACCAGTTCGAGCGCGTCTTCCGCGCCCGGCCGATTCCGATCACGACCACGATGTACGCGCCGAAGGCGGCGGCGGCGAAGGCGAGCGGCGCGACGACCCGCTCGGCTGAGTGGAACTCCTCCGTCGTCAGGAGATCGACGAGCCACGGCGCGAGAACCCCGAGCGCAAGCGCCATCCACGAGGTGATCGCGACGAGGTAGGTGAGGACGAAGCTGTAGGTGCGGGCTGCCTCGTCGTCGTCCTCGATCGAGTACGCGAAGGCCGGCCAGGCGGTTCGGAAGGCCGCGAGGAGCAGGATGATCGCCGAGGCCACACGCACGCCGATCGAGTACAGGCCCACCTCGCGCGGCCCGGACAGCTTCACGAGGAAGAACCGGTCGCTGAAGTTGAGCGCCCAGAGGAAGAGCCCCGACGGGACGAGCGGCATGCCGAACCGGTTCATCTCCCGGAGCAGCGGCCGGTCGAGCTCGAGCCCGAGCTGATCGCGGCGGTAGACGAGCAACCCGGCGTAGACGAGCAGCGTCCCGGTGAAGTTGCCCGACGATCACGCCGATCGGGCCCTGCTCCAGCACGACGACGAGCAGCAGCGTGGCTCCGACCGTGAGCACGAGGTTGATCAGCGTCGCGATCAGGTAGGCGGTCGAGCGCTGCTCGACGCGGAAGAGCGAGGTCATCTGCTCGTAGTTGATGTGCGCCCAGAGGCCGACGAAGGCGGCGCGCACGAGATCCGCGTGCTCCGCGGTGCCGAAGAGGAGATTCGAGATCTGGCCGGCGAGCACGAGGCCCACGACGAGGCCCGCGGTGCCCATCAGCATCGTGAACCAGAACGACGTCCGGATCACCCGGCGCTTGCCCTCGTCGTCTTCGCCGTCGAAGTAGAAGCGGAAGAAGGCGCTCTTGACGCCGGCGGCGAGCAGCACGGTGAGGATCGCCGAGAGCGCGATCAGCGTCTCGATCAGGCCATAGTCCGCGGGGGAGAGGAAGCGCGTGTAGATCGGGAGGAGCAGGACGGCGATGAAGCGCGAGACGAGCGAGCCGAAGCCGTAGATCGCCGAGTGCCGGGCGAGCTCCCCGAGCCGCTTGCCGATCACGACAGGTCGATGCGGTCTTCGGCCAGGAGCTCGCGGCGCCGGTCGCGTTCGGCGTCCAGCATCGCCGCCATCGTCTCGCCCATCGTCTCGCCCGGGTAGACCCAGATCTCCGGGTGGATCGAGGAGCTGGAGCCACTCGAACTTGCCTTCGCGAAGCTCATCGTGCGGGCAGCCGTGCCGCCAGCGCTGGTTCGAGTCCGACCGGTAGTGGTCGGGGTCGAAGTAGGGCTCCTGCATGACGTTCACCACGCCGTCGACCGGATCGGACATGTAATCCGGGTCGGGGTTGTGCCAGGCGACCACCGAGTCGAAGCGGTCGTCGAGCTCGACGCCCGGCCAGACGGCGTGGAGGCCGACGCCGTGGTCGAGCTCGCGCAGCCGGTTCAGCGCGCGGCGTCCCTCCGAGGATCCGAGGTTGTAGAAGACCGATTGCGTCATCAGGAAGTAGGTGGCGCGCGCGCCGACCTCGGCCTCGAGCTCCGCCATGCGGAGGGCGGCGTCGAGCGAGAGGTCGACGTCGTGGCGAAGCAGCAGGTCGCCGGGCTGGGGCTCCTGGGCGTAGGTCGACCAGTGGTAGCCGCCGTTTCGCGCCGCCTCGAGCAGGACGCGGTAGTGGTCGAGCGAGAACTCGCAGCTCATTCGGCTCCGACCTCCACGTCGAGCAGGCGCGCCGCGGACTCGGCCCGCTCGACGGCCTCGAGGTTGGTGTCGCCGAGGGCGATCACGTAGCCGCGGCGGTCTCCGTCAACCTGCACGGGCCGGATCGTCTCACCCTCCTGGAAGTAGAGCTCGGCCTCTACGACACCGGGGAAGGCGCGCACGCGCTCGAGGCCGCTCACGCGATGGAGCTTGCCGGTCGGAAGCGGGCCCGGGTCGGCTGTGAGGAACGAGATCGCCATCGGCTGCTGGGTCTTCGGCAGGACGAGCTCGTCGGGCACCGGCCGGCCGAGAGCCTGGAGGAGCGCGACTTCGATCAGGTCGACGCCGACTCCGTGGCGCGCGACCGAGTCCATCTGGCCGGCCGGGATCCGGGCGGCCACCTCGATCAGGCGGGCGACGCCGTCGTCGCTCCAGAGCACCTGCGGGTAGGCGACGCCGTCCCGCAGGCCGAGCGCCTTGACGGTGTGGACGCCGGTTCGCCGGACCTCCTCGAGGGCGTCTCCGAACAGGGTCGAGGGGTAGACGTGGGCGATCGCGACTCCGAATCCGGGGCCGGGAGGCCTTCGCCGGTCCGAGAGGGTCACGACGACCGGCTCGCCGTCGCGCACGACGAGGAGGCCGTTCACCTCGAGGCCCGCGTGGTAGCTCTCGAGGATCGCCTCCTGTTCCGTTGACTGCGCGAGCGACGCGTGGAGGTGGCGCTCGACGTCGCCCGGCGACCGGCACAGGAAGAGACCCCGCTGTCCGGCCGAGTCCGCCGGCTTCAACACCGCCGGGAAGCCGACCGCGTCGGAGGCAGCATGCGCCTCGTGGATCGTCCGGACCGCGGCGAAGCGCGGCTGCGGGACTCCTGCGTCGGCGAGTTGCCTCCGCATCGCGATCTTGTTCGTCATCAGGTGAGCGGTCTCCGACCCGATGCCGGGGAGCCCGAGCTCGCTCGCGACGGCGGCGACGACCGGAACGGCGCGGTCGGCGGCGTAGGTCATCACGCCCTGAACCTCGTGCCGCCGCCCCACCTCGACGACCGCCGGGATGTCCAGGACGTCGACCTGCTCGCCGACGTCTGCGATTGCAAGCCCGGGAGCCTCCGGGTTCCGGTCGACGGCGACGATCCGCACGCCGAGCTCCTTCAGGCGCGACAGCGCGCGGCGCTGATGACGGCCGGCCCCGACGAAGAGGATCGGCGCGCCGCTGACCGACTGATTAATCCTGCTAATCAGCTCTAACCGTGCCCTTAGTGCCGAGTCTCACAGGGTGGAAGATGCTCCGGTACATCGTCAGACGGTTGCTCTGGGCCGGCGTGCTCTTCATCGCCGTGACCATGGTGTCGTACATCATCTTCTTCCTGGTCCCGGCCGAGCCGGCGCGCCTCATCTGTGGTGCACAGTGCCCGCCCGACCAGGTCGAGCGCGTTCGCAAGGAGGTCGGCCTCGACCGGCCCGTGTGGATGCAGTACGGCGACTTCGTCAAGGACATCGTCGTCCACCAGTCGCTCGGCCGCTCGTACGCGACCCGCCAGCCGGTCACGGAGATCATCAAGGATGCTGCACCGGTCACGGCGAGCATCATCGTCGGCGGCGTCGTCCTCTGGATGCTCGTCGCGCTTCCGGTCGGAATCCTGTCTGCTCTGAAGCCTCGTTCCCTCTTAGACCGAAGCGCTATGGCATTCGTGCTGCTCGGCATCTCGGCGCACCCGGTCTGGATCGGTCTGATCCTCATCTATTTCGTCGGCTACAAGGCCGGCCTCACACCTCTCGGCGGGTACTGCGACCTGATCAACCCGTCGACGGAGTGCGGAGGGCCCGTGAGCTGGGCGCACTCGCTCGTTCTCCCCTGGGTGACGTTCGCTCTGCTTTACGCGGCCCTCTACACACGCATGATCCGCGCCACCGTCCTCGAGACGATGAACGAGGACTACGTCCGCACCGCGCGGGCGAAGGGCGCCCCTGAATGGATGGTCATGAGATCGCACATCATGCGCAACGCGATGCTGCCCGTCGTAACCCTGCTCGGCCTCGACATCGGCGTCCTGCTCGGCGGCGCGATCTTCACGGAGACCGTCTTCGGGCTTCCGGGACTGGGCCGCAGCGCGCTGCTCGCTCTCGACGGCTTCGATCTGCCGACGGTGATGGGCATCACGGTGTTCGCCACGCTGATGGTGATCGTCTGCAACCTGATCGTGGACCTTCTCTACGCGATCATCGACCCGAGGATCCGTCTGGCCTGATGGGCCTGAGGGACTAGGGCGAGGCGGGTTGCACCGGGAACAGGAACTGATGCCTGTCCCACAGCGCGATCTCGCAACCGTCGCTGCGCGCGAACGACGCGTCCACCACCGCGCCGTTGAAGGTGCCGCTGACCTGGGCGACGGCGGGGCCGCCGTAGATCTCGGTGCAGGCGATCTGCCCGCCGGGCCGGAGGAACGGCCGCTCCACCTGCTCGAGCCTGTTGCAGGCCTCCTCGGGATCGGGCAGGGAACCCCCGGCGGGCGAGCAGCGAAGCGTCGCTTCGTGCTGATCGCCTGAGCGGCCGCTCGGCCACACGGAGATGTCGAGCTCCGTCCTCGCCTGAGGGGGGTTGACGTCCTCCTCGCCGTCGCCGCCGCAGCCGGCGAGGAGCGCCAGGAGGACAAAGGTGCCGATTACACTCGCCGAGTGTCTCTTCACGGTAAGCGCATTCTGCTCACAGGCGGCGCCGGCTTCATCGGAACGACCCTGACCCGCCGCCTGCTCGACGACAACGAGATCGTCGTCTACGACAACCTCCACCGGGACGCCATGGGCGCCACCGACCTCGGTGAGCACGCGAACCTGACCTTCATCCAGGGTGACGTTCTCGACGCGGAGCTGCTCCTGGAGACGGCAAAAGGTGCGACGCATATCGTCCACCTTGCCGCAATCGCCGGAGTCGACACCGTCCTCGAGAGCCCCGTGCGGACGATGCGGGTCAACATGATCGGCACCTACAACGTCCTCGAGGCCGCGCATGCCACGATCGACAGCCTCGAGCGACTCGTGGATTTCTCCACGAGCGAGGTCTTCGGGCGCCACGCGTACAAGGTCGAGGAGATCCACGAGACCGCGCAGGGCTCGGTCGGCGAGGCCCGCTGGACGTACGCGGTCTCGAAGCTCGCCGGCGAGCATCTCGCGCACGCCTACCACGACGAGTTCGGCCTGCCGACGGTCTCCGTACGGCCCTTCAACGTCTACGGCCCGGGACAGATCGGCGGCGGGGCGATCCGGGCGTTCATCGAGACGGTGCTGGCCGGTGAGGACCTGACGATCCACGGGGACGGGTCGCAGGTGCGTGCGTGGTGCTACGTGGACGACATGGTCGACGCGCTGATGCTCGTGCTCGAGCGTCCGGAGGCTGCCGGTGAGGTTTTCAACATCGGGAACGAGCGTTCGGTGCTGACGGTCCTCGAGCTCGCCGAGCAGGTCCGACAGCTGATGGGCTCCGATGTCGAGATCACCTTTCGACCGCTCCACTACACCGACGTCGAGATGCGGATCCCGAACATCGACAAGGCCCGCAGGCTGCTCGGGTGGGAGCCGCAGGTGGATCTCGAGGAGGGCCTCAGCCGCACGATCGCGTGGTACCGGGAGCGGCAACCGTCTCCGACATGATTCGGCTCGCCTGGCCGGATCTGGGCGAGGAGGAGCTCGCCGCCGTCGCGGCGGTGCTCGAGAGCGGGCAGCTCACGATGGGCCCGAAGGTCGAGGAGTTCGAGGCCGAGCTCGCAGCCGCGTGCGAGGTCGAGCACGCCGTCGTCGTCTCCTCGGGGACCGCTGCGCTCCACCTCTCGGTGCTCGCGCTCGGCATCGGACCGGGCGACGAGGTGATCGTCCCCGCCTACACCTTTCCCGCAACCGCCAACGTGGTCGCATTGGCCGGCGCGAAGCCCGTTCTCGTCGACGTCGACCCGGAGACCATGAACACGACGGCAGAGGCAGTCGCGGGAGCTGTCTCCGAGCGCACGCGGGCAGTCCTCGTCGTCCACCTGTTCGGGCGGCCGGCGCCGTGGGACGAGCTCGAGGCGGCGGTGCCCGACAGCGTTGCGCTGCTGGAGGACGCGGCCGGCGCGCTCGGCGCGCGGCGGGGCGGTCGAGCATGCGGCGGGCTGGGCCGGCTCGGCTGCCTCTCGTTCCATCCCCGCAAGATCGTCACCACCGGGGAGGGCGGCGCGGTCACGACGGACGACTCCGAGGTCGCCGACTCGATCCGCCGATTCCGCCACCACGGGATCGAGCCACACGGTGACTTCGAGATCCGCGCACCGGGGCTGAACTACCGCCTGCCGGACATCCTCTGCGCGATCGGCACGCCGCAGATGCGGCGGCTGGAGCGTCTGCTCGAGGAGCGGGAGCGGTTCGCGGCCGGGTACGCGGAGCGGCTCGACGGCATCGTCGGCCTACCGTCGGCCGACGAGGGGGACCGCCACGGCTGGCAGGCGTACGTCGTCCGAGTCGACCGGCGAGACCAGGCGCTTGCGGCGCTCCGGGAGGCCGGCATCCAGGCGCAGATCGGCACCTATGCGCTCCACCGTCTTGCGGCGTACGCCGACCAGGGCCCGTTCCCCGGCGCCGACGCCGCGTTCGAGCGGGCGCTCGCCCTCCCGTTCCACAACCGGCTGACGGACGGCGACCTCGACCGTGTGGCCGAGGTGCTAGCGGCTCACGCCGGCGGGGGCCACTAGCTCGTAGCCCTCGCGGAGGAACGGCACGCGGTCGACGAGCGCGGCAACGTCGTCCGGCCGGAAGACGCCCTCCTCGGTGACGACCTCCGTGATCAGGTCGGCCGGGACGAGCTCGAAGAGCTCGCGCTCGAAGTCGGCGAGATCCGGCGCCTGGGCACCGGGCACCGGCGCGAGCTTGATCACCTCGGCGGCGACGATCGTCGGGACTCCCGCGGCCTGGGCGGCCTTTGCGAGGGGGATCGTCCCGACCTTGTTGCAGATCTGGCCGTCGCGGAAGACCGTGTCGGCGCCGATCAGGAGCATCGAGACCTCGGAGACTCGTCCGGGTGCGTCGGTGTCCTCGACGAGCTCCGCGTCGAGGCCCGGCGGCGCGCATGTCTTCCGTGAACTGACGGCCCTCCTCGACCGGAGCCGAGACCGTGCAGAGCACCTTGGCGGGCTTGCAGTGCGTCAAGGCCTCCCGGACGGTTCCGGAGGCAGAGTGGGTCAGGACGCTCGAGCCCTCGAGCCGTTCGCGCAGCAGGATCGCGATCGACGCCGGCGCGCGCATGCGTCCCTCCGTCAGCCCGAGGGCCTCTTCCTGGAGCATCCGCCTGAGCTCCTCCGGCTCGAGATGGCTCTCGCACCTGCCGGACGCGAGCAGGCGTCCGACCGCGCCGGCCACGGCCCCCACGCCCGGCCGGGCGGCAGCGAGCCGGCGCCCGGCATCCTGAAGATCGGCAAGGAGCGCCTCCGAGCTTCCGCCGTGCGCTTCGGCCATCTCTGCGAGCGTCTCGACCGCCTGGCGCGCCATCCAGCTCGCACCGTGCTCGCGATCGTCACGGAGCTCTGCGATCCGACGGTCTAGTGCGTCTGAGTCGGCGGCGGCCACCGGACACCCAATTGTAGTGTCGAGGCCGTGAATCCGGAGATTTCCGTCGTGGTCACCCTGTTCAACGAGCGGGAGACGGTCGACGACCTCGTTCGCAGGACGGTGGCGACGCTGGACGGCGAGCCGTTCGAGGTGCTGCTGGTCGACGACGGCTCCACGGACGGGACCTGGGAGGAGGTGGAGCGCGTTCACGCGGCGGACGAGCGGGTTCGAGGTGTCCGCCTGAAGCGGAACTTCGGGCAGCACCCGGCCATGCACGCGGGCCTCGTGCGTGCGCGCGGCGATGTGCTGGTGACCATGGACGGCGACCTCCAGAACTCGCCCGAGGACATCCCGAAGCTCGTCGCCGCCGTCCGAAACGGGAGCGACGTCGCGAGCGGTCGGCGAGCGGCGAGGCGCGACTCGTGGGGCCGGACGCTGCCCTCGCGGCTCGTCAACGGGATGCTCCGCCGCTTCACGGGCGTCACGATCGCCGACTTCGGCTGCGCCTTCAACGCGTACCGGCGCTCGGCCGTCGAGCCGATGCTGGGCGCCATCGGCCGCCAGAAGTTCACGAAGGCGCTGATCCTCTCCGGCGGGGCCAACGTGGCCGAGGTGGACGTGGCCCACTCGGCCCGTGGAGGGTCGTCGCGCTACACCCCGATGCGCCTCACACGGCTGGCGCTGCACGTCGTCGCCGGCTTCTGGCCGCAGCCGATCCAGTGGATCGGCGTCACGCTCGGCACGCTCTGCTCGCTGGCCTCGATCGCCCTCGGGCATCTACGGCGTCGCGTACTGGATCGTCGAGTCGGACTTCCCGGGGCCTCTGTTCGGAGGAGCGCTCGTCGTTTTCGTCCTCGGCGTGCAAGGGTTCATCCTCGCCCTCGTCGGGGAGTACCTGGCCCGGATCCAGCGAGACGTGGAGGGACGCCCGCTGTACACGATCGATCGAGAGCTGTGAAACGCATCCTGGTCACCGGCGGCGCCGGCTTCATCTCCTCCGCCTTCATCCGGCACCTGCTGCGCGCGACGCCCTACGAGGTCGTCTCCCTCGACGCGCTCACGTACGCCGGGAACCTCGAGAACCTGGCCGACGTCCGCTCGCACGAGCGGCTCTCGTTCGTCCACGGCGACATCCGCGACGAGGAGCTCGTACGGGAGGTCGTCGCGGGCGTGGACGTGATCGTCAACGCCGCGGCCGAGTCCCACGTCGAGAAGTCGATCGCCGAGGGTGCGAGCGAGTTCGTCGCGACGAACGTGGAGGGCACGCGTGTCCTGCTCGACGCCATGCGCGCGGTTCCGGTCGAGCGCTTCATCCTGATCTCGTCGAGCGAGGTCTACGGGACGGCCGAGGCGGCGCCCATGGACGAGGAGCACGCGTTGAACCCGCGCAGCCCGTATGCGGCCACCAAAGCGGGAGCGGACCGGCTCGCCTACTCGTACTGGGCCACGTACGACCTCCCGATCGTGATCGTCCGGCCGTTCAACAACTACGGACCGCACCAGCACCCGGAGAAGGTGATCCCGCGCTTCATCCTCCAGGCGCTCGCCGGTGAGCCGCTGACGGTGCACGGCGACGGAACGGCGAGCCGGGACTGGCTGTACGTGGACGACGACGCCGAGGCGATCCAGGCGGTGATCGAGGCGGATCTGAGTGCCGTCGCCGGCGAGGTCGTCAACGTCGCAACCGGGCGTGGACGCGTCGGTCTCGGAGATCGCGGATCTCGTCCTCGAGCTGACGGGCAAGCCGGCCTCGCTCAAGCAGCACGTGGACGAGCGCCCGGGTCAGGTTCACCGCCATATCGGGTCGACGGACAAGGCCGAGCGGCTGCTCGGATGGAAGGCGCAGACCTCGCTCCAGGAGGGGCTCGGGCGCACCGTCGCGTGGTATCGCGACAATGAAGCCTGGTGGCGAGCGATCCAGGCCGAAGCGCGCTCTCGGGAAAAAGTCTCCTCGTACTAGGCGCGGGGGCGGCGCAGCTCGGCCTGCTCGAGGCTGCGCGGGTGCTGGACGTCCAGGTGATCGCGCTCGACCGCGACCCTTCGGCCCCCGGCTTTGCGCTCGCCGACCGGCGGGCGATCATCTCGACCGAGGACGAGCGCGGGATCGAGCGCCTGGCCAAGGTGGAGCGAATCGACGGCGTGATCGCACCGGGGATCGACTGGCCCGTGGCGATCGCCGCCCGTGTCGCCGAGAAGGTCGGGATCTCCCATCCTCTGTCTCCGGCGACCGCCGGCCTGGCCGTCTCCAAGGCTCGGCAGCGGGAGCGCCTGGAGGCTGCCGGGGTTCCGCAGCCTGCCTGGCGCCTCGTCTCAGGGCCGGAGGACGGACTTCCCGTTCCGAGCGTCGTCAAGGCGCCCGACCGGCAGGGGCAGCGCGGCCTGAGCCTCGTCCAGGAGCGCGGCGAGCTCGAGCCGGCGATCGAGCGCGCCCTCAAGGCGTCCCGGAACGGCCACTGCCTCGTCGAGGAGCTCGTGGAGGGGCCGGAGGTCACGGTCGTCGCGTTCTCGGTGGAAGGGAAGTTCCACCCGCTCACGGTGACCGATCGGCTGACCGCCGACCCGCCGGCATTCGGTGTCGCCCTCGCGCATGCCTGGCCCTCTCAGGCCGACGCCGCGGGCGAGGCGGCCGAGGTCGCGGGCCGATCCGTCGAGGCGCTCGGCATCCTCCACGGGCCGACCTACACGCAGCTGCGCATCACGCCGGAGGGGCCGAAGGTGATCGAGATCGCCGCCCGGCTGGGGGGCGGGCACGATGCCGAGCTCTGCGAGCTCGCGCTCGGCGTCGACCTCAACAGGCTTGCCCTCGCGACCGCCCTCGGCCAGGAGGTCGAGCCGGAGGCTCTCGCCTCCAACCCGCTCGTCGGCGGCGCGTGCACGGTGTTCCTGACCGCGGAGCCGGGGGAGCTGGAGGCGATCGAAGGCGTGGAGGAGGCCGAAGCCGCGGAGGGCGTCGTTCGCGTTCGGGCGTACCGCCGGCCGGGATTCGTCGTCGAGGAGCTGCGGCGGGGCTCCGACCGCGTCGGTGCGATCCAGGCGGTCGGAGCGACCAGGGACGAGGCCCTCGAACGGGCGAGGGCGGCCGCCGCTCTCGTACGCTTTCGGACGGCCCGTGCCCAAGCTGTCTTCTAAACGCGAAACCATGCTCTCCTTCCAGCCGCCCGCCGTGGGCGAGGAGGAGATCGAGGCCGTCACACGCACGATCCGGTCCGGCTGGCTGACGACGGCGGAGAACGCGGCCGAGCTCGAGCGCCGTTTTGCCGAGTACACAGGCGCGAAGCACGCCCTCGCCGTCTCCTCGGGAACCGCGGCGATGCACCTCGCGCTCGTCGCTCTCGGGATCGGCCCGGGCGACGAGGTGATCACGACGCCGATCACGTGGCCTGCGACCGCGAACGTCGTCGTCCACTGCGGCGCGAAGCCCGTTTTCGTCGACGTTCGCCCATCCGACTTGAACATCGACCCGGAGCTGGCCGCAGCGGCGGTCACGGACCGGACGAAGGCGATTCTCCCCGTCCATCTCGCGGGGCAGGTCTGCGACCTGGATCCGCTGTGGGCGCTCGGCATCCCGGTGGTGGAGGACGCCGCGCACGCCGTCGAGAGCGCCTACCGCGGGCGGAAGATCGGCGGCCTGTCCGACGCGACGTGCTTCTCGCTCTACGCGACGAAGAACGTGGCAGCCGGCGAGGGCGGGGTGGTCACGACCGACCGGGACGACGTCGCCGAGTCGATCCGGGAGCTCCGTCTGATGCGCCGGTCGGGTGGATCGCTGTACGACATCGCGGTTCCGGGCTACAAGGCGAACCTCTCCGACGTTCTCGCAGCGATCGCGCTCGTCCAGATGGACAAGATCGATCGCCATCGCACGATTCGCGAGCGGCAGTTCGCGGCCTACGACGAGGGGGTCGCCGCCCTCGACGGGATCGAGCCGCTCGTGCGCGACGAGCGGGACACCCATGCGCTGCATCTCTACATCGTTCGCGTCGACGCCGAGCGTGCGGGCGGCACTCGTGACGAATACGTCTCGCTGCTCGCCGAGGAGCGCATCGCGACGAGCATCCACTTCCTGCCCGTGCACACCCTGAGCGCCTACCGGCGGCTCTTCCCGGACCAGGCGGCGCTTCCCGTGGCCGAGCGCGCGGGAGGAGAGATCCTGTCCTTGCCCCTGTCTCCCGCGCACTCCGACGAGGACATCGCGGACGTGGTGGACGCGCTTCGGCGGGTCCACGGCCGCCTCACGTCATGAAGCATCCGGTCAAGGTCGGCCTCACCCTCCTACTCACCGTGCTCTGCACGGCCTACATCGTCTGGAAGATCGACGTCTCCCAGACGATCGACATCCTCCGGGACACGCACGTCGGCTACTTCCTCCTGGCCCTCGGGACGACGGTCGGGACGACCTGGTTCATGGCGCTCCGGTGGAAGTGGCTCCTCGATGCGAAGGGGATCAGCGACCGGCTCGGCTGGCTGACGCGCGCGTACTTCGTCTCGTACGCCGCCGGACAGGTCCTCCCGACGGCGGTCGGCGGGGATGCCGCCCGGATCTACGAGACGGCGAAGCGGCACCCCGGAAACACGGGAACCATCGCCGGCTCGGTGATCCTCGAGCGGGCGATCGGCGGAGCGGCCACGCTCCTCCTGGCGGCGATCGGCCTGGCGCTCGCGATCGGCGAGTACGACATCGCGATCTACCTCTGGATCGAGGCCGTGTTCGTCGTCGCGACCGTGGTCGCCGGCTTCGTCATCTTCTCGCGCAGGCTCCGCAGCCGTTTGCGCCGGCTCGTGCCTCTTGCGCGGCGCCTGCGGATCGAGCGGCCCGCGCGCGGGCTCTACGAAGGGATGCACGGCTACCGCGATCAGATCCGGCCGCTCATCGCGGTCTTCGTGCTCACGCTCGGGATCCAGATCGTCCGGATCCTCTCGATCTGGCTCTGCGGGTTGTCGCTCGGCGTCGATCTCTCGCCGCGGCCGTACTTCGTGCTCGGGCCGCTGCTCTTCCTCGTCATGCTCGTGCCGTTCACGATCAACGGGCTTGCTGTCCGCGAGGCCTTCTTCGTCAGCTTCATGACGCGCCTCGACGTCAGCCCCGAGGCCGCGGCGGCTACCGGGATCCTCTTCTTCGTCACCACGATCGGCCTGGCGCTGCCCGGTGCGGCGATCGTCGCCTGGGAGGCGTTCCGCTCGCCCGCCCGGCGGTCGGTGCCGGATGGCTGACGTCGCCGCCGTCGTGGTGACCTACAACGGGCTGCCTCACGTCGAGCGGTGCCTGGAGAGCGTCGCCGGGATGGAGACGGTCGTCGTCGACCACGGCTCGATCGACGGGACAGTGCCGCTCGTACGCGAGCGGTTCCCCGAAGCCCGGCTGATCGAGCAGGCGAACGGCGGGCTCGCGTCCGGGTGGAACCGGGGCATCCGGGAGACGACGGCGCAGTACGTCCTGGTCCTGAACTCGGACGCCTGGGTCGTCGACGACGCGGCTGCGCGGCTCGTGCGCTTCGCGGAGGGGATCCCGCGAGCGGGCTGGGTCGCGCCGCGGCTGGTGAATCCGGACGGATCGCTGCAGCCGTCCGTTCGCGGCTTTCCGACGCCGTGGAGGCTGGCGACCGAGTACCTGTTCCTCCGCAAGCTCGCGCCGCGCTCGCGCCTCTTGAACGCCTTCTACGGTGCGGGGTTCCAGCACGACGAGGTGCGGGAGGTCGAGTTCGCGAAGGCAGCGGCGTTCCTGATCCGGCGGGAGGCATGGGAGGAGGTCGGGCCGTTCGACGAGAGCTTCTTCCTCTTCAGCGAGGAGACGGACTGGTGCTACAGGGCTCGCTCGGCCGGCTGGCGGACGGTGTTCTTCCCGGAGGCGGAGGCGGTGCACGTCGGCGGGGCGTCGTGGAGGCGCGAGTCCGCCACGTTGTTCCGCGAGCAGGTGCGGGGACACCTCCGCTTTCTCGTCAAGCACAGGGGTGCCCGGACCGCTGAACGCGCGCGGCGGGTAATCCTCGCAGGGCTCCGGCTCCGAACGCTCGTCTTCCGGGGCGACCGGCGAGAGGTCTATCGCGACGCGGCTGACTGGGTCGCGGGCGCACCGACGACGACCCTCCTCGAATCCACACGTTGACCCGGATCCCGCTCGTTCTCGCGGCGATCCCGCTGCTCCTGGTCGCACGCCTGCTGCCGGCCGAGGGGCTCGGCCTTGCGTTCCGGCTGGCTGCCGCGTCGGCCTGCCTGCTCATCCCCGGCGCTCTCCTGGCCCGGGCGGTCAAGCTCCCGACGGTCGCCGCGGCTGCGGCGCTCTCGCTCGGCGTCCTGTTTGTCGGCCTGGTCGCGACGTTCGCGCTCGAGACGTCGATTCTGCTTGCGCTGATCGTGATGGGCGCAGTCGCCCTCGCAGCGTTGCCGTTCGCCTTTCGCGTCGACGCCGTGCCGTTCCACTGGGCGACCTGGGCGGTTGCCGGAGCCGGCGCGGTGTTCGGAGCGCTCGTCTGGCGGTTCGGGCCCGCGCTCGGCGGCGACGCGATCTTCCACCTCGCGCGGGTCCGGAAGCTCGAGGTCTTCGACGAGCTCTCGATCGACGCGGTGGCCGAGTTTGCGGACGGCGGCCCGCATCCCGGCTACGCGTTTCCGCTCTGGCACGGCTTTCTCGCGCTCGTCGCGAAGCTGGCCGGCGTCGATCCGACGGACGTCGTCCTCGACGAGTCGGCCATCCTCGTCCCGCTCGCGTTCGTCCTCGCCTTCGAGGCCGGCCGGGCCCTGTTCGACTCGATCTGGGGTGGGGTAGCGGTGCTCGCCGGCCAGGCCGCGATCACCGGGCTCGCGCCGGGCGACGGCGGCGCCTACGACTCCCTGGCGCTGCCTGCGACGGCCGCGCGCCAGCTCCTCGTCCCGATGGTGCTCGCCTCGCTCTTCCTGCTCATCAGAGAGCGAAGACCGGTCATCGGCATCCCGGTCGCTGCGGCGTCGCTGGCCCTCGCGCTCGCGCATCCGACCTACGCGCTCTTCCTGCTCGTTCCGCTCACGGGGTTCGCGCTCGTGCGCCTCCTCTGGACGAGGCGCGATCTCGTCACGCTCGGCGGTGGGCTCGCGGCGGTCGGGCTCCCCACCGCCGCCGTCCTCTTCTGGCTCAGCCCGATCGTGGAGGACACGGCCGGCCACACGCCGTCGGAGGAGGAAACCGCTCGCGCGCTCGTTCGGTACTCGCGCGAGCTGGACGTCGACTCGCTCGACCGCTACTCCCTGGTTCCGGAGGTGTTCGGACGCAGCGGCGCGGTCGCGGTTGCGGCGCTGATCGCGATCCCGCTTGCGGCCCTCGCTGCCCGGAGCCGATGGGCGGCATTCGTCGTCGGAGGCTCGCTGCCGGTGCTCGCTCTCACGCTCGCCGACCTCCTGTTCCCGGCGTTTGCCGATCTCGTCTCCCTCTCTCAGGCGAGGCGGATCGCCGGCTTCCTGCCGTTTGCGTTCGCGTTCGCCGGCGGCTGTGTCGTGCTCGCCGGACTGCTCCGCGGTGCCGCGATCCCTGCAGCGCTCGCCGCCGGGCTCTGGCTCCAGTTCACCTGGCCCGGCGACTTCGGCGAGCTCCACGAGGGCGGGCCCGCCTTCGCGACGTGGGTGGCGCTCGTCGGCGGTCTCCTGGCCATCCCCGCCGGCTACTTCATCGAGCGGCGTTGGGGGAGCATCGAGCGGCGGGGGCTCTACGCGGGCCTTGCAGCCGTCCTCTTCGTGCTCCCTGTCGCGGTGCACGGGATGCGCGAGTGGGAGGAGCCGCCCGGGCCGCGCGTGCCGCTGACGCCGGGCCTCGTGCAGGCTCTCGGCGAGCTGCCCGAAGGCGGCATCGTCTTCTCCGACCTCGAGACGAGCTATCGCATCGCGGCGCTCGCGCCCGTGTACGTCGCAGCCGGTCCGCCGGCCCATGTGGCCGACACGGAGGACAACCGTCCATACGCACGCCGCCGCGACGTCGTCAGGTTCCTGCGAACCGGTGACCTGAGCATTCCGAGGAGCTACGGCGCGCGCTGGCTCGTGGTCGATCGCGAGCGCTCGCTCCTGCGGCCGGCCCTGCCGGTCCTGCACGCGGACGACCGCTATCTGCTCTACCGCCTCTAGCGCGAGGGACTGTCCCTCGCGCCCGCCCGCGGGCGTGGCTTCTGTGCCGATTCCTGCGCGGATGTGTTGCGAAACGCGCGCGCGGCACGGTGGAGTGCGCGGCGCGCCCTACGCTCCTCGTGTGCCGCGCCGCCCTCGACACCTCCTGGGAGACGGCACGTACCACGTAACGGCACGTGGCGTCGCTCGGTCCGAGATCTTCCTGGACGAGAAGGACTACCGCACGTTCGTCGCTCTGTACGCGGACGTCATTGGCCGCTTCGGCTGGCAGCCCTTGGCCTTCTGTCTGATGCCGAACCATTTCCACCTCGTCCTGTCAACGCCGCGTGTCGAGCTGTCCGCCGGGATGCACCGGCTGAACTGCCTCTACGCGATGTGGTTCAACAAGCGCTACGAGCGGCCCGGCCACCTCTTCCAGAACCGTTTCGACGCGCGCCTGATCGAAGGTGACCGGCATGCTCGCGCCGTTTGCCGCTACGTCGTCAACAACCCGGTTCGCGCCCGGCTCTGTCGAGAGCGAGCCCACTGGCCCTGGTGGGGGCTCGCCGCGCTCTAGCCTTCCTGCGATGAAAGTGCTGATCGTGTCGCTCTACTTCCCGCCCGCAGCCGGCGGCGGCGTGCAGCGGCCGCTGAAGTTCGCCACGCACCTTCCGGCGCTCGGAATCGAGACCCACGTGCTCGCCCCCGACGACCCGAAGTGGGTGCACCGAGACGACGACCTGGCGGTGCCAACGCAGGCCTGGGTGCATCGCGTCCGCTACGTCGGCCCGAAAGGGCGCCTGCCGGCCGAGGAGCTCCACGGCCTGACCGGGATGCAGCGCGCCGGCCGCAAGACCGCACTCGCGTTCCGGCGGGGCCTGGTGCCCGACGAGAACGTCAGCTGGGCGATGACCGCGATCCCGGCCGCGATCAGGATCGTCAGACGGGAGAAGATCGACGTCGTGCTCACCACCTCACCGCCGACCTCCGTCCATCTGATCGGCGCGGCGGTCGCGCGGGCAACCGACGCGAAGTGGATCGCCGATCTCCGCGACTCGATCGTCGCGAACCCGCACCGGCGGACGGAGAGCATTCTCGTGCGCGCAAAGGAGCGCACCGGGGAGAGCGTCGCGCGGCTCGTCGCGCGCCGGGCGGACGCGGTCGTCGCCGTCTCGGAGCCGATCTCCGAGGAGATGCGCGCACTCGGTGCCGAACAGGTTCGGACGATCTCGAACGGCTGCGACTTCGAGGACTTTGCGGGGCTCGAGTACCGGCCGTCGCCCAGGCTCCGGATCACGCACACCGGCAGCTTCTTCGGACGCCGAAGTCCCAGGCCGATTCTCGAGGCCCTCGCCGGATCCGACGTCGACGCAGTTCTCCGCTTCGTCGGGGACTTTCGCGCCGCGGACAGAGAGTGGGCGGAAGGCCTCGGTCTTGCCGACCGCCTGGAGATTCACCCCTACCTGCCTCGACGGGAGGTGCTGGCGGTCCAGAAGGACTCGGAGGCGCTCCTGCTCCTGATCCCCGAGTCGGGCGGCAGGGGCCGCGCGGTGCTCTCGGCGAAGGTCTTCGAGTACCTGGCGGCGGAGCGGCCGATCCTCGCCGCGGTGCCGACCGACGGCGCGGCCGCCGACCTCATTCGCGAGACCGGGGCAGGATCCGTCGTCGGGCCGGAGGACGTCGAGGGACTCCGCGCCGCGCTCTCCGAGCTCGAGACGCGCCACCGCGCCGGAGAGCTCAACGGGACGCCGCTCTCGGAGGAGCTCCGAGACCGGCTCTCGCGCAAGACGAGGGCGGAGGAGCTCGCCGTGCTCGCAAGGAGCCTCGCGTGATCCTCTCCCGCGCCACCAGCTTTCTCTTCTTCGCCACGCTCTTTTGCCTCAGCTTCGAGAAGATCCAGTGGGAGCTGGCGGGCACCATCGGGCTCGGCGGGATCTTGGCGATCCTCTTCGTCGGCTCGTTCACGCTCGAGCGGCTCGGAGCCTGGCCACGGGGCATTCCGCGCACCGTCGCCGTCGTGCTTCTCTTCGCGGCAGCCTTCCTGCTCGTCTACCTGGCGGGCTTCTACAACATCGAGAACGAGCAGGCGGCCGCGCAGTTCGCCAAGGGGCTCGCGCGCTTCGCGATCACGTTCAGCTTCGCCGCCGTCGGGATCGCCTACCTCGCGCGCCGCCCGCTCCGCGTCTACTGGCTCGCGGTCGGCGCGCTCTGCGCCGGGATCGCGCTGAACGGCGTCTACGGAGTCGTCCAGCTCATGTTCGCCGAGGCGGGCCGGGACCTCGACCAGACGGTGCTCGGCCCGCTGCTCGGTGACGCGCGGTCGATCAACCTCTACGGCGCCGTCGAGGGCGCCGACGTCTACAGGCCGAATGCGCTCACGAACGATCCGAACCACCTCGGCATCGTCTTGCTGGTGCCGCTCCTGATCCTGACGCCGCTGTACCTGCGCCTCGAGCGAGGGCACCGGTTGCGGGTGCCGCTGATGCTGTTGCTGCCGTTCCTCCTGCTCGTCGAGCTCGCCACGCTCTCGAGGAGCGGCCTGCTCGGCCTGCTCGTCGGCGTGCTCGTGTTGCTCTTCCCGTACGGACGGAGATTCCTCTCCTCGGCGGTGCTCGTGCCGCTCGGCGCGCTGCTGCTTGCTCTCGCCGTCGTCGTCTCCCGCCGGCTCGACTTCTTCGAGACCGTCGTCCGCTCGAGGCTCGACACCGACACGGGCTCGACCGCGACGCACTTCGAGGTCTACGAGCTGATCCGGCCGGCCCTCGACGGCCATCTGCTCTTCGGCCTCGGCCTGAACACGTTCTCGGTCTACTACGAAGCCGTAACGGGGCTGACGAACTGGGGTCCGCACTCCTTCTATGCGGCGCTCGTGATCGAGACCGGGATCGTCGGCACCGCGCTCTTCGCGACCTTCATCTGGTGGGTGTTCCGCCGCCTGCGCGCAGGGCACCGCCTCGGGAAGGCGATGGCGGCGATGCGCGATCCGCTCGCCGCACGAGTGCGGCCGCTCGCGTGGGGGCTGACGGCAGCGATCCTCGGCGTCATGGCCGCGAACGCCTTCTACCTGACGATGCAGCAGTCGTATTTCTACGCGCTCGCCATGCTGGCGCTCGCGCTGCCGGTGACCTTCGGCCGGCGCCTGACCGCCGCGTGAAGGTCGTCGTCCTCGCGACGTCGTACCCCCGCTCGGAGACGGACACGGCCGGGAGGTTCGTCGCGGACGCCGTCAAGAGGCTTCGTGCAGCCGGGACCGAGATCGAGGTGGTCTCGCCGGCGTCGTTCCAGCACTTCGGGCTTGCCTACGGCTCCGGAATCGTCGGAAACGTGCGCCGGCAGCCCTGGCGGGCGGCGACCGTTCCGCCCTTCATGGCCGTCTTCGCCGCCGCGGCTCGCCGGGCGGCCAAGGACGCCAATCTCGTCCATGCCCACTGGCTTCCCTCGGGCGTGGCCGCCCTGGCGACCCGAAAGCCGTTCGTCGTCCAGCTCTGGGGAACCGACGTCGAGCTCGCCCGGCGGGCTCCGCGCCTCGCGCGCATGATCCTGAGCCGGGCGGAAGCGGTCATCTGCCCGTCGACGGCGCTCGCCGGAGACGCGACACGACTCGGCGCCCGCCAGGTCGAGATCGTGCCGAGCGGCGTCGATCTCCCGGAGCAGGTCGGGGAGGAGGCGAAGCCGCCCGAGATCCTGTACGCGGGCCGTCTCTCGGCCGAGAAGGGCGTGCTGGACCTCGTAGAGGCCGCTCAGGGGATGAACCTGGTGGTGGCGGGCGACGGGCCGCTTCGCGACCGCGTGCCGATGGCTCGGGGTTTCGTCCCGCCAGCCGAGCTCGCAGAGCTCTATGCGAGGGCGGCGGTGGTCGCCTGCCCGTCGCATCGCGAGGGGTTCGGCGTCGCCTGTCTGGAGGCGATGGCTCACGGCCGGCCCGTCGTTGCCGGCGCGGTCGGCGGCCTGCTCGACCTCGTGGTCTCCGGCGAGACGGGCATCCTCGTCGCGCCCGGGAACCCCCAGGCGCTTCGAGCGGCGCTTCGGCGCCTACTCGACGATCCGGAGCTTCGACGCCGCATGGGCGACGCCGGGAGGAAGCGCGCCGCCGCGCACTACTCCTGGGGACCCGTGACCCGGAAGACGCTGGAGGTCTACGCGCGGTACGCCGGGAAGAAGTCCGAGCGGGGCGGCTCCGGCTCTCGCCGTCGTCGCGCAACGAGCGCCTCGTAGCGCGTTTCGTCCGCGACGAGCGTGGCGAAGGAGTACGTCGAGTCGGCGCCGCCGAAGCTGCGCTTGAAGTCGAAGAGGCTGTCGGCCCCGGAGGTCCCGCCGCCGAGGTGGAGGAGCTCACAGCCGCGGCCGGCCGCCCAGACGCGCACCCTCGTGGACGAGCAGCGTCCCGGCCTTGAGCTCGCGGCCGGCCTCGGTCGTGCCGCTCAGGTGGTAGTGGGAGAAACGGCTGCCTGCGAGGAAGAGCGAGCCGCCGACGACCTCGTCTCCGCGGTGCGCGAGGGCGACGCCGAGGCGGTCTCCCAGCCCCTCGGCGAGGGCGCTGTAGTACCCGGCCGGGAAGACGTAGTAGTCGGAGGCGCCGATCCTGCCCATCGTCTCGTCGTAGACGGCCCGAAACTGCTCGAGCGCCTCCTCGCTTGCGTCCCAGGAGACCCTGAGCTCGCGCCGCGCGACGCGGAGGTCACCCTTTCTGCCCTTGCTCATCCCGGCCAGGCGGCCATCCTCGACCCGGGACAACCTGACGGCCGTCGTCGGCCCGTGCTCCCTGATCTCCACCCCGTCCAGATCGGACAGGTGTCCGAAGCCCCCCAGCAGGGGGTGTAGCCGAAGCAGGCAGCTCGCCACGCCGTTTGCGACGCACCAGTCGCGGAGTTGGCGCAGATCCGCGCGCAAGTCGCCGCCCGCGTCCAGCGGAAGGAGCCCGCCGTAGCCGTACGGGGTGATCGCGTCGAAACCGCTCTCGTCGAAGGGAAGCGGCCGCAGGAGGAGCGGGAAGAGCGCCCCGTCGGTCCGGACGGCGACGGCACTGCCGTGTCCTGCCACCTCGTACGGCCGGCAGTAGCCGGGTCGGAAATAGACGTCCGGGGTCGGCGCCTCGTCGACGGTCGCCTCCCAGCGCTCGTCGTCGACGAGCGACTCGGCCGTCACTCGCGAGTCTCGGCCTCGCGGAGGAGCGCCGCAACGCGCTCCATGTCCGCGGCCGAATAGCGCCAGTCCGTCGGAATCGTCAAGACCCGGGCCTGGAGGTCACGAACCCGCTCGGAGGCCGGGCGCTCGATCGGCCAGTGCACGGGGCAGTAGACGCCCGCCTCGCGCAGGGCCACGCGCACGCGGTCGCGCAGATCCTCCGACCGGAAGACGAGCACGACGCCGAGCGGCGCAGCCCCGGCCGGCCACTCGTCGAACGCCGGCTCCGCGAACTCGAGCTCGGAGACGGCGCCCAGCAGATGAATGGCATTGTCGGACCGCAGCGATCGCCATGGCAGGGGAGCACCGCCGATCACGGCTTCCCGCGATGCCTGCGACGCCGCGGCGACGGGAGTCCCGGCGAGCTGCGCCTCGCCCGCGAGCTGCAGGCTCCGGAACCGCTCCTTGAGCGCCTCGTCGCTGCCTCCGCCTTCGAGATACCGCCCCTTCAGCAGCATCGCGGCGAGCTTCAGCTCGCCCCCGTCCGCCGTCTCGCGCGGCTGTGCCGGAAGATCGAGGTCCCGAGGAGACCAGAGGATGGCGCCGTCGGGAACCGGGAGCGTCTTCCGCAGCGAGCTGAACGCGTAATCGGCGGACGATCCGACCGCCCAGGGCGAGAACGGGTCGTGGGAGTGGTCGTCGACGAGGACGAAACCGCCGGCCTCGCGCCGCTCCTCCCAGCCGGTCTCCTCCCGCGCGCCGAAGTAGTTGACGGCGATGACCATGTCGCCGACCCCGGGCTCGAGTGTCTCCCAACGCGGCTCCTGCCAGCGCGGGTCGTCCTCGTAGGTCTTGACCGGTACGAGCCGCTCCCAGCCCACGGCGACCTCGTGGCAGAAGTAGTCGGGAAGCCAGAGGGCCCGCGGCCGCACCATCGCGACGAGGTCCTCCACGGCGTGGCGCCCGAGCGCGTACCAGACGGCGGGCCTCGGCCAGGGATGGAAGGGCCGCGGCGTCTCCACCGGGGAGTGGAACTCGCCTCCAAGCTCCCAGCGCGTCTCCGTCACGGCGTTCACATCAAACCGCGTTCGCGCCGCACCGCGTCGTGGAGGCCCACGTCGTCGACTTCGGCGTCCGTCTGAGCCGGCTGTGCGCCGCGCATGGAGAGGACCTTGGCCACGGTCATGCCCACGATCTTCAAATCGAGCAGGAGGCTGCGGTTGTCCACGTACCAGACATCGAGGGCGAGTCTCTTCGAGAAGGGGATGTCGTGGCGTCCCTGCACCTGCGCCCAGCCGGTGACGCCTGGCTTGACCTCATGCCGGCGCATCTGTTCGGGCGAGTACCACCTGAGGAACTCCATGAGCAGTGGCCTCGGCCCGATGAAGCTCATGTCGCCGCGAAGGATGTTCCAGAGCTGCGGCAGCTCGTCCAGGCTGAGCTGCCGCATGAAGACGCCGAGCTTCGTCAGCCGCTCCTCGTCCGGGAAGTGGGTTTCCCTCGTCGTCGACGGCGTCCTTCATCGTCCGGAACTTGAGGACCTCGAACGGCTCGCCCCTGAATCCCGGGCGCTGCTGGCGAAAAAGAACGGGCGAGCCCATGCGAAAACGGATCGCGAGTCCGAGCGCGGCCAGCACCGGGGAGAGCAGGACGGCGAGCGCGGTCGCACCCGTCAGGTCGAAGAGACGCCTGATCACGTGTCAATCATGGCGTCCGGGAGCGGAGATAGGCGAGTGATGCCACCGCGGGCCACGGATCGTCCTTCGCGAAGACGGCGCGCGCCTTGGGCCTGCGGAGGTAGCCGGACAGGAACTGGCGCGGGCCGAGCTCGCGCCTTCGGGCCATCTGGAGCGAGACGTAGACGTCCTTCGCGAGGTAGACCCACGTCAGGTCGCCCTTGAAGGTCGGCAGGGGATCGACCTCGAGGCCGGACAGGTCGTCGTAGACCACGCGCGGCAGGTCGAGGTGGCGGTTGGCGGCGAGGGCGGCCCAGACCGGCAGCCTCGTGTTGACCTCGAGCACGCGGTACTCGCCGTCCCGCGGGTCGAGCGCGAACTCGACGTGGGCGATGCCCGTGTACCCGGCCGTCCGGAGGAGGCGCAGCCCCTGGTCGAGGACCCTCGGCTCGTAGTCGACCTCGAAGACGGCGCTCGTGCCGAAGCGGAGTGGCCCCTGGCGGACCTTGCGCCCCACGACCGTCACGAGCGGCCGGCTGTCCCTTGCGACGTACGCGAGCAGCGAGTAGATGCGCTCGTGGGAGTCGGGGACGATCTCCTGGATGATCGTCTGGAAGCCCCGATCGTGGGCCTCCTGGGCCACCCGCATCGCCTCGTCGAGATCCTCGGCGACCACCGCCTTGTGGCCGAAGGCGAGCGCGAACTCCTGCCCCTCCACCGCCTTGACGACCACCGGCGGCCGGAGGTTCGCCTCCCGGACGGATTCGGCACCGTCGGCAAGGACGGTTCCCGGCGACGGCACCTCCGCCTCGGCGGCGACCGCCGGCAGGAGATCCTTGCGGCGCAGCCTGAGCACCGCCTCGGCGTCTTCGGGGAGCGGCATGTCGGCGAGCGCCCGAGCCTCGGCCCAGTTGTCGAGGGCCCACTCGACGTTTTCGTCCCGCTCGGGAAAGAGCACGACGCGCTCACCCTCGCTGCGAATCGCCTCCAGCACGGCGGCGTCGTCGCGGGCGAGGAGGTGGCGCTTCTGCAGGTAGCGGGACTTGAGGCCGAACTCGTGGGGGCTCCACGAGATTCCGGTGACCGGAATCCCGGCGCGACCCAGGCTGCGCGTCACGGCCAAGCCCGCGTGGAGGAGCCCGAAGACGACGGCCGGTTTCACCTGGCCACGGCTTCCTCGAGCACCCGTGCCAGCCGCTCCGCCATCAGGTCGCGGGAGAACTCGCGCTCCGCCAGCGCCCGCGCGTTGCGGCCCATCCGCTCGACGCGCTCCGGGTCGTCCGAGAGCTCGGCCAGGACCTCCGCGAGCCGCTCTGGGTCGCCCGCCGGGGCCCACACGCCGGCGTCGTTTGCCTCCACGAGCCGCCGCAGCCAACCGTCGAGGTTCACGACCGGCGGCTTGCCGGCGGCGAGGGAGTCGAAGAACTTGTTCGGCGAGTTGGTCTCGAGCACCGGGTAGGGCGCGAAGATCGTGAGCGTGACGTCGGCGGCGCCGACGATCCCTGCCAGCTCGTCCTTCGCCACGGATGGCAGGAAACGGAGATTCTCGAGCCCGAGCTCGCGCACGCGGCGTTCGAGCCGCGGCCGCTCGCCGCCGTCGCCGAGCGCGACGATCGTCACCCGGCTCCCCTTCAGCGCGACGGCCGCGTCCACCAGCTGGTCGAGGCCGTTGGCCCGGCCCATGGCGCCCGTGTACAGCGCCACGAACCGGTCCTCGAGGCCGTGCTTGCCGCGAAATCCCTCGTCCACTACGCCCGGCCGGAAGACGTCGAGGTCGGAGGCGTTCGGGATCAGCGCCAGCTTCTCCCGAGGGATCCCGCGGCGCGCCAGATCCTGCTGCGCACCCTCGCTGAGGACGACGATCCTCTCGGCGCCTGCGTAGAGCCGGCGCTCGAGCCACTCCGCGCTCCGGATCGCCGCCCGGCTCTTCAGCGCTCCCAGCTGAACCGGGACTGCGGGCCAGAGATCGCGGATCTCGAAGACGAACGGCACCCGCTTCAGACGCGCCGTCGCGAGCCCGGCAAGCCCGATCGTCAGTGGGGTCGACGACGCGAACACCACGTCGGGGCGGCGCTCCAGGGCGCCGGCGACGCCGGCCGCCATCGTGAAGGCCGTGAACGACGCGAGCCGGACGGGCGTGGGGTAGCGGTTCGCGTACGGGACGTTCAGGAAGAGCACGTCGATCCCGTCCACCCGTTCCCTCGCGACCAGGCGGCCGGGCGGCCGCGCGTCGCGACCGGCCTCCAGCATCCGCGTGTCGCGGCTCACGATCGTGACGCGGTGTCCGCGGTCGACGAGGCGCCTGGCGAGCTCGTACGACCGCGTTGCGGTCGACCGGCGCCGGGTGGCGAAGTACTGGTGGAAGTAGAGGACGTCCAAAGGCGATGAACTCGCGGCCTATGATGCTGTCCCGGTGCGAATCGCGCTGCTCGATCCGCCCTCGTACTCCCCTGCGTACGACCACCACCTCGCAACGGCCCTCGCCGGACGCGGTCATGAGGTGGAGCTCGTCACGTCTCCGTTCGCCTTCGCAGATCCGCCTGCAGCAGAGGGCTACGAGCGCGTCGAGCTCTTCCTGCCCCTGAGCGGCCGGCTGCTGCGGCGCTCGCCCCGCTCGCGGCTCCGCTTCGCGCTCAAGGGGGCCGAGTACCTGCCGAGCGTCGCGCGGCTCGTGCGGCGCATCCACCGGACGAGGCCCGACGTCGTCCACGTCCAGTGGCTCACCCTGCCCCGGTTCGACCTGCGTTGGGTCGATCGTCTCCGGCGCGACCGGCCCGTGATCCTCACCGCGCACAACGTCCTGCCGCACGCCGGCGAAGCGGATGAGCGCCAGCGTCGCGCCACCTACGCCGCATTCGACCGGATCGTCGTCCACACGCGGAGTGGGGCCGAGCAGCTGGCGCGGTTCGGCGTCCCGGGCGAGCGCGTGGTGCGCATCCCGCACGGAACCTTCGATGCTCCGCCGGCCGCCTCGATCGGGCCGCCGGCCGGCCGAACGCTCCTCTTCTTCGGGCTCATCCGCAGCTACAAGGGCCTCGACGTGCTCGTACGGGCGCTTGCGCAGGTCCCGGACGCGCGCCTCGTCGTGGCCGGAGACCCGCTCGATCCGATCGAGCCGATTCGCGCGCTGGCCGGTGAGCTCGGCGTCTCGGACCGGATCGACTGGCGTCTCGGGTACCTGCCGCAGGGGGAGATCGAGGTGCTCATGCGAGACGCGACGCTCACGGTCTTTCCCTACCGGAGCACCGAATCGGCCTCCGGCGCTCTCGCGACCGCCCTGGGGCACGGCCGCCCGGCCGTCGTCACGGACGTCGGCGCTCTCGGAGACACCGTGCGCGACTACGAGGCGGGGCTCGTCGTGCCGCCGGAGGATCCCGACGCCCTGGCCCGGGCGATCGCGAGCCTGCTGGACGATCCGGCTGCGCTCGAACGCGCCTACAGAGGCACCGAGGCGGCGCGGCGCGGGCTCTCCTGGGACGCGATCGCGGAGGCTCACGAGCAGCTTTACGCCGACCTCCTCGCTAGGGTCCCGAACCGATGAGCGTCACCGAACGCCGCACGACGACCGACGATCTCGACCTCGACGCTGAGCGCGAGGTCGACGTTCGTGGCTGGTGGGAGGCAATCCGCGCCCGCTGGTGGCTTCCGCTCCTCGGCCTCGCCCTCGGGCTCGCCGTCGGCTATGCGCTCGCCCTCGGCGGAGGAAGCGTCTACCGCGCGGAGGCGACGCTCTACCTGGGTCAGCCCTTCTCGCCGAACGGCGGCGCACCGGTGCCCGGTCTCGCGACGAACCCCGCAACCGTGAACGAGATCGTCCGCTCCGAGGCCGTCCTTCAGTCGGTTGCGAGCCGCAGCGCCATGAATCTGGCCAAGCTGCGCGCGAACGTCACGAGCCGGCAGGTCTCGCCGCCTGCGGGTCGCCGAGCGGTCGTCGGCACGACGCCGCTGATCGGGGTGGCGGTCACCGGCCAGAACGCGCGGGTGACCGCGCGGGCCGCGAACCTCCTCGCCGAGCAGGTCGTCGAGGACGTCTCGCCGTACGTCCGCGACAAGATCTCTGCGATCCAGGAACGGATCGCTGCGGACGAGCGCGAGCTCGCGGAGAGCGAGCGTCGTCTCGACCTGGCTCAGCGCGAGCTCAACGGCGTCCTTGCGAACCGATCGCTCGACACGACGGAACGACTCGTGCTGGTCACGAACTTCAACTCCACGATCGGCTCGCTCGTCGAGCGGCGTGGCCTCGTCACCCAGGACCTCCTCGAGGCGAAACAGGCGCTGTCGCTGGCCGAGAACGTCGAGCAGCCGAGCATCGTGGAGGAGGCAGCCTCCAGGAAGACGACCGCGCGCAGCGTCGGCCGCTCCCTGCTCGTCGGCGGCCTCATCGGTCTGATCCTCGGCCTCCTCGCCGCGATCTTCTGGGCCCCGGCCGAGCGCCGGTTCCGCCCCGCCACCTAGATGGTCGAGGGCAAGCGGGTTGCGGTCGTCGTCCCGGCCCACGACGAGGAGCAGCTGATCGGCCGCACGCTCGCCGAGATCCCGGCCTTCGTCGACCGCATCTACGTGATCGACGACAAGTCCGGCGACTCGACCGTGGAACGGGCCCGCGCCGCAGGAGACCCACGGGTCGAGGTGATCGAGCACGATCGCAATCGCGGCGTCGGCGCTGCGATCGTGACCGGCTACAAGCGTGCGCTCGACGAGGAGATCGACATCACGGCGGTGATGGCCGCCGACGGGCAGATGGATCCCGGCGACCTCGAGGCGCTCGCGACCTCGGTCGCCCGCGGCGAGGTCGACTACGCGAAGGCGAACCGTCTCTTCACCGGCCAGGCGTGGCAGCTGATGCCGCGCCATCGCTATCTCGGCAACGCCGTCCTCTCGATGCTGACGAAGATCGCGTCCGGCTACTGGCACGTCGCCGACTCGCAGTCCGGGTACACCGCGATCTCCCGGCCGATGCTCCAGCAGCTCGACCTCGACCGCATCTACCCGCGCTACGGCTTCCCCAACGACATGCTCGTCCACCTGAACGTGTGGAACGCGCGGGTGCGGGACTTTCCCTCGCGGCCGATCTACAACGTCGGCGAGCGCTCGGGGATCCGGCTCCCGAAGGTGATCCCCTCGATCGCCTGGCTCCTCTTCAAGGGCTTCTTCTGGCGGCTCCGCGAGAAGTACGTGATCCGGGACTTCCACCCGCTCGTCTTCTTCTACGCGCTCGGGATCGTGATGACGACGATCGGGCTCGCGCTCGGCGCCTACGTCGCGATCGAGCGGATCTTCCTCGGCGGGGACATCACGGCCGGCACCGCGACGCTCGTCGCGCTCCTGCTCATCTCGGGGACACAGTTCACGCTCTTCGCCATGTGGTTCGACCTCGAGTCGAACAAAAACCTGCGCTAGCAGCACTTTTTCGGCGTAAAACGTTCGTAAGGATCCCCTGGAATAGCCGAGACCCCGGCTACCCTGCGGGCGCAATGGCTACTGCGGTCGTAACCGGTGGAGCCGGGTTCCTCGGCTCCCATCTCTGCGAGCACCTGCTTTCACAGGGGCATCGCGTGATCTGCCTGGACAACCTCGAGTCGAGCTCGCTTGCGAACCTCGAGCACATCCGCGACGACCGCTTCACGTTCATGCACCACGACGTCATCGAGCGGATCGACATCGACGAGCCCGTCGACTTCGTCTTCCATCTCGCGGCGCTCGCGAGCCCGATCGACTACCTGCGCCAGCCGCTGCACTCGCTCAAGACCGGCTCCTACGGGACGCACAACGCGCTCGGTCTCGCCAAGTGGAAGCGCGCGCGGTTCATGCTCGCGTCGACTTCCGAGATCTACGGCGATCCGCAGGTGCACCCGCAGCCGGAGACCTACTGGGGCAACGTCAACCCGACCGGGCCCCGAGGCGTGTACGACGAGGCGAAGCGCTACGCCGAGGCGCTGACGATGGCCTACCACCGCCAGCAGGGCGTGGACACCTCGATCGTCCGCATCTTCAACACCTACGGCCCGCGCATGCGCCCGTACGACGGACGCGCGATCCCGACGTTCATGCGTCAGGCCCTCGAGCACAAGCCCCTGACGGTGTTCGGAGAGGGCCAGCAGACCCGAAGCTTTTGTTACGTCGACGACCTGATCCGAGGGCTCTACCTGCTCGCCACGAGCGGAGAGCACATGCCTGTCAACCTCGGAAACCCGGGTGAGTTCACGATCCTCGAGCTTGCGGAAACCGTGATCCGGGTAACAGAGTCCAGGAGCGAGATCGTCTACGAGGCACTGCCGGTGGACGATCCGCAGATTCGCCAGCCCGACATCACACGCGCAAAAGAAATACTCGGCTGGGCCCCGGAGGTCGAACTCGAAGAGGGCCTCAGCCGAATGTTGCCCAGTCTAGGAAGGGAGCACATTCGTGTTTAGACGTATCGCCCTGATTCTCGCGTTAAGCCTTGTCGCCGGCGCGGTCGCCGCATCCGCGACCAAGGACGCCGACTCGGCTGCGAAGCGCACGAGCGCCTCTCGCATGCTCTTCGGCTTCTACGACGACGCCCAGGTCATCGGGAACCCCACCTACGCTTTCACCCAGCTCCGTACGCTGCGCGCCGGCATCGTCCGGACGACGCTCGACTGGTCGGCAGTTGCCAAGCGCCGACCTGTCCGGCCCGCCAATCCGGCTGACCCCGCGTACAACTGGACGGCCGTCGACAAGGTCGTCGACGAGGCCAAGAAGAAGAACATCCGCGTGCTGCTCGCGATCTACGGAACGCCTCGCTGGGCCGGCCGTGCGCGCAACCAGGTGCCGCGCCGCCCGCTCGACCTGCGCCTGTTCGCGACCGCCGCGGCACTGCGCTACAGCGGTACCTACACCGTGAAGGCTGGCGAGAACGAGCCCGAGCGAACGCTTCCCGCAGTCCGTCAATGGCTTGCGTGGAACGAGCCGAACAACCCGATCTTCCTGCGGCCCCAGTGGAAGATGGTCGCGCGCAAATGGCGCGTCCAGGCCGCATACGACTACGCGAAGATCTGCTCGGCCATCTACGCGGGAGTGCAAGGCCACGCGTCTCGCGGGGCAGAAGGTCGCCTGCGGCGCCACCGGCCCGCGGGGCAACGACGCGCCTCGCAGCTCGCGCCCGTCGACCTCGCCGCTCGTCTTCATGAACGCGCTGCACAAGGCCGGCGTCCGGCGGATGGATGCCTACGCGCACCATCCCTACTACGGGCACCGCTCGGAGAAGCCGACGACCGTCTCGAAGTCGAAGAAGGCCGTGACGATGGGGAACCTCGGCATTCTCATCAAGCAGGTCAATCGGCTGTGGGGACGCAAGACACGGCTCTGGATCACCGAGTACGGCTACCAGACGAACCCGCCCGACCGGCTCTTCGGCGTCTCCTACAGGAACCAGGCCCGCTACATGCAGCAGGCCATCGCGATGGCGAAGAAGACCCGCCGGGTCGACGTGTTCATCTGGTTCCTGATTCGCGACGAGCCGCGTCTCAGCGGCTGGCAGTCAGGCGTCCTCACCCGGCGAGGCGTGCGCAAGCCCGCCTACCGCGCATTCCAGACCTTCCGCCGGTAACGCAAGAATCGGCCACGGGGCGGCGAACGTAAGATTCGTCGCCCCGTGGCAACCGAACGAGCGCCGAGGGATGCCGCGCCGCGCGCCGTCGGAGACATCCGCTCGGCGCGGCCGCTGGTCTTGGGCAGCCCGCTCACGGCTTTCGTGCGGCGGGTATTCAGCATCCTCTCCCTGATCGTTCTCGACCTCTGCGGGCTCGTGCTGGGTCTCTATGGCGCCTTCGTGCTGCGCTCGTTCTACTACGGCAACGACGAGATCCTCTGGGGCGCACTCTGGCGGGCCGAGTCCGAATGGCTCCCCTTCCTGGCGCTCGTGATGCTGCTCGTCTTCTGGCGCGCCGGCATGTACACCGAGCGGGAGCGGCGCGGCGGCGGCGGCCGGATTCTCGGCTCGCTGATCCTTGTCGGCGTGGTCGGCGTGGTCTACGGCGTCGGCACCAATCGCGAGTTCGGGACGTATGGCCTGGCGCCGACGGCGATCGTCCTCAGCGCGATCTTCATCGGGCTCCTCCGGGCGAGCTACGACGTCGTGACCGGAGACCTGCTGCGGATGGCGGGAGTGCGTCGCCGCGCGGTTCTCGTGGGCGACCCCGATCGGATCGGCCACCTCAGGCGGATCCTCGGCGAAGCGCGGAGCGGGATCCAGTACGACTTCGTGGGCGCCGTCGGTCCATCCGACGCCGGGATGGAGTTGCGATACCTCGGGCAGGTCGGCGACGTGCCTCGCATCGTCGCCGAGATGGAAGTGGACGAGCTGATCGTGGCCGAGGCCGATTTCGACGACCGTGTCCTCCTCGACCTCGTCGACCTGGCGCACCGGCGCGGTGTCCGTGTCCGGCTCGCACCGACGACGACCGAGCTCCTCACCCAGCGCGTCGACTACATCGCCGGCCAGGGCGTCCCGCTCTTCGAGCTCCGCCCCCCGGCGTTCGTCGGCACCGACTGGATCGTGAAGCGTGCGTTCGACCTCTTCGTGAGCGCGCTGATCGTCGTCGTCGGGCTGCCGCTCTGGCTCGCGATCGCAGCAGCGATCAAGCTCAGCTCGCGCGGGCCCGTTTTGTACCGGGATCGCCGGGTCGGCCTGAACGAGATCGAGTTCGAGATGCTCAAGTTCCGGACGATGCGAGAGGACGCGGCGGAGCTTCAGCCGGCGCTCGAGTCCGAGAACGAGGCGAAAGGCGCTCTGTTCAAGCTCCGGGACGACCCACGCGTGACCCGCGTCGGAGCCGCTCTTCGCCGGTTCTCCCTCGACGAGGTTCCGCAGGTGCTGAACGTCCTCCGTGGGGAGATGAGCCTCGTCGGCCCGCGGCCGCTCCCGATTCGCGACTACCGGCTCCTCGAGGACTGGCACCGCAAGCGCTATCTCGTCCTCCCCGGAATGACCGGCCTCTGGCAGATCGCCGGCCGCTCCGACCTCGAGTTCGACGACCTCGTGCGGCTTGACTTCTACTACCTGGAGAACTGGTCGATCTGGCTCGACGTCTCGATCCTCCTGCGGACGATCCCGGCGGTCGTGGCCGGGAAGGGCGCGTACTAACCTCAACGGTCATCACGGTTGCCTACCGGTCGGGCGCAGCGCTCGGGCGGCTGCTCGACTCGCTCGCGCCCGAAGCGCCCTCCGAGGTGCTCGTCGTGGACAACGGCGAGGGCGGGCCGGAGATCGACGAAGCCCGAGGCCGTCAGGGGGTGACGGTGCTGTCTCCCGGGTGAGAACTCCGGGTACGGCGCCGGCAACAACCTCGCGGCGCGCGGGGCAGGCGGCGATGCGCTCGTCTTCCTGAACCCGGACACGGTCGCGACGCCGGGGGCGCTCGAGGGGCTCGTCGCACCGCTCGAGGACACGACCGTCGGCATCGTGACGGCGCGCCTGCGGCTCCTTGACGATCCCGAGACGCTGAACTCGGCCGGGCAACGAGGTCCACGTCAGCGGCATCGCCTGGGCCGGGCGCTACGGCGAAGGGGCCGACACGCGTGCCCGAGCTCCGGGACGTCCCATTCCCGAGCGGCGCGGCCATGGCGATCCGGCGCGACCTGTTCGAGGAGCTCGGCGGCTTCACCGAGGAGCTCTTCATGTACCAGGAGGACCTCGAGCTCGGCTGGCGCGTGCGGATGCGCGGGCTCCGCGTGGTGGTCAATCCCGCTGCCGACGTCCTGCACGACTACGAGTTCGCACGGAACCCCGAGAAGCACTACCTCCTGGAGCGGAACCGGCTCGTGTTCGTCCTCTCGTCGTTCTCGCCGCGGATGCTCTTCCTGCTCGCCCCTGTCCTCGCATCGGTGGAGGTCGGGATGCTCGGACTGGCGCTCAAGCAGGGCTGGGCGCGGCACAAGGTGGCCGGCTGGAGGTGGCTCGTGCAGAACGCAGGCTGGCTCCGGCAACACCGACGTGAGACGCAGGGGATGAGACTGGTTCGAGATCGCGATCTCGCGCGGTTCCTGAGTCCTGTGGTGGAGCCCGGGATGGTTCCGGTGCCCCGACCTGTCCGGGCGCTCAATCCGCTGGTGGCCGCGTACTGGTCGGTAGTCAAGAAACTGCTCTAAACGGCCGATACCTACTGCGTGAATCATGCGGTTGCGCTCACTGCGGCAGATGCGCGCCGGGACACCCCTCGGTGCCTCGCGATCGTGCCTGCCTACAACGAGGAGGCGACGATCGCCGAGGTCGTCTCCGAGGTGCTCGACTTCGACCCGGACTTCCAGGTGCTCGTCGTGGACGACGGATCGTCCGATGCGACGGCTGCCTGCGCCGAGGCGGCGGGCGCGCGCGTGCTGCGGCTGCCTCTGAACCTCGGAATCGGCGGCGCCGTCCAGGCGGGCTACATGTACGCCCTCGAGCGCGGTTTCGACATCGCCGTCCAGGTCGACGGTGACGGGCAGCATGACGCCGCAGAGCTCGGTCGCCTGCTCGAGCCGGTCTTCGCGGGCCGTGCCGACCTTGCGATCGGGACGCGTTTCTCGGGCCTCCGGGAGTACCGCGCGCCGTTCGCGCGCCGCGTCGGCATCGGTCTCTTCGCGACGCTCGTCTCCCTTCGCGTCCGTCAGCGGATGACCGACACGACGTCGGGCTTCCGCGCCGTCAACCACCGTGGAATCCGACTCTTTGCCGGTCGACTACCCGCACGACTACCCCGAGGTCGAATCCGTCGTGACCGCCGCGCGCGGAAACCTGCGCTTCTGCGAGGTGCCGGTCTTCATGCGTCCCCGCGCCGCCGGCCGCTCGTCGATCACGACCTTTCGCTCTTTCTACTACGTCGTCAAGGTGCTGCTCGCCCTCTTCGTCGGCCTCTTCCCCCGGCAGCCCCTGGTCACCGACGAGTAAGTGCCCGTCCAGCTCTTCGCCGCTCTCGCCTCCGTCGCCCTGCTCGGCGTCGTGATCGAGCTCATCCGCGCGCGAAAGCTCCGCGAGCGCTACGCGATCCTCTGGCTCGCCACTGCCGGCGTGATCCTCGTCTTCGCCGTCTGGCGATCCGGTCTCCACGAGCTCTCGAAGGGCCTCGGCATCGCGTATCCGCCGAACGCCCTGTTCGCCCTCGCGATGCTGTTCGTGATCGTCCTGCTCCTGCACTACTCCGACCGTGATCTCGAAGCTCTCCGACCGGTCGACGACGCTCACCCAGCGGCTCGCACTCATGGAGGAGCGGCTGCGCGAGCTGGAAGGGGAGCCGAAGCAGGTTCCCCAGCTTCGCGACGTAAATAGACGACCGTGAAGGTCGTCGTCGGTCTCACGAAGCTGAACGACGTACACGGTCTCCGAGGTCTACTGCCTCGAGCTCGTGAAGGCTCTGCGCTCTGCAGGCCACGAGGTCGAGGCGTTCGCGCTGTACGGAAGCGCGGAGCTCCAGGCCGAGGTCGAGCAACTCGGCGCATCGCTCTGCATCTTCCCGCGCTCGCTGCGACTTCGGCCCGACCGGGTCGTGTGCATGCACCCGCTCGCGACGGCGCTCCTGCTCCGACGCATCGGGGCCGAGGTTCCCGGTGCTCTCCCTCGTCCATGGCGTCATCCCCGGCGAGGCTCCCGTGTGCGCGCAGCGGGTCGACCGCTGGCTGGCCGTGTCTCCCTTCGTTGCAGATCACCTTGCGAACGCCGAAAGGATCGGTCGTTCCGACATCGGCGTCGTCGCGAACGGGATCGACCTCGAACGCTTCTCGGCGCCGCCCGTGGAGCTGATCCGCAGGCCGGTCCAGGTTCTGTGGGCGAGCACGTATATCCCGCTCCGCCGTAAGGCGCTGGAGTCGCTGGCTGCTGCGGTGCTCGAGCAACCCGACGCCGAGCTCACCGTGGTCTTCGACCGCCTCCCGGACGAAGCCTACCGTCCGGCCCCAGGGTCCGGATCGTGAAGAAGACGCGCGACATGGCCGACCTGATCCGGGACCACGACGTGGTCGCGGGGCTGGGCCCGGGCCGAATCCTCCTGGAAGCGCTCGCGATGAACCGCGCAGCCCTCTGCCTCAACGTGGACGGCAAGGCCGTCTATCTCGACGAGGACAACCTCGCGTCAGTCGAGTACTACCGCCGGGACTGGGGCGAGCCTGCGGCCTCGCTCCTCGATCCCGATGTCGTGCTCGGCAACTCGAACCGACGGCGCCTGGCCGAGGCGAACTACGACGCCAACTCGAACATGGGCCGCGTGGTCTCCGAGGTGGAGAGCCTCTCCGGCGCCGCCGAACTCCCTCTCGCTATCGGCTGGTGACCCTCCGACGCCTTCCGTCGCTCGCCTGGGACCTCGCGCTCGTCCCCTGGCTCAAGTACCGGCTCCGGTCGGTCTCGAGCCCGGTGCTCCTCAGCCGCTGACGCCTGGGTCGCGGCCAAGCCGGTGACGGCGGAAGTCGCGCCAGCCTCGCATGACCGCGCCTAATCCGGTGGGACGCCGCGCCAGCAGCGCCTGCGTTGCGTGGGCGAGCAGGATGGTCGCGCGCCGTCGCCAGGTGCCCAAGGAACCGAGCGGCGCGTGGCGCTCCGAGACCTCGAGCGTGTTCCGGGTCGAGTAGTAGAGCGCCGTCTCGGACCCCTCGCCGCCCGTCGCCGCGGAGACCTTGTGGCGCACGCGGGCCGCCGGCGCGACGCGGAGATGAAAGCCTGCCTGCCGGGCGCGCAGCGACCAGTCCGTGTCCTCCTGGTAGGCGAAGAGCTCATCGTCCAGGAGCCCCACCTGCTCGAGCGCCTCGCGTGTGACCAGCATCGCGGCGCCGCAGGCGCGGTCGGTCTCCGAGGCTGCGGTGAAATTCGCCGCCGGCTGCCCGAAGCCACGGTGGCGCCCGTTGTAGCCTCGCCGCGGGTCGAAAGAGGCGCCGGCGAACCAGACCGTCTCCGGGTCGTGGGCGAGCGTGATCAGCGGGCAGACGGCGCCGGCGCCGACCGCTTCAGCCACGAGCGCAGCCACCGCGCCCGGCTCCAGCTCGACGTCGTTGTTCAGCAAGAGGACGTGCTCGGCGCCTCGCTCGAACGCCCGGCGGATCCCGACGTTCATCCCGCCTGCGTAGCCGAGGTTCCGGTCGTTCAGGACGAGCTCGAGTTCAGGGAACTCACGCGCGACCGCCTCGGCGCTGCCGTCACCGGACGCGTTGTCGACCACGATCACATCGAGGCCCTCGCCCGCCAGCGACCGTAGGCACGAAAGCGTGTCCTCCCGGCCGTTCCAGGACAGGACGACGGCGCTGACGCTCATCGTCGCCGCGCGCGAACGACCATCGTCCAGCCGAGCGGCTCCAGCAAGGCGCTCGAGGCCGTCGAGCGCCCGGAGCGCTGGGCTCCCGAGCCGCATGTAGACGGAGTCGAGCGGATACGGGAGGACGGCGTTGACGCGGCGGAGGCGCTCCACGGAGAAGCTCGGCGCGAGCAGAGCCCGCAGCTCGCCGGGCCTGAACTCGTGCAGGTGCTCGTTGAAGTCGTATCCGCGAATCCGCCGCTTCAGCTCGTACGCGAGGTTCATGGGGGCCAGGCGCGACGGCGTCGAGAGCGCGAGGACTCCGCCCGGCCGCAGCACTCGCGCGGCCTCGCGGACGGCGGCCGCCGGGTCGGGCACGTGTTCCACGACCTCCGTCAGCAGCACCCGGTCGAAGCTCTCGTCCGCGAACGAGAGCCGCTGCGCATCCTCGACCCCCACCTGCGCGCCAGGAGCGAGCTCGCGCGTCTGCTCGACGTAGGCAGGGGAGAGGTCGGTGGCGGTCACACGCGCACCGAGTGCGACGAGGGCCCGCGTGTAGTAGCCGCTGCCGCAGCCGACCTCGAGCACGTCGTCGCCGGGCTGGGCGTCGAGCGCCGACATCACGGCGTCGAAGCGGCGGCCGTAGAACCAGCGCTTGTACGGATTCGGGCTCTCGTAGGTGATCGCGAGCTCGTCCAGCTCGCCGGCCTTCCGGTCGTAGTACTCCTGAAGCGGGTCGACGAACGCGGCGCCGAGCTTCTCGGCGAGGGCGCGGTCATGGTGGGAGTCGCCCACGACGACGACCGAGCCGGCCTCCCCGGCATACGAGGCGATCGTCTCGCTCTCGGATTTGAGCGCTCCGAGCCTGCGACGGTCGAAGATCTCTGCGGGAGCCTGAAGGCTCCGCTGCGCAAAGAACGCCTCGACGACCTCGCGGCCGTTGTGGGTGACGATGGCGAGCCGGGAGCCGGACTCGGCGTAGCGGCGGTAGAGCTCGACCCCGGGGTCGAGCGCCGAGCCCGACTCGAGGCCCGCCAGCTCTGCGCGCGCAACGACCTCGTCCGCACCGAGCGCGAGAGCGAGCTCGAAGACTCCGGAGCCGTTGACGCTGACCCCCTGCTCTCGCGCGAGCGCCTGGAGCTCGGCGCGCAGTGCGGCCCAGTCGGTCCCCAGGCGATAGAGCGTCCCGTCGAAGTCGAAGAGCGCTAGGTCTGGAGCCGTCTGCTGCGCCATTCGTCCTCCCGGACGAGCTTGAAGCCCATGTCGACCATACGCACCCAGTAAAGGCCTTCCTCGACCGCGTTGAACGGCGGGAGGCCGTTCACGTCCTCGCCGAGCGCCAGGCGCACGTACGTGAACGGCATATTGGCCCCGGCCTCGGTCAGGAAGTTGCTCGTGGTGAAGAACCGGCCGGCGTTGATCTCGGTGACCCGCGGCTGCCCCTCGCCGTCCTCCTTGAGGTCGACGCAGAAGACCCCGTCGGCCGACGGATCGACGGCTCGAACCGCCGCGGCGGCGAACTCGTTGACGTCGTCCCGGTGCACCGTGCGGGCCACGGACGGCGTCGAAGTCTGGCCGCTCGGCGTCAGGTGCCCGTAGAGGTACTCCAGCCGCTCGCGCGCCTGAGACGTGACGAGCTGGCCGTCCTTCCAGAGGCTCTGGAAGGCGAACTCGCGACCGGGGAGGAACTGTCCGACCATGAAGTCGTCATAGGTGAGCCCCTTCGTCTCAACCCAGTAGCGGGCCCAGGAGACCGCCTGGCGAACCGTCGTGACCGGAAGGCTCGCCCGGGCACCCGCCCCCTGCCGCGCTCGGACCCAGGCCTTTCCATGCTTCGCGAGGATCTGCTCGGCCGCGTCGTGGACGTCCCCTTCGCCGGTTTCGGGAACCGGAACCCCGACCGCGTCGAGTCGTGCTGTCGCCGCCAGCTTGTCCTGCGTCAGCTCGATCGTCTCGGCTGCGGGCAGGAACATCCTGGCCTGCACCTCGGCCCGGCGGTCGGACAGGAGGCGAACCTCGGGGTCCGGCTGAGGATGGACGATCTCGACCCGCTCGTGCTCGACGACCGCGTTCAGCTCGTGGAGATACGCCGGGTCGTCGGCGCGCGGGAGGAGGTAGCGGGCGTCGAGGTCGGCGAGCTCCAGGTGCTCGCGCTTGGAGTCTGTGCCGACGACGTGGAACTCAGCCGGAGCCGACCGAAGCGAATGAACGAAATTTGACGCCGCAGACCCCCCGGCCCCCGTCACGAGAATTCGAGTCAACCGCTCTCCACGAGCTCCGCCCGCTCGACGAGCTGCAGCGCGATCTCCATCGACCGCTTGCCCTCTTCGCCTGTCACGATCTCCGCCGGCCGGCCCTCGACCGCACGGAGGAACTCGCCGAGCTCCCGCGCCAGCGGCTCGACGTGCTCGTGCTGCACCACCTGCGGCGCCCGCTCGCTGTACGCGGTCACCTCCGAGAACGAGTCCACGGGCCGCACAGCCTGGGCTGAGTGAAAGCGGAGCTCCTGCCTGACGTACTCGACCTCCGCGTAGCCCCGCGTGCCTGTCACCGAGAGCTCGCGGATCTTCACCGGCGTGACCCAGTTGACCTGGAGCAGGCAGGCGACGCGCCCGAAGCGCAGGAAGACGTCCGCGTAGTCGAAGAGGTCACCGCCGTTCACACGGCCGGCGTTGCAGAAGACTTCCGTCGGGAGGTCGGCCCCGAGCAGGTAGCGGAAGACGTCGATGTCGTGGATCGCCAGGTCGAGGATCACGTTCGCGTCCTTGATCTGCGGCGGCATGACACCGACGCGGCGCGCGAACACCGAGACGATGTCGCCCATGTCGCCGCGCTCGATGGAGCGCTTGAGCTCGCGGACGGCGGGGTTGAAGCGCTCGACGTGTCCGACGGCGAGGACCAGCTCGTGCTCCTGGGCGAGCGCGATCATCCGGTCGGCCGCCTCCGGCGAGGCCGCGATCGGCTTCTCGACGAGGACGTGCTTTCCGGCCGAGAGGAGGGTCGAGGCGACCTCGACGTGGGTCCGGGTCGGCGTGACGACCGAGACGGCACGCACGCCCGGCTCGTGGTGGAGCAGCTCCTCCACGGTCGCGAACGCGCGGCAGCCGTGCCGGTTCGCGAGCGCCTGCGCTCGATCGAGATCGGTGTCCACGATCGCGCGGAGGTCCGCCTGCGCGAAGTCGTGGTAGTTCCGCGCGTGGTGGCGGCCCATGTTCCCGGCGCCGACGACCGCGACCGGGACGGGTAGTGTCCGCGCGCGATGGCTCGGGCGCTCGTGACCGGCATTGGCGGGCAGGACGGGTCCTACCTCGCTGAACAGCTCATCGGGCATGGCTATGACGTTTTCGGCACGTTGCTCGGGATTCCTGAGCGGTACGAGAGCCTCGTGGCCGTCAGAGACCAGATCCAGTTCGTCCAGGTAGACCTCGAGAGCGCCGAGGACGTCCGCAGAGCGCTTCGGGAGATCGAGCCCGACGAGGTCTACCACCTTGCCTCGGCATCCTTCGTGCCGGCCTCGTGGGAGGATCCCGTCGGTACGTCGACTGCCGCAGTAGCGATGGTCTCGGCGCTACTCGAGGGGATCCGCCAGGAGCTCCCGGAGACGCGGTTCGTGAACGCCGCCTCCGCGGAGATCTTCGGCACTCCACGCGAGATCCCGCAGACCGAGCGGACGCCGGTCGCGCCACTCACCCCGTACGGCGCCGGAAAGGCGTTCGGCCATTCCCTCACCGGCGCCTACCGCAGCCAGTACGAGCTGCACGCGTCCTCCGCAATCCTCTTCAACCACGAGTCGCCGCGGCGGCCCATCCAGTTCCTGACCCGCAAGGTCACGCACGGTGCCGCCGCCATCAGCCTCGGGCGGGAGCAGGAGCTCGTGCTCGGCGACCTCTCCGCGCAGCGCGACTGGGGCTTCGCGGGCGACTACGTCCGCGCCCTGCGGTTGATGGCCGCAGAGAGGAGCCGGACGACTTCGTGATCTCGACCGGCGAGGCGCACACCGTCGAGGAGTTCGTCGCAGCGGCGTTCGACGAGGTCGGCCTCGACTGGCGCAATCACGTTCGCTTCGACCAGGCATTCATGCGCGGCCCCTCCGACATCCGGGCGCTCGTCGGCGATCCGACGAAGGCGCGCGAGGAGCTCGGCTGGGAGCGGGACGTCGAGTTCCCGGAGCTCGTCCGCCTCATGGTCGAGTCGGACGTCGAGCTGCTGGAGGCTCAGGCTCCTAGCGCTCGGTAGACGCGGTCGTGCTCCCGGGCGCACGCGTCCCAGGTGAAGTGGGCGGCGCGCTCGAGCCCGCGCTCCACCAGGGGCTGCGGGTCTCCGAGGACGGTCTCGACGGCCTCCACGAGCTCGTCGACCGAGGTCGGGTCGAAGTAGCGGGCGGCGCCTTCGCAGACCTCGGGCAGCGAACCGGCCGTCGAGCAGGCGACCGGGCAGCCGGACGCCATGGCCTCCAGGGGCGGCTGGCCGAAGCCCTCGTAGAGGCTCGGGAAGACGAGCGCCGACGCGCGGCGGTAGAGCGACGCGAGCTCCTCGCGGGGGACGCGCCCGCGGATCTCCACGCCCTCCGGAGGGTCGAGCCGCTCGAGGCCGGTTCCGGTCAGCACCAGCCTGAGCTCCGGACGCCCGCGCCGCAGGCGGGTGAACGCCTCGAAGAGCAGCGGGTGGTTCTTGTGCGGCCAGGGATTGGCCGGGTAGAGCAGGAAGGGCTCGCGTGCCTCGTCTCCGGGCCGGAAGAGCTCGTGGTCGAGCCCGAGATGGATCACTTCGACGCGCTCCGGATCGATCTCCATGCGCTCGACGAGCGTCGTCTTCACATGCCGGCTGATGGCGATCACCGTGCGCGCCTTCCTGAGCGACGACCCGTAGGCGAATCGCCGGTAGAGCAGCTCGGCCCGGGAGAAGAACTCCGGGAAGAAGACGTGCTGGATGTCGAGCAGGCTGACCGCCGCAGGCGGATGCTCGACGCGGGGGAGCATGACCGTCAGCGGAAAGTGGATCGCGTCGAGCTCGGCGAGGCGCATCTCCTTCCGCAGGCCGCGCGGCGCCACCGCCGCCCGGGTCATCGCGAAGACCCTCCCGCGGCTCGTACGGCTCGCGCGGTACCCGGAGATCTGCCGGCCCGGGACGTCGTCCGCGATCGACGGCTTCAGAACGTCGTATTCGAGCTCCCCGACCCGTCCGAGGCCGCGCACGAGCTCGCGGGCATAGGTCTCCGAGCCCCCGACGACGCCGGGAACCAGCGTTAACAGACTGATCCCAACTCTCATATAGGGTGGCGCGCGGTGGCGGATCGCAGGGCGCTGATCACGGGCATAACGGGGCAGGACGGCTCGTATCTGGCCGAGCTGCTCCTGGAGAAAGGCTACGAGGTCTTCGGGATGACGCGCCGCGCCTCGACCGAGAACGTCGAGCGAATCGGGCATCTGGCCGACCGGATCACGCTGACGCAGGGCGACCTGCTCGACCCGCACTCACTCGTCTCGGCCCTGCGGACCGCCGAGCCGACCGAGGTCTACAACCTCGCCGCGCAGAGCTTCGTCCCGACCTCGTGGAACCAGCCGGTGCTGACCGCCGAGTTCACCGCCGTCGGCGTGACGAGGATGCTCGAGGCCGTCCGGACCGTCGACCCGGGCATCCGCTTCTACCAGGCCTCCTCGTCCGAGATGTACGGGAAGGTCCGGGAGGTCCCGCAGACCGAGGACACGCCGTTCTACCCCCGCTCGCCGTACGGCGTCGCGAAGGTCTACGGCCACTACATCACGGTCAACTACCGCGAGTCCTACGGTCTCTACGCCGTCTCCGGGATCCTCTTCAACCACGAGTCGCCGCGCCGCGGGCTCGAGTTCGTGACCCGCAAGATCACCGACGGCGTCGCCCGGATCAAGCTCGGCCTGGCCGACGAACTGCGACTCGGCAACCTGGATTCCGAGCGCGACTGGGGCTTCGCCGGCGACTACGTCGATGCCATGTGGCGGATGCTGCAGCAGGACGAGCCGGACGACTACGTGATCGCGACCGGCGAGCCGAACTCGGTGCAGACCTTCGTCGACATCGCCTTCGCGCATGCCGGGCTCGACCCGGCGCAATACGTGAAGACCGACCCGGAGTTCCTGCGCCCGGCCGAGGTCGACCAGCTCGTGGGCGACTACTCGAAGGCCAAGCGGCAGCTCGGCTGGGAGCCGAAGCACACGTTCCGACGAGCTCGTTCAGATGATGGTCGATGCCGATCTCGCAGGACTGTCGGCGGCACCGCCGCCGTCGCACGGCTCCGCTCCTGACCGGTAGCCAGGTGACGGCGAGCGGAGCCGCCGATGACGACGCCGCCGAACCAGGACGGTGCCGGAGGCCGAGGCCGTCACGATGTCGTCCCCGAGGGCACCTCGCGATCCGAGGGGAGCTCCGGGTCACGGCTACGCGGCGAGTGGCTCGTCGGGTTGGTCGCGGCCCGATTTCTCGTCCGCCATCTCGGCGTCGCCGACTGACGGCGCTACGTCACCGTGATGTCGCTGCTCGTGATCGTCGCTACCGTGACCGACGCCGGGCTGACGGGAATCGGCTCCGCGAGTACGCCGTGCGGGGACCGGAGGGACGAGGGGACTTCATGCCTGCCCTCCTCGGGATGCGGCTGGTCCTGACGACGGTCGGTCTCGTTCTGGTGGTCGTCGTGATCGCGATCTCGGGTTGGGAGCAGATCCCGGTCGCCGGGCTTGCCCTGGCCTGCGGCGGACTACTGGCCGTCGTCGTCCAGCACACGTACGCGATCCGCTCTCCGCGGAGCTCCGGCTCGGCGTCGTCAGTCTTCTCGAGCTCCTGCGCAGCGTTGCGCTCGCGGTCACGCGCTCCTGCTCGTCGCTCTCGGCGCCAGCCTGACGGCGTTCTTCGCCATCTCCTGCTGGTCGGCCTCGGCGTGCTCGCGCTGACCCTGATCGTGATCGCGGATGATCCCCTGGCCCTTGCCTTGCTCGCCAGGAGGTGATGGGCCTGCTGCGCGAGACGCTCCCGTTCGCGGTCGCCGCTGCCCTCGGCGTCGTCTTCTACCGCTTCGCGATCGTGCTGCTTCATCTCCACAGAGGAGAAGACCGGGTCTCAGCGCGGCTTCAGGGTGATCAGACGCTCACGGCGGTCGCCGTCACTCTTGCTGCTCGCAGCCTTTCCGGTCGTGTCCCGTGCGGCTCACGAGGACTCGACCGGCTGGCGTACGCAGTGCAGCGGATGTTCGACGTGGCCGTCATCGCCGGTTCCTGGTTCGCGCTCTCCACCGCGATGGGCGCCGACGACGCGATCGCGCTGATCGCGGGCGATGAGTTCGAGCCGTCGGTCCGCGTCCTGCAGATCCAGGCAATCGCCTTGCTGGCGACGTTCCTGGTCGGAACCTGGGGGTTTGCGCTCCTCGCGGTGCGACGGCATGCGCCGCTCGTGATCTCGAACGGCATCGCTCTCGCCATAGGCGCGGCGCTCACGATCGTTCTTGGCCGGAGCGACGGCGCCGTCGGGGCCGCGATCGGAATGACGATCGCCGAGTTCGTTCTCCTCGCTCTCTACGTGGTTGCGCTCTTCCGATACCGGCCCGACCTGCGCGTGTCGTTGAAAGTCCTGCCCCCGGCCGCCCTCGCTCTCGCGCTCGCGGCGGCCGTCTCGTTCCTCGGGGGGCTCCCGCCTTTCGCGGATGTGGCCATCGCGACCGTCGTCTACTTCGCGACGTTGTTCCTCTTGCGCGCTATGCCTCAGGAGCTCGTCGCCGCGATTCCTCGACGCCGGCGGCCGGGCCCGCCGGAGGATCCGAACGGGCCCATCGGTTAGCCTCGCGGCCGATGCGAGCCTTCTCGTGAACCGCCCGTGCTGAACCAGCTCGCCCGCTACGCGCCGGTCGCGCGCATCGTCGAGCAAGCCGAGGGATCCACGCTTCTCGACGTGGGCAGCGGCAGCCGGGGAGTCGAGAGGTTCGTGTCCGACCGCTGGCGGATCACTGCGGCAGACCTCGACTTCAGCGACTACGGCACGGCCGAAGGAGAGGAGGGCGGTCGCGCGGAGCGTGTCGTCGCCGACGTGCGCGAGCTTCCGTTCGACTCGGCGCGTTCGACGTCGTGGTCGCCGTCGACCTGCTCGAGCACGTGCAACCGCCGGATCGAGAGGCAGCGCTCCAGGAGCTCGCTCGAGTCGCCGGCAAGCGATTGTGCGTTGCGTGCCCGACGGGCCGCGAGGCCCACGAGTCCGACCGTCGCTTGGCCGGCTACTACGGACGACTGCGGCAGCCTGTGCCCGGCTGGCTGGAGGAGCATCTCGTCCACGGCTTTCCGGACGAGCGCGATCTGGAAAGCGTGTTGCAGCGACGCGGAAGCGTGCGACTCGTCGGCAACGAATGGGTGCGGGCGCACGAGCTGGTTGCCCGGGCGGAGATCACGCCCGGCGTGAACTCGGCTGCGCTGGCTGTTGCTCGGCTGTTCGAACGGATCACGGCCGCGAACGGATCCGGAGCGGCGGCGGCACGAACGATGATGCGTGCCCTCCGAGGCTGGGACCGGCGGCCGACATACCGCACGATCGCGGTGCTCGACGTCGATCGAGCGCCGTGATGCTCTCGGTCGTCATCCCGACCCGTGACCGGCGGGAGATCGGCCGCACGGCAGAAGTGATCGCGCAGTACGTAAAGAAGGGTCGTCCCATCTTCGTCGAGGGGCGCATCCAGACGCGCTCGTGGGACGACAAGGAAGGAGGCAAGAAAAACTATCGTACCGAAATCATCGTCGAGAACTTCCAGTTCGGCGCGGACGCTAAAGGTCCCGGTCGGGCCCCGCTTCGGGGGCAGGGATGCGTCAGCATCCGCTGCCATGGCAGATGACAATGGTGGCGAAGCGATCAAATACCCGGACGAAGAGATCAATCCGGAGGACATACCGTTCTAATTTTCAATTATCAATTTTGCAATTTTCAACATGGCATATCAGGCTGAAAGAGAAGAAATAGAGCTTAAGAAATTTACCGACTATAAGGATGTCGCGTATTTGAAGCAATTCACCAATCCGCACGCCAAAAAGACGCTCTCAAAGAAGCGCACGGGCATCCCCGGCTTCTAAGCAGCGCGATATCTCCCAGGCTATTAAGCGGGCGCGTTATATGGCGCTTCTCCCCTACGTCGCTGCATAGGGCGACTGATACACCTTGATCTGCTGCGTTACGGGCTCCCACTGTTTTTCTCCGCCGTACCACAGAGTACGACTCCAAAAAACAACTGCCCGTGCCTTGCATCTAAGGCCTCTCAGTCGCTCTTAAAGAAAATGGTGAAGCCGGCTCCCTCGCAAGGGAGCCGGCTTCTTTTTTGCAAGCGCAGTGCGCTTGGATAGCCTAGGGAAACTTAGTCACGTGCCGGAGAGTATCGCCCACCGGAACTAGGTTTCCTTAAGGATGCTGGCCATCACCCATCCCGCGACTGCCCGGCGGGCGCCGGCGTGTCTGATGGAACCCTACCGCACTTCTTACGCCTTTCTCAACCCGCTCTCCGTATATCGCCGGTGTCGGTGTTGATGCGGACGATGTCGCCCGAGTTGATGAAGAGAGGGACGTGAGCACAGTGGCACCGGATCGAGACGTGACGAGCTTGGTGCCGCCCGAGCCGTGTCGCCCTTAACGGCCGGAGGAGCGTCAGTGACCTCGAGGTCGACTTTGACGGGGATCTGACGGTCACCGGCTTTTCCTTCGACGTCAGCAGCACGACTCGCGACTGCGTCCTGCGCGAGCCACTGCACCTTGTCGTGCACTATATCATCGGGGAAGGAAAAACGACTTCCGGCGTTGCCTCTTCGGCGAACCACGCCTCGCCCGGTTGGTGTAGAGGTAGACGGCCTGCATAGTCCGATATCGGCCTCCTGCACCGTCTCGCTCTGATGGAAGGAGATCTCGAGTCACCTGCCCGAGACGAGGCTGGCGGAGCTTGGTCTGGTTGACCGGCTTCCTCTGCTGCATGCGGAAGACGTGCGCGGAGAGCACCTCGTACGGCTCATTATTGTAATCGATGGTCTTCTTCGAGATGATCTCGTTATAAGACAAGACGGCCATAGAGGAAGTATAAAGGGGTAAGTGTAAGGTATAAAGGAAACCCAAGATACAGAACTTGAGTTATAAAAAGTACCGCGTCGGAGCGGATTCCTGTATGCTAGCAAACGTCATGAGTTTTTCAACCTTTGAGGATTTAAGCGCCCTCACGGACAGCGCCGTGCTCGCGCGTGCGCAGAAGGAGCCCGCACTCTTCAGCATCCTCGTGCGCCGCTACGAGGCTCCACTCCTGCGCCGCGCGCGAACGATCCTCACAAGCCCCGAGGATGCTGAAGAGGTGGTGCAAGACGCCTTTACAAAGATCTATCTCTACGCCCACACCTTTCACGAGCAGGAGGGCGCCACCTTCTCCTCCTTGGGCCTATACCATCCTTAATCGCGTCGCGTACACCAAATATAAGGCGCGTGGTATCGAGCGAGGGAGGCGGGCAGAGCTCGAGCCGGAGCACTACGAGTCTCTGCCGGATGCTCGCGCCGAATTCCTCGAAGATCTCTCGATCCGTAACGAAGTCATCGCTGCGCTCTCGAAGCTGCCTGAAACCGCAGCTCGGATCCTGCGGTTACAGTTTATCGAAGGGAAGACCCAAGAAGAAATTGCTGAGAGCGAGAAGCTCTCGGTCCCGGCAGTGAAGACGCGGGTGCATCGAGCCAAGAAATTATTTAAACAAGCCTATGACAACCAACAGCCTAAATAATCAGTCAGCCATCGAGCGCGCCGTCATGCGCCGCATTTCTCACATTCAATATCTACGCATCCTGTTTTCAGGTGCGACTGCCTCCGTCCTGCTCCTACTCACTCTGTATGGCATTGGCAAGGCAGTCTGGGTCGCGCGCGTCTTCGAGAACGCGCCCTCCGACGTGCTCGCCCTCGCACAATTCTTTATCGCGGCCTTCAGCCAGACCGAACTTGTTGTCCAAGCCCTCACCCTCCTCACTCTCTTCTCCGCATTTTATTTAGCCCGCGCCTCCAGCCGTTTCATATCTCAAACTCTAACTCCGTCCCGCGCCTGAACTGCGGTGTTGTCCATCGGGGTGCAGATCTGATTGACAAGAGCTATGGTCTTGTCCTATAATGTATACCAGTAGTTACGGCGAGGCCGCGTGGCAAACCTCACGCCGTTGAAATCGCCACAAATCCAAAGGAGATACGAATGGAAGCGCTCTTGCTGGCAGGCATTCTGATTTTGAATGTCCTGATTTCGATCTGGAATTGCTACGCAGTCGGCACTGCCTGGAAAGACACCATGGCCATGGGCGGCGGTTCAACAAGCTGCTCTTGTGGTGCGGTGTCATCCAATCTGGCGTCGGCTTCTCGATGCCCATCCTGATCGGTCTCACGTTCGGCTCGGTTGCCTTCCTGACAAGCGGTGCCGATCCGGTGCTGAGTCCCGCCGAAGGGAAGGAAGTCATGCAGGCGGTGTTCAACCTCTGGTACGTCGCCGTGATCTTTCCGATCCTCGGTAGCGGCTTGCCACTGGGCGCATTCGCTCCGTGTTGCCTACCAGCGACGTGACTTCGCCAGTATCGCAGGGGCCAGCTGGAATACCTTCGCACAGGTCCACAACACGATCTCTGCGGTGGAGAATCTGGGTGGCGCTCTCGGGAATGTTGGCGAATTCTTCGGTACGGCCATGAGCGGCAAAGGGGATGCGAAAGGCAAGCTGGCGATCCTCGTGATCCTGCTGGTCGTTCTCTCCCTCGTCGCCGGCTTCATGATCGCCTTCGGCCTCATTCGCTACTTCGCCGCTCGTGCGGATTCGCGGATCGAAGAATTCGGGCGTTC
>CAWDGK010000004.1:0-359850 GCA_963801855.1 uncultured Actinomycetes bacterium | reverse complement strand
AGAACCCCGAGTGGGACCGCGACGGCCGGCACGGCGGCCGCAGCGACGGCGCCGGCGGCGTCTACGGCGAGTTCCTCGCAGCGACGTCGCCGCCGCCCACCAGGCCGCCGGGCGCCGCATGCGCGACGCCATCCGCGATCAGGCGGGCGCCGATCCGACCGCGCGGCGGCGCTCGCTGTACACGGTCAAGCAGGCGCTCGGCCTCTACCCGACCACCGGCACCTCCGACGACTGGTGCCTCGGGCACGGCGCGCCGGTCCTCGCCTACTGCCTGGAGTGCGGCATCGACCAGGCGCCCGGCGATCCGGCGGACGAGGACGGCGGCTTCCATCCCGACCACCGGCGGCAGTTCCCGAAGATCGAGCGCGAGGTGCACGCGGCCGTCCTCGCTCTCGCGCAGACTGCGCTGCCATGACGACGACGAGCCCCGCAGGCGAGCCGCTGGTGGAAGACCGCGGTCGTCTACCAGATCTGGCCGCGCAGCTTCGCCGACGGCGACGGCGACGGGATCGGCGACCTCGCGGGGATCGCGGCGCGGCTCGACTACCTCGCGGCGCTCGGCGTCGACGTGCTGTGGCTGTCGCCGATCTACCCCTCGCCGCAGGACGACGCGGGCTACGACATCTCCGACTACCAGGACATCGACCCGACGTTCGGCACGCTGGAGCAGTTCGACGCGCTGCTGGCGGCGGTGCACGAGCGCGGGATGAAGCTCGTGATGGACCTCGTCGTCAACCACACCTCCGACGAGCACCCGTGGTTCGCCGAGTCGCGCTCGAGCCCGGACAACCCCAAGCGCGACTGGTACTGGTGGCGCCCGCCGCGCGCCGGGATGCAGGCCGGCGACCCGGGCGCCGAGCCGACGAACTGGCGCTCGTTCTTCTCCGGGCCGGCGTGGGAGCTCGACCCGGCGAGCGGCGAGTACTACCTGCACCTGTTCTCGCGCAAGCAGCCGGACCTCAACTGGGAGAACCCGGAGGTCCGCCAGGCGATCTACGCGATGATGCGCTGGTGGCTGGACCGCGGGGTCGACGGCTTCCGCATGGACGTCATCAACATGATCTCCAAGGACCCCTCGCTGCCCGACGGCCACGCCCGGCACGGCGGGCTCGGCGACGGCGCGCCGTACTTCCTCAACGGCCCGCGCATCCACGAGTTCCTGCAGGAGATGCACCGCGAGGTCTTCGTCGCGCACGGCGGCCAGCTCCTCAACGTCGGCGAGATGCCCGGCGTGACCGTCGACGAGGCGCGGCTGTACACCGATCCCGCGCGCGGCGAGGTCGACATGGTCTTCCAGTTCGAGCACGTGCGACTCGACCGCGGCGAGACGCAAGTGGGACGTCCGCCCGCTCGAGCTGCGCGACCTCAAGGCGTCCATGAACCGCTGGCAGGTCGGGCTGGCCGACGCGGGCTGGAACTCCCTGTACTGGAACAACCACGACCAGCCGCGCGCGGTGTCGCGCTTCGGCGACGACGGCGAGCACCGCGTGCGGGCGGCGAAGCTCCTCGGGACGGTGCTGCACCTGCACCGCGGGACGCCGTACGTCTACCAGGGCGAGGAGCTCGGGATGACGAACGCCCCGTTCGCGTCGATCGAGGACTTCCAGGACATCGAGTCGCTCAACCACCACGCGGAGGCGGTCGCCGCCGGCGACCCGCCCGAGCACGTCCTCGCGAGCCTGCGGGTGGCGAGCCGCGACAACGCGCGCACGCCGATGCAGTGGGACGCCGGGCCGCACGCCGGCTTCACCACCGGCACGCCGTGGATGCCGGTCAACCCCAACCACGCCGACGATCAACGCGCAGGCCGCGCTCGCCGACGAGGACTCGGTCCTGCACCACTACCGGCGGCTCATCGCGCTGCGCCACTCGGAGCCGGCCGTCGCCCACGGCGACTTCCACATGCTGCTGCCGGACGACCCGCGGGTGTACGCCTACGTCCGCCGCCTCGGCGACACCGCGCTGCTCGTGCTGGCGAACCTGTCGGGCGAGCCGGCCACGATCGACGTGCCCGACGCCGGCCGCTGGCGCGATGCCGAGCTGCTGCTGACGAACGTCGCCGGCGGCGACGAGGCGCTGGGGCCGCGCTGCACGCTGCAGCCGTGGGAGGCGCGGGTGCACCGCGCGGTCGCATGAACACGGTCGACGCCGGCGGGTTCCGGATCGCCTACGAGCGCGCGGGGGAGGGGCCGCCGGTCCTGCTCGTCCACGGCTATGTCGGGGACCGGCGGACGTGGCGCGGCCAGCTCGCGACGCTCGCCGACGAGTTCACGGTCGTGGCCTGGGACGCGCCCGGCTACGGCGGCTCGGACGACCCGCCGGAGGACTTCGGGCTCGCCGGCTTCGCCGACTGCCTCGCCGCGTTCGCCGCCGCGCTCGGGCTCGAGCGCCCGCACGTCGTCGGCCTGTCCTTCGGCGGCGGCGTGGCGCTCGAGCTCTACCGCCGCCATCCCGAAGTCCCGCGCTCGCTCGTGCTGGCGGGCGCCTACGCCGGCTGGGCGGGCTCGCTCCCCGCCGCGGAGGTCGAGCACCGCCTGCGCCAGGCCGAGCGCCTGGCCGGCCTGCCGCCGCAGCAGCTGGTCGACGAGCTGCTGCCGACGCTGTTCTCCGAGACGGCGCCGCGCGAGCAGGTCGCGGAGTTCGCGGCGGCGATGACCGAGTTCCACCCCGCCGGGCTGCGCGCCAACGTGCGGGCGTTCGCGGTGGCCGACCTGCGCGACGTGCTGCCGCGCATCGCCGTGCCGACGCTGCTGCTCTACGGCGACCGCGACCGCCGCGCCTCGCCGGACGTGGGCCGTGAGCTGCACGCGCAGATCCCGGGGTCGAGGCTCGTGGTCATGGAGGGCGTCGGCCATGTCTCCAACGTCGAGGGCGCGGAGCGCTTCGACGCCGAGGTCCGCGCCTTCCTGCGGGCGGCCTGACGTGCAGCACCGCACGGTCGCCGTCCACGGGGGACGGATCCACCTGGTGGAGGCCGGCGAGGGACCGCTGGTGCTCATGGTCCACGGCTTCCCCGAGGGCTGGTACTCGTGGCGCCATCAGCTCCCGGCGCTCGCCGCCGCGGGCTTCCGCGCCGTCGCGATCGACGTGCGCGGCTACGGGCGCTCGTCGAAGCCGGCCGCCGTCGAGGCGTACCGCGTGCTCGCGCACGTGGCCGACACGGTCGCGGTCGTGCACGCGCTCGGCGCGCAGACGCGGTAGCCGTTCACGACCTTGAGCTCCTCGACTCGTCGCGCAGCGACGCGACCGGATCCTGCACCCGCAGCAGCCGTGGCTGTGTCTTCGCGTTCCAGACGACGTAGAGCCAGAACGTCTCGCGATGTCGACCCGCCTGCACCCACTCGTTCGGCGTGAGCTCGACGGGCTGGTTCTCCGCGGCACGACCCTTGACCTCGATCCGTCGGACGGCGCGCTGGCCGTTCTCGTCGGCTGGGCCGACGCTGCGGATATCGAAGCCCGAGCCGTCGTGGAGCTTCGAAACGTCGGTCGGCTCCCAGCCCTGCTCGCGCTCCCACGCGAGGACGTGCTCCATCGCCGCAGCCTCGACCTCGTCGTCACGGTGCATGTCGTGGCCGGCCGCCTCGGTCGGTTCGACGATGGCGGTGCCGAGGTACTCGACCTTGCCCTGCGGCGACGACGGCGATGTTGTCGAGCGCGGTGAGCTTCTCATCACGGCGCCGCTTCGAGCGCCTCGACGTCGCGGAGGGCGTTGTCGCCGAACGAGCTTCAGCTCGTCGTCGCCCTTGAGCGACCTGGTCCGCGAAGCGCATCCATCGCTCGCGCGCTCGCCGGATCGAGATCTCGAACGACTCCTCGCAGGTACTCCGGCGGATCTCGACCTCGCGCTGCGCTCGTCGCGCGCCCTCGTCGTCATCGGGTGCTGCACGTTCGCCATGACCCACCTCCGGACGCGATCGACTGCGGCCTCTTCGAGCTCGATCTCGACTCGTCCTTCGTCCCGGCGTCAGGTCGTGGAGGATGTCCGGTGCCCCGAGCTCGAGCGCCTCCGTGCGTCCTCGACGACGGTGACGAGAGCTGCCCGTCGCCGGCTCGTAGGTGCCGGCGACCGTGCCGCCCTCGACCTCGACGTCGTAGAAGTGCAGGCGGTACGGGCGCGGCGAGAACGGGTCGAGGAAGCGCGCTACGCCCTGCCGCGAGCGAGCGATCTTGCCGTTCAGCACCTCGTCGACGGCCGCGAAGAGCGGATGTCCAGGCGACATCAGCTCGCTGTCGAGATGCTTGCTCTGCGCGCGCGCTGCTCCTTGCGGAAGGTGAACTTCGGGTAGCGCGTGTCTGGCCGACCGAGCTTCGCACTGCACGAGAGCTCGTCGGACGCGAAGAGCGGCCGGAACGTGGTCGGCGCGCCAGAGCCCGTCGGCGCGCCGCTCGAGCTGTAGACCCGTGGCTCCGACGCGCGAGAGGAAGAAACCCTCGACGTACTCGGGCATGAGTCGGCGCTCCTGGCGAGCGCCAGTCCTCGCCGCTGACGCGTGCGAGGTCGACGTTGCTCTTTGCGAGCGCGATGCCAGTTGCCTTCTCGTACTCCTTGAGTCGCTCCGGATCGATGCGCTCGATCTGGTCGAGGTAGTCGTCGATGTCCTTCGGGGTTGTACGCGGCCTCGCGGAGCATGTCCTCGAGGTTGACGTCGTTGAGCTTGAGCAGCTCGCCGATGACGTCGAAGACGCGGTCGCCGAGCGTCTCCTTGATCTCCTCGAGCTTCTCGAGCAGCCGGGCGACGATCGCGCCCTCGACCGTGTTCGTCGGCGGCGAAGTTGAACACGTAGACGTCGTGCTTCTGCCCGATGCGGTGGATCCGGCCCATGCGCTGCTCGAGCCGCATCGGGTTCCACGGCATGTCGTAGTTGATCATCAGGTGGCAGAACTGGAGGTTGATCCCTTCGCCGGCCGCCTCGGTCGCGACGCAGACCTGCGCGTCGCGCTGGAACTCGATCTGCCGCTGCTTCCGCTCCTGCGGACTCATGCCGCCGTGGATCTGCGTCGTCGTGTAGCCCCACTCCTCGAGGTTCTCGACCAGGTGCGTCGAGCGTGTCCTTGTGCTCCGTGAAGATCAGGAGCTTCCCTCGGCCGTCCTTGAGCTCGGCGAACTCGGCCCGCTCAAGGCAGCCTTGCAGCGCATCGAGCTTCGCCTCCTTGCCGAGCGCCAGCGTGTCGTGCGCGAGCTTGACGAGACGCTTGAGCTCGTGACCTCCTCGCGGAGCTGCTCGATCGTGTCGGCGACAACAGTCGAGTCGATGAGCACGTCCCTGCTCCTCCTCGGTCTCGTCGTCCGAGTCCATCTCGTCATCGATCTGACAGTCGATCAGGCGGAACTGCTCGAGCTTCTTGCGCGCTCCGAGGCTGGGTACGGATCTCGAGCTCGGCGAGCATCTCGGCGAGCCGCTTGTGCCGGCGTACGAGTGAGCTCGTGATCGCAGCCGAGGGAGCTGGCAAGTCGCCGCTGGAACACGATGCGCGTAAGCGCGAAGACTGCTTCGCCGCTTGCCGGTTACCCTCGGAAGGAACTCGTTGATGTAGTCCGTAACCTCTCGTACAGCTCGAACTCGGCACCGTCGAGCGTGAACGGCTGCGTCACGGCGTGGCGTTCGGTGAAGAGCCGTCTTCCCTCGAAGTCCCTCAGGTCCTCCTTCATCCGGCGCAGGTACCACGGGTTCCCCTCGAGCTGGATGATCTTCTTGTCTCGCTCAAGATCGATGAACTGGTCCTCGTCGAGCAAGCGGAGAAAGTGCGCGAACTGGTCCGCGTTGCCCTGGTGCGGCGTGGCGGTGAGCAGAAGCAGGCGCTCGGCTTTCCGCGAGAGCCGCTCTGCGAGCTGGTAACGCTGTGTCTTGGTGACCTTGTCTCGCCATCGGTGCGGGCGGAGCACTTGTGCGCCTCGTCGACGACGACGAGATCCCAGTTCGCTTCCAGAAGCCGCTCGCGGACATCCTCGCGCTTCGCGAGGTCGATCGAGGCGATGCAGCGCTGGTACTCGTGCCAGGGATTCGGACGTCAGCGTCGCCCTTGATCCGCTCCGACGTCATCACCTCGAAGCTCTCGTCGAACTTCTGGGACAGCTCGTCCTGCCACTGGATCGTCAGCGGCGCCGGACAGAGAACCAGCACGCGCTCGACGATGCCCCGCAGGCGGAGCTCCTTGAGCAAGAGGCCGGACATGATCGTCTTGCCGGCGCCGGGATCGTCGGCGAGCAGGAAGCGGAGCATCACCTGCGGGAGCATCCGCTCGTAGACCGCCTCGAGCTGGTGCGGCAAGACCTCGATTCCGGTGAGGGCAACCGCGAAGTGCGGGTCGTGGGCGAACGCGAGGCGGATGCGTGCCGACTCGACGAGCAGGAAGAAGTCCTCCGCCGGAAACAGTCGTCCGCGTTGTCGGGACGGCGTCGGCAGAGCGCGCGGCGAGCTCCTCCGGCTGAACCGTCGCTTCGCGGAGCTCGCCCTCCGGCGTGTCGCACGCGAAGGAGGACGAGCGAGTCGAACGACTCTCAGGCCGCTTCGACCTTGAACCGGCTCCACGAAGTGGCCGGCAAGCGCACTGCGCCTCCCCGGTGCTTCGTGCGACAGAGTCTCGCTGTCGACGGTGCGTCATGCGGCAATCTCGCGGAGCCGCCGACCGGGACGAACAATCAGAGCGATCGCCGAGGAGCCGGAGGTACTGCGAAGGAAGCATCTCCTTCAGCACGTCCAACGAGCGCTGCCGCTCGACGTCTCGAGCGTCCTTGAGTCGACTCCCGATCGGCCTGCGATCTGACCTTAACTGGGCGGGAATGATCCGCTTCTGCTGTTGTTCGTTCGCCAAAAGGCCGAACCGCTCGAGTCTGCCGCCCGTTGCGCGCGATCCGATCGTCAATAAATCCCGACGCGAGTCACGTACATGCGAACGATTCGCTCGAGTTCCTGCTCAAGCAGAGCGGCATGGTCACCCTTGTAAGTCCTCGAACTCGGATGATCGCCTCGCGCCTCGCTGCATCCCGGCTCAGTCCTCATCGAGATCCGTGACCAGTTCGCGCCTGGGAAGGCCGGGGCGGCCGACCTCGAGAAACGGATCTTCCGGCTGCAGAACTGGGACCGGCGGCCCGACGCCTCCTCGGTGACCGATGCGAAAGGATCAGCTCCCGACTTACGAATGCCATAGAGCTCAAGTCGATAGTCGACGAGGAGAGCTGGCTCGTCGCTCGTCCATTCCGGGCGACTCGAGCGCGGTCGTGGGTGAGCCACCACGGGTCGCCGACATTGTCGATGATCGACTCCACGAGCGGGTGCCCCATCGCGAAGAAGTCCATCCGCTCGTCGCGCAAGCGCTTCCTGAACGTCGAACGAGCCGCGGTAGTCCTCCTCGACGTCTCTTCGGCCCTTCCGAAGCACGCCGGGCACGTCGATCGAAGAGCCCGCCGGTCGATTCGGCTTGACCTCACCGTGCGAAGCGCCGAACGCTCGATTGTCGTCGGCAAAAGCTCTCCAGATCCTGCACGCGTCGCCCGTGGGGTCTGTTGCCCAGAGCCTTGCGCGCCTCATCCGTTGCGAGGCTTCGCCAGTCGAGAACAAAGTCCCGGCGCAGCTCCTCGAGCTGCCTTCGCGCGTGCGATCTGTCCTCGAGATCTGCGTCGAGCCGCGAACGCGATCCTCGGTTCGCCCTCGCTCGCCGAGCGCGATCCGTGCCGACCTCCTCCTCAAACGACTCGAGAATCGGGTCGAGCGCTCCCACCGTCTCGGTGAAGATCGGATGCGATGCTCGAGGACGTCGAGGATGCGCTCGTCGAGCGTGCCCTCTGACGGCGAAGTTGTAGATCTCGACGTCGCGCTCTCTGGCCGACCCGGTCGACACGACCGATTCGCTGCTCGATCTTCATCGGGTTCCAGGGCAGGTCGTAGTTCACGACGATGTGGCAGAACTGGAAGTTGCGGCCCTCGCCGCCGGCCTCCGAGCGACACCAGCACCTGCGTGCCGCGTCTGAACGCCTCGTGCGCCTCATCCTTCTCGTCTCGGGACATGCCGCCGTGGAACACCCGAACGGAGTAGTCCTCGGCGAAGGCGCTCGCGAATCATCTCGATCGATTCGAGGTACTGGCTGAAGATCAGGACCTTCTCCTGGGGATCCTCCCCAAGGATGCTGGACACAAGCCCCTGCAACGCCGCAAGCTTCGCGTCATCGATGCGTCTTGCGCGCTTCGCGAGGCTCCGGAGCGTCGAAATCTCCCCCGACGCATCGGTCGATTCGAGGAGCTCGCGCACGCGCCGCTCCGTTTCGATTAGCTCTGGGATCGTCCGAAGACGGGGCCTCCATGGCAGTCAGCTCACCCCTAAGACGAGCGGCTCGAGATTCAAGCGCCCCGGCAAGCGCCGACGACGAACTGCAGAGCATCTTTTGGAACACCACAAGAACGAGGCCTAGCGCCGTCCGCTTGCTTCCGCGTCTCCGCCGCGTACCGCTTACGTATGTAGTCAAGGAGATCCGACTGCAGCTTGAGTTCGCTGACGCTGGGTTCGTAACGTCTATTCGGTGCGCAACGCGATTGGTGAACCCACCAATCTCAGATTTGCGATTCCGGACAAGCGCGATTGAGAGCCGGTGGCATCGAGACAGCCACTCTGCAATCGAGGCCCGGTCGCCAGCCGTGCCCGCAGCGCGGTCGAGCAGATGAGGCGGTGCTCCGAAGTGACGGAGGATTCTACGAGCACTCATCGAGTGCGTCGCCCGAAGGCTGGGCGGAGCGAAGGGTCACGACAGCGCGGTTGATCTCTGCAATTTCTGCCCGGGACGCGTCGAAATCGGCGTAACCATTGAACAAGCCTGGTTCGACGAGCTCGATCATTGAGTAAAGTTCGAAGTCGTGCAGCTGCATTGGTGTCGCGGTTAGCAGCAGCATCCCTCCCACCCTCTCGCTCAGCTTCTCGAGAAGCCGATAGCCGTCGTTCGCACGGGCTTCAGGGTCTTCCTGGCGGGACGGACGCACGCGGACGAGTTCAGGCTCCGGAAGACGCGTTGCGCGTTCGTCCGTTACGCGCTCGCTAGCCGCTTGATTTGCGGCCACTCCTTGCTCCGTTTTGGCCGGCTTTGGTAGGGCTCGCGCGAGGAAATCACTGATTGATGACATGCGATTCAAGCGAGGGTCCGTCGAGCATGGTGGGCTTCGTCGACGATCACGAGGTCCCAGGCGGCAGCAGCGATGTCGTCCGCATGCTGCTCCGTCCGCGCGAGGTGAAAGGAGCAGATGACGTTCGGGTGGATCGCCCACGGATTCTCCCCCGGACACTCTGCTCTGAGGCGAGCAACCTCAGCTCCGTCGACAAACCTGAACTCTTCGTTGAACTTAGACCTGAGTTCAAAGCGCCACTGCGTCACGAGACCGGCCGGAACAACGATGAGTACGCGCTGGAGGTCGGAACCCATCCGTGCTCTCAGCTCTTTCAGGATCAGGCCAGCCTCAATCGTTTTTCCTAGCCCGACCTCGTCAGCCAGGATCAGCCTGGGCTGCGGCTTCTCCAGAGCACGTAACGCCACCGCCAATTGGTGCAGCTGAGGCTCCACTCTCGAGTTTGATAGCGCGAGAGCCGCGTCGTTTCGATATGCATCGAGAATCCGGAATCGCTCGCGTCTCAGCCATCCGTCATACGGATACAGCGGTCCGTCCCGCTCTTCGGTGAGGAGATCGAACGGCTCCCAGATAGGCTCAATCAGATCCTTCGGCACTTCTTCGATGCCGTGATCAAACGCAACTGTGCAGATCGGGTTTGGTGCGCTAGGGCGTTTGGGCGGGATGTGGACTGCGACGCCTTCGGCGCCGGTTCGCCGATGGCGGACGAGGACGGCAGACTTATCGCGGAGGCTCATTGACCAGTCCGAAGCTGTAGTAGCGCCACTGCATCGCTTGGGATGACACTCCGAAAGTCCCGCGGCCCCGGGATCATTTACGAACTCGCGGACCTTCGACTCGGGCATCAGGAGCTCGGCGGCGAAGACGTTCGCCTCGCGCTCGAGCGTTCGATCGGCGCCCGGCGCAACGTCTTCCGCTCGGCACATGACCGGCGCGCCGCGGCCTTCCAGGCACTGGCAGACCCAATGGCCTACCTCGTGCGCCAACGTGAAGCGGCGGCGGGCTGGGACGTCGTTCGCGTTCACGTAGATCGCTCGCTCGGCCGGGACGAGCATTCCTGAGACTCCGTCGAGCGGGATCTCGCTCACCATCAGGCCGAGCAGGTCTTCCGCGATCGCCTCGACCGGCACCGGCAGCTCGTCGCCGCCGAAGATCGCTTGGTAGCGGGTCCGCAGGTCGTCCGCCCGCGGGTCGCGGTACGGGTTCTCGCCGCTATGTGTTGCCGCTGTGACTTTCGTAACTCCCCCTGGAGTTGGCCTAGTTACATGGCTGGACAGGCCTTGCAATAGGCCGACGGCCCACTGCTCGCGGTCTAGGACCCATTGCCGCCCTCCAGGAACAGGACGTCGATCTCGTCTCGCTCCGGATCCTCGGCCTCCGCGAACACCGGCGCCGAGCGGAGCGACCATCGCGTCCGCGCGTCGATCCGGTACGCCGGCTCCGCCTCGATCGGCCTCGGTCGCCAGGCTCGGACGTCCGCCAGCGAGGCTCGGAGCGTCTCCGCGAGCGCGTCGAACACCCGCTGGTCGACTCGGCGCGGCTCGAGCAGCCCGCCTTCCAGCCGCTGGTAGTAGCGCTTCACCTTCGTCGCGCTTCGCCACGTCGAGGCCGAGGGCGCGCGATCAACGCGTCGACCACCCCGTCCACTCGCAGCCCTCGCCGAGTCCGCAAAGCCAGCAGCGGCGGCTCGCCCTCGAGCCACGATGCCGCCGCGGCGCGCGCGTCCTCGCCCGGCGCCGGCGCCGGCGCCGCCTCCAGGTAGCGGTCGATGAGCGCGGCGAGCTCCTCCGCCCCGTCCCCCGCCCGCGCCAGGTAGGCCCGCGCGTCCGGCCGCTCCCCCCGCGCGAAGCGGGCCGCGTAGTCGTCGAAGAGCCCGTACACCTCGTCAGCCATGCGCCAGAGTCTCGCGGAGCGCCTTGTGCCCCTGGTGGAGTCGCTGGTCGACGTTGTTCCGCGTGATCCCGAGCTCGTCGGCGATCTGCTCGTGCTCGAGCCCGCGCAGGTAGCGGAGCGCGATCACGTCGCGGGTCTTGTCCGGCAGGCCGGCGATGACCTCCTCGAGGTAGTAGCGGGAGACGATCCCGCCCGCCTCGTCGTCCGGATCGGCCGGCTCCCAGTCGTCGGGCAGCGGGAGGTCGGTCGGGCGGCCCTCGAAGTAGTCCTTGATCGTCCAGCCGATGACCTGGTGGACGACGACGCGGTACGGCACGCGCGTACGTCTTCCCGCGCTGGAGCTCGCCGAGCAGGCGGAGGATGACGTTCTGGGCCACGTCCTCGGCGTCCAGGGATCCGCGCAGCCTCGCGACGCAGCGGCCGACGATGACGGGCTCGTACTTGGCGAGCAGGCTCGCGATGTCCTGGTCGCGGAGGAACTGGGTGTCTTCCGCGTCACTCTCATATGCCATCGGGTGAGAGTCAGCGACTTCGGCCATGGCTCTTACGCGAGATTGACGTAAGACCGGCGCAGCGGCCGTCCAGGTGACTCTCGGGCCATGAACGCATCAGTCCGCCTCGAACACACGCTGCTCGCCGCCGAGGCTGAGCACGAACTGAACGCCATGGTCGAGATCGCGATCCCGGAGGCGCCCGAGCGCCGAGTCGCGGCCTCCGCTCCGGCTCGCGCTCGTCCTCGACCGCTCCGGCTCGATGGCCGGCGAGAAGCTCGAGGTCGCCAAGCGCTGCGCCGCCTGGCTCGTCTCGCGCCTCCGCCCGCAGGACGAGCTCGCGCTCGTCGACTACGACGACTCGCGTCCGGCTGCTCGCGCCACTCGCGCCCGTCGACGCAGGCGCCGCTGCGCGCGGCGATCGCCTCGATCTGGCCGGGCGGCTCGACGAACCTCTCCGGCGGCTGGCTGAAGGGGCTCGAGCAGCTGCGCGGCGGCCGCGGGAAGATCCTGCTCCTCACGGACGGGCTCGCGAACGTCGGGATCACCGACGACGGCCGCGCTCGTCGAGCTCGCGCGCCGCGCCGGCGCCGAGCGGGTCGGGACCTCGACGATCGGCTTCGGCGACGACTTCGACGAGGAGCTCCTGACGCAGATGGCGGACGCCGGCGGCGGCAACGCGCACTACGCCGAGACGCCCGACGCGGCTCCGGCGATCTTCGCCGAGGAGCTCGAGGGGCTGACGCGCGTCGTCGCGCAGAACGTCAGCCTCGAGATCCGGCCGCAGCGACGCACGTCGAGGTGCTCGGCGATCCTGAACGAGTACCCGCACCTGGCGGTTGCCGGCGGCGTGCAGGTCCAGCTCGGCGACGGCTACGGCGGCGAGCGGCGGCGCATCGTCTTCTCGCTCCAGGTGCCGCGGCTCGCGCGAGCTCGGGCCGGTGCATCTCGCCGATCTCGTCCTCCGGTACGTGTCGCGTCGGAGACGAGATCGCGCACCACGAGCTGACGATCCCGGTGACGGCGAACGCCGTCTCGGCCGCGGAGGCCGCTGCGATCCCGCCGGACGGCGAGGTGCAGGAGGAGGTTCTGCTCCTGAAGGCAGCGCAGGCGCGCGAGGAGGCGATCCGCCTCGCGGACGCCGGCGACTACGACTCTGCCCAGCAGGTCACGCGCGACGTGGCGAAGCGTCTCCGCCTCGCCGGGCTCAACACGGAAGCGGACGCGCTCGACGCGAATGCACCGGCACTCTCGGCACCGCTGTACTCGCCCGCGGAGCGGAAGCGGATGTGGTTCGAGCAGCACCAGGCTCGCCGGCGCCGGCAGTAGGCGCCCGCTACGGCCGGAGCTCGACGAAGCCGGCGGCGGCGAAATCGCCGTCGAAGGCGAGTGCCTCCTTGATCTTCAGCGAGCGCATGAGCGCGAAGCTCGTCGCGTCGACGAACGAGTACTCGCGCTCGTCGTGGCGGCGGAGCCAGCGGAGCGCCTCTTCTTCGAGATCTTCGTCTACGAACGTCACGACCGTGAGCTTCGCCGATGCGCTCGACTCGGTCGAGAAACGCGACAGCCGCGTCGCGATGTCCGTATCGGCGGCGCAGAACGTCCACGTCTCCCCGCGGACCTGGTTCGAGGTTAGAGCTGCGGAGTCGCCGTGCGTCTCGAAGCAGGACGACAGCATCGTGATGCCAGCGTCTCGTCGCGCGCTGATGCCGCCCAGAAGGACGTATCGACGAAGATCAACGCGGATACACGACGTCGTTGACGCTCATCGAGTCGTCGGAGAGCCCTTGACCATGCCGACCATGTCCCAGAGCGGATCCTCCTCGAGCGGCGGCAGCGGTTTCACGTTCGCCCGCGACGTAGCCGCGGATCAGCGCCGCCTTCGAAGTACCCTCCTTGCGAGCCTCACGCCCGAGCGCCTCGTCGAGCTCCTCTTCGATCATGATTTGCAGCCGTTTCATCATACTATGAGTATACACCACTCTATGTGCTGTATGTGTAACTATTCCGCGCCGTGACAGCTCTCCGCCGCCTCGTCGACTCCCCCGCCTTCACGGGCACCGTCGTCGCCGTGATCCTGGCGAACGCGCTCGTGCTCGGGCTCCAGACCTACCCCGGGCTCGAGCGCGAGCACGGCGACACGCTCGACCTGCTCAACCTGATCTTCCTCGTCTTCTTCGTCGTCGAGATCAGCCTCCGCATCGCCTCCTACCTCCCGCGGCCGTGGAACTACTTCCGCGAGGGGTGGAACGTCTTCGACTTCCTCGCCGTCGGCCTCGCCTTCGTCCCTGGGCTCCGCGAGAACACGACCATCCTCCGGCTGGCGCGCCTGGCGCGGATCGTCCGCGTCGTCCACCTCCTCCCCGACGTCCGCATCCTGATCACCGCGGTCATCCGCAGCCTGCCGCCGCTCGCGAGCATGGCCGTCCTGACCACGCTGATCATCTTCATCTACGGGATGGTCGGCTGGCAGCTCTTCGGCGACGAGCTGCCGGACAGCTGGGGGAACATCGGCGAGGCGATGCTGACCCTCTTCGTGATGCTGACGCTCGAGGACTTCCCGCAGCTGCATGGACGCCGGCATGGAGGTCCATCCCGTGGTCGTGGATCTTCTTCGTCAGCTTCGTCCTGATCGCGGCGTTCGTCGTCATCAACGTGCTGATCGGGATCGTCCTGAACTCGCTCGAGGAGGCGCGGGAGCTCGAGCGGCGCGAATCGCTGACCCCGGGGCGAGGCGGTGCCGGTGCTCGAGCGGATCCAGATCCTGCGCGGCGCGCTCGACGAGCTCGAGCAGGAGCTCCAGGTGCCTACTGCTCGAAACGCGGACGCACCCTGACGACAACCAGGGGATTGAAAAAAGTCCGTTAGCTGCCCGAACCAGGGCGGCGCGCGCTCGTCCTAGAGAGCGATGTCCGGCGTCTTCCCCGAGTCGCGATTCACGCCCTGCCTCGAGTGTGGCGCGCAGGTTCAACTTCACGCGCAAGAGGAGCACGTCTGCGACGGCGAGCGCGTCCTCGACTTCCGGATCTTCCAACTCCGTGGGGAGATCGCCTCGTTCGACGCGCAGCTCCATGCATGGCTCGCGACCGCGCGCGGCCGGTTCGCCTCCTTCGTCGCCGAGCGCGACCGGCTCGCCGACGAGCTGGCCTAGCCAGCCGTCCGATCCGCCCTCCACACTCCGCGCATGCGGAACCTCGAGCGCTTCGCGCCGCTGACCGGCGTCGCCGCCGTCGTCCTCTGGGTCGTCGGCACCTACCTGCTCGAGAAGGACGACCGCCCCGAAGGCAAGGACACCGCGGCCTTCGTCGCCTGGGTCGAGCAGAACGACACCGCGATCATCTCCGGCGCCGTCATCTTCGCCTTCGGCGTGATCCTCTTCCTCTGGATGCTCGGCAGCTTGCGGGCGGCGCTCTTCGCCGCCGAAGGCGGCACTGGTCGGCTCTCCACGCTCGCGTTCGGGAGCGGCGTCGCGACGGCGATCTCGATGATGTTCACCGTTCTCCCGCACGGGCAGGCCGCCCTGGACGCAGACGACACCTCCGACACGTCGATCGAGGCCATGGTGCACATGGGCGACATGTTCTTCGGCGGCGTCGAGTTCTTCGCGATCCCGATGCTTGTCGCAACAGGGCTCGTTGCCCTCCGCACGGGCGTCCTCCCGCGCTGGCTCGCCTGGTTCAGCCTCGTGCTGGCGCTGATCCTCGTCATCGTCCCGATCGGCTGGCTCGGCGTGATCGCCGGCTTGCCGCTCTGGACGCTGATCGTCTCGCTCGTGCTCTACGTGAGGCGGCCGGGCGCCAACCAAACGGCGCCCGGCCCCACACTGGGCTCGCGAGCTACTTGAGGAACTTCTTCGCCGCGGTGGCGGCGATGCCGGCCACGGCGCCCTTGAGCGCCGGGTTGCCCATCAGCTGACCGAGCAGGTCCGGCTTCTCCTTGCGCACGCGGTTCGTTGCCCGCGCGAGCTCGGTCGAATCGTCGGTCTCGTCGACCTCGAGGCACCGCGCGACCTCGCGCCGCTGCTCGGGCTCGAGCTTGTCGAGTGATTCCTTCGCCGACTCCTCGTACTCGAAGTCGTCGATCTGAGCCGCGACCTTGTCGTGCTGCTCCTTCGCCTCGTCGTCCGAGATGCCCTCCCAGGGCGCACCCTGGTCGTAGCGGTTCGCGAAGTCCTGGAGCTTGTCGCGAGTTCCTTCGTCCTGAAGCAGGTCAGTGAGACCCACTAGTCGACCTTCTGACCCTCGACGACTTCGCCGCGGAACGCGCCGCTCTCCTGGCCGCGACCCTCGATGAGGTCCTTGAAGCGCTCGAGATCGTTCTTGACGGCGCTCGAGTCGCGTCCGATTTTCGCGGCGGTCGCCTCGACGATGCCGTCGGGCTCCCAGGTCATGACGACCTCGACGCGAGTCCGGTCCGGGCCGAGGCTCTCGAAGCGGACGTCGCCCGCGTTCTCCTTGCCCTCGGTTGCGCGCCACGCGATGTGGCTGTCCGGCTCCTGCTGCGTGATCTCGGCCTGCCACTGCTCCTGCTTGCCGCCGACCTCCGCTGTCCAGGCCAGGTGCGAGTCGTCGATCTGCTTGACGGACTCGACGTTCTCCATGAACTGAGGGAACTCCTCGAACTGCGTCCACTGGTTGTACGCAGTGGAAACGGGGACGTTCACCTCGATTGTCTCTCTGACTTCGGCCATGAGTTGACCCCTTTCGGTTGACACAGATCCCCTACCCGCTTTCAAGCTGCCCTAACAAGCTCCCGATACCGTTACTCGTGATGCGCCGCGCGACGCTCCTTGCGCTCGTTGCAGCGGCTCTGGCCGCGGCTCCTGCCGGCGCGTCCTCGTACCTCCAGCTCGGGCTCGTCGACACGACCGAGGCGATCGGGAACACGCCGCGCTTCTCGAACACGCTCGCGACGCTCCGCCCGCAGATCGTCCGCGTGAACCTCTACTGGGGCGGAACGCTCGGCGTCGCCCGCGAGCGGCCCGACGACGGGGCGAACCCGGCCGATCCTGCCTACGAGTGGCATCTGTACGACGCAGCCGTCATCGCCGCCTCGCAGCGCGGCGTCAAGGTCGCGTTCACGATCTTCGGGACTCCCTGGTGGGCGAACGGCGGACACCCGCAGAACCGGGCGCCGCAGAACGTCCAGCGCCTGAAGGAGTTCTCGTACGCCGCCGCCTTCCGCTACAGCGGCCGCTACCGCCGGCCGGACGGGACGGTTCTCCCCCGCGTCTCCCTCTGGATCGCCTGGAACGAGCCGAACCTCCCGCTCGGGCTCGTACCGCAGTGGCGGAAGATCCGCGGGCGCTGGGTGATCCAGTCCGCCCGCGACTACGCGCGGATCTGCAACGCGATCTACGACGGCGTCCATCTGACGTTGCTGCGCGGCCAGAAGGTCGCGTGCGGGGTCACCTCGCCGCGCGGGAACAATGCACCCGCGACGAAGCGGCCGTCGACCTCGCCGATCGGGTTCCTCCATGCCGCCAAGGCCGCAGGGATGCGCAGGTTCGACGCCTACGCGCACCACCCGTACGCGGGCGACCCGAAGTACCGCCCTTCCGCGAAGCCGCGCAACCCGCGCGCGATCACGATGGGGAACATCAACAAGCTGATCGACGAGGTCACGATCCTCTACGGCGAGAAACCGATCTGGATCACCGAGTACGGCTACGAGACGAGCCCGCCCGACCGAGTCTTCGGCGTCCCCTGGGACCGCCAGGCGAAGTACATGCGCGAGGCGTACACGATCGCGAGGCGGAATCCGCGGATCGACATGATGCTCTGGTTCCTCGTCCGGGACGAGCTGCGCGCGACGGGCTGGCAGTCGGGTCTCGTCTCAGCCGGCGGGCGGCGAAAGCCGGCCTTCTACGAGTTCGAGCGGCTGGCGCATGGGCATTCGGAAGCACCAGCTCTCGATCCTGCGGCGGAGGCCGAAGCTCGACCGCGACACGTTCGTGCGCGAGATCGTCGAGGCGTCGAAGTCGAAGGCGTCGATGCGCGACTGGATCGCGCTCGCGCCGCATCTCGGCGGCGCTTAGGAGGGTTCGACGCAATACCGGCCTGTGCCGCCAGGCCGCGCTGCTCGCCCCCAGGCTGCGTCCTCAGTCGCGCCCGTATCGCAAGGATACGAACGCTCCTTGCGTCCTTGCCTGGAAACGACCATCGCACCCTGACAACGAGCGCTATCGCGCCAAACCCTCCTAGCCCATCTCCCGCCGGTGGCTCGATGCGAGCGCCGTGATCTCGCCCGCCTCGAGGGCGTCCTGCGGGATCTCGACCGTCCGCACCTTCGTGGACGCCCTCAGCGTCGAGCTCCGCATCCCGCCCTCGATCGCCGCCCGCTCGCCGACGATCGCGCCGGGGCCGATCTGGGCGACCGTGTCGCCGTCGACCTCGACGTCGAGCATCCCGTCGAGGATCAGAAAGAGGCTGGTGCCGGCCTCGTCCTGCTCGACGAGCGTCTCGCCGGGTGCGACCTCGCGGCGCTTGAGCGCCTTCGAGTCGGCCATCACGATCTTGGAGAGCTCCCGCTCGAGCTCGGACTCGACGGCGGAGGTCAGTGTCGGTGAGTCGTCCCCGCCCCACGGCGTGTTCGGCCCGTAGGACTCGCGCCACCAGCGCTCGAAGTCGATCTCGCCGCTCTTCTCGGTGAGCTTGCCCTCGTCGTCGTAGATCCAGTGGCGCGGGAAGGGCGAGGCGCCGGCGAGCTTCTGCTTGGACGTCCCGTCCGCGTAGATGATCAGCTGGAGCGTCGTCCAGGCCGACGCCGAGGCGACCTGGAAGAACGGCTTGCCGCTCACGCGTCGCGGAGCCGGGAGGCCCATCCGGCCGCCCGCGCTCTGCACGAACTTGACCCAGTCCGGCCCGACCTCCGGCTCGGCCTGGATCAGCGGATATTTGACGCCGGGAAACGCCAGCGTCTTGCCTGCCAGCTTCACGTGCGTCGTCCCGACGAGGGCGCCGCCGGAGTAGCCGGAGTCGACGATCTTGCCGTCGTCGACCTCGATCCAGGCGCGCAGCTCATTCGCCTCGCGGAAGCGGTCGGCGTCGCGCAGCTCCTCCAGCTGTCCGGGGGCAAGCCGGTCGGGTGGCGGTTGGTCGTAGCGCGTGATCCCGAGCTCGAAGGGCAGCTTGGGCATGCCCTCGATCGCTTCAGACGGGATCCACGTGACAGCCGTTGCGGACTTCTCGACCCTCATACCAATCCTCCTCATCGAATTCAGACAATCCTTACCACTTCCGCGCTTTTCTTTCGATCTCGTCGGGTATTCCTACCCCCAATAGATCGGAATCCGATGGATTAGGGGGAAGACCGATGAAGAAGATTCATCTCGTGCTCGTGGCGCTTGCCGCCTCGCTACTGACCGCGCTGGCCGGCTACGGCAGCCTCGCGGAAGCCCAGACACAGGTCATCCCGGCCAACACGACGGCGCCGACGATCGCCGGTACGGCCCGGGACGGCGACACGCTCACGGCGAGCGAAGGAACGTGGACGGGCACCGAGCCGATGACGTTCACGTACCAGTGGCAGCGCTGCGACGTCAACGGCCTGAACTGCGCGGATCTCGCCGGCGCCACCGGACGCACGTATCTCGTGCAGACCTCGGACGTCGGCAATCGGCTTCGCGTCCGGGTGACGGCCACGAACACGACTGGCTCGTCGTCCGCGAACTCGCAGCCGACCGCGCAGGTCGAGCCGCCGGCGGGCGCAACTCGCCTCGCCAACGGGCGCTACTCGATCCCGACTTCCAGCGTGAGCCTTCCGCATCGGCTCGTCGTCTCGGGAGTGGAGTTCGCTCCGACCGTCCTGCGGACTCGCGACACCTTCACCGGCCGGTTCCGCGTGACCGACACGCGCGGCTATTACGTCCGTGACGCGATCGTGCTCGTCACCGGCGTCCCGCTCGGCTGGATCACCGCACCGAACGAGATCCGGACGAACGTCGACGGCCTCGCGACGGTCCAGCTCCAGCCGACCACGCGTCTCCGCCTCGTTCGCGGCGGCTCGATGGTCATGTTCATCCGGGCCCGGAAGGACGGCGACAGCCTCCTTGCAGGTGTCTCGTCCCGGCGCCTCGTGCGCGTCCGGACCGCGAACCCGGCCTCCTAGCGCTCCAATTGCCGCCCGGCGGCGGCGAGGGCTACTCGCTCTCGTCGTCGCCGAGGCTGCGGCGCCAGAACCAGAGTGCTCCGCCGATCGCAGCGACAGCGGACAGGATCGCGCCCTTGTTCGGCCTCCTCGAGCCGTCGACCCGTCCGGGGACAGCGCTCCTGGCCTTCGACTTGGCTACCTGCTTGCTGACTTGCCACGTTGCCCAGCCGAGCATGGCGTTACGCCTGTTCACGATTCCCATCGGTGCGAGCCTACCGGCGGGGCTGCCGCTGCGGTGAGACACTCTTCCGCGCAAGCTCGGCGACTCGAGGTGCAACCTTCGTCCTGACGATCGTCGGCGCCGCGCCTGCCGGCTCGACCTGCGTGGCGTCCTCGCCCCACTGGCGCGGGTCGACTCCCCCAACCACCACTCCGCCTGTGACGAGCGCGATGGCTGCGACGGCAGTGGCTCGCGCCACCACTCCAGCTCGGAGGCGGCGACGCCTGGACGGGAGCAGTGCGCTCGGGAGCGGCGCTCGCTCGAAGGCGCGAAGGGCCGTCCGGTGACTCCGCTGCGCCGCCTCGAACTCGACGCACTCCGGGCAGGACTCCAGGTGGGCGCCCAGGGTCTTGCGCTCGGGACGCGGGAGGCTTTCGTCGAGGCTTCGCGAGATCGCCCGCTCGGCCTGGTGGCACGAGAGCGAGCCTTCGAGCTGCTCGCGGAACGCCCGGCGGGCCCGGAAGATCAGCGCCTCGACCTCCCCGTCCCCGAGCTCGAGTAGCTCGGCGATCTCCGCGTAGCTCCTGCATTCGACCTCGCGCATCGTGAGCGCCGTCCGCTCGTCGAAGCCCAGCTCTCCCAACGCACGCCTGACGTCGCTCGGCGTCGGAATGACGTCGTCCTCGAACGCTTCGTCCCGGGGCTCCGGGCCGGACCGCCGGCTGCAGACGTCGTGCGCGATCCCGAGGAGCCAGTTATGGGCTTTCCTCGGCCGCGAGCCGCGCTTGTGCTGGCGATAGGCCTTCACGAAGGTCGCCTGAGTGACGCTCTCTGCGTCCTGTGGATCCTTGAGGACGACCAGCGCGTATCTGTAGACGTCACCCACGTGACGCCTGTAGAGGCGCTCGAACGCCCGCTCCTCGCGCCGCGCGAGCAGAAGGGTCATATCTGTGTGGATGCCGCGCGGCTCCATTACTTGCGATCCGTCCCCTTACGATTTCTTACCGGCATTGCCGCGATGCCGTCGCCTCATCCCCAGGCCTAGGGGATCGGGGGCGGTGGCGGCAAGGGCGGCAGCGGTGGTGGTGGGGGAAGCGTCGGGAGCTCGACCGGTGGCAGGAGGCAGTGGGGGAAGTGGCGGCGGCTCGACCTTGGGCGGCTTCGGAACCGTCACCGGAATGACCTTCGCGACTTCCTTCGCCTGGTTCACGACGTCCCTGACCGGCGTGGGAGCTGCGGCGGGAGGCTGTGCGGGCGAAGCGGGCTGGGTGGCTTCGGGCGAGCTCGTCCCGCTCGAGCCGGAGGCTGCATCTGCCCGTCGGCGGGAGAGAGCCTGACGCACCGCGCTACGGACCTTCGCCGGCGCAGACGCACCGAACGAGATCTCGACCGCTTCCTCCTGTCCGACGGTCTCTTTCACGGCCGCAGCGGTGGAGCTCTTCCCGTAGACCTGCGGGAACTGGTACGGAATCCGCTTCAGCTCGGGCAGCTGCGTCGGAGGCGGCCCACCCGCAGCGAGCGCCTCGACCGCCTGGTGGCCGACCCCGCCGGCCACGATGCCGGCGGCGACAACCGCAGCAGCCTTTGCGGCGAGTCCCGAGCCGGCGACGATTCCACCGACCGTGGTCCCGGCGCCTCCGCCGAAGAACCCTGCGAGCGACGGCGGGAGCTGGACGACGCCCAGCCGCTTGAGCGCCGCGCGCTGTGCGCGCTGCTTGCGCTCGATCGTCGCGCAATCGCGACACTCGCGGAGATGTGCCCTGAGCGAGCGCTGTTCCGGCGCGGAGAGTGTCCCGTCGAGCCGCTTGGAGAGCGTTGCCTCGGCCTCGCCGCAGGAGAGCCCGCCCTCGAGCTGCTCGCGGAGCGCGCGGCGCGCGCGGAAGATCAAGGTCTCGATGGCCGAGACCGAGAGGTCGAGGATCTCACCGATCTCGCTGTACGAACGTCCCTCGAGCTCGCGCATCACGAGCGCGGAGCGCTGGTTGAAGCTCAGATGGCCGAGGGCCTGCCGGATCTCGTCGGCAGTCGGCACGCTCTCGTCGATCGCCGGTGCAGCCTGCTGCTCGTCCCAGACGACCTCCTTGGGCCGGCGCGCAAGCGTCCGGAAACGCTGGCGGCATTCGTTGTGCGCGATCTTCAGGAGCCAGTTGCGCGGCAGGTCCGGGCGATCGCCGCGCTGGAACGCGCGGTAGGCGCTGAGGAAGGTCGCCTGTGTGGCGTCCTCGGCGTCAGCCGGGTTCCGAAGCACGGCCAGCACGTACCGGTACACGTCGTGGACGTGCTTCTTGTAGAGCCGCTCGAATGCCCGGTCGGTGCTGGGTCTGGTGAGAAGTGCGGCGCTCATGTGTCCTGTTCTGGGTTAGATGCCCGAATCGCTCGTAACTTGCGCATACCCGCGCTGAGGAGAAACGAACTTCGGGCTTCTAAGGATACGCCACGAAACGGCTTATCTACGCGGTGCGAGAAGCCACCGGGCGCGCCGGCAAAGCCGGCACACCCTCAGTCGGCGCCCGCTACGCGGTCGCCTTGGCTCGCTTCTTGTTCGGTAGGTGGATCGCACGGCCGAGCGCCACGAGGCCCGCTTCCTTGATCGCCTCGGAGAGGGTCGGATGGGCGGCCATGCCGTCGGCGACCGTCTCGACCGTCGCCTCTGCGTCGATCGCGACGACGCCGGCCTCGATCAGGTCGGTGACGTGCGGCCCGACCATGATCAGTCCGAGCAGCTCGCCGTACTTGCTCTCGTGGATCGACTTCACCCAGCCGACGGTCTCGTTCTGCATCACGGCGCGCGCGTTCGCGACGAACGGAAAGACGCCGACCTCGACATCGTCTCCGTACTGCTCTCGCGCCTCGGCCTCGGTCAGGCCGACGCCGGCGATCTCCGGATCGGTGTAGATCGGACGCGGGACTGCGCGGTTGTCGACGATCGCCTCGTGGCCCATCGCGTTCTCCGCGGCGACCTCGCCCTCGCGGAAGGCCGTGTGGGCGAGCTGCCAGTAGCCGGCGCAGTCACCGACGGCGTAGATGTGCTCGACGGTGGTGCGGCGGTGCTCGTCAGCGGCGATCCCCTTGCGCCGGTCGAGCTCGACTCCGATCTCCTCCAGACCGAGGTTCTCGACGAGCGGGGCGCGCCCGACCGCGACGAGCATGAGGTCGGCTTCGACGGTCTCGCCCTCGCCGAAGTGGACGGTGAGGCCGGAGCCCGTGTCCTCGACCTTCGTGCACTGCTTCTCGAGGTGGAGCGTGATCCCGCGCTTGCCGAACTGCTTCGCGAGCTCCTTCGCGGCGTCGTCGTCCTCCGCGGGGATCAGCTTCGGGAGCATCTCGATGATCGTGACCTCGGAGCCGAACCGGCTGAAGATCGACGCGAACTCGCAGCCGATGATCCCGCCGCCCAGGACGACGAGGCGCTTCGGGAAGCTCGGTCTGGGCGAGGAGTCCGGTGGAATCGACGCAGCGCGGGCGAGTCGAGGCCGTCGATCGGCGGACGCATCGGGAAGCTGCCGGTGGCGACGATCGCCTGCTTGAAGGTGACGTCCTCCCCACCCTCGACCGCGATCGTGTTGGCGTCCTTGAAGCGGCCGGCGCCCTTGACCCACTCGACGGAGTTGGCCTTCAGCAGCTGGGCCACGCCGCCGGTCATCTGCTTGACGACGCCGTCCTTCCACTGGTTCGCGGTGCCGAAGTCGAGCTGAGGCTCGCCGACCTGGACGCCGAGCTTCGCGAAGGTCTCCTCGGCCTCCTTGATCGCGAAGGCGGTCTGCACCCAGGCCTTCGTCGGGATGCACCCGACGCGGAGGCAGGTGCCGCCGAGCTCGGGCTCCTTCTCGATGCAGACGGTCATCGCCCCGAGCTGCGCGGCGCGAATCGCTGCCGTGTAGCCCCCTGGGCCGCCTCCCAGGACGGCGACGTCACATTCCATCGGTTTCTGCTCCTCGGTCGATTTCTCGCGGTCGATCCTACTGACGGTGGGCAGGACACGGCCGCGGCGGACATGACGAGTGTCTGACACTCGGCGTGCCTCGTCAGTTCAGCTCGATGCGCATCGTCCAGGAGCCGTCGTCGTGGTTGACCTTCTCGAACCCCTGTTTCTCGAAGACGTGCATCGCGGGGCTGTCCTCGGCGACCGAGAGGGACAGCCCGTGGTACCCCTGCTCGGTCGCGAGCTCGATCAGGGAGTCGAGAAGCTCGGTCCCGATGCCGCGGCCACGCCGGCTCGGGACGACTGCGATCGAGACCTCCGGCGTCTCCTCGTCCACGAATCCGAAGCCCGGCTCGTCGCGGGAGAAGAGCCGGAACCAGGCGGCGCCGATCGGAAAGCCGCCCTCGAGCGCGACGACCGAGGCGTCCCCGCGCCGACCCCAGCCCGACACGTAGCGCCAGAGCGATGCGTCCTCCACCGTGCCGCCAGACCTCCAGTAGAAGGCGTGGCGAAGCATGTCCTTCAGGAACCGGACGTCCTGGCGGTTCCCCCTCCGAATCACGGCTTCATTTCCTGGACGAGCTGGACCCGGTTTCCGTCCGGGTCGTACACGTCCAGGAGACGAACTTCCTCGTGCAGCTCGAGCACCGTTCCGACCTCGACGTCGTCGTTGCGGAGCCGTTCGGCGTCGGCCTTCACGTCGTCGACGTCGATCGTCGCGACCCCGCCCTCCTCCGGCTCTCCCTCGGCGAGCGCGATCTGCATCCGGCCGCGCTCGAGCTTCGCCCACCGCCCCGGCTCGTCGTAGTACGTCTCGTCGAAACCGAGCTTGCCCGTGTACCAGAGGCGCGCAGCGTCGAGGTCGCGGACGCGGTACCAGACCCTCATGCCGTGACTCTAAAGAGCTAGCGCGGGTTCTTCGAGCATCGACCGCACCGTCGCGAGGAATTCCGCCGCGACGGCGCCGTCGACGGCGCGGTGGTCGACGGTCAGCGTGATGCTCATCAGGGGCCGCACGACGATCTCTCCCTCGCGCGCGACCGGCATCTCTTCGATGGCTCCGACGGCCAGGATCGCGACCTGCGGCGGGTTGAGGACGGCGATGAAGTGCTGGACGCCGAACATTCCGAGGTTGGAGATCGTGAAGGTCCCGCCCTCGAGGTCGGCCTGCTGGAGCTTTCCGCTCCGGGCCCGGTCGACGAGCGCGACGCGCTGAGCGGCGAGCTCCTGGATCGAGAGCCGGTCTGCACCCCGGGTAACCGGGACGACGAGCCCGCGATCGGTGGCGACGGCCATCCCGACGTTCGCGGTCGGATGGATGCGGACTTCCTCGCCGACGAACTCTGCGTTCAGTCTTCGGTGGCGCATGAGCGCCGAGGCGCAGACCTTGGTCAGGACGTCCGAGATGGTCGGCTTGACGCCCTCGCCGGCGAGCTCGACGAGCTTCGCCCGCAGTGCGAGGGCCCGGGTCATGTCGGCGGACATGGAGATCTGGAACACCGGCGCCTGCCAGGCCTCGGTGAGGCGGCGCGCGATCGTCTTGCGGATCGAGGTGAGCGGCTCGACCTGCACCTCGCCGGATGCCGGGGCTGCCGCAGCAGTAGCCGCAGCCGGGGACTCGGCGGGCTTGGCCTCCCCGGGGGTCAGCTCCGAGCGCTCGACGTCCTCCGCGACCACGCGGCCCTCGGGGCCGGTGCCGCGGACCTGCGCCAGATCGACCCCGCGCTCGCGGGCAATCCGGCGCGCGAGCGGCGAGGCCTTGACGCGGCCGTCGGACTGCGGCTCCCGGATCTGGGTGATCTGCTCGCTCATGTCTCGGGCGGAGGCCTGCTTGCCCTCCTCGCGCTCGTCGTCCCTCGCAGTCCCGCGCGAGCCTTCCTCCTGCGGCGTCTCGTCCACCTCGGTGTCGTCGGCGGCGGGCGCAGGCTCCTCGGCCTCAGACTTGGGCTCCTTGGCTCTTCGGGCTCCTTGGGCTTCGGCTCGGCCTCGGCGACCTCTTCGCCCTCCTCGCCGATCACCGCGACCGTCTCCCCCACGGGAACCTCACCCTCGGTGACGGCGATCTTCAAGAGGACTCCGGACGCCTCCGCCTCGACCTCCTGCGTGACCTTCTCGGTGTCGAGCTCGTAGAGCGGATCGCCCTTCTCGACCTTGTCGCCCTCCTGCTTCAGCCAGCGGACGACGACGCCGGACTCCATGCCCTGGCCGAGCCGGGGAAGCTTGACCTCAGTCGCCATCGCGTTGAACTGTGCGCTGGATCGCCTCGACGACGTCCTTGGCGTGCGGGACGACGAACTCCTCCATCACCGGCGCGAAGGGGATGGGCGTGAACTTGGCGCCCACGCGCTCGATCGGCGCGTCGAGCCAGTCGAATGCCTGATGCTGGACGACGGCTGCCACCTCGGCGCCGAACCCCATCCGCGTGACAGCCTCGTGTGCGACGACGCACCGGTTCGTCTTCTTGACCGACTCGACGATCATCTCCTCGTCCAGCGGCTGGAGCGTCCGCGGGTCGACGATCTCGACGGACACGCCCTGCTCCTCCAGCTGCTTCGCGGCGTCGAGCGCCTCGTGGACGAGCCTGCCGGTCGCGACGACAGTGACGTCCTCCCCCTCCTTGATCACGCGCGCCTTGCCGAGCGGGATCGGCTCGATCTCCTCCGGCATCTCCTCCTTGAGCCCGTAGAGCGTCCGGTGCTCGAAGAAGATCACGGGGTTGTCCTCGTAGATCGAGCTCAGGAGCAGGCCGCGGACGTCGGTCGGGGTCGAGGCGAAGACGACCTTGAGGCCGGGAATGTGGACGAACCAGGACTCGAGCTGCTGCGCGTGCTGCGCACCCGGCGACCAACCGGCTCCACCCTGCGTCCTGATGGTCAGCGGCACCTTCAGCTGGCCGCCGGACATGTACCGGTGCTTGGCCGCCTGGTTGACGATCTGCTCGGCTGAGAGCGTCAGGAAGTCCTCGTACATGATCTCGACGACCGGACGCATGCCCTGCATCGCCGCTCCGATGCCGGCCCCGACGATGCCGATCTCGGAGATCGGCGTGTTGCGGACTCGCTCGGGGCCGAACTCGTCCAGCAGCCCCTGCGTGACGCCCATGGACCCGCCCATCTCGGCGATGTCCTCGCCCATGATGAAGACGTCGTCGTCCTTGCGCATCGCCGTGGCGAGCGCGTCCCGGACTGCCTCGCGGTACGAGAGCTCAGGCATCCTGGCGTCCTTGACGCGACGCTGACGGTGCGGCGCCGGAGGGGACAGTGCGATAGCACGGCCCCGGAGAGCGACGTGCCGTCAGCGGTGCGAGCGCCCTACGGAGGCGGGCTCCGCCCGCCGGGAGTAGGTCGCGGTCAGGGGCGTCAGGCACTAGGCGTAGACGTTCTTGAGGGCGTCTTCGGGCTTCGGGTCGGTGCCGGCCTTCGCGAACTCGACCGAGGCCTCGACGAGCTCGATGACCTCCTGGTCGAGCTCCTCGAAGTCGTCGTCGGTGAGCTCGAGCTCGGCGCGCAGCTTGTCGATCGGATCCTGGGTGTCCCGGAGATGCTGCTGCTCGTCCTTCGGCCGGTAGACCTGCGGGTCGCCGATGTAGTGGCCGACGAGCCGGTAGGTCTCGGCGACGAGAAAGACGGGGCCGCGGCCGGAGCGGGCGTGCTCGACCGCCTTCATGGCTGCCTCGTAAACCTTGCTCACGTTTTGCCCATCGACCTTCATGGACTCCATCCCGTACGCCACGGCGCGCTTGGTCATGTCCTCGATCGGCATGTGCTGCTTGGCCGGGGTCGATTCCGCCCAGTGGTTGTTCTCGCAGACGAAGACGGCCGGCACGTTCCAGAGCTGCGCGAGGTTCAGCGATTCGTGGAACGTCCCGATGTTGGTCGCGCCGTCACCGTGGAATGCGACTGCCACGCGGGGCTCGTCCCGGAACTTGAACGCAAGGGCCGCACCGACGATCGCGGGCAGGCCGCCGCCGACGACGGCGTTCGCGCCGAGGTTCCCGCGCTCGACGTCGTACAGGTGCATCGAGCCGCCGTAGCCGTGCGAGCAGCCTTCCAGCTTCCCGTACAGCTCCGCCATCAGCTCGTTCGGATGCGTTCCCTTGGCGAGCGCGTGACCGTGAGCGCGGTGCGTCGAGGCGATGACGTCGCCCTCCTCGAGGGCGCGGCAGACGCCGACAGCGACCGCTTCCTGGCCGATCGCGACATGGAGGAAACCGGGCAGCTCACCCGCCCGAAAGCGGTCCTCGACCTTCTCCTCGAAGCGTCTGATGAGCAGCATCTCGCGGAAGAACTCGCGCAGCAGCTCCCCCGAGACCGCCCCCTTTTTCTCCACCTTGGCCACGTGGGTTCAGTCTAGACTCGGGTACGTGCCCATCGCCGAGCAGTACCGGGAGCTCGAGTCCCGCCTGCCGGCGGACTGGGTCGACGCGCGCTTCGTCCTGACGGTGGACGAGACAAGCGGTGCGGAGCGGGCGGCGTCGCTCCTCAGCCCCTTCACGCCGGGACGGGTCGGGAGCCAGGTTCGGTTCTCGGTCCCGCGGCGCGGCGGCAAGCTCGAGCAGGCTCGCAAGACCATGGCGCGGATCGACGACGAGCGGATCGGCGGAAGCCTCGAGCTCGTGACAGCCGCCGAAGCCGTGCCCGAGACGCCGGAGGCCAGGAGCTCATGGGGCTCCGCGGCCGAGCAGTGGGACGCGGCGGTATCCGGCCTCCCCGCCGACTGGAGCGACGTCTACGCCCAGGTCGAGATCGCGTCGAGCGATTTCCTCGACCGGGGGGCGCTGCTCCTCGGACCGCTCAACCCGGCGCGGTACGGCGGCGCGGTCGGCTTCCGGTTCCGCGTTGCTCGGAAGGCCGGCTATGGCGCGTCGCCGGGAATGACGCGCCGCTGCTTCGCGCGCCTCGACGAGGAGGGCATCGGGGCCAAAATCGAGATTCTTCGGTCCCTGTCCGACACGAAGGCTGTCGTCACCCAGGGGCCCGTCTGGTACGTCGAGGGGAAGGCGGTCTAGTGGCCGAGGGCGATCCGGTCGCCTGGCTCGTGATCGAGCGCGGCTGGACCGTGGCCGCCGCCGACGGAACCGACGTCGGCAAGGTGGAAGAGATGATCGGGGACACAGGCAAGGACATCTTCAACGGCCTCTCGATCTCGACCGGACTGATCAGCAAGCCGAAGTACGTCCCCTCCGAGCGCGTGCAGCTCATCACCGAGGGGCGCGTGGAGCTCGACCTCTCACCCGAGGAGATCGACGAGCTCGACGACCACGATCCGCAGCCGCCGTCCGAACAGTTCCGCGCCGGCTAGCCCGTCTCCGGCTCAGCCGATGATCTGGCCGAGCTCGCGCGCGAGCGCCGTCGCGCCCGCGCGATCGGCCGCGATGACGAGACACGTGTCGTCGCCGGCAAGGGTTCCGACGATAAGCGGGTGCTCCAAGCGATCGAGCGCGCGGGCAATCGCGGGAGCCGATCCGAGCTCGGACTGGACGACGACGATGTTCTGGGCGGCGACGGCGTGCTGGCCGAACGCCGAGAGCACTGCAGCCAGTGCCTCGCTCGGATTCGATCGCCGGCCGTCCTGCGGGACGACATAGCGAGGGCGCCCGAGCTGGTCGTGCGTCTTCTCGAGCCCGAGCTCGCGCGTGTCCCGGGACAGGGTCGCCTGCGTCGCCCTGCAGCCTTCGGCAGCCAGAGCGGCGAGCAGGTCGTGCTGCGTCCCGATGCGGCGCCGCGAAACCAGGCTCGCGATCAACCGCTGTCGCTCGGGCTTTCCGAACCGGCGCACGTCGGGCTGCATAGAGACAGGATAAGTATTCGAGAGTGCTGCCAGGTTTCCGCATCCCCACTGGCGGTAATCTCCTGACGATGCTTCGCAAGCTGCTCTGGACGATCATCTACGGCTTCTTCGGCGCGATCGCCGCAATCGCGGCGCGGACGGCCGCATCCAAGGTCTACCGGATCGTCACCGGCGAAGTCCCTCCGGCGAAGAAGTGACCAAGGGGGACAAGATCATCGACGGGGCCGCGGACCGGCTGCGCGACTTCGCCGACCGCGCGTCGGCCGAGGGTGGCGTCAGTGCGCCAGCTTGCGGAACCACTCGCCGAGGACGCGGCGTTTCTGCGCAAGCTGAAGCCGAGCCTGATCGTCGCCCGCTTCAAGGGGGATGCGCCCAAGAATCAGCCCGCGGGCAGCCCGGGGCCGACCGGGCCGAGCTCTCCGCAACTCGGAAAGCGTCCGAAGCCGAAGAAGAAGGGTGGCGGCCCGAGTCCGCTGCTCGTCGTCGGCGCGGCGCTCGTAGCCGGGATCGTGCTCGCGAAAGTCATCGACTGGAGGGGCCATGCCCACCCCAGAGACTGAGCCGCAGCAGGCGCAGGCGGACCAGGGCCTCGGGGCCGCCGCGAAGGGAGTCGCCGAGCACGCAAGCGCGATCGCGCGACTGGAGATCGAGCTTGCGTCGATCGAGCTCAAGAAGAAGCTGGCCGCGCTCGGCCTCGGGATCGGGCTGCTGGCCGGCGCGCTCGTCGTAGTCGTCTACGGCGTCGGTTTCCTCTTCGCGACCATCACCGCGGGGCTCGCGACCTTCCTTCCGTTCTGGCTCTCGTTGCTGATCGTGACCCTCTTCCTGTTCGCGGTGGCCGGGGTGCTCGCACTCCTGGGGATCAAGAAGGTGCAGAAGGGCACTCCCCCGATGCCGCAGCAGGCAATCGACGAAGCCAAGCTCACGACCCAGGCGTTGAAGAGCAATGGGAACAGATAACGCCCGCACACCCGAGCAGGTGCGGCACGAGCTCGAGGCCGAGCGGGAGCGGCTCGCAAACGCCGTCGATTCCCTTCGCGCCGGCGTCAAGGACGCCACCGACATCAACTCGAAGATCCGCGGCAACCTCCCGGTGGTCGCTGCGAGTGCGCTGGGAGCCGGGTTCTTCCTGGCCGGCGGGATCGGCGCGACGATGCGGCTCTTCGCGCGCCGCGGTCGCGAGGGGAAGGAAAAGGCCCGCGTCGGCCGCTTCTCCTTTGTCGACCGCGACTGATCAGCCCGAAGTCGGCAAGGTTCCCGAAGGCCCACACCGACTCGGCCTGGGCGAGTGGGTGGCTGTCTTCAAGCGAGCGGCGAAGTCGTTCATGGCCGACGACTGCATGGGGCTCGCCCAGCAGGTCGCCTTCAGCTCGATCCTCGCGTTCTTCCCGGCACTCATCTTCCTGATCGGCCTCCTGGGCCTCTTCGGAACGGACGCCTACAACGCACTCGGTGACCTTCTTGGCCGGGTCGCACCGAGCCAGGTCAACGACGCGATCGACATCGCCAAGGAGAGCTCGGCGGCCAACAAGGAAGCCTCGGTCCTCGCGTTCGTCGTCGGCGGCTTTGCGGCGGTCTGGGCTGCGAGCGGCGCGATGGGCGCGGTGATCAAGGCGGTGAACCGCGCCTACGAGCGGATCGAGACGCGCCCCTTCTGGAAGGTACGGCTGATCGCGATCGCCCTCGTGGTCGTGAATGGGATCGTCCTCGCGGGGATGTTCATCTTCATCGTGTTCGGCGGCCCGCTGGGCGAGGCGATCGCGAGCAAGGCCAAGCTCGGCGGCGCCTTCGACCTGTTCTGGAACATCCTGCGCTGGCCGATCGCTTTCGCGGTCCTCCTGCTCTTCTTTGCGCTCGTGTACTACGCCGCGCCGAATGCGGAGCAGCGGAGCTGGAAATGGCTCACGCCGGGCTCGTTCGTGGGTGCCGTTCTCTGGCTGACGCTCTCGGGCCTCTTCGCGGTGTACACGAGCTTCGCGGGCTCCTACGACAAGACGTACGGCTCGCTCGCCGGAGGCATCATCCTCCTGCTCTGGCTGAACTACTCGGCATTCGCGCTGCTGTTCGGCGCGGAACTGAACTCGGAGCTCGACCGCCAGGCCGACGTCCACGCGGCCGGTGGGGAGAACGCTGGCCTCGTCAGGCCGGCCCGACGGTCACACTGAGCTCTACGTAGCCCTGAAGCCCCCCTTCATCCGCGCCGCGTGGGGATCGCAGACGAACCGGTAGGCCTTGCCTTTCCGGAAGGTGACCGTCCAGGTCACATTGCCCCGGAACCCGACGCCGGTCCTCTTGTTCACACCGGCGCCGATCAGATGGAAGTTGTGCATCGCCGACCGGTCGCGAACCACGATCCGGTAACGCCCCGCTTTCAGGCGGTTGACCTTCGCGCCGTGGTGCGTGCGAAGGGAGATCGTGAAGCCGGGGCCTACGGTCGCCATCAGCATCGGCGGCTGAGGCTTGGGAGCGGGAGGCGGTTGTGGCTGCACCGGTGGGCCGCCGCCGGTCGTGAAGGAGCCCCGCATAGTCGTGTTGTGGGGATCGCACACGAACGTGTACCGGCGCTTGTCTTCGAGCGTCACGTTCCAGGTGACGGTTCCTGTCGTCTCCACGTCCGTGCGCTGATCGACGCCGACCCCGGACAGGTGGAAGTTGTGGTTGATCGATTCGTCGTGCACCTCGATGGTGTAGGCGCCGGCAGGCACGTCCGTGACTGCCGAGCCGTTTTCGTGCCTGAGCGTGATCGTCGCGGGGTCGCCGACGGTCGCGATCAGCTTCGTCTGTGCGAGAGCAGCGGTGGGCGAGGCGAGCGCCGCCGCGACGGCGGCTGCGGCGAGAACGAGGAGGCGGATTCGATGCGTCATGCCTCCCTGTACGTCGGGGGCTCCCCATTCGGTTTTCACGAAGCGTCATCATGTCGGAACCTCTTAGACTCACCGCATGAGACTTCGCAGTGACGCAAAGGCCGACCTGATCAAGGGCGTACCGCTCTTCTCGCAACTCGGCCGCAAGGAGCTCGCCGAGGTGGCGTCGATCGCCGACGAGATCGACCTCGCCGAGGGGAAGGAGTTGACGGTCGAGGGCTCCCCGGGCCGCGAGTTCTTCGTGATCGTCGAAGGCGACGCCGTGGTACGCCAGGGAGACAGGGAGATCAACCGCCTCGGAGCGGGTGACTTCTTCGGTGAGATCGCGCTCGTCGAGGACCGGCCGAGAACCGCCTCCGTCGTGGCCGAGACGCCGATCCGCGCGCTCGTCATCACCGAGAGGTCGTTCAAGGCGCTCCTCGAGGGCTCGCCCGAAATCGAGAGCAAGGTCATGAGCGCGCTCGCGGCCCGACTCTCGCCGGAAGAAGAGCTCTAGGCCAGACCCCTACGCGCGCAGCTCGGCGCCGAACTTCGCCGCGAGCACCTTCACGATCTTCTGACGGAGCCCCGCCGCCTCCGCGTCGGTGAGAGTCCGGTCGGAGGACTGGAACTCGACGCGGAACGCGACCGATTTTCGGCCCTCGCCGACCTGCTCCCCGTGGTAGACGTCGAAGGGCGTCATCTCCCGGAGCTCGGGGACTGCACGGCGGGCCTCGTCGACGAGGTCGCCTGCGAGCACCTCTTCCGGAAATCGTGAAGGCGAGATCCTGCTTGACCGGTGGATAGGTGATCACGTCTTCGTAGTTCCAGTCGTCGAGGAGCTCGAGGCTGTCGAGGTCGAGCTCGAAGACGCTCCACTCGCCGTCCAGCAATCCTGGCCTGAGCTCGCCCACCGGACCGTGTTCGGACGACGCCGTCTTACCGGGGTGCATCAGCGGATGCTCGGCCCGCTCGTAGGTCCCGCGCTTGCGTGCGACGGCGAGGATCCTCTCGACCGCGCCCTTCGCCCGGGCGAACGGCGCCTGGACGATCCCGGCGACATGCTGCGGCTCGTGCGGCAGCTCCCCGTTCGGGAGGTAGACGTGCGCGATCTCGAAGAGCGCGATCCCCTCGTTGCCCGCATCGAGGTTGTGGCGGGCAGCCTGCACGAGGCTCGGCAGCAGGGTCGTGCGGAGCACGGACATGTCCTGTGACTGCGGCTGCGGGATGCGCAGGGCGTCGGGCCGCGGGTCGTCGGCGACGAGGCTCGGGGTATAGACCTCCGAGAACCCGAGCCCGGCGAGGGCGTCCTCGACGAGCCGGCGCTTCCGCTGCTCGGGCTTCAGGCGCCCGTACATCTCGCGTCGCTCCGGGAGCGAGAACGGCACCTCGTCGAGCTTCATCCGGCCCACCTCCTCGATCAGGTCGACCTCTCGCGTGACATCGCGCTGGCGCCAGGTCGGGACGGTGACCTGGAGGTCGTCGGAAGCTTCGAACCCGAGGCCCGTGAGGATCGCGCGCTGCTCATCCTTATCGACCTCGAGGCCGAGGAGGGCCGAAGTTCGCTCCGGCCGCAATGTGATCGTCGAGGGTGCCGGCAGCTCGCCCTTGACGTCAGCGTGGCCGACCCAGCGAGCGCCGGCGGTCGACGCGAGGATCTCGGAGCAGAGTCTCGCGGCCTGCTCGGCGAGATGCGGGTCGACGCCCTTCTCCCAGCGGCCCGAGGCCTCCGATCGGAGCCCGAGCCGCTCCGACGTCTGCAGGATCCCGATCGGCTCGAAGTTCGCAGCCTCGAGGAGCACGTCGGTCGTCTCTTCGGTGACCTCGCTGTCCTCGCCGCCCATGACCCCCGCGATCGCAACGGCCCGCTCGGCGTCCGCGATCACGAGGTCGTCGGCCTGGAGCTTCCGGAGGTTTCCGTCGAGCGTCTTGATCTCCTCGCCGCCCGAGGCCCGGCGTACGACGATTCGCCGCTCCGCGAGCTTGGAGAGGTCGAAGGCGTGCAGCGGGCTCCCGAGCGCGAGCATGACGTAGTTCGTCGCATCGACGACGTTCGAGATCGGCCGCATGCCGGCAGCGACGAGCCGCCCTTTGAGCCAGAGCGGCGAAGGACCGATTCGCACGTCGGTGAACGTTCGGCCGACGTAGCGCGGGCAGCCCCCGAAGTCCTCGACGCGGATGTCCACCGGGTCCTCCGAGGATCGCTCAGGATCCTCGCCCGGCATGGGCCGTAGGTCGCCTCCGAAGATCGCGGCCACCTCGCGGGCCATTCCGTAGACGGAGAGGAGGTCGGGGCGATTCGGCGTCGTCTCGATCTCCAGGACGTCCTCGCCGAGCGCGAAGAGGTCGCCTAGCGGCGTGCCCGGCTCGGGCCCTTCCTCGAGGACGAGGATTCCGCTGTGGTCCGTGCCGAGCTCCAGCTCCTGCTCGGACAGGATCATCCCGGACGATGTCTCGCCGCGAAGCTTCACCTCCCCGAGCTGGTTGCCGTCGGGCAGGACGGCCCCCGGAAGGGCGACAGCGACCGTCGCGCCTGCGCCGAAGTTCCATGCACCGCACACGATCTGGCGCGGCTCGGGGTCGCCCGTGTCGACCCGGCAGAGCTGCAGCCGGTCGGCGTTGGGATGCTTTCCGGCCTCGACCACCCGCCCGACGCGGTAGAGGCCGAGGTTGCCGTCCTGGTCGGGCACTCCCCGCCGGATCACCTGCTCGATCTCGCAGGTCGAGATCGAGAGCCGGGCAACGATCTCATCGTTCGAGGCCTGCACGTCGACGTACTCACGCAGCCACTCCATCGGGACCCGCATCAGAATTGCTCCAGGAGGCGGAGGTCGTTCTCCCACAGGGCGCGGATGTCCGGGATCCCGTGCCGCAGCAGCGCCATCCGCTCGAGCCCCCAACCGAACGCAAACCCTGTGTACTCCTCCGGGTCGTACCCGACGAACTCGAAGACGTTCGGGTCGACCATGCCGGCCCCGCCGATCTCGATCCATCCGGACTGCCGGCACACGCGGCAGCCGGCTCCGTCGCAGAGGAAACAGGAGACGTACGCCTCGATCGACGGCTCGGTGAAGGGGAAGAAATGCGTCGCGAACCTCGTTTCGCGCTCCTCGCCGAAGAGCGAGCGCAGCAGCCGCTCGAGCGTTCCTTTCAAGTCCGCGAGCGTCAGGTTCCTGTCGACTGCGAGCCCCTCGACCTGGTGGAAGATCGGATAGTGCGTCGCGTCGGGCGTATCGCGCCGGTAGCAGCGGCCGAGCGAGACCATGTAGATCGGTGGCTCCCCCTTCTCCATCGAGTGGATCTGCGCGGGTGAGGTTTCGGTACGCAGCACAGCGTTGTCGCCGAGATAGAAGGTTTGGAGCGGTGACCTCGTCGGGTGGTTCGGCGGCATGTTGAGGGCGTCGAAGAGGTACTTCGGCGTCTCCACTTCTCGACCGTCGACGACTTCGTAGCCCAGGCCGAGAAAGATGTCCTCGACCTCGCGCCGGACCTGGGTGATCACGTGCAGGTGGCCCCTCGGGGATGCCTCGCCGGGCAGGGTGATGTCGATCTGCTCCTGGGTCAGAGCCCGGTCGAGCTCGGCGCTCTCGAGCTCCCGCTGTCGCGACTCGACGGCCTCTTCGATGCGTTCGCGAGCGGCGTTCAGCGCCATTCCGCTCTCCCGGTCGCGAACCTCGCGGAGAGCCTGCTTCAACGCGCTCTTGCGCCCCAGGTAGCGGACACGGACGTCGTCCAGCTCGTCCACCTTGGTGGAAACGGCGACGGCGGTCAGCGCCTCGTTGGTCAGCGCGTCAGCGTCCAAGACGGCCCCGGATCGAGTGTCGGCGGGTCGGCAGCTCTGGCGTCAGCGCCGGTCCCCGGACTCGAGCCGGGGCCGGGTAAACGGGGAATCCAGGTGCCTCACTGCCATGGCCACACGATAACGGACAATGGAGACGTGGACCCCTACGCGCCCTTCGCCGAGATCTACGAGGAGTGGTCGGCTCCGATGACCGAGGACATCCCGTTCTACGTCGAGCTTGCGCGCGAGGCGGACGGCCCGGTCGTCGAGCTGGCCGTCGGGAGCGGGCGGGTCGGGGTGCCGGTCGCCCAGGCGATCGGTCGGCGGATGATCGGGATCGACCGCTCGCCGGCGATGCTCGCGAAGGCGCGGAAGGCCGCCGAGGCCGCCGGTGTCGACATCGAGCTGCGGGAGGGCGACATGCGCGAGCTCTCGCTGGAAGAGCCTGCCGCGCTCATCTACTGCCCGTACCGCTCACTGCTCCACCTACCGACCTGGGCGGATCGCCGGCTCGTTTTCGAGCGGGTCGCCGCGGCGCTTCGGCCGGGTGGCCGGTTCGCGTGGAACGCGTTCGTCTTCGACCCGCACATCGCCGTTCGGATGGACGGAGTGGCAAGACCTCATCTCGACTCCGAGACGCTCTGGGAGTACGTCGCCCACCGGCCGGAGGACAACCGCATCGACATCACGGCGTACACCGGCGAGCCCGGGCAGGGACGCCGCGACCTCCAGCTCTGGTGGCTGACCCGGTCCGAGTGGGAAGGGCTGATCGACGTCGCCGGGCTCGAGGTGGAGGCGCTCTACGGCTGGTTCGACAAGCGGCCGTTCGACGACGAGAGCCGGGAGTTCGTGTGGGTAGCACGGAAGCCCGCGTAGCCCCGAGCCCTTACGACCCGATCGCGGAGCTCTACGACCCGTGGAGCCTGAGCGTGACCGAGGACATCCCGTTCTACGTCGCCGAAGCTCGGAAGGCCGGCGGGCCCGTCGTCGAGCTCGGCGTCGGCACCGGACGAATCGCGGTGCCGACCGCCGTCGCCGGCGTACGGGTGATCGGCGTCGACTCGTCTGAAGGGATGCTGGCGATCTGCCGCCGCCGAGCCGAGGCTGCGGGCGTCGGAGAGATGCTCGATCTTCGGTCTGGCGACATCGGCGATCCGCCGGTCGAGGAGCGCGTCTCGCTCGTCACCTGTCCGTTCCGCTCGTACCTTCATCTGCTCGATGCACCGTCGCGGCTCCGGGCCTTGCGGAACGCACGCGACCTGCTCGTCCCGGGAGGCCGGCTCATCTTCGACGTCTTCTCACCGCGGCAGGACGACATCGAAGAGACCCACGCGCGCTGGATCGAGCGCGAGCCCGCCATCTTCGAGCGTGCCGATTGGGATTCCGATGCGCGGACGCTCACGCTGTCGGTTCGCGGCCCCGGCGGAGAATCCACGATGCAGCTCGCCTGGATCTCGGTTCGCGAGTGGAAAGCCGCCCTCACCGAGGCCGGGTTCACGGTCGACCGCGTCTACGGCTGGTTCGACTACCGGCCCTACCGGCGGGGCGAGGACATGGTGTTCGTCGCGCGTCGCGCCGAGGGTTAGAGCAGCTGAATCTCGTCGCCGGCGGCGACCTCGCCGGTCTGCACGACGCGCGCGAGCATTCCGCGCTTCCCGTCGAGCTCCGCCTGGAGCCCGGGTCGGAGCTCGTCCATCCGGGAGCACGGGTCGCAGACCATGCTGATCTCGAACTCGGCGCTCCCGACCTTCACGCGCTGGCCCACCGGCCAGGTGTGGACGTCGGCGCCTTCGACGGTGAAGTTCTCCCGGATCCGGCCGAACTCGACACCGAGGGCTTGGAGGTGCTCCGCCGATGCGAAGAGCACCTGGCGCTTCGTGCCCGCCCGGGCGTGGGCGCAGCCTTCGAGGCCGTGCCCCTCGATCGCCTGCACGCGCTCCTGGGAATCCATACGGCCGCTCCCCTTGGCGGGCGATGTCCAGAGTCCGGCGACCCGTGCCATGCGGAGGATTTTACCTGGCCCTTCGGCGCCACTCGTAGAGGGCGATCGACCCCGTCATGGCGACGTTGAGCGACTCGGCACCGTTTTCGAGCGGAATCGTGACGCTCTCGTCACACGTCTCGACGACGTCGGCGGGGAGGCCCTCCCGCTCGGCGCCCAGGACGAAGAGGGTCGGCTCCACGAGATCGACCTCGTAGAGAGGCTTCCCGCCATGCGCGACCAGTGCGACTCTGCGGCCGGGCGAGTCGTCGAAGCTCGCGGTCGGGACGCGAAAGATCGCCCCGGCCGACGCTCGCAGTGCCTTGGGCCCGGTTGGGTCTGCGCAGTGCTCGGAGAGTGCGAGGAACGCCGGACCGAGTCCGTCCGCCGCGCGAACTAGAGTGCCAATGTTGCCTGGATCGGCAACGTGCCAGAGCGCCAAACCGACAGGAGGAGATGACGATGGATCGAGACGAGGCAGTTCTTCGCGCCGGAAGACCCCGATCACCCGCGGCGGATGGCCGAGCGTCGATATCTCTGCGAGCAAACGAGGCTCGACGGCCTCGGCTTCCGGAAGCCCCGCGACCGGACGCTCGGCATCGACGAGCAGCTCGGCCGGTGTCAGCCCGGCTGCGAGCGCCGCCTGGACGAGGTCTTCCCCCTCGCAGACGAACAGACCGAGGCGCTCGCGCTGATTTCGGGACGAGAGCCGACGGACGAGCCGGAGCCGGGGGTTCGACGATGAGCTGATCACCCAGGCTGACCGAGCCACTCGATCCACTGGCCGTGAAAGCCCGCGTGCGCGAGGAGGACTTTCTCGTCATCGGGCCAGAGGCGCATCCAGAGGCCGTAGAAGCCATGCTCGTCCTCCGTGGGACGCCCGGTCCAGACGAAGCCGAGCGGAAACTCGCGACCGGCGGCCTCGAGTGCGGCGACGACTCGCTCCTGCTCGACGCCGACGTACCCGAGAACCGCCGTCTCGAAGACGATCGTGAGCGCCCCGAGCTTCCGCTCGGCGAGGACCGCCGGCAGTCGGTCCGCGATGTGCCCCTGCTCGATCGCCGGCGGGTCGGCGCGCAGCGTCTCCACCGCCCGGTCCAGGCGTTCGAGCCGATGAGCCTGGTCTGCCCAGACGAACGCCTTCAGCAAGAGTGCATCCTCGTCGCTCGTGACATCGATCGGCGAAAGGTCGATGCCGCGCCGATGCCGCACCGCCGGACGCAGCGCGAGGAGCTCGCGCGGAACGGGCCTTCGCTCCTCGCCGGAGAGGTCGAGCGGAGCGTCCTTCGGGCCCCAATCGCCCGCCTCGTAGGTGTAGTGGTACCGGTCCCAGACGAGGTTCAGGCCGGCGCTCGGTCCGAGCTCGACGAAATCCAGGACTTCGACGCCTGCACGACGCGCGATCTCGAGGAAGCACGGGAGCAGCATCCAGCTCCGCTGCACCTCGTTCGTCTGGACACCCCGCTCCTGGATGAAGCGACGGAGCCAGTCACCGCGTTCCCGCAAGACCGCCACCGGATCGCTCCAGGGATCGATGCCCTCGCTCAGGGCGAGGTAATGCAGGCCCCCGAGGAGCTGGAGCGGGCGATCCCAGCGCTCGTCCGGAACGATCTCACGGACAGCGGGCTCGTCGGCGAGCCGGCGGCAGAGCCGCCCGTAGAGCTGCGAGCCCGACCGCTCGCACGCCTCGGCCTGGTGGAGAAAGACCCGCTCGAGCTCGGCGGTCAGGTCTCGAGCGCGGCCTTGGCCTGCTCGGCGATCTTCCCGAACGCCTCAGGGTCGACCACGGCGATCTCGGCGAGCACCTTGCGATCGAGCTCGATTCCCGCCTTCCGGCACCCCGACACGAACTGGTTGTAGGAGAGCCCGTGCCCGCGCGCGGCGGCGTTGATCCGGATGATCCAGAGCCGCCGCATGGTGCGCTTGCGCGCCTTGCGGTCCCGGTAGGCATAGACGAGCGAATGCTCGACCTGCTCCTTCGCGGCCCGGTACGTCGAGTGCTTGAGCCCGACATAGCCCTTGGCCGCCGCCAGAACCTTGCGACGCTTCTTGCGTCCATGAACGGATCGCTTGACGCGGGGCATCTAGCGGTCACCTCCTGGCCAGATCGTGGTCACCGGCCGCGAAAACCAAGGCTCGGAAGGACGCTGGGAGCATTCGTAGCCGGAGGCTACGGGTGCGACTGAGGACGCGGCGAGCCGCCGGTTTGCAGCACGCCGGTGGCCGCGAGCTGGGCTGGAGGGGGCCGCCATCTCAGCGACTCCTCTTCTTGCCGCCGAGCATGCGTACGACCTCGCGGTACTCACTTTTCGCAAGGGCAGCCGGACGACGAAAACTACGCTTGCGCTTCGCCGACTTCTTCTCGAGCAGGTGGGCCTGAGGCCCCTTCCGGCGCAGGATCTTCCCCGCTCCCGTCACCTTGAAGCGTTTCTTCGCTGCTTTGGATGTCTTCTGCTTTGGCATCTTTGGTTGCTCCTGCGCTCTTCGTAGGCCCGATGACCATCACCATGTTCCGTCCGTCGAGGAGCGGCGGTGACTCGACCAGGCCGATCTCCTTCACGTCCTCAGCGAGCCGCATCAGAAGGTCTCGGCCGCGTTCCGGATGGGTGGTTTCCCGCCCGCGGAACATGATCGTGACCTTGACCTTCGCGCGCTGGTTGAGGAACCGAACGACGTGGCCTTTCTTGGTCTCGTAATCCTGGATTGCGATCTTCGGTCTGAGCTTGATCTCCTTGACGTGAACCTGGGACTGGTGCTTACGGGCGAGCTTGGCCTTCTGCTCCTCCATGTACCGGTACTTCCCGTAGTCCATGACCCGGGCGACCGGCGGCGACGCCTGCGCGGCGACTTCGACGAGGTCGAGGTTCTTGCTGTAGGCGTACTCCACGGCCTCGCTCGTCGGCTTGATCCCGAGCTGCTCGCCTCCCTCGTCGATCAGCCGCACCTGCGGCACTCGAATCCGTTCGTTGATCCGGGTCTGCGGCTCCGGGGGTGGCTCCGGACGGGAGAACCGCCTCGGCCTCAATTGGCGTTCACCAAGCTCTTCTGCTCCTCCTTCTCAACGACAAAACCGCTGCACGCAGCGGCTCCAGACATTCTCTCGCCTCGTTTGAACCTCCAGCCTCGCGTCTCCACGCTGCCGAAGGTGAGGGAAAACTGCTGAGCCCCTGCTTGCAGGCTCACACCTTAGCAACGAGCTCTCGCAACAACTCGTCAAGACTCAGCGACGATTGTTCCCCACCCCGCTTGCGCACCGCAAGCGAGCTCTCCGACTCGCGGTCTCCGTAGACGACGACGTAGGGGATCTTCTCCACCTCGGCGTTCCGAATTCGCTTGCCGACCGTCTCGTCGGAGTCGTCCACCTCCACGCGGAAGGCCGAGAGCTTTGCGGCGAGGGCCTCTGACGCCTCGCGGTGATCCTCCCCCACAGGGACGATCCGGATCTGAACGGGAGCAAGCCACACTGGAAATGCGCCGCCGTAGTGCTCGATGAGGATCCCGATGAAGCGCTCGAGCGAGCCGAAGAGCGCCCGGTGCACGACATAGGGCGTGTGCTCGACGTTGTCGGCGCCCATGTAGCTCAAACCGAAACGAGCCGGCATCTGGGAATCGAGCTGGATCGTCCCCATCTGCCAGGAGCGGCCGAGGACGTCGGTCATGTGCAAATCGATCTTCGGGCCGTAGAAGGCGCCATCCCCCTCGTTCAGGTCGTAGGCGAGCCCGCGCCGGTCGAGCGCCGCGCGGAGGGCCGCCTCGGTGAAGTCCCACTCCTCGTCGGTACCGAGCTTGTTCTCCGGGCGGGTCGAGAGCTCGAAGCGCGCCTCCATGCCAAACAGGTCGTAGAGGGACTTCGCGAAATCGAGGCAGCCGAAGATCTCCTCTTCGATCTGGTCGGGCGAGCAAAAGATGTGGGCGTCGTCCTGCGTCACGTGCTGGACGCGGAGGAGCCCGTGGAGCGTTCCGGCACGCTCGTTCCGGTGCAGGGTGGATGACTCGGCGTAGCGCAACGGGAGATCGCGGTAGCTCCGCAGGTCGTTGCCGAAGAGCAGCATGTGCCCGGGGCAGTTCATCGGTTTCATGCCGAGCGTCCGCTCGTCTCCGTACGGAACGAGGAACATGTCGTCGCGGAACTTCTCCCAGTGTCCCGAGGTCTTCCAGGTCTCGACGTCGTAGAGGAGAGGCGTCTTCACTTCCACGTAGCCGCGGCTCGCGTTCTCGCGTCGCCGCAGGTCCTCGAGTGCGTTCCAGACGACCATTCCCTTGGGATGCCAGAACGGCATGCCCGGAGCGTGGTCCGAGAGGTGAACCAGATCGAGTTGGACGCCCAGGCGCCTGTGGTCGCGCTTCTTTGCCTCTTCCAGCCGCTCGAGATGAGCGTTCAAATCGTCCTCGGAGTAGAACGCGGTTCCATAGATGCGCGTCAACTGCGTGTTCTTCTCGTCGCCGCGCCAATAGGCGCCGGCGAGGCCGGTCAGCTTCACCGCCTTGATCGGCTTGGAGTCCTGAAGGTGCGGGCCGCGGCAGAGGTCGGTGAACGCTCCCTGGGTGTAGAGGGAGATGTCTCCTTCGGCCGTCTCGACGAGCTCGACCTTGTACGGCTCCTCCTCCGCTTCGAACCGCCTCCGCGCCTCGTCGCGAGAGATCTCCTCGCGCGCCCAGGAACGGCCTTCGGACAACTCCTTCCGAATCTCCTCCTCGATCCGCTCGAGGGCTTCCTCGGCGATCGGCTCGGGAAACTCGAAGTCGTAGTAGAAGCCGTTCTCGATCGGCGGCCCGATCGCCACCTTCACTCCGGGGTAGAGGCGCCGGACGGCCTCCGCCAGCAGGTGCGCAGTCGAATGACGGAGGACATGGAGCGCGTCCGGGTCCTCGCGGTCGCGCGTGGTGAGGATCTGGATCGCCTGCCCCTCCTCGAGCGGGACGCGAAGGTCCTGCACCACCCCGTTCGAGCGCAGGAGGACGGCCTGCTTCGCCAGTTTCGGGCCGATCGCCGCGGCCGCGTCGAGCCCTGTTGCACCCTCGGGGAGCTCCAGCTCGGACGAATCAGGCAGGATGACGCGCATGGACGAGAAGGTATCGCAGCACCCGAGAGACGACGATCGAAACGACGAGGTCGAAGGCTCGCCGGTGCCGGATCCCGAAGAGGAGACCGGAACGGCCGAAGACGACCCCGGCGCCGACTAGCGGTTTACCCTCCGTTTACGCCTTGCCAGCTGGGGAACCTCCGGCGAAAGCGACAAGGAGGGGACTGCAGATGGGACAGAGCCACCGTATCGGCGACCTGATGACCGAGAACCCGCGCACCGTCCAGGCCGACGCGTCGGTCGTCGACGCTGCCCGGCTGATGCGAGACGACGACGTCGGGCTGCTGCCGATCGTCGACGGCGAGCGGCTGGTCGGCACGATCACCGACCGTGACATCGCCATCCGGGTGGTCGCCGAGGAGCGCGACCCGAGCTCGATCAACGTGCGCGAGGTTGCGTCGACCGAGCTCGTCACGATCGACCCGCAGCAAGAGCTCGACGAAGCTCTACGGCTGATGGCGCAGCACCAGGTCCGCCGGCTGCCCGTCGTCGAGGAAGACGGGCGCCTGGTGGGGATCGTCGCGCAGGCAGACATCGCGCTGCACGGCGACGATTCGGAGACAGGACAGGTCGTCCAGCAGATCTCGAAGTAACGAGGCTCGAGACCGCAGCGGACCCCCAGGACCTTCGGGGGGTCCGCGTGCATTCGGTGCTCGGATCGCTAAGGATCTAGGGCCAGATCGGGCCGCGTGCCGACGTGTCGTCGGACAGCGGCGCGAGCACTTCCGACAAGACAGCGAGGCGTGAAGTCACCGAGACCTCCCTTCAGATTCCTACTGAGGGACAGTCCCGGGCCCGGGCCAATTACTATAGAGAGCCGATAAGACGGAGGTAGTCATTGCCGCGACGAAAGTCAACCCATGTCGACGATCCCGCCGCCGTCGGTCGGCGGCTTCGCGACGCGCGCGACCACGCGGGCATCAGCCAGCGCCAGCTCTCGTTCGAGGGCTGCTCGCCCGCCTACATCTCGCGAATCGAAGCCGGAGAGCGAATTCCGTCGCTCCAGCTCCTGCGCGAGATGGGTCGACGCCTGGGTGTCAGCGAGGACTACCTCGCGACGGGCCTCGAGCGCGAGGCCGGCGGCGAGGATCGGAAGCTGCTCGACGCCGAGGTCTCATTCCGGCTCGGCGAGGTGGAGGAGGCATTCCGTCTCTACACGGAGGTACTCGAGGCTGCTGCCACGACCTCGGTCCGAGCCCGGGCGCTCGCGGGCCTGGGGCAGATCGCGTTCGAGCGAGGAGACCCGCGCCGCGCCATCGACTTGCTGGAACAAGCCGTCCGGGTCTCGCACACCGAGATCTCCGACCAGCCGGCGCTCGCAGACACGCTTGGCCGGGCGTACGCGATCGTCGACGACTTCGAGCCCGCCAAGCGGATCTTCCGCCACTCGCTCACGGCTGCAGAGGAGCGGAAGGACACGGTCGAAGCGATTCGATTCGGAGTCCTGCTCGCCAACGCCTATATCGACACCAACGAGCTCGAAGCTGCGGACGAGCTGCTCCAGAAAACCGTCGCGCTCGCTCCCAACGCGTCAGACCCCATCTTCCGCGCCCGCATCTTCTGGTCCCAGTCGCGGCTCTACGCGATGCGCGAGGACGCGACGACCGCCGCCCGCTACGCCCGGAAGGCGCTGGAGCTCCTCGAGCTCACGGAGCACACCCACTATGCGGCCCGCGCCCACCATCTCCTCGCCCATGTCGAGCTCGACCGCGGCAACGCGACCGAGGCGCTCGATCTGATCGACCGCGGCCTTCCGTTGATCGAGGCAAGCGGCAACCGCGCCGAGCTCGCCGTCTTCCGGCTCGAGCGAGCGCGCGCGCTCGTGCGGCTCGACCGCAAGGACGAGGCCGCCACGCTCGCAATCGAGAGCGCGGAGCTCTTGGCAGACGTTTCGCCCCACGACGCGGGCCGCGGCTACGCGCTGATCGGCGAGATCCTCGAGGCAGTCGGCGACACCGCGGGGGCGCGCAAGCGCTACGAGCAGGCAGTTGAGCTCCTCGTCCCGGGTCCGAACCGTTACGTGCTCGAGGTCTACAGCAAGCTTGCGACGCTCCACGAGGCCGAGGGCCGATCGGACGAAGCCCTCACCGTGCTCAAAGAGGCGATGGCGCTGCAAGCGCCGGGCCTGGGAGTGGCTTCCTCCTAGGAGGCTCTGCAAGCTCTCGGTAAGGATTTGACCCCTGCCGGGGTTACTTGGAGTGGGTTACTCGGAGTGGACCACTTGGGGGGTCTCGACTCGGCATGACGACATCGGAGACGACAGGAAGCCGCCTGCAACGGGGGCTCATGGCTCTGGCCACTGCTGTGCTCGCGACTGCGGCACTGACGGCCGCCGCGCCGGCCGCGAACACGCCGGCGACGGACATCAAGGCATACAAGCCGGTGGCGGACGCCCACGTTTCGTCCGCCCAGCCACGTGCGAACTTCGGCCGGGCTCCTGTCCTCCGGGTCGACGGGTCACCCGAGACGACGACGTACCTGCGATTCAGGCTCGGGAAATTGGCCGACAACGTAACGAGCGTCACGCTCTTGCTGCGGCCCCGCTCGTCGGCACGTGCGAGCTTCGCCGTCCGCCGGGTCACGGCCCGCCCGTGGTCCGAGAGGCGTCTCACGTTCGCGAATGCGCCACCGACCTCGGCGCGGTACACGGCTGCCAAACCGGTGCGGGTGGGCGCCTGGAGTGCCATCGACGTCACGCCGTTCGTGGAAGACGGCGGCGAGGTGAGCCTGGCAATCACCACCCGCGGGTCACAGGAACTGGCCTTTTCCAGCCGTGAGTCGCGCCAGGGACCGAGGCTGGTCGTCCGCTCGGACGAGGAAGAGGTGGACTCGCTCGTCCTGAAGGCCCTGCTCGGCCGCTGATCCGTAGGATCGCCCTTGGAGGGTTTGGCGCATTAACGCTCGTTGTCAGGGTGCGATGCTCGTTTCCAGGCAAGGACGCAGGGAGCGTTCGTATCCCTGCGATACGGGCGCGACCGAGGACACAGCCTGGGAGCGAGCAGCGCGGCCTGGCGGCACAGGCCGGTAATGCGCCAAACCCTCCCTTTGCGATCCCGGCCGGCTCGGCTCGAGCGGCTGCCCGAGCAGTACTTCACGGCGCTGCTCGCGCGCGTCGCCCACGCCGCGAGTGAGGACGGCGAGCCGCTCCTCGATCTAGGCCGCGGCAATCCCGAGGTCGGCCCTCCAGCTCACGTCGCCGAGCGGCTGTCGAAAGCGGCTCAGAAGATGAGCGCTCACGGCTACCCGCCCTTCCGCGGCCTGCCGGAGCTGCGCGAGGCGATCGCGGCCCGGTACCGGGACGAGTACGGCGTCGTGCTCGATCCGGAGACCGAGGTGGCGGTGGTGCCTGGCACGAAGACCGCGCTCGTGGAGCTCGCGCTCGTCCTCGCCGAGCGCGGCAGCGGGATCCTCTTGCCCGACCCCGGCTATCCCGACTACCCCTCCGGCGTCGCGCTCGCGGCCGCTCGCCTTCTCCCGCTCCGCTTGGACCCGGAGGCCGGCTGGGCCCCTGATCTCGCCGGGGCGCCGCGGAAGGACGTTTCCGCCGTCTACCTCAACTTCCCGTCGAACCCTTGCGCGGTGGCCGCGCCACCCGGTCTCTTCGAAGAGGTCGTGCGCTACGCGGAGCAGAGCGGCGCAGCCGTCGTCCACGACTTCGCCTACGGCGACCTGATGTTCGACGGACGAAGGCCGGAGAGCTTCCTCGCCGAGCCCGGGGCCAGGGAGGTCGGCGTCGAGATGTTCTCGATGTCGAAGACCTACGGGATGGCGGGATGGCGGCTCGGGTTCGTCGTCGGCAATGCGGAGATCGTCGCGCGGGTGGATCTCCTACAAGACCACGTCCGCGCCGGAATCTTCACCGCGGTGCAGGAGGCCGGCATCGCGGCGCTCACCGGTCCGCAGGAGTCCGTCGAAGAGCGGCGCGCTCGCTACGAGGCGCGGCGAGATCGTGTCCTTGCCGCGCTCCAGTCAACGCGTGTCCGGCCCCCGGTTTCGGAGGGGAGCTTCTACGTCTGGCTCCGGCTTCCGGACGGGCTCACCGCCGAGCGGCTGCTGACGGAGTTTCGAATCGCTCTTGCACCCGGCGAGGGGTTCGGGGCAAGCGGCGCGGGGTGGGCCCGACTCTCGCTGGCGGTGCCGGACTCGACGCTGGACGTCGGGCTCGAGCGCCTGGTCGACGCGTTCGGCTAATCAAGGCCGCGGGCAAGCCCGGCGAGGGTGTCCTTCATGACCTGCTCGGAGCTGTTCTCGAAACGGAAGTGGTAGGCGCCGAAACCGGCGACCGTCGCCTTCGCCCGTTCGTCCACGTATTTGGCGCGCCAGCGGTTCACCTCGGCGCGGGGGTCGCGGCTCACGTTTCCTCCGAGTCCCCGGGCCAGGTGCCAGCCGGGCGTCATCCCGACGACATATCTGGCTGCGAGCCTTCGGCGGATTTCTCCACGCGACCGGGCGAGCCGCCGCTGCGTGGCTCCCTGCTCGTGCGCGCGAGACTCCGGGTTGCCCGTGAAGGGCGGGTACTCCTCGCCCACGAGCCCGAAGGTTGCGGAGTCCAGGGCTCTCCAGAATGCCCGCAGCTCGGCATCCACCCGGAGGTCTGCGATTCGCAGCGCCTGCAGCGACGCCCAGACGAAGCCGATGCGGGGCCCGTCGCCGAACTCGCTCCGCCCGAAGTTGAGGCCGTGGAGGACGCCGCGCGTGAACTCCCGCCATTGGCGGCCCTGGCCACCGGAGAGCTCGGAGACGAGCTCGTCGAGCTGCCATGCGTCGACTCGCACGCGGTCGGCCTCGGCACTCCGGATCTCGTCGTGAAAGCGCCGGCCGAGCTCCCTCCCCCACGCCAGGCGCTCCCTCGGGGGGAGCCGCATCAGGGAGGTGAGGGTCGGAAGCTTCCCCTCGTACCGAGGGTCATCGGCGCCGTCGACCCGTCTCCGGCTCCAGAACGACGTCGGCTTGATCGGGAAGATCGGCGCGTAGAGACCACGCTTCAGTGCCTGAACCTGGCGGCTGACCGGTCCATTGACCCCGTAGCTCCCGACGTAGATCGACGTCTCGGGCGGCGTTCGGGTCGCGCGAATGGCGCGGATCAGCTTCGGAACGTCGTCCGGCTCGAAGTACGAGAGAAGAAGTAGCCGGCGCGGCACCCGAAGGCGCCGAGGCTACCTGTACCGGTAGACGATCCGCCCGCGGGCGAGATCGTACGGCGAGAGCTCGACCTTGACCCGGTCACCGAGGAAGAGGCGGATGCGGTACCGCTTCATCTTCCCGGCCGAGTAGCCAAGGGTCTCGTGGCCGTTGTCGAGGCGGATCCTGAACATGGAGTTGCGGAGCGCCTCGATGACCTCGCCCTCCATCTCAACCTTCTCTTCTTTTCCCAATGCCGCTTCCTCTCTTCGCGTTCACCTACAGAGTAAAGCCTCCGCCGTCGGCTCGGAGAGCGCCGCGGCCGCCTCTACGGCGGCCGCGGCCCTCAACGTCCACTACTGGCTGAGTGGCGCGACGTTCGTCGCCTCAGGGCCCTTCTGGCCCTCACGCTCCTCGAACTCGACGCGCGCGCCTTCGGTCAGGCTCTTGAAGCCCTCGCCGGCGATGTTGCTGTGATGGACGAAGAGATCCTTGGAGCCCTCGTCCGGGGTGATGAAGCCATACCCCTTGCTGTCGTTAAACCATTTAACGGTTCCGCTAGCCATAAAAACACCTCCCTCAAATAACTCACGAACAAGTGGGAAGGCGCCTTGCGCGAACCGAACTCGCTCTAGATTGCCTGCGCAGAGTAGCAGGCTGCGGCCTCGATCTCATGCGCTTAGAGCTAGGGTCGGTGAGTGAGGGACGAGGCTGCCTCCCGCTCGACGCGCCTCTCAGGGGCCCCGGCCCTCAACGAGTGCATCGGGCCGGAACCCCCCGAGAGAGGAGAGAGGCAACGAAGCCTTGCGGCCAGGCTTCGCATCCCTGCGCCACCTTTGCGGTTTCGGCGGTCCTGTGTCGTGACCCACATGGGTCATTTCATGATTTCTGACGACGACAACATCCAAGAACTTCGCCGGATTGCACCCGATCTCGCGCCCTCGATTGCCAAGCTGAAGGTGCCCGCGTACATCCTCGACCACACCGGCACCGTCCGCTGGATGAACGCCGCCGCCGTCGAGCACTTCGGTGATCTGCGTGGCCGGAAGCTCGGGCAAGTGGTGGAGTCCCAGTATCTGACGCTCGCGCGGCAGGAGTTCGCAGCCAAGATGCTCGGGACGACCGAGGCTTCGGAGGGAAGGGTCACCATTCGGAGTGCGGACGGTCGCCTTCTCCCGGTCGACATCAGCTCGACGCAGTTGCTGAAGGGCGATTCGATCGTAGGCGTGTTCGGCCTGGCCGATCCTGCCGACGCACCACCGCCGGCTCTCTTGCAAACCCCTCACCTCACGCCCCGCCAGATGGACGTTCTCCGCCATCTGGCCGCGGGCCATTCGACCGACGACATCGCTCGGAAACTGGGGATCGCGACCGAGACGGTCCGGAACCACGTGCGCAGCCTCATGAGCCGCCTCGAGGTTCACACGCGACTCGAGGCGGTCATCCGAGCCCACGAGCTCGACTGATCTAGAGGCGTCGGCGAGACGAGCGAAGAAGTCCCAGGGCGACCTCGAATAGCAAGCTCGAGGAGTAGTGTCGCAAGCGTGGCGTCCGAAGAGCTGTGGGAACTCTCCAACCGGCTTCTGACGAACGCGCAGGGACTGGCCGCCGTCGCGGCGCGGCTGCGCCTCGACCAGCTCGGCGTGGAGGGCGATCCGGCCGTGCGGGCGCAGCTTGACCGAGCGTTGGACGCGCTCGGCGCGCGAGAGCACGTACAAGGGCTCGAAGAGGGCGAGCGCTCGATGCTGCTTGCCTTCGTGCGCTCGTACCTCGCCCAGGCGTTGGATCTGGTTGATGACCCCGCCCGAGCAGGGGCGTGGAGCTACACGGATCCCGTGCTGCTGGAGGCACAGGGCTCGGCCTCGGCGGTCGTGGCACGGCTCATAGCGGACGCGGGGCTCGGGAACGCAAGCGCTCGGATACTCGACGTCGGCACCGGCGTCGGCGGGCTGGCCGTCGCACTCGCGACGAGGTTTCCCGACTCGACCGTCGTCGGGATCGAGCCCTGGGAGCCGGCGCTCGCGCTCGCACGGAAGAACGTCGCTGCAGCGGGCCTCGACGGACGAGTGACGCTGCTGCCCACGACGGTGCAGGAACTCGACGATGCCGACGGCTTCGATCTCGTGTGGCTGCCGTCCTTCTTCATCCCCGAGTCCGTCCTGGACGAGGCCCTCGCCAGGATCTACGCGATCATGCGGCCGGGCGCGACGCTCGTCGTCGGTATCCGGCATGGAGGCGAAGAAGATTCGCTGGCGTCGGCAGTCGACGACCTCTTCACGGTGCGCTCAGGCGGCTCCGTGATCGACTCCGAGGAAGCGCTCGCCCGCCTGCGGCACGCCGGTTTCGGGGACACGCGGGAGGTCGAGCGCAACTGGGACGCGCCGCTGCGCCTCATCGTCGGCCGACGCGGCTGAGCTACAGCTTCCGGGAATGTTCCCGCGCGCCTTCCCAAGAGTGGCCCACGATCTGCGCACGAGAATCAACCCGGTTAAGACGAAACCCCCGTTGCTGCGGGGGTTTCTTTAGGTGGGCGGTACTGGGCTCGAACCAGTGACCCCCAGCTTGTCGAGCTGGTGCTCTCCCAACTGAGCTAACCGCCCTGGACGCCGGATTGTAGCGGCGCCACTTTGGGTACTAGGCGCCGGTGGAGATTCTCATCCTCGTCTTCGGGATCATGATGGTCGCGAGCGTCGTCGGCTCGATCCGGCGTGCGAAGCGCATGCGCGAGGCGCAGCAGCAGATGATGGAGGAGGAGATGCGGCGCGCCGAGTCCGGCGAGCCTGCCGGCTCACCGTTTGGCGGTTCGCCCTTCGGACCCCTCTTCGACACGCTCTTCTCCGGCGCCGGCATGCGCTCGTACGAGGTCGACCCGCAGACCGGCCAGTGGGTGGACATCAGCCAGCGGGAGCCCGAGATGCCGCCCGAGCCCGAGCAAAGCAGCAACGGGAAAGAGCGCAAGCGCCCGGCGAAGAAGGCCCGCAGACAACCGCAAAGCTCGATGTTCGGCCTCGGCGGGATGATGGGCGGCGGCGACGGTAGCGGCGAGTTCGACGTCGAGAGCCCCGACGACCTGATCGACTTCGAGGACGTCGGCGGCATGGACGCCCTCAAGCAGGAAGTCCGCGACACGGTCGGCCTCATGCTCGAGCACCCCGACGAGGCGGAGCGCTACGGGATCGAGTGGAACGGAATCCTCCTCCACGGCCCGCCCGGCGTCGGCAAGACGTTCTTCGCCCGCGCGATCGCCGGGCAGTACGACCTGAACCTGATCCACGTCTCGACCGGCGACCTCGTCTCCTCGCTCGTCGGCGGCTCGGCCCGCAACATCGACAAGGCGTTCGAGACGGCGCTGCAGAACCTCCCGTGCCTGCTCTTCTTCGACGAGTTCGACTCCGTCGCCCAGCGGCGGGACAAGACACCCGACCAGGAGTCGCGCCGCACGGTCAACCAGCTCCTGACCGCCCTGGAGGCGCACAGGGACGAGCGCCAGCTCCTCGTCATGGGAGCGACGAACTCGATCGAGCATCTCGACCCCGCCGTGATCCGGCCGGGGCGCTTCGACCGGCACATCCGGATCGACCTTCCCGACGACCAGGCGCGCCGCGCGATCTTCGAGACCGAGCTGGAAGACCGGCCGACGGGCGCGATCGACCTGGAGGAGCTCGTCAGGCGCACGGAGGGAATGACGCCGGCCGCGATCGAGAAGGTCGTCGAGATGGCCGCCCTCGAGGTGTTCCGGCAGGCGACCGAGACCGGCTCGGGGGCCGAGATCGACGAAGCACAGCTCCTGAGCGCCCTCGAGCGGGTCGGCGGGCAGGACCGTCCGACCGTCGAGCACTGGACCTGGGATTCGCTCATCCTCCCGCCGCCGATCAAGGCTCAGCTCCAGCAGCTCCAGTCGGTGATCGAGGATCCCGAGTCGGCGCGCCGGTTCGGCGTCGACCCGCCGACGGGCCTGCTCCTGGCCGGCCCTCCGGGAACCGGCAAGACGACGATCGCAAAGGTGCTCGCGGCGCAGGCGCGCGCGTCGTTCTATCCCGTGTCTGGCGCCGACGTGATGAGCAAGTGGGTGGGCGAGTCCGAGCAGAACATCCGTCAGCTCTTCGACCGGGCGCGCGAGAACCGCCCGTCGATCATCTTCATCGACGAGATCGACGCGATCGCCGGCCGCCGTGGCGCGATCGAGGTGCACGACAGCCAGATCAACCAGCTCCTCTCCGAGATGGACGGAATCGCGGGCCAGCGCGGTGTGTTCCTCGATCGGCGCCACGAACCGGCCCGACCAGCTCGATCCGGCGATTCTCCGAGGCGGCAGGCTCTCCCGGACGATCGTCCTCGGGCTTCCCGACGAAGCGGGACGGCTCGCGATCCTCAAGCTTCACACCGCGCGCATGCCGACGGTCGCGGTGCGGCTCGAGGACCTGGCCCGGTCGAGCGAGGGGATGTCCCCGGCCGACCTCAAGGCGCTCGCGCAGGAGGCCGCTCTCGTCGCCATGGCGCGGGACTCGTCGGCGCCGACGCCCGCCGTCACGCACGAGGACTTCGAGGAAGCTCTGGTTCGCCTGAAGGACGGCTCGGTGCCCGAGCCCGCGACCGTCTAGCGGCCATTCACCTCTCGCGGGCAAGCGGCCGCGCGTCAGATGCCTCTCGGCCCCTGGCATCATCGTCGGCCGGATGAGGATGCACGTCGACGAGATCGACATCGATCTCCCTCTCGTAGCGCGGCTCGTCGGGGGCCAGTTTCCACAGTGGGCCGACCTTCCGATCGAGCCGGTCATGCCACGCGGGACGGAGAACGCGCTCTACCGGCTCGGCGACGAGCTGGTCGTGCGGCTGCCGCGGAGGAAGAGGACAAGCGAGCGACTGGAGAAGGAGCGCCGGTGGCTGCCCGTACTCGCGCCAGCCTTGCCGCTCGCCGTCCCGATCCCGGTGGCGGTGGGGCTGCCCGCCGAGGGCTTTCCCGTTCCGTGGTCCGTGTACGGCTGGCTGGCGGGTGAGAACGCAACGGTCGAAGGCGTCACCGACTCGGGCCGGCTGGCGACCGACCTCGCGCGGTTCCTGGCCGCCCTGCAGGGGATCGACCCGGCAGGCGGCCCCGAACCCGGCGAGCACAACTTCGGCCGGGGCGAGCCCCTGGCGATGCGCGACGAAGCGACGCGGGCCGCAATCGCCTCTCTGAATGCGACGGTCGACGCTGACGCGGTGACCGCGATCTGGGAGTCAGCTCTACGGGCGCCGGTGCGGAAGCGCCCTCCCGTCTGGATCCACGGGGATCTCGACGCGCGGAACCTCCTGGTCGAAAACGGACGGCTAACGGCCGTCATCGACTGGGGCGGCCTCGGCGTCGGTGATCCCGCGTGCGACGTGATGGTCGCCTGGAAGGTTTTCTCCGCCGAGACTCGCGACGCCTTCCGAGCCGCCGCGGCGGTCGACGAGGCGACCTGGACTCGAGCTCGAGGCTGGGCGCTCTCTCAGTCGCTGATCGCGCTGGCCTACTACACGCTGGAGACGAATCGCGTGCTCGTCCTGGAAGCCCGGCGCTGGCTCGCGGAGGTGCTCGAGGATCAGAAGATCTCCGGGCACCACGGGTAGCGATCGGTGCGGAAGAGCGCGTCCGCCCTGTCGAGCGCGCCCTCGTCGAGCTCCTCCACGCGGCCCGACCGCGCCAGCTCGCCGAAGCCGAAGCCGCCGAGGTAGACCGAGCCGAGGGAGGTCACGGGCAGCGAGAGCTCCGCCCGCGCGTCGGTGCGCTCGGCTCCCTCCGGCCCGACGCGCCAGCTTCCGGCGTTCCAGGGGCAGAGCTCGTCCTGCACATCGAGGACGACGGGCTCGCCCGGCTTGAACGTCCGCGCGTTGAGCGCCGCCTCGACATCGACGACACGAACCCAGAGGCCGTCGCGAAACGCGAGGTTCAGCCTCCGCGGCTCGGACACCAGGAGCTGCAGCTCGTGATCGAGCGGCAGCAGCTCCGCTTTCGCCCCGTCCATCCAGTCGGTGTCGAGCAGGAAGCGCCAGAGCTCGCGCGTCGCCTCGTCCGAGACTCCGGCCGCCTCGATCACGTTCACGAAGCCCGTCGGCACCCCGTGGTCGGCAGACCAGTGGAGCCGGTAGAGGGCATAGCCGGCCGGCTCGCCGTCGAGCTCGAGCAGCATCCGGATCATCTCTCCACCCCCGCCGCGCGCCCATTCCGGGTCGGGCAGGCGCTTGGAGCGCCACCACTCCGGGGTGCGCACGAACATGCCGGGGTGCTGCTCCGCGGCCCGCCGCTGCAGCGGGGCGAACGCCGTCACGGCCTCCTCGACGTCCACGGCTCTGAAGCTCCCGCGGAACTCGAAGTCCGTATGGAAGACAGTCCGGTCTAGGCGCGCTTCAAAACTGAGCGTGAACGACGCGATGCCGTAGCCGAAACGGCCGTACAGGCTGTCGTCGGACGCCCAGAGGTACGCGATCGGCTCGCCGCGCTCGTGCACGTCCTCGAGCTGGGCCTGCATCAGCTGCTTGAAGACGCCGCGCCGCCGGTGCGTCGGAAGCACTCCGACGAGCGTGACGCCGGCGGCGTTCACGAAGCCGCCGCCGGGGACGCTGGTCTCGAACGGAAAGACCCCGCCGCTGCCGACGACCTCGCCGTCCTCGAAGGCGGCGTGAACGCGGTCGGGCGGGAGGATCGGCCCGAAGCGCTCCATCGTCTTCTCGTCCGGCGTGCGCCCGAAGTAGTGGAAGATCGGAGCGAGGGCGCCCGGGAGGTCCCCCGGGCCGCAGACCCGGATGTCGATGCTCACGCGATCTTTTCCAGAGGCGCGTAGTCGAGGACGAGGCGGCGGTCTGTGCCTTCACCCGCGAAGCGGACGCTGACGACGCCACCGGGCTCGACGGCGGTCACGATTCCCTCGCCGAGGGTCGAGTGCCGCACCGAGTCGCCCGTCGAGAGCTGTGGCGCGTCTCCGCGGGGCTGAACCTTCGCCATCGGCGCCCCGTAGCCGGACCACGACGACGGACGAAGCCGCTCCCGGTGGATCTCCTCCTGCGGGAGCTCGTCGAGGAACCGGGACGGAAGGTTGTAATTCCGCGATCCGTACAGCGAACGCCCGGCCGCGTGGGTCAGCGTCAACTGCTCGCGCGCCCGCGTCATCCCCACGTAGGCAAGCCGCCGCTCTTCCTCGAGGCTGTTCTCCTCGAGCGAGCGGGAGTGCGGGAAGATCCCCTCCTCCATTCCGATCATGAAGACGGCGCGGAACTCGAGGCCCTTCGCGTTGTGGAGCGTCATCAGCGTCACGAGGCTCTGCTGGTCGCGCAGGTTGTCCTGGTCGGAGAAGAGCGAGATCTCCTGGAGGAACGTCGAGAGCGAGGGTGCCTCCGCGGCAGCCTGGTACTCCTGGGCGACGCCGATCAGCTCGTGGAGGTTCTCCATGCGGCCCTGCGCCTCGATCGTCCGCTCGGCTTCCAGCGAGTCCATGTAGCCACTGCGTTCGAGCGTCCGTTCGACGAGCTCGTCCACGGGGAGCTCGAGGGCACCCGCCTGGAGAGACAGGAGGAGGTTGCGGACGGCGGTCACGGCGCGAGCCTGAGCGGGACCGAGCCCCGCCTCCTCCGGGAACTCGAGTGCTTCCCAGAGCGAGAAACCGTGGCCGTCGGCATAGGTCTGCAGCCGCGCAAGCGACGCGTCGCCGATGCCGCGCCGGGGCCGGTTCGCGATCCGCTGCAGGCTGACGGCGTCGTACGGGTTGTCGATCACCTGGAGGTAGGCGATGGCGTCCTTCACCTCGGCCCGCTCGTAGAACCGCGGCCCGCCGATCACCTGGTAGGGGATCTCGCTCCGCACGAGCACGTCCTCCAGCACCCGCGACTGCGCGTTCGTCCGGTAGAAGACCGCGACCTCGCTGCCGTTCATCCCCTGGTCGACGAGCCCGGCGATCTCGGAGGCGACCCAGCGAGCTTCCGCGTGCTCGTCCTCCACCTCGAGGACGCGGACGGGATCGCCGTCGCCGAGGTCGGACCAGAGGTTCTTCGGCTTCCGCTCGCTGTTCTGCGAGATGACGGTGTTCGCGGCGCGGAGGATCAGGTTGGTGGAGCGGTAGTTCTGCTCGAGCGGGATCGTCTTGGTCTCGCCGAAGTCGCGCTCGAACTCGAGGATGTTGCGGATGTCGGCACCACGGAAGGCGTAGATCGACTGATCGGGGTCGCCGACCACGCAGACGTTCCGGTGCTTGTCAGCGAGCAGCTGGAGCAGCCGGTACTGGGCGTGGTTCGTGTCCTGGTACTCGTCGACGAGGACGTAGCGGAAGGCCTTCTGCCACCGCTCTCGGGCCTCCGGGAACCGCTCCAGAACCTGAACGGTGAGCATCAGGAGGTCGTCGAAGTCGACCGCGTTCGCCGCGAAGAGGCGCCGCTGGTAGAGCTCGTAGGCGTCGGCGACCGTCTGGTCGTAGAACGACTCGACCCGCTTCTTGTACTCGCCCGGGTCGACCAGCTGGTTCTTGGCGGTCGAGATCTGGTCGTGGATCCCGCGTGGGACGAAGCGCTTCGGGTCGCGCTCGAGCTCCTCGAGGCACTGCTTGACGAGGCGCACCTGGTCGGCCTGGTCGTAGATCGTGAAGTTCGTCCGGTACCCGAGCCGGGGCGCTTCACGCCGCAGGATTCGGCCGCAGGCTGCGTGAAACGTGAGGATCCAGATGCGGCGCGCGACCTCCGGCAGGAGGTCTTCGAGGCGCGAACGCATTTCGGCTGCCGCCTTGTTCGTGAAGGTGATCGCGAGGATCTCGTTCGGCTGCACGCCCGTCGCCGAGATCAGGTGCGCGACCCGGTGGGTGAGGACGCGCGTCTTGCCGGAACCGGCCCCTGCGATGACGAGGAGGGGCCCCTCCGTGTGCAGGACGGCGTCCCGCTGGGCGGCGTTCAGGTCTGCGAGATAGGTCTCTGGGGAGGCGACCGCCATGCCGGTCGATGCTAGCGAGGGGTCACAGACGCAGGCCAGACCGCCCAGGTGACGGTGGTAGCGTCACGGTCGTGGGCTACGCGCACACGACGGTCGACGAGCTCGGAGACGACACCTTCCGCAAGGTGCGGCAAGCGCTCGGGATCACCGCCTTCGGCGCGAACGTTCTCGTCATCCAGCCTGGCGTCGTCGGACGGCCCCACTACCACGAGGAGCAGGACGAGCTCTATTTCGTCCACAAGGGTCGCGTGATCTTCGATCTGCCCGACGAACGGGTCGAGCTCGGCCCCGGCGGGCTCCTCCATGTCGAGTCCACGACTCCGCGCCGCCTCACGAATCCCGGGCCCGACGAGCTCGTGATGCTCGTCGTCGGCGCCAAGGACGGTTATGTCGGCCGGGACGGTTCTCTCGCGAGCCCGAAGGCGTTCATCCGGGACCTCGACGCCGACTGACGGTTAGGCGGCGGCCTCGGACTCGTCCGAGTAGCCCTCGGGGTCGAAGATCGAGACGAACCGCCCCAGCGCCTCGGCATCGCCCTCGACGCGGGCGAGCCCATGCGCGATGGCGTCGTTCGGCTCCATGTTCCCGGTGGCCAGCGCGAACAGCGTGCCGACGTCGAGCTCGAGAACCGCGTCGACGTCGTCCGAGCCGCCGGTCGTGGCATCGATCGCGCCGGCCGAGACGCGAATCGTGGCAATCTCGTCGCCGCAGCGAACCTCGTAGCTCTCGTCGAGCCCCTTCGCGCGCACAGGGTCGAACAGCGTCTTCGCGCCCTGGACGAGCCAGCCCTCCGGCATCGGGCAGTCGGCCGGCGGAGGCCCGAGTGACCTGAAGCCCCAGCGGCCGAGAGCGGCGATGACCTCCTGGAGGCCGGTGCCGTACTCCGTCAGCTCGTAGACGTTCACGTTCGCGGGCGGCGGCAGCTTTCGCTTCTGCACGACGCCACCCTCCTCGAGCTCCTTGAGGCGGCCGGCGAGGATGTTCGTCCCGAGACCGGGCAGGCCGGCGATCAGGTCGCTGTAGCGCTTCGGGCCCTTCAAGAGATCCCGGACGATCAGCAGCGACCACCGCTCGCCGACGAGCTCGAGCGAGTGGGCCACGGGGCAGTACTGCAGATACGGACGGGCCATGGGCGGAATTGTACCGATCCTACTTGCGTTTGCATAGTTCGTACTTGCGAAGTGAAAGTCCTTCCTGTACTTTCGGAAGCGCAAACGGAGAAAGGGACGCAGAAATGGTCGCAAAGGAACGGAACAAGTGGCTCGCCTTGGCGCTCCTCGCCCTGGTGCAGTTCATGGTCGTGCTCGACATCGCAGTCGTGAACGTGGCGCTGCCGTCGATCAAGGACGACCTCGGGTTCTCGCAGGAGAACCTGCAGTGGGTGATCAGCGCCTACGCACTCTTCTTCGGCGGCTTCCTGCTGCTGGGTGGACGCGCGGCCGACCTGCTCGGCCGGCGGCGCATCTTCCTGGCGGGAATCGTCGTGTTCACGGTCGCTTCACTGCTCGCCGGCCTTGCCTGGAGCGAGAGCCTCGTTGATCGCAGCACGCGCGCTGCAGGGTCTCGGCGCGGCAATCATCTCGCCGGCTGCCCTCTCGATCCTCACGACGACCTTCCAGGAGGGCAAGGAACGGAACACCGCCCTCGGAGTCTGGGGCGCCGTCGGAGCGTTCGGCGCCGTTGCCGGTGTGCTGATGGGCGGGATCCTCACCGACCTGCTCAGCTGGGAATGGATCTTCTTCATCAACGTGCCGATCGGTGCGCTCGGCTTCGTCCTTGCTCCGATCCTGCTCGGTGAGAGCCGTGACGACGACGCCCGGAGCTTCGACGTTCCAGGCGCAGTCCTCGTCACCAGCGGGTTGACCGTGCTCGTGTATGCGATCACGCAGGCAAACGACTACGGCTGGAGCTCGGCCGAGACGATCGGCCTCTTCGTGGCTTCAGGGGCGCTGCTTGCCGGTTTCCTCGCCTGGGAGGCCCGCGCCAGCCAGCCGCTCATGCCGTTCTCGATCTTCCGCCTCCCGACGCTCGTGGGAGCAAACGTCGCCGGATTGATCCTCGGGACTGCGCTCTTCGCGATGTTCCTGATGCTGACGCTCTACATGCAGCAGGTGCTGGGCTACTCGCCTCTGCGGACAGGTCTCGGCTACCTCGCGGTCGCCGGCACCGCGATCCTCTGGTCGGCGCTCGCCGCGCAACTCGTTACCCGTGTCGGCGTCAAGCCGGTGCTCGTCGCCGGGATGTCCTTCCTGACCGTCGGGCTCCTCTACTTCACGCAGGTGGACGTCGGCGGCTCGTACCTCGGCGACCTCCTCCCCGGGTTCCTGCTGGTCTCGATCGGAATGGGCTTCTCGTTCGTGTCGATCTCGATCGCGGCACTCGCCGGAGTCAAGGAGTCCGAGGCCGGTCTGGCATCGGGTCTGATCAACACCTCGCAGCAGATCGGCGGCGCACTCGGCATCGCCGCCCTGTCGGCGGTCGCGACCTCGACCACCGAGAGCGCCATAGCGAGTGGAACCGCACCGGCGCTCGCTCTGACCGACGGGTTCGAGGCAGCGTTCATCGGCGCCGCGATCATCTCGGCGGTCGGCATCGTCGCCTCGCTCGTCCTCGTCCGCAGCAAGGACCTCACCGAGGAATCGGTCGAGGCAGTTCCAGCGCTCGATACCGCCTAGTCAGCGCAGAGGGTGCTGCCTGCGCGCGAGCGCGGGCAGCACCTGCGCGGTCACGATCGCAGGTGTGACCGCGTATCGCCGGCTGTAGCGGTAGCTCCCGTCCGGCCGCTTGAGTGAGGCGAGGAAGCGAAACGCGGCTGCAGGTGGTCGCTGACCGGCGGCAAGGTGGGCCTGGATCGCCCAGGCCGTCGACTGCGCGTCCGGCTCCCGGCCCCGCACCAGGCGCACGCCGCCGTCTTTCGCGGTCAGCGTCCTGAGGTACGCGAGGCCGCGCCGGATCGGCCGGCCTCGCACTCCCGCTTTGCGCAGAGCCTGGATCGCGGCCGCGGTGTCGTTCGAGTCGGGAGCCCCTTTCGGCGCCCACGACCAGCCGCCCGAAGGACGCTGCTGGCGGAGGAGATAGCGGATCGCCGGCTTTCCGGGCCGGTCGAGGGCGATCACGCTCCAGATCGTCGAGTTGACGAGCGAGCCGATGCGCCCGTCGGGCCTTCGCTGGCGCTCGAGGCGGGCGGCGAGGACGTCGGTGTTCTCTCCTAGCGCCCGGAGCGCCAGCACGCGGAGCGCGAGGTCCGTCGTGTCCTGGATCGGAGCCGCTCGGAGATAGGCGGCGGCCGGGCGAGCCGGTCGCGTTCCCGCTGCATGAAGGCCGAGCACCGCCCAGGCGGTCAGCGCCGGATCAGAGTGAGATCCGGGCTCGGCGAAGCCTCCATCCGCCTGCTGGCGGCCCGCCAGATAATCGGCCGGCGCGATGGCAGCAGAGGCCGCGAGCGCGACGACGGCCAGCTTCAGGCCCATGCGATCTCCACCCGGAGCCGTCGTCCGTACCGCTCCAGCAACCGGCGAAGCTCGGGACCGATGACGAGCGCGAAGACCACGTTCCCCAGTGCGTGAGCAAGGCTGAACGGAACACCCCGGCCGAAGACGATCGCGAGCGCTTCCCAGGTGTGAGGCCAGAACGCGTACCAGTGCCAGAAGTCCATCGCGCTGCTGAAGGCGAACCCGAGCGCGAAGCAGAGAGCTGCGAACGCGAAGCGGTGGCGGATCAGTCCCGCCGTGAGCGCTCCGGCAACGCCGCATCCTCCCCACGCCAGCATCTGCCACGGCGTCCAGATTCCCTGTCCGAGATAGAAGTTCGACACGAGCGCGGCGACCGCGCCAACGGCAAACCCGACCCGCGCCCCGAGCGCTGCTCCGGCCGCGACGACCACGACGGTGACCGGCTGAACACCCGGAACCGCAGCGAAAAGCACCCGCCCCGCCCCCGCGACCCCTCCGAGCACTGCCACGAGCGCGATCTCCTTCGCGGAGCCTGTACCGGACTCGAGCCAGGCGAAACCGACCGCCACCAGCGCGAACGCGACGAGCAGGAGCGAGAGGCCTGCGTCCTCGGGAGAACGGGCCGCCCAGGCACCGGCCGCAAATGCGACTCCCGCACTCGCCAGCAGGACTCCCCTAGGCATGAGCGAGCTCCCGGTCCGGCGTCGAGCTCACGATGCGGTCGGCGACGTCCGCCGCGAACACCGAGTCGTGAGTGACGACGAGCGTCCCGCGTCCCTCCGCCTGCGCCCTGAGGAGCTCCGCGAGCTCGACTTTCCGCTCGGGATCCATCCCCCTCGTCGGCTCGTCGAGGACGAGGAGATCCGGTTCGGTCACGAGGACGGCGGCGAGCCCGAGCCGCTCACGTTCTCCGCTGGAGAGGTCGCGGGGATGGCGCGCGTCCAGCCCGTCGAGACCTACGAGTCCGAGCGCGCGCCTCGCACGGTCGAGATCGCCGGCAACGCCGAGCGCCACCTCTTCGTCGACGCGTTCGGCGACGACGTACCGGCCAGGATCCTGGCTCAGATAGGCGGGTCGGCCGCGCCGGTACACCTCGCCGCTCGCCGGCTCGAGCAGGCCCGTAGCCAGCTTCGCGAGGGTGGTCTTGCCCGAGCCGTTGCCGCCACGAAGCGCGACGATCTCGCCGCGCCGCACCGTCAGGTCCGGGACCGAGACGACCCTCTCGCCGTACGTGAACGACGCACGGGCGACGCGGCAGAGGACATCCCCGTCCGGCTCGTCCACCTCTGCGTGGACGAGCTCGTGGTCGAGGTAGGCCGGGTGCTCGGAAGCCAGCCAGTCGAGTGCGTCCTCGCGGCCGGCGTCCAGGACCACCTGGCCGCCTTCCAGGAAGATCACGCGGTCGCAGCGCTCGAGCGGCAGCGCCGGGCGCTGCTCCGAGATCACGACGGCACAGTCGAGCTCGGTGGCCCTGTCGAGCAGCGACTCGGCAGCCTCGGCGTCGAGCTGAGACGTCGGCTCGTCCAGGAGGAGGAGTTGCGGGCGCAGGGCGAGCGCCGATGCGACGCAGACACGCTGCAGCTCTCCCGCCGACAGCTCGTCGGTGCGCCGGCCGGCCAGGTGGTCCGCTCCGAGGCTCCGGAGGGCCTCAGACGCTCGAGCTTCGATCTGCGCCGGTCGCACGCCGAGGTTCTCGAGCCCGAACTGCACCTCGGACTGGACTCCAGTGAAGACGACCTGATCCTCAGGGTCCTGGAAGACGGTCGCGACGTCGCCCGCCAGGTCGCCGGGCCTCGCGCGGCGTGTATCGAGTCCCGCGATCTCCACTCGACCCGAGAACGAGCCCCCGTGGAAGTGCGGGATGAGCCCGGCAAGCGCACGAAGAAGCGTCGACTTGCCGGATCCCGACGAGCCGAGCAGGCAGACGAGCTCGCCGGCGCCGACCTCGAGCGAGACCTCCCGGAGGGCGGGTCGCGAAGCACCCGGGTAGGCGTAGGTGAGCCCTTCGGTCCGCGCTAGAGCCACAGGACGCCTCCGGTCACGACGATCAGGGCGGCAGCCACGGCAAGCCGGTCGAGCGGACCCCACGACGGCGAGGGCGCTCTCGTCCGGCCCGGTCGACCGAACCCACGAGCCTCCATGGACTCGGCGAGGTTCAGCGAGCGCTCCAGCGACCCGGCGACGAGCGGCGAGAGCAGGCGAGCGTGGCCGCGCAACCCCGCGACCGCGACGCCACGTCCCCGCAGCGCTTCCGCCAAGCCTGTCGCGTCCCGTTCCAGCGTCGGAACGAGCCGGGTTGCGAGCGCAACGGCGAGGACGGAGCGGCGGAGCTTTCCGCCGGCGAGGAGCAACCGGTCCTGGTCGAGGAGGAGCGCGTAGGCGGCAAACGCCAGGCCGACCGCAACAAGTCGGAGAGCCTGGAAGAGCGCCTCGTCGAGCTCCTCGCTCGTGACGTCCAACCTGCCGAGCACGGGAATCGACGGCCCCTCCCAGTACACGATCCCCCCGTAGCGCGATACGAGCGGGCTGACGAGGAAGAGGACGAGGCCCGAGCCGAGAATGCCCACGAGATAGGGCCGGCGCCGCCGCCGCGGCGCTCGGAAGCAGACGACGAGGAGGACGGCGGCGATCACGGCGACCGAGATCGTCCGGTCCGCCAGGAGGGCGGCGGCTGCCAAGGCCGCGAGCAGGAGGGCTGCGGGAGCAGGGCTCAAGGCAGCTCGTACCGGTAGCGGAGGAGCGACGGCTCCTCGAGTAGCCGTTCGGCCGTCTCACGACCCAGCTCGAAGACGACGGGATCGCCGGGCGAGCCGCGGAGCCGTGCACGTAGCCCGGCACCGTCGACGACGACGAGACGGTTCGGGTCGCCGCTCGTGCTCGCATCCGGCGCGACGAGCGTCGTCAGGCGGCGGCGCAGGGAGGGACCAGCTCCCTCCACGACGACCGGCCGCGCCCTTCCGCCCCAGCCATGGAGGAACGGCTCCGGGAAGGCGCCGACGACGACCGGCTGCCGCATCTGCCCCTCCCAGGAGCGGTGATCCCACCAGAGGACGTCGCCCTCGTGGAGCCGATAGTCCACCGCGCTGAGGTCCCCCTCGTAGCCGTTCACGAACCAGAACCAGTCGTGCTGTTGCGAGACGTCGCCCTCGATGCCCTCGATCGACTGGACGAAGCGGCCGCCGTACCGGGTCTCGACCTCCGCCCTGCGCCTGAGAGCCTCCAGCGCAGAGATCCCGGCTGGAACCCGGGTCGACATGACCACCTCGGAGCCGCGGTCGCGAGTGATCCAGAGGCTGGCAGAGCCCTCGCCGGCCGCCTCCTCGCCGCAGCCGACGAGCAGGCAGGCAGCGACGAGGAGGAGTGCGAGCCGACGGGTCATCTAGCGCAGGGCGTTCGAGCGGACGGCTCCCGCGAGGGTTGCCCTCACCGGGCCGGTGTGCCTCCCGACGCAGGCGCGGCCCGCGCGCGTCCGCACGCGCCGTCCGTCGACGTGGATGAGGGCTCCGGCTGCCGCGCGATCGGTTCCCTGGTCGTTCTCGGAGACCACCCGGTAGCAGTTGCGCGCCGTGCGAGTCAGGTGCAGGGTCGGCGGGCCGCCGGTCGGACCGAACGTGGCCCAGTACCAGAGCACGCGATCGCCGTCCTTCAGCTCGTACTTGTCCGAGCCGACCGGCGGCGAAGCGCCGTTCACCTTGTACGTCCATCCGTTCGTCCCTCCCGCCGGGTGGCGACCGATCTGGTCGACGTAGGGCCCGAACGACGACTGGGTGACGTGGTAGTAGAACTCGCCCCGCAGGCTGGCGACATCCAGTGCCTGCATGGCGTTTGCGCCGGCCTCGAAGCGGGTTTCGAGGGAACCGAAGATCGAGAGCGTCCTGCCTTCGACCCGGAGCGAGACCCGGGCAGCGAGGGCAGCCGGGACGACGAGTGCCGCGAGCACGAACAGTGCAGCGAGCACGAAGAGCGTCTTACGCACGAATCCTCCTTCCGCGAGGGGTTCTGAGTGCCTGGCGAGCGGCAGGTCTTCTGACTCGGGGCGCCCTCCCGAACCGCCTTCCCGACCCGTGGGCCAGTGGCGTCCGGCGCGGGAGCGTCTCCCCTCACAGCGGCGGGACCGTCCCGGACTCTCACCGGGTTCCCTTTCCGCTCGCCTTTGGATTGTCGCGCCTAGTATGCCCCTCCGTGCAAGAGGCCGTCTGGCGATGGGCACCGGTCGTCGCCTGGGCGGCGCTGATCTTCGGCCTCTCGTCGGTCCCCGACCTCTCGAGCGGCCTCGGCGGCTGGGACCTCGTCCTCCGCAAGCTCGCCCATGCGGTCGAGTACGCGATTCTCGGGGCGCTGCTCGTGCGAGCCCTGCGCCGCTCGAGCTGGGCGCTGGCACTCGGCGTCGCCTATGCCGTCTCGGACGAGATCCACCAGTCGTTCGTGCCGGGCCGCCAGGGTGCGCTCCTCGACGTGCTGATCGACTCGGTCGGTGTGGTCGCCGGGACGCTCCTGGCATCCTTGCCGCGAGACGCTCGTCGTCGACCCGAAAGGGGGTTGGCTATCCGACCTGCCTGGGTACATTGCGTACGTGGACACACCCAGCGAAGTCGGTGACCGGCAGCTCGACGCGCTCCTCGAGCGACTCGACCGGCTGACGGACGAGGTGAACGGCCTGAACCGCCGTCTGGACAGCGGCGAGAACCTTGCGCCGATCGTCCGCGAGCTCAGCATGCTGAACGAGTCGCTCCAGACGCTCGCCTACGCGGCCCTGGGCCAGTCAGGCCCGCAGGTCCAGCGCCGCCGCGCCGGCTAGCCGTTTCGTGGAAAGTCTTACGACTTTCCACGACCTCCTTGACGCGCGCTTCGCGCGCCGCGGGCGGGCTTCGCCCGCTCCGCCTGAAGATCATCGTGACCCGCCATCGCTTTAGGCCGGCGAACGCGCCGCGCGGCGGCGGAGCCGTCGCCCGGCTTCCGGAAGGTGGCTGAAAGTCGGAGACTTTCAGCCAGACGAGCGGAGCTGCCAGAGGCGGCCGTTGAGCGTCACGGCGTAGAGCTCCCCCGGTCCGTCCTCGCCGAACGACGAGATCCCCTGTAGCTCGAAGCGCTCGGTGCGCAGGCTCCGGGGCGTGCCGGCCGGGAAGCTCCAGACCTTGCCCGAGCAGTTGTCCCCGTAGAAGTAACGGCCCTTTGCCGAGCCGACCGCGGCGCCCCGGTAGACCAGCCCGCCGGTGACCGCGCACTCGTCGCCGCCCAGCGAGTAGACGGCCACGGGGAACACGATGTTTCCGACCGGATTCGGCGCTTTGCTCTCGTGGCGAGAGCGGCCCTCGTAGACGTCCCAGCCGTAGTTCTCGATTCCCGGGCTGCGCCGGCGCGTGAAGTTCACTTCCTCCCAGGAGTTCTGGCCGACGTCGCCGATGTAGAGATCGCCTGTCCGACGGTCGAACGAGAAGCGCCAGGGGTTCCTGAGCCCGTAGCCGGCGATCTGCGGCTTCGGAGCCCGGCGGTCCACGTTGATCGCGAGCAGCTTCCCGAGGCGGCTTCCGAGGTTCTGGGCCCGGTTCTCGGGGTCGCCGCCGGCGCCGCCGTCTCCCATGCCGACGTACAGGCGGCCGTCGGGGCCGAACGCGTTCTGGCCGCCGTTGTGGTTCGAATAGGGCTGGCCGACGAAGAGGATCTGCCGCAACCGGCGCTTCCCGCGGTACTCCACGACGCGGGTGTCGCCGGCTCGGTCCGTGTAGTTGACGTAGTACTTCTTGTTCGTCGCGTAGCGCGGGTGGAATGCGACCGACAGCAGGCCCTGCTCCCCGCAGCACGTCACTTGCGAGCGCAGGTCGACGAGGGTGCCGGTGACCTTTCCGCCCTGGACGATGCGGATACGGCCGGTCTGCTCGACGACGTAGAGACGTCCGGCGCGCTCGTTGCGTGGCGCGGTGACGTGAACCGGCGAGTCGAAGCCCGAGCCGATCTGGACGAACCGGTATCCGCCCTGGGCTGGAGCACTCTCGGAGTCGCCGTCGCCGAGGCTCCCGCAGCCCGCTAGGGCGGCGGCGAGGAGCGCGAGTGGCAGGATCCTGCGCGTCATCAGTCCGACTTGCTGAGGAGCACCCTACGCAGCTCAGCCTCCTTGCCGGGCTCGAGGACCGCAAGCACCTGGTCGCCCGCTCGCAGCTCGGTCTCACCCTCGGCCATGTGCGCCTGGCCGTCGCGCATGACCGTGATCAGGCGCGAACCTGCAGGTAGCGCGAGCCGGGAGACGGATTTGCCGACGGAGGGCGAGTCGGCGTTCAGCTGCACCTCCACGATCTCGAGGTTCTCCTTGCGGAGCTCGAGGAGGTGGATCAGACCGTGCTCGGGAACCTCGTGCTCGATCATCGCGAGGATGATCGACGTCGCCGAGATCGTCGGCGAGATCCCGATCAGGTCGAAGAGCGGCTGGTTGCGCGGATCGTTCACGCGCGCGATGACCTTCTCCACCCCGAAGTGCTCGCGGGCCATCTGGCAGATCACGATGTTGTCCTCGTCGTCGCCGGTGACCGCCACGACGAGATCGGGCGGACGGGCGATTCCGGCGCGCTCGAGGACGAAGAGCTCCGTGGCGTCACCGAGCTGCGCGCGATGCTCGAACAGCTGCTCGAGCCGCTCGAACCGGTCGCGGCGCTGCTCGATCAGCGTCACCTCGTGCCCGAGGTCGAGGACGCTGCTCGCCAGGTTCGCCCCGACCTTGCCGCCGCCCGCGATCAGGATGTACATCTAGCCCTCCACCTCGGCCGGCTCGGCCGAGCGAACGGCCTCGGTGAGGAACTCGATCGCGGTCGAAGTCGGAGAGATCGTGCGCAGGCCGAGCGACGCGAAGACCTTCGCCCGGGCCGGATCCAGGACACGAACGATCGTCGTCTCGATGTCGAACTTCTTCTGCGCGATCTGGCCGATGACGAGGTTCGTGTTGTCGCCGTTCGTCGCCACGACGACGGCGTCGGCCTCCTCGATACCGGCCTGCTCCAGGATCTCGACGTCCATGCCGTGGCCAACCACGAACGCGCCGTTCCAGCGATCCCCTAGACGCTGGAGCGCATCCTCGTTCCCGTCGATCGCAGTGACGTCCCAGCCGAGTCTGTCGAGCTCGAGCGCCACCGCGGACCCCACTCGACCGCAGCCGACCACGATGACTTTCACCCTCGGAGGTTACCCGTCAGCCCGGCGTCGCCTCCTCCTCCTCCAGTACTCCCTGCGGGTAGGCAACGACCATCACCTCGCAGGGCGCGTGCCGCAAGACGTAGTCGACGGTCGGGCTGAAGAAGCGAGACTGGCGCCGCCAGCGCGGAGCCGAGCCGACGACGATCAGGTCGACGCTCCGCTCGCGAGCCTGCTCGACGATCGCCTCGCCGATCGCGCGGGCCCGGACGATCTCGCCGTCGACCTGCACGTCGTGCTCGGCGGCCAGGATCTTGGCCTCGGCGAGAGAGGCCTCCGCCCGCTCCTCGGCCTCGTCCATGTCCGCGTCGATCTCCTTGGAGAGAGGCACCGAGATCACATGGATGGCGGTCAACGCGCAGGCGCGCTCCTCGGCGAGCTTGATGGCGGTCGCGAGCACCTCCTCTCCGATCAGGCCGAGCTTCATCGGCACGAGGATCCGCTCGTAGGCGCCCTCCAGCTCGGGCACGAGATCGGGCTCTGCGGGAGTGACGGGACCAAAGACGCTCTGGTGGCGCGAGAGACGCGTAGCCACGTAGACGCAGGCTCCGAAGAGCGAGCCACAGCGGCCCGGCGATCCGCGTCTCCTCGTGCGTCACGAGGGCGGTGACCAGGATCGCAAAGGTCAGCGGCGCCCCGATCAGCGCTGCGACCGGAACGTCCGCGCCGCGAATCCGGATGTTGCCCGGGACGCGGAACGGACGCGGCAGTTCCGGTTCCCGGAAGCGAAGCCGGATGACGGCGAGCTGCGCCGCGGTGAAGGCGATCAGCACCCCGAAGCTGAACAGGGCTGCGAGAAATCGCACCTCGGTGCCCAGAAGCTCACCCGCCAGGAGGATGCCCGACGCGAGGAGCGCGGACACGATGATCGCCGACGGCGCGATCAGCGTCCTGCGATTCAGCGTCCCGAAGGTGTGCGGGATCATCTGGCGCTGGCCGAGTGAGTAGGCGAGGCGGCCGGCGCCCGAGATCGAGGTCGTGACCGCGGACAGCAGCACGAGGACGCCGGTGAGGCCGATCGCGATCCGCACGATGTCTGCGGCGAGTGCAGGAAGCGGCTCCTCGAGCGCGCTCGTCAAGCCCATGAGCGGAGCCCGGAGCCACGTCGTGCCGAGATCGCTCGCAAACCCGCCGGGCGCTCCCTCCTGGGGATGGACGGGAAAGGCGGAGATGCCCAGGATCGCGATCGTCACCGAGATGGCGACGACGGCGCCGATTCCGGCGAAAAGGCTCCGCGGCAGCGTGCGGCCCGGTTCACGCGTCTCGGCCGCGAGGTTCGCGACGGTCTCGAGACCGGTGAACGCGAGCATGGCCAGCGGCAGCGCGAAGGCGATCGAGTGCCAGGTAGGAGCGGTGCCGAGGTCGACGCCTTTCGAGAGAGCGCTCAGCGAGAACAGATACGCGAAACCGAGGACGACGAGGAGCAGGTGCGAGGCGAGGGCGAGCCCCGCGACCAGGATGGCCGTCCGGTACAGACTCGTCCTCCGGATCAGCCGCACGGCCGCCACGCCGAGGACGACGACGATGCCGACGACGACGTCCCAGGGGTCGTTCGTGAGGCCTTCCCAGCCGATCGCATGGCCGAGGTAGTGCGGGACGAAGAGCCCCGCCAGAGCCATCACGATCAGGTAGTCGAGGAGGAGCGCCCAACCGGTGATGAACCCGAGCGGATCGTTGAACGCGCGGCGGACGAAGGTTGCCGCGCCGCCGGTCTCGGGAATCGCGGCCGTGCCCTCCGCGTACGAGAGGGCCACGAGCAGGAACAGGAGGCCGACCACGAGCAGCACCCACGGCGTGAACCCCAGGGCGAAGAGGGCGACGACGCCGAGAGCGAAGTAGAGCGAGGAGGCGATCTCCCCGTAGGCGACCGCTGCCAGCGACGGGACATCGAGGACGCGCTGGAGGACTGGGAGCTTTCTCGCCACTACTGCTCCTTCAGGCTCCGCTGCAGGTAGAGCCGCATGGCGCCGCCGAGGACGAGAAGGGCGCCGAGGAGGAGGCCGAGGCCCCCTCCCACCCCCGCTGCAACCGTGCGGGCGATGACGACGAGGCCGAGGATGACCATCAGCCAGGCGAGGACGATCGTCACGCGGCGCGCCGGCCCGCCGCGATCAGCACGCGCGAGGGGCTGTTCTTGAGGACGTAGTCGACGGTTCGCCCGAAGATCTTCCCGCCCTGGGCGACGCGCGGCCGCGGCGCGCCGAGGATGACGAGCTCCGCATTGCGGCGTGTTGCCTCGGCGACGATCTCGGGGCCGGCCGCGCGGCCGCGCATCAAGCGGACGACCGCGCGGACTCCGTAGTTCTCGACGATTGCCGCGGCGTTGTCCAGCACGTCGTCGGCCTCGTCCTCCTCCTGCGGCAGCCGGACGTCCAGCGGGAGGTCGAGTGGCACTTCGATCACGTGCAGGATTGCGACCGTGGATCCCCGGTCGGCCGCGAGTCGCGCGGCGGCGACGAGAGCCTCCTCCGATTCCGCCGACCGCACGACCGGCACCACGATCGTTCGGTAGTCGATCGTCAGGGAGGGCCCGAGCACCAGCACCGGCGCGCGTGCGGTGGCCGTCAGCGGGAGCCTGAGCGCTCGCTTGCGGTAGATCGCGTATCCGATGAAGCCCAGGAGGAGCCACCCGAATCCGGCCCAGCGTGTCGTCGCATCCTGGAACACGATCACGAGCCAGGCGAGGAAGGTGCCGATCCCGCCCAGGAACGCGAACACCGGCCAGTCGACTCCGCCCACTCTCAGATTTGGGCGGGCGCGGTACGCGATCTCCTCCCCCTTCCGCCCGCGGTAGCGCAGAGCGATGATCGAGGCGTGCGCGATCGTGAAGGAGAGCGTCGCGCCGAAGGAGTACATCGTTCCGAGGAAGTCAGTCTCGCCGGGCAGGATCGTGAGGATCGGGAGCAACTCCGGCGAAGACGACGAGCGCGACCCACGGTGTCCGGAACCGTGTGTGGAGCCGGCGGAAGCCGAGTGGCAGCTGGCGGTAGCCTGACATCGCGTAGGTGATTCGCGAGGCACCGATCACCCCGGCGTTCGTGGCGATGAACAGGATCGTGGCGGCGAGGATCCCGACGTAGATCTCGAGTCCGTGCAGCAGCGTCCCCTCGCTCAGGCCCAGGTTCTCCACCACTCCGAGCACCGGGTCGTTCGTGAACCCACCCTCTTCCGGGCCGAGGCCGAGCTTGGTGACCGATTCCCCGTCGAGCTCGAATACGGGGAGTGCCGAGAGCGCGATCGCCGGCAGGGTGAAGTAGATCGCGAAGACGGCCAGCGCGATCAGCTTGAACGCGTTCGGGACGTTCCGCGGCGGGTCGCGCACCTCCTCCGCGAGATTCGAGACGGTCTCGACGCCGGTGTAGGCGAGCATCGCGATCGGGATGGCGATGAAGAACTGGCTCCAGGTCGGAGCGACCCCGAAGTCGACGTTCGAGGTGAGCGTCCCGAGATCGAAGACGAGGAAGAAGCCGAGGCCGACGAGCAGCGCCTGGGTCGCGAAATCGACGACGGCGAGCAGGACGTTGAGGCTCGCCGCCTCCTTGACGCCGACGATGTTGATCCCGACGAGGAGGACGATGACGATCGCGCCGACGATCACGTCCCAGGGGTTCTCGCGCAACGGCTCCCAGAAGACGGACAGGTAGTGGGGGACGAAGAACGCGGAGATCGCGACGGTCGCGATATAGACCAGCATCTGCGCCCAGGCGGCTCCGAAGCTGGCCAGCTCGTTGAAGGCATGGCGCGCGAAACTCGAGGAACCGCCGGCCTCCGGATACCTGACGGTGCCCTCCGCGTACGTCGCAGAAGTCGCCGCGAAGATCAGGCCGGCGATGAAGAAGACGACCGGCGTGAGCCCGAGCGCGTACGCCGCCGTGACCCCCAGCGCGTAGTAGATCGACGAGCCGACGTTTCCGTAGGCGGTCGCGAAGAGGGCCGGCGTCCCGAGGACGCGCTCTAGGCCTTGCTGCCTGCGCCGCCGCCTCGGCACGGCGGGACTCTACTCAGCCCCGCCGGACTGTCCGCGGCGGACACGACGAGTGTCTGACACTCTCCATGTCCAGCGAGCTAGTAGCGCTCGCGCTTCGCGCGGCGGAGCGCGTCCAGCCGGCGCCGGTCCTGCTTCGTCGGCCGGCCGCCGAGATCCGCTCCGAGAGGACGGGCGAGCCGCCGCTCGAGGGCGCGTTGCTCCCGCGCGGCGACCGATTCGGGCGTCTCGTCGTACAGGCCCGCGGCGACCTCGGCCGAGCCCCGCTTCTCGGCGAGGCCGGCAACCACGACCGTCCACTGCGTGAGACCGCGGCGGATCTCGAGCGTGTCTGCGACGCGCACCTCCCTTGCGGGCTTCACGCGTGTCCCATTGAGCTGCACGCGACCTCCGAGCACCGCCTCCGTGGCCGCGCTCCGGGTCTTGAAGAACCGCGCCGCCCAGAGCCACTTGTCGATCCGTACGTGGTCCATCCGGCCGCATGATCGTAGTCAGCCGGGCTGCGACTCGAGCTCCCGCAGCGCCTCGACCGCCTCGTCGACCGACCAGCAGATGCGTCCGCAGGCCTCGATCGCCCCGGCGACGAAGAGGTTCATCCCGTCGCCGGCCGCGTTTCCCCTCCGTCGCTCGAGGCGCAGGTCCGTGACGAGGCCGACGATGCCGCGGTACCGCCTCTCGTCGCGTTCGACGAGCTCGGCGAACATGCCGATCTCGCAGGCCGTGCCGTCGTCGATGCTCGGCCCGTCGAGCCAGGCGAGCATCACGTTCGCGGAGCGCACGCCCTCGGCGTCGACGCGGTACACCTCGGCGGGCGTGAGCTCCGTCAGCTCGCCGAACTGCTCGAACGGCACGAAGCACTCGAAGCCCTCGCCGCGAAGCCTCGCTGCAAGTCCGTCGAGCCAGGCCCGCTCGGCCTCGGAGAAGAGAGGGCCCGCGACGTAGATCCGCACGTCAGTCCGGCTCGGAACCGGAAGGGATCGTCAGGCGTCGAAGCACGAGCGCAAGCATGCCCCAAGAGTGTCGCCCGGGCCGGGTGGAGCTAGAGGGCCGACACTAGCCGTGGATCGAGACGAGCAGCGGAATGATCAGGATCGCGACGATGTTGGTGATCTTGATCATCGGGTTGATCGCCGGACCGGCGGTGTCCTTGTAGGGGTCGCCGACCGTGTCGCCGGTAACCGCAGCGGAGTGGGCATCCGAGCCCTTCCCGCCGTACTGACCGTCCTCGATCAACTTCTTTGCGTTGTCCCACGCGCCGCCGCCCGAGGTCATCGCGATCGCCAGGAAGATGCCGGTGATGATCGTCCCGATCAGGAGGCCTCCGAGCATCTTGATGCTGATGATCCCGACGATGACCGGGAAGGCGACAGGGATCAGGCTCGGGAGCATCATGTTCTTGATCGCCGCGCCGGTCACGATGTTCACGGCCTTTCCGTACTCGGGCGTGCCGGTCCCCTCGAGAATCCCGGGAATCTCACGGAACTGCCGGCGAACCTCCTGCACGACCTGACCGCCGACGCGGCCGACCGCCTGCATGGCGAGAGACGAGAACAGGAACGGCATCAACCCGCCGATGAAGAGACCTGCGATCACCCACGCGTCGTTCAGCTCGAACCTGATGTCGGTGAGGCCCTCGTTGTTCAGCTCGGTCGTGAAGCCGTCGAAGAGGATCAGCGCGGCGAGCCCTGCGGAGCCGATCGCGTAGCCCTTGGTCACCGCCTTGGTGGTGTTCCCGACGGCGTCGAGCGGATCGGTCACCGCGCGGACGGACTCGTCCAGCTCGGCCATCTCGGCGATGCCGCCGGCGTTGTCCGTGACCGGGCCGTAGGCGTCGAGCGCGACGATCAGGCCGGTCATCGACAGCTGCGCCATGACCGCGATCCCGATGTAGAAGAGGCCCTCGGTCGCCGAATCGCCGATCGAGTAGGCGCCCACGATTCCGCCGGCGATCACGATCACCGGCAGAGCCGTCGCCTGCATCCCGATCGCAAGCCCTTCGATGATGTTCGTCGCGTGACCGGTGAGCGATGCCTTTGAGATCCCCTTCACGGGGCCCCACCGGGTGCCGGTGTAGAACTCGGTGATCGCCACGAGCAGGAACGTGATCGCGAGCCCGATCAGCGAGGCGCCGTAGAGCTCCCAGAACGTGAACTTGTCGCCGTCGAAGGCTGCGGTGACAGGGATGAAGAGCAGAGCCGAGATGACGGTCGACGCGATCACGGCCTTGTAGAGCGCCGCCATGATCGATCCGCCCCGGCCGATGCGCGCGAAGAACGTGCCGGCCACCGAGGCCAGGATCGCGACGGCGCCGATGACGAGCGGGAAATGGACGATCTCGGTCGACGGGAAGTTCACGGCGCCGAGGAACATGACGGCCACGAGCGTGACCGCATAGGTCTCGAAGAGATCTGCCGCCATCCCTGCGCAGTCGCCGACGTTGTCGCCGACGTTGTCCGCGATCACCGCCGGGTTGCGCGGATCGTCCTCGGGGATTCCGGCCTCGACCTTGCCGACGAGGTCGGCGCCGACGTCGGCAGCCTTCGTGTAGATCCCGCCGCCGAGCCGGGCGAAGACCGAGATGAGCGAGCCGCCGAACGCGAGACCGACGAGATGCTCCGTCGCGCCGTCCTGGCCCTGGTCGAAGAAGTCGATGAGGATGCCGTAGTAGCCGGCGACGCCGAGCAAGCCGAGGCCGACGACGAGGAGCCCGGTGACCGAGCCGGCCGAGAACGCGACCCGAAGCGCCGGCGCCACACCCTGCTTCGCAGCCTCCGCGGTCCGCACGTTCGCCCGGACGGCGACGTTCATTCCGATGAATCCGGCGGCGGCGGAGAAGACCGCACCGATCAGGAAGCCGATTGCGGTTCCCCAACCGAGGTCTTCCCAGAAGCCGATGATCAGGAAGAGGACGAGGGCGACGACCGCGATCGTCGTGTACTGGCGCCGGAGGTATGCCGAGGCCCCCTCCTGGATCGCCTTGGCGATCGCCTGCATCCGCTCGCTGCCCGCGGGAAGCTTGAGGAGCCACACGGTCTGGGCGATGCCGTACGCGATCGCGACCGCCGAGCAGACGAGCGCGATGAGTACGGGGTTGTCGGTGATGAAGTCGGTCATGGAGAAAGCGCGCAGGCGCGGCAGGCAGCCGCGACGCGAGTTTCTACCACACGGGAGACTCCACAGGAGGGTTTGGCGAAATATCGGCCTGTGCCGCCAGGCCGCGCTGCTCGCCCCAGGACTGCGTCCTCAGTCGCGCCCGTATCCAAGGATACGAACGCTCCCTGCGTCCTTGCCTGGGAACGACCATCGCACCCTGGCAACGAGCGCTATTCCGCCAACCCCTCCTAGCGCCGACCGCGGCTGAGGACGACCTTGATTCGCGTCCCGCGCGCCAGGCGAAGGCCCGGTGTGGGGCGCTGCGAAACGACTCGTCCGCGGGCGACGCGTCGCGAGCGGACCCGCGAGACGCGACCCAGCGAGCAGCCTCGTTTGACGAGCAGTCGACGGGCTCCCGTAAGCGTGAGACCGCGCAACCGCGGGACGGTGCAGGCGGTCGGACCGCCTCGAATCGAGAACGGCCCGAGGCTGACGGTGTCGCTCCAGTTGCCGGCATTGTCCTTGGCCCGCAGGTTGAACCACCAGGCGCCGACGGCAAGCTGAGGGCTCGTCGTGCGGGAGATCGTCTCCTCCACGTCCTTGGTCAGATCAGGCCGCGGCTGCGCGCCCCTGCGACCAGGAGAACGAGAATCCGTCGAGGCCGCTCGCCGCATCGGTCCCGCCGCTCCAGGCAGCGATCACCTTCCGGTCGGGCGAAGCTCCTCCGACCCGGTGACTCGGGCTCGAGGACACGGGGCGGACGGGCGCGAAGGTGTCGATCCTGATCGGGCCCTGGTGAACGGCCTCGCCCCAGTTTCCGGAGCCGTCGCGGGCTCGGACGTGGAACCAGTGCTCGCCGTCGGGCAGCGTCGTCGTCAGCGAGGTCGTCGTCTCCTCCACCTCCTTCACCTCGTCCGGGACGAACGCGGGAAGTGGCGAGAAGGCGAAGGAGTACCCGTCGATGCCGTTGGCGTCGGTTGCGCCTCCCCACGAGAGGTTCACGCTCTGGCTGTTCGTCCAACCTTCCCCGTGCGTGGCGCTCGAGCTCACGAGGCCGGTTGGCGGGACGATCTCCTGTGCGAGGGCACGATGGGCGTTCAGCCGGCCGCCGGTCGCGACGAAGCCCGAAAGCGAGGGAAGCGGATCGGCGCTCAGCAGGATCGCGCGACGCGCCTCGGTCGCCGTCAGCGAGGGCCGCACAGACCAGACGAGCGCGGCCACCCCGGCGACATGCGGCGACGCCATCGACGTCCCGTGCAGGGTTGCGTAGGAACCGAACATCGTCGGGTACGTGCTGTTCACGCTCTGCCCGGGCGCGGCGAGGTCGACGCTGGTCGCGCCGACGTTCGAGAACCCTGCGAGCCCGTCGTCCTGGCGGGTGGCAGCGACGCAGACGACGTTCGGTGCGCTGTCGTTGCACGGATAGACGGGCGCCGCGTCGTTGTCGGCCGCGGAGTTGCCGGCCGCGAAGACGAAGAGCGTGTTGGGGCAGGCGGCGATCGCATCATGGATGGCGGGCGAGTACGTCCCGCCGAAGCTTCCGTTGACGACTTTTGCGCCCTTGGCGCAGGCGTAGGCAAACGACGATGCGATCGCGGACTCGCTGAGCCCATTCGCGTCGCCCACCCGGAGGGGCATCAGCTTGACCGTCCAGTTGATGCCGGTCACTCCGACCCCGTTGTTGCCGCGGGCGCCGATCGTCCCGGCCACATGTGTGCCATGTCCGTGGGGGTCGGTCGGATCGTTGTCCTGCGTCGACCCGCTCGCGCCGAAGTAGTCCCACCCCCTGACGTCGTCGGAGAGGCCGTTGCCGTCGTCGTCGAGCCCGTTCAGGACCTCGGCCGGGTTGGCCCACATGTTCAGCGTGAGATCCGGGTGCGCGTGGTCGATGCCGGTGTCGACGATCGCGACGGTGACGGAGTTGCTGCCCGTCGTCTGCTCCCAGGCCTCTGGCGCGTCGATGTCGGCGTCATTCGCCTGGTTGAGGCCCCAGAGGCTGCCGTTCATGAACGAGGGGTCATTGGGCGTCGCAAAGAGTTGGTAGCGGTTGTTCGGGTCGGCGTAGACGACGTCTCCCCGGCGCTCGAGCGCCTCGGCGGCGGTCTCCGGCGATGCCCCGGATGCGAGGCGGACGCGAACGAGGCCCCGGAGCGGGAGTCGCTCGACCACGGTTGCGCCGACCGAGCCGAGGGCGGCCGCGCGGGCGGCGCCAGGCTCGAAGCGGACGAGGAGCTCGGCCGGTTCCGGGGGCGGCGCTCCGGCTCCGGCTGCCGCGAGTCCACCCGCGAGCGCGAGAGCGCAGGCAGTCAGGATGGCGGCTCCGGGACCCCGCGTCATGATTCAGCGTATCGGCACTCCGTGCAGCCGCTAAAGCGCTAAGGAGGGTTTAGATCCGGCGTTTCTTCGGCTTGCAGGCGCCGCGCTTGTCCCGGTGCTTCAGGTGCTTGGCGAGGTCCTTCTTCGACCGCACGGTGATCGTCTTCCCCTTGTGGCAGAGCTTGACCGGCTTGAACCGAGGCGCCTGCGGCTTCTGCTTCGGTTTCGCGGGCGGCGGCGCAGGCGGCTGCGGTGCGGCCGGAGGCGGCGGCGAGGCGGAGGCGGAGGCGGCGGTGGAGGCGGAGGCGGCGGCGGCGGTGGCGGTGGCGGTGGCGGAGGCGGAGGTGGAGGTGGAGCGGCGGCGACCGTGATCGAGATGCTCGCGACGTTCGAGTCGGCGACGCCGTCGTTCGCCTTGAAGGTGAACGAGTCCGCACCGGAGTAGCCGGCGTGCGGCGTGTAGGTGAGGCTCGGCGGAACACCCGAGAGCGTCCCGTGCAAGGGCTGGGCAACGATCGAGTACGTCAGCGTCTGGCCCTCGGCCGGCAAGTCGGTCGCTCCGAGGAGAACCGAGGTCGCCGTGTTGTGGAGCGCAGCGAGGCTCTGGCCCTGGGCGACAGGCGCGTCGTTGACGGAGTTCACCGTGATCGTGACGGTGGCCGGGCTCGACGACAGGCTCCCATCGGTTGCCGTGTACGTGAGCGTCGCCGTGCCGAAGAAGTTTGCAGGAGGCGCGTACGTCAGCGACCCGTCTGAGGCCAACGTGAGCGAACCGGCCACGGGGTCGGTTGCCTTGTTCGCCGTCAACGTCGTCCCTTCGGGGTCCGAGTCGTTCGCGAGCACGCCGGTCGCCTCCGGTACGACGAGTGTCGTGTCCTCGTCGACGGAGTAGGAGTCGTTCGCCGCGACCGGGGCATCGTTCGCGGCACCGACCGTGATCGAGGCGACCGCCGTGCCGCCGCGCTCGCCGGATCCGCCGCTCGGTAGACGAAGGAGTCGGTGCCCACGAAGTCGCTGGTTCGGCATGTATCGGAAGGAGCCGTCGGCATTCGGCGTCAGCGCACCATTCGCAGTTCCTGACACGAGTTCCACCGTGAGCGCCGTGCTCGCGTGATCGGCGTCGACGTCGTTCGCAAGCAGACCCGGAGCCGCCACCTCGAGGACCGTGTCCTCCTGCGTCGCGTACACATCGTCGACCGCGACGGGCGGAGTCGTTGACGGCGCTCACCGTGATCGTGACGAGCGTTGAGGGAGTCGAGACGAGCAGGCCGTCACTCGCCCGGTACCTGAAGGTGTCCGAGCCGTTGAAGTTCGGTCCGGCATGTACGTCAAGGAGCCGTTCGCGTTCAGGGTCAGGTCGCCATGAGCGGCATCGGCTTCGAGGAAGGTGGTCAGTGCGTCCTGGTCGACGTCGGCGTCGTTTGCGAGCACGCCCGACGCGGCGACCGTGAGCGTCTGATCCTCGTTCACGGAGTACGAATCACCGGCCGCTGTCGGCCGGTCGTTTACGGCGTTCACCGTGAGGGAGATGGTCGCCACGTTCGAGTCGAGCGCGCCGTCATTCGCCTGTGAACGTGAATGAGTCGGTCCCGTGCGTAGTTCGCCACTGGCACGTAGGTCAGATTCGGCGACGGTTCCCGGTCAGCGTTCCCTTGAGCGGGCCCAGAAACGACGGTGTAGGTCAGGGAGGCGGAGTCGACGTCGGTCGCACCCAGCGTGACGCCCCTTTCGCTGTGTCCTCGTTCGTGGACACCGACTGGCTCTGAGCGACCGGAGCGTCGTTGATGGCGGCACCGTGATCGAGATCGTCGCCGTGTTCGAGTCGATCCCGCCGTCGTTCGCCTTGAACGTGATCTCGTCTGGGCCGTTGTAGTTGGAGGCCGGGGTGTAGACGAAGGTCGCGTCTCCGTCGAGATGGCCCGAGAGCGCTCCGTGAGACGGCCCGGTCACGATCGCGTAGCTCAGCGGGTCGGCGTCGGCGTCCGTCGCCGTGACCGTCACCGTCGTAGCCGTGTCCTCGTTCGTCGAGAGCTCGAGAGCCGCCGCAACCGGCGCGGTGTTGGCCAGATCGACCGTCTCGCAGTCGAGGGCCGGAACGTCTACTCCTACCGCGTCGGCGATCACCGTGTCGGCGCCGGCGCCGCAGGCAATTCCCGACTCCGCGATGCCGTCGCGCGTCTGGAGCTCGTCGTCCCCGTCCCTGCCGGAGAACGAGTCCACTCCTCCACCGCCGTCGAGCCGGTTCGCGTCTCTCGTCGCCGGCAAGCGAGTCGATATGGGCAGATCCCATGGCGTTCTCGACGTCCACCGTGTCGCTTCCCTGGCCCGTCACCGTGCCGGCGTCGAGGTCTACGACGACTCCTGCCGGAGAAGACCCGTAGTCGACCGTGTCGCTGGCCGGGGCCGCCCTCGATGACGTTCGCTGCCGGAGTCGCCCGAAATGACATCGTCGGAGTCCCCGCCCGTGAGGTTCTCGATCGTGGTGAGTTCGTCCACCCCGGCCCCGGTCGCCGTCCCCGAGCCGAGATCGATGTCCAGCGCTTCCTCGGTTCCCGAGTAGTCAGCCGTATCGATTCCGGCGCCGCCCACGAGCGTGTCGTCGTCTTCACCGCCGTTGAGCCGGTCGGGGCCGCTGCCGCCGGTCAGCTCGTCGTCTCCTCCGTGCCCGCTGAGCGTGGCCGACCCGGCGAAAGCGAGCCCGGTACCTGCCCCGCCGGCCGCCGAGATCGCGTCGTCGCCATCGTTCCCGAAGAGCTGAAGGCTTGCGAGCGGGCTTCCCACCGAGACGTCGGCGTCGGGCGAAGCGGTCTCCTCGCCGGGATTCAAGTTGATCCCGCCTGCGCCGGCGACGATCGCATCGGCGTCGCTGGACCCGCTGATCGTCAGCGTGTTGCTTCCGCCTCCCAAATCGACGCTCAACTCGATCTCGGAGCTCGCGGCCTCGGCTGTCGCTCCCGGGGCGAACCGCTCGCCGTCCAGCTCGATCACGAGCGCGTCGTCACCTGAGTGACCGATCACCGAGATGGCATCGGTGTTCGTCACGGAGGCGACGCCACAGGAGGCCTTGTCGGTATGGATCCAGCCCTCGGACACGTAGAGCGCGCGCTGGTCGGGGTCGACGTCGAGCCGTACGGTCTTCGTGGTCGGGTCGTAGGTGCAGTCGCCGTCGTCGTTGAGGATCAATCCGCGGCCGTCCCCGTCGGAGATGACGCCACTCGCCGGTTCCGACAGCACGACGAAGAAGTCCTGGTGGGGCTCCGGTTCCACGTCCCCGTTGATGGGTACGCCGACCGTCTCGGAGACATCGCCTGGCGCAAATGTCACCGTGCCCGAGCGCGCTGCGTAGTCCGGGAGCTCTTCGTTCGCCCCGGCGAGCCCGTCGAGAGGTCTGGTAGTCGACTGTCACAGGCTCGGTCGACTGGCGCGACAGCGAGACGGTGAAGCTCATCGTCGCCGCACCAGCGTGTCCTTCGACGAGCGAGCGATCGCCGATCGAGATCGCCGGGGGCAGGTCGTCGACCACGCTGAACACGCCGGACTCACCCGAGGTCTGCCAGGCGGGAAAGTCGCCGAGGCCGGTCACCCGCAGGCGGAACGCGCCGGGGGTCGCCGGTGTCCAGGGGTGGTTCTGTGCGTTCGCGGCCGTCGCAGCCGCGACCGAGTGCGGCACGCCGGCTTCGCTCCCGGGAACGACGAGGTCGTCGATCCGCACCCTGTCGTCCCCGAGCGCGAAGCTCCCGTCCTTCTCGTACACCCAGACGAGCGTGTGCACTCCCTCGGGAAGCACGACCGACGTGGGCGCCCAGATCCTGACGCCGCTGTCCCAGAGGCGAAGCCGGCCGTCGACGTAGAAGCCGAAGAAGTCGTAGCCGTTCTCCGAGCTGACCCACCGGCGGAAGCTCACTGTCCCCGGCGTCTTCATCCGGACCGTGTGAGTGAGCACCGAGCGACCGTCGTGGCCGATCGCCCCGGAACGAAGAGAGCGCGTCCCGGTGGCGCCCGCAGCCGGATCGACCGTCCACCCCGCGTTGCCCGAGGTCTGGAAGCCGGCCGGCAGGTCGAGGCTCGACTCGAATCCCTGTGTCTGGTCGTCGCAGGGACGTCCGGGACCAGATCGACCTTGTAGGGCAGGCCCGCGGCGCCGTTCCTCTCCCAGGCGATCGTGGACTGAACACCGATCGAAAGCACATCGCCGGTCTCGGGAGACAGGACCGTCGGCGGGCTGACGATCCCTACGTCCGCGTGCGCCTTGACGACGGCCGCCTCGACGGCCGGCTGATCCTCGTAATCGAGCTGAGCGCACGTCTTCAGCGCGGCGAGGTTGGCCTCGAAGTCGGCGGTCGGGAACAGCCAGTCCGTCAACGAGCAGTAGTGGAGTGCTTCGTCGACCTCGAGCCCGACGCCGTACGCAGCGCTCTCCGCGATCAGATACGCAACTCGATTCGGGATCCCGCTGTTCGTGTGGACACCGGCTTGGTCGTAGACGGTGTGCACGTAGTCGGCCATGCGCCCCGGTTGACCGGCGGCCGTTGGGTTGGACATGTTTCGCAGCGCATCCCCAGGAGTTCCCGGCGTAAACGACGCTTCTCCAAGCTCCCACCGCCTGCCGTCGTCGTCGTTGAAGGCTGAGAAGATGTCGGAGTAGCTCTCGTTCAGCGCGCCCGACTGGCCCTCGTAGACGAGATCGGACTCGCTGCTCGTAACCGCGTGCGTGAACTCGTGCGTGACGATGTCGAGATCCTGTCCGAGCGGCGAGAAGCTCCCGGTCGTGCCGTTCCAGCTCCCGTCGCCGTAGACGAGCTGCCCTCCCTGGTTACTGGCGAAGGCACCCATGCAGAGGGCGTCGCACCAGAACGCGTTGTCGTAGCCGGATGCGAAGTGGGCAGTCGATCGGATCACGTGGCCGAGATCGTCGTACGAGTCGCGTCCGAACCGCATCGAGAAGAAGTCGTAGACGTCGGCGGTGTTCGCGTGCGTGGTCGTCAGGACAGCGTCGCAGGGGGCCGCGACACAACCGAGTTCGCTCAGCTTCTGGATGCCCGGCATGGCGCACGTCGAGGGCGGCCAGCCGCCGCATGCCGGTTGGTTGCCGTTCGTGTACGTACGGCGATCGCGGGCATGGTGAATGCCCTCACGCAGCGACAGGATCGATCGGTCGTGGGCATCGACGAAGACGCTCCACATGCCGAGTGGCTGGGTCCCGACGACGGAGACACGCCAGGCGAGCCGCGCGCCGCGAGCCGGATGAACGTAGACGAGGAGCGCGGGTTCGTCCGCTCCCGGGTGGGCCCCGGCCGGACGACGGCTCGCACCGCCGCGCGCTTCGCTGCATCGGCGCGGACCGTCGGCGCGACGTCCACATCGACCTCTCGCGCGAAGTCTCCGTTCACCGCGATCACGTCTCTCGCGTCGAGATGGAGCACCAGCTGCCGGCCTTCGACTGCGAGGCCTCGGTGGCGCTGGTCGTACCGGAGGTGGGTCACGCCGTGCTCATCAGTCCTCGAGGATCGAAGGTCGAGCTCGCTCCCGGCCTCGCGAACGCCGAAGCCGCGCCCGTAAGCGGCCCAGAATGCTCGGGCCCGGTCGGTTGCAGAGTTCGCCGTGGTGAAGCGCTGGAGCGGGATCCGGCCGCTGAGATGGAACGGACCGGCTCCGGGCTCCCGGTACAGCTCGATCCCGGCTCGGCTGTCACGCGCGAGCGTTCGGAGTGCGACCTCCCGCGCCGGCGGTTGGGCCGCGGCAGGTGCAATTTGCTTCGATGCACCCCAGGGCAAAGCCGCCGCGATCGCGACTCCGATTACGAGCGCCCGTAGCGGTCGCGAGCGCGCGACGCCACGCAAGTTCCCCCTCACGCTCAGAGGGTCGCACTGTGCGCGAGCCGTGCCTACACGCCGTTCGGCCTATATCCGGCCCTCGACCTAGCCGATTGTCTAGGTCGGCGCGCGCCCTGGGCGCTCGTACGCCCCGCCTGTCGATCCAGTCCAGCTCCAGCGCTCGTCCTCTCCATTCCAGATCTGGTCGCCCGAGACTTCGATCATCACGCCGTCGTACCAGTCCAGGTCGCTCTGCATCGAGAACTCGAGCCCGCACTGGGAGTAGCCCCGCAGGTCGGTCGGTGCGGTCTGCCGGAACCAGGAGGATGCGTTCTCGGCGTGCGGCCCGCCCGGCGACTCCGCGACGCTCTTCGGCGGCGAAAGGCTCGATTCCGAGGTCTGCGACCAGGGCCCTGTACCCCCCGTGGTCCAGCCGGTGAGGGCCGGCCCGTCGAACGAGTCGGAGAAGAGCACCCGGGCGGCCGAGGAGCTCAGGATCGACGCGCCCGGCGCGGCCAGGTCCACGCTCGCCGAACCGTAGCTCGACCAGTCCGGCAGGTTGTCTCCGGAGTCCGACGCTGCGACGCAGACGATGTTGGCCACCTCGAAGTTGCACGGGTACGTGGCGGAATCGTCGTTGTCGTTGCTCTCGTTTCCGGCGGCAAAGACGAAGAGTGCGGACGGGCACGCCCGGATGGAGTCGAGTAGAGGCTCCGAGTACGAATCGGGCCCTCCGCCGAAGCCCCGTGATCACTTTCGCGCCACTTTCACATGCGTAGGCGAAGGCTTCGATGATGTCCTCGTCGGCCAAACCGTGGTCGCTGCCGGCACGCAACGCCATAACTCCGACGTTCCAGTTCACGCCGACCACGCCGACTCCCTCGTTGCCGCGGGCTCCGATCGTCCCGGCGACATGGGTGCCGTGGCCGCTCTCGTCAGCCGGATCCGCGTCCTCGTCCACGAAGTCCCAGCCCCGGACATCGTCGACGAACCCGTTGCCGTCGTCATCCACGCCGTCCACGTCCTCGGCCGGGTTCTGCCAGACGTTCGGAGCGAGATTGGGTGATTCTGCGCGACGCCGTGTCGACCACGGCGACCGCGACGGACGCGCTGCCGGTCGTCGCGTCCCACGCCTGAGGAAAAGGAAGAGGAAGTCGTTCGGGTCGTAGTAATCCTGGTGCCAGCCGTCGAGCGTCATGTCGAAGGGCTCGCCGCGCGTCCCGGTCTTCGTGAACTGCACCGCCCGCGGGAACTCCTGGATCTCGAGCTCGATACCGATCTGACGGAGGTTCGCCTGGACGATCTGGCAGATGGCGGGCGCGGGCGCCCGATTCGAGCAGTAGAAGACGCCGTTTCGGACCGGATCTCCCGGCTGCCACCCGGCCAGCTCTCGCGCCTTGGCGAGATCCGGCTGCGACGGATAGATGTGCTCGTCGCGGTAGCCAGGCATGCCGGCCGGCAGGTACTGGTCGGTCGCCGTAGCCTCGTAGGCCCCTCGCTGAGCAGCCATGGCCGCCCGGTCGATCGCGAAGTTGACGGCCTTCTTCAGCTTCACGTTCCCGCGTGGGTCGAGTCCCGCGCCGTTCGCCGGGTCGTCGCCGAACAAGGCCCGCTCGTGGTTCATCGCGACGTACAGCACCGTTCCTGACGGAAAGACGAAGTAGCGCTGCCGGCCTGCCGCCGCTTCGGCGCTTCCCGGGCCGTACAGCGTTCCGAGCTCCGCATGCGACGCCGGCGGAAGGTCTCCGAAGTCGACCTCACCCGCATCGATGTTCAGCTTGATCGTCTCGGACGGCCACCCGATCACGTACCGGATCTCGTCGAAGTTGTGTTGGCGCGAGCCGGTGTACGCAGCGTTCTCGCGGATGACGATCTCGCGGTTCCTCGTCCACGACTCGACGTAGTACGGGCCGGCGGACGGCACGGGCGCGTCGATCCCGTCCGCGTCGATCAGAACGCTCCGCGGCAGCGGGCAGGCAAACGGCATCGCCAGCCGCGCAAGGAAGTCGCTGCAGGTTGCTTCGAGCGTGAAGCTGATCGTGTCCGTGTCGACGACTGAGATCCCCGAGACCGACGACGCGGTGCCGGCAATGACCTCGTCCGCTCCGGCGATGTCGCGGTAGAACTGCTGGCCCGGCGAGGACATCTGCTTGCTGAGCAACCGGTCGAATGCCCACTTGAAGCTGTCGGCCGTGACCGGCCCGCCCGACGGCGCAAACATGAAACCGCCCCGGAGGTCGAACGTATAGGTCTTTCCGTCGGGCGACACCGTCGGCAACCCCGCCGCCACCTCCGGCACGACGCGTGACCCGGCCGGCGCCGCCTGGTCAGGGTGGTTCATGAGCTTCGCGCAGGTCGCGTACTCGATCTGCCAGGACGGCACGTAGTACGCAAGCGCCGGGTCGACATAGTCGATGTCGACCGAGAGCGCGACCTTCAGGACGTTCGGCGGCGGCACGCCTGCAGCAAAGCCGCTTGCCGCGAACGCGATGAGGGTGACAACGGTCGCAAGGGGCCCAATGCGCAAAACCAATCTTCGCATTTGCACGCGAGATGGTTACAGATGTCTAGCCATAACGCTATGCGGTTTTCGCACGTCCGCGTACGCGATCTGAAGATTCGCGACCACCTGGTTGAAGTCACGAAGCACGGCCTCCGGCGCGGCGCCTTCCAGCGTCCCGAGCAGCGCCTTCATCCCCTCGATCGCGAGCCGCGCCTGCTCGAGGTCGCGCGTCGACTCGTCGAGCTTCGCGAAACCGAGTTGCGCGAGCGTCGCTGCCGTCGAGAGGAGCAGGTCGGCGACCTTCATGCTCCGGACTGCTTCGAGCAGCTCGTCCGGCGTCGGCTCCTGCGGCTCAGACAACGGACTGCTTCGGCCGCACCTGCTCGGCGTAGATCTCCTGGAGCGTCGCGCCGTCCTCGTAGCGCGCGATCTGCCGCTCGGCCGCGTTCGCGGTTGGGATCGCCAGGAACGGGGCGGCGCCGATCTCGTCGGCGACGGGCCCGACCCAGTCGATGAGCTGCTCGAGCCGCTCGCGGGTGTTGACGTTCTCCAACCGCTGCAGGTCGAGGAGCTCGCCGGTGAGCCCGTACCGCGTCGCGCGCCAGAAGTTCTCCTCGATGAACCGGGGCGGCGGCAGTGGCGTGGCCTCCCCGTCGTCGAGCGCCTTCGCGATCCGGACCGCGAGCGCGTAACAGAAGGCGGCCAGCGAATGCGCCTCGCCGAGCTCAGGCTGCGCGTCGGCGATCCGGATCTCCACGGTCGGGAACCCCAGGTGCGGCCGCACGCTCCACCAGAGCTGCGTGTGCTCGGTGATCGACCCGGTTCGGTAGAGGGCTGCGACATAGTGCTCGAACGTCTTCCAATCGCCGTAGGCGTCCGGAATCCCGCAGCGCGGGAAGAACTTCGTGAAGATCTCCGTCCGCGTCGAATGCAGGTGCGTGTAGACGCTTTCGTGGAACGGCGAGCTCGCCGAGAGCGCGAGGATCTCAGGGAGCAGGTGGCGCAGCCAGTCGCAGACCTGGACCGCGCGATCGGGGCCGTTCACGCCGACGTGGACATGAAGCCCGAAGCTGTTGTTTCGCCAGACGACGTACCGCAGGATCTCGTCGTTTCGGCGGTAGTGCGGCGTGTCGATGATCCGCTGGTCCTGCCAGGGGCTCCAGGGGTGCGTGCCGGTTGCGCCGAGCACCACGCCGAGCTGGTTTGCGAGCGCGGTGAGCTGGTCGCGGCGCTCTCCCATCTGCGCCGCGGCCTCCGCGAAGTTTTCGCATCTGCCCGTCCGGACCTCCACCTCTGAAGCAATCAGCTCGCCGACGAGGTGCTCCTCCAGATCCGTGCCTTTCGCGGCAGCCTGAAGCTCCTCGAAGCGGTTCGTGAGCGAGAGCGTGTCGGGCTCGAGGATCGCGAACTCCTCCTCCACCGCGACCGTGAAATCCGGCGCGCCCTCGAAAGCCTCTCGCGCGGAACGGAGCTGCTCCTCGGGACTACGTTGTTGTGAGTCACCCATGGCCGCTGAACGTTATGCGAACGGTCTGAGCAGCCGTTCGGCGACGCCGGCCCACGACCAGCGCTCCTCGACGACGCGGCGGGCGCGGCGTTTGAGCTCGGCCTGATCCGATCGCGACCGGTTCAGGACCGATTCGAGCTTCTGGACGAGATCGTCGACGTCTCCCGACTCGAATCCTGCAGGGACGCCGGCTTCCTCCAGTGCCTCCGCGATCTCCGCGAGGCCCGAATGGCGAGCGACGAGGGGGATCGACCCGCCTGCGGCAGCCTCGGCGGCGACCATGCCGAACGCCTCCGGGAAGATCGACGGGACCACGGTGACGTCGGCGAGCGGGATCAGGTGGACGAGGTGCCGGTGCTCGAGCGGGCCGGTGAAGAGAACGTCCGTGCCCGCCATCGCTTCGAGCTCCTTTCGGTAGTCGCCGAACCCGACGATCACCGCGCGCGCGTCGAGACGCTCGAGTGCCTCGAGCAAGAGGTGGACACCCTTGTTGCGCAGGAGCTTCCCGAAGTACAGAACCGTCGGACGCTCCCCGGCGAGGAACGCTTCGAACCGCTCTGCATTCCCCTCGTCCGGAAGCCGTTCCTCCGCGTTTCCAGGGTTCGGGGGGTCGCGGCGCGCCTCGGCGAGGAGGCCCCTGAGAGCGTCGTCCGGCGCCGACGGCCTGAATGCGTCGACGTCCACCCCGGGCGGCACCTCGTAGACGCGGTCGACGTGCCCTACGACCTCCTCCAGCACCCCGCGGATGTGCGCGGAACCGACGAACACGGCCCGGGCGCCTGCAAGCGACTCCCGTCCCCAGCGCCCCAGCTCGTCGTCTCCCCGCATCGAGTACTCGAGCTCCGACCCATGCGCCTTGACCGCGAAACGGAAGACCGCTCGCGGCGCCGACCGGGCCGCCGAGGAGAACGTGGTTTGCGAAGACGAGGTCGGCGGGGGCAAGCTCGCGGAGGGCGGCAGCGTTCGCCTCGACGAAGCGGTGTCGCTCTTCCCAGGTCGTCTCCTGGAGCAGCTTCGCCTCCATCCCCTCGTACCGGTCGAGGACGAACACGGGCAGAAGGCCGCCGATGTCGGGCCGCACCGTCCGAGCTCCGCCGAGGTCGACGAGCTCCGGAGCCGGCTCCTGCGAGACGACGACGACGTCGTGCCCTGAGCGGCTCCACTCGCGTGCGATCGCACGCGTGTACACGTTCGAGCCGGTGCCGCCGAGGAGATAGCCGTGCCAGACCAGGATCCGCATCGTCCGGCGCAGTTTCCCCCGTTCACCCGATTTGGTGACGCGCCACACCGCGATCTGGGCGATACCGAGAGGAGTCAAAAAGACGCCCGAGCCCCTGCGGCTCCCCCCTAGCTCGAGGTGAAAGCAATGCGAACTTCCAGATTGACGCTGATGGCGCTCGTGCTCGTTGTCGTCTGCGCAGCCATGGCCTTCTCGGCCGCAGGCGCCACCGCGGCCGCTCCGATGCCGGACGACGGCGCGGAGATCGTCGACTGCTTCCCCATCGACGAGGGTTTCGAGGACGACTTCCCACTCGAGGACGATGTCCCCCTCGAGGACGACATCCCGCTCGAGGACGAAGAGCCTCTCGAGGACGAGCCGCTCGAGGACGAGCCTGTCGAGGAAGAGGGCTTCTCCTTCTTCGAAGACCTTCCGATCGGCGAGGACGACCCCTTCGGGGGTGACGAGGACTTCGTGGACCTGGACGACGACGTCGAGTGTGGTGAGGGTGACGACGACGTCGACCTCGGCGACGGCGACGACAAGATCGATCTCGGCGAAGGTGACGACACGGCCGCCGGCGACGATGGCGACGACGTCCTCCACGGCGGTCCCGGCAAGGACGCGCTCGACGGTGGCGCCGGTAACGACTCGGTCTTCGGCGAGCCCGGCAACGACAAGCTGCTGGGTGGCGTAGGCAACGACCGCCACTTCGGCGGCGCCGGAGCCGACACGCTCAAGGGCGGCGCGGGCAAGGACATGCTCGACGGCGGCCCGGGCAAGGACACGCTCGACGCCGGAGCCGGCAACGACACGATCAGGGCGAAGGACGGCAAGCGCGACGTCGTCCGCTGTGGCCGCGGCCGCGACACCGTCCGCGCCGACCGCAAAGACAAACTCGTCGGCTGCGAAGTGGTCAAGCGCCGCTAGGTCGGCGCGAAGGACTCCGCCTCGGCGGAGCTAGGGGTCAACGGCGCGAGCTCCCATTGGTCGGGAGCTCGCGCCGTTTTCAGACCCTTGTTAGTTCGCGGAGGTGTCGTGGAGGACGGCGCTCAGCGCGTTGATCTGGCCGCTGCCGTACCACGAGTTGTTGCCTTCTCCGCCCTGGCACTCCTGGAGCGAGCCGTCGAGCTGACGGATGCCCGAATACGGCAGGTTCGCCCGCGAGCTGCCCGGAGCGCCCAGCAGCGGGAGCTCGGTCGGGCAGGGCTGCGGATCAGCCGTCTGCTCCATCATCGCCGCGACCGAACCGGGCCGCATCTTCCCGTTCTGCGGTGTTTTGGCATCGCCGAAGACGCTGACGATCAGCGCCGCGACGCCTGCCGCATGAGGAGCGGCCATCGACGTGCCCTGCAGATAGCAGTACGTCGTCGCCCCGACCCCCGGCGGCGGTGTCGGCCTGACGGCACGACCGCATCCGATCTCGGCCGGCCACGTCGAGAGCACGAGACCGAACGGCTGTCCCTCCGTGCCACGGCCGTAGAAGAAGTCGCCGCCCGGCGCCGTCACCTCGGTGACGCCGACGCCGTACGACGAGTAGTACGACTTGAGGTACTCGTTCGCGTCGTCGTTGTTGTCGACCTGGCGTGTGTTTCCGACTGCGCTGACGCCGATGACGCCGTCGACCTCGAGAGGAACGACGACACACGCGTTCGTGATGTCACGGTCCACCTCGTTGCCGGGCGGATAATCGGGGCTCGTCGGGTCGAACGTCGGATGCGCTCGATCCGTCGAGTCGTTGCCGAGCGAGGCCACGGAAGTCACGCCCCGCTTCTCGGCGTAGTCGATCGCGCGCTTCGCCGCCTTCCAGAGCAGACGCTGCTCGGGATCGTTCCTGCAGTTGAACAGGTACGGATCCATGTAGTAGCTGTTGTTGGTGACGTCGACCCTCGGCCCCACCGTGGCCGGGATGTCCACGCCGGGCGTCGCCGGGTTGTCGAACGCTGCTCCACCCGACCACATGAACGCGCAGACCACCTGGTGGACGAAGAAGTAGCCCTCGTCGATGGAGGACTTGATCGCTGCGATCTTCACGTTCGGAGCCACACCCGTGATGCCGAAGCCGTTCTGGGCCGCGGCGATCGTGCCACTCGTGTGCGTCCCGTGACCGTTGTGGTCGTCCCAGGCGACCGGATTCTGATTCGGGAACCCGAACTCGCATGAGGCGCTCCTCGAGAAATCGAGGTTCTGGACGAGATCAGGGTGATCCTTGTCCACGCCGGTGTCGATATCGGCAACCACGACCGAGGGGCTCCCGCCGGTGATGGCGTTCGCCTCGGGCACGTGAATCTGCCGCATGTCCCACTGGAGCGGAGCCAGCGGGTCCTGGCCGGCCGGCGCATTCGGCAGCTCGGGCTGCTGGTCGTCGCCGTGGCTGTCGCCAGAGTTCGGGTTCACCTGCGCCACCGGCTTGTCTGCCTTGGCGACGCCCGCGACCCGGGAGTCCTGCTCCATCGCGGCCTCGAAGGTGTCGTACAGCGAGCGGGCCACGACGACGCCGATCGCGTCGTACGACACGACGACCGTGCCGCCGGACCGCTCGATCTGGCCTTTTGAAGCTCGCCGGGACCGACGAGCCTTTGTACATGACCACGTAGTTCGCGGCGCTAGCGGCGCTCGCCGCCATGAGCGCCGTTGCAGCGACGGCCATGACGATGGCCACTCGCCGCAGAAACGGGCTGAGCATGCTTTCTCCCCCTTGATCGCTTGCGCGCCTGGCCGACGCGCGAGGGGGGATCCTTATGGCTTTCGACTACTACGTCAAGTGGAAATAAAGCGCATACAGAAGCTCGACGGCGGGGTTCGACGTGTGGACGGCGACGTCCGAAGGAGTGTCGAGAAGCGCCTCGGAGTAGTTGAAGATGATCCTGACGCCGGCGTCGACCAGGTCGTCTGCTGCCGACTGGGCGCTCGTCGCAGGTACGGCGAGCACACCGATGACGATGTTCTTGTCCCGCACGACGTCGGCGAGCGTCGGATACTCGCTCACGTCGACGTTGCCCACCCTCCGCCCGACCTTGTCGGGATCCTTGTCGAAGACGGCGGTGATGTTGATCCCGTGCTCGGCGAAGATCGGCGAGCTCGCGATCGCCTCGCCGAGGCGGCCTGCGCCGACGAGAGCGATGTTGTGCTGGCCCTGGGTGCGAAGGATCCGGCGGATCTCGCCGAGCAGCCCGTCGACGCTGTAACCCACCCCGCGCTTGCCGAACTTCCCGAACGTCGAGAGGTCGCGGCGAATCTGGGTCGCGTTGATGTTCGTGTAGTCGGCGATCTCCTGAGAGGAGATGCGTTCCTTGCCCATCTTCCGGGCCTGGGTCAAGACCTGGAGGTAGCGGCTCAGGCGAGCTGCGACCCCGACGGTGAGGCGCTCAGGAACCGACCCCTGCGGTGGAGTTTGTAACACCACACAAGGATTGTGCCTGTAGGGATCGTTGAGCGCGTCGGCAAGTCACAAAGTCCCTTTCTCAGCCCCAGCTTGTGCGACCTTGCGGCGCAGCGCATCCGGCTGGACGAAGTAGGTGAAGGCACGCTCCCCGTCGATCTCGACGACCGGGAGCCACTCGCGATATCGCTCCTCGAGGTCGGAGACGCCGCCGATGTCGACCTCTGTGAGCTCGAAGCCCAGCTCCTCTCGCGCCGCCTCCACTATGCGGCGCGCAGCGGCGCACAGATGGCAGCCGTCCGCGTGGTAGAGGACGACCTTGGTTACGGGTAGAGCCCGCGCGTCATCGTCGCCTCGGACACACGCTGGACGGCGAGCCCGTAGGCCGCCATCCGCATCGTCGTGCCGCGGCTCTCGTAGGTCTGCCAGGTCTCGTGGAAGGCGCGCGAGGTGATGTCGTTCAGGCGCCGGTTGACCTCGTCCTCCTTCCAGAAGTACTCCTGCAGGCCCTGCACCCACTCGAAGTACGAGACGACGACTCCGCCGGCGTTCGCCAGCACGTCCGGAAGCACGAGGACACCGCGGTCTTCGAGGATCTCGTCCGCGGTCGGCGTCGTCGGCCCGTTCGCGCCTTCGACGACGATCTTGGCCTTGACCTTGTCTGCGTTCTCCGACGTGATCACCTGCTCGAGGGCGCAGGGGGCGAGCACGTCGCAATCGACGAGGAGCAGCTCCTCGTTCGTGATCGGCTCGGCGTCCTTCAGGCCTTCGAGGCTCCCCGTCTCCTGTTTGTGGGCCAGCGTGTTCGCGACGTCGAGCCCGTCCGCGTTGAGGACGCCTCCGCGCGAGTCCGAGACGGCGATCACCGTTCCGCCGTCCTCCTGGACGAATCTCGCCAGGTAGCTCCCCACGTTGCCGAACCCCTGGATCGCCACGCGCATGCCGGCAAGGCTCTTCCCCTGCTTCTTCGCAGCCTCGCGCAGGCAGTAGAGGGCGCCGTGAGCCGTCGCCTCGAGGCGTCCGAGCGAGCCGCCCACGTTGAGCGGCTTCCCGGTGACGACGCCGAGCACCGAGTGGCCCTTGTTCATGGAGTACGTGTCGAAGATCCAGGCCATGACGCGCGGGTCGGTTCCGACGTCCGGTGCGGGGATGTCCTTCTCGGGGCCGATCTCGTTGATGATCTCGGAGGTGAACCGGCGGGTCATCTTCTCGAGCTCCAGCCGGGACATCTTCTTGGGATCACAGACGACCCCGCCCTTGGCGCCGCCGAAGGGGATCCCCATGAGCGCGCACTTCCACGTCATCCACATCGCGAGCGACTTGACCTCGTCGAGCGTGACGTCCGGGTGGTATCGGATCCCGCCCTTGGATGGCCCGCGCGCGATGTTGTGCGTGACCCTGTAGCCCTGGAAGACCTCGATCTCCTCGCGATCCATGTAGACGGGGATCGAGACAGAGACGGCTTTCTTGCACTCGGCGAGGACGCTGACGAGGTTCGGGTCGATCTGGAACACCTCGGCGACCCGGCGCAGCTGGTCCTGCGCGATCTCGTACGGGTTCTCCTGGAGGTGGGTCGGTACTTCGACGGTCGTCACGACGGGGCGAGTATACGACGCTCGGCAGGGACCTACTGGATGGTAAAGCTGACGTTTTGCCTGCTAGGAGGCCCTTCTCCCGGCGGGTGGGCAACCAGGCGCAGCGTGTAGCGGCCCGGGTCGAGCCGGCGGCCGGCCGGATCTCGTCCGGTGAGGCCGAAGGTGTAGCGGCCCGGCAGCAGGTTCCGAAGACGAGCGAGCCGCCCGATCCGCTTCCCCTCCTGCCACAGGTCGAGGTCGAGGTACGACAGCGGCAAAACCTCGCTCCGGCCATCGCGTTCGACGAGGCGGCCGGCGCGCAGCTCGAGCAGAACGGGCGCGGAGTCCGAGGGGCGGAAACGCTCGGCGGAGAGTCGAACGGCTCCGAGGAGCTCCCGCTCGTACCGCCCGAGCGTGAGCGTCCAGGGCACTCGGATCGGGGCAGCGCCGCCCGCGCGAAGCTGGAAGTCGGCGGCCACGACCTCGACCCCGGGAGGGATGTACGCCATGCGCGCCGCGACGAAGACCTTCCGCCGCTCGCGAGGCCGCAGCGTCAGCGCTCCGGGCGAGACGGCGAGCGCTGCGCCTCCCACTTCGCCAAGGCGGCCGAGCGAAACCGTGATCGGGAGCCGCCGCTGCGAGACGTTGCGGACCGTGAAGCTCGCGGTGCCCTGCCACCCGCGGACGTTCGCGTGGCCGATCGGGACCGACGCCGGCTCGGCCACCACCTCCACGGCAGCTGCGGCGCCGAGATCGATCCTCCGCCCGCCGGGAGACATCGCCCTGGCACTTCCTACGATCGCTCCGCGGAGCGCCCGCGCGTCGAGATCCGGTCTCGCCTGGGCGAGGAGCGCGGCACCACCGCCGACCACGGCGGCCGCCGCGCTCGAACCGCTCACCGTTCCGAATGCGGGCAGACCGTCAACGGTCCGGCCGGGATGGGACGTGAGCAGACCGACGCCGGGAGCAAGGAGCTCCGGCTTCATGCCGCCGTCGAAGGCAAGGCCCCGCGAGGAGAACGCAGCCGCGAGACCCGAGTCCGGGTTCCCTCGCTCACGCAGGGCGCCGATCTCGATCGTCGCCTTCTCTCCGCGGCGCAGGAGCTGCAGGGCGGCCTGCGCAGCTCCCGCAGGAATGCTCACCACCGGAACGTCCACACGCTCGTCGACCCCCAGGCCGCCTGCCGGGATACGCGCATCGTGGAACACGATCGCCGCGGCCCCCGCACGAGCGGCGCTCGCTGCCGCGGCGTCTGGAGCGTCGCCGGCGGGAGTCAGGGCTGCCTTGCCCGCTACGCGGCTGTAACCGGTTCGATCGAAGAAGTCTGCAACCGAGACGGCGGGCGCTCCCTCGCCGACCGAAGGCGGGAGAAGCTGATCGCGTGGAGCCGGCGCCGCGAGGTCGAGGCGGAGCGAGTCCGCCGGCTCGAAGGCTCCGCCGAGCGGGACCTCACCGTCGTAGACGACCCGGAGGCTCGACCGGATCGTCACACGAACGTGCTCGTTGGAGCTCCGGTCGTCCGCGGCGCCCACCGTGAGCGCTTCGCGCGCGCCGCCCGGGCCCGAGATGCTGCCGAACCGCGGTCCCGCGGGCCCGTCGTTCCCCGAGGGAGCCACGACCAGGGTGTCGAGTGACAGGGCACCCGTCACGGCCCGCGCGGCCGGGCTGTCCGCGAAGGCTGCGTAGGGCTCGGCCACACCGACCACCGCGATCCTCGCCGCGTCGTGCGCGTTTCCGTCCCCGTTCGGGTCCACGGCCCGCTCGAGGCCTGCGATCAGCTGGTCGGTTCGCGAGTAGACCGCCCAGCGGCCGGCGACGTCGCGCTGCCAGCCTGCCACCCGGATCGGGAGGACCGTTGCATTCTCGGCGATCCCCGCCAGCCCGCGCGGGCCACCAGAACCGACGATCAGGCCCGCGAGCTCGGTGCCGTGCCGCTCGAGGTCGGCCGGGTCGTCCGGTTTCGCCTCGGCGGCGGCGAGATCGTCGTCTTCGAGAACGTCCACTCCTTCGAGAACGGCGCCCGCGAGGTAGTCGTGGCCATGCTGCACTCCGGTATCGAGGAGCGCCACCGTCACGCCGCGGCCGCTGAACCCGGGAAGGCTCATCCGCGCTCGCACCGCCGATCCCGGAGCCACGCCGTCGCGCTCGAGAAGACGACTCGCGACGGAGGCGGGATAGGCGATGCGCACGGGGTAGACGCCCTCGACCTCCGGGAATCGCTGAAGGAGCGCGATCGCGCGGGCGTCGAGCGGAGCCGAGAACCCCGAGATGACCCGCGAGTAGCTGTACTCGGGTCGCAAGCGAAGGCCGGCGATGCTGAGACGCGCGATCAGCTGCCTCTGGGCGGCGAGCGCATTCGTGTACCAGCGACGGTGTTCGGTTTCGGTGGCGCGGCCGCCGGCCGCCGCGACGCGAGCGGCAAGCGACGGTGTGCGCAGCACCACGATCATCCGTTGGCCAACTGGTACCTCCGGACGGGGGCCACCGACGAGGCCGCGCCACGACACCGGCTCCGACTTCCGGGCCTGCGACTCGTTGCCGGTCGCGGCGGCGACCGAGATGGCGGCGGCCGCGAGGGCCACGATTCCGAGCAGCCCGAACCGGGCTATCCGACGTTCAGGCGAAGGCGTCCAGCGCAAGGTAGCGAGGATAGGGAATCGGGTCGACGAACCGAGCCGCCGACGCGATCATGGCGGCGTTGTCCGTGCAGAGAGCCAAAGGGGCGAGGGCTGCGCCCGAGAGCGCGTCCCGCAGCTCGGAGTTCGCGGCCACCCCGCCGACCACGGCGGTCCGCTCCGCTCCGATCGACCCGGCGGCCGCGTGGGTTCGCTCCACGAGCGCCCGCACGATGGCGCGCTGGTAGGACGCGGCTAGATCGGAACGCCGCCGCGCGGTCTCCGCTTCACCGAGGTCCCGCACCACGTAGAGCAGTGCGGTCTTCAGTCCGGAGAACGAGAAGTCGAGGCCGGGGACGCGTGCGACCGGGAACGAGAACGCCTCAGGATCGCCGTTCTGCGCGAGCCGATCTATCTCGACGCCGCCCGGGTAGCCGAGGCCCAGCATCCGGGCGCCCTTGTCGAAGGCCTCGCCCGCCGCGTCGTCGATCGTGGTGCCGAGCACCTCGAACGTCGAGTGGTCGCGGACGTCGAGGAGCAGCGTGTGGCCTCCGCTCGCAAGCAGACAGAGAAACGGCGGCTCGACCTGTCCCCCGCGGCCATGACGAGTGTCTGACACTCCGTCCACAGCCAGGAAAAGGGAAGCGACATGTCCGTGCAGATGGTTGACCGGAACGAGGGGCAGCCGACACGCCCAGGCCAGGGCCTTTGCGGCCGAGACCCCGATGAGCAGGGCTCCGACCAGGCCGGGTCCCTGAGTGACAGCGACCCGGTCCACGTCTACGAGCTTCGCGTCTGCCTCCGCAAGGGCTTGCCGGACGGCCGGAAGCAGCAGTTCGAGGTGATGACGAGACGCGACTTCCGGCACGACGCCTCCGTAGCGGGAATGCAGCTCGGCCTGGGAGGAGACCACGTTCGAGAGGATGCGGCCGTCGTCCGTGACGAGCGCCACAGCCGTCTCGTCGCAGGAGGTTTCTATGCCGAGGATCACGCCGAGGCGCGTTCGCGGAGCGGGTCCTTCCACATGATCAGTGCGTCCTCGCGGTTATCCGTGTAGTAGCCGCGCCTGATCCCGCGGGCCACGAAACCGAGGCCTTCGTAGAGCTTGATCGCGTCTCCGTTGGAGACACGCACCTCGAGGGTGTATCCCCGTCGGTCGTCGCTTTCCGTCACCTCGAAGAGACGGGTCAGGAGCTTTGTCGCGATCCCGCGGCGCCGGTAGTCGTCGTCCACGGCGATGTTCATGACATGCCAGGCGTCGGCGTAGCGAGAGATGATCATGTAGCCGACGAGGCGCCCCTCGTCGTCATGATCGACTGCACCGACACAGATCGACGACTGCTTCGCGATCTCGCCGGCGAACATCGAGCGCGACCACGGCGTCGGGTAGGCACGGCGCTCGATCCGCTCGATGGCGGCGAGGTCGGCCAGGGTGAGGGAGCGAAGCTCGATGCTCACGTCCTTGCTCGATCCACGTCCGGAATACGAAGGTACATCGGCTCGACGAGCTCAGGTGCATCGAAGTCCCCTGAGAGCTGCGCGTGGAACCGGGCCCGTGGAAGATGGAGCTCGCTGCCGTCGGGTGGAACCTCGCCTCCGCGCGCCTCGAGCTCCTCGCGATATCGCACGGCACCGTCACCCACGTACGACCGGCCCGCTTCCACCGGGAGGTCTGCGGGAGCGAGTACGGACGGGCGCCCGTCCACGAGCGCGAACACCTCCCGGCGCCGCGCGTCGATGACGGGGACCGCGTTCGGGGCGCCTGCCGCAAGCGCGTCGAGCGTCGAGACTCCGGCAAGGCCCGTCCCCCACGCGAAGGCGAGCGTGCGAGCGGTGATCAGCCCCATGCGCAGCCCCGTGAAGCTTCCCGGGCCGATCCCGACGGCTATTCCCTCGACCTGGGAGTCACGAACGCCGCCGCGTCGAAGGAGCGCGTCCAGATCCTCGAGGACGGTCAGCGGCCGGGAGATCTGCTCGCCGAGCACCTCGCCGTCCCAGACGAGGGCGCTCGTCGCGGAGTCGGTGGCAGTGTCGAACGCGAGGATCAGCACTCCGTCACCGTGATCGTCCGGGTGTTCTCGCCTGCGTGTGCGAGCTGGATCGTCAGGCGCAGCGGAGGAAGCACATCGGCTCCGGCCTCCGGCCATTCGACGAAGCAGACGGCGCCCTCGAAGTACGGCTCGAGGTCGCCCCACTCCGCCGGCGAGACGCCGTCGAACCGGTAGAGATCCAGGTGGGACACGTCGATTCGGCCCTTGTACCGGTGCCCGATGGTGTACGTCGGGCTCGTCACCGGGCCCTCGACGCCGAGGGCGCGGCAGGCGCCGCGGACGAAGGTCGTCTTACCCGAGCCGAGATCGCCGGAGAGCGTGACGACGTCGTCCGGCTGGAGCCTCTCGGCAATGCGAGCGCCGACCGCCTCGGTCTCCTCGGGTGACGAGGACTCCATCTCCATGCCCTGAGGGTAAAGCTCGGGGTGTGCGGCGGTTCGGCCCGGTCTAGAAGAGCCCGAGCTGCACGGCCGGCTGCGGCACCGCCAGAACCGGCTCAGGTTCGGGCTCCCGAACCGCCGCCGAGCTGCCCATGAGGTCCGGGAGCCGCCGGAAGTCCTCCTGGAGGATGTTGAGCATCGCGGGCGTGTAGAGCGCAGCCGCGGGGTGATAGAGCGGGTAGAGCAGCACACGGTTGCCGCCGAGAGTGACCTCCTGCTCCTGCCCGTGCACGCGGGTGATCCCGGTCGGCTTCCCTGACAGGAGCTTGGTTGCGAAGTTCCCGAGGGTCGCGACCACCCGCGGCTGGATCAGCTCGATCTGCTTGAAGAGATGAGGCTCGCAGGACTCGATCTCGTCCGGCTGCGGATCGCGGTTCCCGGGCGGCCGGCACTTGAGCACGTTGGCGATGTAGACCTCCGAGCGCTCGAGGCCGATCCCGGCGAGCAGCTTGTCGAGCAGCTTCCCGGCCTGACCCACGAACGGGATACCCTGCTTGTCCTCGTGGAAGCCTGGGGCTTCTCCGACGAACATCAGGTCGGCATGCGGGTCTCCGGCGCCGAAGACCACCTGCGAGCGGCCAGTTGCGAGACGGCAGCGTGTGCAGGCCTCGACCTGAGCCGCGTACGCCGCGAGGGCTTCCATGGTCGACGAGTCTACGACGTGGGCAGGACGGCTAGCCGCAACCGCAGGAACCGCCGCAGCAACCGCCGCTGCGGGGCGTGGGCGCGGTTCCGATGCTCGTCTGGGTCGAGCTGCCATGGGCCGAGAACACCGAGAGCTGCTTGCGGACGTCGGCCGTCCCGCACTCGGGACAGTCGGGCTTCGCCCCGTTCCGGACGAGCTCCTCGAAGTGCGACTCGCACTGCATGCAGACGTACTCGTAGATCGGCATGAGCCTCATCCTACCGTCGCCGCGGGACGGGCTCTGCCCGTTCCGCGAGCGAGGCGAAGATAGGTGGCGGGGGCCAGGCTGCGGCCGACCGGCCCCCGCCCTGCGGGCACTCTTGCGGTTAGTGCCCGATCTCGATGACGGCGCTCTCCGACTTGAGGTACTGCAGCCGAAGTTCGCCGCCAAGCTTTTGGCAATGCATCTTCACGGTGGTACCGACCCCGAACGCACTCAGGTTTGTACCCGCCGGGACCGAACACGTAACCAGGTGATTGTCGCTTCCGCGAACCGTCACCGACGTGTCCGTCTTGGCGTCGAGCGTCCCGTGGAGGTAGACCGCCACGGAACCGTCCGCACCGACCTCGTAACGCTCCGAACGAGCTTTCAGCAAGCTGCTCACTCCGCCGTCCACGCGGCAAGTGAGGCTGACCGACTCGCCGATCGAGAAGTACGAGAGGTCGAAGTCGGCCGGCGCGTTGCACGAGAACATCGACCCGTCCGGGCGCCGAACCGTGACCGGCGCGCCACTGCGTGCCTGTAACAGGCCGGAGGCGTGCACGCGCAGAACCCCGTCCTCGTCGAGCGACGCCGAGTCGGAGGAGATCGACCCGAACACGAAGCCGCCCTCTCCGAGGTGGCAATGGACCTTCACGCGCTCACCCGAGCGGAACGGCGAGAGGTCGACCCCGTTCGGCACGGAGCACGAGACGCTCATCCCGTCCTCGCGGCGCACGGAGATGCTGCCCGAGCCCTTTGTGAGGGCGCCGTGGACGGATAGCTCGCCGGTGCCGTCGGCCTTGACCCAGCCGTAGTTCGAATGGATCTTGATCAGGACGTCACGGTTCTCGCGTGAGACACAGTGGATCTTCACGCGCTCGCCGACCCGGAAGAGCGAGAGGTCCATCCCGGACGGGACGGCGCACTCGACCTTCGTGTCGCCCTCGGTGCGGACGGCGATTGCGTACGGCGCCTTCTCGGCGAGGACGCCATGGGCCTCGACGCCTTCCTTGTGATGCGGCTTCTCCGGGCGCTTCTCGCTCTCGTCGTTACCTCGGATGAACGTGAAGCTTCCGTCTTTGCCGATCAGAACGACCATGCTCACCTGGTCACCGGCCTCGAAGTCCGGGAGAACTGCGCCCTCCGGCACCTCGACATGCACGGCGCCTCGTTCGACGACCGCGATCTCGAACCCGTCGTCCTTGGTCGCGAGGAAGATCCCCTCGAGCTCTACCAGCTTGGAGCGCCCGGTCTCCTGCATCCCCGTTGACCAGGTTGCGGCAGCCGACAGGCCGATGCTCACGACCACGCGATCCCCGGGGGTCAGCGCGCCGGCGCTGACCGACGCAAACGCGCGACCACCACGCTGGCCGACGGCGAAGACGCTGCCGCCCGCCGAGAGAATCACGCGACGCTGCGCTCGATCCTGCTTGACGACCACGGCGCCGAAGCGTGCGCGTTTTGCGCGACCGACGGTCCTGACCCGCTGGGCGTCGAACGTACCGTCCGGCCGGCGCGAGGCGGTGACCGCCACTCGCTGCCCGAGCCGAACCCGGCCGAAGCGCCCGGCTAGGCGCACGGTCCGTGCCGTGCCTGCCGTGACGACCACGGCAGCTTGTCTCTTCGAATCCTTGGCAACGGCGACGCCGGTGAAGGACGCGGCTGCCGCGTTCGGGACCGCGACGATCGCGGCAACGGCGGTAGCCAAAAGAAGTGCTCTCCTCATTCCTCGACCTCTCTCCCCGGCGTTCGCAGGGCTCTGCGCCGCTTTCCCCCTGACCCGGCTATCGACCGGGAGTCCCCCGTGCTTGGGGAAGTTCACTCACTTGAGCTACCTCACTCGGAGCTACACTGGCTCTCTGCCCGGTATCCGACCCGGAACTGGAGCGAATGGTGATCAGAAGCGTCAACGTGATCGGCCGTGGCCGTGTCGGCTCGGCCGTCGCCGCCCGCCTGGAGGAGCGGGGCGTCGAGCTGCGCGCCGAAGGCGCAGAAATCGTCCTGTTGTGCGTACCGGACGCTGCGATCGCCGCCACCGCCGAGTGTCAGACACTCGTCATGTCCCAATGGGTCGGGCATACGAGTGGCGCGACGCCGCTCTCGGCGCTCGGCTCGCATGGGCGCCGGTTCGGGCTCCACCCGCTGCCAGACCTTCGATCGATCGGGTGCGCCGGCGCAGCTCGACGGAGCGCATGCCGCAGTCACGGCCGAAAGCGACGAGGGCCGGAGAATCGGCCATGAGCTCGCACGGGTCCTCGGCCTCCAGCCATTCGACCTCGCCGACGCCGATCGCGCTCTCTACCACGCTGGCGCCGTGATCGCTTCCAACTACCTCGTCACGCTGCACCGCGCGGCGACGGCGCTCTTCCTGGAGGTCGGTGCACCACCGGAGGGCCTCGAACCGTTGATGCGTCGCGTGATCGAGAACGGCTTCGAGCTCACCGGGCCGATCGCGCGCGGAGATCGCGAGACGGTTGAGCGCCACCTTGCGGCAATCGGGCAGCGAAAGCCGGCCCTCGAGCCCCTCTATCGCGTCCTCGCGGAGGCGACCGCGCCATGACGACCGTCCGAACGATCCGTGAGCTCGAGGCGACTCCTAGCAGAACGCACCGGCTCGATCGGGCTCGTCCCGACCATGGGCTCGTTCCACGAAGGGCACCTCGCCCTCTTCAGAGCCGCGCGCGAGGAGAACGAGACGGTCGTCATCAGTCTCTTCGTGAACCCCGCCCAGTTCGACGAGAGTGCCGATCTCGCCGCCTACCCGCGCGACTTGGCCCGCGACACCGAGCAAGCCGCGAGCGCCGGCGCCGACGTCCTCTTCGCACCCTCGACGGAGGAGCTCTATCCCGCGGGCTTCCAGACCTGGGTTGACGTCGAGGAGCTCGGCCGAGTGCTCGAGGGACGCTTCCGACCCGGCCATTTTCGCGGCGTCGCGACGATCTGCCTGAAGCTGTTCAACATCATCCGGCCCGCCCGGGCGTACTTCGGGCAGAAGGACGCGCAGCAGACCGCCGTCATCCGTCGCCTCGTTCGCGACCTGAACGTCCCGGTCGAGATTCGGGTGGTTCCCACGGTTCGCGCCGATGACGGGCTCGCGCTGTCGTCGCGGAACGCGCGCCTCTCGCCGGGCGAGCGCCGAGCCGCACTTGCACTCCCTCGCGCCCTGGCGACCCGAGACCTCTCCGCCGCGCGCGGGCTGCTCGGCGACCTCGAGGTCGACTACCTCGAGGTCGCCGACTTCGACCCGAAAGTTCTCGTCGCCGCGGTTCGCGTCGGCGAGGTCCGCTTGATCGACAACGTCGTTCTGGAAGGAGAACCGGCATGACCTCGCACCCCGACCCCACCTCCAAGATCTCTCTCACTGAGCTCGCCGAGCGCAAGGCGCGCGGCGAAAAGCTCGTGATGGTGACCGCCTACGACCATCCCGGCGCGCGGCTCGCTGACGCCGCGGGTGTGGACATCATCCTCGTCGGCGACTCCGCGTCGGACAACGTGCTCGGATACGACACGACGGTTCCTGTCACCGTCGACGAGCTCGTCGTCCTCGTCGGGGCGGTTGCGCGGGGGGCTTCGCGGGCGCTCGTCGTGGCCGACATGCCGTTCGGGTCGTTCCAGGTCTCCGACGAGGCCGCGGTCGAGAACGCGGTTCGTTTCGTGAAGGAGGCGGGCGCCGATGCCGTCAAGCTCGAGGGAGCCGGACCGACGCTCTCCCGGGTCCAGGCGCTCGTGGGGGCTGGAATCCCGGTCATGGGGCACGTCGGCCTCACCCCGCAGTCGGCGACGCTGCTCGGCGGGTTCAAGGCTCAGGGCCGGACAGCGGCGAAGGCGCAGAAGCTCCACTCGGACGCTCGGGCGCTGGAGGCAGCAGGGTGCTTCGCGGTCGTCCTCGAGGCCGTGCCGGCCGAAGTGGCACGTCGAGTGTCAGACACTCTCCATGTCCCAACGGTCGGTATCGGAGCTGGACCCGACTGCGATGGACAGGTGCTCGTCTGGCATGACCTCCTGGGCCTGAACGACCGGAAGCCGGCCCGATTCGTCAAGCGCTACGCCAAGATCGGCACCGAGATCCAGCGTGCCCTCGAGGCGTACGCGGCCGACGTCCGCTCCGGCGCCTTCCCGACCGACGAGCACACGTACACCATCCCGCCAGACGAGCTGGATCTATTCGAGGCCGCCACCGAGCAGCGCGAGCGCGCTCCAGACGCCGAGGGCTAGCGCCCCGAGCCAAGCGAGCGCGAGCACCATTCCGGCGGCAGCGCGTCCGTAGGACCAGCCGTAGACGACGCGGAGCCCGACGAGGAGCAATCCGAGGCTCCAGGCTGCGAGCGGAACCAGCAGCGGAGCGAAAACGAACCAGGCGGGAAGCGCGAAAACGAGCGGAGCGAGGGCAAAAGCGAGCACATGCCTCGTTCGCCGGCGAGATCCAGGCCCGCCGAGCCGGGGCACGACATAGGAGAGCCCCCAGCCGAGCACCCAGTAACCGACGAACCCGTAGGCCAGGCCGGTGACGAACACCCAGACGAGCAACTCGAGTGCGTCGAGGTCTTCAAGCGTCCGGCCGGCGGTCGCTAGCGCTGCGGCGACTCCACCCGCGAACGCAAGCCCGACGACCACGTCCTGACGGTCTCCGGCGGCCTCCACCGAATCGTCGCGGAAGGTCGCGAACACCTCGTGCGGTCGCCCCAGCACGCGCGCCGCGCGTCGCAGCCAGACTGCCTCCGCCCCCACCGGGGGAGTATCGCTACGTGCACCTGTCCGACCTCCTATGGGCGGGTGCGCGCCACCACCGTGATCCCCTCCCTGAGGGTGCGCGGGAGGATCGACCCGACGGCCCGGTACGCACGGTTCTTACGCGAGCCGTGGTCGAAGTAGTTCTGCGTCAGCCAGCGAACGACCTCGAAACCTGCCTCCTCGACCGCCGCGAGCAGCTCACTGACGGTGTACTCGTGGAAGTGCCCCGGGTTGTCGACCTCGTCCCGGATGGGGTCATACGGGTTCCGGCCGAGCGCCATCCGAAGCCGCTTCGGAAGCGCGGTGGCGTTCGGTGTCTGGAGAATGAGATGACCGCCGGGCCTGAGTCCCGACGCAAGGAACTGGAGCACGGGAACGGGTGCGACGTGAAGGTGCTCGATCACCTCGCCGCAAACCACGAGGTCGTGCAGCTCGAGCCTGGGCCGGGTGCCGTCGTTGAGGTCGACCTGCACGTGCCTTTCCCCCTCCTCGAGCGGAAACCGGTGGTCCTGCCAGCCGAGCGTGTCCACCTTTGCCGGCAGGGCTTCCCGTAGAAGGACGCTCTCGTAGCTCGGCCCGACGACGAGGATGCGCTCCGGCGCGAGCTCTCGGACGAGCTCCAGGAGCAGCTCGTACCGGCGCGCGTGTGTCCTCAGGTAGACCTGCTCCTCGGGCGCCGTGTAGCGCCCGGCTAGGTCAGGCAGCGGCTGCGGCAAAGGCGGGCAGCACTTCGCGCAGGAACTGGCCAGTGTAGGAGCCCTCAACCTCTGCAATGTCCTCCGGCGTTCCGGTCGCAAGCACCTCCCCGCCGGCCTCGCCGCCCTCGGGGCCGAGGTCGACGATCCAGTCGGCCTGCTTGATCACGTCGAGGTTGTGCTCGATCACGAGGACGGTGTTGCCGTTGTCGACGAGGCGCTGCAGGACCTCGAGCAGCTTCTCGATGTCGGCGAAGTGGAGACCGGTCGTCGGCTCGTCGAGGATGTAGAGCGTTCGGCCGGTGGCGATCTTGCTCAGCTCGGACGCGAGCTTGACCCGTTGGGCCTCGCCGCCGGAGAGGGTCGTCGCGGGCTGGCCGAGCTTGACGTAGTCCAGGCCGACGTCGTGGAGGGTCTGGAGCCGCCGCCGAAGCTTCGGGATCTTCGCGAAGAACAGGAGCGCGTCCTCGATCGACATCTCGAGGACGTCGGCGATCGACTTGCCCTTGAAGCGAACTTCCAGCGTCTCCCTGTTGTAGCGCCGCCCGTGGCACGTTTCGCACGGGACGTAGACGTCGGGCAGGAAATGCATCTCGATCTTGATCGTCCCGTCCCCCTTGCAGGTCTCGCAGCGCCCGCCTCGGACGTTGAAGGAGAAGCGACCCGGCTTGTAGCCGCGGACCTTCGCCTCGGGCGTCATCGAGTAGAGCTCGCGGATGTGGTCGAACAGCTTCGTGTAGGTCGCCGGGTTCGAACGGGGCGTTCGACCGATGGGCGACTGGTCGATGTCGATCACCTTGTCGAAGCACTCGATTCCCTCGCAGCTGGCGTGCTCGCCCGGCTTGACCCGCAGTCTGTGGAGCCGGTTCGCGAGCGCCTTGTAGACGATCTCGTTCACGAGCGTCGACTTGCCCGAGCCGGAGACCCCGGTGACCGTGATGAGCTTCCCGACCGGGAACTCGACGTCGATTCCCTTGAGATTGTGCTGTGTGGCGCCGTGCACCGAGAACGTGCCGAAGTCCTCGGTACGGCGCTCTGGGACTGCGATCTCGCGGGTGCCGGCGAGGAACTGGCCGGTCACGGACTTCGGGTTCCGCTCCACCTTGCGCGCCGTCCCTTCGGCGACCACATGGCCACCGTGCTCGCCTGCGCCGGGGCCCATGTCCACGAGCCAGTCGGCCGAGCGCATCATCTGCTCGTCGTGCTCGACCACGAGCACGGTGTTCCCGAGGTCGCGTAGGCGCTCGAGCGTCTTGATCAGCTTTCCGTTGTCGCGCTGGTGCAGGCCGATCGAGGGCTCATCGAGGATGTAGAGGACACCGACGAGCTGCGAGCCGATCTGCGTGGCCAGCCGCAGTCGCTGGGCCTCGCCGCCGGACAGTGTCGCCGAGGCACGGTCGAGCGCGAGGTAGCCGACTCCGACATTGTCGAGGAAGGTCAGGCGCTCGCGGATCTCCTTGACGATTCGCGCGCCGATCAGCTCCTCGGTCTCGGTCAGGTCGAGCTCGTCGAGGAACCCGAGTGCGCGTGTGACCGACATCTGGGTGAAGTCGTGGATGTTCTTCGCGCCGACGGTGACCGCGAGCACCTCCGGCTTGAGCCGGGCACCGTTGCACTCCGGGCATGGACGGAAGCTCATGTACTCCTCGATCCGCTCGCGCGTCGAGGAGGAGTCGGTCTCCCGGTACCGGCGCTGGAGGTTCGAGACGAGTCCTTCGAATGCGAGCATGTACGAGCGCTTTCGGCCCATCCGGTTTCGGTAGTTGACGTAGACGCGCTCGCCCTTCGTTCCGCTCAGGAAGAGGTCGCGGTGCTCCTCCGAAAGGTCTTGCCAGGGGGTGTCGGGGTCGATCTCGTATCGGTCTGCGATCGCCTGGATGATGGCCTCGTACCAGTTTCCCGAGAGTGGAACGAGCGCCTCGGCCAACGGCAGCGTCGGCTCGGGGACGAGGAGGTCCGGATCGATCTCCTGCTGGGCTCCGAGCCCCGTGCAGCGGGGACAGGCGCCGTGCGGCGAGTTGAAGGAGAAGATTCGCGGCTGGAGCTCCGGCAACGAGACGCCGTGCTCGGGGCAGGCGAAGCGCTCGGAGAACGTCAACTCCTTCTCCTCGTCGAGCAGGTCGATCGTGACCAGCCCGTCGGCGAGGTTGACCGCGGTCTCGACCGACTGGTAGAGACGCGTCCGCAGGTCCTCCTTCATTCGCAGGCGATCGACGACCACTTCGATCGTGTGCTTGAACTTCTTGTCGAGGACGATCTCGTCCTCGAGCAGGCGCTGCTCGCCGTCGACCTTCACACGCGTGAAGCCGTCGCGGCGGAGCTCGTCCAGAAGGTCGCGATACTCGCCCTTGCGGTCCCGCACGACCGGCGAGTTCACGGTGAAGCGGGTTCCCTCCGGCAGCCGAAGGATCTGGTCGACGATCGCCTCGATCGACTGGCCGGTGATCGGCCGGCTGCAGACGGGGCAGTGGGGGCGGCCGACTCGCGCGTAGAGCAGGCGGAGGTAGTCGTAGATCTCGGTGACCGTGCCGACCGTCGAACGCGGGTTGCGGCTCGTGGTCTTCTGGTCGATCGAGATCGCGGGGCTGAGACCCTCGATCGAATCCACGTCGGGCTTCTCCATCATCTGGAGGAACTGGCGCGCGTAGGCGGACAGCGACTCCACGTAGCGGCGCTGACCTTCCGCATAGATCGTGTCGAAGGCGAGGCTCGACTTTCCCGACCCCGAGAGGCCCGTGACGCAGATCAGCTTGTGCCGCGGCAAGCGGACGGTGATGTCCTTGAGATTGTGCTCGCGGGCACCGTGAATGACGAGCTCGTCCTGAGCCACAACGGGCCAGTTTAGCCGGGTCGCCATTGACGAACGCATGTTCGTTCCCGGGTCGGACGGCACTCCAGGCCCAGTCCTCGGGTCGGGTCACGAGACCGGCCCGGACCGGGTTCGCGAGGACATACTCGAGCGTGGCGCGCAGGTGGTCTTCGTCGTGGATGACCCACGACGAGAAGCGTGTGGCGAAAAGCGCGCCGCGGCGGCCGTGGCGGGCATTGTGCTCTCTTGCATAGTGGCCCTGGAACCACTGGGTCGCGTGCGAAAGGTCTTCCGTTCGTGCCTCGACGACCGCGTGGTAGTGCGTCCCCATCAGGCAGTAGCCATGGAGATCGACCACGAAGCGCTTCGCGGCCCTACGGAGAAGCGAAAGGAACATGCGTCGATCCTCCGTGTCACGGAACAGCATCGTTTCGTGGACGCTCCGAGCAGTCACGTGGAAGTAGCCGTCGGGCAGCTCCGATCGGAGGATGCGCGCCATCGAGTCCAAGCTAGGGGCGGCGCAGGGCTCCGGGGATCGCCGACTCACTTCCTCTCGACTTCCGACACGCCTGCGCGAGCCAATGGCGAGTGTCAGACACTCTTCGTGGCCGGACAGAGCTTGGCCTGAAGGGGCCCGCCGCTTCAGGCCGCGGCGAGTGTCAGACACTCGCCATGGCTGGAGGGGACGGGGCTAGCCGGCTAGGCGCTCTACGAGACGGTAGACGCTCTTCGGCCGCGGGACGTGATCCAGGGCCAGCGGGCCGACGACGACGGTGCCGTAGCCGAAGAGCTGGCCCGCGAGAGTCTGCTCGAGCTCCACCGCCTCGACGGCTGCGAGCCGCACGGCACGTGCTCGGCGCCGCCATGTTCCGTTCACGACGAAGACTTTGTCGGTGGTGACCACGAGGCGAGTCCGCTCCCATTTCCAGACCGCGCGAAGCGCGAGAAAAACCGCGAAGCCGATTACGCAGGCGCCGGCGACCGAGAGCGGCCACGCGAGGGTCGCCACCACTCCCCCGGCCCCTGCAAGCAGGATCGCCCAGACGAGCGGCCGGGCGAGGACGATCCCGTGGCGCCTGGCCTCGAGAAAGACCTCTTCGTCTCGGTTCACGATCACCCACTCGCGCTTCGCCCGCCCTTTAGTGTTTCCTTCAACGCAAACGGGGCGAGAAGGAGTCCGTGGGGGACACAGCACGCCGCGCTTTCGTCGCATCGATCGTCGTTGTTGGCGTCGTCGTGGGCGCACTCGCGCTCTGGAAGCTCAAGATCCTCCTGGCGCTGCTCTTCCTCGCGTTCACGATCGCGGCGGCGATGCGGCCCGGCGTCGAGGCTCTCCGCCGTCGGCGAATTCCGCGCGGAGCCGGCGTCCTCCTCCACTACGCGGTCATGTTCGGGCTCCTGGCCGTGCTCCTCTGGGCTGTCGTGCCACGCGCCGTGACACAGGTGCAGGACGCGATCGGCGACTCCGAGGACGAGACCGGGATCAAGGGTGAGCTCCTGAGCTGGCTGGACCGGCGCCTCGAGCGGCTTCCTCAGCCCGAGGAGCTCGTAGACATCGGGCTCGAGATCACACTCGTCGGAGTGGAGATCGGCGTCGGGCTGCTCTTCATCCTCGCAACCGCCGCGTACTGGATCTTCGAGCGAAACGACGCCGTCGGCTTCGTCACCTCCGTCCTCCCCCGCTCCAAGCGCAAGCTCGTTCGAGACACATGGGACCTCATCGACTTGAAGCTTGGCGCCTATGTGCGAGGACAGCTGCTCCTGATCACGCTCGTCTCGACGGTGCTGGCAATCTGCTTCTGGGCGATCGGGCTGCCGTTCTGGCTCTTGATCGCGATCTTTGCGGGGATCGTGGAGATCATCCCGGTAATCGGGCCGCTTGCCGCCGGCGCGCTTGCGGTGGGTGTCGGGCTGACAGAGTCGGTCGCGGTAGGGGTTGCGGCCGGCATCATCGTCCTGGTCGTCCGGCTCATCGAGGACTACCTGGTGATTCCCCGCGTGCTCGGTGAGGCCGTCGGGCTCTCACCGCTCGTCGTCCTCGTGTCGGTCGCCGCGGCAGCGCTGCTGTTCGGCGAGTTCGCCGTGCTACTCGCGATCCCGCTCGCAGCGGTCGCCGCGACCCTGTTCGACGTGATCGTCCGGGACATGGATCCCGCCGAGGAAGACGTTCCGACCGTGCTCTTCCCGGCGCAGGACGCCGAGGCCTAGCGGCCGCTAGGCCTTACGCCACTTGCCGAAGATCAGGCCGCCAACGGTGAAGCCGAGGCCGAACGTGCCGAGAGAGAAGGCTCCGAGCGTCACCGCCTTGCGGACCTTGGAGAGCCGCTGCCACCTGCCGAGCGCCTCCTCTTCGTCCGTCGTCAGCGGCTCGCCGCGCCGTTTTTTCCGCAGCGCACCGCCCGCGCGAAGCCCGAGATAGAGGTCGTCGAAGATCTCGGTCGGCTCATCGACCACGATCTGAGTGTATAGCCTGCCCCGGCGGTGGCCGGGCAGCCGACACGGGTTCTTCACCTCTCCGACCTCCACACCGGAACCCACGAGGATCCGCGTCTCGCACCTGCCCTGAAATCGCTGATCGACCGGATCGATCCCGAGTTGATCATCGCGAGCGGCGACCTGACACACCGCGGCCGGCCCGAACAGCACGAGCGGGCCGCCAACCTTCTCCGCGGGCTCGACCGCCCCCTTCTGGCGATCCCGGGCAATCACGACATCCCCTACACGCTGATGGCGCGCTTCACGAAGACCTGGGAGCAGTTCGAGCGCCAGTGGGAGACGACCGAGCCCGTCTACCGCTCAGACTCGCTCTTCGTCGTCGGTCTCAACTCCGTCAGACCGTGGCTGCAGCAGTCGGGAAGGCTTCGCCAATCCCAGCTCGACCGCGCGGCCGAGCTCCTCAAGGAGGCCGCGCCCTCGGCGGTTCGCATAGTCGTCCTCCACCACCATCTCCTCGGCGCCCCCTGGCGTTCGCGCAAGAAACCGGTCGCGCGACGCAGTCGCGTGCTCGCGACGCTCGTGGACGCAGGAGCCGAGCTCGTCCTCGCCGGCCATATCCACCAGGCCGCGATCAGCGAGCGGCACGAGTTCGAGGTCGTGACCGGCGACATCCGCGGGGTCACCGTCTCGATCGCGCCCGGGCTCGGCCAGCCGCGGCCCGATCGCCGCGGCGAGGCGCGCGGCCTGCACGTCTACCGCTGCGAGGAGGACTCGCTCACGATCGAGACGTACATCTGGCGGGAGGACGACTGGGGGCTCACGGCGATCCGGCGATTTCCGCGCGGGCGCGGGCCGTTGGCCGCCCAGTCGACTCCCACCTGAGACTCGATCAGTACCAGCGGCCCCGTGCGAACCCGCCGAAGGCGATGAGGCCGATCAGCGCGATGATGATGCCGAGCCAGAGGCTCCACACGAGGGCGACGACGATCCCGACGACGACCAGGATCCCGCCAAGACTGATTCCACCCAATGTTCCTCCTTCTTTCCGCGTTTACGCGACGGCGCTGGTGCGCCTACCGGCAATCATCCGGTAGATCACGAGCAGGATGATTGCTCCGACGATGGCGGTGAGCCAGCTCGAGATGTCGAAGAACTCATCCATCGGATCTGCGCCGAACAGCGCTCCGGCGAGGAATCCTCCCAGGATTGCGCCGACGACGCCGATGATCGTCGTGATGATCAGGCCCCCGGGGTCGTCTCCCGGCAGGAGCGACTTGGCGATGAAGCCTGCAATCAGGCCCAGGATGATGAACGCGATGATGCCCATGCGGAACTCCCTTCGGTTGATGTTCAGAGACGACGTTCCCTCAGCCGCGCTCCCGAAACGCTAGAGCCGTGAACCCGGGCCCGTAACAGTCCTTTTCTGGACAAAACGCCTGTAGCCGATCACGATCGCGGTCGCTACGACCACCGAGAGAACGAACACTCCCCCGGCACCGAATCCGAGCGCGATCGCGACCGCGCCTCCGATGACCGAGCCGGCGAGTCCGATCGCGATCGTCAGCCAGAGCGGCATCGGGTCCTTGCCCGGCACTGCGAGGCGGCCGAGCAAGCCGACCACGAGACCGGTCAAGACGATGGCGAGGATGCTGCCGAGCGTCATGCGGCCCGGAGAGTAACGGGAGCCCGCCGCCGAAGCGACGGGCTCCCGCAGTCAACCGCTACGGCGCTGTGATCGCCGGACAGGCCGGCGCGGCCGCCGGGTTGCTGTCCGCGCAGACGATCCGGCCCTGGATCGACGGACCGACCGGTGAGTTCGCCGTCGCGAAGTCCGCGACGACCTGATCCATGATGTCGAGCGAGGTCACCCGGGAGTACACGTTCGGATACCCGTCGCCCCCGCTCGCCATGAAGTCGTTCATCAGCAGCTTGTACGGGCCGCCGGTGGCGGTGAGGTCGACTGCCGACCCCGTGCACGAGCCGTCGGCAGCCTGGCGAACCGCACCCGTCACCCGGTTTCCGGATGCCGCCTGGATGTCCCAGGTGAAGCACAGCCCGGACACCTGCGGGAACCGGCCCTGGGGTGAGTTGACCGGCGTTCCGGCCGGCGGTACGGGCCCGGCCGAGGGCTGAACGCTCTGCGAGACGCCATTCTCGAGGAACGCCTTCAGCTCGGCGCCGGTCGCGTTCGGCAGCGTGACGACGATGTTGCCGAACGGAAGGACGCCGTTCACCGAGCCCCTCGTGATGTTGAACGGGGGCGGTGCACTCGTGTACGCAGGACAGAAGTCGTCCGCGTTATCGGTCGCCGGACACGTGAGATCGGCGCGGAGGCCGCCCGAGTTGGTGATCGCGAAGTCCGCTCCCGGCGCCGTTGCGTACGTCTTCCGCATGGCGTCGGTCACGACGTTCCCGATCTTCGACTCGCACAGCCGGCCGTCCGAGCGGCCGCAGCTGTCGGAGCGGGGAACCGCCGTCGTCGACGTTGCGATCACAGTTCCGAAGATCGGCCGGAGCAGGTCGTTCAGCCGATTGATCTCCGCCTGGATCGCCGCATCCGGGGTGACGCCGATGTTCCACGGCTTGTGGAAGTCGGCCGTCTTGTAGATCACCTGCTCGTCGTCGTCGTTGATCACGAGCCGGATTCGGGTGAACCGAATGCCTCGGCCGCGGTTCTGCGTGAGCAGGACGCCGTTCGGCCGGGTCGCCAGCACCTGGAAGTCGTTGTGGTCGCCGATGACCACGTCGATGTCCCGAGCGGCATCCGCGAGATCGACCACCGGGCCGGTCGGATTGGTGAGCGTTCCGCCGTTCACCCCCTCGTGCCCGAGCGCGATGATCGCGTCCGTCCGCTTCCTTGCGAGGCGAGCGGCCTCCGCGTTCACCGTGGTGATGTCGTCCGCCAGATGGAACGGCCCGAGGTTCCCCGGGAAGATCAGGCCGGGGGTGTCCTCGGTCGTGAAGCCGACGATCCCGATCTTGACATCGCCGAAACGGTACGTCGCCGACGGCGACCACTCCGGCGGAGTCCGTCCGGCGGCATCGACGACGTTCGCCGACAGGATGTCGAAGTCGGCGAGCGGGATCAGCTCGTTTCGGAGGTAGGCCTGACCGCGGTCGAACTGATGGTTCCCGACCGCCTCGGCGTCGAAGCCCATCATGTTCATGATCCCCGGCACCGGCTTGTCGCCGAACGCGTTCGCGATCGGGGGCGTGGCGCCGCCGAACGAATCGCCGCCGGCAACGAGCAGCGACCCGTCACGAACCTCCTCACGGTAGTCGTCGAACCAGGTGTCGAGGAACGCCGCACCTGCGATCGAGAAGGTCGGGCCGACCGCGGTCCCTGTCGGGAGCCCGTCTGCGCCGATGACGAAGTCCGCAGCCTCCGGCGTTCCCGGGGGGATCTGCGCGTGCCAGTCGCTGATGTTCAGGACCGTGATCTCGCGGAAGTTGCCCTTCCCCTTGATGATCGAATAGAGGATCTTGCCGCGGGCATTCTGCGGTCCAGGGATGCCCATCAGGAACGCCACGGTCGGTGCGACGTCGATCGCCCGGATACCGGTCTTTCCGGCGGAGAAGTGCTGGATGCCCGGGCCGGACGCGACGAAGGTCCCGTGCATGTTCACGTTGTCCTTCAGATCGACCAGGTCAGGCGTGTACCCGTGCTGGCCGAAGAACTGGGAGAAGGCGATGTCCTGCCCCGCGGTCGCCGCGTCGAACTGGTACGGCGGCCGCGAGACGACGACGACGTCGCCGCTCCGGCTCGGATGCAGGGCGTCCGTTCCGTCGACGTTTCGCAGCTCCTCCTTGTTCATGATTCGCAGGATCACCTGCGCGTTCGTCGAGCTCGGACGCGCTCCCACGCCGCTCGCCACGCCTGGATCGGCGAGGTTCCCGAACGCGTTCCGCACAGCGGTCCGAACGGCCTCGTACGTGATTCCGGCCGGAAGCGTCGGGTTGACGTAGATCTGGGTCGTTCCGCCGGCCCAGCACGCCTTGGCCAGGTCGGCGTTCCCCATCTGCGCGCGACAGTTGCTCAGCGGGCTGCCGCTCGCATGAACCGCTGTCGGGTTGCCACTCGGGTGCACGGACACCTGGGCGCCCGTCACCGTGTTCGTCACCTTCGTGTCGAAGAGGATCTTCCGCGCGTTGATGGCGAGCCACTGCGGCGCGAAGCCGTGGTCCGACGAGGCGAAGACGGTCGTCTCCTTCTTGCCCATCAGCTCACGGCCGAGCCCGAGTGTCTCGTCGGCCTCGTGGTAGGCCGCCTGGATGTAGCCCTCGCGCTTGGCTACGAGCCCGTCCTTCGTCCCGTCGCCGTTGACGTCGTCGTAGTACGGGTTCGGACGCCCGTCGATGTCCGTCTTCGAGATCAGCCCGAGGAACTGGTGGCCGAACTCGTCGGTCACCGGGTTGCCCAGGAAGAGCATGTCTGCGTCGACGTTCAGCGTGTCGAAGATGTAGTGGAGGTACGCGAACGTCGAGTCCTTCCACTTCAGGCCCTGCTCGATGTAGGTGTCTTCGTCCACGATCAGCGCCTCGAGGGGAGCGAAGTCCGCCGCCGTCGAGGTCGGGAAGTCGCGGGCAAGTGTCTCGACGAAGTCCGCAGAGCCCGTCGGCCCGAGCGCGTTGTAGCTCGCGTTCACCCGCTGAACCGATGTGAAGTAGATCCGGAACCGGGAGGCATCCGCGTTCAGGTCGATCAGCTTCACGTGGAAGCCGGCCGTCCTTCCGGCGAGGGCGCCGGTGGCAAGCTTCAGCTTCGCGTCGGCCCAGTCGCCGCGCGCGAGGTTCGTAACGGCCTTGCTGCCGTCCTTCGCGTCTGCGCTGTTGACGATCAGGACGCGGTTGTAGTTGACCGTCCCGTCGTTCGTCGAGTCGTAGATGTAGAGATTCCAGAGCCCATTCCCGGGGATCTGCGTGTTCGCGTGGTTGAGCGTGCCTTCCTTTGCGGGGCTGTGAGAGGTCGGGACGTTCGTCCACCCCGCCGCAGCCGCGAGGTCCTGCCGCTGGTACTGGACGCCGAAGCTGTTGGCGAGCGCCGGCTGCCCGGGCAGGTCGTAGTTGAGGGCAATGCCACGGCCTCCGATAAAGGTGCGGAAGTCGATCACGGGACCCTGGAGCTCGGGCCTGAGAGCGCGCGCAGCGGCCCACTCCACCGCAACAACTGTCTTGCCGGCCCGTTCAGCGGACTGGAGGATCGTGTCGGCCTGGAGGATCCCGTTGGTCGAGAAGCTCGAGGTCGTGTCGAATCCGGTGCCCGTCCGGTGGAACGTGTTGTTCGTCGAGCCGTGCTCGCTCGGCCAGGTGCCCGTTGCGAGCGTGTGCCAGCCGACGCCGGTATTCGGCGGGAACCCCTGAAGCAGGCCGTTCTTTCCGTGCACGCCCCGCTTCATCAAGTCTTTGAAGGTCGGCATGAGGCCCTTGTCGGCATACCGCTCCATCAAGTCGGGGCGCATGCCGTCGGATGCGAACATGATCGCCTTGTCGGTCAGCGGCCCCTGCGGGGGCTTTGGCTGATGGCCGGCCGACGCGCCGGCAAAGACAAGTGTTCCAAGTGTCGCGAGCGCGACCGCGGCCGCACCGACTCGACGGAATCTCTTCAACGTGGAGCTCCTCTCCCTCGATCCCCTGAACGTGGACCGCTCGATCCTACGCCGATCTCTGGGGAATTTGAAGCGCTATCCTGGTGAAAAGCTCGTGAATCTAGCCATGCGGCTAGATTGAGCTCGGTTCATGCGCAAGATCGTCGGCATCCTCATCCCGGGCGCTGTCGCTGTCATCGCGGTGGCTCTCGTGGGCTTCGGCCAGGCTGCCCCGAACCGGCCGACGTACTTCCAGGACGTGAAGCCGATCCTGGACTCGCGCTGCGCGGGCTGTCACTACGCCGGCGGGATCGCGCCGATGTCGCTCACCGGCTACCTCGACGCGTACCGGCACCGCGATTCGATCGCCGAGGCCGCTGAGCGACGGTCGATGCCTCCCTGGCATGCCGACTCGCGTGCGCGCCGCTACCTCTACGACCCCTCGCTCACGAATGAGCAGATCACGACACTCGTGCGCTGGGCGGGCAGGCGCGGGCCAAGAGGCGACACGGCCCGGCCAGGGCCTGCGCTTCCGTCGGTTGCGCCGAAGCTCTCACGCGTGGACGTCCGCATTCCGATGCGTCGGCCGTACATGCCGCAGCGGCGCGCGGGCGGCGACGACTACCGCTGCTTCGTCCTTCCGTGGGTGGCCGACCGCACGACCTATCTCACGGGCTTCAATCTCCGCCCCGGCCAGCGGAAGCAGGTGCACCACATCATCGTGTACATGGCGACAGCCGCAAACGCATCGACGGTGGATGCCTGGGAGCGGCAGGACTCGCGCCCGGGCTACGGCTGCTACGGCGGGCCGAGCGCGACCGGACAGCAGTCGTTCGGGTTCCAGTTCCTCTCCGGCTGGGTTCCCGGATCGTTCGGGACGGACTTTGCGCCCGGCACCGGCATTCGCATCAGCCCCGGGTCGCGCCTCGTCATGCAGGTCCACTACAACCTCGAGTCGACGAAGACCGTCAAGCCCGACCGGTCGGTCGTGGAGCTGAAGCTCGATGACGCCGTCAAACGACGCGCGGTCTACGCGCCGCTCGTCGACGCCGGTTGGATCCTCAGCCCGCGAAGCTTCCGAATCCCGGCGAGGAAGAAGAAGATCCCGCACTCATTCGTCGGCGACCCCCGCGAGCTCTTCCGGATCACCTCGGGGATGAACGTGTCGAACGGGTTCGTCATCCACTCGCTGCTCCTGCACATGCACCGGCTCGGCAGAAACGGCGAGGTGGCGATCGAGCGGGCCTCGGGCGGACGCGAGGTACTACTGCGCGTCCCCCGCTGGGACTTCAACTGGCAGCGGGAGTACCACCTCGCGTCCTCGACGGCGTTCGCGCCGGGCGACCGGCTCTCCCTCCGCTGCGAGCACGCGAACCCGGGCCGTCAGCTCAAGACGTGGGGCGAGAACTCCTCGGACGAGATGTGCATCGCGTTCCTGTACGTGTCCGAGCCCTAAGCAGCGGTCTCGGCAGCCGCCTGGAGCTCGCGCCGTAGCTCCTTGAGCTCGTCGCGCAGCTTGGCTGCGTACTCGAAGCGGAGGTCGGCAGCGGCCGTGAACATCTCCTCCTCGAGGGTGACGATCAGCTTCTGGACTTCGTCCGGCGCCATCGTCTCGACCTTCTGAAGCCCCTTCCTCCGCCTGCCCTTCGGGACGGTGGGCGCGTCGAGCGCCAGGAACTCGGCGATGTCGGAGACGCCCTTGATGATCGACTCGGGCGTGATCCCGTGCTCCTCGTTGTAGGCGAGCTGGATCGCGCGGCGCCGGTCGGTCTCCTCGAGCGCTCCCCTGATCGCCTCGGTCACCTTGTCCGCGTACATGACGACCTTGCCGTTCGTGTTCCGCGCAGCTCGTCCGATCGTCTGGATCAACGCGGTCTTGCCCCGGAGGAAGCCCTCCTTGTCCGCGTCGAGGATCGCGATCAACGACACCTCTGGGAGATCGAGTCCCTCGCGAAGGAGGTTCACTCCGACGAGGACGTCGTAGTCTCCGAGCCGGAGCTCCCGGATCAGCTGAATCCGGTCGAGCGTGTCGATCTCCGAGTGCAGGTAGCGAGCCCTGACGCCTGACTCGAGCAGGTAGTCGGTCAGGTCCTCGGACATCTTCTTCGTCAGCGTCGTGACGAGCGTCCGCTCACCGAGCTGCTCGCGGCGCCGGATCTCGTTCAACAGATCGTCGATCTGGTTCTTGGTCGCACGCAGCTCGACGTCGGGGTCGACGATCCCGGTCGGCCGGACGAGCTGCTCGGCCACACGAGTCGAGTGCCGGAGCTCGTACGGTCCCGGAGTCGCCGAGACGAAGACGATCTGCGGAACCTTTGCGAGGAACTCGTCGAAGCGCAGAGGCCGGTTGTCGAGCGCCGACGGAAGCCGGAAGCCGAAGTCGACGAGGGTCTGCTTCCTGGACCTGTCGCCCTCGTACATGCCGCCGATCTGAGGCACCGACTGGTGCGACTCGTCGAGGAAGACGACGAAGTCCGAGGGGAAGTAGTCGATGAGCGTGTACGGCGCGGAGCCGGGCGGCCGGCCGTCGAGGATCCGGGAGTAGTTCTCGATCCCGTTGCAGAAGCCGAGCTCGACCATCATCTCCAGGTCGTACTCGGTGCGCTGGCGGATCCTGTGGGCCTCGAGCATGCGCCCCTCCGACTCGAAGAGGCTCACCTGCTCCTGCAGCTCGTGCCGGATGTCGTCGACCGCGCGCTCGATGGTCGGCTTCGAGGTCACGTACTGCGTCGCCGGAAAGATGTTCAGGTGCTCGAGCTTCCCGAAGACCTCGCCGGTGAGCGGGTCGAAGTGGGTGATCTCCTCCACGTCGTCCCCGAACATCGAGACCCGGTACGCGGACTCCTCGTACGCGGGCTGGATCTCGATCACGTCGCCCTTGACGCGGAATCGTCCGCGGCCGAGGAAGGCGTCGTTTCGCGTGTAGTGGATGTCGATCAGCTTCCGCAGCATCACGTCCCGGTTCTGCTCCTCGCCCACCTGCAGCATCACGAGGCGGCTCTCGTACTCCTCCGGCGACCCGAGCCCGTAGATCGCGGAGACGGAGGCGACGACGATGGTGTCGCGGCGCGAGAGGAGCGACGAGGTCGCGGAGTGCCGCAGGCGGTCGATGTCGTCGTTCCGCGACGAGTCCTTCTCGATATAGAGGTCGGCCTGCGGCACGTACGCCTCCGGCTGGTAGTAGTCGTAGTAGGAGACGAAGTACTCGACGGCGTTCTCGGGGAAGAACTCCCGGAACTCGTTGCAGAGCTGAGCCGCGAGCGTCTTGTTGTGCGCGATGATCAGCGCCGGCTTCTGAACCTGCTCGATCGTCCACGCCATCGTCGCCGTCTTGCCGGTCCCGGTCGCGCCCAGCAGGGTCTGAAAGCGCTCTCCCTTCTTCAGTCCCTCCGAGATCTGCTCGATCGCCTTCGGCTGATCGGCAGTCGGCTTGTAGGCGCTCGATGTCTTGAACTCGGCCACCGGGGTAAGGCTAGCCACGATGGTCGAGAACACGGAACCCCAGCCCTACGGCGCGTACGCCGCGATCGCCGGCACGTTCCTCACCGGTCTCGGGGCCGTTGCAGTGCTGTCCCGACGGGGCCCGCCTGCGACGGCGCTGGAGCTCGTCGCCCTGTCCGCGGCGACCTTCAAGGCCTCTCGAACCGCTCTCGCGGGAGAAGGTCGCGAGCTTCCTGCGCCAGCCGTTCGTGGAAGGAGACGCGGCGCGCGGCGAAGACGAACGCCCGGCGGGCAAAGGGCTCCAACGCGCACTCGGAGAGCTCGTCACCTGCCCCCGCTGCATCGGCACCTGGACCGCCGCGGCGCTGGCCTCGGCGCAGATGCTGAGCCCCCGGTTCGGGCGCGCGCTGACCTGGACGCTCGCGGCGGCGCCGCAAACGATTTCCTCCACACTGCCTTCGTAGCGCTCTGTGCGAAGGCGAACGAGCTGGAAGACAGGGCCCCCTAGACCGCTTCGGCCGGCGCTTCGCGCAGGCGCGGGATCGGCGAGAACAGGAGCCACAGAACTCCCGCGAGGGCTCCGAGGACCCCGATCCACAGCGTCGTCTGAAGCCCGATTGCCGTTCCCAGCGCGCCGCCCAGCAGCGCGCCGATCGGGCGGATGCCGTAGTTGACGAACCGGAAGGTCCCGCTCGTCCTCGCTCGGAGCCGATCCGGGGTCCGGAGGAACGTGATGCTCCCGGCGTTGACGTCGAGGATCATCACGCCGACCGAGCTCAGGAACTCAGCGGCGCCCAGCATCAGCGCGATCCGCAGATCGGAACCGGAAGCGAGAGGGATCAGGACGAGCGGAAGCGGGAAGAGGACCGCGCCGAGCATGAACGCCGGGCCGATCCCGATCAGCCGCTCGACCCGCACGGCGACGAGCGCGCCGAAGACGCCTCCGACCGCACCGGCGCCGAGGACGAGGCCGAGCAATCCCGGGCTCACCCCAAGCTCCCGCGTCGCGTAGAGGACGAAGATCGCGTGGAAGACGAAGTTGAAGAGGTTGATCGTCGCCACGCAGAAGCAGATCGGGCCGGATGTACTCGTCGCGCGCGACGAAGCCGAAGCCCGTGCGCAGGCTTCCGAACACGCTCTCCTGCCCGTCGCTCTCGACCGGAGGCTCCTTGACACGCATGCGCCCGAGGAAGACGCGCCGAGCCGAGGTACGAGAACGCGTCGAGGAGCAGCGTGACCGGCGCTGTCACCGCCTGGACGAGGACTCCGGCGACGGGCGGCCCGGCGACGAAGGACAGCGAGCGGCTGAGGCTCATCTTGCTGTTGGCGTCGACGACGTCCCGCCGCGGGACGACACGGACGAAGAGCGTCGACCAGCTGACGTCGAACATGACCGCGAAGGTCCCGACTCCGAACGCGACGGCGTAGAGCTGGGGGAAGCTGAGCACGTCGAACGCGTAGGCCACCGGCACCGAGGCGAGCAGCAGCGCCCGACCGACGTCGGCCACGATCATGAGCTTCCTCCGCGTCTGCAACCGTTCGATCCAGACGCCGGCGAGGAGCGAGAAGAGCAGGTGCGGCATCAGCTCCGCGGCGACGAGGAAGCCCATCTGGGCCGCGGACGCGTCCAGCGTGAGGACGGCGACGAGCGGGAGGGCCAGCAGCGTGACCTGGTCGCCGAGCACGGAGATCGACTGCGCCGCCCAGAGCTTCCGGAACTCGGGCTGCCTGAGTAGCGGAGGCGCCTCCTCAGGCGCCTCCGGCGGAACAGTCGACTGGTGGGTCACGCCCGCTTGACGCTGATGTCGCCGCTCATGGAGACGGCGCGGAGCTCGACGAGCGGGCCCTCGTCGCCCTCGACCGGCGAACCGGACTCGAGCTCGAGGTCAGAGGAAGCATCACCGGACATGGTCTGGGCGTCGACGAAGAGGCGCGAGCCCTTGGCGATGCCGACCAGGACGTCGCCCGAGGCGGAGTTCACCTCGACCTTTCCGGCGACGACGCTCCTCAGCTGGACATCGCCCGAGGCGGTGTTCACCTCGACCCGTCCTCCCGCCTCGTCGATCCGGACGTCGCCGGAAGCGGCATTCACCTTCGCCGAGCCGACGCGGTCGAGCCGGATGTCTCCGGAGGCCGTGTCGACTTGGGCTTCGCCGGCCACTTCGGCGAACTCGACATCCCCGGAGGCGGCATGGATCTCGACGTCGCTGAACCGTCCACGGCCGGAGACATCGGCGGAGGCGACGTTTGCCTCGACCCTGGCCCCGTGGGGGGTCGTGATCCGCACGCGGTAGTCGCCGTTGCGCGATCGAAAGACCCCGCCGCGGCCGCGGCTGGACTCGATGAGGACCTCGTGCTTGTCGCCGCGCTGGCGCAGCTCGATCTTCGCCTCCCGCTCGAGCTCGTCTGCATCACGGCCCCGGGCCTCGAACTCGATGGACGTCTGGTCGCCGTCGGCGGTCTCGATCTCGACCTCCCCGGCAGGGATGCTGATCTCGAGCGCTGCGCCGCCCGGGGTCGCGAAGCTTTCGCTCCTCATGGCCGCCTCTGACCGCGGCGCCGCGGCGGCCGCGGGTCCTGCTTTACATCGACGTGTCCGAACGGAAGCTGGAAAAACGTCATGCCATCCATCCCTTCTTAGTTGCGGCCGTAGCCGGTGAGCCGGTTGCCGGTGCGGCGAGCCGGCGGGGCGGTGCTCCGGGCGAGGACCCGGATCAACCAGGTGTTGAGCGAGACGCCTTCACGCGAAGCCGCCGCCTCGAGATCACCTTTGAGGCTCTCCGGGAGCCGGAGCGTGATGCGGGCGGTGAGCCCGTCGTCGGTCGGGACCGCCGGCGTTTCTGCCGGCTCGCCCCCGATGTAGAGAAGCTGTGGGTCCTGGCCTGCGAGCCGGACTTCCACATGTCCCTCGGGCAGTTGGGCGCTGATCTCCATCGCCGCCTCGCCCAGCGTCTCCAGCAGACGCATGCCTGCGGAGCCGCGTAGTGCCTGAATCAGACGCTCGGCAGCGGCTGCGGTCTCGTCGTCGCCGACGGCGGCGACAGCCGCGAGGTCCCGCTCGAGCGCGTTGGTGAATCGTGCTGTCTCCATGGCGACAGTATGACATCATTTTGATGTCTGTCAAGCATCATGTTGAGGTCATTTGCTGCACGACCCCGGCGACCCACGCGTCAAGGTCCTCCAGCGAGCCCGTGTTGACGTAGACGTGGTCGGCTCGCTTGACCTTTTCCCGGTCCGGTAGCAGGCGTTCGGAGCGGCCGGCGACGGGAACTCGAGCCCGTTGCTCGCGGAGGAGCGGTGGCGCCGTGATCACGACCACCTGGTCGAAGCGCTCCTCCCCGCCCACCTCGTAGAGGAGCGGGACCTCCGTCACGCAGACGGCCGGCGGATCGGGCAGCTGTGCGAGCTCCTCGCGCCACGCGAGGTACTGGGCGGACACGCGGGGGTGCAGCAGCGATTCGAGCCACGCGAGCGCCTCGCGGTCGCCGAAGACGATCTCCCCCACCCTGCGCCGGTCGATCTCTCCGTCCTCGCCGAGGATCCCATCGCCGAGCCGCTCGAGCAGTGCCGCCTTCACCTCGGGATCCGAGCGGATCAGGCGATGCACGATCTCGTCACTCGAGATGACGGCGGCTCCGTGCCGCGCGAATGCGGCGAGCGCCTCGCTCTTCCCCGCCCCGATGCCGCCGGTGATGGCGACCGCTACGGGGCGCTTGCCGCGACTAGGACTGCTCGTCGGTCTCTTCGGCCGCAGCCGCGTCTTCGGCCGAGGCGGGCTCGTCGGCAGGCTCCGCGGCGTCTTCGCTCTGCTCCGCTTCGTCGAGTGCGACGGTCTCGGCCGGCGTTTGGCTCTCGAGGTCCGGCTCGGCCGAAGCCTCGGGCTCGACGACCGGCTCGTCCTCGACAGGCTGAGGCTCCTCGGGCGCCCCGACGGGCTCCGGGGAAGGCTCGGCACCCGTGGTCTCGCCCATCGGGCTCTCGGCCTCCGCCTGCGGGCTCTCGGTTGCGCCTTCGGCGAAGACCTCGTCGGAGAGGCCGAGCTCTGACGCAGGCGTCGGCCCGTCGCCCTCTACCCGCTTCAGCGAGAGCGAGAGGCGCCGTCGCTCGGCGTCGACCTCGATGATCTTCGCCTCGACGTGGTCGCCCTGGGACACGACCTCGCGGGGGTTCTCGACGTGGTGCTGCGCGAGCTCGGAGATGTGAACGAGCCCCTCGACACCCGGCATGATCTCGACGAACGCACCGAAGGTGACGACCTTCGTGACCTTCCCCTCGACGACATCGCCCTCGTTGTAGGCGTCGAGCACCTGCTGCCAGGGGTCGCTCTGAGTCTGCTTGAGGCCGAGCGAGATCCGTTGCCGGTCCCGGTCGATGTCGAGCACCTTGACCTCGACCGTCTGGCCGATCTCGAGCACCTCTGACGGGTGGTTCACGTGACTCCAAGAGAGCTCCGAGATGTGGATCAGGCCGTCCATCCCGTCGAGGTCGACGAAGGCGCCGAAATCGACGATGTTGGAAATCTGCCCCTCGACGACGTCTCCCGGCTGGAGGCGGTCGAGAATCTGCTGTCGCTGCTCCTTGCGCTCGTCCTCGAGGACTGCGCGGCGCGACAGCACGACGTTGTTGCGCGATCGGTTGAGCTCGATCACCTTGGCGCGCAGCTCCTGGCCGAGGAACTCGTCCAGATCCTGGACGCGGCGGATGTCGACGAGCGACGCCGGCAGGAAGCCCCGGACGCCGAGGTCGAGGATCAGTCCGCCCTTCACGACCTCGATCACACGGCCGACGATCGACTCGCCGGACTCCGCCTTCTGCTCGATCATCTTCCAGGCGAGCTCGAAGCGGGCGCGCTTCTTCGAGAGGATCAGGCGTCCCTCCGCGTCCTCCTTCGTGAGGACGAGCGCATCGATCTCCTCACCGACCTTGACCTCGTCCTCGGGATTGACCGACCGGCGGATCGAGAGCTCGGAGAGCGGAATGACCCCCTCGGACTTGTAGCCGATGTCCACGAGGACCTCGTCCTTGTCGACGCGCACGACGGTGCCGTGGACGACCTCCCCCTCGTTGATGGTCGGGAAGGTGGACTCGTAGTCCGGGATCATCTCGCCCTCGGGGCCTGACGGTCCAGACCCCGGGATCGTCTAGATGCTGCGGCTTGTCAACGGTGTCGCTCACCACGAGCGGGGGAGTATATCTACGGTTTTTCCGCCTTTTGGTGCGCCTGAGGAAGTCGCGCACACGGCATGCAGATACGGCTCCTGGGCCACGACCATGCGCATTGAGCCGGCGCCCAGCTCCTCGACGAACGGTCGATACCGTCGAGGAGCTGGACGTCCAGCGTCTTAGCTAGTCGTCGTCGTCGTCGTGGCCACCATCGTCGTCGTCGTCATCATCGTCGCCGCCGTGGCCACCACCTCGTCGTCGTCGTCGTCATCGTCGTCATCGTCGTCGTCGTCGTCACCGCCGCGGCTGCCGAACACCCGCATGACGGCCGAGTCGTGATCCGAGACCTGGTCCCAGAACTCGGAGTTGATGTGCACCGGGTCGAAGTCCGGCCGATCCTTCAGGAGATACGGACTCACGAAGATGTGATCGAGGTCCTGCGAGTTCCCCTCGAAGATGTACGAGTAGCGATCGGCTCGCGGGTGGAAGTGGTACAGGTTCACGAGCTCGTAGCTGAAGTCGCGGCCTCGCTCGATCATCCGACCCGTCTCCGAGAAGTGGAAGTCGTTGAAGTCGCCGAGCACGACGACCTTCGCCTTTCGATCCGCGGCCAGGAGGCGCTGTACCCACGCGTTGAGCACACCGGCCTGGCCACGCTGAGGATCTTCGACCGGCATGGTGGTTCCGCGTCGCTGGATCTCCGTCGGCCGAGCAGGCTCCTGGAACCGGCCCATGATCGGCTGGTCGCCACCCTTCGAGTTCAGGTGGTTCGCGACGACGAAGAGCTTCTTCCCTCGCCAGAGGAACTCACCGGCGAGCGGCTTCCGACTGCTCGTCCAGACCGGGTTGGTGGGATCGATGCGGCCCGGGCTGAACGTCAGCTGCGCGCCCGGCACCGCAGGGTTGTCCTCTGTCGGGGTCACCGCCGTGCCACCCGGGCGATCGACGAACGTCAGTCCACGATCGGTCCGGAAGAAGAACCCGACGCGGATGTTGCCATTCGGGGCCCCACCGTCCTGGTTGTGAACCGGGTCGATCTGGCGCCACTGGTAGGTCGGCCCGCCTGCCGCCACGATCGCTGCGGACAACGCGGCGAACGTCGGATCGCCGGCCGGCCCGAGCGGGCCCTCACCGTCGAGGTCCTGCATCTCGACGAGCGCGAGCAGGTCGGGAGAGCGCAGGTTGTCGATGATCTGACGGGCGATCAGCGGCATTCGCTCCGTGTCGAGGAGCGGGTCGAGGTTCTCGACGTTGTACGTCGCGACCGACAGCTCATTGCGCTCCGGCCGCCGGGTTACCTCCGGCTGGAGCCCTCCCGACTGCGTCGGCGGGACGTTCAGCATCAGGTACTTGAAGTTGCCGAAGCTGTAGTCGACGACCGCCCGAACCGGCTCGGCGAAACGGTCCCTCACGTTCATGAGCGGTGCCGTCTGCGCCTGCTCGCGCATGATCGGGTCGTTGAGGATCAGGCGCTCCGGGTTGAAGTCGCCGCGGCGGTATTCCTGCGGCAACGTGAAGTCCAGAGTTCGGACGATGATGCCGCCCCTGAGCGTGCGAAGCACGGCGTTCGCACCGTTGTCCGCGAGGACTGAGAGCTCGCTGTTCGTCCCTCGTGGGCGGCTCGCGTTGACCGAGAAGTCCACTGTCGGCGAAACCGCGACGGCCTGGTTGACCTGCACGAGCATGTGCTCGAGGCTCTCGTGGAAGTCGATGCCGTCCTCGTTCGGGTCGAACGTCGGATCCTGGTTCGCCGCATCTCCCGGCGGGCCCGACTTCGACTCGACGTTGCCGTTCAGAAGCGGGGGATCGTCGACGGTCGGATCCGGAGTGTCGTTGTCGATCACGATCGCCGGTGGAATGCGACCGCCCTGGCCGACGACCGTCGGCGTGATGGTTCCGGTGCCGCCAGGAGTGACGACCGGGTTGTCGATCTCAGTGATCGTCAGGTTCGAGTAGGCCGCGGCGCCGAAGATCCCGGCGGGGAAGTTCGGAGGCGTGCAGCTCGGGGTGCAGCCGCCACGGAACTCGGCCACGCGACCCGACACCAAAACCGGCGCGCCGACCACCGCGGCGGCCGGGGGCGCCGCGCCGGTGAACACGAAGATGCCCTCCGACGTGCGGAGATCCATGTCCGGCATGCGGATCCTGGTAGTAGAAGCCGTTCAGTCGCCTGGCCGTGACGATGCCCGGCACTCCCGCCACGAGGAGGCCGCGGTAGGGCGAAAGGTGCTGCCGGCCCTGGATGTCGTGGATGCGGAGGCCGGTCTGGCCCTGCGTCGTGAACGTAAAGCTGTAGTTCGACGCGTTGTCGGGCGGGTCGAGCTCGTCGACATCCGAGATCTCGCTCCCGGTGACGGTGACCGTGCACTCGGCGCCCTCGGGCAGCGGTGAGGTCGGGGTCAAGACGTACGTCGTCGACGCGCCGCTCGGCGTCACGGTGAAGGCAACAGCCTCGCCGTCACAGGTGATCGAGAACGCGTTCGGGCCCGCCGTGACGGGCTCGCTGAAGGTGATGGAGATCGTGGCCGAGGTCAGCACTTCTCCCTGGCCCGGCGCCGGCGTCGTGACGGTCACGAACGGGGCCTGGTCGCCGGTGCAAGGATTGCGCGGCGACGCAGTGTTCCGAGGCTCGGGGGGACCCGCGACGAAGTCGGCCGAGTTGACATCGGTGTCCTGGCAGCCACGCGGCCCAGGAGCGGGTGGATTGCGAAGATCGGCTGTCGTGTTCGACGTCGCCGGGGCGGGGCCCGGTGCCGGAGTGGTCTCCCAGCAGTTCGCTACGCCGTAGCCGACGAAGTCACGGGTATCCGGAAGCGGGCAGGACTGTGGGTTCAGGCTCGTCGTGCTCGTGACGAGCGCGACCTTTCCGGCCGTCGCCGACATGGCGATGTTGCCGCTGGCGTCGGGGGTGGGCAGATCGAGCGTGCCGCCTGCGCCGGCCGCCTCTTGCACGAGGTAGTACTGGCCCGGAGCGATCGTCCCGGAGAGGGGCGTCACCTGCCACGAGGTCCCGGCCGACGATGCGTACTGCACCGACCAGCCGCTGACGTTCACCGTAGTCGAGCCCCGGTTGAAGAGCTCGATGAAGTCTCGTTTGTACGTCGCGCCGGAGTTTCCGCCGCCGCCGTAGACCTGGCTGATGACGATGTCCGGCGAGATCGCGGGCGCAGTGGCTGCCCCCGTCAACGTCGCGACAACGACCACCAGCAGCGTGAGCAGGCGCATGTGCTTTGACACGAATAATCCTCCCTCTCCCCTGAAACGAAAGCCCGTGGGGTCTAGCCCCGAACGGACGTGGCTTGGCGCGAGTCTAACCCTGTTTCTCCCCGGCTTCCAGCCTGGACACCAGGTCGCTACGACTCTGAACTAGGTTTTTGGCCAGCGGAGCGATCAGGTCTTCGCCTCGTTCCAGTCCTCACCCACGCCGACGTCGACGGCGAGGGGCGGGTCGAGGTCGTAGGCGGCGCACATCTCCTGCCGGACGAGGTCCCGGACCGCCGACACCTCCTTCTCCGGCACCTCGAGAAGCAGCTCGTCGTGCACCTGGAGAACGAGCTTTGCGCCTCGTCCCTCGTCCCGCAGCCGGCGGTGGATCGAGAGCATCGCCTTCTTGATGATGTCCGCGTTCGAGCCCTGCATGACGAAGTTGACCGCCAGGCGCTCGCCGAGCGAGCGCGTCTGCCGGTTCGAGGCCTGGAGCTCCGGCACGAGACGCCGCCGCCCGAGCAGGCTCGTCGTGTAGCCGTCGCGCGTCGCCTGCTCGATCGTCCGCTGGATGAAGTCCTGCACGTGCGGGAACCGCGCCAGGTACGTGTCGATCAGCTCCTGCGCCCGCTCGCGCGGGATCTCGAGGTTCTCGGAGAGGCCGAACGACGAGATCCCGTAGACGATCCCGAAGTTGATCATCTTCGCCGTCGAGCGGTCGCCGGTCGTGAGCGTCGCGGGATCCTTGCCGAGCACCTCCGCTGCGGTTGCCGTGTGGATGTCGTCGCCGCGCGCGAATGCCTCGCGCAGCTTCGGCTCGCCGGAGACGTGCGCGAGGATCCGCAGCTCGATCTGGGAGTAGTCCGCCGAGAGGAGCCTTGCGCCCGTCTCCGCCACGAACGCCGAGCGGATCTCCTTGCCGAGCTCGGTCCGGATCGGGATCGCCTGGAGGTTCGGGTTCGTGGTCGAGAGGCGTCCGGTCGAGGCGACGGCCTGGTTGAACGTTGTGTGGAGGCGCCCGTCCCGCTCCGAGATCAGCGTCGGCAGCGGGCCGAGGTAGGTGTTGAGGAGCTTCGAGTACTCGCGCCACTCCTCGATCACGGCGACGATCTCGTGCTCGCCGCGAATCTTGCGCAGGACGCGCGTGTCGGTCGAGTAGCCGGTCTTGCCCTTCCTGTCCGGCGTCAGCTCGAGCTTCTCGAACAGGATCCGCGCAACCTGCTGGGTCGAGCCGATCATGAACTCCTCGCCCGCGAGCTCGTACGCCTTCTGCTCGAGCTCCTCGACCCGGTCGGCGAGCCGAGCCGTGATTTCGCCCATCCGGTACTCGTCGATCTTGACGCCGGCGTCCTCCATCGCCGCCAGCACCTGAGTCAGCGGGAGCTCGATCTCGCGGTACAGCTGTGCGTGGCCGCGCTCCTCGAGCCGGGCGAGCAGCGGCTCGACGATGCGCAGCGTGGCCGCTGCGTGGCGCACGAGCTTCGCCGTCTCCTCGTCGGCCGTCGGTTCGGCGACCAGCTCGACCCCGTACTCGGCTGCGAGATCGTCGAGCTCGTAGGTCGCACGGCCGGGGTCGATCAGGTAGGCGGCAAGGAGCGTGTCCTCGACCGGCTCGACCCGCTGAGCTTTCGCGTCGTGCGCGATCTGCGGGCCGAGCTTCGGCGGCCGCGGGCCGACGGTCACGCCTTCGGCCGTCGCGATTGCAACCCGGCCGTTCTCGGCGGCGATCGCTCCGCCGGACTCCGGTAGCGGACCCTCACGCCAGGGAACGCTGACGCCTTCGAGCGCCATCGGCGCCGCCTCGATCGCCGCGTCGAGGTCGTCGACCCGGTTGAGCAAGCCGCGGAACTCGAAGCGGCGGAACATCTCTTTCAGTTTCGATCGGTCGGGCGGCGAGAGGACGAGCTGGGACGGGTCGCAGCCGAGCTCGAGGTCCCGCCGCATGGTGGCGAGCTCCTTCGAGACCCTCGCCTGCGCCGCGTTCTCGTTGATGTTCTTGCGCCGCGCCGGGGTCAGCTCGTCCGCATGCTCGAGGACGCCCTCGAGCGACCCGTATTGCTGGATCAGCTGCGACGCGGTCTTGTCCCCGATGCCGGGGATGCCGGGGATGTTGTCCGAGTTGTCTCCCTTGAGCCCGATGAAATCGGGAATCAGGTCGGGCGTGATGCCGAGGCGGGCCTCGACGCGCTCCGGGGTGTAGACGTTGACGTCGGCGACGCCGCGCGGCGTCATCATCAGCGTGACGTTCTCCGTGACGAGCTGGAACGCGTCGCGGTCGGTCGAGACGACCGTTGTCTTGACCCCGGCCTGGTCGGCGAGCGTCGCGAGCGTCGCGATCACGTCGTCGGCCTCCCAGCCCTCGAACTCGAGGTTGCGGTAGCCGAACGCCTCGACGATCGGCCGGAAGTGCGGGAATTGCTCCCGCAGCAAGTCGGCCATCGGGCGGCGGTCGGCCTTGTACCCCTCGTGCTGCTCGATTCGCTCCACGGGCCGCGTGTCCCAGGCGACGGCGACCCCCTTCGGCTTGTAGTCCGTCAGGAGCTTGAAGAGCATGTTCGTGAACCCGAGGAGCGCGTTCGTCGGCATCCCGTCGCTCGTCGCAAGCTCCTCCGGGAGGGCGAAGTACGCGCGGTAGGCGAGGTTGTTGCCGTCGACGAGGAAGAGCTCGGAGTCGCGCGCGGGTGCGTCGTCGAGCTGGAGCTCCTCGCCGGTCAGGGTCTTCGGCATCTGCCCGGAGGCTATCGTCCTCCGCCGATGCCGGGACTCGAGATTCAGCCCTTCTCGGAAGAGCACCTGGAGGCCGCCGCCGGCCTCCTCGGCGAGCGCCATCGCCGCCACCGGGCCGACGAGCCTCTGCTCACCGAGTCCCACGACTTCCGCGCCGAAGTGGCCCGACTCTGGGGCGGGGAGGCCGCCTCGGGTGTCGTGGGACTACGCGATGGGCAGCCGGTCGGCTATGTGCTCGGAATCAGAAAGGCCGAGATTTGGGGGGACAACGTCTGGGTCGACCCGGCGGGCCATGCGGTCGAGAACGCCGAGGACGTCCGTGACCTGTACGCGGCGGCCGCCGCCCGCTGGGTCGACGAGGGGCGAACGCGGCATTACGTGGTCGCGCCCGCCTCGGACAGCGCCCTGGTCGAGGCCTGGTACCGCCTGAGCTTCGGCCAGCAACATGCGCTTGCGGTCAGGGAAGTGCCTGACGCTCGGATGCCGGCGTCGGCCCGCCCGGCGACCGAGGACGACATCGAGGCTCTCGTCGAGCTGGGACCGATGCTCTCCGACTACCAGCGTCTCTCTCCCGTCTTTTCGAGCACCCCTCGCGAAACGGAGGAGGAGCTTCGGGCGGAAGTGCTCGAGGATCTGGCCAACTCCGAGATCGGCACGCTCGTCGCCGAAGCCGACGGCCGGGTCGTCGGCGGCTTCTCGCTCTCGCCCACGTCGCTCTCGAGCATGCACAGCGGCCTCGCGCGAGTGGACGGCGCACTCCTCATCGGCTGGGCCCTGACCCGACCGGAGGTGCGTGGCTCGGGCGCCGGCCTGGCGCTGACCGAGGCGAGCTTCGCCTGGGCCCGCGAGCGCGGCTACGAGACCATCGTCGTCGATTGGCGCGTGACGAATCTCCTCTCGTCCCGGTTCTGGCCGGGCCGCGGTTTTCGGCCCACTTTCCTTCGCCTCTACCGATCGATCCCGTGATCGTCCGCAAGGCCGAGCCGCGAGACGCCGACCGGGTCCTCGAGCTCATGGAGGGTCTGACCAGGCCGGCGGTAGCCGAGGATCCGGAGCCGCAACGGGACGTTTTCCTGGCGCACCTCGAACACGAGGACTGCCGGATCTATGTCGCCGAGCTCGACGGCGAGGTGGCGGGTGCCGTCAGCCTCTGGATCCAGCCGCGGCTGAACTGGACGACGCCGCAGGGCTGGATTCCCGACCTCTACGTGGACGAGGCGTTTCGCCGGCGGGGAGCGGCGCGCGGGCTGCTCGACGCCTGCGCCGACGAGTGCCGTCGGCTCGGCTGCCACGTCCTGACGCTCGAGTCCGGACACCAGCGGGCCGAGGCGCATCGGCTGTACGAGTCGTTCGGTTTCGCTCACCACGCCCGCGCCTACATCCTCACGCTCTCCGACTAGGTGCGCGTTCCGCTCCTTGCCGGGTCGCGGCTGACGGTCGTCGACGCGCCGCCCGACGCTCTCGTCCTTCGCGCGCCGCCACCCGAGGAGCCGCTCGGCGACGTCGGCGCGGCCGTGCGGGAGGCGCTCCGTTTTCCGCTCGCCGGGCGGTCGATCGAGCAGCTCGCGGTTCCGGGTGGCCGGGCGACGATCGTCGTCGAGCTGCCGGCGAGCCCGATTCCGAGCGCTGTCCGCGATCCGCGGCAGGAGGCTCTCGCCGCAACCGTCGCCGAGCTCGAGCGGGTGGGCTTCCAGCTCGAGCGACAGACGATCCTGGTGGCCGGCGGGCTGGCGCGGAAGGCCGGGCCTCGGGAGCTCGAGGCACTGGTGCCTCACGAGCTCGCACGGCGCTTCGCGGGGAAGGTCGAGATGCACGACGTCACCGATCCGGAGCTGGCCGACCTCGGTACGGCGGGGCGAGTTCCCCTGCGCGTGAACAGGTCGCTGGTCGACGCCGAGCTCGTAGTCACGGTCACCGCGGCCGAGACGGTCATGGACGGAGGGCCCGCAACGCTCCTTGCAGCCTCCGGGCCCGAAGCGCTTCGAGCCGCCGGTTGCTACTCGCTCCTCGAGACCGCCGCCTCCATGGGCTGGCGCGTCGCGGTCGAGCTCGAGCGGGCCCTCCTAAAGCGGGTTCCGGTCATCGGCGTCTCGCTGGCGCTGAACCCACCCGTCGTGCGTGGCGCGTTCCAGGGCTACCCCCACGACGACCGCGCCGTCGAGCGGATCGCAGCCTCGCCGGTGCGCCTCGCCTTCCGGCTGGCTCCCGGCTGGGTTCGCAGTCGAATGCTGGGCTCGATTCCCCGGGAGCTGACAGCGACAGCAGTTCTGGCCGGGACCCCCTCGGTCGCCCACGTCGAGGCCCTGCTCCGAGGAGTCGAGGCGCGGGCGGTCCACCTGGACGAGCCGCTGGACGTCATCGTGATGGGAATCCCGTCGACGACGCCCCACCTACCGCGCGAACGACCGAACCCCGTGCTCGCCGCCTATCTCGGCCTCGGGCATGCGCTCCGGCTCTGGCGCGACGGCTTCCCGGTGGTGGACGGAGGAACGGTCATCCTCGTCAGCTCTTTCGAGCGCCAGTTCCCGCACCCCGCCCAGTCTCCCTATCGGACGTTCTTCAACGCGCTTCGCGCGCTCGGCTCCCGCGCCGCGGGGGAGCCACTGGAGCTGATGGCCGCAGAGACGGCCGCCGCCTCCGATCCTCGTGCGATCGCGGAATACCAGAGCGGGCGCGCCTGCCATCCACTCCTGCCCTTCGTCGACTGGGCCGGCTGCCTGCCTGCCGTCGAACGCCTCGGCGCCGTTTTTGTCGCCGGCAGCCGCGACGCGCTGGCGGCTCGTCAGTTCGGCTTCGTTCCTACGCGGAACCTCTCCACGGCACTCGCGATGGCCGAAGCGCGGAGGACCGGCAAGCAGCGTGTCGGCTTTCTCGTCGCGCCGCCCTACTTCCCGATCCGGACCGGCCGGGGTTAGTTCTCGCCGAGGTAGGCCTTGCGAACCTGCTCGTTCTTGGCGAGTGCGCTCGCCTCGTCGGCGAGCGCGATCGAGCCCGTCTCCATCACGTAGCCGCGGTCGGCGACGTCGAGCGCCATGAGGGCGTTCTGCTCCACGAGCAGGATCGGGGTCCCCTGCTTGTTGATCTCGACGACGATCTCGAAGATCCGCTCGACGAAGATCGGCGCGAGGCCCATCGAAGGCTCGTCCAGGAGCAGGAGCTTCGGCTTCGCCATCAGCGCCCGTCCCATCGCGCACATTTGCTGCTCGCCTCCGGACATGGTCCCTGCCCGCTGGTTGCGCCGCTCGTGCAGGCGGGGGAAGAGCTCGAACACGCGGTCGAGCGACTCCTTGATCCCGGCATGGTCGTTTCGCTGGTAGGCGCCCATCTCGAGGTTCTCCATCACGCTCATCCGCGGGAAGAGGCGCCGACCCTCGGGCGACTGGCTGATGCCCATCTTGACGACGTCGTGGGGAGCCTCCTGGGTGATGTCGCGGCCCTGGAAGGTGATCCGGCCCTTTCTCGGGTGGTTCAACCCGTTGATCGAGCGGAGCGTCGTCGACTTCCCCGCACCGTTCGCACCGATCAGCGTCACGACCTCGCCCTCGTAGACCTCGAGCGAGACCCCTTTCAGCGCCTGGATCGACCCGTAGTAGGTGTGGACGTCGTCGAGCTCGAGGATCTTGCTCCGCTCGCCCGACGAGCCGGGCTGCGTGCGTTCGGCGACGGTCTCGGTCACTGGGCCACCGCCGCGGAGCCGAGGTAGGCCTCGATCACCTTCGGATCCTTCTGCACGTCGAGCGGCACTCCCTCGGCGATCTTCTCGCCGTAGTCGAGCACGGTGACGCGGTCCGAGACGCCCATCACGACCTTCATGTCGTGCTCGATGAGGAGGACCGTCAGACCCTCCTCCTCGCGCAGACGGGCGACGAAGGCGGTGAAGTCGGCGGTCTCCTGCGGGTTCATCCCGGCGGTCGGCTCGTCGAGAAGAACGAGCTTCGGCTGGGTCGCGAGCGCACGCGCCACCTCCAGGCGGCGCTGGTCGCCGTAGGAGAGGTTCCGCGCGTACTGCTCCCACTGGCTCGATTGGAGGCCGGAGAAAGCGAGTAGCTCACGCGCCCGCTCCGTCGCGCCGCGCTCTTCGCGCTTGACGCGTGGCGTTCGCAGGACACTCCCGACGATGCCACCCTTCAGCCGGGCGTGCATCCCGACCATGACGTTCTCTCGCGCGGTCATGTTCTGGAAGAGCCGGATGTTCTGAAACGTTCGGCCGATGCCGCGCTGCGTGATTGCGTGCGGCGGCTTGCCGGTGACCTCCTCGCCGGCGAACAGGATGCGTCCGCCCGTCGGCTTGTAGACGCCGGTCAACATGTTGAAGAAGGTCGTCTTGCCCGCGCCGTTCGGCCCGATCAGGCTGGTGATCGACCCCTGCGGGATCGTGAAGTCGACGTCGTTCACGGCCACGAGCCCGCCGAACTCCTTCCGGAGGTTCTCGGCGACGAGGAGCGGCTCTGTCGAGGAGGCGGCCATCTACTTCTGCACGTCGTAGAGGGGCTCGTCGGAGACGCCCTCCTCGAACTCGGCCTTGCGGCGGGCGCTCGGGATCAGCCCCTCGGGCTTGAAGAGCATCACGAGGACCAGGATCGTCCCGAAGATGCCGTACTGGTAGAGCGGCACGTCGATATTCGTCCCGAACGTCTCGTTGATCTCGGCGCCGATGTTCCCGAGGCCCTCCTGGTTCAGGTAGGCGAGGAACCCGCCGCCGACGATCACGCCCCAGACGTTCCCCATGCCGCCGAGGATGACCATGCAGAGGATGAAGACCGAGATGTTGAAGAAGAAGTCGTCGGGGAACACCGCCCCCTTGAAGCTCGCGTAGTACGCCCCGGCGATCCCCCCGAAGAACGCGCCTGCGGCGTAGGCCCAGGTCTTCGTCCGCATCAGCGGGACGCCCATCGCCGCGGCCGCCGTCTCGTCCTCCCGGATCGCGATCCAGGCGCGGCCGAGGCGAGAGTCGCGAAGGCGTACCGAGCAGAACACGGTGAAGAGCAGCAGCGCGAGCGCCGTCCAGTAGAAGGCCTCGATGTTGCCGAGCTCCTTGCCGAGGAAGTCGGCGTTGAAGCTCAGGTAGTCGTCGGGTAACCCGGTCGCGCCGGCGATCGCGGCGCCGAAGCCCGGTGGGTCGATCGGATTGATCCCCTGCGCGCCGTTCGTGAGGTTGAAGCCCGTGCCGAAGAGGTCGTCGCCGTTTCTCGCGATCTGGGGCATGATCTCGCCGAACCCGAGCGTCACGATCGCGAGGTAGTCCCCGCGCAGGCGCAGGGTCGGAAGGCCGATGAGGACGCCGATCATCGCAGTGAAGATGCCCGGCGACGAGAACGACGATCCAGATCGAGACGTGGAAGCCCGGGGACTCGGGATTCACCCCCACCGAGCCGAAGTGGTGCGTCCCGTACTCGGAGAAGTGCGGCGTCGCGAACCACGCCGCCGTGTAGGCGCCCATCGCGTAGAAGGCCACGTAGCCGAGATCGAGCAGCCCGCGTAGCCGACGACGATGTTCAGACCGATCGCCATCATGATGAAGATCGTCATCGTCACGGCGGTGTCCGTCGTCGGAAAGACACCGAACAACGGAATCTCGAACAGGTCGTCGCGGTAGTACGGATAGAGGACCGCGAGGACGATCGCGGTGGCCGGGACGACGAACCGTCCGTAGCGCACCATGTCCCAGGGGATCACGTAGAGCAGCAGGAAGATGAGGGCGGCGACGACGAGCGAAACCGTGAAGCCCGAGAAGATCGTGACGAGGGCGATCGCTGCCGCGGCACCGATTCCGCCCCGGATCGCGCGGCGCCGGAGCTCCGCGTCGAACTCCACGCGTCGCTCGGGCTGGAGCAGCGGGATCTGCACCTAGCCGCCCTCGGGTGTCTGTTCGCCGAGCAGGCCTTCGGGGCGGAAGACGAGGATGATGATCAGCAGCCCGAAGATGATCGACTGCGTCCAGTCGCTGCCCGGGCGTCGCCCAGCCGAGCCCGTTGTTGAAGGACTCGATCATCGCGATCAGCAGCCCGCCGAGCACGGCGCCGGGGAGGTTGCCGATCCCGCCGACCACAGCTGCCGTGAACGCGATCAGTCCGAGACGGAAGCCCTCGTCGTAGCGGATGTTCGTGATGTAGAGGGCGTAGAGGAGGCCGGCGGCGCCTGCGAGAGCGCCGGCGATGACGAACGTGAACGAGATCGTCCGGTTGACGTTGATCCCCATCATCGCCGAGGCGTCGCGGTCCTGAGCCGTCGCGCGCATCGCCTTCCCCTGCCGGGTTCGCTGCACCAGGAGGACGAGCAACACGAGCACCGGCACCGTGAACAGGAGGACGATGAACTTGTCCCAGGTGTAGGGGACCCCGCGATCGTGAAGACCTCGCCCTTCGGGAGAATCGAGTCCACCGACGTCGGCCGGGCGCCCTTCCAGACGAGGCCGATGTTCTGGAGGATGAACGACATTCCGATCGCGGTGATCAGCGGCGCCAGTCGCGGCGCGTGTCGTAGCCGGCGGTAGGCCACGAGCTCGATCGACGTGTTGATGATGGCGCAGAACGCCATCACGACCACGAGCATCAGCAGGATCATCGACCAGAGGAAGACCCCTGACTCGCCCGCGAGACCGAAGCTCGAGACCATCGTCGCCACGAGCATCCCGCCGAGCATGAACACGTCGCCGTGCGCGAAGTTGATCAGCTCCAGGATTCCGTAGACGAGCGAGTAGCCGAGGGCGACGAGGCCGTAGATCGCGCCGTTCGTCAGGCCGATCAGGAAGAGACCGTAGAACTCAGACGGCGTCTTGTAGAGGTTGACGCCGAGCCAGACGACGAGCAGTGCGATGAGCAGGATCGCGAACGCGGGCATGACATACCGCGGGAGCCGTCCGGCGAGGGTGGGAAGCGGGAGACGTCGCGCCTGAGAGGCCATGCAATCCCTTCGACGCGTCGGGGGAGGACGTGTGTCCTCCCCCGACGGGTTCGATGCTGTGTCCTACCTACCCCTCGACGAAGTCGAGTTCAGGGGTCACCGTCTTGGTGAACGTCTCTTCTCCGTTCTTGACCTGGTACACGGAGACCTTGCCGAGCGTCGTGTCGCCGTTCTCGTCGATCTGGAAGCTGCCGACGATGCCGTCGGTGATGTCCGTCTCGAAGAGAGCCGCCGAGACCGCTGCTCGGTCGTTGCCACCCTTCTCGATCGCGGCGATCAACACCTCGACCGCCTGCGCCGCGTAGGCCGTGTAGGGGTTCGGAGCCTTGCCGGCCTTCTCGGTGAAGCCGTCCGTGAACTCCTTGCCCGCGCCGGTCAGCTGGTCGACGGGAACGCCCGGCTGCGTGATGTACATGTCGTTCGCAGCGGCGCCGGCGCCCTCGATCGTCGCCGAGATCGGCGTCCAACCGTCAGGACCGATCAGCTGGACGTCGGGTGCGCCCGCCTTGATGTCCTTGATCAGCTTGCCGCCGTTGTTGCAGACGATGCCGCCGAGGAAGACGGCGTCGGCGCCCGACGACTGGATCCGGCTGGCGAGCGACTCGTAGCTCGTCGCCTTCTTGTCCCACTTCTGGTTGCCCAGGATCTCGATGCCGAGTTGCTCCGCGTACTTCACGAACAGGTTCGCGATGCCCTGACCGTAGGTCTCGCTGTCGTTGAGCACGAAGATCTTCTTCAGCCCGAGTTCGTTCGCGAACGTCGCATTCGCGGCGCCCTGGAACTGGTCGTTCCACACGACGCGCGCGTAGTTCCGCGTGCCGCTGGGGTAGTAGTTGTCCGGCTCGCCGGTTTCGGTGCCCGGCCCGCCTTCCGTCAGGCCCGGATACGTGTTCGCCGGGCTGACCATGGCCACGGGACCGCCAGGAGCGCGGTTCAGAACCGGGATGACGAGTTTCGCGCAGCCCGAGTTGAACGTTCCGACCAGGCCGATGACGCTCTCGTTGTTCGCGTACGCACGCGCGTTCGACGAGCACTTGGCGGAGTCCCAGCTCCCGGCCTGAGCCGTGGAGTCGTCACAGGACTGATAGCCGAGCACGGTGTCGCCGGCCTTCCAGTCGTGCGACTCCAGCACGTACTCGATGGCATCTGCCATCTCGGTCGTCAGTGAGCGGTTCGAGCCCTGGAGCGGGAGGTCCGAGGCGATGAGTGCCTGCGGCTCCTCGCTGCCCTGGCGGATCGGGCCGCATGAAGCAGACGGAAGCGCTTCAACCGAGCCCCCACCGCCTCCGCCGCCACCGTTGCTCCCGCCGTCGTCGTCGTCACCGCCGCAGCCTGCGGCCGCGAACGCCAAGACGGCTACGAGCAAAATCAGGAACCCGAGTACACCTCGCTTTTTCAAAATCACTACTTCTCCTCCTCCATCGCCGGTTTCTGGCGCCAGTATCGAGTTTGGCGCCGCCGCCTGCAAGCTACAACGCTTCCGGCGCCTGGGCGCCTTTCGCGGAAAGTCTCCGACTTTCCGCGACCCTCCGGAAGCCGGGCGCCGCTTCGCGGCGCGCGGCGCGACTGCCCGGGGCGAGCATTCCGAACGTACGAGAGCCCTCAAGCGCGACGGGCGAAGCCCGCCGCGCGGCATCGAAGACCTGGAATCGGCGCCGCGGAACGGGCTTTGCCCGTTCCGCTCACCAGCTCACGAAGCTTCGCCGCCGTATCGCCCCCGGCGAGCGCGCCGCGCGCCGCGAAGCGGCGCCCGGCTTCAAGGGGGTCGCGGAAAGTCGCAAGACTTTCCGCGAAAACCCGGAGGGGAGTGCCGAAGGTGGGAATCGAACCCACACGGCCCGAAGGCCACCGGATTTTGAGTCCGGCGCGTCTGCCAATTCCGCCACTTCGGCTCTGCTCTAGGGTAGCCCCGTGCCAGGCCGGATCGGAATCCTGACGGGTGGCGGCGACTGCCCGGGGCTGAATGCGGTCATCAGGGCCGTCGCGCGACGCTCACTCGACCGCGGCTACGAGGTCATCGGCGTACGCGAAGGGTGGCGAGGCATGGTCGACGGGCTCTTCCAGCCGCTCGACTACCGCGGGATTTCCGGGCTCCTGCCTCGCGGCGGCACGATCATCGGCACCTCGCGCACGAACCCGTACAAGACAGAGGGGGACGTCGAGAGGGTCGTGAAGACCGTCGAGTCGGAAGGGTTCACGGCCCTCGTGGCGATCGGCGGCGAGGACACCCTGGGCGTCGCCGCTCGACTCCATGCCGAGCACGAGCTCCCGGTCGTCGGTGTCCCGAAGACGATCGACAACGACCTCTCCGGAACCGACTACACGTTCGGCTTCGACACCGCCGTCTCGATCGCGACCGAGGCGATCGACCGGCTGCACACGACCGCCGAGTCGCACAACCGCGTCATGGTCGTCGAGGTCATGGGCCGGCACACGGGCTGGATCGCGGTGATGAGCGGCATTGCCGGCGGGGCCGACGCAATCCTCATTCCCGAGCAGCCGATCACGGTCGAGGCGGCCTGTGAGGAGCTGCGCCGACGGCACGAGCGCAAGGACTTCTCCATCGTCGTGGTCAGCGAGGGCTACGAGCTCACGTACGAGTCCGGCGAGCAGCGCACGGTCACCCAGGAGGCCGGTACAGACCAGTTCGGCCATGTCCGGCTGGGTGGCGTGGGCGAGGCGCTGGCGCGAGACATCGAGGAGCGGACGGGCTACGAGACGCGCGTGACCGTGCTGGGCCATGTCCAGCGCGGCGGCTCCCCCACCCCGCGCGACCGGGTTCTCGCGACCCGGTTCGGACTCAAGGCGGCCGATCTCGTCCAGGAGAAGAGATTCGGGCGCATGGCAGCCCTCCACGGCGACAAGATCGTCGATGTCTCGCTCGAGGAGGCAATTCGCGAGCTCAAGACCGTGCCCCCAGAGTGGTACGACACCGCGAAAGCCTTTTTCGGCTAGAGGAGCTCGACGAGCGGAAAGCTGCGCCGCGCGCGCGGTGGGACGACGAAGTTCTGGCGGTGGGTGCTGCGGATGACCGAGTTCAGGCCCTGCGCCCTCGAAGCCGGCGCGAGCGGAAGGCGTGTGCCGTCGGGCAGCCTTCCGTCCATTGCGAGCCGGTTGCGGCGGAAATCATCGCTCGAGGGGTTGAAGCTGATGAAGTGCAGGCCCGGCTCGGGCTGCTCCCCGTGCCGGTCGCGGTCGGGCTCGGCGGTCCAGAAGAACGGGTTGTCGAGCGTGTTGAAGTCGGCCCGCTGCGGGATCGCGCTGCCCTTCGGATACAGCTCGCCGTCGGCGCCCTTGATGTCCATCTGCAGGCGCGAGGTGGGCTGGATCGAGCCGCTGTGGCCGATCGCGCCGACCCGGCGGAAATCGCCTCGCAGGTCAGCAGCGCCCGCGGCGTCCTCCGGCGCCTGCCGGAGGGTCTGCGCGCCCTCGCGCGCCTCGAAGCCCGGACGGAACGTCGTGTCGACCCGCTGGCGAAAGTCGAAATCGAGGTACCAGGCCTCGACGTTCTCGAACAGGTGGGAGAGGTGCATGTGCGTTCCACCGCGGAAATAACCCTCGCGGACGTCGACGAAGCCGAGTGTCTCGAAGTTCGCGATGCGCGACGGCCCCTGCGTCTGGCGCTGCGTGGAGGTGAAGCCGAGGAAGAGCTGCGAGCCGTCGGGGATCAGGTCCGCGCCCTGGACCCCTGCAGCGATCGCCATCGCCTTCGGCAGCCCCGGCCCGCCTGCGAACCCGCCTCCCTGGAAGCCCTTCCGGATGCTCGTGAGCTCGAAGAGGCCGTCCGTGTCGGCAAAGAGCGACTGCGCGCCGTCGCCCACATGCTCGCGGTCGTCGCTGCGCAGGAGAAACGCGACCTCGTTCCGCTCCAGGATCGTCGTGCTCAGGTCGCTCGGAAATCTCTCCGCGTCGAATGCGGCCGACACCGGGCGATTGGCGCTCGTGGATGCGCGCCGGTCGATGGGCAGGTGTCCGTCCGCGAGGCCCGGGACGAAGCGGCGGAAGTACGGAAGCCCCCACGCGACGGTCACGGCGAGCCCGGCGGGCGTCACCTCGTACCGGTTCTCGATCCGTCGCAGAGCCCGTTCCAGGACGGCCTGAGCGTCCGCGAGCTCGGCCCGGTTGGGGCGCACGCCAAGGCGCGCAGTGATCACCTGGTGGTGGAGCGGAGGCTCGATCACCTCGATCCCCTCGTGCACGAGCAGCTTCGCCTCGGCGAGGAGGTGCTGCTCCGCCGGCCGGGTGCCTCCCGCCGCGCGCACCGGAGAGTCCGCGAGCTTGTCGACGAGCTCGTAGATGCCGGCCGCCCCGAGCGCGCCGGCGGCCGCGCCGCCGAGCAACTCCTTGCGGGTGAGCTTCACGCGGTTGGTTCGATGACCTCGAGGCCGCCGACGATGCGGTCGAGGTTCTGGAGGACGCGGCGGTACGTCAACGGCGGCGCGACGTGCTCGCTGACCGCGTAGAGCACTCCGTCCTCGCGCCAGAGGTACGTGACGTGCCACTGGTCGGCGTCGCGGGAGACCGAGTACACGGTCACCTCCTTGCCGCCGACCTCTCGCGTCCCCTGCGGGTCGCTGAAGCAGGGGACCGACAGGCGTCGGGTCTTGCCGCCGGAGGTCTGCGTGTCCTCGCAGCGCGGAACGGCGGACTTACCCGGATAGCCGCGGAAGTTGACGTGAACGTCGCCGCTGCCTGCCTCGTGCCAGAGGAAGCCTGCGAGGTAGCTGTTGTCCTTGGAGACGGAGACGCCATCGCTGTTCCACTGGCCGCCGATCTCGGCGTCGATCGGGCTCGGCATCCAGCTCGGGCAATAGACCGGCACCTTGACCCGGTTCGCGAGCCGCTGCCAGCCGGGCTTCCACGCGGCGGGGCAGGCGGCAGGCTGCTCGCGCGCCGACGCCGTCTCTTCGACGCCGTCGTCGCCGAACCCGCAGCCGGAGGCGACCACCACGAGCACAGCCAGGATCAAGCCCCTTCGCACCACGTTCAGGGTAGCCCCGTCACTCGATGAGGAGAAGGGCGTCCGTCGGGGCATAGTCGTCTGTCAGCGTCGGGACGCCCACCACCGAGACCGGCGCCTCCCGCCGGTCCCGGATCGCATCGCCGAGATCCGGCGCACCCCGCGAGCGGCCCCGGATCTCTCGCCAACGCTCGGCGAGAAAGGCCTTCTCGGGGGCCGCCTGCTCGGTCGCGACGAGCATCAGATTGCGGAGCACGTCGTCGCCCTCGTCGCCCGAGAGGAGGACCGGATGGACGAGGACGGTCGGGAAGGCCGTGCGGTACGTGCGGTACACCGATCGAAAGAGCTTCGATTGCTCACCGGCGAGCGAGCCGATCGTGTTCGTCACCACGACACCGCCCGGGTTCAACTTCGAGCGAACGAGCTCCATGAACTCGCTCGTGAAGAGGTGGAACGGGATGGCATCGGCGAAGAAGGCGTCGATCAAGATCGCGTCCCATTTGCGGTCGGTGTCGTCGAGATATTGGCGACCGTCGTCAACCTCGACCTGAAGGCGTGAGTCCCGCGGGAGCTCGAAGAACCGATAGGCGACGTCGACGACCACAGGGTCGAGCTCCACCGCCTGGATCCGGAGGTCGGGAAAGTCGCGCCAGAGGCGCTTGGGCGAGGAGCCGCCGCCGAGACCGATGAAGAGGATGTCCTTGGCGTCGGGCTTGTATGCGAGTGCGAGGTGGAAGTAGTCGGCGTACTCGAAAGCGGTGCCGAACGGACGGGCGATCGGCATCCCGCTCTGGTACGAGTTGTCGAAGCGGAGGTATCTGTTCGTCTCGTCCTCGGCCACGGTCAGCCGGTGGTAGCGGGTGTCCTTCGAGTAGCGGAGCGTCAGCCCCGCGGCCTCTTCCGGTTCCTGGCCAAGCACCGAGCCGGCGCGGCGGTAGAGGGGCGACCAGTTCCGGGCCTCCGCCTCGGCGATCCTCCCGCCGGTGTCCGGGGCGAGGCTGACCGCGGCGCCTCCGGCGAACACCGCCGCAGCGAGGGCCACCGCCGCCGTGATCGGCAGCCGCTCGGCGAGCGCAAAGAGCGCCGCGGCGACGAACAGCGTCGTCGCTGCTATCCCGAGTAGCTGGTCGGTGCCGAACTCCGGGATCAGCCAGAACGCCGTCGCGAAAGTGCCGGCGATCGAGCCGGCGGTCGAGATCGCGAAGAGCCGGCCTGCGGTCTGGCCCAGTGTCTGGAGCGACTGCGCGTGGAGCCGCACGGCGATCGGCGCGACTCCCGCGAGCACGATGCTCGGTAGGCCGAAGAGCGCGACGGCCGCGATCAGCGGATTGAGCCGTGGGCCCGGATCCCACTCGACGATGGCCTCGAGCACGGGGCCGTCGAGCACGGGGATTGCGAGCACGCCGAGCGCGCCGAGGCCCATGACGGCGGCGAGGAGCTGCGGCACCGGCCACCGGTCGGCCAGGATGCCTCCCGCCCAGTAGCCGATCGAGAGGCCGGCGAGGACGATGCCGATCAGCGATCCCCAGACGAAGAGAGAGTTGCCGAAGAACGGGGCGAGAACCCGGCTCGCCGCGATCTCCATTCCGAGCACGACCGCGCCCGAGACGAAGACCGCTCCGGCCACGGCGAGCCCGTGCCGCCGCGCGGTCGCCGGTCCTCCTCCTACAGCTCGTATACCGCCACCCAAGGTCCCGCCAGTGTGCCCGTACCGGCCCGGTAGAAGCGACGGTTCCCCTGTCGCCTGAGCTGGGCGTAGAAGCGGTCGGCCTGCGGGTAGCGGCCCGCGGCGGCGGCGACCCTGTCCGCAACCGCCCCCGTCGCGAGCACGTAACCCACGCCTAGCTCGCGGAGCCGGCCGAGGTCGCGCTTCGGGTCGGGCGGACGGCCGGGTCCGGGGAGCGCCAGGCGCACGACACGAAGGCTCTCTGGAACGGCCGTCGACGAATCGGCCGCGACGAGGACGCCCGGCGTCAGGTTTTGCTCCATCCAGTCGTGCGCGGCGACCCGCGTGTCGGTTCTGGTCAGCGGCCGGGTGTCGCGAATCGACCAGACGAGCGGGACGATTAGGAGCAGCAGGGTCACCGCGGCAAGCGAGCGCACCCGCCCGGCCAACGCCCCGAGAGCAGGGACGAGCGGCAGGACATAACGGTCGAAATGCGCGTCGAGCGGCAGAAGCGTCGCGAAGTAGACCAGCACGAACGAGACCAGGATCCGGTCGGCGTGCGTCCGGGCCACCAGCGCGAGAACGAGCCCGAACATGGCAACGAGCAACGCCGGTCCCATCCCCTCCCAGAGGCGGTCGAGGAACGCGATCGGTGTCGCGTGGTCGCTTTCGAAGCCGAGCCAGCCGCGCCGTCCAAGTGCCTGGACACGCCGAACGTCGCCGATCGCCGATCCAAGATGGATCACGAAGAAGGGGCTGGACGCGAGGAACGCGACCGGAGCAAGCGCGGCCGAGACGGCGATGCGCCGCCATTCCCCCCACCCCGCGACCACCAGCGGAACGAGCAGGATGAACGCGGGGTACTTGAAGCCCGCGGCCAAGCCGATCGCGACACCGGCGGCCGGGAGGCGCCGGGTGATCATCAGCCCGAGAGCCACCGCCACCCCGAGCGTCATGGGCACGTCCGTCACGGCCATTCTGGAGTACTGGACGTGGGTCACCTCGACCGCGGTGACTGCGGCCGCGACGAACCCTGCGGTCGTCCCGTACGCCTTGTCTCCAAGCCACCAGGCGGCCGCGATCCCGGCCAGGCCGAGCGCGACGACGACGAGCCGACCGCCGAGGTACCAGGGATCGTCGGCCCAGTGCTGGAGCGGCGCCATCGCGTACATCAGCAGGCTCGGGTATTCGAACCAGTCCGGGTCGAAGCCGTCGCCGTTCCCGATCCGCCAGGCGCGGGGGACGATGCTCTCCTCGTCCGGGTTCAGGAGCGGGAAGGGCAGGCCGTACGTGACGCCGGTGAGGCGGAGGGCGGCGGCGCCCGCGAGCAGCGCTCCGAGCGCGAGCCAGCGGTTTCCCCACCGGCTTTCCGAGAGGGAGCGGGTGCTCAGGAGCTCAGACTTCGGGCGGAGCCGCGCCCACGAGGTGCGAGATGTTCCCGGCCGCGACGATGACCGCGTCCATGCCGGCGCGCTCGAGCTCGGCCACCTCGTCGCGGGTTCGGGCGTCGACGTCGGCGATCGCGAGCTTCCCGGCCGGTACGTCCGGGAGCAGCTCGAGCGCCTCGGCGAGCGCCTCGTCGCCGGCGGCACCGAGGACGAGCACTTCCGGGTCGAGCTCCTCCAGGACGAACTCCAAATGTTCGTCCGTGCAGATCCGCGGGGCGAGCTCGAACTGGTCGGAGAGCTGGATGCGAACCCGGTCGAGCCAGTCGCGGTCGTCGTTTCGGACGTCCACGATGCAGGCGTCGGCACCCTCGAGGGCGTCAGCGCTCTGCCCGTCGAAGAAGAAGAGGATCGGTAGCTCGGTCATCGCCCGGATGGAGCCCAGGCTGCGCTCCTGTCCGCTGTGGACGAGCACGGCCTCCGCCCCGGCTTCCTCGGCGATGCGAGCCGCCTCGGGCCCGTCGACGGCGACGACGACGGAAATCCCGTCGCCCTCGGAGATGGCCTGGCTGAGCCGGCGCGAAGTCATCGGGGCGCCCTCGGAGTCACCGGGCACATCTTCACGCTTCCGACACGGTCCCGTGACACATTCGCGTGCCTTTCGCCAATACGCTTGCGGTGGGGAGGAGGCCGGGTGCGCCAGAGAAAGGGCGACGGCGGCTCAGACGCCGATCGGGTGCCACACCGTCTTCAGCTCGAGGAACGCCGCGATCTCGTACGGGCTCTGCTCGCCGACGCGGCCCCGCACGACACGCTTGACGTTGTCGGCGGCGAGGCGTTCCAGCTCGGGTGCATCGCCGTCGGCTCCGCCGATGTCGATCGCGTTCACGTCCATGTGGCCCGCGAGCCAGGGAGCGAGCTCCGACCGGTAGCCGGTGAGGATGTTGACGACTCCGCCGGGGAGATCGGCTGTGGCGAGAGCCTCGGAGAGCTCGATCGCGGCCAGCGGCTCGGTCTCGGACGCCAGCACGATCGCGGCGTTTCCGCCGACGATCACTGGGGCGATCCGCGAGACGAGCCCCGCGAGGGCAGGCTTGTCGGGCGCAACGATCGCCACGACACCGGTCGGCTCCGGGATCGTGAAGTTGAAGTACGGCGCCGCGACCGGGTTCGAGGTTCCGATGAGCTGCGCGTACTTGTCCGCCCAGCCCGCGTACCAGACCCAGCGATCGATCGACTCCTCGACCTCCTGCTGACCCGAGCAGAGCTCGGCGAACTCCCCGGCCCGCGCCTCCATCATCTCGGCGATCCGGTAGACGATCTGGCCGCGGTTGTAGGCGGTCATCGACGCCCATTTGCCGAAACCGGTGCGCGCCGCGCGGACAGCGTCGCGGGCATCCTTCCTCGACGCGCGCGCGACATTCTGTCCCTGCGCCTCGTAGGTTCGGCCGGACTCCGAGCGCGGGAACTCGCCCCCGACGAACAGCTTGTACGTCTTCCTGACCGGCAGCCTGCTCATCCCCCGCGCACCTCCGACTCGCCAAGATCGAGGTAAGGCTCGAGCCCGTGCAGCCCGCCCTCCCTGCCGAAGCCGGACTCCTTGAAGCCGCCAAATGGCGAGGTCGGGTCGAACCGGTTGAAGGTGTTCGCCCAGATCACCCCGGCGCGGAGGCGTTGCGCCATCCAGAGGATTCGTGAGCCTTTCTCCGTCCACACGCCGGCTGAGAGCCCGTACGCCGTGTTGTTCGCCTTCTCGACCGCCTCGTCCGGGGTTCGGAAGGTCAGCACCGAGAGCACCGGGCCGAAGATCTCCTCCTGCGCGATTCGGTAGCTCTGCGCCACGTTCGTGAAGATCGTGGGCGCGAACCAGTAGCCCTTCTCGGGAAGCCGGCAAGGCGGCTGGTAGATCTCCGCCCCCTCCTCCTCGCCGGCCGCGACCAGCTCGGTAATTCGGTCGAGCTGCTGCTTCGAGTTGATCGCGCCGATATCGGTGTTCTTGTCCAGCGGGTCGCCCAGCCGGAGCGTCGTCAGCCTCCGCTTCAGCTTCGCGATCAGCGGCTCGTAGATCGACTCCTGGACGAGGAGCCTCGAGCCGGCGCAGCAGACATGGCCCTGGTTGAAGTAGATGCCGTTGACGATCCCTTCGACGGCCTGGTCGAGCGCCGCGTCGTCGAAGACGATGTTGGCGGCCTTCCCGCCGAGCTCCAGGGTCAGTTTCTTTCCGGTGCCGGCCAGCTCGCGCTGGATCGCCTTTCCGACCTCCGTCGAGCCCGTGAACGCGATCTTGTCGACGCCCTCGTGCTTGACGATCTCGACACCCGTCCGGCCGTCGCCCGTGACGATGTTGACGACGCCCGGTGGCAGCTCGGCCTGCCGGACGACGTCCGCGAAGAGGAGCGCCGTGAGCGGCGTCGTCTCCGCCGGCTTGAGCACGACAGTGTTCCCCGCGGCGAGCGCCGGTGCGATCTTCCACGCCAGCATCAAGAGCGGAAAGTTCCACGGGATGATCTGCCCGGTCACGCCGATCGAACGCGGCTTGCGATTGGGGAATGCGTACTCGAGCTTGTCCGCCCAGCCTGCGTAGTAGAAGAAGTGCGCCGCTGCCAGAGGGAGATCCACGTCGCGCGACTCCCGGATCGGCTTGCCGCCGTTCATCGACTCCAGGACCGCGAACTCGCGGGAGCGCTCCTGGAGGAGCCGGGCGATCCGGAAGAGGTACTTCGCGCGCTCGGCGGGCGAGATCGACGACCAGCCGTTGTCGTAGGCATCCCTCGCCGCGCGGACGGCGAGATCGACGTCCTCCGCGCCCGCCTGGGAGACCTCGGCGAGTTGCTCCTCGGTCGCCGGGCTCAGTGTCGGAAAGTACTCGCCGGACCGCGGATCGACGAGCTCGCCACCGATGAAGAGCCCGTACCTGTCCTCCAGGGTGACGATGTCGCGCGACTCCGGCGCAGGCGCGTAGTCCCAGCCGGAGGGGACCGGCGATCGGTCTTGCTTTCGCTCGAGGTCAGTCAACGGTGAAGTAGTCCGGGCTCTGGTAGCGGCCGGTCTTCTCCTTCCGGATCTGCATCAGCACGTCGTTCAGGAGCGTCGACGCTCCGAGCCGGTAGAGGTCGGGCGTCAGCCATTCCGCGCCGAGGGTCTCATAGAGCTGCACGAGGTAGTGCACAGCCTGCTTGGCCTGGCGGATGCCGCCTGCCGGCTTCATGCCCACCTTGCGGCCTGTCTCCTCGTGGACGTCTCGAATTGCCTCGAGCATGACGAGGGTCACCGGCAGCGTCGCGGCCCCCGGAAGCTTTCCCGTGGAGGTCTTGATGAAGTCGGCGCCGGCCGCCATTGCGAGGAGCGAGGCGCGGCGTACGTTGTCGTAGGTCCCGAGCTCGCCGACCTCGAGGATCACCTTGAGGTGGGCCTCTCCGCAGGCTTCCTTGACCTGGACGACCTCGTCGTAGACCTTCGCGTACCGCCCCGAGAGGAACGCCCCCCGGTCGATGACCATGTCGACCTCGTCGGCCCCCATCTCGACCACTTCGCGGACTTCGGCGACCTTGATGCTCGTCGGGCTCTGGCCGGAGGGAAACGCCGTCGCGACGGAGGCGACCTTGACGCTCGACCCCCGGACGCGTTCCTTCGCCGCAGGCACGAGGTTCGGGTAGACGCACACGGCGGCGACCGATGGGACAGTGGAGTCCGTTGGGTCCGGCCGGATCGCCTTCGATGCAAGCGCCGCGATCTTCCCCGGCGTGTCCTGGCCCTCGAGCGTCGTCAGGTCCATCATCCTGACCGCGAGGTCGAGGGCGAACACCTTCGAGTCTTTCTTGATCGACCGACGCGCGAGTGATGCCGCGCGCTCCTCGACCGCGACCTGGTCGACGGAGCCGATCCGCGGCAGTCGCGGCTCGAGCGGAAGCTCGAAACCGGACGGAAGTGCAGGCGCTTTCGCCACGGATTGAGTGTAGCCCTGGTCGTTCGGGAGACGGCTCGACCTGTTCCTGCTCGGGGCGAATGCCGCTTGATTCTCGCCGCTCGCCTGGGGCCACCCCGGGCCACCACCCACAATCGAGTCTAGTGCGGAAAATCGCGCCCGTGGGTGACCGGACTGCGCTGAAAGTGCGCCGAGATCAGAGCCCGAGCCGCTCCAGCATCCGCTCGTCCCGGCGCCACTTCGGACGAACCTTGACGACGAGCTCGAGGAAGATCGGGTGGCCGAGGAGGGCTTCGATCTCCGGCCGCGCGCGTGTGCCGATCTCCTTCACCATCGCGCCGCTTCGCCCAACGAGAATCTGCTTCTGTGACTCGGTCTCGACGTAGACCGCGGCCCGGACGACTTTCTCTTCCAGCTCCTCGACCTCGGCGCCGATCGAGTGGGGCACCTCCTCCTTGGTCAGCTGAAGCGCCTTCTCGCGAACGAGCTCCGCGATCTGCTCGTCGACGGAGAGATCCGTGCGCTGGTCGACCGGGAAGTACGCAGGCCCCTCCGACAGGAGGCCCACGAGCTCCTCGCGCAGCTCGTCCACCCCATCCCCCGTCTTTGCGCTCACGGGATGAAGCGCGAAGAAGTCGCCGAGCTGGGACGCCGTCTGCATCTGCGAGGCGATGTGACCCGGCTTGAGCCGGTCGACCTTGTTGACGACCACCACCACCGGGACGCCGCGCTCGTAGACGCGTTTCGCGATGAACCTGTCCCCCGAGCCGATCCGGTCACGCGCGTCGAGGACGAACAGGATGGCATCCACATCCTCGAAGGCCAGGTCGACCGTGCGCTGCATGTGCTCGGTCAAGGGATCCAGGGGCCGCTGGAAGCCCGGGAGGTCTGCGAGCACGAGCTGGTAACCCGGCCCGTTGGCTACGCCGAAGATTCGCCGGCGCGTCGTCTGAGGCTTGTCGGAGATGATGGCGACCTTCCCGCCGGCAAGGGCGTTCACGAGCGAGGACTTTCCGACGTTCGGCCGGCCCGCGAGTGCGACGAACCCGGACTTCACAGGACGAAGGTGTCCGGAAGAAGCTCGTCCGGGGTCGTCACCGCGACTTCGCCGTCCGCCTGGCGATAGACGACCCGCTCGATCCCGAACTCGTGGAACCACTGGCGGCAGCCGCCGCACGGCGATGCGTTCACCGCGAGAACCTCCACCTCGCCGGGCCGAACGCCGGCCGTCGCCGCCGCACCGAGCGTCGTCTTCTCGGCACAGACGCCGAGCGGGTACGCCGCGTTCTCGACGTTCACACCCTCGAAGACGCGCCCGTCACGCGTTCGCACCGCGCATCCCACGTGGAACTTGGAGTAGGGCGCGTAGGCCCGGGCCGCAACAGCCTCGGCGCGCTCGAGGAGCTCTCGGTCGGCGTCGGTCACGTCCAGAAGAGCTGGAAGAGGACGAGGGTCACGAGCGCGCCGAGAACGCCTCCGGAGACGACCTCGACGAAGGAGTGGATGCCGGCCTCGACGCGAGTCTGTGCCACGAGCAACGCCATGATGAAGGTCAGCGTCGAGACCAGGAACCAGTGCGACGAGTCGCCGAGGATGTACGTGGCCGCCATCCACCCCGCGAACGCGATCGCCGAGTGGCCCGAGGGCAGCCCGCCGCGAAGCGGTCGCCCACGCCCGGTGTAGGCCTTCGCACCGATCACGAGGATCACCGTCAGGACGAGTGCGACGAGCGTGATCTCGGTCGGAGCCTCGCGCAGTCGGTCGATCGCGCGGGAGCTCGGATCCTTGATCCGGTCGACGAAGACGAGGTAGCCGACGACCACCGCGTTGACGGTCGCGATCAGCACGGCGCCCGCCGCGATGTCCTTGGCCAGCTTCGCCAACGGGTCGAACGACGTCGTTGCGACGTCGATACCCGCTTCGAGGGCGGAGTTGATCATCTCTGCGATCAGGACGAACGAGATCGCCATCAGGAGCACGACGAGCTCCAGGCGGCCGACGCCTACCACCAGTGCGGCGATCAGGACAGCGGTCGCGATCAGGAAGTGAATCCGCATGTTCCGCTGCGTGCGGAGCACGTGGATGATCCCCTCGAAAGCGAAGTTGAAGCTCTGGAGGACTGACGGGCTGCGGCCGAGGTTCACGCGCGAAGCGCCTCCTCCCGCGCCTCCATCTCCGTGCCATGGTCGTAGCCGAGGAGATGCAGGATCCCGTGCACCAGCGGCTCGCGCCACTCCTCGCCGACCACGGCTGGGCACATGACGATGTCACCGAGCTGGCGCGGGACACCTTCCGGAAGCTCGTCTCGCTCGTCGATCGGAAACGACAGCACGTCGGGCGTCTCGTCGATGCCGAGATGCTCGCGCTTGAGCGCGCGCGCCTCGCCGGCGTCCACGAATGTGAGGCCGAGCTCGCCTTCCCCGATCCCCTCTTCCTCGAGGACCCGGCGCGCGACCTCGACAGCTCCCTGCTCGTCCACCGTCATGCCGCTGCGGTTGGCGACCTCTACGTCGACCACGGCACTACCTGCGGCGTGCGGTGCCGGTTTCCTCCGCATGGGACTTGTAGGCCTCGACGATCGACTGGACGAGCTTGTGGCGGACGACGTCCTTGTGGCCGAACTGGATGAACGCGATCCCGTCGATCGACCCGAGGATGTCCTGCACCTGGATGAGGCCCGACGCCTGCTCCTTCGGCAGGTCGACCTGCGTCACGTCGCCGGTCACGACAACCTTCGAGCCGAACCCGAGCCGGGTCAAGAACATCTGCATCTGCTCCGGGCTCGTGTTCTGGGCCTCGTCGAGGATGATGAACGAGTCGTTCAGCGTCCGCCCGCGCATGAAGGCGAGCGGCGCGACCTCGACGATTCCCCGCTCCATGTACGACGCGAGCCGGTCGGCCTCGAGCATGTCGTAGAGCGCGTCGTAGAGCGGGCGCAGGTAGGGGTCGACTTTCGCGAGCATGTCCCCCGGAAGGAAGCCCAGCCGCTCGCCGGCCTCGACCGCGGGACGGGTGAGGATGATCCGGTTCACCTGGCGTTCCTGGAGGGCGGCGACGGCGAGAGCCATCGCAAGGTAGGTCTTACCGGTTCCCGCCGGGCCGATCGCGAAGGTCACCGTGTGCCGGCGAATGGCGTCGACGTAACGCTTCTGCATCACCGTCTTCGGCGCGATCGCCTTCCCGCGATGGCTCCAGACGACGTCGCCGAAGACCTCGTGGACGTCCTCGCCCTGATCCATCGCTCCGAGCACCGCATCGACGGTGGACGGGCCGATCTGGTGACCGGCCTCCACGAGCTCCACGATCTCGTCGATCACCGTTCGAACCTGCCCGACCTGGCCGTCCTCGCCCTCGATCGTCAGCTGGTTGCCGCGCAGGTGGAGGCCGACCGTCAGCCGGTCCCGAAGGTGGTCGAGGACGCCGTCGCCGATGGAGGCGAGCTCCGCCGCGACCGCGTTCGGTACGGAAAGCGTTTGCTGCACCGCCTCAGTGTAGGTTCGCCGCATGCCCGATCCGCTGGAGCTCAGGGACGAGGAGACCGCCGCCCTGTCGTACGTGCTCGAGGAGGCGAAGCGCTACCTGGCGGAGCTGGACGAGTCGCTCGTGCTTCCGCAGCGGGAGGGGACGATTGACGGTGATCTGCCGGAGGGAGGCGACGGAGCGGTCACAGCCCTCGCCGAGCTCGTCGCGGGCACAGGGCTTGCGACACGCTCCTCCGGACCCCGGTTCTTCCATTTCGTCACGGGCGGAACCACTCCGGCCGCGCTCGGCGCGGACTGGCTCACGTCGGTGCTCGACCAGAACGCGTTCTCGTGGATCAGCTCGCCTCTCGGTTTCGAGCTCCACGACACCTCGATCCGCTGGCTGCTCGACCTCTTCGAGCTTCCGGAGGATTGGGGCGGCGCTCTGACGACGGGCGCGACGATGGCGAACTTCGTCGGGCTCGCCTGCGCCCGCCGGTGGTGGGCGAAACGCCACGGAGTGGACCTCGACGAGCAGGGCTTCGCGGGACTGCCAGAGGTTCCGATCTTCTCCACGAACTACATCCACGCGAGCTCCCGAAAGGCCCTTGCGATGCTGGGACTCGGCCGGGACTCGCCGCAGCTCGTCGACCTCGAGGGGCTCGAACGAGGTCTGGCGACACTCGACGGGGAGCCGGCGATCGTCATCGCCAACGCCGGCGACGTGAACACCGGAGACTTCGACCCGATCGGCCGGATGGCCGACCTCGCCGAGCGGCACGACGCCTGGCTGCACGTCGACGGCGCTTTCGGGCTCTTCGCCCGGCTCACTCCGAGAGCCGCGCCGCTCGCCGAGGGCATCGAACGCGCGGACTCCGTGATCGCGGACGGGCACAAGTGGCTGAACGTGCCCTACGACTGCGGGTTCGCCTTCGTCAGGGACAAAGCGCTCCTGAAGGAGCCGTTCAAGTTCACGGCCGCCTACCTCCCGGGTGGCGAGAGCCCCAGTCCTGAAGCCTCACGGCGAGCACGATCTCTGGCCGTGTGGGCAACGCTTCGGGCGTACGGGCGGCAAGGTCACCGGGCGATGGTCGAGCGCCACCTGGACCTGGCGCAGCGACTGGGCAAGCGCGTCGAGCAGGAGTCGGAGCTCGAGCTCCTCGCCCCGGTGAAGCTCAACGTCGTCTGCTTTCGCCACCGACCACCGGGCCTCGAGGGCGACGCCCTCGACGAGCACAACCTCGCTCTGGGCGAGGACATCTTGAATGACAGCCGTGTCTTCTTCGGCACGACTCGCTACAGAGGCAAGACCGCCTTCCGCCCGGCGATCGTGAACTGGCGAACCACCGAGCGGGACATCGACCTCATCGCCGACGTCGTCCTCGAGCTCGGCGCCCGCCGCGTCGAAAATGCCACCCGCTAGCAGGCGGCTTTCCATTCTCGGCGCTGAGCCGTCACCCACACGCGCGGTCTTTCTCGCTACGGTCGCCGCGGGGAGGAGGCCGGGTGCGCCTATACAGAGGTCGGCGAAGCGACCGGGCCGGCTCAGGCCAGTTTCTCGCGGACCAACTGACTGACCGCTGAGCCGTCGGCCCGGCCGGCGACCTGGGGCATGACGTCAGCCATGACGCGTCCGAGATCCTGGAGGCTGGTCGCGCCGTTCTCCGCGATCGCGTCGTCGACGATCTCCTCGAGCTCCTCTTCGCTCAGCGGCTCCGGCATGAACTCCTCGAGGATCTCGAGCTCGAAGTCCTCCCCGTCGGCCTGCTCCTCCCGGCCTGCCGATCGGAACGCCTCCTCTGCCTCGACCCTCTTCTTGCGCTCCCGCTGGAGAACCTGGAGCTCCTCCTGCTCGGTGAGGGGGCGCTGAAGCTCCTTCTCCGCGGACTGGAGGCTGCTGAGGATCAACCGGAGCGCGTCGCGCCGGTCGTTGTCCCTGTCTCGCATGGCGTCCTTGACCTCGGACTGGATGCGGTCGATGAGGCTCATCCGGGGAAGCCTCGCATGACGCCGCCGAGGATGTGCCAGTGGAGGTGGAAGACGGTCTGGCCGGCACCGGCCCCGACGTTGACGACGACGCGGTAATCCTCCAGGCCTTCGGCGCTTGCGGTCTCCGCGACGAAGCCGAGCATGCGCTTCGCCTCCTCCGCCGGGAACTCGGCGATCTCGCGGAAGGTGTCGATGTGCCGCTCGGGGAGAACGAGCAGGTGCGTCTCGGCCTGCGGGTTGATGTCGCGGATCGCGACGAAACCGTCCGCGGCACGGACGTGGTCGCCCTCGCGAACGAGCCTGCAGAAGAGGCAGTCTTCAGGCGGCACGAATTCCCTCTTCGGTGACGGACTGGCCCCGAACCGGGAGAAGTCGCCCCACGGGAGCCCCGGGATCGACGAGCCAGGGCGAGTAGTCGTCGCCGTAGCCCCGGCCCGGCCGGTCGACGAGAACGGCGTCGTCACGACCGATCTTCGACTCCCAGCGCGCGATGCACGCCTCGTGGGAAAGAGCCCGCAACCGGGCGCTCCGTCGTTTCTTCACCTCCGGCCGGATCGTGTCCTCGGCGGCCGTGGCGGTTCCGGGTCGCGGGGAGTACGGGAAGACGTGCACCTTCGTGATGCCGGCCTCACGGACGACCTCGAGCGTCCGCTCGAACGCCTGGTCGCTCTCGGTCGGGAAGCCGACGATGACATCGGCGGTGAGGTTGAAATCGCGTGTGTCCGCAAGCCGGCGCAGGTAGGTGGCAGCGGTGTACCTCCGTCCCATCTCGCGCAGGACTCCGTCGTCTCCCGACTGGAGCGGAACGTGAAGGTGCCGTGCGGCGGTAGGAGTCTCGCGCAGCGCCGCCAGCAGCTCGTCGCTCACGTGGTTGATCTCGATCGACGAAAGGCGCAATCGCTCGAGGCCGGGCACGGCGCCCGCCTCGCGGATCAACCGGGCCAGAGTGAAGCCGGACTCCCGATCGCGAAAGCAGCCGAGGTTGATCCCGGTCAGGACGATCTCGCGGTGGCCCTGGCCCACCCGTTTGGCGATCTCATCGAGAACCGCGACGGCGCGCCGGCTCCGCGACGGGCCGCGGACGAGCGGGATCACGCAGAAGTTGCAGCCGAAGCTGCAACCGTCCTGCACCTTGACGAAGGCCCGAACGCGATCGAGCCTCGCAGCGGCCTGGACGCAGCCGATCGCCCCCACGTCGCCGGCGACCGCCTCGGCGAGTTCCTCGCTCGGCTTGGAGACGACGACGACGTTCGACGAAAGGCCGGCCGTGGCCGGCCCGCCGAGGCGCGCGGCGCAACCGGTCAGGTAGACCCGGCGGTGGCTGCGGGCTGCGCGAGAGGCGGCCTGGCGGGACTTCGAGACCGCCTCGTGGGTGACGCAGCACGTGTTGAGAACGGCGATGTCGGCGTCGCCCGGCCGCTCCTCGTGCCCGTCCGCGACGAGGCGCTCCCGGACGGCCTGCGCGTCGGCGTGCGAGACCTTGCAGCCGAGGAAGCGGACGGAGAACGTCGCCATTTCGCCGCGGAATCTACTGTCGCTGGAACAAATCGGCGGCCCAGCCGCCGTCGATGCGCCGCTCGCGGTGGGCATATCCGGGCAGAACCGGCGTCCGCGAATGGAAATAGCCGGCGGTCACGAGCAACGCGACCTCGAGCCCCGGGGCGAGCGCCTCCACGGAGTGAAGGTTGATATTGGCCAGGCCGAGATCAGCCGGCGGGATCGCCTCCGCGACGACGTCCACGAGCCGAACGTCGATCGTGACTCCGTTCGCCTGCGCGTTTCGCTCGGCAGCCTCGATCGATGCCTGCTCGCGATCGAGTGCGACGACAGGCTCGAACCCGAGCTTCGCCGCGGCCACCGAGAGCACGCCCGATCCACAGCCGATGTCGACCACGCTGCCGCGCTCGAGCTCCACGAGGTACCCGAGCGCAAGGCGCGTAGTCGGGTGAGACCCGGTCCCGAATGCACGTCCCGGATCGATGACGACGGTGAGCACATCGGGAGGCGGCTCCTCCCATGAGGGCCCCACCCAGAGCGGGCCGATCCAGATCGGCCGGTGGAACTCGCGCCACCGCTCTTCCCACCCGGGCTCGACCGGCGCTGCCGAGACGTGGTCGAAAAGCTCGCGAATGCGCTCCTCTCCGACGGCGTCGGTATAGGCCGCGAGCTCGCCATCACCTTCCTCGAAGCCTTCCGGGTGGAGATCGAGGAACGTCGCAAGCGTCTCGTCCACTCGTCCGGCGGGCACCGCGACCGCGACCCGGCGAAGTTCCCCGCCGCTCAGCGGAACGCGCTCTTCAGCTTCTCGAAGAACCCCTCGTCCGGCCGGTAGGTGTTCTCGTCGGCGGAGTCGTCGAAGCGCTGGAGCAGGTCCCGCTGCTCCTCCGTCAGCTGGTGCGGGATCGAGACGTTCACGAGCACCCTGTGGTCACCGCGCCCGAATCCCTGAAGGACCGGCATCCCTCTCCCGCGCAGGACGCGCAGGTAGCCGGGCTGCGTGCCGGCCGCGAAGTCCAGCTCCTCGTCACCGTCGAGGGTGGGAATCGAGACACGCGCCCCGAGCGCCGCCTGGGTCATCGTCAGGTCGACCGTCGAGAAGACGTCGTCGCCTTCACGGACGAACCGCTCGTCCTGTTTGACGCGTACACGGACGTAGACGTCGCCTGGGCGCCCGCCACTCTGGCCCGCATGGCCGTGGCCCGAGACCCTGATCCGCTGGCCGTCGTGGATTCCAGGAGGAATCTCGACCTCGAGCCGGCGCTCCTCGAGTACCTGGCCGGCTCCGGAGCATCCTTCACAAGGATGGTCGATCAGCTGCCCGCGGCCGGCGCACTCAGGGCAGGCCCGGGTTCGGATGAACTCCCCGAAAACGCTGCGCGAGACGTGCTGGACGCGGCCCATTCCGCGGCAGGTAGGACACGTCGCGACCTCGGTGCCCGGCTCGACGCCCTGGCCCGAGCAACGGGAGCAGCCGACGGCGACCTGGAAGGGCACTTCGCGCGTGACTCCGATCGCGGCCTCCGCGAGCTCGATCTCGACCTCGGCGGCGAGATCGCCTCCGCGGCTGCCACGGGCACGCGAAGCGGTGGCGAACAAATCGTCGCCGAAGAACGCCGAGAAGATGTCGGCGAGGTTGCCGAAGTCGTACTGCGACGGCCGGTAGCCGCCGCCGCGGAGACCGCTGTGCCCGTAACGGTCGTACAGCTCCCGGGTCTCGGAGTTCGAGAGCACCTCGTAAGCCTCGACGATCTCCTTGAAGCGCTCGCCGGCGTCCGGCGCGTCCGAGACGTCGGGATGCACCTGGCGTGCCAGGTTGCGGAAAGCCTTCTTGATCGCAGGATCGTCGGCATCGCGGCCTATCCCGAGGACTTCGTAATAGTCGCGCTCCGCCGTCGCCATCTCCTACTGAGGGTAGCCCGGAGGCCCGACGCTAGTTGTCCTCGTAGATCTCCTCGACGAAGCGTGAGAGCTCCCGGGCGGCGCCTCGCACCGAGCGAAGGGCGTTCTCGTAGTCCATGCGCAGCGGGCCGAGGAGGCTGACTGCGCCGAGCCGCCGGTGCGCCAGGCCGTAGGTGGCGCCCACGAGAGACGCCTGTTGGAAGGCCGGATGCGCCAGCTCGACCCCGAGCCGCACGAAGGGGTCGCGGTTTCCCAGCGCCTCCCCGAGGATCTGGAGGACGACCGCGCGCTGCTCGAGCGCCTCGAGCAGTCCCCGGTACGCATCCAGATCCTCCGAGCGGACGTTTCCGAGCAACATGGCGGCGCCGCCGACGTAGAGGCGCTGCTCCTCGGAGCCGGCGGCATCCGAGAACGCTGGGCGGAGCAGCTCGAGGAACGCTCGCTCGCGCGGAGAGAGCGCCTCCTCGGCGAAAGCCTGACGAAGCGCGCGAGACCCGAGCGCGCGGCCGACGGTCCGCTCGTTCAGGTACTCGGCAGCCCAGCTGACGAGACCCTGGTCGACGGGCTCCCCGAGCGCGAAGACCCGTTTCGTCACCCCGCCGGTCGACGTGATCACCACGGTCGCAATCACCTGCGCCTGAAGGTCGAGCACCTCGACGTGCCGCACGGTCGCCGCCTCGAGCGGCGGCGCTGAGACGAGGGCGAGCAGCCGCGTCATCTGCGCCAGCGCCTCGGTGGTCGCCTGGAGCGCGACCTCCACCTCGGCTGCGGGGCCGCTCAGATCGAGCGCCAGCGTCGCCGGCCGAGGTTCGAGGCGGTCGAGGAGGCCCTCGACGAAGAGCCGATACCCGGTTTCCGTCGGCACGCGTCCAGCCGAGGTGTGAGGGTGCGTCAGCAGGCCCAGGCGCTCGAGCTCGGCGAGCTCGCTTCGAACCGTGGACGGAGACACGCGCAGGCCCGCCCGCTCGACGAGGTACTTCGAGCCGACGGGCTGGCCCGTGGCGATGTACTCCTCGACGAGGCGTCTCAGGATGTCGCGCTGTCGATCTGTGAGCTCTGGCTCGGTCACGGCGTTTGCAGGAATTTTACCGCGCCACCAGGGTCGCCCGGAAAACGGTCAGGCGAGCAGCTCGACGGTCACGCCGCCGCCGAGCAGCCGCCCGCGCGGAGTCAACGTCAGCGCGCCGGCACCGCCCCCGTCGCTGCTGCCGCTGCGGGCGACGAGCTCGAGCCGCTCCATCCGGGCGAGCGCCTCGGCATCCATCACCGGGGCCAGACCATCGAGGCGCAGCGGCTCGTCGAGGCGGAGCCCCAGCATGACCCGTTCGCGCCGGCGGACGTCCCCCGAGAGCTCCTCGAGCTCGCGCGGCGGCGTCTCGCGCTGTGCGAGGGCTGCGGTATAGGCCGGCAGCCGCGGCGTGTTGCGCCAACGGAGCCCCGAGACCGTGGAGACAGCACCGATGCCGATCCCGACGTAGTCGCGGACGAGCCAGTAGGCGAGGTTGTGCTGCGAGCGCAGGTCACGCCCTCCCCCCGCCTGGGGCGGGCGGCAGAAGTTCGCCGTCTCGTACCAGCGGTACCCGGCGTCCGTCAGCCGCTCGACCACCCGCTCGAAGTAGCCCTCGAGCGCCTCGGCCTGCCGCGCGAGCTCCTCCCCGTGTCGGTGCGTGAACCGCGTTCCCGGCTTCGCCTCCAGCTCGTAGCACGACAGATGCTCGGGCCCGAGCGCGAGCGCCTGGTCGAGGTCGGCTTCGAGCACGGCGGGGCTCTGGCCGGGAATCCCGTAGATGAGGTCGAGCGAAATGTTGTCAAACCCGGCATCACGAAAATGGTAGAAGGCGCGCCGGACGTCGTCCGGACCGGCAACACGGTCGAGCACGAGGAGAAGCTCTGGATCGAATGTCTGAGCCCCGAGAGACACGCGGTTCACGCCGCAGTCGCGCAGCAGCATGGCCATCTCGCGGGTGACCGTCTCGGGGTTTGCCTCGACGGTGACCTCGCTCGCCGGAGGGAGAGCCGTCAGCAGGCGTCGAAGCTCGCGCTCGTCCGTGAACGTCGGTGTCCCACCTCCGACGAAGACGGTCTCGAGCCGCGGAGCCAGCACGGGCCGCTCCAGCTCGAGCTCCGCGAGTAGCGCCTGGACGTACGAGCCGTGCTCCCCGCGCCGGCCGACGACCGTGACGAAATCGCAGTACCCGCACCGCTGCGCGCAGAACGGCAGGTGAACGTACAGGTGCCGGACGCCGCTCATTTCCCGCCCTCGTTCAGGTTCAGGACTGCGAGGAACGCCTCCTGTGGCACCTCGACGGCGCCGACCTGCTTCATCCGCTTCTTGCCCTTCTTCTGTTGCTCGAGCAGCTTCCGCTTCCGCGTGATGTCGCCGCCGTAGCACTTGGCGAGCACGTCCTTTCGCTTCGCCTTGATCGTCTCCCGGGCGATCACGCGCGAGCCGATCGCCGCCTGCACCGGCACGTCGAACATCTGTCGGGGGATCTCCGCGCGAAGCCGGTCGACGAGGGCACGGCCTCTCCCGTACGCGGAGTCACGATGGATGATGAGCGAGAGCGCGTCGACCGGCTCGCCCGCGATCAGCACGTCCAGCTTGACGAGATTCCCCTCGCGGAAGCCGACGATGTCGTAGTCGAAGCTCGCATAGCCGCGCGTACGGGACTTGAGCTGGTCGTAGAAGTCGACGACGACCTCGGCGAGCGGCAACTCGTAGATGAGGACGGCGCGCTCCTCCGAGAGGTATTCCATGTGGTCGAAGCGACCGCGGCGATCGTTCGCAAGCTCCATCACCGGCCCGACGTATTCCTTCGGGACGATGATCGACGCGCGAATGTAGGGCTCCTCGACCCGCTCGATGTCAGGCGGCATGTCGGCCGGGTTGTGCACTTCGATCTCCGCGCCGACGAGGGTGACGACCTGGTAGGCGACATTGGGCGCGGTCACGAGCAGATCGAGGTCGAACTCGCGCTCCAGGCGCTCTCGCACGATCTCCATGTGCAGGAGGCCGAGGAACCCGCATCTGAAGCCGAAGCCGAGCGCCTGCGACGTCTCCGGCTCGTAGATCAGCGCGCCGTCGTTCAGCTTCAGCTTCTCGAGGGCGTCGCGGAGGTTCGGATACTCGTCCGAGTCCGTCGGGAAGAGGCCCGAGAACACCATCGGCTTCACGTCCTTGTAGCCCGGGAGCGGCTTGCCCGCAGGGTTGTCCCGGGTCGTCAACGTGTCGCCGACGCGAAGGCGACTGACGTCCTTCAGCCCGGTGACGACGTAGCCGACCTCGCCGGCCTCGAGCGTCTGGGCGGCGCGCATCGTCGGAGAGAAGAACCCGAGCTCCTCCGCCTCGAAGCGGGTGCCCTGGGCCATCGCCTGCACGCCCTCCCCGGTTCGGAAGGTTCCGTCGACGACCCGTACGAAGGCCACCACGCCGCGGTACTGATCGTACGAGGAGTCGAAGATGAGGGCGCGCGGCGGCGCTTCGGCCGTTCCGGTAGGGGCCGGAATCCGTTCGATGACGGCGTCGAGGACGGCCTCGATCCCCTGTCCCGTCTTGGCCGAGATCCGGAGCACGTCGTCTGCGTCGCCGCCGATCAACTCGGCGATCTCGGCGGCCGCTCCGTCAGGATCCGCCGCCGGGAGGTCGATCTTGTTCACCACGGCGAGCAGCTCCAGGTTGTTCTCGATCGCGAGGTAGGCGTTCGCGACCGTCTGCGCTTCCACGCCCTGGGCGGCGTCGACGACGAGGACGGCGCCCTCGCATGCCTGCAGGGAGCGGGAGACCTCGTAGGTGAAGTCGACGTGGCCCGGCGTGTCGATCAGGTTGAGTTGGTGGCCCTTCCAGAGCACGCGGACCGCCTGCGCCTTGATCGTGATCCCGCGTTCGCGCTCGAGGTCCATGGAGTCGAGCAACTGCTCGCGCATCTCCCGGCCGGAGACGGTGTCGGTGACCTCGAGGATGCGATCGGCCAGGGTGGATTTCCCGTGGTCGATGTGCGCGATGATCGAGAAGTTCCGGATCCGGTCTTGGGACATCAGCTCGAAGAGGAGGGCGGCCGCGGGCGGGATCGCAACGATAGCAGCGCCTCCAACTCACGAATTCCCAGCAAACGGGCGGAAATCATGTAGGCGATACCACCTGCGGCGACCGCTGCGACGACTGAGAGAAGCTGTCCTCCGAACGAGCGCCCGACCGCCTCGTCGACGGCCCACCAGACCCCGAACGAGACCGCCCCGAGGACGATCGACGCTGCCGTGATCCGCAGCGCGGCGCTCAGCGTCTCGCCGACCTCGAAGCGGCCGAAGCGGCGCCGGAGGAGTAGCAGCAGCGCGGCGGAGCCGGCCATGTTCGCCAGGGAGATCGCGAGCGGTATCCCCCAGGTTCCGACTCGATAGAACGCTGCGAAGAGCGCCGTGTTGAGGGCGAGGTTCCCGAGGGCAACCCAGGTCGGAAGCCAGGGGGCCTGAAGGCTGAAGAACGCGCGGTTCAGCATCAGCATCGCGCCGTTGAAGACGAGCCCGAGCGAGAACGCGGCCAGCGCTGCTGCAACGACCCGTGTCTCGTGCGGCCCGAACTCGCCGCGCTCGTAGAGAAGCCTGACGATCGGCTCTGCGAGCACGGCCAGGGCGACGCTGGCCGGGATCAGCAGGAACGCGATCTGCCGCAGGCCGAGGCCGACCGTGTGCCGGAAGCCCTCGTCGTCGCCTCGCGTGGCGAGCCGCGCGAGGGCGGGAAAGAGCACGGTCGCAACTGCGACGGAGAACATGCCCTGGGGGAGCATGTAGATCCTGAAAGCGGCGTCGATCGCACTCGGCGAGATCGTCGGGTCGATATACCTGGCCGCGAAGAACGTCCCGATCACCGCGTTGACGTTGATCAGGCCGAGGCCGAGGGTGACCGGCAGCATCAGCACGAAGACCTGCTTGATCGCGGGATCGCGCCAGTCGATCGCGACCCGAAGGCGTCCATCACGGCCGGCGAGCCAGGGCAGGGGAAGCAGGAGCTGGATCACGGTGCCGATCACGATCGAGGCGGCATAGACGTAGAGCTCCGCTTCCTCCGACTCCGCCCGGGGCACGCCGATCAAGAGCCCGGCGATGATCGCCACGTTCCAGAAAACGGGCGTGAGCGCGGGGATCGTGAAGTGCTCGTAGCTGTTCAGGATCCCGACGATCACGCCCGAGACCCCGAGCAGGATGACGATCGGGAAGAGGATCCGGGCGAGCGTCACCGCGAGCTCTCCGTCCTCCCCGCCGTAGCCGAAGATCGACATCACCCAGGGCGCGGCGAGAACGAAGATCGCCGTGACCGCGGTCAGGCCGAGCAGCATGATCCAGAGCAGGCTCGAAGCGACGCGCCAGGCCCGCGCGCGCTCGCCTTTCTCGAGGAGCTCGGAAAAGACCGGGACGAACGCCGAGGAGAGCGCGGCGTCGGCGACGAGAGCGCGCACGAGATTCGGAATCTGGAACGCAACGGTGAATGCGTTGATCCCGGCTCCCTCGACTCCGAAGATCCCCCGGACGACGATCTCGCGGGCAAGCCCGAGAACGCGTGAGAGGCCGGTGGCCGCCGAGAAGACGACCGCCGACCGGGCGAGGCGCCGAGACGAAGAGGTCGGCGCCTCCACGTGCAACTCGCTCACCTTCGGCTCCCCACGAGAGGAGGATACGAGCGCCTTTCGCGGGCTCCTGCGGCGATCGGGCTGGTGCTAGGATTCCGCCGCCCGCTCAGCGGGCCATTTTTTCGCCTATGCCGAACATCAATCAGCAGAAGAGACGAGTGCGGAGCGCCGCGAGGGAGCGGTTGCAGAACCTCCGCTACCGCTCGACCGTGAAGACGCTCACGCGGCGGCTCGAGTCCGCAGTGGCCGAAGGGGACGCCGACAGCGCCTCTGCCACACATCTGGAGCTTCAGCGCTGGATCGACCGCGCTGTGTCGCGAGGCGCGCTCCACCGGAACACCGCGGCGCGCAAGAAGGCGCAGGCCTCGCGCCTCGTCTCGAACCGCTCGGCCTAAGCAGTCCTTCCCGACTCGCGGGCCGGCTCGGCGAGGTCGACGAGTGCACGAGTGAGCTCGTGGCTTCCCGAGAGCCGGCTTGCGCCCTTGAGCGCAGCGTCGAGCGCCGCGAGACGGACGGACGCAGCATCGAGCTCGTCCTGCGCGTAACGGTCCGCATGACCGACGGCCTTCTTGACGCGGAATTCGTGCAGCTTCACGCGCTTCGCGATCTCCCGCGCGCCGAGGCCTTCGCCGGCGAGCACCTTGACACCTCGGACCAGCGTGACGTGCGCAGAAAGCCGCATGGCGATCGCGAACGGCTCCCTCCGTTCGAGCTCGGCCTCGCCGGCCGCTAGGAGGGCGGCGGCGTCGCGGTCGCCCCAGGCATCCGTGATCGCCCAGGCTGCTGCCTCACGCGCCGGGGTGGCGAGCGCCTCCACGTCCGTCCGGGAGATCGGGCTTCCGCCGGCCCAGGTCGTGATCTTGTCTGCCTCGGTCGAGAGAGCGACCAGATCGTCCCCCACGATCTCGACGAGCGCCCGGGCTGCATCAGGCTCGATCGCACCGCCGAGGGCCTCGAACTGCGCGCGCACCCAGGTGGGGAGGTCGCGCGGCTTCGGCGCCTCGTACGTGAGCACCCCTGCCTTGCCGACCGCCTTCGCGAGCGCATCGCTCCTCAGCGGCTCGCGTGCGACCAGCGCGAGAACCGCGCCCGGAACCGGGTCGGGCATGTACTCGACGACCGCATCGATGTCGGCCTTCTTCCAACGTTCGACGCCTTCGACGATGACGAGGCGCCCGCCGTCGCTGCCCGCGAAGAGCCCGAGGGCATTGCAGGCGGCTACCGCATCGGCGCCGGTCGCTCCCTCGGCGGCGAGATGCTCGATCGATTCGTCTCCGAAGCGCGCGCTGAGCCGGCGGAGGGCGCGCGAGACCTTCGGACGGTCGCTTCCGGTCAGCAGGTAGACCGGGAGAAGCGGCTCGCTGGACACCGATGGCAAGCATAGTCAGGCCTCGGTCCGAGTCGTGATGTGCCGACCGTCCGTCTCGATGACGACTCTTCCGTCTCGGTCGGTGCGGAAGACCTCGAGCCCACCGAATGCCGCTAGCGCTGCGAGCGTCGAGGGCGTCGGATGTCCGTAGTCGTTCTTTCTCCCGCAGGAGATGACAGCGATCTCGGGTGAGGTGACCTCGAGGAGGCGCGGAAGACCGTCGTCGGCCGAGCCGTGATGGGCAACCTTCAGCACCTCGACGGCGGGCGGGTTCAGCGGCAAGGTGACGGGAGACTCGGCATCGGCGGTGAGCAGGACGTCGACGCTTCCGTACGACGCGAGCAACACGGTTGCGTAGAGATTGGGATCCTGGTCGGCCGGCGGCTCGCGGGCGGGCCAGAGGACCTGGATCCGGAGGCCGCCGAGCCGGTAGACGAGACCCGCACGGGCCGTCACGACGGGGATCCGCCGTTCCTCAGCCTCCCCGAGTGCCGCATCTTCTTCGGGGCTCTCGGCCGGGATGCGTGGATCCAGGATTCGATCGACCCGAAGCCGGCGCACGAGCTCCTCTGCCCCGCCGACATGGTCCCGTTGGGGATGCGTGAGAACCGCGAGCGCGACGCGCTTGACGCCGAGATCGCGCAGCTGGTCGTCGACTTCGCCTTCGGGCGGGCCCTGGTCGACCAGGACGGCCCCCTCCCGCACCTCGAGCAGGATCGCGTCTCCCTGTCCGACGTCGAGGACGGTCAGGCGGAATCCGGAGGGCGGCGGCCTCGTCGGCTCGAACCGCAGCTGCCAGGCGCCGACCACGAGCACGCCGGCCGCAACGACGATGGCGAACCCGGGCCGTCGCCAGCGAGGCAGCCTGAACCAGGCCACGAGCGTCGCGCCCAGCGTGGCGGCGATCGTGAGAGCTGCGACGGATCCGACCTCAGCGCCGGGCAGGCCGCCGACGACGCGGGCGCAGGCGGCTATGTAGGCCGCGAGCCAGCCGTTGAGCGACGCCGCCGCCAGGGCGGCAGACGGAAGAACGCCGTCGAGGATCGCGGTCAGCAACGCAAGGCAAAACGCGACTCCGACCACCGGCGCCGCCAGCGCGTTGCTGAGGATCGAGTAGAGCGGTACGGAGCCGAACTGGACGAGGAGGATCGGGGCCGTGACGACGCCGCAGGCGCCCGAGACCGCAATCACCGCGGCGAGCTTCTTCGGCACCGGGTAGCCGGCGAGAAACGACTCGAGCCAGGGCACGAGGACGAAGATCGCCGCGACAGCCGCGAACGACAGCTGGAATCCGGGCTCGAAGACGTTGTAGGGGTTCCAGGCGAGGAGCAGTGCGGCCCCGAGCAGCAGGAAGTACCAGCGGTCGCGGGGTCTCGCCGCGAGCCAGGCCAGGGAGGCAAGCCCTCCGGCTACGCCGGCGCGGACGACCGAAGGCTGCCACCCGACTGCCATGACGTAGGCGCCGATTGCTCCGAGCGCGCCGACCTCGGCCGCGAATCGCGAGATCCCGAGCAGCCACGCGGCGACCAGAACCCCTCCCACCACGAAGGCGACGTTCTGCCCCGACACCGCGAGGAGGTGATAGAGGCCGGAGGCGCGGAAGTCGGCGCGCAACTCCTCGCTCAGACCTTCCTCCTCTCCCAGGACGAGCCCGGCGAGGACCGCGCGGCGCTCTCCCGTCAGACCGGGGGCGATCGAGCCCGCCAATCGCCGGCGGACTCGGTCGGCGACTCCCGCCACCCCGCCGCGGCGTCCCACGAGGCGCCATTCGCGGCCTCGGACGACGACGTGCACCCCGCGACGCCTCAAGAAGGCGCGCTCGTCGAAGCCGTCGCTCGGCCCGCGAGGCTCGCGAAGCTGTACCGGTGTCTCGATGAGGGCCCCCTGCGGCGGCGAGCGGCCGATCGGTAGCTCGAGGAGAACCGGCTCTCGGATCGGCATCGACCGAAACGCACGCACGCGAGCGGGGACTCGCAGCCGATAGGGCGTGCGGCGAGCAGGTCCCGTGATCTCGAGGGTGGCGAGCCCGGACTTGCCGAGATGCGGTTCGAGCACGCTGTGGTCGAGGGCGTCCAGGCGAACACTTCCCCACCAGAGCCCTCCTGTGAGCAGCGCGAAGGCGAGCACGGCGAACCGAGCGCGGCGGTCGAGCACCAGGACCGATGCCACGGTGAGCCCGAGCGCCACCGCCAGCATCGCGAACGTGGAGATCCGGACGACCGTCGAGGTTGCGAGCGCAAGACAGAGCACACCGGCGAGCGCGTGCTGCGCGTAGCGATCCAGAAAGCGCAATGTCACGGAGCCACCAACTCCCGAAGCTGCTCGAGGCGGGCCGGACCGATCCCCGGGATCGCGTCGAGGTCGTCGACAGAGCTGAACGCTCCATGCTGGTCCCGGTAGTCGACGATCTTCTGCGCGGTGACCGGGCCAACGCCCGGCAGCTCGTCCAGCTCCTGGATCGTCGCCGTGTTGAGGTGTACCTGGCCACCGACGGCCGCGGAAGCGGCAGGCTCGCCGCCGCCCGGCGACGCCTCGACGACGACGCGGCGCGGCACGACCACCTGTGACCCGTCGGAGACCTGCGCGGCCAGATTGACGAGACTCAGGTCGGCGCGACGCGTTGCGCCGCCGGCCCGACGGACGGCGTCGGCGATCCGGGCTCCGTGGACGAGCCGGTAGAGGCCAGGACGCTGCACGGCGCCGACCACGTGGACGACGAGCCGCGTCGGTGCCGCGGCCTCGATCTGCCCGGCCGCAGCCGGCGAGGGTTCCACGGTCGCCGTCCCGCTCCCCACGAAGAAGCGACCCCCGACGAACAGGGCAGCGATGAGCAGGCCGGCAGCCAGAAGCGCGCGTGAGCGAGTGACCTCGAGCCCGTCCATGTCGTCCATGGCAGCAGCGAAGTCGTGCCGTGTCTGTGGCCGATCTGCGGCAAATGTGTGACGAAAACCGGAGCGGTGTCGTATATGAGGTGTGATGGAGCTATGACAGCCTCGCTCGCCGCCGCAGCCGAGAAGCATCTGGACGACGTGTACCGCTACGTCCTCTACCTCACGCGCGACCCGCAGGCCGCGGAAGACCTGGCTGCGGAGACCTTCGAGCGAGCCATCCGTCTCTGGCACCGGTTCGATCCGGCCCGGGGGTCGGAGCGCACCTGGCTGTGCCAGATCGCTCGGACTGCGGCGCTCGACCACCTCCGCTCCGAGGAACGCCGGCGCCGGCGCGAGGAGCGGTACGCGGGGATGGCCCACGAAGAGCCCGAGCGCCTTGTCGAACCACTCTCCCCCTGGCTCCGCGAGGCGCTCGGCACGCTTTCTGCAGCCGAGCGCGAGGTCATCGCCCTCCGGGTGATCCTCGACCTCGACCCGACGTCGGCCGGGCGGGTTCTCGGAATCTCCCCCACTGCCTGCACGACCCGGCTCTCCCGGGCCCTGGAAAAACTCGAACGGAATGCGAGGACCGCCCGTGTCGCCTGAGACCACGATCGACGAGCGCTTCGACGACATCGTCGCGTCGCTCCGTGCCGAGAGCCCCGCCACTCCCGCCGCGCTCCACTCGCGCGTGCGTGCGATCACGGCGGCGCCTCAGCAGGCACCCCGCTTCACCACCCGGCGGATCCTCGGTTTTGCGATCCCCGCGGTCGCGGGTCTCTCCGTCGCTCTCGCCCTCGTCGTCGGGCTGAACAGCGCCATCCGGCCGGCTCCCTCCGATGAGACCGCCGCGATCGCGCGCGAGTCGGCACCTCCTGCCGCAACCGTTGCCCCCGCCTACGGCGAGGCCGGCCCCGCCCAGGATCAAGCGCGGACACTTGCGCCGTCCGAGTCCAAGAGCCAGGCCGCATCCCCCGGCCCGGCAACCAACCGCGCGCAGGACTACAGCGCGACCCTCTTGCTGCTCGTCGACGGAACGGAAGAGCTGTCCGGAACGACCCAGCGCGCACTCCGCACGACGCGGCGCCTCGGCGGCTACCTCGTGTCGGTGAACTACACGACACCGGAGCCCGGCGAGGGTACGGCCGCCGTGCGGGTGCGGATCCCCGTGTCTCGCGTTCAGGCGGCGATCGTCGAGTTCAGCCAGCTCGGCCGGATCCTGGCCCAGAACACGCAGATCTCCGACCTCCAGCAGCCACTCGACGAGGTCACCCGCCGGATCCGCCGGCTCGAGCGCCAGGCCGCGCAGGCGCAGGGCGCGGAGCGTGAGCGGCTCCTCGCCCAGATCGCGTCACTCCGGCGTCAGCGAACCGAGATCAACCGCCGGGCGGCATTCGCCACGGTGAACCTCGACCTGACCACGCATGCGCCCAAAGAGCCGGCACCCGCTCCGGGACGGCTCGGCCGCGCGCTGGACGACGCGGTCGGGATCCTCCTGGCAGAGCTCGCCATCGCCGCGTACGCGCTGATCGTCGCGGCGCCGTTCATCCTTCTCTTGATCGCCGGCTTCTTCGGCAGCCGCGTTTACCGGCGTCATGCCGACCAGCGGCTGCTCGAGCGCGCCTAGAGCCGGACGGCTGTCGTGTCGAGCGCTTCGCGAACGGAGCGCAGTCGCGCTTCGTTCGCGACGAAACCACGAACGACGTCCGGGTCGAACTGTTTGCCCGACTGCTGCACCAGCTCGCGGCCGGCGTCGGCCCACTGGCGAGCCTTCCTGTAGGGCCGGTCGCTCGTGATCGCGTCGAGTGCGTCGGCAACGGCAAAGACCCGGGCGGCAAGCGGGATGTCCGTCCCGGACAGGCCGTCGGGGTAGCCGCCTCCGTCCCAGCGCTCGTGGTGCGAGCGGACGATTCGCAGGCCCTCCCCGTGGAAGAACGCAACGCCGGTCAGCACCTGCTCGCCGAGCACGGTGTGCGTCCGCATCAGCCGCTCCTCAGCTTGAGAGAGTGGCTTGGGCTTCTGGAGGATGCGGTCCGGGATCCCGATCTTTCCGACGTCGTGGAGGAGAAAGCCGTACTCGGTGCTCGGGTCCTCCAGGAGCTCAGAATCGACTGAGCGTGCAAGCTCCATCGCATAGAGCTGAACCCGTTGAGAGTGCTGCCGGGTGCCGGTGTCCTTGGACTCGAGCGCACTTGCCAGAGCCGCGACGGTCTCCTTGTAGGCGCTCTGGACGAGGGCGCGCTGGCCACGCTCGATCTCGAGGATGTGCCTCAGGTCTCGGGCATAGAGCAACAGCTGCTCCTGGGGGTCGTCCGACCGCGCAGAACGGAAGGGCACGCCGAAGCGCGTCCCCGCAAGACGCTCGACGACGGAGATCAGCTCGAGTGGGCTGAAGGGCTTTCGCAGCGCCGCGTCGGCTCCGGCCTGCACGGCGGCCTCGGCGGTCCCACCGTCGGACCCGCTGAGGATCACGACCGAGATGCCGTCCGTTGCCGGATCGCTCTTCAGCCGGTGACAGAACTCCAGGCCGCTCATCCCCGGCATCCGAACGTCGAGCACGACGACGTCGGGCGATGAGATCGCGACGGCGCGCTCGGCGGCTCGGGCGTCCTCCGCTTCGTCGACGTCGATGTCGAAAACCTCGAATGTCGTCCGCAGCAGGGCGCGGAGCCCAGCGTCGTCGTCAACCAGTAGGAGCTTCACCCTTACCTCCCGTGCCGAGATGCTCTTTCGGCTGTATCGGCCGGAGGCTCCTACCCCTTTAGGGTGACTGCTCCTTCGCGAGAACGATGTTCACGAGCTTCTGGGGGACGACGATCGTCTGCCGATCTCGCTGCTCGTCGAGGATCGCCTTGCACCTTCGGCGACGCCTTGGCCTTCTCGACCAGCTGCGGCCTCGGATAGATCCGACGGCACCTCGATGCGATCCCGCACCTTCCCGTTCACCTGGACGACCAGCTGGAACGTGTCCCGTTGCAACATGGCTTCATCGACGCCGGCCACGGCTCCTCCCACAGGCGCTCGTGCCCCAGCTTCTCCCACAGCTCCTCCGCGACATGCGGTGCATACGGCTGGATCAGCGAGACCGCGGTCTCGGCGGCGAATCGCGCCGCCGGATCGTCCGGCGCTCCGACAGCTCGTTCAGCAATTCCATCACCGCAGAGATCGGCGTGTTGAATGCGTAGCGGCGCCCGAGGTCGTCCGTGACGCGTGCGATCGTCTCGTGCGTCTTTCGAGCCAGCGGCGTGTCGGCCGCCTCGCCTGCGGGCGTCGCTCGCCGCCTCCGTGCACACCCGCCACAGGCGCCGGACGAACTTCCGCACGCCCTCGATCCCGTCGTCCGTCCACTCCATGTCCTGGTCGGCCGGGCCGATGAAGAGGATGTACACCGCACCGCGTCGGCGCCGAACTCCTCGACCAGCTGCTCGGGCCCGAGCGACGTTGCCCCCGACTTGGACATCTTGAGCCTGGCCCATCTGCACCCAGCCCGTTGCCGAAGAACTCGCAGAACGGCTCGCGAAAGCCGAGCAGGCCCATGTCGGTCAGGACCTTGCAGAAGAACCGCGAGTAGATCATGTGCATCGTGGCGTGGTCGACGCCGCCCGTGTACTGGTCGACCGGGCCCCAGAAGTCGGCGAGCTCGCGATCCCAGGGGGCCTCCGTGTTGCCCGGATCGCAGTAGCGGATGAAGTACCAGGACGAGTCGACGAAGGTGTCCATCGTGTCGACCTCGCGTCGGCCGGGCCGTCCACAGCTCGGACAATCCACCTTCACCCACTCCTCGGCGGTCGCGAGGGGCGAGACCCCCTTCGGGCAGTAGTCCTCGACCTCCGGCAGAACCACCGGCAGCTCGTCGTCCGGGAACGGCAACCGGCCCGCACTGCTCGCAGTGGACGATCGGAATCGGGCAACCCCAGTAGCGCTGGCGCGAGAGCAACCAGTCGCGCAGCCGGAAGTTGACGGCCGCGCGCCCCTTGCCCTCCTCGCCAGACGCTCGACGATCCGCTGCTTCGCCCTCGTCGACCGGAACGCCCGTCAACTCGCCCGAGTCGACCAGGATGCGTCTCCTCGTCGATCACCGTCACGGACCGGCAAGTCGAACGTCTCTGCGAATTCGCGGTCCCGCTCGTCGTGCGCCGGGGACGGCCATGATCGCGCCGGTCCCGTACTCCATCAGCACGTAGTCGGCGACGTAGACGGGCAGGCGCTCTCCGTTCACCGGATTCGTGACGTAGTGGCCCGTGAAGACGCCGGTCTTGGTCTCCTCGCGTGCTCGGTCCTCGCCCTTGCGGGCGGCTGTGGCCCGCGCATAGCTCCGAACTTCCTCGCTCTCGAACCGCTCGACGAGCGGATGCTCGGGAGCCACGACGAAGAAGGTCGCTCCGTACAGGGTGTCGGGCCGGGTCGTGTACACGGGGACGTCGACGTCCAGCTCCTCGATCCGGAACAGGACCTCGGCTCCTTCCGAGCGCCCGATCCAGTTGCGCTGGATCGTCTTCGTCCGTTCGGGCCAGTGGCCCCCCTCGGGCAGGTCGAACTCGAGCAACTCGTCCGCGTACGCCGTGACCTTCATGAACCACTGCTCGAGGTTGCGCGCCTCGACCGGAGTTCCGCACCGGTCGCACTGCCCGTCGACGACGTACTCGTGCGCCACGACCGTCTGGTCGTTGGGACACCAGTTCACGGGCGCGGCCGCGCGGTAGGCAAGGCCGGCCTCGAAGAACCGGAGGAACAGCCACTGCGTCCAGCGGTAGTAGTCGACTTCGTGCGCCGAGATCTCGCGCTCCCAGTCGATCGCCCAGCCCAGGCGGCGCATCTGGCGTCGGATCGCCTCGATGTTCCGCTCGGTGATCTCGCGGGGGTGGCCGCCCTCCTGGATCGCTGCGTTCTCGGCGGGCAGGCCGAAGGAGTCGAAGCCCATCGGGCGCAGTACGCGCCACCCGTTCCGGCGGCGAAAGTGCGTGGCGACGTCGCCCATCGTGTAGTTCAGGACGTGGCCCATGTGGAGGGTTCCTGACGGGTACGGCAGCATCTCGAGCTGGTACCAGTGGCGACCGTCATCGGTCGCGCCGGGCTCCGGATTCGAAACGTAGAAGGCCCGCTCGTCCTCCCAGACGCGCTGCCACCTCGCTTCGATCTCGTGTGGGTCGTATCTGCTCCATCACCGTCTCCGGGTACAGAAAAAGCCTCTCGCTGTGAGAGGCCATGGGGAAGTCGTCGCGGCGCTGCCGCGTTGGCTCCCTGGACTACTCGAGAAGCTGCCTCATTGCCTCTGACAATACCACCGAGTACGGTCATCCGAAACCCCGGAGAGGAGCGACGCATGGGTGAGTACACGGTCGTGAAGGTCTCGGACGTCCCCGACCAGGCGGAGAACCTGGGTCACGATCCGGAGCAGTTCGAGATCCGCTTCATGCGCAACGACCTCGGCTGCGAGCACTGCGGCGTGAGCTTCGCGCGCTACAGCAAGGGCTTTGCGGCGGGCGGCCACAGCCACGCTCGGCAGGAGGAGATCTACGTGCTGGTCTCCGGCCGCGCGCAGGCGCTCGTCGGCGACAACGAGGTCGTCGACCTCGAGCCCTGGACCGCGATCCGTGTGCCCCCCGAGACTCCGCGCGCGCTCCGGGTGGTCGGCGAGGAGGACGCGCTCTTCGTCAAGATCGGCGCCCCGAACACAGGCCCGGGAGACGGCCGCGGCGTACCGGAAGGCTTCGCCTGGCCTGACGCCTAGACCGGGAGGAGACCCGGCCGATCGAGGATCGGCAGCGGTTTGAGGCCCGCCTCGCTCACCGGCGGGTTGACAGGCTCCGAGAGCGGCGGCGCGCCGAACGACGCCCGCACCCGCTCCTCCGGCGGCTCTCCGTAGAGGGTCGTCCGCTGGCGCGGCGTCCGGCCGACAGCGCGGATCGCCGCCTCCATCGCCTCCGGCGGAAACTCCTGGCCGTGATCGGCGCCCGCGGCACGCGAGATCGACTCGTTCATGAGCGTCCCGCCCAGGTCGTTCGCACCGGCGCGAAGAACGGCTTGCGCGCCTTCGACGCCGAGCTTGACCCATGACGCCTGCACGTTCGTGATCCACGGGTGCAGCGCGAGCCGTGCCACCGCGTGCATGAGCAGCGTCTCCCGGAAGGTCGGGCCCGGGCGGGCCTGGCCCCTCAGGTACATCGGCGCCTCCATGTGCACGAACGGCAGGGGGACGAACTCGGTGAAACCGCCGGAGCTCCGCTGCTGATCCCGCAGCGCGATCAGGTGGCGCGCCCAGTTCTGCGGGCCGTCGACGTGGCCGAACATGATCGTGGTCGTGGAGCGCAGGCCAACCCGATGGGCCGTGTCATGCACGCGCAGCCATTGCGCCGTCGTCACCTTGTCGGGGCAGATGATCCGGCGGATCTCGTCGTCGAGGATCTCCGCTGCGGTTCCGGGAAGCGAGGCGAGGCCGACGTCGCGCAACGCGCCGAGGTAGTCCTGGAGCGGGACGCCCAGCGTCGCCGCTCCCTGCCAGACTTCGAGCGCGGAGAAGGCGTGGATGTGCAGGTCGGGCAGCTCCGCCTTGAGCGCACGACAGATCTCGAGATACGTCTCACCCGTGAAGCCCGGGTGGATGCCGCCCTGCAGGCAGATCTCGACGGCTCCCCGGTCCCATGCCTCGCGAGCCCGGCGCACGATCTCGTCCACGGGCACCAGATACGGCTTTCCGCGGAGATTCGCCGCCAGCCGGCCCTTCGAGAACGCGCAGAAGCCGCAGCGGAAGTAGCAGACGTTGGTGTAGTTGACATTCCGCGTGACGACGTAGGTGACCGTGTCGCCGTTCACCTCGCGCCTGAGCCGGTCAGCCGCCGCGAAGACGCGGTGAGCCTCATCGCCCCGTGAGGAGAACAGCCGGATGATCTCCTCCTCGCCGAGCTCCGCGCGCGTGTCGATCGGAAGCGCGTCACGCGGCGCGAACGGGATCGGCCTCTGCGACCCGGCGGCCCACCGTTCCTCCCGCGCGCGCCCCTCCCCGTCGGCGACACGCAGGACATGGGGCGCGACCGCCGCATTCAGCCACCGCTCCTTCTCGGCGACGAACTCGGGGTAGACCGCCAGGCGCGGAGCGAGCTCGAGCCCCTTGGCCCGTGTCTCGTGCTCCAGGCGCTCGATCTCCGGCCAGGGCGCCTCGGGATTGACATGGTCGACCGTCACGGGCGAAACGCCGCCCCAGTCGTCGATGCCGGCGTCGAGCAGCCGCGGGAACTCGTCGTAGCTCAGGTTGGGCGGGCACTGGACGTGGACGTCAGGCGGCAGGACGACCCGCGCGGCGGCCGCGGTCCAGAGCAGCTCCTCGAGGGACGGTTCCGGATGGTCGACCATCTTCGTCCCCGGCTTGGCCCGGAAGTTCTGGACGATCACCTCCTGCACATGGCCGTAGCGGCGGGCAAGAGAGGCGATCGCGTCGAGCGCCTCGATCCTCTCGGCCCGTGTCTCCCCGATCCCGATCAGGATTCCGGTCGTGAACGGAATCGCGAGCTCGCCGGCAAGCGCGATCGTCTCGAGTCGGAGCGCAGGCACCTTGTCCGGCGAACCGAAGTGCGGGCCGCCCCGCTCGGAAAGCCGGTCCGACGCGGTCTCGAGCATGATTCCCATCGAGACCGAGACCTCCCGCAGCATCGCGAGCTCCGCTCGCGTCATGACTCCGGGGTTGAGATGCGGGAGAAGGCCTGTCTCCTCGAGCACGACCCGAGCGCATCTGGCGAGGTACTCGATCGTCGTCGCGCAGCCGAGCTCGGCCAACTCCTCCCGGGCCGCCCGGTAGCGAAGCTCCGGCTTGTCGCCGAGCGTGAAGAGCGCCTCGCGGCAGCCTGCCGCCGCCCCGGCGCGCGCGACCTCGAGCACCTCCTCCTCCGACATGTATGCGCGCTCGCCCCGGCGCGGCGGCCGTGCGAACGTGCAGTAGTGGCAGACGTCCCGGCAGAGCTTCGTCAGCGGGACGAAGACCTTCGGCGAATACGTGACCACCGTCCCGCGGCGAAGCGACCGCGCCTCGGCGCACAGGTCCTCTGTCGTCGCCTCGAGGAGTGCGCGCGGCTCCATTGCGTGAGCGTAACTAGGACGCGTAGCGTTTAGTAGCTAGCTCGCGGTGCGCTGCAAGGCGCCGAACCGAACCCAGCGACCATTGCCCCTACGGTCCACCGTCCACCGCGTCAGCTGCACCTGGTCGATCGGGAAGCGGTCGAGGCGCCCGGTCTTGATCGTGACGCCCGGAATCAGGAACGGGTTCTTCTTCGAGTTCATGCTCGCGAGTGCAGCCATGACGCCGGCGCGCGTCGGGTTCCGCCCCGCCTTCCGCAGAGCCTCCACGAAGCTGAACGCAGACGCCATCGAATAGACGTGGAAGACGTCGTTGGCGTTCCCTCGGGGCAGGTACTTCTTCATGACCTGCCGGTAGAGCTTCATCCCGGCGTCGCCCGCCCAGCGCGTCGAGTCGGTCGGATCCTTCAGGAACTGGATCGAGATCGTCCCGTTCACGCGTTTGTTGTTCCCGGCGTCGGACGCGATCTCCATGAGGTTCGACGCGCTCGCGACCGAGTTGACGAAGATCTGCGGCTTCCAGCCGAGCCGGTTCGCGTAGATGAACGACTGCACGGAGTACCGCGGCGTCCCGAAGATCATGAACGTGTTGGCGCCCGATGCCTTGAGCCGCGCGACCTGCGACTGGATATCCGTCGCCGTCACCTCGTAGGCCTGCGTCGCGATGATCCGGTTCTTCATCGGGCCGAGACCTCGGCGGAGCCCGGCGATCAGCTCTTTCCCGTAGTCGTCGTTCTGGTAGAGGATCGCGATCCTGGCGGCCTTGCGGTTCTTCTGGATCCAGCGGCCGTAGATCGTCGCCTCACCGGTGTAGCTCGGCTGGTACCCGATCGTCCACGGGTACTTGCGGAAGTCCGCGCCGAACGTTCGCGCCCCGGTCGCGGCGAAGATCTGCGGCACGCGAACGGAGTTCAGGTAGTCGCGGATCGCCAGGTTGTGCTCGGTGCCGAGGCTGTTGAAGACCGCGAACACCCGGTCCTGCTGAACGAGTTGCCGCGTCTGCTGGACGGTGATCGACGGGTTGTACTGGTCGTCGAGGTACTTGTAGGTGATCTTCCGGCCGTTCACGCCGCCGCGCGCGTTCACGTACTTGAAGTACGCCTCCGCGCCGCGGGCGACCGAGGCATAGGCCGAGGCCACGCCGGAAAGCGGCGTCGTGCCGCCGATCAGGATCGAGTTGCCCGTGACTCCCGGGTCGGCCGTCTGGCGACCATGCGCAGCGGGAAGCGCCAGCGCGAACGCTGCAACCAAGACCCCGATGAGTATGGACGTCCTCCGCATCCCTGCTCCGAGACGATCCTATAACCGCTTTGTTAGCGGATTGAGAACCTTCTGTAGGAATCCTGCGGCTCCGCGGGGGAGCAGGAACATGACGAGGATCAGCACGACGCCGTAGATGACGGACGGCATGCCGGGAGACTTCGCCGCATCCTGCAGCCCGTTCGGGAGTGAGCCGACCTCGGCGAGCTCCTGGATCCCGACCGGCAGGTAGTAGATGAAGAGCGCGCCGAACACGAGCCCGACGAGCGACCCGAGCCCGGCGATCACCACGCCGATCAGGAGCTGGATCGACAGGAAGACCGGGAAGCTGCCGGGAGTGACGATGGTCGAGACGATCGTGAGTAGCGCGCCCGCCGCCCCCGCGTACGCAGCGCTGATCGCGAACGCGAGCGTCTTGTAGGAGGCGAGGCTGACGCCGGACGACGTGGCCGCCACCTCGCTGTCGCGGATCGCCTTGAACGCCCTTCCGGTGCGGCCGCGCAGGATCAGCCACGCGACCGCCAGTCCGATCAGCCCGACGGTCCAGGCGAGGTAGTACGTCCAGTCGTTGAACGTCATGTCCTTGTCGAGCACGGGGATGTGGACGGTGTTGTCGAGTGCGCCCGTGAGCCGGTCCTCCGTCGTCCCGAAGAGGTTGAGCCCGTTCGTCCCGCCCGTCAGCGTTTCAGGCTCCCTGAGCAGGATCGGGATCGAGACGGCGAGCGCGAAGGTGGCGAGCGCCAGGTACAGGCCATGGAGCCGGGTCGCAGGCAGCCCGATGAGGGCGCCAAGCGCCCCGGCGACGAGTGCGGCGATCGGGATCGTCCAGATGTCCTTCATTCCGTCCCCGACGGGCAGCCAGCCCGGCGCTTCGAGCTGCCCCAGCTCGAGACCCGGCCGGCCGGCGATGAGGAGCGCGCTCGTATAACCGCCGACCGCCATGAACGCGCCGTGGCCGAGCGAGATCTGGCCGGTGTAGCCGGTGAGGATGTTGAGCCCCACGAGCGCGATGAAGAAGATTCCGACGCGCGCCATCTCGGAGGCCCGGAAGTCGCTCAGAAAACGCGGAAGGATCGCGATCAGAACGACGAACGCGATCACCCCGAGGACCCGCGCAAGTCGAACCAGCAACGCTTTGCGACCGGTGCTCACACGCGCCTCGCGGACGCGCGCCCGAAGAGGCCCTGCGGGCGCGCGAGCAGGACGACGAGGATGAAGACGAAGGCAACCGGCAGACGGAGCCCTTCGAGGTTCACCGGGAAGCCGAGATCCATCAGATCCTCGGCGTACGTCCCGACCAGGTTCAGGAAGACGCCGAGGGTGAGGCCCCCGACGATCGCTCCGGCCGGGCTGTCGATCCCGCCGAGCACCGCTGCCGCGAAGGCGTAGATGAGGACGGCCTGCATCATCGTCGGCTCGAGCGGCGGGAAGGCGGCTGCCGTGAACATCCCGCTCACCGCGCCGAGGGCGGCCGCGAGGCCCCACCCCACGCCCAGCATCCAGCCGACGCGGATGCCGACCAGCCGGCTCGAGTCGGGATAGAGCGCGGCGGCGCGAAGGGCGAGACCTGCCCGCGTGAACCGGAAGAACGCCCAGAGCGCCGCGACGAGCCCGAGCGTGACGAGGACGATCCCGATGTCCTGAACGTTGATCACGACACCCCCGATGTCGAACGTCCTGGTCGGGAACGGCCGGTTCGGCGGGAAGGTGCGCACCTCTCCCGACCAGAGCCAGGTCGCAAGCCCGTTGAAGATCAGCAGCAACCCGAGCGTGACGATCACGACCGTCAGCACCGGCGCGCTCTCCACCGGACGGATCACGACGCGTTGCAACGCCATTCCGCCGAGGAACGAGAGGACGATCGTGGCCGCGAAGGCGAGCCAGTAGGGAACTCCCCACTGAACGAGCTGCCAGGCGATGTACGCAGAGAACATCGCCATCTCGCCCTGCGCGAAGTTGATGACGCCGGTCGCGCGATGGATCAGGACGAGGGCGAGCGCCAGGAGGGCGAAGATCGAGCCGGACGCAAGGCCGATCACGACCTGTTGCATGAGCTCGGCCATCAGTGGCTCCGACCCGAGTCACGCGCGAGCAGTCCGGTTCCCACGGAGGGTGCGACCGCGAGGTACGCGCGCTCAGAAGCCGGAGCGTTCCGCCTGGAGCGGATTTGCCGGTTATCGCGACGTCCTCGTTTCGGGCGACTCGGCCCCTCGAGGACGACCCTGCCCGCTTCGAGCACGTAGGCCCGGCTGGAGGACTCGAGCGCGACCGCGGCATTCTGCTCGACGACGAGGACACTGAGCTTCTCCTCCTCGTTCAGCCGCCGCACGATCCCGAAGATCTCGCGGACGACCATCGGCGCGAGGCCGAGTGACGGCTCGTCCAGGAGGAGCAAGCGCGGCCGGCCCATCAGCGCCCGTGCGAGGGCGAGCATCTGCTGCTCGCCGCCGCTCAGGGTTCCCGCCTGCTGGTCGGTCCGCTCGCGCATCCAGGGGAAGAAGCCGTAGACGCGCTCGAGGTCGTCGCCCGTTCCGTTTCGACGTGTGTATCCGCCCAGGCGAAGGTTCTCGAGCACGGTCAGCTCGGAGAAGGTTCCGCGTCCCTCTGGCACATGCGCGATTCCGAGCCGGGCGGTCCGCTCGGGCGAGCGGGGGAGCCGTTTCCCGTCGTACGTGACCTCTCCGCGGCGGGCGACGGTGCCCGAGACGGCGCGAAGCGTGGTCGTCTTGCCGGCTCCGTTCGGCCCGAGGACGGCGACCATCTCGCCGTCGCCGACGCTCAGCGAGATCCCGTGGAGCGCCTGGACGGGCCCGTAGCGGGCCTCGACGCCCGTCAGCTGGAGGAGGTCGGCGATTCCGGGCACCTCCCCCAGGTAGGCCTCGATCACGGCGGGGTTCCTCTGAACCTCCTGCGGCGTGCCCTCGGCGATCGTCTTTCCGAAGTCGAGCACCTGCACCCGGTCGGACACCGACATGACGAGGCTCATGTGGTGCTCGACGAGGAGGATCGTCAGGTCGTGGTCCTTGCGGATCTTGCGGATCAGCTCGCCGAGGGCCTCGACCTCCTCGTGGTTCAGCCCGCCGGCGGGCTCGTCGAGCAGCAGGAGCCGGGGCTGCGCCGCGAGCGCTCTGGCGAGCTCCACCCGCTTCAAGGTTCCGAAGGGAAGACCGACGGCCGGCCGGGCGGCCACCTCGCCGGCGCCTACCTCCTCCAGCGACTCGAGGGCCAGGTGGCGCGCCTTCCGCTCGGCGAACCAGCCCGAGCGCGCGTGCGTCCCGACGAGGACGTTGTCGAGAACGGACATGCCGGGAAAGAGCTCCACGTTCTGGAACGTGCGCGCCAGGCCGCGCTTCACCACCCGGTGCGGAGCCGTCCTGAGGAGATTCGAGCCGTCGAAGACCACTTGCCCGGAGTCGGGCCGGTAGACGCGGGTGATGACGTTGAAGAGCGTCGTCTTGCCGGCGCCGTTCGGTCCGATCAGCCCGGCGATCTGCCCCGCCTCGACGTCGAACGACACGTCGTCGAGCGCGACGATGCCGCCGAACCGGCGGGTCACGTTCTTGACCTCCAGCAGCGCCACGACCGGCGCAACCTTAAGCCGTGGGCTAGCGGAAGTCCGGGTTGACCGTGGAGATGGTCGAGAACCCTCGCGTGGAAGTCCCGAGGGCCGCAACCCATCTGCCGTCTCTTGCCCGAACCTCGATGTACACGCCTTCCAGCCGGCTCAGGACCGGCTCGATGATCGCCCAGACGCTCGCTCGAGATCGATCGGCGAAAGCAGAGGGCCGATCGGTGACGACGACGACCTCCGCCGCAAGCCGGCCGAGCGGGCGTGGAAATCGCAGCGTCTCGACCTCGGCGCCGACCCTGGCCGCGGACGCACGCAGGTCCCGCTCGGCTTCGGCCTCGGTGAGATGGTCGATGCCGCCCCGGAACGCGCCGCCGCGAGCGCTCCCGCTGTCGAATCGCTCTCTTCCGTCGGGCAGGACGACGGTGATGCTCGAGCCGGTGACCGGCCGCCAGCCGCGCGACTTGCTGATTCCCGCGAGGAGCCCTTCGGCGATGTCCGCCTGCCACGACTGCTGCACGTGCTCGACGACGTCCCTCGGACGGAGCTTGAAGTAGAGCCAGCTGCTGCGAGCGAACGAGGCGTGGCGGTTGACTCCCCAGTCTCGCGTCGGCGCGCCGACTTTCCCTGTGATCCGGGTGTCGGGGATGGCGCGGAGAATCTCCTGCAGCAACGCCTGCTGAACGCCCCGGGGCGGCCGCCTGGCGGACTCAGCGGGGGCAGCCGCCGCAACCGCCACGGCAGTCAGCAGGAGCAGCGCCGAGAGTCGAACCATCACCCACAGGATCTACCCCGCGCGGAGTGCCGAGAATCGTGGGAATCAGGACTCGCTGTTGTTCCACTTGCCGAAAAGCGCCTCGTGGAGGTACCCACGGGTCTGCCATTCGGGTGGAACCGCCCCGCCGGGCGTCCCGCTCATGCGAGTGAGAGTGCGAGTGCCGTCAGGCCCGACCCACTCTGCGACGACGACCCAGCCGACGAGGACCGATTCGTCCAGGCGGTCATTGTTCTCCTGGCTGAGCTGAATCGCATCGTGCAGCTGCTCCGGGCCGTGGTTCATCCCGTGCTGCATCGGCCTCCGCGGGCCGATGCTTGAGTCTAGGAGCAGGCGCGCAGTGCTCGATCGAGGGACTGGCTGCGCGAGTCCCGAAGCGTCGCGACTGCCCGAACGAGCGTCCGAGTGCGAAGGCGGCGCGGCGAAATCGAAGCCGTGAAGGGTGCCCGCGAGTCGCTCTTGATCCTCGTCCGGCCGCGGTAGAAGCTGACGCTCGAGACCCGTGAGGCGGCGGAGCCTCCGACCCGGAGGGCGACCGTCGAGCGCACGCATCCTGCGCGACCCCGCTTGTAGCGGGCGGTCAGCCGGAGATCGGCTCCGCGCCGACAGGCGTCGCCCGCACAGGCGCGGAGGCGGGCGAGCCGTGCGCCCAGGTCGTTCTTCAGCCCGGTGAAGCGCGCATCCGCGTGCAGGCTCTGCAGCTGGTGCGGATCGGCGGCGAGGTCGTAGAGCTCCTGCTCGCCGGTCGAGTGCTGAACGAAGACGTGGCGCGGCGTGCGGATCGCGCTGTAGCCCGGAGTCTCCAGCAGGACGTCGCGGCCGGACCGCACCAGGCCGTCCCGCGCGAACGGGAGCAGCGAGCGGCCGTCGAGGCGACGGCCCGGCCGCGCCTTTGCGGCGTCGAGGATCGTGGCGGCGAGATCGACATTTGCAGCCAGGTTCGTCCGCCGGACGTTCGCCGGGATTCCAGGGCCTCGGAGGATCAGCGGCACGCGCACGGACGGCTCGTAGACGAGCACCTTGCCGTTCGGCACCCGATGCTCGCCGTGGAAGAACCCGTTGTCGGCAGTGAAGACGATCAGCGTCCGGGACGCCTCGCCCGAGGCTTCCAGCGCGGCGACGATGTCCCGGATCGCCTCGTCCACCGCCAACAGAGACTCGAGCCGCTGCTGATAGTTCTCGCGGATTCCGTTGATCCGTGCAGGCCCGATCACCGGCCGATTGCGGATCCCCGCCGGCTTGTCCGAGACGTCGGCCTCGTTCAGTGACGGCGGCGCGGGCAGCGGCTCCGAGGCAAAGCGGTTCCGGTGCCGCGGCGCCGGCGACGGCGTGGCCTGGTTCCGCGGGTCGTCGGCGTCACGCGGCCCGCCGCTGTGCGGAGCCAGGAACGCCACCGAGAGGAAGAACGGCTGCGTCGACGGCGCATGGCGCCGGATCAGGTCGACCGCCTTCCGCCCGTAGACGTCCGCCTGGTAGTTCGCGGCGCCGGTCCCGTAGGTCACGAGCCGGCCGTTCTCGTTCAGCGTGTAGTTGTAGAACTGGTACGTCGACGGGTCGGTGGAGCCGTACCACTCGGCCCAGCCCGCCGGAATCTCCGTCGGCCGCGCGCGGCCGTAGCCGTTCAGGTACTTGCCGACGTGAACCGTGTGGTAGCCGGCCTGCCGAAGCCACCCGGGAAGCGAGTTCGCGTGGGTCGGCGCCAGCTTGTCGTAGCCGCCGGTCGGGGGCGCGTTGCCCATGATCGTGTGGTTGTGGCCGTATTGGCCCGTGAGGTAGGTCGCGCGTGACGGGCAGCAGAGCGGATACGACGCGAAGTTGTTCGTGAAGGTCGTCCCCCGCGCGCCGAGGAGCGTGTTCACGTTCGACATCACCCGCATGGACTCGACCGTCTGGTCGTCCGTCATCAGGACGATCACGTTCGGCTTGGCCTGAGCAACCTGCTGAGGCTGGGAGGGTGCTGCGGAAGCGAGCATGGCCGAGAGCGCCAGCACCGATAACGATGCCGCAAGGACCCCCCACGCCCTCGGCCGTTTGCTCGCCATCCACCCGATTAAACGCGGAACGGCCGTTAGCGGTTCGTAAGCGTTTTGGAAAGGTTCTCCGGCTCGGTTACCGGAGCCGCACACGAGAAGTTCTGGCAGACATAGACCGTCGGCCTGCCGTCCACCAGATCTTTCCCCGCAAGCAGGGGAATGTCGTCCGCAGGTCCGAACGCCACGACCGCATCCGGGTCGAACCGGTGCGAGCGCCGCACGAGCCACCTCGCTGTCCGCCGGTGCCGATGATCGCGAGCTCGCGCGGCGGCGAGAAGTGGAAGTCGAGCGCGCAGAGCGCGTGGCCGAACGCCTGCGGGCGCTCCGCTGAGCGCGCGTTGGACGAGCCGGAAGACGCCGACGGCCTCGCGCTCGAGCTCCGCGTCCCCGTACAGCCGGCCCAGCTTCAGCAACACCGAGGCGAGCATCGAGTTGCCGGAGGGCGACGGGTGGTCGTCGAAGGACTTCTGCCGCGCGATCAGCCGCTCACCGTCCACGGGTGTGATGAAGAAGCCGCCGCGCTCCGTGTCCCCGAAGAGCTCGACGGCGAGTCTCGCCAGCCGGCTCGCCTCCTGGAGCCAGCGAAGCTCGCCGGTTGCGACGTGCAGCTCGTAGAGGCCGTTCGAGACATCGGCGTAGTCCTCGAGGAACCCGGTGGTCTTGGCGCGCCCTTCGCGGTAGCTGCGGAAGAGGCGGCCTCGATCGTCCGACAGCGGCCCGAGCAGGAACTCGGCCACGGCGGCGGCCGCCTCCACGTAGTCGGGTCGCTCGAGCCGGCGGCCCGCCTCCGCGAGGGCCGCCAGGCCGAGGCCGTTCCACGACGCGATCGCCTTGTCGTCTCTCGCCGGCTTGGGTCGCTGCTCGCGAAGCTCGAAGAGACGGACGCGGAGCTCCTCGTCCAGCTCACCGCGAATGATCGACCGCCCGTCCTCGAAGGGCTGAAGCAGCTCCTCGGGGACTCCCTCGTCCGCGGTCCAGGTGAACGTCAGGCCCTCGATCCCGTCGGTGTCTGCGTCCTGCGCCGAGGCCAGGCCCCCTTCCGGAAGCGGGAGCTCCCGAAGGACGTAGTCGAGCGTCTCCTCGACGACACGGCGGTAGCGCTCGTTCCCGGTCACCGCCCAGCCATGGAGATAGGCGGAGGCGAGCAGCGCGTTGTCGTAAAGCATCTTCTCGAAATGGGGAACGAGCCAGGTGCGGTCGACCGAGTAGCGGTGGAAGCCGCCGCCGAGCAGGTCGTACATCCCACCGGCCGCCATCGCGTCGAGTGTCTTGACGACCATCGGCAGCGCCTGGTCGTCGCCGCGCAGGTGCATCCGCAACAGGAACTCGATCGTCGACGCCGGCGGGAACTTCGGCGCGCCGCCGAACCCTCCCCAGTCCGGGTCGAACTGACGGCGCAGGGCGCGCGAGGCATCCCCCAGCACGCTCTCCGTCAAGGGATCGCTCGAGGGCCGGACGGCGGCCGACGAGCGCAGAGCCTCGACGAGCTGCGTCGCCGCGCTCGCAGCCGAGCCGCGCTGGTCGCGGTAGAGATCCGCGATCGCGGTGAGGACGTCGGAGAACGCCGGCATCCCGTGCCGCGGCTCCGGCGGGTAGTACGTCCCGCCGAAGAACGGCTCGCCCTCCGGAGTCAGGAAGACGGTCATCGGCCAGCCGCCGTGCCCGGTGAGCGCGACGACGGCATCCATGTAGAGCGCGTCGACGTCCGGCCGTTCCTCCCGGTCGACCTTGACGCTGACGAAGCGCTCGTTCATCAGCCGGGCGGTCTCCTCGTCCTCGAACGACTCGTGCTCCATGACGTGGCACCAGTGGCACGCGGAGTAGCCGATCGAGAGCAGGATCGGCCGGTCCTCGCCCCGGGCCTTCTCGAACGCCTCCTCGCCCCACGGGTACCAGTCGACCGGGTTGCGGGAGTGCTGGAGGAGGTACGGACTGGTCTCGTTCGCCAGGCGGTTCACGGGTCTAAGCTAGTCGGCGTGACGGAGACGCCAGACGATCTCCTCGAGCCCGAGGAGGCGCCAGGGCCGGCGGACGACTCGGAGACCGACGACGAGCCGAGCCTGAGCGGCGAAGAGAGCCTCGGCCTCCTCCCGCCGGACTGAGAAGACGCGTGAGCGAGCTCCACGCGGGGACGGTGACGTTTCTGTTCTCGGACATCGAGGGCTCGACTCGGCTCCTCGAGCAGCTCGGCGATCGCTACGCGGAGGTGCATCGCGATCACCGGGCGATCCTGCGCGACAAGCTGACCTCGGCCGGCGGGCGGGAGATGGACACCCAGGGAGACGCGTTCTTCTTCTCCTTTCCCCGCGCGAAGGACGCGGTCGAGGGAGCCGTGACCGCGCAGCGGGAGCTCGAGGGTCACCACTGGCCAGAGGGTGTCGAGGTCAGGGTGCGAATGGGCCTCCACACCGGCGAGCCGACCGTGGGCGACGAGGGCTACCTCGGCCTGGACGTCGTCCGGGCTGCACGGATCTGCTCGGCCGGTCACGGAGGGCAGGTCTTGCTGTCGGAGACGACGCGCGCGCTCGTCGGCAACAACGTCCCTCCCGGCGTCGAGATCCGTGACCTCGGACAGGCGAACTTGAAGGACGTTCAGCACGAGCGGATCTTCGAGCTCTCACTTGCCGAGCGGACGGACAGCTTCCCGCCGCTCAAGACCTCCGCCGAGACAGGCGCCGACGACCTCGCTGCTCAGATCGAGCGCAAGGTGCACGAGCAGATCCTGGCCGGCTTCGACTCCGGCAGCGGCACCGACGAGGCCTGCGTCCTTCGGCCTGATGAGCCTGCTGCTGGTGGTGGCCGCGGTCGCGGTGATCGTGGTGCTCGTCAGGTGGGCATTGTTCTGAGCAACCCGGCGCGGTAGAGGTAGCCCTCGAGCTTGCGTCCGAGAAGCTCCTCCAGCCACTGCGAGATCGCGATCAGCCCGTCGAGGTCGACGCCGGTCTCGACACCCTCGCCCTCGAGGAGATAGGCGAGATCCTCGGTGGCGACATTCCCCGTCGCCTTGGGCGCGAAGGGGCAGCCTCCGAGGCCGCCCACGGAGGAGTCCAGGGCGGACGCCCCCGCCTCCAACGCGGCGTAGGCGTTCGCGAACCCCGTGTTCCGGGTGTTGTGGAAATGACCGCCGACCGGCATGCCGAGGGCCGAGACCCGCTCGACGAGCGCCTTGACCGGCCGCGGGGTGGCGACTCCGATCGTGTCGGCGAGGACGAGCTCGTCCGGCTCCGCCGCGGCGAGCCGCTCGGCGATCTCGACTACCCGGTCGGCGGCGACCGCACCCTCGAACGGGCAGCCGAACGCAACCGAGATCGTGACGCTCGACTGGATCCCATCCTCCCGGGCGCGCGCGACGATCCGATCCGCATCTCCGAGAGCCGCGTCGACCGAGGCGCCGGCGTTCCTTTGCGAGAAGCTCTCGGTCGCGGCGACCGCGAACGACACCTCGTCGAGGCCTGCGTCACGGAGCCGGTCGTAGCCCCGCTCGTTCAGCGCCAGTCCCGAGTACAGGACACCCGCCCGACGCTCGAGCGCGGAGACGACCTCCTCGGCGCCGGCCATCTGCGGCACGCGGTCGGGGTTGACGAAGCTCGCCGCCTCGATCCGCTGGAGGCCGGCGGCGGCAAGCCGGTCGACGAGGTCGGCGCGCGTCTCCGGCGCGAAGATCTGCTCTTCGTTCTGGAGACCGTCGCGCGGCCCCACCTCACGGAGCTGCAACTAGCCTCCGTCGTAGCCCGAGCTGTTCACGTGCTCGGGCTTGACCTTCACGATCAGCCGCTGCTCGTCGTCCGAGCGGTACGGATACGAGTCCACACCCATGTACTTCTTCGCCATCTTGTCGATGTGGTCGTCCGCGCCTTCGGTCGTCATCTCGGCGGATCCGGCGACGGAGACCCACTTGAACGGGTCGTCGGGATGCGTGACGTGGACGCTGACCTTCGGGTTCCGGCGGATGTTCCTGCGGCTTGGCCCGGCCCTCGGCCGTGTTGAAGACGACGTTCTCGCCGTCGTAGTCGACCCAGACGACCGTCTGTTGCGGGGAGCCGTCCTCGCGGGTCGTTGCGACGACGGCGAAATACGGCTCTTCGAAGATGCTGGCTTCCTGCTCGCTCAGCTTCGCCACTTCGGGCTCCTTTCGTCGATTGGCGTACGCTAGCTGCGCATGGGCGTCCTGCTGCTCGCCGGCACCCGAAAGGGGCTCTTCCTCCTCCACGGAGACGAAAGCAGGTCGAGCTGGGAGCTCGAAGGCCCGCTTCTCCCCGGCTGGTCGGTCTTCCACGCGATCCGCGACCACCGCGACGGCAGTCTCCAGATCGCGGCGAACAACTTCGTCTACGGGGGCACCTTCCAGCGCTCCGACGACGAGGGCAAGACCTGGCGGCGAGCCGAGGGGCTCACGCTTCCGGAGGACTCTGATCTGAAGCTCGACGAGGTCTGGCACGTCGAGCCCGGCCGGGACGCCGATCCCGACGAGATCTGGCTGGGAGCCACGCCGGGCGTCCTGTTCCGATCGGGCGACGGCGGGACGAGCTTCGAGCCGGTGCAGAGCGTGGTCGAGCATCCGACGCGGGAGAAGTGGCAGCCCGGGGCCGGCGGAATGTGCTGCCACTCGATCCAGCTCGACCCGACCGACCCGAAGCGCATGTACATCGCGATCTCTGCCGCCGGCACGTTCAAGACAGAGGACGGCGGCGAATCCTGGACGCCCGCGAACCAGGGAGTCGCCGCCGACTTCTACCCGGAGCCGGACAACTTCCCCGAGGTCGGGCAGTGCGTCCACAAGCTGCTCCTGCACCCCGAGCGGCCCGAGCGCCTGTGGCAGCAAAACCACTGCGGCGTCTACCGGTCGGACGACCGCGGAGACACCTGGGAACGGCTGGAGGGAAACGGGCTACCGAGCGGCTTCGGCTTTCCGCTCGCGCTCGACCCGCGCGATCCGGACGTCGCCTACGTGATCCCCGAGGACGGCGCCGAGAACCGCGTGACGCCCGACGGACGAATCGGGGTCTACCGGACCGACGACGGCGGCTCGAGCTGGGCGCTCGTCTCGGACGGGCTCCCGGAGCCTGCCTGGGCTGCGGTCATGCGCGAGGGCCTCACGTACGACTCGGAGGGCCTGTACTTCGGGACGCAGAGCGGCTCGGTCTTCGTCTCGACGAGCCGAGGCGAGCAGTGGACCGAGGCCGCCCGACAACTGCCGCCGGTTCTCTCGCTCGAAGCCGCCGAGTGGTCGTAGTCCTCCTCCCCTCGCTGCTGGCCACGCAGGCCGGCGGGCAGGGGCGGTTCGAGTTGGAGGCCGGCACTCTCGGCGAGGCCTTGCGCGGGCTCCCCGTGGCCGATCTGCTCTTCGAGGCCGGCGAGCTCCGCCGGCTCGTGAACGTCTACCTCGACGGAGACGACGCGCGCTCGCTGGGCGGGCTCGAGGCGCCGCTCGCGGGCGTCAAGGAAGTGCGAGTGATCGCCGCAGTCGCCGGCGGGTAGACCTCTACAGGGACTTGGGGATGTCGATCTCCCCGGCGAGAATCTTCCGCTCGACGTCCTCGAGCATCTCCCGGTCCTCGGACGAAACAGCCCCGTTGATGCTTCCGAGCCCGACTCCGTGCTCGGCTAGACCGAACGTGACGTTCACGCCGCCCCTCCAGGTCCCCTCCGTCACCGACCTGCTGATCCGGAAGACGACCTCGTCCACGCGCTTCATCGCGCTCGTCAAGACCTGGTTCCCGAGGAACGCCTGGTCGGCGTCCACGCCGATCCCCCAGACCCCTTTCTCGCCGGACGCGTCCAGCGCTCCGAGGCCGCAGCCTCCCGCGACCTGGAAGACGACCGTCGACCCGCGTGCGATCTGGCTCAGCGCGAGCTCCTTGCATTTCGCCTGGTCGTCCCAGTCGGAGGAGTAGGCGTTCAGCGTCTTGACGCCCGGCTCGGAGTACTTGGCGCCGGCCTGGTAGCCCGCGATGAAGCGGTCGACCGGCGGCTCCTTGTAGCCGCCGACCGAGCTCACGACCGGCGGGGACTTCTTGACCGAGAGGCCGGCGAGCACACCGGCGAGATAACCCGCCTGCTCCTCGCGGAACAGGACCCCCAGCACGTTCATGGGCTTGCCTGGAAGCGTCGTCTGGTCGACGTCGATGATCGCGAACCGGCTCTCGGGGAAGCTCTTCGCCGCCTCGGCCACCGCCGCGCCCTGGGCGAAGCCGACACCGATGATGAGATCGAAGCCCTGGCGGGCGAGCGTCGTGTGGTTCGGGATGTAGTCGGCGGCCGACTTCGACTGCGCGACTTTGATCTCGACGTCCAGCTCCTTTTCGGCCTGTTTCAGTCCCTCGTAGGCGAGCTGGTTGAACCCGCGGTCGTTCAGCTGTCCGACGTCCGTGACGAGCCCGATCTTGAACTCGGCCTTCTGGATTCCCTCCGCCGTGGTCGTCCCGGAGGCGCTGTCGCCGTCGCCTCCGCAGGCCGCGAGCAAGAGCATGACACCGGTCGCGGCGAGGGTCGAGCGGAGGTTTTCGCCTGATAGTCTCAAACCTGGTGGGCAAGTCTACCCGACCCGCCCCTCTCCAGGTCACGCTTGCCGTCGTCTTCCAGGTGCGGGACGGCCGCTTGCGGGCATTGATGTGGGAGCGGGCTCGAGAGCCGTTCGCCGGCCGGTGGGCTTTGCCGGGCGGCTACCTGGAGCCTGGAGAGACGCTCGAGCAGTCGATCCGGCATCACCTCGCCGACAAGGTGGACGTCCGTGAGCTGGCGCATCTCGAGCAGCTCGAGACACGCAGCGAGCCGAAGCGCCACCCGAGGGACTGGGAGCTCGCGACCGCGTACCTCGGGCTCGTCCCGTCCGGCCTCGATCCGGCAATACCCGGCGACACCCGGTGGCAGCCGGTCGCCCGCCTCCCGCGAACCGCCTTCGACCACGGCGAGATCGTCCGCTCCGGCCTCGCGAGGCTCAGGGCCAAGCTCTCGTACACGAACGTCGGGTTTGCGCTCGCTCCGAGGGAGTTCACGCTCTCGGCCCTGCGCGAGATCTACGCGGCCGCGCTCGGCCACGAGGTCTCGGCAACGAACCTCCACCGCGTGCTCGTGCGGCGCGGCGTGCTGGAGCCGACGGGATCGAAGCGCGAGCCGGGAAGAACGGGCGGACGGCCCGGCGGCTCTCTTCAAGTTCCGAACCAGAGCACTGGAGGTAACAGACCCCTTTGCAGTCCTAAAACCGCCGAAGAACTAAGCACCCGCTTGCGGAACGGGCCGAGCCCGTTCCGCCTCTCCATCAGCAAGGAACCATGGGCACTCGCCCCAACAAGCCCCGCTTAGGGCGCCGCCACAAGGCGGTTGCGGCCGGCCCGCTTGGCCGCGTAGAGCGCGCTGTCGGCGCGGCCGACGAGCGACTCGGCGCCCTCGGTCTCGTCCCAGCAGGCGATGCCGGCGGAGACCGTCTCGCCGTCCGGCATGGCCGAGCGGAGCCGCCCGACGAGGACCTGCGCGTCGGCGAGCGTGCAGCCCGGAAGGAGCAGGCTGAACTCCTCGCCTCCGTACCTCGCAAGCATGTCGCTTGCCCGAAGCTGGTTCACCCAGGCGGCGGCGGACTGCTTCAAGAGCCTGTCGCCGGCCTGGTGGCCGCGATTGTCGTTGAACCGCTTGAACGAATCGAGGTCGAGCATCGCGACGCACACGGGGCTGGAATCGCGCGCGGCGCGGGCGAGCTCGCGCGGGAGCTCGACCTCCCAGGCACGGCGGTTCGGCAGGCCGGTGAGGTCATCCGTGCGCGCGGTCTCCTGGAGCTGCGCCAGGAGCCGGCCGCGGTCGAGGGCGATCGCGGCCTCGGCCGCGAGCATCCCCATCCCCGACTCGATGCGCGGCGACAGGCGTTTGACCGGCTTCGCCCAACCGAGCACGAGGACGGCGACGACGGCCTCCTCTCGCAGGACCGGCTCGAAGTGCATCGAGCGGAGCCCGTGGCGCGCCCCGTGCGTCGCGTCCTTCAGGAAAACCGGCTTGCAGGACATGTACGCGAGACCTGCGCCGGCTTCCTCGCCGGCGCGCGGGATTCGCATCCCGGCGGACGAGGTGAGGGTGAGCCGGTCGTCGAAGGCCGGCTCCAGCAGCTGGACGACGTCGGCGCCTGCGATGTCTCGAGCTGACGAGCACACGGCGCGGCGAGCGGCCTCCGGGTCTGTGCTGGCGCCGATCTCCCGCATTGCGGTCGTGATCGCCTCGATGTTGGCGAGCGCAAGACGGGTGTCCTCGGCGCGGGAGCGGAGCTGGACGACGAGGGACTGGACCGTGAAGCCGACGACCGGCGCGACCGTGATCCAGAGGATCGCGGTGCGCCATTCGGTCGAGGGGTACTCGGGTGCGCCGAGCAGGAGGAGCGGCGTGAGAAAGACGGACGCGATTCCGGCGATGCCGATCGCGAGCTGCACGCGGGTGCCGTAGAGGGCGAGCCAGAAGACCGGGAGCATCACAAGCGAGGCGTAACCGGAGGTAGCGCCGCCCTGGCTCTCCCGGAGAAGCGCGATCACGACGAAGTACGCGAGCGCCGGAACGACTTCGGCGAAGCGCGGCAACCGGTGCCACGGAGCCAGCCAGACCGTGAGGGCGATCAGGGCCGCAATCGAGGTAGCGAGCACGATTTCCGTCAATCCGTCGCCGCCCGGAGGCAGTGGCAGAACGGCGATCGCGAGAGCCATCACGCCGACGAACGGAGCGCTGCGGCGACGGAGTCCCGGGCGCGCGTACATCCCTCCCGAGACGGGTTGCGCGCCCCGGTTCGCCTGTGCCCGGCCGGGCAGGGCGAGACTGAGACGGAGGGGCAGAGCCGCAGTCCTCACGCTCCTGGGTTCGTCGGCGCCCGAGCGGGAGGACGCCATCCTCCGAAAAGGGGAAGGCGCCCGGTCAGTCGGTCAGGCGAATCGCCAGACCAGGAGCATCGCGACGATGAGGATTCCGGCGACGACCGCGATCGCGCCACCGACGCCGCCGATCATGAGCAACGGCGTCCTCGAGGTACTGCCGCGTGCGGCCTCGCGGGCCTCGCGCTCGAGCGGTGCGTCGTCGGGGCGCTTCGGTTCGACCATGCCGCTGTCCTTGCCGCCGGCCCCCGAGGTTAAACGAGGGAGGATCAGGCCGGTGCTGCCGCGTCGGTGTCCGACTCCGCCGCCGGCCAGCCGGAGATCGAAGCGACGAGGAGATCGGCGAGGTCGGCCGCCTGCGGAAGCAGCCGACCGGTTGTCGCCAGCGAGAGCCGGAAAGGCGGGAGGATGTCGCGCAGCGGGCGGATGGCGACAGCCACGGGCGGCGCGCTCGCGAAGAGCGCGGGAAGCACGGCAGCGCCGGCGCCCGCGGCGACGAGCCCGAGCGCCATCTCCGCATCCGACGCCACGACCGGCGCAGCGACGTCGTCCGCGAACGCCGTCCCGTCTGCAGTCGCAATCCGGGGGAAGGCGCCGAGGTCGCAGAGCGCGACGCGCTTCTGCTTTCGGGCGAGCGCGGAGGCGGCCGGGATCGCGGCCGCGTATGAGCACACGGCCGCCTCCCGGAGGTCGATGGGCGCCGCAGCCGTCGATGCTCGCACGACTGCGAGATCCACTGCACCCGTGTCCAGCAACCGGAGAAGCCGCTCGTCGTCGGCAGAACTGACCACCTCGACCACGACGCGGGGATGGCGCACCCGCATCGCGACGACCGCCTCGGAGAGGTGCGCGAACGAGAACGGTGTCCCGACCCGGACGACGTGGCCGACGCCGGCCGCTGCGGCCGCTACGTCGGCACGAGCCGCTGAGATCGCCTGCTCGACCGTGTCGTGGAGGCGTCGCAGCCGAGCTCCGACTTCCGTCAGCGCCAGGGGTCTGCCGCGCGAGGGCCGCTCGAGCACGCTGTGCCCGACCGCTCGCTCGAGCGCTGCGATCTGCTGGCTGATCGCGGACTGGGTGTATCCGAGCTTCCGTGCCGCCCTTCGGAAACTGCCCTCGTCGGACACGACGGCGAGCGCCTCCAGGTGACGAAGCTCGATGCCCGGCCAGCGCTTCAGCTGCTGCACGCGAGGTCCTTTGCGCTGTTGCAGCCGGCTCGAGCGGGACGCGCGGGGGTCGAACGGCCCATCCGTTACCGTTGACGCCTCGCGACGATATTGGTTTGCAGATCGAGTGATTACCGCCGCTGAACGGTCTATTCCGGTCGGTGATGACGATCTAACATCCTCTATTAAGAGCTGTCTGAGCCGTCGGAGCCCCAATCGGGCGCTCTGGAGCCGGTGCGCTGACTGCACCGGCTCGGAAACCGCGAAAGGAGTCTCAGTGCATAGACGGCTCACGCTTTCGGTCTTGATGATCCTGGTTGGTGCAGCTCTGCTGGCTGCGTCCGCGACAGCGGGCTCTTCGGCAAGCTCCGCACCCCAGGCTTCGTCGGCCGGCGAGGCGCGAACCGGCGGGACGCTCAGACATAGCCTGAGTGTCGACATCGACTACGTCGATCCGGCGCTCTGGTACTACGTCCCGTCCTGGACGATCGCCTACGCCACCAGCGCGATGCTCATGAACTACCCGCATGCGCCAGCCCCGCGAGGATCCCGGCTCACACCGGACGTCGCCAAGGGCTTCCCGCGCATCTCGAGCAACGGGCTGGTCTACACCTTCCAGCTCAAGAGCACCTACCGCCTGAGCAACGGGCAGCGCGTCACGGCTCGCAACTTCGCCGCCTCGCTGAACCGGGCCCTCAACCGGCGGATGAACTCCCCGGCCCAGCCGTTCATCGAGGACATCGCCGGTGCGCCGGCGGTCATCGCCGGACGGGCACAGCGGGCCAGCGGGATCAAGGTCATCGGCAACAACACGCTTCAGCTCAGAATGACGAAGCGCTCGCCTGACCTCCTGGCACGGCTGGCCATGCCGTTCTTCGCAGCTCATGCGACGAACCTGCCCGTCAACCCCGAGGGCGTCGGCGCCCCGGTGCACGGCGCAGGTCCCTACTACGTCAAGGAGTGGACCAAGAACCGCCGCGTCGTGCTCGAGCGGAACCGGTTCTACCGCGGCCCTGCTCCGCACAACGTCAACAGCATCGTGGTCGACATCGGGCTCCCGCTCGAGACGATCAAGCTGAACATCGACCGTGGCGCGACGGACTTCGGCGACCTGCCCCCGGCAGCGCACGCCGAGCTCGGTCGTCGGTACGGCGTCAAGAAGCAGTCGCCTGGTCGCTACTTCGCGAACCCGGCGCCGACGATCCTGTACCTCGCGATGAACCACGACCGTCGGTTGTTCGGTGGCGGTGGAGCCGGCAACGTCCGGCTCAAGAAGGCCGTGAACTTCGCGATCGACCGGCAGGCCGTGCTCGCACAGGGCGGGGCGTACGCCGGCGTCACGAACGACCAGTACATGCCGCCGAGCATGCGCGGCTTCAAGAACGTCGCCATCTACCCGCGGCGCCCGAATCTGAGCCAGGCGAGAGCACTCTCGAACGGCCAGCAGCGTGGCGGCGACGGCGTGTTCTACTGCGCGAACAGGGCTCCGGCTCCCGCGCGGTGCCAGGTCGTCCAGGCGAACCTGCGGAACATCGGCTTGAACATGGACATCAGGCTGTTCCCGCGGGCGACCCAGTTCGAGCTGGCGGGTCGCAAGGGCGAGCCCTTCGACCTGACCCTCGAGGGTTGGCACATGGACTACTTCGATCCGTACGACTTCATCTTCCTCGTCGACGGAACGACGATCCGGCCCGCCAACAACGTCAACTTCTCGTACTTCAACTCGCCTGCGTTCAACGCGAAGATCAATCGCGCGAAGACGCTGGTCGGAGTCGAGCGGTACAAGGCGTTCTCGAACCTCGACCACGACCTCGTTCGGAACGGTGCGCCGCTCGCGACGTACGCGAGCCCGAACGATCGTCACTACGTGTCATCCCGCGTCGGGTGCTACCACTACCACCCGGTGTTCACGTGGGACTACAGCGCGCTCTGCCTCAACAGCTAGGCGAAGCGGAAACGCAGTGGAGAGGGCGGCCCACGGGCCGCCCTCTCTACCTCTCGAGCGCGCGCAGCGGCGATGCGACTCCGGCTTACGGCTAACGTCCGCCGGCTATGGCCGGGGTCTTCGAGCTTTCCGACGGACGCGCGCTCGGGTACTCGCAGTGGGGCCCGTCCGACGGTGCGCCCGTGCTCGGCTTCCTCGGCACCAGCCTCTCGTGGCTCGCGCACCTCGGCGAGGAGGCTCCCGCCGCGAGCCGGCGTTCGGCTGACCCTCGTCGACCGGCCCGGGTACGGGCTCTCCGACCTCCAGCCCGGGCGTACCCTGCTCGACTGGCCTCGCGACGTCGCAGAGCTGGCCGACGACCTCGGGATCGAGCGCTTCGGGGTCTTCGGGATGTCGGGCGGCGGGCCGCACGCGGCCGCCTGCGGCTTCGCCCTGCCGGATCGGGTCACGACGCTCGGCCTCGTCTCCTCCCCCGCCCCAGTCTGGGACCGGCCGGAGCTGCGCTTCTCCGCACCGCCGCACCGTCGGCCGATGATCGAGCTCGCAGAGCGCGATCCCGGACTGATCGCGAGCCGCCTGCTGGAGGACTGCCGCGAGGAGCTCGTGGAAATGGCCCGCAACTCGCAGAACGGCGGCTCGGGCGCGCCGGACGCCGACCAAGCAGTGATGGCCGACCCCGACATCCGTAGCCGCTTCGAGGCGGCCAAGCTGGAGACGGTCTCGCGCGGACCCGAGGGCTACGCCCACGACCTCTTCCTCCTCTACGTCGCGCCCTGGGGCTTCCGGCCGGAGGAGATCAGGGTCGAGACGCAGATCTGGCAGGGCGAGGCCGACAACGCAGTCTCACCCAGGGTCGCCGAGTTCTTCGCGAGGACGATTCCGGGCAGCAAGCTGAACATGGTTCCGAGCGCCGGGCACCTCCTTCTCTGGTCGCACACGGAGGATGTCCTGCGCTCTCTCGCGTCGTAGACTCGCCGCAGGGCCATGGCGCGGAAGCATCTGATCGGACTGCTCCTCGCCACCGAGGAAGACTGGCCGACGGCTTTCGAGAGCCTGCTCCGCCGGCTCGGCCCGATCGAGTGGCGCGGCGAGACGCACGAGCTCGAGACCGAGCGGATCGTCCACGAGCCGTTCGACCTCCGCTACAAGCCGCGCTACGGGCTGATCATCGACCGCCTGGCCTGGTGGTACGACGTGCCGCGCGAGTGGCTGAAGAAGCTCGCGTTGATGGACGAGGTCTATCTGCTCAACAACCCGTTCACGTTCCAGGCGATGGAGAAGCACTCCGCCTACTGCGCCTTGATGCGGCTCGGGATCAAGGTTCCGGAGACCTGGCTGATCCCCCACAAGCTTCCGCCGGACAACCCCCGGTACGTCCCGATGGCGGAGCGGTACAGCCCCGAGTTCGACCTCGACTACGTCGCCGAGCAGGTCGGCTACCCCCTCTACATGAAGCCGTTCGACGGCGGGATGTGGGTCGGCGTCACGCGAATCGAGTCGAGCGAGGAGCTCCACCGTGCGTACGAGGAGTCGGGCGAGCGCCTCATGCACCTCCAGGCGGCCGTGGACGACTTCGACGTCTTCACGCGCAGCCTCTCGATCGGGCCGCAGACGAAGGTCATGCAGTACGACCCCTCCGCGCACGGGCACTACCGCTACAGCGTCGAGGAGACAGTTCCTGGCGCCGGAGCTCGACTGGGAGGTCGAGACGATCGGCCGACTCGTCAACGCCTTCTTCCGCTGGGAGTTCAACTCCTGCGAGGTGATCGTCAAGGACGGCGAGGCCTTCCCGATCGACTACGCGAACGCCTCACCGGACATGGCGATGGTCAGCCTCCACTACCACTTCCCGTGGGCGATCCAGTCGCTCGTCGCCTGGTGCGCATTCTGCGCCGTGACGGGCCGGCCGATGCGCGTCAACCAGAACACGGCCGACTACTTCGCGGTCGCCGACAGCGAGCTCCCCTACGAGGAGAAGCTCCGGGAGTATCGGGACCTCGCCGACGCCTACTTTCAGATCGAGGCGTTCGAGGAGTTTCGGGCCGAGGCTCTGCCGGACCTCGAGCAAGCGACCGTCGACTACGTGGACAGCGCCGAGTTCCAGGATCTGATCGAGCACGCGGTGCGGCTCGAGGTCGAGCCCGAGAACCAGGAGCGCCTGATCGAACGGTCTCGCACGGCGGTGGCCGCGTGGTGCGCCGACCGCAGGGTCGCGGGCCGGGCTCGTGGCCCCCAGCCCTAGAAGATGATCACGAACACCATTTCAGAATAGGGCGGATCCGCCCTAAATCCTAGATCAGCGCCTCGCGTTTAATCGACGCTTAACAGCGCGCGGTTCGCTTTCCGGAGACGCTCGAGTGGACCACGGAGATCCTCGAGGGAGGCCCCGAGCTCGCCCTCGATCGCCTTCTCCGTCGCGCGAAGGACCGGTCCCATCGAGCGCAGGAACTCCTTGCCCTCTTTCGTGATCTCGAGGTAATGCGAACGGCGGTCGTCGTCATTCGCTACACGCTGCACGAGGCCCGATCGGACGAGCCCTTGCACCCGTCCCCGCAGGGTCGTCTTGGGTATTCCGGTCTCCGCCTCGAGACCGCTCGGCGTGATGGGCCCGTGGATGTCGATCAGGGTCAGCATGCCGACCTGTGTGGGGGGATAGCCGGCGCGAAGGAGCTCGCGGACGAAGACCTGGCTCGCAAGCGAATTGGCGACGGCCAGCTCGAGCAGCACGGGCCTCCTCGGTGCGCGAGCCATGGCGCGGAATCATAGGAAGCTGCGGGTTTCAACGCCCGGACCGGGGGTAGGAGCCGCTTCGTCAATTCTTTGTCGAAGTAGGGGGTTACACATGTTCGCCGCACTCAACATCGGCGACAGCGTCGAGCGGGGGTTCAGCGTGTTCTTCGCGTGGATCCCTGCGCTGATCGGCGCCATCGTCATCCTGATCATCGGCTACTTCATCGCGAAGCTGGTCGGCCGGATCCTGACCTCGGTGCTGACGCGAGCAGGTCTCGATCGGCAGCTGCTCTCCGGCGGAGTCGGTGAGTGGGTCCGCAAGATCGCAACCAGCCCGTCGCGGCTGATCGGCCGGATCGCGTTCTGGGCGATTCTGCTCGCGTTCGTCTCGATCGCGGCAGACGTCCTCGGGATCGAAGCCGTGTCGGCGTTCGTCCACGCGGTCTGGGCCTATCTGCCCAACGTGATCGCGGCCCTGGCGATCTTCCTCGTCGCCGGCGCCATCTCCGCCACCGTCGCAACGCTCGCGACCAGGCTGATGGGCGACACGCCCACCGGCAAGATCATCGCCACCGCCGCTCCGATCCTGGTCATGACGATCGCGACCTTCATGATCCTGGAGCAGCTGAAGATCGCCCACGACATCGTCGTGACGACCTACACGCTCCTCCTCGGCTCGATCGCGCTGGGCGCAGCCCTCGCCTTCGGCCTCGGGGGCCGCGAGGTCGCCGGCCGCATGCTCGAAGGCGCCTACCAGAAGGGCCAAGAGCAGAAGGGCCAGGTCAAGCAGGACATCCAGCACGGCAAGCAGGAAGCCGAGCGGATGAAGGACGACGTGTCCTCGCAGGGCACGGCGATGAGCGACTCTTCCGGCCGCTCCTCCGACTCGCCGACCACCGTGCAGGTTCGCTAGACCGGGATCCAGGCAGTCGGTTTTCCGTAGGGCGGCGAGAGCCGCCCTACGGCGTTCTCAGGCAGGTTTCCGCCGCAGCTTGCGGAGGGAGCGAACGGCCTGTTGCGCCGAGGGGCCGCCGAAACCCAGGCCACCCCGAACGACACGGAGGCTCGAATACTCCTTTTCGAGCCGCGCGAGCTCTCGCGCCGCTTCCTTCGTCGGACCGCCCATCGTCCCGCTGAGAGCGAGCACACGGGCGTCGGCGGCCGCCGCCAGCTCGAAGGCCTGCTGCAGCGGCGTGTCCTGGCCGAGGTAGAGCACGCGCCATCCGTCCGTCTGGAGGAGCGCTGCAAGGGCAAGGAGCCCGATCTCATGACGCTCACCGGGGAGGCATGCGAGTGCCGCGACTCCGGCCGATCCGCTGGCCGTCGTGTCGACGATCGCGCGGAGCTTGGTCGCGAGCAGCTGCGAGACGAAGTGCTCCTCGGCGACCGTGATCCTGTCCTGCTCCCAGAGCTCGCCGGTTCGCGCCAGGACGGGGGCTGCGACCTCCGCGATCGCGGTCGCAGGATCCAGGACCGTGAACGCCTGGTTCACGAGCGACTCGATGCGAGACGGAAGCCGGTCGGAGAGCGCCACGAGGATCGCCTCCCTGATCGCGGACGCGCCTCCGAGCGGCTCGTCGACACGGCGGAGGAGCGCGACCGCCTGTCCGATTCTCAGCCCCTCGGCCAGCCGGTCGCGCAGCCATTCGATCTGCCGCAGCTCGCGGTCGCCATAGCGTCGCTGCGCGCCTTCGGTCCGCATCGGTGCCGGGACGCCGTACCGCTCTTCCCACTTCCGAAGGGTCGCCGCAGGCACGCCGGTGCGACGCGCCACCGCCTGAATGTTCACACGGGAAGTCTAGGAAGGTTCGCGGCGCTAGCGGCGCGCGAGCACGAGGTTGAAGACGCCGCCGCGCCGGCCCGCCCGCGGATAGTGCTGGGTCACGAGCGTCCGATAGCCGCGGGCGCTCACGCGAACGTGGATGTGCGGCGGCCGAGACTCGTAGGCGATCGGCCGGTTGCTCTCGAACCGGTAGCGCCCGTCCCGGCGGGCGACCACTGTCGCCCGGTGAGCGTCGTCGTATCGGCCCCGCGGGTTGACCGAGCCAGAGCTCGATGCGGGCGCGAGCGATTGGCCGGCAGCCGACGGTGAGCACTCGCCCGCTCAAGACGTAGCCGGAGCCGACTTTCGAGCGGACCGGCGCGCCCGGCTCGTAGTAGGGGCCAAGCGCATCGGCCCGGGTCGGCACACAGCGGCTTGCAGCCTCGGGGCCGGCTCCGGAGGCGCCGAAGGCGGCCAGCGCGAACACAAGCAGAGCGAGGCGGCTCACCACCGAAATCTAGCTACGAAAAGAGGGTCAGCTCGGGCTCGCGCAAGCCTCGCAGGACGTCGAGGTCGACCTCGACGCACGCGATCCCGCGCGCGGTTGCGAGCGTGGCGGCCTGGGGCTTCACGGTCTGCGCCGCCAGGATGCCGCGGCAGGCGGCTTTTGCCGGGTCGACGCGAATGCACTCCAGGTACCGCGAGAGCTGTTCCACGGCCTCGATCGTCCCGATCCGCTTGATCTCGACGGCGACCCAGCCGCCGTCGGCATCGCGGCACATCAGGTCGACCGGGCCGACGTCCGTCGCCCATTCACGGCGGACGAGGCGGAGCTCCTCCCCGAGGTGCTCCGGGCCGGCTGCGAGCGCCTCCTGGAGATCCCGCTCGACGCCGTCCTTCTCGAGTGCTGCGGCTTCCCCCATCTCGTGTGAGACATCGCTCAGGAGCTCGAGGATCCGGATCTCCAGGCGGTCCTCGCTCTTCCCCGCACGCTTGCGAACGACCAGCAGCTCGAGCGGCTCGCCCCCTTCCTCGATCACCGTCGGTGGAGTCATCCAGTTCAGGGGCTTGTAGCCGCCGGCGTCCGCGTGGACGAGCACAGCCCCGTCCTCCTTGACGATCAGGAGCCGGGTCGACTCCGGGAGAAAGGCGGAGAGCCGTCCGGTATAGATGACCTCGCAGCGGGCGACGATCAGGCGCATCAGCCGACCGTACCGCCTCTTTCGGACGTGTCTTGGCGTCGGACACTGCAGACCTGGCCCTTCGGTACGCTTCGGTCCATGGAGGGGTTCGGGCTCTACATCGCGTTCCTGGTTCCGCCGCTCCTCATCGGCCTCGCCGTGCAGGCCTGGCTGAAGCGGACGTTCGCGAAGTACTCCGAGATCCAGATCGCGAGCGGGATGCCCGGCGCGCAGGTCGCGCGCCAGATCCTCGACCGCAACGGCCTCTCCGGAGTTCCGGTCGAGGTCTCTCCCGGCGGAGCGCTCTCCGACCACTACGACCCGCGCAAGAAGGCACTCTTCCTCTCGGAGCCCGTGTACCAGCCGCCGAGCATCGCGGCCGCCGCAGTCGCCGCGCACGAGACCGGCCACGCGCTGCAGGACGCGAAGGGCTACTTCCCGCTCAAGCTGCGCTCGGCGATGTATCCCGCCGTCGCCTTCGCCTCCAACGCCTGGATGTGGCTGCTGATCATCGGAGCCGTGCTGAACGCACTGAACCTCGTCGCGCTCGCACTGATCCTCTACGCGGTCGCCGTCCTGTTCCACCTCGTGACGCTGCCGGTCGAGTTCAACGCCTCGCGGAGAGCCTCGGCGCAGCTCGTCGAGCTGGGGATCGTCGGCGCCGGCGAGCAGGCCGGCGTGAACAAGGTGCTGACCGCCGCGGCGCTCACGTACGTCGCAGGTGCCCTCGCAGCGCTCTCGATGCTCCTGTACTACGCGCTGATGTTCTTCGGCAGCCGCGACTAGCGACCGACATGGCTCGCCGGGCGCGGTGGAGACCGTCGCGCCGCCACCTCCTTGCCGCCTTCGGCGCGGTCTTCGTCCTCGCGACCTTCGCGTACTTCCTGCCGCAGATCGCGGACTACCGCGACGTCTGGGACGTGCTGCAGGACAGTCTCCTGGGCGTGGATCGCCGTCGCTCGCCGGCGTCACGATCCTCAACCTGCTGACGTTCGCGCCACCGTGGCAGGTCACCCTTCCCGGACTGCCCTTCCGCGCCGCCTTCATGCTCACCCAGGTCTCCACGGCGCTCGCGATCGTCGTCCCGGCAGGCGCGGCGGTCGGGCTCGCGACCACCTACGGGATCCTCCGCCGCTGGGGCTTCCCGGGACGGGAGATCGGACGCGCCGTCACCCTCGTCAGCCTCTGGAACCAGTTCGCGAACCTCTCCTATCCGGTGATCGCCGTCTTCCTGCTTGCGGTCGACGGGTGGCGACTCGCCGATCCTGGCCACCGCCGCCTTCGTCGGCGCGACGCCCTCGGAGTCGCGGTCGCCGCGCTCGCCGTCGATCCTCTCGAGCAACCGCGATGGCCACCGGCGTCGGCGACCTGATCGGCCCGCATCGTGAGCTCCGTCGCGCGGAGGTTCGGCCGCCCCCGGTGCTCGTGGGACGGGGCGAGCTTCGGGCGCTTCCGCGGCCGGCGCCGTCGATCTCCTCCGGCGGCGCTGGCACGTCCTCACGATCGCGACCTACGCAGGCACGCTGACCGTCTTCCTCGTGCTGCTCGTCTCGCTTCGAGCGCTCGAGCGTTCCTGCCTCCGAGGTCTCCCTCGTCGAGGCCTTTGCCGCCTGGTCACTGGCCAGGCTGCTTGGCACCATTCCGATCACTCCGGGCGGCATCGGAGTCGTCGAGCTCGGCCTGACCGGTGCGCTTCTCGGCTTTGGAGGCAACAACGCCGGCGTGGTCGCAGCGGTGCTGGTCTACCGCTTCCTGACCATGGTCCCCACGATCGTCGCCGGGCCTGCTCGCGGCGACGAGGCTCAAAGGTTCCGGAAAGTCTCCCGAGTCCCGATCACAATCTTCGGACGTTTCGCCGGATCCAGCCAGCGAAGTGCCGACACCAGCTGACCCACCGGGAGGCTGATGCACCCGGCCGTCGGCCGTCCCTTCGAGGCGTGCAGAAAGATTCCGGAGCCGCGGCCCGGCACCACGGGTCGCATGTTGAACTGCACGACAGCCAGGTAGCGGTACGCGACAGGGTCCTGCCACATCCCCGGCGGCTTCGTGCGGAATGGAGGGCGGCGGCCGCAGGCGACGTGCTGGAACGTGTTGTACGCGGGCGAGGCCGGATCCTCGACCCACCAGTCGCCGCAGACGACGCGCCGGTAGCGGTACTTGACACCGGGATTCGCCGCCGCGCCGTACATGACCGGCCCGATCCCGTAGACGCCCGTCGGAGTCGTCCCGTCGCCTTCGCGCCGACGGTCGGCGATCCCGTTCACGCCGAGGTTGGCCGCCCACGGGCCGCGGACGCGCTGCCAGCATCCGTCGCCGTCGCGGCGCCAGAGCGTGAGCTCCGCGCGGGTCGTCCGGTAGCGCGCGGCCTCGACGGTGATCAGCTGGTCGGCCGACCCCACCGTTTTCAGCCGGTTCGCGACATTCGACTTGCACGCGGCAGCGGCTTGCTCGGCCCCGGCCTGGGCAGCCGACCCGAGGATGACGGCGCCGAGCGCCAGCAGCAGTACGAGACCCCGCACAGCCGCTCAGACTACTCTCGACGCATGGCCAAGCTCGGCCTCGCTGCGCTCCTGCTGTTCCTGCCGGCAACGTCTGCCGCCGCGCCGACCCCGTTCAGCGCCAGCGTCTCCCGTGTCTCGAAGGCGGAGCTTCGCTACTCGTACCGCGCGGGCTGCCCGCTCGCGCCGTCGTCCCTTCGCTCGATCCGGCTCAGCCACTGGGGCTTCGACGGGAAGCCGCGAACGGGCGTGCTCGTCGTCCATGCCTCGGAGGCGGAGAATGTCGTCGCGGTCTTCCGGAAGCTCTATGCCGGCCGCTTTCCGATCCGCAGGATGGTCGGAGTCGAGGTCTATCGCGGCAGCGACGACGCCTCGATGGCGGCCGACAACACCTCGGGCTTCAACTGCCGGCGCGTGGGCGACTCCGGAAGCTGGTCGGAGCACGCCTACGGCAAGGCGATCGACGTCAACCCGGTCGAGAACCCGTACGTCCACAGGGGTCTGGTCGAGCCCCCCGCGGGGAGGGCATATCTCGACCGTTCGAAGCGCAGGCGCGGGATGGCGACGCGCACCGGCGTCCTCGTCCGGGCCTTCGACGAGGCCGGCTGGCACTGGGGCGGCCGCTGGAGCTCGTCGAAGGACTACCAGCACTTCTCGACAACCGGTCGGTAGACGTGCAGAGCCGCGAGGGGCTCCCGGCGCTCGGGACATTCGCGCTCGTCAGTGCCCTCGGGTTCGACGAGGGCGGCTACGCCGCCACTGCGTGGGGTTGGAGCGCGATCGTCGTTCTCGCCCTGCTCGTCTATCTCTTCGCGCGAGGCGCTCCGCGTCCGACCGCCGGGGGCCTTCTCTTCGTCGGCGCCCTTGCTGCCTTTGCAGCCTGGACCGCGGCCTCCGTCCTCTGGTCGAACCACCTCACGGCTTCCGTGCTCGAGCTCGAGCGACTGCTGCTCTATGTCGGCGCGGCCGCGGCGTTCGCCGTAGTCGGCTCCGGCCCCGCACTGCTCGCCGGCGTGCTGGCGGCGGCTTCGCTGCTCAGCGCCTTCGGGCTCGTCCGTTGGCTGCTCGGGGATCCGGAGGTGCCTCTCTCGGCGGATCCAGGCTCCGCCGAACGCCTCAGCGAGCCCATCGGGTACGCGAACGGCATGGCCATCCTGGCCGCGATCGGCCTCTTGCTCGCCCTCGGCTTCGCCGCCCGAGCCACGCGCCGGGAAGCCGCTGCGCTCGCTGCGGCCGCGGTCCCGCTCCTGACGGCGACGCTCTACTTCACGTTCAGCCGGGGCGGCTGGCTCGCGCTCTTCGTCGGGCTCGCAGTCGCAGTCGCAGTCGGCCCTCGACGGCTCCAAATGGCGGCGACGGCGGTCGTCATGGCCCCCGTGGGGGTAGCTGCGCTCGTCGCTGCGAGAGCACTGGACGACGGCGCGCTTGCCGGACTGCTCGTCGGCCTCTGCGCCGTTTCGGCCGCGGCCGCATTCATCTGGAGGTCGCGCCACTGGACGGTGCCTCGTCGAGCGCAGACCGCGTTCGCCGTGCTGCTCGTCCTGGTTCCAGTCACCGTCGTTGCCCTGACTCTCATGCGTCTCGGCGGCCCCAGCAGGGCATTCGAGTCGTTCAAGGCCGCCCCGGCGCCGGTGCACGGGGGGCCCGAAGACCGCGTTTTGACCGCGTCGGGGAGCAGCCGAGCGGACTACTGGCGGGTCGCGTGGCACAGCTACGAAGAGGACCCGCTCCTAGGCGCCGGCGCGGGCACCTTCTCGCGAACCTGGCTCGCGGATCGCCCGATCGCCCAGCCGGTGCGCGACGCGCACAGCCTCTACCTGGAGACGCTCGCCGAGCTCGGCCCGATCGGACTGCTCCTGCTCCTGACCGCGCTCGCCGCGCCCCTGACCGGGCGGCGCTCTCTCTGGACGCCTGCCGCCCTCGGCCCCTTCGCCGCCTTCTTGGCTCACGCCGCGCAGGATTGGGACTGGGAGGTGCCTGCTGTCACGATCGCGGCGCTCGCCTGTGGTGCCGCCGCACTCGTTCCTCCCAAGGACGCGAGGTCTCCACGCTGGCTCGCGATCGTGCCCCTCGTCCTCTGCGCACTCGCGATCGGTGCGTACATCGGAAATCGAGTGCTCGCGGAGGCACAAGTAGCCGCGGATCGTTCCGATTACGCGGCGTCTGCCAAACGCGCGAGCACTGCAATGCGGCTCCAACCGTGGTCAGCCGAGCCCTGGCGGCTCCGGGGCGAGGCCGAGCTCGCGCTCGGAGCAGACGCTGCGGCCCGTACGAGCTTCCTAGGCGGGCTCGAGCTGGACGCGGACCATTGGGAGCTCTGGCTCGATCTGGGGCTCGCCGACACAGGATCGGCTCGACGAACGGCCTGGAGCAGGGCGAAATCCCTCAATCCGTTGAGCCCGGAGCTAAGGGAACTGGGGTTAGGCCGCCGATAGGGCCGGGTAGAGTTCACGTCGGCCCCCCGGCCGCACAGCGGCAACGCCGCAATCGACCAGGAGGTTCCGAGGACAGATGAGAGAACGACTGAAACGCGGAAGCACGTTCGGCATCGTCGCCGCCGTGGTCACCGCATTCGCGGTTGCAGGGATGGGCTCGGTCGGCGCCGCCGTCTCGCCTGCGAGCGGACCAGCCTCCGCTTCGCAGTACGAGCGGAAGGTGACGATCTGCCATCGCACGGGCTCCAAGAAGAACCCGTTCCGGACGATCCGTGTCTCGCGAAACGCCGTCAAGGCGCACCTGCGACATGGCGATGCGCTCGGACCGTGCTCGACCGCCGTCTTCACGATGTGCCACAAGGCCAAGAACGGCAAGAAGACGATCAAGGCCAAGGGCGCACGGAAGGCGCAGCGCAACCTGAAGCGCGGCGACAAGCTCGGGAAGTGCAAGGCGAAGAAGCGTGGCAAGCCCGACAAGGGCAAGCAGCAGGGCAAAGGCAAGGGCAAGGAAAAGGGCAAAGGCAAGGGCAAGGAAAAGCCCAAGAAGGGCCCGAAGAAGTAGCTCGAGGGAGCCCCGCCGCGGCGGGGCTCTTCTTTTACAGCTCGCGGACGGCGATCGTCACGCGGCTGATCGCGCAGAGCTTGCCCGCGTCGTCGGTCATCTCGACGTCCCAGATCCAGGTCGTGCGGCCGCGGTGCCGCCGCCGGGCGATCGCGTGGATCGTTCCCTTCTCGATCGGCCGGAGGAAGCTCGAGTTGTTCGAGAGGCCGAGCCCGATCTTGCCGTCGGGATTCACGCCGACGTTCGTCCCCACCGAGGCGAGCGCCTCGGCGATCGAGGCGTGCACGCCACCGTGGACGAGCCCGACCGGCTGGAGGACGTGCTCTCGCACCGGCACCCGGCCACGGACGACGACGTCGGTCGCCTCGTCGATCTCGAGCCCGTAGTGGCTGTCGAACGGAGACGGGTCGCGGAAGTCCACCGGCGAGGAGTCTGAAGCTTCGCGCTGCCGCGCGCGGAGGGGAGCTAGCGGATGTCGAGCGAAGGCTCGCCGAGGGTGCGCGCGAGCATGGTGCGGAAGCGGGTGGGCTTCATGGCGGCGGACTCGTCGGTCTTCAGACGCGGCCGCATGCTGTTGGCCTGAGATTGCCAGTACGCCCAAGCGAGGGTCGAGGCGAAACGCTCGGCACCGCGAAGGTCATGCGCAAGAGCCTTCGTCTTCGGGAACCAGGCCTTGCCGCCCAGCGACTTCAAGAGCTCGGCTCGATCGGCGTTGGTCAAGAGGTACAGGTCGACCTGATGCGCGTACTCGTGCTGCACGGTCCCCCATGAGCTCTTGCCCTTGTCGAGCAGAGCGGCGCTCAGGCGGATTCGGCCGCGGCTGGCGAGATTCTGCGAGCCGGGAGAGATCTGGATGTGCACGAGCTCCGGGACGACGCTCCAGTCGAAGGCGCTTGCGCGAAGCGCCTTGTGCACCTGGGTCTGCTGCGCCGGCGTCCCGCCCGAGACGACATAGCCGCGCCGCGTCTCCTCGGCCGACGACGAGAGCGTCGGGCTGACCGCCGCCACGACGAGCAGGGTCGCGATGTTGATGAAGAGCCGCATCCTCACCCTGAACCCATCGGTGCACCCCCAAAGGCCCGCATCGCCGGTCCGGCGCGCCCACCTCGCCGTTTGGGCGCGCCACCTCACCGTTTTGGAGTAGGCGGAGAAGCCGCTCAGAGGCGACCTCTCCGCCTGCGGGGGGCCTTACAAACGCACCTGGACGTTGCCCCGAACGTCCCACGGGCCGAAGCGCGGGAGGTTCGGGCTGTTGCAGAACGCCTCGTTTGCGGCTTGGCTGCCAAAACCGACCAGGCTCGACTGATCGGGCGTGGCGCTTGCGCCCTCACCGTTGTCGAACACCTGAAACCAGGCGAATGTGCCCGGCGGCAGGGTCGGATCGTTGCTCGTCTTGATCACTCCACCGATCTTGGCGCGGTTGCCGTCGTACACCTCCAGACAGGTGACGTCGACACCGAAGTTGAACGACTCGCCCTCGACGACCTGGTGGTACGTGAAATGGCCGGAGACGCTTCCGTCCGCGTACTTCCGGGCGTTGAACGCGAGCGGCTGGTTCTTGACCTCGACCCCGAACGCATTCGGGAGCGGGATCGTCCAGTGAATCCCGCCGCTGGCAGAGGCGATCACGCCGCTCCCGGCCGCCGTGGTCGCCGGAAAGACGAGCAGCAGGGCGATGATCGCGAGAATGGTGCGGGCACGCATGGGCTTCCTCCTCTGGTTGGAAGCCCAGGATCGGCGCAGCCGCCCCGGATGTCTTGAACGTCGCTAGCGGCTCTGGAACGTCCGGTACCGGCCCGGTGTCGTGCCGACGTACCGCTTGAAGAGTCGCGTGAAGTGGCTCTGGTCCGCGAAGCCCGCCTCAGCGGCGATCTCGGCCAGTGGCCTGTCGCCGCGGACGATCTCCGACGCCGCCCACTCGACCCTGGCGCGGCGGCCGTACTCGCCGACCGAGACGCCGTGGCGGGCGCGGAAACCGCGCGCGAGCTGGACGGGCCGGACGCCGACGGCTCGTCCGCGAGCTCTGTCAGCCCGACGTGGTCTCCGATGCGCGCGCGAAGGAGCTCCTCGGCCTCCCCGAGCCAGCGCGGGGCTCGTTCCGGCGTGGACGCGCCTCGCGGCTCGCGGCGGCGAGAAGCTCGAGCGCGATCCCCTCGGCGGCCAGCGGCGCGGCGGCATCGGTGGCCCACAGCTCTGCGGCGAGGCGAACGGCGAGCCAACCCAGGGTGTGGCCGCGTAGCTCGGCGAGGCGGTCGAGGGGGGCGGCGGTCGGACTCGACCCGTCCCGAATCTTGACGATCACCACCCGCGCGCCGTCTTCTCCGAACCTGGCTCCGTGCCTGGCACCGGCCGGCATCGTCAGGGCGCAGCCCCGGGACAGATGGAGCCGGCGCCGGAACGACTTCTCCATCCCGCCGTGCGTGACGACGGCGAGATAGGGCAAGTCGGGCTCGAACTCGGGCTGCACGTAGCCGCCGGGGAACGAGAGCTCGCACAGCGTGAACCCGTTCACTTCGGCGAAGCGCGTCTGGACGCCGCCGTCTGAGGCAGTCGCCGCGAAGTGGCTCTCCATGTCTCTTGAGACCGGCCGCGCTCGGGGTGGTTAGTGCCCTGAGCCGGCTTCCGCGAGCGCCTGTTGCGCCCGTTCACGCGAGCTGCCGGAGCGGAGGGCCTCGAGCACGATCAGCCCCCAGAGCAGGACCGCCAGCATCGCCAGGGTGAGGAGGGCCGGCATCTCGACGGCGAGAGGGATGAGCACGAGCGCCACGAGCGCGCAGGCGAGCCGGTAGCTGTTCAAAGTCCCGACGTTTCGCAGGCGGTGCGCCACCTGGGCGAGGAGGTAGAGCGCCGTGCCGCCGAGCATCGCCGTGGCGATGACGACGTCCAACTCGGCATCGACATCCCCGATCGTCTTCTTCAGCCCGAGCGCGCCGAGGACGATCCCGGCGACCATCGGGAAGTGCAGATAGGAGTAGTCGTCCCGGGCAAGCTCGTTTCGCTCGCGACCAGCCGGCAGGCTTACCAGGTCTCGCTCCGACAGGAGCGCGACGACGTCGAAGTACAGCCACCAGAGCGCCGCCGCGACGACCACCCCCAGGGTCGCTGCCGCCACGACCCCCGCGTCGACCGCGACTCCAGCGCCGAGCCCGATTGCGACGATCGACTCCCCGAGGGCGATGATGATGATCAGCCCGTGACGCTCGGCGAAGTGCCCGGGATGCTCGAGGGGCCAGCCCTCGGACCCGAAGAAATAGGGACCAGCCATGTCGAGCGCGAGCGCGGAGAGCCAGAGCGCGCCCTGAGCCCAGCCGTCCACCCCGGAGGCGGCGAACAGGAGCGAGACCCCGAGAGCCGTGCTGCACGCGAGCCCGATCACAGAGCGCCGAAACGCCGGGTCCTCCCGGCTCGCGAGCATGAAGAGCGCGATGTGCGCCGCCCGCACGATGCCGTAGGCGCAGGCAAAGAGGAGTGCGTCGTCGCCGAAGGCGTCCGGCACGCACAGCGCGACGACGAGTAGCCCGGCCATCGCTGCGAACACCACGAGCCGCACGGCACCTTCCTCCGGGTCGACGGCGCTCGTCAGCCACGCGTAGCCGACCCACGACCACCAGAGGACTCCGAGGACGAGCAGGCCCTTGCCCATGCCCGTCCACGTGGGCTCCGCCGCCATCAGCGCGGTGCACTGCGTGAGCCCGAGCACGAAGACGAGGTCGAAGAAGAGCTCGAGCGGCGTCACGCGCTCGGTCTGTCGTAGCGTCGTCGTGAGGCGAGGCGCGCGGGTAGAGGGGGTCGTCACCCCGTGATCTTGGCGATTATCGGTCTGGCGACAGTGGCGGGAACCGGACAGGACATCCTCAAGCTCGCGCGGCGACACGTCGGCGAGCGCTACGTGTTCGGCTCGGTCGCGCCCAAGAACAATTCACGGTGGAAAGGCCCCTGGGACTGCGCCGAGCTCGCGTCGTGGCTCGTCTACCAGGTCGGAGGCACGCTCTACGGGTGCAGTGACAACTCGGCCGATCCTGCGCTCGCCGACGCCTACACCGGGTTCTGGCTGCGTGATGCGCGCGCGATCGGAGTCGCTGTTCCGGTCGCCGAGGCGGCTCGGACGGCCGGCGCCGCGGTGCTCCGGCATTCCGGCGCCGGCGGCCACATCGTCATCTCCGACGGGCGGGGAGGCACGGTCGAGGCGCACTCGACGCGGCGCGGCGTCATCAAGCACTCGCTCGCGAACCGGCGCTGGGACACGGGCGTGCTGGTTCCGGGCATCGCGTACTCGCACCGGCCGGGTGGGCCGCCGGTGCTCGCGCCGACCGTGATCGTCTTTCGGCTCACCGAGCCCTGGATGGAGGGACCGGCCGTGCTCGAGATCCAGCGCGCGCTTCGCGCGGCAGGCTACGACCCCGGGCCCCTCGACGGCGTGTTCGGTCCGATGACGGCATCGGCGGTGCGCTCGTACCAGGCCGCCCGGGGCCTGGTACCCGACGGCGAGGTCGGGCCGAGCACCGCACGAAGCCTCGGTGTGTCCCTCCCGCCGGCGGGCTGAGCCCGGCGCGGGGCTACGATCGGAGCATGCTCGAGATCGCATCCGACCTCCGCCGCTGGCTCGCCCGCGGCGAGAAGGTCGCACTCGCAACGGTCGTTGCGACCAGGCGCTCTGCTCCCCGGCCGATCGGGGCCAAGCTCGGTGTATCGGAGGGGGGCGAGCTCGCGGGATCGGTTTCCGGCGGCTGCGTCGAGAACGAGGTCTTCGGCCTGGCGCAGGAGCGGCTCGGCGGCGGGCAGCCCGTGCTCGCGAACTACGGCATCTCCGACGAGCTCGGGCTCACGGTCGGGCTCCCGTGCGGCGGCGAGATCGACGTCTTCGTCGACGAGTACGAGCCTCAGCTCGTCGAGCGCCTGCTCGAGGCCGCCGAGCGCGAGGAGCCTGCCGTCCTCTACCAGGTCGTCTCGGGCGAGAAGCTCGGCGCGAAGCTGCTCGTCTTCGAGGACGGGGAGGTGATGGGCAACGGGCTCGGCGAGCCGCCGGTCTCCGTCGACGAGCTTCTCCGGCGGGGCAAGAGCGTCCTCGTGGAAGAAGACGGACGCACGGTTTTCTGCGACGTCTTCGGACGCCGGCCACGCCTCGTCGTCTTCGGCGCGGTCGACACCGCCGAGCATCTCTGCCGTTCCGCCGGCGCCCTCGGCTGGCGCACGACCGTGGTCGACGCCCGCTCGGCGCTCGCGACGGCCGAGCGGATCCCGAGCGCCGACGAGCTCATGGTCGCCTGGCCGGAGGAGGCTCTCCAGCAAATCGCACCCGACCACGCAACCTCGATCGTCGTCCTGACGCACGAGGACCGGTTCGACATCCCGGCGCTCAAATCGGCGCTTGCGAGCGACGCGTTCTACGTCGGCGCGCTCGGGTCCCGCCGGAACCAGGAGCGGCGGCGCGAACGGCTCCTCTCCGAGGGCCTCGACGAAGAGGCGATCGACCGGATCTCGGGCCCGTCCGGGCTCGACATCGGCGCGTCGACACCGGCCGAGACGGCGCTCTCGATCCTCGCGGAGATCCTCGCGGTGAGGGCGGCGCGGGACGGCGGCCGGCTGAAAGCGGCCAAGGGCCGCATCCACGTCGAGAGCTAGAAGATCTTCATCTCGAGGCCGGCGAGCGGCTCGCCGCCGTCCTCGGTGACCAGCCACGTGTCCTGCATGTAGAGGCACTCGCGCCCGTCCTCGGAGATCACGTGCGGGTGCATCGAGAAGACCATGTTCGCCTCGATCTCGGTGTCGACCCCCTCGCCGATCTTGGGGAACTCGATCATCGTCATCCCGATCGAGTGGCCCGTGACATGACCGAGGTGGTAGCCGCGGTCGTGGAAGCCCTTGGAGACCGCGCGATGGACGTCGTGCGCGGTCGCGCCCGGGCGAAGCGCCGTCTTCGCGGCCTCGAAGTACTCCTGGTAGGCCTCGTACATCCGCCCGACCTCCCCGCTCGGCGAGCCGAGCGCGCGCGACACCTCGACCCAGTGCCCGCCGGGCCCGGCGACCTCGAGCGAGGGGATGCAGAACTCGCCGAGGACGATGTCGTCGCGGGCGATCGCGAACTCGGGGCCGACGAGCACCATGTTCATGGTCAGGCGGCCGCAGCCCTCTTCGACGAAGAGCCGCTCGGCCGGCGCCAAGCACCTCGGCCGCGGACCGGCCGGGCTCATAGGCCTCGCGGAAGGCGTGGAAGCCCGCGGTGTTGATCCGAACGCTGTCGCGAACCGACTCGAGCTCCTCGTCGCTCTTGACCGCGCGGGCGTGGTCGAACTCGAGCTCCCAGGGCACGAGCTCGACCGAGTCGCCGATCGCGGCGAAGTCGCGCACGGTCATCGCGTAGTCGAGGCCGTACACGCCGACCCGCTGCCCGCGCAGCCGGTCGGCGAGCCACGAGCCGGGGAGGTCGGCGAAGACCTGATCCTCGATCCAGCTCGTCCCGTGCTCGCCGACGTAGCGCGCCTCCGTCGGGAAGACGATCGTCGGGCTCGCCCTCGAGCGGCAGGACGACGTAGGCGTAGCGGTGGACGATCTGGAAGCCGGAGAGGTAGGTGACCTGGCCCTCGAAGCCCGAGTACTCGGTGCCGCAGACGAGAGCGGCGTCGAGCCCGTCGCGCGCGAGCGCCTCGCGGACCCGCGCGTAGCGGCGGTCGATGTCGGCCTGGCTCACACGCCCCATGAGGCCTCTACTCCCTTGATCAGCGCGGTCACCGCGTCGTTCAGCGGCGTCGGGACGCCGTGCTCCCGCCCGAAGCGGACGACCCCCCCGTTGAGAAAGTCGATCTCGGTCTGCCGTTTCGCCTCGACGTCCTGGAGCATGCTCGCCTTGTGGTTGTACGCGACCTCGGGCCTGGCCGCGTAGTCGATCAACGCTTCCGGATCCTCGTCGAGCTCGATCCCCTGGGCATCGGCAACCGCCTTGCCCTCGTCGACGAGACCGGTGACGAGCGCGCGGAGCGCCGGGTCCTCGCAGACGCGCCCGTGCGTCAGCCCGGTCAGTGCGCCGATCGGGTTCGTGGACGCGTTGAAGATCAGCTTGCGCCACTGCGGGCCCGCGGGCGTCGGGCACGGCCTCTGTCGGCATCCCGGCGCGCGTGCAGGCATCGGCGAGCCGCTCGATCTCATCCAGTCGCCGCGGGGCTCGGCTCGAACGGGCCGAGCGTCGTGTCGCCCTTGACGTCCCACTGCACACTGCCCGGCTCGACGACCTTTCCGGCGGGAAACGTCGTCCCGCGGATCACGCGCTCGACGTGCTCGGCGATCGCCTCCTCGTTCCCGACCCCGTTCTGGACCGAGCAGACGCTTCCCGTCGGCGAACGCGTGCGCGACCGCGGCGACCGCGTCGCCGGTGTGCATGCTCTTCGTCGCGACGATCCCGAAGTCGCACGCCGGCATCTCGGCGGCGTCGGTCGTCGCCCGAAGCCGGCCGACCACGCTCGTCCGCGCCGGTCAGCGTGCAGGCCGTGCTCGTTGATCGCGTCGACGTGCGTCCTGCCAGACGTCGTAGCCCCAGACCTCGACGTCGTCGAGCTGCGCGAGATTCGCCGCGAAGAGCGCGCCGACAGCGCCGCAGCCGACGACGCAGACCCTCATCGGACGAGGCGGAACTCCCGGCCGCCGGTCAGTCCGCTGGGTCGCACGATCAGCACGAGCGCCATGATCGCGCCCAGGAAGATCAGCCGCGTGCCCTGCGGGAGGTCGAGCGAGACACCGACGTCCACTCCCTGCTCGGCCTCGATCAGGAACGCGTCGAGCGCGCTGACCGCGAGGGCGCCGACGACGGCGCCCCAGAGGCTCGTCAGCCCGCCGACGACGAGCATCGCCAGGGTCAGGAACGTGAGCTCGAGGTAGACCTGCTCGGTCGTGATCGACCCGAGCAGATGGACCAGCAGGGCGCCGGCGAAGCCGGCGAGGGCGCCGGACACGACGAAGGCCCACAGCCGTTCGCGGTGGACGTTGACGCCGACCCCACGTGCCGCTGCAGAGTCCTCGCGGGAGGCCCGCAGGCGGCGGCCGAGTCGGCTGCGCTGGTAGGCGAACGCAGCGGCGACGACGACGAGCGCGCCGACCGTCGCCTGCACCGCGTCGGTCGTCTCCGGGCACGAGCGAGAGGGTCGTCGCGCCCGGTCCGATCCTCGTCCACTCCCGCAGGACGTTGTGCGTGACCTCGAGCACCGCGAAGGTCGCGATCCCGGCCGCGAGCCCGAGAGCCGCATCAGCGGGATGCCCGACGACAGCGCAAAGAGCCCGCCCACCGCGGCGGCGAGCAGCAGCGAGGCGACGTTCCCGATCGTGTGGTCGCGAAGAATCGGAAAGAGCTCGGGCAGGACGCCGGTCTTCGACTCGAGCGGAATCGTCATCACCCCCGCCGCGAACGCGCCGACTGCGACGAAGCTGATCTGCCCGAACGAGAGGACGCCCGAGTTGCCGACGAAGACGTAGATCGCGACGACGATCGCGACCGACACGAGCGCGTTCAGGAAGTAGATCTCCTTCGAGCTCGAGACGAAGGTCGAGCCGATGCCAACGGCGACCACGAGCATGGCGGGCGCGAGCAACTGGACTGAACGGGTCGAGGAAACGCCTCACACGCGCTCCACGGCGGGCCTCGGCCCCACGCGAACAGCCCGGCCGGCCGAAGCAGCAGCACGAGGATCACGAGCGCGAAGACCGCCGACGGCAGGAACACCGTCTGCTCGGTCGGCAGCGCGCCGTTGATGACCCCGGTCGTGAAGCCGATCGCGAAGCCGCCGAGCGTCGCCGTCCAGAGCCGGTCGATGCCGCCGACGACGACCCCGACGAGCACCACGATCGTGTCCCGGAACGCGAAGTCCGGGCCCGACGAACGGGAACTGGACGGTCAGCATCACCGCGACGATCGCAGCGAGCATCCCGGAGAGCAGGACGGCGAACCCGATCACGCGGTTCGCCCGCACGCCGAGCAGCCGGGCGGTGCCGAAGTCGGTGGCGGCGGCGCGCATGTGGAGCCCGATCGTCGTCCGCAGCAGCAGGAGCGCAAGCAGCCCGAGGACGACCGCCGTGACGATGACGGCGACGATCGTGATCTTGCGGACGTCGACGCCGTGCGATCGTTGATCGGCTGGTTGAGCGGCGCGATCGAGGTCGCGATCTCGCCGATCGTGTCGTCGCGGATGTCGACGAGCAGCGCGATCGCCTGGAGCATGAATGCGATCGCGAAGGTCGCGACGAGCATCACCGCGGGCGAGGCGCTGCGCAGGGGCCGGAAGACGACCCGTCCATGACGAGCGAGAGGGCGACGACGACGACGAAGCAGGCGACGATGCTCCAGACGACCGCCAGTGCGCCGTGAAGGCGAGCGTGTAGGCGCCGGCCATGACCAGCTGGCCGTACGCGAAGTTGACGAGGCGGAGGACGCCGAAGACGAGCCCGATCCCGACCGCCATCAGCGCGTAGACGGCGCCGAGACCGACCGCGTCGGCCAGGGTCTGCGCGTCGACGACGGCGAAGAGCGTGCCGCTCATCTCGGCGAAGTAGGCGGCGACCATCTTCTCCGTGTCGCCGGCGTCGTCGGGGCCGAGGGTCAGGCGGAGCTCGCCGTTCGAGAGCACGTGAGTGCGGTCGGCGAGCGCGACCGTCCGTTGTGCGCGCTGCTCGACGAGGAGGACGGCGAAGCCGCCCTCGCGGATATCGGCGAGAGCGTCGAGAAGACGTCGTCCACGAGCGACGGCGCGAGACCGAGCGACGGCTCGTCGAGAAGCAGCACGTCGGGCTGCGCGACCAGTGCCCGGCGCGATCGCAAGCTGCTGCTGCTGGCCGCCGGAGAGCACACCGGCCGGTCGGCTGCGGTACTCGCGGCAGGACCGGGAAGAGCTCGTACGCGCCGGCGAGCGCGCTCTGACGTCGGCTGCCCCGGCGAGCAGCGAGCCCGAGTCGCAGATTCTCCTCGACGGTGAAGTCCGGGTAGATCCGGCGGCCCTCCGGGACGAGCGCGACGCCGCGGTGGGCGATCGACTCGGGCGAGTGGCCGAGAACCGACGACCCGTCGACCGTGACCGAGCCGGTGCGTGCCGGGACGAGCCCCATGATCGCGTGCAGCGTCGTCGACTTGCCGGCGCCGTTCGGCCCGATCAGGCCGACGATCTCCCCCTTGCCGACCTCGAGCGAGAGACCTGCGGACGGCCGGGCACGGCGCCGTAGCGCACCTCCGAGATCCCGGACCGCGAGCGCGGCCGGCTCAGCCATCCGTCCTCCTCCACCACCGCCGTCTCCCCGAGGTAGGCGGCGGCGACGTCGAGGTTTCCCGCGGATCTCCGCGGGCGTCCCGTCGGCGAGCGTCCGGCCCTGGTCGAGCACGACGATCCGGTCGCAGACGCTCATCACGAGCGCCATGTTGTGGTCGATCAGCAGCACGCCGGCGTCGTACGTCGTCTCGAACCGAGCGTACGACGGAGGCGAAGTCCGGCACCTCGGCCTCCGGCAACCCGGCGGCCGGCTCGTCCATCAGCACGAACCGCGGTTCCGTCGCGAGCGCACGGGCGACTCCAAGGCGCCGCTCGTCGCCGTGCGCGAGCGAGCCCGCCGGCGAACTCGCTCCTTGGCCCTCGAGGCCGAGGAGCTCGAGCAGGTCGTCGGCTCGGCGCCTCGCCTTCCGAGGGCCGGCTCCGACTCCGAGGGCGGCGACCTCGACGTTCTCCCGGACCGACAGGTCGCGGAAGGACCGGCTGTGCTGGAACGTCCGCGCCAGGCCGGCTCGCGCGCGCCGGTGCGCACTCCAGCGCGTGATGCGCCGGCCGGCCAGCTCGACCGAGCCGGCCGTCGGGTCGAGTCGAACCCGGTCAGCACGTTCACGAGCGTCGACTTCCCGGCGCCGTTCGGGCCGATGAGGCCGACGACCTCGTGCCGACGGAGCTCGAGCGTGACGTCCTCGAGCGCCTGAACGCCCTCGAAGGAACGCGAGACGGAGGAGGCCCGGAGGGTGTCTCCGGGCCTCCTCTCCGCCTCGAGCGGCGGGAACCTGCTCGCCCAACGTCGCTAGAGCTTCGGGACGACCTTCGCGGTCACGAGTCCCGACACGCTTGCCCGTGTTGTTGTGCACCTGGACCACGCGGTACTGCGCGTCCGAACACGGTGTGCAGCGAGGCGAGAAGCTCACCTGGCCGGAGATCGTCGGCACCTTCTTGAACTTCTCCATCTGTGCCGCGAGAGCTCGCGCCGTTCGTCGAGCCTCCGGCCCGCTTGATCGCGACGATGACGCCGTCGATTGCCGCCGGCCCGGTGACGAAGCCGCCCGTTCCCGCCTTGACCTGAACGGCCAGACGGCGAACGGCCGCGATTCGGATCGTCGCCGAAGACCGACGCGAAGGTCACGGCGTAGTAGTTCGTGATCTTCGGGTTCTGTGTCACCCAGTACGTCCCGTCGCCGGCCCAGGAGTTGAGCACCGGCGTCTGGTTCCCGAGCGAGCGGAAGCCCGACGCGAACGCCGGCAGCTCGCCGAACGCCGTCGAGGTCACGTAGACGGCGGCGCGGCGCTGGTTCAGCCGGTTACCGCCGTTCTGGACGTTGTTCGCGCCCGGTCGCATAGCTCTCACGGGCGACGATCCGGCCGCCGAGCTGCGTGTAGCGCTTCTCGAACGCCGTGACGACGTTCTTGAAGTAGACGAGCAGCGTGTTCGTGCCGAGGCCGGCGGTGCGCCAGCCGCGACGGATCGCGTACTCGGCCATCGCCGATCCCTCGTCCTGGGCCGCGTTTCCGTAGCTGAACGCGAGCTTGCCCTTGGCCCGGCCAAAGCGCTTCGGGCCCATCTGGTCGGTGCCGATGCACGGCGCGATCGCGAGCTTGCCGCGGTTGATCGCCTCCTGGACGACCGGCGTGGCGAAGTCCACGTCGCAGGTCACGAAGACGACATGCGCGCCCTTGCCGAGCAGGTTCCTCGCGCACGACTTCGCGCGCGCAGGGTTGTTGTTGTTCGTGTCGCACGTGTCGATTCGGATCGGCCGCCGTTGACACCGCCTTTGGCGTTGATCTGACGCACGTGGATGCGGGCCGCGGCAAGCGCCGGGCCGTCGAACGGCGCCATGTTGCCCTTGCTGTCGAACGCCCAGCCGATCACGATCGCGGGCCTCGTCGCCGCCGAGTGTCGCTGCTCGCTCCGGCGAAGCGCCGCAATCGCCATGCCGTCCCAACGAGGAGCGCCGCAGCGACCCCCAAGCTCTTCTTGCGCATTCCGTTGCTCCTCCCGCATCAGATTCAGGACGAATTTCGAGATATCGAGGTAGATACTGAACCTACGGCGAACGCCGGTCAATCGGATGCCCACGACGCCTCACGCGCCTTGACGAGCGATTGCATCGCGGTCTGGAGCGGGACCGCGACTCCGAGCCGTCTGACCTTCCCGGACGAGCGCGCCCGTGATCTGGTCGACCTCGGTCGGGCGGTGGGCCTCGACGTCCTCGAGCATCGACGGGTAGTGGCGACTCCCGCGCTGTGTCGCCAGCACGTTCATCTCCCAGGGGTCCTCGTGGAGCTCGATTCCCGCCGCCGCGGCGACCCGCTTCCCCTCGTCCATGAGGTCGCGCACGAGATTGCCGAGATCTCCAGGTTCCTCGGTGGCTGCGAAGTGCGGGTCGTGTGGCAGACCCGTCAGTGCCGCGACCGTGTTCACGGTCGAGTTGAAGATCAGCTTCGACCACTGGGCCGGCCGGAGATCTTCGAAGGCCCTGGCCTTCAGGCCGGACTCGACGAGGAGGGCGGAGATCTCCTCGACGAGCGCGTAGGGCGTGTCGCCGTAAGGCCCGAGCCAGGTCTCCGTGTCGAGGATGTACTCGACGTGGGTGTCCGCGTGGCGGGTGCCGCTCATGAAGGTCACGGCCGAGACCAGCTTCCAGTCTCCGTGCCGCCGGACGACCTCTTCGGCGCCCAGGCCGTTCTGCACGGTCATGACGGCCGCGTCGGGCCAGCGGCCCGCTAGACGGGAGGCGGCGGAGTCGAGCTCGGTCGTCTTCGTCGCGATGATCGCGAGATCCGCTTCCGGCAGCTCGGCGGCGTCGGTCGCCGCCTGGACCTCGGCGACGAAGTCGTGCCGGCCCGAGACCTGCAGGCCGTCTTCCTCCAGCGCGCGGGCGTGCTCCTCGCGTCGGCAGAGCACGGACGACCTCGGCCACCCGCGCGAGGTGCGCCGCGTAGAGGCTCCCGATGACGCCTCCGCCGACTACGCAAACACGCGTGACAGCGCCTCGATTCCTCGTCGCGCGACTCCGCGCGGATCCTCTCGCCAGAGCGAGCCGGGCAACTCCGGGTCGGAGAAGATCTCCAGGTCGAAGAGCCCGTCCCAGCGGAGAGCGTCCAGGATCGGAACGAAGTCGATGACTCCGTCGCCGGGCAGGACGCGATCGTTCGTGTTCCGGGTCGGCTCCCGCCAGTCGGCGAGATGAACGCCGGCGATGCGGTCGCGGTGGCGCTCGATCTGCTCCAACGGCTCCCGCCAGAGGTGCCAGGCGTCGTACTGGAGCCCCACCTCGGGGCGACCGGCTTCGTCGAGCAGCGCCGCCGCCTCGTCGAGCGAGCTCACGATCGACCAGAAACCGGCGTACTCGCGCTGGATCGGCTCGAGGGCGACTCGCACCCCGGACTCGGCGCCCGCGTCTGCGATCGCGCGGATCCCCTCGACGACCGCGTGTCTGTCTTCTCCGGGCCCGGTGAGGAACAGCACGCACGGCGGCTCGAACGCAGCAAGGCGCCGGATCCCGTTGCAGATGGCGTCAACCCGCTCGGCAGGATCGTCCGGGCCCTCCATCAGCGGCAGCGGGAGGATGGACGGAACCTCCGGGACCGCGATTGCCGCCTTCAGGCCGCTCGCGCGGAATTGCTCGAGCGAGTCGTCGCGCGAGCTTCATCTCCCAGATCCCGATGCCGGCGGCCCCTGCCTCGCCGTAAGCGTCGAGATCGTCGGCGAAGGACTGTGCGACGGTCGTGATCTGCGAGATCGAGAGCGGCGGCGTCATCGGCGGGCGAGTCGGCGAGCGCGGGTGAGCAGTGAGGGTGCGAGCAGCTGCTTGGCGACGAGCGCTCCGGAGCCACCACCGAGGCCCGGGCCCCGGATGGGTGCTGGCGCCGATGTGCCAGACACCGGGCACCGGCGTGCGATGGCCGGGCTGGGAGGCGAGGGGCCGCCAGAGGAAGTTCTGGTCGAGCGCCAGCGAGCCGCCGTAGGGATCGCCGCGGTGGAGGTTGACGTTCGCCGACTGGAGATCCGCAGGCGAGAGCACCCTCCGGCCGAGGATCGAAGGCTCGAGGTTGGAGATCTGGCGTGCGAGCCGGGCCTGGATGCGGTCGGCATAGCGCTCGCGCAGGTCCTCGGTCCAGCTCCCGTCGCCGACGTCGAACTCGCCGGTCGCATCACCCTTGATCTGCCAGGGCAGCTCCTGGAGCTGGATCCAGAGGATCCCCGTGCCCTCGGGCGCCCGCGACTCGTCCATCGTCAGCGGCTGGCCGACCACCACGGTCGCCTCGGCCGGGAGCAGGCCGCGGTCGGCTTCGTTGACGGCGCGCGAGACTCCGTCGAGCCCGGGCGTCAGATGCACGATCGCGGTCCGGCCGAGGCGCTCGTCTCCCTCCCAGCGGGGAGGCTCGGAGAGCGCGTAGTGGATCTGCATCTCCGCGCGGCCGTACCGGAAGCGCTCGGCCTTCCCCTCGAAGCCCTCGAGGAGATCGCCGTAGAGCTGCGTCGGCGTGACGTTGCAGATCACCGCGCGGGCTGCCGCGAGCCGTTCACCGTCTGCCGTGCGCACCCCGCCCTCGAAGACCCGCTCGACGTGCACACCCGTCTCGCAAGTGCCGCCGTGGTGCCGGATCAGCGAGACGAGTGCGTCCGCAAGCTTCTGGCCCCCGCCGCGCGGGATCGGCATGCCCCCCTCCTGGACTGCCACGGCGATCACCTGGGCCATGTAGCCGGACGCCGCGGCATCTGGGCCGAGGCCCGTGTGCAGCACCCAGGGCGCGAGTAGACCGTGCGCGCGCTCCGACTCGAACGTCGTTTCGAGCCAGTCGCGCGCAGAGATCAGCAGCCTGCCGGCGAACTCGGCGGCGCCTCGACGGCCCAGGCGGCGAACGGCCTTTGCGCCGAGAGCTGCGCCCTCGCGCGACCAGAGCTCGGTGCCGAGGATCCCGAAGGCGAGATCGGCGTTCGGGAAGAACTCGCCGAGCATCGCGCGCCAGGCTTCGCCGTCCCCCTCGTGGTGCCGGTCGAGCTCGGCCGCGTTCTCGTCGGCGGTGCGGAGCAGGAAGGCGCTTTCCCCGTCCGGATAGAGCGTCCCGGTCGGGAGGTCGGTGTTCAGGTACTCCAGGCCGTGGTGCTGGCAGCTCGGCGCCGAGCTCCGCGTGGGCCGGGCCCCCGACCCAGAGCGGGTGCCACGCGCTGAAGACGTCGTGGTGGAAACCGGGCTGCGTGATCTCCGCGGTCTTGATCGCGCCGCCGAGCCAGTCGTTCCGCTCGAGGACGCAGACGCTCCAGCCGGCGCGCGACAGCAGCGCAGCGCAGGCGAGGCCGTTGATCCCGCTTCCGACGACGACGGCGTCGAAGGTGCGATCGCTCAGGAGACGACCGCCGTGGCCTCGATCTCGATCAGGCAGCCGGGCACGGCCAGCCCGGTGATCCCGACGATCGTCTGCGCCGGATGCTCGGCGCCGTCCGTCACTTCGTCGATCGCGCGCGTGATCGTCTCGTACTCAGTCGGCTGGGTCGTGTAGATCGTCCTGCGAACGACGTCGTCCCACCCGACGCCCGCCGCGTCCATGGCGGTCTTCAGGTTGCGCATCGCCCCGAGCGTCTGACCGTGGAGGTCGTCGGCGACGAGCGAGAAGTCCATGCCGATTCCGAGCTGGCCCGCGAAGTGGACGACCTTCCCGCCTTGCGCGACGGCGATGTGGCTGAAACCGGGTGCCGGGTGGAGGTCCGAGCGGGTTGATGAGCTCTCGGCTCAAGACACTGCTCCTTTCACGAGCTGACGGAACTCCTCGTCCGTGACGAGCCCACGCTTCTTCGTTCCGAGCTCTCTTCACGGCCTCGAGCAGCCCGGCCCGAGCCTCTTCGGCCACGTCGAGCCCGAGCTCCTCCGCCTTGATCCGGATCGAGTCGAGGCCGCTCTTCTTGCCGAGGACGATGCCGCGCTCGGCGGCGACGAGCTCGGACGAGTACGGCTCGATCGCCTCCGGGTCGTGGAACTGGCTCGCGACGGCGCCGCTCTCGCGCCGGAAGAGGTTCTCGCCGGTGAGCGGCTTCCAGGGCTCGAGCTCGTAGCCCGAGAGCTCCTGCACCCGAGCTGCGAGCGCGCGGGCCTTCGTCAGGTCGAGCGCGGTCTCGACGCCGTAGACGGCGCGCAGCGCGAGCGCGACCTCGCCGAGGTTGGCGTTCCCGGCCCGCTCGCCCATCCCGTTCACGGTGCCGTGGATCCAGCGGGCGCCCGCCTTCACGGCGGCGACGGCGTTGGCGGTGGCGAGCCCGAAGTCGTTGTGTCCGTGGAAGTGGATCGGGACGTCCGGGCCCGACCCGCTCGCGCGTCCGGCCGACGAGCTCCGCGACCGCCTCCGGCCCGGCGACGCCGATCGTGTCGACGACGACGACCTCCGCGGCTCCTGCCTCGACGGCCGCGGCGTACGCGGCGTCGTAGAAGTCCGGCTCGGCACGGGTCGAGTCGACTCCGAAGTACGCGACGTGGATGCCGTGCTCCACCGCGTAGGCGACGGCGGACGTGATCCGCTCCAGCATCTTCTCGCGCGACACGCCGAGCGCCCGGAGCTTGAGCTCCGAGATCGGCGACTCGATCACGCTGGCCGGCACGCCGAGCTCGACGAGCGCCTCGACGTCGGCCTGAACGGCGCGCGAGAAGCCCCAGACCTGGGCGTCGAGACCGGCCCCGGAGATCAGCTCGACGGCCTTCCAGTCGTCGGCCGAGACCCGCGGGAAGCCGGCCTCGATCCGCTCGACGCCGGCCTCCGAGAGCGCGCGGGCGATCTCGAGCTTCTCCTCCGGCATGAGGACGACGCCGACCGTCTGCTCACCGTCCCTGAGCGTCGTGTCGTAGAAGCCGACCTCCGCCTGCAGGGCGTAGCGGCCGGTTGAGCTCGCCCGTCCAGATCATCGAACGACCCCGTCCGGGAACGGCGACAGCTTCTCGGCGCCTTCCGCCGTGATCAGGAAGTTGTCCTCCACTCGCAGGCCGCCGCCCCCCTCCCAGTACGCGCCCGGCTCGATCGCCAGCACCATGCCCTCCTCGACCGTGCCCCTGTGCCGGCCTGGTGCGCGTACGGCGGTTCGTGGGCGCGCGCGCCGACGCCGTGCGCGATCGGGTGTGACGGCTGGCCGGGGTAGCCCGCCTCGGCCGATGCCGTCGCGGATCAGCCGGTCGAGCTCGGCGAGGCTCGCGCCCGGCCGGCAATGGTCGATCGCGCGTCGGTACACGTCCATCAGGCTCTCATGCAGGCGCTCGTACTCGCCGGAGCAGCTCGCCCGGGCAGAGGTTCTTCGTGTGGTCGCACCAGTAGCCGTCGGCGCAGACCCAGATCTCGAAGAGCGTCGGCTCGTTCTCCTGAACCGGGCGGTCGCCGGTCGCGGTGAACGTGCGGATCCCGGCGCCCGACCAGACGAGCGAGAAGCCATGTGCGAGCTCGACCTTGCCCTTCCAGCCTGTCCCCTGACCGTGGACGAAGCCGTTCCAGAGCGCGCCCGCCTCGCTCTCCTTCATGCCCGGTCGCAGCTCGGCGCGGACGTGTTCCATCGCGGCGGCGGCGATCTCGTTCGCGAGCCGCATGCGCTCGAGCTCCTGGGCGGTCTTGATCGCGCGGGCCTCGGCGAGGAGCGGCGTCGCGTCCGCCGCGTCCGGCCAGGCGTCGAACCACGACTCGCGTGTACGTCGTCGGCTCGCCGACCATGCGGTCCGGCGGCCTGCGTGCCGAGCGAGAGCTCGAGGCCGATCCGCTCGTAGCTCCTTGCGGCGGCTCGACGGCGGCTTCGAGCGCGCGGGCCTGCGGTGGGCGCGGGTCGCCCTCGTCGTAGCCGCGGAAGAGGCGGACGTCGTCCGTCCAGGCGGTGCGCGCGGCGTCGTCGGCCGAGGCCTCGAGACAGATCAGCGTCGGGTCGCCCTCGCGCGGGAAGACCACCGCGTCGTAGCCCTTCATCGCCCCAGAAGTTGCTGAGGTAGAGGACGTTGTCGGGCGCGCGGACGACGAGCGCGTCGAGGTCGTGCTCCGCCATCAGCGCGCGGACGCGGTCGAGCTTCGCGTCGTCGCGCGGCCAGGTCATCGGTGCGGCTGCGGCGGCCGGCGCAGTTTGGGCGCGGTCGGGTCACAGACACGCGCGCTCTTCCGCACTAGCTTGTCGGTGGGCGGGGGTGGTGGGCACCCGTATCGGGGAGCGCCGTCTACCAGCGCACGCGCGGCGGCGCCGGCTCGCCGTGCGCCTCCTGCCACGAGACGACCGGGTTCCGCAGCACGCCGATCCGCTCGATCTCGGCCTCCATCACGTCGCCCGGCTTCAGGTAGAGCGACGCTGCGTCCTCGCTGAAGCCCGGCCACCCCGCTGACGGTGCCGGTGGAGACGACGTCGCCGGCGCTGTACCCGAGCGCCGAGTAGTGGGAGAGGATCTCCGGGATCGTCACCGACATCCGCCCGGAGTGCGACGTCTGCCTGACGTCGCCGTTCACCCGCAGCTCCATCGCCAGGTCGTGCGGGTCGGGGATCTCGTCGGCGGTCACGATCCACGGGCCGAGCGGGCAGAAGGTGTCGATCGCCTTGCAGAACGAGAAGACGCCCGACTCCATCTCCCGGCGCTGGATGTCGCGCGCGGTGATGTCGTTGAAGATCACGTAGCCGGCGACGTACTCCATGGCCTCCTCGGGCGAGAACCACTTCCCCGGCTTCTTGATCACGACGGCGAGCTCGAGCTCGTAGTCGAGCTCCTCGGTCAGGTGCTCCGGGTAGACGACCGGGTCGTCCGGCCCGACGATCGCGTCCACGTTCTGGAAGAAGACGATCCACGGCGCAATCGCGTGCGACCAGTCCGACGCGCTTCGACTCCTCCTCGTGCTCCCGGAAGTTGCCGGCCGTGTGGAAGAACTTCTTCGGGACGATCGGCGCCTCGAGGTCGGACGTCCGAGCGGATGACCGTCGCGCTCGCTCGGCGTCGCTCGGCGTCCCGACCGCGCTCGCATGTCGTGAGCGCATGTCGGGCAGATCGTCCGAGCCTGCCGACGCGGTCTCGCTCGCCGATCCGATCCGGCTTCGACCTCTGCCGAGGTCGATAGGTGACGAGCTTCATCCGCAGACCTTCTGCGCCGCCCGCGCGTAGACCTCGGCCGTCTTCACGAGCCCGTCGATCTCGAGGTTCTCGCCCAGCTCGGCATCCGGAAGACCGGAGGAGGTGCCGTAGTTGAGCGTCGCGATCCCGTACCGCGACAGCACGGAGGCGTCCGAGAACCAGCGCGTGACATCGCGTTCCGGCGGCGAGCCGAAGACCTCCTCGTGCGCCTCGGCGACGGCGCCCACCACCGGGCTCCTCTCGTCGATCTCGGCGCCCGGTGCGGTGACATAGATCTCGGCTTCGACCTCGTCGAGCCCGCGGGCGAACTCGAGCGCCTTCCGCCTCGCGTCCGCCATCGGCACGTCCGGCGGGACGCGTAGGTCGACGAAGAGGTCGGTCGCATGGGGCGTCCGCGACGCGCGCCAGCCGAAGCCACCCTGGATGGCGCCGACGTTCGCGACTCCACGCACCTCGCCGTAGGACATCTCCTCCTCCCATTGCGGCAGCCACTCCAGGACCCGGTCGAACACCGGCCGCATCTTCACGATCGAGTTCTCCTCGGTGCGTCCCATCGAGAACGCCGTGTGGATGAAGGGGCCGTGCACGCGGAGCCGGAGCCAGAGCGTCCCGAAGTGCGCCAGGACGAGCTTGTTCTCGGTCGGCTCGCCGAGGATGCACACGTGTGCGGCGCCGCCGTGGCCGACGAGGTAACGGGACCCGGCCGCGTAGCCGCGGTACTCCGCACCCTGCGCGTCGCCCTGCTGCGTCTTCTCGATCTCGCCGCAGACTGCTGCGATCAAGACGTCGCCCGCGCAGCCGCACCCCGTCCTCGATCAGCGATCGGACGGCCTCGACGTAACAGGCAAGAGCGCCCTTCATGTTCGAGATTCCGAGGCCGTAGATCCGGCCGTCCCGCTCGAATCCCTCCGGCCTGAAGCCGGGAATGTCTCGCAGCCACGGCTCCTCGCCCGAGTACGAGGTGTCCGTGTGCCCGTTGAACATGAGCGTCGGCCCGCCGCCCTCGCCCGCGAGAGTCCCGACGACGTTGGCCCGGCCCTCCTCGACCTGCTGCCACATCACCTCCAACCCGATCTCCTCGAGCTCACGGGCCAGCACTGCCGCGCACGCCTCCTCGGACCCCGTGAACGACGGCGTCGAGACGAGCCGCAGCGCGAGATCGACGAGACGCCGCTCGTCGATCATCGGAAGTGAGGGAGCACCTTTTCCCCGAACATGCGGATCTGGTCGTGGCGCTTCTCGCCCCAGAGCTCGAGCATCACATGGGTGCAACCCGCTTCGCGGTACTCCTCGATCGCCGCGATGCAGTCATCCGGTGTGCCGGCGATCGGCTTGCACTTGTCCAGGAGCTCGTCGGTCACCTGCTCCTTCGCCGCGAGGCGCCCACCCCGCTCCATCGCCTCGGCGACCGGGCGAATCTCGTCCTGCTCGATGCCGGCCAGGTCGAGGAGCGTGTCGGCGGAGCCCTGGATGTTCTGCACCTTGTTCGCGAGGTACATGCCGGCGATCTCGCGCGCCCCGTCGCGCCCCTCGTCCCGGTCCTCCGCGATCGAGGCGACCACGGTGCAGCCGATGTCGATGTCGCGCGCCACGTTCTCCCGCGTATAGCGGACGAAGGCCGGCGTGGTGATCGACGGGGTCAGGCATCCGTCACCGATCTCTCCGGCGAGCGCCTGCATCTTCGGCGCCGTGGCGGCCACGTAGACCGGCGGCACCTCCCGCGGGGTGTGCGCCTCGTCCTGCAGCGGAGGGACGTCAGCGCTCCACGTGTCTCCGTCGTACTGGAACTCCTCGCCGGAGAGGACGCCCTTCACGATCGTCACTGCGTCGCGCATGGGCCCCAGCGTCTTCCGTTGTCTGCATCTTCGAGTTGTTGAGGAAGATCTTCGACGTGCCGAACCCGAGCAGGAACCGCCCCGGGCCGGCCGCCTCCTGCACGACGCGGGCGTCCATTGCGACCTGCACCGGATGGCGCGTGAACGGAGAGATGATCCCCCACCCGATGGTCAGCCGTTCCGTCTCCCGGGCCATGAGCGCGGAGACGACCGTGGAGGACCGGGCCTCCATCCCGTGCTTGCGCCACCAGGGGTAGGCCTCGGCGAGCCAGACGGTGTCCATCCCGGCCTCGTCCATGACGCGCGCCGACTCGAGCATCTCGTCGAGCGGCTCCATCGTCAGCTGCATGACTCCGATTCGGAAGGGCGGTGGCATCGAAACCGATCCTAGAGAGTGGCGAGAATCACACCGTGGAGGAGGGTGATCTGCGTCGGACGCGAACCGATGCACAGCCATTTTCGCCACGAGATCGTCTAACCACGGGAAGGGGTCTCTGCAAGTACTAGGGGTCTTTCATCCCTCGGGCGATCGCGTCCTGAGGGCGCACGAGTCACAATGACGGTTCTGAGAACGAAGGAGGAACGATGAAGAAGGCTTTTGTTTCGACCCTGTCGGCGCTTGCCGCGGTCACAGCGCTCGCTGTGGCGGCGACCGGCACCGCAGGAGGATCGCCGACCGCGGCCAAGTCGCCGTCGGTCACCGACCGGACGCAGCTCACCTGCGGCCGCACGAGAACCATCGGAGTCGCAGCGCCCGTCACGGGCCCGGCCGCCTCGATCGGTTCGCAGCAGGCACGGTGGGCCCGCTACTGGGTCACCCGCTACAACCGGGCGCACACGACGGACGAAGTTCCGTGTCGTCCTCGGCGACACGCAGCTGCCCGGACACGGCACAGGCGATCCAGGTCGCCGAGCGCCTCTCGTCCAACCGGCAGGTCCTCGGCGTCGTCGGCCCGGCCGGCAGCCAGGAGGTGCAGGTCTCGACCGCCACGTTCAAGAGCGGCGGGCTCGGCTTCGTCTCCGGGTCGGCAACCCGGACGAGCCTCACCACGGACGGAACCCGGCGCGGATTCTTCTTCCGCGTCGTCCCGAACGACGATCAGCAGGGACCGCGGGTCGCGAACTACATCCGCCAGAACCTGCGCCACACGCGCGTCGCGGTCGTGGACGCGCAGAACTCGTACAGCACGGGTCTCGCGGACACGGTGCAGCGGATCCTCCGCGCTGGCGGCGTCAACGTTCAGCGTGAATCGGTGAACGAGGCCGACACGACGGACTTCTCGTCGCTCGCGGCTCGGATTCCGGCCAACACGCAGTCGGTCTACATCCCGTGGCAGCTTGCTCCGAAGGCACAGCTCTTCGGCCAGGCACTTCGGTCACAGGGCAAGCGTGCCGTGCTGTTCGGCTCTGACGGGCTGTTCGACCCGGACAACTTCAAGATCCCGGGCTCGTTCGTCTCGTTCTTCCCGATCGACCTGAGGAGCGGCATCATCGCCGCGTACCGCAGGGGCCCGGGTCGGGGCAAGAGCGAGCTCTTCGGCCTCCCGAGCTACCAGGCCGCCGCAGTCGTCGGAGAGGCCATCGACAGGGCGTGCAAGAACGGCAGCGCGAACCGCGCAGAGGTCCGTCGCCAGCTCAACGCGACGAACATCCCGAAGCGCAAGTCGCTTCTGGGCTTCAACGTCCGCTTCGTCCAGAACCCTCGGGGCATCCTGGGCCGCGGCGACATGGAGACCCCGGCGAACTTCGGGATCTACCAGATCAACGCGCGGGGCGTATACGTCCGCGTTTCCTAGCTCGAACGACAGATGACGAAGCGCGTGCGGCCCATCAATCCGATGGGCCGCACGTCGTTTTGAAAGTCTTTCCGTCCCGTGGCACTGCCCCTCGCCTTCAACGCAGAGCTCTTCATCCAGCTGCTCGTCAACGGGATCACGCTGGGGAGCCTCTATGGCCTGATCGCGCTGGGCTACTCGCTGGTCTACGGGATCCTCAAGCTCCTGAACTTCGCGCACGGCGACGTCTACATGATCGGAGCCTTCGCGGGCTACGGCGTCCTGTCACTCCTCGGCGGGCCCCTCTCGCCGAACGTTGCTCTGGCTCCGCTGATCATCCTGATGTTCCTCGGAGCCATGATCGTGTCGGGCCTGCTCGGAGTCGTGATCGAGCGCTTCGCCTACCGGCCCTTACGCGACGCCCCACGGATCGCACCGCTGATCAGCGCTCTCGGCGTCTCCTTCTTCCTCCAGAACAGCGCGCTCCTGCTCTTCGGCGCGCAGTTCCGAAGCTACGACTCGTTCGTCCTCGGCTCCAAGAACCCTGAGTTCTTCGAGCCCGGCCCGCTGACCGACCCGCTCTTCGTGGTCAAGAACGTCAACATCCAGCTGATCCAGGTGATCGTCCTCGCGACGACGGCCGGCCTGATGGTCGCGTTGACGCTGCTCGTCGCAAAGAGCCAACTCGGGAAGGCGATGCGCGCGACCTCGTACGACCGCGAGGCTGCCGCGATGATGGGCATCAACACCGATCGCGTGATCGCGTCGACCTTCTTCATCGGCTCGGTCCTCGCAGGGGCGGCCGGGGTGATGTTCGGCCTGCTCTTCAGCCAGGTCTTCCACTTCATGGGCTTCCTCGCCGGGCTGAAAGGCTTCACCGCCGCCGTCGTGGGCGGCATCGGCAGCATCCCGGGGGCGATGCTCGGCGGTCTGCTCGTCGGCCTCGCGGAGGCGTTCTCCGCCGGCTACCTGGGCGGCCGCTGGTCCGACCTCACGGTCTTCGGGATCCTGATCCTCGTCCTCCTCGTCCGGCCGAGCGGCCTGCTCGGCACGCCGGCGATCAAGAAGGTCTGATGGGAACGGGCGGAGACATCCCCGAGATTCCGGCCCGGCCCGACGAGGGCGACCGTCCGCGCGTCGGCGTGGACGAGTGGGTCGCGAACGTCGAGGATCGCCGTGAGGACCGTGTCGGGATTCGCCCGCCTGGCGCGGCGAGTCGACGATTTCGTCCCGCCGTGGGCGCGGCTCGCGGCGTTCGGCGCCTTCGCCGCCACGCTTGCCCCTCTGGATGGACCGCGGCGACCTCTTCGCGTACGGGATCTTCACCCTGATCTACATCCTCCTGGGCCTCGGCCTGAACGTCGTCGTCGGGTACGCGGGCCTGCTCGACCTCGGCTACGTGGCCTTCTTCGGCTTCGGCGCGTACTTCTACGCGCTCCTCTCGTCCGAGCACTACGGCATTCACTGGCCGTCGGCGATCTCGTTTCCCGTCGTCGTGGTCAGCACTGCGCTGCTCGGCCTCGTGCTCGGCATCCCCTCGAGACGGCTGCTCGGCGACTACCTCGCCATCGTGACGCTCTTCTTCGGCCAGGCATTCGTCGTCTTCGTGAACGCGGCGAATCCGACGGTGCGCGGCCAGGGTCTCACCGGCGGTCCGAACGGAATCGCCGACATCGACCCGAACGACCTCTTCGGCTACGAGCTCATCACGAGGCGACAGCAGTACTGGTTCATCCTGGGCGCCGTCCTGCTCGTGCTGGCCGGCCTCTACTTTCTCAGCGAGTCGAGGACGGGTCGAGCCTGGCGGGCGCTCCGCGAGGATCCGCTCGCCGCAGAGGCGATGAGCATCCCGGTGAACCGGCTCAAGCTGATGGCATTCGCCTTCGGCGCCGGAATCGCGGGCCTCGCCGGCTGCATGTTCGCCGCGGTGCTCACGGCCGTGACCTCGGGGAACTTCGCGCTGCCGATCCTGATCACCATCTACGCGATCGTGATCCTGGGCGGGATCGGCTCGCTCACGGGCGTCGTCATCGGCGCGATCGTGATCAACGTCTCCTTCCAGTTTCTCGCGCCCGAGAACCCGCAGGACAATGCCCGGATCCTCTTCTACGGGGTGATCGTCCTCTTGCTCGTGCTGTCGCTGCGGCCCCTGTGGCTGCTGGCCGCCGTCCTGGGAGGCACGATCGTGTTCGGCTTCGCCGCGCACGCCGTCGCGGAGGCGATTTCGCCGTCATTGACCGCCGGTGCCGTCGTCGAGGGCGGCCGGTTCGGAGAGCAGATCGCAAACTGGGTGATCATCCCGGTCGGGCACGACCATTTCGCCGACGCCGCCTACATCACGCTGATCGTGGCGATCCTGACGCTGACCACGATCCGCGGCTGGTGGCGGACGGCCTTGCTCGTGCCGACGATCTACCTCTCCGCCGTCGTGTGGGAGACGAGCTTCGTCGAACAGCCCGCGGTCGCCCGCTGGATCCTCTTCGGCGCCCTCCTCGTCTTCCTGATGACTGCCAGGCCGCAGGGGCTCCTCGGGACGCCGCGCGTGGAGATCGTCTGATGGCGGAGAAGCAGCCGCTCTTCCAGCTCGACGATGTCGACGAAGTCGTTCGGCGGCCTACGCGTGACCGACGGCCTGAGCCTGCACGTCGACGAGGGCGAGATCGTCAGCCTGATCGGGCCGAACGGCGCCGGCAAGACGACCGTCTTCAACCTCGTCACCGGCCTCTACCGGCCGGATTCCGGCCGGATCCTGTTCGAGGGCCGGAACATCGTCGGGCTCGCCCCGCACAAGATCACGCAGCTCGGAATCGCCCGCACCTTCCAGACCCTGCGTCTCTTCCTGAACATGACCGTGAAGGAGAACGTGATGGCGGCCGCCTACGGCCACACGAGCTCGACCGTGGTCGAGGCGATCTTCCGTCTCCCGCGCGCACGACGTGAGGAGCGCGAGATCGCGGCGCTCGCCGAGGAGAAGCTCGCGTTCTTCGGCCAGCGGCTGGCCGGCTACCGGCACCATCAGCAGGCGTACAACCTCTCCTACGCGAACCGGCGGCGGCTCGAGATCGCCCGCGCGATGGCGACGAACCCTCGGCTGCTCCTCCTCGACGAGCCGGCGGCCGGAATGAACCCCGCCGAGACGCACGAGCTCACCGAGCTGATCGGGCGACTCCGCACGGACGGCGGGTACACCGTGCTCGTGATCGAGCACGACATGCACGTCGTCGAGGGCATCTCCGACCGCGTGATCGCGCTCGACCACGGCGTCAAGATCGCCGAGGGGACCTTCGAGCAGGTCGCGACGAACGACCGCGTGATCGAGGCGTACCTCGGGCTGCAGAGGTCTGCATGAGCCTCCTCCGGCTGCGGGACGTCGACACCTTCTACGGCGAGATCCACATCCTTCAGGGGATCTCCCTCGAGGTCGGGAAGGGCGAGCTCGTCTGCCTCCTCGGCGGCAACGCGTCAGGCAAGTCGACGACGCTGAAGACGATCCTCGGGCTGGTGCGGCCGCGCTCGGGGACGGTGGAGCTGGACGGCGAGGACGTCACCGGGCGGAATACGAGCTACCGGATCGCGCGGGGCATGGCGATCGTCCCCGAGAACCGCCGGCTCTTCGCGCCGATGACGGTGCTGGAGAACCTGCAGATGGGCGCCTATCTCCAGAAGGGCAGCTTCGACGAGGAGCTGGAGCGGGTCTTCAACCTCTTTCCCATCCTCAAGGACCGGCGCCAGCAGCTGGCCGGAACCCTGTCCGGAGGCGAGCAGCAGATGGTCGCCATGGGCCGTGCGCTCATGTCGAAGCCGAAGCTGCTGCTGATGGACGAGCCGTCGATGGGCCTCGCGCCGATCCTGGTCGAGCGCAACTTCGAGATCATCCAGCAGGTGCACGAGGCCGGAGTCGCGGTGCTCGTCGTGGAGCAGAACGCGAACGTGTCGCTCTCGATCGCCGACCGCGGCTACGTCCTCCAGACCGGCCGGATCGTCCTGGCCGACACCGCAAAGGCCCTGCTCGCGAACGAGGACCTGCGCAAGGCCTACCTTGGACGTTGAGGCCGTCCGGGCGCGCTTCCCGATCTTCGAGCGCCTGACCTACATCAACAGCTGCTCGCAGGGCGCCCTCTCGGACTCGGTGCGCCAGGCGTACGACTCGTACCTCCGAGACTGGGACGAGAAGGGAGCGCCCTGGGAGTACTGGGTGGAGCGAACCGAGGCGGCCCGCGCCGCGTTCGCCGGGCTCATCAACGCGGAACCGGATGAGATAGCGGTCACCACCTCCGTCTCCGCGGGAGTCGCCGTCGCTCGCGAGCGGGCTCCGCTTCGCGAGCCGGTCGAAGGTCGTCCTCACCGAGCTCGAGTTCCCGACGATCGGCCAGATCTGGCACGCGCAGGAGGCGCGAGGGGCCCGGATCGTCCACGTGGAGCCGGACGGCTTCGAGACGGCGATCGACGAGGACACGCTGCTCGTCTCGACCACGCACGTCTCGTACCGCACCGGCGGAATGGTGGACGTGCCGGCCGTGGTCGAAGCAGCGCACGAGCAGGGCGCGCTCGTGCTGCTCGACGCCTACCAGACGGTCGGCTCGCTGCCGGTCGACGTCAAGGCGCTCGACGTCGACTTCCTCGCCGCCGGCGTCCTCAAGTACCTGCTCGGCTCCGCCGGCCTTGCGTTCTTCTACTGCCGGCGCGAGCTGTGGGAGAAGGCGTGGCCGACGGCGACGGGCTGGTTCGCGGACGAGGACATCTTCAAGATGGACATCCACGACTACTCGCCGTCGCCGACCGCGCGGCGCTTCCAATCCGGGACGCCGCCGGTGCCCGTCGATCTACGCCGGCATCGCGGGCATCGAGCTGATGCAGGAGATCGGAATTGCCGAGACGCGCGAGCACGTCCAGGGACTGAACGACCGCCTGATCGCAGGGGTCGACGCGCTGGGCGGCACTGTCACGACCCCGAGAGAGCGAGAGAAGCGCGGCGCGCTGATCTGCATCCGCTCGACGGACGTGAACGCCCTCGTCGCGGCGCTCGCGGAGCGCGGCGTCATGACCTCGGAGCGGGACGGCAACCTGCGAGTCTCGTCGCACGCCTACAACACGGAAGAGGACATCGACGCCGTGTTGGATGCGCTGCGCGAGAACCGCGCCCTCTTGGCTTAGGGCGTCTCTCCGGCCAGGATCCGAGAGAACACGGTGAAGTCGATGTTCCCGCCGGAGACGATGCAGACGATCTTGCCCTCCCCTGCCCGGCCGGACAGCGCCGCCGCCGGCGCCAGCGCGCCCGCGCCCTCGGCGATCACGCGGACCCGCTCGGCCAGGACGCGGATCGCGTCGGCGACCTCGTCGAGCGAGACCGGTGAGGCGCCGTCGATCAGCGGCTCGACGAGGCCCCACATCTTCGGCAGCAGCGCCTTGGCGCCGGCCCCGTCGACGAACGACACCTGGTACTCGACAGCCTGCATCGAGCCGGCCTCGAGCGTCGCATTGAGCGGCGCGGCCGTGTCCTGCTCGACGCAGACAGATCCTTGTCTCGGGCCGCTCCTGCTTGATCGCGCTCGCGATCCCCGTCGTCAGGCCGCCGCCGCCGAACGGGATCAGGACGACGTCCGGGTCCGGAAGGTCCTCGAGGATCTCGAGCCCGATCGTCCCGTTCCCGGCCATCACGTCCTCGTTCTCCACCGGGTGGAGGAAGAGGCCGTCCACGCCTTCCACCCGCGAGGCCTCCAGCGCCTCCCACCACTCGTCGAAGGGCGCCTTCAGCACCCGGGCGCCGAGCCGCTCCATCGCGGCGACCTTCGTCTCGGGCGCGTAGTCGGGGACGATGACCGTGCAGGGCACGCCGAGCTCCTTCGCCGCCCAGGCCACGCCCTGGCCCATGTTCCCGGCGCTGGCGGTGATCAGGCCGGCGCGCACGAGCCCGGGATCTGCTCGACGAGCCGCGTTGTAGGCGCCGCGAAGCTTGAAGGAGCCGATCGGCTGGATGTTCTCGAGCTTCAGGTAGATCTGAGCGGGCGACTCCGGCGAGTGGAGACGGACGAGGGGCGTTCGGACTGCGGTCCCGGCGATCGTCTCGCGCGCGGCGCGGATCGCCTCGATCGGGATCAGAAGTCGACCTCGGTGCCGACTCCCCGCTCTCGCGCGCGGCGGACGACGTACTCGGCCGCGGCGAGGTCCTCGACCGCGAGGCCGAGCGAACGGAAGACCGTGAGCTCCTCCGGCGACTCGCGCCCGGGCGCCGACCCGATGAGCACCTCACCGATCTCGCCGCGGATGTGGTCGGGGCCGATCGCGCCCGACTCGAGCGCATCCCGGTAGTCGAACGCCTCGTTCTCGGCCGACTCGCGCCGGTCGACGTAGAACGCCGAGGCGGCGACGGTCGCGACGTCGAGCTCCCGCATCGTCGGCGGCCGTCCCCCGACGACGTTGACGTGCGCGCCTTCCTTCAGCCACTCATGCCTGAGCACCGGGTCGACCGAGCTCGTGGCGGTGACGACGACATCGGCGCCCTCGACCGCCTCCTGCGCGGTCTCGACCGCCTTGGCGCCGCCGACTCTTCGCCAGCGCCTTGGCGTGCTTCGCGGTCGGGCTGAAGATCCGGACCGAGTCGAAATCACGCACGAGGCGCATCGCCTCCAGATGCGACCGGGCCTGCACACCGGCGCCCAGGATCGCGAGCTCGCGCGCGTCCTCGCGCGCCAGGAGCCGGGTTGCGACCGCCGACACCGCCGCCGTCCGGATCGCGGTGACCGCCGACGCGTTCATGAGCGCCCGCGACCTCCCCGGTCTCGCCGTCGAAGAGCGAGACGGTGCCCTGGTGCGAGTCGAGGCCGCGCTCGGGGTTCTCGGGGAACACGCAGACCGTCTTCAGCGAGTAGAGCGGCGCGCCGCCTCCGCGATGGGCCGGCATCAGCCCGAGAAACGTGTCCTCCGCCGTCGGGCCGGACGACGACCCGGAGAGGGACGTGAACCTCGCCGCGAGCGAGCGAGGAGAGCGCCTCGGCCATCGCTTCGATGCAGCCCTCCATGTCGAGGAGCTCCTCGACGTCTCCCTGGCTGAGAACGAGCAGGCTCATGGGAAAAGTGACGCTAATTCATCGCGCTCGGCCTCGGACAGCTTGACGTCGAGCGCAGCCACCGCCGGACCGAGGTGCTCCGGCTGCCGCGGACCGAGGACGACGCCGTCGACCATCGGGGCCGAGTACAGCCAGGCGTACGCGAGCACCGGAATCTCGAGACCTCGCTGCCGGGCGATTTCCGTCATCCGGTCGAGCCCGAGTAGACGGCATCCACGTCGAAATGGGCGTAGGGCTCGGGGCGCAACGTCATTCTGCGATCCCGGCGGAGGCGGCTCGTCGCGCCGGTATTTCCCGCTCAGCCAGCCGCCGGCGAGGGGGCCGTACGCGGTGAAGGCGATCCCGCCGTCGCGGCAGCGCGGCAGCATCTCGCGCTCGGCCTCCCGATCGAGCAGCGAGTACGAGTTCTGGACGACCTCGACACCGGCGCAACCTGGCGCGCCTCCTCCAGCCACGCTCCGTCGACGTTGCTCGCCCCGATCTTTCCGACCTTGCCGCTCTGCACGAGCTCGGCCATCACGGTCATCGTCTCCTCGATCGGCGTGTCCGGATCGGGCTCGTGGACCATGTACGTGTCCACACGGTCGACGCCCAGCCGTTGGAGGCTCTCGTCGATCTGCCGGAGGATGCGGTCGTCTCGAGAGACCTCGGTCAGCCGGATCGCCGACGACCGAATTGAAGACCTTCGTCGTGATCCCCGGTAGCTGCCCGCGATCGGCGATCCAGCGGCCGATCCAGGTCTCGCTCCGTCCGCCGCCGTAGGCGTCGGCGGTGTCGAACCAGGTGATCCCGAGGTCCCATGCGGCGTCCATCAGCGCGAACGCCTCCTCCTGGGATTCCCCCTGGCCGAAGAAGGCCGGCGCAGAGCCGACCCCTCCGAAGTTGCCGCAGCCGAGAATCAGGCGCACGAGCCTCTCTAGCGCTCGTCGGAGTACGACTCCTCTTCGAGCGGGTGCAGGCCTTCCTCGGCACCGCTCGAGCCCGCGTCGGCGGCCGGATCGCTCTCCGACGTGGCCGGCGCAGGAGGTCCGTAGTCCTTCGTCTCCGGATCCGTCTCGGTCTGCGCGTCCATCGACGGCACCGTACCCCCGGCGAGACCGCCGGAGTCGGATTCCTGCGGCGGCGTCTCCGTGCCGCGAGCCTCCACACCTGAGCCGGAACCGGCTTTTGCGATCTGCTTGTCGAGGGCGGTCAGCACGAGCTGCACCTGCTGGTTGACGATCGGCTGGAGGACGCGCTGGCCCATGCTCCCCACCGGCCCGGCGATGCGGACGTCTGCCTCCCAGGCCATCGCCGTCGCCCCGCCCTGGTCGCTCAGGTTGAACTCGGTGTCGAGGTTCATCAACGCGCCGACGCCGGTTCCCTTGGCGTGGAGGCGCGAGTACTCCGGCGGCCGCTCCTCCATCTTCTCGAAGTTGATCGACATCTTGAGCGACCCGAGCCCGAGCGGGATCTTCACGTTCGCCCTCCAGCGCCGGTCGTCCTCGACGTCGAAGCTCTCGACGTGCGGCATCAGCTCTGCCATCTGGGCCGGGTCCTGGAGCACGCTCCAGACGGTCTCGCGCGGCGCCTCGAACGTGCGCTCGCCCTGGACCTTCACCGGGTCTCGACTTCGACGAGCTGTCGGCTCTCCTCGGGCTTTCGCAGGAGGTCCCAGACGGTGTTGTAGGGGTTCGAGCTGTCCGAGACGATCGGGCCGCCGGAGCCGCGAAGCGCGTCCTGGAGCGCAGAGGCAACCGCGCTGAGCCCGGCGCCGCCGCCTTCGCCCATCCCCTTCGCGCCGAGCGGCGTGAACGGCGAGGGCGACTCGACGTAGGCCGTCTTCAGCGGCGGCATGTCGAGCGCGTGCGGGACGTGGTAGTCGTAGAAATTCGGCGTCAGCAGGTTCCCGTCCTCGTCGTAGGGGAAGGTCTCGTGGGTCGCGGCGCCGATCGCCTGCGCCGTCGCGCCCTGCACCTGGCCCTCCACGATCTGGGGATTGATCCTGACGCCGCAGTCGTCCACGGCGCCGTAGTCGACGATCTCGTAGACGCCCGTCTCCGGGTCGACCTCGACGACGCAGGCATGGATCTGCGTGGCGTAGGTGAGGGTCAGGTTGCCGAACTTGCGCTCCTTGTCCGGCATCTGGTGGGGAGGCACGTAGACGTACCGGCAGTTGAGGGTCAGCTCGCGGAGCTCGAGCGGGAGGACGGCGTTGTTGGCGTTCACGATCGCGCCGCAGGCCATGAACGGGAGCGCCGCCTCCGGGTTGTCCTTCCGCTTCACGAAGCCGCCGTCGAGCTCGACCTCGTCCGGGGACTCCGCGCCCAGGACGGCCGCGCCGATCTGGAGGATCTGGGCGGCGAGCATGTCCGTCGCGCCCTTGACTGCGCCGAGCCCGGTGACCGCGAACTGGCTCGCATAGGTGCCCGAGAAGCCGGCGTGCGAGTTCCAGTAGCTGTCGTGCCCGGCTCGGACGTTCACGTCGTCGGGCGAGACCTTGAGGATCCCGGCGACGACCTGCGCCGCCGTCGTCTCGTGGCTCTGGCCCTGCGGCGTCGTCCCGAGGGTGACGACGATCTCGCCGAAGATGTCGAGCTTCACCGTGGCGACCTCGTTGTTCCCGGAGAACTGGAGCTCGGGGTTCACGAGCGTCGACTGGCCGAAGTTGTTCGTCCCGGAGTCGAGCGTCGATCCGATGCCGACTCCGAGCAGCTTCCCGCGCGACTTCGCATCGGCGCGCTTCTCCTCGATCGACGGGTAATCGACGAGCTTCAGCGCCTCGTCCAGGCAGCGCGCATAGTCACCCGAGTCGTAGACGCAGCCGTTCGGCGTCTCGTACGGCATCTCCTCGGCGCGGATGTAGTTCCGCTTCCGGATCTCGACCGGGTCGATCTCGAGCTGCTGCGCGACGATGTCGATCACGCGCTCGGTGAACCAGAGGTGCTGCATCCGCGAGTAGCCGCGGTTGGGGCCGCACGGCGACTTGTTCGTGCAGACCTGGCTGAAGTCGACCCGGACGTTGCGCCAGCGGTAGCAGCCCGGCGTGACCTGCGCCCAGATGATGCAGCCGAGCGGCTCGTAGCGGGTGTAGGCGCCGCAGTCGTCGATCATGCGCGCCTTGAAGCCGAGCATCGTGCCGTCCGCCTTGACCGGCACCTCGACGTCCAGGAACAGCCGCTCGTTTCCGTGCGAGTTCGCCGTGTGCTGGTCGGTGCGCCACTCCGTCCAGTTGACCGCCCGCTTCAGCTTCCGGGCCATCAGGCACATCGCGACCAGCTGGGGGTGGGTGCAGATCTTGTTGCCGAAGCCGCCGCCGATGTCCTGCGAGACGAAGCGGAGCTTGTCCATCCCGACCTTGAGGGCGGGCGCCATCATGATGATCGCGAAGCCGGGGAACTGGTTGTTCGAGTGGATCGTCCACTGCCCCGTCCCGCGGTTGTACTCGACGACCGCGCCGCTCGTCTCGAGCGGAGTCGAGGAGAAGCGGTGGAAGTGCAGCCGCTTGATCCGGACGACCTTGTCGGCCTCTGCGAGTGCGGCGTCGTAGTCGCCGTAGTCGAAGTTGCCCTGCCAGATCGTGTTGTTCGGGACCTCGTCGTGGAGCTGCGTCGTCGACGAGTCGGACGCGCGCTCCATGTCCAGCACGACCTCGAGCGGCTCGTAGTCGACCTCCACGAGCTCGGCGGCGTCGCGCGCCAGCTCGCGGGTCGCTGCGGCGACTGCGACGACCGGCTCGCCGACGTGGCGCACCCGCCCGACGGCGAGCGCGTAGTCCTTCAGGTCGCCGCCGGGCGGCGGCGCGATCTGGAAGAACGGGTCGGTCTCGGCCGCAACCTCCTCGCCGATCAGCGTCCCGTAGACACCGTCGAGCTCGGTCGCCTTCGAGACGTCGATTCGCGTGATCGCGGCGTGCGCGTAGGGCGAGCGGACGAAGTGGACGTAGGCCATCCCGTGGCGCCTGACGTCGTCGACGAAGACGCCGTCGCCCTGGACGAGCCGGCGGTCCTCCTTGCGCGGCGTGTTCTGGCCGATGAACCCGGGCGCGACCTCCTGCTCGTCGACCGTGATCGGCTTGTCCGGTGTGACCGTCGTCTCGCTCACTTCGCCTCCCCCTTCGCGGCGGCCGCGATCGCCTCGACGATGTTCACGTAGCCGGTGCAGCGGCAGATGTTCCCCTGAATCGCCCGCTTGATCTCGCCGTCGGTCGGCTCGGGGTTGTTGTCGAGCAGATGCTTGGCGCTCATCAGCATCCCCGGCGTGCAGTAGCCGCACTGGAGCGCGTGGAACGAGCTGAACGCCTGCTGGAGCGGGTGGAGCTCGCCGTTCGGGGCCAGACCCTCGACGGTCTCGATCTCCGACCCGTCGGCCTGAACCGCGAGCATCATGCAGCTCTTCACCGCGAGGCCGTCGACGATGACCGTGCAGGCGCCGCAGTTGCCCGTGTCGCAGCCGACGTGAGTGCCGGTCAGGGCCAGGTCGTCCCGGATCAGATGAACGAGGAGGCGGCGCACCTCGACGTCCCGTTCGTGGCGCTCGCCGTTGACCTCGACCGAGATCCGCTGGCTGCGGACGGGCTCGATCACGCGGCGGCCTCGCTCACCGCGCGCACGGCGACCACCTCGGCGAGATGCCGGCGGTACTCGGCGGAGGCGTGGACGTCCGACGGCGGATCGAGATCCGCGCCCTGGACTGCCTGGCGAACCGCCGCTTCGTCAGGCGCGGAGGTCAGCACCACCGGCACCGGCGTCGACGCAGCCGAGTGCGATCCGAGCCTGTCCGTCCTGGACGGTGGCCGCGGCGTTGACGATGCACGTGCCGTCCTTGCCGATCGTGATCGACCCGAAGCCGTCGCTGGCTCCACCGGCCGCAGGGATCGTGATCTTCGTCAGCAGCTCCCCGGGCCCGACGGCGGTCATGTAGACGCCGACGAAGAACTCCTCGGCGGTCACCGTCCGCTCTCCGTCCGCACCTCGAATCGTCATCGTCGCGCCGAGGGCGGCCACGAGCGGCGGCAGATGGTTCGTCGGGTCGTTCGAGCAGATGTTCCCGCCGATCGTGCCCGCGGTTTCGCACCTGGACGTCGGCGATCTGCGACGCGACCTCGGCGAGGATCGGACGCGCCTGCGGCCACCTCGGAGGAGCGGATCAACTCGGTGAGCGTCAGCATCGCGCCGAGCTCGAGCCCGTCGCCGGCGCTCGAGACCGTGCGCAGCTCGCTCAGATCGTTCAGGTCGACGAGGACGTCGGGCGCCGCCGCACGCGCCTTCATCACGTTCGTCAGGGTCTGCCCGCCGGCCAGCGCGCGCGCGCCGTCGTGCTCCCCCAGCAGGCGCACCGCGTCGTCGAGTGTGGAGGGACGCGCGTACTGAACCTCGGCGAGGAGCATCCGCTGGAGGATTCACGCAGTAGGCAGAGGCATTGTCAAGAACGAACCGATCGCGCTAACCGCTCGGCGGTGCCGGCTCGATTCGTCCCCTCGCCTCGCCCAGCTCGACCTCTCCTGCCCGGCCGCGGAGGACGACCTCGTCGCCGTCCTCCAGGAAGCGCTCGCCGCGCCAGAGCTCGATGAAGCTCCCCTCCGAGCCGGGCTCCGCGCCGGAGATCGTGCCGGTGGCAAAGAGGTCTCCGGTTCGGATCGACGCGCCGTTCGCGGTCAGGTGCGCGAGCTGCTGCGGGCCCGACCAGTAGAGGTCGCGCGCATTCGTCCGCGAGACGATCTCGCCGTTCAGCTCGACCTCCAGGGCCAGGTCGAAGTTCTGTTCGCCCTCGACCCGGAGGTACGGAAGCGGCTCCGGGCTCTGCTCCGGTTGCGCGACGCGGTGGGGATCGAGCAGGTCGAGTGGCGTCACCCACGCGGAGATCGTCGTCGCGAACGACTTTCCGAGGAAGGGCCCGAGCGGCTGGTATTCCCAGGCCTGGATGTCGCGCGCGCTCCAGTCGTTGACGAGGACGACGCCGAAGACATGGTCGCGGAACCCGTCTGTGGAGACCTGCTCGCCCAGGGTGCTCCCCACGCCGACGACGAAGCCGAGCTCGAGCTCGATGTCGAGCCTCTTGCTGGCCCCGTAGGTCGGCTCGTCGGCGTCCGGCGCCTTGACCTGGCCGCAGGGGCGGACGATGGGCGTCCCGCTCGGGACGATCGTCCCGCCCCGCCCGTGGTAGCCGACAGGAAGCCAGCGCCAGTTCGGGAGCAACGGCTCGCCCTGCGGCCGGAACATCCGCCCCATCGTGGTCGCATGCTCGATCGACGAGTAGAAGTCCACGTAGTCGCCGACCTCGAACGGCAGGTGCAGGTCAACCTCTTCGAGCGGCACGAGTGTGGGATCCGGGAGGGCGTCGATCGCCACGAGCGTCTCGCTCCAGGCGCCCCGGCCCTGCTCCATGAACGCGTTCAGGCTCGGCGCGCGAAAGACCTCGCCGAGCCCGGCCTCGGCGAGGTCGACGACGCCGTTTCCGATCCGCCAGCCGACGCGCGGCTCGCTCGACCCCAGGCTGAAGACGCCGTAGCTCATCCCGGCAGGAACCCCATTGCCACGAGATCTTCCACCGGCTCCGAGAAGCTGCAGCTCCCGAACGCAACGAAGAGGCCGCGGGCCACAGCGATCTCCGCCGCGGTGGCGGAGTGGTCCCGCCAGGCGAACACGTCGGCGTCCAGCCGAAAGGCGTCCTCGTCCTCGTCTGCCAGAACGCGCTCCTCGTCGCCGAAGACCGACGCCGCAAGGAGGTTGAGGAATCCATGCGAGCCGTTTCGCCGCACCGGGTGGTGAAGGCCCGCGGTCGCCTTGAACGGAATGCCCTCCTCGCGACAGCGGCGGACAAAACCGGCGAGCGAGTCGACCGACGGCACCGAGGTTCCCCCGCACCGGACCTTCGCCCGGAGACCGTGAGCGACGAGCCGAGCGAGGTCGGCCGCGGGCCGGATCTCCACATACGTCTCGAGCGAGCGAGCCTGTGGCTCTGCCTCGGGCGGAAGCTCGACCGCCTCGATTCGCGGATCGTCGAGCGGGACATCCTCGTCGAGCACGACCGAGAGCGCGAGCGGCTCGTCGCCGAGCTCCCGGAGCTTCGACGCCGGGCACACGAAGCGCTGGACGAGCCAGCCGTGTGGGCTCTCCCGCGCCCGGCGGTGGTCCGCCAGAGCCTCCTCGAGCGGCAGGCTCGCGGGCGGATAGAGCGGCGCATGGTCGATCAGCCGTTCGAGCAGCGCGCGGCGGGCGGTGTCGGCCATGGCCGCATCATCACAGCCGCCGCAAGTCGGGGAGCACCTCGGAATTCCGAGCAGTGGTGACGATCCGGTAACCAGGGGCGTCACGGCCCGACCGATCATTAGGGTGCTCATCCGTGACCCGGCTCGCGCATCTCGTTTCGCACCACCGGCTGATCGTGATCGGCACCTGGATCGTGCTGACGATCTTCGGCGGCTACGCCGCCGGCCAGCTCTCCGACCGCTGGCTCGAGGACTTCTCGATCCCCGGCGCCGAGGGCTACGAGGCGAACCAGCGCGCCGTCGAGGAGCTCGGCAACGGCGAGCTCTTCCCGTTCGTCCTCGTGCTCGAGTCCGAGACCGGCGACGTGACCGAGGTTCCCGGGCGTCGAGCAGGCGATCGAGAAGGCGGCGGCCGCCACTCCGGGCTCGCGGGTCAGCTCCTTCTTCAACACGGGCGACGACGTCTACGTCTCCGAGGACCGAACGGTGACCTTCGCGAACGTGTACTCCGGCGGTGCAGTTCAGCTTCGAGGGCGTCGACGATCGAACCGACCGATCAGGCCCTGCAAGCCGCGCTGCCGGCCGGTGTCGAACGGCTACCTGAGCGGGATCGACGCGCTCTACGCCGAGTCGAGCGAGGGCGAGGAGGGATCGGAGCCGCCGAGCGTGCTCGTCGAGGCGCTGATCGGCGGCCTCGGCGCGCTCGTGATCCTGCTCTTCACCTTCGGGACGGTCCCGGCGATCGCGATGCCGCTCCTGATCGCGCTCGCGTCGATCCTGAACACGTTCACGCTGATCTGGCTCCTCACGTACATCACCGACGTCTCGATCATCGTCCAGTTCCTGGTCGCGCTGATCGGCCTCGGAGTCGCGATCGACTACGCGCTGCTGATGATCTTCCGCTTCCGCGAGGAGTTACGTCACGGCGCGGATCGCGACCAGGCGCTCGTCCAGACCATGCGGCACGCCGGCCGCTCGGTGATCGTCTCGGGCTCGACCGTCGCCGTCGGCCTGCTCAGCATGATCATCATCCCGCTGCCGTTCATCCGCTCGATCGGGATCGGCGGGATGCTGATTCCGGCCGTCTCCGTGCTGACGACGATCACGCTGCTGCCGGCGCTCCTCTACACGCTCGGGCCCGCGGATCAACAGCCTGCGCGTGCTGCCGAAGCGGATCGTCGAGGGCAGCGACGACCTGAGACAAGGGCTTCTGGAACCGCTGGGCGCGAACCGTGATGCGCAGGCCGCTCGTCGTCGGCGGCGTGGGGATGCGCATCGTCGGGGTGCTCCTCTTCTACGGCCTCCAGCTCAACCCGGCCGACGCGCAGGCGAAGGACCTTCCGGGCGGCGGCCCCGCGCACGAGGGCGCGCAGGTGCTGACCGACGCCGGGATCACCGACGGGCGTGCACAAGCCGTTCCAGATCGCCGTCGACGGGCCGGCGACCCCGGCGCAGCTCGAGCAGCTCGCCGACGCGGCTCGACGAGGACGAGGGGATCGCCGGTGCGGCGGCGCCGCCGCCGGCACGCACCGAGGACTTCGCGCTCGTCGAGGCGTTCTCGACGACGGACGGCTCGAGCAGCGAGATCGAAGGACACCGTCGAAGCGGCTGAAGGACGACGTGCTCCCCGCGGTCGAGGCCGAGCTCGGCGGCGGGCTCCAGCTCACGCTCGCCGGCATCCCGACCGAGGAGAGCGAGTTCATCGAGGCCGTCTACGGGACGTTCCCGTACGTCCTCCTCTTCGTGATCGTGCTCACCTACCTGCTCCTGATGCGGGCGTTCCGCTCGGTCTTCCTGCCGCTCAAGGCGGTGATCCTGAACCTCGTCTCGCTCGGCGCCGCCTACGGGATCATCGTCTTCATCTTCCAGGAGGGGCACGGCAGCGAGGCGATCTGGGGCGTGCCTGCGACGGACTCGATCATCTCCTGGATCCCGCTGATGATCTTCGCGTTCCTCTACGGGCTCTCGATGGACTACGAGGTCTTCATGCTCACCCGCATGCGCGAGGCCTACGACGAGACCGGCGACACCGTGCAGGCCGTCTCGCTCGGGCTGGCGCGCACCGGCAAGCTCGTGACGAGCGCAGCGCTCGTGCTCATGTTCGCCTTCTTCGTGCTCTCGACGAGCCCGGGCACCGACATCAAGCAGTTCGGCATCGGGCTCGCCGCCGGGATCATCTTCGACGCGACCGTGATCCGGGCGCTGCTCGTCCCGTCGATCATGCGGCTCATGGGTCGCTGGAACTGGTGGCTGCCGAACGGCGCCGCCCGGCGTGCTTCGCACGCGAGCCGAGCCCGCTCCCCGAACCCCGGTAGTCGGGCGAGCCTCCGATCTCGGATCCCATATATGGGGTCTGGACACCATAGACCTGACGCCCCCGCTCCGGGGAGGATCGTTGCGGGGGCGTTTGCGGCTCTGGCTGGTTTGGCGCGCTCGTCCGGGGATCGAGTCAGAGGGGAGAAACGCAATGAAGTCGAACGACCATGCGCGGCGCAGGGGAACCTTTGCGGCCGCAGGACTGGCACTCGCGACCGTCGTCGCCGTTGCCGCCTCCGCGGCGGCCGTGCCGGCGCAGAGCGCCGCACCGACCCAAACCGCAAAGCAGCTGCGCTCGCTGAAGGATTCCTTCAGGACGACGAGCTTCTGGGCGAAGGCGGCGAAGCCCTCGCAGGCTCGCGGCAAGAAAGTCGGCGTCCACGCCCGAAACCTCCGCGCGCTCACCCTGAGCACGTCGAACCTCGCGTCCGTGCTCGCGCGCGCACCGCGAGAGCGCACGATTGCGGCCCGCACGAATCCTCTCGTCGTCTCCCTCCCCGCGCCGAACGGCGCCTTCCAACGGTTCGCCCTGCAGCAGTCGGCGATCATGGCTCCTGGTCTCGCCAAGCGCCATCCGGAGATCAAGACCTACAGCGGGCGGGGAATCACCGACCGCACTGCGACGATCCACGCCGACCTGAGCCCGCTCGGCTTCCACGCCTCGGTTCGGTCGTCCTACGGCGCGTGGTACATCGACCCCTACTACGTCGGCCGCAGCAACGGCCTCCACGCGAGCTATTACGGACGAGACGCCAAGGACACCCACGGCACGTTCGTCGAGCGCGACTCGCTCGAGGCCGAGCTCTCGGTCGACAAGGGCTACTACCACGCTTCCGACACGGTCACGCTCAGCGGCAGCGGCTTCGAGGAAGGCGCAGCCGTCCAGATCACGATCAGCGACCCGACGGAAGAGGCCGCGCCGCGGACGACCACGGCCACCTCGAACGGCGAAGGGTCCTTCAGCGTCGGCTTCGTCGCCGACCCCGACGGCAAGCTCGACGTACGGATGGTCGAGGCGACTGACGGGCAGGCAAGCGCCGGCACGAGCTACCAGGTCGTCCGCGACGACGACCCGACGACCGACCCGCCGACGGGTCCGGAGCTCCGCACGTATCGCCTGGCTCTCGTCACCGAGCCCGGCTACTCGACGTACTTCGGCGGGCCCGCGAACGTCACGGCCGCGAAGGTCGCGCTGATCAACCGGGTCAACCAGATCTACGAGGACGACCTGACGATCCGCCTGCAGCTGATCGCGAACAACGATCTCCTCAACCTCGACACGTACGGCCTCGCGGCAGCGCCAAACGGGCCCTGCGGCGCCGTGGCGTGTTACACACAGGCGCAGATCCTCAGCTGCACCACCGCCCGTCATCGCAACGTGATCGGGCAGATCATCGGAGCGAGCAACTACGACGTCGGGCACATCGCCCTCGGCCAGCCGGGCGGAGGTGTCGCCAATCTCGGCGTCGTCGGCCGCGCGAACAAGGCCGGCGGCTGCACGGGCCTCGCGACTCCGGTCGGCGACTTCTTCGCCGTCGACTACGTCGCGCACGAGATCGGCCACCAGTTCTCGGGCAACCACACGTTCAACGGCAACCAGCTCAACTGCTCGGGCGGCAACCGCAGCGGCGCGACCTCGGTCGAGCCCGGCAGCGGCTCCTCCGTCCAGGCCTATGCGGGCATCTGCCTCACCGACAACCTGCAGCCCCACAGCGACCCGTACTTCTCGCAGCGGAGCCAGCAGGAGATGACCACCTACGCAGCCTCGGCCCAGAACCCGATCAACGAAGTGCAGACAGCCGCGCTGCGGCACTTCGGAGGAGGCAACGAGGTTCAGGTCGCGACTCTCGGACCCGGCTTCTCGGCCGCCTCCACCGTCGCGCCGCTGAACTCGCCGATCGGCGCCGTGCCGAGCGCAACCTCGCGCGGTGGCGCCATGCAGCAGGGCAACACCGTGACGATCTTCACGCCGAACCCGCATTCGCTGCAGCCGGGAGACGTCGTGACGATCTCCGGGGTTGCGGAGCCGGGCTACAACGGCACGTTCACGATCACCTCGGTCCCGGTCTCCAGGTCGTTCACGTACGAGCACACGGTCACGGGCCTCCCCGTCTCGGGCGGAGGCACGGCGACGCCAGCCGTCCCGGGCGCGAGCTCGAGCGGCACGACCGCGACGATCCGGACGACTCTCCCCCACAACCGCTCAGTTGGTGACGTGATCACGATCACGACCGGCGGCGGGTTCGCCGGCACATACGCCATCACGGCTGTCCCGACGCCGCGGACGTTCCAGTACGAGCTCGCCGCGGCGCCCACGACCAACCCCACCGGCGGCGGCACGGTGACCTACTTCTCACCGTTCCGCGTCCGCATCGGCGGGAACACGTCCGAGCTGATCGGGACCCTGGCACTCCCCTACAACAGCGCGAACCTGACGAACGCGATCAACGCGATCCCCGGGTTCGCCGGCACGGCAACCGTGACCGGGGCGGCAACGACCGGCTTCACGATCACCTACACCGGCGCCTCGGCGGGCATCGACGTTCGCGAACCTCGAGCTCGCCGACCTCAACTGCGGCGCCTGCTTCGTCTCCGTCGAGGAGACGAACCACGGTGGCGCGTTCGACTCGTTCCAGCTCGAGTACAACGGCAGCGTCTCGGCTCCGATCGTCAACGGCGTGAACTACACGGCCGCGGGCATCCAGGCCGCGTTGGCACCGCTGCTCCCAGTCGGCGCCGTTGCCACGGTTGCGGGCTTCGCGGGCGGCGCGTTCAACAACACCGGCTTCCAGGTCACCTACACCGGAACGCTGCTGAACCAGAACAACCCGGTCCTGCTCGGTCTCCAGGGCTTCACGCCGGGAGCGTCGGGATGGGTCAACGAGACCGATCGGGGCGGCCCGGTCAACAACGGCGGAACCGTCACGCTGACGGGCAACAACTTCCCGACGATCACGCTACCCCGTGCCGGCTCCAGGCGCCTCACCTGCGATCACGATCCCGCTTCGGACGCCGTTCGCGCTCACGGGCGCGGTGACGGACCCGGAGGGCGACACGATGCCTCTACGCCTGGGAGCAAAACGATCGCGGAGGCGCGGCCGGCACCTCGCTCCTGAACAACGTCAAGGCGAACGGACCGCTCTTCGCCATGTTCCCGCGCTCGGCGCCGATCAGCGAGTCCGACACCCTGCTCTACAACTCGCCGAACCAGAACCACGTGACGACGAGCCCGACCCGGGTGTTCCCGGATCTGGAGCAGATCCTCGCGAACAACACGAACGCGGAAACGGGAGCCTGCCCGCCGGGCACGATTGCCCCGCCGGTGCCGATCTCCGTGATCGAGTGCTACTCGGAGTTCCTCCCGACGTCCGACTACATCGGCTTCGCTGGCGTCAACCTCGGGCCTCCGCCGCAGCTGCACTTCCGGCTCACGGCCCGCGACCTGCGGATGGGCGGCGGCGGCAACTCCGCGGCCGACCTGACCCTGAACCTGGCCCCGACGCCGGCCCGTTCCTCGTCACGTCACCGAACGCGGCAGAGACCTACGCGGGCGGCTCGAGCCAGACGGTGACGTGGGACAAGGCGAACACGGATCTCCCGCCGGTCGGCACGACCGACGTGAAGATCAGCCTCTCCACCGACGGCGGGCGCACGTACCCGCACGTCCTCGCGGCGAGCACGCCGAACGACGGCTCCGAAGCGGTCGCGATCCCGCACATCGCCACGAGTGACGCTCGCGTGAAGATCGAGGCGCTCGGCAACGTCTTCTTCGACGTCTCGAACGCGAACTTCACGATCACCGACACGCTGAAGCCGGCCATCACGGCGTCAGTCGCACCGCCGGCGAACGCAGCCGGCTGGCACTCGAGCAATGCGACCGTGACGCTCACGGCCACCGACGACGCGAACGGCTCTGGCATCAAGAGCATCACGTACTCGGCCACCGGCGCTCAGCCGATCGCATCGACGACGGTGAACGCCGCGACCACGAACGTCGTCATCAGCGTCGACGGCATCACCACGCTGAGCTACTTCGCGACCGACAACGCCGGGAACACGAGCGACGTCGGGATGACGACGATCAAGCTCGACAAGACCGGCCCGGAGGCGTACCTCCGGTTCGACCCGCCGACGAGGGACTTCGCGCTCTTCGGACGCGACGCCACTTCGGGCACCTCCGCGGGTGCTGTATCGCCGTCGGCAATCCGGCGCTACCCGACGGGCGACAAGAACCGGCGGGCCGAGACTCGGACCTACGATCTCGTCGACACAGCAGGCAACACGCTGCAGGTCGTCGTGTCGGTCGGCCTGGCGAAGGATGAGGCCGTCGCCGGAATCCAGACGCTCCAGTACAACGGCGGCAACGCGACCTGGCCTGGCTACAACGTGCTCTCCATCGAGTGGAAGCTGAAGAAGAATGCGTTCGACGAGCTCAAGCAGGAGTTCGTCGTCACCAACCCGTTGCAGAGGGCTCAAGCCTCGTGGCGCGCGAAGGACAACCTGACGCGGATCACGACAGCGGCCGGCCAGTCCACGGTTCCGGGCATGTTCCTGCTCCGGATGGCAACCGATCGCGGCAGACTCGCGATCGAGTCCACGCCTTAAAGAGGCAAGCCCAGGGGGGCCGGCCGAGGTCGGCCCCCCTCTAGGGCTCTACGAGCCCCCGGCGGATCGCGTACCGCGTGAGCTCGACGCGGTCGTGCAGCCCGAGCTTCTCGAGCAGGTTCTGGCGGTGGCGGTCGACGGTGTTGATGCTGATCACGAGCTCGTCGGCGATTCGCTGTGAGCTCCATCCTTCGGCGACGAGCTTCACGATCTCCAGCTCGCGCGGCGTGAGAATCTCGTCCGCCGCCTCGCCGGGTTCGCCGTGCTCGAGCGATCGCTCGACGAGACCGGCGCTTGCCGCCGGATAGAACGACTCGCCGCGCATCACGGCACGGCAGGCGTCGGCGAGCTCGGTCTCGGCACCCGACTTCAGCAGGTAGCCCGCCGCTCCGGCGCGAAGCGCCTCCAGCATGTGCTCGTCGCCCTCGGCCGAGGAGAGCATCAGGATGCGAACCGTCGATCGCCGCCGCGCGAGCTCCGCGGCGAGCTGCAGGCCGCTCATCCTCGGCATCATCACGTCGAGGATCGCGAGGTCGATCGTCTCGCGAAGCACGATCTCCAGCGCCTCGACGCCATCGTCCGCCTCTGCGACGACCTCGAGATCCCCCTCGAGGCTCAGCGCTTCACGAAGCCCGCGCCGAAAGAGCGGATGGTCGTCGGCCAGGAGGATTCGCGTCGGCATGCCCGGCAAGCATCCTCACTGTCGTTCGCGCGTGATGCACGAACGAGCGGTTTAGCCCTGGCCGCAAGCGGAAAGCCGGACCTCTCCAACACCAACGAGAGGGGCACGATGATCATCCGAATCGATCGCGTCGCAACCGCGCTGCCGCCGCCGTCCGACCCGGATCCGGAAGGCGCAGCCGCCGTCCAGGAGCTGCTCGGAGGCCGCTTCGGCGAGATGTCGACGTTCATGAACTACACGTTCCAGTCGTTCAACTTCCGGGCGAGGCAGGACGCGCGCCCGTTCTACGACCTCGTCGCGAACATCGCGGCCGAGGAGTTCGGCCACGTCGAGCTCGTGGCAGCGACGATCAACACGATGCTGACCGGCGCGACCCCGATGTCGACACCGGGGCGGAACGGCGGCTCCCCCGGGAAGCCGCTCGCCCGGATGAAGGGCGTCGGCAACCCGCACCACTTCCTCGCCGGCGGCCAGGGAGCCCTGCCGCAGAACTCGCAGGGCCGGCCGTGGAACGGCGACTACGTCTTCTCCTCCGGCGACCTCGTCGAGGACCTGACGCACAACTACTTCCTCGAGACCGGCGCCCGAAACGGCAAGCTCAAGGTCTACGAGATGGTCGACCATCCCGCCGCCCGTGCGCTGACGGGCTATCTCCTCGTCCGCGGTGGCGTCCATCAGGTCGCCTATGCGCGAGCGCTCGAGCGTCTGACCGGCGCCGACCTGACGAAGCTCTTCCCCGCGCCCAGGATCCCGACCGAGAAGATCCCGGAGTGCAGGCCGCACATCAAGCGCGGCGACCATCTGCGGCTCTACCGCTTCTCACCGAAGGACTACCTCGAGCTTGCCGCCGTCTTCAACGGGCCGCATCCGGAGACAGGTGAGGAGCTCGTCGTGATCGACGAGGCGCCGGAGGGAGCGCCGGCGAACGACCTTCCGGCTCAGCCTGCGGTCTTCGCCCCGGACTACGCCCCGGGGGACATCGCCGAGATCGCGAAGAAGCTTCGCGCCAAGGCCGGCCTCCCGAAGGAGCCGACGGGAGTCGTCGCGAACGGCTCGTCCCCGAAGAAGCCGAGCCGGGCGCGCGCGACGGCCAAGCCACGGCGGACGACGGCGAGGCGGAAGACGACCGCGAAGAAGTAGCCCGGGATCGCGCCGGAGGAGCCGTTCAGGCGCTCCTCCGGCGCGGCCTGCGCCCTAGGATTGCCGCGGTGGCCGCAGACGAGACCTTTGAGGACGTCCTCAGTGCGAACGAGGCGTACGCACGCGGGTTCCCGCTCGCCGGGCTCCCGCCGCATGCGGCCAAGGGGCTCGCGGTCCTCACGTGCATCGACTCTCGGATCGAGCCGTTGAAGATGCTGGGCCTCGAGCCCGGCGACGCGAAGATCCTCCGAAATGCCGGTGCACGCGTCACCGACGACGTCCTCCGCACACTCGTGCTCGCCTCGTATCTGCTGGGCGTGGACCGCGCGATGGTGATCGCTCACACGAAATGCAGGATGGCCGGCGGGGGCGAGGACGAGGTGCACACGGCGGTGGAGGATGCCGGGGGGCCGGACACGCGAAGTCTCGCCTTCCTCGTGTCGATCGACCAGGAGGAGACTCTCCGCGCCGACGTCCAGCGGGTGCGATCGTGGCCCTACCTCACGCGACGCCTCCAGGTGGGCGGATATCTGTACGACGTCGACACGGGGCGCATCAGCCACATCTGCTGATCGGCGCGCGGTCACGCGTTGGATGGCGCAGCTACCGATAATCAGTCCATGCCCGAGACCGACCGCCTTCGTGGCCTCATCGACGCAGGCATCGCGCTCGGATCGGAGCTTTCCCTCGATGCGCTGCTGCAGAAGCTGGTCACGACGGCGGCCGACCTGACCGGCGCACGCTATGCGGCACTCGGAGTGATCGACGAGGTCGGCGAGGGGCTCCAGCGGTTCATCCACACGGGCATGGAGCGGGAGCAGGCAGACAGGATCGGCGAGTTGCCACGCGGGCGGGGCATCCTCGGCGCCCTGATCACGGACGCTCGCTCGCTCAGGCTGAACGCCATTACCGACGATCCGCGCTCGGCCGGCTTCCCCCGAACCATCCGCCCATGCGGGGCTTCCTCGGCGTCCCGATCCTGCTCCGCGGGCGGGCCTACGGCAACCTCTACCTGACCGAGAAGGCTGACGGCCCGTTCTCGGCCGAGGACCAGGAGCTTGTCGAGACGCTGGCCGGCCAGGCAGCGGTGGCGATCGAGAACGCCCGGCTCCTTCAGGACGCGACGAACTGGTCTGCGCAGCTCGAGGCGCTCAACGAAGTCGGCGCGGCGCTGGCCGGCGAGCTCGACCTTCCGCGCCTCCTGCAGCTCATCTGCCGACGACTGCGCAGCCTGATCGGGGCGAGAGTGGTGACGATCGCGCTGCCCGCCTCCGAAGGGATGTTGCGCATCGAAGCGGCTGACGGTGCCGGTGCCGAGGAGATCCTCGGTCTTCGTCTCGAGCTGGCCGGCTCGAAGAGCGGCGGCGTACTCGAGCGCCGGAGCGCCGAGCGCGTGGACGCGCTCTCGGACGACCCCGAGGTCGACCAACACGCGACCCGTCCCATCGACGCGCGTACCGGCCTCTACGTCCCACTGATCGCCGGCGCTCGTCCGATCGGCGTCATCGTCGCTCACGACAAGGAGGGCGACGACCCGCGTTTCGACGACAACGACCTCCGCCTCGCGGAGACCTTCGCGACGCGAGCCGCGGTCGCCGTCGACCTGTCGTCGCGGGTCGCGCGCGATGCCCTCCGCCGGGTGGTGGCGGCACAGGAGCTCGAACGACGCCGGCTTGCCCGCGAGCTCCACGACCAGACCGGGCAGGAGCTGACATCGGTGCTGCTCGGCTTGAAGGCGGTCGACGAGGCGAAAGGCGACGCCGAGCGCGCGGAGGCCCTGAAGGCGGTCCGCGAGCAGGTCGTCCAGACGCTCCACGACGTGCGCCGGCTGGCGATCGAGCTCCGGCCGAAGGCGCTCGACGACTTTGGGCTCGCACCGGCGCTCGAGCGCCTCCGCGACACCTTCTCCGAGCAGACCGGAATGCGCGTCGAGCTCGAGTCGCAGATCCGCGAGCGCCTGCCGGCCGACGTCGAAACCGCCCTCTATCGCATCGTCCAGGAGGCGCTCACCAACGTCGTCAAGCACGCTCAGGCGGGCACCATCAGCATCGTCTTGGGACACAAGGCCGGAGCGGTCACGGCGCTGATCGAAGACGACGGCCGTGGCTTCACCCGTGACGATCGCAGTGGCGAAGGGCTCGGACTTCTCGGCATGGGCGAACGGCTGGCGCTACTCGGCGGCAAGCTGAGGATCGAGTCCACGCCCGGCTCCGGGACGACAATCGTCGCCGAGGTGCCACTGCCATGAGCGACACGACAATCCGCGTCCTGATCGTCGACGACCATCCCGTCGTCAGAAGCGGGCTGCGCAAGGTGCTCGAGTCCGAAGCCGGGATCGTGGTCGTCGGCGAAGCCGGCGACGCTACGCATGCCGTGTTCGAGACGCGTGCGCAGAAGCCGGACGTGATCCTGATGGACGTCGTGATGCCGGGAAAGAGCGGCATCGAGGCCACTCCCGACGTCCTCCACGACGCCCCCGAGGCGAAGGTCTTGATCCTCTCGATGCAGGACGATCCGAACTACGTCCGCCAGGCGTTCGCCGCCGGCGCTTCCGGCTACATCCTCAAGGAAGCCGCCGACACCGACCTCGTGGCCGCCGTGCGCGAGGTCGCCGATGGCGGGCGCTACGTTCACCCCACCCTCGGCGCCCGGATGGTCGAGGCGGAGGCAGAGGAGCGCGAGCGGGCCGAGCAGGACCCGCTCTCGGACCGTGAGCGCGACGTGCTGCGCCTACTTGCCCTGGGCCACACGAATCAGGAGATCTCCGAGATGCTCTTCATCTCGGTGCGGACCGCCGAGACGCATCGGGCTCACATCATGCAGAAGCTGCGCCTCAGCACCCGCGCCGAGCTCGTCCGCTATGCGCTCGACAGGGCACGACCTCATGGATCTCGACCAGGAGGACTGACCTCTACCAGCTCTTGACCCGCGAGCGGCTCTCGGGCCGCTGAACGCGTATGCGCGCGTCCACTGCAACACATCGATCCGGAAGAGCGAGCACGGGGTTGAGGTCGAGCTCGGCAACCTCGGGCAAGTCTTCTCCGAGGCGCGACAGCCGGCAGACGCAGGTCAACGAGCGAAGCGACGTCGGCCGCCGGTGCGCCGCGAAAGCCCTTGACGAGCTTTCCGGCTTTTCCGGCTGTGACCAGCTCCTGGGCGTCCACGTCGGTGAGTGGAGCGATGCGGAAGGCGGCATCGCCGATCAGCTCGGCGAAGACGCCGCCGGGGCCGAAGGCGACCAGTGGGCCGAAGACGGGGTCCTGGACGAGGCCGGCGAGGAGCTCGGCGCCGCCTCCGATCATCGGCTGGACGATCACCGGCGCGCCGATCCGGTCGGCCGCCTCGCGGACGGCAGCGGCGTCGCCGAGGTCGAGCGCGATTCCGCCGCCCTCGCTCTTGTGGACGCCGGCGGCGGCGGTCTTGACGACGACGGGGTAGCCGAAGGTGGTGGCGGCTTCGATCGCCTCCTCGGTCGAGTGCGCCACTTCCTCGCCGACGAGCGGGATCCCGTAGGCGAGCAGGAGGGCGCGGACGTCGGCGGGCTCGAGCCAGACATCGTCTCGATCGGCTAGTACCCGATCGATGACAGCCGTGGCCGCGATGCGGTCGACGTCCAGCTCGGGCACGGAGCCGAGCGGCCGGCGCAGCCAGTCCGCTCGCTCGGCGGCACGACCCAGAGCGCGGGCGGCCGACTCGGGGTAGACGAAGGCCGCGGCAGCATGCGGCGCGGCGCGCAAGGCGGCCGGGATGCCCTCCGAGCTCATGACGACGGCGAGTACCGGCTTGTCCCTGCCCCGCGAGCGGGCGACAGCGCCCGCGACCTCGTCCGCCGTTGCGCTCACCGCCGGCACGAACAGGACGATCACGGCGTCGACGCCAGGATCCTCGAGGACCAGCGGCAACGCGGCCTCGTAGAGAGCTGCCGTCGCCGAGCCGAGCATGTCGACCGGGTTCGCGAGACTGGCCTCAGCCGGCAGGAGGGCTTGGAGTCGCTCGCACGGTCTCTTCGGCGAGAGGCGGCAGCGCGAGGCCCGCCGCCTCGCAGGCGTCCGCGCACATGATCCCGAGTCCTCCGGCATTCGTGAGCACCGCGACGCCGCGCCCGCGCGGCGCCGGCTGCGTCGAGAGCAGCGTGGCGACGTCTATGAGCTCCTCGAGCGAGCCGGCCCGGATGACCCCGGCCTGGTGGAAGAGCGCGTCGACCGCCGTCTCCGAGCCGGCCAGCGCCGCCGTATGCGAGCTGGCGGCGCGGGCGCCGCTCGCCGTCGTCCCGCTCTTGACGGCGAGGATCGGCTTGCTGCGCGCGACGCGGCGTGCGACCTCGGCGAACCTGCGCGGGTTGCCGAACGACTCGACGTAGAGCAGCACGACCTCGGTCAGCGGGTCGTCCTCCCACCACTCGAGCAGGTCGTTCGAGGAGACGTCGGCCTTGTTGCCGATCGAGACGAACGCGGACAACCCGAGGCCGCGGGACTCTGCGGCTTCGAGCATGGCGAGGCCGAGCGCACCGCTCTGGGACGAGAACCCGATGTTCCCGGGAGCCGCCTGGCGCGACGCGAACGTCGCGTTCAGGCGCGTCGCGGCGGAGGCGATGCCGAGGCAGTTCGGCCCGATCAGGCGGGCGCCGTGAGCGCGTACGAGGGCGAGGAGCTGCCGCTGCCGCTCGGCCCCCTCGGCACCGACCTCGGCGAATCCGGCCGAGATGACCATCAGCGCGCGCACCCCGGTCCGGAGCGCCGACTCCGCCGCCTCGAGCACGGCGGTCGCGGGAACGCAGATGACGCCCAGGTCGACCGCGTCAGCGATGTCGTCGATCGACCCGTAGCCGCGAACCCCGGCGACGGATTGCCCGCTGCGGTTGATCGGGTAGGCGGCACCGCTGAAATCGCCCGCGAGGATGTTGCGAAAGAGCTCGCCTCCGATCGTGCCGCGGCGGGCCGACGCGCCGAAGACGGCCACCGATCGCGGCTCGAAGAACGGACTGAGCGAAGCGGCGACGGCGGTGTGGTCGCGCGCCGCGACGCGGGCCAGGTAGGCGGCGGTCCTCGCGATCGGGAACGTGACTTCGACGACTCCGCTCGAAAGCGTCCTCGACACGCTGAAACCGGCCTCGGAGAAGACGCGCAGCATCGGCTCGTTGTCCGCGATGACCTCGGCGACGAAACGGGTTATGCCTTGCTTGGCGGCTCGCGCTGCGAGTTGCTCGAGCAGACGCGGGCCGATGCCGCGTCCCTGGTAGCCGTCTGCGACGGCGAAGGCGACCTCGGCTACCTCCCGGTCACGCAGGCGCACGTAGCCGGCGAGGGTGACGACGCTCTCTCCCTCGTCGGTGGCGACGGCCCCGAGCAGCGCACCACGCCCCACCCAGTCAGGCTCGAGGTCCGGTGCAACGAGATCGGCGTCGACGGAGGGATGGCCGTGAAAACGCCGATACAGGCTCTGGTCGGAGAGCTCGGCGAAGAAGCGGACGAGAGCGTCGGCGTCGTCTCGGGCCGGTGGCCGCAGGCGGAGCGTGCTGCCGTCGCGCAGGATGACGTCGACGGCAGCTGTGCTTTCTTCACTGGCGTTCGTCAGGACCGCCATTGCGCTAGTGCGACATCGTCCCCGGGGGGTTGCCGACCTTGAGCAGGCCCACCTGGCCGAGGTCGACGTGTGCGAACGCGTGGCTGACGAAGGGATAGAGACCCTCCTTGTCGAGCTTGACGTCGAAGACGCCGGCTCCGCCAGCCGGAACGACGACCGTCTGGACGCCGTTCTGCGGCGGGTTGGTCAGGTCGGCGTTGACCCAGGCGCGGTCGAGCATCCCGCCGACGACGTGGAAGTTCGTGTCGAGCGTCGGGCCGGCGGCAACGACGTAGAAGCGGGTCGTGTCCCCGACCTTGGCGGTCAGCGGGTGGTTGACGTACTGGTTGGCGTACCCGTTGAAGGTCGTCCAGTCCGGCATCATCGCGCGGGCCTTGGCCATGTCCAGTGACGCTGCTTCCTTGATTCCGTCACCGTTCAGGTACCACTCGCTGGCGACGAGGACGTACTCGTTGTCGACCTTTGGAAGCGGCTTCGCCGGATCGACCACGATCGCGCCGTACATGCCGTTGGCGATGTGGGCGAGCACCGGCTTGGTGCCGCAGTGGTACATGAAGACACCCGGATCGTCCGGCCTTGAAGCGGAACGTGAACGACTCGCCCGGCTTCACGTCCTTGAACGCGATGTTCGGCGCGATGCGGGCGGCGTGGAAGTCGATCGAGTGCGGGATGGCCCCGCCGTTCGTCAGCGTCATCTCGACCGTCTGCCCCTCACGGACATGGACGATCGGACCGGGAGCGCCGTGGCCGTCGAAGGCCCAGGTGTTGTACTTCACGCCCGGCGCGATCTCGACGGTCATGTCCTTGAGCGTCATCTGCACCTTGACGAGGTCACCCGCGGGGACAGGCGGCAGCGTCGCGTCGGTCGCCTTGTGCGCCGCGGCGAGCTCGGTCGCGTTCTGCGGCACGACGCCGGCGAAGCTATTCAGCGGAAGTGCCGTGTTGTGGTCCGCGTGGTCGTGGGCCTCCGCGGTCGCCGGTGTCGGCCGGAGCGGCCCCGCTGGGACTCGCGCGCGTCGGCCCACATGAGGAGTGCGAAGAATCCGACGACGGCCACCATCAAGCCGAGCAGCACCGTCGCCACCATCCAAAAGGCGCCCAGGTTGGTCTCGGGAGCGCGAGGGGGGCGGTACGTGGGGGTGGAATATGAGGCCATTGGCTTTGCTCTCCTTCAATGAGGCCGAGGGCGGCCGAAGCCGCCCTCGGATCGGGGCACGAGTCGGGCTCTAGCTGATGGCGACTTCGGGTCGGGGCTTGACCGTGCTCGTAGCCGTAATCGCTTCGGGTGCCACCTCGCGGGCGCGGAGCGCGCCACCGAGCGTCAGCACGATGAAGCCGATGCCGGCCAGGAGAAGCGCGATTCCGACGACGATCCCGAACAGGGCCATCTGCTCGGCCATGTAGCTCATGTTCAACGCGGTCGAGAGGCCCGTGGCCGTGACCCAGGTGTTGCGGGCCGAGTTCGACACCGGGCTACCGGTCTCGTCCTTCAGGGCTGCCGACTCGTCATTGGTTCCGGCCAGGTTCTTCGGGTCGTCAGCGGAGACGAACCGTCCCATCTGCGCGTAGGTCAGGCCCTCCGATGACTCGAGAGCATGCTCGCGGATGACCAGCGCGAACGCGCGTGCCTGAGTCCCGTTCGTGACCGGCTCGCCGGCCCACTGGGCTGCATGCTTCGCAATCGCCGGGTCGTCGGCGGCGCCGAAGACGATCTGCTCCTGCTTGATGCTGTCGCGTACCGTCGTGCGGCCGTCGACGCCCATGTAGATCGCTGCGATGCCAAAGGCGATCAGCACTGCCCCGGCGATCACGCCACCGATCTGGAATGGCTTTCTCATCTCGTGCCTCCTCATCGTGGTCGTGGTTCGTGACTCCAACCTAGGGCGAGTACGGTGGCCACCCATCGGGGGCCGCTCGCAGACTTGCTGCGGGTTTTCCGCAGGTCTCTCGATGCCCGGGAAAGTGGTCTAGAGGCCGAGGCCGACGGCGGGGAGAATGCGCGGCTCGGGGCGCTCCCAGCGTGTAGGCGACTGAAGCCAGGCGGGGCGGGCCGGCGACGAAGTCGCGCCAGGCGACCGCAGCCGCCCAGAAGTCGAGCTGGGCCAGCAATGCCGCCAGGCCCTCATCGGAGGAGTCTCGAAGACGAAGATCGCCTCGTGCTCGGTCAGCAGGAGCTCGTGTCGAGTGAGCGCCGTGTCGGCCGGGTCGAATGGCGGTCCACGGCTAACCAGCTCACGCACGGCGTCCAGTGCGCCCGGTTTCAGCGGTACGACCACGGTCGAACGCCGTGGCGCGGATCCGCGAAGGCCGGCGAGGCGGTCCACGAGCTCCTGGACGACGCCGGCGCCGATCCCCGCGCTGGTGACGAGGTACCGGCCATCTGCCCGTTCGACGACAAGAGCCGGCTGGCCATCAAGGCGATCGGCGACGCGGGTGCCGATGCGGAGACCCAGGATCTCCTCGTAGCCGATCTGCCGATTGCCGGCGGGCCCGTCCGGCTGGCGCCCGTCTAGACGGAGCGTTCGCGCGCCGAGGGCCAGGCGTCCCAGATAGGTCTGCCCGTCGGGCTCGCGCCACTTGACGGCGTACGTCGTCTTCATAGTCCGAGAGTAGGTGCGCGCTTGCCGCGGAAGATCGGGGCCAGCACTGAACCCGCTGCGGACAAGCCGCAAGCTTCGCCCGGGGGAGGCGAGTGCGGCGGCCGCGTCTCAGCGAACACGCCGCACTCGCACACGTCGTGCGCTCAGGAAGCGTCTTCTCCCATGCCGGCGGTGGCGCCGACCGGAACCAGTTGCAGATGCTTGGCACCTTCGAGCACGACCTTGAAGGCGCCGGTCTCCCGCGCAGCGCCGAAGGCGTCATACGCCTGCTCCGCCTGCTCGAGCGCGAAGCGGTGCGTCACGAACACCAACGGGTCGAGTTTTCCAGCGCTGACCAGGTTCATCAGGCGCGGCGTCGACGACGTGTCGACGAGTCCTGTGGTGATGGTCACGCCCTTGATCCAGAGGCGCTCGAGATGCAGCGTCGCCGGCTTGCCGTGGACGCCGACGTTGGCTACGTGCCCGCCCGGGCGGACGATGTCGGTGCAGAGCTCGAACGTCTCGGGGATTCCGACTGCCTCGATCGCGCACGTCGACACCTACTCCGTCAGTCAGCTCGAGCACACGCTCCCGCGCAGCCTCGCCGGTGAGTGCCAGACCCTCAGAGGCGCCGCACTCGATTGCGCGAGCGAGCCGCGTCTGGTCGAGGTCGATGACGATGATCTGACTCGGCGTGAAGAGAGACGCAGTCAGTACGGCGGCGAGCCCGACCGGGCCGGCGCCGATGACGGCGACCGTGTCGCCGGGCTTCACATGGCCGTTGAGCACGCCGACCTCGAAGCTCGTCGGGAGGATGTCGGCCAGGAACAGCACCTGCTCGTCCGTGAGGGCGGGCGGAACCTTGTAGACCGACGTGTCGGCGAACGGAATGCGCGCGTACTCGGCTTGCACGCCGTCGATCAGGTGACCGAGGATCCAGCCGCCGCCGCCCGTGCAGAGGCCGTAGCGAGCCGCCTTGCATTGCTCGCAGCGACCGCATGAGGTGATGCACGAAACGAGGACACGGTCTCCCACCTCGACCGTCGTAACCGCCTCTCCGACCTCGGTGACCGTGCCGACCGCTTCATGCCCGAGGATCGTTCCCGGCTTCACCGCCGGCACGTCGCCCTTGAGGATGTGCAGGTCGCTGCCGCAGATCGTGCTGGCGTCGACTCGGATGATGATGTCGGTCGGGGCCTCGAGCGTGGGCTCGGGCACGTCCTCCCACTCACGCGAGCCGGGACCGTGAAATACAAGTGCCTTCATTACGCCTCCTTTGGTTACCTCAACTCTGCCCCGGCCAGGTGCGCAGCGAGTCGGGGCTTTACCGCAATGTCAGCGCCGGAACTACGGATTTGCGGAGCACAGAGTCGCTAGGCGCGACCGGAGTAGGCTGCGCCGGTGCTGGATGCGCTTCTCGTCCCTCCGGGCTCCGCCGCAGGCCTCGGCCGGCGCGACCCGCGCGACACGCTCGGGCTTCCGGGGAAGGACGAGGCCGGAGAGCTGCTCGACGAGCTCCTCGAGGAGCTCTCCGAGCTCCAGGAGCGCCTCTATGCCGAGGGGAAACGGAGCCTGCTGCTCGTCCTGCAGGGCCTCGACGCTTCCGGCAAGGACGGGACGATCCGCCGCGTCTTCACCGGCGTCAACCCGCAGGGCTGCCACGTCACCTCGTTCAAGGCTCCCTCGCCGATCGAGCTCGCGCACGACTTCCTCTGGCGCGTGCACGCAAACTGCCCGGCCCGCGGGATGATCGGGATCTTCAACCGCTCGCACTACGAGGACGTCGTCACCGTCGGGGTGCTCGGGCTCGCGCCCGAGGAGGTCTGGCGCCGCCGCCCCGAGCGGATCGTCGAGTTCGAGCGGCTGCTGGCCGACGAGGGGACGACCGTCCTCAAGTGCTTCCTCCACGTGTCGGCGGAAGAGCAGCGCGAGCGCTTCGCCGAGCGGCTTGCCGACCCGACGAAGCGCTGGAAGCACAATCCCAAGGACGAGGAGACGGCTCGCCGCTTCGGCGAGTACCTGACCGCCTATGACGAGGCGATCACGGCGACCTCGACCGAGTGGGCGCCCTGGCACGTCATCCCCTCCGATCGCAACTGGGTCCGGAACCACGCCGTCGCCACGGTCCTCGTCGAAGCGCTGCGGAGTCTCGATCCGCAGTTCCCGGAGGCAAAGGTCTGACCGAAACCCCTCGCTTGACATATTCCTATATGGGTATATGATTCTGGCGATGGCAAGAACGGCAACCACGGCGGACGCGTTCAACGCGGTAGCCGAGCCCCGGCGGCGTCAGATCCTGGACGTCCTCGCCGGCGGGGAGCGGCCCGTGAACGACCTGGTTCGCGTGCTCGGGCTGGCTCAGCCCCAGGTCTCGAAGCACCTTCGTGTGCTTCGGGAGGTCGGAGCGGTCGACGTGCGTGAGCGGGGCCGGCAGCGCCTCTACCGGCTGAACGGCGAGGCGCTCAAGCCGATCCACGACTGGGTGAAAGGCTACGAGCAGTCATGGTCGGATCGGTTTGACGCACTGGATGCCGTGTTGGAAACACTCAAGGAAAAGGAGAGAGGCGATGGCAGTGACGAGTAGCGGGAGCGCGAAGGTGACGCTCCCCACGGACGAGCAGATCCTGATCACGCGCGAGTTCGACGCCCCGAAGCACCTGGTCTACAAGGCCTGGACGACGCCCGAGCTCGTCAAGCGCTGGTGGCACGCGAACCGCGGCGAGGTGAAGAGCGCCGAGATCGACCTGCGGGTCGGCGGCACCTGGCGGTACGTGAGCGTGACGGACGACGGCCACGAGTTCGCGTTCCACGGCGAGTACCGCGAGATCGTCCCGAACGAGCGGATCGTCTCGACCGAGGTGTTCGAGGGCTTCCCCGACGGGGAGGCACTGAACACGCTCACGCTGACCGAGGAAGACGGACGCACGATGCTCGAGGTCCTCGTGCAGCACGCGACGAAGGAGCATCGCGACGGGCACATCGACTCGGGCATGGAGGCGGGCATGCAGGACGCGATGGACCTCCTGGAGGAGGTTGCGGCCTCGCTCCGCTGAGCGCGCGCCTGACGCCGGATCGCCGGAGCTCGCTCTGGCGGTCCGGCGCTTGGCCTAGCGGCCTGACCCGCGGCTCCGTGCCGCCTGTATGTCTCTCCGAAGGGCCGTCAGCACCGTACGGCTCGGCGCGCGCAACCAGCGAATCCCGTAGGGCGGGCGCGTGTGAAGCTGTATGTAGTCCTCGGCGAGGATCTCGCCGACGGACCGCTGCCAGCCGAGCTCGTAATTGAGCGCGACCTGGCCGCTCTGGAGCCGCTGTTCGATGCGCCGCGCTTCCCACCAGCGCCCCGCCGCCGGCCCCCATCTCCGTGAGTCCGTGAGCCCGTAGGTCGCATCCAGATGGTGTGCGTACTCATGGAGGAGCACGCTGGCTGAGTCTCTGGCACGGAGTGGAAGCATGATCTCGCCCTCGTCTCTCCAGCCGGGCCGGTAACAGCTGAAGCTGCCACCTCCGCAGAAGCGAGTGAGGGTTGCGCGGTCGAAGAAACCGATCGTCACCGACTCGATCTCGTCGCCGTGCAGGGCGCGACGGAGGACCGAGGCGTACCCGTTGACGTTCATGCCGCGCGGGACGTCGAACGTCATCGTGCGGCCCGCCGAGTCCTGCCGGGTCACGATCGCGGCACCGGCCGGCACAGCGGGAACCAACCCGAGCGCCACAACCAAGGAGATGAAGCGCCTCATGCGGACACGGTAGAGGCGCTTGTTGAGAGGAGTCTAAGAGAGCCCGCTGGGCGTCGTGCGCCTCAGTTCGCGCCGAACTCGTGCGCGCCGATGTCCGGAGCACGGCCGCGACGACGCCCGGTCATGTCGTGGCGCGGGGCGAGCCTGATGTTCGCCGTGTCGATCACCAGCCCCGACCGCGCCGTCGGGCGGCCTCGCCGGTCGAGGTGGACGCTCCCTTTCACGTCTGAAGGGGTGCACGTGTGACCCCGCATGACGACGTTCGAGATCGATCCGCGGGCGCCGAAGCACACGCGGCCGTAGGTCTCGAGCAAGCCGATGATGTTGTTGGCGATCAGGGGCCGCTCGCGTCGCGAGTAGCCGCCGTACCGGTAGGCCCGGCTGATCCGCAGCGATCCCGCATAGCCGTCGATTCGCTTGAAGCCCGTCAGGATCGTGTTGTTGACGACCTCGACGAAGCGCGGCAGGCGATCGGAGCCCTTGACGCCGATCATGAGCGCTATCCGGGCCCGATACCCCGGGACGCGGGGGTCGCGCCCGACGAAGACGTTGTTGGTGATCGACACGTGGTCGATCGGTCCCGTCAGGGACAGCTGGCCTCCGCCGTACTTGTAGACGCCGAAGTGGTTGCCCTCCACCCTGAGCCACGTGCCCGCGAACAACTGGACGAGATCCTGGTGGGCGCAGCGGGCGCGGCCGAGGAGGCTGAAACGGCACGGAAGCGCCCGTTCGAAGCGGTTCCGGCGGATCGTCAGGTGGGAGCCGAACCGCCCGTGGATGAAGTCGCATCCGAAGCAGTCGCGGAACCGGTTGTCCTCGACGGTGATGCGCTGCGTCCGCCGGAAGAGCGTGAGGCAGTTCGACCACTCGACGGACCGATCTCCGCAGTGCGTGAACGTGCTGCGGCGGATCCTGACGTACTTCGAACGCCATGCGGTCACCGACGCCGAGAGATCCGTTCCCTGCGCGGTGACCACGAGCCTGTCCAGGTCGATGTGCTTGGACTCGTTGACCTCCACGATCGCGTGCTGCGTTCGCGGCGAGATCCTCACACGGGCGAGCGACACGCGCCTCGTGCGGTTGAAGACCAGGCGCTCGATGCGCACGCCGGGCCTCCCCACGATCCGCAGCCACCGGCCGGAGCGCCGCGGTACGACCAGCGTGCGGTAGTGGTTCGGCGCGAGGCGGATCGTGCCACCCGAGTTGGCGAGCCTCGCGACTGCTGCCTGGAACTGCTTCTCGCTCCGCACGCCGATCGTCTTGCTCGCCGCGGGCTCCGCCGCAGACGCGGCCGCCGCCATCACCACGACCGCGAGCAACGCGGATGCCAGTGACCGACTCGTGCGTATCCGGCGTCGCTCGATGGCGCGGAGTCTAGGCCGGAGAGCGAGCAACACCCGAGCGAGCCGGCGGCCCGCCGGACGCCGAGGCATCCAGCGGGCCGCTCGACGGCGTTCCGGTCTAGTTGAACGCGTACTCTTCGTACTCGCTGACGTTGTCCTTCGTGACGACGGCTGCCGGCACGATCAGCTGGCGCGGAACCTCGGGCGGAACGAGCTCGGAGAAGCCCTCGCCCAGGGCGATCAGGCGCGCCATGTTCACTGCCGTGGCTGCCATGTTCGGGTTGTAGAGGAACGTGGCCCGGTAGAGCCCTCCCTCCTCGATCTGCTTCATGGCGTCCTGCGACCCGCCGACACCGGTGAGGAACATGTCGTCGTCGCGACCTGCGTTGCGAATGGCCTGCACCACTCCCTGCGCCATGTCGTCGTCGTGGGTGTACACGGCGTCGATCGACTGCTGGGCCTGAAGGATGTTCTCCATCACCGTCAGCCCCTTGTCAGGGTTGAAGTCACCGGGTTGCGACGCAACGATCTTGATGCCGCCTCCCGGGCACTTCGTCTTCAGCGTGTCGGTGAAGCCCTTCGTCCGGTCGGTCGTGACCGAGATTCCGGCCAGACCCTGGATCTCGACGACGTTGCCCTCGCACTTCAGCTGGTCGGCGATGTAGTTCGCCGCCAGTACGCCGATCTGGTGGTTGTCGCCGAGCACGGTCGCCGTCGCGGCGTCCGGCGAGGTGAAGAGCCGGTCGATGTTGACGACGCGGATCCCGGCGCGCTCTGCCTTCTGTGCGACCGGCGTGAGCGCGGCACCATCTTGTGGCAGGACCACGAGGACGTCGGGCTTCTGCGCGATCGCCTGCTCGATCTGCTGCGCCTGGGAATCGGCGTCAGCGGCCTCGAGCAGCTCGAACTCCACGTCGTCGTGCTTGTCGGCTGCCGCCTTGGCGTTCTTCGAGATGGCACCGAGCCAGCCGTGATCCGTCGGCGGGACGCTCGCGATGATCTTGACCGTCTCACCGGAACCAGTCCCGCCCTCGGTGGTTTCGCCGACGGTCACCGTCGTGGTGGCCGTCGTCTCGCTGTCGCCCATGCAGGCGGTGGCGCCCACCGCGAGCAGCAGGCCTGCAGCGATGGAGAAGAACAGTCGCTTACGCGACATTGCATACCTCCCGTTGTCGTTTTGACTGCCTCGCCCGGCCGTTTCGGGCATCAATACCGCGCCTCCGGGCGCTGCAGCAGGACGGCTCCGAGGACGATCAGGCCCTTGGTCACCTGCTGGATCTCGGTCGAGAGATTGAGCTGTGTCATGAGGCTGAAGATCAGCGCAAAGGTCAGGACGCCGAGGAAGGTGCCGACGATCGTCGCCCGCCCGCCGGCGAGGCTCGTCCCGCCGATCACGACTGCGCCGATCGCGTCGAGCTCGTAGAGGTTTCCGCTCACCGGCGAGGCGCTCCCCAGTCGCGAGGCGAGGAGGACGGTGGCCACTCCGGCGAGGACGCCGGAGAGGACGTACACGCTGAAGATGATCCTCCGGACCGGAACGCCGGCAATTCGCGCGGCCTCCCGGTTTCCGCCGACGGCAACGACATAGCGTCCGTAGCGGGTGCGGTTGAGGACGACCCACCCGAGGATCGTGATCGCGAGGAACACGTAGACGGACGCCGGGATCCCCAGGATCCGACCGGTGCCGAACCAGAGCAGCGAGAAGGGACGCGGATCGCCGAACGAGCCACCGTTCAGGTCGAGCAGGCTCACCGGCAGCTTGTCGTTCAGGAGCAGAGCGAGGCCCCTCGCGACCGAGAACATCGCGAGCGTCGCGATGAACGGAACCACTCTCCCGTACGCCACCGCGGTTGCGTTGACGGTGCCGAGGAAGGCCGCGAACGCGATTGCAGCGAGGATGAAGATGAGACTGCTCGTCCCGTCTGTGCCGACCATGATGCCGCCGAAAACACCCGCTGCCGCGACCATCGAGCCGACCGACAGGTCGATTCCGGCCGTTGCGATCACAAAGGTCATGCCGATCGCAAGCACGCCGACGACGCTCGCCTGCGTCAGCATGTTGCGGACGTTGTCGACGGTGGGGAACGTGTCCGGCTTCAGGATCGACCCGACGACGAACAGCGCCACGACGACGAGGCCGAGCGCATATTCCTGGAGCTCGAGCCCCTTCACCCGGTGGGCGAGTGCGACGCCCCTCCCCGGTTCGGACGATTGAGCGGGAGTGGTCATACAACCTCCTCGGCTAGGACTGGTGCGTCTGTGGGCGCCACTGCGTGGCGAAGGAGCTCATGCTCGGTGGCGTCCTTTCCGTGCACCTCCGCGACGATCTCGCCCTCGCGCATGACGAGGACGCGTGTGCAGATATGGGCGAGCTCCTCGAGCTCCGACGAGACGACGAGCACGCCGAGACCGGCCTTCGCGAGGCCGGCGATGATCCGGTAGATCTCCGCCTTCGTGGCAATGTCGACGCCGCGCGTGGGCTCGTCGAGCAGCAGCACCCGGCACTCGTGGAGCAGCCAGCGCGCGAGCACGACCTTCTGCTGGTTTCCACCCGAAAGCAGGCGCACGACCCGGTCCGGGTCGTCGGGCACCGTCTTCAAAGCTCGGAGCTGCTTGTGGGCGCCCTCGCGCTCCTTTCGGATGTTGATGAGCACGCGCGAGAAGCGGCCGAGGTCGGCAATCGTCACGTTCTTCGTCTCGCTCCAGTCGAGGACGAGAGCCTGCGACTTGCGGTCCTCCGGCGCGAGACCCAGCCCCCGCCGGATCGCGTTCCGGGGACTGGACCGCAGCCGCTTGCCCTCGAGCAGGATCTCGCCTTCTTCGGGCTGGTCGAGGCCGTAGATGAGCCCGAGCAGCTCCGTGCGGCCGGACCCGACCAGGCCGCCGAGACCGACGACCTCGCCGGCGTGGACTTTGAGGCTCACTCCGCGAACGGCGGGGAGCCGCCTCGCATCGCGAACCTCCAGCAGGACACGCTCCGTGCTCACGGGGCGGTCCGGATAGAGCTGATCGACCTTGCGACCGACCATGAGCTCGACGAGCTCGTCGGTCGGCGTCGTCGCAGGCAGGCCTGTCGCCGTCGTGCGCCCGTCCGCCAGCACCGTCACGCGATCGCCGATGCGGCGTATCTCGTCGAGGCGGTGCGAGATGTAGACGACGCCGACCCCCTCGGCGGTGAGCCGTCGAACCACGTCGAACAGCGTGCTGATCTCGGCCTCGTCGAGAATCGCGGACGGTTCGTCCATGATCAGCAGCCGCACATGGCCCGAAAGGGCACGTGCGATCGAGACGACCTGCTGCGCCGCCGGCCGCAGCTTCCCCACCTTGGCGCGCACAGGGATCGACTCGTGCCCGAGCCGGACGAGCAGCGCCTCCGACTCCCGGTACATCTTGTCGAGGTCGAGCAGCGGCCCGCGGCGAGGCTCGTGGGCCAGGAAGATGCTCTCGGCCACGCTCAGGTCTGCGACGAGGTCGAGCTCCTGGTAGATCGTGGCGACGCCGCGTTTGAGCGAGCCGGCCGGGTCTCCCGCCGGAAGTGGCTCGCCCAGGAAGATGATCTCGCCGCTCGTCGGCTCGACGGCGCCGGAAACGCACTTGATGAGAGTCGACTTCCCCGCGCCGTTAGGGCCGAGCAGGCAGTGCACCTCGGCCTCGAGAACGTCGAGATCGACACCCTGCAGCGCCTTGACCCCGGGGAACTCCTTGACCAGATTCCGGACCTCCAGGATCGTCGTCACTGGACCACGAGCCCGCGGAGGTTTTGGTGGGCGATCCGGAGGCCGGCTTCGATCAGCTCGGGCGAACCGCCCCACACCGGGTCCTCGTGCTCGACCGACAGGACGCCGTCGAACCCACCCTCGTAGAGCGTGTCGACGTAGCGGCGGAAGTCGACCTGCCCGAGACCGGGGATGCGATAGCGCCACCAGCCCATGCCCCACGGGTCTTCTTCGCGCGTCGAGGTGCGGCCGAAGAAGCCGTAGCGGTTGCGCTCGGCAGGAAACGTCTCGGCGTCCTTGGCATGGGCGTGAGCGACACGGTCGACGTAAGGGCGAAGCGCGTCGACGGGATCGATCCCCAGCCAGAGCAGGTGCGAGGGGTCGAAGTTCAGGTAGAGCCCGAGCTCGAACATCCACTCCCAGAGCTCGGGCGAGTACGCGAGGTTGCCTGGGTACCCGTCCGGATGCCAGCCCTCCATCACGCAGTTCTCGATCATCAGGCGCACACCGCGCTCCCCCGCGTAGTCGACGAGCGGTGGGAAGACTCGTTCTGCCTCGCGCAGGTTCTCGGCGACGCTGCGCCCGGGATCGCGTCCGATGAACGTCCCGACGGGGATGCCGCCGAGCGTGGCCGCCGCGTCGATGCAGGCGCGGAGGTGGCCGTGGTAGGCCTCGCGCTCCGCGGCGTCGGGGGCCAGGTTGTTGTCGTAGTACGCGAGCGCCGACAGGACGAGCCCGTGCTCGTCGAGGACGCGACGGACACGCTCGGCTTCGGCCTCGTCGAAGGCATCCGCCTTGACGTGGCTCGCCGTGAAGGGCCGGTCGCCCAGGTGCGGCCAGGCGGCGAGCTCGAGCGCCTCGTAGCCGTTCTCTCCCGCCCAGGCCGCGATCTCCTCGAGGCTGCGTTCAGGCATGCAGGAGGTCAGGAAGCCGAGCTTCACGTCGCCAACGCTCGCGAATCGAGCTCCGTCTCCCGACTCGCCCCCACTTCGACCCAGCGCCCTTCACGGGAGGACGTGAGGACTGCATCGGTGATCAGCGCGGCGCGCAGCCCGTCCGAGAACGTCGGCAATCCATCCACCGCCGAGCCGCTCGCGTACTCCGTCGTAGAAGTCGGCGACGAACGCATCGAAGCAGTCCGCATACCCCTGTGGATGGCCGCGCGGGAAGAAACGCGAAGCGTGCGGCGGCCGGCGACAGGGTCGTGGGGTCGCGACGAAGGATCGTCAGGGCCTCCCGTCGCCCGCACCAGAGCTCCTCCGGATGCTCCTGGTCGAAGGCAAGCGCCTCCTCGGCGCCGTCGAGCTCGATCCAGAGCCGGTTCTTGCGACCTGCCGAGATCTGGCTCACGACCACCGGACCCGATCGCGCCGGCGTCCGTCTCGAACTGGACGACGGCGGCATCCTCGGTCGTGACAGGGCGCATCTCGCTCGGGTCTCCGCCCGGACGCGAACGCGTGACGTCCCGGCTCGCCGGCTCGCTCGGCGACTGCGGTGAGCAGTTGGGCCGAGAGACGGGCGATGCGATGGCCGGAGACGAACTCGGCGAGGTCGCACCAGTGCGAGCCGATATCGGCAAACGCGCGCGAGGCGCCTCCGAGCTGCTCGTCGACGCGCCAGTTGGCGTCCTCGGGGCGCAAGAGCCAGTCCTGCAGATAGGTGCCGTGAAGCAGGCGCAGCGCGCCGGTCTGCCCGCTGAGGACGCGCTCGCGCGCCTCGCGCACCGTCGGGTAGTACCGGTAGACGAACGGCACCGCCGGCGTGAAGCCCCGAGTCTGCCGCGGCGTCGACGAGCATTCGCGCGCCTGCGGCGTCGAGTGCCAGCGGCTTCTCGCAGATCACATGTTTCCCCGCCGCCAGCGCTGCCTCTGCGAGCGGAAGGTGGAGGTGATTCGGCGTGCAGATGTGCACCACGTCGATCGTCCGAGTCGCGCACCATCTCCTCAGCCGAGTCGAACGCTCGATCCGCGCCGAGCGCGGCGGCCGCCGTCCGACGAACGCTCCGGTGACGAGGCGGCGACTCCCGCAAGCTCGACTCCGGCGAGTCGCAGCGACCGTGCGTGGACTTTCCCGATGAAGCCGGTGCCTGCGATCGCCGCCTGGAGACTGCATGAGAGGTGAACCTAAACAGGCTTAGTCCAACTGTCAAGCAAAAGATTGCGCTACTTCGTCCAACTCGTGCTTTACTTTTCTTCGGTGTGACGACGAACTCGTCTCCCCACCCAGTCCGTCCCCGACCGGTGCGGGCGCGCTCCTGCGGCTGATCCGCGAAGAGGTCGCCGTCACGCGAGCCGACCTCGCGCGAGCGACCGGGCTCGCACGCTCGACCGTCGCCCAACGCGTCGACGCACTCCTGGAACAGGGCCTCGTCTACGAGGCCGGCGGCAGCGCTTCGACCGGTGGCCGCCCGCCGACCGTGCTCGCGTTCAACCGCGACGCAGGTGTCGTGCTCGTTGCCGACCTCGGCGCGACACATGCGCAGGGTCGCGGTCAGCGATCTGATCGGCACGCCGCTGGCCGAGCGGGCCTCCGACCTCGACATCGCGCTCGGTCCGGAGCACGCCCTCGCGTGGGTGGCTGAGCGCTTCACCGATCTGCTCGACGAGATCGGGCGCTCGCACGAGGACGTACGCGGGATCGGGGTCGGCGTGCCGGGACCAGTCGAGTTCGCCAGCGGACGCCCGGTCAATCCGCCGATCATGCCGGGCTGGGACGACTTCCCGATCCCCGAGTGGTTCGCCGGCCGCTACACCGCGCCGGTGCTCGTGGACAACGACGTCAACATCATGGCCCGCGGCGAGCACTGGATGCACTGGCGCGAGCACCGAGCATCTCCTGCTGATCAAGGTCGGCACGGGTATCGGCTGCGGCATCGTGGCCGACGGCCACATCCACCGCGGCGCGCGCGGGGCCGCAGGCGACATCGGCCATATTCGAGCGACGAGCAGGGACGACGTCATCTGCCGCTGCGGAAACATCGGCTGCCTGGAAGCCGTGGCCGGAGGCCAGGCGCTCGCTCAGAGGCTCGGCGGACTCGGGCGAAGACGCGTCCCGCAGCCGCGACGTCGTTCGTCTTGTCCGCGAGCGGCCACGTCGGCGCGATCCGGATGGTGCGCGACGCAGGGCGAACGCTCGGCGAGGTGCTGGCGGGAACCGTCAACTTCTTCAACCCCGCGGTGATCGTGATCGGCGGCGACATCGCGGAGGCACACGCGCAGCTCCTCGCAGGTGTCCGCGAGGGGATCTTCAGCCGCTCGCTTCCACTCGCGACGCGCGACCTCCGCATCGTTCCGTCTCGGCTCGGCGACCGAGCCGGCGTGATCGGGGCGGCGATCATGGCGATCGAGCACGTCCTGTCGCCCGACGCGGTCGATCGCTCACTCCAGTCCGCGGCCTGACGCGTCCCTTTGAGGCAATGGAGCTAGCCGGACAGCTTTCAAGCCTTTCGCCGAGCTCAAGCAGCTGCTCTGCGCCTGCCTAGTCCTCCCTCCAGTTCCTGCGACGAGCCGCGTACCGAACCAAGCGTTCACCCTGAGCGTCGTCCGATTACCCGCCGCCAGGAACGTGCCTGAGAGGTTCGGCGCCGCGCCAATGTCGCCGTCATCGGTCAGACTTCGTCCGGCGTCGCCTCCCTCCTCGGCGTCCAGCAGCGCAAGCCCTGTGAATGACTTACGGTCAGGAGTAATGCGGAGAGACGGCCTGGCCGGAACGACTGTCTGATCTGTTCACCCGCGAGCGTGTCCTTTGGGATGGCGGCTACCGCCTCATCGCTGGCGTCGACGAGGCCGGCCGGGCAGCATGGGCTGGTCCACTCGTAGCGCGCGGCCGTCGTCCTTCCCCCCATTTTCGACTCTGGAGGGATAGGAGACGGCAAGGTCCTCACAGCGAAACAGCGCGAACGCGCTCATGAACGCGTCATCGCCGGAGGCCACTGCGTCGGGCGATCTGCCTCGAGGAGGCACCGACGATCAACGAGCGAGGGCTCCATGCGTGCAATATCGACCTGCTCGCCCGGGCGGCGCACGAGCTCAGGGTGCCGCCGGATTACGTACTGGTCGATGGCGTAAACCTGCCGTCAGATCTCAGCCCCGTCAGAGCCAGATCGTGCGCGGCTGACGCAGAGTTCCGGCGAGCATCGCTCGCAGCCTCGATCATCGCCAAGGTGACCCGTGACAGGATCATGGACGGCAGCTCCATGCCACGTGATCTGTCAGTACGGCTCCATCGCAACCGTGCGGTACTGGTCTCCGGCGCACAGATGCTCTCAGTCGTTGCGGGTCACGCCAGTTCATCGTCTGATCGAGGGAACGAGAACGGTGGCTCCTGCGATCCACCTCCGCATTCTGACCCTGATTCTCCTAGTGATCTGAGATGGTCTGCCCCGCGAATCGCTATCAGCGAGGATCGCGCTCGAGCGTGCCGTGACCCCCAGTTTCCATTGCACACCGTCCCTGCGATGCGATTAGACTGCCGACTGCCGCCAGGCCCGCCGTGTTAGCAGGGCGGATCAGCTCGGCTGACAGGGCAGGGCTGAATCGCTCCAGACGATCGACGTCGCCTTCGTCTCCGTCACGCGATCGTCTGTGTCGCCGCCGCCGAACTGTCGTTGCTCTGCGAGTCATGGGGCGTGCTGATGACAGTCCCGTTCGAGTCGGTCCACGCTCCCGGCAGGTTCGCAGTCGCGTATGGAGACCTAGCGTCGATCCCCCATCACTCGAGAGGCTCCGAACCCTGGTCGCTGTCCTTCGCCTTTGAGCCGATGTCGTCACCCCCGAACCAGCGTGCGCAAGGCGTGGCGATGATCGCTGCTGATAGTCCTTGCGGTGACCATTATTTGCCTCGCTTGCTTGCCGCACGACGCGTGCTGAGTGCCAGGTCCGTCAAGGTGCATTTCACAGGTGCGCGCGGCCAGCGGCAACCTGGTCCGATCACCGGTCTACCTCCAGTGCGCCCGATCCCCCCGCGGCGACAGAGAACGCAGCACCGCCGCGAGTGTCGGTGCCGTCTGATCGTTCCTCCAATGCAAGGAGCCGTAGCGGCCAGTCTGTCCCACTATTCTTCATGAACGCCTGGATCGACTGCCAGCGACAATCCGAGGAGCTGTGGACCAGCGTGCAGTGCTCGTCGCACAAGGTCGAGCAGCAGTCGTCGACGTCTACAAGGAACATCGAACTCGCCGATGACTTCCGACGGCAACGGAGCAGCTCATCTCGTTGAGCAGATCACCGAGCTCCGCGCAGGACGCCGGATCGAGCCAAGCCGCACTGAAGTTCTGCAGCGACCTCCACGGTGCTTACGAGGAGACCGATCCGAAGGTCAGGCGCCAGATGTAATCAGGCGCTGTTCACGCGCATCCTGGTGTCGGATGACGGGGAAGCCGTCGGCGAGCTGCGACCGCCTCTCGATCTGCTCTTCAGGGCGACCGGAGAACGCTGATGAAGGTCTCGTCTACTGGCGACGAGCGCCCAGAACGGCCACCAGGCCCCCTCTACCAGCGACCCTCGTGGTTTGAACAAATCGCTTTATGGAGCTAGCCGGGCTCGAACCGGCGACCTCCAGGGTGCGATCCTGGCGCTCTCCCAACTGAGCTATAGCCCCGTGCGGCGCCCAGTTTAGCCGCACTAGGCACCATGCTTCTGTGCGCTCATCGCTCGCTGCCACAACGCTCGCCGCACTGATGCTCGCCGGGATCGCGGCGGCCGAGCCGACAGCGCCCGCCGACCGCTTCGACGGGCCGGCGGCCTGGGGCTTCCTCAAGCGACAGGTCGCGCTCGGCCCGCGGCCGGCGGGCTCGCCGACGTCCCGCGAGCTCGCCGAGACCCTGCGACGCTCGATCCCGGACGGCCGCTTCCAGGCCGTTCCGGGCGGACTGCGGAACGTCGTCGGGACGATCCCCGGCCGGAACCCCCGGAGGAAGGTCGTGCTCGGCGCCCACTACGACACGAAGGATATCCGCGGCTTCGTCGGCGCGAACGACGGCGCCTCCGGGACCGCAGTCGTCCGCCAGCTCGCGCGCACGATCAAGCCGCGGCAGATCCGGCCGACGCTGATCATCGTCTTCTTCGACGGCGAGGAGGCGCCGCAGGGCGTCCCGGACTCGCAGTTCGAGCGGTACGGCCTGCGCGGGAGCAAGGTCGCCGCGCGCGCTTTCCGATCGGCAGAGGCCGCGATCGTCCTCGACTTCGTCGGCGACAAGGAGCTCGCGATCCCGCGCGATCAGTTCTCGAACCGCCGCGCTCTGGCGGAAGGCTGCGGCGCGGCGTCGCGCCGCACCGGATTCGGGCGCCACTTCCCGGCCCGCGAGCAGGGCGCACGTGCTGGACGACCACGTGCCGTTCATCCGGGCGGGCGTGCCGGCGATCGACCTGATCGACTTCGAATTCGCCTGCTGGCACCTGCGCTGCGACAACCTCACAGCGGTGTCCCCGCAGAGCCTGAACGCGGTCGGCGAGACGATGATGGCCTTCCTCGCCGATCTTTGAGCGAGCGCGTCCTCTCGCAGCGAGAGCTGAACCGCGCGCTGCTCGCCCGCCAGCTGCTCCTCGAGCGGGGCCGCATGTCCCTTCCGAAGGCGCTGGAGCGAATCGGCGGCATCCAGGCGCAGTACGCGCCGGCGATGTACGTCGGGCTCTGGTCTCGCGTCGAGGGCCTCGAGCGCGCCGCGCTGACCCGGGCGCTCGAGCGCCGGTCGGTGATCCAGGGGACGCTGATGCGGGCGACGATCCACCTCGTCTCCCGCGCCGACTACTGGCCGCTGACGGCGGCGATCCGCGCCGAGCGCAGAGCCTGGTGGGAACGCACCCACAAGCAGGCTGACCCGAAGCGGGCGCGAGCTGCGGGCAGAAGAGCTCCGGGCCTTCCTCGCCGGCAGGCCGCGCCGCTGGAAGGAGATCCAGGAGCGGTTCGGACGAGATGATGCGCTCGCCGCCGCGCAGTACGTCGACCTCGTGCGCGTGCCGCCGTCGGGCACCTGGGAGCAGCGGCGCGCCGACCTCTACGGGCTCGCGGAGGAGTGGATCGGCCCGGACGAGGCCGATCCGGACCAGGGAGTCGAGCTGCTCGTCCGTCGCTACCTCGGCGGCTTCGGGCCCGCGACCCCTGCCGAGGTCGCCGACTTCGGGATGATCTCGGTCGCGCGCGTGCGCGCCGCCCTCGGGCGGATGCAGCTGCGGCGCTTCCGCGACGAGAACGGCAGGGAGCTCGTCGACCTGCCGCGAGCACCGCTCCCTGATCCCGACACGCCGGCGCCGCCGCGCTTCCTGCCGGTCTGGGACGCGACGCTCCTCGTCCATGCGCGACGGACGCAGATCCTTCCGGAGGAGCATCGTGCGAAGGTCTTCAACGTCAAGACTCCGAACTCCGTCAACACGTTCCTCGTCGACGGCCAGGTCGCCGGAACCTGGCGCTACGACCGCGATCGAATCCGGATCGAAGCGTTCGGACGACATCACGCGAACGGCGCGAAGGGAGCTCGACGAGGAGGCCGAACGGCTTGCCGCGTTCCACCGCTAGGGCGCTGAGCCAGCGCGAGCTCAACCGCGCGACGCTCGCCCGCCAGCTGCTGCTCGAACGGGCGCGGCTCCCGGTGGCGCGGGCGGTCGAGCGCCTGTGCGCGATGCAGGCGCAGTCGGCGAAGGCTCCGTACACCGGGCTCTGGAGCCGGCTCGAGGGCTTCCGCCGTGAGCAGCTGACGCGCGCGTACGAACGGAAGCGCGTCGTCCGCTCGACGCTCTTCCGGGTCACGATGCAGCTCGTCTCCGCGGCCGATCACCCGTCGTTCGCGGCGCTCATGCACGCTCGCTGGCGCGACGAGTTCGCGAACTGGAAGCTGCCCGCGGAGGAGTGGTCGCGCCGGATCGTCCGGCTCGCCGAGGATGGGCCGTTCACCTACGCCGCGGCGAACGCAGCCGTGCCGGAGCTCCCCGAGCGCTACCGGTGGCGTGTCCGCTGCCTGACGCCGCTCGTCCACGTCCCGCCGGCCGGCACGTGGGGCAACCACCGCATCCATGTGACGACCGCGGAGCGGTGGCTCGGAGCGAGCGAGGTGGACACCAGAGCCGCAGCAGCGCTTCTGATCGAGCGCTACCTCGCCGGCTACGGCCCGGCGTCGAAGGCGGACCTTCTGCGCTTCTCGGGCCTCCGCGCCGGCGACGTGAATGCCGGCTTCGAGGAGCTCGAGCCGCGGCTCGTCCAGTTCGAGGCGGAGGACGGCCGGAGTCTTCGACCTCCGACGCGCCAAGCGACCGCCGGCGGACACGCCCGCGCCGATCCGGTTCCTGCCCGAGTGGGACCACCTGATCCTCGGCTTCGACGAACGGTCGCGCGTGCTTCCTCCCGAGTCCATTCGACGGTGATCAAGAAGAACGGAGACGTCCTGCCCACGTTCCTCGTCGACGGAGTCGTCGCCGGAATCTGGCGCTTCGAGGACGGCAAGGTGAGGCCGAGCCGTTTGCGCCGCTTCCGCGCGCCGCGCGACGGGAGCTCGACGACGAGGCCCGACGGCTTGCAGCGTTCCTGGCCTGAACGGCTCAGTCTCGAGCAGCTGCGCGCTGGTGCTCGGGAGCCGAGCTCCCGGTAGAAGGTCGCGGCACCGCGCGGTATCCCGTCGTCGAGCCCGAGCTCGCGGCACATGTCGGCGATCTCCTCCATCTCCGGCGCCCAGCGCCAGGCGCGGTCGGCGACCCACTGGAGCCGGTCGGCCGGCACTCCCTCGGCCTCGAGCTCGGTCCGTCCACGCCGTAGGCGCCTTCGCAATCGAGTGCGCCTGGGAGGTCAGCGCGATCCCGATCTTGTTCCATCCGCCGAACGCCATCTTCAGCGCCGACGCGGCGCCGACCTGCTCGCCGATCGGGACCGCCGTCACCTCCGAGCCGTCGAAGAGCGCCGCGACCTCCTCGGAGCCCGGGCCGGCGAGATAGAGGTTGATCCCCCTGGCCGCGATGATCGAGCCGTCCACGATCCGCGGGCCGAGCTCCGCGATCCGGCGCATCCGCTCGGGCGAGATCGCATTGGCCTCGACGTACATTCCGTCGAAGCCGAGCGCGAAGACCTGCTCGGCGATCTCCTCGGCGATCGCCGGCGGGCAGATCGAGAGGATCGTCGTCGCTCGCGCGAACCAGCTCGTCGACCGAGCCCACGTCCGTGAAGCTCGCGGCGCGCTCTGGCTGTCGCCTCGCTCCGCCCTCGCTCGCCCAGAGGACCTCGGCGCGCACCGCGTTCCCGACCGCGGCGCCCATCTCGCCGGGAAGAGGAGGCCGACTCTCAAAGTGCGTTCGATGCGCGAGCCGCCGATGATCCGTGCCGCTCCCGTCGTCGAACCGCACCCAGCCCTTGCCCTTGCCGTCGTAGTCGGGCGACCAGACGACGATCACGCCTTCGCGATCGCCCACCCGGCAGCGCTCGGTTCCTTCGGGCTCGACGCCGCGCCAGACCCGGACGAAGGGGTTCTCCTCCCACTCGCGGCCGATCGTCGTCTCGTCCGTGTGGCCCGGGAAGGACGACGGGTCTCGTGCGGGAGCTCCATCAGGCGCATCACCGAGTCGCGCACCTGGTCGGGATCGCCGCCGCCGACGGCGTCCTTGAACAGCACGTCGCCCGAGAAGCAGCGGTCGCCGACGACGAACGCGAGGTGGTCGTCCTTGTGACCCGGAGTCGGCATCGCCTCGATGCGCAGCCCGCCGACCTCGAGCGGGCCGGTGACCACGGGCAGGCCCAGCTCCTCTTCGTGCTCGACGTGATCGGGATCGGCGTGCGTCCGAAGGACGTGGCGTCGGCTGGACGCGCCAGCGCTCGGCCGCCTCGAAGAGCGGCTCCATCGGAGCTCCGCTGTCGACGAAGACGGCCGCGCCGCCCTCCTCGTCGGCGACGAGATAGGCGTTCGAGACCCACCCGGGATGCATGCTGCGCGCGACGAGCATCGACGCGTAGGCTACGTCGAAACCGAGGAGGAGGATTCTGTTGGCTGGTCTGATCGAGCGCATGTCCCTGGTGATCAAGTCGAAATTGAGCAAGCTGCTCGACCGGGCCGAGGACCCGGCCGAGACGCTGGACTACTCGTACGAGCAGCAGCGTCAGCTGCTCCAGAACGTCAAGCGCGGGATCGCCGACGTCGCGACCTCGAAGAAGCGGCTCCAGCTGCAGACGGACAAGCTCGAGCAGAGCCTCGTCAAGCTGGACACGCAGGCGCGCGACGCCGTCGCGGCCGGCCGGGAGGATCTCGCGCGACAGGCGCTCGAGCGGAAGGCGCTCGCGCAGCAGCAGCTCCAGGGTCTCGACGGCCAGATCGAGCAGCTCGCCGCACAGCAGGACAAGCTCGCCGCCTCCGAGAAGCAGCTGGCGGCCAAGATCGAGGCCTTCAAGTCGCAGAAAGAGGTCATCAAGGCGCAGTACTCGGCCGCCGAGGCGCAGGTGCGGATCGGCGAGGCGGCGACGGGGATCGGCGAGCAGATGGCCGACACCGGCCTCGCGATCGAGCGGGCACAGGACAAGACGGAGCAGATGCAGGCCCGGGCAGGCGCGGTCGAGGAGCTGATCGCGGCCGGCACGCTCGAGGACTTCACCGCCGGCAACCAGTCGCAGCTCGACCGCGAGCTCGCAGCAGATCTCCGCCGGCCGGCAGGTCGACGCCGAGCTCGCGGCCCTGAAGGCCGAGGTCGGCGCAGGTGGCGAGAAGAAGGAGCTCGAGCAGTGATCGTCCGCCTGATGGGAGAGGGCCAGTACCGCATCGACGACGGATTGCGGGAGCAGCTGAACGAGATCGACGAGCGCGCCCTGGCGGCGATGGAGGCAGACGACGAGCCGAAGCTCGACAAGGTCCTCGACGAGATGTGGGCGCTCGTCCAGGAGCGGGGCGAGAAGCTGGCCGACGACGACCTCTCGTCCTCCGACCTCGTCATCCCGCCGAGCGACCTGACGCTCGAGGAGACGAAGAAGCTCTTCTCGGACGAGGGCCTGGTTCCGGACCTGCCCTCCCGCTAGTGGCTGAGGGAGGCCTCGTCCACTGGGACGACGTCGAGCCGCAGCGGGACGACGAAGGTCACTTCGGCTTCGCCGTTCGCCGCCTCGGTCGCGAGGCGGGCTGCGTCGCGGTGACCGTGAACCGCGCCGAGATCTCGCCGGGGCGATGGTCGACACCGGCGCACGTCGAGGACGAGGAGATCTTCTACGTGCTCGGCGGCTCCGGGCTGTCGTGGCAGGACGGAAAGGTGTACGAGGTCCGCGAGGGCGACTGCATCGTCCACCGTGCGCGGAAAGAGGCGCACACCCTGCGCGCCGGCGACGACGGCCTCGACGTGCTCGCGTTCGGCCGCACCGGAGGTGACGGGCACGCAACGCTGCCTCGCGCGGGAGTGACCTGGCTCGGCTCGAGCTGGGTTGCGTCGGGTGTCGGCGATCATCCCTGGGACCAGGAGGCGGAGGCGGGGGAACCGGAGGTCGGCGAGCCGGCGGAGCGGCCGCCGACGATCGTCAACGTCGCCGACCTCGAGCAGGAGCGCTGGATCGACCTCGCGGACGCAGCCGGATCGGTCAAGTCCGGCCTGAACGTCGTCACCGTCGCGCCGGCGAAGCTCCCCGCGCCTGCCCACTGCCATTCGGCCGAGGAGGAGATCTTCGTGATCCTCGAGGGCGACGGGACGCTCGAGCTCGTCCCCAGCCCGAGGTCTCGCGACCGGGGAAACGAGGAGCAGCATCTCCCCGTTCGCGCGGGCCACGTCGTCGCGCGGCCCGCCGGCACCCAGATCTCGCACGCCTTCCGCGGCGGCGAGAACGGAATGAAGCTGCTCATGTACGGCTGGCGCGACACGAACGACATCACCTACTACCCGCGCTCGAACAAGATCGCCTTTCGCGGGGTCGGCCTGATGACGCGCCTCGAGCCGCTCGACTACTGGGACGGCGAGGAGCCGCCCGGCTAGTCCGGCCACGTCCGAGTGACTGTCACTCGGACGTGGCTCAGATAGGCGCCCGAAGAGCGCGAACCACACCGAGATGTCCGGCTCGATCGGGCAGCTCTTTCTCCATCTTCGCCTTCAGCTCCAGCTCCTCCGCGTTGTCGCGGTCTCGCTCGCCGATCGGCACGAACGGCCAGAACGCGCCGCGCTTGTAGCCGTAGATCCAGTAGACCGGATGCTTCGCACCGTCGAACCTGAAGACCGCCGCGAGGAGCTGCGGCCCGAACCCGCGCTCGGCGAGCTCGACCCGACGAGGTGGACGGTCGTGACGAGATCCTCGAACTGCTCGTCGCGGACGATCGAGCCACTCGAAGCCGAAGTCGTCGGTCGTGCGCTCGATCCGCGAGTCCGACTCGCGCGCCGCGACGTCGAGCAGCTCCTGCATCTCGTTCTCGGCCCGGACGAACTCGGCCGCCGAGAGCGGCTTGAAGACGATCGCGGCGACGCCGGCGGGCTTCGAAGCCGAGCTCGACCTCGAGCGTGACGGCCGCGCCGGGAAGCGCGAAGAGCGCCTCGCGCTTCGCCTCCTTCAGACCCTTCCGCCCGAACAGGACGTCCCTGATGCCCAGGCCCTACGCCTCCTGGCTACAGATCGACGGGCCGGCCCATCTCGCGGGAGATCGTCGCGAGCCGGGCGAGCCGCTTCTCGAGCGGCGGGTGCGTCATGAAGACCTCCGCGAACGAGGACTTCACGTTCGTCGGCACGATGAAGAACGCGTTCATGCCCTGAACCTCGCGAAGGTCGCGCTGCGGGATCTGCGCGATCTGGCCCGGCGATCTTCTGGAGCGCGGACATCAGATTCTCCGGCGCGCCGGTGATCGACGCGGCGCCGCGGTCGGCCGCGTACTCGCGGTAGCGCGAGATCATCAGGATCAGCACGTAGCTGAGCACGTAGGTCAGCATCGAGACGACGAACATGATCAGCCAGACGGCGGACCGCCGGAGCGGTCACGCCGCCGCCGCCGATCATCCCGCCCCAGAGCCCGATCCGCATCAGCATCGCGGCGACCATCGCGAAGAAGCTCGAGATCGGTCATGATCGCGACGTCCCGGTTCCCGATGTGGGACGAGCTCGTGCGCGAGCACTCCCTCGACCTCCGGCTTGCTCAGCCGGTACCAGAGCCCCTCGGTGACGGCGACGACGGAGTTCTTCGGGTTCCGCCCGGTCGCGAACGCGTTCGGCACGTCGGTCGGGACGACGGCGATCCGCGGCTTCGGCAGGTCGGCCATCGCGCACAGGCGCTCGACCATGTCGTGGAGCTCCGGCGCCTCGTCGCGGTCGACCACCTTCGCGCGCGGCCGCCGCTGAGCGCGATCTTGTCCGATGTGTAGTACTGCACGAACGCGAGGCCGCCCATGATCAGGACGATCAGGAAGATCCCGACGCCTCGATGAACGTGATCAGCACGACGAAGAAGCCCACGTAGAGGGCCCCGAGGAGGAACATCGTCAGGACCATGCGGAACGACAGCCCGAAATCCCGTCCGTACGCTCTGCGTTTCATCGTCTTCAGTGTAGTGCTGGCCCTCTGGGCTACCGCGGCGCCTGCCGGAGGCGGCAGCGGCGCAGCAGCTCCGCGTCGTCGTCGTCCCCGAGCTGACCCCGGCGACCTCGCCGCGCTCGAGGACCGGGGCGCGATCGGGCTCCTCGTTCCGGACGCGGGCCCGGAGACGAGCGCCGTCCGCGCCCGGGCCGCGCTGGAGCGGGGCGCGGTGCGGAACTCGATCCTCGGCGGCCTGCCGGGTGGCGAAGCGCTGCTCGAGGTCGAGACGGCGACGACGGTCCCCTCCGGTCCGGCGATCGTCGCTCGGGCTACCGCGCGGAGGCGAGCAGCCGAATGACCGCCGGTACCCGATCGCCGTCCTCGGCGACGGCTACCGCGGAGTGCTCACGTCGGGCTCGACTCGGATCCCCGGCCTCGTCTCGATCGTGGACGTCGCTCCGACCGCGCTCGGCGAGGACGGCGCGCTCGGCTCGACCGCCGGACGACGATCGCGCTCGGAACGCTGCGACGACCTCGACGAGCGCATCGAGGTCGAACCGGGACGCGAAGACGGTCGTTCTGCTCCTGTCGCTGGCCCTGATCGTCGCGGTCGCCGTCTTCTTCCCGGCCGCGATCCTCCCGGCCTTCGCCGCGCGTGCTCCTGGCGAACCTCGTGCTCGGCGCCATCGGCTCGACCGAGGTCTGGGTCGACGCGCTCGTCGTCGTTCTCGCCGTCGCCGCCTCCCTGCTCCTCGCGCGCGCAGGCCCGCTCGTCCACGGACTCCTGATGGCCGGCGTGCTCGCCGCGTACCTCGTCGCGATGGCGGTGGACGAGCGCTGGGTCGCGCTCTCGCCGCTCGGCCCGACGCAGAACGCGCGCTTCTACGGGCTCTCGAACCTGCTGGCGACCCTGCTCCTCGTCCCGGCGCTGGCCGGCGCCGTCCTCCTCTGGCGCCGGCTTCGGCATCTGGGCGTTCGTCGGCGTGGCGGCGCTTTCGCTCGTGACGGTCGGCGGAAGCTCCTTCGGCGCGGACGGCGGCGGCGCGATCGTCCTCCTCGTCGCCTTCCTCGTCCTCGCCGTCTTCGAGCTCGGCCTCGACCGGCGACTGGCGATCGGTGCCGGCGTGATCGCCGGCGTGCTGGCCCTGGCGCTCGCCGTCGGCGGCTCGAGCCACGTGACCGACGCGCTCGAGGATGGCCCGGTCGGGCTCGCGGAAGACCTCGGCCGCCGCGTCCAGCTCTCCGTCGGAGCGGGCGACCGCCGGCTCGGTCGTTGCGTTCCTGGTCTTCGGCGGGGTCGCGGTCCTCGTCGTCCTGGCCCTACGCGAGCGTCGTCCGCTGCTTCTCGCGCTCCTCGTGCCGCACTCGGCGTCTCGCTGATCGTCAACGACTCGCCGAACGACGTCGTGATCGCCGGGCTCGTCGTGCTACCTGGTGCTCAGCAGTGCGCCGGGGCTCGCCGAACCAGCGACCGGACGAGCGACGCAGGCCCCTCGGGCACCGACAGAGCAAACCGCCCAGCCCGCGTCGCCGTGAGCACGGTCATCCCGCCGGCCGCGCGCTTGACGCACACGGCGCCCGACCTTCACCCGCCAGTAGCGCGTGTAGCGAACCTTCAGCCGGTACGACCCCGGCCGCCGGCACGCGACCCTCGATGCCGGCGTGGTCGAGTCGGGTCACCACGGGGGCTCCAGGCCCCGTGATGATCGGCTCCGGCCGCGGGACCTCGTAGATCGCGAGCTGCGGGCTCCGGAAAACCTCGCCGAAGCCCGGAGGCGCCGGAGCGGAGCAGTGCCGCCTCGCGTTCCTCGCCCTTCTGGCCCAGACGAGTCGACGGGAGCACGACGAACCGCACGCCCATCCCTCGCAGCCACTCCCGGTAGGCGGCCGCCGCGAGGGGCTTCTCGTAGAAGAGCTCGTTTCGCGCGATGTCGATCTGCCGGTACCAGCCGCGCGCGAGCGGAACTCCGGCGCGCGGGCAGCCAGTACGCCTCCCAGTGGTCGAAGGTCGGGACGACCTCGACGCGGTAGTTCGGCGTCGAGCGCTCTGTCGAGGAAGTCGACCGCCGGCGCCCAGAACGAGCGCTCCGCGGCCCGCACGTCGGTCCGGTCGAGCGCGGCTCCCGGCGTACGGGGCGACGTTGTAGACCAGGGCCGCGGAGAGCGCCATCGCCGTGAGCCAGCGCGGGCGGAAGCGCGCGAGGAACGCGGTCATCAGCATCACCGGGAAGACGACCGACCGAAGCCGCGTCAGGTTCTCCCCGACCGGGGTCGAGACGACGAACATCAGCGATGCTCGCTGCGCCCCAGACGAGGAAGAAGGCGCCGAGGAGCGCGCCGTGGCGGGCGCGACGGCCGAGCTCGGCGCCGAGAACGCTGACCGTCAGCACCGCCGCGAGCTCGAGCGCGCGGAACGGGTACGGGCCGCTGCTCGGGAAGAACACGAGCGCCGCGAGCTGGACCGCCGCGATCCCGCCGAGTGCCGCGACGAAGGCGACAGCGTGCCGGCCCACGCGGCGGATCGAGCGGCGACGTGCGACGAGGACGATGCAGAGGAAGACGAAAGCGAGCGGGCTGAATCCGAGCGTGAGTGCGGCCGCGACGGACCGCGAGCCACCGCCGGTCGCTCTGCAGCAGCCGCAGCGCGCCAAGGCCCGCGCAGAGCCCGAGTGCGTAGCTGTAGGTGCCGACGAAGATCGGGCCGGCGGCGAGAACGGCGAACGCACGGGCCGGCCAGACGCCGGCCGCACCCCACTCCCGCTCGACGATCGAGGCGAAGAGCGACAGCCGAGAGCACGACGCCGGCGAAAACGAGCGGCAGGTTCCCGACGAGCGCCGCCGGCAGGTAGTAGAGGAGGCTGTACGAGGCGAGCGGGTAGTGGCCGCCGTACCAGAGGTTGTCCCAGACGAAGACGCCCTCGCGCGACGAGCAATGTCCGGTAGAGGTGGGCCGGCGCGTCGCCGGTCGGTGGCGCGAGGGCGACGAGGAGCGCGGCGCCCGGTACAGGCGAGCACCCCGGCGATCAGCATCTCGCGGCGAGGCGCGATCAGGCGTGAGACGGCGGCCGTCATGACCCCGTTAGTCTGACTGCTCTCCGGGGTACACTCGCGCCGTGCGCCGCCTCGCCCTGATCGCCGCTCTCGGATCGCTGCTCGTCGGCTGCGGCGGCGGCGAGGAGACGGCCGCAACCCCGGAGACCGTCGAAGGCCCGGCGGCGACCCAGACCGAGACCGGCGAGACCACGGAGACGGGCGAGACCGAGACCGGCGACCGGCACCGGCGCGGCCGCCAAGGGCGACCCGGCGGCCGGCAAAGCGGTCTACGACCAGAACGGCTGCGGCGGCTGCCACGTGTTCGGCCCGGCCGGATCGGACGGCTCGACGGGCCCGAACCTGGACGAGCTCCCGCAGTTCGCGGAGACCGCCGGACAGGATCTCGTCGAGTTCACTCGAAGAGTCGATCGAGAAGCCGAACGAGTACGTCGAGCAGGGCTTCCCCGAAGGGGTCATGCCCGCGTACGACCAGCTCGAGGACAAGCAGCTCGACGACCTCGTCGCCTTCCTGACGCAATAGTGCCCCGATGATCGACCTCCGGGCTGCGCGCAGCGACCCGGACCGCCTGCGGACCGGAATCGCGCGCAAAGGCGGAGGCGACGCGTTCGACGAGCTGCTCGCGGCGGACGCGGAGTGGCGCGATCTCGTTCCGAAGGTCGATGAGCTCCGCGGGCGCCAGAAGCTGAAGGGCAAGCCGACGCCGGAGCAGGTCGAGGAGCTGAAGCAGGTCAAGGAAGACCTCCGGCGGCTCGAGGAGCAGCTCTCCGCCGCGGAGGAACGGCGCGATGCGCTCCTCCAGAAGGTGCCGAACCCTGCGCACGAGTCGGTTCCCGACAAGCGCGACGACGACGAGGAGGGCGAGGAGGTCAGGCGCGTCGGCGAGCCGCCGTCGATCGCCGAGCCGAAGGGCCATCTCGAGCTCGGCCGGTACGACATGGAGCGCGGCGCGCGCCTCTCCGGCTCCCGCTTCGGCTACATCGTCGGAGACGCCGCGCGCCTCTCGCTCGCGCTCTACCGCTGGGCGCTCGACCGGCTGGTCGCCGAGGGCTTCACGCCGGTGATCCCGCCCGTGCTCGTGCGCGAGGAGGCGATGTACGGCACCGGCTTCTTCCCCGCCGAGCGCTTCGAGATCTACGAGGTGGCCGAGGAGGGCCTCTACCTGACGGGCACGTCAGAAGTCGCCCTGGCCGGGCTGCACATGAGCGAGATCCTCGAGCGGGAGCAGCTGCCCCTCGAGTACACGGCCTTCTCGGCCAACTTCCGCCGCGAGGCGGGCGCCGCGGGCCGCGACACGCGCGGGATGTTCCGCGTCCATCAGTTCAACAAGGTCGAGATGTTCGCCTACACGGTTCCGGAGGAGTCGTGGACCGAGTTCGACCGCCTCGTCGGGATCGAGGAGTCGCTCGTCCAGGAGCTCGGTCTCCCCTACCGCGTGCTCAACATCGCGGCGGACGAGCTCAGCGCCGCGGCGGCAAAGCGGATCGACATCGAGGCGTGGTTCCCTTCACAGGAGCGCTATCGCGAGATCACGTCGGCGTCGAACACGACCGACTATCAGGCCCGCCGGCTCGGAATTCGGTACCGCGGCGACAGCGGAACGGAGCACGTCCACACGCTGAACGGCACGGCGGTCACGGACCGCTGGGCGCTCGCGGTGCTGGAGAACTTCCAGGGCGAGGTGCCCGAGGTGCTGCAGCAGTTCGGCGCCCCCGCTACCGTCCGGCCCTGACGGCGGGGTGCCGGAGCGGTCGAACGGGGCGGTCTTGAAAACCGCAGGCGGCCGAAAGGTCGCCCGTGGGTTCAAATCCCACCCCCGCCGTTTTTCTATGCGGAATCGCGCACGGTTGAGCCGTCTGTCCTCCGTCGCGCACGGCTAACCGCTCTCCGTTCAAGACCGGTCAAGACCGTTGCTTACTGGCGCTCACTGGCGCGCAACTGGCGCACGGTCTTGGCGGAACAGTGATGAAGTGGGACTCTGGCGTGTCGCGGAGTGTCGCGCAGGTGTCGCGCACCCTAGGCTGCCCTCTCCCCGATCTTGACGACCTTGCCGGCCTCTGCCGCGTAGAGGTAGTCGTCCAGCAGGGCCGCATCGGACGCAAGTTCGTGGTCCGATGTAAGATCGCGTCGCTCGGGAGATGGGAGGAGGTCAGGGAGTGGCAAAAGACCAGCGCGATGCCCGACTCTTCGGAGTCCTCTTCATCATCACGTTCCTCACCTCGATCCCTGCGGTGCTCCTCTTCCAGCCCGTTCTCGACGACCCAGCCGGCTACATCGCGGGTGGCGGGAAGGACAACCAGATCTACCTGGGCGCGTTCCTGGAGTTCCTGCTGATCCTCGCCAATGTGGGAACAGCCGTCGTCCTCTACCGGATCGCGAGGCGCTGGAGCGAGACCCTTGCGATTGGCTACGTCGCGGCTCGAATCATCGAGAGCGTCTTTCTTGCGGCCGGGATCATCTTTGTGCTCGGGATCGTCAGCCTGCGCCAGGACGCTGCGGACGCCGGCGACGTCGCCGTGTCGCTCGCTGCGCTCAAGGATTGGACGTTCCTGTTTGGCCCCGGATTGGTCGTCCCCTTCGGCAACGGATTGCTACTGGGCTACCTGATGTACAAGTCGGGGCTCGTCCCGCGGTGGATGGCAATGCTCGGTTTGATCGGTGGGCCGCTCCTTCTGATCGAGAGCGTCGGCGTGCTCTTCGACGTGTGGGACCCAGCAGGCCCGGCGGGCCTTCTGGTGGCGTTCGAGTTCGTGTGGGAGTTGTCGCTCGGGATCTACGCGGCCGTGTGGGGATTCCGACGGGACGCACCCATCCTCTCGGCGCGGACGGTGACACGTGACCGAGCCGAGGTCAGCGTGACGTCAATGAACTCGGCAACTGACACTCTCCCGGCGTCGTGGCAGCGGCTCCTGGCCCTGTCCGGCGTCGTGTTCGCCGTGCTCTTCCTCGTCGGGTGGTTCGCGGGCGGTGGCAATACGCCGGATTACGCGGCCGGCAACCAGGCGTGGACGGAATGGGCGACGACAACAAGTGGAGGAGCCGCATCAGCGCGTTCGCGATGCTGCTCGCAGGGTTCGTGTTCCTGCACTTCGTCGGGACAATCCGAAGCGTGCTCGGGAAGGCGGAGACCAGCGTTCGCGGTTCTGAGCAACTAGCCCGCGTCGCGTTCGCGGGCGGCCTGGTCGGCATCACAGGGATGACGACGGCCATCGTCACGGTCTCTTCTGCGACTACCGAGGGTGCCGACGCAAATCCGGTCGTGAGTAGGGCAGTGGCGACGTCCTTGGCCGGGCCTTTCCTCGTCTCCGCCATGGGCTTCGCCGCGCTGCTAGCGGCCGCTGGACTGTTAACGCTGCGGACCAAAGTCTTCGCGCGCTGGGTCGGCACCGTCGCACTCGTCGGCGCAATCTCCTTCCTGATCACATTCGTCACTGTGATCGCGGGCCTAGGCGAAGACAGCGTGTTCGGCTACGGCTTCTTCCCCGGCGTGCTCGCGCTCGTGATCTGGTCCATCGCGACGAGCATCGCTAGATACCGGGCGGTGGCATCGGCCACTGCCGGCGATTTCGCCGCGACAGAGGCCAAGACGTAGAGGCAGAACGCGCCCGAGAGCCGCCGCCGGGTCTTGAGCGGAACTCTCCGGACACTCAAGACCCGATCGCGCGACAAGTGGACGCATGGAGGGACCCGGCGCGAACGTCACAACTGAGGGGCTACCCCCTACCCCTGCCGGCCTGTAGCGGGTTCGAGCTTGAGGTTCGGGTTCGCGATCGTTTGAATTGATTTGCGGCCGTCCTAGCCTTTCGACGGCGAAGCGGAGAACAGCGGGTGCTCGCAAGGGGACAGCGCGCGTCCCCTTGTGAGCAGAAGCCTGGGCGTTAGCAGAAGACCGCGATGTAGAAGGCCGGTCGGGCGGTCGTCGTCAACACGCCGGCGGTGTCGTGGTGCATCACGGCGACTTCGTCGTTATCGAGACCCGCGTAGCTACTCGTCGGGGTGTGGTCCTGATTCGTTGCCGGAGCCAGTAACACGTTTGTGGGCGACCCGTCCGTCTTTCTCCTCACAGACACGACCGGCACACAGGAATTGACAGGCTGGGCGAACTTCACGTCGCACCGCGCAAGGCCAGACCGCGGGAAACGGTAGGTCACGCGCTCCGACGTCAGTCGACCGTCCAACCGATCGGCTTACCCATCGCCGCGTAATCGCCGGTGAAGCGCACCTGCTTCGGCGTGATGCCCTCCTTCATCCCTACTACGACGCAGTCCGCGATCGCTTCGTCACGGGCGAGCGTCGCTTGAGCATCGACACTTGGACAGGCGTCGAACTCCCCACTGATGGTGACCGTCCCGGTGCGGTCGTACTCCTCGCCGTCGGAGCCGCGGATCTTGAAGCGGCCGCCGGGGCCTGCGCCGGCGTGAATAGGGGCGTCGCCGTGATTCTCGTACTCGACGTGCACGTACCAGGGCACGACGCTGTCGCCGAGGTCCTCGATGTCCGACGAATCGCCCTCGTCCACCTTCTTCACGGTGACGCCGAGCGTCGTCTCAACCGTAGGCTCGAGCTTCGCGCCAAGGCCGGAGTAGCGGACGAACGCCCGCTCCCCGAGAGCGAACGTAGTCCCCAGCTTTGCCACAGTCGCGGGCCCTGGGTCGAACGTTGCCTCGCCGCCACCGCCGCCTGCTCCGCCTCCGCACCCGGCGGAGAGAAGGGCGAGCGCACCTGCTGCGCATACCGTGCGGATTGCGGCGGAAGCCAGCATGGGCGGACGATAACGCGTCGGCCGGCCGCAACAACTAGACATCCGGCCGGAACCCCCGGGACCTCCACCGCGTCGCCGAGGCTGCTCGCCTTACGTTTCCGGCAAGGCTTCGAGTTCTTCCCGCGTCCGGGCGATGATCCGCTCGAGGTCTTTGACGAACGACTCGTCTCTGACGTTCTCCGCGGCCTGGAAGGCCTCAAGAGCGTGTTCGCAGGTCGCGAGCTGGATCACGAGGATTGCCCGCTGTTGCCTATGGACGGCTCATTGTGCGGGCTCGTATGAATTTCCTCTCGCGTTCCCGGAAGCATCCGTTTACCGATTCGGGGCGCCCACCCCGCAGAGTCCCGGCGTCGCACACGCCGAGTGGCCCGTGACCACGACCTTCCGGTTGCCGCCCGCGGTCCCGGAGAGCGTGAACTTCACCCACGCCGTGTTGTTCGTGTAGTTGGACTCCACGAACGCACGCGCATGGTTGGCGGTGCTCACGAGGTAGTAGTCGCTCGCGTTCGGGACGCCGGTCAGGTTCAACTCCTGGCCGTCGAGCGAGTGGTGGTACTGGTCGACCCAGCCCGGCGAGATGCCCTGGTAGCTCGTCTCGCAGTCGAAGAAAAGCCGCTCGCCGGCGGGAGAGTTGCCCTCGAGCTTGTACCAGTCGATCAGGCAGAAGGTCGTCTTGATCGAGTTACCGCCGACGACCGGCCCGGTCGGGCTGCCCTTGCGCACCTCGAACAACGCAACGTTGTCGATGTGCCAGTGGTTGTGCGCCGGGTGGAAGTCGAACGTGCCCGCGGGGCGCTCGGAGACGACGTTGTAACAGTCGGTCACCTGCTTCGGCTGCTCGCCGCACTTGTAGAGCGTGTTGGCGTCGCGGAACTCCTGAATTGCGGTCGTCGTCGTGGTGGCGGAGGCGATCGGAGGGTCCGGTCGCATGGCGAGCGTGCCGGCACCCGTGTTGGCGATCCCGTTCGAGAAGCGCAGGAACTCTTTCTGCTGCTGGTTGACGAGCTGAAGGTGGAGAGGAACGACGGTCTGGAGGTCCGGCAGCAGGCCGGCCGGCGCGGGCGTCTTGCCGCCCTGACTCACAGCCGCAACCCCGAGTGCCACCGCAGCAGCTGTTAGGACGAACAGGCTCAACCGGCGCATGTGTTTCCCCTCTCAAGTGACGACCCGTACATCAAGACACATTCGACAAATCTGCGCAAGCCTGCGCGATCCCGCTTGAAATTGCCCTAGCTGAGGTCGTACCGTTGCGGGTGGAGGCGTACGACGTCGAGCTTCGAGGTGTCACGAGACGGTTCGACGACGTCGTCGCCGTCGACCGCCTCGACCTCGGTGTGCACAAGGGCGAGTTCCTCTCGCTCCTCGGGCCGTCGGGTTGCGGGAAGACGACCACGCTGCGCCTGATCGCAGGCTTCGAGCGGCCGGACGAGGGCGAGATCCTGATCGACGGCGCCGACGTCGCGGCGCTTCCCCCGTACAAGCGAGACGTCAACACCGTGTTCCAGAGCTACGCGCTCTTCCCGCACCTCACGGTGATCGAGAACGTCGCGTACGGGCTCAAGCAACGCGGCCTCCGCAGGAACGAGCGTCACGCCCGCGCGACGGAGCTCCTCCGGCTCGTGAAGCTCGAAGACCTGGCCGGACGCAAGCCGCGGCAGCTCTCGGGCGGACAGCAGCAGCGAGTCGCGCTGGCCCGCGCGCTCGTGCTGGCGCCGAAGGTGCTCCTCCTGGACGAGCCGCTCGGCGCGCTCGACCTGAAGGTGCGCAAGGAGCTCCAGATCGAGCTGAAACGAATCCAGTCGGAGATCGGAATCACGTTCGTCTACGTCACACACGACCAGGAGGAGGCGCTGGCGATGTCTGACCGCGTCGCGGTCATGAACCGCGGGCGGATCGAGCAACTCGGGCCGCCGGGCGAGATCTACGACGCGCCGGCCAGCAAGTTCGTGGCCGACTTCATCGGCGAGACGAACTTCATCCGCACCAACGGGTCTGTCGTCGCCGTGCGGCCCGAACAGCTCCGAATCTCACGCGGTGAGCAGTCCGGCGGGCTGCCCGGCGTCGTGGTGACCGCGATGGTGATCGGGCCCGCGATCCAGTGCCTGATCAAGGCGGACGACGGCCAAGAGATACTCGTTCGGCGCCAGCGTGGCGGCGACGAGAAGACCGACGCGCTCCGGGAGGGCGAGCGCGTCGTACTGACCTGGGACGAGGACGCGGCTCTGCGGCTCGACCAAAACGAACGGGAGGAGACAGTGCATGCCTGACGAGAGATCGATCTGGGAGCGCACCTACAACCGCAAGGGCTTCGTCGCGATCTCGGCGCTGACCGCGCTGACCGCCGCCTGCGGAAGCGACGACGATGACGGAGGCTCGGCCGCGGGCGACACGACGAATACCGAGACGACCGAGGAGCTCGGCGGCACGATGCACTACTACAACTGGGCCGACTACGTGAACCCGAAGACGTATCCAGCGTTCACGAAGGCGACCGGCGTCAACATCAAGAAGTCGTTCTTCGCCTCGAACGAAGACCTGCAGGCGAAGCTCCAGGCCGGCGCTCGCGGCTACGACCTCGCGACGCCGACGGGCTACATGGTCGCGATCCTCGCGGACTCAGACCTGCTCGAGCCGATCGACTGGTCGAAGCTTCCGACCGTCGAGAAGGCGATCGACCCGAAGTTCAGGAAGCTGCCCTTCGACCCGAACGACGAGTGGTCGGTCCCGAAGGACTGGGGCACGACCGGCTTCGTCTACCGCACCGACCTGGTCAAGGAGAAGCCGGCGTCGTGGCGGGACTTCTTCGATCTCGCGAAGGGCGCATACTCGAAGAAAGTCACCGTGCTGGACGGCGCGCCGGAGGTCATCGGCTCGGCGCTCGTGATGAACGGCTTCTCGTACAACAGCGACGACAAGGCGGAGCTGGAGCAGGCCAAGAAGGAGCTGCTCGAGCTGAAGCCACACATCCAGGCGATCACCTCGACCGAGTACAAGCAGATGCTGATCGCGGGCCGGTCGGCCATGGCGCTCGGCTGGAACGGCGACGGCGCGGCGGTCGCGGCGAAGAAGCCGGCCGACTACATCGTCGCCGAGGAGGGCGGCGAGTTCTGGGTCGACTCCTACGTCATCCCGGTCGGAGCGAAGAACCCGGACGCCGCGCACGCGTGGATCGACTACGTCTACGACCCGGAGCACAACGCGCTCGAGACGGAGTTCACCTACTACGGATCCCCGGTCAGGCGCGACATGCTCAAGCCGGCGATCGACCCGGCGGTGTTCTCGAACACCGACGTCTTCCCGGCGCCGGCGACGCTCGAGAAGCTGGAGGCGAACGCGGTGTCTCCGGAGGGGACAAGGCTCCGGGACCGCATCTGGACGGAGTTCAAGGCCGCATAGGTGGCGGTCGAGGCGTCACGAGTCAGCCCGCGCCGGCAGGGGATTCGCGCCGGCGCGGGCGGCCCGCGCTACCCCTGGTGGCTGGCGGCGCCGGCGGCCGCCTGGTACGTGCTCTTCTTCCTCGCGCCGCTCGGGATCATGGCGGTGTTCAGCGTCTCCCGGCGCGAGGGGTTCACGGACGTCGTCTACGACTTCTCGCTCGAGAACTTCCGCTACCTCTGGGACCCGCTCTACGGCGAGGTCTTCCTGCGGACCCTGGGACTTGCGCTCTTCGGAACCGCTGCGACGCTGCTCGTCGGCTTTCCCTTCGCCTACTACCTCGCCAGGTACGCGAAGCGGAAGACCCTGCTCCTCCTGCTCGTCATCATCCCGTTCTGGACGAGCTTCCTGATCCGAACCTACGCCTGGCTGATCATCCTCAGCCCCGATTTCTTCCTCTTCCGGTGGCTGGCGGACGTCGGGATCACGGGATCGGACTTCACGCTCCTCTACAAGCCCGAGGCGATCTACATCGGCGTGGTCTACAACTATCTGCCGCTCATGATCCTGCCTCTCTACGCAGCTCTCGAGCGCATGGATTGGACGCTGGTGGACGCGGCAGGAGATCTCGGAGACCGGCCGCTGACGGCTTTCCGGCGAGTAACCCTCCCGCTCGTCATGCCGGGGGTGATCGTCGGCTGCCTGCTCGTCTTCATCCCGCTCACGGGCGAGTACCTGATCCCTGTGATCCTCGGCGGCGACCTCACCGTCTACGCCGGGAACCTGATCGCGCAGCAGTTCCTCACCGCCCGCGACTGGCCGTTCGGCGCCGCGATCGCGATGGTCGTGATCGGCGCGATGACCCTGACGATCCTGGCGTTCACTCGCCTCGCAGCGCGAGAGGAGCAATACGGTGGGTAAGCGTCTCCTCGGCGGCTGGGCCGCCCTCGTCTACGTCTTCCTCTATGCGCCGATCGCGGTCGTCGTCGTCTTTGCGTTCAACGGCGGCCGCCAGGCACTGAACTGGGAGGGCTTCTCGACGAAGTGGTTCGGCGAGGCTCTGCGCGACCCGACGATCACCGAGCCCTTTCGGAACAGCCTGATCATCGCGGCCGGCAACGCCGTGGTCGCCGCGACGCTGGGAACGCTGCTGGCGCTCGCACTGCCTTCCATGCCCCGGCTCCTCCGCACGCCGATCGACGCGCTCGTCTACATGGCGCTCGTCACTCCCGAGATCGTCTTCGGAATCTCGGCGCTGATCTTCTTCGTGCAGGCCGGGATCCCGCTCGGGATGAAGACGGTGCTCGTCTCGCACGTGGTGTTCAACGCCTCCGTCGTGGCCCTGATCGTCCGGGCGCGCTTCGTCGGGATGGGCCAGAGCCTCGAGGAGGCCTCCTACGACCTCGGCGCCGGCCCGGTGTCGACCTTCCGTCAGGTGACCCTCCCCCGCCTCGCCCCGGCAATCCTCGCGGGGAGCCTCCTCGCCTTCACCTTCTCGTTCGACGACTTCATCACCTCGTACTTCGTCTCCGGCGCCGGCACGACGACGCTGCCGATCCGGATCTTCTCGGCGCTTCGCTTCGGCATCTCGCCCGTCATCAACGCGACCGCCGTGATGATCCTCGGCCTGACAGTCGTCTCGATCGTCCTCGCCTACCTCGTCCTCCGCCGAACCGACCAGGCGCGCCGTCGGGCCGCCGTCGTTCCCGGCCTCTGAAAGGAGCAGCTCCATGGCAGTGACAGTCCGCACTCTCCAGAACTTCATCGGGGGCGACTGGGTCGAGTCGACCGGCACGAACGTCCGTCAAATCGTCTCGCCGGTGACCGGGGAGACCCTCGCCGAGGTTCCGGATGCCTCCGCGGAGGACGTCGACCGCGCCGCGCGGGCGGCGCGCGAGGCCCAGCCGGGCTGGGCGGCGCTCTCGGCCTGGGACCGGGCCGCGGTCTGCCACGCGATCGCCGACCTGATCGACGAGCGGCGCGAGGACATGGCCCGTGAGCTCACGCTCGAGCAGGGCAAGCCGTTCACGGCCGAGGCGATCCCGGACATCGAGGAGACGGCCGAGAACTTCCGCATCGCCGCCGAGGACGTGAAGCGGATGGAGACGGCGATCATCCCCTCGCAGGACGTCAACAAGCGGATCCTCACCTTCCGCAAGCCGAACGGCGTCTACGGGTGCATCACGCCCTGGAACTTCCCGACGCTCATCCCCGTCGAGCTGATCGCACCCGGGATCGCGGCCGGGAACACGATCGTGATCAAGCCGTCCGAGTGGACGCCGATTGCGATGGCGACGTTCATGCAGGCGATGGCGGACGCGGGCCTGCCGGAGGGCGTCGTCAACGTCGTCTACGGCGGCGGCGAGACGGGCGAGGCGCTCGTCACGAACGACAACATCGACTGCATCGGCTTCATCGGCTCGCACACGACGGCCGCGAAGATCGTCCGCGCCGCCGGGCTGAAGCGGTCGCTGATCGAGGCGAGCGGCAACGGGCCGGTGATCGTCTGCGCCGACGCCGATCTCGAGCGGGCGGCGAAAGGCGCCGTCTTCGGCGGCTTCTTCTGCGCCGGCCAGGTCTGCTGCGCCACCGAACGAGTGCTCGTGCACAAGAGCGTCCACGACGACTTCCTCGCAGCGGTCGTCAAGGAGGCGGAGGGCTGGAAGCTCGGCGATCCGTACGACGACGAGACGCTCGTCGGCCCGATGAACAACGAGCCGACCGCCCAGAAGATGGACGCGCATCTCGAGGACGCGCTGCAGAAAGGCGCGGAGATCGTGGTCGGAGGAGGGCGGGACGACGGCCGGCCGACCGGGCTCTACTACCAGCCCACGGTCGTCTCCGGCGTGGGCCTCGACACCCTCATCAACCGCGACGAGACCTTCGGCCCGATCGTCCCGCTGATCGAGGTCGCGGACGACGAAACGGCGCTCAGGGTCGCAAACGACTCGCATCTCGGGCTTCAGGCGGCCGTCTACACGAAGAGCCTGAAGCGGGCGTTCACCTACCTGGACAACCTTCAGGTCGGAAACGTCGTCGTCAACGACTCGACCGACTACTGGGAGGCTCACGAGCCGTTCGGCGGCGCCTCGGGTACCCAGACGGGTTGGGGAAGGATCGGCGGTCGCTACACGATGCTCGACATGACCGACCTGAAGACCGTCGTCCTCGACGTTGGCGGGCTCGACTAGCCGCCGCGCGGCTAGAGCGCGAGGAGGTAGAGCAGGAAGCCGATCGCCGCCAGGAGCGCGATGGAGGCCGCAAGTCGGATTGCGACCTTCTCGCGGGCGGGGACGATGCGGACGACCGCCACTTCGTCCGGCCCGAGCGGGATGCGATCCTGATCCCGCGTTCGCGGCGGAACGGTGACGTCGACCGGACGGCCGGCCTGGGTCCGCCCGGTTCCGCCGCAGTCCGGGCACTCCTCGAGTGAGAGGAAGCGGCCGGACTCGCGGTGGGCGACTGCCTTCCGCTTGCCGGCGCCCTCGCAGGCGGCGCACGGCTCGGGAGCTCCGACCTCGACTCGCCTGGTCGCTCCGAGGTGCGCCTGATAGGCGTCGAGCTCGACCTCTCCGACGACCTTCGAGGGCTCCTTCTCTGCACCCCTGCCGACGGACGCGGCGATGATGCTCTCGAGATCGTCGAGCAGGGCGCGCGGGTCGGAGGCGTAGCTTCGGGCGGCTCCCCGGCGAGGCGAGATCCCCTTGCCGCGACCGCGCCAGCCCAGGCGGTCGTAGAGGCGCCGCGACCTTTCGTCGGCGAGTACCGCGTACGCCTCGGTCAGCTCGCGGAAGCGCTGACCGTCGTCCTCTCCCTCGGACGAGACGTCGGGATGGAGCTCGCGGGCGAGTGCCCTGTACGCCTGCTTGATCTCCTCGTCGCCGGCTCCGCGGTCGACTCCCAGGACGTCGTACAGATCGCGCGCCACGCTGCCATTCTGCCGCGGAGAAGCTGCGACCGAAACCACATGGGGGCGAGGCGCGTTACACCCTCAGATGCGCAAGCGCTCGGTCCCTGTTCTGCTGCCCACATTTCTCGTCCTCGGCCTGCTCGGTGCCTGGGCTGGGACGAGCATGGGCCAGCTTCCGCCGCCGCCTCCCGTGACCCTCCCGACGGTGACGGTGACCGTCCCGACCGTGCCGCTCCCGCAGCCTCCGCCGCCACCACCGGTTCCGCCGGTGACGATCCCGAAAGCGCCTGTCCCGCCGCCGCCCAAGCTGCCCGTCGACCCGCCCAAGCCGCCGGTCGACGTTCCCGTCCCCGTTCCGACACCGGAGACGTCGATCCCGTCGCAGTCCGAGGAGGTCGGGCAGCCCGGCACCTCGGCGCCCGAGGCAGGAGGGTCCGGCACCGCTTCGGCCCAGCGTCTCGGCGGCGCCTCCAGCCGCATCGCGACGATCTCGCGCTTCCGAACGTCGAGGAAATGGGTGCTCACCTCAGGACCGGAGTCCGAACGAGGCGTGTGGATCAGCTTCTGGCTCTCGCGACCCGGGACCGTCGTCTTCCTCGTCGACGAGATCGCGCCGGAGTGCCGCTACGTCGGAAAGTTCCTCACCCGAGGGCGTGCGGGCCGGAACTCCGTCCGCTTCCGCGGCCGGCTCCGTGGCCGCAAGCTCGAGACCGGGACGTACCGCTTGACCGCGCACCCACGCGGGCGGCGCGCGCAACCGTTGACCGGCGCGACCGTCGTCGTGCTGGAAGGCGCCCCCGGCCCTTCGGAGATCGCAGCCGCGCACGCGCGCAACACGTGCCCCGACGGAATCCCGCCCTCCGTCCGCGACGCAGGGCTCGCATCCGGCCCCGCCGGGTCGGGCTCCGGTTCTGGTTCCGGTTCTGGCTCGGGCAAGCAGGGCGACCCGACGGGAGGCGTGGCCGGCGTCCAGGCGACCGCAGCAGGGGGTCGTGCGTTCCAGGACGAGTCTTCAGGACCGTTCGCGGCCGCCACCGAGACGTTCCAGTCAGCCGCAGAGGCCGTACCGCCGGTCCTCTTCGCGCTCGCGCTCCTCGCAGTGCTTCTGCTCGCGACGGCCGCGATGCCTCAGCCCGTTCGGGCGTCTCGCGCCGGCGCCGCCCTGGTGCATCATCGAGGGGCGCTCGCGTTCGCAGGAATCGGCGTGCTGCTGGCCGCTGTGCTGAGCTTCATGCTCCTTGCGTAAAAAAGAGGCTCCGGTCGACTCAGCGAACCACTAGGGTTGCCGCTCCGAATTCGTAGCGACGTTCCCTAGACAACGGAGGATCAATGAGAGACAACGACCGTTCTCTCGCCCAGAAGCTCGCGCTGTTGATGGGCGTGGCGTTTCTCGGCGCGGGTGTCCTCGGCTTCATTCCGGGCATCACCACCAACCTCGGCGACATCGAGTTCGCCGGCAAGGACTCGCCCTCGGAGCTGCTTGGCATCTTCCAGGTCAGCATCCTGCACAACATCGTCCACTTGCTCTTCGGCATTGCCGGCATCGCGATGGCGCGCACGTTCGACAGCGCGCGGACGTACCTGCTGGGGGCCGGCGTGATCTACGTCGTGCTCTTCCTGTACGGCCTCCTCGTGGGTACCGACACGGACGCGAACTTCATCCCGTTCAACAACGCGGATGACCTTCTCCACCTCGCGCTCGCGCTCGCGCTCCTCGGTTCCTGGTTCGCCAGCAAGAACGCCGACGACAGGACGCACGATCGGCGATCCGGATCGGGATCGGGACCGACACCGACCACGCCGACCCCGCCGCCCACGGAGACCACCACTCCGTAGACGGAACGAGCGGAGGCCGTTTCCGCCGCCGGCGGAGGCGGCCTCCGCCGATCGACGCGTGGACACCGACCGGCAGATCCTCGAGCATCTCGATCCGCACCTTGGCGATGCCACGCCGGACGAACGATCGGCCATGGTGGCGCTCGTGGCACTTGAGCGGGTGACGTTCGATCCGGACGAGCTGTCGGCTGCGATCAGGAGGGCGCTCCTCGTCCTCGCTGCAGGCGGTGACCTGCGCCGTGAGCTCACGCTCGACGACCGCGCGGTGAGCGGCCTCGCAGCCGACCTCGACCGATCCGGCGCTTCGGCCGGAGCTCACGACGGCGCTCCACGATCTCAAGGACAAGGCGGACGGCCTCGGCGGCGCGTCGGCCGCGCTCGACGAGCTGATCGCCGATCCCGATCGGGCCTGGCGCGCCGTCGCAGCAGCCGTCCTGGCAGATGAGCTCACCGCCGAAGACTCCTGAGGCCCACTCCCTCGTTCGGGGTCAACTTTGCGGCACGGAGGCCGATTGAACGGGTGTCCTGCGGTTCTCAGAAAGAGGGGTCGTCTTGCGCCGTTTCGTCGCGCTCTCGATCGTGGTCGTCAGCTCACTCAGCCTCGCCGGCACTGCCTCGGCGTCGCAGCTGATCGACCGCAATGCCATGAACATCAAGCTCAAGGTCTCGCGTGACGGCAAGGCGATGGTCAGCTACAACGCCCACGGCCGACGCTGGGACGTGCTCGCCTGGGGCGCGCTGAACGCGCTCCATCCGACCAAGGCTCGCAAGCAGGTCCAGTTCCGGCTCGATCGCGCCGGCGGCTGGGGAACGTTCGGCAAGAAGCTCAGGTTCGCGAACGCCTGCCGTCCCTACGACGGGCCTCCGCTCGTCCATGTCGTGACTGCCTGCAAGGCACCGGACGGGTCGTACTGGGCCCTCCAGCAGTGGCAGCGTGCGCTTCCGAACCTCGGCATGCTCCCCTGGCTTCCGGAGCAGCGTGCCCACGCGCTTCACCTGTCCCACTGGAAGGGGCCGCTCGCGCTCCTCGAGGGCTGGACGGACTGGTCCTGGAACGGCCGGAACCACCACATCTTCGGACGCCTGACCTATCTCGGGCGGCCGGTTCACGGGTTCAAGACCAACCAGTTCGGAGCCCGGAAGGACAAGTACGGCCGCCTGATCTACCTGGACACGTTCGGCTCGAAGCACGGCCCGGGCTGGCGTCGCGAGAACTCGTTCGTGACGCACAAGGGAACAGGCGCGTTCTGTTACAACTTCCGCGCCCGCAACCCGCTCGAAGGCGGCTACGCGCATCCCAGCGGCTACAGCGGAGGCCTTCGCGGCCCCGGTACCGGCAAGGCGTACCGCATGACGGTCGAAGGGCCGGGCGTGACGCCGGATGTCAAATGGGAGGGGAAGGGCCTCGACGCCTTCAGCCCCCTGAATCCCGAGCACGTCGCGCACGAGGCGTCCATGAACAGCATCCTGGACGGCCTGAACGACAAGCTCTGCTCGCACCACTAAGAGACGAATCGCTAGAGTCGGCGCGCGGGGGGTCCCGTGCGCCGACTCGTATTCGTCGCCTTCATAGCCACAGTGCTCACGCCGCCGGCCTCGGCGTCACAGCTGATCGATCGTGATGCCACCGGCGTTCGGTTGGCGGTGACGAGCAGCGGAAAGACGGCGGTCCTGACCTACCGGGCCCACGGCCGCCTCTGGCGCGTCCGCGCCTGGGGTGCGATCAATGCACGGTTCCCGAATCCAAGCGTCCCGCAGGTCCAGTTTCGGATTCGACGGGACGCGAAGCCGATCTCGAATGCATGTCTCCGCTATGACGGGCCCCCGCTCCCCTGGCTCGTGACTGCTTGCCGCGCCCCAGACGGCTCGTACTGGGCGGTTCAGCGCTTCCGGCGGAAGACTCCGCTCCTCGGTTTCCCTCCCCGCACCCGGCAGCAGCGCGCCTGGGCGCTCCATCTCTCGCACTGGACCGGCCCGCTCGCGGTTGTGGAGGCGTGGTCGGACTGGTCCTGGAACGGCCGCTTCCACCATCTCTTCGGGCGGTACACCTACCGAGGGCGGCCGGTCCACGGCTTCCGAACGACGCGCCAGGGTGCCCGGCTCGACAAGTACGGGAAGCTCGTCTACGTCGACACGCTCGGCTCCGCGTACGGCCCGGGGTGGCGCCGCGAGAACGCGTTCGTGACGCACAGGCCGACGGGAACCTTCTGCTACACCTTCCGCGCCCGAGGCAGCCGGTCGAGCGCCGGCCACGGGCGACGGTACCGACTGACAGTCGAGGGGCCCGGCGTGACGCCGGACGTGGTTCGCTACCTCGATGCGGTTCCCGACTACAACCCGCGAAACCAGCAGCACGTGGCGCACGAGCGGGCGATGAACGCCCTGCAGGACCGGGTTACCGCAGGCGACCGGCTTTGCCGGAAGCACTGAGGTGGAAGGCGAAGACCTCCGCAACGTCATGCGGCGGTTTCCCGCCGGGGTCGCGGTCGTCACCGTCGACCTCGACGGAGAGCGGCTGGGGCTGACGCTCGGGACGCTCGTCTCCCTGTCGATCGATCCACCGCTCGTCGGCTTCGCCATCCGAACCGACGCGGCGCTCCACGAGCTTCTCCGGCAGGCCTCCAGTTTCGGAATCAGCCTCCTCTCGGCCGGGCAGGAGGACGTGGCTCAGCACTTCGCCCGGGGGGTCCCGCCGATCGGCCTCTGGCAAGGAATCGAGGTCCTCGACGAGGCCGGCCCTCCGCTCCTCGCCGGCTCGGTCGGCTGGCTGCGCGGCAGGGTCCATGCCCAGCACCCCGCCGGCTCGCACACGTTCTTCGTCGGCGAGATCGAGTCGGCCGACGCCGGCCCGAGCGACCGGCCGCTCGCGTACGTGAGTCAGGCGTACCGCGACCTGTGATCGAGGCCGTCGTCTTCGACCTCGACGGCCTGCTGATCGACACCGAGCAGGTCTGGGACGAGGTCCGCGAGGCGCTCGTACGGGAGCGCGGCGGCCGCTGGCACGACCGGGCGCAGGCCGACATGATGGGCATGAGCTCGACCGAGTGGTCGCGCTACCTCCACGAGGAGCTCGGCCTCTCCGAGCCGCCCGAGGAGCTGAATCGGCTCGTCGTCGAGCGGATGCAGGAGCGGTACCGGGACGAGCTGCCGGTGCTCGAGGGCGCGGTGGACGCGGTGCACCGGATGGCCGAACGCTGGCCGCTCGGCCTCGCGTCGTCCTCGAACCGCCCGCTCATCGACCTCGCGCTCGAGAGGATGGGAGTCGCCGGCCTCTTCGGCGTCACGGTGTCGTCCGAGGAGGTCGAGCGCGGCAAGCCGGCCCCGGACGTCTACCTCGAGGCGGCGCGGAGACTGGGCGTCGCGCCGGGACAGGCGGTAGCCGTCGAGGACTCTGCGAACGGAATCCGCTCCGCCGTCGGCTGCCGGGATGAGGGTGATCGCGATCCCGAACGCGCACTTCCCGCCTCCCGAAGAGGTGCTCGCGCTGGTCGACGTCCGCTTGGGCTCGCTCGCCGAGCTTACGCCGGACGCCGTCGGATCAGCGTCATCCCGTCGCGCACGCTGAGCATCAGGCACTCGACCCTGGCGTCCGCCGCCACGTGGTCGTTGAAGGCCTTGATCGCCATCGTGCTCTCGTCTCCCTCCTCTTCGAGCACCCGGCCCGACCAGAGGACGTTGTCGGCGACGATGAAGCCGTCGTCCGCCAGCTTGTTGAGCACGGCCTCGTAGTAGCCGACGTAGTTCTCCTTGTCGGCGTCGATGAAGACGAGGTCGAACGGCCCCTCCAGACGCTCGAGCTCCGCAAGTGCGTCCCCCACGCGGTAGTCGATGCGGTCGAGCGACGCCGGCCTCCTCCGCGTAGCGGCGGGCGACGGCCGTCGTCTCCTCGTTCACGTCGAGGCTCGTGATCCGGCCGCCCTCGGGCAGCGAGAGCGCCATCGAGATGGACGAGTAGCCGGTGAACGTGCCGATCTCGAGCACCCGCTCTGGCCCCGGAGAGCCGGACGAGCCAGCCGAGAAACTGCCCCTCGAGCGGCCCGACCATCATCTGCGGCGCGCTCGTGTTGGCGCGCGTCTCCTCCTCGAGCCGACGGAAGAAGTCCGCGTCGGGCGTGGAGTGCTCGGCGGCGTAGCGCTCGACGTCTTCGTCGACGATGAAGGCCATGCGCGGAGACTAGTCCGCGAACGAGGTCGAGCTATCCCTTCTTCTTGGGCTTCTTCTTGCAGGCGCCCATCGTCAGCTTGGGCTTCGGCTTCTTCTTCGACTTCGCGATCTGCTTGCGAAGCGCAGCGATCTGCTTCTTCGTGAGCTTCTTCGTCCGGCCGCTGTGGCAGACCGCGTACTTCTTCGCGGGCGGCTTGGCGGGGGGCCGCGCAGGCGGAGGCGGAGGCGGAGGCGGATTGGCCGGAGGCGCGGTGGCGGTGGCGGAGGCGGCGGTGGGGCGGAGGCGGCGGTGGTGGCGGAGGAGGCGGTGGCGGCGGTGAGCGTGAGGCGGTCGTGAACGACCCGGGGCTCTCCACGCTTCCCGCGAGGCTCGAGGCGACGAGCCGGAAGAAGTACTGCGTGCCGGGCGAGAGACCCGACAGCGGGCAGAGAGACGGCCGTTGCGCCGGCGTCCGGGGCCAGGTCGACCGGGTCGGAGCTCGTGCCGTAGGCGATCGTCGTCCCGTAATCCCAGCGGTACGACGTGTCCTTGCCGTGGGGCGTGACGGTTCCGTTCAGTGTCGCCGAGGTCTCGCCGACGTCCGTCGTCGCTCCGGCGGTCGCTGCAGGGGCTGTGTCGTCATCGGTGATCGAGCCTTCGAGCTGCGCGTCCGAAAGCGTTGCTTCCGACGGATTCGTAAGGTCGACGAAGAACCGCTCGTTCGCCTCGTCCGCGTGGTCGCCGGTGACTTCGACGGCGATCGTGCCCGTCGTCGAGCCTGCCGGGAAGTCGATGGATCCGCTGGCCGCGTCGTAATCGAGTCCGCCGTCGCCGAGTCGTCTGCCGTCACCCACTCGACGGTCACAGGCCGCATGTGCGCCTTCGACAAGGACAGGTCGAAAACGGCCATCGTCGACCCCGTGTCACCCTCCACGACCGTGGCGTCGGTTACTTCGAGGGCCGGTGGCGGCCCTTCTCGAATCGCCTCGCTCTCCGTCGAGGACGCCGAGGCGGAGCCGTCCTCGTTCGACGCGACGACCACGACGGCGAGCGTCTGGCCGAGATCGGCCACGGCTCGCCGTGTACGTCTGACCGACCGCGCCCTGAATCGGCGCGCACGTGCCGGCGCACCGCTGCCACTGGAACTCGTACGCGATCGGCTCGACGCCCGTGAACGTGCCCGCCGTGGCCGTGAACGTCTCGCCGATCTCGGGCGTGCCGAACAGCTCCGGCGCCTCGGTGTTGACGGGCGGACTGAACGTCGCGTCCTGCCGCGTGCCTCGCAGCCGGTGGCTGCAGGATCGCGGCGTCGGAGGCAAGCGTGTCGGCGCCGTCTCCGCAGTCGAGCGGCGGTGTCCGCGCCACCGTCGCGGCTGTGGAGCCGGTCGTCGCCAGCAGCTCCGGCGAGCGTGTCGGCGCCGTCCGCCGCCTCGAAGCAGGTTCGCGTCGGCGTCGCCCGATGAGCGTGTCCGTTCGCCGGAACCGCCGAGCACGTTCTCCACGTCGGTCGAGAACGTTGTCGTTCTCGGCAGACGCGATCGTCTCCGTCGTCGGCGGTGTCGTCGAGGTCGATGCGGACGGCGCGCCGTTCGCGCCGAGTAGTCGGCCGTGTCGATCCCGTCTCCGCCGACGAGGTCGTCCTTGTTCGCGTCGGCTTCGAGCACGTCGTTCCCGGCGTCTCCGCGCAACGTGTCGTTGCGCGCGGCGCCGTTCAGCCGGTCGTCGTCCGGGCCCGCCGGAGAGGATGTTCGCGATCGCGCTTCCGGTGATGCCGGTCGTCGCCCGAGCCGCCGTACACGAGCGTGATGTCGCCCTGGACGTTGTCACCCTCGAGGAACGCTCCGTCGTCGGCAACGCCGTCCTGGTCGATCGTGAGCGGCTCGGTGCGATCGGAGTAGTCGACGCGGTCCTGTCCTCCGCCGGCCGCGAACGTGTCGCCGCCGGGGCCGCCGAAGAGGACATCGTTGAACGAGCCGCCCGTGAATCTGGTCGTTCCCGGCCGCACCCGTAGATCGTGTGAACGACGACGGAGCCTCCCCGGATCGACGTCGTCGCCGAGGCCGCCCCTTGAGGAGTCTCGGTGTCGACCGGAGACGTGTCGCCTTCGCCGGCTCTCGCCGTCCGCGACGCCGCCGGTGAGGTCGAGCGTGACCGCCGCTGACCCGAGCCGAGTAGTCGGCCTCGTCGCACCCCGCCTCCGGCCGAGAAGCTGTCCGCGCCGTCGGACCACGCTCCCGCCGCGAGCCGGTCGTTGCCTTCCCCGCCCTGCAGGGTGTCGATGCCCGAGGCCGCCGACGAACGTGTCGTTGCCGGCGTTCCCGGTCAGGACGTTGTGCGGCGCCGTTCCCGCTCAGCGTGTCGTTGCCCGAGCCTCCGTGGATGTTCTCGACATCCGAGCCCGAGGCGGTCGTTCTCGCCCGCGACTGCCGTCGTCGGTGTCGCCGTCGAGGTCGGCAGTGACGCTCGCCGTCCGCGCGGAGTAGTCGACGACGTCGACGCCGTCGCCGCCGTTCATCGTGTCGCCGCCGGTGCCGCCGTCGAGCGTGTCGTTCGCACCGCGCGCCGTTGAGTGTGTCCGCGCCGCCGCCGCCGAGCAGGACGTTGGCGACGTCATGTACCCGTGAGCGAGTCGCCGGCCGATCCGCCCGTGACGTTCTCGATCGGCAAGGGCGTCGTCGTTCTCGCCGGCCGTGCCGTCGCCGTCCGGAACGGCGAGGTTCACCGTCACCGCCGTTGTCTTGGCCGAGTAGTCGACCATGTCGGTCCCGGCGCCTCCGTCGAGCCGGTCGCGCGCCGGACCGCCGTCGAGGACGTCGTTGCCGGCGCCGCCGACGAACGTGTTCAGCGCATTGGCGGTCCCGCCGCGAAGCGTGTCGCTCCCGGATCCGCCCAGCACCGTCTCGACGTCCGACTGGACGTTGTCGCCCTCGCCCGAGACCCCGTCGTTCGCGACGCCGTCCAGAATCACGGTCACGGCGGCGGTGCGCAAGGCGTACGTAACGGTGTCGCCCGTGACGAGGAAGCCGCCGAACGCGCCGTGCGAGCCGCCGCTGATCGAGTCGCCGCCGGGCCCGCCGTCGATGACGTCGTCGCCCGAGTCACCGGTGATGACGTCGGCGCCGTTGCCGCCGTAGATCGTGTCCGAGCCGGACCCGCCGTCGAGCGTCGCGGCGCCCGCGGCGTCCGGCGAGCGGGCGTCGACGACGTCGTTCCCCGCGCCGCCCTCGATCGTGTCGGTGCCACCGCCGCCGATCAGGACGTTGACGCGGTCGTCGTCCCGCTGATCGTGTCGTTGCTCCAGACCCCTGCGTTCGCGACGATCGTGACGTTCTCGATGTCGGACCTGACGTTGTCCTCTCCGTCGGGCCCGTCGTCACTGGCGTTGTCGAGCGAGACCTCGATTCCGCGTGCACGGGCAGCGGATCGCAGTTCGCAGAGCCGACGCCAGTCCGGAGTCCGTTCCGTCACCACCGCTAGAAGTCGTCGCTGTTGTCGTCTCTCGTCCGAGAGCGTCGGTACCCGGCCCGCCGTCGATGATGTCGTTGATCTCAGCCGCCGTCGACGATGTCGTCCCCGTCCTCGCCCCTGAGCGTGTCGTCGCTGTCGTACGAGTTGAAGAACCCACCGCTGTCGCCGATGTTGTCGTTCCCGGGGCCGCCGTAGACGTCGTCATTGCCGTCGTCGCCGTCGATCGAGTCGTTGCCCGTTCCACCGCGGATCGATGTCGTCGTCGATGTCCCCGTCGCTCGTCGACGTCGGTTGCGCCGCCGCGCAGCGTGTCGTCGCCCGCCGCCGCCGTCGATGACGTCGTTGCCGCGCGTGCCGTCGATGTAGTTCGGCCCGTCGTTGCCGATCAGCATGTCGCCGCCGTCCGGAAACGACGGCGGAAGGGCGAAGTCGCCGCCGACCAGCCCCTCGACATCAGCCGCGATCAGGTCGTTCTCGCTGCCGCCCCCGTCGTTGCGAATGCCGTCGAGCGTGGCCGTGATCCGCTGGTCGCGACCCAGGTACGACGCGATGTCGGTGCCCGGCCCGCCGTTCATGGTGTCATCGTCCGTCTCGCCGCCGTCGAGCGTGTCGTTGCCGTCGCCGCCGTTCAGCGACGTCGATCCCGTTGCCGCCGTGGAGCTCGTCGTTCCCGTCGCCGCCGGTGAGAACGTTCGCCACGGCGCTGCCTGTGACGTTGGCGTTGCCACTGCCGACCACCGTCAGGTTCTCGACGTCGGTCTTGACGTTGTCGCCGCCGGCGTCGTTCGCCGACATCGTCGATCGTGTACGTCCCGGCCGACACAACGCGGTGTCGATGCCGGTGTCGGTGCCAACGCCGTCGAGGCCGTTGAACACGTCTGCGCCGGAGCCGCCGGCGAAGCGTGTCGTTGCCGGCCCCGCCGTTCAGGGTGTCGTTCTCGCTCCCGCCGTCGAGCGTGTCGTCGTCGCCGCCGCCGTTGAGCGTGTCGTTGCCGGCCTCCCCGAAGAGCGTGTCGTTGTCCGTGAAGCCGAACGCCGACGCGGCCGAGACAAGATCTGAGCCCTCCAACAGAGCCGTTCAGCGTGTCGTTGCCACCGCCGCCGTAGATGACGCTGTCGCAGGCATCGCCGCTGACCGAGTCAGCGCCCGACCCCGACCTGACGATCTCGATGTCGTCGTTGACCTTGTCGTTCTCACCCGCCGCCCCGTCGCCGGCGTTGTCATCTTGGGCGATCGTGAGCGGCGCCGTGCGCTGGTTGTACTCCACGGTGTCCGTGCCACTGTTCCCGGTGAGGGTGTCCGTGCCGTCGGCCGCCGTCCCCTGCTTAAAGACGTCGTCGCCGGTGCCGCCGATCAGCGTGTCGGCGCCCGTGCTCGAATTGAAGACGTCGTTCCCGCCGCCGCCGGACGCCTCGTTCGACCCGGTGCCGAGCGTGAAGGTGTCGTTGGCGCCGCCACCCGTGAAGTCGTCGTTGACGCTGCCCCCGATGAACGTCGTCGGAAGTGCGACATTCTGCGTGGCGGCGTTCGCCAGGTCGAGGAGGTCGATCGTGGAAAGCCGTGATTCCTGTCTTGGGGCAGCGCGACCGTCGTCCGCGGTGGGAGTCGTGCAGCCGCTCGTCGGGCTCGCGGACGGTGTCACGGCCGGATTCGCCTCGAAGAAGATGTACTGGGTCGCCGTCTCGCTGATCACGAGGTTGTTCAGTTCTCGCGTCGGCGCTGCGGTGTACGTGAGCGTCGAGCCCGTCTTGCCGACCGTCGAGCGAACGCAGGCGTGGACCAGGCGAGCGCAAGCAGCGCTAGCGACCAGACCCCACCTCAGACTGTGCCGCACACTGAACCTCCCTCCAGGAACCCTTCGCGGACACAATGGCACTTTGTGCGGTCGGCCTCAATGGGCCGAACGGCCTATTTCGCTAGGCCACGCGGCCTAGAAGCACGCAGGCGTTGTGGCCGCCGAGGCCCATCGCGTTCGAGAGCGCGACGTCCACGTCGGCGTCCCGCGCCTCGTTCGGGACGTAGTCCAGATCGCACGCCGGATCCGGGTGCTCGTAGTTGATCGTCGGCGGGAGCTTGCCGTGGTGGAGGGCTAGCGCCGTCAGCTGCGCCTCGATCGCCCCGGCGGCGCCGAAGCAGTGGCCCATCATCGACTTCGTCGAGGAGACGGCGAGCTTGTACGCGTGGTCGCCGAAGACGTCCTTGATCGCCTTCGTCTCGGCGGCATCGCCGAGCGGAGTCGAGGTGCCGTGGGCGTTGATGTAGCCGACCTGCTCCGGCTCGATTCCGGCCCGGTCGAGTGCGGCTCTCATCATGTTCGCGACGCCGGTTGCCTCCGGCTCGGGTGCGGCCATGTGGTAGCCGTCGTTCGAGGTCCCGTACCCGAGAACCTCCGCGTAGATCGTCGCTCCGCGCGTCTGGGCCGCACCGAGCTCCTCCAGGACCAGGGCGCCTGCTCCCTCGCCGATGACGAACCCGGCGCGCGTCGCGTCGAACGGGCGTGAGGCGCGAGGCGGGTGCTCCTCCTCCGCCGCGAGCCCGCGCATCGCGCAGAAGCCGGCGAGGATCAGCGGGTGCATGCACGCCTCGGTTCCGCCGGCGAGCATCGCGTCGGCGTCGCCACGCCGGATGATCTCGGCGCCCTCCCCCACCGCATGCGAGCCGGTCGCACACGCCGAGACAGGTGCGTAGTTCGGCCCGCGCAGGGCGAACGAGATCGCAAGCTGGCCGCTCGCCGAGTCGACGAGGACGTTCTGGAGAAAATGCGGCGAGACGCGATCGGGGCCGCGCGTCTGCAACACCTCGTGCTGCTCCATGATCCCGTGGAACCCACCGATCGCCGAGCCGAAGGTGATGCCGACCCGCTCGGGCTCGTACTGCGAGTCGAGCTTGGCGTCGTCGAGCGCTTCCTTGCCGGCGGCGACCGCCAACAGCACGTTGCGGTCGAGCCGCCGCGCGTCCTTCGGCGAGACGATCTCCGGTGGCTCGAAGCCCTTGACCTCGGCGGCCACACGCACCGGAAATCCGCTCGCGTCGAAGGAGCGGATGAAGTCGATCCCGCTCTCTCCGGCCAGTGCGGCCGCCCACGTGGATGGGACGTCGAGCCCCAGTGGGCTGACCGCCCCCATCCCGGTGATCACGACCCGGCGCACCGGGCCAGCTTAGAGCTAGCCCTTCTTCTTGGGCTTCTTCTTGCAGGCGCCCATCGTCAGCTTGGGCTTCGGCTTCTTCTTCGACTTCGCGATCTGCTTTTTCAGGGCGGCGATCTGCTTCTTCGTCAGCTTCTTCGTGCGACCGTTGTGGCAGACGGCGAGCTTCACCGGCTTGGGCGTCGCATTCGGCCGCGGCGCAGGGGCAGGAGGCGGAGGTGGAGGTGGAGGCGGAGGCGGAGGAGACGTGGGCGGCGGCGGCGGGCTCGCGGGAGGAGGCTGCGCCACCGCCAGCGTGAACGTCGCAGTCACCAGCTTCGCGTCGTTGATCGCAAGGTCGCAGGTGAGGCCCGACCCCGAGCACGCGCCGCTCCACCCGGCGAAGACGGAGTTTCCGGCGGGGGCAGCCGTCAACGTCACGATCGTCCCGTGCGGAAAGTTTCCGTTGCAGTCGTCACCGCACGAGATCCCCACGGGGGAACTCGTTACGGTGCCTGCCCCGTTGCCGGCCGGATTCACGAAGACCGTGTGCTCGAACTTCTGGCCGCACGGCAGAACGTCGATCCCCGAATAGTCGACACGAGCCGTCTCGCGGACGATCGCGGTCGCGGAGAAGACCGTGGGGCTTTCACAGAAATCGGGCCGGTTGGTCGGGAACGCGATCCGGTCCTCGCCCACCCTGCCAGTGTCCAGAATGGTCATCGCCGAGTCCGCGGGCAACCACTGGTAGTACGTATCGGCACCTTGCTGGCCGTCCATCGTCGCGGCGGCCCCGTCGACCTGGAAGGTGTCGTCGCCCGCCCCGCCTGTCATCGAGGCGCCGCCGGCCGCGTCCTGGAGCGCGTCGTTGCCTGACCCGCCGACGATCGTGTCGAGGCCGCCGCCGCCCATGATCCAGTCGTCGCCGCCTCGCCCCGTCAACTGGTCGTTGCCGCCGAGCCCTTCGAGGATCAGGTTCTCCGCCTCTGTGTATCTCGTGACGGCGGCCGGCGTTTCGAACCCTCCATCGGGCAAGTCCGGCGCGATCGTGTCGTCCCCCTCGGTTCCGCTGAGCCAGACGGTGTCGGTTCCGGGTCCGCCGTACAGATCGTCGACCCCGGCGGGGGTGCCCCCTCCGAGAGCTGTCGTCCCCCTCGCCGCCCCAGATCATGTCGTCCCCGTCCTGTCCGAAGAGGTGGTCGTCAAGCTTCCCGCCGAGGACGGTGTCGTTCCCGTTGCGGCCTTGCATGCTCGTGAAGACGTCGGGGCCGAACATGCCGGGCTGGAGCGCGGTGAGGTCGAACGTGTCGTTGCCGTCGCTGCCGATCGCGGAGATGAAGCCTGTGACCTCCGAGCACGAGATCGGGGCCGGCCTCGGATCCAGGCCGTTCACCTTCAGCGCGCCGTCTGGGCAGGTGATGCGTGCTGTCCCGGGCCGGTTGAAGTTGAGGAAGAGCGACTTCGGGTCTTGGCGGATCTCGGCGTCGATCTGGATCGCGAAGTTCGCGACCACGTGCTTGTCCTCGTCGACTGTCACGGTGCAGAACGGGATCGAGTCGTCGCAGTCGGCGCCGTCCCAGCCGTCGAAGATCCACCCGGCCGCCGGCTGGGCCTGGAGCTGGATGCCGTTTCCTTCCTGCACGGTCTCGGCGCAGTCCTCGCCGCAGTTGATGCCGTCGCCGGCCACGGTACCGCTGCCGTTCGCCGCCGACGGTCAGAGTGAACGCGCGCTCGAAGCGCGCGCCGACCGACTCCGGGCCGTCGACGGTCACCGCACACGTCAGCACGGTCGGATCGGCGCAGTGACTCCAACCCTTGAAGATCGATCCCGGATCCGGTGTCGCGGTGAAGGTCACCACGGTCCCGGGGAGGTAGTAGTCGGTGCAGGCGGGGAGGCAGTCGATCGATCCGACGTCGCTCGTCACGCGGCCGCTGCCGGCGCCGTAGGGGTCGACCTCGACGGGGTGGCGGATCCGCTCGAACTCGACGTTGACGGTCTGGATGGAGACCGCGGCCACCGTGCACGTCTCTGGGGCGGGGAACGTCTGGCACCGCGCGCCCCAGTTCGCAACGCGGTAACCCGCAGCAGGTGTCGCCGTCAGTTGGACGACCGCGCCTTGGTTGAAGTCGACTTCGCAGTTGGCGCCGCACGCGATGCCCGCGGGCACGCTCGCGACGCTCCCGCCGACGCCTCCGACGATCGAGACCGTGATCCGTCCCTTCTCCGGTGCCGGCGCCGAGCGTGGGAAGGTGGCGCTTACCCAGCGATCCTCATCGACGATTAGATCGCAGCTTGCGCTCGTGCCAGCCGCCACAAGGTCGAGGATCTCCCGTGCGCAGCGGTTCGAGGCGCTTACGTCACGCCCGAGGCGGAGCCGGCGTTGTCGTTCCAGGTCGAGTCGTTCGTCCCGACGACGAGGCTCGATTGCGTTAGCACGGGACGCTCTACATCCCGCACAGTCACGGCGAACGTCCGGGAGTCGAGTTCCTCGATCGAGCAGCCGAACAGACCGCAGTTGCGGAAGGTCCCGTCGCAGGTGACCGTGGAGCCGCCGAGACCAAAGAATGCGCCCGCGCCGGGATCGCACCAGTACTCATGGGTCGCCTGCAGTCCGTCCCGCCGATGACGTTGATCCAGCAGCCCTGGTTCGTGTAGCCGAAGCTCACGTTCGCGCCCGCTTGGCCGGTGCGTTGTCGACGGTGACGTTCCCCGACGGCACGCCCAGGCTGCTTGCACTACCGATGCCGAGCAGCCCGACAGGAGACCGAGCTGCCGAAAGTAAGACGTACCTTCCGCCGCACGAGACCCCCCTCGTAGTATGCCGTAGGGAGACAACCGGCAGCCTCGAGGATTCCGCAAGGGCCAATCGGCCTATTTTAAAGCATACGGCTCTATGTTGCGTCGCAGGGCGCGGCCAGTCGCACCGGCGGCTCGCCCTCATTCAGGGGCTGACGCCGTGCCTCCTGTTCCTGCAGCCGGTCGACTGCCCACGGCTTTTCGGACTAGCCTTCCGCGGAGATGCCCGGCCCCGACGTCCCTTTCCCGCCCATGGAGGCCGAGCTCGTCTCGGAGCTCCCCGAAGGCGACGGCTGGCAGTACGAGCCGAAGTGGGACGGGTTCCGCGGAGTGCTGGAGAACGACGGCGGCGAGCTCGCGCTCTGGTCGCGCAAGGAGCGGCCGCTGCTGCGCTACTTCCCCGAGCTGCGCGCGCTCGGCGAGCTGCTTCCTCCCCACTCCGCGCTCGACGGCGAGATCGTGATCGCGCGCGACGGCGTCCTCGAGTTCGACCTCGATGCAGATGCGGCTGCACCCGGCCGAGAGCCGCGTGCTGAAGCTGTCCAAGGAGATCCCCGCCGAGTTCATCGCCTTCGACGTGCTGCTCTGGAAGGGCAAGCCGCTCCACGAGCTGCCGCTTGAAGAAGCGGCGGGTGCAGCTGGAGAAGCTCGCGAAGGGCTTCCGGCTCTCGCCCTGCACGTCCGATCCCGAAGGCCGCGCGCGAGTGGCTCGACACGTTCGAGGCTGCCGGCCTCGACGGCGTGATCGCCAAGCGCCTCGACCATCCGTACCGCCCCGGGTCGAGAGAGGCCGTCGCCAAGGTCAAGCCCTACAAGACGGCGGACACCGTCGTCGTCGGCCTCCGGTGGAAGTCGAAGCCCGACAAGATCGCGACGCTCCTGCTCGGGCTCTACCGGGACGACGGCGGCCTGGACTACGTCGGGTCAGCCGCGGTCGCTGCGTCGAAGCACGCCCAGATCGCCGACCTCGTCGTCCCGCTCATCGACCAGAAATCCGATCGCCGCTTCTCGGAGCCGAACCGCTGGGGCACCGGCGAGCTCGAGGAGCAGCCGCTGAAGCCGAAGCTCGTCGCCGAGGTGCGCTACGACAAGGTGCAGGGCAACCGCTTCAGGCACGGAACGCGGCTCATCCGCTTCCGCGACGACAAGGCGCCGAAGGACTGCACCTGGAGCGAGGTCAGGCCCCCGCGCAACCCGAACGACCCGACGTTCGAGAGCCTGCTCGGCCTCGCCGGCTGACGCCGGCGAGCATCAGCTCCTCCAGCGTAGGAGCCCGACGGCAGCCAGGTACGCCACGCCCGTGAGCGCGCCGAGTTGCACGTACGGGGTTCCGCTTCGCCCGTGTGCCCACTCCCACGCGCACATCGCGAGGATCAGCACGACCGCGAAGGTCCCGGCCAGCGCGGTTGCGTGGACGTCGATCCGCGACCAGTACTCGTCCCGTCCGTCTCCACGGAGGCCACGAACGAGCTCGAATCGCCCTGCGACCAGGCTCAGGGCCCCGAACGCGATCATCACCATGAGCGCCCAAACGCCGCTCTTCGGATCGTCTCCCGCCCAGTGAGCCCCAAAGAAGAGCAGCCCGAGCAGAAGCGAGAAACCGGGCAGATACCACTTCGACTTAGGCATTGCCGTTGTCATGAAAAACCTCCTCGACCGTTGTCTCGAAATACCGTGCAAGTGCAAGAGCGAGTGGTAGCGACGGCGTGTAGCGGTCTGTCTCGATGGCGTTGATCGTTTGCCTCGAGACGTCCATCGCCTGCGCTAGCTCCGCCTGGGAAAGGCCGCGCGCGCTCCGTAGCGTCCTGATCTCGTTCTTCATGATGTAAAGCTAACTTGACATAGAGGCGATGTCAAGCCTGCTTTACATCAGCGCTTTTTCCGGGCCGTGTCCCGCGAGGGCTGCACGCGCTTCGGCTCGCCCGGCATCTTCGGGAACTGGGGCGGATACGGCGCTTCGCCGACCCCCTCCTTCTCGTCCCGCTCGACCCACTCGAACAGGTTCATCAGGTCACACACGGCGTCGTCGATCCCGGCCTGGACGTCGCCGAGGTCCGCAAAGCGCTTCGGCATCGTCGCGAGGGTGAAGTCCTCGGTCGCGACATCGGGCAGCTCGTCCCAGGTCACCGGCGCCGACACGGTTCCGTCGGGGCGGGCGCGCACCGAGTAGGCGGAGGCGATCGTCCGGTCGCGGGCGTTCTGGTTGTAGTCGATGAAGACACGGCGGCCTCGCTCTTCCTTCCACCAGGCCGTCGTGACCTTCTTCGGCAGGCGCCGCTCGACCTCGCGCGCGAACGCGAGCGCACAGCGGCGCACCTCGGGAAACGACCAGCGCGGCTCGATCCGGCAGGCGACGTGGATGCCCCGGTTCCCCGACGTCTTCGGCCAGCCCACGAAGCCGAGCTCGTCGAGGACCTCGCGGACGACGAGAGCGACCCGTTTCGCGTCCTTGAACGTCGTGCCCGGCTGCGGGTCGACGTCGATCCGCAGCTCGTCCGGATTGTCGACGTGCGCGCGGCGCGACGGCCACGGGTGGAAGTCGATCGTGCCCGAGGTTCGCCGCCCACGCCACCTGGGCCACCTCGGTCACGCACAGCTCGTCGGCGTGCCTGCCGGACGGGAAGGTGACGCGCGCCGTCTCGATCCAGTCCGGACGCTTCTCGGGCACCCGCTTCTGGTAGATCGCCTCGCCCTCCGCCCCGTCGGGATGGCGCTTGAGCTGCGTCGGACGCTCGTACAGCGCACGGACGATTCCCTCGCCGACGGAGAGGTAGTACTCGACGTGGTCGAGCTTGGTCGCCTTCAGCTTCCGGTAGTAGATCTTGTCGGGATTCGTGACCTTGACGGTCCTCCCGCCCACTTCGAGCTCGACGAACGGCGATGCCATTTCCGTATTTCACCCTTCCGGGGCATGCCCGTGTGCTCTGGCCGTGCAATACCTAGTTCGCCGGCTCCCCCCTCACATACCCCGGCACTTGCGGCGGCCCGCTCTCAATACCGAGGCGGGTTTCCGCGTTTCTGGGAGGGTTTTACGGAACGCCGCTCGTCGCAGGGGTGCGATGGTCGTTCCGAGGCAAGGACGCAGGGAGCGTTCGTATCCTTGCGATACGGGCGCGACTGAGGACGCGGCCTCGGGGCGAGCAGCGCGGCTCGGCGGCATGGCCGGCGTTTCGTCAAACTCTCCAGAGGACGAATCGGCCAGGTGGGCGGCTATCCTGCCCGCCACGGAGAAGTGGCCGAGTGGCTGAAGGCGGCGCCCTGCTAAGGCGTTAGGTGGGGAAATCCCTGCCTCGAGGGTTCGAATCCCTCCTTCTCCGTGACTCCGTCTTCACCGCACCGGCCAGCGTCGCGCCTGCCGGCCGGTCGGAGGCCGTGCTAAGGCGCTGTCTCCGCGAACCCAGCCAGCGCGCGAGAATTCGCCGGTACGCTGCGCGATTCGGAGGGGTGCCGGAGCGGTCGAACGGGGCGGTCTCGAAAACCGTTAGAGGTGCAAGCCTCTCGAGGGTTCAAATCCCTCCCCCTCCGTTGAATCGCCTGACTACGCTGTCCACCTCGGAGAGGTGTCCGAGCGGTCTAAGGAGCGCGACTGGAAATCGCGTATGGGCCGAAAGGTCTGTCGCGGGTTCAAATCCCGCCCTCTCCGCCATTTCGAGCGAGCGGCGAGCATCCCCCGGCTTGGGGATGCTCGCCGCGCGACCCCTCCCTAGCCTGAGTCCGTATCCACTGCGGCCCGCGCACCCTGCGCGAGAATCGGATGACAAAGCTCTCTGCGACAAAAAGCGGCATTGCGGTCCTGGTGGGCCTGCTTGCGCTTGCGGCGCCGCTCGCGGCAATTGCCGACCAGCAGGGCTCAGACGCCTACGTCCAGGCAACCCTGCTCGAAGCAGCGAAGAACCGGCCCGACGCGCTCTTTCCCGTCATCGTCCAGGCGAGCGACGGCACGTCGACGGCGGAGGTCGCCGACGAGGTGACGGAGCGCCTCGACGACAACTCTGGCGCAGCTGACCAGCTGACCGGACGGTTTCAGTCGGTCACCGGCGTCTCGGCCCGGCTGACCGGCTCCCAGATCCTCGATCTCGCCGACGAAGGCGATGTTCAGGCGATCACGCGCGACGCTCCGATGGTCGCCGCACAGCTTCCGGTCGTCGGGCAGCTCCGCTCCTATTTCTCCACGCTCGACGCGACGAACCTCGACGATGCCCGCCGCGCGACACGCAGCCGGCTCCCCACGATCGCAGTCGTCGATTCCGGCATCGACGCGGCGCGCGCCGACTTCGGCGACCGAGTCGTCGGCCAGATCTCCCTGACCCAGCTCCAGCCGAACGCGGCCGGTGACGGTCGCGGCCACGGGACGTTCGTCTCCGGCCTGGCGGCAGGCCGCTACGGCGGCGCGCCCGGCGCGCGCATCGTTTCGCTGGACGTCATGGACGACAACGGCAAAGCGATGACGAGCGACGTGATCGCGGCAGCCGACTGGATCCTTCAGAACAAGCAGCGCTACGACATTCGAGTCGCCAACTTCTCCCTTCACTCGTCGCGACCGTCGAGCTTCCTCACCGACCCGCTCGACCGCGCAGTCGAGCGGCTCTGGTTCGCCGGAGTCGTGGTGGTGACCTCCGCGGGCAACTACGCGAAGGACGGCGCCGCGAGCGGCGTCCCGTTCGCGCCTGCAAACGACCCATTCGTCATCACGGTCGGCGCGGCCGATCTCGGGAGCGTCAAGCGAGGCCACGGACGATACGAACGCGCCCTGGTCGGCACACGGACGGACTCCGGACGGGTTCATGAAGCCGGAGCTCGGCGCTCCCGGCCGCCACCTCGTCGGGCCGGTCCCCGCGGGCTCGAGTCTCCTGCTCGAGCGGCCCGATCGAGCCATCGGCGTCGCGGTACATGCGCCTCTCGGGCACCTCGTTCGCGGCGCCGCTCGTGTCGGCCGCCGCCGCCTACGTCCTCGCTGTCCACCCCGAATGGACTCCGGATCAGGTGAAGGGCGCGCTCATGATGTCGGCGCGAAAGGCGGAGAAAGCGGCCGCGGGCGCACTCGGAGTCGGGTCGCTCGACGCCCGGCTCGCGCAGCGGACGCACGGGTCCGGCGAACCCGAATCGCGCGCTGAACCGCTTCCTGATCACCGATCCGGCTGGAGGCGCGCACCCGGTCTTCGACTCTGCGAGCTGGGACAGCGCGGTCAAGGCCGACGCCTCGTGGGACTCCGCCTCATGGGCGGACGCTTCGTGGGCTGACGCGTCCTGGGATTCGGCGTCCTGGGCCGACGCCTCCTGGTCGGACGCCTCCTGGGCCGATGCCTCCTGGGCGGATGCGTCCTGGGCGGACGCATCGTGGGCCGACGCATCCTGGGTCGACTGACCTCTGCGCGCTAGTTCTCGGTGAGGAAGGCGACGAGGTCGCCGACCTGGTCGTCCGAGAGCTGATCGAACGAGGGCATGATCCCCTCCTGATAGCCCTCGGCGACCTCTGCGTTCGGGTCGACGATCGCGCGCTGCACGTACTCCAGGTCCTTGCCCTCGAGGGACTCGTTCAGGTCGGGCCCGACTGCTCCGTTCGACCCTGCCGGCTCGAACGCGTGGCAGCCGCCGCACCCTGACGAGGCGTAGACCGTCTTGCCGGCTGCCGCGTCGCCCGCCGGCCGCTTCTCTTCCGTCGTCGTGGTCGTGGGTGTGGTCTGACCCGAGGGACTCGTCTCGCCTTCGCCGGTCGACTCCGTCGCCGTGCGTCTCGCCGGCAGCCTCGGCGTGATCCTCCTTCGCGAACACGACGACGGCGCCGATCATCCCGACCGTCAGGAGAGCCGTCAGGACGAGGAAGAGGCCGAGGCCCTTCCGGCCGGGGAAATCGGGCCGGTACCTGGGGATCAGCAGGGCGACGACGAGCGAGAAGACGATGAAGACGGCCGCGGTCCCCGCGAGGCCGAGCTTCTGGTCTGTCGTGAGCGCGAAGAGCACGGCGGAACCTATCGAAGACGCGTCTGCGGCGTCGCACCGTGCCCAGGCGACCGGCTCCGCCCGGGAGCGTGCGCAGGGCCGTCGGCTCGGCTGACGCGTCGCTGGGCGCGCGGATGCGGATGGGACAGTGTTCCGAACACGGCCCGTCCGCTGGAGCGCGTCCAGCGGCGCGAGGCGCGCGGAGCCCGGCTCCGCCCGGCGGGAGCGCGCCGGTCAGGGGGCGAGATGGGCGCACCTGGGATCGAACCAGGGACCTCCCGCGTGTGAAGCGGGCGCTCTCCCGCTGAGCTATGCGCCCCGGGGGGCAACATAGCGCGTAACCGCAAGGTCGAGTCCCGCGTTTCGTCTTATGGAGAGGAATGGCGAAGAGGATGAGAACTGCGGTGGTAGGGGTTGCGCTCGCATTGGCGGGCGTGCTCGCGGGCGTCCTCTCGGCGCAGGCGCTCGGCCAGGTCGACCTTCCGGTCACCATCTCCGTCCCGACGGTCTCGCTCCCCGTCCCGACCACGCCCGCCCCGCCGACTCCGCCGCCCGTCCCGCCGGTTCCCGTCCCACCGCCACCGGCGGTGACCGCGCCGACGCCGCCCGCACCGATCCCACTCCCGGTTGCGCCTGCGCCCTCACCCTCACCGTCGCCGGGCTCGCCTCCGGCGTCCGCACCGTCGGGCGCCTCCGGCTACGGCGCATCCTCCGGCTCAGCCTCGACGCGAGGTGGCTCGGACAACCGCCGGCGCCCCGCGGCCAGCCGCGCGGGCAAGGCTCGGGTTACCGGGATCAGGGCGCGACCGGCCCGGACCGAGCGCGGAGGCACCCGAAAGCGCGCCGCCCGCATCACCTTCACGCTGAATGCCGCCGCACGAGTCGTCTTCGTCGTTCGCGGGCCCGCGCCGTCCTGCGGGATCGCAGGCCGGTTCAAGGTTCGCGGCAGCCGCGGCGTCAACCACGTCCGCTTCACCGGCCGGCTGGGCCGGCGCAACCTTCCCTACGGCACCTACCGGATCACAGCTCGAACGAGCGGGCGGAAGCCGAGCCGGGCCGTCGTCGTCGTCCTCGGCGACCGCGGAGGCGCGAGCGGATTCACCTGCGGCGCGGCCGGGTCGCAGGCATCGATCTTCCAGTCGGTCGTCGGCACCTTCAGCAACGGGACGACCGGGAACGGCGGCGGCGACATCGGCGGAGGATCGGCTGCGGCCGGCGCATCGGCATCCGCCGCCGGCGGGACCGGCACCCGGGCGACCGGCGCGATCCCGGACGGAAAGGCCGAGAAGAGGGACTCGGGCGTCCTTCCAGCCGTCTCGGAGAAGCTCGGTGAGATCCCCGAGGCGCTACCGCGACCCAGCATCCCCGAGGCATCGGCATCGCCTCACTGGATCATCGGGGCCGGCGCGCTGCTCCTGCTCGCCCTTTCGGCGCTCGCGCTCCTCGTCTACGTGATTCGCTTCATCCGCAAGCCGCACACGACCTGACATTGGAGGGGAGGGCCGCTCCGCCTTGAAATCGGGCTGAGACGGCAGACAATGTGAGGTGGTCGTGCTTCGCAAACTGGGATTCGGTGCGCTCACAGCGCTCATACTCGCGCTCATCACGCTGAACGTGCTCGCCTGGTCGGGCGGGCTGATCGACGAAGAACGCGCCCCGACGCCGCAGGCTGCCGTCGCGATCGCACCTCCTGCAGCGACGCAGGAGCCCGAACTCGCGGAGAACCAGCCGATCGCGAGAAAACGGCCGGCCAAGCGCGCTGCCCGCAAGGAACAGCCGAACGCGACGGCGCTCGTCCTCGTCGCGACGCGCGGGGACTGCTGGGTCGAGGTGCGTGCCGGCTCCGCAACCGGACGATCGCTCTACTCCGGCACTCTTGCGAGCGGCAGAACACTCAAGTTCAACCGCCCGAAGATCTGGCTGCGGCTCGGCGCCGCGAGCAACGTCGACCTCGTCGTGAACGGACGGCCGTCCACGGTTCCCTCCGGGACCGTCGAGCTCACCCTGCCGGACGCCTAGGGCGCCCGATCGAGCTATTGCCTTCACGCCACGCGTGATCAATACTGGCCGTGCGCCCATTTGAGAATCTGCGGAAATCTATAACTAAAGGGGGAAACCTGTCACACGCGGCCCGACGCGCTCCGGAGGCGGACGTGCGCTCCGAACCATCGCCCACGGCGGCGCTCGCCCCTGCCCCCGAGGCGGCGGCTGCACGGCCCGATCCGCGGCTCGTCGGCCTGCCCGACGAGGCTCGCGACCTCCGTTTCTACCGGCGCATGCGGTTCATCCGCGATTTCGAGGAAACCTTGCTCGCGCTCTTCGAAGAGGGGCTGCTGAACGGCACGACTCACGCATGCATCGGACAGGAAGCCGACTGCGTGGGTGTGATCGAGCACCTGCGCGAAGGCGACCACATCTTCAGCAACCACCGCTGCCACGGGCACTACCTGGCCTGGAGCGGCGACGCCATGGGGTTGCTCGCGGAGATCATGGGGAAGCCGGAGGGCGTCGTCGGGGGGATCGGCGGCAGCCAGCACATCTGCGCCCCCGGGTTCAAGTCGAATGGGATCCTCGGCGGGACGGTCCCGGCCTCGGCCGGGATCGCGCTCGGGATGAAGCTCTCCGGCTCCGACGGAATCAGCGTCGTCTTCGTCGGGGACGGCGCGTTCGGCGAAGGCGTCGTCTACGAGACCCTGAACATGGCAGCCCTGTGGGAGCTGCCGCTCCTCGTCGTGGTCGAGAACAACGCGTGGTCGCAGAGCACCCCGATCGCGCACAACTTCGCCGGGGACATGGCTGCCCGCTTCGAGGCGTTCGGCATCCCCACTGCGCGGCTCGAGTCCACCGACGTTCTCGAGATCGACGCCGAGGCAGAGCGCCAGATCGACTCCGTACGGGAGTTGCGCACGCCGCGGGCGCTGATCATCGACACCTACCGCCTCTGCCACCATTCGAAGAGCGACGACAACCGCCCGGCCGACGAGGTCACGGGACGGTGGCCCTTCGAGCCGCTCACCGTGCATGGTGCGCGCCTTGCCTCCGCAGAGCGCGAGCGCATCGACGGCGAGGTCGAGCAGGCTCTGGCCGAGGTCGTCGAGGAGGCACGAGCGCTTCCGTGATCTTCGTCCGCGAGCTCAACGAGACTCTCCACGATCTGTTGGAGACCGACGACCGCGTCGTCGTCCTAGGCGAAGACATCGCAGACCCCTACGGCGGTGCGTTCAAGGCCACTCGCGGCCTGACCACGGCGTTTCCCGGCCGCGTGCTCACGACGCCGGTGAGCGAGGCGGGAATCGCCGGAATCGCAGCCGGCCTCGCCCTCTCGGGCTACCGGCCGATCGTCGAGATCATGTTCGGAGACTTCGTCACGCTGACCTTCGACCAGGTCGTCAATCACATCGCGAAGTACGGCGCCATGTACGACGGCAAGGTCACCTGCCCCGTGATCATCCGCACACCGTCCGGCGGCCATCGCGGCTATGGGCCCACGCACAGCCAGAGCCTCGAGAAGCATTTCCTCGGCGTGCCGCACCTCACCGTCGTTGCGGCCTCCGCGTACCACGATCCGCGGGTGATCTTCTCGGCGCTGCTGCAACGCGACGATCCCGCGCTCTACGTCGAGCACAAGCTCCTCTACCCCGAGCACGTCGTTCGGCCGTCCGGTTCGCGGGTCGGAGATGCGATCGGACGTGAAGAGTCCAGTCCGGGCTCGCTCCCGTCGGTCCTCCTCTCCCAGGTGCCGCCAGAGGATTGCACCGTGTCGGTGCTGGCCTACGGCTACTCCGCGCTCCTGGCGGCGCAGGCGCTCGAGGAGCTCGCTGTCGAGGAGGAGATCTTCGGGGAGCTCATCGTCCCCGCCCAGATCGCCCCGATGGACTGGGAGCCTGTCGAGGCATCGGTCGAGAGGACGGGGAGCCTCGTCACCATCGAAGAGGGCATGGCGGACTGGTCCTGGGGAACCGAGGCGGCTGCCGAGATCGGGCGCCGTCGCTTTTCGAGACTCCGCCGGCCGGTGAAGGTGGTTGCCAGCGAGCCAACGGTCATTCCCAGCAGCCGGACGCTCGAGCGAAAGATCCTCGTGGGCGCTGACACGACGAAGGAGGCCATCCGCGAGGCCGCCGCATGACGGCGGTGACCATTCCCTGGACGGACGTGAACGACGACAGCGCGACGGTCGTCGAATGGCATGTCGAGGACCGCTCGGAGGTTCGAGCCGGTGCAAGGCTCGTCGACGTGGAGACGAGCAAGTCTGCAATCGAGATCGAGTCCCCCTCCGACGGGCTCGTGCTCCAACTCGTGCCTGTCGGAGGCGAGGTCTCGGTGGGCCAGCCGATCGCTCACGTGCTCGAGGACGAGGCGGCGCTCCATGCGTTCGAGGACACGCGCCAGAAGGAGGCGGCGAGCGGCGAAGACGCCGGCGACGAGGTTCGCGCGTCGGTGAAGGCGCGCGAACGGGCGAGCGAGCTCGGCGTCGACCTCACGGCGCTGTCCGGCCCCGGCCTCATCACCGTGAAGGACGTCGAGGCGGCCGCGGCTGCACAGCAGGTCGCGCCGGAGGATCTGCCGGCTCCACTGGCCGGCGACGGAAAGGCTCGGCGACTCGTGCTCGTCGGAGCAGGCCTCGGCGCGACGCAGGTGCTCGACATCCTCGCCGAAGCGGAGGGCCAGGAGGGCGTAGGGATCGTCGACGACAACGTCGCCGTCTGGGGCCGGGAGGTCGAGGGTGTTCCGGTCGTCGGGGGACAAGACGAGCTGCGAGCGCACTGGGCGGCCGGGGCGTTCGACGCCGCCGTGATCGCCATCAGCACGTCAGTCGAGGCACGCGCGAGGCTCCGGGCCGTGTGCCGCGACGAGGGAATCCCGCTGGCGAATGTCATCGACCCACGATCCAAGCTCGCGACGGGCGTGTCCATCGGGGACGGCAACGTCATCTGCGCCTACACGCATTTCGGCACCGGGACGACGATCGGCGACAACAATTTCATCTCCGCCTACAACAGCTACGACCACCACAACGTGCTCGGCTCCGACATCTCGACCGGGCCCGGCTGCATGACCTCCGGCGAGGTGAAGATCGAAGACCGTGTCCGTCTTGGCACCGGCGTCTTCGTCGAGCCGAAGCTCACACTCGGCGAGGGGGTGATCGTCGCCTCGGGCTCGGTCATCGTTCGCTCGGTGCCCCCGGGGCACGCCGTGAAGACCAAGGTCGTGACGACGACCGTCGTGCCGATTCGCCCGCGCTAGCGCGCGGGGGCGCCGAGAATCGCGGCGAGCGAGGCGACCTCGAGGAAAACCTGGCGAAGCTCGTCCACGCCGCGCTCCTTGCGGAGGAACGCGTTGGCGCCGGCCGCGATCGCGTCGTCGGCGCCGACAGGCGTCTCCGTGCCGGTCAGGATCAGGATCTGCACGTCGATGCCGAGCTCCCGTATCCGCCGCGTAGCTTCGAGCCCGTCCATGACCGGCATCTTCAAGTCCATCAGGAGCACGTCGGGGCGAAGGTCCTCGACAAGCTCGACGGCCTCAACGCCGTTGGCCGCGATCCCGACGACGTCGACCCGATCGTCCTCGGAGAGGACCGTCTGGAGCGACTCGGCGAAGAGCCGCTGATCGTCGGCCAGGAGGACTCGGATGGCTCCGTTCGCTGGCGGCGACGACGACATCGCCTGGACTCTAGCTCGGACGCCGGGACTGCCCAAGTCCAGCATCTGCGGCTCCCTAGACGGAAGGGTGGGCGCCTGCGGGCGAATAGCCCGCCCGAGGTAACCACAAGTACACACCGCTCCCCCTTGTAAAAGCCCAGAAACTCCCTATAGCTTTTCTTAGAGAGTCCTTTTCTGCGGCCATGGAAAACGAGAACACACACGATCCCCTCGAGGCGGTCGTGCTGGATCCTCATCCGATCTGGCTCGACGCTGTCGAGATGGTGCTCGCCCGTATCGGCGCGACCGTCGTCGAGAAGACGTCATCGGCCCGTGCGGCGCTTGCCGCGATCGAGCGCGCCCGGCCACGGCTCCTGACCCTCGAGCTCGACTCCGCACCCGGAGAGCCGGACGGCTTCGAGGTGATCCGCCGGGCGACGACACTGTCTCCCGGGCTTCGCGTCATCGTCCTCTCCGCCTACCACGACACTGCACACATCGACGCCGCGCTCTCCGCAGGGGCCGCCGCCTACGTGGTCAAGACGGCACATCCGGACGACGTGGCCTCGGCAGTCCGTCAGGCATTCGACCATTCGGTCTACCTCGCCGGCGGACCGCGACCGGTCGCAGGCCCAGCCGGGGGAGGCGCACCACCCGCGGCCTCCGAGTCGCCCGGGGGCCTCACGCGCCGCGAGCTGGAGATCCTGCGGCTTGTCGCCGAGGGCCATTCCAACTCGCAGCTCGCCCGCATGCTCTGGGTGACCGAGCAGACGGTCAAGTTCCACCTGTCGAACATCTACCGCAAGCTCGAGGTCTCGAACCGCACGGAGGCGAGCCGCTGGGCGCAGATGAACGGCTTGCTGTCACAAGACTCCCCGGAGTCGATCGTTCCCGCCTAGCCGCCGGCTGCAAGCGAAGCGCCCGGTCGCGCACCTTCCGTTGTGGGCCTGTTCGAGCCGGTGCGGCGGGTGCTCGCTCGAGCCAGGCGATCCGCGGCACCTGGGAGAAGCTCCTTAGCGCTGCTTCCTCCCGGATCTGACGCGGTTCGGAGGCTCCCAGTGCGCGGGACCTGGCCGTCAACACTTGCACCCGAAGCCCGTGTCTCGGACGCGACCCCCTCGGGAGGGGATTCAGCCCCGCTGGAGCGGATTGCGGGTTCAGGGAACCGCTAGCTCCCCACCTAGCGCGGCCGGGCAAGCCGCATGGTAGCCGCCGCTTTCGCGGAAGTCCCGACTCCGCGGCGGCCCAAGGGCGAAGCCCGTTCCGCGACGATTGTCTGATCTAATCGAGGAGACGCGTCTTGGCCGCCCTCTACCGCAAATATCGTCCGCAGGACTTCGACGAGGTCGTCGGCCAGGAGGCCGTCGTCCAGACCTTGCGGAATGCCATCGAGACGAGTGCGGTCCGACAGGCGTACCTCTTCGCCGGGCCGCGAGGCACTGGCAAGACATCGCTGGCGCGCATCCTCGCCAAGGCGCTGAACTGCGCCCAGGGGCCGACGACGACGCCCGACCGGACGTGCGGCTCCTGCGTCGGAATCGCCGGCGGCAACTCGCTCGACGTGATCGAGATGGACGCCGCTTCCCAGCGCGGGATCGACGACATCCGCGAGATCCGGGACCGGGTCGTCCTGCAGCCGGTGGAGGGCCGCTACAAGGTCTACATCCTGGACGAGGCGCACCAGCTCACGGACGCCGCCTTCAACGCGCTCCTGAAGCTGATCGAGGAGCCTCCACCCCACCTCGTCTTCGTGTTCTGCACGACGGACGTCTCCAAGATGCTTCCGACCGTCCGCTCGCGGTGTCAGACGTTCGTGTTCTCCCGTCCCCGTCTCGCCGATCTCATCCGCGTGCTCTCGCGGGTCGCCGAAGGCGAGAAAATCGAGGCGCCGGAGGCCGCGCTTTCCCTGATCGCACGGAGCGCTCGCGGAAGCTTTCGGGACGCCGTCTCGACGCTCGACCAGCTGGCCGCAGCCACCGGAGGCGCCGTGACGGTTCAATCGGTGCTCCAGCTCCTGGGAGCCGTCGAGGAGGAAGCGCTTTTCCGTCTCTGCGACCTCGTCGTGGACAGCGACACAGCCGGCGCGCTCCAGTTCCTCGAGGACCTTGCCGAGCAGGGACAGGATCTGGGGCGACTCGTCACCGACCTGCTCGAGCACCTGCGCCACCTACTGCTCGTCCAGCACATGGGCGAGGTCCCGGACTCCCTGCCGGTCACGGACGAGACGCGCGAACGGCTGCGGGCCCAGGCGAACCAGCTGCCCGAGCCGACGGTGATCCGGCTCTGTGACCTCCTGGCGGTCGCCGTGGACGACATGCGGCAGGGAGGCGACCCACGACTCCCGCTGGAGCTGGCGCTGATCAAGGTCACCCGGCCCGGCGCCGACCTCGACCGCGAGACGCTCGCCTTCAGGCTCGAGCAGCTGGAGCAGCGTGGGCCGACGACGGTCGCCGTCGCAGACGCGACGCCGGCCGGTGGGTCGATCGCGGCTCCCACGGCGCCGCCCGAGGTGGCTGCGGCGCCGCCGCTCGAGCTCGACCAGCTCCAGGCCGCGTGGCAGCGCTCTGTGATCCCGGCCGTCGAGGAGCGCTCGGTGCCGACGGCGTCCGTCCTCCGGGAGGCGCATCCTGCGGGGATCGCGGGCGACACGCTGACCGTCGAGTTTCCCGCCGCGGCGTCCTTCCACCGGCAGCTGGCCGAGGAGCCCAAGAACGCAACGCTCCTCGTCGACGCGCTCTACGAGGTCACGGGGCGAAAGTTTGCACTCGAGTTCGAGGTCGGCGAGAACGGGGAAACCGAGGTCGAGGAGCGCCAGCTGAGCGAGGAGGAGCTCGTGGAGGATTTCAAGCAGACATTCGATGCACGGGAGGTGACGCCGGAATGAGCGGTCCCGGCGGCATGGACATCAACAAGATGATGCAGCAGGTCCAGCAGATGCAGACCGAGATGGCCAAGGTTCAGGAGGAGCTCGCGACGGAGACGGTCGACGCCTCCGCAGGAGGCGGCGCGGTCAAGGTGACGGCGAACGGGGCCGGCGAGATCGAGAAGATCGAGATCGCACCCGAGGCGATCGACCCGGAAGACCCGGAGCTGCTGGCAGACATGATCGTGGGCGCCGTGAACGAGGCGCTTCGGTCGGCGAACGACCTTGCGCAATCGCGTCTCGGTGGGCTTGCCGGCGGGCTCGGCCTACCCGGGCTCTAGACGACGCCGTAAGCGCTCGCCGGGCTCGGAACGGCCGAAGGGGCCTCGCGCGCGAGCGCGACGCACTGGAGCAGCGAGAGCGTCCTCGGGTCGGGATTCGCCTGCGACCATTCCTTGCGGAGCGACTCTCGATCGACGAGGTCGGGGTCGACGCCCTCGCCGTCCCAGGAATCGACCAGGCGCCGGCTGTGCTCGTTCCAGAACGCGAAGTCGTGATGGCAATTCGATCTCTTGGCCATCAGATCGAGCGGGAGTAGATCGCCGAACAGCTCTCTCATCGCCGTCGCGCGACCGACGAATCGCTCTCTCGGCAGCCCGGTGACGGACGCGGCAAATCCTGCGTCGACGAACGGGTGGTGCGTTTCCACACGGTGATCGGAGGCGAGCCGGTCGAGACTGTCGATGCTGAGCCGGATCGAGCGAAGTCGCCGGTACCAGGCGAAGCGCAACTGCCAACGGAGGGGCTGGGATGCAATCGTCGCCACCCAGCGAGCGCGAGCTTCCTCCTGCGTCGCCGGCTGGAGCCAGGGAAGGTCGAGCGAACCGCCTCGACGCGACACCGATGTCGTCCGCACCGGCGCGACCTTTCCGAGGACGTGCTCGGCCCGCGACCACCGGTGGATGCCCAGCGCCTCGTCTCCGCCGACGCCGGTTACGAGCGAGCCACCGAAGGCCTCGTCGAAGAGTGGGAGGTGGAAATGAGCGTCGAACGGCACGAGCAGGCCGTGCTTGCGAAGCGCCCGCATAGCGATCGGCCCAACCGCGTCGAGCTCGTCGGTGAACTCGAGACGGAGCCACTGGGTCAGCCCGAGGTGCACGATCACGCGTTCCTGCCAGGCCGACTCGTGGCGGCTCTCCATGCGGGGGAACCGGTTGGTCGCCGGCACTGGGAGCTCGAGTCCCTCGCGGCGCGCGAGCCGGACAGCGACGGCGAGGATCATGGACGAGTCTCGGCCGCCGAAGCTGATCAGGCATGGCGGGCGCATGAGCGCAGGCAGGATCGCCTGCTCGAGGGCCTCCACCGGCGAACCCGCTTCCAGTTCGGCCGGCATCGGCTCGGGCGGGGTGAAGCCAAAGACGAGACCCGAGGCAACCTCGAGCGGCGTCAACCCGAAAGGATGTGCTGCGCGGAGCGGCGGCGCGTGCCGACCCTCCCGCGCGGCCTCGATCACACCAGGCTCCGATCGGCGCCGACTTCGACCTTGGCGCCGTTCTGCTCCAGCGACACGTCCACCGCCTCGATCATTCGGACGACCTCGAGGCCGAGCTCGCGCGAAGAGCGTGGGCGTCGATCCGGTGTTGATCGCGCGGACGAAGTCCTCGAGCTCGAGCGCGAGCGGCTCGGCGACCTCGATGTGCGGCGAGACGATGTCGCCGGTGCGGTAGGTGAGCTGGTACTCGCCGAAGGTCTCGGGGTCGCGGAGCGTGACGCCGGAGTCGAAGACGCGCACCGGCTCGGTGCGCGTGTCGTCGTAGACGACCATCTTCTCCGAGCCGACGATCGTCGTCCGGCGCAGCTTGCTCGGCGCGAGCCAGGAGAGCTCGACGTGGGCGATCGTGCCGGACGGGAACTCGAGGTTGATGAAGGCGACGTCCGGGATGTCCGGGATCACGCAGCTGCGGCTGAGCGCGCTCGCGTGCGTCGGCGTCTCGTCGAGCCAGTAGCGCAGGATCGAGAAGTCGTGCGGGCCGAGATCCCAGACGACGCTGACGTCGGACTGGTGCAGGCCGAGGTTCACGCGGCTCGTCGAGATGAAGTAGATCTCGCCGAGCTCGCCGGACGCGATCAGCGTCGCGGATCGATCTGCACCGGCGGGCTGTAGAGGAACGTGTGGCCCGGCATCAGCACGAGGCCGCGCTGCGTCCGCGAGCTCGATCAGCTCGAGCGCCTCGTCGGAGCGAGGCCGCGAGCGGCTTCTCGACGAAGACGTGCTTGCCGGCCTCGAGCGCGCGCGCCGGCGAGCGCGATAGTGGCGTGGAGACCGGCGTCGCGATCGACGACCGCCTCGATCGTCGGGGTCGGCGAGCACGTCCGCGAACTCCGTGGTCGTGCGCGACCGCCGGGTAGCGGCGCGCGATCGTGGCGAGCGCATCCGGGCGCAGGTCGCAGACGACCGACGGCTCGGCGTCGGCGAGCTCGTGGAGGTTGCGGACGAGGTTCGGGCCCCAGTAGCCGAGCCCGACGACGGCGACGCCGACGGGCAGTCAGCGTCGTTCCCCGTCGCGCGAAGCACGTGCAGCGGCGTCCGCAGGAGCAGCCAGAGGTCGAGCCCGAGCGACCAGCTGCGGGCGTAGGCGACGTCCATGTCGAGCGCCTCGCCGAAGGTGGAGTGGGCGCGCGCGGTCACCTGCCAGAGGCCCGTGATGCCCGCGGGACGACGGAAGCGCTCGAAGTGGTGCGGCGCGAAGTGCTCGGTCTCGTACGGGAGGCAGGGCCGCGGGCCGACGAGCGACATGTCGCCGCGGAGCACGTTGAGCAGCTGCGGCAGCTCGTCGAGGCTCGTCCTGCGCAGCCAGCGGCCGAACGTGCGTGATCGCGTCGGCGCGCTCGAGCTTGTAGAGGCCGTTCTCGGCCGGCGCGGCGCGTCGAGCTCATCGTCTGCTTGATGTACTCGCGGTGCGCCGCGTCGTCGGCGTCGACGTGCATCGTCCGGAACTTGAGGATCGTGAACGGCCGCATGCCCTGGCCGAGCCGCGTCTGGCGGAAGAAGACCGGACCGGGCGAGTCGCGCCTGATCCGCCACGCGGTGAAGGCGAAGAGCGGCGCCGCAAGAGCGAGCCCGAGGAGCGCGCCGGCGACGTCGATCACCCGCTTCAGCGGCCGCGAGAACGGGAAGCGCTTCGACCGGCGGGAGGCCGACGAGCGGCAGGCCCTCGACCGTGTGGACCTTCACGTGCGGGCCGACGACGCTCGAAGAGGCGCGGGACGATGTCGATCTGGATGTCGAGCTCGCGAGCCGCCCGGACGAGCTCGAGCGTGTCTGGTCGTGCGAGTCGCTCGAGAAGGCGACGACGACGCGCTCGACGTCGAGCTGGTCGACGAGCTCGGGCAGCTCGCTCGGCCGGGCCGAGGACCGGCACGTCGTCCGAGGTCGGCGCGCAGCTCGCGCGGCTCGGCGTCGACGAAGCCGACCAGGTTGATCCCGTACTCGCGGTGCTGGAGGAACTTGCGCGCGACGAGCTGGCCGACGTCGCCGGCGCCGACGATGACCGTGTTCTGCAGGTAGGAGGAGCTGGCGCCGGGTCAGCGCCCGGGCCGAGCCGCGCGCGACCGGTGACAAGCGCGATCGCGAGGACCCAGAAGCGTCATCAGCTTCCCGATCTTCGGATCGGCGAGACCGAGCAGCCAGCCGCCGCCGACCACGAGCCAGGTGCCGACCGTGACGAGGTGGAAGACGCCGACGAGATCCTCGAGCGTCGTGTGGTCGGTGCGCTCGTCGTCGTGGTCGTAGAGGCGGTAGAGCTTGGCGACGATCGCCCACAGCGGGAGGCTGGCGACGAAGAGGATCGTCTCGGTGCCCACGCTGACCGTGTCGTTCGGCCCGACGCTTCCGATCGAGATCTCTGTGATGACGAACGCAAGCGTCAGACCGACGAGGTCCGCCACGAGCAACGCGGCACGGACGAGCCGGCCTCGGCGCTTGAACGGCGACGTGCGCCGGCGCTCGAGGATCTCGAGCGTCCGCGCGCCGACCGCGCTCGGAACTGCTTCTGCCGCTGCGTTGACGCTCAATGTCCCACTTCCTCCACCCTGAGACTAGGCAGGGAAAACGGCCGTTCATAGGCCAGAACTGGGAAACCAACCTCGCGGCGGGTACCTAGCCGACGGGTTAGGTGAGAGGGGCGGTCAGGGGCCGTAATTGGCCGAATACCGGCCGTTCTGGCCATCGAAGACCGCGTACTCGAAGCCCTTGACCGTCTGGGTCGAGAAGGGAACCGAGACCCCGTCGCGGGTGATCGAGCTCAGCGTGCCGCCCGTCGTCGTGCGCGGCAGCATCGCGCGCAGGCCGCGTGAGCCGGTTCCCGGCCGCAGCGTGAAGCCCAGAGTGCCTCCACTCCAGCTGAACGACGTGAACGTCGACTGATCCCGCCCGTCGACCCAGGTGAGAAGCTGGTCCGCTGTGACGACCGGGACACCGCGCGACTGGGCCGAGGCCACGATCGCGTCCGAATCGGGCCACGGATTGAAGTCCGTGTGCATGTTGACCGTGAACGCCCCGTAGTAGCCGTCTGGAACCGATGGCGGCGTCGAGCAGGGCATTCGAGGTCAGCGGGTAGACCTGGCTGGCCTCGTCGTTCATGTGCGTGTGGGCCTGCCAGACGTCGATCGTGGTGCCGTCGAGATCGGCGAAGCGCATCGGGATTCCCGAGCCGGTCATGAAGCCGGGCTTGTCCCCGATCCAGCCGCTCGGGTAGTGGTAGTAGTTCGTGTCGAGCCGGAGCCCGTGGGTGAGCTCGACCTTCGGCTGCGACGCCCAGTCGCTCCAGGCCACGCAGTGCGTCCTACTCGTGCGCGGCGCCGGGACACTCGCGTACTTCGCCCTCCAGGCAGCCAGCTGGTCGCGGATGTCCGCGTTCAGCTGCGACTGGGTGTTGTTCGAGCAGGACGTGCTCGGGTGCAAGGCGATCTCGAAGCCATCCGCGTGATACCCGGCGGCCTGGGCGCTCGTCAACGGGCTGGCTGTGTAGATGTACGACGTGCCGCGGATGCACTCCCAGTCGGCGAGCGAGCACCCGGGCGGGCTCACGGCCTTGTAGTCGTCGAAGCGGCCGGCCGTCCCGCCCTCGGCGTGGTCGTCGCCCGTCATGACGACGACGGCCTTCTCGTCCCGGGGGAAGTACCAGAACCGCGGGATCGGCATCCTGTCGCGGCTCATCGAGAGCACGAGGTTCGCGAGGAGGCGCTGCTGCTCGTCTGCCTGCGGGATCGCGATCTTCTGCGTGTCGAGCCAGTCGGGCTGCGGGTCACCGACCATGTTCCCGAAGTAGAGGTCGTTCGGGCGTGCGGGGCCGATCCCGTCGCGATTCTGTCCCGCCCAGGCCGGGTTCCCCTGGCGCGTATAGACGATGGAGCGGGCGAGGTCGTAGGTGAACGCTGCCGCCTGGCCTCCGCTCGAGCCGACACTCCGGAGGGTGAGAGCCGGATTGGCCGTCGCCGTGGACGCGTTGCTGTAGAGCGCTGCGATCGACGACGCGCCGTTCAGCGCGTACCTGTCGGCGGTGCCGTGGAACTGCATGCTCACGCCCGTCAGGCCGGCTCCGGGCGAGCCGGGGGTCGTGTCGATTCGCATGTACGCCTCGGACAGGGTCGAAGCCTGGTCTGTCAGCCCCAGGAGGCCGGCCAGCTGCTTGTCGGGACGAAGCGCGATCAGGTTGCCGCCGCCGTTGACCCAGTTCGTGAGCGCAGTGACCTGTGCGGCCGTGAGCGCGCTCTCACCGAGCACGACCACGTCGCGGCCCGCGAGCGCCGCCGCGTTCAGGGTGCTGACGTCGATGCCGTCGACGGCGTTCAGCCCTTCGGCCTTCAGCATCTCGACGGCATAGGCGCCGAACCTGTTCCCCGCCGCCGAGACGACCGCGATCGGCGGCGGCGGCGGTGCCGTCAGGAAGCTCCAGACTCGATCGGCGGCGAGCGGGTTACCGGCGAGATCCTTGACGCCGGCAGCCCCACCCTTGACCGTGGCCGTGTAGGTCGAGTCGAATGCCAGCGGCGCGCCGGGAGTCAGCGTCGCGCGCCCGTTCAGAGCGTCGTAGGCGACGGTGGCCCCGACGAGCGCGCCACCCGCCGTGCGCAGCTGGACGGTCGAGTTCGTGATCGTCGCCGGATCCATCGCCTCGTCGAAGGTCGCCGTAACCGTGCTTCCGACGCCGAAGTTCGTGGCCCCGTCGGCCGGAGTGATCGAGACGATTCCCGGCGCGTCGGTGTCGGGCGCCGCAGCCCGGGTCATGTCGACCTGGATGTCGGCCGCGGACAGGGCTCGGTTGTAGACCCGCAACTCGTCGATCGCGCCGTTGAACCACTCACTCCAGACCGAGTTGCCGCCGATCCAGAGCTCGCCGGTCGAGAGCGCGATCGCGCCGGTCGTCGCGAGCGAGCCGACTTGTGTCCCGTTGACGTACAGGCGAAGGGTTGTCCCGTCGTAGGTACCGGCAAGGTGCGACCAGACGTTCGCGGGCAGGCCGGCGGTGCCGTTGACGGCCTTCACCGAGGTCGTGCCGGTCGTCACCTCGGCGTTCGGCACGCCGGTGTTCCGGTTGCCATAGAGCACGTAGACCATGTTCCCGGTGCGGTGCTTGAACGCCACGGTCCGCCACGCGGTACCAGTCGCGACCGGCTTCACCCAGGCCTCGAGCGTCATTCCGCTCGTGAGGTCGAGGGTGGCCGAGTCCGGGATCTGGACGCGGTCGTTGACGCCGTCGAAGCTCAGAGCCTGTCCGAAACGGCCGATCGTCCAGCTCGGCCCGTTGAGCGCGCCGTGGTTGCCGTTGCCGGTCGAGTCGGCCGTGGTGTTCCCGGAGCCCTCGTCGAAGCCGTAGGAGGCGACGAGCCCAGGCGACGGTGGCGAACCGATGTTGGAGACGGTGACCGCCACTCCGACGGAGGTCTGAAGGTTGTTCGAAGCGTCGCGCGCCCGAGCCGTGACCGTGTGCGCTCCGTTGGAATGGCCCCAGCTGTTCCAGTTGACCGCGTACGGCGCAGTCGTGTCCTCTGCACCGAGCGGCTGGCCGTCGACGAGGAACTGCACACCCGAGACCGAGTCGTTGTCGCCGGCCGTGGCGGCCACGTTCACGGTCGAGCCTGAAACCGTCGCCCCGGATCCGGGCGCCGTCACCGCAACGGTCGGTGGAGTGACGTCGCAGTCGGCTGTGGAGGCGCTCAGGGTCGTCCTCGCCGAAGTGCGGTTCGAGAAGTCGTAGGCCTCGACGCCCAGGTTCTGGACGCTGCCGCAGGTGAGCGCGCCGAAGGTGTGGCTCGTCGTCGTGGTGATGCCCACCTCGACGCCGTTCCGGAAGAGCCGGTAGCCCGCCACGCCCACGTTGTCGGTCGAGGCGGTCCACGAGGTAGAGATCGACGTCGCCGTGGAGCTGGTCGTCTGGAAGGCCGTGGGCGCAGTCGGCGGCACGGTGTCGGGCACCCCGACGCTCGTGTTCATGTCGGCGACGAGCTCCGCTTCGCTCAGTGCGCGGTTGTAGATGCGGACCTCGTCGATGACCCCCTGGAACGGCTCGCCCCAGATCCCGTTGCCGCCGATCTTCAGCAGCCCCGTGGACGTGGCGATGTTCCCGGACGTGACGGTCAGAGCGGCCTGCGCGCCGTTGACGAAGAGCCGGAGATTGGTTCCGTCGTACGTCAGAGCGAGGTGTGACCAGGCGTTCTGGGCCAGGCCCGTGGTGCCCGTCGTTGCCTTCACGGTCGTCGTGCCGACGGTGATCTCGCCGATCGGCAGGTCGGTGTTCCGCTTCGAGTAGAGCGAGTACACCATGTTCCCCGTGCGCTCCTTGAAGATCGCGGTGCGCCACGCGCTTCCTCCGGCGGTGGGCTTGACCCAGGCCTCGAGCGTCATCCCGGTCGTCAGGTCGAGCGAGTTCGAGTCGGCGGCCGACACGACGTCGTCCACGCCGTCGAATGAGAGCCCCTGGCCGAAGCGGCCCACGGTCCAGGCCGGGCCGTTCAGCGTGCCGTGGTTGGCGTTCCCGCTGAGGTCGTTGGCGTTCGCGCCGGCGCCTTCGTCGAACGAGTAGGCCGCGACGAGCGACGGCGGCGGCGGTGGCGGCGGAGGCGGCGCGTTGATCGTCACAGTCGCCTCGTTCGAGGCAGCGCTGACGTTGTTGGCCGCATCCTGCGCGGTCACCGCGTAGTAGTAGGTCCCCGGGTTGAGCGCCGGGTCGGTGTAGTTCGCCGCGGTCGGCTGGGCGATCCGGTTTCCGAGTGCCGGCGTGAATCCTGCCGTCGTCGAGCGGTGGACGTTGTACCTCGTGACGCCCGACGTTGTCAGTGGAGGCGAGCCAGCTGAGCGCAACGTTGTTCCCGGTCTGGAGCGCAGCCGCCAGGTTCGCCGGAGCCGACGGGGCCTGTGAGTCGGCCGGCACCGTCCCGCTCGCGGCGTTCGAGGGCGGCCCGAGCAGCCCGGCACCGTCCTCGGCCACGATCTTGTAGAAGTAGACGCCGGGCGCGAGCGGCGCATCCAGGTGGCTGGTAGCGCCGACCACCTGAGCGACGCGGTTCTCCTGGTTCGGGAGGAACGAGGCGACCGTGCTGCGGTGGACGTTGTACCGAACGACTCCCACGTTGTCGGTCGCGGCCGTCCAGTTCAGCTGAACCTGCCCGAAGGTGCCGGCGGCCGTCACGTTCGTGGGAGCACTCGGCGGCTCCGTGTCGCTCGGCGGCGGCGGGATCGTCGGCGTGTTCATGTCTGCCTGGATCTCCGTCGCGCTCAGTGCGCGGTTGTAGATGCGGACGTCGTCGATCAGCCCGTGGAACCACTCGGGCCAGACGGTGTTCCCGCCGATCCGGAGCGGGCTCGTCGAGGTGGTGATTCCACCGGCGCGAGTGGACGATCCGACCTGCACCCCGTTGACGTACGTGCGGATGACAGTGCCGTCGTAGGTGCCCGTCAGGTGAGTCCACGAATCGATCGGGATCTGCCCTCCGCCCGAAGCTCGGCGAACCGCCCCGCCGATGTACGCCTCGGTGACGGGGATGTTCGTGTTCGAATTGGCGTAGAGCGCGTAGGAAAGCGATGTCGGCTGCTCCTTCATCAGCACGGTGCGCCACGAGACGAGCGAAGCCGGGCGGACCCAGGCCTCGAGCGTCATCCCGGCAGTCAGGTCCAGGGAGGCGGAGTCCTCGATCCGGACCGCGTCGTTCACGCCGTCGAAGAAGAGCGCGCCACCGTACTTGCCGGAGGCGGACCACGACGTGCCTCCCTCGAGGGTGCCTGGATTGACGTGCGCCGAGGCGTCCCCGGTCGTCGTGCCGTTCCCCTCCTCGAACGCATACGCGGCGACGAGGCCGTCGGGCGGAGCCGGCCCCGTGTCGATGTAGGTCGCGGTGTAGGTCGTGGACGCAGCCGGGGCGAGAATCGTGTGCGTCTGCGCGCCTCCGTCGGACCACGAGCCGAAGGCGTACGTGCGCGAGATGGACGCCTGAGGCGAGATCCCGCTCACGGTGTTCGCCGAGCCGACGATGACCGTGCGCGTCAACGGCGTCGGGCCCTGCTGTCCTCCGACCGCGATCTGAAGTCCCTGGGGCGCGGTGTCGAACGTCAGGTTCACCGTCTGAGGCTGCAGGAGGACGCTCTCGGTGTCCGTGACTCCGCTCGAGTCTCTCGCAGTCAGCCTCAGCTCGAGGTACGACGGGTACTCGTGATCCGGGGCGATGAACGAGCCGCCCGGCGTGTTCACGAAGTCCTGGATCGTGTGCTGGTGGCACGTGGACGGGCAGTGGTGGAGGAGCAGCGACCAGGACAGCGCCGTTCCGGGCAAGGTTCCGTCCTCGGCGTCCGTCGCCCGGCCGCTGAAGCTCACGGTGTCGCCGACCTTCCAGTTCAGGGAGCTCGTCGGCGAGAGGATCGACGCCGAGGGAGGCGTGCTGGCATTCGCGTTGATCGTCACCTCGTCGGTGTCCGAGGCGCCGAGGCTGTCGGTCACGCGCAGGCGGGCCGTGTAGCTGCCCGAGACCGTGTACGTGAACGAGGGCTGCGCGAACGTCGAGTCGCCGTACGTTCCGTCGCCGTTCAGGTCCCACGTGTACGAGAGTGGCTGCCCGTCCGCGTCGGTGGACGACGTGCCACTGAAGTTGACCGTGAGCGGAACGGGGCCGCCCGTCGGAGTGGCCGAGGCGACCGCGACCGGAGCGTTGTTCGAGCCGAGGAAGCGGATCCGCTTGATCGTCCCGCCGTCGAAGTCGGCATAGAAGACGTCCCCGTTCGGACCGGTCTGGAGATCGACCGGATTGGATGCCTGTGCCACGAAGGTCTGTCGGCTGTTGGCGTCGGGTAGCCCGCTACCTCCGGCGACTGGAAGCATCGCCCAGATGCAGTCCCTCGAGTAGTCGGCGAAGAAGAGCGCGCCGAGGTAGCTCGCCGGATAGTTGCCGCCGTTGTAGAAGGTCATGCCGGCGATCGACGATCCGCCGGTCGGACAGGTCTCGCCGTTGACGACGAGAGCGCTGTGGCTGTAGGTGTAGTGCGGCTGGCGGTGCGCGGTGGAGCCGGCCGCGTAGAGGTTCTCGCAGATGTTGAGATTCGCGCCGTCGTACCCGCTCTGGCGGCCTGTGCCCTCGTAGCAAGGCCAGCCGAAGTTGTCGACGGTCAGATCGGCCACCGGTCCGAGGCGGTTGACCTCTTCCCAGTTGTTCCAGCCCACGTCCCCGACCCAGACGTCGTTCGTGCCGGGGCGGACTGTCAACCGGAAGGGATTTCGCAGGCCCTGGGCGACGATGCGCCGGGCGTTCGCATCGGAGCTGAAGCCGAGCGGATTGCCGGGGAAGGCGGCGCCCGTGTTCTTGTCGATGCGAATCACGGTCCCGTCGAGCGAGACCGGGTCAGCCGACGTGCGCAGATCCTGGCTCCGGAGCGCACCTCCCTCGGCCGTCGGCGGTGTCAGATTCGTCCCCGGCGGCCCGGGCGGGTCCCCGCACGGGTTGACCGGGTTGCCGTCCTGGCCCCAGTCTGTGAAGTTGAAGCTCGCCCCGTCGCCTCCGCTCACGTAGAGGGCACCGTCCGAGCCGAATGCGAGCTGGCCGACGGAGTGACTCGGGTACTGCTGGCACCAGTCCTCGATGAGCACCTGCTCGGGCCCGTTGGCAACGCCGTTCGTCCCGAGCGGGATTCGCGACAAGCGGCCGCTGACCACGCAGCCGTCAGCCGTGGCGCCTGGCGGAGTCGGGCAGGGATCCGAGAGGACGCCCGGCGTGCCCCACCTGGGGGCCAGCGCGCCGATCGCCGCGTCGTACGCGTACAACACGTAGAGGAAGCGCTCGGACGGGTAGTTCGGGTCGATTGCCATCCCGAGCATCCCGCGGTCCCAGAAGTTGTAGGTGTTCGTGCTCAGGTCGACCGTCGTCGTCGCCGTGCCGTCGTTCAGGCTGTCGAACGTCTTGACGCGACCGTTCTTCTCGGCGACGAACACGCGGCCGTCGGAGGCAAACCGCATGGTCGTCGGGTTCGTGAGCCCCGAGAAGACCGTCGACTCCTGGAAGTTGGGCTGCAACGTGGCGGCCGCTGCAGGCGCGGCCGGCACGAGTACGCCCAGCCCAAGCGCCAGCACGAGCATCGCCCGCCGCAAGTTGAAGTCAGCCCCCCGGCTCACCACTGAGTTATCTCGCGTGGAGTGGAGCGGGGTAATGCCCGGAAGTCGAGGTTGCACCTAGCCGTGCGGCGAGGTTTGGGCAGGCGTCGTTCGGAGGAGGCTCTTAGAGCCCGTTGACGCGCTGCCACACCTGGCGGTACCGGCCCCAGGCGCGGTAGCAGACCAGGGTGAAGAAGTCGGCGTCGGCACGCTTCAGATCTCGAAGCGCACTCTGCATCATCGTGCTGCTGCCGCCGATCGCCGCGAACTTCCGGTTGTAGTCGCTCGCGGAGATGTACCAGGAGATCGCCGTCAGGGCCCACTTCTCGGACTTCGAGATCTCGAAGAGCTCGGGGTTGTTCCACTGGAGCACCCGGATGACGCGGCCGACCTTGTACTGGGCCGCGAGGCCCGCCGAGTTCGGCCGGAGTGCGCCCTGCGCATCCCAGGCGTTCGGCATGTTCGCGGCGGCGTCGAGCTCCTGGAGTGCGACCGCATGCCACTTCTTGCCGCGCCAGGTGTCGAGCTTCACGCCGCGGTAAGCGAGCATCACGCGCACCGACTGGAGCGCCTGCTTGGCATAGATGGCGCCGGGCCACGTGCACCCGTAGGTGATCTGATGCTCGAGCAGAAGCCGGAAGACGGTCGACGGTGTCGGGCACGGAGGCACGTCCGAGCCGCAGGCCGCGGTCTTCGCGAAGATCGTGGCCGGCAAGGACTTGTTGCCCGCCGCGTCGTACGCCGACGCCATCACGATGTAGGTGGTGTTGCAGTGCAGACCCGTCATCACGTACGTCAGCCCCGACGTGACGGTGCCGGCCAGGGTGCCGTTGCGGAAGATGCGATAGCCCTTGACGCCGACGTTGTCGGTCGACGCGCGCCACGAGAGCGACACAGTCGTCTCGGTCGCGGCCGTCCTCGCGAGCGAGGCAGGCTTGCTCGGCCGGCTGTTGTCGGCTCCCGCCGCATTGCCCGCAAGCACGGCAGCCGTGACGAGGGCCGCCGCAAGAATCGCGGAAAGCCTCAGGCGAAGGAATTTCTTCCGGAGCACATGGCCATTGTCCGAATCCCAGTCCAGCTCTACAACTCCCTGGAGGTCTAGTTTCTGCGCCGCATTCGCCCCTGTACTCTCAGACGCGGTGACCGATCCGAACGTCCTCCAGGCCGCTCAAAGCGTGCCGTTCCTCGATCTGGGCCTGCTGCACCGCGATTTGAAGGCGAAAATCGTCGAGGAGCTCGCCGAGCTCGTCGATTCGAGCGCGTTCACGAACGGCCCGCAGGTTCGCCGGTTCGAGTCCGAGTTCGCGGCCTACTGCGGAACCGAGCACGCAGTGGGCCTCGCCAGCGGGCTCGACGCGCTCCGGCTGGGCCTCCAGGCCGCGGGAATCCAGCCCGGGGACGAGGTCGTCGTCGCGGCCAGCACGTTCGTCGCGACACTCGAGGCCGTCACCCAGGCGGGCGGGAGGCCGGTCGTGGTCGACGCGACGGACGAGGACTACAACCTCGACCCGGCCGGCGTCGAGGCGGCCCTGACGGAGCGGACGCGTTTCCTGATGCCCACGCACCTCTACGGCCAGCTCGCGGACATGCACGCGCTCGCGGAGATCGCCGAGCGTCGGGGCCTCGCCATCCTCGAAGACGCGTGTCAGGCGCACGGTGCGAGCCGAGACGGGATCGGCGCCGGCACCGTCGGCATCGCAAACGCCTTCAGCTTCTACCCCGGCAAGAACCTGGGCGCGTTCGGCGACGCCGGAGCCCTGACAACCGACGACAGCGAGATCGCCGAGGTCGTCCGCGCGCTCAGAGAGCACGGGCAGCGCCAGAAGTACGTCCACGACCTCGAAGGCTGGACGGCCAGGCTCGACACGGTCCAGGCGATCGTCCTGCTCCACAAGCTTCCGCACCTCGACCGCTGGAACGACGAACGGAGAGAGGTCGCCGCCGTGTACTCGGAGCGGCTCGACGGGGTCGGTGACCTTCGTCTTCCACGGGTCGTCGAAGGCAGCGATCCGGTCTGGCACATCTATGCGATCCGGACCGCCGCGCCGGACGAGCTCGCCGGCTTTCTGCGGGAGCGCGGCATCGGAACGGGCCGCCACTATCCCGCTCCCGTCCACCTGGCGCCCGCCTACGCCTGGCTCGGGCACGAACGCGGGGAGTTCCCCGTCGCGGAGGCGCTTGCGGACGAAGTCCTCTCGCTCCCGATGTTCCCCGGGATGACCGAACAGCAGGTCGACGCGGTCGTCGCCGGCGTCACCGACTACTTCCGCGGCTAGCCGGACAGCGAGTCGAAGACCTCCGCCAGCCGCCTGGTCAGCTCGCGACGTTCGTGGCTGCGGAGGAGATCCTCGTTCGCGTTCGGCCCGCCGCGCCCGGCAAAGACCCGGTCGGCCTCCTGCTCGAGGACCCGGGCCATGCCGTCGACGTCCTTCGGTCGCACGACGAACGCGTTCCCTGCCTCGCGCATGAGATCGCGGACGTCTCCATCCGGAACCGCGGCGAGGATCGGCCGCCGCGCGGCGAGGTACTCGTAGGTCTTGCCCGGGACGATCCGGGCGCGGCGTCCCTCGGGGAGGTCGTGCATCGGAAGGAACAGGAGATCTGCGGAGCGCAGGAGCGCGACGGTCTCGTCGTGCGGCAGGTAGCCGTGGGCCGTCACGAGCTCGAAGCCGGGCACACGGCGGTCGGCGTCCGAGAGGATCCCCGCCAGGTGGACTTCGATGCGCCCTTCGAGATCCGGGCGCCGGCGAAGAACCTGTTGGACGGCCTGAAGCAGGTACACGTGTGAGCGGGCGCCTGCGTCCAGACCTTTGACGGCGCCGCCCAGCAGCTCTCTCACGATGCCCGCCCGCCGGTGCCCTCGGTCCTCGCGAACGTGCACGAAGCCGGCATGGACGATCCTGAATGCGTTGTCGCGCCGAGCGGAGACAGCCTCGGCGAAATCGGCTCCGTCGAATCCGTTGGGAATCGTCACCACCGGCTTCCCTGCCAGCTCGGGGACGTGGCGCCGAGCCTGGGCGGTGGCCTCGGGCGTGTTCATGATCACCGCCGAGGCCGGCGCGAGCGCTGCGCGCATCCTGCGGAGCTCGAGCCGGCGGTGCAACCGCGTCGGATAGACGAGCCAGTCGTCGAGCGCCCACGGATCGCGAAGGTCGGCCACCCACGGCTTGCCGAGCTCCCGGGAGAGCCGGGCCGCCGCCTCGGCAGTCTCGAACGGCGACATCGACGCGTAGATCAGGTCGACGTCGACCTCCGCGGCCGCCGCTCTCCCGGCGCTCACGGCCGCATCCGACCACCAGCGTGCGAAGGGCGGCCGGAGACGAAGCCACCGCGACCCGCGACTGCGCCAGCCGCGTCGCCGCGCCGGCTCCGGGCCCGGGGCACGGAAGAGCCGGGTGCCGGGCGGCACCGCAGCCGCCAGCGACTCGTCCGGCGGGGCCCACTCCGCACCGGCGGCCTCGGGCCCGGTGACGACCACGGGCTCGTGACCGAAGTCCGGCAGATACTGGACGAACTTGAGCGTCCGCTGGACGCCGGCGCCGCCCTGGGGCGGGAAGTAGTAGCCGAGTACGAGGACTGTCGCGATCGTTCGGCCCCGGGCTCAGCTGCGCCTCGGCGCCTGGGGAACCCCGCCCGGATCCCCCTGCAGCGCCTTGACGAGATCGTGGAACGGGAGAGCACCGGGCCGCCGCAACCCGAGGAGCGCGAGCTTCTGGACCAGGACGAGGCCGCGGAAGATCTCAACGCGGTAGCGCGGCTCCGTCGCGCGGAGATACCTCACGTGCGCGCCGATGTGCTGACGGGCGAGCGCGCCGCCCATCTGTCTCGTGGAGGCTCCGTGCTCGTGGACGACGACCGACTCCGGCGTCATCCAGAGCGTGTGGCCGTGAGCAGGCGAGCGAATACGCAAGCGCGACGTCGTTGAAGTAGATCGGGAACTGCTCGTCCATCAGCTTGTCGCCCGGAAGAGCCGAGCGCCGGATCAGCAGGCAGCTCGCCGAGGGCTGCTCGACCGGCCGGGGCTCCGAGAAGTCGTCGTCCAGCATCCGGTACTCGCGCACGCGCCTGGCAAACGGCGGAACCCGGGCCAGGAGCCGGCTCATGTTCCCGATCGTCGCCCCGAAGGTGGGGAAGCGGTAGTGGTGCTGCTGCTCCGTCCCGTCCGGGTTGAGATAGAGCGGCCCCACGCCCGCGACGTCGGGATGGTCGCGAAGGAAGCGGAGCAGCACGCTCAGGCTCCCGGGCCGGAACTCGACGTCGGAGTTCAGGAGGAGCACGAACTCCCCCCGCGCACGCTCGTACGTCTGGTTCACCGCTTCGGCGTAGCCGCGGTTGTCCGGATTTGCGATCAGCGTGAGGTCGTCACGCGCGGCGAGCGCCTCGGCAGACCCGTCCTGGGAGGCGTTGTCGACGACGATCACCTCGTAGGTCGCGCCGTCGTCGACGCTTCCCGACAGGGAGTCGAGGCAGGCGATGGTCAGCTCGCGCGTGTTCCAGCTGAGCAGGAGGACGGAGATGTCGGGTGTTTCCACTGAGTCGAATTCAACTGGACGGACCGAGGAAGGGAACAGCCCGAACGTTCAGTTTCAGCGCCGGCGAGCCTCGTCGGCGCCCGCATCCGACCGGCCGCCGAACGGGCGGCGCTGCCCGTCGATGTCCACGCGCGGGAACTCCTTCGGGTGCCCGCGGTTGATCGCCGGCGATCCGGGAGCGAGGTGGAAGTCGAACGACTTCTCGTTCACGAACTTCGGGTCGGCGTTGCGGTCGGTTCCGCCGCAGCCGCCCGTTCGCCACACGTTGTAGGCCGAGGCGCCCTTGCAGGGCCCGCCGTACTTCGAGCCGGCGTTCGCGACGACCCGGAGGTTCGGGTAGTCGATCTCCGGCTTGAGCGTGAGGCTCCCGGCGAACGAGTTGTTCCGGATCAGCACGTTCCTGAACGTCCCTCCCCCGTCGGGCTCCGAGAACTGGATCGCGCTCGTCCCTTTCGGCCACGGCTTGTCGAACCACGTGTTCTCGATCGTCGTGTTCGTCGTCTCCAGCACGGGCGAGCGGTGCTTGAAGAGGATGTCGAAATCCTGGCAGTGGTGGAAGCGGCTGCGCCGGATCACGAAGTCGCTCGCCGCCTGAACCGTCAGGCACTCCATGTGCTTCCCGGTCGAGTTCGTGAAGTCGTGCATGTAGACGCGGTCGAGCAGGATGCCGCGTGGAGCCCGCTGGCACTCCTCGGTGTGCCCGATCTGCGAGATCGTGTTGGAGGGGCCGAACTCGGTGCCGAGAATCCGGATGTTCGTGGCGGAGCGGATGAAGAAGAGCGTCGCCTTGGAGCTCCGAAGGGTCACGTCGTCCGCGCCGCACTTCACGTAGAAGTCCCGCTCGATCCGAAGCCCGCGAAACTCGACGTGGGAGCCGTAGACGTCGAGTGACTCGACGACGACACGCGAGCCGGGGAGCGGTCGAAAGAGGACGTCACGGGGAGAGGTCTTGCCCGAGTCCTTCTCGACCTCTTGCTGGCCGCCGTAGCGCCCCGCGGCCATCCAGACCGTCTGTCCTGGAGCGGCAACGTCGTACGCCCGAGCGATGTTCTTGCAGGGAGCGGTGCGCGTACACCGCGCCGAGTCGGACCCGCTGGGCGAGAGGTAGAGGGCGGGCGCAGGGGCCGTGCCGGCAGAACCGGCGAAGAAGCACGCGAGGATCGCGCCCAGCCCGAGGTGGAGGCGGGTCGTACGCACGGTCGCGAGTGTATCGACGGCCTCCGGCAGTACCCTTGACCGCCGTGAAGCACCGGGCTCTCTCGATCCTCCCGGCCGGGATCGTCTCGCGGCTGCGCGGGCTCAAGAAAGGCGCGCCGGCGCCTGCGGTACAGGCTCCGACAGCGGCGCGCCCCCGTCCACGTCACCCGGGCGGAGCTCGTCCAGGCCCTGCGCGAGGCCGGAATCTCCCCCGGGGACGGCGTCTTCGCGCACATCTCGATGAGCGCGTTCGGCGAGATCGAGGGCGGCGCCGACGCCGTCCTCGACGCGCTCGAGGAGGCAGTCGGGCCGGACGGCACGGTTGCGATGCCGGCCTTCCCGCTGATCGGCGGAATGGCCGAGTACCTGGCGACCGACCCGGTGTTCGACGTCCGCGAGACGCCGTCCCGAATGGGCTCGGTCACCGAGCGTTTTCGCCGGAGGCCCGGCGTCCGGCGCAGCCTGCACCCGACGCACTCCGTGGCGGCACGAGGCCCGCTCGCCGAGGAGATCGTCGCCGGCCACGAGCGGGCGGCGACGCCGTTCGGCGCAGGGACGCCATTCGTGGCCATGGTCGACAGCGGCTTTCGCCAGCTCTGGCTCGGCACCGGTATCCGAATCTTCACGCTCTACCACTCTTTCGAGTGCATACGGGAGGGGGGCTTCCCGATCGAGGTCTTCCGTGACCGACCTGTCGGCGCCCGCTGCGTGACCGGCGACGGGTCGCAGCTCGTCGTCGACACCCTCGTCCACGACCCGGAGATCGCCTCCCGGAAGGACAACCATCGCTCCGAGATGCTCGCGCACCTCCTGGAAGTCGGGGTCGCCCGGCGAACGGCGCTGGGCCGGGGCGAGGTCCTGGCCGCTCCGATGCCCGAGCTGCTCCGTGAGCTCGAGGTCCTGCTCCGCCGGGGGATCACGATCTACGACCTACCGGTGAACGTGCCGCCTGCGAGGGCGAGCTGAGCGCCCATCTCGACCGAAGGGGGCTCGTCCGGCTCGCACTCGGCTCCCTCCCGGCGATGCAGCACTCCTCCGGGCTTTTCTGCTGGGAGCGCGAGCGCGGCGACCCGGCGGCCCGGGGGCGCTCGCTCAGGTACACGCTGATGACGTGGCTCGGCCTCGACACGGCACGTCGAGGCGGGCATAGCGTGGAGTTCGATCTCGCCCGAATCCGCGACGCCGCTCTGGCCGCTCTGGACGACCCCGAGCTCAAGCCCGGCGACTTCGGCCTCCATCTCTGGGTCGACGGCCGCGCGGGCGGCAGCGAAGCTGCTGGCCTCCTCCCCAGGCTCCAGCGGTCGCTGCGCGGATCGGGCGGCCTCGAGGCTCGCGAGGGCATGGAGATCGCGTGGATCGTCCTCGGACTCGCGGAGGGACGCTCCGAGGACAGCCTGCTCCAAGAGGCGCTTGCGTTGCTCCTCGGCCGCAACCGGTCCCGGAGCGGTCTCCTCTTTCACAGTGGGCTCGGCCGGCGACGCCGCTTTCCGAACTTCGCGACGCAGAGCTACGGGCTCCTCGCGCTGTCGACCGCAGCCCGGCAAGGGCTCCACGGGAACGCGTCACCGGCGGCTGCAAGCCTCGCCGACCGTCTCCTGGAGCTTCAGCTCCCCGACGGAGGCTGGCCATGGCTCTTCGACGCCGAGCGCGGCACCGTCGTCGAGCGCTACGAGGTCTACTCGGTGCACCAGCATGGAATGGCCCCGATGGCGCTCCTTCACTTCGCGGAGACGTCCGGCGACGACCGCTACGCCGAGGCGGCCCGCCGCGGCCTGGAGTGGATCCACGGCCGAAACGAGTTGGGCGAGAACATGGTCGACCCGGGCGAGGGCCTGATTCTTCGGTCGATCCGGCGCCGGCCCGGCCTCGATCGCGCCGCGATCTACGTCAACACGGCTGCGAGCGCATTGGCAGGCCGGAGTCCGTTCCCCGACGGCCGGGGCCTGCAGGTGAACGCGACCTGCCGTCCGTACGAGCTGGGCTGGCTGCTCGAAGCGTGGGCGGGCCGGGAGACGCCCGGCTAGGACCGCTCGTCGGCGCCGGCGTCCGGTGGTGAACCGACCGGGTTCGGTCGCGATTCGCCGTCGATGTCGAGCGGAAGCGTCCCGGCCGGGTTTCCACGTCCCCGTGCCGGCGAGGTCGGCAGGAGATGGAGGTCCATCGCGCCCTCGTTCGCGAGGCCGAGGTTGGCCGTCTGAAGATCGTGCGAGCCGCACGTGCTTCCGGTGCGGACGACGTTGTAGTCCATCGTCCCGACCGAGACGCAGCCGTTGAGCCGGGAGAAGATGTTCGACTCCCAGCGGGTGTTGGAGCCCGGGCACTCCGAGATCACGTCGTCCCCAACGAACGTGTTGTGCCGGATGATGATGTTGTGGCAGGTCCCGGTGCTGCGCGTCTTCAGGTGCGCCGACGAGGGCACTCCACCGGTGTTGGTGAAGAAGTTGTTCTCGATCAGCCAGTTCGTCGCCGTCGTGTCGCCCGGCGCCAGGAACATCCCGAACACCTCGCAGTTGTTGAGCCGTGAGTTGCGGATCGTCACGTTCTCGCCCGCGTAGAGGGCCCAGCACTCGGGATGGCGGTTGTGGCCCCGATGATCGTGCGTGTAGAGGCCGTCGATGAGGATGTTCTTCGGCGGCCGGTGGTCTTCGTTGACCTCGATCTTCGACACCTGGTCGACCACGGGCCCGTAGTCGCCTCCGATCACGCGGGCGTTGTCCCCCGCGATGAAGATGTAGCCCGCATCGAGGTTGTAGAACGTCACGTCGTCGGATCCACGGCAGATGCAGACACCGCCCTGGCGCGGCATGCCGGCGAGGGGCGGGAAGTCCGCCATCCGCAGGTTCTTGACCGTCACGTGGTTCCCCATGACGGCGAGACAGTCGCTCAGGTCTGCCTCGCAGCCGAGCGTGACCGTCGCGGCGGGTGCCGGCCGGAAGACGACGTCGACGTCAGAGGTCTTCGCAGGATCGACCTCGACGTCCTGCCGTGAATACGTACCGCCGGCGATTTCGACCTGGTCGCCCGGCTGGGCGATCCTGTACGCGCGGTCGAAGGTCTTGCACGGCTTGCTCTGGTCGAGACGGGCGCAGGTCGCGTCGATCCCGATCGTCGAGACCCAGACCGCGGCCGGCGCGTCCGGGATCGGTGCCGGCGGGGGCGGCCAGGGCGGAAGCGGCGGGGGTGGCGGCCCCGGAGGTGGAGGAGGCGGAGGCGGCGGAGGCGGAGGGCCTGGAGGGGGTGGCGGCGCCGGGGGGCTCGTGGAGCCGGGCTCCGAGAGCAACGCGAGGTACGCGTCGAGCGCGGCTGCCGAGCCCGCGCCCACGGGTGTGACGGCGAGGTCGAGCCTGGCGCTGACACGCGCCGCTCTGATGGCAGTGCGCCAAGAGGACGCGTCCGACTTGGGGCTCGGCACGAGTCGCGTCAGTGCTACGAGCCGGCGGGCAGAAGTGCGTTGGAGCTGCGACGCGGCCCGCGGGCTGCCGACGCGGACGACGACCAGGTCGACGCCGGCGGTGCGCGAAAGCCTCGGCGCAGCCGGTCGCGGAGGACGCGAAGACGACGCAGCGACTCGCGCTGCGGCAGACGGCCCTGGCGGCGCTCGCCGTCCTGATGCCCTTCCTCCGAACCGATTTCGGGACGAGGACGAGGAGACGAGCCTGCGCGGCGCGACGGCGGAGGCCGGCCAGCGTCCTCCCTCGCACGCGCATCGGATCGGCCACGAGCGCGTTGATCCCGGCCTTGCGGAAGGCCGCCAGCCGCTTGGCGCCGATCGTCCGTGCCGTGCGGGCATCGACCTCCACTGCCCAGAGGGCCGCCGGGGACCTTCGCGGCGGTCCGACCCGAGACCGAGACGCCAGCCCCGGCGCTCCCGGTGAGCGCGAGGCCCGAAGCGGCCAGCGCAACGGCTGCGAGCAGGCGAGACGCTCATCCGCGGTACGCCTTCCACATGTTCGTCGCGAACGCGTCCCACGCCTTGCGCTGCTTGAAGCCCGAGTAGTCGTTGCCCGTCTGCGCCTTGATCGTCGCCAGATGGGCCGTGTCGTCCTCGGTCATCCAGCGGTCGGCATACGCGAAGAAGGGCGCGTGATTCCACGCGGCTCTCATGCCGGGCACGAGCCGCGCCGCGAGAGCCTCGCCGATCCAGGCGCTCGACGTGCAGCAGCGCCGGTAGTCCTCGCCGAGCTGTGCCCGGCCAGGCGGACGGCTGGAGGTGCTCGTACGGCCCGTACTGGCCCGAGCTCGTGCTGCCGTAATGGCCCGCGTAGAGCGCTGTCGCGCCGGTCCACCCTGCGCCGCTCATCGTCTGCATGTCCTCGCCGAACTTGCCCGGGCGGGCTCTGCATGGCCGGGAGCTCGAGCATCGTGCCGGCGAAGACGATCGGGAACTTGCGCCCGCTTCCGTGGCCTCCGTGTGCCGACCAGCCGGGGTGGCCCGCCTTCACGAGGCCGTAGAGGTCGATGCCGTACTGGGTCAGGTAGACGAGCAGCGGCTCCTTCTGCTCGGCCGTGTAGCTGAGCGACAGGAGGAGCCCCGCGGTGCCGACCGCGCGGGCGATCTCGCGCGAGTAGTCCGGCATGTACTCGACCGGGTTGTCGAAGTTGAAGAAGAGATTGTCCACCCAGGGGCGGCGGAAGTGCTGCTCCCACTCGCCGAGCGACGGCAGAGCCGCGACCGCTGCGAGCTTCGGCAGCAGGTCGCGCCGAAGGTTCCGCGAGTAGTTGATCGGAGCCCCCTTGCCGACGTAGGAGGGCCGGAAGGCGTCGGGAGGCTGCGGCGCCGGGACGCTCGTCAGGATCGAGAGCGCTGCGGACCGGGCTGCCGGCCGCCTTGTCGAAGAGCCAGCGGCGAAGCTGGCCGACGGTGTCGACGCTGATCGACGAGACGAGCGAGTCGCCCGGTACGAGGTCGACGGGAAGGGCGACTGCCAGGCTGGCCTTGTAGCGGTTCGCGTCCGTCCGGCTGTCGAAACCGGTGTCCGAGTCGTCGGGAGGGATGTTCTTCACGGAGCCGTTGCGTCCGTTGGCGGGCGCCGGGCTGATCGCCGTGACCGTGGCGTTGCCGACGACGTAGTAGTCGCCGGTGATGAACTGCCCCACCGACTCAGCTTCGGAGAACGTCCAGGTCACGCCGTCCTTCGTCACCGAGGCGAGTTTCGGTAGCTGCGCCAGGGTCGGTGTCGCAGGAGGGTTCTCCTTGGTGTAGACGGGGACGCCGCCGGAGCCTCCGGGCGGAGGCGGGGGCGCAGGAGCGGGAGGCGGAGCGGGCGACGGTGGCGGCGGGGGCGTAGGCGTGGGTTTCGGCTTCGCACCGGCTTCCTTCAGCAGGGCGAGGTAGGCATCGAGAGCAGGCCCCGTGCTCGCTCTGACGGCCACGTCGAGAGCTGCGCTTCCACGAGCCGAGGCGATCGCGCTGCGCCAGACAGCCGCGTCCTTCACGGGGCTGGGTACGAGCGGAGTGATCGCAAGGAGCCTCCGCGCGGCCGTGCGCCGGAGCCGCGACGCCTGCCTGGGGCCGGAAACGCGGACGACCACGAGGTCGACGCCGGTCGTGCGTGAGAGACGCGGCGCGGCAGAGGGCGAGGAGGCCATCAACGCGCATCGGCCGGCCCGACGGCACATCGTGCGAGCTGCATTCGTGGCGCGAATTCCCTTCCGGCGCACGAGTCGAGGCGCAACGACGAGAACCCGCGCGCGGGCAGCCAGCCGCCGCAGGCGCGCCAGCGTCTTCCCGCGAACCTGCGAAGGCGGAGCGACCAGCACGTTGATCCCGGCTGCACGGAGCTCGACGAGGCGGCGCGCCGTCAGTGTCCGTGCGGAGCGGGCGCCGACCTCCACGCCCCAGAGCGACGCCGGCAGCGTCGCAGAGGCTCGGGCGCCGGAGTGGACAGCAGCGTGGGGCGCAGCCGCCGACGCCAGTGAGGCGATGGCGAGAACCGCCGCGAACGCGAAGACCAGCGTGCGGCGAGGGGCGGGGGCGGCTTCCCGCATGACCGGCCTTATATCGGCAGTCTCAGACAAAGGGTCGAGCCTTGGACGGGTATCCCCGGAAAGTCCGCGGTATTCGCCGGTTTCCGAGTTCAGGAAGCCTCGTCGGCTCCGGCGTCCGCCCTACCGCCCATCGGGCGGGCCTGCCCGTCGATGTCGAACGCCGGAAAGTCGAACGGTGAGCCGCGGTTGATGGCGGCAGCACCCGGCACCAGGTGGTAGTCGAAGCCGGCGGCGTCGACGAATCCCTTGGGGGCGTGGATGTCGGTCGGCCCGCAGTCGGAGTCTCCCGACCACACGTTGTAGGCAACGGTGACGCCCGACTCGCTGCAGCCCGTTCCGATGCTGCTCCCGATGTTGCCGACGAAGAGCACGTTCGTGTAGTTGATCTCCGGCTTGACGATCAGCGAGGCGTTGAAGGAGTTGTTGCGGAAGGTGAAGTTCCGCAGTGTCGAGCCGCCGTCGGGCGCCGACAGCGAGATGGCGTTCGAGCCCGTGGGCTCCGGGTCTGCGAACCAGCTGTTCTCGATCAGCATGTCCGTGTACGTGAGCACCGGCGCGCGGGGCTTGATGAAGATGTCGAAGTCCTGACAGCGCTGAAAACGGCTGTTCCGAATGGTCATGGAGTTCGCGGCCTGGATCGTCACGCACTCCATGTGCGTGTTGGGATTCACGAAGTCGTGCATGTAGACGTTCTCCATGAGGATCCGTTCTGGAGCGAACTGGCACTCCTCGGTGTGGCCGATCTGGGAGATGTCGCTTGACGGGCCGAACTCGACGTTGATGAACGCGACGTCGGTGGAGGAGCGAATGAAGAACAGGCTCGCCTTCGAGTCGCGGAATGTCACGTCATCGGCGCCGCACTTGACATAGAAGTCCTGGGTGCTCTCGATCCCGCGGAACTCGACGTGGTCGCCGAAGACGTCGATGCCTCCGAAGACGGGCGTCGCGCCGGTGGCCGGCCGGAAGATGACGTCGGCCTCGGAGGTCTTGGACGAGTCGGTGTTCACGTCCTGCGCCGACGTACGAGCCTTCCGCGATCTCGACGACGTCGCCCGGATCCGCGACCTTGTAGGCGCGATCCAGCGACTTGCACGGAGCCGCCTGGGTGCACGAATTCGAGTCGGAGCCGGTGGGTGACATGAACACGCTGGCGTTCCCGGCAGGAGGCGGCGGAGGCGGCGGGGGCGGAGGAGGCGGCGGCGGTGGTGGAGGAGGCGGCGGAGGAGGCGGAGGAGGCGGAGCCGGCTCGCCGCTGACGGAGAAGGTCGCGGTCGTCTCGCCGCCTGCGTACTGCGCGCGGATCGTGTGCGACCCACCCCCGAAGCTGTACTGGAAGCACTGCGCTGCGGTCCCGCCGTTGAAGTCCCAGGGGCTGCCGCCTTCGGTGTGCGTGAAGGCGCCGCCGTCGAGCGTGAACGTGACCGGTCCGGGGAGAGTCGACGGCGCGAGGAAGACGCACTGGCCGGACTGCGGCAGCGTCGCTCCCTCGAGAGGCACCGGGCTCGAGCGATCGAGGTTGGCGCTGACCTGGAGCGATGCAACCGCAGGGGGTGGCGGCGGAGGCGGAGGCGGAGGCGGCGGCGGAGGCGGAGGAGGCGGAGGCGGAGGAGGCGGCGGCGGCGGTGGTGGCGGTGGTGGTGGAGGTGGGAGGAGGAGGCGACGGGGGGCAGTCCGCAGTCGCCGCACTCAGCGCGGCCTTCGCAGACCTGTTGCCGGCCGCATCGAAGGCATCGACCTCGAGCGAGTACGTCGTCGCGCAGGTGAGCGAGCCGAAGGTGTACGTGAGCGCCCCTGACGCAGTCGAACCTACGAGCGTCCCGTTCCGGTAGACGCCGTAGCCGGTGACGCCGACGGAGTCCGTCGAGGCGTCCCAGGCGACGGACACGCTCGTTTCGCTCGTTCCAGTCGCCCTGAGGTTGCCGGGCTGGGTCGGCGGCACCAGGTCGGGAGGCCCGCCGCCCGCGACCGGGGTGTTCATATCGGCCGCGATCTGCACCGACGAGCGCGCGACGCTGTACACGCGGACCTCGTCGATCGTCCCGTCGAACCACTCGTCCCAGATGTCGTTACCTCCGATGCGAAGCGGCGACGCAGACGGAGGGAGGGTGCCCGACGCCGCCGTCGACGCGACCTGCGTGCCGTTGACATACAGCCGCACCGTGGTGCCGTCCCACGTCGTGGCGAGGTGCGACCATTGTCCCGCGGGCAGGGCCGACGGGCCCGTGGCGCGCGAGTGTGAGCCCGTGCGAATCTGGCCCCGCGGCCTCCCCGCGGTCGCGCCGGTGTAGAGCGCGTACACGAGGTCGTCGGTGCTCTCCTTGAGAACGCCGGTTTCCCAGCCGCCCGAGGAGTCCGGCTTGACCCACGCCTCGACCGTCATCCCGTTGTAGAGATCGAGGGTGCTGGAGTCCGGGACGGTGATCCAGTCGTTGACGCCGTCGAAGCCGACCGCCCGGCCGAACCGGCCTGCCGCCGTCCGTGCGGCACCCGCGATGGTGCCGGCGTTTCCATTGCCCGACGAGTCGCCGACGGCGCTACCAGACGCCTCTTCGAAGCCGTACGAGGCCACGAGCTCCGGAAGCGGCAGCGGCGGCGGCAGTGGAGCGCACGCGCTCGTGACGGCGGAGGTCGAGCCCCGGGCCGAGCGGTTCCCGGCCGGGTCGTACGCCTCGACCTGGAAGAGATATCCGGTGCCGCAGGTGAGACCGGTGAAGGAGAACGACGTCGCTGCAGTCGTCCCGACCTCCGCCCCGTTGCGAAAAACTCGGTAGCCGGCGACGCCGACGGAGTCGATCGAAGAGTTCCACGCGATCGCGATCGCACTCGCCACCGTGCTGAGAACGCGGACGTTGCCCGGCTGCGTCGGCGGCACCAGATCCGGGAGCGGAAGCGTCGGAGCCGTCACACAGCCCGTCGTCGAGGCCAGCGCGAGTGCGGGGGACGACCGCCGGCCCGCTCCGTCCTTCGCGACCACGGAGATCCGGTAGCTCCGGCCGCACGCGAGCGAGCCGATCGTGTGGCTCGTGCCCGTCGTCGTGCCCACGGCCGCGCCGTCGCTCGAGAGCTCGTAGCCGGCGACGCCGACGTCGTCGGACGACGGTCCCCAGACCAGATCGACGCTCGTGCCCGAAGCGCCGCCCTGGGTCAGCAGAGCGGGTGGTGTCGGCGGAGCGACGTCGAAGGAACCAGGCTCGGCAAGGAGCTGCAAGTAGGCGTTCAGCGCCTGTGTCCTCCCCGGCAAACCGGTGACCCCGAGGTCGAGGGTCGAGCTTCCGTGCGCGGCACGGATGGCGCCCACCCACGCCTGAGGAGCGGAGCGCGGGTGCGGAGCCAGCCTCGCCAGGGCCAGTACTCGGCGCGAGCGCGTGGAGCGCAGTGCGGCTGCGGCGGCCGGGCTCGAGACCCGGACGACGACGAGGCCGGATCCGCGTCCGCTCGAGAGCGCCGCCGCCTGGCGCCCACTGCGGGCGAAGACGATCCCGCTTGCGCCCTTCTTGTTCCAGGTCGGCACGATCAGCCGGAGACCGGCGCGAGCGGCACGGCTCCTGAGCTGTTTCAAGGCCCGGCCGCGAACCCGTGCCGGGTCGACCACGAGCGTGTTGATGCGCGCTCGGCGCAGCGACGCAAGCCGGGCGGGCGTCATCGACTTCACCGATCGCGCATCGACCTCGACCGCCCAGAGGGCTTTCGGCGGGGCGGTGGCCGAATGTGGCGCTGCGGTTGCGGGCGCACTCGTGAGCGCAGCAGCGACGCACGCCAGGCCGACGATCGAGAAGGATCTGCGCGCCGCACGTCGCATGAACCGGTCTCCAGCTCTCGAGGGTTTACCCGCCTCGGGCCGGCCGCAGCCCGTACTGATCGTACCCCGGCCGACCCCCGGTCTAAACACGGAGATCACGAGCCCGACCCCGGAAGGTCGGCCGCACCCGAGGCCCGGTACGTCGTCCACATGTTCGTGACGAACTGGTCCCAGGCCTTGCGCTGGGGGAAGCTGTTGTAGTTCTTGCCGATCTGCGACTGGATCGCGGCCCTCGCCTGCGTGTCGTCCTCGGTCATCCACCGGTCGGCATACGCAAAGAACGGCTCGTGGTTCCAGGCGGGCTTCGCACCCGGGATCAGACGGGCGACGAGCGCCTCGCCGATCCACGAGCTGCTGGTGCAGCAGCGGCGGTAGTCCTCGCCGAGGGTGTCGACCCAGTCGCGGGGCTGCAGATGCTCGTACGGTCCGTAGCGGCCGGCGCCGGTCGTCCCGTAGTGACCGGCGTACAGCGCGGACGCGCCCGTCCAACCGGAGCCCATCATCGTCTGCATGTCCTGGCCGAACCGGCCTGGAGGACGCTGGAGGTCGGCCTCGTTCAGCAGGATCCCGGCAGCGACGATCGGCAGCTTGCGGCCGTTTCCGTGACCGCCGTGCGCCGGCCACCCGGGATGCCCGCGCTCGACGAGCCCGGAGAGGTCGATGCCGTACTGGACGAGGTAGACGAGGAGGGCCTCGCGCTGCTCTGCAGGCCGGTCCAGGAGCACGAGCAGGTAGCCCATGCTCACCGCCCTCGCGATCTCGCGCGAGTAGTCCGGCATGTAATCGATCGGCGAGTCGAAGTTGAAGAAGAGCGCGTCGATCCACGGCCTACGGAAGTGCGATTCGTACTCGGCGAGCGACGGTGTCGAGGCGACCGACGCAAGTCGCGGAAGGAGATCGCGGCGGAGATTGCGTGAGAGGAAGATCGGCGCATTGCGGCCGACATACGACGGCCGGAACGCATCGGGGGGCTGCGGCGCCCCAACGCTCGTCAGGACGGAGACCGACAGCACCGGGCTGTCGGCGCTCGTGTTGAAGAGCCACCGCGTCCTCGAGCCCACGGTGGCGACGCTGATCGACGAGACGAGCGAGTCGCCGGCGACGAGAGCGATGGGCAGGCTCGCGCTCAGCGAGGCCTCGTACCTGTTGCTGGAGGTACGGCTGTCGAACCCGGTCTCGTCGTCGGTCGGGGGGATGTTCTTCACCGAGCCGTTGCGCCCGTTCGCGGGAGCCGGGCTGATTGCCGTCACGGTCGCCGGCCCGACGACGTAGAGGTCACCGGTGATGAATTGCCCTACCCGCTCGGGCTCGGAGAACGTCCAGGTGACGCCGTCCTTCGTGGCCGAGCCGACCAGCGGAAGCTCGTCGAGCGCGGGCGTTCTGGGCGGATTCGCCTGCGTGTAGATGGGCACGGATCCGGGCGGTGGAGGCGGCGGAGGCGGCGGAGGCGGCGGAGGCGGAGGCGGAGGCGGCGGCGGAGGCGGAGGCGGAGGAGGCGGCGGAGGCGGCGGAGGCGGAGGCGGAGGCGGAGGCGGAGGCGGAGGCGGAGGCGGCGGCGGCGGAGAGGGGCCGGCCTCGACGGTGAACGTCGCGGTCGTCTCCCCGCCGGCAGACGTCGCCCGAATCGTGTGCGACCCCGCTCCGAACGTGTACGGGAAGCATTGGGCGGCGCTGCCCCCGTTGAAATCCCACGGGCTCGACGACTCGGAGTGCGTGAACGCCCCTGCGTCGAGGGTGAACGTGACCGGCCCGGTCAGGGTCGAGGGTGCAAGGAACACGCACCGGCCCGACTGCGGCAATGCCGCACCCTGGAGGGGGACTGCAGCCGAACGATCCAGATTCGCGCTCACCTGCAGCGACCCGACCGGAGGAGGCGGAGGCGGCGGAGGCGGCGGAGGCGGAGGCGGAGGCGGAGGCGGAGGCGGAGGCGGCGGCGGAGGCGGAGGCGGAGGCGGCGGCGGAGGCGGCGGCGGAGGCGGCGGCGGAGGCGGCGGAGGCGGAGGCGGAGGCGGAGGCGGAGGAGGAGGCGGAGGAGGAGGAGGAGGAGGAGGCGCACAGGCTGCGGTGGAGGCGAACAGCGCCGAACGCCCCGAGCGGTTGCCGGCGGCGTCGAAGGCATCCACTTCCACGCGGTACGTGGTCCCGCAGCTCAGGCCGCCGAGCGTGTATTCGAGGCGGGTCGTGGAGCCCGCGGGCAACCCGCCGAGATGGATCCCGTAGCCGGCGACGCCCCGGTTGTCCGACGAGGCGCTCCAGGCGAGCGTGAGGCCCGTCGGACCGGTCGCCGTCTGCCTCAGGTCGCCGGGAGCGGTGGGAGGCTTGACGTCGCGGGGCCTTCGGCCACTGGCGAGGACGTCGAGGAAGAGCTCGAGAGCCTTCGCGCTCCCGCGTCCCCGGGGCGAGACGCCGAGGCTGATCGACTGATGGTCGCGCGCCCGGGCGACGGCGGCTTCCCAGCTCGGGCGCAGGAACGGCCGCCCGTCCAGCTGGATCAGGGCGAGGATGCTTGCCTCGGCGGCGGCCATCCCGGCGAGCCGCTCCGGCGAGGCGAGCCTGACCAGGCGAAAACTCCCACTGCGCGGCGCGCGGCTCGAGACGACGAGAACACGGAGCCCCGCGGCTCTCGCCAGGCGGCCGAACCGGCGTCTCGTCGGAGCCCCCACGCTCCTCGAGTCGACGACGATCGCCTTTTTTCACCTCTTCGAGGTCAGCCTTGAACTTCGCATCGTCCACCTTGTAAGGCGGGACGGGTCGGAATTGTGTATTGTCCTGCATCACGAAGGGGGTGACGTTCGCCCATTTCTCGAAGGCGACGAAGGGGAGCTCCGGTGTGCATTGATAGGCGCCGGGCGGGCCAGCCGGAGGGCATGTCTTGTTGATATACGGGCCGCCATCATCGGCGTGATCACTCGCTCGCTTCGCAAGGACTGCCGCCGCCGTAGCCTTTCCCAGAGCAATCCCCTGGGTCTTCGCTGGACCATCTGGGATGACCGCCAAAGCCAACACATAGGCAGCTTCGACAACCGCAATGCCATTCCCCACACATCCATCGTTTGGGAGGGCTTCCGCAGGCAGTTTCTGGATGGTCGGAGACATTACATAGTAAGCTGCTGCTGCCACTGCGGCATCGGCCGACGTTCCGGGCTCTGCCTTCTTGTCGTATGCGTATGGTTGATACTTGCGATCTATCGCGTTCAGGGCGTCGTGGATGGCGAGGTGCATCATCGCGTAGGCACGTGACTCATGGAACGGATTAGTGAGTGGCGCGATGCACGCTTTGATAGCTGCCACCCCGGCAGCGGCATTCGCACGAATGACCGCATTATCAGCGGCGAAGGCGGTGGCGATCATGAGGTGAGACACACCAGCCAGGACGATGGCACGAATCGAATTCATGGTAACCCCCTGCTATCAGTTATTGAGCAGACGCAGACTGGGACTTTAGGGCGTTAACCTAGTGGTAATTGTAGATCAACGTCGCTTGTATCAGACCGGAACCGATCGCTGCCGCCTGAGATCTTGTGGTCTCGTCTGCAACGCAGCTACAAACTGCGGCGACAGCCATACTCGCTACGCGGGTGACTCTCATGTCAGCCTCCCCTGATAAGCGTTGGCAAGTCGGTCGATGCAATGCTTCTTGTGCAGACTTGTCAAATGGTCGCGTTGGCTGACCTAACCGATGCGAGAGGCCCCAACACGTTCTCCCGCAACGGACGTAACGGTTTCAGGTCGCGTAGGAGGTTGCTGACGACCTTCGCGCCGATCTTGATCAGCTTTTCCTTCAGGCTCGTCAGCGACCAGTCCTGATCGGTTCGGTGTCGCGCGAGCGACGCGCGCGAGTTGGAAAGCGCATGGCGGCGGGCCAAGTTGCACCGCTGCCGGCGAGCCGCGTCATCGGCCCGGAACGCCTACCGGCCGAGGCTTTCTTGCCGGAGACGATCGAGAAACTGTTGGCATCCTAACGTTCGGCCCGTGCTCTCACCGCGCGTAGCGACTTCACACAAGCCAGCCGTGCAGAGGATCCGGATCATGACTGCTTCGGCATCATGAAGGGCACGTTGGAGGAGGGCTTGCCGAGCGCGAAGATGAGCAGGCCGGTCGGTTCCTTCAGCTTGATGACGAAGGTCCGGGCATCCTTCGCGGTGATGCTGCTGTCCACGTACCAGTGCCGGATTACCTTGTCGGCATCAACGGAGGAGTGCGCGGACTACGCATCGGCCTCGATCGCGCGCTGATCGCGGCTAGCGCGGATACCGACATGGTAAACGCGACTGAAGAGGCAGCAACGGTGCTGGCGCGGGACGGGGCCTTGCTGCACGACGTCAGGTGTCCCTCGACCGATGCCGTTGTGCCTGACGCCTTGGCGCTCTGCGGTGTAGAGGCGGCAGTCGCGGATGAGGCCACCTATCCATCGCGCGGCGCCGAATACGGTCCGGTGCTCACCGGACTTTTGGAAACCGGCCGAGCCCTCGATGGCCTTGCGGTGGCCAAGATCTGGCATCGCCGGGAGGCGTTTCGTGGCCAGCTCAATGCCCTCTTCCGCGATATCGACCTGCTCATCATCCCAGCCATGGACCGCGCTGCGCCAACCTTGGCTGACGTCGCTCGCCGTACTCCGGCCGCAGTTGAGGCACGCATCCGCTTCACCGCGCCGTTTGATATGAGCGGGCATCCAACGCTGACATTGCCCGGCGGCAAGACCGCCGACGGCCTTCCGGTTGGGTTCCAAATTGTCGCTCGGCACATGGAAGAGGCGCTGGTTCTGCGCGCCGGCCACGCCTTCCAGCAGGTGACAGATTGGCATAGACGCCGCCCTCCCGTTCATTAGGAGGTAACTCGCTCCTTACTTCGTGCCTCGCTGCGGGGCAGTCTGGGGGTTAAAATACAAAGGCGGTAGGTGCGCTCTGTCTCTGCGCCCGACCTCCGAGTGGCCACTCGCCGCCGTGTCACCGAGAAGCGTAATGAACTCGCGTCGCTTCATGATCGCCCCCTCCGGCAGGCGACGACACCCTTACCACGTTGCTGAATTGAGCGCTG
>CAWDGK010000003.1:0-147908 GCA_963801855.1 uncultured Actinomycetes bacterium | reverse complement strand
CGGCTTCGAGCCGCACGGCCGAGGTCTCCGGTGGGAGCGAGTCCGTCGTGGACTTCGAGAAGTGGCTCGAGGTGGGGGACGACTCGCTGCTCGAGGGGATCCGCGCCTACAACGAGGAGGACTGCCGGTCGCTGTACGAGCTCCATCTGTGGCTGCGAGGGCTGCGGCCGGCGGATCTGGCGTGGCGCGCGCCGCCGGATCAGCGGGAGCACAGCGAGGAGGCGGCGGAGCGGCTCGGCGAGCGCGAGGAGCTCCGCGATCGACTGCTCGAGGGCGCGGAGGAGGGCGAGCCGCGTTGGCTCCTCGCCCACGTCCTCGAGTACCACCGGCGGGAGGAAAAGCCGCAGTGGTGGGCCTACTTCAACAACCTGACGCTCGACGAGGAGCAGCTGATCGAGAGCAGTGAGACGATCGGCCGGCTCGAGCTCGTCGGCGAGCCGGAGCTCGACGGCCAGTCCTTCGTCTACACGCTGAAGTTCCCCCCGCAGGAGCACAAGATCGGCGGGCCCGCCGTGGATCCCGCCACGCAGACGAGGTAAACACGGTCAAGGTCGACAACGAACGCGGTCTCGTGACGTTGCGGCGGGGCGTCCGGCGCGCGAGGAGCCGCTGCCGCGCGCGCTGATCCCGCCGACGCCGCTGTACACCGGCGTGCAGCGCGAGGCCGTGCTCCGCTTCGCGAAGGATCCGGCGCTACCCGGCGCTCGTGGAGATCCTCGAGCGGCGACCGCCGATCCGGTATCAGTTCGTCCAGGGGCCGCCGGGTTCGGGCAAGACGTACACGGGCGCGCGGCGGGCGGTCGACCTGATTCGGCGCGGTCAGCGCGTCGGCGTGACGGCGCTCAGCCACAAGGCGATCAACCAGTTCCTGAAGGAGATCGAGGCGGCGGCCGCGGAGGTGGGCTTCCGCTTCCGCGGGCCGGAAGAAGTGCTCGGACGAGGACGACCGCTACGCCGGCGGCGACCTGATCGAGAACACGTACGACAACGGCGACCTGCTCGATCCGGAGCTCCAGCTGCTGGCCGGGACCTCGTTCCTGTTCTCGCGGCCGGAGCTCGAGGGCGTGGTGGACACGCTTTTCGTGGACGAGGGCGGGCAGATCGCGCTTGCCGATGCGATCGCGGTCGGCACGGCGGCGCGGGAGCTCGTCCTGCTCGGCGACCCGAACCAGCTCCCGCAGGTCTCGCAGGGCGCGCATCCACCGGGCGCGAACGCGTCGGTGCTGGAGCACCTGCTCGGCGAGGACGAGACCGTGCGGCCGGGGATGGGCGAGTTCCTCGAGCGGACGTGGCGCATGCGACCCGAGGTGAACGCGTTCATCTCGGAGACGTTCTACGAGGGGAGGCTCGAGCCGGCCGAGGTGTGTCTGGCGCGGTCGGTCGCGGCGGGAAACGGGCTGCGGTTCGTGCCGGTCGAGCACGCGGGCCACCGGACGTCGTCGCCGGAGGAGGCGGAGTTCGTGCGGGCCGAGATCGAGCGGCTGGTCGGGACGCCGTACGTGGATGAGCACGGCGAGCGGGCGCTTCGCTACGAGGACTTCGTCGTCGTCGCGCCGTTCAACGCGCAGGTGCGGTGCCTGCGGGCGGCGATCCCGGAGCGGCGAGTCAGGATCGGCACGGTCGACAAGTTCCAGGGCCAGGAGGCGCCGGTCGTCTTCTATTCGATGGCGAGCTCGACGGGAGAAGACGTCCCGCGCGGCCTGGACTTCCTGTTCTCGCGCAACCGGCTCAACGTGGCGATCTCGAGAGCGAAGTGCCTGGCGTACCTGGTCGCGAGCCCGCGGCTGCTGGACGCGAACTGTCGTACGGTGGAGCAGATGCGGCTGGCGAACGCGCTTTGCGGGTTCGTCGAGGCGGCTGATGGCTGACAGGGGCAACGGTACGACGGAACGGATACGTCAACCGGGAATGACCACGAGGTCGATCCGCGCGACGGGGCTGCCCGGAACGGCACCGTCAGTACATCTACGTACGAACTGCACGCGGGAAGATCCAGGAACGGAGGTCGAGTGCGGCTATGAGTACGGGCTCATTCACCGGAGCTCAGCGGAAGCGCCCGGTGTCAGGATCGGACGACGCGACTCGACTTCCCGACTTGCGCATCGGCTGAACCGCGGGTGGCTCGGCTGCGGATAGGTCGGCTACAGACGCTCGATGGGACCGCGGCGCAACAGTGTTTTCCCAACGCGGCCATCCTCGATGCCTCTCGGATCGTCAGAACTGCGACTCCGACCGCTCGAGCCGATACAGCCCTCGCTCTCCGCCCGAAGCTTGGCTCGCGCTCCCCACGCAAGGTTCTGGCCCGCGAAGGGACGGTAGCGAGCCGCCATCGACGACGCGAATCTGCTGGAGATACACCCGGAGGTCTCATTCGCGGCGATGCCCCGCGTGCGGTTCGCTGGCTCACCCAAAGACGACGTGGATACGGGATGATGGAGCGGTGGGAACTCCGTTCGAAGAAGCGGTACTCCGGCTTCCTCGAGAAGCTCAAAGCATGGCTCGAGCGCCTGCTCCTTACGGATGATCCGACTGGGGCAGCGGCAGCATGGACGGAGGGCCGGAACGCCGAGGGGACAGCCAAGCCATTCCTGCCGATCCGCCCACCGAGAATGGTCGCGCCGTGTCGCCGATCTGGTACTGATCGCCTGCGGACTCTCCGCGGCCCGCGACTCGTGTGCGCGCTCTAAGGAGCCGACTCGAGCATGGACGGCCAGGAAATCCACTCCTTGCCGACCACCTCGACTCGCGAGACGCGGAGCTCCCACGGAGTCCCCTGTACCGCGAACGGAAAGGCACCAAGTTCTGCCGTTCGAAACCGTTCCGGAACCAGGGCCGCCACTGGATATCCGTCTCGCTCCCAAAACCTGAAGGCGTCGGCGTAGTCGGAGCGGAGCTGTACTTGCCTCGAACGATTTTGACGAGAACAGCTCCGCTTCCGCGTACGCGCCGCTGCCCAGTTGGCCGCGGTCGTCCCGGCGACCAAGTATGCGGCTGAGGCTTTCCGCCTTGTTAGGGCGAACGCCAGCTTCACTGCATCCCAGCCGCAGGCATCCAGAGCATTTCGGCTCGCGCCGCATTTGAGCTCGACGAACGCGATAAGTCCGTCCGGCCAAGTCAGAGCGAGGTCGACACCGCCCAGCCTCGGCCAGTCGTCGTACCTGACCCTGGGGCTGCTCAGACGTCGCGGGCGGATCCCAGGACGGGGCTCGTTCCTTTGCTGCTTCCGAGAAGCACGGCTGGAGGTGGTCTCGCTCATTCACGTACGTCGAGGCTCCCCTCGATCGCTTTGCTCTGCAAGGCAGGACGCCGACGCGGCGCTCGAGCTCCAGCACCGCACCGTCTCGGCTGGAATCGATGCTCGATCGTCACCGCTCTAGTTCGCTTCCGATCTCGACTCGAAGCCTGCCCAGCTCGTACGAACTCCGCTTGCGCCTCGGTCTCCGGCGAAGTACGCCACCTCGCCTCTGGGACGTCTCGACGAAGCTCGGCGATCCGGTCGAGAGCAGCTTGGCCGGACAGGCCGTGGCGGACGAGCCAGCAGCCGACGACTGTTCCCGTCCGACCGTGCCCGCCCCAGCAATGCGTGTACACCACTTCGTCTCGTTGGAGCTCGGCGTCGATGAGATCCAGCGTCGCCCTCATCTCGTCAACGCTGGGGCACCCTGCGTCTCTGATCGGCCGCCGAGCGAAGCGCGCTTCCGCTTTCAGGAGGGAGTCGTACGGAGCTAGGCCCTCTGTCTCTTCGGTGAGATCGACGAACGACGTGATCCCAGCTTCCCGAAAAATCTCGAGCCGATGCAGGGCCTCGTCGGTCGACCGCGCACCCGGGTACTCGCCGGCGAGAAGGCGATCAGGAACCACCCAGTACGAATCCGCGATCGGCGGTCTCACCAGCCTGGGTACCTGTCCTCGTCTCCCGTGGAGGCGTCGAAAGGTCCTCGCTCCTCGGGCTCATCGTGATGCCGAGCCAAGTCCTCTGCGAGCTGACTGATCGCCTCGCGAAGCTCGAGCCTCTCGAGCCAGGTCTCCGGCAATCCGGCGCGACCGACGCGGGCACCCAGGAGGTTCCCCGCGATAGCGGCCGTGCTGTCGCTGTCACCGCCGTGGTTCGCGGCCAGCCGGATACCCGTCAGGAAGTCATCCGTCGCAAGGGCGCAGCAGACGGCGATCGCCAGTGCCTCCTCTGCGACCCATCCGCCGCCCAGTTGTTCGATCCGTTCAGGGGTCGGTACTCCCTTACCGAGCTGGCCGGCGCGATCGAGCGCGTCAACGCATTCCTCGCTGCCCGGGTGTTCTCGAAGCCGCGCGACTGCCTCCTCAAGCGCGTCCTCCAGGTTGATGTCGCACACAAGCCGGTGCACGATCAGCGCAAGCGCGCCTGCGGCTAGATAGCCACTGGGGTGGCCGTGGGTCAATGCACCGATCTCGCAGCTGAGCGTGAACGGATCGTCGATCGGGGCAAGGCCGACCGGAGCGGCGCGCATCACGGCGCCGCAGCCCTTGCTGTCGTTGAGCGGCTCGTCCATCGTGCCCATGCGCGGTGACGCAGCTCCGGACAGAGCAAGTATTTCCCGGCGCACGCTGGTCGTGGAGTTCAGGAAGCGAGATCAGCCAGCCGTCGGGCCAAGGCTCCGGTTTCTCCTCGAAGAATGCTTGCCATGCGTCCGGCCTGCCTTGCGTGTACAGCCAGCGCACGTAGGCGTGCCTAACGACGGATGGAATGTGTGAGAGCCCCTTTCCGAGGAACCGATTGTGCGAACGGAGAAGGCCCTCCGCCGTGAAGAGGGTCATCTGCGTGTCATCTGTGATCGCCCCTTCCTTGCCGTAGGCCGGGGCGAGCTCCTGAATTCCCTCGTTGCCGAATTGACGCCGGATCTCGGTCCACGAGAGGAATTCGACCGGCGCGCCAAGCGCATCACCGAGCGCACCGCCGAGGAGCGTCCCGGCGAAGCGGTCGATTCGAACGTCGAGCGGAAGATCAGCCGGACTGCTAATGGCTTGGCAACCTGAAACGAGAATCGAGCTCGAACTGCAGGTCAGGCGGTAAGGACTTGCTCATCTATAAGAGTCAGCGGCATTCGCTCAGGATCTTATGAGCTCGCGCGGCAAGCGACGGCGCGCGCTCTCGGGGCAGAAGACCGAGAGAAAGACGTTCGGCCGCGAGAAGCCGACGTAGAAGACGTCAGAGCGGGCGCCGTCGAGCTCGGTCACCGCGACGACCAGCCGCTCGAGTCCCTTGAACCGGTGGATCGAGCTCCGGAGGATCCGGCCGGGCTCCCACGGGTCGTCGGTGAGACGCACGCCGCCGAGCGTCTCGACCGACCAGAGCGCGCTTCGGCCGGCGGACTTCGCGGTCAGCAGCGCGATCTGGTCCGGCTTCACCTCGGCCTCGCCGATCCAGGCGCGGATGCTCGAGTCGAGCTGCTCGAGGAGCTCCTTGTCCGTCGCATAGAAGTGCGTGTCGACCGGCGGGCCTTCCGGCCCGATCGCCTCGAGCGTGCCGCCCTCGTAGAAGGCCGTCACGAGCTTGTTGATCGCCTGGGTGTTCCGGCAGTTCACGGGCAGGATCAGCGGCTCGCCGTCGACGGGCAGGTTCTTCGAGACCGCGAAGATGCGCTGGTTGTCGTCGAAGAAGACGTACAGCGGCGACTTCTCGGGATCTTCGAGAAGGAGCTGGAGCGGCAGCCACCAGTCCTCGTGGCATGTCCTGGCCCTCGTCGACGCACGAGCGCGCCGTAGCGGCCGACCGCGACGTCGACGTGAGTTGGCGAACTCCTCGCGAAGCGCGTGCCAGTACTGGCCCTGGTCGTCCTCGGGCGGCTCGTCCGGGAAGTCGACGCCCGCCTCGCGCACGATCGAGAGCGCGAGCGCGTCGTACGAGAAGACGTCGATCGCGTCGACGTCCTCGAGGCCGCGGCGCAGGTGCTCGGCGAGGAAGCGGTTGAAGCAGACGACGAGCACGCGGAAGCCCTGCGCGGCGAGCCGTCTCGCCTTCTCGGCTGCCAGGAAGGTCTTGCCGGAGCCGGCGCAGCCGGCGATCGCCGCGCGCGGCTGGCGCGCGAGCATGTCGAGCACGCGGTACTGCTCCTCGGTCAGGCGGCAGCAGCTCCCGCTCCTCCTCCTCGAGCTCGTAGCGCGAGCGGCGCGCGCAGCTCGAAGGACTTGGCGAGCAGCCGCTCGAGCCGCTCGATGCCGGCAGCCGTCAGCGGCTGTCCTTGGCGGGGTCGTGCCAGTAGCGGAAGAGCGCCTCGAGTTTCTGCTCCAGCTTTGCGAGATCGCGATGGTCGAGTACGAGCTCGCGCGGTAGATCCGCCCGGAGCGACCGGCGTCGACGCGTGTGTCGGGAAAGCAGACAGCCGAGCCGAAGCCGATTCCCTCGTCGGCGCCGCGCGCTGACCGCGCGACGAGATCTCGGAGCCGGTGCGACGCGTTCGCCGCCTGGCGGACCGGATCCTTGATCTTGATCTCGCCCTGCTTGCCGGTGCTCGACCACTTGCCCGTGCTCGGCGTCGAAGCGGATCGCTCCGCCCTTGACCTCGAGCGTGAGAACGCCGTACTCGGGATGCGCGAGGACGAAGTCCGCCTCTCCCTGGCGCGGGCCGTCCCTCTGGCCCGGGACGCAGCCAGGCGACGCTGTGGAACGCGACGATGTCGTCGGCTGGTCTCGTCGCGGAGGCGCTCGAAGAGCCGCCGCTCGGCCGTGCTCTCGGTGTCCGGAGTCAGCGAGTCGGGGATCATGCGCGCCACGATGGATACGATAACGCGCTGAAAACATGACGGAATCACGACGATCCTCCGCTATTCGTGGACATGAGCACCGCATTTGCCGACGAGGCAGTCCGGATTCACCTGAGAGGGAACCTGAGCGATCGCGTCATCGCCCATGCGACCGGCGCCGCGCCGCAGCACGGTGCGGGGTCGGCTTACGGCGGGCGAGTGAGCCGAGCGGTACCCGCGCCGACCGGGTTGCCGAGCTCGCGTCCATCGTCGAACGGCTGGAGCGCGTCGTGCGCCCGGAGTACATCCCCGTCTGGATGTCGAAGCCGATCGAGGCGCTTGACGACGAGAAGCCGATCGACCTGATCCGGCGTGGCGACTATCGACGGGTTGCGGCGCTCATCAGCGAGCTCGAGGACCCGGGAGCCGTCTAGGCGTTGGCGCTCGACGTCGATCCCAGGACCGTGCGCGGTCGCTGGGTGACACACGGCCCCGGACGCGGGCCGGCCTGGCCCCCGCGATCCTCCAGCCCGACGGTCGCTGGCAGCGACCCCGACGTCTACGGCTGCCTCTACCTCACTGACCGCGAGGCCTCCGGCGTCGTCGAGAGCTCTCCCGGTTCCGCGGGCAGCGGCTGATCGCGCCGATGGCTGATGCGCCGGCGTTGCCGCTGGCGATTGCGGCGATCGAGCTTCCGGACACCGCCGAGCTGATCGACCTTGGACGACCCTGTGGTGCTCCGGCGGCGCGCGGCTCCGGCCTTCGCTCGTTGCGACCCGGTACGCGCCTCACGCAGCCTCAGGCGCTCGCCGTGCACCGCGACACCGAGGCAGCCGGTCTGCGGTGGTGGTCGATCTTCGAGTCGCTCTGGCGCGAACTACACGGTCTTCGATCGCACAGACCCGAGGCTCTCGCTTCAGGACGTCCGGGTTCTCTCGCTCGAGGACTCTGCGGTCTGTCGAGGCGTGGCCGACTACCTCGGCTTGCCGGCGCCGGCCCTGCGATGATCTAGTCGAAGAAGTCACACATTCGCGACAACTCCGTGCGTTTTCTGATGCTCGAATGACGGGGTGGTTGCGTCCCCCGTCCTCGAGCTGGCGCACGAGCTGGATCTCGACGGCGTCCCGACCTGCCCGCTCTGCCTGCTCGACCTCGCGTTCGTGATCAAAGAGGGCCGAACGCCGTCACGAGCGCTCGTCAAGCGGACGACCGACTGGGTCTGGATGGAGAGCGGCGAGGCGGTCAAGGAGGTCGTCGTCCGGGCGCGGATGCGGGAGCTTCCCTACGCCGAGGACGCCCTGCGCGACCTGGAGCTGAACGGCTGGCAGGGCCGGTTTGCCGAGACGATCGTCTGGCGGCTCGCCTGCGAGCTCGCCGGGGAGTTGCCGTGAGCGTGCTAGCAGAGTGCTAGCATGAGCACCGTGGGCACGCTCCACGTCAGAAACGTCCCAGAAGAGCTGGTGAACGCCTTCAAGCGGCGCGCGAAGCAGAACGGCCGGTCGCTGAACGCCGAGATCGTCGCGGCGCTCGGGGCGACTGCGGAGGAAGAAGAGCGCCGCAGGCGTGGGTCGCGCAGCGGCTCGAGGAGCTGCGCTCGGAGTTCACCCTGCCGAAGGACGCACCTGACGCCGTCGAGCTCATCCGCCGAGGGCGGGACGAGCGTGCGCGCGAGATCGAGCGCCGTGCGCGCGGTCTTTGACGCCAACGTCGTCGTCCGGGCTCTTCTCGACGAGGACGATGAGGCTGCCGGATGGGTCGCTCGTGTCGACGACGGCGGTTTCCGCGCATCAGCGCCAGACCTCATCTTCGCGGAGGTGGGCCAGGCGCTGCTCGGCTACCTCAAGAGCGGAGTCCTCGAGCTCCGACACAGCGCGCGATCGTCTCGACTTCCTCCACGCTTTGCCTCTGGATGTCCGTCCGACACGGGACCTCGTTGCCACGGCCGTCCCCGTCCGCGTGGGAACGGAAGCTGAGCGTCTACGACGCGTGCTACGCGGTGCTGGCCGAGGCCGAGGACGCCGTGCTCGTCACCGCCGACAAGCAGCTCGCCGCGGCCGTCAGTCGGGCGGAGCTGCTGTGACGGCGAGGGCGCCGAGCACCTCGTCGCCGTAGCGCTCGAGCTTCGTCGGGCCGACGCCCGCGACCTTGCCGAGCTCCCACAGCTGTTTCGGGTGGCTGCGCGCGATCTCCTCCAGCGTCTTGTCGTGGAAGACCACGTAGGCGGGAACCTCGTCCTTCCGCGCCCGCTCGAGGCGCCAGGCTTTCAGCGCCTTGACCGTCGGATCGTCGGCGGCCGGCCGCTCCGGTGCCTCGACGCCGAGCTCCTCGAGGAAGCGGCTGGGCGCTCCTGACCAGGTGATCTCGAGCTGCTGCTTCGCCCGCGTCATGCCGACGTAGAGGAGCCGCCGCTCCTCGGCCAGGGCCTCCTTCGTCCTCGAGCGCTTGAACGGCATCTCGCCCTCGTCGAGCAGCGGCAGGAAGACGACCTCGAACTCGAGCCCCTTGGCTCGGTGGTAGGTCAGGAGGTTGACGCCTCGGCCCTGCGCCTCTGCGCCGAAGCGGCTTTCGAGATCCGTGAAGAAATCGCCGATCGTCCGCGCGCCGTCGTCGAACTCCTCCGCGAGCCGGACGAAGCGCGCCAGGTCTCCCTGGCGGGTCAGCTCCTCCTCGCCGACTCCCTCCGGCACCACCGCGACGAGTCCCTGCCCCTCGGCGACCTGGCGGACGATCTCTGCGACCTCGCTGCGGCCGGTCGAGCCGCGCAGGGCGCGCATCATCCCGCGCGCACCCGGCCGCGCCAGGAACGCGCCGCCTCGCACCTGGTACGGGATGCCGGCCTCGGAGAGCGCCTCCTCGAAGTCCTCCGAGCGGGAGTTGATGCGGTACAGCACCGCGATCTCCTCGTACGGGCACGCCCTCCCGGTGGAAGGTCTTGACGTTTCCGACGATCGACGCGACTTCCGCCGCCGAGTCCTCGCAGGCCCGCAGCACCGGCTGCTCGCCCGACGGACGAGTCGCGCGGAGCACCTTCTCCGCGCCGCCCAGCTTCGGCACCAGGCGGTTCGCGAGCTCCAGGATCTCCGGCGTCGAGCGGTAGTTCTCCTCCAGGCGGAAGACCTGGCCCTTCATGTTCAGCAGATGCTCCGCCGTCGCGCCCGTGAACGAGTAGATGGACTGGTAGTCGTCGCCGACGACGCAGAGGTCGTCCCGGTCGCCGAGCCAGCGCTCGAGGAGCGACTGCTGGAGGAGGTTGACGTCCTGGTACTCGTCGACCGTGAACGCCTTGTAGCGGGCGCGGAACACGCGGGCGGCTTCGGGGTCCTCGTCGTAGAGCCGGACTGCGAGCTCCAAGAAGATCTTCGAAGTCGACACGGTTCTGTGACTCCTTGGCGCGCTCGTAGCGGCTGAAGATGCTCACCATCACGTCGGGCGGGATCGGCGGCTCGTGCCCGTCGAGCGAGCGCAGGTAGGTCTCGGGCGTCAGGCGCCGGTTCTTCGCCCACTCGATCTCGCCGGCCAGGTCGCCGAGCGGCCGGAACTTGAACGGCGGAGGGAGGGAGCGCCGGATCGGCTGCAGCGTCATCGCCTTCGAGGGCAGCACCTGGCCGATCCGGTCGCCGGCGAAGTGCCGCAGCTGGGCGAGCGCCGCCGAGTGGAACGTTCGCGCCTGGATGCCGCCGGCGCCGAGCTTCGCGAGTCGCGACCGCATCTCGCCCGCCGCCTTGTCCGTGAAGGTGACCGCGAGGATCTCCGTGGGCGCGAAGGCGCCGGTCAGCACCTGGTTCGCGATCCGCCGTGTGATCGTCGTCGTCTTGCCCGAGCCGGCGCCGGCCAGGATGCAGACCGGCCCGCGCACGGCCTCGACGGCGGCGCGCTGCTGCGGGTTCAGGTCGGCGAAGACGTCCACGCCTCCGAGGCTACGCGCCGGCCAGGACAAGGAGCTCAATCCGGCGCACAGATTTCACAGAGGCTCGGAAGATTTCCGGGTCGTCCGCCGTCTTGAACTTGATGTCAAATCGTCCTATGGTCGATCGGAGGTCGGGGTGAAGAAGAACGTCGTCATCTGGGTTGCAGTCGCGGTGCTGGGCCTGATCGTGGTCACGGCGCTCGGCCTCTTCGTCGCGGACCCCGATCGCCGGGCCGGGGCGATCAACCAGCGCGTCCTACGCCGCCGGGAGCACGCTCTTGGAGATCGACGGTGTCGCTGGCGGCACCTTGAAGTCCGCAACGGCTGCGCGACCCGAGCGACGTCGTCAATGCGGCAGCCGGGAGCGGACGGAGTCATCCGCAAGCACCTCAGCGCACCGAGACACGAGCCTTGCGTGATCGAAGTGACATCAGCCATGGGCAAGCCGGTCTACGACTGGATCCAGGCGATGTTGAACCGAAACGCGCTGCCGAAGAACGTCACGCTGATCATCGCGGACTACCAGCTACAAGGAGAAGAGCCGGCTGCAGCTCCAGAACACGCTCCTGACGGAGGTTGCATTCCCGCGCTCTCCGACGCCACCGAAGGATGCCGGCCACGATCAAGTGACCCTGCAGCCGGAAGCTCATCCAGACGGTCGACGGCGAACGCCGGCACCACACAGGGCACGGTCGGCGCGAAGCCGAAGGCGTGGATCGCATCGAATTTCCGCTCACCATGTCCGGCGGCCCACCTGCGACACAGGGTCGGCAGCGTCAGCGCGCTCGAGGTGACGCAGGAAGGTGTCGCAGGATTCCGTCGGCGAGGAGAGGGTAACTCAGAAGGTCCGCCACCAAGTTCGAGCTCGGAAACCTCACCGTCACCGTGACGGTGGAAGTGAGCCGCCGGCTGGGACGCCTGGTTCGACAGCTTCGTCGTCCAAGGGAACAACAGCCAGGCCGACGAGAAGACAGCCACGATCGAGCTGCTCGACGCGAGCCTGAAGAACGTGCTCTGCACGTTCGCGCTGAAGGGCGTCGGCATCGTCAGGGCAGGTGACTCTGCAGCCGCGGAGGCCGAAAAGACGTGCAAGTAGCTCGTCGTACTCGCTCTACGTCGAGGAAGCTGAGCTCTCGTCTCCGCTCTTCGGCTCGACGGCTGGCACCGCGGCGTCGGCGCCGCCTCCTGCTCCACACCGACCCCGCCGCCGCCGCCGCCGCCGCGACCACCATCACCGAGGCGACGATCCTGTCGATCGCCGCCACGAAGCTCCAGGACGGAGAGACCTTCACGATCTCCGACGGCACCAACGAGCCGACGACCTTCGAGTTCGACTTCGACGGAAAGTTCGCGGCGGCTCCTGTGAAGCTCGCCGCAGGATGCACCGGCGGAAGAGGTTGCCGGCGCCATCGTCGAGGCGATCAACAGCGTCGAGGGCAGGCTCGAGCTCACCGCGAAGCTGACCGGCGAGACACAGATCCAGCTCGTCAGCGCCAGGGCCGAAGCCGAGGGCGAGGAGAAGATCCTCGAGTTCGTCGAGGACGAGAGCTTCAAGGTCCAGGACAAGGTCGTCGAACGCGCGCCTGAAGGGCTCCCGGCGCCGATCGGCCTGACCGCGACGACTGGTGGAGAGGGCGAAGTCCGAGCTCAGCTGGAAGGAAACTCCCGGCGCGCTCGCTTACCTCATCCTCTTCACGACGGAGAAGGGCGGGGAGTACCGCGAGCTCGACAAGGCCGAGGGCACCCAGATCACTCTCGCCGGTCTCGACCCGGGCGTCATGCACTACTTCGTCGTCCGCGCCCTCGACGGGACGCAGGAGTCGGCGAACTCGACCGAAGCGGTGGCGGCCGCGGGCTGATCCGGCCCGCGGCCTCCGCGGTCGCAGATACTTCAGCCGATGGGTCAGCGATTCCTCGTCGGCGCCCTGATCGCCTGGGGCGTGAACATCGTCGTCCTGATCGTCGTCGACTGGCTGTTCGACAACGTCGAGATCGGACGCTGGGGGCCGCTCCTGCTCGGCGCAGCCGTGTTCGGGCTCGCGAACGCCGTCGTCAAGCCGGTGCTGACGATCCTGACCTTCCCGCTGATCATCGTCACGCTCGGGCTCTCGTACTTCGCGCTGAACATGCTCATGCTCGCGCTGGCGGAGTGGGTCGCGCCGGACTTCTCGATCGACGGCTTCTGGACGTACGTCGGCGCCGCGATCGTCGCCTGGCTCGTGAACTGGGTGCTCCAGATCGTGCTCGGCCGCGTCCGAGCCGACTAGCGCCGGTCGAGCGCCTCCCGGAGCTCGCGGACTTCGGCCTCCAGCCGCTCGACGCGCGCCTCCAGTGAGTCGCCGGTCCGACGGGACGGACGTCTGGCGGGGCGTTCCTCCGCTTCGCCGCCGAGCAGCTGCGTGTAGCGCTGCTCCTTCTGGCCGGGCCGGCGTGGGAGCCGCGCCACGAGCTCGCGCTGGATGAGCCCGTCGAGGACGCCCTCCAGCTCGGCCGGCGACTCGAAGCGGTGCAGCCGCTCGGTCCGCTGCTTCAGCTCGCCCGGCGTCTGGGCGCCGCGCAGCATCAGCACGGCCAGGAGCGACAGCTCGGCGCCGGACAGGCTCAGCGCCTCGTCGAACAGGTGCCGGTACTTCACGGCCCGGCTGCCGCTGCCGCTCGCGAGGCGGACCCAGCCGCGGCGCGAGAGCGAGTGGAGCGCCTCGCGGATCGTCGGCTCGTCGTACTCGACGACCGGGTCGCGGTTCGTCGCCTGGTTGCAGGCGAGCCGTAGCGAGTTCAGCGAGAGCGGGTAGGCGTCCGGCGTCGTCCGCTGCTTCTCGACGAGGCAGCCGAGCACCCGGAGCTCGACGGCGTCCGCGTCCACGCGGCCCCCTACGCGGGTGAGGGGAGGCCCTCGATCGCCTGGAGCGCGCGCTGCATGTCCTCCTCGTTCAGCGCGACATCCTCGAGCTTGCCGGCGAAATAGTTGTCGTATGCGGCCATGTCGAAATGGCCGTGGCCGGACAGGTTGAAGAGGATCGTCCGCTCCTCGCCGGCCTCGTCGGCGGCCCGCGCTGCCTGGATCGCCCCGTGGATCGCGTGCGACGCCTCCGGCGCGGGGAGGATCCCCTCGGTGCGGGCGAACTGCACCGCAGAGGCGAAGACGTCGGTCTGGAGGTATGCCTCCGCGCGAATCAGGCCGTCGCGCACGAGCTGGGAGATCTGCGGCGCCACCCCGTGGTAGCGCAAGCCCGCCGGCGTGGATCGGCTCCGGGATGAAGTCGTGTCCGAGCGTGTGCATCGGGACGAGCGGCGTGAGCTTCCCCGTGTCGCCGAAGTCGTACGCGAAGAGGCCGCGCGTCAGCGTCGGGCAGGCCGCGGGCTCGCAGGCGAGCACGTCGATGTCGCGGCCGTTGATCTTCTCGCGCAGGAAGGGGAAGGCGAGCCCGGCGAAGTTCGATCCTCCGCCGACGCAGCCGATGACGACGTCGGGAAAGGCGCCCGCCATCTCCATCTGCGCGATCGCCTCCTGGCCGATGACCGTCTGGTGGAGCAGAACGTGGTTGAGGACGGACCCGAGCGAGTACGCCGTGTCCTCCCGCCCGGCGGCGTCCTCGACGGCCTCGGAGATGGCGATCCCGAGGCTGCCCGGCGAGTCGGGATGCTCCTCGAGGACGGCGCGGCCCGACTGCGTCTCCTCCGACGGGCTGGCGACGATCGTCGCGCCCCAGGCCTGGATCATCGAGCGCCGGAACGGCTTCTGGTCGTACGAGATCTTGACCATGTAGACCTTGCACTCGAGCCCGAAGAGCGTGCAGGCGAAGGCGAGCGCGCTTCCCCACTGTCCGGCGCCGGTCTCGGTCGAGAGCCGCGTCCGGCCCTCCTTCGCGTTGTAGTACGCCTGGGCGACCGCCGTGTTCGGCTTGTGGCTGCCTGCAGGGCTGACGCCTTCGTACTTGTAGAAGATGCGCGACCGCGTCCCGATCGCCTTTTCGAGCCGGTGGGCCCGGTAGAGCGGCGTGGGGCGCCAGAGGCTGTAGATGTCGAGGATCTCCTCCGGGATCGCGATCTCAGACTCTTGGCTCACCTCCTGGAGGATCAGCTCCATCGGGAAGAGCGGGGCGAGATCGTCGGGGCCGACCGGCTCGCCGGTGCCCGGGTGCAGCGTCGGCTGCGTCGGGCTCGGCATGTCGGCGGCGATGTTGTACCAGCGCCGCGGGAAGCTCGGACTCGGCGAGCAGGAACTTCGTCTGCTCCGATTTCGTCGTCGCCATCACGTCGAGGATAACCGGCGAGATGGCTTGTCGAATCCATCCGAGGCGACGGTCGCCACGAGCGCCTTGACCTCGTTCCGGCGATAGCTGATCCTCCAGCATCTGTCGCTGATCCGTGTCCATGGCCGCCGTAGTACGGAGCGAGGAAGATTCCGCGCGTGGAGAGCCACTCGGCTGACGCGCTCGCAGTCCGCGACAGTGAGGCAGTAGACGATCCCCGAGCCGGGAAACTCGGGCAAATTTGCCGCAAGCCACGCCAGACGCTGCGCCTGCTCGGGAAGCTCGATGACCTGAAGTCGGAGGCTCTCGCGGGTCAAGGGGCCGCGGATCGAGACGAGGTCTGCTCCCAGTTGCTCGCCGATGTCGGCGATGACCCGATTGTTGGCCGTCGCCGTCGTCGCCAGCACGGGGACTCCCGGAGGCAGGCGCTGAATGAGCCGCCCGATGCGCCTGTAGTCGGGACGAAAGTCGTGGCTCCAGTCGGAGATGCAATGAGCCTCGTCCACGACGAAGCGCATCGCTAACCTCGGCCGTCGTGGCCGAATACGTCTTCACGATGATCCGCGCCTCCAAGTTCTACGGGGCGGAGCGCAAGGTGCTCGACGACATCACGCTCGCGTTCCTGCCGGGGGCGAAGATCGGCGTGCTCGGCGCGAACGGCGCCGGAAAGTCGACGCTGCTGCGGATCATGGCCGGCGTCGAGGAGCCGTCGAGCGGGAGTGCCGAGCTCGCGAAGGGCTCCACGGTCGGCTTCCTGCCGCAGGAGCCCGACCTCGATCCCGCCAAGGACGTTCGCGGCAATGTGGACGACGGCGTCCGGCCGATGCGCGACCTGCTCGACCGGTTCAACGCGATCTCCGCCGCCTTCGCCGAGCCCGACGCCGACTTCGACGCGCTCCTCGCCGAGCAGTCCAAGGTGCAGGAGCAGATCGACCGGCACGGCGCCTGGGAGCTCGACGCCCAGCTCGACCGCGCGATGGACGCGCTGCGGCTCCCCGACGGCGACCGGGATGTGACGACGTTGTCCGGCGGCGAGCGGCGCCGGGTCGCGCTTTGCCGGCTGCTCCTGTCCTCGCCGGACCTGCTGCTCCTGGACGAGCCGACGAACCACCTCGACGCCGAGTCGGTCGCCTGGCTCGAGCGCTTCCTCGCCGACTACGCCGGCACCGTCGTCGCCGTCACGCACGACCGGTACTTCCTCGACAACGTCGCCGGCTGGATCCTCGAGCTCGACCGCGGGCGCGGGATCCCCTACGAGGGCAACTACTCCGGCTGGCTCGACCAGAAGTCGACGCGGCTCGCGCACGAGGAGAAGACGGAGTCGGCCCGCCAGCGCGCGCTCAAGGCGGAGCTCGAGTGGGTGCGCGCCTCGCCGAAGGCGCGGCACGCGAAGTCCAAGGCTCGCGTCGGCGCCTACGAGAAGCTGCTCGCGCAGGAGAAGAACGTCAAGCTCGACCGGGTCGAGATCCACATCCCCGCCGGGCCGCGGCTCGGCGACATCGTCGTCGACTCGGAGCATGTCTCGAAGGGGTTCGGCGACCGCCTGCTCGTCGAGGACATGACCTTCTCGCTGCCGCCGGGCGGGATCATCGGCGTGATCGGCCCGAACGGCGCCGGCAAGACGACGCTCTTCCGGATGATCTCCGGCGAGGAGCAGCCGGACTCCGGCGAGCTGCGCGTGGGGGAGACGGTCGAGCTCGCCTACGTCGACCAGTCGCGCGAGGGGCTCGAGCCCGGGAACAACGTCTGGAAGGAGATCTCCGGCGGCCACGACACGATCGCGCTCGGGAACCGCGAGGTGAACTCGCGCCAGTACGTCTCCTGGTTCAACTTCAAGGGCTCCGACCAGCAGAAGCGCGTCGGTGATCTCTTCGGGCGGCGAGCGGAACCGCGTCCATCTCGCGAAGCTGCTCCGCTCGGGCGGGAACCTGCTGCTCCTGGACGAGCCGACGAACGACCTCGACGTGGACACCCTGCGCGCGCTCGAGGACGCGTTGCTGGACTTCGCCGGCTGCGCCGCCGTGATCTCGCACGACCGCTGGTTCCTCGATCGCGTCGCGACGCACATCCTCGCCTTCGAGGGCGATTCTCAGGTCACGTGGTTCGAGGGGAGCTTCGAGGAGTACGAGGCCTGGGTGCGAGAGACGCGCGGCGAGGAGGCGCTCGAGCCGCACCGGATCACCTACAAACCGCTCGTCCGGCCGGGCGCCTAGTTACGCTACGACCATGGCCAAAGGCTCAGACAAACCCAAGAAGCTCGGCAAGAAGACCGCGCAGAAGTCGCTGAAGGAAAAGCGCAGCGACAAGAAGGCCAAGAAAGACAAGTCCGGCGGCTTCGGCGCCTAGCTCGTAGCTTCACTTTCGGAAAAGCCACATTCCTGGCACTCGTACCGGGGCTGCTCGTCCGTGAGCACCATGCCCTGAGTCACGCCGCAGGCGGGGCAGATCGGCGGGCGGTCGTCCGCCTGCTCGTCAGCGTCGCGGCGCTTCGTCACGAATCGAGGCTAGCCGCTTGCCCTCGATGAATCCCAGCCACGCCGCGTCCTGATCCCAGAGCTGGCCAGGACGTCGATGCGCGACGAGCCGGTGAGGATGCGCTTGCCGCGCCGTGCGTACCAGCGAGGCGGGCCGTCGGCGAACCGTTCGGGGAGAACGAGGCCGGGAGAGGGTGTCGCCGCAGAGCGATCCATATCCATCTATCGGCAATTCGCACAACAAGCGAAAGAGGTTCGGCGTCAGAGCCTGTAGTGCGGTCGCTTCCCCCGGCTCTCGCGCTCCTCCTGGCCGTCCGGTTCTCTCCGGCTGCGGTGGCGGATCCGACGACGGCGGCGGAAGCGCCGGCGGTGGCTCGTCCGAGCCGGCGAGCCTCGAGGAGGTGCAGGGGATCTTCGAGCAGCGCTGCGTGCCGTGCCACTCGCCGAAGCCGACGATCGCGGGCTACGAGCAGTCCGGGCTGATCGACTTCTCCGACCCGAAGAACATCGAGCTGCACCGCGACGTGATCAACACCGTCGTCGTCGTGCAGAAGCGGATGCCGTTCAGCAACGAGACGAAGATGACACAGGAGGAGCGAGATCGCGTCGCCTCCTGGGCGAAATCGGGCTAGCCGGGGTCCCTGCCAGAATGGCTCGGCCTTGGCTGCCGAGTTCGTCCACCTCCACGTCCACTCCGAATTCTCGATCCTCGACGGGGCCTGCCGGATCCCCGATCTGGCGACCCGCGCCGCGGAGCTCGAGATGCCGGCCGTCGCGCTCACCGACCACGGCTCGCTCGCCGGCGCCGTCCAGCTCTACCAGCACGCCGGGAAGCAGGGCGTCAAGCCGCTGATCGGCTGCGAGGTCTACGTCTGCGACGACGCGTCCAAGCAGGAGAAGGGCTACGCGCACCTGACGCTCCTCGCCGAGTCGAACGAGGGCTACGGGAACCTGATCAAGCTCGCCTCGGCCGGATTCCTCGAGGGCTACTACTACAAGCCGCGCGTCGACTGGAGCCACCTGGCCACTCACGCGAAGGGGCTCGTGGCGCTCTCCGGGTGCCTCTCGGGCCGAGTGTGTAAAGCCTTGGAGGAAAGTCGTCCACAGGATGCCGCTTCCGACCTCGACCGTCTCGCGCAGGTCTTCGGGCGCGACAACGTCTACGTCGAGATGCAGAACGCCGGCCTCGCGGAGCAGGCGCGGATCAACCCGCTGCTCGCGAAGCTCGCCGCGGACTCGGGCCTCCCGCTCGTCGGAACCGGCGACGTCCACTACCTCCGCCACGAGGACGCGCGGGCCCACGAGGCGCTCCTCTGCATCCAGTCCGGCGACTCGCTCAAGAACCCGAATCACTGGAAGTTCGACACGGACCAGTTCTACTTCAAGACCCCGGCCGAGATGGCCCAGGACTTCGCGGACTACCCGCACGCACTCCGCACGAGCCTCGAGATCGCCGAGCGGCTGAACGTCGAGCTGCAGCTGGGCGAGATCCGGCTCCCGTCGTTCCCGACGCCCGACGACCGCGACGCCTTCGACTACCTCGTCGAGCTGTGCGAGAAAGGCATGGAGAAGCGGTACGGAACCGTCACGCCGGAGCTCCAGGAGCGCATCAAGTTCGAGCTGAAGACGATCAAGGAGATGGGCTTCGCCGACTACTTCCTGATCGTCTGGGACTTCGTCCGCTTCGCCCGGCAGAACGGGATTCAGGTCGGCCCGGGGAGAGGATCGGCCGCGGGATCCATCGCCGCCTACGCGCTCGAGATCACGGACGTCGATCCGATCCGACACGACCTCCTCTTCGAGCGCTTCCTCAATCCGGGCCGCAAGTCCATGCCCGACATGGACATCGACTTCGCCGTTGCCGGGCGAGACCGGGTGATCAACTACGTCAAGGAGAAGTACGGCCGCGACCGGGTCGCCCAGATCATCACGTTCGGGACGATGCTCGCCAGGGCCGCCGTGCGCGACGCAGGCCGCGTGCTCGAGATCCCGTACGGCCAGGTCGACCGGGTCGCGAAGATGATCCCGGAAGGCCCGAAGGTCTACCTCGAGGAGTGCCTGAAGCCGGGCGCCGAGCTCAAGCAGGCCTACGACTCCGACCCGCAGGTGCGCGAGATCGTCGACCTCGCGAAGCCGCTCGAGGGTCTCGTCCGCAACGACTCGATCCACGCCGGCCGGGGTCGTGATCGGCGACAGGCCGCTCGTCGAGTACGTCCCGCTCCAGCAGAAAGGCCCCGACCAGGAAGTGGTGACGCAGTTCGGGATGTGGGACGTCGAGGCGCTCGGGCTCCTGAAGATGGACTTCCTCGGCCTCCGCAACCTGGACGTGATCGAGAAGACGTACCAGCTCGTGGGCGGGCTCTCGAACGAGAAGATCCCCACGGACGACAAGAAGACCTACGAGATGCTCGCGCGCGGCGATGCGATGGGCGTGTTCCAGTTCGAGTCGTCCGGCATGCGGGAGGCGCTGCGCCAGGTGAAGCCGACCGAGTTCGAGGACCTGATCGCGCTCGTCGCCCTCTACCGGCCGGGTCCGATGGGCTACATCCCCTCGTACGCGAAGCGCAAGCACGGCCAGGAGCCGATCACGTACATCGACGAGCGTCTCAAGGCGATCACCGAGACGAGCTACGGGATCTGCATCTACCAGGAGCAGTACATGGAGATCTCCAAGAAGCTGGCCGGGTTCTCGCCGGCCGAGGCGGACGACCTCCGGAAGGCGATCGGCAAGAAGATCCACTCGCTCATGGCCTCCCTCAAGGACAAGTTCCTCGAGGGCTGCGCCGCGAACGGGGTGTCCCATGGGGTCGCCACGCAGCTCTGGAAGGACACGGAGCAGTCGCAGGACTACTCCTTCAACAAGTCGCACTCGGCCGGCTACGCGCTGATCGCGTACCGCACGGCCTGGCTCAAGGCCAACTACCCGTGCGAGTACATGGCCGCCTTGATCTCGTCCGTCATGAACACGAAGGATCGGGTTCCTCTCTACGTCAACGCCTGCGCGGAGATGGGGATCGACGTCGAGCCGCCGGACATCAACTGCTCCCAGAGGGACTTCGCCGTCGTCGAGGGAAAAATCCGCTTCGGGCTCAACGCCGTAAAGAATGTCGGGGAGGCAGCCGCGGCGGCGATCGTCGCCGCGCGCGAGAGCGGGGGCTCGTTTGCCTCCCTCTGGGATTTCACGGAGCGCGTCGATCCGTCCGTCGTGAACAAGCGGGCGCTCGAGGCGCTGATCAAGTGCGGCGCGCTCGACTCGACCGAGGCGACGCGCCGGGGGATGCTCGCGATGATCGACCACGCGATGGCGTGGGGCGGACGCGAGCAGTCCGACCGGCTGCTCGGCCAGGGCTCGATCTTCGACCTCGGGAGTGAGGAGTCGGCCGCGCCGAAGGTGCATCCGGTGATCCCCGACGGCGAGTTCGAGAAGGCCGAGCTGCTGGCGCTCGAGAAGGAGTCGCTCGGGATCTACGTCTCGGAGCACCCACTGACGGCGGTCAAGGAGCAACTCTCCAGGAAGACCGACTGCCGGATCTCGGAGATCTCGCTCCGCCGCGACGGCGAGATCGTCACGGTCGGAGGGATGGTCGGTGCGCTGAAGCCGCTGACGACCAGGAAGGGCGACCCGATGCTCTTCGTGCAGCTCGACGACGTCACAGGGAGCGCCGAGGTCGTCGTCTTCAACTCCGTCTACGAGGCGACGCGCGAGCTCTTCGTCAGCGATTCGATTCTCGTCGTCAAGGGCCGCGTCGACCACAAGCAGCAGGGCGACACGAAGCTGATCGCGATGGAGGTCACGCCGTTCGCCGCCGCGCAGACCGTGACCGAGGTGCGGCTCAAGGTGGACGCCCGCCGGGCGCCTGCAGGGATCGTCAAGGAGCTCGCGGGCCTGGTTCGAGACTTTCCGGGCGAGGCCGCGCTGATCGTGGCGCTCGAGACCTCACTCGGCCCGAAGGTGCTGGAGCTCGGTGCCGGCTTCAAGGTCAGCCCGACGCCGGCGTTCTTCGGCGAGGTCAAGGCGCTGCTCGGCGAAGCTGCCGTCGCCTAAGAGGGTTTGACAAAACGACGGCTGAGTCCCAGGGCTGCGCTGCTCACCCCGAGGCTGCGTCCTCAGTCGCGCCGATAGCGCTGCTATCGACGCTCCCTGCGTCCTTGCCTCGGAACGACCATCGCACCCCTGGGACGAGCGACGTTCCGCCAAACCCTCCTAGCCGGTTTCCGCCCGCCTCCGGATCGCCTTCAGCCAGCTCCGCCTGATCGCGCCGCTCCCGGGCCGGACCACGAGCCAGTAACGGCGGAACTTGCGGGTCGCCTCGGCGTCGGTGCCGATGATCCGAGTCTCGGTGGTGATCCGGCTGCCGTCGCGCTCGGGCGTCACCCGGAAGTTCACGGCTGCCCTGGCGTAGCCCGGCTCTGCGAAGGTCGCGAAGTCCGGCGATCCCGTGGGTCTCGACCCGGTCGGGCTCCAGAAGCGCCCGATCGCACCGATCACGATCTCGTCGCCCGGGCGCTCGGCGAGCGGAGTGAAACCGATCTTGACCATCTCCTCGAGGAGGGGAGCGCGCGGGTCGAACACGCGCTTCGACCGACCCAGCGTCCGCAGCCACATCAGCGGCCCGAACAACCGGACCTCGCTCGCGGTCACCGCCTTCATCGCGTCGTAGGTCTCCCCCGGGGCGGCCGGCACCCGGAGCGAGTGCACCTCGTGCACGGCGTAGGCGGGCATGACGTCGTCGAGAAGGGTCACCGTCGCAATAGGATCGCGCAAATGCCGACCCTCACCCGCATCGCGCCGGTCCTGATCGTGCCCGACGTCGATCAGGCGATGACCTACTACCGGGACACGCTCGGTTTCGAGACCGACGTCTGGGAGCCTGCGCCCGCCACCTACGGATACGCGCACCGGGGCGAGTGCGACATCCACTTCGCCCAGGGCGAGCAGCCGCGGCCGAACAGCGAGATCGTCCAGCCCGACCTGTTCGACGTCTACATCACGACGGACGACGTCGACGGGCTCCACGAGGAGCTCCAGGGTCGCGGGGCCGACCTCCTGCATGAGCCGATCGAGCGGCCGTGGGGCATGCGGGAGATTCGCGTGCAGGATCCGTTCGGCTACATCCTCGCCTTCGGCGAACGAATCTAGGAGGTCTGGCGGCGTACAATCGAGGCGTGCTCCGCCAGCTCTCCGTTCGCGCCACTCCGATCACGACTCGCGCGGCCGAGTACGCGCCGGTGGCCGGTACTTGCTGCAACGTCTGCCGCACGTGCACGACGACGAACGCCGTGGGACTGGCGGTCGGCGGAGTCTCGATCGCCGCGCTCGCGATCGCTCGTTTCGCGCGGCGCCTCGTACGGCGCTAAAAGAGGCCCGATGTGAACCTGAGCGGGTCTGCGGCCGCCCCACAGCGCGCCAGTTCCACATCAGGCCTCTAGCGGAACCCGCTGCGGCGCGCCGGTGTAGAAGGGGCAGTGGTGGGCCGACCACTGTCAGAAGCGGAGCTCGTCGAACGGGCAAAGCGCGGCGACCAGGACGCCTACGGAGACCTCGTGCACGCATACCAGGGGATTGCCTTTCGCACTGCCTATCTGCTGACGGGAAGCTCGGCCGACGCCGAGGACGCCGCGCAGGACGCGTTCGTGAAGGCGTTCTACGCCCTCGGTCGCTTTCGGCAGGGCGCCGAGCTCCGGCCGTGGCTCCTTCGAATCGTCGCGAACGAGGCCCGGAACAGACGCCGCTCGAGCGGTCGACGCACGAATCTTGCGCTGCGCGCCGCGGCGGACCCGCTCTCGGGGGGCGCGGCCCCGTCCCCCGAGGCCAACCTTCTCGCCGGCGAGCAGCAGGCGGAGCTCCTCGCAGCCGTCAACGAGCTCCCGGAGGAGCAGCGCGAGGTCATCGCCTGCCGCTTCTTTCTGGAGCTGACCGAGGAGGAGACGGCCGAGACGCTCTCCCTGCGAAAAGGGACGGTGAAGTCGCGGCTCTCGCGCGGCCTCGCCCGGCTGCGAGCCCAACTGGAGGCTGGAGATGCCTGAGCTCGAGCGCGCGCTGCAGACGGTCGGCACGAACCTGGACTATCCGGCGACGCCGGATCTGTCGGGAGCCGTTCGGCGTCGCCTCGGCGAGGGACGGCGACCAGTCCCGGGCTTCGGCCGCCGACGCGCCCTCGTCGCAGCACTCGTCGTCCTCCTCGTCGCAGTGGGGGCCGTGATGGTGGTTCCGCAGGCGAGAAGCACGGTGCTCGACTGGCTCGGCATCGGCGCTGTGACGATCCGGTACGTCGACGAGCTTCCGCCGGTGGGCAAGGCGACGGGAGACCTCGGGCTCGGCGACCGCGTCGACCTGGACGAGGCCAGGGAGCTCGCCGGCTTCCCCGTTCTCCTGCCCCGCGTCGAGGGCCTCGACGACCCACCCAAGGTCTACTACCGGCCGGAGGCTCGGCAGGTCGCCTTCCTGTACGGCTCGGAGGACGATCCCAGGCTGCTGATCACCCAGGCCGGCGTGGGCGGTGCGGTCCAGAAGCTCGTCAACATCAACGCGACGGATACGGAGCTCGTCGTGCTGGGGGATGGCGGCGCGGGCATCTGGCTCTCGGGCGAGAAGCACACGCTCTTCTATCCGAGCGTCAATGAGGAGGAGCCGTTCCGGCTCGTCGGGAACGCCCTCATCTTCGAGACCTCGAGCGACGTCACGATCCGAATCGAGGCCGAGATCTCGAAGGACGAGGCGATTCGCATCGCGCGCTCGATGCGCTAGGCGTGGAACCGCCGGCGCCTCGTAGGTGTAGAAGCGGTAGCTACCAGGAGGTACCCATGAAGAAGGTTTTCGTACTACTCGCTCTCGTTGCCCTCTCGGCTCCGGCAAGCGCGCTCGCCGGCGGTTGGGCGACGGCGGGCCTCTCGCCGCCCCAAGGGGTCGGAGCGGGGGACACGTGGAACGCGGAGGTCAAGATCCTCCAGCACGGGGAGACTCCGCTCGAGGGCGCGACCCCGTCGGTCGTGATCCGGAACGCGTCGACCGGTGCAGAGAAGACGTTTGCCGCCAAGCCGACCGGCGAGCCTGGCATCTATCTGGCGAAGGTCGTCTTCCCGAGCTCCGGTAAGTGGTCCTATGCAGTAAACGACGGCTTCACCCAGTACGGCGGGGCCAAGACGCACTCGTTCGGCGCTGTTTCGATCGGCTCCGGCTCGACCGGCGAGGGTCTCCCGTTCTTCGCCATCATCGGGATCGGCCTCCTTGCGTTCGCCGCAGTCGCGGTGATCTACCTGCTCGCACGGCGCGTCCGGGTGCGCGCGCCGGCGCCCTCGCACTAGCCCCCACACGCGCGGGCGGCCCTCCGGGGCCGCCCGTTGCTATCACCCCGAAGGGGGAGAACGAGGCTCCGTTCAGCGCCGACGATGTGCGGGTAGGCAACTCACCGGAGGCACTGCGGATGAGCGAGACCGAAACTCAAGTATTCGAGGACACGGAGCTCGAGAAGATCGAGCGCTGGCGTGCCGAGGAGCTCGAGCGGGCCGGTTTCGGGACGCGCGCTGCCGGGCGGCTTGCGGCGCGCCTGGATATCGATCTGCACCGGGCCGTCGGACTGCTCGACCAGGGCTGTTCCCCGAGCTCGCAATCAAGATCCTGCTCTAGGACACGGCCTCCCAGAGGCACGTCCCGGTGCCTGGCACCTGGGCCGCGTCCGGCCGGGACGGGCAGAATGCCCTCCGTGATCGCTTCGATCCCCTCGCCGTCGAGCGGCGCCTTCGAGCTCGGACCGCTCGACATCCACATGTACGGGCTGATGCTGCTGCTCGCGATCGCGGTCTGCATCCTCGTCACCGGATTGCGGTGGACGAAGCGCCCGGGAGACCAGGGCGGCGACTGGGACACGCTCCTGCGTATCGCGGTGTGGGGTGTCGCCGCCGGGATCGTCGGCGCGCGCGCCTACCACGTCGTCACGAGCTGGTCGGAGGTTCCCGACCCCAAGTGGCAGGGCGTCTTCATGGTCTGGAAGGGCGGGCTCGGCGTCTGGGGCGGCATCCTGCTCGGGACGCTCGTCGGCGGCTACATCTGCCGGCGCTCGGGCAAGAGCGCGACGGCGTTGATGGACGCTGCCGCGCCGGGGATCCTGCTCGCCCACGGCATCGGCCGCTTCGGCAACTGGTGGAACCAGGAGCTCTTCGGCGAGCCCACCAGTCGCTCCTGGGGCCTCGAGATCGACCCGGAGAACCGGCCGTTCGAGTTCGCCGAGATCGAGACGTTCCACCCGACCTTCCTCTACGAGTTTCTCTACGTCACCGCTGCGGCGGTCGTCCTGCTCGTCCTCGACCGCTTCTTCCGCTTCCGGCCGCCGGCGCTCTTCGCGCTCTACGTCTCGCTCTACACGTTCGGACGTTTCTTCGAGGAGCTCCTGCGGATCGACCCCTCGCACGAGCTCGGGCCGCTGCGGCTCAACGCGTGGGTCTCGATCGTCATGTTCGTCCTCTCGACGGCGTTCTTCATCTACTGGCAGCTCATCCGCGGCCGGAGGGGCCGAAGGCGCGATACGAGCCATGAGCCGCCCAAAGGCACGCCGAAGATGACGATTCCGAAGGGCCGCGTCCGACCCTCTCGCTAGCTTCGGGAGTCGTGCCCGTGCCGGTTCGCGAGCTCGACCTCGACCTCGAGGCCTTCGAAGGTCCCTTCGACCTTCTGCTTGCGCTCGTCCTTCGCGACGAGCTGGATCTGGGCGAGGTCGACGTTGCCGGCATCGTGCTGGCCTTTCTCGAGCGGCTTGCCGAGCGGGAGGAACTGGATCTCGATGCCTGCGGGGAGTTCCTCGTTCTCGTGGCCGCGCTGCTCGAGCTCAAGGCTCGCGCCCTCCTCGCCGGCGAAGAGCCAGACCTCGAGGATCTCGACCCGGCCCAGGCCGCGGAGGAGCTCGCAAGGCGCCTCGCCGACTACCGGCGAATCAAGGAGGCAGCCGGGTGGCTCGTCGACCGGCTCGACGAGGAGAGCGACCGCTACTTTCGGATCGGACCTGCGCCGCTCGCGCCCATCGTCGAGAGAAAGCTCGCGCCGCAGGATCCTGCCGAGCTGGGCGCGATCCTCCGACTGCTCACTGCAGAGCCGCCGGCCGTCTCCCTGGCCCATCTCGAGCTGCGCTTTCCCCCGGTCGAGCAGTTCCTCGGGCGTTTCCGGTCGTTGCTCGCCAGACGCTCGCGCTTCGACTTCGACACCGAGGTCAACGGGCTGACCCGCGTCGAGCAGGCAGTGGCCTTTCTGGCCCTCCTCGAGCTCCGTAAAGCCGGCGAGATCGAGCTCTCCCAGGCTGCCACGTTCGCGCCCATCCGCGTGCAGAGGAACACCGAGACCAAGACGGAAAGGAAGGACACATGGACCGCCCGCTCCGCCTAGTCGCAGCCAATCCGCTCGATCGCCTGGCCCGCACGTTGGAGGCCCTGTTGGTCGTCGCCTCCCAGCCGTTGCCGGTCGAGGAGCTCGCCGAGGCCGCCGCCGAGGACCCGGAGCGGGTGGAGATGGCGCTCGGCCTGCTGACGGAACGCTTCCAGGAGGGCCGAAGCGGGATCGTCCTCGAGCAGGTTGCCGGCGGCTGGGCGTTCCGCGCCTCCCGCGAGGCGGCCGAAGCCTGCAGCCGGATGTTCGAGCGACCGGTCGAACGTGGCCTCTCCCAGGCTGCGATGGAGACGCTTGCCGTCGTCGCCTACCTCGGTCCCTGCTCGCGGCCGGAGATCGCTCGACTACGGGGAGTTGCCGTGGACTCGGTCGTCGCCGGGCTGGCGGAGCGCGGCTTGATCGCTGAGGCCGGTCGCGAGGAAGGCGGCGCCGTTCGCTATCGCACGACACCGCTGTTCGAGCGCGTCTTCGGCCTCGAGAGCCTGTCGGTGCTGCCCCGGCTCGACGATCTCGGCGAAGTGGACGACATCCGCGAGCGGCTCGAGTCGCTGGCCGAGAAGCGCCCGGCCTAGCGTCAGACGGTAAAAGCGCCAGAAGTCGTGCTCGATCGGCACGACCTCGACGTCGGCGAAGCCGGCCTGCTCTGCGTAGTCCCTGAACGTCGACTCCCGCATCGCGGTTCCCGTCTCGGCCGAGGGCTGCTCGACTCGACCGACGGGCAGGCAGTGGAGGATCGACCAGCCGTACATGACGCGCTCGACGTCGTCGCCGGGCGCCGTGAACTCGTCCGCGACCTTCTCGTCGGCGACGAGAGCCACCCCGCCGTCGGCGAGGAGCTCGTGGATCGCCGCCAGTGCCTCGACCGGCTTCGCCATGTCGTGGATCGCCTCGAAGACCGTGACGAGGTCGTAGCGGTTGGCCAGGTCGGGATCGGCCGCGTCTCGCACCTGGAAGTCGACGCGCTCCCCGACTCCTTCCGACGCGGCTGCCGACCGGGCGAGCATGATCGACTCGGGATCGAGGTCGAACCCGTCCACCTGGACGTCGGGGTACGCATTCGCGATCGCGATGCTCGACCAGCCTGTTCCGCAGGCGACATCCGCTACCCGGGCCCCGCCGGCGCGGAGTCGCTCTTCGACATCCGGCAGCGCGGGCAGCCACTCGGTTGCGAGCAGGTTGATGAACTGGACCCGGTTCATGTCGCCCTGGCCCTCGACGAAATCCTCCGGAAAGTCGGCGTACGGCACGCCGTCGCCGGAGCGGAAGGCCGCCAGCACCTGGGGCACCGGCCTCGCCATACCGACCATCATCCGGGCGAACGCCGCCATGTAGCTGACGCTGTCGCGGTCGAGCAGCACCTCGCCGTGTCCGGGCGGAAGTCGAAAACGGCGCGTCGCTGAGTCCTCGTCGTCGACCTCGAGGATGCCGCCGACGGCCTGGTGCTCCAGCCATTCGCGGACATAGCGCTCGTCGCAGCCCGCGGCCCGGGCGACTTCCGCGGAGGTCTTCGCATTTTCTCCCAGCGCCGCGTAGAGCCCGAGCCGGTCGCCGATGTAGACGGCGTAGACGTCGTTGAAGCCGAGCACAGCCTCGAACAGGCGCTCGACGAGCGCATCGCGGCGAGCTGTGTCCGTCGAGGCCATGACAGCGCGACTCTAAAGCGCGGCGGCGATCTCGCCCAGGGCCTTGACCACGTCGAGATCGTCGTGCACGACGTGCTGGAGCATCACGCGCTCGACCCCGGCCGCCTCGTACTCCCTGAGGCCGTCGACCAGGTCGACCCGGCTGCCGGCGAGGCCACGGCCCCGGAGCTCTTCGAACCACTCGTCGGCTGAGCCCGCATCGGGGTAGACCTCCACGAACCGCTTGGCGTGATCCAGGCCGAGGAGGAACGGCGTCATGAGCGAGAAGCGGAGGGTCGAAGGATCCCGTCCCGCGCGCTCGCACGCCTCGTCCAGCTTCGCGCGGCGCCTGCGGGCCTCCGCCGGGTCGGCGCCGTGCGTGTTGTACTCGTCGGCGAAGCGCGCGGCAGGGTCGGCTGTGCCCCGGGTGGCGCTACCGCCGAGGATGAGGGGCGGCCGGGGCCGCTGGACGACGAGCGGGTCCTCACGCAGAGTCCTGTCGATCCGCTCCACGTCCTCGGCGAGCATCCGGAGCCGCTCGGTCATCTCCGGAAACGGGAAGCCGAAGCGCGCGTGCTCGGCGTCCATCCAGCCGGCGCCGACACCGACCTCGACTCGTCCGCCCGAGATGTGGTCGACGGTTGCCACCGACTTCGCCACGACCGACGCGTGGCGGAAGGTCACCGGGGAGACGAGCGTGCCGAGCCGGAGCGTCGTCGTCCGGGCGGCAAGCGCCGCGAGGAGCGCCCACGCATCCGTCGCCGGTCGCGCGGCGTCGGTTTGCGAGAGGTAGTGGTCGGAGCGGAAGAGGGCCTCGATTCCGTGCTGCTCGCAGGCCTCGGCGAGGGCGAGCCACTGCTCCCAGGAGACGCCCTCCTGGCCCTCGACCATGAGCGCCAGCTGCATCAGTCGGGTGCTTGCGCGAACGACCACATGTGACCCTCCGGGTCGCGGGCGTCGTAGCGCCGGTCTCCGTTCGGCTGCGTCGCCTCCTCGGTGAGGATCTCGGCGCCCGCGGCCCGCGCTCGCTCTCGGTGCGTCTCCAGGTCGCCGATGTAGGCGTGAACCATTGCCGTCGCGTGATCCGCATGGCGTGGGTTTCTGTAGTCCCCGGTGGGCTGTCCCAGCATCACCGCGGCGCCGTCGAGGCGAAGCTCCACGTGGAGGCCGCCGCCGCCTCCGATCGAGCGCTCGTGTTCCTCGAAGCCGAACGCCTTGGTGAGAAACTCGACCGCGGCCTCGGCGTCCTCGTAGAACAAGTACGGCGTGATCCGCGTCACGCTGCAACCCTATCCCTGTGCGGTTGAACGCCTACCTGGCCCGCGCGGGGATCGCGTCCCGTCGCAAGGCCGACGAGCTGATCAAGGCCGGTCGCGTGTCGGTGAACGGCGAGGCCGGCCAGCTGAACACGTTCGTCGAGTCGGCGGACCGGGTCGAGGTCGACGGACAGAGCGATCGCACCTCAGGCGCTCGCCTACGTCCTGCTCCACAAGCCGGCCGGGGTCGTCACGACCGCGAACGACCCGCAGGGGAGACCGACCGTCGTCGGCCTCGTCGAGCACGAGTCGCGCGTCGTGCCCGTCGGACGGCTCGACGTCGACACGACCGGCGCGCTGCTGCTCACGAACGACGGCGAGCTGGCGCACCGGCTCGCCCACCCGAAGTACGAGGTCGAGAAGGTCTACGAGGCAATCGTCGAAGGCGAGCCGGGCGACGACGCGCTTCGGCGGCTCGCCGAGGGCGTCGAGCTCGAGGACGGGCCGACCGCGCCGGCGCGCGTCAGGCGCCTCGGGCCGTCGCGGGTCGAGCTCGCGATCCACGAGGGCCGCAACCGGCAGGTGAAGCGGATGCTCGAGGCCGTCGGCCACCCGGTCCGCCGCCTGCATCGGAGTCGTGTACGCCGGGCTGACCGTCGATGGTCTGGCGGCCGGCGCCTGGCGGGAGCTCACCGAAGACGAAGTTCGGGCGTTACGCTCGCGCCCGTGATCGTCGATTGCGCCGTCTACCGGGAAGGCCGCCGCGCCAAGGGGGAGATCCCGCTCGAGCAGACGTTCGAGGAGAGCCGGGCCGACGGTTCCTTCGCCTGGATCGGCCTCCACGAGCCGACACCGGACGAGTTCGACGCGGTTCGCCGCGAGTTCGGCCTGCACGAGCTGGCCGTCGAAGACGCGATCAACGCCCACCAGCGGCCGAAGCTCGAGATCTACGGGGAATCGATCTTTCTCGTCCTGAAGACCGCGCGGTACACGGAGGATGCGATCGACTTCGGGGAGATCCTCGTCTTCATGGGCGAGGGATTCATCATCACGGTCAGACACGGAGAGACGCCGCTCGGAGAGGTACGCGAGCGAATGGAGGAACGTCCCGATCTCCTGGCACACGGTCCCGCCGCCGCGCTCTATGCGATCGTCGACCGGGTCGTCGACGGCTATCTGCCCGTCATCGATCACCTCGACTCGGACATCACGGAGGTCGAGGCCCAGGTCTTCGACCCGGGGCCGGAGAACCCGGCGTCTCGGATCTACCGGCTGAGCAGAGCGGTCGTCCAGCTCCACCAGGCCGTCGTCCCGCTCGAGATACCCGTCGACGATCTCGCCCGTGGAGTCCACTCCGACGTACCGGAGGACATCCGACCGTACTTTCGCGACGTCCACGACCATCTGCTCCGAGAGATGGGTCGCATCCACGAGTTCCGGGAGCTCCTGGCGAACGTTCTCTCGGCCAACGTGACACAGGCGAGCTACCGCCAGAACGAGGACGTCAGGAAGATCTCCGCCTGGGCCGCGATCGTCGCCGTGCCAACCTTGATCTCGAGCGTGTACGGCATGAACTTCGACCACATGCCGGAGCTCGGCTGGCGGGTCGGCTACCCGATGGCGATCTCACTCATGGCCGGGATCTGCATCGCGCTGTACTGGCAGTTCCGGCGCTCGGGCTGGCTCTAGGCGGCCTGGCTCTAAGAGGGCCGGACGAAGCCCATGCGCTCGTACATGGAGTCGAGCGTCGGGGCCGAAGCCTCCCGGGCCTTCTCGGCACCGCGGGCGAGCAGCCGGTGGAGCTCGGCATCGTCCGAGCGCAGCTCCGCGTAGCGCTCCTGGATCGGGACGACGACCTCGACGACCGCGTCCGCCACGTCCGACTTGAACTGGCCGTAGCCGGAACCGTCGTAGCGCGACTCGATGGCGTCCAGCTCCTCTCCAGTGGCTACCGAGAGGATGTCGATGAGATTCGTGATTCCCGCCTTGTCGGGCGCGCGCCGGATGTCGGTGCCGGAATCCGTGACTGCGCTCTTCACCTTCTTGCGGAGCGTGTCCGCAGGATCGAGTAGCCCCAGCGTTCCCTGGGGGGTCCCGAGCGTCGTCGACATCTTTCGGTCGGGGTCCTGGAGATCCATGATGCGCGCGCCGATCTCCGGGTAGCGGCCCTCGGCGAGCTTGAACGTCTCGCCGAAGCGCGAGTTGAAGCGCTCTGCGACGTTCCGGGAGAGCTCGAGGTGCTGGCGTTGGTCGTCCCCGATCGGGACGAGGTCGGTCTGGTAGAGCAGGATGTCGCCGGCCATCAGCACCGGATACGTGAGCAGCCCGGCCGAGACGAACTCGTGTTGGTCGGACTTGTCCTTGAACTGGTGCATCCGGCGCAGCTCGCCCACGCTCGTCACGGAGCTCATGAGCCACGCGGCCTCGGCGTGCGAGCTGACGTGGCTCTGGACGAACACGGTCGAGCGCTCGGGGTCGAGCCCGGTCGCGAAGAGCATCGCGGCGAGGTCGAGCGTCTGCTCTCGCAGGCCGGCGGGGTCGTGCTCGACCGTGATCGAGTGCAGGTCGACGATGCAGAAGAACGCGTCACCGAGCTCCTGGGTCGCGGCGTACTGGCGGAACCCGCCGCTGTAGTTGCCGAAGTGCTTGGAGCCGGTCGGCTGGATGCCCGAGAAGATTCTCATGGCCTAAACGTAGACTCCGCGCGCGATGGACGTCACCTCGTTGCCGTTCCCCAGGTGAGGATCGAGCCGGCGGCGGCCGTCGTCGGCCACATCGGGGTGCCCGGCGACAAGTCGATCTCGCACAGGGCGGTTCTGGTCGGGGCCGTGTGTGAGGGCGAGACGAGGATCGAGGGCTTCGGCCGGTCGGGGGAGACCGAGTCGACGATCGCCGCAGTGCGCGCGCTCGGCGTCGAGGTCGTCGAGGAGGACGTCGACGTTCTCGTCGTGCACGGGGTCGGCCTCAGGGGCCTCGCTGCGCCTGCGGGGCCGATCGACTGCGGCGACGCCGGGACGCTCCTGGCGGTCCTGATGGGCCTTCTGGCCGGGCAGGACGGAGAGTTCGTGCTCTCCGGCGGGGAGTCGCTGCGCTCGCGGCCGGTCGAGGCTCTCGCCGACGCGTTACGGCGCATGGGCGCGAAGGTCGAGACGACGGATGGGCGCGCGCCCGTGCGGATCGAGGGCGCCGAGCTCGGCCCCGTGGATCATTCGCTCGAGCGGGCGAGCGCCCAGGTGAAGTCGGCGCTGCTCCTGGCCGGGATGCAGGTGCGCGAGGGCCGGACCGTCGTCACCGAGCCGATGTTCACCCGCGACCACACGGAGACGTTGCTCCGCGCCGCCGGCGCGTCCATCTCCCGTTCTGGCCGCACGGTGTCGGTCGGGCCGGTGGAGCGACTGCACCTCGGCCGGGTGGAGGTACCGGGCGACATCTCCTCGGCGGCACCGTTCGTCACGGCGGCGACGCTCGTGGCCGGCTCGGAGCTCTCCATCCACGGGGTCGGCGTCAACCCCTTCCGGACCGCCCTGCTGGACGTGCTCGCCCGGATGGGCTCGCGGATCGCGGTGTTCGACCGGCGAAGGCTCGGCGGCGAGGCGGTCGCCGACCTGGAGGTTCGCGCAGCGCCGCTGACCGCCACAACCGTGCGAAAGGCGGAGGTTCCGAGGATGATCGACGAGCTTCCGTTGTTTGCGCTTGCCGCCGGGTTGGCACGAGGAGAGAGCGGCGTGAGAGGCGCTGCGCAAATGCGTGAACACGGGACAGACCGCATCGAATCGGTGACAAATGTGCTCCGATCCCTTGGCGTGCGGATCGAGGCGAGCGATGATGGCTTCAGGGTGAGGGGGGTCCCCACCCGCCCTAAGGGCGGGGGTCCGGTCCCGACCCGAGGCGATCACAGGATTGCCATGCTGGCGGCGGTGGGTGGGCTCGTTTCCAGAGAAGGCGTCGAGATCGAGGATCCGGACAGCGTGGCAGTAAGCTTTCCCGGATTCTTCGACCTGCTCGAGTCGGTGACCCAGCGATGATCGTTGCTATCGACGGGCCCGCCGGAGCCGGGAAAAGCACCGTCGCCCGCCGGCTGGCCGAGCGACTCGGCTTCCGGTATCTGGACACGGGTGCCATGTACAGGGCCGTGACCTGGCTCGCGGTCGAGCGATCCCTCGTGCTGGAGGATGCGGCGGCTCTGGGCCTCCTCGCCGAAGAGAATCCGGTCGACCTGGACGAGGACGGGCGCGTGTCGATTGCGGGCCACGACGTCACGACCGGCATCCGCCTCCCCGAGATCGACCGCCTGGTCCCCGTCGTCGCGCGACACCCCGAGGTGCGCGCGGTGATGCGCCGGCGCCAGCGCGACCTCGCAGACCTCGGGAACGCCGTCATCGAAGGGCGCGACATCGGCACCGTGGTCGCGCCCGACGCCGACGTCAAGGTCTATTTGAACGCCCAGCCCGCCGTGCGCGCCCAGCGCCGCCAGGCCGAGCGGCCGGACATCGGCGGCGACGCGCTTGCCACCGACCTCCGCCTCCGGGACGAGAGCGACTCGGCACGGATGCAGCCGGCAGACGACGCGAATCGCATCGACACGACCGACCTCGACGTGGACGACGTCGTCGACAGGATCGAAGCGCTCGTCCGGGCCCGGGTCGCATGAACGCGAACGAGGTCGTCTGGCAGGTCGGCCAGGTCACGATCGGCTCGCTCGTCCGCACCCTGGCGCCGATGCGCGTCTACGGCGCGGAGCGAGTCCCGCAGGAGGGAGGCCTCGTCATGGCCTTCAATCACTTCTCCTGGCTCGATCCGCCCGCATTCGGCGCCGCGAGCCCGCGGAACCTCTTCTTCCTCGCCAAGGCCGAGCTCCACGAGGTGCCGGTCGTCGGCCGGCTCCTCCAGGTCTTCGGCACCTACGCCGTGCGGCGCGGCGAATCCGATCGGGAGGCGGTTCGCCAGATGCGCCGGTGCGTCGACGACGGCAACGCGCTCGGAGTCTTCGCGGAGGGAACGCGCCAGCTGTCGGGCGTTCCTGGGGAGGTCAAGCCTGGCGCCGCGATGGTGGCGGTGCAGGAACAGGTGCCGGTCGTCTGCGCGGCGATCCACGGGACGCAGTTCTGGAAGCCGGGCAACTTCCACCCGATCTCCGTCGCGTGGGGAAAGCCGTTCTCCTTCGACGGCATGAAGGCGAACGGGAAGAACTATCGCGAGGCATCCAGCGAGATGGAGCGCCGCCTCCACGAGCTCTGGCGCTTCCTCGCGGACACGCACGCGCTCGGCCGGCCGCGGCACGCGGTCCCGCCCGGGTGAGCGAGCTCTCCGGAACGGCGGCGATCGTGGGCTTTCCGAACGTCGGCAAGTCCACGCTCGTGAACCGCCTGACGGCGACTCGCGCGGCGGTCGTCCACGAGACGCCCGGCGTGACGCGGGACCGCAAGGACATCGTCTGCGAGTGGCGTGGTAAGCGGTTCATGCTCATCGACACGGGCGGCGTCGACCTCGCGGACAGCTCCGAGATCACGCGGCAGATCGCGGAGCAGGCGCGTGTTGCGATCGAGGAGGCCGACCTGGTGCTGTTCGTCGTCGACGCGAGGGCGGGGGTCACTCCGGGCGACGAGGAGGTCGCCGATCTCTTGCGGAAGTCGGGACGGCCGGTCCTCGTGATCGCGAACAAGATGGACGACCCGACCCGAACCGACCAGATCCACGAGTTCCACAAGCTCGGCCTGGGCGCTCCGGTCGCGATCTCCGGGCTCCATGGGCACGGGACCGGCGACCTGCTCGACGCCGTCCTCGAGGGCCTGCCCGGCACGTCGAAGCGGCACTCGGTCGCCGAGGACGCGATCCGCGTGGCGATCATCGGCCGGCCGAACGTCGGCAAGTCGAGCCTCCTGAACGCTCTTGTCGGGGAGGACCGCGTGATCGTCTCCGAGGTGCCTGGCACGACGCGGGACTCGATCGACACCGTCATCCAGCGCGGGGACCGGACGTTCGTGCTCGTGGACACGGCGGGGATCCGGCGCAAGCGGCGCCAGCGGCAGGGCATCGAGTACTACTCGGAGCTGCGCGCGTTGCAGGCGGCCGAGCGTGCCGACGTCGCGCTCGTGCTGATCGACGCCTCCGAGGGCCTCGTCGACCAGGACCTGTCCGTCGCCGACATCGCCCGAAAGGCGCAATGCTCCACGCTTGTCGTCCTCTCGAAGTGGGACATCACGCAGATCGGGATCGAGGACGTCCGTGGCCGGCTCGAGGCCCAACTCCGACAGCGTCCGCAGATCATCACCGTCTCCGCCACGACCGGTCGCGGGATCCACAGGCTGTTCGAACGCGTCGAGACCCTCTTCGAGAAGCACATCAAGCGGATCTCGACCGGCGAGCTGAATCGCTTCCTGCGCGACCTCCGCGAGCAGCGTGAGGCGCCGTCGCGCCGCGGAAGGCGCCTGAACCTGCTTTACGGCACGCAGACCACGGTCCGCCCGCCCCGGTTCCGCTTCTTCGTGAACGACCCGGGATTGATCACGCGGGATTACGCCTACTGGGTGGAGAACAAGCTCCGCGACCAGTACGAGATGCAGGGAGTCCCGGTGTCCATCGATTTCGTCCGCCGAGCATGAAGACCGCCGTCATCGGCGCGGGAGCCTGGGGCACCGTCTTCGGCGGGGTGCTGCGGGAGCGCGGGCACGAGGTCGAGATCCTCGGCCGGGAACGATCGAACGGCGCCGTAGAGGATGCGGAGCTCGTCGTCGTCGCGGTCCCCAGCAGGTCGTTCGGGGACGTCGTGCGCGACCTTCCGGGCGACGCGCCGGTCCTCAGCCTGACGAAGGGCCTGGACCCCGACACGGGCGGCCGCCTGACGGCGCTGATCACGGGCAGGCCGGTGGCGGTCCTCTCGGGGCCGAACATCGCCGCCGAGATCAAGGAGGGGCTCCCCACCGCGGCGGTCGTCGCGAGCGAGGATCCCGACCTCGCCGTCATGCTGCAGGACGCGATCAACTCGACGACCTTCCGGGTCTACGTCAACAGCGACCCGGCGGGGGTCGAGTTCGCCGCGGCGGCCAAGAACGTGATCGCGCTCGCCGCCGGCGCGATGGACGGGCTCGGGCTCGGCGATAACGCGAAGGCGGCGCTGATCACGCTCGGCCTCGCCGACATGCGCACGCTCGGCATGGCGACGGGAGCGAAATCGGAGACCTTTGCCGGCCTGGCGGGCACAGGCGACCTCTTGACCACCTGCTGGAGCCGGCACAGTCGCAACCGCCGTGCCGGCGCCCTGATGGCCCGTGGAGCGAGCGCCGCGGACGCCATCCGGAAGGTCGGCACCGTCGAGGGCCTCACGACGGCGCCGATCCTCGACGACCTTGCGACGAAGATCGGTGCCGATCTTCCCATCACGCGCGCCGTTCGCGAGGTGCTGGACGGTCGGCAGGTCGCCGAGGTGCTCGTCGAGTTCATGAGCCGTCCCCCGACCGGGGAGTAGTGGAAGCCGCCGCTGCGCATACCATGAGAGCTATGCGCTGGACGCTCGCCGCCCTTCTGTCCGTGCTCGCCTTCGCCGCCGCCGGCTGCGGCAGCGAGGACGCCGGTGTGGGCGAAACGAGCGGCGCCGACAAGCTCAGGGCCGGCGCGCTCGTCTACTGGGAGACCAAGACCGACCCGGAATCGGATCAGTGGAAGCAGGTCGAGGAGCTGCTCGGGCGATTCCCTGACGGCGACAAATGGATCGCCGAGCTCAAGGAGGAGTTCGAGGACGAGACGAAGGTCACATGGGAGAGCGACGTGGAGCCCGCGCTCGGCGAGCAGGTCGCGGTTGCGGTCTATGGCACGTCGACCGACGATCTCAGCTTCGTCGCCTTGACGAATCCCGAGGACACGGGCAAGACCGTCGCGCTCGTCGAGAAGCTGAACGCCGCGGACGAGTCGGACGACGAGGCGGTCGTGCGGGTGGTCGGCGACTGGGTCTATCTCTCCGACAAGGAGACGGCGATCGATGCGGCACTCGTCGGCGAGGGCGGTTCCCTGGCCGACGAAAAGGACTTCGAGAACGGGATGGACGAGCTGCCCGAAGACAGTCTCAGCCGTGTCTGGGTCGACGTGGCAGGAGCTTTCGAGACGTTCGGTGACTCCGACCCGGATGTGGCGAAGACCCTGCGCAAGCTCGACCTCGACAAGATCGACTTTGCCGGAGCCTGGGCGAAGGCCCGCGAGGACGGAGCCGAGATCGTGGGTGCGCTCCGCGGCGAGGGCGCGGACAAGATCCTCGGTGGGGAGCCCTTCGAGTCGGAGCTCCTCGACCTCGTGCCGGCCGATGCCTTCGCATTCACGACGTTCCAGGGCGAGGGCGCGACCGAGCAGTTCGAGGACCTTCGCGGCAACCCGCTGTACGGCCTGGCGATCGCGGGCTTCGAGGAGGAGCTCGGGGTGAAGATCGACGACGTCATTCGGCTCTTCCGGGGCGAGGTCGCGTTCTATGCGGCCCCCGGCTCGCCGATCCCGGAGCTGACGCTGCTGCTGCGCGCGGACGATCCGGATGAGGCGCGGCAGACGGCAGACCGCCTCCTGCGGATATTGGCGGAGCGCTCCGGCGGAGAGGTCACCGAGGACGGCGACGTGACGACCGCCATCTTCGAGGGCTTCACCGTCAATCTCGGAACCGTCGACGAGGCTCTCGTCCTGACGACGTCGAAGAACGCCATCTCCGCGATGAACGAGCCTGGTGACAAGCTCCGCGACAGCGCGAAGTACGAGGAGGCGCTCGAGGCCGCCGAAGCCCCCGGTGAGTACACGGGACTCGCGTATGTCGACCTCCAGGAGACGATCGAAGTGATCATGGGCTTCGCCGGCGCAGCTGGTGAGAGCCTGCCCGCGGAGATCGGCCGCAACCTCGAGCCGCTCAAGTCCATGGTCGCTTTCGGGGCCAAGGACGGAGATCTCGCGAAGTCGTTCGTCTTCGTCGAGATCGAGGAGTAGGTAGGTTTCCGGGCCGAATGGCGGCCCGCGAGTTTCTGTTCACGTCCGAGTCGGTGACCGAAGGCCACCCGGACAAGATCGCGGACCAGGTGTCCGACACAGTCCTGGATGCGGTGCTGAAGGACGACCCCGAGGGCCGCGTCGCCTGCGAGACCTTGATCACGACGGGCCTCGTCGTCGTCGCCGGTGAGATCTCGACGAAGACGTACGTCGATATCCCCTCGCTCGTGCGCAAGAAGATCGCGGAGATCGGCTACACGCAGTCGGACTGGGGCTTCGACGCCAACACCTGCGGCGTCATCGTCGCGATCGACGAGCAGTCGCCCGACATCGCGCAGGGTGTCGACCAGTCCTACGAGATCCAGCACGACCCCGGCGACGACGACCCGCTCGACCGGGTCGGCGCCGGGGACCAGGGAATGATGTTCGGCTACGCGTCGAACGAGTCGCAGGAGCTGATGCCGCTTCCGATCATGCTCGCCCACAAGATCGCGCGGCGGCTCGCCGGGGTGCGAAAGTCGGAGCAGCTCAAGTACCTGCGGCCCGATGGGAAGGCTCAGGTCACCGTTCGCTACGAGGTCGACGAGCACGGCCGCCAGACGCCGGTGGAGATCGTGCGCCTCCTCGTCTCGACCCAGCACGCCGACAACGTCGACGCGCAGACGATCAAGGAGGACGTGATCGAGCACGTCCTGCACCCGATCCTCGACCCTCGCCTCTACGACGAGCAGCGGCTCCACAACGACCGCGACTTCGTCTACGTGAACCCGACCGGCAAGTTCGTGATCGGCGGGCCGATGGGGGACACGGGCCTGACCGGGCGGAAGATCATCGTCGACACGTACGGCGGGGCGGCTCGGCACGGCGGCGGAGCGTTCTCGGGCAAGGATCCGACCAAGGTCGACCGTTCGGCCGCCTACGCAGCGAGGTATGTCGCCAAGAACGTCGTCGCCGCGGACCTGGCCGATCGCTGCGAGGTGAACGTCGCCTACGCGATCGGTGTCGCGCGGCCGGTCTCGATCTCAGTCCGCACCTTCGAGTCGGAGAAGATTCCGGTCGCCCGGATCGAGGAGCTGATCGCCGAGCATTTCGACCTCCGTCCCGGGGCAATCCTGCGCGACCTCGACCTCGCGCGTCCGATCTACGCGAAGACCGCGGCGTACGGCCACTTCGGCCGCGACGACCACGACTTCAGCTGGGAGCGGACGGACAAGGCAGACGCCTTGCGGGCCGCAGCCGGCGTCGCCGAGACCAGGCACCGTCGCGCTGCAGGCGAACGCGCGTCCTTGCCGCTCGCACCGGCAACGAGCGTTACTGCGCCAACCCTCCTAGCAGGACTGCCGCGCCGGCCTCCGAATTGGGGAGGCCCATGACGAAGCAAGCTGCACTCATCGCGCTGGCCCGCAATCGCGGCGAGCTCGACGCCGCCGCGCTCGCGAAGCTGCTGGCCGCAACCAAGCCGTAACCCGGTTCGTCTTACCTCAGGTGAGGCGTCTCGTCTTCCTGCTTGCGCTCCTCGTCGTTCCCTCGGCGCCCGCCGGCCATCCAAGTGGCCCCTATGTCACCCGCAGCGCGAACCTCGACGGCGACCGGGCCGCCGAACGTGCAGTCGGCTTGCTCGACGTCGATTCCGGTCACACCTACTCGAGGTGGTCGGTGGCCATCGAGGATCGATGCGGGAATTCGAAGCGCTACCCCGTCTCAGCCGTCTGGAACGGAACCCTCGAGACGCTTCGAGCACCGGAAGCCAATGGGCTCGTCGGGAGACGCGAGGTCTTCTACGTTCTTCGCGGCGGTCCGGCGAGAGGGGAGGTCGCAGTCGTCCAGCTCGCCAATCGCCGCCCCTGTCCCCGGCCGCGCTTCCTCTTCCACTACGTCGCTCCGAACGACGGTCGGCTCACGGGCTTCTCCGCGGAGCTCACGGATCTGGACCCGAGCGTGAAGGGGCTGGAGTTGCGGTTGAAGGAGCGCTTCGCCACCGCTCAACGGTCCCGCCTGTACCGCTACGACCGCCGCGTTGCGCGCTACGTCCTCTACAGGACTACGACGGCCTGACGAAGAGCCCGGCGGCCGCCTTCTCGGCGACCGTCGCCTCGCGGCCGTTCAGCTTGACGCGGAAGCTGCCCGCCGACGGGTCCGCAGCGGTCATCTGGAGCTCGCGGCCGGGCTCGAAGCCCTGGTCGTAGAACCAGTGGAGCAGGTCGCCGTCGTGCTCCGCGAGGCGGATGATCGTCGCCTTCGCGCCGGCGTCCAGCTCGGCGAGCGCGATCAGCTCATCGTTCTCGGCGCGCTCCACGTCGGGCTCCACCGGCCAGCCGTGGGGGCAGCGCTCCGGGTTTCCCAGCTTGGTGGCGATGCGCTCGACCATGTCGTCGTTGAATGTGTCGCCGAGCTCGTCAGCGTGGACGTGAGCCTCCGCCGCGCTGTAGCCCATGAAGTCCGTCAGGAGCCGCTCGATGATCCGATGCTTCCGCACGACGCCTTCCGCGCGCGTCCGGCCGGAGGCGGTCAACACTGCCTCTTTCTGCTCGCCGCGCTCGATCAGCCCTTCGGCTTCGAGGCGCTTCAGCATCTCGCCGGCCGAAGCGCGGGAGACGCCGAGCATCTCGGCCACACGCGAGGCGAGCGTGGGCGAGCCGGTGTTGAGGGGCCGGTACTCGCCGATCGGGAAGGCGAGGAAGTAGATCGTCTCCAGGTATTCGTCGACGGAGTGCCCCTGCGCCATCGCAGGCAGCCTACCCGGGCGGCCCCGTCTCCGATCCCGAGCGGACGCCGAGCAGGTAGACGAACGGCGCGGACACGACGATCAGGACGAGCGCCGGGAGCGCCGCCTGCGAGTACGAGGCGACCGAGGTGTACTTCCAGACCTCCGTGGCGAGCGTCTCGAAGCCGATCGGCCTCAGGAGCAGCGTCGCGGGCAGCTCCTTCATCGTGCTGAGGAAGACGAGCGCGCCGCCTGCGAGCAAGCCCGGTGCGACGAGCGGTGCCGTGACCCGTGCAAAGACCGCACCCGGGCTCCGACCGAGCCCCCGGGCGGCCTCCTCGAGGCGTGGGCTCACCCGGACGAGCGCCGAGTGCGAGCCGGCGAGCGCCTGCGGAAAGAAGCGCACGACGTACGCAAATACCAGCAAGGCGAGTGTCTGGTAGAGCGGCGCCGCGTAGTTGGCCGCGAAGAACACGAGCGCGAGCGCGATCACGATTCCGGGCAGCGCGTTTCCTGCGTAGGAGAGCCGTTCGAGCGCGGTCGTCCAGCCGGACGGGTAGCGAACGGCGAGGATCGCCACCGGCAGGGTCGCCAGGACGGCCACAGCCGCAGCGACGAGCGAGACGCTGACGGAGCCGACGACCGGCTCCCAGCTCCAGTCGACGGCCTCGGAGCGACCTGCCGCCCAGTAGACGAGGACTGCGACCGGCACCACGAGCGCGAACCCGACCACCAAGGAGCAGAACGCGAGCGCGGGCCAGCGCCAGCGGCCAAGCGCGACGCGCGTGGATCGTCTCGCGGCGCCCGTCCCCGTCCGCTGGTAGCGGGCAAGAGCGCGGCCGCGCATCCTGAGCTCGAGTACGAGCACGAGGCCGGTCAGCACGACGAGCACGAGCGCGAGCATGGCCGCAGGAGCTCGATCGAAGAGAGAGCGGTACTGGAGAAAGATCGCGCGGGTCAGCGAGTCGTACTGCATGAGCGAGACCGCGCCGAAGTCCGAGAGGACGTACAGCGCGACGAGCAGCGCGCCGGCGCCGAGTGAGGGCCGGAGAACGGGAAGTGTCACCCGCCGGAAGGCGTCGAAGGGCGAACGGCCCAGCCCGCGCGCCGCATCCTCGAGCGCCGGATCGAGCGAGCGGAGGGCGGAGGCCGCGAGGAGAAACACGAACGGGTACGTGGAGACGGTCAACGCGAGCCAGGCGCCAGGCAGCCCGTAGATCTCGGGCACCCGCTCCACGCCCAGCGGCTCCAGGACCCGCTGGAGCAGTCCGCGCGGCCCGAACGCCGCGAGCAACACGAGCGCGGCGACGTAGCTGGGAACAACCAGAGGAAGAGCAGCCGCGGTGCCCCAGATCGCGCTTCCAGGCAGATCGGATCGCACGACCAGCCAGGCCAGCGGCACGCCGAGCGCGAGGGCGCTGAGCGTCACGAGCGCGACCAGCACGCCGGTCTCCCAGATCAGCCGGCCGAGGTTGCCGGAGACGAGGACGTCCCACGCGTCGCCCGAGACCGCCCGGAGGACGAGATAGACGAGCGGAAGCGACAGGAAGGCGACGACGGCGAGCCCAGCCGCCGCAAGAGCAAGCGGTGGGCGGGCTCGCCGTGGGCCTCCGCTCATGTCGTCAGGCCGACCTCGTTCAGGAGCTCGAGGGTCTTCTCCAGTTCGGCGCCGAACTGGTCGAGCTCGACGTCAGGCCCCTGGATCTCGTCGAGGGGCGGCAAGCCCTCCTTCGGTGCGACGCCTTCGATCAGCGGGTACTCCGACTCCTCCGCGTCCTCGACGTAGAACCGCTGGCCCTCCTCGGACAGGAGATATTCGACGAACTCGCGTGCTGCGTCCTCGTTGTCCGAGGCGTCCAGGATCGCCACGCCCGCCGCGCTCACGAGCGCGCCCGGGTCGTTCGACGAGAGGTAGGAGTTGGCGACCGGCGCGTCCGGGCTCTCCTCCTTCACCAGGCTGAGGTAGTAGTGGTTGACGAGGCCGAGCTCCAGCTCTCCCGCGGCGACGGCTTCGACGATCGGTGTGTTCTTCTCGTAGAGCCTCGCGCCGTTTGCCTTCATGCCCTCGAGCCATTCACGTGTCCTGTCCTCGCCGGCCGTCAACCGCATGGCGGTCACGAACGCCTGGAAGGAGCCGTTCGTCGGCGCGATCCCGACCTTCCCCTTCCACCGGGGGTCCGTCAGCTCGAAGACCGATTCGGGAACCTCCTGCTCGGGGACCTCCTCCGTGTTGTAGGCGATGACGCGGACTCGACCGCTCGTCCCCACCCAGCGGCCGTCCGAGTCGCGGTACCGCTCGTCCACGAGCGCCAGGACTTCCTCCGGCAGCTCGGCGAGGAGGCCTTCGCTCTCGACCGCACCCAGTGAGCCTGGATCCTGCGCGAAGAACACGTCGGCCGGCGTGTTGTCTCCCTCTTCGGCGATCGTCGCAGCGAGCTCCGCGCTCTCTCCGTATCGAACCTCGGCGTCGATGCCGCTCGACTTCTCGAACTGCTCGATCAGCGGGGCGACGAGCTCTTCCTCGCGGCCCGAGTAGATCGTCAGCTTCCCTTCGCCCGAGCCCGTGCCGTCATCGCCGCCGCAACCGGCGAGCGCAAACGCCACGGCCCCGAGGAGCACCCAAGACTTCATTCTGCCTCCTTGTTAGGTATCCCTGACACCGTGTGTAAGGGTGACCTTACAAGAGCGAGGAGCGATCAGTCGAAGATGGCGACGCGACCTGCGTGGGGGACGACTGCAACCCGGTCTCCGAGCGAGACCCGTTCCGTCGAGGGACGGTGCGAGCAGAGCTCGCTGCCGTCGTCCAACCGGACGCGGTAGAAGACGTCGTGACCCCGGAACTCGCGGCCGACGACGAATCCCGCGCCCGCCGGATCGGGCCGCAACTCGATCAGCTCCGGCCGGACGAGCACGTCGACCGGCGCGTGCCCGTTGCCGCACTCGGCTGCGAAATCGCCGATCGCGGTCTCGACATGGCCGCCGGCGAGGCGTCCCGCGACCAGGTTGGCCGCGCCGACGAACTCGGCGGCCCAGCGGCTGGCGGGCTCGAAGTAGATCTCCTCGGGCGAGCCGGCCTGGACGATCGTCCCACCCTGCATCAGCGCGATCCTGTCGGCGAGGGAAAAGGCCTCTTCGCGCTCGTGCGTGACCAGCACGACGGTCACGTCGGCTTCCCTGAGAATCGAGCAGAGCTCGTCGCGCATCGAGGCGCGCATGAGCGGGTCGATGTTGCTCCACGGCTCGTCGAGAAGGACGACTCCCGGCCGCGGCGCGAGAGCGCGGGCGAGGGCGACTCGCTGCTGCTGCCCGCCCGACAGCTCGGCCGGGTAGCGCGCGTCGAGACCGGCGAGGCCGACCAGGGCCAGCGCGTCGGCGACCCGGGAGGACCGGTCGCTCCGGGTCAGTCCGAAGCCGACGTTCTCCGCCACCGTGAGGTGCGGGAAGAGGGCGTAGTCCTGGAACACCATGCCCACATTGCGGCGCTCGGGGGCGACCCAGGTGCCACCGGCGACGCGCCGCCCTGCGATGGCGACCGTGCCCGTGTCCGGCCGCTCGAAGCCCGCGATCAGGCGGAGCAGCGTCGTCTTCCCACATCCGCTCGGGCCGAGAAGCGCGACGAACTCGCCGCGCTCGACGCACAGGTCGGCGCCGTCCACGGCAGCGACGTCGCCGAAGCGCTTCGAGACGTCGTGCGCGCACACCATTCCGCAGTCCATGTAAGGGGCACCTTACAAGAGGGCGCCAGTACGCTGGCCGCCGTGCCGTACGCGTCGGTGTATCCGCTCGTGTCCTCACGGGCGGTTGCCCGACCCTTCACCTACGAAGTGCCGGAGGACGTCGGAAAGGGCGCGGTCGTTTCGCTCTTTTTCAACGGGGCACGACGTCGTGGAGTCGTCGTCGGGCTCGAGGAGAGCCCGCCGGAAGGCGTCAAGGCGGTGCCCGTCGGGGACGTCGTCGACCAGCTGCCCGGGCCGCTCGTCGACCTCGCACTCTGGTTGGCCGACTACTACGGCTCGACACCCGCCCGCGCCCTCGAGCTCGTCGCGCCGCTGAAGCGGAAAGCTCGCGGCGAAAGGCCCTCGCCCGGCGAGCGGGACGCGCTCGGCGGCGAGGCCGAGCCAGACTCGTTGAGCGAGAGTCAGCAACGGTCGCTCGAGCGCATCGTCGAGGCGATGGACTCCGGCGGCGGCAACTTCCTGCTCCAGGGTGCGACGGGAAGCGGCAAGACCGAGGTCTATCTCCAGGCCTGTGCCGCGGCGCTCGAGCGAGGGCGCAGCGCGATCGTCCTCGTCCCCGAGATCGCGCTTGCCCCGCAAACCGTGGGCCGGCTGCGCGCGCGATTCGGTGACCGCGTCGCCATTCTCCATTCGGGGCTCACGGAGGCAGAGCGGCGCGACGAGCGCGCCCGAATCGCGAGCGGGGCTGCGCCTGTCGTCGTCGGCGCGCGGTCGGCCGTCTTCGCGCCGGTCGCCCGGCTCGGCGTCGTCTGCGTCGACGAGGAGCACGACCCCTCCTACAAACAGGAGTCCGACCCCCGTTACGACGCGCGCACCGTCGCCGCCAAGCGAGCCGGGCTCGAAGGCGCCGTAGCCATCTTCGGAACCGCGACTCCGCGGCCCGAGAGCTGGCAGGCGCTGGAACGGCTCGAGCTCGGCGAGCGCCTCGCCGGCCCGCTCCCGGTCGTCAAGGTCGTCGACCTCCGCCGGGAAGCGGGCTATCCGCTCTCGGCACCGCTCCTCGCCGAGCTCGCGGCGCTCGAGGAGAACGGCGGCAAGGCGATCCTCCTGCTGAACCGGCGCGGGATCGCCCCTGCTCTTCACTGCCGTGCATGCGGCAAGACCCGCCGGTGCCCGAACTGCGACGTCGCGCTCGTGCTCCACTCCGACGGACGCCTCCACTGCCACCACTGCTCCCACGCCGAGGAGACGGGTGAGGCTTGCCCTGAGTGCGGCTCACCCGAGCTCACCCGCATCGGCGCGGGCACCCAGAAGCTCGAGAAGGAGCTGGCGCAGAAGGTTCCGGGGCTCGAGCGGATCCGGCTCGACGCCGACTCCGTTCGCCGGCCCGGCGAGCTCGCCGCCGCTCTCCGCAGGTTCGCCGAGACAGATCGGGCGGTCCTGGTCGGGACCCAGATGGTCGCGAAGGGCCACCACTTCGCCGGCGTCGCCCTCGCGGCGGTCGTCGATGCGGACACCGGGCTCGCCATGCCGGATTTCCGGGCCGAAGAACGGACGTTCCAGCTCGTGACGCAGCTCGCAGGAAGAAGCGGTCGCGATGCGCCGGGCCGGGTCATCGTCCAGACGTTTCAGCCGGACGCGCGGCCGATCGTGCATGCGGCCCGGCACGACGTCGCCCGATTCCTCGCCGAGGAGCTCGAGCGGCGCCGGGAGCTCGGCTATCCGCCATTCGGCCACCTCGTTCGAGTCGTCGCGGCCGGCCCGGACGAGCGCGACCCCATGCGCCTGCTCGCCGAGATCGCGTCGGGGCTCGCCTCGGAGGAGGCGCGCGTGCTCGGGCCGGCGCCACTCCTCCGGCTTCGAGGCCACCATCGAGCGCAGCTCCTGGCGAAGACCGATCGTGTCCGCGCCGTGGCCTCGCGGTCGGCGCGCCTGCTCGCTGCGGCTGCGCCGGAGATGCGGAAGCTTGGAGTCAGTGCGACAGTCGACGTCGATCCCCAGAGCCTCTGAGTAGATTGCAGTCATGGCCGAAAACGAAGTAGACGACGTCGAGGCGGAAGGGCCCGAAGAGCGCGATCCCGAGGCGGAAGCCCGCCGCCGGCTCGCGCTCGGCCAGATCCGGCAATACCCCGACCCCGTGCTGCGCATGCAGGCGCGCGAGGTCGAGACCTTCGACGGCGACCTGAGGCGGCTTGCCGAGCGGATGACCCAGCTGATGCGCGACGCGAGCGGCGTCGGGCTTGCTGCGACCCAGGTCGGAATCATCCGCCGCGTCTTCGTCTTCCAGCCGGATTCGGACGGGGATCCGTTGGCGGTCGTGAACCCGAGACTCGCCGACACGTCCGACGAGAAGGCGGTGGAGGACGAGGGCTGCCTCTCGCTGATCGGCGTCCAGATGCCCGTCGAGCGTGCGACGTCGGTTCGGCTCGAGGGTCGCGATCTCGAAGGCGGCGAGCTCTCGATCGAGCTGACCGAGCATGCGGCACGCGTGGTTCAGCACGAGCTCGACCACCTCGACGGCGTCCTCATCCTGGATCACACGACCGACGAGGCGCGGAAGGCGGCGCTCGCCCACCTGCGGCCGAAGGCCGTCCTGACTCCGTAGTGCGCCTGGCCGTCGCGGCCACGGGGCCGTTCGGCGCGAGCATCCTCCGCGAGGTCGCGGCCCGCCGGCCCGTCGAGTACGTGCTGACCCGTCCGGACCGCCCCAAGGGGCGAGGTCGCGAACTGGCCGCGCCGGCCGCGAAGGACGCGGCCGCGGAGCTCGGCATCGCCGTTCAGCAGCCCGAGCGGCTCGGGGGCTTTCGAGCTCGACGCGGATGCCGTGCTGCTGGTCGACTACGGGGCGCTGATCCCGTCCGAGCTCCTCGAGCAGGCGCTCTGGCTCAACGTCCATCCATCCCTGTTGCCGCGCTGGCGCGGGGCAGCGCCAGTCGAGCGGGCGATCATGGCGGGGGACACCGAGACAGGAGTCACAGTGATCCGGCTGGTGGAGGAGCTCGACGCGGGACCGGTCGGCGCCGTCGAGCCGTTTTCGATCGGCCCGGACGACGACGCAGGAGCCGTCTACGACCGGGCCGCCCAGGTTGCGCCGGGTCTCGTGGAGCGTGTGCTCGAGTCGCAGGAGTTCCAGGAGCAGGAAGGCGAGGCGACGTACGCCGAGAAGATCGGGCCCGCGGATCGGCTCCTCGACCGGTCCCGGCCGGCAAAGGAGCTGCACGACCGGGTCCGCGCTCTCTCCCCGCACATCGGCGCGCGGGGTCAGCTCCACGATCGTCCCGTGATCGTCTGGCGAACGCGGGTCGGCGCCGACGGCCGCCTCGAAGTCCTTGAAGTCCAGCCGGAGGGCGGTCGCCGCATGACGCTGGCCGAGTTCGAGCGTGGCATCCGGCGCTAGCCCCGCCAGACGAGTCGCGCACAGCGTCCTGATGCGTGTGTTCGAGGAGGACGCCTACGCCGACCGCGCCTTTGCGTCCGAGGCCAAGGACCTCGACGCGCGCGACCGCGCGTTCGCACAGCGGATCGCGTACGGCGCGATCCAGATGGCCCGGGTCCTCGACCATGCGATCGAGCAGCTGGGCGGGAGGCCGGCGAGCGCGATCGACCCGCCCGTGCGCGCGGCGATCCGGCTCGGCGCGTACGAGCTCGGCTACCTGGGCGGCGTTCCGCCCCGGGCGACCGTCAACGAGGTCGTCGAGCTCGTGAAAGGGACGCCTGCATGGCGGGCCGCTGGATTCTCGAACGCTGTCGCTCGCCGGCTCGCAGAGGGGATCCGCCCGCTACTGAAGGCGCTCCCCGAGTCGACCGCGCCCCAGGCCGCGCTCAAGCACTCCTACCCGGACTGGGTCGCGGAGACCTGGTGGAGCGAGTGGGGGGAAGAGGAGGCGCTTGCGCTCATGAGGGCGCAGAACGAGCCGCCGGAAACGGCCGTGAGGGTGGTCGCGACCGGCGAGCCGCGCGTCGTCGATCGAATCGACCCGGAGGAGCTCGAGCAGGGTCTCGTCTGGCCCCAGAGTCGAGCGTCGCAGCTTGCCGGCGAGGCGGTCGGGGTTCAGCCGGGAGAGCGAGTGCTCGACCTCTGCGCGGCTCCGGGCGGCAAGGCGACGCAACTGGCGGCGAAGGCGGCGGAGGTCGTGGCTGTCGAGCTCCATCCCGCACGGGCCCGGGAGCTCGAGGTGAATGCGCGCCTCCTGGGAGCCACGAACGTCACGGTCGTGATCGCGGACGCCCGCGAGTTGCCTCCCGAGCTGACCGGATTCGACCGGGTGCTCGTCGACGCGCCGTGCTCCGGCCTCGGCGTGCTCGCGGCCCGTCCGGATCTTCGGTGGCGCGCCCGCCCCCTGCCGGGGCTCCAGCTCGAGCTGCTCCGGGTCGCCGCCGAGCGCGTGAAGCCGGGTGGAACCGTCCTCTACTCCGTCTGCACGATCGCGAAGGAGGAGAACGAGGACGTGGTGGACGCAATCGTTTCGGACCAGGCGAATGGGCTCGCTCTCGATCCGTCTCTCGCCGAGACATGGCCGCAGTACGAGCATCCACATCGGAAGGGCATCCTGCTCACCTTGCCCCACCGAGACCGGACCTCCGGATTCTTCATCGCCCGCCTGCTTCGGCCAGCCTGAAGCGCCCTTTGGCACGCATTTGTTCCAAAGGACACGGCCTCGCGTGGCAGTCTCGAGGGACAGTCCCTCGAGACGGGCGCCCATAAGATCGCGGCGTGCCCTGGCGGGAATGGATCCGGACGGTCGAGGTCGAGCCGTCGCTGTATGCGGCGGACTTCTCCAAGCTCGGAGAGCAGATCGAGACGCTCTCGCGAGGGGGCGCGCGGATCTTCCACTTCGACGTCGGCGACGGTCATTTCGTCCCGCCGGTCACGATCGGGCCGATCGTGCTCCAGTCGATCTCGCCGATCGTCCACAAGCTCGGAGGCCGGCTCGACTGCCACCTGATGGTGGAAGAGCCCGCTCGCCACTTCGCCGCGATCGCTGAAGCCGGTGGCGACAGCGTCACGTTTCACATCGAGGCCGTCGCAGACCCGGCGGCCGTCGCTCGCCAGGCGCGCGAGCACGAATTGGAGGTCGGGCTCGCGTTCAATCCCGAGACCGAGCCGGAGCAGGTCGCGCAGGTGGCGGAGCCCTTCGACTTCGTCCTCTGCATGAGCATCAACCCCGGCTACTCGGGCCAGGCATTCATGCCGGAGGCTCTCGGCCGGATCGAGCGGCTCCGTGGCCTGCTTCCCGAGAAGCACATCCAGGTCGACGGCGGTGTTGGGCCGGACAACATCCGGCTGGTGCGCGGCGCGGGCGCCACGCTCTTCGTGGCCGGGACGAGCATCTTCGGCCGCGAGGACCTGACCCGGGCGTACAAGCGGCTGGTTCAAGAGCTCGCGTGAGCGAATTTCTCGTCCGAGCGCTCGAGCTTGCGGAGCGAGGACGCGGCACGGCGCATCCGAATCCGGTCGTCGGGGCCGTCGTCGTGAAGGACGGTGACGTCGTTGGCGAAGGCTGGCACGAACGGAGGGGTGGGCCCCACGCCGAGGTCGTAGCCCTGGGGGAGGCGGGAGAGCGGGCGAAGGGCGCGACGCTCTACGTCTCTCTGGAGCCGTGCGCGCACCGTGGAAGCACTCCGCCGTGCACCCAGGCGGTGCTCGGCGCCGGCGTTGCTCGAGTCGTCGCCGGCTGCCTGGATCCGAACCCCGAGGCGGGCGGCGGCCTCGAGGAGCTCCGTGCCGCGGGCGTGGACGTGGAGGACGCTGATCTCTTCGAGGCGAGGGCGCAGAACGAGGCCTGGAGGACGTGGGTCTCGAAGCGAAGGCCCTTCGTCACGTACAAGGCGGCCGTCACGCTCGACGGCCGCGTGACGTTGCCGGGAGAGCGCTGGATCTCCGGAGAGCCGAGCAGAGAAATCGTTCACGAGCTTCGCGCCGCCTCCGACGCCGTCGCCGTCGGGATGGGCACGGTGCTGGCCGACGATCCACGGCTCGACGCACGTGGCGTGGAGGTGCTTCGGCAGCCGCGGAGGCTCGTGTTCGGCAGGCCTCCGCTTCCGGAGGGGTCGAAGCTCGAGCTGCGCTCCGGCCCCCTCGTGGAGGAGCTCGCCGCCCTGGCCGAGGAGGGCGTCCAGTCGATCCTGCTCGAGGGCGGACCGCGGCTCGCATCGACGTTCTTCCGCGAAGGTCTCGTCGACAAGCTCCTCCTCTTCGTCGCTCCCCGGCTCTCCGGCGTTGGCCCGCCGCTGCTCGCTGGACAGGTCCCGGAGGGCCTGCTGTACCGTTTGAAGGCCCTCCCGATCGGAGAGGACATTCTCCTCAGTGCCTATTTCAATGAGCCCTGACCTCGTCCAGACGCTTTCCCACTGGCTCGCCGGCCACGTCGACCTGCGCCATGTCCGAGACGCGCTCGACGAACCCGGGCAGGTCGGGCCGGAGTCGCAGGAGCTGATCGACGAGCTTCGGGGAGAGCTCGCCCGATCGGACATCTCGCGCCCGAAGCTTCAGCCTCTCGTCCGCGAGACGATCGAGGCAATCGCGCTCGGTCAGTAACGTTCTCCCCGTGTTCACGGGGATCGTCCAGGAGCTCGCCCGCACCGTCTCGTTCGAAGACGACCGCCTCGTCGTCGAGTCATCGCTCGCGCCCTCGGTCGGGGACTCGATCAACGTGAACGGCGTCTGCCTCACGGTCGTCGACGCCCAGAACGGCCACCTGTCCTTCGACGTGCTCGACGAGACGCAGGCGCGCTCGAAGGGCTTCGGAGCTTCCGTGAACCTCGAGCCTGCGGTCTCGGCAGGAGAGCCGCTCGGCGGCCACTACGTCCAGGGTCATGTCGACGGCGTTGGACGGATCCGGTCGTTGGAGGGCGAGCGGATGACGATCGAGGCGCCGCCCGAGATCCTGCGCTACTGCGTCGAGAAGGGATCGATCGCGGTCGACGGGGTTTCACTCACGATCGCCGCACTGGACGAGGAGACCTTCACGGTCGCCCTCGTCGAGCACACTCTCGACGTGACGACGCTCGGAGCGCTCGGGGAGGGTGAACGGGTCAACCTCGAGGTCGACATCCTCGCCAAGTACGTCGAGCGGCTGCTACCCCGCTAGGGGAGTGCCCATATCCGCCTGGATCTCGCCGGCGCCCAGCGCGCGGTTGTACACGCGCAGCTCGTCGAGCTCGCCCCTGAACCACTCGCTCCTCCAGACGTTGTTGCCGCCGATCCGCAGCGCGCCGCTGGAATTGGGCATCGAGCCGGTCACGGCCTTGCTCGCCCGTTGGACGCCGTTCACGTACAGGCGCATCTGCGAGCCGTCATAGGTGAGCGCCAGGTGCGACCAGGCGCCGGCGGGAAGCGCCGACGGCCCGGACAGTTTCTGCTGCGTTCCGCCGACGAGGACGATCCCCATCGGCGTTCCGCCGGAGGCCGCCGAGTAGAGCGCGTAGGCGAGTGTGCTCCCGTTCTCCTTGAGCAGGATCGTGCGCCAGGTCGGTCCGCCGTTCGGGCGCACCCAGGCCTCGAGCGTCAGGGCACCGGACGCGTCCAGCGAGGGCTTGTCGGCGACCGTGACCCAGTCGTTCGTGCCGTCGAAGGTGAGTGCGCTCCCGTATTTGCCCGCGGCCGTCCACGCCGCTCCGGCGAGCGTGCCGGGATTTCCGTTGCCGGACGCGTCCGCGGTCTGGCTCCCGGTTCCTTCGGCGAAGGCATAGGCCGCGGCCAGCCCGGGGGGGATCGCAGGCCCGGTGTTCGCGACTGTGACCGTGACGTTGGCCGACTGAGTCGAGTTCGACGACACGTCGCGCGCGACCGCCGAGAGCGTGTGGCTGCCGTTCGCCCATCCGACCGTGTTCCAGTCGACTCGATACGGCGCCGTCGTGTCCTCGACCCCGAGGTTCGCGCCGTCGAGGCGGAACTGGACGCCGACGAGACCCGTGTTGTCCGACGCGTCGGCCGAGACCTGCGTCGTTCCCGAGACCGAGGCGCCGGCAGCGGGGCTCGTGATGCTCACCGAGGGCGAAATCGTGTCGCACGGGCTCGTCTGCGCCTGGATGGTCGTGATCGGCGAGCGATTCCCCGCGCCGTCGACGGCGTCGACTCCGACGCTCTGGGTCGTACCGCACGCCAGACCGCCGATCGTCGCCGACGGAACCGACGACGAGCCCACGCTCGACCCGTTGCGATAGAGCCCGTAGCCCGCAACGCCGACTGCGTCTGACGACGGAGTCCAGGAGATCGACAGAGAGTTCTCGGTCGCATCCGTCTGCGTCAGATCGGTGGGAGTCGTCGGAGGGTCGGAGTCTGTGGGGCCGCCGCTCGGGAGAACCGCCATGTAGTAGAGCTCCGTCAGCCGCCGGGAGTCGTTGGCCAGGTTCTCCTCGTAGAAGGTGGTGTCGATCACCTCCGGATTCGGCTCTCGCATGGGATCCCAGCGCGGCGAGCCCGAGCCGTCGTTGTCGCCGGTGCTGTCGAGCCGCTCGTACGGCACCCAGGGCTGGCCGTTGAGCTTGTAGAGGTAGCCGAAGTGAATTGCCCGGTCATGCCCGAGGAAGACGTAGATGTCGTTGTACTGCCCGTAGATCTGAGGCGCGTGGGTGAACACTCCGACAGGCGGGTGGTTCGAGACCCAGACGCCGTTCGTGCGATTGGCGGTCTGGACGAAGCTGTCGCCGAGGTCGCTGACGTAGAGGACATGGGGCGTCCCGTTCTGCGTGATGACGATGCTCGGGCCCTGATCGGAGTTCTCGTTCGTCTGGACGTCGGTCTCGGCCGCCACTTCGGCAGGCGCCCAGACGCCGTCGACACCGCGGCGCCGGTACATGATCTGCGGGTGCGGATTCGAGGCCACGAGCCAGTCGCTGCGGAGCCAGGTCACGTGGAGGTTTCCGAGCGCATCGGCTGCGAGCGACGAGTGCCGCGGCGTTCCCACCGGAGGCGTGTCGACGATCACCTTGGCGCTCCAGGTTCCGCCGGTGCGATGCCGGTGGACGAGCGACGAGCCGGACTTGTAGACGATGTGCGGGACGTCGTTCGCGTCGAGGACGATCGAGTTCGTCGTCTCGCGCCTGTAGGTCGTGTTGCCGTCGAAATCCATTCCGATCGCCGACTCGACCACCTCGTTCGGCCCCCAGGTGTTCGTCACCGTCGAGAACGTCCTGTAGTTCAGCGTGTCGGTCGACTCGTTCATGTAGACGAGGTGGGCGATGCCGCTGCGATCGAGCCGGGTGTCCGGGCTTCCGAGGACCTGGAGGGTCCCGGTCGCGGCTGACGGGCGGTTCGCCCCGTCCATCTCGCTGAAGGCGGTCGGGATTCCGGGCCGGTTTGCCTTCCAGGCGCGGATCACCGTCGGCCCGACGCCGTTGCCTCGAGCAGTGTCGTCGGCGGCAAAGAGATAGACCCAGCCTCCCGCGGTGCGAACCGGCGTGCGCGTCGAGGCGTCCACGTAACCGGGGCCTACGGTCACTTTCTTCCAGGCGTCCGCCGTGTTGAGCCCGTTCTGGACGAAGACCGTCCGGGCCGCCGACGTCTTCGTGTTTCCGGCGGCGTCGCGAGCGAAAGCGGTGATCGAGTGCGACCCGGAGGTTGCTCCGGCGGTGTCCCAGGAGAGCGAGTACGGCGCCGTCGTGTCCTCGGCTCCGAGGTTGATGCCGTCGAGACGAAAGCGGACACCGGCAAGGGCGCGGTCGTCGCTCGCGTCCGCGGCGAGCTGGACGACGCCGGTGACCGTCGCTCCGTCGGCCGGTGCGGTGAGGGCGACGGTGGGCGCGACCGTGTCGTTGTCGACGTCAACGCCGACGGCGGACGACGTCGTGAGATTTCCGGAGGTGTCTCGCGCGACGGCAGTCAGCGAGCGAGGGCCGTTTCCGGCCGACGCCGTGTTCCAGTCGGAGCTGTACGGGGCCGTCGGATCCTCCGGCCCGACCGCAGCCCCGTCGACGAAGAACTGGACCCCGGCGACTCCGGAGTCGTCGGCCGCCGACGCCGAGACCTGGACGGTGCCTGACACCGTCGCTCCGCCTGAGGGGCTGGTGATCGAGACCGACGGCGGCGCGGTGTCGCACGAGGTCGTGGCAACGGTGAGGGTTGATCGTGAGGATCGGTTACCGGCCGCGTCGAACGCCTCGACTCCCACCGCCGTCGTGGAGTTGCACGGCAGGCCGGTGAGCGACCAGTTGTTCGTCGTCGTCGTACCCTGCGAGGTCGTGCCGCGGAAGATCTCGTAGCCCTGCACGCCGATGTTGTCGGTCGACGAGTCCCAGGAGATCGTGGCCGTCGTCTGCGCGGAGGCCGTCTGGCGCAGGTTGCCCGGCGCGGTCGGCGCCGTGGTATCGCTCAGCCCCACAGGGGAGTTCATGTCGGCCTGGACCTCGGCCGCCGAGAGCGCCCGGTTGTAGACGCGCAGCTCGTCGAGGCTGCCGCTGAACCACTCCGACTTCCAGACGTTGTTGCCGCCGATCCGGAGGGCCCCGGTCGAGTTCGGGGCGGCGCCGGTCACCGCCTTGCTCGCCCGCTGCGTTCCGTTGACGTAGAGGCGCATCTGGGCGCCGTCGTACGTGAGAGCGAGATGCGTCCAGGTGTTCAGGGTCAACGCCGTCGGCCCCGAGAGCTTCTGCTGGCTACCGCCGGTGAGGACGACGCCCATGGGACGGCTGCTCGTGGCAGCGCTGTACAGCCCGTAGGCGAGGGTCGAGCCGTGCTCCTTGAGCATGACCGTGCGCCAGCTCGAGTTCGTCGTGGGCCGCACCCAGGCTTCGAGGGTCAGGCCGGTCGTGAGGTCGAGTGAGGCGGCGTCGGGGACCGTGACCCAGTCGTTCGTGCCGTCGAACGCGAGGCCGCCTCCGTACTTTCCCGCCGCAGCCCAGGTCGCACCCGAGAGCGTGCCTCCGTTGGCGCTTCCAGATGAGTCGGCCGTCTGGAGGCCGGTTCCCTCGCTGAGCGCGTAGGCGCCGACGAGCCCCGGCGTTGCGGCGCCCGCCTGCAGCGAGCCGCCTGCGAGTCCGGTGCAGAGCGCGACGAGCAGCGCAAGTGCGCCGAAGGCGATGCCTCGGCGAGACGTACCCGGGCGACGGGGAGACATCAATCAGAGGTGGGACGGCGTAGAGCGAGAACCGGGGTCGAGGCTACCCGAGCGCGACCGAACCTGCGCGGCTGGTTACGATCAGTCGGTGACCATGACCACGGCCGACACCGTTTTCGCAACCATCGAAGAGGCGATCGACGACATTCGCGAGGGCAAGTTCGTGGTCGTCGTCGACGCGGCAGACCGCGAGAACGAAGGCGACCTCACGATCGCCGCACAGTTCGCGACGCCGGAGGCGATCAACTTCATGGCGACGCACGCCCGCGGCCTGATCTGCCTCTGCCTGACTCCGGACCGGGTCGACGAGCTCGCGCTTCGACCGATGGCCGAGAACAACGAGGCGCCGCTCCAGACCGCCTTCACGGTCTCGGTGGAGGCTCGGGAAGGCGTGACGACCGGTATCTCCGCCGCTGACCGCTCGCGCACGATCCAGACTGCGATCGACCCCAACAAGGGCCCGCACGACCTGGTGCAGCCCGGCCACATCTTTCCGTTGCGCGCTCGCGCGGGCGGAGTCCTCGAGCGGACGGGGCAGACGGAGGCTGCGGTCGACCTGGCCCGCCTCGCCGGTCTGATCCCCGCCGGGGTCGTCTGCGAGGTGATGAACGACGACGGCACGATGGCGCGGGTTCCGGACCTCCGGGAGTTTTGCCGGCGCCACGAGGTCAAGATGGTCACCGTCGCCGACCTGATCGAGTACCGCCGGCGGACAGAGAAGCTCGTCGAGCGGACCGTCTCGGTGCGGCTCCCTACCGCCCACGGCGATTTTCAGGCGATCGCGTTCCGCGAGACGCTGACCGGCAAGCACCACGTCGCTCTCGTGAAAGGAGAGGTCGACGGCGCGGACGGCGTACTCGTGCGAGTTCACTCCGAGTGCCTGACAGGCGATGTCTTCCACTCGCTTCGCTGCGACTGCGGCGAGCAGCTCACCGAGGCGCTCGAGCGCATCGGCGCAGAGGAGCGGGGTGTCCTGCTCTACATGGCCCAGGAGGGGCGCGGCATCGGGCTCCTGAGCAAACTGAAGGCGTACGAGCTGCAGGAGGGCGGGCTCGACACGGTCGAGGCGAACCTCGAGCTCGGATTCCCGGCCGACGCCCGGGACTGGGGGATCGGAAACCAGATCCTTGCCGACCTCGGGCTGACGACGATCAGGATCCTCACGAACAACCCGAAGAAGATCACCGGTCTCGAGGGCTTCGGGCTCACGGTCGTCGAGCAGGTTCCGATCGAGACGCCCCCGAACGATGAGAACCGTCGCTATCTCGAGACGAAGCGGGACAAGCTCGGGCACCGGCTCCACCACCAAGATCTGCGGTTCGACTCGTGACCGATCGGCTCGACGACCGCGCCGAGAACGTCTACGTGCCGGATCGCCAGCCCGAGCCCGAGCCCGAGCCCCAGCGCGAGCCCGAGCCCGCAGCCCGAGACAGCGGCCCGCGCCTGTGCCGGAACAGGAGCCCGAGCCAATGCCGGAACGGGAGGTCGAGCCCGAAGGGGAGGGGCCGCCGGATCACGCACCGGGTCGCCTCGAGATCCCTGCCGGCTACCAGGTGCTGACCGGCTCCTCGGAGGGAAGCGAGCGGTCTGTCGGGATCGTCGTGGCGCGCTTCAACGGCGACATCACGAGCCGTCTCCTCGAGCGCGCGCTCGAGGAGCTGGAGGCGGCGAACGTCCCGCGCGAAGCTGTGACGATCGTCCCGGTTCCCGGTGCCTTCGAGCTCCCGCTGGCGGCGATCGCCCTCGCGAAGACCCGCCGCTACGCATGCATCGTGGCGCTCGGATGCGTCGTGCGCGGCGAGACCCCGCACTTCGACTTCGTTGCGGGGGAGGCGGCGAGCGGCCTGCAGCTGGCCGCGATCGAGACGGGCGTGCCGGTTGCGTTCGGCGTCCTGACGACCGAGACGATCGAGCAGGCCGAGGCCCGGATCGACCGTGCGGCAGACGTCGTGCGCGGTGCGCTCGAGATGGCCGACGTCTTCGGCCAGCTCCGAGCGGCTGCGCGCTGAGGGTCGCTAGACTCCTCCGCCGATGTCCAGAGTCTGCGAGATCTGTGGGAAGAAGCCGGGTTTCGGGAACAACCGGAGCCATTCGATGGTCGCCACGAAGCGCCGCTTCGACCCGAATCTCCAGCGCGTTCGCATCCTCCTGAAGGGCAAGCCCGCCCGCGCGTACGTCTGCACCCGCTGCCTCAAGGCGGGCAAGGTCGAAAAAGCGCTCTGACGCGGCCCGTTCGCGTCGCGCTCGTCGAGGACAACCGCGTCTTCCGCGAGGCGCTCGAGCTACTCCTGGGGATGCGCACCGACGTCCTGGTCGTCGCGTCGATCGAGAACGGCAACGACGTGGTCGACCTGTGCCGGAAGCACTCGCCCGACGTCGTGCTGATGGACTACCGATTGCCCGGCCTCGACGGCGTGCAGGCGACCGCGGTGCTCCATCGCGAGTGCCCCGAGGTCGCAGTCGTCTGTCTGACCGCCTCGGCGAACCCTCGTGAGGTCGAGGCGCTCAAAGAGGCGGGCGCCGTCGCCTGCCTCACGAAGGACGAGGAGCTGGACGACATCGTCGCCGCGATCCACGATGCAGCACGGCAGCGACATCCGGAACGCGTGTCCGACACGTAGAACTCAAAACGTCTCTCTCGAACCGAAGGAGTCAATTGAAACGAGCATTCATCACCATCGCGGCGGCTCTGGCCCTCACGGTGCCGCTCTCTGCACCCGCCGGCACGACCGCGACGAAACTGGCAGGGACGACGGGCCCGGGCTTCACGATCACGCTGAAGAAGGCCGGCGCCAAGGTCAGGACGCTTCCGGCCGGTAGCTACACGATCACCGTCAGCGACAAGTCGGGCATCCACGACTTCCGGCTCAAGGGCCCCGGCATGAACAAGGTCATCACCGGGATCGGCTTCAAGGGCACGAAGACGGTGACCCTGACTCTCAAGAAGGGCACCTACACGTACGTGTGCACGCCGCACGCAGGCTTCATGAAGGGCTCCTTCACGGTGAAGTAGATCGTTCCGGCTGTTCGCAGGCTCGGTCCGCGGTCTCGCGGGCCGAGCCCGAACCGCTCGTCCGGCTCCTCCACGCCCGAGATCACACCGGCCGCATGCTCGGCGAGCGCCGGGCCGTGCTTGAAGCCGTGGCCGGAGCCTCCGCCGAAGATCCAGTTGGCGGACAGGTCCGGGTGCGGGGTCAGGAGGAAGTGGGTGTCGGGCGTGAGGGAGTAGGGGCAGACCTTCGCGAGGGCGAGTGGAGCGCTTGCGAGGGCCGGAAAGCGTTCAGCCGTATACCGGCGCGCGGTCTCTTCGCTCCTGGGATCGCCGACCCGGTCGTCGCTCTCCGGATCGAACGGCGCTCCCTCCGCGTCGGGCGCGGCCTTGAAACCGATCCCGTCGAGGCTCCCGACGCCGTAGATGGCCCGGTCGTAGTCGACCCAGCCGGGGACCCCGGGTGTGGACCAGCCGTCGTCTGCACCGAAGAAGATGACGTCCTGGCGCGTGACCCTCAGTGGAACGAGCTCGGGGAAGAGCGAAGCAAGCCAGGCTCCGCAGGCCCACACGACGACATCGGCTTCGATGCGACCGGGCTTCGCCTCCTCGTGCAGGACGCGGACGCCTGCCGCCTGCGCCGCCGCGACGGTGGCGCGGGTCGCCTCGGCTGCGCGCAGGACGCCCGCCTGGGGCTCGTGCACGATGAACTCGAGGTCTCCCTGGTCGAAGCTCGGGAAGAACCGGCGGCCCTCGTCGGGCCCGAGGCGCTCGACCGGGATGCCTTCCTTGTGCAGTGCACGCTCGCTGTCGGCCTCCCAGCCCGTTTCCGAGCGGGCGAACCACACGACTCCGCACTCCACGAAGAGGTCCCGGCCGGTCTCGGCCTCCAGCTCCCGCCAGAGCTCCCGCGCCCTCCAGGCCGAGCGGGTGTACCACGCGTCGGAGCCGTGTGAGAACCGGATGAGCCGCGACTCGCCGCCCGAGGCCGAGCGCTCATGGCCCGGCTCGTGGCGCTCGTAGAGGGAGACGTCCCAGCCATCGCGTCCGAGGCGATGGGCAAGAGAGGCGCCGAAGATCCCGGCGCCCACGATGGCGGCCGCGCGGCTCACTCGATCGCCAGCCCCTCGATACCGCCGTTTGCGATCCGCCAGCCTGCGAGCTCCTGCGTATCGGCCCGAAGGATCAGATACGGACGGCCCTCCCAGAGCCCGATGTTCTCGACGTCCGTCCGCGAAGGTCGGGGCTCACTCTCCGGGTGGGAGTGAAAGACGGCCAGCTCGTAGCCTTCGTCCTCGAGGAAGAAATCCGCGGGATCATGCGGGCGAAGCTCGAAGCGATATGGGCTTGCCAGGGCGTTCTCGCCGGGTAGGTAGCGCTCGGCGACGCCGTCGCGGAACGCCACCAGGCCGCAGGCCTCGTTCGGCGCCTCCTGTCTCGCGTGAGCGGTCAGCGCCTCCCGAATCTCAACCGGAACTACCACCAGACCACGTGCTCCGTCGACGGGACCGTCGTCATCGCGCCGAGCAGAACGCTGCGTAGTCGACGTACTCGGTGATGGTCGGCTCGACACCGCAGACAGGGCAGTCGGGGTCACGCCGGACCTGCACCTCGTCGAGGCGCGCCGCGAGTGCGTCGAAGAGCAGGAGCCGTCCGATCGCCGGCTCGCCGATCCCGAGTGCAAGCTTCAGCGCCTCGTTTGCCTGCAGCGAGCCGACCACGCCGGGGAGAACACCCAAGCACCCCTCCCTCCGCGCAGCTCGGTGCCAGCTCGGGTGGCGGCGGTTGCGGGAAGAGGCACCGGTAGCACGGGCCCTCGCGCGGCTTGAACACCGTGACCTGGCCCTCGAACCGATAGATGGACCCGTGGACGATCGGAATGTCGTGCCAGACGGAGGCGTCGTTCAGCAGATACCGGGTCGGGAAGTTGTCGGCCCCGTCGACCACGAGATCCCAGCCCTCGCCGAGGATCCGGTCGACGTTCTCCGAAGTCAGCCGCTCCTCGTAGGTCACGACGTCGACGTCCGGGTTCAGCGCCTCGAGCGCGGCTTTGGCCGAGCGCGCCTTGAGCTCCCCGAGGCCCGCGGTCGAGTGCAGGACTTGCCGTTGGAGGTTGGAGGAGTCGACGACGTCGTCGTCCACGATCCCGATCCGCCCGACTCCGGCTGCGGCGAGGTAGAGCGCCGACGGCGACCCGAGGCCTCCGGCGCCGATCAGGAGGATGCTCGTCTCGAGCAGCTTTGCCTGTCCCTCTTCGCCGACCTCGGGGATCAGCAGATGCCGGCTGTAGCGCTCGCGCTTCTCCGCGTCGAGGCCGCTCTCCGACTCGACCGGATAGCCGAGCTCCTGCCAGGCGACGATTCCCCCCGCCATCGAGACGGCGTCCTCGTAGCCGAGCTCGTCGAGGGTCGGGAGTGCGTGCAGCGAGCGGGCGCCGACGGCGCAGTAGGTGACGATCGGGCGCTTGCGGTCGGGCGCGACCGCGGGGAGCCTTGCCTCGAGCTGCGACAGCGGGACGTGGATCGCGCCGGGGATGTGGGCGAGCCGCCACTCCTCGTCGCTTCGAACGTCCACGAGGAGCGCACCGCTCCCTTCGACGGACTGGGGCGTGTCGCGCGCCGAGATCTCCCGGCGGCGTGTCGTTCCGGCCATGAGGCGAGGATAGCCCGCGAGCCATCGGGATACCGTGAGCCCTCATGACCCGGCGCTCACGTGTGCTGCTCGTCCTCGCGACGGCCCTTGCCGCGGCCTTCGGGGTCGCCGGCGGGCTGACGTACTTCAGTGGAGACGACGAGCCGGAGGCCGCGAGGCCTCGAGGCGCACCGCCCGTCCTGCTCGACCTCGGCGTCCGCACTGATCCCGAGGCCCGGGCACTGCGGCGAGCCGGTCAGCTTCACTCGGCCGGCCGCCGCGAGCAGGCTCGCCGCCTCTTCGCCGGGCAGGGCTCTCTTCAGGCGGAGGCAGCCGAGGCGATCTCCGCCTGGCCCGAGGGGAGCCTCGAGCGGTTGGAGGAGCTTGCCGTGCTTCACCCGCGGAGCGGCGCCGTGCAGTTCCACCTCGGTTTGGCACGTTTCTGGAGCGGCGACGGGAACGGCGCCGTCGAGGCCTGGCGCGCAGCCCGGGAGCGGGATCCGGATACGGCGTTCGCCGTACGAGCCGGCGATCTGCTCTTCCGGCGGTTTCCACCCGGCCTGCCGACCTTCGTCCCCGGCTTCCGGGGGCCGGCGTCGGTGAGCCGGCTCGACGCTCCGGGTCAGTTCAAAGCGCTTCGGCGCATGGCCCGAGAGCCCGACGCCCGCGCAAAGCTCCTGTTCGGGGTCGCGCTCCAGCGGCTCGACCGGCCCGTCTCGGCGCTCCGGCAGTTCACCGCTGCGGCCCGGTTGGCGCCCGAGAGCCCGGACGCGCAGGTCGCCAATGCTGTCGGCCGCTTCGACAAGGAGCATCCCGAACGGGCGTTCTCCCGCCTCGGCCCGCTCGCGAGGCGCTTTCCGAGGGCGGGCACCGTGCGTTTCCACCTCGGGCTCCTGCTCCTCTGGCTCGGCGACGTGCCGGAGGCGACGCGCCAACTGACGCGGGCGACACGCCTGGGCCCTCCGCTCTCCCTGGAAGCAAAACGGCTCCTCGACCGTCTAGAAGTCGTGAAAGAACGCTGATCGACGATAGGACCAGCGAACCGAAAGATGGGCCGGTCGGCCTATGGCGGTTCCGGAGGTCCTTTGGAAGGATGCGACATGTTCGAGCAGGTTTTGGGGAAAGAGAACCGACCGGAACGAGAGGGGTACCGGGTGGAGCAAGTGGGAGTCGCGGGGCAGGCACCGCCCGCCGAGGGGATTTTCGAGGCGCTCATCGCGAGCGCACAGGAGACGGGGCAGCTGGCCTCCGAGGAGTTGGCCGTCGCGGTCGACGAGCTCGAGCTCGAGCCGGCCCAGGTCGACGAGCTGCACGTCAAGCTCGACGAGCTGCACATCGAGGTCGTCGAGAAGGCCGCCGAGGAAGTCGAGGCGGAGGTGGACGAGCGCGAGGTCTCCACGGAGGCGCTGCAGCTCTTCCTCAAGGACATCGGGAAGGTGAGCTTGCTGACCGCCGCTCAGGAGATCGAGCTCGCGAAGCGGATCGAGCGCGGCGACCATCGGGCCAAGCAGGAGATGGTCGAGGCGAACCTCCGGCTCGTCGTCTCGATCGCGAAGCGCTACCGGAACCAGGGGCTGCCGTTCCTCGACCTGATCCAGGAGGGCACGATCGGCCTCGTTCGCGCCGCCGAGAAGTTCGACCACCGCAAGGGCTTCAAGTTCTCGACGTATGCGACGTGGTGGATCCGCCAGGCAGTCGCGCGGGCGCTCGCCGACAAGGCGCGCACGATCCGCATGCCGGTTCACGTGGTCGAGAAGCTGAACAAGATCCTTCGCACCGAGCGCAAGCTCCGGGCCGAGCGCGGCCGCGAGCCGTCCTCGAACGAGATTGCGTTGGAGCTCGACCTCACGATCGACGAGGTCGACCAGATCCGGCGCAGTGCGCAGACGCCGATCTCGCTCGAGAAGCCGGTCGGTGACGACGAGGAGTCCGAGTTCGGGCACTTCATCACCGACGAGCTGGCTCCCCAGCCCGACGAGGTTGCCGAGGACGTCCTGCGCAAGGAGGCGCTCGTGAAGATCCTCCACACGCTCTCCGAGCGAGAGCGGCGGGTGCTCGAGCTTCGCTATGGGTTGAACGGCGAGCAGCCGCGAACGCTCGACGAGGTCGGCCGGACGTTCCAGGTCACCCGCGAGCGGATCCGGCAGATCGAGAACCAGAGCCTGAAGAAGCTTCGGGCGCTCTCAGCGACTCGCAGAAGCTGCGAGTCGCCTGAGCTTTCGCGGAAAGTCTTGCGACTTTCCGCGACGGTCCGGAAGCCGGGCGGCGCTCTCGCGCCGCGCGGCGCGGATGACCGCTGAGTACCGGAGGCGGATCGGCGAAAGTTCTTGGGAGCGGAACGGGCAAAGCCCGTTCCGCGCCGGCGGCGACTGAATAGACTCGCCCGTCGTGGCTGACGTTCCGCAGCAGTGGATGGAGGAGCTCTCCGAGCTTCTCCGCATCCCTTCGATCAGCGCCGACCCCGAGCGCAAGGACGATGTGCGCGTGGCCGCCGAGTGGGTGGCCGCGTTCATTCGGGAGATGGGCGGCGAGGCCGAGCTCGTCGGAGACTCCGACGTTTCCGCTCGTCGTTGGCGAGGTTCGCGCGTCGTCGGGCGCTGACGACGCGCCGACCGTGCTCTGTTACGGCCACTTCGACGTCCAGCCGCCCGAGCCGCTCGAGGCGTGGGAGAGCGACCCGTTCGAGCCGACGGTTCGGGACGGCTGGCTGTATGCGCGCGGCACCGCCGACGACAAGGGCCAGCTCTACTGTCTCCTGAAGGCGGCCGAAGACGCTCGCCGGCGCCGGCGAGCTGCCGGTGAACGTCCGGTTCGTGTGTGACGGCGAAGAGGAGACCGGCGGACATCAGGTCGTCGAGTTCATCGAGCAGGACGAGCGGGGAGCGGACGCGGCAGTCATCTTCGACTCGGCGATGCTCCGGCCGGGCGCGCCGGTCTTCCACGTGGCCACGCGCGGCCTCGTCTACTTCCACGTTCGCGTGCGCACAGGCGAGCGTGATCTCCACTCGGGCGTTTTCGGCGGCGCCGCGCTCAGCTCGACAGACGCGCTGCTGGCAACGCTTCGCGGCGTTCTTCCGGGCGAGAACGGGCTCCTGCCCGAGCCGCTTCGCGAGGGGCTTGTGCCGCCCTCTGAGGAAGAGGAGAGCGCCTGGCAGGAGCTCGAGCCGGGAGCGGAGATGCTGGCGGAAGGCGGGGCGCGGCCGTCGGACAGGGGTGCAGCTGACGAGTTCTACTCCCGAACCTGGGGCGAGCCGGCGGTGACCGTGAACGGCTTCGTCGGCGGCGAGCCGACTCTTCAGAAGACGGTGCTGCCGGTCTTCGCCGAGGCGAACGTCTCGATCCGGCTCGCACCCGGACAGGATCCCGACGCGATCGCTCCGGTCTTCGAGCGGCTTCTCCGGGAATCGGCACCGGAGGGCGCAGATGTCGAGGTCGAGCGCTGGTCGAGCGCCGCTCCGGGCCTGATTCCGCCCGACTCGCCCGCGATCAGGCTGGGGCAGGACGCGTTCGAGCGGGTCGTGGGGGCGAGACCGCTTCTGATCCGCGTCGGCGGAACCCTGCCGATCGTGCCAGCGCTCGCCGGCAAGGGCATTCCCACGATCATCACGGGCTTCGACCTGCCCGAGGGAAACATCCATTCCCCGAACGAGCGCCTTCGCGTCGACCACATTCCACTGGCAGTCGAGTCGGCGAAGGAGCTCTTCCGCGACTTCGCGAAGCTCAAAGACTGAGCGGGGCTAGTCCCAGGGCGGCGGGTTGTGCGTCCAGCGGCCGCCGAGCATCGTGGCAACGACCTGGACCTCCGCCAGCTCCTCGGGGTCGAGCGCGAACGGATCGCGATCGAGCACGACGAGGTCTGCGAGGTAGCCGGGGATGAGCTTTCCGCGCCGGTGCTCGTCGTAGGAGAGCCAGGCCGGGGTCACGCAGGTTGCGTGGAACGCCTGCTCCACGCTCAGCGTTTGTTCGGGATGCCAGGCCGGGCGCTCGTCGAGCGTGCGAAGGACGCCCGCTCGGATTCCCGCGAGCGGGTCGAGCTCTTCGATCGGCGCGTCCGAGCCGTTCACGACGACCGCGCCCGATTCCCACAACGACCGGTACGCGTAGGCGCAGTCGGTCTTGCCCGCCCAGAACCTGTCCGCGATGTCCCGGTCGGACGGCGCATGGCTGAACTGGACCGAGGCTGCGACCCCGATCGCGGCGAAGCGCCCGACATCCTCCGGCGCCAGGAGCTGCGCGTGCTCGATGCGGTGCCGAAGCCCGAGCGGCGCCCACTCCTCGCGCGTCTCCTCGAAGGCGTCGAGCGCCTCTCGGTTCGCGAGGTCTCCGATCGCGTGAACCGCGACGGGCCAGCCGGCAGGGGCAGCCTGCCGAACGATGTCGACCAGCAATTCCTTGCTCGTGATCTGGACGCCGGTGCCATCGAGCATCCTCGCGGTCTGCGAGCCGAGCGTCCCGTCCATGAAGGCTTTTAGGTAGCCGAGCCGGAGCATGTCGTTGCCGAAGCCACTTCGGATCCCGAGATCGTTCAGCTCTTCGAGCTGCTCGGCGGGGGCCGACTGCCAGACGCGAAGCGTCAGCGCGCTGTCGGCGGCGAGTGCCTGCCAGAACCGCAGCGCGCCGATCCAGCCGTCCTTGTCGTGAACCGCGGTGACGCCTCTGGAAGCCGCGATCCGCAGCCCCGCCCGCATGGCCTCGATGTGCTCGGAATCGGCGATCTCGATGTGGCGGTCGCGAAAGATCCAGCAGGCTTCCTCGCGGAGGATCCCGGTCGGCTCACCTGAGGCGTCCCGCTCGACGACTCCACCCTCGACCTCGAGATTCCCATTCGCCCTCGCCAGCGCCGCCGAGTTCAGCCAGAGCGAGTGCGAATCCTGCGCGAGCAACGCGACCGGCACGTCGCCGGCGGCCTCGTCCAGCGCCTCCCTCGTCGGCCGTGTCGGCCAGCCGGCGTCGCGCCAGCCGCGGCCGCGAAGCCAGCCGCCCTCACGAATCGAGCCGAGGCCGTCACGGACTCGCGCCACCGCCTCTTCCACCGACCCGACACCCTCGAGCCGGACCTCCCGCTGCGCGAGAGCCCAGGTCGGGAAATGGACGTGCGCGTCCGAGAAACCGGGGACGACGCACCGGCCGCCGAGATCGACCCGCTCGGGGCCCGGCAGAGCCCGCTCGTGCGTCCCGACGCCGCCGGCGATCCGGTCGCCGGCGATCGCCAGCGCGGAGGCGGTCGGGAGGGACGGCTCGAGCGTGCGGACGATTCCGCGCTCCAGGATCATCGGGGACAATCTAGTTTCCGTTCCGGGGCGAACAGGTAGTGAGCCGCCATGACGAGCGCCCAAGACACACTCATGACGCAGGGAGGACCGTCCTTCTGGATCGGGACGACGCCGGAGACCGACTACCCGGCTCTGACCGACGGAATCGACGTCGACGTCGCCGTCGTCGGGGCCGGAATCACCGGGATCACCGCCGCCGTCCTCCTGAAGCGGGAGGGAAAGACCGTCGCGCTCCTGGACTCGCGCCGAATCGTCCATGGCGCGACGGGCTACACGACCGCCAAGGTCACATCCGGCCACGGGCTCGGCTACACGAAGATCCGGAAGGCCTTCGGCGAGGACGGCGCCCGAACCTATGCCACGGCCAACCAGGCGGCGATCGAGCGGATCGCGCAGTTCGTCGAGGAGGACGCGATCGACTGCGACTTCGAGCGCAAGGCGAACTACGCGTACGCCGAGGACGAGGAGCAGGCGGCGCAGGTGAAGGAGGAGGTCGACGCCGAGCAGGCTGCCGGTCTCCCGTCGAGCCTCGTGCGCGAGACACCGCTTCCGTACCCGGTCACCGCCGCCGTCCGGCTCGAGAACCAGGCGCAATTCCACCCGCGCAAGTACCTCCTCGCACTGGCGGCGACGATCTCGGGCGACGGCAGCCACGTCTTCGAGAACTCGCGCGTCCAGACCGTCAAGCACGGCGAACCGTGTGAGGTGATCACGGAGCAGGGCGTCGTGCGCGCGAAGGACGTCGTCGTCGCAACGCACCTCCCGATCCTCGACCGCGGCCTCTTCTTCGCCAAGACCTACCCGCACCGGAGCTATGCGATCGCCGCGCCGATCGATCTCGAGCAGGCGCCCGACGGCATGTTCCTGAACGCCGGCACGCCGACGAGGTCGATCCGGACGATGAGCGACGGCGGGCAGCTCTACATCAACGTGGGCGGCAACGGCCACAAGACCGGCGACGAGGACGACACGCCCGCGCGCTACGACCAGCTCGAGGAGTTCCTCCGCAAGCATTGGCCGGGCGCCGGCGAAGTCGAGTACCGGTGGTCGACCCAGGACTACATGCCGCACGACCAGGTGCCGCTGATCGGCCGGGTCCGTCGCGGCGCCGACCACCTCTACACAGCGACGGGCTACAACAAGTGGGGGATGACGAACGGGACGGTGGGCGCGTCGATCATCACCGACTCGATCCTCGGAAGGACCAGTCCCTGGGCCGATCTCTTCGACTCCAAGCGGATGGTGCGCCGGTCAGGACTCGCCAGCCTCGTCAAGGAGAACGCGGGCGCCGGATACCACTTCGTCGCCGACCGGCTGCGGCGCGCCGGCAAGGGCTCGGTGGACGAGGTCGGGCGCGGTGAAGGGGCGATCGTCCGGGTCCGCGGCCGGAAAACCGCGGTCTACCGGGACGACGACGGCACCGTCCACGGCTTCTCTCCGATCTGTCCCCATCTGTACTGCCACGTCGACTGGAACTCCGCCGAACGGAGCTGGGACTGCCCTTGCCACGGCTCCCGCTACGCAGCCGACGGCCGGGCGATCCAGGGCCCGACGACGAAGGACCTGAAGCCCCGAGACCTCTAGGCCGCGAGCGCGTCGGTCAGGGGACGATCGAGACCGGCACGCCCGGCGTGATGCGCGCCGCAAGCCAGCGAATGCCCCCGTCGGCTACCCGGACGCAGCCGTGGGAGCTTGCGGTTCCGAGGTTCCCGCCGATGTTCGACATCCCGTGGACGGCGATCTGACCCGGGCCGCCGGCGAACTCCTGCAGCACCGTAGATCGAGCGCTGAGTGCGAGGGCGAACGGGGCCCCGGCCTCGCCCCTCGGAAGGCGGACGCTCTCCTCGACGAAGAACCGCCCGTGTGGGGTCGGGGTGGAACGCTTGCCGACGATCGAAGGGAAGGACCGCACGATGCCGCCGCGACGGTAAACGAGAAGTCGGCGGCTGGATGTCCGGACGACAACGTGCCAGCTCGTCTTCGTCTGGAGAGTGCCGGATCGTTTGACCCACCCGTGCGCGCCGTTCGGGCGACCGGGAACCATTACTTGCAGCCAGTGAACGCCATCGTTTGCGGTCCTCCGACCGACGATCGGGACGACGGTCTGGCCGCCTGTGACCGGTCGCGAGCTTCGGAGAGTGCTGACCCGCGTGGCGCGCGCATCGGGCGCTGAGAAAACTTGGTGCGAGCTGAAGAGGACGGCGAGCTCTTGCGTCGGCTTCACCTTGATCGCCGACCCGGTATCCGCTCGTGACGGGGCTGCGGCTCCCGTCATGACCGCCACGGCCACGACGAGTGCGCCGAGGGTCACGGCGAGAGCTTTTCGAGTGTCACGGCCGCGTTCGTGTTCGGCTGGGTGCCTCCGACGGCTGACGCAAGCCCGACGGCCGCGGCGGAGCCGTGGTTCCTGAGCGAGAGCGAGGCGCCCGCGCCGACGGTGAGAATCGCCAGTCCCGTGTTGTGCTGCGTGCCGGCGCCCGCGCCGTAGATGGTGCCGGGAGCCAGGACCCCGTTCACGAACAGCGCCATCTGGTTGGTCTCCGTGCCGGAGACCGAGTAGGTGACCTTGTAGTCGCCGGCGTTCACGAGCACGATCTCGGCAGTCCCCAGCGCGTGTGTGATGCCGGCGGTCGCGACGCCGTTCGAGTCGAAGATGACATCGGCATTGATCGGAACCGTGCGGGCCGTGAGGTTGTAGACGTAGGCGTACTGCGACAGCCCGTTCGAACCGGTCGCTCCGGTCGCTCCAGTCGACCCTGCGGGCCCGGTCACGCCCTGAGGGCCCACGCCTCCGGCAGGTCCCTGTGGGCCGGCGGGCCCATCCGGGCCGGTGGTTCCCTGGGCGCCCTGAGAGCCTCCTGCGCCCGTCGTGCCTGTCGATCCTGTCGTACCCGTCACTCCCTGGGGACCGGAGGGTCCCTGGAGACCGGCTGCGCCGGTTACGCCCTGGACGCCCTGATTTCCCTGGGAGCCGTTGGAGCCCGCGACCCCTGCGGCTCCTTGCAGGCCGATGGGCCCTGCAGGACCGGGGACGTCCGAGACGCCGGCGGCTCCTTGGAAGCCCTGCGCTCCGGCAGCACCGGTCGCGCCTTGTCCCGTTGCTCCGATCTTGCCCGGGGCACCTCGTCGACCTCGTGCTCCGCGTGGGCCCTGACTGCCTCGCCGATCGCGGCAAGTGGGCGGCTTGGTGGCGCACCGAGCCGGCTGAGCCCCGACGCTGCCCGTGAATCTCCCCGGGTTACAGGGAGGAAGGGGGCGCGCCGGGCAGACCGCGGCGGACGCCCCGACGGCCCCGGCCAGGCCGAGGACGGAAAGGGAGCTGAATCGCGAGGACGATCAGCCGATGGGAGCGGGAACGGGTCATGTTCCACGATCATCGGCGGGCCCATGGCGGTTCGCGTGTCACCCATCCGGCGCGGCCGGTATCCCCGATTCGGCGCGAGCGAGATCAGCGGGTGAGGAAGGCGACGCGGCCCTGCTCGCCGGATGCCCAGCAGGCTCCGCCCTCGACGCAGTCGACCGTGTCGAAGCTGCCGTCGTCGAAGCGGTCCCACGTGCGACCCCGGTCGAACGTCGCATCGCTGCCGGTCGGCCCGACCGCGATCGCGCTCTTGTCGTTCACCCAGTGGGCGCCCGAGCGGTACTGGTTGGGGTTGTCCGCTACGAGGGCCCAGTTTCTCCCCGAGTCTCGCGTCAGCGCCATCATGTTCGGTGAGGCTGCCGGTGTGACCAGGTCGCCACCGACCGCGAGCCCGTTGAGTGTGTCGCGGAAGGCGAGGGCGAAGATTCCCGCAGCCGCGTTGCTGTGCATAGGGGTGTTGTGGACGGTCCAGCGCTTGCCGCCGTCGCTCGAGCGGAACACCCGGGCCACGGCGTCGCCGCCGGTCCCGAACCAGGCGATGTCACCGGCTCGGCTGCCGTGGCGTCCGCCGTCGTCATCGTCGTCATCGTCGTGCCCTCCGCGCCCGCCGAGGATGTCGCCAGTCGACGTGATGCATTGCCCGCTCGCGGCGAAGGCGAACTCGCCGGGCAGCGCCGGCGGCATGTCGGCGTTCACGACGTTCCAGCTGCGCCCTCCGTCCTTCGTCGCCAGGATTCTGAAGCGACCGTTGACCGGGTCGGAGAGCGCCAGGCCGTGTTTCCGGTCGAAGAAGGTCATGCAGTCGTAGAACGCCAGCGGGTCCGGGTTCAGGAACGCGAGCTGCCAGGTCCTGCCGCCGTTCGACGTCCGGTAGATGCGCGAGTCGGGGCCGTTTCCGATCGAGAGGATTACGGCATGGTTGCGGTCGAAGGCCTCGATGTCCCGGAACTGGAGCGTCTCCGTGCCGGGGGGGCCGACCGACTCCCAGTTCCGTCCGTGGTTGGTCGTGCGCAACACGGTCCCGAGGCTTCCGCTCGTCCAGACCGTGCGCTCGTTGACCACGGAGAGCCCACGGAGTCGCGCCGCCGAACCGGTCGGCGTCAGCTCCCAGCCGTAGTCGCGGCTTCCGCCCGAGGCGACCGCCATCGAGCTGGCACCGAGTGCGAAGAGGGCGGCGAGGAGGCCGATTCGCTTGGCCATCGTGCGGAACCTAACAGGGTGGCTCTAGGATTTCAGCCATGCCGACCGAGCCGCTCTCCGAGGAACAGCAGGAGATCCGCAAGCTGATCCGCGAGCTTGCGCGCGAGCGCATCGCTCCGCGTGCCGCCGAGATCGACAAGTCGGCCGAGTTTCCCTGGGACGTCGTCGAGGTCTTCCGCGAGCACGGGATCTTCGGCGTCCTCTACGACGAGGAGTACGGCGGGCTCGGCGCCTCGGCGCTGATGACGCTGGTGGCGATCGAGGAGGTCTCGAAGGTCTGCGCCACGAGCGGGTTGATCATCGCCGTCCAGGAGCTCGGATCGCTGGGGATCAAGCTGGCCGGAACGGACGAGCAGAAGCAGCGTTTCCTGCCCAACCTGGCGTCCGGCGAATGGCTCGGCGCGTACGCCCTCACGGAACCCGGTTCAGGGTCGGATTCCGCAGCCATGCGAAGCGAAGCCCGCCTCGAAGGCGACGAGTACGTCATCAACGGGTCGAAGCGCTTCATCACGAACGCCGGCGTCGCGAGCCTCTACACCGTGTTCGCGAAGACCGATCCGGCCGAGGGCCACTCGGGGATCTCGGCCTTCGTCGTCGACGCCTCGACGCCGGGCTTCGAGGTGGGGCGGATCGAGCCGAAGATGGGGATCAAGGGCTCGACGACCGGCGAGATCTTCTTCAACGACATGCGGATCCCGGCGGACAACCTGCTCGGCGAGGAGGGCGAGGGCTTCAAGATCGCGATGCGGATCCTCGACCGCTCGCGACCCGGCATCGGCGCGCAGGGCCTCGGGCTCGCCCAGGGGGCGACGGACTACGCGCTCGACTACGCCAAGGGCCGCGAGACGATGGGCAAGCCGATCGCGCAGCACCAGCTGATCTCGGCGACTCTCGCCGACATGGAGACGAAGTGCGAGGCCGCGCGCCTCCTCCTCTACAAGTGCGGCCAGATGATCGACGACGGCGTCGACGGCTCCGAGCTGACGAAGATCAGCGCCATGGCGAAGCTCTTCTGCACCGATGTCGCGATGGACGTCACGACCGACGCCGTCCAGATCCTCGGCGGCTACGGCTACATGCAGGAGTACCCGGTCGAGCGGATGATGCGCGACGCGAAGATCACCCAGATCTACGAGGGGACGAACCAGATCCAGCGGCTCGTGATCGCCCGCGAGATGCTGCGCGAGCAGCGCGCATTCCTGCTCGCCGGCGTTGGCTAAAGCCGAGGAGCTCCGCGTCGGCCGGCGCTCCGTCCGGCTGACGAGCGGCGAACGCGTGCTCTTCCCGGGCGACGGCGTCACGAAGGGCGACCTCGCGACGTACTACGCCGAAGTCGGCCCGGCACTGATCCCGCACCTGCGGAACCGACCCTTCACGCTCAAGCGTTACCCCGACGGAATCCGGGGTCAGCCCTATTTCCACAAGCAGGTCCCGAAGGGGAAGCCTTCGTGGGTCCCGACGCGCCAGTTCCGCACCATGCCCCGCGAGGGCGGGCCCCGGCTCGTCGACTTCGCGATCGTGAACGAGCCGGCGGCCGCCGTCTGGATGGTGCAGATGAACTGCATCGACATGAACGCGTGGTACTCGCGTGCCGACCGCCACGAACGGCCGGACTATGTCGTGTTCGACCTCGATCCGCCCGCGTCGCGGAACGGGTTCGCACAGGCTGTGCGGGTGGCACACCTAGTCCGCGAGGCGCTGGAGCGCTTCGAGCTCCGCTCCTACGTGAAGACGAGCGGCGCGGACGGCATCCACGTGCTCGTGCCGATCGCCCGCCGCTCCTCGTTCCCCGAGACGTACGAGTTCGCCGAGCGCGTTTCCCGCCGGCTCGAGCAGGCGCATCCCGGCCTCGTAACGACCGAGTGGCTGATCAAGAAACGGCGCGGCGTCCTCGTCGACCACCGTCAGAACGGCCACGGGAAGACGCTCGCGTCCGTGTACTCGGTCCGGCCGAAGCCCGGCGCCCCCGTCTCGACGCCGCTCCGCTGGGACGAGCTCGGCGAGAAGATCCGTCCGCGCGACTTCGGGATGCGCGAGGCGCTGGAGCGGCTCGAACGGCACGGCGATCTGTTCGCGCCGACGCTTCAGGGCGGGCAGTCGCTCGGCCGGGCGCTGCGCGAGTTGCGCGCCGAACCCTCCTAGCGGCGCACACGGACGCGGACGCCGTCGGTGGTCGAGCCGCCGTCTCCGTCCGTCACCGTCACACGAATTCGGTACACGCCGGCACGTCGGAAGACATGCGTCACCCGCGAGCCCTTCCGGGTCTTGCCCCGGAATCGCCAGGTGACCTTGAGCGCGTCGCGGCCCGGATCCGTCGCCCGGACGAAGAATTGCACCCTGCGGTTTCGCTTCACGCGCTTGTCGGGCCCCGCGTTCACGCGCGGCCGGACGTTCGCGATGCGCACGAACGCTTCGCTCGTTGCACAAGCTCCAGCCGCGTCGCAGGCCCGGAGGCTCACGACGCGGGTTTGCGGGCCATCGAGGCCGAGGGCCGAGAAGGTCGTCTCCCGGCCCACAGACTCATAGGTGCTGTCGCCGTCGAGATCCCACGCGAACGCCAGCGGCCCGCCCTCGGGGTCGGACCCGGACCCGGAGAGCGCGACGGTCGTCCCTTCGCCGACGCTGTACGCCGTCTCCCGCGTATTGGCGAGAACGGTCGGCGACCCGTTGACCGTGAACGCCTGACGAGCGACGACGACGTCTCCGCTGGGACCGGTCGCCCTCAGGCCCGCGATCGCCACGCCTGCCGGAAAACCCCTTGTCACCGAGGGCCCGACGGCGTCTTCGTACACGCCGTCGCCGTTGAAGTCCCAACCGAACGCCGTGAAGCCTCCCGCCCCGTCTGGGTGGAAGGAGGTCGAGGTGAACGCAATCGCCTGGTTGGAGTGGGCCGGACCGACGGAGAAGGAAGCTCGTGGAATTCGCGCGTGCGCCCAGTCGTTCAGCCCGGGTGCGCCGAGCCTCGTGTAGACGCCCGGCTTGTCCGGTCTCGCGCACCCGTCGCCCCACGATGTGATTGCCGCGAGGACAAGGCCGCCGGATCCGTCGGAGACCATGAGTGGACCGCCGCTGTCGCCCTGACACGTGTCGGTTCCTCCCGCCGCAGGCGCCGCGCACAACATCGTCTCCGGATCGAACTCGAGGAAATAGGCCGCGGCACACTCTGAATCGCTGCGGATCGGAACCTGAGCTTCGAGAAGCTGGTCGCTTGGTGGGCCGCCTTCCGATGTCCTGCCCCAGCCGACGATCGTCGCGGTGGTGCCCGGCACCCAGCGTGACGTCTCGTCGCCGCGGATCACCCGGAGGGGCTGGTATGGCGCCGGCCGGTCGAGTCGAATCATGGCCGCGTCGTTCCTCGAGGTGATCGGGTCGTAGCCAGGATGGATCTCGGCGCCCCGAACCCCGTAGACGTCCGTATTCGGCTCGTTGAGATCCGTGTCGCCGAGCAGGATGGCGAGGGACGTCGCTCCGGCGACACAGTGAGCAGCGGTCAGGAACCAGGTGCTTCCCACCAGCGTCCCTCCACAGGCGAGCGAGCCATCGACTTCCAGATAGCCCTGCGCGGGATACTCGCCCGCCGCTGCCGGCGTCCCGCCCACGATGTTGTCGCCGCCCTCGGCGCCGAGCGCGGCCGGCGCACTCGCGAGGAGCACGATGAGAGCGAAAGCACAGAGGCTCCGCAGGCTGAGACGACCCCCCGTCAAGCACGGAGATTGTGACCGAGATTCGGTCTGACCGCTAGTTCAGCGAGGACGGAGCCGCGAGGTGTCGACGACCTCGAAGGCCGAGCCCGGGACTCGCTTGAGCGCGCGCAGCTGATCGTTCGACCACCGAGGGTCGGGGGCGCCGGTGATGTACCAGTCCGAGCCGTTGTCGGAGACCAGCATCCCGTAGCGCTTCAGCGCCTCGAGGACGATGCGGGCCTGGCGGGGATAGCCGGCGGTGGAGAAGCTCGCTTTCAGCCGGAGGCGAAGGCCCATCGGCGGCAGGTTCGGGTCCGTGGCGCTACTCGCGTGATGCCGGGCGGGGTAGACGTAGGCGCGGCGCGTCCGGCTGACCGTGAAGCGAAGCGCATGGTCGATGCGTCCGCGCGCGACCTCGTCGTAGCGAGCCAGGCCGGGAAGGATGGGCAGGCCTGCGGCGTCGGCCGATGTCCATCCTGCGGGGCGCAGCCGGTTCGTCCTCAGGTTCCAGATCGCACCGGAGCCGGCGCGCCAGCCGCCGCCGGAGGCGGGGTAGAGGGCGAAGAGCTCGTAGAGCCGGCAGTTGTCGCGGTCGAGGATCAGGGCGTGGCGATCGCCGTCCGACGAGCGGCCGCCCTCGATCTTGACGTTGCGCGGGATGGGATAGGGCCCACGGTCGCTCTCGTCGGCGTACTCGAACTGGACGCGCGTCTTGGGCTGGCTGCGCCGGACGACCGTGATCGGGATCCCGATAGGCGCGCCTTCCCAGAGCCCCGAACCGAAGTCCGGGTGGAGCGTCTCCGAGGCGCCGATCGAGTTGACGATCGCCGCCGAGTTCGCTGCGACAGGCAGTCGGTCGACCCGCTTGTTCCAGGCGTTCGAAGCCGGGAAGACGGGGCATCGCGGCGCCGCCGGATGGCGTAGCGCCTCTGCCGGCTTGCCGCCGACGAGCAGGGCGACGCCGATGACGAAGAGGAGCGCAGCTCTCACACGTTCTCTATCGGCTGCAGGAGCAGGTGAATCAGTGGATGGGGTCGCTCGAACAGGTGAAGTTCGGGCTCGATCGGCTCCCAGCGGTACCGGAACACCAAACCGGCGTCGTCGCCGCCGCCCTGGACGACGTGGTCCCACTCGTCGGGCAGCGGCTCGATCGGCACGAGGTGGTAGCCGTGGTTCTCGTACTTCGAGGGATAGTGGTCCTCGAATCCCGGCAGCTCCCGAACCACCTGCAGGCCGGTCAGCCCGGACTCCTCCTCGATCTCACGGAAGAGGGCGGGAACCAGGTCCTCTCCGGGATCGAGACGGCCGGCAGGCACCTGCACGCCGGCCTCGGGGTAGTCGCGGTGCTCGAAGACGAGCAGCTCCCGGCCTGCCTCCGCGTCCCGGGTGACATAGGCGAGCACACGCTGCCTGCGCAGTTTCGGCAACAGGTCGCCGCGCCGGCCCCAGACCTTCAGGTTCGCGTCGATCGGCACCCAGTAGCAGCGAACCTCGCCGTCGCCAAGGAACCACTCGTCGTCGGTCGGGCCGAGCGGCATCGCCTGGAAAAAGTGCGTTCCCTCGTCGACGCCCAGCTCGCGAAGGATCCTGACCTCGAGGCCGGTCTCCTCCAGCACTTCCCGGATCCCCGCGTCCTCCGCCGTTTCACCGGGCTCGATTCCGCCGCCCGGCACGATCGCCGTGTAGCCGGGCTCGTCCACCACGTCGAAGAGCAGCAGCTCCCACTCGACCGGGGCTGCGCGTGTGACGTAGACGAGGGCGCCCGGTCGGTCTCTCACGCGCGCTGAGCGCGCAGCTTCGCCTTGTGCTCCCGTTTCGCTGCCTGGTACCGGTCGAGGGCTTCGAGGGAATCGACGTCGCCGAGCGTCATGTGCGACGGGGTCAGCTCCGCGGCCGCCTCGACGCCGAAGCGCTTGAAGAGGACCGCGCTCAGGGCTTTGACCTTCATCTGGCCGAAGCCCGGCAGCGCCTCGATCCGGCGTCTGAGCTCGGCAGAGTCACCGGCCTCGTGCCAGAGCCGCGACGCATCGCCGCCGTACTCGTCCTCGACCACGGCGCAGAGCTCACGCACCCGCCCGGCCATGGCGCCCGGAAAGCGGTGCACGGCGGGCTTCTCGCGGAAAGCGGCCTCGAGCCGATCGGGTTCCATCGACGCGAGCTCGCCGGCGTCGAGGGTGCCGAGCCGCTCCTTCAGCTTCAGCGGGCCCGCGAATGCGGTCTGAACCGTGACTTGCTGGTCGAGCGCGAACCCGATCAGGAGTGCCAGTGGGTCGCGCGCGAGGAGCTCGTTCGCCTCGTCGCTCGGCGTGAAGTGGAGGCGGTTGTCAGTGGCGGGCACCGGAGTACGATCCTAGAGAAGTGACCGAGGTCGCGAACAGGCTGGAAGAGGCTCGAGCGGCAGCCGCGGCCGGCGCCTGGCCGGATGCGTACGCGCTCTTGCGCGAGACCGAGGGATCGGACATCACCGACCCCGACGAGCTCGAGATGCTCGGCGAGGTCGCGTGGTGGACAGGGCGGGTCGACGAGTGCATCGACGCCCGCACCCGCGCCTACGCGGCCCGGCTGGAGCAAGGAGACGAGCCGCGGGCCGGTGTGCTCGCGCTCAAGGTCGCCCGAGAGCTCGAGCACAAGCGCTCGCCGCTCGCGAAGGCCTGGTTCACGCGCGCGGAGCGTCACCTGGCCGACAGGACCGACACCGTCGAGTACGGCTACCTCGTTCGCACGCGCGCCAGGCTCGCCATGCGCTCGGGCGACTACGAGAGCGCGCTCGGCTACGCCGAGGAGACGATCGAGATCGGGACGAAGCACGGCGAGCGGAACCTGATGGCGCTCGGCCTCCACGACAAGGGCACGATCCTCGTCCATCAGGGCCAGGTGGACGACGGTCTGGCCCTGCTCGACGAGGCGACGGTTGCGGCGGTGAGCGGAGAGCTCTACCCCTACACGACCGCGATCGTCTACTGCGGGATCATCTCCGCGTGCCGTGACCTCGGTGACTACGCCCGGGCCGGCGACTGGACGGAGGCGGCCAAGCGCTGGTGCGACCGCCAGGCGATCAGCGGATTCCCGGGGGTCTGCCGTGTCAATCGCGCGGAGGTCATGCGGCTCCGCGGGAGCTGGGTCGAGGCCGAGCAGGAGATTCACCGCGCGGTTGACGAGCTGCAGGATTTCGCGCCGGACGTCGCCGGCCTCGCGTTCTACGAGCTCGGCGAGCTGCAGTTGCGCATGGGAGAGCTCGACGCGGCCGAGAAGTCGTTCCGTGAGGCGCACGCCCTCGGCACCGACCCGCATCCGGGGATCGCTCTCCTGCACCTCGCCCGCGGCGAGACGGAGGCGGCCAAACGGGGCATGGAGCGTGTTCTCGCCGAGACGAACGACCGGCTCCGCAGAGTCAGGCTGCTGCCCTACGCCGTGGAGGTCGCACTGGCTGCCGGCGACGCGGAGGCTGCGGAGGCCGCGGCGAACGAATTGCGTGCCGGTGCGAAGGACTACGGCTCCGCCTCGATGTTCGCGTGCTCGGCGGCGGCCGACGGTGCCGTGGCGCTCGACCGTCGCGACCTGCCGATCGCGCTCCGCGAGCTGCGGCGCGCCGTCAAGCTGTTCCACGAGGTCGAGGCGCCCTACGAGGCTGCACGCGTGCGGACGTTTCTCGCGGAGGCCGAGCGTCTCGACGGCGACGGGTCGAGCGCCGAGCTCGAGCTGCGCACGGCGCACGCGACCTTCGAACGTCTCGGGGCCACCCGCGATGCGGGTCTTGCCGGCAGAGCGCTCGCCTCGATGACCGGTGACGAGGCCGTACGAGCCGGGCGCACGTTTCTGTTCACGGACATCTGCGACTCCACTCCCCTCATCGACGCGATCGGCGACGAGGCGTGGCAGAGCCTGGTCGCCTGGCACGACCGGAAGCTGCGTGCGCTCTTCGCCGAGCACTCGGGAGAGGAGGTCGACCACGCAGGAGACGGATTTTTCGTTGCCTTCCCGGAGCCGCAGAGCGCGGCTGAGTGCGCGGTCGCGATTCAGCGCTCGCTGGCCGAGCATCGGCGGACCCACGGTTTCGCGCCCCAGGTTCGCGCAGGGCTCCACGCCGCCGAAGCGGAGCAGGCCCGCGGCGGCTACTGGGGCAAGGGCGTCCACGAGGCCGCCCGGATCGGCGGCCTTGCAGACGCCGGGGAGATCGTGGCCAGCCGGGCGACGGCGGAGGATCTACGCGGCATCGCGAGCACCGCGCCCCGATCCGTGGAGCTGAAGGGGATTTCCGCCCCCGTGGAGGTCGTCAGCCTGAGCTGGCGCTGAGCCCGCCGTCGGCGAGCAACTCGTCGGCGTGCGGTAGGTAGTCGAGGTCGGCCAGCGCGCGCAGGTAGTGGCGCCACCGCTCGTCCTTCACGCAGAGTTCCGCAATCAACTCCCGTCCACGGGCGATCTCACCCGCCCGCGCCGCGTCGAGGATCTCCGCGAAACCGATGTCGAGATCGGCCATCTTCGCCGCCCGGGCGATGTCGGCGCTTCCGTCCACCTCGCCCATGACCGTGTAGGCACCGTGGAGCAGGACGAGTCGCCTCAGCTCCTCCAGCGGCTCCGGATGGTCGTCCACGCGGAGGTCGCAAACGGTTTCCCAGGGCGCTGCCTCGGCGGCGACGACGAGGATTCCCGCCGCCTGCCGCCCACGCCAGTCGCCGCCTGCCTCCTCGGCGGCGTCGAGCGCCGCGAGCAGCCGGTGGGTGAGCGGCCCCTTCGCCGCGGAGAACGCGTCGACCATGCTCTCCCACACCGCCGGAGCCTCGACGCAGTTCGCCTGGGCGCTGACTCCGTCGCCGATCCTGTGACCCGCGGCAGGGATGCAGTGCGAGCCGGTGTGCACCGCGACACTTCCGTCGGCTGCCAGCACCGCAACCTGACGCACCTCCGAAAGCGGGTCTGCCGCCGTCAGCTCGGCGAGCGCCTGTTGCGGCGTCTTCCCTGCTCCGAGCAGCTCGAGGCCGAGCGGGCCGTAGCTTCGCTCGCTGAATGCCTGGCTCGCGACAACCCCGACGCCGGGGATCGCGAACGGCACTGCTCCGCCGCTTCGAAACGCCCGTGACTGGACGGCGACGCCCAGCTCCCCGGTCTCGGCATCGCGGGCGACGATCGAGTAGGTCACTCGCCGCTGACCCGGCCGACCGCGCACCAGGCTCGCGCGGACAGCGTGAAGGGACCTTCCGGTTCGCCGAGGCGTCGGGCGTACTCCTCGCGCAGCTGCGCCTGGCCTTCGGCCTCGAGACTCGCCGTGTACGCGCCGGCCGGGCCGACACCCGTCGGGAACGGCGCCCAGAGGTCCTCGAAGTCGTCGTATGAGGCCTCGACGACGAGCGGAGAGACGTCGACGTCCCCCAGGCCTGAGACTCGCCAGAGCTCCGCGAGCTCGTCGGGGTGTGAGAACCGCATCGTGTGCGACTCCATCAGCCCTGCCGCCCGTTCCGGATCGAGCGCGATCGCCGCGTCCCAGAAGGTCCGGAGCATCGTCATCTCGCCGCCGTAGTCCCACACGCAGCCGGCGACGACTCCACCCGGGCGGGTCACCCGCGACATCTCACGCAGGCCCTGCTCAGGATCGGACAGGAAGTTGACCACGAGCTGCGACAGGGTCGCGTCGAACTCGCCGTCGGCGAACGGCAGCGACTCGGCCGGCCCCACGACGATTCGGGCTTCCGGCACCCTGGCTCGCGTCGCCTCGACGAACGGCTCGGAGGTGTCGACGCCCGCGACGTTCTCCGCGCCGAGGACGTCCGCCAGCGCCGCCGACGAGCGCGCCGGAGCCGCAGCCGACGTCGAGCGCCGTCTGTCCCGGCTCGACACCCGCCGCCTCGCACATGGCGCGGGCGAGCCGGGGGCTGTAGCGACCCACGAACCGGTCGTAGATCTCGGCGGGGCCGCTGAACATCGCGTCCGAGATCGGCCATGGTGAGGATTGTCTCACTGGCTACCCTGGAGGCATGGACGCGCTCTCCGTTTTCAGCCCCGGGACGCGCACCTGGTTCGAGCAGACGTTCGACGGTCCGACCCCCGCGCAGGAGCTCGGCTGGCCGAAGATCGCCTCCGGCGCGCACACGCTGATCCAGGCTCCCACAGGGTCCGGAAAGACGCTCGCGGCCTTCCTCTACGGGCTCGACCGGCTCGTCGCGGAGCCGGGGGAGGGGACGCGCCTCGTCTACGTCTCGCCGCTCAAGGCGCTCAACTACGACATCGAGCGGAACCTTCGCGGGCCGCTTGCCGGACTGCAGGCGCAGGTGAAGGTCGCGGTCCGCACGGGCGACACACCGCAGAAGGAGCGGCAGAAGCTGCTCCGCGAGCCGCCCGACCTCCTGATCACGACGCCCGAGTCGCTCTACCTGATGCTGACCTCGAAGGCCCGTGAGACCCTGGCCGGGGTCCGGACGCTGATCCTCGACGAGGTGCACGCCGTCGCAGGGACGAAGCGCGGCGCCCACCTGGCGCTGACGATCGAGCGGCTCGAGCGGCTCACAGACGAGCCGTTCCAGCGGATCGGGCTCTCCGCGACCCAGCGACCCGATGGAGGAGATCGGCAAGTTCGTCGCAGGGGGCCGTCCGATCGAGCTGGTCGACGCCGGCCGCTCGAAGGAGCTCGACGTCCAGGTCGTGGTGCCGCTCGAGGACATGCGGGAGCCCGGTGTGAACGCGGAGATCACCGACATCCTCGGGACCGGGGGCGAAGCTCCGTCGCAGTCGATCTGGCCCTCGATCTACCCGCGCCTCCTCGAGCTGGTCGAGCAGCACCGCTCGACGATCGTCTTCGTCAACAACCGCCGCCTTGCCGAGCGCCTGGCGCTGCGGCTCAACGAACTGGCGGAGAAGGAGATTGCGCGCGCCCACCACGGCTCGCTGGCCCGGGAGCAGCGGCTCGAGGTCGAGGAGCTGCTCAAGCGCGGCGAGATCCCGTGCCTCGTCGCCACCTCGTCGCTCGAGCTCGGGATCGACATGGGCGCCGTCGACCTCGTCGTCCAGGTCGAGTCCCCGAAGTCGGTCGCGCGCGGCCTCCAGCGGATCGGGCGCGCGGGCCACGATCTCGGCTCCGTCTCCAAGGGCCGTGTCTTCCCGAAGTTCCGGGCCGACCTGCTCGAGTCGGCCGTGGTCGTCAAGCGCATGAAGGAAGGCGCGATCGAGGAGACGCAGATCCCTCGGAACCCCCTCGACGTCCTGGCGCAGCAGATCGTCGCGATCTCCTCGCAGGAGGAGATCGAGGTCGACGAGCTGCACGGGCTCGTCAAGCGCGCCTATCCCTTCGCCGACCTCTCGCGCGTCCAGCTCGAGAACGTGCTCGACATGCTGGCCGGCCGGTACCCGTCCGACGAGTTCGCCGAGCTGCGGCCCCGCATCGTCTGGGACCGGACGGCCGGCGTCATCCGCGGCCGGGGAGGGGCAGCGCGCCTCGCGGTCACGAACGCCGGCACGATCCCCGACCGCGGCCTCTTCGGCGTCCACCTCGTCGACGGCGGCGGCCGGGTCGGGGAACTCGACGAGGAGATGGTCTACGAGGCGCGCGCCGGCCAGACGTTCATGCTCGGCGCCTCCACCTGGCGGATCGAGGAGATCACACGAGACCGCGTGCTCGTTTCCCCGGCACCCGGTGTTCCGGGTGCGATTCCGTTCTGGAAGGGCGAGGGGCCGGGGAGGCCCTACGAGCTCGGCGAGGCGATCGGCAAGGCCTCCCGCGAGCTTGCATCGCTCTCCGACGACGTCGCGGGCGAACGACTGCAGAACGACTATTCGCTCGATCCGCTCGCCGCGAAGAACCTCATGACCTTCATCCGCGACCAGGAACAGGCGACCGGGGTCGTCCCATCCGACCGCACGGTGGTGGTCGAGCGCTTCAAGGACGAGATCGGCGACTGGCGCGTCTGCGTCCTGACGCCGTTCGGCGCCCGGGTGCACGCCCCGTGGGCGCTCGCCGTCTCCGCGCGGCTCCAGGAGTCGCTCGGAGTCGACGCCTCCGTCCTCTGGTCGGACGACGGCATCGCGCTCCACTTCCCCGACTCCGGACCAGCCGCCTCCGACCGAGCAGATCGTCCTCGACCCGGACGAGATCGACGAGCTCGTCATGGGCGAGCTCGGCGGCACCGCGCTCTTCGGCGCCCGCTTCCGCGAGAACGCGGCGCGATCGCTCCTGATCCCGCGGCGCCGGCCCGGTGAGCGCACACCGCTCTGGCAGCAGCGGCTGAAGGCCCAGAGCCTCCTCCAGGTGGCGAAGAAGTACGGCTCGTTTCCGGTCATGCTCGAGACCTTCCGGGAGTGCCTCCAGGACGTCTTCGACCTCCCGGCGTTGAAGCGGCTGCTGCACGGGATCAAGACGCGGCAGATCGACCTCGTCGACGTCGAGAGCGCGTCGGCGTCGCCGTATTCGTCCTCGCTCCTCTTCGACTACATCGCGACGTACATGTACGAGGACGACACGCCTCCCGCCGAGCGGCGGGCGCAGGCGTTGTCGCTCGACAAGGATCTCCTGCGCGAGCTGCTCGGCCAGGAGGAGCTACGCGACCTGCTCGACCCGGGCGCGCTCGATCAGGTGGAGCAGAGCCTGACCGGCCAGGCGAAGGACCCCGACGGGCTTCACGACCTACTGCTGCGACGCGGTGACCAGCGGCCGGGCGAGTTCGACGAGGCGTTTGCCGCGGTGCTCGAGGCCGAGCGCCGGGCGGTTCGCGTGCGCGTCGCCGGCGAGGAGCGGCTGATCGCCGCCGAGGACGCGGGCCGCTACCGGGACGCGCTCGGCGTCATGCCGCCGAGCGGTTTGCCGGACGCGTTCCTCGAGAGCACCGAGCAGCCTCTTCGCTCCCTGCTCGCACGATTCGCGCGAGGCCGCGGCCCCTTCACGACGGGCGAGGCTGCCACGCGGTTCGGGATCGAGGGCGCGCGAGCCGACGCGGAGCTCGTCGCGCTCGAGCGGGAGGAAAAGCTGGTGCGGGGAGAGCTGCGGCCCGGTGGCACCGAGCGGGAGTGGTGCGACCCGGACGTTCTCCGCCGGATCAGGCGGGCGTCGCTTGCGGCGCTTCGGAAGGAGGTCGAGCCCGTCGAGCAGGTTGCCCTCGCCCGGTTCCTGCCGGGCTGGCAGGGCATCGACCGGCGGGCGACGCTCCGCGAGGCGCTCGTTCCGCTCCAGGGGCTTGCGCTGCCGGTGGCGCTCTGGGAGTCCGAGGTCCTGCCGCGCCGGGTGCCCAACTACGCGCCGGCGCAACTCGACCAGCTGTGCGCGACCGGGGAGCTCGTCTGGATCGGCGCCGGGCTCGACCGCGTAGCCGTGTACTTCCGCGAGGACGCCTCCGTTCTGGGCAAGCCGGATGGGACGGACGCGCCCGAGGGCGAGGTGCACGACCGGTTGCGCGAGGCGCTCTCGAAGAGCGCGGAGTTCTGGTTCGACCTCCTGGCTGCGACGGGTCTGGATGCCGAGCAGGCCCTGCCTGCGCTCTGGGATCTCGTGTGGGCGGGAGAGGCCACGAACGACGCCTGGACGCCACTCCGGGCCGGTCGTCGGTACGGGGTGCCGAAGCCGGAGCGCCGGCCCCGTCGGTTCTCACGCCGTCGGGCGACGGCGATCACCGCCACCCAGGGTCGCTGGTCGCTCACCGACCGCCTGTTCGTCGGCGACCGGGATCCGCGGGCGCTCGCCGAGCTCCTGCTGGAGCGCCAGGGAATCGTGACCCGTGACGGCGTCCGGGCGGAGGGGATCGCCGGAGGGTACTCCGCCGTCTACGGGGAGTTGAAGGCGCTCGAGACGCTCGGGCTCTGCCGCCGCGGCTACTTCGTCGAGGGCCTCGGCGGAGCGCAGTTCGCGCTCGGCGGGGCCGTCGAGCGGATTCGCGAGCTGCGACCGAGGGAGGACGACACGCTCGAGGTCAAGGTCCTTGCGGCAGCGGATCCGGCCCAGCCCTACGGCGCCGCAGTGCCCTGGCCGAAGCGGGCGGGGGCCCGAGCGGCGAGAGTCGCCGGCGCCTACGTCGTCCTGCTCGGTGGCGAGGCAGCGCTCTTCGTCGAGCGTGGAGGAAAAACGCTCGTCCCTCTGCGCGACCCTGATCCCGAGTGGCTGCGACCGGCGCTCTCCGCCCTGGTCGGACACGTGAAGAGCCGCCGCGGAGCAAAGCGCCTCGCGGTCGAGCGCTTCGACGGGGAGCCCATCGGCGAGACGGACGCGATGGAGCTGCTGGTGGAGGCCGGCTTCACGGCCGGTCCTCGCCGAGCGGTGCTTCGCCCCTAGAGCACGCCCGACCTCCAGCCGTTTCTCTAGGCTGGACAAAAGATGGACATTCAGCCATACCGCCTGGGCTTCGCGGTCAAGATTCTCGGCGCCGGCGGACTGAAGACGTCGGACACGCGTCGCTGGCAGAGCGGCCCGCACCTGTCGCAGTCGCTCGAGCTTCTCGACGCTGCCTTCGACTACCTCGACGGGATCGACGTTCGCGTGTACCGGATGTCGAGCAGCACGGTTCCGTACGGGACGCATCCCGACCTGCCCGAGTTCGACTACCGGCGCCAGATCGATGAATGCGCCGAGGCGCTCGAGCAGCTCGGGGAGAAGGCACGGCGCCTCGGTTTGCGCCTCTCCACGCACCCCGGGCAATACACGGTCCTGAGCTCCCCGGACGACGAGATCGCGCGCAAGGCGCGGCTCGACGTCGAGCAGGACGCGCTCCTGCTCGACACCCTCGGGGCCGGGCCGGAGGGAGTCGTCGTGATTCACGTCGGAGGTGCGTACGGCGACCCGGCGGCGTCCCTCGATCGCTGGGTTCGGGGCTTCGGCCAGCTGTCGGAGCGCGCGCAGGCCCGACTCGTCGTCGAGCACGACGAACGCTGCTTCGACCTCTCTGATGTCCTGGAGCTTCACGAGCGAACCGGAGTTCGCGTCGTCTTCGACCTCCACCACCACCGCTGCAACGCCGCAGAGGGGCTGGAGGATGTCGCCGCCGCTCTACGAGCAGCGCTCGACACCTGGCCCGCCGAGGTTCGGCCCAAGGTGCACGTCTCGAGCCCTCGCACCGAGCTTCGCTCGGTCGGTGGGAGGCTTCGACCGCCGCTCCTCGACCAGCACGCCGACTTCCTGACGCCTTGGGATCTCCTGACGCTGCTCGAGGCTGCCGACCGACCGCTCGACGTGATGGTCGAGGCGAAGGCGAAGGACCTCGCCGTCCTGTGGCTTCGCCGGTCCCTCGAGCGTGTGGCGCCCGAAGCGGCCGGTCGGGAGGAGTTAGACAGAAGTTTGACAGAAGCGGTCGCCGGGTAGGAACCGACAAACGAGACGAAAGGATCACCATGCCCGGCATTGCGAAGTACAAGACCGTCGACGCCCCTGTCGAGAAGGTCTACAGCTACTGGCGGAACTTCACGAACTTCCCGAACTTCATGCCGAACGTCAAGGAAGTCACTCCGATGAGCGGCGACGACACACGGACGCACTGGAAGGTCGACGGACCGCTCGGCGCGTCGGCGGAGTGGGACGCCGAGATCGTCGAGGACGTGCCCAACGAGAAGATCGCGTGGAAGTCGGTTGAGGGCTCGCGCATCGAGAACTCCGGCGTCGTGCGCTTCGACAAGCGTGGCGAGCAGACGAGCATCGAGGTCGCAATCGAGTACGACCCGCCCGCAGGCGCGGCCGGCGATGCGGTTGCAAAGCTCTTCGAAGATCCGGAGAAGCAGGTGGACGAGGCCCTCGACCGTTTCGCCGAGGTCGTCGCCGGCTGGAACGGCAGCTCCAGCTAGTCGCGAGCCATTCGCCCCAGGAGCACGCCGAAGAGCGCGTGCCGCGCGGTTGCCTGGGCGAACGCGCGCCCATTGGTGAGGAGGGGCGGGACCCCCTCCTCACCGCGCGCGGGGTGATAGCGGTCGACGAAGTACGAGAGCGGGTAGAGGGCGACGTGCTCCGCGAGCGCCATGGTGAGGGCGAGCCGCCTCTTCTCCAAGGGCAGACGGCGTCGCGCCTCCTCGAAGGCGAGGCCGAACACCGCGCCGTTCAGCGCATGCAGGGCGAGCCCGGCCGGTCGCCAGAGCGGGCCTCGGGTCACGGCCTTGCCGAGGAGGGCGACATCCGAGTAGTCGCAACGGAAGACGCGCCGGTCGACCGGCTCGAGCAGCGCCCACGCCATGGCCGCCGCTGCGCCCGCAACCGCCGGGTGAAGACCTCGCTCGTTCACAATCCAGAGCATGCCCGAGGGTGACTCACTCCATCGCGCCGCCCGCCGCCTCCAGGTCCTCGTGGGGGAGACGGTCGCAGTCGAAAGTCCGAACCCGCGGGCTGCAGCAACCGGGGTCGCCGAGCAACTCGACGGCAGGCGACTCGAGCGGGTCGAGGCGATCGGGAAGAACCTGATCCTGAGCTTCGAGGGCGGCCTCGTCCTGCGCAGCCATCTCCGCATGAGCGGACGCTGGACCGTCCGGGAGCCTGGCTCGGTCACCCACGGGCGCCCGTGGCTCGTGCTCCGCGGCAGCGGGAGAGAAGCGGTGCTCTGGGGAGGACCCGTGCTCGAGCTCAACAGGCGTGCCGTGCGCCGGTTGGGGCCGGACATCCTCGCTCGGCCCCCCGACTTCGACCGCATGGTCTCCAATTTCCGCCGAATCGACCAGGGCCGCGAGCTCGGCGACGCACTCCTCGACCAGCGCCTCGTCGCCGGCATCGGGAACCTCTGGAAGGCCGAGGCACTGTGGGGAGCAGGCGTCTCGCCCTGGCGCCGGCTTTCAGACACGACGGACGAGGAGATCCGCGCCGTCCTCGACGAGGCGGCCCGACTCATGCGGCGGTCGGTCGACTCCGGCCGCGAGCAGCGCTCGATCTACCGAAAAGCCGGGCGACCCTGCCCCCGTTGCCGTGCCCCGGTCCGCTCTCGGGGGCAGGGCGACGCGAATCGAACCGCGTACTGGTGCCCGACCTGCCAGCCCGGCGAGAGAGGAGTGCGGCTACCCGGCGCGTAAGCGGCAGGGTGGCTCGCTCACCAACCCTCCACCAGGCGCTCCGCGGCTTCTGCCTCGGCGCCTTCGCCGCGGTCTCGCACGAACTGGACGAGGGCGGCGACGTCCCGTTCTCGTTCGAGGAGCACGAGTCCGTGGGCCGGCCGACCCTTTACGAGTACAGGCCGCTCGTGAAGCCCTTTCTCGACGCTCGTGCAGGCCGGTTCGCCGCGCTGGCCGATGCGCAGCCGGCTCTGGCGGAGCTGGAGCGCGAGCCGGCCGCTGCGATCTTCTCCCGAGCGCACTCGAGCGGCCGCCCGAGCTCTCGGGACGCGCTGCTGCAGACGGTGCTGCTTCCACTCCTCGCCGAGACGGCCGAGGGCTGTGGAGGGTTCGACTGGGACGACGACGCCTTCGAGCGGGCCTACGCGGGGTTCGAGGAGTCGCTCTTCGGATCGCATCGCGCCTACGGGGCCATCGCGCCGCTCGTCGGCATCTCGATCGGAGGCCCTCTCGAGCTCGGGGGCGGAGTGCAGATCCGCCATGTGGCCTCGGGAGAGCTCGCGGCGCACTGGCCGCAGGCCGGTGGGTTGCTCCCGGATGGCTTCGAGCGTGAGCCCGACCGCCTCTGCGTCCTCGAGCTCGAGGCGGATCTCGGCGGGGACGGCGTCGCGGTGGCGCCTCCGGATGCGCCGGGCGAGATCGCCGACGCGGTCACCGCTCTGCGGCTTGCGACCGCCGGACCGATCGCCGCCGGGCCTGTGTTGTTCGAGCGGCTCGACTGGCGTCCCTATGGCATTCGCCCTGTTCTCCCGATCGCCGGCACGCCTCCTCCCGGTGAGCCCGTGCGCCTGGACTCGCTCAGGGCCGAGCGAGCGCTTCGCCTGCGCGAGCGGCTGGCGCTGGCCGACGGCGACCGCGAGCTCGGCGAGGCCCTCGACCGATGGGAGCTCTCGCTCTTCCAGGACGACCCGTTCGCCTCGGAGCAGCTCCGCGGATCGCTCGGGTCGCTGCTCGGCGGCGGCGACGGCGTCTTTGCAGCCTCGCTTCGCGCGGCATCCGTCCTCGGGGAGACTCCCCGCGAGGCGGCGGCGCTCCTGGCGCGGCTTCGACTGCTGGCCGCGGGCGATGCAGCGTCCGTGACTGCGGATCTCGTGCGGCGCTCCCTCGTAGCCGTGCTCGAGCATGGCGACCGCCGCGAGCTCCTGAAGACGCTCGACGAGACCCTGCTCGGCCTGCGCGCGAAGCCCGCGGTACCGCTCGAGCCGGTCGCCGCAGCCGGCGCGTTTTAGCCTCTCTAGGCACAGATCCGTTCCAGACATGCGCGCCGGACGCAAGTACGTTCGAGGCATGGACGAGGCACGCGCAGTGCTCAGGCGACTCGATCGCATCGAGGCTCTCGACCGGGCTGAAGCCCCGTCGGCCGAGTTGCTGGGCGAGCTCCGCGCTCTTGTTCGCGACGCCGAGAACTGGCTTCGTGCCGAGCCCGAGCCCTGTGGAGCCGTGGCGGCGCTCGCCGGCTGTCGAGCCGCCCTGGAGGCGGAAACGGAGGAGGTGGCGATTTTGGCCCGCTAGCACCGCGAAAATTGAAGTCGCCGATGCTGGCGCAGTCCGGGTTTTCCGGCACACTGAGTTTGTGCAGGACACTCCGGCCCCAAACAGAACGATGGGCTGCTGATGCGTCTTGCAGGTCTCTTCACGCGCCCCCCGGGCGAGCCGGACGACGGTGCTCCCGAGGAGGTCGCCGTTCCTCCGCCCGAGCCCCCTCCGGAGCCGGACGTGCCGCGCGATGCCCGGGTCATCGCCTTCGCCAACCAGAAGGGCGGTGTGGCGAAGACGACCTCCACGCTGAACCTCGCCGTCGCGCTTTCGGAGGAGGGTTACCGCGTCCTGATCGTCGACATGGACCCCCAGGGGAACCTGACGATGAGCCAGGGGTTCAACCCGGATCAGATCGAGCGCTCGATGTTCGACGTCCTCGTGCACCGGCTCCCGATCGACCAGGTGATCCAGCACTCGGAGGTCGATCTCGCCGTGTCGTCGATCGACCTCGCGGGGGCGGAGCTCGCGCTCTCGAGCATGATCGGGCGCGAGCGAGCGCTGGAGAAGGCGTTGAACGCGGTCAAGGATCGGTACGACTTCGTCCTGATCGACACGCCGCCGTCGCTCGGACTGCTGACGATCAACGCGCTCGTGGCCTCGAACGGAGTCATCGTCCCTGTCCAGTGCGAGTACCTCTCGCTGCGTGGGCTCGTCCAGCTCGAGAACACGCTGACGATGATCCGCGAGAACCTGAATCCCGACGTGGGAATCCAGGGGATCCTCCCGACGATGTACGACGGGCGGACGCTGCATGCACGGGAAGCCGTCGAGATCCTCCAGGAGAACTTCGGCGAGCTCGTCTTCAAGACGCGCATCAAGAAGACCGTGCGCTACGCGGAAGCGCCTGTGAAGGGCAGCTCCGTCCTGAAGTACGACCCGACCGGCACCGCGGCGGCGGCGTACCGCGACCTGGCGAAGGAGGTGCTCAATGGCGCGAAAGCGCGCAAGCATGCGTGAGGGCCCGCTCGCCGAGCTCTTCCGGGCGACCGAAGCAGCACAGAAGCAGGCCGAGAAGGAAGGGAAGACGCTCCCCGGCGAACCGCTCGAGGAGACCGTCGAGCATCCGCCGCCAAAGCTCGAGGTCGCGCCCGCGCCCGAGCCGGAGCCGGAGGTGCCCGACCGCGCCGACCGTGCGCCTGCACCATCGGCCCCCGAGCCCGTCCACAAGCCTGCGCCGCCCAGGGCCCCGGCGCCCTCCACGCCGGTCCATGCGCGCGAGCAGCCCTCCGACCGCGGTATCGCTCGCCTGCTCGAGCCGCTTCCGGAGCCGCCTCCGCGGCTCCATCGCGCCCCGCAGGCCGACTCTGCCTACCTCGCCGTCATTCGCGTCGTCGGCGTCGGCGGCGCCGGACTGAACGCTGTCAACCGGATGATCGACGCCGGCATCTCGGGCGTCGAGTTCGTGGCTGTGAACACCGATCTCCAGCAGCTCGCCCTCAGCGACGCAGAGGTCAAGATCCACATCGGGCGGGAGCTGACGGGCGGGCTGGGATCCGGGGCGGAGCCGGACATCGGGCGACGCGCCGCGGAGGAGGCCTACGACCAGGTCAAGCGGGCCCTCCGGGGCTCCGACATGGTGTTCGTCACCGCCGGAGAGGGTGGCGGGACCGGCTCAGGGGCCGCCCCGGTCGTCGCGCGCATCGCACGCGAGGTCGGCGCGCTCACGGTCGGGATCGTGACGATGCCGTTTCGCTTCGAGGGCACCAAGCGGCGCTCGCAGGCGGAGCAGGGCGTCCACACGCTGAGAGAAGCGTGCGACACCGTGATCGTGATCCCGAACGAGCGCCTCCTCGAGGTTCTCGACAAGAAGACGTCCATGCTCGACGCATTTCGGATCGCCGACGACGTGCTGCGCCAGGGCGTCCAGGGGATCTGCGACCTGATCACCGAGCCGGGCCTGATCAACGTGGACTTCGCGGATGTCCGAACGATCATGAGCGGCGCCGGGACGGCGCTCATGGGCATCGGCTTCGCGACCGGCGAGAACCGAGCCGTCGAGGCGGCGGAGCGCGCCATGCGGTCGCCCCTCGTCGACACCGAGCTCGTCAGCGCGAAGGGGATCCTGCTCTCGATTGCCGGCGGCAACGACCTCTCGCTCTACGAGGTGAACGAGGCGGCGGAGGTCATCCGTGGAGCCTCGGTCGACGACACCAACATCATCTTCGGCGCGACCGTCGACGAGCGGCTCGAGGGCCAGGTCTGGGTGACGGTGATCGTCACCGGCGTCGGTCAGCGCGGCGGGTCTCGATCGTTCGTGGCGCGGACGGAGACGGGCGGCGACACGCTCGAACCGCCCTCGTTCCTCCAGAGCTGAGCGGGGCGCCGTGAAGGGCGCGATCGCAGCCGGTCACCCGCTGACGGCCGAGGCGGGCGCCCAGATTCTCGCCGCAGGCGGCAACGCCGTCGACGCGTGTCTCGCGGCGGCATTCACCTCATGGGTGGCGGAGAGCCCGCTCACAGGCCCGGGGGGAGGAGGGTTCCTCCTCGTCCACCGGGCCCGGGACGGGCATTCCCGACTGCTCGACTTCTTCGTCGCGGTGCCAGGGGAAGGCCTGGGAACCCGGGCGATCAGAGAGATGGAGAGGACCGACGTCGATTTCGACAGCTCGACAACCCAGGCGTTCGGGATCGGCGTGGCCTCGGCGGCGGTGCCAGGGATGGTCTCCGGTCTCGAGACGGCGCACCGGGCGTACGGGCGCGTTCCGTGGGCCGAGCTGTTCGTGCCCGCCATTGACCTGGCCCGGAACGGGGTCGTGCTGACGCGCGAGCAGGGCTACCTGCACGCGATTCTGGACACCATCCTGCGCCACACCGATTCGGGGCGAGCGATCTACGGCCCGGACGGCGAACGCCTCGCTGCCGGAGACAACCTGAAGATGAGCGATCTCGCTTCGACGATGGAACTGCTCGCGGCCGAGGGAGCCGCGCCGTTCTACGAGGGCGACATCGCCGACCGGCTCACCACGCACATACGCGCGGAAGGCGGCCCGTTGACGCGCGAAGACCTCCGCCGGTACCGAGCGATCTGGCGGCGGCCGATCGACGTGGGCTTTCTCGGAGACCGCTTCATCTCGAACCCACCCCCGTCCTCGGGCGGCGTTCTCATTGCGTATGGGTTGCTGCTCCTCGACCGGGCCGGACTCGGGGGCGGGCCCGGAACCGCCGGAGCGATCGAACGTCTCATCGCTGTCATGCACGAGCAGACGGTCGCCCGCGGTGGCGACTTCGCGCGCTCTCTCTACCGCGGTGGCCTTACGGACAGCCTGTGCGGCGAGGAACGAGTCGGGGCGGCGGTCGAGCGGCTCGGCCAAGGTCTCGGCCGCGCGCTGCGCGAGCCTCCAGAGCCCTCGCGAACGACGCACATCTCGGTGGTGGACGCAGACGGCAACGCCGCCTCCTTGACGGCTTCGACCGGCTCGGGCTCGGGCGTCGTCGTGCCGGGGACCGGCGTGCACCTGAACAACATGCTCGGTGAGCACCACCTCAATCTGGCTCGTCGGCGGCAGACGCCAGGGGGTCGCCTGTCGAGCCTGATGGCGCCCTCGATCGTCCTTCGGGATGCGCGTCCACGCCTCGTCGTCGGGAGTGCGGGCTCCGCTCGGCTGCGGGGCGCGATCCTCCAGATCGTCGTCAACGTGCTCGGCCACGGCCTCACCGTCGAGGAGGCGATCAGCCGTCCGCGCGTCCACCTGGACGAGGGGCATGTCCACTGCGAGGGAGGGTCCGACGCGGAGGAGCTGGAGGAGCTGGAGCGCCGCGGGTATGACGTCGTCGCATGGCGTCGCCGCAACCTCTACTTCGGCGGGGCCGCCGCCGTCGAGATGCGGCCCGACGGCGAGCTGGCCGCCGCGGGAGACCCGCGCCGGGGCGGCCACGGGATCGTCGTCGATGGCTGAGCGGGCCGTCGTCAGGCGAGCGCAGCCCGGCGACGCGGGGGCGCTCGTGGCGCTCGCCGAAGCCGTCGCGTCCGAGCCCGAGGGTTGGCTCATCTCCGACGGCGCGTGGCGTTCGCCGGGCGAGGAGCGGCGCTTCCTGCGAGCGTTGCGCCGCTACGACGACGCTGCGGTGTTCGTCGCGGAGCTGCCGGAGGGCCTCGTGGGACGGCTCTCCCTCGGCCGCGACCCGCATCCGGCCAGCAGGCACGTTGCGGATCTCGGCCTCATGGTCGCCGCGGCCCACCGGCGCCGGGGGATCGGGAACGCGCTGCTGGACGCCGCCGTCGAGTGGGCGCGCGCGGCCGCTGTGCGGAAGCTCGAGCTCCACGTCTTTCCGCACAACGAGGCCGCCATCGCCCTCTACGAGCGGTTCGGGTTCCAGCAGGAGGGTTTGAGGAGGGCTCACTATCGCCGAGGCTCCGAGTACCTCGACGCGATCCTCATGGCCTACACGGTTCAGTAGATTCCGCGCCGTGGCGTCGCTTGCCGAGATCGCGGACAGCTTCTTCAAGCCCGCCGTCCGTGACCTCGTCCCGTACGAGCCCGGCAAGCCCGTGGAGGAGGTCCAGCGTGAGCTCGGGCTCGAGCGGGTCGTCAAGCTTGCGTCGAACGAGGGGCCGTTCGGCCCGTTCCCGGAGGCGCTCGAGGCGCTCGCGGCCGTCGGGCCCGAGCTGAACCGGTACCCGGACGGTGGTGCCTACCGCCTGCGCGCCGCGCTCGCCGAGCGGCACGGCGTTCGTCTCGAGGAGATCGCGCTCGGCGCCGGAGCCGACGGCATCGTCGACGCCCTGTCCCAGATCTCGCTCGACGCGGGCGACGAGATCGTGTGCGGCTGGCCGAGCTTCCCGAGCTACGTGATCGGGGCCAAGAAGCTCGGGGCCGTCGCGCGCACGATTCCGCTCGCGGACGGCCGCTACGACCTCGACGCGATGCTCGCCGCGGTCACCGAGCGGACGAAGCTCGTCTACGTCTGCCACCCGAACAACCCCACCGGCACGATGAACACCCGCGAGGAGCTGGATCTCTACTTCGACACGGTCCCGGAACACGTGGTCACCGTGCTCGACCAGGCCTACCTCGAGTACGTCGACGATGGTGCCTACGCGGACGGAATCGAGGAGTACGTGAAGGGTGGGCGGCGCGTGATCGTGCTGCGGACGTTCTCGAAGATCTACGGGCTCGCCGGGCTCCGCGTGGGCTACGGCGTCGGTTCGGCAGAGCTCGTGACGCGCAATCGGGAAGGTCCGGCGGGCATTCGACATCACGACGCCCGCGCAGGCCTGCGCCCTCGCGAGCCTCGAAGCGCCCGGCGCGGCCGCCGAGCTGGAGCGCCGCCGCCGGCTCAACGCCGAAGGCCGTCCGGCGATCGAGCAAGCGCTCCGGGCGAGCGGTCTCGACCCGGTGACTCCGGCCGTCGCCAACTTCGTGTTCGCCGAGGTCGGCTCTGATTCGCGGCCGCTGTTCGAGCAGCTTCTCCAGGAGGGCGTGATCGTGCGTCCGACGGCCGGCTTCGGCGCCCCGGGGGCGATTCGGGTCACCGTCGGATCCCCCGAGGACAACGCGTTCTTCTCCGAGGCGCTCGGTCGCGTCATGAGTGTCGCCAGGACCTAACTCGAACGAGTGAATTTGGCTTCCTGGCGCAATCGCGGCGCTAGCGTTTGCCGTAGAGGGAACGATTGCTGAACCGACAGGTCACGCTCTTGCGGGAAGCCCAGAGCTTTCGCCTGCTCGCGCTCGCGACGGTCGGCTCGGCGTTCGGAACGTGGCTCGCGTTCGTCGCCCTCACGATCGACGTGTACGACCGCACCCAGTCTGCGGTGTGGGTCAGCGCGCTCCTGATCGCAGACTTCCTCCCCGCGATCCTGATCGGAGTTGCGGCCGCCTCCCTCGTCGACCGCCTCCCCCGGCGGCGCCTGATGATCGCCTCCGACCTTCTGCGAGTCGCGATCTTTGCCGCCCTGCCATTCGCTGAGGAGCCTGCGGCGATCGTCGCCCTCGCGGCCGTGGCCGGTTTCGCAACGGGATTCTTCCGGCCGGCGCTCTACGCCGGGCTTCCGAACCTCCTGCCGGACGAGGATCTCCCTCAGGCGAATTCGCTTCTGCAGACGATCGAGAATCTCGCGTGGGCCATCGGGCCGGTGATTGGCGGAATCCTCGTCGCGGCGACCGGTCCGGACGCGGCCTACTGGATCAACTCGGTCACGTTCCTCGTCTCGGCGGCGCTGCTCGCCGGCATCCCGGATCGCCTGCTGCAGGCTGCGCCGGCGATCGGCCGCGGCTACTGGCGCGATCTCGCGGACGGCTTCGCGCTCGTCCGAGGCTCCCGCGCTCTCCTCACGGTCCTCACCGTCTGGAACGTGATCATGCTGGCGAGCGCCTGCGTCAACGTCGCGGAGGTCGTGCTCGCCAAGGAAGCGTTCGGCGCCGGCGACTTCGGCTACGGCCTGCTCGTCGGCGCCACAGGCATCGGCCTGGCATTCGGGAGCCTCTTGGCCGGGTCGCTGCTCGAACAGCGTGCGATCGCAACCGTCTACGCGACGTCGATCGCCCTCGTCGCCGTCGGCATGGTCGGGGCTGCAGCCTCGCCGAACGTCTGGATCGCCGCGCTCTGCGTCATCGTCCTCGGAACGGGAAACGGCGCCGCCGTGGTCTGCAACGCGCTCTTCGTCCAGCGAGGGGCACCGGACGAGCTCCGCGGCCGGGCTTTCACGCTCCTGATGAGCTCGAACTACGTCGTGCTCGGAATCGGCATGGTCGCGTCCGGGCCGCTCACCGACCTGCTCGGCCCGCGTGCGGTCTGGGCGATTGCAGGAGCGCTCTCGGCGGTGGCGGCGGTCGTGGCTCTCCTGCTTGCCCGCGGCCTGGACACCGGATCACAGGTCTCGGTCAGGCCGCAACGAGAACCCGAGCCCGTCGAGACCGCGCGCCTCTAGGCTTGCTCGTGTGGCCGGGCGGCGCGACTGGACCCCCGAGACGCTGCTCGCGGGAGTCCGGGGCGGCGACAGGCGTGCGCTCGCCCGGGCGATCTCACTCGTCGAGAACTCCGACCCGATGGCGTACGACCTCGTTCGGGCGCTCTATCCCGAGACGGGCCAGGCGTATGCCATCGGGATCACAGGGCCACCCGGCGTCGGCAAGTCGAGCCTCATCAGCGCGCTCGTCCGGCATGTGCGCGGCCAGGAGAAGACGGTCGGCGTCATCTCCGTCGACCCGTCGAGCCCGTTCTCAAAGGGCGCGCTCCTCGGCGATCGGATCCGTCTCGCCGACCATTTCCTCGACCCCGGGGTCTTCATCCGCTCCATGGGGACGCGCGGGCATCTCGGCGGGCTGGCGGAGGCAACGCTGCAGGCCCTCCTCATCCTCGACGCGGCCGGGCGAGACCTCGTGTTCCTCGAGACCGTCGGGACCGGGCAGAGCGAGATCGAGGTGATCGGCGTGGCGGACACCGTCGTCCTCGTGTTGATGCCGGGCTCAGGCGACTCCGTCCAGGCGTTGAAGGCCGGGATCATGGAGATCCCCGACGTGATCGCCGTGAACAAGAAGGATCACCCGGCGGCCAAGACGATGCTGAACGAGGTGCGGTCGATCCTCGCGCTCGACCTCGAAAGCGACTGGCATCCGCCCATCGTCCTGACGGAGGCCGTGACCGGCGAGGGGGTCGTGGAGCTCTGGGATCGGATCGAAGCGCACCGCGAGCATCTCGAGACCAACGAGCTCCTCGACGTGCGCCGGCGCGAGAATCTCGCCGGGGAGGTCTTCACGGTCGCCTCGGCACGGGCAAAATCCCATCTCGAGCAGACGGTCGCGGACGACCCCGAGCTCAGACGGCTCCTGGACGGGGTCCAGCGCCGCGAGCTCGACCCGCTCACCGCCGTTCGAGAGATCATGGAGAAGGTCTTCCACATCCGGCCAGACGATGCAGACGGAAACGGCACCGACCCCCACTGACATCCGCGAGGCGCGTGAGCGCATCGCGGGCGTCGCGCGGGAGACCCCGGTCTACAGCTCCGAGACGTTCTCGCGCATCTCGGGCCGGGACGTCTGGCTGAAGGCGGAGAACCTCCAGCGCACAGGCGCATTCAAGGTGCGCGGTGCCGTCAACAGGCTCGCGATGCTGAGTGACGACGAGCGGGAGGCGGGTGTCGTCGCGGCCAGCGCCGGAAATCACGGTCAGGCCGTCGCCTGGGCGGCGCGGCAGGCCGGCGTGAAAGCCCGGATCTACGTCCCGCAGGAGGCCCCGATGGCGAAGGTCGAAGCCTGCCGGACCTATGGCGCCGACCTGATCATGGTTGGCGAGCGCTTCGAGGACGCGATGGCGGCCGCCCGGGCCGACGTCGAGGAGCGCGGGGCGACGTTCATCCACCCGTTCGAGGACCCGCTGGTGATCGCCGGCCAGGGAACGCTCGGGCTCGAGCTCGCCGACCAGGTGGCCGACGCGCAGACGGTCGTCATTCCCGTCGGGGGCGGCGGGCTGGCATCGGGGGTTGCGATCGCCCTGCGCGAGCTACGGCCCGAGCTCCGTCTCGTCGGAGTCCAGGCCGGCCTCTCCGGCTACACGATCGCCGACGGGATCTACGTGAAAAAGCCCGGCGAGCTCACGATGTCGATCCTCGACCGGCTCCTGGACGACATGGTCGAGGTGGACGACGAGGCGATCAGCGAGGCGATCGTGCTCCTGCTCGAGCGGACGAAGCTCGTCGTGGAGGGTGCAGGAGCCGTTGGGGTCGCCGCCCTGCTCGGCGACAAGGTCGGTGGTTCAGGTCCCGTCGCGATCGTCCTGTCCGGCGGAAACATCGACCCGACGCTCCTGATCTCGGTCATCCGACACGGCTTGACGCTCTCCGGCCGCTTCCTCGTCTTGCGGACGAGGCTGTCGGACCGACCAGGGGAGCTCGTCAAGCTCCTGACGCTCATCGCGCAGGAACGGGCGAACGTCATCTCGGTCGAGCATCACAGGGAGGGAATGGACATGCCTGTGTCCCAAACGGAGGTCGAGCTGACGCTGATCACGCGCGACCAGGAGCACGTGGGGCTCCTGCTCGGTGCTATGGCCTCCTGGGGCTACGAGGTCGAGCGCCTGAGATAGCCGAAGGAAGATCCGTCCGCTGGTCAATCGTCTAGTGGTGAGGGCCGGCGGGCGGGTGATGCGGCAAACGTCCGTCGGCCTACTCCTTCAGGCTGTCCTTCCTATGATCGCGACGTGGCGGATCCCCGACGAGAGCGCAAGGTCGTGAGCGTCCTCTTCGCCGACCTCGTCGGTTTCACGGCGCGCGCCGAGACCCTCGACCCGGAGGACGTGGAGGCGATCCTCGCTCCGTTTCACGACCGGCTCCGCACCGAGCTCGAGCAGCGCGGGGGGACGGTGGAGAAGTTCATCGGCGACGCGGTGATGGCGGTGTTCGGCGCTCCGGTCGCACACGAGGACGACCCCGAGCGCGCCGTGCGCGCGGCACTTGCGATCAGGGATTGGATCCGCGAGGAGGGTGACCTCGAGGTGAGGATCGCCGTCAATACCGGCGAGGTGCTCGTGTCGCTCGAGCCAAGCCCCGGCGCGGAGCGAGGGCTCGTCGCCGGCGACGTCGTGAACACGGCCTCTCGCCTTCAGAGCGCCGCGCCGGTAAACGGGATCATCGTCGGCGCGACTACCTACAACGCGACGTCGCGAACGATCGACTACCGCGACGCACCGCCGGTCGCAGCGAAGGGCAAGTCCGAGCCGATCGCCGTCTGGGAGGTGGTCGAAGCACGCTCCCGGTTCGGCGAAGACGTGACGCGCGACTCCGGGACGCCCCTGGTCGGCCGCAAGCACGAGGTCGAGACCCTCGCCCGCGCGCTCGCCCGAGCGACCCAGGAACGCTCGCCGCAGCTGGTCACGGTCTCCGGAGTTCCCGGCATCGGAAAGACGCGGATCGTGCAGGAGCTGTTCCTCCGCGTCGACAGCGCGCCGGAGCTCGTGTTCTGGCGCCAGGGGCGGTGCCTGCCGTACGGGGAGAGCGGGTTCTGGGCGCTCGGCGAGATCGTGAAGGCGCACGCTGGAATCCTCGAGGGAGAGGCGGCAGAGGAGGCCGCGGCGAAGCTGCGCGCCGTCGTCGAGGAGGCGATTCCGGATGAGGACGACGCGGTGTGGGCCGGGCGCCATCTCGGATCGCTGATCGGCTTCGGAGACGCCGCCGAGGCCGGCGACCCCGGCGGCGACCGGCGCACGGAAGCGTTCGCCGCCTGGCGGCGATTCTTCGAGGGCCTCTCTGACCTGAGCCCGCTCGTCCTCGTGTTCGAAGACCTCCACTGGGCAGACGAGGGGCTCCTCGACTTCATCGACCATCTCGTCGACTGGGCGGGGGACGCGCCGATCCTCGTGGTGGTCACGGCGCGGCCAGAGCTCCTGACGCGCCGGGCGACCTGGGGTGGCGGGAAGCCCAACGCGACTGCCGTCTCGCTCTCGCCCCTCAGCGAGGAGGAGACCGCAACGCTGATCCACGGACTGCTCGAGCGCGCCGTCCTTCCCGCGGAGACCCAGGCAACCCTGCTCGACCGCGCGGGCGGTAACCCGCTCTACGCGCAGGAGTTCGCCCGCATCGCGCGCGACCGTCACGGAACCGACGGCGGCGAGCTGCCGCTTCCCGAGTCCGTCCAGGGGCTGATCGCCGCGCGCCTCGACACCCTGACGAGCGACGAGAAGGCGCTTCTCCAGGACGCCGCGGTCATCGGAAAGGTCTTCTGGCGCGGCGCGGTAGCGGCGCTCGGCGACCGTGACGACGGCGAGGCAGAAGCGCTCTTGCACGCGCTCGAGCGGAAGCAGTACGTTCGCACGGAGCGCCGGTCGTCGGTCGGCGGCGACACCCAGCACACATTCGTGCACGGCCTCGTACGAGAGGTCGCGTACGGGCAGATCCCGCGCGCGCAGAGGGCGGAGAAGCACCGGCGGGCGGCGGAATGGATCGAGGGGCTCGGTCGACCCGAAGATCACGTCGACCTGCTCGCTCACCACTACGTCAGCGCGCTCGACGCCGCCCAGGCGTCCCGGCAGGACACGGAAGGCCTCGCCGACGCGGCTCGCTTCGCGCTCCGTGATGCCGGCGACCGGGCGAACGCACTCGGTTCGTTCCAGCAGGCGGCCGCCTGGTACGACCGCGCGGCGACGCTGTGGCCCGACGACGACCTCGAGCGCACGCGCATCAGCTTCGACGCGGCGCTCGCCCGGTACGAACACGCCTTCGCGAACGTGGAGGAGCTCGTCGGCGTACGCGATGCCCTGCTGGCGGCCGGCGACCTCGACCGGGCCGTCCAGGCCGAGCAGCGGATCGTCAATGTCCGCTGGCTCCACGGACGCGGTGACGAGAGGCGACACGGCCTGGAACGCCTGCTCCAGATGGCGGCGGAGCTGCCGCTCTCGCCGACCAAGGCGCTGGCCTACTCGTACCTCTCCAGCGCGAACGCCCTCGCGGACCGGCTCGAGGACGCCCAACGGTTCGGTGAGGACGCTCTGGCCATGGCCGCCGAGCTCGGGCTGGACTTCGTTCGCGGGCACGTTCTTGGCAATCTCGGAGTCCGCCATGCCGCAGAGGGGGACCGCCAGGGGCTCGCCCTGCTCGAGCAGAGCGTCGAGATCCTGCGGGCGCTCAACACCCCGTACGTGATCCGGAGCTACAACAATCTGCGCTACTCGCTCTCTCTCCTCGGCGAGGTCGAGCGTGCTCGGGCAGTCGGGGACGAGCAACTGGCGGAAGCGCTGCGCTGGGGCGGAGTGGAGTGGCTTCGGTGGGCGCGGGGGGCGAAGGCCGAGAACGCCTTGTACGCGGGTCAGTGGGCGGAGGCAGAGGAGATCTGCGACTCACTCCTCGCAGGCGTCCCGGAAGGCGAGAGCCACTATCTCGAGCCGACATGGAGGCTCTTGCGCAGCCGCATTCTCCTGGCACGCGGCGACGCCGAGGCGGCCGATTCCGAGGCGCGGGTCGCGCTCGAGAGGGCTCGCTCGAGCAACGAGTCGCAGGTTCTGCTGCCGGCCCTCTCCTGGCGTGCCGTGCAGCTGCAGGCCCGTGGGGACTCGGTCGAGGCGCTCGCCCGAGAGGTTCTCGACATCCACGGGTCGACCTCCCGTCGTGTCGTCTCCGAATGGTTCATCGACGCTGCGACCGTCCTCGGCGCGCTCGGGTGGTTGGACGAGCTCGACGAGCTCGCTCGAGATCTACACCCGACGCCGTGGCGGGACTCCGGGCTGGCGCTCGGCCGCGGCGAATTCGCCCACGCCGTCGAGATCTTCGAGCGAATGAGCTCCCGCTACCACGCGGCGCTGAGCAGGCTCTACGGCGCGCGCGCATGGAGCCACGGTGAGTCTCGACAAGGCGATCGAGTTCTTCCGCGAGGTGGGCGCCACGGCCTACCTCGCCGAGGCTCAGTCGCCTCTCGGCTACGAGCCGCAGCGCCTGAAGCTGACCGTGCTCGCCGCCGTCTTTCGCCCAGTCGTCGATGCCCCCGTGCAGCACCGGCCGGGCTCGATTCCCGCTGCGGCGGAGAGCACGCTCGCGGCCACGGCCGCCCGTGACCCGCTCGAGCAGATCGTGACCACGGGCTTCCCTCCTTCGAGGTCGTCGACCCACTCGCGCACCAGCCGGTAGGGGATGTTGCGACTGCCGGGGATGTAGCCCTCATCACGCTCGTGCGGCTCTCGGACGTCGACGAACCTCGACCTCCTCGCCCGACTCCAGGATCTCCGCAGGTCGTTCACGTCCACGAAGCCGGGCGACTCCTGTGCCGGAGGGCCGATCACGTAGCCGGACAGGTCGAGGATCCCGACCGACCGGAGGCCCCGGGCGGCCGCCCGTACCTGCTCGTCGCTCGCGGCGTGAACCACGACCCGCTCCCCTGCCGGCAGCGCGAATGCCGCCTTGGTCGGGAAGCCGCCGGAAGCGACCGCCACGTTGAATGCGCCGGCAGCGTGGCCCGCGGCGAACTCCTCGGCGGACCGGACGTCGAGGATCGCGCCGCCCCCTCGCCGTTCACAGGCTGGATCGCCTCGGCGGCGCCGACGAACGGCCCGCGGTTCAGCTCCACGATCCGTTCCATGTTCGGAGGCTGCACGCCCGCGCGAATCGACTCCGCGACGAACTCGTCCTCCGACTCGGTCGCCAACTGTCCGGTTGAAGCTCCGCTCGAATCCGATCGTCGACGAGCGCTTCGAGCTCATTCCGGCGCCGCAAAGCGAGCCCGCGACGTGGCCGGGATAGATCTCGACGCCGTCGGACAGCTCGAGCAGTCGATTGAGGCTTGCGTAGAGATCGCGTGCTCCCTCGGTCGCCTCGACCGCCAGGTCCGGCCGGGCGGCGTCGCCCACGAAGAGCGAGTCGCCCGTCAGTGTCAGCCAGGGCTCGTCCGCCGCTCGGTGTCGGACACGACGAATGCGCAGTGCTCCGGCCGGTGGCCCGGAGTGTGCAGAACCCGGATCCGGACACGATCCGACGTCGATCTCGTCGCCGTCGGCGAGCGGCGTCGAAGTCGTAACTCCGGCTCGGCCGCGGAATGGATTGCAGACCTGGAAGCCGTGCTCGAGCGCGAGCCGACCGTGGCCGGAGACGTGGTCGGCGTGCGTGTGCGTCTCGAGCACGCGCACGATCCGCAGCCCCTCGTCCTTCGCGGCCTCCAGGTACTGCTCGATCGCGTACGCGGGATCGACCACGACCGCCTCGCCGGACGATTCGTCACCGATCAGGTAAGAGGCGCAGCCGAGATCGTCGTCGACGAACTGGCGGAACAGCACGGAGAGAGCCTAACAAGCGGTCCTTACGATCCTGCGCCCCCTCTTAAACAACCGTTAATCGTGAAAAACCGTCTGATTGGGTAGACACCGAAGAACGAAGAGGCCCAGAGAAACGCCAGGTTAAGGAGGAACACGCGAATGCTGAGTCGGAATCGCTGGTCACAGGCGGTCCTGCTCTCACTCGTCGCCGTCCTGTTCGTCGTCGGCTGCGGAGGCGGCGATGACGAGGGGAGCGGTGGCGGGTCGGGAGCAGCGGCCGACCAGACACTGAAATGGGGGCTCGGATCCGAGTTCAACCTCGATCCAGGGCTCGCGACGGACACGACGTCCGCCAAGCTCGTGCTCAATCTCTTCGACCCGCTCGTCAAGCTCGCCGACGACCTCGAGGCCGTCCCCTCGATGGCGGAGAGCTGGGAGGTCGACGGGGCGAAGGTCGTCTACCACCTGCGCAGCGGCGCGACGTGGTCGAACGGCGACCCCGTGACCGCGAAGGACTACGAGTTCGGTTGGAAGCGAGCGGTCTCGCCCGAGCTGGCGAGTGACTACTCGTACCAGCTCTTCGGCATCAAGGGCGCCGTCGAGTACAACGAGTGCGAGAAGAACTGCGCGGCGCTCAGGGATGCGGTCGCGGTCAAGGCGACCGACGACCAGACGCTCGAGGTCACGCTGACCTCGCCGCAGCCGTGGTTCATCCAGCAGTCGGCCCATTCGGTCTTCCTGCCGGTGCACGAGGCGACGATCAAGCAGCACGGCGAGCGCTGGACCCGCCCCGAGAACATCGTCACGAACGGCCCGTTCAAGGTCGAGGACGCTCAGCCGAGCGCGTCGATCACGCTCGTGAAGAACGCGGACTGGCGTGACGCCGCCAACGTGAAGCTGGAGCGCGTCGAGGGCAAGATCATCGTCGACGGCACGACGGCGGTTCAGTCGTTCGAGGCCGGCGAGGTGGACGTGCTCGACGAGCAGCTTCCCGCCGCCGAGACTCCGCGGCTGAAGGACACGCCGGAGTACGAGCTCTATCCAGGGCTCGGAACCTCGTACTACGGGTTCAACGTCAAGGACAACATCACCGACGTGAACCAGCGCCGCGCGATGTCGCTCGCGGTCGACCGCCAGTCGATCATCGACAACATCACGCAGGCCAACGAGAAGCCGGCCAACGCCTTCACACCGGACGGCATGCCCGGCGAGGAGACCATCGTCGGCGAGGGCTCGCCGTTCACGCCGCCTGCAGGTGACATCGACATGGCCAAGGAGTACATGGCCAAGGCACAGAACCCGAAGACGAAGATCACGATCTACTCGAACGAGGGGGCGCCGAACAAGGAAGTCGCGCAGGCGCTCCAGAGCATGTGGAAGCAGATCGGGATCGACTCCACGATCAAGATCCTCGAGTGGCAGCAGTTCCTCGAGTTCCTCGGGCCGCCGCCGCCAAAGGAAGTCGACATCTACCGGCTCGGCTGGGTCGGCGACTTCGTGGACGACATCAACTTCCTCGAGCTCTGGACGTGCGAGTCGGGGAACAACAACACGGGCTTCTGCGACAAGGAGTACGACTCCCTCGTCGAGAAGGCCAAGAAGACACCGGAGACCGATGCCCGCTACGAGATCTACAAGCAGCTCGAAGCGAAGCTGACCGGTCCGGAAGGCGCGTTGCCGTTCATTCCGCTCTGGTACATCACGTACCCGAACCTCGAGCGCGAAACGGTCAAAGAGACCTTCTCGATCAACCTGCTCGACCAGGTCGATCTGACGAAGGTCGAGATCAAGGGCTAGTCCCCTGATCCGATCGACGTACTGCAGGCGGGGCGCGAAAGCGCCCCGCCTGCTTAGACGGGCGACGAATCGGGGTAGGACCAGACCATGACGGCGTTCATCATCCGCCGGCTCCTCTGGACGATCCCCGTCCTGCTGCTCGTCATCTTCCTGACGTTCGTCCTCATGCGGCAGATCGAGGGGAACCCCTTCCGGCAGTCCAGCCGCGCGGTGGCGCCTGCCGTTCAGCGGAACCTCGAGCGGAAGTTCAACCTCGACGAGCCCTGGTACGTCCAGTACGCCCTCTACGTGAAGGGCGTCTTCACATTCGACCTCGGACCCTCGCTCGTGTCCCGCGACCGTACGGTCAACGACATCATCAAGGAGCACTTCCCGAAGTCGGTGCAGCTCGGGGTGCTGGCGTTCGTGTTGGCGCTCGTCTTCGGCATCCCGATGGGCGTGATCGCGGCCTTACGTCAGAACACCAAGTACGACTACGGCCTGATGTTCCTCTCGAACATCGGGTACGCAGTCCCGAGCTTCCTGGTCGCGACGCTGCTCATCTACTACGTCTCGCTGAAGGGCGGCCTCTTACCGACCAACGGCTGGGAGGGAAGCTGGAAGTACAAGGTGCTGCCGGCGGTCGCCCTCGGCCTGGGGCCGATGGCGTACATCGCCCGGCTCGTGCGGGGATCCATGCTGGAGACGCTGCAGCAGGACTACGTGCGGACCGCGAAGGCGAAGGGGCTTCGCTGGCCCCGAGTCGTCGTCGTGCACGTGCTCCGCAACTCGATGATCCCCGCGGTGACGGCGATGGCGCCGCTGCTCGGCTTCATCATCACAGGAACCTTCGTGATCGAGCTGATCTTCTCGATCCCGGGAATCGGCCGCTACTTCGTGACCGCGATCTCCTCTCGTGACTACTCGGTCGTGATGGGGATCACGGTGCTCACGTCGGTCGTGATCGTGCTGGCCAACCTCGTCGTCGACATCCTCTACGGGGTTCTCGATCCGCGGACCCGGGATGCCCGTACATGACCCTCGATCCGCGCGAAGTCGCCGCCACCGGACAAGCAGCCCCCGTGCTCGCGGACCTCGCCACGCAGGCCGGCGCGCCCGTCCAGCGCTCGAGCCTCTGGCGCGACGCCTGGCGCCGCTACCTCCAGAACCGGGCCGCGGTGATCGCCGGGGCAACCTTCCTGGCCTTCTCGCTGTTCTGCCTGATCTGGCCGATCGTGTCGCCGTACGACATCACGAACGACCCCGTCAACTTCTCCGAGGCTTACGAGAGCCCGTCGCTCCAGCACCCGCTCGGAACCGACCAACTCGGCAAGGATCTCCTGACGAAGCTCGCGCTCGGTGGCCGCATCTCGATCGCCATCGGTATCGGTGCGACCCTGGCGATCCTCCTGATCGGCGTCGTCTACGGCTCGATCTCCGGATTCGCGGGCGGGCGCCTCGACAACGCGCAGATGCGTCTGCTCGACGCCCTCTACGGCCTTCCGTACCTGCCGTTCGCGATCATCGTGCTCGCGATCATCGGCGAGAACAACATGTGGACGATGGTGGTCGCGCTGTCGATCGCGAGCTGGTTCACCGCGGCCCGGATCGTCCGGGGGCAGATCATCACACTGAAGGAGAACGACTACGTTCGCGCTGCGAAGGCGGTCGGCGCACGCTGGCACCGCATCCTCAGTCGCCACCTCTTGCCGAACACCCTAGGCGTCCTGATCATCGCCATCTTTCTCGAGCTTCCCGGCGTGATCCTCGGCGAGGCGTTCCTGTCGTTCATCGGGCTCGGGATCAGCCCGCCGGACGCGTCGCTCGGCTCGATGGCCCAGGAGGGGCGGGCGGTGTACCGCGTCCATCCCAACATGATCGCGATTCCGAGCATCGCGATCGCACTGCTCGTCCTCTGCGCGAACTTCATCGCCGACGGCATGCGCGACGCGCTCGATCCGCGCACCCGGGAGACCAAGGAGCACTGATGCCCCTCCTCGAGGTCAAGGATCTCCACACCCAGTTCTTCACGCGCGAGGGCGTCGTCAAGGCCGTCGACGGGATCAGCTTCACGGTCGAGGCGGGGAAGACGCTCGGGATCGTCGGCGAGTCCGGCTGCGGGAAGTCGGTGACGGCCCTCTCGCTGATGGGGCTGATCCCGAAGCCGCCGGCCCGCATCGTCAAGGGCTCCGTCAACTTCCTCGGACGTGACCTGACGACGCTCTCGGAGCGCCAGCTCGAGGACGTCCGCGGGAAGGAGATGGCGATGATCTTCCAGGATCCGATGACGTCGCTGAACCCGACGCTGCGGATCAAGACGCAGATCACCGAGGTGCTCGACCGGCACTACGGGTACTCGAAGGACGACGCGGTGCGCCGTGCGGTCGAGCTGCTCGAGGAAGTGCAGATCCCGAGGGCCGCCGAGCGGCTGAGCGACTACCCGCACCGGTTCTCCGGCGGAATGCGCCAGCGCGTGATGATCGCGATCGCGCTCGCCTGCAGCCCGAAGCTCCTGATCGCCGACGAGCCGACGACCGCGCTCGACGTCACCGTCCAGGCGGAGATCCTCGACCTCCTGGAGGAGCTCCGGCGGGAGCACGAGATGGGGATGATCATCATCACCCACGACATGGGCGTCGTCGCCGAGACGGCCGACGAGGTAGCGGTCATGTACGCGGGTCAGATCGTCGAGCACGCCGGAACCGAGGACCTGTTCGACCGGCCCGAGCATCCCTACACAGAAGCTCTGCTCGGCGCCCTGCCGCAGCTCGAGGGCGAGAACATCCGCCAGGGCAGGCTGCGCTCGATCCCCGGCCGCCCGCCGGATCTCATCGCGCCGCCGACGGGTTGCCGCTTCGCCCCCCGTTGTCCCCACGCAAACATGAACGACGGCTGTGTCGACCGGCTCCCTGAGCTCCGTCCCATCCGCCCCGGCCACCTCGTTCGCTCGGAGCACCCGGCCAGCGAACGCGAGCTGGTGAGCGCATGAGCGGACAACGGCGCGCTCCTGCAGGTTCGCGACCTCCGGAAGGAGTTCCCGGTCAAGGCCGGATTCCTGATCGAGCGGGTCTCGCACACGGTGAAGGCCGTCGACGGCGTGAGCTTCGACATCGCCGAGGGGAAGACACTCGGGCTCGTCGGCGAGTCCGGCTCCGGGAAGTCGACCACCGGCTACTGCATCCTGCAGCTCATCAAGCCGACCGCAGGCTCGATCCTCTTCAAAGGGCAGGAGCTGACCGAGCTCGGACGCGAGGATCTGCGCCGGATGCGCCGCGAGATGCAGATCGTCTTCCAGGATCCGTACGCGTCGCTCGATCCACGGATGACGGTGGGCGACATCGTCTCCGAGCCCCTCGAGGTGCACGGCGTCGGGACGAAGAAGAACCGGCGCGGGCGGGTCCGCGAGCTCCTCGACGTCGTCGGGTTCAACCCGGACTACCTGAACCGCTATCCGCACGAGTTCTCCGGCGGGCAACGCCAGCGTGTCGGCGTGGCGCGCGCCCTGGCGCTGAACCCCTCGCTCATCGTCTGCGACGAGCCGGTCTCGGCACTCGACATCTCGATCCAGGCCCAGATCCTCAATCTGCTGAAGGATCTCCAGCGCGACTTCGGATTGACCTACCTCTTCATCTCCCACGATCTCGCAGTCGTGCGCGGCATGAGCGACCACATCGCCGTGATGAAGAACGGGCAGATTCTCGAGATGGGGACTGCCGACGAGGTCTACGAGCACCCGAAGCACGAATACACCAAGGCATTGCTGACGGCCGTGCCGGTGCCAGATCCGCGCCGGATGAAGGAACGGCGCGTTGAGCGTCGCAAGCTGCAGCACGTCATTGCCGAGACGTAGCGCCCTCCTTCTGCTCGTCGTCCTTGCGGGCTGTGGCGGCGGCGAGACCAAGGAGCAGACAGGGCCGGCGGTCGGTGAGTGGGAGTTCACGACGCCGATGGCCAACCGGCGAAGCTATGTCGCCGCGGCCGAGCTGGGCGGGAAGATCTACGTCGCCGGCGGGATGTTCGGCGGCGCGGGAACCCGGCTCGACCGTGTACAGCGGTTCGACCCGAGCGGGAGTCGTGGACGACACTTCCAAGGCTCCCGGAGCCGGTGCGTGCCGGCGCGGGCGCCGCGCTCGAAGACCGGTTTTTTGTCATTGGAGGGACGACGCCGGCCGGGGGCGGCCGCCAGGTGTTCGTCTTCGAGCCGGGGCGGGGGTGGGGAGACGGGGATCCGCTGCCGCGTCGGCTCTACAACCACTCGGCGGTGAGCGCCGGCGACCGGATCTACGTGCTCGGCGGGTACGACACGCAGCGGGAGGAGCTTCGCTCCGTGTACTTCACGACGGCGCGGGGTGGAGGCTGGACGCGCTCGGCGCCGCTACCGCGGCCTGTCCACGCCTTCGGCGCGGTGTCTTTCCGCGACGAGATCTGGGTGATCGGCGGGCGGCGGGGCGAGCAGCAGTTGCGGGAGGTCTGGATCTTCGACCCGAAGCGTGCACGGTGGCGACCGGGGCCGCAGTTGCCGAAGCCGATGGAGCTCCTCGGTGCGACGGTCGTCGGCGACGAGATCCACGCAGTCTGGGAACGGACGTACCAGATCTATGACGCGTCCGAGGGGCGCTGGCGCAACGGCCCGGCACCGCTCGAGCCTCGCCACGCCCTGTCGCTCTTCCACGTCGACGGATCGCTTTACGCAGTCGGCGGCTGCACGCCGGAGCTCCGAGACACCGCCGCAGTCGAGACCAGGCGCCTGCCCTAAAAACCCAAGTGCTTGGCGATCACCATGCGCTGCACCTCGTTCGTGCCCTCGCCGATCTCCAGGATCTTCTGGTCGCGGTAGAGGCGCGAGATCGCATACTCGTCCATGAAGCCGTAGCCGCCGTGGATCTGTAGCGCTGCATTCGCGGCGCGGTGCGAGAGCTCGCCGGTGTAGAGCTTCGCCATGGCGGCTTCCTTGCCGAACGGGCGCCCCTGATCCTTGAGCCAGGCGGCCTTGTAGACCATGTTGCGGCCCGCCTCGATCTCGGTCGCCATGTCCGCGAGCTGGAACTGGATCGCCTGGAAGGCCGAGATCGGCTTCCCGAACTGCTTCCGCTCCTTCGCGTAGGCGGCCGCAAGGTCGTAGGCACCCTGGGCGAGGCCGAGGCCCATCGCGCCGACCGAGATGCGGCCCCCGTCGAGGATCTCGAGGAATTGCTGGAAGCCCTTCCCGCGCGGTCCCAGGAGGTTGCCTTCGGGGACGCGAACGTCGCGGAACGAGAGCTCGCGGGTGTCCGACGCCCGCCAGCCGAGCTTCTGCATCGGCGCGGCGATCTCGTAGCCGGTCGTCCCGTTGGGAACGATGATGTTCGAGGTCTCGCCCTCGCCGGTGAGCGCCGTGATCGTGACGCAGGCAGAGATGTCGGTCCCGGCGTTCGTGATGAACATCTTGGAGCCGTTGACGACCCACTCGCCGTCCTGGAGCTCGGCGCGCGTCCGGGTCGCGCCGGCGTCCGAGCCGGCCTCCGGCTCGGTCAGGCCGAACGCGGCGAGCTTCTCCCCCGACGCAAGCTGCGGCACCCATTCCCGCTTCTGCTCCTCGGTTCCGTAGAGGTAGATCGGGAGGGTGCCGAGGGAGTGGTGGGCGGCAACCGTGATCGCGACGGAGGAATCCACACGCGTGAGCTCCTCGATGGCGATCGCATACGAGACCGTGTCGGTGCCTGCGCCGCCGTACTCCTCGGGAATCGTCATCCCCATCAACCCGAGCTCGGCCATCTCCTTGACGAGGTCGTACGGGAAGCGGTGCTCGCGGTCGAGCTCCTCCGCGACGGGCGCGACGCGCTGGAGCGCGAAGTCGCGGACTGTGCTTCGGAGGAGCTCGTGCTCGTCGGTGAGATCGAGGTTCACGGCAGAGACCGCGCCAGTTCCGCGATCAGCCGCACGCCGTACCCTGTGCCGCCTTTCTGGACGAGGTAGTCCTCGCGAGACCAGGTGAGGAACCCGGTTCCGGCCATGTCAACGTGGGCCCAGGGCCCCTCGCCGACGAACTCCTGGAGGAAACCGGCGGCGTAGGCGGGGATCGCCTGGCCGCGGACGGACGAGTTCTTCAGGTCGGCGAAGGCGGACTCCGTGTACTTCCGGAACCGGCGGTGGATCGGAAGGGCCCACGCGTGGTCGCCGCTCCGGTTGCCTGCCGCGACCACCCGATCCCGCCACTCGTCGTCGTTGCCGAAGACGCCCGCGTAGAGGTCGCCGAGAGCCTTCTCCATCGCGCCGGTCAGTGTGGCGAAGTCCACGATGTGCGTCGCGCCCTGCTCGCGTGCGTACCAGAGGACGTCTGCCAGGACGAGCCTGCCTTCGGCGTCCGTGTTCACGATCTCGATCGTCTTGCCGTTCGCGGCCTTCACGATGTCGCCGGGCCGGAACGAGCCGCCGCCCACCATGTTCTCGGTCGCACCGACAACAGCCATCGCGCGCACCGGGAGCCCCAGCTCTGCGATCGCGCCGATTCCGGCGAGGACCGCCGCGCCGCCGGCCATGTCGCCCTTCATGTCCTCCATGTAGAGCGCCGGCTTGATCGAGATTCCGCCGGAATCGAACGTCACCGCCTTGCCGACGAGCCCGAGCACGGTGTCACCCTGGGCGTCTTCCGGCTCGTACCGGAGCACGATCGTGCGGGGCTCGTTGTGGCTCCCCTGAGCGACTGCGCCGAAAGAGCCCATGCCGAGCTCTGCCATCCGCTCCGGCCCGAAGGACTCGGACCGGATACGACCGCCGGACGCGGCCGCGATCTCCTCGGCTCGATCGGCCAGACCGGCCGGCGTCAGGTCGTTCGGGGGCTCGTTCGCGAAGTCTCGCGCGCGGTTTGCCCAGTGCGCGACGACGGCGGCCCGCTCGGCCGTCTCGCGGACGGCTTCGTCGCCGCCGACGAACACGATCCCCTCGAGCTCTTCCTTCCGGCCTGCGGTCTTCCGGACTCCCGGGTCGTAGCCGCCGAGGAGCACGCCTTCGACGACAGCGCGCGCCTGTTCCTCGGTCGAGATTGGGAGTGAGTCGTCGAGAACCCAGCCGAGCGGCCCTCCACCGGCGGATATGAGCCGGGTGACAGCGGCCGCTGCGACGCGGAGCGCATCCCCGTCGATCTCGCTTCCGAGACCCGCCACCGCGACGCGCTCGGGAATGTGGAGCAGGATCGCCTTGCCGGCTTCACCGCGGAAGCCTTCGGCGTCCAGCAGCTCCTTGACGCGCTCTCCGAGCGCGCCGGCGGGGGCTTGCCCTTCGCGGACGGCGAGTGCAACCACCCGAGCCTCGACGGCAAGGGGGTCGGGGCCCGATACCGAAAGCTCCATTGGACGGGCGATGCTAACTCAGTGACAACTCCGAAAAGGTTTTCTCGTGCTTAACCATTTCTTGATTCACGCCGATGACACTGGGGACATGAGCATGTCTCTGCGGCCCTCTGCTCCTGCGCGGCTCCATCCGGATCGACCGACGGTCGAGGATCTGGTCGGTGCGATCGCCGACCTCGTGCTTGCGCGGCAGGCTCTTCGAGCGAACGGCTCCGACCGCGAGACCCTCGAGCAAAACCGCTCCGAGCTGGTCGCCGCACACTGGGACCTCTCGCACGCGCTCCTCGAGCGCCACTACCGCCCGGCTGCGTAGTTCGCCTGCGCTCGCCCCGGGGAGCTAGGGCGCTTCGATTTGAGGGGGCGTCTCTAGGCGAAACGGGTGAACCGTTTCGCGGCGGGCAATTCCTAGGCGGAGCGGAGGCGGCGCTGCGACCCGGGCTTCCGGTCGCGGAGCCATTCCGTCAGCTGCTCGGCCGGCACCGGTCGGCTGAGGTAGTACCCCTGCGCGACGTCGCAGCCGAGTGCCTGGAGCCGGTTCCACGCCGCCTGGGACTCGACTCCTTCGGCGACCACTCTGAGCCCCAGGTTTCGGCCGAGGTCGATCGTCGAGCGCACGATGACCTCGTCGTTCTCACTCTCGTCCATGCCGAGGATGAACGACTTGTCGATCTTCAACTCGTCGACCGGCAGCCGCTTGAGGTAGGCGAGCGAGGAATAGCCGGTGCCGAAGTCGTCGATCGCGAGGCGGATGCCCATCTCGTCGAGCCGGGACAGGATCTGCATCGCCCGAACGGGGTCGGCGAGGATCGTGCTCTCGGTGATCTCGAGCTCGAGCAGCCGGGCCGGCACCTCCCAGCGGGCGAGCAGCTCGCCGACGGTGTCGGGGAGGTGGACGTCGAGCAGGTTCCGGGTCGAGAGGTTGACGGCGACGCAGAGATCGAGCCCCTGGAGCGCCCACGTCCGGCATTGGCGGAGCGCCTCGTCGAGGACGAACAGCGTCAGCGGAGCGATTACGCCCGTCTTCTGGGCCGGTGGGATGAACTCGTCGGGAGGGATCATCCCGCGCTCGGGATGGTTCCAGCGCACGAGCGCCTCGACACCCTGGATCTCCCCGGTGCGAAGGTCGGCCTTCGGCTGGTAGTGGAGGACGAGCTGGCCCCGGTCGATCGCGCGGCGGAGCTCCGTGAGGAGCGTCAGGCGGTCCGGGCTGTACTCGTCTCGCTCGCGGGTGTAGACCTCGCACCCCGACGGATGCTCTTTGGCCACGTACATGGCCACGTCGGCGCGCTGGAGCAGGCCCTGCACGTCCGAGCCGTGGTCGGGGAAGAGGGCGATTCCGATGCTCGCCTCCATCTGGAGGGCGAGCCCGTGAACCGTCAGCGGCTCCTCGAGCGTCGTCCGCAGCTTGCGGGCGACGGCGACCGCCGCTTCCGCGTCGAGCACCTTCGGAAGGAGGACGCCGAATTCGTCTCCTCCGAGCCTCGCGACCGTGTCGCTGTCTCGGAGCGACTCGCGGAGGCGGAGACCAATCTGCTTCAGGAGCTCGTCGCCGCTCGCGTGGCCGAGCGTGTCGTTGACCTCCTTGAACCGGTCGAGGTCCATGATCATCACGGCCGCAGGAACGTGGTCGCGCCGGGCGGAGGCAAGGGCCTGATGGACGCGGTCGTGGAAGAGCGTCCGGTTCGGAAGATCCGTCAGCGAGTCGTGCAGCGCCTGGTGCTCGTTCACCGCGGCCTGATGGCGCAGGGCCTTCGAAGCGCCCGCGACGATGCGGAACATGATCCCGTACAGAACCGCGAGCCCGAGGAAGATCAGCAGCAAGTAGTTGTTCACCCGGCCCTGCACGCCGGCCTCGATCCGCGAGTAGTCGACCGAGATCTGGACGGCGCCGGCCGGACGGCGGCTCGCATCGAGCCAGAGGGGCACGTGGACGTCCAGGTTGTCTCCGGTGCGGTGCGAGACCACCTCGCCGCTGAGCGCGAGCCTGACGTCGCTCGTGAGCGGGACTCTGCGGTTGATCTCACGGCGCCTGGGGGAGTACACGACCCTCAGCGAGCGATTCCAGACCGTGACTCCCTGGACGTGCCGCATGTTCTCGGGGCGCCGAAGAGTCTCGTCCAGGGCAAGCACTTCCGGCTTCGTCAGCCCGAAGACGAGGTCGTGCTGAGAGAGGTAGCGCTCGACCTCGCTGCGCGAGACCGCCAGAGCCTGCCTCGTGGCGTCGGCGACCGCGCGCTCGGAGACGCGGCTCTGCAAATAGTGCTGCAAGACGACCCCGAGCAGCAGAATCGGGATCAGGTTGACGAGCGCGAATTTCCAGAGCAGGCTGATGCGCGCCAGCCTGCTGAGCAACGCCATTGCTTATCGGCCTCCTCAGAGGTGTACCGCAGGACCGTCCTCGGCTCACTCAAGCGCCGTTTTTAGCCCTCGGCGTCCCCCGTTCGAGTGACGGCTAGGGTGCGGCGGTGAGGCGGGAGGTCGACAGGCGGGCGATCGCGGCGCTCTCTGCCGGGCACTTCGCTACCGACTTCTCGAACGGCGCGCTGCCTGCCCTCTTGCCCTTTCTCGTCGGCCGGTTCGACCTGAGCTACACGCGAGCCGGGGCCGTCGTGCTCGTCTCGGCACTCGCGTCCTCGATTCTCCAGCCGCTCTTCGGGATCTGGTCGGACCGGCGAGGAGCCGTCTGGCTCCTGCCCGTGGGAGTGGCGCTGGCCGGGATCGGCATGGCGCTTGCGGCTGCGTCCGGGTCGTATGTGCTCTGCCTCGTCTTCGTGACGATCTCCGGGCTAGGAACCGCCGCCTATCACCCCGAAGGCTCCAAGTACGCCAATTACGTCAGCGGCGCGCGCCGCGCGAGCGGGATGTCGCTCTTCTCGATCGGCGGCAACCTCGGGGTTGCGGTGGGTGCGATCTCGACCGCGCCGCTCCTGCTCCTCTTCGGTCGGACGGGCGGTCTGCTGCTGGCGCTTCCCGCACTGGCAGTCGGTGTGCTCCTCCTGGTCACCATCCCGTATCTGCGCGGCTTCGACCCCGGGCGCGAGCGAGCGCGCTCTTGGGCCGGTGAGGACCGGCCCGGCGCGCTCGCGCTCCTTCAGGGCGTCGTCACCTGCAGGAGCGTCGGGTGGTTCGGGCTGCTGACGTTCGTCCCGCTCTGGGCCGTGTCGCTCGGCCACTCCGAGGCCTACGGGAACAACCTGCTCTCGCTCATGCTCTTCACCGGCGGAGTGGGGACACTCGCGGCCGGGCCGATCGCCGACCGCATCGGCCGCCGCCCCGTGCTGCTCGCGAGCCTTGTCGCCACGCCGCCCCTCACGGTCGTCTTCATCGCCGTCGGCGGTGCGGTCGGCGCAGCGGCGCTAGCCCTCGTCGGAGTCTGCGTCGTCGGGACCTTCGGAGTCATCGGCGTGATGAGCCAGGAGTACCTCCCGAGCCGGATCGGCCTCGCCTCGGGCATCACGATCGGTTTCTCGATCGGGCTCGGCGGGATCGCCGCGCTCGCCCTCGGGGCGCTCGCCGACGCCGTCGACTTGCAGACCGCGTTGTACGCATCTGCCGCGATTCCCGCCCTGGGAATCGTCCTCGCTGCCTTCCTTCCCTCGCCTCGAGGAGAGCCGCAACTGGCTCCCGAGCCCGTGCTGTAACCTCGCCGCGTCGAACGAGGAGGCGATTGTGGCGGATAGTGCGCGGGAGTTCTTCGAGGGCCTCGAAGCCCGGATCGACCCGTCGAAGACAGCGGGAATGACGAACTCGTACGTGTTCGAGATCGACGGGGCAGGCACGTGGAAGGTCGACGTGAACGACGGCGCGGTCTCGGTAACGGAGGGCGGGGGCGACGCGGATGCGACGATTGCGGCGACCGAGGAGACCTTCCAGCAGGTTGCCTCCGGCGACCTCAACGCCACGACCGCCTACATGACCGGCAAGCTCAAGGTGCGCGGCGACATGGGCGCAGCGATGAAGCTTTCCAAGCTTTTCTAGGTGGACCGGTACGAGCTCCTCAAGTTCGTCCACGTCCTGGCGGCTTCGATCTGGGTCGGCGGCGTGCTGATGATCCAGGCGTTCGCCCTCCACGCCATCCGCACCGGAGACCAGGATCGAATGGCGACGATTTCCGCCAGTATCGGCGAGCTCAGCAAGAAGATCCTGCTCCCTGCGTCGCTCACGGTGGTCATCGCCGGGTTCCTGCTGATCTGGGATGGGCCGTGGACACTCGGCATGGAATGGGTGTGGCTCTCGCTGATCCTCTATGCGGTCACTTTCGCCGCCGGCATCGGATACTTCGAGCCGGAGGGCAGGCGGATAGCCGCGCTCCTCGAAGGCGAGGGAGGCGGTTCGCCCGAGGTGCAGAAGCGGATCGCCAGGAGCCTCCGCCTCTCGCATCTCGACCTGCTGCTACTCATCGCCATCCTGTTTCTGATGGTTACGAAACCCGGGGTGTGATCGATCCGCTCGAGCGCTGGCGCGAGTACGGCGAGAAGCCCGACTACGCCGGCCTGCTGAGCTTCGGCGGAGCGCGCTACACCGAGGATCCGGCCGAGCTGAAGGACGCCGACGTCGCCATCGTCGGCGCTCCGACCGACGACCTCGTCTCCGACCGGCCGGGCACCCGCTTCGCGCCTCGCGCTATCCGCGCGGCGAGCTGCCCGCCGGGCCCGCACCTCGAGGCCGGCGTCGACGCCTTCGCCGCCCTCCGCATCGTCGACTTCGGCGACGCGCCGGTGATCCCGGCCGACGCCGAGCGGTCGCACGTGGCAATCGAGGCGACCGTCAAGCAGGTCCTCGCGGCGGACGCGATCCCGGTGATCCTCGGCGGCGACCACTCGATCACCGAGCCGGACGTCAGGGCGTGCGCGAATGTCCACGGCCCGGTCGGGCTCGTCCATTTCGACACGCACACGGACACCGGCACAGAGGTCTTCGGCGCGGAGCGCTCCCACGGGACGCCGATGTACCGGCTCGTCGAGGCGGGCTGGGTCGACCCGAAGCGCTACGTGCAGATCGGCCTGCGCGGCTACTGGCCCGGGGAGACCGAGTTTGCCTGGCAGCGGGAGAAGGGCATCACGAGCCACTTCATGCACGACGTCCGGGAGCTCGGGATCTCGACGGTCGTCGAGCGGACGATCGAGACTGTGGGGGAGGGGCCGGTCTTCCTGACCGTGGACGTCGACGTCCTCGATCCCGCCTTCGCGCCGGGGACGGGCACCCCGGAGCCGGGCGGCATGACCCCGGGCGAGCTCCTTCCTGCGGTGAGGCGGATTGCGGAGACGCTCGAGGTGGTCGGGATGGATGTCGTGGAGGTGATCCCAACAGCTCCGGGCTCGGCGGACATCACCGCGCTCGTCGCCGACCGGATCGTCCGCGAAGCACTGACCGGGCTCGCGCTCAGGAAACGGAAGTAGATTCGAAGAAGCGGAGGACCTCGAGGACGTCGTCCTCGGTGGTCGAGTGGTTGAGAACGCAGAACCGGACGGTCGAGCGCCCTTCGAGCACGGTCGTCGAGACCATGCCGCGGCCGCTCTCCATCAGCTGGGCGACCAGGCGGCCGTTCAGAGCCTCGATGGCGTCCTCGTCGTCGATCCCCTCGACCCGCCGGCGGAAGCAGAGGACGCCGAGCGTCGCCGGCACCATCAGCTCGAGCGTCTCGGAGTCCTCCACATAGCGCTGGGCGAAGAGCGTCAGGTCGAGGCACCGGTCGATCGTCTCGCGGTAGGCGTCGAGGCCGAAGTACTGGAGCGAGAGCCAGATCTTCAGGGCACGCGAACGACGCGAGAGCTGGATTCCGACGTCGCTGAAGTTGACCTCGCGGTCGCCCGCGACCTCGGCGTCGCGGAGGTAGTCCGGTGAGATGTAGAACGACTGGTGGAGAAGCTCCCGGTCTCTGATCAGGCAGCAGCCCGCCTCCAGCGGCTGGTAGAGCCACTTGTGCGGGTCGAGCGTGATCGAGTCGGCGAGGGAGAGGCCGCGCAGCGCCCTGCGGCCGCGGTCGGTGAGCGTGGCGAAGCCTCCGTAGGCCGCGTCCACGTGGAGCCAGAGCCCCTTCTCCGCGCAGAGCGCCGCGAGGTCGGGCAGAGGATCGATCGACCCCGTGTTCGTCGTGCCGCCGTTTCCGACGACGAAGAAGGGTGTGCGTCCGGCTTTGGCATCCTCGTCGATCGCGCGCTCGAGCTCGTCGAGGCGGATCCTGAACTCCTCGTCGACCGGGATGATCCGCACGTGCTCGGCGGGGAAGCCGAGGACGCGCGTCGCGCGCAGGACGGACGAGTGCGCCTGCGTCGAGATGTAGATCGTCCCCGAGTGGCGACGGGGCCCGAGCTTGGCGTCCGCCGCGGCAGCGAGCGCCGTCATGTTCGCCGCCGACCCGCCGCTCAAGAGGATTCCCCCTGCCGTCTCCGGATAGCCGACCCACTGGCGAAACCAGTCGAGCACCACGAGCTCGATCTCGCTCGGCCCCGCGGACTCGACCCAGGCGCCCTGGTAGATGTTGAAGCCGGTCGCCAGCATGTCGCCGATCACGCTCGGCCAGGTCGGCGAGGTGGGGATGTAGGCGAAGAAGCGCGGATGGTCGCCGCGGCTCATGAACGGCAGTACGTCGGTGGTCAGCCGCTCGAGGAGCTCATCGAACGAGCGACCTTCCGCCGGCGGCTGCTCGTGCAGGAGGCGCTCCATCTCGTCCTTGTCGGCCGTCTGGATGACGGGCTGGTCGCCGAGGGTCGCGAACCGCTCGACGAGCAGATCGATCGCGCGGTAGCCGATCTTCCGCATCGTCTCCGGATCGACGCCGAGTGGATCTCTTGACGGTCTGGGCGAAGGTGCCGGTTCGATCACGGCATGGTACGAATCGTGAAGCGGGTTCGTCAGGCTCTCGGTGCGGCATTCGCCGTGTTCCGGAATCGTGATCTCCGGCGGCTGGAGCTTTCCTGGCTCGGTTCGATCGCGGGGGAGTTCTCCTACGCGGTCGCGATCTCGGTCTACGCGTACCGGCAGGGTGGCGCCACCGCCGTCGGCATCGTCTGGGTGATCCGGATGGTGCCGGCGGCGTTTGCGGCGCCCTTCCTCTCGGTCGCAGGCGACCGCTGGCGGCGGGAGCTCGTCATGGTCGTCGGGAACCTCGTGCGAGGGGGCGCGACCGCTGCCACCGTGCTCGCGGTCTGGCTGGATGCTCCAGCGCCGCTCGTCTACGCGCTCGGCGTCGTCGTCGCGATCGTGTCGACGGCGTACTGGCCGGCCCAGGCCGCTCTGCTTCCGGCGCTCGCCCGATCGCCCGGCGAGCTGACGGCGGCGAACACCGCGTCGAGCACGCTCGAGGGCATCGGAAGCTTCGCCGGCCCGGCTCTTGCAGGCGCACTGCTCGCGCTGACGTCGACGGAGGTCGCCTTCGCCGCGACGGCCGCGGCCTTCTTGTGGGCCGCGGCGCTGGCCGCGCCGATCCGCACCGAGGCACCTTCACGGGCCGATGGGCCCAGCGCGCTCGGCGAGATTCTCGGCGGTTTCGAGGCGCTCCGCGAGCACGGCCGGGTTGCCTTGCTGGTGGCCGTGTACGGCGCCTGGGCCTTCGCTTCCGGCGCCCTCAACGTGTTGGTCGTCGTGGCAGCGATCGAGCTGCTCGACATGGGGGAGGGCGGCGTCGGCGTCCTGAATGCTGCAATCGGGGTCGGCGGCCTCGTCGGCGCCCTGGCCACACTCGCGCTCGCCGGCGGGAGGTTCGGAGGACTCCTGGCCGTCGGAATGGTCGTGTGGAGCGTCCCGATCGCGCTCGTGGCCCTGTGGGTCGAGCCCTTGATCGCCGTAGTCCTCCTCGCGGTGGTCGGGGTCGGCAACGTCGTGCTGGACGTCTCCGGCCTCACCCTGCTTCAGCGGGTCGTCCCCGACGCGATCCTCAGCCGCGTGCTCGGCATCGTCGAGGGCCTCTGGGTCGGGCTCCTCGGGGCGGGAGCCATCGCCGTGCCGGCGCTGATCGCACTGGTCGAGCTCGAAGGCGCTCTCGTCGTCACGGGTCTCGTCTTGCCGCTGTTTGCCCTGTTTGCGCTGCCCGCCCTGCGGGCGATCGACTCGGAGACAGACGTGCCGGACGCCGAGATCGAGCTGCTGCGGCGGATCCCCATCTTCGCTCCACTCCCACCGGCCGCGATCGAGCGGCTCGCGGCGAGCCTCGAGGTCGTCCGAGCCGCGGCCGGCGCCGAGATCATTCGGCAGGGCGAGGAGGGAGACCGGTTCTACATCCTGCGGAACGGCTCGGTCGAGCTCGAGGTGGACGGAAAACCATCCGGCCGGTTCGGGCCCGGCTACTTCTGCGGAGAGATCGCGCTCCTGCGGGACATTCCGCGGACGGCGACGGTCCGGGCGCTGACCGAGGTCGATCTCGTCGCGCTGGGTCGCGATGTATTCGTGAGCACTGTCACGGGGCACGCTGCGACTTCGGAGGCCGCGCACGACGTCGTCGGCGCGCGACTCGCGGGGCTCGGTCGGCTCGGGCTGCGACGGGTGTAGTCAGTCCTCGAGCTCGACGAGGAGCGCGCCGCCGGCGACCCGGTCGCCCTCTGCGACGTGAACGCTCTTCACGACCGCGTCGTAGGGCGATACGACCGGCGTCTCCATCTTCATTGCCTCCAGCACGAGGAGCGGCTGGCGATGTTTCACGCTGTCGCCGTCCTTCACCAGCACCTGGATCACGGTGCCCGGCATCGGCGCAGAGAGCGAGCTCCCGCCGTTCGCACCCCCGGGGCCACCGGCGTGCGCCGCCTCGTCGACGTCGGGCGGTGAGTGGGGAAGCGGCGCAGGCAGGTTGAGACGCCAGGGATCGTCCCACGGCCCGGCCGGCATGCGAAGCGGGGGTTCGGAGAGCGGCGGATGGTCGGTGAGGAACGCCGTGGTCGTCCTGCCGGCCCGGAACGCGGGATGCGCGACCAGCCAGCGGAGGAACGGCAGGTTCGTCGTCACGCCGGTGACCTCGGTCTCGGCGAGCGCGTCCTCCAGGCGCGCGATCGCCTCGTCCCTGGTCGGCCCGTGCGCAATCAGCTTGGCGATCATCGGGTCGTAGCCGACACCGATCTCGTCGCCCTCCGCGACCCCGGCGTCGACACGGATTCCGGCCGGTAGTCGAAGCCGCTCGATCCGCCCGGCCTGCGGGAGAAACGTCTTCGGATCCTCTGCGTAGAGCCGAACCTCCACCGCGTGGCCGGTCAGTAACAGTCTGTTACTTGCCTCCGACGCGGCTCCGGTAGGCGCCCGCTGGGGCTTGTAACAGACTGTTACTTGGCTCCAACGGCTCGCCGCCTGCGATCCGGAGCTGCGCGGCGACCAGGTCGATTCCGGTGACCAGCTCGGTGACGGGGTGCTCGACCTGGATCCGACCGTTCAGCTCCAGGAAGAAGAAGTCGCGTCCGGAGAGCATGAACTCGGCCGTGCCTGCGCTCCGGTAGCCGATCGCCTCCGCGAAGCGGACGGCCGCGTCGCTCATCTCCTTCCGGAGCGCCGCGTCGAGCGCGGGGGAGGGCGACTCCTCCAGGACCTTCTGATGGCGTCGCTGAATCGAACATTCCCGCTCGCCGAGCGCGACCACCGTCTCGCCGTCTCCCAGGAGCTGGATCTCGACGTGGCGCGGCCGCTCGACGTAGTGCTCGCAGAACACCCGGTCGTCACCAAATGCGGCCTTCGCCTCGCGCCTCGCGGCGTCGAGGGCGTCCTCGAGCTCGCTCGCCTCGCGTACGACCCGCATCCCGCGGCCGCCGCCGCCAGCGGCGGCCTTGATCATCAGCGGGAAGCCGACGTCGTCAGGCTCGCCGGTCGGCACGACCGGGACGCCGGTCTCGCCCGCGATCCGCTTGGCCTCGAGCTTGTCTCCTCCCAGTCGCAGAGCCTCCGGTGTCGGCCCGACGAACACGAGCCCAGCGGCCACGACCGCCTCGGCGAAGTCGGGGTTCTCTGCGAGGAAGCCGTAACCGGGATGGACGGCGTCGGCCCCGGTCGCCTTCGCTGCACGGACGTGCTCCTCCGAGTCCAGATAGCTCCGGATCTCCACCGTCTCGTCCGCCGAGCGCGCGTGCAAGGAGCCTCGGTCGTCCGGTGCGACGACGGCCACGGTTCCGATTCCCGACTCGCGCGCTGCGCGGAAGATCCGCAGCGCGATCTCGCCGCGGTTGGCTACGAGGAGCTTCTGGATGGCCAAAGCAGCAGGAACGTAAGCAGGCATGCGCCTGACAGGAGCAGATAGGGGACTGCGTCGCTCGTCACATGGGCGAGCGCGCCGCCTCCGGCCGAGCCGATCGCGTGTCCCGGGGCCCAGGCCAGATTGATCAGCGCGAACGCGTAGGCGTACTCCAGGCCCCGCTCCGCCGCCTCATCGGAGAGCAGCGCCATGGCCGGCGTCCAGAAGCTGCCGAACGAGATCCCGGCAAGGACGACCAGCCCGGCGAGGAGAACGCTGTCGTCGGGCCAGGGCAGGAGGACCGTGACGCCTGCTGCCGCAAGAACGGAAGCCCGCATCGGCCCGAAGCGTCCGACCCGGTCGGAGATCCGGCCGACGAGCGGGTTGACGATCGCCTCGAGCCCCGCGGTGCAGAGCCAGAGCACGCCGATTGCGACCGCGGTGAAGCCGAGCTCCTCGAGCCTCAGGGGAGCGAGGACGCCGAGAGTCCCGAAGAGGAGTGCCGGCAGCAGGACGAGCCACACGCTGAGCGCGATTCGACGGTTCCGCAGAGCTCGGAGGAAGACGCCGACCGGCTGCGGGCTGGTTCTCGGCGGCGCATGGGTGAGCGCCGCCCAGACGGCGAGACCAATCGCGATCAGTCCTGCAGCGCCGAAAGCGAGTCCCTGACCGACGACAGCGGCGATTCCGCCGAGGACGGGCCCGAACAGGGCACCCACGATGGCGGCGGCCATCGCGGTTCCGATCGTCTGGCCACGGCGCTCTGCCGGAGCCTCGCTGACGAGCCAGGCGAGGCCGGCAGTCCAGGCGAGCGCGCTTCCGAAGCCCTGGATGAAACGCGAGACGTCGAGCACGACGATCGAGTCTCCGGTCGCGAAGACGAACGTCGTCACGGCGATGATCAGGAGCCCGGCGATTGCCGTCGCACGCGCCCCGTGTCGCGCCGCGGCGATTCCTCCGGGGATTCCGCCGACGAGAGCTCCTGCGGGGTAGGCGGCTGTGAGGACGCCTGCGCCGGCCTTGGACAGGTTGAACTCCTCCGCGTAGTCCGGCAGAAGCGGCGTTAGCGCAGCGAAGAACATGGTGTCGACGAAGACGATCCCGCCGACGAGAAAGAGGAGCCGCCGCACGCCGTCAGCGCGGATCGATCCAGGACGCCTTGCGCCGTTCGAGAAACGCCCGGAGGCCGTCCTGGCCCTCCTCGCTTGCACGCAGCCGAGCAGCCAGCTGAGCGGTCTCCTCGCCCTGTGGCCTCATTCGAATCAGCCGCTTCGCCTCACGTGTCGCCTGAGGCCCCGACGTCAGCAACTCGGCGACCACCCGCTCGACCGCGGCGTCCAGGTCGGTGGCAACCTCGTGGACGAGCCCGATCCGCAGAGCTGTCGCCGCGTCGAAGCGCTCACCCGTGAGGAAGTAACGGCGGGCGGACTCCCCGATCTTCGGCAGCACGAACGGCGAGATCACCGCCGGCACGATTCCGAGCTTGACCTCGGAGAACCCGAAGGTCGCATCCTCGGCCGCGACGGCGATGTCGACGGCAGCCGCGAGGCCGGAGCCGCCGCCGAGTGCGTAGCCCTGGATCCGCGCCACGACGGGCGCCGGGCAGTCGTTGATCGCCTGCATCATCCCGAAGAGGCGCATCGCGTCGTCCGCGTTCTCGTCGAACGACAGATCGATCGCCGAGCGCTGCCATTCGATGTCGGCGCCGGCGCAGAAGCTCTCGCCCTCCCCGGCGAGCAGCACGACTCGGGCATCGGCGACTTCGGAAAACGCCTCCCGCAGACCCCCGATGAGCTCGGCGTCGAACGCGTTTCGCCGCTCCGGCTTCGCCAGGGTGACCCGGAGGATCGACCCATCTCGCTCTACTCGCAGCCCGCTCATCGGGTCTGACTCTAGAGTCGCGTCATGCTGAGAGGAGCCATCGCCGCTGCAATCACGCCTCTGCGCGACGGCGGAGCCGCCCTGGACGAGCCCGCGTTCGCGCCGTACGTCGACTTCCTCGCCGGAGGGCGGCTCGACGGGATCCTCGCCCTCGGAACGACCGGCGAGGGGATCCTGCTCTCGACCGACGAGCGAAAGCGTGTCGCCGAGCTCTTCCTCGAGGCCGCCCGGGGCCGGCTGCAGGTGGCTGTCCACTGCGGTGCTCAGACGACGGCGGACACGGTCGCCCTGGCGCGCCACGCCGCCGAGATCGGTGCCGACGCAATCGCCGTCATCGGCCCGCCGTACTTCTCCTACGACGACGAAGCGCTCTACCGCCACTTCGCCGCGGCCGCGGAGGCGAGCGGCTCGGTCCCGTTCTACCTCTACGAGTTCAAGGGGCGAACGGGCTACTCGATTCCGCTGCCGGTCATCGAGCGTCTCGGTCGCCGTGTGGCCGGGATGAAGGTCTCGAATCAGCCGTTCGAGGCGGTCGAGCCGTATCTCATCGAGGGTCTGGACGTCTTCATCGGGGCCGAGTCGCTGGTCGGCGAAGGACTCGCGCGTGGCGCGGCGGGAAGCGTCTCCGGCCTGGCGGCTGCTTTTCCTGAGGGAGCCGACCACTCGATACGCGCGGTCCTCGACCGCTATCCGTTCCAGGCGGCGTTGAAGGTCGTCATCGGCCTCCGGGGTGTCCCTGTCCGGGAGGACGTGCGCGCGCCGCTCCGGACGCTGAGCGCCGACGAGCGGACCGAGCTCGAGCAATGGCACGCATCGTCGTAGCGGGCGCCGGCGCGATCGGCGCCAGCATCGCCTACCACCTCTCGCTCGCCGAGGGGGACCACCAGGTCACGCTCTGCGACAAGAACCAGGTTGCCTCCGGCGCGACGGGCAAGGCGATGGGGGGCGTGCGCCAGCAGTTCACGACCGCGCCGGAAGTTCTGCTTGCCCGGGAGAGTCTCCGGTTCTTCGCCGAGCTCGGGCCGCCGCTCTTCGAGCAGGTCGGCTACCTCTTCCTGGCAACGACACCGGAGGGCGTCTCCGCCCTCGAGGAGCGGGCGAGGCTCCAGCGTGAGCTCGGGGTCCCTGTCGAAGAGGTCGATCCTGGATTCGCGGCGGGGCTGCGAACCGACGACGTCCTCCTGGCGGTCATCTGCCGCGAGGACGGTGTCGCTGATCCGACCGGCGTAACCCAACGCCTCGTCCGGGAGGCGAGGGTCCGCGGCGTGCAGCTGCGGGAGTTCATGGACGCCCGGGATCTCAACTCCGACGTGTTGGTGATCGCCTGTGGCGCTGCATCGCCGCGGCTGGCGGCGAGGTACGAGATCGACCTTCCGGTTCGCCCCCTCGTGCGGCAGCTCGTCGACACCCGGCGCGTCGAGGGCGTTCCGGACGACCTTCCGATGGTCGTCGAGGCCGAGACGGGCTTCCACTTCCGCAAGGTCGGCGTCGGACTGCGCCTCGCCATGGGTGAAGCCATACCGCGATGGGGCGAGAGAGCCGAAGTCGACGAGGCACTCAGGGCCGACTGGCTGAAAAGACTAGCGCACCGCTACCCAGCCGCCGCCGATGTCCGCGTCGATCGCTCGTGGGCCGGGCTCTACGACATGACGCCGGACGCGCATCCGATCATCGGCTGGGTGGGGGAGGGGATCTACGCAGCCTGCGGCTTCTCGGGCCACGGCTTCATGCAAGCCCCGGCGGTGGGCGCAGCCGTTGCGCAGGAGCTCCTCGGCGGCGAGCCCGCCATCGACCTTTCCCCATATCGGCTCGAACGCTTCGCCGCAGATGCCGTATTCCCGGAGACACTCGTCCTCTAGGGACACGACGAGTGTCTGACACTCCTCGTGTCCGCGGTGGACGGGTCTGCGGCTCGAAGGCGAGGCCGAGCCGCGAGAGCTCCTCGACCTCGAAGCGGCCCTCGATCGTCGCCTCGATGTCGAACTCCTCGACGATGTCCGCGTCCTTGCCGATCAACTCGCGCGCCTTGCTCGGCAGCTCCTGGTCGGCGGCGCGGCGGGTCTCCCAGACGTAGACGGCGCCCCAGCGGTCCGTCGCCTCATCCGAGATCCAGGCCTTGAAGCGGAGGCCCTCGACGTCCTCGAAGGCGTCCACCGACTCGTCGCGCAAGTAGCGGCGGAGCTCGGCGATGGTCGTTTGCGAGTCCGCGAGGTTCCAGAGGACGAAGCGGACGATCACTCGCCACCATCCGGACGGTCGGCGGGCTCGCGACGGTTGAGCCGCTCGAGAAACGCGGTGCGCAGGTTCTCGCCGCTCACCTGAAGCTGGTAGCGCGGGCGGCGCGGCTCGACCTTGACGATCTTCACTTCGCCGCTCGCGTCGCCGTAAGAGCGACCGTAGGCCTCTGCCTCGCCGATCTCGTGCAGCCGGGAGTCGGTCCTCTTGCGGAAGAGGCGCACTGCGCCGCGAGCTTACCCCCAGTCGGGCGGCCGGTACGGGCCTTCGAGCGGCGCGCCGAACGTGACGAACTCGAGGCCCTGGTCGCCGGCGACCGGGACGCGAGTCGAGCCCGGATCGACGCGGATGAAGCGGCCCGGCCGGAGCTCGACCTCGTCGCCGTCGATGCGCATCGTCCCGCCGCCCCGGACCACGAAGTAGACCTCCTCCTGCTTCGAGTCCACGTGATGGTGCTCCCTGCCCTCGACCCCGGGGGCGAAGGTGAAGTAGTTGAACCCGAACGCCCGTGCGCCGGTGGCGCGGCGCGTCTTTCGCACCATGCCCCCAGGCCCTTCGCCCTCGAGCGAGTCGACGTCGACGAACGTGTACCCCATCTAGTCGTTAGAACGTGCGATGTCGTCTGCGTATTCGCGGATCGCGCGCTCGTAACCGGATCCCTCGCCCGACCTGAGGGCGAGAGAGCGCGAGTGCCTCGCCCCGGCGCCCCGCAGACCAGAGCGAGAACGCGAGGAAGACCGGGAGCGCCTGATGGTCGGGGAACCGCCGGCAGGCGTCTTCCAGCACCGCCACCGATTCGTCCATCCGACCGACGTTCCTCAGTGAGCTTCCGAGCCCGAGCAGCGCCTTTTCGAGGTGCTCGCCGGAAAGGCCCTGCGGCGATCGCCTGCTCGTAGTGCGGAATGGCCTCGGCTTCGAAGCCTTCGCGGTCGAAGGCGAAGGCCTTCTCCAGTTCGTCCCGGCCGCTCACATCCGAAAGATGCCGAATTCGGTCTCCGGGATCGGGGCGTTCAGCGCCGCAGAGATCCCGAGCGCCAGCACGCGCCGCGTGTCGAGCGGATCGATGATCCCGTCGTCCCAGAGCCGCGCGGTCGAGTAGTACGGATTCCCCTCGGCCTCGTACTTCGCCCTGATCTCATCCGGGTCGGAGTCGCCGACCATCGAGAGAACGGTTGCGGCCTGCTCGCCGCCCATGACGGAGATCCGCGCGTTCGGCCACATCCAGAGCTGGCGGGGCCCGTACGCGCGGCCGCACATCGCGTAGTTGCCGGCGCCGAACGAGCCGCCGACGACGACCGTGAACTTCGGGACGTCGGCGCAGGCCGTGGCCATCACCAGCTTTGCGCCGTCCCGCGCGATCCCCCGACCTCGTACTCCGTTCCGACCATGAACCCGGTGATGTTCTGGAGATAGACGAGCGGCACGCGCCGCTTGCAGGCGAGCTCGATGAAGTGCGCGCCCTTCTGCGACGACTCGGCGAAGAGGACGCCGTTGTTCGCAAGCACTCCGACCGGGTAGCCCTCGATCCTGGCGAAGCCGCAGACGAGGGTCTCCCCGTAGTTCTCCTTGAACTCCTGGAAGCGGCTGCCGTCCACGATCCTCGCGATCAGCTCTCGCGGGTCGACCTGCTGGCGGAAGTCCTCCGGAATCAGGCCGTAGAGCTCGGACGGGTCGGCGACGGGCTCCTCCGGTGGAGCGACGTCCCAAGGAATCTCCTTGCGGCGGTGGAGGTGCCGGACGACTGAACGCGCGATCGCGAGGGCATGCTCGTCGCTCGTCGCGTAGTGGTCGGCCACCCCCGAGCGGCGCGTGTGGACGTCGGCGCCGCCCAGCTCTTCCGCCGTCACTTCCTGGCCCGTCGCCGCCTTCACGAGTGGGGGGCCGCCGATGAAGATCGTTCCGGTGCCGCGGACGATGATCGTCTCGTCGCTCATCGCCGGGACGTAGGCCCCGCCGGCGGTGCACGAGCCCATGACGACCGCGATCTGCGGGATGCCCTTTGCGGACATGCGCGCCTGGTTGAAGAAGATGCGCCCGAAGTGCTCCCGGTCGGGGAAGACCTCGTCCTGGAGCGGTAGGAAGGCACCGCCCGAGTCGACGAGGTAGATACACGGCAAGTGGTTCTGCTCGGCGACCTCCTGGGCGCGCAGGTGCTTCTTGACCGTCAGAGGGAAGTACGTGCCTCCCTTGACGGTCGCGTCGTTCGAGACGATCACGCACTCCTGGCCCTCGACGACGCCGATTCCGGTGACGATCCCTGCAGAGGGCGCGGCTCCGTCGTAGAGCTCCCAGGCGGCAAGAGCGCCGAGCTCGAGGAACGCCGTGCCCGGGTCGACGAGCCGGTCGATCCGCTCGCGCGCGGGCATCTTGCCCCGTGAGCGGTGCTTCTCGACGGCCTTGTCCCCGCCGCCGCGCGCAACGAGCGTCGAGCGCTCCCGGAGCTCGGTGACGAGCGCATCCATCCGCTCGCGGCGCTGTGCGAAGAGCTCCGAGCCGCGCTCGACCTGCGACGTCAGGAGGGCCATGGACTCACCCTATCGGGGGGTTCGGACCCTCAGGTCCGGACTTGTGGACTTCGGGTACGTCGAAGAGAGTGAGAGGTATGCACGTGCGGCTGAGCGACCCCCGACTGACCGAGGAATTCCTCGGCTTCCTCCGGCGTGCCGACTGCGTCGCCGACGTCGGCGACGTGGAGGCGCATGCGGAGGGAATCGCCGTCTCCGTGGACGTTCCGCAGGCGTACGACGCCGCGCAGGCACGGATGGAGGTCGCGCTCTACCTCCGCGTGTGGGAAGCCGTGCACCCCGGCTCCGGCGCGGAACTTCTCGACTGAGGGATTCTCAGCGGGTCTTGCCGCGCCGATCCTTGGAACATGCGCTGCTTCGCCGCCGTGGCGCTGGCCGCGTCGATCTTCGCCGCCACCGCCCAAGCCACCATCAAGCCCGCCCGGGGCATGTCCGGGGTCAGCCTCGGCATGACCGCCGCGCAGGTGCAGAGCAAGCTTGGCCGGCCGATCGGCCGCGCTTCGACGCGTTGGTACTACGCGCGTGTGTGGATCGGGTTCCGCAACCGGCGCGTCGTGGAGGTGACGACGACACGCGGTACCGAGCGGCTCGCGAACGGACTCGGTGTCGACTCGAGCGAGGCACAGCTCCGGTCCGCCTTCTCCAGGCTGAAGTGCGAGCCGGCCGGCGGCTTCCGCCGCTGCCGACTCGGGAGCGGCGAGCCCGGGACGCGGGTGACGGATTTCCTGCTCGGCCGCGGCCGAGTCCTCCAGATCACCGTTCAGCAGCTGCCCTAGTCTGCTCGGCATGACCCCGAGCTTGGCGGGCATGCTCGAGACTGCCGTCCGGTCTCTGCGCGCAAGAAAAATCTGCGTCGGCTCGGTTTGCTCGTTGCTCCCCCTCGTCGTTGCCGCTGCCGCGCTTGCCGGCACGGCCGCCGCCCCACCTCCGAACGCTCCGCTTCCGGCGGGCGCCGCGCCGGTTGCCCAGCGGCTCACGACCGCGACCGAGGCGCTGTACGCGGCCGTGGCCGCCTGGCGGGCCTCCGGAGCTCCCCGGCCGCCACGCGAACTGCGCCTCTGGGCCCTCCACCAGCAGCGCCTCTACCTTGCCCTCGGCCTCGCGAGGCCCGGGGTCGGCGAGGCAGTCGTCGGTCGGCTTCCTCGAGAGCTTCGCGCGAACGCGCGCGACGTGCTGACCGCGCGACGGGCACTGGTGCGTCTCACGCCCCCGACGACGCGGCCCCTGTCGTCGTTCAGGACCGGCCGGGCAGAACCGGCCGAGCGGCTCCTCGGTCACTACCGGGAGGCGCAGCGCCGGTTCGGCGTGCCCTGGGACGTCCTCGCTGCAGTCAACTTCGTCGAGACGGCGTTCGGGAAGGTTCGCTCCCCCAGCACCGCCGGCGCGCAGGGGCCGATGCAGTTCCTGCCGGCGACCTGGCGCGCGTATGGCCTCGACGGCGACATCTACGACCCGCGTGACTCGATTCTCGGAGCCGCCAACTACCTTCGGGCTTCCGGTGCTCCCCGCAACCTACGGCGCGCCCTCTACGCCTACAACCACTCCGAGCTCTACGTCGACGCGGTCCTCGCCTATGCGCGTGTGATGCGCCGCGACGTGCGTGCGTTCTACGGCTTCCACGCCTGGCAGGTGTTCGTGCGAACACCGAGCGGCTATCGCCGGATCACGAGCCCGTAGCTACCGAGGGGTTGCTAGTCGGCCCTCGCTGATTGCGCGCGCCATCTCCCTCGATTCATCCCGGTACCAACTGCCATCCTCGAACCGGATCGCGGGGTAGAGCGGCTGGCCGGTGCCCTCGATCACGGCAGTGCGGTTCCTGGGAAGCCACGGCCCCCGCACGATCTCGTAGGCGATCCCCTGCTCATCAAGTGCGTTCTGAACCCTCCAGCACGGGCCGAACTTCCACGGGGTTTTGCAGCGATGCAGCTTTACGGCCATGTCGAGCTCCTCCATCTCTGGACGCCGACCCTACCCGCCGGATCTCACCGTTCCTCCCACAGGCGCGCACGAGAGCTCCGCGGCCGTCCCGCGTGCGGCCGCCCAGTCGAACGCTCGGTCGTTCAGACGTGGTTACCTTGCCGCTGTGCTCTAGAGCAGGTGGGAAGGGTGGGGACGTGATGTTGCGAGCGTTCGGCCCGGCAGCGAGGATCGCGGGCGCCTGTATCTGCGTCGTACTGGCGATCGTGGCGGGCGCATGTGGCGGAAAGACTGACGACGCCCCAGTGATGGCCGATGGGGCGCCGTCCCCAAGCGCAGGCTGCGCTCGGACAGCAGCCCCGAGGTCGGGCACTGTCGCGCTCCGGTATGACGGGATGGATCGGAGCTACGACATTGTCCTTCCCCACACCCGGTCTGACGAGCCGATGCCGCTGGTGCTGGGCTACCACGGCTACGCCAGCCCCCCACAGGAGCTGCCCGGCATCTGGAGCGGCAGCGCGCTGCGTGATGGCTTCGTGGCGGTGTTTCCGCATGGAAGCAACCTCGGTGGCTCGACCCCCGCCTACTTCAACATCGAGACCGTGGACGAGCCCTTGCTCGCCGACGATGTCGGGTTCACAGAAGCGCTCCTCGATCGTCTCGAGGCTGACCTGTGCGTTGACCGAGCCCGGATCTACGCGATGGGATTTTCGAACGGCGGTATGTTCGTCTCGACGCTTGCGTGCAAGCTCAACGACCGTATCGCCGCAGTCGCGCCGGTCGGCGGCGTCCACCTGCTCCCCGACTGTGCCGCGCGACCCATGCCGATCATCGTCACGCACGGAACATCTGACCCTCTCGTCCCGTTCGACGAGACCGACGTCGGAGTGCCGCTCGCCGAGACCGGCCTGTGCGAAGAGGCCGCCGGTTGCTCGGCACACTTCCGCATGCTCGACAAGGGGCGCGAGAGACCGGTCACGTCGTGGGTCGAGTCGTGGGCACAGCACAACGGATGCAGCCTCGACGTGCCGGAGGTCACCACGATCGGGAACATGGTCGAGCGGACGGAGTACACCGAATGCGACAGCGGCGGAGACGTCGTGCTGCATGCGGTCGAAGGCGGCGGCCACGAATGGCCGACCTCCCCGACGCTCGACGCGACCTCGCGGGCACTCGCCTTCTTCCAGGATCACCCACTCCCCCGAGACGCCAGCGATCGGTAGCGTCTCGAGCAGCGTTCCCGCGCACTCTCGACCGCTACGTATTCGACCCGGAAGCCCCGCGCCTGCGGGGCTTTGCCCAGCAGGGGCGACAGGACTCGAACCTGCAACCCCCGGTTTTGGAGACCGGTGCTCTACCAATTGAGCTACGCCCCTGGGCCTTGTCCGATTGTAGACGCGCCCTTTCGGGCATCACCTCGCCATGACCGACCAGCCGCTCGAGGACCGCGACGACGCCGAGCCTGACGAGGTCGCAGAGACCGGGGCCGATGGCGAAAGCGAAGGCGAGCAGATCCTCCCCGACGAGTAGGCTCGGGCCTGTGGCCAGGCCTGCGCAGCGCCGTGCTCAGGGCGTCCTCTTCTCGTTCATCACCGTCTTCTTCGCCGGGATCGCGGCAGCCGCGTACAACGCAGAGGCCTGGGTGATCGTCGTCGCCGCAGCAGTGCTTGCGCTCTGGATGGCAGGCCTAGCGATCCGAACATTCCGCACCGCACGTGAGGAGATGGCGCGCTAGCGCCGTATCCTTCTCTAGCCGTGAGCGCTCAAGTCGACGAAACCCAGACCCTCTGGCGGGCGTATCGCTCGCATCCGGACGACAAGGCGCTCCGCGACCGTCTGATCCTCACGTACGCGCCGCTCGTGAAGTACGTCGCCGGCCGGCTCGGCAGCGGCCTACCGGCGCACGTCGAGGAGGAGGACCTCGTGTCGTACGGGCTCCTCGGCCTGATCGGCGCGATCGAGCGCTTCGACCCCGAGCGCGACATCAAGTTCGAGACGTACGCGATTGCCCGGATCAAGGGCGCGATCATCGACGAGCTCCGCTCGCTCGACTGGGTACCGCGTTCGGTTCGCGCCCGGGCCCGCGAGATCGAGCGTGCCATGGCGGCGCTCGAGGCCAAGCTCCACCGGCCGCCGACGGACGAGGAGATCGCAAAGCACGTCGGGATCACCGTGGAGGAGCTCGAGGACAGCCTGACCGACATCTCTCGCTCGTCAATCGCCGCGCTCGACGAGCTCTGGACGATCGGCGGTTCCGGCGGCGACCAGGTCGCCCTGATCGACACGATCGAGGACACCGACGCGCCCTCGCCGGAGTCGTCCCTCGGCGCGACCGAGCTCAAGGAGGCGCTCGGCGAGGCGATCTCCCGGCTGCCGGAGCGCGAGAAGCTCGTCGTCACGCTCTACTACTACGAGGAGCTGACCCTCCGCGAGATCGGAGAGGTGCTCGGTGTGACCGAGTCACGCGTCTCGCAGCTCCACACCAAGGCGATCCTGCGCCTCAAGGCTCGCCTCTCGGGTGCGACACAGCGGGCAGAAGAGCAGTAGCTCCCCGATAAGATCGCGGGTCCCCATCGACCCCGAGGAGGACCTGCCCCTATGGCCGCCGTCGAGCCCGGAAAGATCCGCAACGTCGCCGTCACCGGACACCGGGGCACGGGAAAGACCTCGCTCATCGAGGCAATGCTCTTCCAGTCGGGCGCGATCAACCGGCTCGGATCGATCGAGCAGGGCTCGACGGTCGGTGACTGGGACGAGGACGAGCAGCGCCGGCAGATGTCGATCTCCGCTGCGCTCTGCCACACGGAGTGGCAGGGCCGCAAGATCAACCTGATCGACACGCCGGGCGAGCCGAGCTTCCAGGGCGACATGATCTCCGCCCTCCGCGTGGTCGAGGGAACGCTGATCGTCCTCTCGGCGGTCATGGGCGTCGAGGTGCAGACGAACCGGGTCTGGGGCCGGGCCGAAGGAGCTCGGGCTCGCCCGCGTCCTCTTCGTGAACATGCTCGACCGCGAGCGCGCCGACTTCTTCCGCGTGCTCGAGCAGATCCGGAACACGTTCTCGACCCGAGCGGTCGCCGTGCACCTGCCGATCGGAGTCGAGCACGAGGTCAGCGGAATCGTCGATCTCCTGCACATGAAGGCGTACACGAGCGCCGAAGGTGCGAAGGAGGAGGCCCCCGGCGAGATCCCGGCGGAGCTTGCCGACCAGGTGGCCAAGTACCGCGAGCAGCTCCTCGACTCGGTGGTCGAGACCGACGAGAGCCTGATGGAGCGCTACCTCGACGGCCAGGAGCTCTCCGACGAGGAGGTCGCGCACGCGCTGAAGGACGCCGTCACTCGGGGAGAGATCTTCCCGGTCGCCTGCGGGGTCGCGACGAAGAATCTCGGGACGACCGCGACGCTCGACCTGCTCGTCGAGGGTGTCCCCTCGCCGGCGAAGAAGGACTTCGACGTGCACATCGACGGCGCGGAGAGCGCCGCCTTCGTCTTCAAGACGGTCGCGGACCCGTTCGCCGGGCGGATCAACGTCTTCCGGGTGATCGAGGGCAGGGTCGGCGCCGACTCGACGCTCGTGAACTCCCGCAACCACAACAAGGAGCGGGTCGGCCAGCTGCTCACTCTCCAGGGAAAGGACCACGACCCGGCCGACGCGTTCGGACCGGGCGACCTCGGGGCGGTCGCGAAGCTGAAGGACGTCCTGACCGGCGACCTGCTCCTCGACCGGGAAACCGGCGCCGAGCCGCCGACGATCGAGTTCCCCGAGCCGGTGATGAGCTTCGCGATCTCACCCAAGGCGAAGGGCGACGAGGAGAAGCTCGGAACCGCGCTCCGGCGGCTCTCCGAAGAGGATCCGACACTCGTCATGCGCCGCGATCCGCAGACCGGGGAGCAGCTGCTCTCGGGCCTCTCGCAGATGCACGTCGAGGTGGCCGTGCAGCGCGTCAAGCGGCGCTTCGGAGTCGAGGTCGACCTACGGCAGCCGCGGGTGCCCGTACCTCGAGACGATCCGCAAGGAGTCGAGGGGCCACGGGCGCTACAAGAAGCAGACAGGCGGGCGCGGCCAGTTCGGCGACTGCCACATCGTCCTCGAGCCGCTCGAGGGGCACACCGGCTACGAGTTCGTCGACAAGATCGTCGGCGGCGTCATCCCGCAGGGCTTCCGGCCCGCGGTGGACAAGGGGATCCAGGAGGCGATGGTGCACGGCGAGCTGGCGGGAGCCCCGGTGCAGGGCGTGCGCGTCCTCCTCGTCGACGGCTCGTACCACACGGTCGACTCGTCCGAGATGGCGTTCAAGATCGCCGGATCGATGGCCTTCAAGGAGGCGTACGGCGCCGCCGAGCCGGTGCTCCTGGAACCGATCATGGAGGTCGACGTGTCAGTGCCGGACGATTCGGTGGGCGCCGTGAACGGCGACCTGAACTCGAGGCGCGGGCGGCTGCACGGAATGGAGCCGACGGGAAGCGGCATGACCTCGATCAAGGCGGAGGTCCCGATGGCGGAGATGCTCACCTACTCCCAGTCGCTCACGTCGATCACCGGAGGACGGGGCGACTACCACATGCACTTCGCGCGGTACGAGGAAGTCCCGACGCACGTCGCACAAAAGGTCATGGCCGAGTCGCAGAAGGACAAGGAAGAGGTCAACGCCTGAGGCGCCGCCCGTCGCGAGGAGGCGGCGCGAAGAGCGTGGGGAGCGGGAGCGGGCCGTCGGTCTCGAATCCGAGGACGATGCCGCCCGGTGGCTCGCGGAGAACGACCCGCCGCCCGAGCCCGCGCCGCCGAAGGCCGCGAGCAAGTCGAAGAACCTGCATCGCTGGCGGCAGCGGCGCGAGCGCGGGGAGGACTGATCGGTTAGACCGTGGCGGGCTGGGGCTGCTCGTCCGTTCCGGCCTGCAAACGCTTGATCAGATCCGAGACGTCGGCCAGTTCCTGCTCCAGGTCGCGCTGGTAGCTCTCCAGGCGCTCCAGAACGCGTTCCCGGTCGTACCAACCCTGGCCGAGGCCGCGGTGGCGGCGAAAGCCGCGATGTCGTCTGTGATGCATGGTCACCTCCTCTCTCTGTGTCTGGCGAGAAAGCGCGTGATGCGCGTTTGCGAATCTTTCAGTGCGCTAGCCCACTGGTCGAGGAGCGCGCGCCCCTCGTCGGTCAGCCGGTAGACCCGCTTGCTCGGGCCGGCAGCCTCGTCGTCCCACTCGGAGCTGACGATGCCGTCGGCCTCGAGAACGCGGAGGAAGCGGTAGAGGTTGCCCATGTCCACGCGCTCGCCGGTCAGCTCGGGGAGCTGTTCGAGGAGCTCGTAGCCATGGACGGGCCGCTCGCGGAGAAGAAGGAGCACCGCGGGCTCGGCAAACCGCTCGATGCGGGCCCGAATGTCGTACTGGCCCGGCGAGACGCGTCTGCGAACGCGCATGCCCCGGCCGCGACCGCGATGGCCTCTCACTCTCTACCTACATGTAAATGACACATGTACTGCGACAAGATACCGACAGGTGCTCGAGCCGCGCTGGGCTAGGATCGCGGCTCATGCAGATCACCGGCCAGGCGGTCACCCGCACCTGCGCCATCTGCGACCGGAGCCTTCTCCAGGGTGAGCGTGCGGTGCGATACGCGCCCGACGGTGGCCCGTTCGTCGATGTCTGCCCGCTCTGCCAGGAGATCGCGACCGAGTACGGATGGACGCAAGGAAGGGAGCCCGACGACGCCGACGGTTCCCGTTCAGCGGCGCAAGCGGAAGGGTTTCTTCTCGTCGATCTTCGCGCCGCTCCAGTCGACGCCCGAAGAGACCGTCGCGTCGGAGCCGATCCTTCGCCGGCTCAGCGATCCGGAGCTCGCAGACCGTCGAGGCGGCCGACCTCTACAACGCGAGCGACTATCGACGGACGATCGGCGGAGTCGCGAAGAGCCTGGGCGAGCCGCGGGCGAGCATCCTGCCGCTCTCAGGCGTGAACCAGGAGCTCGTGATCACGATCGCCTGGGACATCACCTGGTACCAGTACCGCGTGTCGCCCGAGTCGGCGCAGCCGGTGAAGCTCGAGGCGCGAGGCCACGAGCTCGGCGAGCTCGAGCACACGTTCCAGGCCTGGAACGCCGCGATCGAGCCCGACGGCAGGATCGTCCCGCAGATCGCCGCCTGTAGCCGCTGGCCACGCGTCCGCCGGATCCGGCCCTACACTGAGAGTACGTGCCCCTCAAGCGATTCAGGCCTGTTCCTGGCCCGCGATCACCGGCGCCAGAGCACACCCTCGATCTCGACAAGGCTCCCAGCCTTGCCTTCGACCGAGTGCGCACTCTCGCTTGGTGCTAGCGACCCAGAAATCAGGCTGCATCACTCGAAGGAGCACAGAGGCCGATGATCTACTGCGTCATCCCAGCCGAGCTCGAGGACGATCTGTTCGACAAGCTGACGGAGTACTACAAGGACAATCCCGAACGTCGAGGTGATCGTCGACCGGCGGGACGGTCCGGACCGACGAAGGGGCAAGGCCGCGGGCGGGAAGCGCGAGATCCGCGATCGGCGCCGTCCGCGCGCTCCGGGAACGTTCCTCACCACCGACCCGCCTGAGTAATCTGTGCGCCGTCGATGGCGCTCCTCGGATCGAAGACCTTCCAGAACTACATCGCCGGCGAGTGGGTCGACTCCGCCTCCGGTGAGACGTTCGAGTCGACGTCGCCCGCGAACGGCGACGCGATCGGCACCTTCCCGCTCTCGGGCGAGGCGGACGTCAACCGTGCCGTCGCCGCGGCGAAGGCGGCATTCGAGGAGTGGCGCCTCGTCCCGGCGCCGAAGCGCGGGGAGATCCTCTTCCGCTTCGGCGCAGCTCCTGACCGACCAGAAGGAAGACCTCTCGCAGCTGATGGCGCGCGAGATGGGGAAGGTGCTCGCCGAAGCCCGCGGAGACGTCCAGGAAGCGATCGACATGGCGTACTACATGGGCGGCGAAGGGCGGCGCCTCTTCGGCCAGACGACGCCGTCCGAGCTCAAGGACAAGTTCCAGATGAGCGTCCGGATGCCGATCGGGATCATCGGCGTGATCACGCCGTGGAACTTCCCGATCGCGATCCCCTCGTGGAAGACGCTGCCGGCGCTCGTCGCCGGCAACACGATCGTCTTCAAGCCCGCGACCGACACTCCGACGCTCGGCCAGCGCTACGTCGAGCTGCTCGTCGAGGCGGGTCTTCCGCCTGGCGTCGTCAACATCGTGCACGGCGGAGGCGGGGCGGTCGGCGAGACGCTCGTGAAGCATCCCGACGTCCGCGTCATCTCGCTCACCGGCTCCCGCGAGACAGGTGTCGCCGTGCTGAAGGCGGCGGCCGACGGGCTCAAGCACGTCCACCTCGAGCTCGGCGGCAAGAACGCGATCATCGTTCTCGACGACGCCGATCTCGACCTGGCCGTCGAGGGCATCGTCTGGTCGGCGTTCGGCACCTCCGGCCAGCGCTGCACGGCCGCCAGCCGCATCATCGTCCAGCGCGGCGTCTACGAGGAGCTGCAGTCGAAGCTCGTCGCAGCAGCCGAGAAGCTCCGCCTGGGCCTCGGCTGGGAGGACGACACCGACGTCGGTCCGGTGATCAACCAGCGCGCGCTCGACAAGATCCACTCGTACACCGAGATCGGCAAGGGCGAGGGCGCGAAGCTCCTCACCGGCGGCGAGGTCGCGTCGGACAACGGCCTGTCGGACGGCTTCTACTACCGGCCGACGATCTTCGGCGACGTCGATCCCGGGATGCGAATCGCGCAGGAGGAGATCTTCGGCCCCACGACCGCGCTGATCCCCGTGGACTCCTTCGACGACGGCGCTCAGGGCGGCCAACGGCGTCAAGTACGGCCTCTCGTCCTCGATCTTCACGCGCGACGTCAACAAGGCGTTCCGCGCGATGCGCGACCTCGACACCGGCATCACGTACATCAACGCCGGGACGATCGGCGCGGAGGTTCATCTCCCGTTCGGCGGGACGAAGGACACCGGCAACGGCCACAGGGAGGCCGGTCAGGCGGCGCTCGACGTCTTCACGGAGTGGAAGTCGATCTACGTGGACTACTCGGGCCGCCTGCAGAAGGCCCAGATCGACGCCGGCTAACGGTGGACGCGGCCGTCAACCTCGCCGAGAAGCTGGCGACCTTCGACGACAACTGCGCGCCGAGGATCGTCGGCTACTACAACGAGGACAAGATCCAGGTCGGGAAGCTCCGGGGCGAGTTCGTCTGGCACTCGCACCCGGACACGGACGATTTCTTCCTCGTGCTCTCGGGCCGGATGACGATCCAGCTCCGGGATCGGGACGTCGAGCTCGAGGAGGGTGAGCTCTTCGTCGTTCCGCGGGGCGTCGAGCACTGCCCCAGGTCCGATTCGGAGGCACAGATTCTGCTCATCGAGCGGCGGGGCACCGCGAACACGGGCGACGCAGATGCCGAGCAGGCACCGGAGCGCGAGATCTAGGTGAACAGGAAGCTCGTCGTCTTCGTTCCCCGTGAGGCGCTCGACAGGGTGCGCACCGCGCTCTTCGGGGCCGGCGCCGGCCGGATCGGCGACTACGAGCACTGCTCCTGGTACGCCGCAGGGACGGGAACCTTCATCGGCACGGAGCGTTCTTCGCCGACGATCGGAGAGCGCGGGAAGGAACAACGAGTCTCGGAGCTGCGGCTCGAGACCGTCTACCCCGAGGAGCTCCACGATCAGGTGGTCGCCGCCCTTCGCGAGGCGCATCCCTACGAGGAGCCCGCTTTCGACGTCTACCCCCTCCTGTGAAGGCAAAGCTCTGGACCGACGGCGGCGCCCGCGGCAATCCGGGCCCCGCGGCCTACGGCTACGTCCTCGAGGCGGAGAACGGCACCGTGCTCGCCGCTCACGGCGAGGCGATCGGCGAGGCGACGAACAACATCGCCGAGTACCGGGCGCTCGTCGCAGGGCTCGGGAAGGCGGCCGAGCTGCAGGTCGACGAGCTGGAGGTGATCTCGGACTCCGAGCTCCTCGTGAAGCAGATGCGTGAGGAGTACAAGGTGAAGAACGAAGCCCTGCGGGAGCTCTGGGACGAAGCCTCGACCCTGGCGCGAAAGCTCGGCTCGGTGCGCTACACGGCCGTGCGCCGGGAGCACAACGAGCTCGCCGACCAGCTCGTCAACGAGGCCCTCGACGCTGCAGGAGCCTGAACAGACCGCGGCTATACTGGCCGCAGTTTGCGGGTGTAGCTCAGTTGGCTAGAGCGTCTGCTTGCCATGCAGAAGGTCGTGGGTTCGAGTCCCATCACCCGCTTGTCGACGACGTCGAACAAACGTCGTCCCGAGATCGTCCGGATCGGATGATGCCCGGGGACTTGGGCGGTGGGATAACTCCTCGTACGAACAGGTAGCTGGAGCACAGTCCCCGACAAGGAGAGGTCATGTCAGTCGGCCCCGTCGACGTCTACATCATCGGCTTTCCAGGCAACAAGTTCACAGGACGGATCGCCCCGGCGATCATGGAGCTCGTGGAGAACGGCACGATCAAAGTGCTCGATCTGCTCTTCGTCATGAAGGACGCCGAGGGCGTCGTGACAACACTCGAGGCTGCGGACATCGGCGAGGACGGCGCGGCCTTCGTCTCAATGGACGTCGCGCAGCCCGGTGCATTGGGGCCTGAGGATGCCGACGAGGTCAGCGACGACCTTCCGTCCAACAGCGCGGCCCTCCTCATCGCGTTCGAAAACCTGTGGGCGGCGAAGGTGGTCGACGCGCTCAAGGCGGCGGACGCTGTGTTGATCGACTCGATTCGCATCCCCGCCGACGTCGTAGAGACCGCGCTCGACGCCCGCTAGACCGATCCGTCAACTTCTAATTCGAAAGGAACCACATGGGACTTCTACGTATGGCCGCCCGCACCGCCGTAGTCGCTGGAACCGCCACCGCCGTGTCCGGGCGCGTGCAGCGTCGTCAGTCGGCCAGGTGGGATCAGGAAGACGCGCAGCAGTACCAGCAGGAGGCACCGCCGCCGGCGCAGGAGGATGACCCGACTGCACAGCTTCAGGAGCTGGCGCAGCTGCACAAGCAGGGCGTGCTCACCGATGAGGAGTTTGCGGCCTCCAAGGCCAAGATCCTCGGCATCTAACCGGATACCCGCGGACCTGTGAGGGACGTCGAGGCGTACTCGCGGCTAGCAGGGGTCTACGACGAGATCGTCATCGACCCCTGCCATGACCGGTGGGCGTCGTTTCTCCATGAGCTCTGGGATTCCGACCCGGCGGGCGTTCGCTCCGTGCTCGACCTCTGCTGCGGTACCGGCCTCCTGGCGGGTGAGTTGGTCGCGCGGGGCTACCGGGTCGTCGGAGTCGACGCCTCCGACGCGATGCTGGCCCTCGCTCGCGATCGGCTCGGCCCTGAGGTGACGTTGAGCCGGACGAGGCTCCCGGACCTCGCGGTCGACGGTGTCTTCGACGCGGCGGTCTGCACGTTCGACGGCCTCAACTACCTCACTCCGGAGGAACTGCGACTGACGCTCGCAGCGGTGGCGCTCCGGCTTCGACCCGCCGGATGGCTCGTCTTCGACCTGCACACGGACGGGATGATGAGGTTCACCAGCTCCAACCCCGTCGTCGCGGGTGAATCGGCCGGGAACGACTTCGTGATCAGCAGCGTCGTCGATGCCGGCGCCCGCACGTGCGACACCAGGATCGAGCTCACGCAGCCCCGCAACGGAGACCCCTTCAGCGAGCAGCACCGGCAGTACTTCCACGCGGAGGCGGATGTCCGCTCCGCTCTCCAGCACGCAGGCTTTGCCGTGACCGCGGTCGAGGACGAGTACACACACGAGCCGGCGGGCGCGACGACCCTGCGCGCGACCTGGACTGCGCGCTCCTTGGAGTGAACCGCGCCCTAGCTCAGTAGCGCCGGCCGGTCACGTGATCAAGGTCGGCGTCTCGCGGGGCCCCGGCGCCGGGGGCGCCGTTGACCAGGAAGTACACGATCGTGCCGAGCAACGGGAAGATCAGGACGATCAGCACCCACGCTGCGGTCTTGCCGTTGGACCGGCCGTGCCGACGCCGAATGATGTCGACGATCGTGAACACCCAGAGGACGACGATGAAAACGCCGAAAAGCCAACCGAACCACGGCATTCGCGCTCCTTCCGCTCAAAGTCTTTGAAGCCAACGTCAACCCTACGCCGTGAAACAGGGGCCGGCGTCACCCCGTCAGGATGATCGTTCACCCGAAGAGGCGATCAAGGCGCTCAGCTTCCGAGCTCGTTCTCGGAGCGCTTGATCATCTTCGAGAGATCTGCCAGCAGCTCTTCGTCGATCACGTTCCCCGCGGCCTCGAATGCGGTCTCCGCGGCTGCGCACGCCGTGATGAGGATCATCAACATGCTGCGCTGCTTCAGGAGGTCGGGCTCGGGCATCGCGCCGATCGTACGCGTTCCTGTCTTCGACGCGGGTCACCGGCAGGTTCGCGCGAGACTCTCGGTCGCCTCGCGCTCGAGCGCCGGAAGGCCCTCGTGGTGTGCATAGACACCGAGGACGGCGCAGAGAAAGAGCGACAGCGCGCGGGCTCGGAGGAGCTGCGTCTCGGCGACAAGTCCGTATTCGTCCAGGAACGCCGCTCGAGCGTCGGGCGGGAGTGCCGCCCAGAAGAGGACGAGGTCGACCGCCGGGTCGTTTCTGGAGAGGTCGATCCAGTCGATGACTCCGGCCGGGCGGCCCCCGTCGTCGATCAGGAGATGGCGAAGGTGGAGGTCACCGTGGCAGATCGCCGTCGCTTCGGCGGGAGGAAGTGCCTCGGCGGCCGAGAGGATCGCCGCGGCTGAGGCCGGAGGGCTCCAGAGGCCGAGCGCCTCGACCTCGGCAAGTCGCTTGCGCGCCAGCGGGACTCGGAAGGGCATGTCCGTCCGCCGCACGGGATCGTGCGGGAGATCGGCGTCGAGCGTCAGGCCGTGCAGGGTCCGGAGGAACTCGGCGAGCGGGCGGGCAAGCCCGATTCGCTCCTCCTCGCTCAGGCCCGCCTCGGCCAGCTCTCGGCCCGGGATGAACGGCGCGCCGTAGAAGGGCCAATCGAAGCCCTCCGACGGCTCGCCGAGCAGGGTCGGGATCGGGATCGGCAGAGGAAGGAGCGGGGCCAGCTTCGGCAGGTGGGCGATCTCGTTCCGAAGGCCCGGGAGCGCGAACTCCTTGCGGGGGAAGCGGAACGTCCATTCGCCGTCGACGAGCCAAACGGTGTTGTCCCAGCCCTGGCCGAGCAGCCGGAACGACCCGGCATCGAGCTCCGGGAACTGCTCGCCGACCAGTCGCCGCGCGAGCGGCTCGTCGACCACGAACTCCGGGCTCCACTCGGGCACCCGGCGAGGGTAGTTGGGCTACGGGCCGGTCTCGGCTCCTTCGACCGGCGGGCCCTCGATCTCCAAGACCTCGGCGAGCCAGTCGAGCTGGTCGCGCTGCGCTTTCGGAATCGCCAACGAGTGCCCCGCCTGGTACCAGGAAACCCTCTTCGGCTCGCTCCCGGCGCGGATCAGGGTCTCGAGCGCCTCCTTCGGGACGACCGTGTCCTTGCGCCCTGCCTGGAAGAAGAGCTTCGACGGGCTCGCCTGGCCGATGTAGCGCACGCCGTCGGTGTCGTCGAGCAGCGGGCGCACCGCGGCCTCGTCCTCCTTCGACACGAGCTTCATGAACTCGTCCACCGTGTCCTCGCCGCCGGACATGAGGTGGCCGGTGCAGCCCTGGGCCAGCGCGGAGGTGCCGACGTCGCGGGTGAGCACGTTCGGGTTGCCGTGCACGCAGAACGGTCGGTCCCGGTCCGGATCGAGGGGGTCCGGGTCGAGGGGGTCGAACCAGGCGCCGGTCGGCAGCTGGACCACGCCCTGGGCGCACGCCGTCGGTGACCGCCGCCGCGGCCAGGCACGCGCCGCGGTCGTTGAACAGCCGCACCAGGTCGCCGTCGGCGATGCCGCGCGGGCCGGCGTCGTCCGGGTGGATGCGCACCACCTCCCGGCCGCGGACCTTGTGCGCCGCGCTGTACGCGCCGAAGTCGAGCTGGGAGTGCAGCCGGGTCGCCGGCTGGTTGGCCACCAGCCACAGCGGGTGCCGCGCGGTCGGGCGCCTCGGTCGGGGGCGAACCAGGCCGGGTGGCCGGGCGCGTCGGCGTAGCCGAAGCCGGCCACGGTCGCGGAGGTGATCTCGATCCGGCCGGACGGGGTCGGCAGCGGGTTGGCCCGCGGGTCGCGCGCGGAAGGCCGCGAGGATCCCGCCGTCGTCGGCGTGCAGGCGGCAGGTGCAGCTCGCCCGCCGCCCAGAACTCCTCGAACGACGGGCGCCGGCAGGCCCCGGTCGGCCAGCCCCGTCCGCGTCGGCTCGTAGAGGTGGCGCGAGCCAGCCGCGGACGTCGCGGCCCTCGGTGAACCCTCGCCGGCGCCCAGCCGCTCGGCCAGCGCGGCGAAGATCGCGTAGTCGTCGCGGGCCTCGCCGGGCGGGTCGACCAGCCGGTGCATGGCGGTCATGACGCGGGTCGTAGCGGCCGGCGCCGATGTCGTCGCGCTCGATCGTCCAGTCGTCGGGCAGCACGACGTCGGCGTGCCGCGCGGTGGCCGTCCAGACCGGCTCGTGGACGACGAAGGTGTCCAGCCGGCCGAGCGCGCGGCGCAGCCGCCCGAGGTCCTGGTGGTGGTGGAACGGGTTGCCGCCGGCCCAGTAGGCGAGCCGGACGTGCGGGTAGCGCTGCCGCCGCCCGTCGTGGTCGTACTCGGCGCCGGGGTTGAGCAGCATGTCGGCGATCCGGGCGACCGGGATCGAGACGTCGACGTCGTTGCGAGCCTTGGGGGAGGGCACCGATCGGCACGGCGACGCGGCGGCGGCCGTAGTGACCGATCGAGCCCAGGCCGTAGCAGAACCCGCCGCCGGGCAGCCCGATCTGGCCCAGCGCCGCGGCCAGCGCGATCCCGGCCCACACCGGCTGCTCGCCGAACTCGGCGCGCTGCAGCGACTGTGCGACGGTGACCAGGGTCCGGCCGGCCGCGGCGCGGCGCGCCAGCGCTCGGACCTCGCCGGCCGGCACCCCGGTGATCCCGGCGGCCCACGCGGCGTCCTTCGCGATCCCGTCGCCGGCGCCGAGCAGGTACGCCGCCAGCTTTTCCCAGCCCACGCAGTACCGCTCGAGGAACGCGACGTCGTGCAGGTCCTCGACGAGCAGGGTGTGCAGCAGGCCGAGCATCAGCGCGGTGTCCGAACCCGGCGGCACCGACAGCCAGCGGGCCCGCGACTCCTCGGGCAGGTCGCGCTCGCAGCGGCCCGATGTTGACGAACGCAGTGCCGCGGCGGGCGGCCGCCGTCATCGCGGCGCGCTCGACGTGCGCGCTGATCCCGCCGGCGCCGACCGCGCTGTTCTTGAGGTTCATCCCGCCGAAGGCGAGCACGGTGTCGGTGTGTGCGGCGATCTGCTCCCAGGTGACCGGGCCCTTCGACACCGCCTCCGTCGGCCCGAGCACGTGCCGCAGCACCGTCTCGGCCGCCGCGGCGCTGTAGGTGCCGACCGAGCGCACGTAGCCGCCGACCGCGAGGTTGAGGAACCGGTGCAGCTGGCTCTGCGCGTGGTGGAACCGCCCGGCGCTGGCCCAGCCGTAGCTGCCGCCGTAGACCGCCGCCGGCCCGAACCGGTCGCGCACGCGCGCCAGCTCGGCGGCGAGCCGGTCGAGCACCTCGTCCCAGCCGACCTCGACGAACTCGTCCCGGCCGCGCCGGTCGTCGGGTCCGGGACCGTCCTCCCACCAGCCCCGGCGGACCGCGGGCCGGCGCACCCGGGCGGGATGGTCGACTGCCGAGGGCACGTTGGCCAGGATCGGCGACGGATCGGGGTCCTCCGGTCGGGGCCGCACCAGCAGCCCGTCCACGGTGACCTCACCGCGGAACGAACCCCAGTGGGAGCTGTGCGGGCGACTCACACGACAGCTCCCTGCACGCGGCCAGTCTGAGTGAACTCTCACGGCTACGTCCAACGACGGATCCGACTCGCAACCGATCGCGAATCACGATCGGTACCGATGCAGAATCGGCGCTGGACCGCGCGGGTCTCATCGGCTTCACTCTTCGTGTGCAGCGGACGACGTCTTCCTCCCGGCCGGGCTTCCGCCCCGCCGGCGCGACGTCACCCTCCGTGTCGTCCGGCGTGCTCACCCAGCGCCGCGTGATCGACCACTGCACGGTGTTCTCCGCCAGCTGTCGCTGCTGCTGATCAGCGGGCCCGACCGTTCCTCGGGACCCGTCCGCGTTCCCACCGCCGCGCCACTTCGCACGTCATGACGACTGTGCCCGTGTGCCCCGCACGAGGACGCGGCGCTGATCGCCGCCCGTCGCCCCCCGATCACGTCCCCACGAGAGAAGACACCCATGAAGACGTCCCGCACAGCGCGCCGCGGGCCGCTGGCTCGACGCGCGCTCGGCATCCTCACCGCACTCCTCCTCGCGTCCGGGTGTGCCGCCGGTGGTGCTGCGCAGTCCGCGGGGTCCGGCACACCTGCGGAAGGTGGCGACCTGACCTTCCTCATCGACTCTCTGGGTCCCACCTGGATCCCGAACAACAGCGCGATCTCCAGCTTCCAGGGCCACATCTGGGGGCACGTCACCGACAAGCTCGTCTACGTCGACGAGCAGGGCGCCGCCTCGCCGTGGATCGCCGAGAGCTGGGAGCAGAACGCGGACGCCACCGAGTTCACGCTGCACCTTCGCAGCGGCGTCACGTTCTCCGACGGCACGCCGCTCGGCGCCGCGGCCGTCGTCGCGAACCTCGACATCTGGTCAGCAGGCGACCCCGGGCGCGGCATCAACCCGATCGGGCTCTTCCCGAAGACGTACACGGGCGCGGAGGCCGTCGACGCCACGACCGTGCGGGTCAGCTTCAGCTCGCCGACGCTCGGGTTCATCCCGACGTTGGGTTACCACGGCTCGATCCTGATCTCCCCGAAGACCCTGGCGCTGCCGGCCGACCAGCAGGCCGACCTGTCCAAGGACATCGGCAGCGGCCCGTACGTCGTGGAGTCCTGGAAGGCGGACGACAGCGTCGTCCTGCGCAAGCGCGCGGACTACAACTGGGCGCCCGCGGCGCTCGGCCACCAGGGCCCGGCCCGGATCGACACCCTCACCTACAAGGTGGTCGCCGAGCAGCAGGTGCGGACCTCGTCGGTGGTGTCGAACCAGGCCGACGTCGCCTACAACCCCTCGCCGAAGGAGCTCGCGACGTTCAAGGCGCAGGGCTTCACGGTCGCGGCGCCCCGCTACCTCGGGTTCGTCAACGGCTACGCGATCAACACGAAGGTCGCGCCGTTCGACGACGTCCGCGTGCGCCAGGCGTTGCAGCACGGCATCAACCGGGACGAGATCCTCTCCACCGTCTACACCGAGGACTGGCTGGCCGCCGACTCGTTCCTCCAGAGCAACGTTCCCGGCGCCACCGACCACAAGGCGGCGTTCGCGTACGACCCCACTCGGGCGGCGTCGCTGCTCGACGAGGCGGGCTGGGCCCCTGGTCCGGACGGGATTCGCACCAGGGGCGGCGAGAAGCTGTCGCTCACGCTGCTCCCCAACCCCTACCTCGCCACGTCCGAGGCGGTCGACGAGCTCGTCGCCCAGCAGCTGCGGACCCTCGGGTTCGAGGTGAACATCCAGGCGTTCGACGTCATCACCTACGGCGAGCGGGTCAAGGTCAAGAGCCCCGCCGTGCCGGCGTACGAGGTCACCCGCAGCATCATCGACGCCGGCACCGTCGCCGGTGTCCTCACCGACGCGAACAAGGGCGAGGACTGGTTCAACGTCGGGCAGAGCG
>CAWDGK010000002.1:0-1137919 GCA_963801855.1 uncultured Actinomycetes bacterium | reverse complement strand
CCGTTTCACTCCTCCTGTCGTCAGGTTCGGCTATACGCCGCCGCGAAGACTCTCATCGCCCGGACCAACCCTCATCACCCCGTTCGCATGATTGACCGAGGCGAGCTCGGAGTTCGGCAACGGTTCCAGTCAGCTCCCCAGGATCTTCTTTCGCTTCCGGTACGCCTTCGACATCGCCGCCCACTTCTTTCGCTCCTCCGACCGTAGGCGCGGATCCAGCTTGCGCTCGAGATGCGCGAGCTCGCGCTCCAGCTTCAGGTAGCTCTCCCAGCGGTCGGCTGGGAGAGAGCCGTCGGCCAGCGCCGCGCGGATCGCGCAGCCGGGCTCGGTGTCGTGCGCGCAGTCCGAGAAGCGGCACTGATTCACCAGCTCCGCGACGTCGGCGAACGCCTTGTCGAGACCACCGTCCGTCTCCCAGAGCTGGAGCTCGCGCAGGCCGGGCGTGTCGATCAGGACGCCGCCCCCCGGGGAGGACGAGAAGCTCGCGGTGGCTCGTCGTGTGGCGCCCGCGGCCGTCGCTCCGGACCTCGCCCGTCGCGACTCGCCCTTCGCCGAGCAAGGCGTTGATCAGCGTCGACTTGCCGACGCCGGACGAGCCGAGCAGGACGCCGGTACTAGGCCCCGGCGAGGTACGGGGCGAGCGCGTCGACGCCCTCGCCGGCGACCGCGCGGACGACGTGGACCGGGCACGCCGAAGGCGACGGCCTCGGTCTCCGCCAGCTGGGCGTCGAGATCCGCGGCGAGGTCGGCCTTGTTGAGCACGATGACCGGGATGGCGCCGCCCTCCCAGGCGGTCGTCAGGTAGCGCTCGAGACGGCGGATGCTGAAATCCCGCTCGTCCAGGCCCATCACGAGGAAGGCGACGTCGACGTTGGCGGCGAGCACCTGCTCCGCGACCTCCGTCGAACGGCGACCTTGCGCGAGAACTTGCTCCGGCGAGGGAGGACCGCCTCGATCTGCCCGTCCTTGAGCGCGACCCAGTCGCCGACGACGGGAAGCTCGCCGGGCGCCGCCTCGTGCCGAAGCCGTCCGGTGATCTCGACCAGCACGTCCTCGTCCTCCGTCGCCACCTCCCAGACGCCGCGATGCTGCACGGCGACGCGACCGGGTTTGAGCCCGGCCTCGAGATGGTCTTCGTATTCGGCCGCGAGCTCGTCGTTCCAGCCGAGCTGCGCCAGTCGTTCGTACGTCAAGCTGTCTCCTTTTCCTGCGGGAAAGGGGCGTGCCGCAGGGCCGGAGAGCTGGCTACGAGCTGAAGCGGAGCGGCCCTGCGAGTGAGGAAGCGGTCAAGATCGGTTGTCAAAGCGCCTCCTCTCGTCGCGGGCCAGGGAACCCATCCAGGGTAGGTGAGCGGTCAGCCTCCCGTCAAGAGCTCGGCCGTGCGGCGTGCGCGGAAGGCGAAGATCGCGTCGAGCCACCGGCGCACCAGTAGCCGGTTGACGAGACGCCCTGCCGGCCCTAGTGCAATGCGGTAGCGCACACGGTCGGTGACGCGCGTTCCCCCCGAAACGGCCTCCAGCCGATGATCGTGAACCCACAGCCTGTACGGCCCGCGGAGCTGCGTGTCCACGAATCCGTTCGGCGGGTCCCACGCGGTGATCTCCGTCTTCCAGCGAATCGGGACGCCGAACAGGCGCAGCCGATAACGGAGGAGCGACCCGCGCTCCAGCCTGGGCGGTGCCTCGGTGATCCGGAAGTTGAGCCACGGTGGGAGTGATCGCCTCGAGGTTCGCCCGGGTCTGCGAAGAAGCCGAACGTCCGCTCGAGGGAAGCTCGGCACGACCTGAGACCGCTCGAGCAGGTGCTCAGCCACCGAGGCGGCTCACGCCAGGCCTCGCCCGCTGCGCGCCCTTCCGGCGTGCGCAGGAAGTGCTCGAACGGGACATGGGCCCAGGTGCCCTGTCGCTTCGGCGAGCAGCTCCTCGTCGTCGTGGAGCTCGGCGCGGATGTCGATTCGCCGATCGCGATCTTCGACGAGCTCGGCGCGGATGGTGAGGTCGCGGTTGATGTGGACCGGCCTCCGGTACTGGATCGTCAGCTCCGCCGTCACCGACGGGAACCGGTACCAGGTCGCGAGCAGCCCGGCCGCCTCGTCGAGCGCAGCGGCGACGAGCCCGCCGTGGACGAGGCCCGGGCGCGGCCTGGTGCGTGCTCCGCCGAAGCGGAACCGCGCCTCGTAGGTCGTCAGACGCTCCTCGGCGGGAGAGGGGAGCCGGATCCCCGTCGGGTTCTCGCCGCAGCCCCAGCAGGACGGGTCGTGATGCGGCGGTACCTCGGTGGGGTCGGACACCGCCAAGCGCCTATCGAAGGCCGCCGCGCTCGAAATGCGCCTTGAAGAAGTTCGCCGAGCCGGCGGTTGCCATCGCCGCGGAGGCGGAGATCTCGAGAGCCAGGGTCGCCGCCGTCACGATCTGGGCGAAGCGGTAGACCTTTCCGGCGCCGGCGCAGCCCATCAGCGAGAGCCACGAGCGCGCGTAGGGGAGAGTCGTCCCGCCGCCGACGGTGCTGACCTCGAGGCCCGGGCAGCCGGATCGAGACGTGGAGCCCGCCGTCCACACGGCGTCCGACGCCGTGGCTCATCGAGCTCGTCCCGACCATCCCGAGGTCCTGGCCCGTGGCCGCGAAGATCGCCGCGATCGCCGTTGCCGGGGTGAACGCGACGGACTGCATCCCCGACGCCACCGCCCCGTGTGTCCCTGCCCATGAGAGCTCGAGGAGGTCGTCGACGGTGGTTCGGAGCACCCGACGGATCGCATCCTCGGTCAGAGTCGTCTCGGCGATCACGGTCTTGCCGTGGCCACCGTGGAAGTACTCGTGCGACGGCTTCTTGTCGCCGCCCATGTTGGCCTCGAGCAGCGCGCGCTCCGGCTTCACCGGGGCTCGCTCCATGACGTAGCCCATGTTCAGGAAGTACGCGTTGCGCGTCATCATGTTCGCGCCGACCGCGTCGCCCGTCGTCCAACGCCAGAGGACATGGCACATGGGCCCGACGACGTGCGTCTTGACCTCGCGTAGCTTGGCGTGGCGCGAGATCGACTCGTCGTCATGGTGGGCGATCCAGTCGCGCATGCTCTCGGACTCGTCCTCGACCCACCGGGCGAGCTCGATCGCCTCGGCCGCTGACTTGCAGATGAAGCATGATGCTCTAGTTATTCTGTCTTGCAGCACGTACGTTCTAAACCCGCCCGACTCGGAGGCGGCTCGGGCTCCACGAAAGAGCGAGTCGGACATCGAGCCCTCCGTGTGTGCGAGCGGGACGAAGATCTCCTCGGTTGCGCGGCCACGTTCGACGACCGAGCCCTCCGGTTCGCGCAGCTCGTACTCGCCGAGCGAGATCGTCAGGGGGCCGATCACGGAGGTGGGAATGACCGACACGCCGGTCAGGGCCTCCTGTGCCTTGGCCCAGGGAGTCAAGTCATGCTCGAAGACCTCGGCATCGACCCGCCCGTCGAGCGCTTCCTGGCGCGCTTTGATCGAGGCCGGATCGTTCTTGCGCGGCCAGCGGCGTAGCTCCACCGCCGCAGGTTAACCTCGCCGCCGTGACTGCAAGGCTCATGGACGGGAAAGCTCTGGCCGGGCGACTTCGCGCCGAGATCGCAGCCGAAGTGCGCGAGATCGGTGACGTCGGGCTCGCAACGGTGCTCGTCGGGGACGACCCTGCGTCCGACGTCTACATCCGACGGAAGCACGAGGCGGCGAAAGAGGTGGGCATCCGCTCGATCGACCACCGCCTCCCGGCCGAGACGACGCAGGAGGAGCTCGAACGCCTCGTCGCCGAGTTGAACGCAGACGACGGCGTCGACGGGATCCTCGTCCAGTCGCCGCTGCCGGCCGGGCTCGACGAGGAGGCGGCCGTCCGGCGACTGCATCCTGGGAAGGACGTCGACGGCTTCCATCCCGAGAACGCGGCCCGCCTGTACTTCGGCGACCCGATGTTCGTCCCGGCGACCCCGCTCGGCGTGATGGCGCTGCTTCGCGAGTACGAGGTCACGCTCGAAGGCGCCCGCGCAGTCGTCGTCGGCCGCAGCCTGATCGTCGGGAAGCCGATGTCGATGCTGCTGCTCGGAGCAAATGCCACCGTGACCGTTGCCCACTCACGCACAGAGGATCTCGGTGCCCTGACGCGTGAGGCCGACGTGCTCGTCGTCGCCGTCGGGAAGACAGGCGTCGTGACCGCCGAGATGGTCAAGCCCGGTGCCGCCGTCGTCGACGTGGGCATGAACCGGACCGACGAGGGACTGCGCGGAGACGTCGACCCGCGCGCGGCCGAAATCGCCGGTCTGATCACGCCCGTACCGGGTGGCGTGGGCCCGATGACGATCGCCTCGCTGCTCCGAAATACGGTCGAGGCCGCCCGTCGGAGACGGTGCTAGGGTTTCGCCCGTTCACGCACTTGTACGACGGCGCGGGGTGCCCGGGCCGTCGTTCGGTTTGAAGGAGGAACGATTGCCTGAGGGCACCGTCAAGTGGTTTTCGAACGAGAAGGGCTACGGATTCATCGAGCGGGAGGACGGAGACGACGTCTTCGTTCATCACTCGGCGATCCAGTCGGAGGGCTACCGCTCGCTGACCGAGGGCCAGAAGGTTCAGTTCGAGGTCGTGCAGGGCGACAAGGGCCTGCAGGCGTCGAACGTCATGCCGGTCTAGGCACTCTCTCGTTTCGTCGTCGAACGCGGGCCGAGTGGCCCGCGTTCTTCATTTTGGGAGACTGATTTCATGGCAATCACGAGAGACGAAGTCCTCCACGTCGCGCGCCTCGCACGCCTGGAGCTGACCGACGAGGAGGCCGAGCGCTTCACGGAGCAGCTCAGCGCCATCCTCGAGGCGGTCGCGAAGGTGTCGGAGCTCGACCTCTCGGACGTCGAGCCGACCGCCCATCCGCTCGATCTCGTGAACGTCTGGGCCGACGACGAGCCGCGGCCGTCGCTCCCTGTCGACGAGGCCCTGGCGAATGCGCCCGACCGCCAGGACGGATTCTTCAAGGTGCCGCCGGCGTGATCGACACCCTGCGCCTGAGCGCGGAAGAGGCATACGGCCTCGTCGAGCGCGGTGAAGTCTCCACCGCAGAGCTGCATGCGGCGTACCACGCAGCGATCGCAGAACGGGACGACGAGCTGCACGCCTATCTCCGCACGGTGGACGACCCGGAGGGAATTCCGATCGCGTTCAAGGATCTCGTCTCCACCCGGGGAGTCGAGACGACCGCGGGCTCGAAGATCCTCGCCGGCTACAAGCCGGTCTTCGACGCCACGGTCGCGGAGCGATGCCGGGATGCAGGCATGTCGCTGCTCGGCAAGACGAACATGGACGAGTTCGCAATGGGGTCGTCGACCGAGAACTCCGGGTTCGGGCCGACGAAGAATCCCTGGGATCCAGAGCGGGTCCCGGGAGGCTCGTCCGGGGGCTCGGCCGCAGCCGTCGCCGGGGGCCTCGCGCCCTGGGCGCTCGGCTCGGACACCGGCGGCTCCGTCAAGCAGCCCGCGTCGCTCTGCGGGATCGTCGGGCTCCGCCCGACCTACGGCACCGTTTCGCGCTACGGGATCGTCGCGTTCGCGTCGAGCCTCGACCAGATCGGCCCCATGACGAAGACGGTGCGGGACAACGCGCTCCTGTACCGGGCGATCGCCGGCCGCGATCCGATGGACTCGACAACCGTCGAGTTGCCCGAGGCGGTCGAGATTCCCGAGGCCGAAGACCTGAAGGGCCTCCGCGTCGGAGTCCCGAAGGAGCTGAACGAGGCGGAGGGCATCGAGCCGGGCGTCAAGGAGGCGGTCGACCGGACGATCGAGCTCTGCCGCGAGCTCGGAGCCGAGGTGGGGGAGACGAGCCTTCCGCGATCGGTCGAGTTCGGGCTCGCCTGCTACTACCTCGTCGCACCGGCCGAGGCGTCGTCGAACCTCGCGCGGTACGACGGTGTCCGCTACGGGCTCCGCGTCGACGGCGCCGAAGTCCGCGAGATGTACGAGAAGACCCGCGACGCAGGTTTCGGCGACGAGCCCAAGCGCCGGATCATGCTTGGCGCGTACGCGCTCTCGGCGGGCTACTACGACGCGTACTACGGCCAGGCGCAGAAGGTCAGGACGGTCATCGCGCAGGAGCATGCAAAGGCGTTCGAAAGCTTCGACCTCCTCGTCAGCCCGACCTCCCCGACCGTGGCCTTCAAGCTCGGCGAGAAGGCCGAGAACCCGCTCGCCATGTACCTCTCGGATGTCCTGACGATCCCGTCCAACATGGCGGGTCTTCCCGGCCTGTCGATCCCGTGCGGCCTCTCCGACGGGCTGCCGGTCGGCTTCCAGCTGATCGGCCCGCAGTTCTCGGAGAACCTCCTCTTCCGAGCCGGCCACGCGCTCGAGCAGGCGATCGGGTTCGACGTCGTTCCGGGGAGGCTCCAGTGAGCTGGGAACCGGTCATCGGGCTGGAGATCCACGTCCACCTGAAGACGCGGACGAAGATGTTCTGCCGGTGCGAGGTCGAGTACTCGGTACCGGAGAACAGCCGCACCTGCCCGGTCTGCCTGGCCCTCCCGGGCTCGCTGCCCGTCCCGAACGGGAAGGCGGTCGAGTGGACGATCAAGCTCGGTCTCGCCCTCGGGTGCCGGATCGCGGATCACGCCGTCTTCCACCGCAAGAACTACTTCTATCCCGACAACCCGAAGGCGTACCAGATCTCCCAGTACGACCAGCCGCTCTGCGTGGAGGGCCGCCTGGTCGTCCCCGGCTCGGAGGGTGAGAGCGAGGTCGGGATCGTCCGCGCCCACCTCGAGGAGGACGCCGCGAAGAACGTGCACGTGGGCAGCGCGCAGGGCCGCATCGCCGGCGCCAGCGCGACGCTCGTCGACTTCAACCGAGCCGGGACGCCGCTCGTCGAGATCGTGACGCAGCCGGATCTGCGCTCCGCCGACCAGGCGCGCCGCTTTCTCCAGTTGCTCCGCCAGACCGTGGTCGAGCTGGGGATCTCGGACGCGGAGATGGAGAAGGGCTCCCTGCGATTCGACGTCAACGTGTCGGTGCGCCCGTCCGGCTCCGACGAGCTCCGGACGAGGTGCGAGCTGAAGAACTTGAACTCGTTTGCCTTCGCCGCCCGGGCGATCGAGCGCGAGACCGAGCGCCAGATCGGGATCTACGAGTCCGGCGGCGTGGTCGAGCAGGAGACCCTCCATTTCGATCCAGGCTCCGAGTCTGCTCCTCCGCTTCGCTCCAAGGAGGAGGCTCAGGACTACCGGTATTTCCCCGAGCCCGACCTCGTGCCCATCGAGCCGCCGGCCGAGCTGGTCGAGCGCGTCCGGGCGGAGTTGCCCGAGCTTCCGGGAGCCCGCGTGCAGCGGCTCGCGGCCGAGCTCGACCACGACCTCGCCGCGGATCTGGTGACGAGCGGCCGCGACGCGCTGTACGAGCGTGTGCCGGGTGACCGACGCGCGGTCGCGAACGTCCTCATGAACCAGTTCGCCGCCTCGGGAGTGGACGCGGACGCAGTGAACCCCGACGAGCTCGGGAAGCTGATCGAGGCGCGCTCGAGGATTCCGCGCGACCGGCTGCTCGAGGCCCTCGCGGCGAGTGGTGCTCCGGAGTTCAGCGCGGAGGACTACCTGGCGGACGGGCTGGTGGGCGACACCTCGGAGCTCGAGCCCATCGTCGACCGGATCCTCGAGGCGAATCCCGGTCAGGTCGAGGCCTATCGCGGCGGCAAGGAGGGGCTGCTCGGCTTCTTCGTCGGCCAGGTGATGCGGGAGACGCAGGGCAAGGCCGACCCGAAGGTCGTGAACGAGCTCTTGCGCGAGAAGCTGAGCGGCTAGGACTTCTTGGCCGCAGCGCGGCGGCGAGGCGCTCCGGCCTTCTCGGTCGAGGGCGTGTTCTTCGCCTTCTCGCGCTCCTTCTTCTTGCGCTGACGATCGCTCGCCCAGCGCACCTTCGGTCTGCTTCCACGTCCCATAGGCGCTAGACCCTAGATGAGGCCGCACATGCGGGCGGTGTTCGGCCACGGGTAGAAGCCGCGACCGGCGCGCAGAGCACGCTCGCCGACCCACATCTGCTCGACGGGCGTCCACGTGTTGGCCCAGCCGCGGCGGAGGAGGTGTCGCGGCGCGTACTGGCGCATGAAAGTCCGATCCATCTGGAGACCACCCCAGTACGGGTCGTTGGCGTCCGTCCACGGTCCCTCATAGCGTTGGAGGCAGCGCCACTCGCGCTCGTGGGGCGGGTTGTGCGCCAGTCGCTTCGCCCGAACCGCCCGGCTGCGCCACTGCTTCATGACGTGCACGCGGTACTCGATGTCACGTGTGCGCAGGTAGCGCCGAAGACTGGGGGTCCGCTCGACTCCCATCAGGCGCTGCCAGCGCCAGGTGACCTTCTGGAAGCGCTTGATCTTCCGAACGACGACCCGTCCATCCGGCATCTGCGCTCGCTGGACCGCCGCACGGCCGGAGGGGACGTCGATGCTGGCTCCGGCGAGGCCGAAGAGCACACTGGCAAGGACGAGCAGGCCGACGATTTGTCTGCGCATTGGTGACCCCCGATTGCCGGAGCGCCGGTTCCAGGCGCGCAACTGTGCCGCAGCTCGCGCTCGGAGCCGATGGACTCCGTCGATGACGTGTTCCAGGGCGCTTCGACGCCCGGGCGGCGCACATTGTTAGCAGAGAGCTGCGCCTACATTGGCAACGAGGGCTGACGTTTTCCGCTGGAAATCGTAAAACCTCCGTAAAGAAAGAGTGCGGCGATCGCAAAGAACGCCGCTGTTTGCGCGACTCCGAGCCCGGCGACGGCGCTGCCGCCTGCGGCGACCGCGACCCCCGCCAGAATCAGCCCTGTTCCGACGGGTCGCCTGCGGATCGTTGCAATTGCCACGCCGAAAACCGCGACGGTTCCGGCCACGTTTCCGACGATCGCGAGAACTCGCAGCGGGAAGAGGTCGAGATGCTCCTGTGCCTCGGGGATCTCGTCTCCTCCAACCGGGAGCGCAAGCGGCTCGGCGACCGCAGCGCCGCAGGCCAGGCCGACGTAGAGGAGCACGACGGGAATGACCCAACGCCGTCCGAGCAACAGCAGCGACCCCGCGCCCAGCAACGGTGCCGTCAGCAGCCCGCCGAAGAGGTAGTAGAGGCGGAAGGACACCTCGTTCCACCCGGCGGCGGAGCCCCAGGCGAGCGCCGCCGCGGCAACCGCGTATGCGAGGAGCGAGGCCGACCAGGCCAGGAGCTCCGGGGAGCGCCGGTCACGCCACCGCGTCGCGAGCCGTCCGGCAAGGCGAAGAGCGAGCAGCGCAGCCGCAAAGGCGAGGAGGGCTTCCATCCGAACGAGGGTAGTAGGGTGGGCGTGATGAGGGGTCTTGCACTCGTGGCCCTGACGGCCGGGCTCGCGCTTCTTGTCGGCGGAGCCGGAAGCACGGCGATTCGCGGTGAGGACTACGCCGATGTGGCACTCAACATCCTGGCCCCGGGCCAGTCCGGCGACCTCGACATCGTCCGCAACTCGACCGATCAACTCCGCCTGTTCGACGCCCTGACGCCGCGCGCGGCCAACGTTCGCGACCGAGATCTCCGTCGCTACTTCAAGCCCGCCTGGTTCGGGCTCCGCGGCACGCGGGCCGTGAGCACCGTGCGCCCGAGGGCCGGTGTGAAGATCACCCGGGACGCCTGGGGGGTTCCGCACGTCGAGGGCCGGACGAACACGGATGTCGCGTTCGGCACCGGCTGGGCGACCGCGCAGGATCGCGGCCTCCTCCTCCAGTTGCTGCGCGGACCGGGCCGCCTCGCCGCCATCGACGCTCCGAACATCAGTCCACTGGCGACGATCGGTCGCGCGTTCGCCCCATCCGCGCAAACCGAGCAGTTCCTGGCCGGGCAGACGCGGCTGCTCCAAGGGGCCGGGACACGCGGCCGCGAGACACTGCGGATGATCGACGCTTACTCCGCCGGGATCAATTCGTACTTCCGCTCGAACGGCATCCGGGGCGACTGGACGAGAAACGACTCGTACGCCGCAGCCGCGCTGATCGCGTCTCAGTTCGGCCGTGGTGGCGGCGACGAGGCCCGACGCTCGCTCTTCCTGTCTGCGCTCCAGAACCGACTCGGAGCCGAGCGAGGGCGAGCCGTCTTCGACGATCTTCGCCAGCACGTCGACCTCGATTCCACCGTCTCCGCCCAGACCTACAACGGGCTCAATCCACAGTCGCCGACGGGTGGTGTAGTGCTCGACGACGGCAGCTACACGCCGGCTGTGGGAGTCCGCACCGCGCCGGGCGCCCGGCTGAGCATGAGCAACGCGGTGGTCGTCTCGGCAAAGCGGTCGGCGACCGGCCGTCCGCTGTTCGTCGCCGGCCCGCAGGTGGGCTTCTCGTATCCGGCGACGTTCACCGAGCTCGATCTCCACGGCGGCGACATCGACGCGCGAGGCATCGCCTTCCCGGGCATCTTCCCGATTCTGATCGGACGCGGGAAGGATTACGTCTGGAGCGCCCAGTCATCCCACTCCGACGTGGTCGATCAGTACGCCGAGACGCTCTGCGGCGACGACACGCACTACCGCTTCCAGGGCACGTGCCGGGAGATGGCGACGTTCGACGCCGGGACGCTCGATGGTCAACCCGTCCGCTTCCGGACGACGGTTCACGGGCCCGTGAGCGGCTACGCGACCCGCAGAGGCGTGCGCGTCGCGATCTCTGCGAAGCGCTCGAACCGCGGGCGCGAGATCCTCTCCAGCTTCGCGTTCCAGGACCTGAACCGGAACAAGGTGAGGTCTGCGAAGGAGTTCCTGCGGACCATGAACCGCGTCGAGTTCTCGTTCAACTGGGTCTACGCGGACTCCCGGAACATCGCATTCTTCTCCGCGGGCCGTCTGCCCCGCCGGCCGGGGACGAGCAACTGGGGACTCCCCGCCGAGGGCGACGGGAGCCAGGAGTGGGGAGGCTTCGCGTCGTTCGCCCAGCACGCGATGGGCATCGATCCGAGCTGGGGCTACATCGTCGGCTGGAACAACCGGCCGGGCCCGCGCTACCCGGCCTCGGACGACACGTGGAACTGGGGCTCCGTCCAGCGCGTCGACCTGCTGAAGACGAAGGTGGCGGCCAGGCGGAAGCACACGCTGGCGACCGTGGTCGGGGCGATGAACGTCGCCGCCACACAGGATCTCCGCATCGTCCGAGTGTGGCCGGTGGTCGCGGACGTCCTCCGGAGCGGTTCGTCCCCGACCCCGCGCGGCTCGCAGCTGTTCCAGATCCTGGAGTCGTGGCGCGCGGCCGGGGGCAGCCGGATCGACCGCGATCTCGACGGGAGGATCGATGCGCCGGGAGCGGCGGTGCTCGACGCCGCCTGGCCGAAGCTCGCGGACGCGGTGATGAGCCCGGTGCTCGGGCCGCTGACCGACCGCCTCGCGCAGCTCGAGACCCGAGACCAGGCCGCCAACGATCAAGGGTCTGCATACGACGAAGGCTGGTACGGCTACGTGGAGAAGGACCTCCGAACGCTCCTCGGCCGCCCGGTTCGCCAGCCGTTCCGTGTCCGGTACTGCGGGAACGGCGATCTCGCCGCCTGCCGGGCCTCGCTGTGGGACGCGCTCGAAGCTGCAGGAGCTCAGCTTGCGGCAGCCCAGGGGTCAGATCCCGCCCAATGGCGTTCGGACGCGCGCCCTGAGCGCATCCGGTTCTCGGGCGGGATCATGCGGGACACCATGCGCTTCGCGAACCGCCCCACGTTCCAGCAGGTGATGACCTTCCGCGGCCACCGCCCGTTGGTCCGCCCCCGCCGCTAGCCTCAAGCCGATGGAGAAGCGCTACCTCTTCACGCCGGGCCCGACCCCGGTGCCTCACGAGGTTCTCGAGGCGATGAGCCGGCCGATCATCCACCACCGGAGCTCGGACTTCCGTGAGATTCTCGAGCGCTGCCTCGAACGGCTCGCCGAGGTCTACCGCACCGGCAGCGACGTGCTCGTCTACACGTCCTCGGGGACGGGTGGCATGGAGTCGGCCGTGTCGAACCTGACCCGGCCGGGCGATCGGGTCGTCGTGATGTCCGCGGGATTCTTCGGCGAGCGCTGGGTCGGCATGGCAGAGAACTTCGGCTGCGACGTCGACACGATCGCCTACGAGTGGGGCGAGGCGCCGTCCACAGAGGACCTGGCCGGGCGGCTCCGCGAGCTCGGCGACGCGAAAGTCGTCTTCCTGACGCACTCCGAGACCTCGACCGGAGTGGTGGCCGACGTCCAGGCCCTCGCGGCCGCAGCCAAGGAGGCGGGCGCGCTGGTCGTGGTCGACGCCGTCTCGAGCCTCGGGGCGGTTCCGCTGGAGACCGACGCGTGGGGCCTCGATTCGGTCATCTCAGGATCTCAGAAGGCGCTGATGACGCCGCCGGGGCTCGCGACCGTCTCCGTGTCTGCGGATGCCTGGAAGGCGGTCGAGCACGGAGCGGCTTCGCGCTACTACTTCGACTGGGAGCAGACCAAGGAGCGGCAGGACCAGTTCGACCCGGCGTTCACGCCGGCCGTATCGATCGTCGCCGGCCTGGACGTCGCGTTGGGGATCCTCCTGGACGAGGGTCTGGAGCAGGCGTTCGAGCGGCACACCCGCCTCGGGCGGGCGTGCCGGGAAGGCATCAAGGCGATGGGGCTCGAGCTCTTCTCTCCGGACGACGATCGCTCGGCCGTCGTCACTGCGATCAACGCGCCGGACGGAATCGACTCGGGTGAGCTCGTCCAGACGCTCCGCGACCGGCTCGGGATCGTGCTGGCGCCCGGCCAGGGCCCCCTGAAGGGCCGCGTGTTCCGGATCGGGCACATCGGCTACTACGACATCTTCGACATCACCACTGCGCTCGCCGGTGTCGAGCTCGTCCTCGCCGAGGCAGGTGCGGACATCGAACGCGGTGCTGCAGTCACACGGGCGATGGAAGCGTTCGAGCACACCCCCGTGTGACGAACCCGCGGTTCCGCGTACTCGTCAAAGAGCCGATCGCCGAGGCCGGGATCCGGTTCCTGGAGGAGCGCTTCGACGTCGACACGGACGGCGACGCGCCGCTCGAGGACAGGATCGGAGACTACGACGCCATCGTCATCCGCTCGGCCACCAGGTTGACCGCGGAGGTCCTCGCTCGGGCCGACAAGCTCAAGGTCATCGGACGGGCGGGAGTGGGAGTCGACAACGTCGACGTCGAGGCAGCCACCCGGCGTGGCATCGTGGTCGCCAACGCGCCCGACTCGACCGTGGTTTCCGCAGCCGAGCACGCCGTCGGCCTCTTGGTCGCCCTGGCGCGCCACATTCCGCAGGCACACGCGTCGCTGAAGCAGGGACGATGGGAGCGGGCCGCGTACGCGGGCATCGAGCTCGAGGGCAAGACGCTCGGCGTCCTCGGTTTCGGCCGGATCGGCCAGCAGGTCGCGCGGCGCGCCGTCGGCCTCGGGATGCGCGTGGTCGCGCACGACCCGTTCGTCACGCGGGACCGCTACCGGGAGCTCGGTGTCGAGTCAGCCGAAAGCGCCGACGACGTCCTGGCCGCCGCCGACTTCCTCACCCTGCACCTGCCCCTGTCGGACGAGACTCGTGGATCGCTCGACGCGGAGGCCTTCGCCAAGATGCGGCCGGGCACACGCTTGGTGAACGCGGCGCGCGGAGAGCTCGTCGACGAGGACGCCCTGGTCGAAGCGCTGCGCTCCGGACATCTCGGCGGAGCAGCGCTCGACGTCTTCTCGACGGAGCCCTACGCCGGCCCGCTGCTCGAGTTCGACAACGTCGTCGTCACGCCACACCTCGCCGCCTCGACCGAGGAGGCGCAGGACCGCGCCGGGGTGATCGTGGCGGAGCAGGTTGCGGCGGCGCTCGAGGGCGGCCTCGTCACGAACGCGGTGAACATCCCGTCGATCGGGCGCGAGGATCTCGACGTCCTCGGCCCGTTCGTCCCGCTCGCCGCCAAGCTCGGCAGGCTCGCGATGGAGCTCGCCTCGGGCCGCGCGGAGCGAATCGAGCTCACGTACTACGGGCATCTTTCGGGCTTCGACACACGTCTGCTCACCGCGGCCGCGCTGAACGGTGCCTTCCAGGGCCGATTCGAGCAGCACGTCAACTACGTCAATGCGCCGCTTCTCGCGGAGGAGCGCGGCATCGAAGTCGTCGAGCAGCGCCGCCGTGCGTGTCGAGACTTCACGAATCTCGTCCGAGTCGCGGTGGGGGTCGACGGAGAGGACATCCGTGTCGCCGGGACGACGATCGGCCGGGAGAACCGCATGTGGCTCGTGAGCGCCGTCGGCTTCGAGCTGGAGATGGAGCTCGCGCCGCTCCTCGTCTTCTTCCGCTACGACGACGTACCGGGAGTGATCGGCCGGGTCGGGACGCTCTTCGGCGAGGCCGGGATCAACATCGCGAACATGACCGTCTCCCGGACGCGGCGCGGCGGAAAGGCTCTGATGGCGCTCTCCCTCGACAGCGAGCCGCCGCCCGAGCTCGTCGAGCTCGTGCGCGCCGAAGGCTTCGACGACGCACGCCTGATCTCGCTCGGCCCTCGCTGAGTCCCTGGGTACCCTCTGCTCCGTGCGAGAACGCTGGCCGGAGCCTGTCGAGCGCGTCGCATCGTTCCTCCGTCAAGCGGGCGTGGAGGGCCGGGTCGAGGAGTTCGAGGCCGGCACCCCGACCGCCGAGGACGCGGCCCGCGCGGTCGGCTGCAAGCTCGGGCAGATCGTGAAGTCGCTGGTCTTCGACTGTGACGGCTCCCCGGTCGTCGTCCTGGTTCCGGGGGATCGCCGGGCGGACGGAAAGAAGGTCGCGCTCGCGGTCGGCTGCAGTCGAGCCAAGATCGCGGGAGCGGACGAGGTCAGGGCGGCGACGGGGTTCGAGCCCGGTGCCGTGGCCCCGTTCCCGCTGCCGCGCGTGTCACGCATCCTCGTCGACCGCCAGATCCTCGTCCACGAGCGCGTTTGGATCGGAGCCGGCTCGCCCAGGCACATGGCAACCCTGTCTCCGGCCGACCTCGTGCGCCTTTCGAAAGCAGAGCCGATGGACGCCGTCGCAGAGGCCGCATAACATTTAGACGAGACCGAGGAGGCGCATGATCGAGACCGAGAAAATCTGGATGAACGGCGAGCTCGTGGACTGGGGCGATGCCAAGATCCACGTGGGCGCCCACGGGCTCCACTACGGCACCGGGGTGTTCGAAGGGATCCGCTGCTACGAGACGCCCAAGGGCCCGGCGGTGTTCCGCCTGACCGACCACATCAAGCGGCTCGAAGCCTCGGCGCGCCTGCTCTACATGGAGCTCCCGTACTCGGTCGCGGAGATCCGCGACGCCTGTATGGAAGTGATCGGCGTCAACGGTCTCCCCGAGTGCTACCTCCGGCCGTTTGCCTTCTACGGCTACGGCGAGCTCGGCGTGTCGACGGCGGGGAATCCCGTCGAGCTCGTCGTCATGAGCTGGCCGTGGGGCGCGTACCTTGGCGACGAGGGGATGAAGAACGGGATCCGCTGCAAGATCTCGAGCTGGAAGCGCGTGGGTGCGAACACGATCCCGCACGCTGCGAAGGCGACCGGCATCTACCTGAACTCGATGCTTGCCGTGATCGAGGCGAACCGCGCCGGGTACGACGAGGCGATCCTCCTCACCGACGACGGCTTCATCGCCGACGGCTCGGGCGAGAACGTGTTCGTCGTCAAGGACGGAAAGATCGCGACCCCTCCGCTCTCGACCTCGATCCTCCCGGGCATCACCCGCGATTCGGTCATCCAGATCGCGCAGGACCTGGGCTACTCGGTCGAGGAGAAGAACCTCATCCGCACCGACCTCTATCTCGCGGACGAGATCTTCATGACGGGGACTGCGGCGGAGGTCACGCCGATCCGGTCGGTGGACGACCAGGAGGTCGGCCCGCCCGGCGAGATCACCCGAAAGCTCCAGAAGGCCTATCTCGACACGGTGCGCGGCGGCGGCGAGCGCTGGTCGCACTGGCTCGAGTTCGCAACGATTCCGTCGCCCGCGCCCGCCCAGGCGTGAAGTCCGCCACCAGGCGGATCCCCCTGGCTCGGCCCTGGATCGACGAGCGCGAGGAGGAGCTCGTGCTCGAGGTGCTGCGATCCGGCCGGCTCTCCCTCGGTCCGACGATCGACCGGTTCGAGGAGCTGATCGCCGAGCGGGTCGGCGCGCCGTACGCGGCCGCGGTCTCGAGCGGGACGGCCGGCCTTCACCTGCTCGTCCGCATCGCGGGCATCGGGCCCGGCGACGAGGTGATCACGTCGACCCTGTCGTTCGCGGCCTCGGCCAACTGCTTCCTCTTCGAGAGCGCGACGCCGGTCTTCGCCGACGTCGACCCGAAGACGTGGAACCTCGACCCTGCGGCGGTCGAGGCGGCGATCACCGAGCGGACCAAGGCGGTGGTCGCCGTCGACATGTTCGGCTACCCGTGCGAGCTCGGACCGCTGATGGACATCTGCGAGCGCCACGGGCTCGAGCTGATCGAGGACTCCGCAGAGGCGCTCGGCGCCGAGTACCGAGGCAAGCCGATCGGATCGCACGGGCCACCGGCCGTCTTCGGCTTCTACCCGAACAAGCAGCTGGCCACCGGCGAGGGCGGAGTCGTCGTGACGCACTCGGAGGAGACGTACAAGCTGCTCGTCAGCCTTCGCAACCAGGGCCGTTCCTACGAGGGCGGCGGCTGGTTCAACCATGCGCGGCTCGGGTTCAACTACCGCTGGACCGACGTGCAGGCCGCGATCGGTATCGCGCAGCTCGAGAAGCTCGATCGCGCGCTCGAGCTTCGCTCGGCAGCGGCGGCGCGCTACGCCGAGCTGCTGGCGGAAGTCGACGGCGTGCAGCTCGCGCCGGACGACGATGCCGAGCACCGGCGCTCCTGGTTCGTCTACGTGATCGTGCTCGACCCGGAGATCGACCGGGCGTCCGTCATGGCCGAGCTCCGCGAGCGCGGGGTGGACGTTGCCGAGTACGTCCCGTGCATCCATCTCCAGAGCTACATGCGCGAGCAGTTCGGCTTCGCCGAAGGCCTGTGCCCGGTCGCGGAGGGAATTGCCGCCCGGACGATGGCCTTGCCCTTCTTCCCCGAGATCGCGGCAGACGACCAGGAGTACGTGGTGGAGTCGTTGCGGGCGGCGCTGGAGCGCTGATGGCCGACACGAAAATGGTCTTCCTCGGCTTCGGGAAGTACGCGCGGGCAGACAAGATCTACGCGCTCGAGCCGCTGACCGGGGACGAGCGGGGCGGTGGGCGTCGAACCCGCGTCTGGATCGAGGGCGTGCCCGACTCGATCGTGGCGAGTCGTACCGAGCGCACGATCCTCCACGAGATGGGCCAGGAAGCGGCGGCGAACACACAGGTTCTCGACCAGGCGCTCGAGCTCGCTGAGCGGATTGCGGCCGGTGCCGAGAGCGGGAAGGTCGACCTCGCGGATCTCGGACGCCGCGCCCGCCGTCTCCTCGAGTCCACCGCCCGCCCCACCGAGCCAGACCAGCTCTTCTGACCGATATCGGCCGGCCGGAGCCGCCGAAGCCGCCCGAGCGCGGCCTCTTCGCGCGCATCGCCGTGGACATCAGGCCGCTGCGGGACTCTCGCGACTTCCGGCGCCTCTGGTTCGGCACCGGGATCTCGGCGATCGGCAGCCAGATCACGATGGTTGCGATCCCGTACCAGCTCTACCAGGAGACGGGCTCGACGCTGCTCGTCGGTCTGCTCGGCATCGCCGCGCTCGTCCCGCTCCTGATCGTCCCGATCTACGGCGGCGCGGTCGCCGACTTCGTCGACCGGCGCCGCATGCTGCTGCTGTCGGACGTCGGGCTCCTCCTCGTGACGGGTGGGCTGCTGGTGAATGCCCTGCTGCCGGAGCCGCGCATCTGGTTCCTGTTCGTCGCCGAGGCGCTCGGCACGGCGGCGTACGGATTCCAGCGGCCCGCACGGAATGCGCTCACGCCGCGGCTCGTCGGCGACGACCAGCTGCTCGCGGCGATCGCCGTCGAGGACGTGATCTTCACGCTGGCTCGCGTGGCGGGCCCGGTCATGGGCGGAGTGCTCATCGCCGCCGTCGGTCTCGGCGGTGCGTATGCGATCGACATCGCGACCTTCGCCGCATCGCTCTTCGCCATCTGGCTGCTTCCGCCGGTGCCGTCGGCCCCGGACGCAGACCGCCCCAGCATCCAGTCGATCCTCGCCGGATTCCGCTACGTCGGCCGGCGCAAGGTGCTGCTCGGGATCTTCCTCGTCGACACCAACGCGATGATCTTCGGGATGCCGAGGGCGCTCTTTCCGGCTTTCGCCGAGAAGCTCGGCGGGGGCGCGAGCATTCTCGGGCTGCTCTACGCAGCACCCTTCGCCGGCGCGCTGCTCGCCTCGCTTACCTCCGGTTGGATGATGACTCTGCGCCGCCAGGGTGTCGGGGTCTGTGTCGCGGCCGCGGCGTGGGGTGTGGCGATCGCGCTGGTGGGCTTCGCGGAGTCGGTCTGGTTCGCCCTCGTCTTCCTGGGCCTTGCCGGCGCGGCGGACTTCATCAGCGCTGTCCTCCGCTCGAACATCCTTCTCACCGTGACCCCGGACTCGATGCGCGGCCGCCTCTCGGGCATCGAGCTCGCCCAGGTGGCGGGTGCGCCCGAGATCGGCAACGTCGAGGCGGGCATCGTCGCCTCACTCGCGAGCGTCCGTGCCTCGATCGTCTCCGGAGGGTTGCTCACGGTCGTCGGCACCGTGGTAATCGCGGCGGCAATCCCCGCTCTCGTCCGCTACGACGCACGGCATCCCCACCGGGAATGAGGCTCGAGAAGGACTTCTTCGCCCGGTCCGTCCACGAGGTGGCCCCGGCGCTCGTCGGCGCCACGCTGCTCGTCGACGGAGTCGGCGGCACCATCGTCGAGGTCGAGGCGTACGACCACGAGGATCCCGCGGCGCACGGCTTCCGCGGCAAGACCGAGCGGAATGCATCGATGTTCGGGCCGCCCGGCCACGCCTACGTGTACCGGTCGTACGGCATCCACTGGTGCCTGAACTTCGTGTGCGAGGAAGCGGGCGTGGCCAGCGCGGTGCTGATCAGGGCGCTCGAGCCGCTCGAGGGTCTCGACGTGATGCGTGGCCGGCGTGGGCTCGAGGAGCTTCGGCTCCTCTGCTCCGGCCCGGGCCGTCTGTGTCAGGCCCTCGGTGTCACGCGCGACCACGACGGGTTGGCGCTCGACGAGCGGCCGTTCGAGCTCCACGCGCGGGAGCACGAGCCGGAGATCGTGGCGGGCACCCGAATCGGGATCACGAAAGCGGTGGATCGGCCGTGGCGCTACGGCCTTGCGGGCTCGCCGTTCCTCAGCCGGCGGCTACGACCAGCCGTACCGCCATCCCGGGCGAAGCCGCCACGCGGCCGCCGCGCGGCTCCTGGCGAATGACCCGCCCGGCCATGGTTCCGCCGACGACTGCCGGCTGAAGCTTGAGCCGTTCGAGGCGCTTCACGGCGTTCGGCACGCGCAGCCCGATCACGCTCGGGACGACGCCGAATCTGGGCTTGGCGAGGATCAGGGTGACCTTGTCGTAGGCCGACAGCGTTCCTCGTTTCGGAATCTGGCCGAGGACCACATCGAGGCGTTGCCCGGCCGTCGCCGGCTTGTAGATCAGGTCGTACTCGAGCGGCTGGGCGGCGAGGCGGTCCTTCGCCGAAGCCAAGGTCGTACCGACCACTCGCGGCACCTCGACCTCGTTGGGCTTGCACTTCGCCTCGCGGCTGGGCTCCTCGCCGGAGAAGTACCAGACGTTTCGCGCTTCCCGGCAGACGCCGTTGTCCGCAAGGATCTGGCCCCCGCGGTTGACGACGCTGCGTGGCACCGAGTAGGGGAGGCTGGGCGGATCGAAGTACGCCGGCTCCTCTTTCAGATAATCGAGCGCGGGCTCCATGAACGACTTCCAGATCAGCGCAGGGAATGTTCCGCCTGCCACCGCCTCACCGTCGTACTCGGTCAGCATCGGCGTCAGGTTGTTGGGATAACCGACCCAGACGGCGACAGCCAGCTGCGGCGTGTAGCCGACGAACCACGCGTCTCCGTAGTTCTCCGTCGTTCCGGTCTTGCCGGCGACAGGGCGACCGTCCCTCAGCGCGGCTTTCGTCCCGGACCCCTGACGAACGACCTTCTGGAGGATGTCGTTGATCAGATCAGCCTTCTCGGGGTTGAGGGCTCGGCGCTGGACGGGTGCGTTCGGGCGCCGCTTCCGACCGTCGCGCTGGACCCATTTGATCGCCCGTGGCTCGGTTTCCGAAGATCGATCCGTCGACGCGACGCCCCCGGTTCGCGAAGGTCGAGAACGCGCGGGCCATCTCGAGCGGGTTGACCGCCTCCGCGCCGAGCCCGATGGCGAAGTAGTCGTTCAGCGGGCTCGTGACGCCGAGCTGCTGCGCTGCGCGCCTGACGCTCTTCGGGCCGACGAGCGCTGTCAGCTGCGCATAGACGGCGTTGTCGGAGTGCACCGTCGCCGTCTCGAGCCCGATCGAGCCGAGGTAGGTGTCCTCGTAGTTCGAGACCGGCCAGAACTTGTCCCCGATGAAGATCGTCTGCGGCTTCGAGACGAAGGTCGTCTCCGGCGAGATCCCCTTCTCGAGCGCCGCGGCCAGAACGAAAGGCTTGAACGACGAGCCTGCCTGCCGCTCGCCCTGGACCGCGAGGTTGAACTGGCTCTCGCGGAAGTTCGAGCCGCCGATCATCGCCTTGATCGACCCGTCTCTCGGGTCTACCGCGACGAGCGCGGCCGCTGGACCGTCGTCTTCCTTGAGCCACCGCGCGATGGCCCGGTGCCCGATCTTCTGGAGGCCGAGGTCGAGGGTGGTACGGACTTCGAGCCCGCCACCGAAGACACCGCGAGTCTTGTACCGGTCGACCAGCTGCTGCGTGACGTAATTCGCGAAGTAGCCGCCGGGCCCGCGGGTGTCGGGTGAGCGCACCTCGGTCGGAAGCGGCTCGCGGTCGGCGCGGCGGAACTGCTCGGGAGTGATCGATCCGAGCTGGAGCATCAGTCGGAGGACGGTCTTCCGCCGCTGGCGCGAGGCCTTCGGGTTGGTAACCGGGTCGAACCTGCTCGGGTCGGCCGGGAGCCCGGCCAGGAGCGCGACTTCCCACAACGCCATCGTCTTGGCGTGGTGGCCGAAGTACGTCAGCGACGCCTGGTCGATGCCGTACGCGCCGTTCCCGAAGTAGATCGTGTTCAGGTACGAGGTGAGGATCTTGCGCTTCGTCCACTGCTGCTCGAGCTGCCAGGCGAGCGCCGCTTCGCGCACCTTTCGGCCGATCGAGCGGCTGTTGTCGCTGCAGGAGTTCTTGATGAACTGCTGCGTGATCGTCGAGCCGCCCTGGACGACGCCCTTCTCGTTCACGTCGGCCCAGAGCGCCCGGCCGATCGCCCTGACGTCGACCCCGCGGTGCTCGAAGTACCGGCGATCCTCCACAGCGACGATCGCCTGCTTCATCAACGGCGAGATGTCCGCGTAGTCGACGAGCACGCGGTTCTCCGTCCCCCGAAGCACGGCGAGGATCTTGTTCCCGGTCGTGTCGTAGATCTTCGTGTTCGCCTGGTGTCGCTGGCGCGCCGGGTCGCACTTGGGTGCCTCGCTCGCCACGGCCGTGACGAGGCCGAAGGTGAAGGACGAGAACGCCAGCGCCAAGAGGACGAACGTGAGGATCAGTAGACGGAGCTTCCTGATCCTGCGCCTCTTGCCCGGCGCCGCGGCATCTTTGCGGCGGAACGAACGCAAGATCAGAGCAGTCTAGACTCGCCAGCCGGACATGGGAGTCGCAGAGCTGACGAGGAACGCGGTCGACGTCTTGCCCGAGGGCGGGCTCGAGAAGAAGCTCGCCGAGGGGCGACCGTTGCGGGTCAAGCTCGGCATCGACGTCACCTCGCCTGACATCCACATCGGCCGCGCGATTCCGCTGCAGCGGATGCGCGCCTTTCAGGACGAGGGCCACACAGGCGTCCTGATCGTCGGCGACTACACCACTCGAATCGGCGACCCTTCAGGGCGTTCTGCCGAAAGGCCGGTGCTGTCCGACGACGAGATCGACGAGAACGCCCAGAGCTATCTCGACCAGGCGATGGTGATCCTGGATCCGGACCGCACCGAGGTGCGCTTCAACGGCGAGTGGCTCTCCAAGCTGACCTATGCCGAGGTCGTCCGGCTGGCGCGGACGATCACCGTTGCGCGCATCCTCGAGCGGGACGACTTCGCCAAGCGGTTCAGCACGGGGGAGCCGATCTCGGTCTCCGAGCTCCTCTACCCGCTCATGCAGGCCTACGACTCGGTTGCCGTCGAGGCGGACGTCGAGCTGGGCGGCACCGATCAGCTCTACAACCTTCTCGCCGGCCGAGAGGTGATGCAGGCCTACGGTCAGACGCCTCAGGTCGTGCTGACCAATCCGCTCCTCCTGAGCTGGGACGGGCAGAAGATGTCGTCGTCGACGGGAAACAACATTCCGCTGCAGGCGGCCGCCGAGGAGCAGTTCGGGCGGGCCATGCGGATCCCTGACGGGCAACTTGGCGAGTGGTACCGGCTCGTGATGGAGCAGCCACCGCCGAGCGGCGATCCGCTGGAGGCGAAGCTCGCCCTGGCGCGCTTCATCGTCGCGCGGTCGCACGGGGATGAGGCGGCCGTCACCGCGGAGCAGCACTTCACGCGCGTCGTGCGCGAGGGGCAGGCTCCGGACGACATCCCGTCGGTGCCGCTCCCCGACGGCGATCCCGTACATCTTCCGGCCCTGCTGGCGGAGGGGCTCGGCATCGGCTCGACGAGCGAGGCAAGGCGTTTGATCGCTCAGGGCGGGGTCAAGGTGAACGGCGAGGTCGTCCGGGAGCTCGACCTTCCCCGGGCGACTCTCGAAGACGCCGTCGTGCAGGCCGGAAAGCGCCGCTACGTACGCTTGACAGCGCCTTAGGCGTTGGTACCATACGCGGGCTGTCCGATCGGGCGGCGCTGAAAAGTCCCTGTCCTCGACGTTTGGAGTGCCCTAGTCAGTAGATACGAGCGCAAGTTCGGATCTTCCTGGGGCCTCTGGTGCGAGTCGGAGGCTTTTTTGCGTCGCCAGGCAGCGACGGTCTTTGAAAACTCAACAGCGTGCGTGAAACGCCGAGACCTGACTCTCAGCTTGCTGAGGGTCGGGCTCAAATAACCCGTCTCCCGGGATTTCGGTCTTGGGGGACCTTTGAGCTCAAGCTCAATGTGAACAAGTTGTCGAGCCGGCTTCGGCCGGATCTGACATCGATTCCTTCACGGAGAGTTTGATCCTGGCTCAGGACGAACGCTGGCGGCGCGCTTAATACATGCAAGTCGAGCGAGAACCGGACCTTCGGGTCCGGGGAAAGCGGCGAACGGGTGAGTAACACGTGGGTAATCTGCCCTCGGTACTGGGATAGCCCGGGGAAACCCGGATTAATACCGGATAGCCTTTCGAGCTCTTGGGCTCGTTAGAAAAGGTGGCTTCGGCTTCCGACTGAGGATGAGCCCGCGGCGGATTAGCTTGTTGGTGAGGTAATGGCTCACCAAGGCTCCGATCCGTAGCTGGTCTGAGAGGACGATCAGCCACACTGGGACTGAGACACGGCCCAGACTCCTACGGGAGGCAGCAGTAGGGAATCTTGCGCAATGGGCGAAAGCCTGACGCAGCGACGCCGCGTGCGGGAAGAAGGCCTTCGGGTTGTAAACCGCTTTCAGGAGGGACGAAGCCACTCGGGTTAATACCCCAGAGGGTGACGGTACCTCCAGAAGAAGCCCCGGCTAACTACGTGCCAGCAGCCGCGGTAATACGTAGGGGGCAAGCGTTGTCCGGATTTATTGGGCGTAAAGAGCGTGTAGGCGGCCAGGTAGGTCAGCTGTGAAAACTCGAGGCTCAACCTCGAGCTGTCGGCTGAAACCATCTGGCTAGAGTCCGGAAGAGGAGAGTGGAATTCCTGGTGTAGCGGTGAAATGCGCAGATATCAGGAAGAACACCCGTGGCGAAGGCGGCTCTCTGGGACGGTACTGACGCTGAGACGCGAAAGCGTGGGGAGCGAACAGGATTAGATACCCTGGTAGTCCACGCCGTAAACGATGGGTGCTAGGTGTGGGAGGTGTCGACTCCTTCCGTGCCGAAGCTAACGCATTAAGCACCCCGCCTGGGGAGTACGGCCGCAAGGCTAAAACTCAAAGGAATTGACGGGGGCCCGCACAAGCAGCGGAGCATGTGGTTTAATTCGACGCGACGCGAAGAACCTTACCAAGGCTTGACATGCACTAGAATGTCGTAGAAATACGGCAGCCCTTCGGGGCTGGTGCACAGGTGGTGCATGGCTGTCGTCAGCTCGTGTCGTGAGATGTTGGGTTAAGTCCCGCAACGAGCGCAACCCCTGTCCCTAGTTGCCAGCGAGTTATGTCGGGGACTCTAGGGAGACTGCCGGTGACAAATCGGAGGAAGGTGGGGATGACGTCAAGTCATCATGCCCCTTATGTCTTGGGCTACACACGTGCTACATTCGCCGGTACAGAGGGCTGCAAACCCGCGAGGGGGAGCGAATCCCAAAAAGCCGGCGTCGGTTCGGATTGGAGGCTGAAACTCGCCTCCATGAAGGTGGAGTTGCTAGTAATCGCGGATCAGCAACGCCGCGGTGAATACGTTCTCGGGCCTTGTACACACCGCCCGTCACACCACGAAAGTTGGCAATACCCGAAGCCGGTGGCCTAACCCGCAAGGGAGGGAGCCGTCGAAGGTAGGGTCGATGATTGGGGTGAAGTCGTAACAAGGTAGCCGTAGCGGAAGCTGCGGCTGGATCACCTCCTTTCTAGGGATGCCGGAGCTATTACTCCGGTAGGCGCTCGGTCCGTTCGATGCCTCGAGCTTGCTCGAGTCGTCCGGTGTCCGAGCTCCTAGAAATTACGTCGAGCTCGGTGTTTCCTCCTGGAGCTTTAGGAAGCGCGCGCTGTTGAGCTTTGAGAGACCGTCCTTCGGGCGGGATCTTCTCGCGAACACCGGTTCGCGCGCACCTTGAAAACTCCATAGTGGAAAAAGTAAAAGGTTCTATACGATCAAGAGAACAAGAGCGTACGGTGGATGCCTTGGCGCCAAGAGTCGATGAAGGACGTGGGCGGCTGCGATAAGCCCGGGGGAGATGCTGACCAATCTTTGATCCCGGGATTTCCGAATGGGGAAACCCACGCGTGGTAATGCGCGCGTACTCCCAGCTGAATACATAGGCTGGGCAGAGACAAGCGGGCGAACTGAAACATCTTAGTAGCCCGAGGAAAGGAAAGAAACCTCGATTCCCTTAGTAGTGGCGAGCGAAAGGGGAAGAGCCCAAACCTGTGTGGTGTGATAGGCGGCAGCCGTTGTCACGCAGGGGTTGTAGGGCTTGTCTTGATCCGCCTGCCGGCGGGTCGGGGAGTTACAAAGTTGTGCGTTAGCCGAAGCGAATGGAAAGTCGCACCACAGCGGGTAACAGTCCCGTAGGCGAAAACGTGCAGCCTTCCTTGACAAGTTCCTGAGTACGGCCGGGCACGGGAAACCCGGTCGGAACCCGCGGGGACCACCCCGTAAGGCTAAATACTCCTTGGCGACCGATAGTGAACTAGTACCGTGAGGGAAAGGTGAAAAGTACCCCGGAAGGGGAGTGAAATAGTACCTGAAACCGTGCGCTTACAAGCGGTCGGAGCAGACTTGTTCTGTGACGGCGTGCCTTTTGCATAATGAGCCAGCGAGTTACTCTTCGACGGCAAGGTTAAGGAAACGGAGCCGTAGCGAAAGCGAGTCCGAATAGGGCGAATTAGTCGTCGGAGGTAGACCCGAAACTGAGTGATCTATCCATGGGCAGGTTGAAGCGGGGGTAAGACCCCGTGGAGGACCGAACCGACCTGGGTTGAAAACCGGGCGGATGACCTGTGGATCGGAGTGAAAGGCTAATCAAACTCAGAGATATCTGGTTCTCCCCGAAATATATTTAGGTATAGCGTCATGCGTTCACTGGCGGCTGTAGAGCACTGTTTGGGCTAGGGGGCTTACCAGCTTACTGAACTCAGGCAAACTCCGAATACCGTCAGTCCAGAGCATGGCAGTCAGAGTGCGGGGGATAAGCTTCGTGCTCAAAAGGGAAACAGCCCAGACCGTCGGCTAAGGTCCCTAATTCCTAGCTAAGTGGTAAACGATGTCTGATTGCTGAGACAACCAGGATGTTGGCTTAGAAGCAGCCACCATTCAAAGAGTGCGTAACAGCTCACTGGTCAAGTGGTCGGGCGCGGATAATGTAACGGGGCTCAAGCTAGGAACCGAAGCCACGGACTTCGAGCTTGCTCGGAGTGGTAGGGGAGCGTTCCCGGGGCTGTGAAGCGGCGACGGAAGTCAGCCGTGGAGCGCCGGGAAGTGAGAATGCTGGCATGAGTAACGAAAGAGGGGTGAAAAACCCCTCCTCCGAATGCCTAAGGGTTCCTGAGTAAAGCTAATCTGCTCAGGGTTAGTCGGGACCTAAGCCGAGGCCGAAAGGCGTAGGCGATGGACAACAGGTTGATATTCCTGTACCACGTCATCCACCGTTATCACCGATGGGGGGACGAGGTAGGTGAAGGAAGCCCAGGCGATGGTCGTCCTGGGGTAACCGCGTAGGGCGGCCGGTAGGTAAATCCGCCGGCCATTGAGCCTGAGACGGGATGCCGAGCTCTGAACGGAGCGAAGTTCCTGCAACCATGCCTCCGAGAAAAGCCTCTAGGGAGGTGGAGCGTGCCCGTACCAAAACCGACACAGGTAGGCAGGTAGAGAATACCAAGGAGATCGGAAGAACCCTCGTTAAGGAACTCGGCAAAATGGCCCCGTAACTTCGGGAGAAGGGGCGCCCCGGTAGGGTGAAAGTCCTTTACGGACTGGAGCCCGAGGGGGCCGCAGTGAAACGGCCCAAGCGACTGTTTACCAAAAACACAGGTCTCTGCGAAGTCGAAAGACGACGTATAGGGGCTGACGCCTGCCCGGTGCCGGAAGGTCAAGTGGAGAGGTTAGCCTTCGGGCGAAGCTTTGAAACCAAGCCCCGGTAAACGGCGGCGGTAACTATAACCGTCCTAAGGTAGCGAAATTCCTTGTCGGGTAAGTTCCGACCTGCACGAATGGCGTAACGACTTGGGCGCTGTCTCAACGAGGGATCCGGTGAAATTGTAGTCTCGGTGAAGATGCCGAGTACCCGTGGTTGGACGGAAAGACCCCGTGAACCTTTACTACAGCTTGACGTTGGAGTCTGGGATACGTTGTCCAGGATAGGTGGGAGGCTTTGAAGCGGGGACGCTAGTCCTCGTGGAGCCAATCTTGGGATACCACCCTTCGTGTTCTGGGCTTCTAACCCGATGCCGTGAATCCGGGTCGGGAACAGCGTCAGGTGGGTAGTTTGACTGGGGCGGTCGCCTCCTAAAATGTAACGGAGGCGCGCAAAGGTTCCCTCAGCACGGTTGGAAATCGTGCGTAGAGTGCAAACGCATAAGGGAGCTTGACTGTGAGACTGACAAGTCGAGCAGGTGCGAAAGCAGGCGTTAGTGATCCGACGGTTGAGAGTGGAATTGCCGTCGCTCAACGGATAAAAGGTACTCCGGGGATAACAGGCTTATCGTTCCCAAGAGTCCACATCGACGGAACGGTTTGGCACCTCGATGTCGGCTCGTCGCATCCTGGGGCTGGAGTAGGTCCCAAGGGTTGGGCTGTTCGCCCATTAAAGCGGTACGCGAGCTGGGTTCAGAACGTCGTGAGACAGTTCGGTCCCTATCCACCATGGGCGCTGGAAGCTTGAGAGGAGTCGCTCCTAGTACGAGAGGACCGGAGCGAACAGACCTCTGGTGTATCAGTCGTCGTGCCAACGGCGCCGCTGATTAGCTACGTCTGGACGGGATAACCGCTGAAAGCATCTAAGCGGGAAGCCCACCTCGAGATGAGGCTTCCCATCCCCTCGAGGGAGTAAGGGCCGTGGGAGACCACCACGTTGATAGGCCGGCCGTGAAAGCGCAGCAATGCGTGAAGCGGACCGGTACTAATTGCCCGAGGTCTTGATTTGAACCTTTTGCCGAAATCCACTATGGAGTTTTGAGGGTGCACGCAACCCTGACAAGTTTCGGCGGTCATAGCGGCGGGGGTACACCTCTTCCCATTCCGAACAGAGAAGTTAAGCCCGCCAGCGCCGATGGTACTCGGAGGGCAACCTCCCGGGAGAGTAGGTCGCCGCCGAATTAGTTTGAGAGAGGGCCCCCAAAAGGGGCCCTTTTTCCTGGTCCTATGCAGCCTCGGTCCGCTGTTCCCAGTCCGGATCGAGGGCCCTGAGCCGTGCGACCCGCTCGACGGTCGGCGGATGCGTCAGGAAGAGAGCAGCCAGACCGCGCTCCTCGAACGGGTTCACTGCGTAGAGCGGCTCGAGAGCGGGATTCCCCGCGAAGCTCACCAGCTCGTTCGCGAGCTCCAGCCTCAAGAGCGCGTCCGCAAGACCGTGGGGCGAGTCGCAGAGCGCCGCCGCCCGTAGGTCGGCCGCATATTCGCGGCGGGGCGAGATGAGTAGGTGCTCGATGGCGGACGCAATCGGTCCGAGCACGAAGAGCAGGCCGCGCTGGAACCATCCGCCGGCTCGGCTCGTCTCGAGCAGCGTCGCGCCGATCACGCCGGCGATCGTCTGGACGAGCAGGTCTCGGCGAGCAGCATGAGCGACCTCGTGGGCGATCAGACCCTCGAGCTCGGCAGGCTGCGCTGCCCCCAGGAGGCCGGTCGAAACGACCAGGGCATGCCCGCGGCCGCCACGCCCGGCAGAGAGCACCCTCGGATGGCCGTCACGGATCAGGTAGAGGCGCGGCCGGGGCATCCGTGCGCGGGCGGCGATTCGCGAAGCAGTCGTGAAGAGGGGCGCGGCTTCCGCCTCGACGAGCTCACGTGCACCGACCATCCCGAGGACGACGCGGTCTGCGTACCAGTACAGAGCCATGCAGGCGAGGAGCCCGCAGAAGAGGAAGATCGAGAACAGCCGGTAGCCACCGAGGACCCATCCGAGCCCGCCGAGCAACGCGGAGGCGCCGCCGAGCAACGCCCAGGTCTTTCCCAGGTTGACGAGAGCGGCCAGCCGGCCGGTCACATCAACCCTCTAGGACTCTTCGTCCCGCTCGTCGTCGGTCAGGCCGCGTGGCGGCCAGTCCGGCTCGGGGGCGTCACAGCGGCTGGTGCAGTGGAGTGAGGCGATGTTCTGGAGCGGAATCAGGATGTGGCCATTGAGCTCGATGTGCGGAACCTCGTCGATCGCGCAATATGCCGTGAGCACTCCGTCCTGATAGTCGCCGCCGAAGAGTGCGATCTCGACCTGCTCGCCCTTGTACTTGCTCGTGTAGTCATCCAAGGCCGGCTCAGTCTAGATCGCGCGCTCAGCCGGCCGGCGTCGGCGGCTGAGCTGCAGCTTCGCGTCGTCGCCGCTGATCTTCGACCAGGAACTCGTCGAGGTCCTCGGTGCGGCAGAGCTCCGTCAGTCGCCCGTCCTGGACGCAGACTGCCGACAGGGTTGCGTTCGGTTCGACCCGGTGGATGCGTCGGTAGGTGTGGACGTCGACACCGAGGGCGGACGCGTGGACTGCTCGGATCGAGCCACCGTGGGCGACCACGAGCACGCGGCCCTGGGGTTGCTCGGCAGAGATGTGACAGACGGCGTCCACGACTCTTCGGCTCAGCTGCTCATAGGTCTCGCCGTCGTCCCAGCCTTCGCCTCCGGCCATCCAGCGCGCGTACGCCTCCGGAAACCGCTGCTCGGCCTCCGCTCGGGTGAGGCCGGACCACGAGCCCACGTCCACCTCGCGGAGCCCGGCGACCGTCTTGACACTCAACTGTCGCGATCCCGCGACGATCTCGGCTGTCTGCCGGGCGCGCTGGAGGTCGCTCGAGTAGATCGCGTCGAGCTCGGTTTCCGCCAGTCGCCCGGCAAGCTCCCGGGCCTGGTCGCGCCCGAGCTCGGTCAGAGGGCGGTCCGCGTGTCCTTGCCATCGCTTCGCGCGATTCCAGTCGCTCTCGCCGTGGCGTGCGAGGAGGATCGTGGTCACGGCGGTACGCTACTCGGCCATGGATCTCGGCCTGCGCGACCGGGTTTGCGTCGTGACCGGGTCGACCGGAGGGATCGGCCTCGCCACAGCGCGGCTGCTCGGTGAGGAAGGGGCGCGCGTGGTTGTGGTGGGCCGCGATGCAGAGAAGGTGGATGCGGCTCGGATCGAGACGCGGAGTGCCCTCGGAGTCGTCTGCGATCTCGCGGAACCCGGAGCACCCGAGGCGCTCGTGGCAGAGGCGAGCGAGACTCTTGGCGCCGTCGACTGCCTCGTCAACAACGTCGGCGTCGCCTACCAGGTCGGGTTCGAGGATCTGGCCGACTCGCACTGGGACGAGATGTGGCAGCTCAACGTGATGAGCTATGTGCGCGCGATTCGCGCCGTCTTGCCGGGGATGCAGCGGCGCGGCAGTGGAGCGATCGTGAACGTGTCTTCGACCGCGGGTAAGCGCCCGTCGACCTCGATGCCGAACTACTCCGTGACCAAGGCGGCAGTCCTGTCGCTTTCGCGGCTGGTCGCGGATCTCTACGCCGGAGCCGGCATCCGCTGCAACGCGGTAACCCCGGGCCCGACCGCGACCGACGCCTGGCTGGGTGCCGGCGGGCTTGCTGACCAGCAGTCGGAGCGGAGCGGCAAGACGCGTGCCGAGGTGCTCGAGTCCGTCGGCGCCGGGCGCCCGCTCGGCAGGCTCGCGGAGCCCGAGGAGATTGCAAGCGTGATCGCGTTTCTCTGCTCCGACCGCGCGTCCTATGTCACCGGCGCCGCGTGGAGTGCGGACGGCGGCACGGTGCCGATCATCATCTGAGGCTTTGTGGACGACATGTTTCACACTCGGTTCGAGGCGGGTTCACATCCGTGGCGAGAAACGGGATAGCGTGACAATCCCAACCCAAACCCCAGGGAGGGTGGGGGGTGGTGGGTGGTCCCCGCCCGACACTTCGCGGCCGCCGGATCAGGCACTAGCCTTGCCTTGATGACCGAGGTCGCCGGACGTGTTTCCGAATCCTTCGAATCGCGGCTTCGCGCGCACGAGGAGCGGTGCCTTTCGCCGCTTGCCGTCCGGTCGTACGAGACGCGCGGCCGGGCTCGCGACGAGGAACTGTGCGGCGTCCGGACACCCTTCCAGCGCGACCGTGACCGAATCGTCCACTCGAAGGCCTTTCGCCGGCTCCGAAACAAGACGCAGGTCTTCATCGATCCGAGCGGAGACCACCTCCGGACGCGGATCACGCACACCATCGAGACGACAGGAATCTCCCGGGGCGTTGCCCGCGCGCTGGGGCTCAACGAGGACCTCGTCGAGGCGATCGGGCTTGGCCACGATCTCGGCCACACGCCGTTCGGCCACACCGGGGAGGCGGCGCTCGATGCGCAACTCCAGCAGCGGTTCGGGCGGCGCTTCCACCACAACGAACATTCGCTCCGCATCGTGGACGTGCTCGAGAAGGATGGAGAGGGGCTGAACCTCACCCACGAGGTTCGCGACGGGATCCTGAACCACACAGGGCCGAACCTGCCGGAGACGCTCGAGGGCCGGATCGTTCGGATCGTCGACCGCGTCGCGTACATCAACCACGACATCGACGACGCGATCCGAGCCGGCGTCCTTCGCGAAGAAGACCTTCCGCGCGCCGAGGTCGACCTCCTGGGTGCAACTGGTGCAAGGCGGATCGACGCCCTCGTTCACGATCTCGTGGACACCTCCGAGCGCGAGGGGGACATCCAGCAGAGCGAGACCGTCGGAACGGCGATGCTCGCGCTTCGCACGTTCATGTTCGACCGCGTCTACCTCGGGCCGCACAACGAGCCCCAGCATCGCGAGGCTCGCGAGGTCGTGGCCCGCATCTTCGCGCACGTCGCCGAGAATCCCGACGAGATTCCGCCCGGTCCCGGCGACGTCGGCCAGCGGATCGCTGACTACGTTGCCGGGATGACCGACCGGTTCGCGCTCGCCTATGCGGAGCGCCTCTAGTGGCCCTGATCAAGGAGGAGTCCAAGCAGGCCGTCATCGCGGCTGCCGACATGGTCGATGTCGTCTCGGGCCGGACTCAGTTGCGCAAGGTCGGCTCGCGCTATACCGGCCGCTGCCCGTTTCACGAGGAGCGGACGCCGAGCTTCTCGGTGAACCCGGTCGAGAAGCTCTTCTACTGCTTCGGCTGCAACAAGGGCGGCGACGTGATCACCTTCGTCCGCGAGACCGAACAGCTCGATTTCGCCGAGGCACTCGAGTGGCTGGCCGAGCGCTTCCGGGTCCCGCTCGAGTACGAGGAATCGTCGCCCCAGGTCGAGGAGTCGCGCAAGCGGCGCGACAGGCTTCACGCTGCGCTCGACCAGGCGACAGCGTTCTACGAGCGGCACCTCTGGGAGACGGCGGCCGGAGAGCCTGTTCGGGAATACCTGGAGAGCCGTGGCCTCCTGGAACCGGTCTGCCGTGAGTTCCGCCTCGGTCTCTCCCCGGGCGACGGCCTGACCCAGAAGGCGCAGCAGAAGGGGTTCACGGTCGCAGAGCTTCGAGCCGCCGGACTCGCAAATGCACGAGGAAAGGACTACTTCCCGCGGCGGCTGATGTTCCCGATCGCCGATGCGCGGGGCCGCGTCGTCGGCTTTCAGGCGCGCAAGCTCCACGAAGACGACCCTCTGCGGGGGAAGTACGTGAACTCGCCCGAGGGGGAGCTCTTCCACAAGTCGGCCGTCCTCTACGGGCTCAACCTGTCGCGGACCGCGATCGCCAAGGAAGAACGCGCCATCGTCGTCGAGGGAAACACCGACGTGATCGCACTCCGGCAGGCGGGCCTGGAGCCGGTCGTCGCCTCGATGGGGACGGCGCTCACGGAGCAGCAGCTGAAGGAGCTTTCGCGTCTCACCCGGCAGCTCTACCTCTGCTTCGACTCCGACGCTGCCGGGGAGGCGGCGACGCTGCGTGGCATGGAGCTCGCCGTCGGCCAGGGCTTCGACGTTCGGGTCGTGACCCTCGCGCCCGGCCTCGACCCCGCCGACTCGGCCGAAGGCTTCGCCGACCGGCTCCGCGACGCGGAGAGCTACGTGCGCTATCGGGCACGGCTCGAGCGTCTGCGCGCCCCCGACCGGCAGACGGCGTACGAGCGGGTCCAGTCGTTCCTGAACAACGTCCCGGAGTCGCCCGAACGCCACGAGGCGTGGCGGGAGGCGAACGACGAGCTCGGCATGACGATTCAGCTCCAGAGCGCGCTGTCGACGATGAGGGCCGCTCCGGTCTCGCGACGGGTCATGGACGCCGGCGACCGGCTGGAGCGAGACGTCCTTGCGGCTTGCCTCGAGTTTCCCACGCTCTCCGAGGCGCTCGGCCGGATTCCGCCGGACCACTTCGACAGCGAGGTTCACCGACGGCTCCGTGCGGTCATCCTCGGCGAAGGGAAGGACGAGGAGATCGTGACCGAGCTCGCTGAGCTGGACGCCGTGGCAGCGGCGGAGGCGATCGACGAGGCCACCGGGAAGGAGCTGCTCCTGCGGCTCCGAGAGCGCCACCTCCGACGGCGACTCAACGACGCGACACTCGAGGAGACGAAAAAGTTGCAGCAGGAGCTCGTCGAGATCCGGGAGGCCGTCGAAGCACTGGCCTAGCCGTTCGACCATTGAAAAATCGCGCCGGATGCTCCAAATTCCCTGGAAACCAGGGAAAAGGGGAGTGACATGCGGCGAGATGGTCGGCGCGCGCTACGCGTCATGTTCTTGGTGGGAGTGCTGTTGGCGGCACTCTCTGCCTCCACGACGGCTGCTCGGGCGAATCACGACGTGTTCGAGGTCAACACCACCAATGACCTGGGCGACGTCGATCCCGGAGACGGCCTTTGCTCGGCAGCGGACGAATCGTGCTCGTTGCGAGCGGCGGTCATGGAGGCGAACGCGCACGCGGGCGCCGACACCATCTCCGTTCCCGCCGGCACGTACATCCTCAGCCAGGTACGGAATCTCCGACGGGGACTCCGGTGCAGGACTTCGGGGACCTCGACGTCCACGACGATCTCACTCTCACGGGTCGCCGGCCGCGACGTCGTCTTCATCGACGGAAACCGGGACGCGATCGCAGAGCCCCTGGACCGCGAGCGCGTTTTCGACATCGCCCACGGCGGCGACGTCGTGATCTCCGGCGTGACCATCCGGAACGGCGAGTGGAACGGCAACGGTGGCGGCGTGAAGAATCACGGCACGCTGACGCTCAGGAACAGCACGGTGGCCGGAAACCTCGTCACCGCCCAGAGGCGGCGGCCTCTACAACCATCGCGAGGACGTCCTCACGCTCGACGACGTGCTCGTGGACAACAACGTCGCGAACAACGGCGGCGGTATCTACAACAACAGCGACGGCCCCGAGCTCCTCGAAGACAGAGCCTTCGACACGACGCCCGGCCTGATCGTCTCGACAGCAAGGTCACGCAGCAACGAGGCGCCCGAGAGCGAGGGCGGCGGCGACGGCGGCGGCATCTTCAACGACGACGAGGCGCTGGATCACCGGCACCGACATCGGCCTCGGCGAGGAAGGCAACAGCGCCGACAACGACGGCGGCGGCATCTACAACGGCGTCGACACGACGTACGGCGTACGAGGCCTCCGAGCTCGAGCTCGGGACAGCACCGTCGAGGACAACCTTGCCGAGGAGAACGGCGGCGGCATCTACAACGAGGGTGGCGTCGGTCTCACTCGACCGGCACCGACGTCGACGAGAACGACGCCGAGCGACGACGGCGGCGGGATCTACAACGGCACGTACTTCGGCGGTGACACGACCCGGATCGGAGAGCTCTCGATCACCGGAGGCACGATCGACGACAACGTCGCGCGACGAGTACGGCGGCGCGATCTACAACGACGGCACGGCCGACGTCAACGCAACGACCATGGACGACAACGACGCCAGCGACGACGGCGGCGGCGTCTACAACAATGCCCGCTACGAGACGCTCATCGAGGAGGGACAACTTCATCGAGCAGTGTTCGAGATGACCGGTGGAGCGATCTACCTCGGGCGAGGCCGATAACGGCTCGGGGATCTACAACCGCGCTCGGTCTCGCTGACGGGAACGTCCGTCGACGACAACGACGCGTTCAACGAGGGCGGCGGCATCTACAACGCGCGGTTCTCTTATCCGGACGGTAACGCGACGGTGTACGTCGCCGCCGAGCTCACCGTCAGTGGTGGGACGCTCAGCAGAAACGACGCAGGCATCGACACCGGCGGTGGCCTCTACAACGTCGCGAAGGCGACGATCTCGAACGCGACCATCGCAAACAACACGACCTGGGGCCTTCGCGGCGGGGGCGGCATCTTCAACGGAGGCAACGGGTTCGAGCACGTCGGCGCCGAGCTGACGCTGACCGGCAGCGTCGTCAGCGGAAACCTCTCGCGCTCGGGACTGGGTGGAGGGATCTCCAACGCCCCCGGCTCCACTGCCACGGTCATCGACTCGCGAGTCGTCGGCAACTGGGCCCGCGAAGACGGCGGTGGGCTGTTCAACGGCGGGCTGCTCCACCTGACGAGGAGCGAAGTCAGCGACAACGGTGAGTCTCCGGACGACGAGGAGTTCGGCGACACCCGGCGTGGGGGCGGGCTTGCAAACACCCTCCGGCTCACGCCTTCGGGCTCCGCCTCCCAGATGGCCCGCAGCTCCAGCAGCTCGAATCTCTGATCCCGACTGCGATCGTCTCGAACTCGACGATCAGCGGCAACACTGCCGCGAGCCGCGGCGGCGGGATCTACAACGACGCCGGCGTGATCTTCCACGGTGAGGTCGACGCGCCGTTCATCCCGACGGTCAGCCTCGACCACGTCACCCTGACGGGCAACGTCGTGGAGGACGGGAACGGCGGCGGCGTGTACAACGAGCGGGCCGTCGTCCTGACAGAAAATGGCTTCGACTCCGCGGACGGGATCGTCCGGCTGCGGGCGACGATCATCTCCGGCCACCCGGAGAATGCGAATTGCGACGGCGCAGCGCCGAACTCGCAGGGGCTGAACCTCGAAGACGCGGACGATTGCGCGCTGAACGCCACAGGCGACCGCAAGAGCACCGCTCCGCTGCTCGGGCCGCTCGCCGCGAACGGGGGTCCGACGTGGACGCACGAGCTGCTTGCCGGTAGCCCTGCGATCGACGCGGCAGGCACCACCGGATGTCCGGCGACCGACCAGCGGGGAACCGCGAGGCCGCAGGGTGCGGCGTGCGACATCGGCGCGTACGAGCGGCTGTTCCAGGCCCCGCCGCCTCCACCTCCACCTCCGCCGCCGCCGCCACCACCACCTGCACCTCAGCCTCAACCGCAGCCTCAGCCTCAGCCGCAGCCGTCCTCGCGCCCCGCAGCAGGTCCGACGCTGCACGGTTCCCAACGTGAAAGGGAAGACCGTCGTGCAGGCTCGAAGGGCGATCGCCCGCGCCGGTTGCCGGGCCGTGGTCATGGGCAGGCGTTTCTCGGCTTCGACTGTGCCAGGGCGTGTGCTCGGGCAGTCGGTACGACCCGGTGCACGGGTTCGGCGAGGAACCGTCGTCAGGCTGCTCCTGAGCCGCGGCGCGCAGCCCGTTCGTCCGCCCTTCACCGGCTGATCGGATGTGTCGAGGGGGCGGGAAGAAACCCGCCTCCTCGCCCGTCCGGTGTCGAATGTGCCCGAAGAGCATCGACCCGCCCGCCGCTATCATGCGCCAGCCGCTACCGCGTTCCCCGGTAGCTCAATTGGCAGAGCATCCGGCTGTTAACCGGAGGGTTGTTGGTTCGAGTCCAACCCGGGGAGCCTTTCAAGGATCTGCGACTCGTTTCCTACTTGAAACGAGTCCTTTCCCTCTTGGGAAACCTCTGTTAGCCTCACGGAAGCTTCTAGGTCCTGCTGACGAGGAAATAGGCCGTTCGGCCTATTGCGCGAGGGGTTACCTGTTGAGAAGGTGCGGTTGGGGAGCGGCCCGTGGTGGGGCCGTCACGAGTGAGGGGGAGGGTCTCTCTTGACCCAGCGCATCGCTGAGTTCCGTCGCAAGGCCAGGCAGAGCCGCCGGATACCGGTGGCCGCTGCGTTCCTGCTCCTCGCGCTGCTCGCGTGCACGACGTATCTCGCGAGCGCGCACCCGATCGACGGTCGACGGCGACTACGCGCCGACTGGATCAGCCGGGCTCCGCTCACCGACAACACCGGCCTCGTGGCCCGCGCCTGCCTCGACGAGGGCGAGTACGTCTGGCGCGACGCGTCGGGGACGAGCGGACGAGCTTCGGCCTCGCCCGACCCGCGCGTCGACATCACGCGAGGTGCGCTACACGGGTACCGCGACGCCACCTCAATGTCGCTCGTCAAGGTCGGATGCCCTCCCGGTCGCGTCCGGCCCCGGACGGCACAGGTCCAGCTCGCGCTCGACAGCGACCTCGTGCCGGGCTCCGGCCAGACCGACGTTCGTCGGCAGGGCGATACCTTCGTCGCCGCGACGCCGAGTGGGAGCACCTGGTCCAGACGCGCTTCGGTAGCGGCAACAGGCCACGCTCGCCGTCTGGTCGGCCGGCGCCGGTACGCCCGGCGTCTGCGGCGCGGCTGACAACGCCGCCGACGGAACGATCGAGCTCTCGGTTCCGTGGAGCGCGCTCGGGTCGGCTGGCTCCATCCGGCTTCGCCGCTTCGCCTGACCGCTTGCGGTCTTCCGGTCAACGCTCGGCGACGATCCGCGAGACGTCGGCGATGCAAGCGTGCCCGACGCGCTCGACGTCGTCACCGACTACGGCGACCCGGGACGGCGCCGAACAACGTCCTCGGAGGTCGTCGGTCGACCAGGTCGTCGATTACTTCGCAGACGTGCACTTCACGGCCGCGGGCGAGATCGAGGCGCCCATCGTCGTCGCGCGGTTCGTCGCCCAATTACGCGACTCCCGCGGCCGAGTGGGTCGAGGTTGCAAACGCCACCACGGCCGCGCTCAACCTCTCGTCCTTCAAGGTCGGCGACGAGGCGAGCTCGACGGCCAACGACGAAGGGATGCACTCGTTCCCCGCCGGGACGACGCTGGACGCCGGTAATCGCGTCACCGTTGCCCGCAGCGGCGCGGCGTACACCGCACTGTTCGGGCAGCCGCCGAACTTCGAGCTCGAGGACGCCTCCGCCGTTCCGAACATGGATCAGTTCGGGGTCTGGTCGACGGGCTCGCCCGACTTCGCCGATCCGGGTGACGAACTGCTCGTACTCGACCGGTCCAACACGATCGTGGACGTCGTCACCTACGGCGCTCCGCCCGTCAGCTTCCCGGGCCTGACGCCGAAGACGCCGGCGCCTGCTGCGGCAGAGGTGCAGCGACGCGCGAGCTCACTCCGGGACACGGACAGCAACCAGGCGGACTTCGACCTGACCGCGTGCGCGGGTCTGAAGCGGTTCGACGGCGGTGCCGCCGGAACCGGGACGCAGTGGGATGTCCCGGCGAACTGGAACAACGACACGCTTCCGGCCGCCGGCGATCACGTCTGCATCCCCGCGCTCGCGATTCCAGGTGTCGTCTTCGACTCCGGCACCATCTCCGTTCAGAGCGTCACGAGCGAGGAGCCGTTCACCGTCTCGGCAGGCACGCTCAACCTGACGAACGCCGCGCAGCCATCATCGTTCGCTGCGCTCACCGTCTCCGGCGGCATCCTCGGCGGGAACGCCAACATGGACGTGACCGGCACGACGAACTGGACGGGCGGGACCCTCACCGGCGCCGGCACGACGACGGCGAATGGCGCACTGTCGATCGCGAGCACGAGCACGAAGACGATCGGAGGCGGCCGGACGCTCGTCAACAACGGGGCCGCGACCTATTCGGGCGGCACCATCACCATGAACACGCCCGCGACGATCCGGAACGCCGCCGGGCGGACCTTCGACATGCAGTTCGACGGGGCCTTCAACTGGTCTAGCGGCGCCGTCGTCCCGCTCTTCGAAAACGACGGGACGTTCACGAAGAGCGGCGGCACGGGGACGGCGAACATGCACGTCGCGTTCGACAACGACGGCACCGTCTCGATCCAGACCGGCCGGCTCGACGCCTACCAGTACGGCGCCACGACGACGAGCGACGGTCGCTTCGAGATCGCGGCGCCGGCGGTGCTGGAGCTTCGCAACGGCACGTACAACCTGACCGAGACCTCCGAGGTCGCCGGGGCCGGCGTGCTCGAGGGTTCCGGCGCGACGGTCAACGTCGGCGGCGCGTACCCCCACAGCGGGACGCTGCTCGTCTCGGGAAGCGCCGTGAACCTCACGCCGGCGCCGACGGTGGCGACGATGCGCGTCACGGGCGGCGTGCTCAACCTCGCCACCGGGGCAACGGACGCGACGGTCGCGAACCTCCAGCTCATAGGCGGAACGCTCACCGGACCGGGCGACGTGACCATTACCGGCCCGACGACGTGGTCCGGTGGGACGATGAGCGGCACCGGGACGACGTTCACGAACGGGCTCCTGACGATGAACGGCACGACGAGGACCCTCGCCCGTACGCTCGAGAACAACGCCGGGACGGTCTATACGGCCGGGACGCTCACCATGAACTCGCCCTCGAGGTTCCACGTCCCGGCGGGCCAGACGTTCGACATGCAGTTCGACGGAACGATCAACTGGGGGTCGGGCAGCGACGTCCCGACGTTCGACAACGACGGCACGTTCACGAAGACCGGCGGGACCGGGACCGGCGGCATGTTCGTGGCCTTCCCGAACGACGGGACGGTCGCGGTCAACACGGGCGGCTCGACGTCTACCAGTACAACGCCACGACGACGAGCAACGGCTCGTTCACGATCCTGCCCGGCGCGGTGCTCGAGCTCCGCAACGGCACCTTCAACTTCGCCGCGGGCTCCGCGCTCGGCGGCGGCGGCCTCGTGGAGGTCACGGGCGGCGTCGTCAACGTTGCCGGCGCGTACACGCCCGCGTCGACGAGCGTCACGAGCGGGACCATGAACCTGAACGTCCCGGTCACGCTCCAGAACGTCGCACTTTCCGGCGGGACGCTCGGAGGCTCGGCGAACACCACCTTCGCGAACCTGACGTGGACCGGCGGCATTCACACGGCTCCGTCCGTGGCGACGACGACCGCGGTCACCAATTCGCTCGTGCTCGCCGGGGGCAGCAAGATCCTCTCCCGGCGCACGCTCAACGACAACGTCCCGGCGTCGACGCCGACGAACTGGGCGAGCGGGAACCTCGACCTGTCCAGCGGCGCCGTCTTCAACCTCGCGGGCCGGATCAACGCGATCGGCGACATGGACATGACGGGCGACTCAGGACAGACGTTCAACATCCTGCCGGGCGCGGTGTTCGCGAAGACCGGCTGGGCCAACTTCACGGAGAACACCTACCTCCAGAACACCACGAACAACGACGGCACCGTCCTCGTTCCGGCCGGGCATCTCCGGCTGCTCACGAATGGCGTCCACTCCGGGCCCTTCACGGTCGGTACGGGCGGCGTCCTCGAGGTCGAGGGGGGAACGCAGACCTACGGCGGTCCGATCACCGGCGCGCCTGCGCTCCCGGAACCGACGGGCGTCGTGGCAAACGGCGCCTCAACGGGCGGCGCGCTCCAGCCGGGGACGTACTTCTACAAGGTCACGGCGCGCAACATCAACGGCGAGACGCTCGGCTCGAGCGAGGTGAGCGCGACGATCGCGACGACGGCGGGGCGCGTCGACCTCGCGTGGGACGCCGTGCCGGGGGCGACCAGCTATCGGGTCTACCGCGGGCTGAGCTCCGACGCCCAGAACGTCTTCTACACCGCGGGCACGAACTCGTTCGCGGACACAGGCACGCCCGCGACGGGCGGAGTACTCCAGACGCGCAACACCACGGGAGCACGGGTCTACTTCTCCGGCGGGACGAGCACGATGAACGGCACCTACCAGGCGCCCACGACCTGGGTCGGCGGCGGCACGCACACCTTCCTGAACACGACGACGCTCGGCGAGCTCCACGTCTTCGGCGGGACCGGCAACTTCAACATCCCGACGACCCCGTCCGTGGTCGGCCTCTCGAGCGGCACGCTCGGCGGCTCCGGAAACATGACGGTCACCGACTTCGTATGGCTCGGAGGCACGCACTCCGCCTCCAGCGCCGCGACGTCGACGACGGTGACCGGCAGTCTCGCTCTCGGTGGCACAAGCAAGAGCCTGTCGCGCCGGACGTTCAACAACGACGTGCCCGTGTCGAGCCCGACCAACTGGCCGAGCGGGAACATGGATCTCGCGAACGGCGCCGTCTTCAACAATGCCGGCCGGATCAACATCACGGGCGACCAGGACTGGACCGGCGATGTAAACCAGACGATCAACAACCGCGCCGGCGCGACCATCGCGAAGACAGCCGGCGCCGTCTCGGGCGAGAACACCTACATCCAGAGCACGTTCAACAACGACGGCACCGTGCTTCCCACCGCGGGCCACCTGCGCCTCCTCTCGAACGGCATCCACTCGGGGCCGTTCACCGTCGGGACGAGCGGCGTCCTCGAGATCGAAGGAGGGACGCAGACCTACGGCGGCCCGATCACCGGCGGGCCCCCGCTGGCGACCCCGACGGGCCTGAGCGCGACTCCCGCCGGGGCGGGCGGCTCGATGCAGCCGGGGACGTACTTCTACAAGGTCGCGGCGCGGAACATCAACGGGGAGACGGTCGGGTCGACCGAGGTGAGCGCGACGATCGCGACGGTCTCGGGCCGGGTCGACCTCGCGTGGGCTCCCGTTCCAGGGGCGACGAGCTACCGCGTCTATCGCGGCCCGACCTCTGGCGGCCAGAACGTCTACTACACCGCCGGCACGAACTCGTTCGCGGACACCGGCGCTCCGGCGACTGCCGGCGCTCCGCAGGCGTTCAACAACAGCGGTGCGCGCGTGTACTTCTCGGGCGGCGGCATCACGCTCAACGGCAGCTACGAAATGCCCGTGACATGGGTCGGCGGCGGAACCACGACCTTCAAGGGCGCGACGGCGTTCGACGAGCTCCACGTCTTCGGCGGCGTAGCGGCGCTCGATCGGCCGAACACGAACGTGGTCTACCTGTCGCTCTCCGCCGGCACCCTCGGCGGTACCGGTCAGGTCACGCTCGCCGGGCCGCGGGACTCGTTCTGGACGGGCGGCACCATGTCAAACAGCGGCACGACGCTCGTGCCGAGCGGCCTGACCCTCCACCTGCAGGGCGGTAGCTCCAAGGACGTGACCGCGAACCGTGTGCTGCGGAACGAGGGCCTGATCCGCCTCTCGAGCACGGGGAGCCTCCGGACCGGGTCGGGCGCGCTGATCCAGAACCTCGGCACCCTCGACGTCCTGAGCGACGCGGACATCAACACGGACTTCGGCGGCTCCACGCTCTTCCACAACACCGGCGTGTTCCGCAAGAGCGCGGGCACCGGCGGCGCCAATCCGACCGACATGACCATCCAGTTCGAGAACGACGGCCAGGTGCTGGCGGAGGCGGGATACCTTCGGTTCAACAGCGGCGACGGCGACGGCACCACGAGCGGCTCGTTCGTCGTCCCCGCTGCTCTCGACTTCTCGGGCGGGACGTTCGACCTCGCGCCGGCATCGGCGATCAACGGCACGGGGACCGTCTTCATCACGAACGGGACGACGAACCTGAACGGGACCTACGACGTCGCGACGACGACGATGACGGGCGGGACGGCGGCATTCCAGGCCGCGAACTCCGACACGGACGTCATGAATCTTGCGGGCGGCACGCTCGCCGGCGGCGGCCGGCTCACCCTCACGGGCCCGGGCGCCTCCACCTGGAGCAGCGGAACGATGACGAGCGCCGGGACGACATTCATTCCCGCCGGCGTGACGCTGAACGCGCCGGGCGCAAACGTGAAGGACATCGTCAACAGCCGCGTGCTCCGCAACGAGGGCACGATCCTTTGGCCGGGCACGGGGAGCATGCGCAGCGGCTCGAACGTGCTCGTCGAGAACGTCGGCCTGTTCGAGATGCAGACCGACGCCGACATCAACACCGATTTCGGCGGAACGACGAACTTCGTGAATACGGGGACGTTCCGCAAGACGGCCGGCTCGGGGACGGCGAACCCGACGATTCTGTCGATGCAGTTCGACAACGACGGCAACGTCTTCGTCGACGCAGGGTCCGTGCGTCTCGACGCACCCGACGGCCCGAACGTGAGCTCCGGAACCTTCACCGTCCCTGCGACGCTCGATTTCTCCGCCACGACCTATGACCTCGGGCCGACGTCGGCGGTGAACGCCACCGGCACCGTCCTCTTCACCGGCGGGCATACCAACGTGTCCGGCGCGTACGACGCAGCCACGACGACGATGACCGGCGGCACCGCCGCGTTCGAGAGCCTCGGGCCTGTCACAGACGTCCTGAACTTCTCCGGCGGCACGCTCTCCGGCAGCGGGCGGCTCACGCTGGACGGCCCGGCGCCGTCGAGCTGGACGGGTGGCACGATGCACGGCGCGGGAACGACCCGGGTAGGACCGGCCGCGACGCTGAACCTCACCGGGACGAACGTCAAGGACATCCATACGGGCCGCGTGCTCCGCAACGAGGGCACGGTCGTGCTCGCGGGGACGGGGAACCTGCGCGGCGGCAACGCCACAACGGAGAACGTCGGTCTTTTCGACATCCAGTCGGACGCCGACATGAACCAGGACTTCGGCGGCGTCCATCGCCTGACCAACTCGGGGGTGCTCCGCAAGAGCGCCGGCACCGGCTCGTCGGACATCTCGATCACGTTCAACAACACCGGCCGGCTCGAGGCGTTCGCGGGGACGTTGTTCCTGAACGGCGCGTTCGACAACTACAACGCGACGACGGACATCCTCACCGGGGGCACGTACCACGTCCGCTCGACGCTCAGGTTCAACAACGCCGACGTGGTCACGAACAACGCGGGCATCGTCCTCGACGGTGCGACGGCTCAGATTTCCGACAGCGCGTCCAACGCCGAGCTCTTCGGGCTCCGGAACTTCTCGGTCAACGGGCCACAGGGCGACTTCACCATCAAGGATCGCAACCTGCCTGCTCTCTCCGCGCCGAACCTGACGAACCAGGGCGTTCTCCGCGGAAACGCGACCTACCTCAAGAACGTGACCAGCAGCGGCACCGTGGCACCCGGCCTTTCGGCCGGAGTCCTGACGATCCAAGGGACCTACACGCAGACACCCGCCGGGACGCTCGAGATCGAGGCCGGCGGCACGACCGTCGGCACCCAGTTCGACCGCCTCGTGGTGACGGGCGCGGCGACGCTCAATGGGCGGCTGACCGGCAAGCTCATCAACGGCTTCGAGCCGGTGACAGGCGTCGGGCTCGACGTCCTCAGCGCGCCGGCAGGGAGGACCGGGACCTTCGGAGTGGTCGACAGCATTCCGATGCCGCTGCCGGGGAATCTGCTCCCCGAGGCGCGGTACAACGCCACGACCGCCACGCTCTTCGCGGTGCCGGGCGGAGGCGCGGCAGACCAGTCCGTCGGCGAAGGCGAGGGGACGAAGGCGATCACCGTCACGCTGTCCGCCGCCTCGAGCGAGGACGTCACCGTCCACTACTCGACCGCGAACGGCACGGCGGACTCGCGGTGACTACACCGGCCGTCGAGGGTCGATCTGCCCTTCCCGGCGGGCCAGACGAGCAAGTCCTTCAACGTCCCGATCACCGACGACAACAGCGACGAGCCCGACCAGACGTTCCTCGTCAACCTCTCGAGCCCGGCGAACTCGGTGCTGACAGATACGCAGGCGATCGTCACGATCGTCGACAACGACGCGCTGCCGTCGATCGACATCGACGATCTGCGAGCAGGCAGAGGGCAGCTTCGGCCCGAACACTCTCGCACTGCCCGTCACGATCTCGGCGGCGAGCGAGAAGACCGTCACCGTCGCGTACTCGACGCTCGACGACACCGCCACGAGCGGTGACCCGCGCCGATTACACCACCGCTTCCGGCGCAGTGACCTTCCTGCCGGGTGAGACGAGCAAGACGATTCCGGTGACCATCGCGGGGGACACCCGCATCGAGTTCGACGAGCAGTTCTTCGTCGATCTCGCGGCGCCGGTCAACGGCACCATCGGTCAGGCACGCGGCACGGCGACGATCCTCGACGACGACCAGGGAGTCGCCGCTTCGAAGCTCTCGATCAACGACGTCTCGGTCACGGAGATCGACGGAGCCGGCCGCACCGCCGTGTTCACCGTCATCGGTCGCGCCGGCTTCGCCGACGCCGCTCACCGTGCAGGCGAACACGGTGAACGGCTCGGCGCTCGCCAACTCCGACTACACCTCCGTCAGCCAGCTCGTGTCCGTCCCGGCCGGCGACACCACGGCCACCGTGACCGTCCCGATCTCGGGTGAGAACCTGGACGAGCAGACCGAGACGTTCGGGGTCGCGCTGTCGAGCGCCGATCGACGCGGCGATCGACGACGGCTTCGGCCTCGGCACGATCACGGACGACGACGGAACGCCCGCGCTCGTCACCGAGCCGATCCTGGTCGCGACCGAGGATCAGGCGACGCCGGCGCCGTTCACGTTCCAGGCGAGCGACTCGCGACGAGGATCCGCTCCAGTACGTGGTCACCCGCCAGCCGGACAACGGGACGATCGCGGGGCCGGGCGCCGGCGACACCGTCCACTTCACGCCAGATGCGAACTTCAACGGCTTCGACAGCTTCGACGTCCGGGTCAGCGACGGCACGAATAGCTCGAACGCGACGTTCGCGATCCAGGTCGCGGCCGTCAACGATGCGCCGACCGTCGTCGGGGAGTCGCGCGAGGTGCTCGAAGACGGATTCGTCGACGTCCAGGTGCTGGCGAACGACACGGACGTGGACGGCGATGCGCTGTCGATCCAGGCGCCGGTCGGGTCCGCGGCGCATGGAAGCACCGAGCTGCTCGCTGCCGCGAGCACGATTCGCTACCGCCCGAGCCTCAACAGCAATTTCTCCGACTCCTTCCAGTACACCGTGCGGGACGGGAACGGCGGGTTCACGAACGGGACGGTCACGATCCAGGTTCTGCCGGTCAACGATCCGCCGGTCGCCCAGGATCAGAACCCCGGGACGCAGGAGGACTTGCCGGTATCGGTCGGCCTCGGCGCGAGTGACCCGGACACACCGGCAGCCAACTTCATCCGGTCGATCGTCAGCGGCCCGGCGCACGGCACGCTCGGCCCGATCGTGGGGACGAACGTCACCTACACGCCGAACGCGAACTTCAACGGTGTCGACACCTTCCGGTTCAAGGTCAGTGACGGGCAGCTCGACTCGCACGGCCACCGCCACGATCACCGTCGCGCCGGTAAACGACAGCCCCGTCGCCGAGAACCAGAGCGTCGTCACCGTCGAGGATCAGGCGATCGACATCGTCCTGCGCGCGACCGACATCGACGGCGACGCACTCGCGTACACGGCAGGCTCGCCTGAGTTCGGCAGCGTCGACCAGGACGGGAACCTCGTCCGCTACACGCCTGCTCCCGGTGACTCCGGGCCCTGACGCTTTCTCCTTCACGGTTCTCGACGGCAAGGGCGGCTCCGCAAGTGGCTCGGTTGCGATCGAGATCTTCCCGGCCGGCCAGGGCGGCACGAACGCGAGCCTTTCGATCGGCAACGTCCAGGTGACCGAGACCGACGAGGACCAGCTGGCGACGTTCACGGTCACGCTCTCAGGGACTGCGACCGTTCCGGTGAGCGTGTCCTACGACACGATCGACGGAAGCACCGGCGAGGGTGACACCGGCGGCGCCGTCGGGACGCTTCTCTTCGATGCACCGGGCACGAAGACGATCTCGGTGCCCGTGATCGGCGACGACCTCGAGCGAGGGCGACGAGACGTTCTACGTCGCGCTGAACGCGGCGAGCGGCGCATCGCTGAGCTGACGCGGTCGGCACGGGCACGATCTTTGACGACGACTTCCAGCCGTACATCGACACCGAGCTGCCGCTCCGAGGCGACGAGGACCCGAGCGAGCCCATCGCGTACAACCTCGCCGGCTCGGACACGGATAGCTCGGAGCTCCAGTACGAGATCACCGACCAGCCGAACCACGGTCACCTGGATCTCGACGGCGGCACCGTGTACTTCACGCCGGACGCGAACTTCAATGGGAACGATTCCTTCGGCGTCGTAGCCAGCGACGGCACCAACAGCTCAGGCGAAACGACCATTCAGATCGAGATCGACTCGGTCAACGACCGACCGACGGCCGAAGACCTCGAGCTCGTCACCGTCCAGGGCCAGAGCGGGCGCGTTCAGCTCCGCGGCGAGGACGTCGAGGGCGGCGACCTCGACTTCAGCGCCAGTGACGGCGAGTTCGGAACGGTCAGCGTGGGTGACGACGACAAGGCCGTCTACACGCCGAATCCCGGCTTCACCGGTGACGACTCGTTCACGTACACGGTCACCGACGACGACGAGGCCGGCGAGCTGACCTCGGCGCCGGCGACCGTGTCCGTGGAGGTTGTCGCTACCGGCAGCGCACCGGACGCCAGCGTCGGTGACGAGGCCGAGATCGCGGAGAACGACGACCAGGTCGTCTTCACGCTCAGCTCGCCCGCGTCAGCCGTCATCCGGCTGTCGACGGACGACGTGACCGCCAAGGCGGGCGAGGACTACACCGGTGCGACCGCGACGTTCACGTTCATCGGCTCGGGAAGCCGGCAGTTCCCCGTCAAACTGACCGATGACGCCGTGGACGAGGCGGACGAGACGTTCCGCATCAAGATCGAGGTCCTGAGCGGCGGCGTCGAGGCGCCCAGCCATGCGACAGGGACGATCGTCGACAACGATCCGCTCGTCGAGATCTCGGGCGGCGCCGTCAACGTCGACGAGGGGAACCTCGGCAGCCATGTCGTCCACGTGCCGGTGTCACTGAACCGGGCGAGCGCGAAGACCGTTCAGGTGAACTTCGCCACCGGCGCCGGCGCAGAGCTCGCGGGGGACTTCGTTCCCACCTCCGGCACACTGACCTTCGCGCCGAATCAAACGAACCGCACGGTGCCGGTAACGATTCTCGGCGACGTTGCCGTCGAGCCGAACGACACCCTGACCGTCGACCTCACCGGGGCATCGAATGGGAGCGTCGCGGGAGGAGGGTCGGTCACGATCGTCAACGACGACTCTCTGCTCCCACAGCCACCGCCGCCTCCGTTGCCGCCGGCGGCGCCCACAGCCGACCTGTCGGTGACCATGGCCGCTCCGGCGACGAGTGCCGTCGATCGCACTGTCAACTACGACATCACGGTCAGGAACAACGGGCCCTCGGCAGCGACGGGTGTCGTGCTCAGCGACGCGATGCCCGGCGGCTTGCAGTTCGTCTCCGGGGCGGTCGGAAACGTGGCCTGTGTCGGCGGGACCGTCGTCCGGTGCGCCATCGGATCCTTGGCGAGCGGCGCCGCGACGTCCGTCGCGCTGGTCGCAGTGACCACCGAGCCCGGCGTGCACACGAATACGGCGACCGTGTCCGGAAACGAAGCTGACCCCGCTGCTGCGAACAACGCAGCCAGCTCGACCACCCGTGTCCCCGTGCCCGTCACCCGCGAGCCTCAGGCGCGCACCGACGGCTGCACCCAGCGCGGGACCGCCGGTGACGACGTCCTTCGCGGAGGCCCCGGCGTGGACGTCCTCTGCGGCCTCGGAGGCAACGACGTGCTGATCGGCTTTGGCGGCAACGACCGCCTGCTCGGCGGGGCCGGAAACGACCGCGTGCTCGGCGGAGCGGGCAACGACAACCTCAAGGGCGGGAACGGCAAGGACGAGCTTCTCGGTGGCGCAGGGGACGACCGCCTCGATGGCGGCCGCGGCCGGGACACGCTCGCCGGAGAGCGCGGGAACGACCACCTGAACGGGAGTTACGGAAACGACTTCCTGATCGGTGGCCTCGGAAAGGATCGGGTCCTCGGTGGGCCCGGCAACGACAGGATGCGTCGGGACGCCAAGGACACGGCTGCCGGCGGTCCGGGAGCGGATCAGTGCCTGCGCTCAGGCATCGTCACCATCTGCCCCTAAGGGTCGCGCTTCTCGCGCTGGCGCTGGCCGCGGCCACCTCGGTGGCGAGCGCCGGCGGGATCGCCGACGCGCAAGCACAGGCTCCCCCGTGCAACCCGGCTCCGCTCACCAGATCCCTTGCGAACGGTCTTCCGACAGAAGACGGCGCCGTCACAGTGACCGTCGACGGGGGAGGCTCGTTCAACCAGGCCGTTTTCAATCCGCCGGGACCCCTCGCCGCGGCCGACACGACGAACAGTTCGCTCGTCTGGATCGCGAGTCCGCCATTTCTCGAGGGGACGCCCGTTTGTGTCGAATCAGAAGTCCCCGGTCGTTCCGTGACGACGCTGTTCTCAACTGCGCCTGGACTCACGGTGAAGCTCACCCAGACCCTCAGCGACATAGCCGGACGGACCTCGACCCTGACGCAGACCTATGCGATCACGAATGAGGACGGCCCGAGCAACTTCCTCGTCATGCGGCACCTGGACGGAGATCTCGCCCGCGACGGGACGAAGCTCGACGGCGCGACAGCGAGCCCAGGCGGCGCGGAGCTCACACAATTCGCATCCGGCGACGCCGCCCCTCACGAGACGGCACTCGCGATCACCGGGTCTGCGGCCGGCAATGCCAACCCAACTGGCTGGACGATTCAACCCGCGTTCTACAGGCCCGCGATCGAGTTCCCGGGCGGGATCCCCGCCCAGGACAACGGTCAGGTAAATCCCGGCCAGGACGCAACGATGACGCAGCAATGGGCCCTGGAGGGCGTCGAGCTCAACGAGACGGTCGTCTTCACGACGGTGACCCGATTTGGTAGTCCGCCTGCGCAGCACACGCTCTCAGTTTCCAAGACCGGTGACGGAAGCGTGACCTCCGCGCCACCTGGGATCAACTGCGGCGCTACCTGCTCAGCGTCCTTCGACGAAGGCACGCCGGTTGCCCTCGTGCCTGCCCCCGACCCGGGCTGGACGTTCGCCGGCTGGGAAGGCGCCTGCAGCGGCTCAGGTGCGTGCGTCGTCACCATGAGCGGAGCGCGCTCGGTGATCGCGCACTTCAATCCGCCGCCGCCGGTTCCCTCGCAGAGCGCGAACGCAACCCCGGTCTCCGGTGTGGTGTTCGTCCGCGAGCCCGGAACCGGTCGCTTCGTCCCGCTGACCGCGCCGGACCAGCTTTCGATCGGAAGCCAGATCGACACCACCAACGGCCGTGTCCAGCTGACCTCGGCCCGCGCCGGCGGCGTCCTCGAGACGAGCCAGTTCTACGAGGGCCTCTTCACGCTCCTGCAGGACGGCGTGGCCGCCCTCCCCGAGATCCGTCTCGACGGCGGCGACTTCAGCTGCCTCGAAGGCTCGTTCGCGTGGCAGGCGACGAAGAAGCCCATCCGTCGGGTGTGGGGGAGTGGAAAGGGCAAGTACCGCACCCGCGGCCGGTACAGCTCTGCGACGGTTCGAGGAACCGAGTGGCGGACCGAGGATCGCTGCGACGGAACGCTCACGACGGTCGTCGAAGGCACCGTCACCGTGCGGGACTTCGTCCGGCAGGCCGACGTGACCCTTCGGGCAGGCCAGAGCTACCTCGCCGAGCCGCTTGCGCGTGGCGTTTCGAGCGCCGGCTGCACGCTCATCGGCACACCGGGCAAGGACACCCTGCGCGGCACTCCGAAGGCGGATGTCCTCTGTGGGCTCGGCGGTAACGACGTCCTGCTCGGAATGGGCGGCGCCGACCGCCTCTACGGTGGCGCCGGCAACGACTGGCTCGACGGCGGGCGCGGGAACGACCTGCTGAACGGCGGCGACGGACGAGACCGGCTCGACGGCAATGTCGGCCGCGATCACCTGATCGGCGGACCCGGACGCGATTTCATGATCTCGCGGGACGGTTTGCGCGGCAACGACCGTGTCACGGGTGGGGCCGGGATCGACCGGTGCCGCACCGATCTCGTTCGCATCTGCCCGTAGTCTTTTCCGGGTGAGCGAGGACGAGACGGGCGACCGCCCGCCATTGATCGAGCGCGTTCGCGAGAAGCAGGCGCGCCATAAGGAGCGGAGCCGAACCTATCGCGTCGGGTTCGCGATCGCCGGCTTCCTCGTCTGCGCCGCGGGAGTCGTGATGCTCGTCACGCCGGGCCCGGGGATCCCGGTGATCATCCTCGGGCTCACGATGCTCGCTCTCGAGTTCGCGTGGGCCGAGCGGTGGCTCGAGCGCGTTCTCGACCGCGCGGAGCAGGCGGTCGAGCAGGTGACCCACGGAAGCCCGCTCCGGCGCGCGCTCGTGATCGGCGCCGGACTTGCGGCCCTGGCTGCGGGCATCCTCGTGGTCGTTTTCTGGGACATCCCGTTCTTGCCTGGTTAGCCAGGCCCCACGCGGCGCGGGCTAAGATGAAAACGTGGGCTGGCTCTGGATCGCCTTGCTTGCCTGCGCCGTCGCCGTGCTCATCGCGGCCGAGTGGCCGAGGCTTTCGCCGAGGTTCGGTTTCGAGGGTCGGCGCCAAAGGGCGCGGGAACGGCGCAAGTCGAACCTTCGCGTGCTCCGGCCCGAGGACGACGACGATTTCGCGGCGAGCGTGGAGCGAGACCTGGCGCAGCTCCCGACCACCAAAGAGCGTGACCGGAAGCCCTAGCGGACGGTGACGAAGACGCTGAGCGTCGTCGTGTTCGGAAGGATCCGCAAGGCGTTCTCCATGTTCTTCGCCTCCTGGTGATCCGACACCTGGACGACGAGCCGGTGGCGTCCGGCTGAGAGCCGTCCTACCGGGATCTCGAGCGAGACCGAGTTTCCGGCTCGCGCATACGTGATCTGGCGGTTGCCGCCGGCCAGCGACGCGAAGAGCGAGCGAGGGTCGACGCCAGCGCCCCGATCGGTGGCTCGAAGCAAGAGAGTTCCGCGCGAGCGGACCGTGCGCGTTACGAGCTGGACTCGCGGCGGGGTCTCGTCTCCGACCCAGTAGCGGAAGGCGTACGGGCCGGCTCCGGCTTTCGTCGTGCTGTCGAACACGACGTGGTAGAGGCCGGGGCTCGGACGGATCACCGACGACACCGGTGCCGGCTGGTTGAAGGTCGGCAGATAGGGATTCGTGGTGAGCGGAAGCGATGTCGGGCCCGCCTGGCGGTTCTCGTCGGCGCCGAGCACGATCCGAGGCTGGACGCGCACGCCGCGTCCCCGTTGCGAGGATCGCAACGCCGAAGTTCGCGGCCGGTCGCCTGAGGCGGACACGGAAAACCTGCTCGGGCCCCCGAAGGACACGGTCGATTCCGCTACCGGTCGGGTTCTCCGGGTATCGGTACGCCGACACCAGGGCCCGTTTTCCGCGGGTATTCCCGCGGTAGGTGCCCGTGCGCGTGAGGGGTCGGGCGGGGTGGAGGCCGAGTCGTGGGGCCGTGACCCTGCCCCAGTACGGGATGCGACGGGTCTCCGCACCGCGGCTGAGGACGACGAAGCCGGATCGTGTCGCCGAGCCGAGCGCCGCGGAGCGTCAGGGTCAGCGATCCGGGGACGACGACGCGGCGCGTCGTCGAGATGCCGCCGGCCGAGACCTGCCACTCTCCGGCTCCGCCTCCCGCATCCGAGAGGCTCACCCTCCGAGTGGCCGACCGGCCACGGCGAACGAGGCCAAACGAGACCACGGACGGCGTGGCGAAGACCAGGGGGTTGTCCGCCCGAGCGAGATCTGCGAACCCACCGCCCTGCCTCGTCGTCGTTGCCTCTCTCGAGCCTTCGAGAGCGGGCACCGCAGTCGCGACCAGGGCGGCCTTGATCTGCGGGGGCCGCCAGGTCGGGTGCCGTTGGCGAAGCACGGCCGCCGCACCGGCGACGTGCGGCGTCGCCATGCTCGTCCCGCTCAATGTCTCCCACGTGCCCTCGCGCGGAGGGACGGACGAGAGGATCGAGACACCGGGTGCGGAGAGCTCGGGTTTCAGGCGGAACGAAAGGGGTGTCGGGCCGGCGGCCGAGAACGACGCCATCTGCCGCTGAAGGGAGGTCGCGCCGACCGTTATCGCCGAAGGAGCGGAGCCGGGAGACGAGACGGAGCCACGGCCGAACGCCCCGAAATCATTGCCGGCTGCGACGACGGACACGACGCCGGCTGCCGCCGCTCCTTCGATAGCGCGCACCACGAGATCGCGTGCGGGCGAGATCTCCGGTTCGCCGATCGAGAGGTTCACCACGTCCATTCCGTCCATCACGGCCGCCTCGATACCGGCTGCGATCTCCGGGGAGTTGCCGTCGAGGCCGACGTTGGAAGCGGTCGGGATCGTCAAGACCCGGTAGTTCCCGATGTACGCCCGCGGAGCGACGCCGGAGAGTGACCGGCGGCCTCCTCCCGAGAACGCCTGAGTTCCGTCGTTTCCGGCCGCGATCCCTGCGACGTGCGTCCCATGCTCGGACTGCTCCGGGTCGAACGCGAGCTCGGCGTTCCGGGCCTTGGGCGACGGCGGAGGAAACGAGCGTGCCGCGATCACCTTGGCGCTCGTGTACGCAGCCTGCCCCTTGGGGAACCCGGCGGGCATGACATAGCCCGCGGGGTCGAAGAACTGGTGCCTGTGGTCGACGCCGTCGTCGATGATCGCGATCTTCATCCCCTGTCCGGCGGTCGCGAGCGCAGGGCCCCACACCGCCGGGGCACCGATCGCCGACGGGCTGCGGTCGAGCTGAGGCCGGTAGAGCGAGCTCCTGTGAACCTCTGCGACTCCGTCGACGCGCTCTAGCCGCTCTATCGCCTCCGCGGGAACGACGACGGCGAGGCCGTTCAGGACGACCCGGTAGCGCCATCGGACCTGGGCTCCCGGAATCGCGTCGTGGATCCGGCCCGCGACCTGCTCCTGCTCCACGCGGAGCCGGGTCAGGCGTCGCAAAGTGGCGTGCGCGCCCAGATCGAGGCGGCCGCGAGAGCGGGGGAGGGCACTGCGGGAAGCGGCGGGCGAGGCGAGCTCGACCACGACTTCGACGAGGTGCCCTGTGGTTTGCGGCGTTTCGACGCGCGCAGAGGCGAGCGCGGGAAGCGCCGCCAACATCAAGACCCCGAGACAAACAGCCGACTTCAGAGGCTAAATCGTACGTACAGGTCGTTAAGAACCTGCGCGTGAACTGCACTTCCCCCAGAGCCCTCTGGAGTCTCGTCGAGCCGAATCCTGCGCATCGCGATATGACTCGACCCGCCTGAACGGTCGGTCGAAGACGAAGACGGACGCGTATCCCTCGGCCACGAGCCTGCGTCCGAGATCGTCCGACTCCCCGAGCAGGACGTACGCCAGCACACGCCCGAACCGGTCGCGCTCGTCCTGGGTGGCGTCGAGGACGAGCCGTACGCGTCGCCCGTCGGCCAGCGCCCTCGCCCGTGACCTGGCCTCTCCGCCGAAGCACTCGGCGGGATTCAGCTCCGGCGCGTCGATCCCGAGCAGGCGGACCCGTTCCTCCCGTCCATCGTCCAGCTCCACGCGAAGCGTGTCCCCGTCGGCCACGCTCGTGACCGTTCCACGCAGCTCCTCTCCGGCCGGTCCGGGACCACCCGTGTCTACGAGGCTCAGCACCAGGGCGACGATCAGGGCGGCGACGACGAGGAGGGCGACTATGCGGATGAGAGGACTTGACCCTCCATGGGATGCCGGCCGCGTCTATTGCGATTCCCAGAGCAACGAGGGGTAGTACTCGTACGTCACGCGATCGAGGAGCCCGATCCGCACGCCGGCTCGGACCATTCGCTCGCCGCGGAAGACGTCGCCGCCGACACCGAACGCGGAGGCGACATGCTCACGGGCGAAGAAGCGCATGTGCGCATGCACGACGGCACCTCCCGCCAGTCTGACCAACTCGGGCGTGGTGACGATCTCCGTCGTCTGCCCGGTGGGCTCATGCTGTCGAATCACCCCCTGCACCGCTTCGAGGTTTCGCTCCACGCGCCTCTGCCAGCAACGCCTCGACCGCATCGAGCGGCACGGCGTCATCATCGTCGACCTCGAACAGCCAGCGCCCGCGGGCGAGCCGGTAGCCCTCATTTCGGGTCAGGGTCGACGCGGTCAACCGTTGCCGATGCTGGTCGTGGTAGACGTACCGTCGACGTCAGGTTCACGAAGGTCAGGCGCGAGTCGCTGATCTCGCGCACCACCGCTTCCGTCTCGTCCTCGGTCGCGTCCCCGATCACGAGCAACTGGAGGCGCTCGTATGTCTGCGCGAGCACCGACGGCAGCGTCCTCGAGCTCAGCAGCTCAGGGCCGACGGTGCGTCGGCACGATCACCGTCACCAGAGGCTCGGTCTCCTCGAACGCCAGCTCGTACTCTGGGTCGCGCCGTGCGGCGTCGAGCAGCCGCCGATTCTCGGCGTCGTTGCCGGCCATGATCCGCAAGGCCGGGGCGATCTCCTCGTCGAGACGGGACGTGATCGCCCGGAGTAGCCGCGTGTGCTCGGCCTCGGTGCCCGCGATGCTCCGCAGCGCCGCCGCGATATCGGCGACCTCGTTGCGCAGCTCATCGTCTCCTGTCGCCGCTGCCGGTCGTGCGAGATCCTCAACACGCGTCGCCAGGTCTTCGACCCGCTCGTGCAGGGCGAAGAAGCGCCGATCGAGCACGTGCGCGAGACGCCTGCGAACGCGACCGATCATCGTGGGGAAAACACGTGTGCCGGAACACCCTGAACGCGCGTCTCGGCTTCGACCTGCCGAATGACCACTGCGCCTGCGGCCACGAGGGCTCCCGGGCCGACCTCGACGCGGTTGCTGATGACGGCACCCATGCCGATTACAGCCCGCTTCGCCGATCACGGCATTTCCGGCGATGTTGACGCCGGGGTTCAGCGTCGCACCTGCGCCGATCCGAACGTGGTGCCCGACGAGGGCGCCGCGGCCGACGAGGACGTGTGGGCCGAGCTGGCTGGCTGCACCCACGATTGCACCGGGGCCGACAACCACTCCATCGCCGACGGCAGCGGAGAGGCTGATCTGCGCGGTCGGATGAACGACGGTCGCAGGCCTCCAGCCGTGCTCGGCCAGAACTTCCCAGTAGCCGAGCCGCTCGCCGCCGGTCCCGATCACGACCTCGCCTCCCGATCGGCGCTCGTCGCTCAACGCGACGACATCGAGCCCGTGGATCTCACTGCCGACCCTCGCCGGGTCGATCAATTCGACCAGTCCAGACGCCGGGCGCCCGGCGGCCTGGGCGTACTCCGCGACCTCGAGCGCGAACGAGCCTGTGCCGGCGATGAAGAGCTCCCGCGGGTGATCGGCCACGCTGCCGCACGATACTGGCTGCTCCGAGATCGAGATATCGGGCTCAGGCCAGGGGAAATGGCTATGCGGATGAGAGGACTTGAACCTCCACGGGGTTTCCCCCACACGGACCTGAACCGTGCGCGTCTACCAATTCCGCCACATCCGCGCGACGGCCGATTGTAGCCACCACCCCTAGGACGGTAGGGCGGCCAGGACCTTCTCGACGTGCGTGTCCGGCTTCACTCGCAGCATCGCCTTGACGACCGTCCCCTCGGCGTCGATCACGAAGGTCGAGCGCTCGATGCCCCAGTATTTCTTGCCGGCGAAATTCTTCTCCTTCCAGACGCCGTAGGTCTCGGAGACCTCGTGATCCGGGTCGGCGAGAAGCGTGAACGGCAGGCCGTGCTTCTGCTTGAACTTCACATGCGAGGCCACGTCGTCGGCGCTGACTCCGAGAACGACGGCGCCGCGAGCGCCGAAGTCGTCGTAGGAGTCACGGATGCCGCAGCGCCTGGGTCGTGCACCCGGGCGTGTCGTCCCGGGGATAGAAGTAGAGGACGACCGGCTGTCCGCGGAACGAGGAGAGCCGAACCTGCTCGCCGCTGTCGCTCGTCAGCTCGAAATCGGGTGCCTTGCCGCCTTCCTCGACCACGGGGCCAGCCTATAGATTGGCCGCCCGTGCCCGACGCGCACCAATACGTCGGCCTCTCAGTCCTTGTCGTGGCCGGCCTCGCGACGATCTGGGGGGCCATCGCATATCTCCGCCGCCGCGACCCGGGCCGCCCGCTGGGGCACGTCATCGCCCTCGTGCAGACGTTGCTGGTCGCCCAGGTGGGGATCGGACTGCTACTCGTCGCTGACGATCGCCGTACCCCCGACGAGCTCCACTACGCCTACGGGACCCTGTCGCTGCTCGCCGCCCTCACGCCCTGGCTCTACGCGCCCTCGGAGCCGCGCCGGCGGCTCGCCTGGTTCGTCGGGTCGACGCTTCTTGCAGGTGCGCTTGCAACCAGGGCGTACCTGACGTCGGGATGAGACGTTTCTTCGCCGACATGAACCCGACCCTGCGGGGCTTCCTGATCATCGTCGGGATCGTCGGGGTCGTGATCGTGCTGAACCAGCAGACGACGCTCCTCTCGCTCGTCTACCTCACTCGCATCGCGTTCTTCCTTGCGATCGCGTTCTTCGTCTATCTGTTCTGGCGCGAGCGGCGAGGGGACATCTCGACCTGGCCGAGTCGCGCTCAGTACGCGTTCTACGGTGCAGCGCTCCTGATCGTCGTCTCGATTGGAGCCTTCATCCTGAACCGGCCCTCAGGCCAGGAGGCGCTCGCGTTCTTCGCGATCCTCGGTCTCTCCGGCTTCGCGATGTTCCGGACCTGGCGAGACCAGCGCACGTACGGCTAGGGCGACGCCTCCGCGCGGACTCCCGAGCCGTCGAGCGCGTCGAGCGCTCGGCGGATCTCCATGGCCTGCCCGACGAAGATCGGCGTGTCGCGCTCCGTGTAGGCGCTCGCCTCGCTGTCTCGGAGCGTCAGCATCAGGTGCATGAAGTCCGAGGGCTCGTCGCACTCGAAGACGGTCATGAACTCCTGGTCGTCGATCCCGAACGAGTACGTCGTGTGGTTGTGGATCGTCTCGAACTCCGCGCCGATGCGGATGTGCTCGTCCATCGCGCGTTGACGCTCCTCCTCGGGCAGCGCATACCAGGGGCGGGTCTTCACGAAGGGGTAGACGACGAGGTAGGGGGAGTTTCGCGGGACGACCTTCCGAGGCCGACGCGCAGCGGTGTACTCGGACGCTTTCGTCGTTGCGAGGTACGAGTAGGGGGTCTCGAGCCACCCGGCGAGCGGCGTTGCGTTCAGCTCGGCGCCGAGCTCGCCCAGATCCTCGTAGCGCTCCGTGATCTTCCAGAGGAAGAAGTCCGAGTCCGGCCGCACCCCTGTGACGGAGTAGGCGCGAAGGACGTCCATGCGTCCCGCCCAGTCCTCGACGACCTCGGCGAAGGCGTCTTTTCCGGCCATGCGCTCCTCCACCGGGAGCCGGCGCCAGGCCGGATCGACGCGGAAGAACGTGTAGGCGACGTATTGGCCGGTCATCGGCAGGATCGTAGATCGGCGAGCGCGCCCCGGCTCGTCTTGGGCGTTCGGTCGGCGTAGTAGAGCCCTGACTGCCAGCCGAGGAGGTCGGGCTCGTCCCAGACATGGAAGATGTAGATCCCCTCCACGGTCGGCTGCTTGCAGGCCATGGCGACGGCGCGGCGGTAGTAGGCCGTCTGGGTTCGTTCGGAGACGGCGTCGGAAGCGGCGGGCGACTCGAAGTTCCTGTAGACCGAGCGCTTCGCCGGCGGGACTCGAGTCTGCACACCGAACTCCGTGTAGAGGATCGGCAGCTTGGATCCCGGCTGGGCCGTGCCGTCGAAGGCCTCGCGAAGCTCGCTGACGAGCTTGTCGTAGTCGGCCAGCGAGATCGTCGTGGACTGCGGGTGGGCGAATTCGGGCGGGACCCTCGAGCTCTCGAGGTAAGGGTGGTGGGCGAACGCGTCCATCACGGGCGTGGTTCGTCCACTAGCCCGGTAGTACCGGCCGAGATCGCGGATGAACTGGGTCGGAGAGTGCGTGTCGCGGCCGGTGCCCGGTCGGTCGCCACCGCGTGGAGCGAGCGCGCCGCCGATGACCCGGATCTCGCCCGAGACCTCCTTCAGCGCGTCGAAGACCTCGGCCAGGAGCAGCAGGTAGTCGCGTGCTGCGACGTTCTCGCCGTTTCGCCCGAACTGGGGCAGCCAGAAACGGTTCAGGTTGGGCTCGTTGCCGACGACGAAGGCGCGGAACTCGGGGATCTGCCTGGCGATCGAGACGGCGTACGCGGCGAACTCTCTCCTGAGCGGGGCCGTTCGCGGGGTCGTGCGGCTTCCGAGGTTGGCCACGATCACCATGGGGCGCACGCCGGCGGCGGCCGCGGCGCGCGCGGCGTTTCGCAGCTCTGTCAGCTCGTTCGGCGGTGGGCTGGTCTGGCCCGGGTTCCAGAAGGCGTTCGTGATCACGGCGGCGAACCCGGCCTCCTTGGCGTCGGCGACCCTCCGCCGGGCGACCGCAGCTTTGGGATCGCGAACGAAGTACTCCCAGACGCCGACTTCGAACGGGCGAGGGCCACCGCTGCCTTCCGTCGATCCCGTTCCGGTCCCCGGGCCGGGTCCGTTGGGTCCCGTCGCCGTGGACGAGGTCCCGGCGTGTGGAGGTGGTCGGAGATGCCTCGTTCGTTCGTCCGACCGCGGTGTCCGTCCCGCCGACAGCGGGCCTCTTCGCCTGAGAGTCGTCGCCGTCGCCGCGGGTCGCCAGCAGAAACCCGCCGATTGCGAGAGCGGCAGCCCCGACCCCTAGGGCGATCCAGCGACGCACGGCCCGGAGGCTACCCTCACTCCGAAATGGCCACGTCCCTCGAGCCGAAGCTGAAGGCGCTCCCGGCGAAGCCGGGCGTCTACCTCTTCCGCGATTCGGCGGGCAAGATCCTCTACGTCGGCAAGGCCAAGACACTGCGCCCGCGCGTCCGGAGCTACTTCCAGCAGGGCGGCGACACGAGGTCGGGGATCGCTCGCATGGTCGGCCGCATCGCCGACCTCGAGGTGATCGTGACCGGCAACGAGGTCGAGGCTCTGCATCTCGAGCAGAACCTGGTCAAGCGCCACCGGCCGCCCTTCAACGTGCGACTGAGGGACGACAAGTCGTTCCCGTACATTGCCGTCACGGTCGGCGACGACTACCCGCGAGTCATGTTCACCCGGGAGCGGCACCGGCGCGGCGTCGTCTATTTCGGGCCCTATGCAAACGCGAAGAAGGTGCGCGAGACGCTGGATGTCCTCAACCGCGTCTTCCGCTTCCGCCCGTGCGAGGGGCCGAAACCGGGCAGGCACTCCGGCATCCCGTGCCTCGACTTCCACATCGAACGCTGTTACGCGCCCTGCGTCGACTACATCTCGAAGGACGAGTACGCGAAGGTCATCGACGGGGTGATCGAGTTCCTCTCCGGCGAGACGCGGCCGATCATCGCCGAGCTCGAGCGAAGGATGAAGGACGCGGCCGCGAACGAGCATTTCGAGGAGGCGGCTCGATTCCGGAACCGGCTCTTCTCGGTCCGGCATCTGGCCGAGCGCCAGGCTGCCGACAAGCGCGCGGTCGGGACGGTGGACGTCGTCGGCGTCGCCATCGAGGGGGACAGAGCGGCGGTGCAGATCTTTCCGCTGCGCGACGGGAAGATGGTCGACCGGTACGGGTTCCACCTCGAGAACGTCCAGGATCAAGAGGTCGCGGCCGTGATCGAGGCCTTCGCGCTCGAGTACTACGGCTCGGCCCCGTCGATTCCGCCCCAGATCATCGTTCCGCCAGGCTCCGGGGACACAGCCGCGCTCGCGGAGTTCCTCTCCGAGCGGCGTGGATCGCGGGTCGAGGTTCGGCCGGCGGAGCGAGGCGAGAAGCGTCGCCTTCAGGATCTTGCGGATCAGAACGCGCGACTCGCTCTCGACGCCGATGCGGCGCGGGCCGAGCAGTCCCGCCAGCGGCGCGTGGAGGCGCTGGAGGAGCTGCGCGAGGTGCTCAACCTCGAGAGCCTCCCGTTGCGGATCGAGTGCTTCGACGTGTCCAACATCCAGGAGGAGTCGCCGGTGTCGTCGATGGTCGTCTTCCAAGACGGCATGCCCAAGAAGGCGCACTATCGGAAGTTCGGCATTCGCCGGATCGACGGCCAGGACGACTACGCGGCGCTCTCTGAGGCCGTCTCGCGCCGCTTTGCCCGCATCGGTGTCGGCTCGGAGGAGAACTACGACGAAGGCTTCGCCGCGGCGCCGAACCTCGTCGTCATCGACGGGGGGAAGGGCCAGCTCTCGGCGGCGATCCAGGCGATGCAGGCCTACGACCTGCCCCGTGTCGCAGTCATCTCGCTGGCGAAGCGCGTGGAGGAGGTCTTTGTCCCCGACCGGCCCGATCCGATCCGGCTCGAGCGGCATTCACCCGGTTTGCAGCTGCTCCAACGTGTTCGGGACGAGGCGCACCGGTTCGCGCTCGATTTCCACCGGCAGCGGCGGGCGGCGAAAGCGCGGGAGTCGATCTTCGACACCTTGCCGGGCGTGGGGCCCGCACGACGTCGAGCGCTGATCCGCCACTTCGGCTCGGCCGAGCAGTTCCTGGCCGCGTCGCAGGAGGAGCTCGAGGGCGTCCCGGGCATTCCCGCGAAGACGGCACGCGCGATCTACGCGCAGCTCCACAAGGCCGGGCGCGCCTGACGCTCCCGTCGAGCGATCAGGGACGGATCACGGCGGCGAAGAGCGGCTGGTCGAACGCACCTGGCCTGAACGAGGCGAGCGTGAAGACCGAGATCGCGCGTCCACCCGTCCACGACGTGGAGAAGTAGTCGCCGAGCATCGCGCCTCCGGCCTGGGCGGCCCATTCGAGGCGCATCGTCTGGGCGTTCATTCGTCTGGGCGGTCGCCAGGTACGGCCGCCGTTCGGCGACGAGATGGAGCCGACGTCGAGGAGCCCGCCGTCGCGCGCGACGTAGTAGACGACCGCCAGGCGACCCGCGCGTGTCGGGTCTACTCCGATTCCGGGGAGCACGTAGTCGGCCCCCGAAGTCCGCGGAGCCGTGGGGATTCGACGTCGCCGGCGACCAGGAGATCCCGTCCGACGAACGCGAGATGACGAGTTGGTCGGCGCGGCACGACGGCGTGGGCCTGCAGTCGGGCCACACGACGTAGACGACGCCGTTCGCGTCCACCTCGGTGCTCGGTAGCGGGGGAGCGCGCAGCCCCGGGGTCGCCTTGAAGGCGGTCGGCGAGACTGTCACCGGGGCCGAGAACGACCGTCCGCCGTCGGCCGAGCGGACGGACGCCACGCGATCCTCGTCGTAGTACGGGACGATGAGATCGCCGTCCGGCTGGACGACCGGCTGCGGCGCAGGCGCCCAGCGTCCGTCGATCGAACGCCGCCCGGCGTCTCCCGGCGCCGCGACCTGCGCGCCCCAGGTGACACCGCCGTCGCGCGAGGCCTGGAACTCGAGGCGGCGCGTCCTGAAGTCGCTGTAGGTGGCGTAGCAACTGCCCCGGTGCGGACTCGCGACGCCGTTGTCACAGACGATCCACTCCTTGTCGAGCAGGAGGTTGGGCTGCCACGGCGCTTCGATGACCGTGAATGGGGCGCTCCACGTGATCCCGTCTGGCGAGCGGCTCACGACGACGGCCGCGGCCTCGCCGGAGGTTAAGGCGAGCGAAGCGATCAGCCAGGTTCCGTGCGCGGCGTCGTACGCGACGACCGGGTCGCTCGCGCGCTGCCAACGACCGGCGGGCCGGGAGTTGACCGTAAGCGACGGGAGGGTGCCCGAACGCCAGGTGCGGCCACCGTCCCGCGATGTCGCCCAGCCGGTGTTGACGGCACCGCCGTCGCGGAACCGCCCGGACTGGAAGGCGGCGACCACCGTATTTCCCCAGGCGAACGAGTCCGGCTCGGCGATCGACGAATGCTGCGCGGTCGACCGGTACAGATCGCGCGCGACCACCCGTGCAACGGTCTCGCAATCGGCCGCCACGCGATCGGCGAGATCAGCGTTGACGAGGTCGTAGCGGCCCGTCCCGCAGCGGACCGTGTCTCGACCGCCGCCGTCGACCTTGATGCGGTCGTTGCCACCTCGTCCCGTCGATCCGGTCCGCCACCTGGCCGCCGCGCAGGAAGTCAGCGCGGGGGCTGCCGTGATCCGGGCAGCGCCGGCGGTCGCGACGAAAAGAAGAAGGGCCGCCGCAGTGACCAGGATGACCGGGCGGCCCATCCTCACCTAAGACGCCCGTTCGGCACGAGGGTTGGTTGAGAGCCGGTTAAGAGCCGGAACCGTCGCCGTCCGGCGCCATGAACGGATAGCGGTAGTCACGGGCCGGCACGAAGGTCTCCTTGATCGTCCGCGGGCTGACCCAGCGGATGAGGTTCCACATCGAGCCCGCCTTGTCGTTCGTGCCGGAGCCACGCGCTCCGCCGAACGGCTGCTGCCCGACCACGGCGCCCGTGGGCTTGTCGTTCACGTAGAAGTTCCCGGCCGTGTAGCGCAGCCGCTCCTCGGCCTGGTCGATCGCCGCCCTGTCCTCCGAGAAGACGGCGCCCGTCAAGGCATACGGATTGTCGTCCACGAGCTCGAGCGTCTCGTCCCACTTGCCCTCGGGATAGACGTAGGTCGTGACGATGGGGCCGAAGAGCTCCTCGCGCATCAGGCGCGACTCCGGGTCGTTCGTCTCCAGCACCGTCGGCTGGATGAAGTAGCCCTCGCTGTCGTCCGTTCCGCCGCCGACCACGACCTCGGCCGCGTTCTCGGAGGCCGAATCGATCGCCTCCTTGTGCCCGCGCCAGGCCTTCTCGTCGATGACGGCGCCCATGTAGTTCGAGAAATCGGACACGTCGCCCATCCGGATCGTGGACGACCTCCTTGACGAGCCGCTCACGGAGCTCCGGCCACATGTTCGACGGCGCGTAGACCCGGGATGCCGCGGAGCATTTCTGCCCCTGGTACTCGAAAGCGCCGCGCAGGATCGCGGTTGCGACGGCGTCGACGTTCGCCGACGGGTGCGCGACGATGAAATCCTTGCCGCCCGTCTCGCCGACGATGCGCGGATAGTTGCGGTAGTTGGCGATGTTGTCGCCGATCGTCTTCCACATGCCCTGGAACACCGGGGTGGAGCCGGTGAAATGGACTCCCGCGAGGTGCTCGCTTGCGAGCGCGGCGTCCCCGACCTCCGCGCCCGAGCCGTAGACGAGGTTGATCACTCCCGGCGGCAGGCCGGCCTCCTCGAAGAGCTTCATCACCCAGTGGGCGGAGAAGGCGGCGGTCGAAGCCGGCTTCCACACGACGGTATTGCCCATCAGCGCCGCCGAGCTCGGCAGGTTGGCGCCGATGGCCGTGAAGTTGAAAGGCGTGACCGCGAAGACGAAGCCCTCGAGCGCCCTGTACTCCATCCGGTTCCAGACTCCCGGCGAGGAGAGGGGCTGCTCCGCGTAGATCCGGAGCATGAACTCGACGTTGAAGCGCAGGAAGTCGATCGTCTCGGCCGCCGCGTCGATCTCCGCCTGATACGCGGTCTTCGACTGATTGAGCATCGTGGCTGCGACCAAGGTGGAGCGCCACGGGCCGGCCAGGAGATCCGCTGCTCGGAGAAAGACGGCGGCACGCTCCTCCCAGGGCCAGCGGTGCCAGTCCTGCCAGGCCTCGCCCGCTGCTTTGATCGCCCGCTCGACCTCGGACGGCCCGCCCTTGTGAACCTCGGCGAGCACGCTCGCCTTGTTGTGCGGCTCGACAGCTTCGAACGTGGATCCCGTCCTGACCTCCTCGCCTCCGATCACGAGCGGGATCTCGAGCCGGTCGCCGCGCAGCTCGGCGAGGCGCCGCTTCAGCTCCGCGCGCTCCGCCGATCCGGGCGCGTAGTCCAGGACAGGCTCGTTGCGGGGTGCCGGCGGGCGGAAGAGACCTGGAGCGCTCACCGGCTGATCGTATATTCCGAAGGGTTGACGCTTTCGGTGGACGTGCGGAACGAGCTGGCGGCGATCGCGCCGCGACGGGAGTGCGATCGCCTGGCGGAGCTGTCGGCGCTCTTCCACACCGCCGGCTCGATCCACCTGCTCGGCCGCGGCGAGGTCTCGGTGCACCTGGACGTGCCGAGCTCGGCGGTCGCGCGGCGGGCATTCGCGCTCCTGCGCGGTTTCGAGGTCCCGTGTGAGATCCGCACCTACCGGCGCCGCGCCTTCGACGGATCCACGCGGTACCAGCTGCACGTCGAAGGCGTCGACCGTGCGCTTCAGGTGCTGAACGAAGCCGGGGTGCTCTCCACGCGGCTCGGCCCGCTCGACCGGCCGCCCAAGCGCGTCGTCGCCCGGTCGTGTTGCCGCGGCGCCTACTTGCGAGGGGCGCTCCTCGGCGGGGGAAGCGTGTCCCGCGCCCACCTGGAGCTGCGCACGGGCGAGCTTTCCGGGGCGGAGTTCATCGCCGAGATAGCGGCAGCAGAGGAGATCCAACTGGGCGTTCAGGAACGACCCGGCCACGCGGTCGCCTACGCCAAGGGTTCGGGAGCGATCGGAGAGGTGCTGGCAGCGGCCGGCGCAGCGAGCGCGGTGTTGACCTTCGCGGAGCGCGCCGTCGTGGGAGCGGCAAAGTCGAGGGCGAACCGCCTCGCAAATGCCGACCACGCGAACCTGGTCCGCACCAGCCGCGCTGCCGGCGTCCAGTTGCGAGCCTTGAAGAGGCTGGCCCGGCGAGGAGGCCTCGACCGGCTCTCGCCCGAGTTGCGGGAGCTTGCCGAGCTGCGCCTCGCTCATCCAGCCCTCTCACTCCGCGAACTGGGCCTGAAGTGCCACCCGCCTGCGACGAAGGCCACGGTCCACAGGCGTTTACAAAAACTGATCCGCCTTGCACAGCTCTAAGTCGCTTGAGGCTACGGCGGGGTTTCCGTCATACTCATCGGACGGCGGGTCTGCGCTCGTCCGGCGTTGAATTCAGACCCCGTTCGACGCCAAGGTCCGGAGCGCGGTTCAACTGGAGGGGGAGGTCGTCCTCGGAGCTTCCCCTCCGGCCCGCCGCTTCTCTTTTCGTAAGTGATGTGTTGCGGCTCGCCGCTCCTTTTCGTCTGGTTGCGGTTGCTGGGAGTGTGAGCGGCGGGCCGATCGTACGACGGCCGCGCCGGCGGAGCCGGTACGGCCTCCAAGCGGCATCGCAAGCGATGCCTTTGCGGCCCGCCTCAGTTCACAGTTGCGTGGGACGGGTGGTTTTAGCGGCGGCGGCCGGTGATGACCAGCGGCTTGGAGAACGTGCTCTTGCGAGCGCCGTTCAGCTGCGCTTTGACCGTGACGCGGAAGACGTAGCGGCCGGGGCGGAAGCGCTTCGAGAAGCGGACGATCCGGGAGCGATAGGCGTTCACGTTGCCCGACTGCTTCATGACGCGCTTGCCGCGTGCCGTGAAGAGCCCGGCCTCGACGCGGGCGTCCTCCTCGGCGTTGACGACCATCGCGAGCGTCAGCTTCCGGGCGGGAAGCCTCAGCTTCGCGGGCCATTTGACGCGGGCACCTTCAACGCGGGTGGTGTGCCTCCACGAGCGCATGGCGCCAGGGCAGCGGCCACTCGTCGTTGCGACGGCGTTCTTGACGGCGTCGAACGAGGGGCGAAGCGTTCCGTCGGCGCGGATGAGACCTGCCTGCCAGCGGTCGAGATTCGGCTCGTCGCGAAGGAGGAAGAAAAGGACGGAGTTGACGGACGCGTCGCACGCGAGATAGCGAATCGCGTCGCCGTAGATCCCTGCCTGGGCGTTCTCGTCGGTCGGGCGGACGTTCTCCCGGCCGAAGTAGGCGCCGGCGGCAGACGGGTTCACGTCGACCTGCCAGCCGAGCTCGTCCAGGCGGAACTTGAGACCGCTCGAGCTCGTGCCCTCGGGGAACAGGGGCTGGGCGGTTCCGTGGAAGGCGTCCCAGAACGCCTGCTTGACGCGGGCGAGGTTCGGGATCCCGGCGTTCGGCCAGCGGTAGCCCTTCATCAGTGCGTCGCGATCCTGGTCGGGATAGGGGTGGAAGGCGAGCTCGTCCATGAGCGGCTTCTTGCGGCCGCTCGCGCGGTACGCCTTGCCGAGGCCGTGGATGAAGCGCACGGGCGACGTCGAGACGTTGTTGGGCGCGTTCGGCTTGTCACCGCCGCGAGGAGAGAGACCGAGCCCGATCACGTTGATCGCGGGGTCGACCGCCTTCAGGGAGTCGTAGGCCGCCGCGAGCATCCCGTAGTACGAGGACGAGGAGACGTTCTGGCCCGCGCTGTTGAACTGGGGTTGCCAGAAGCGCGGCTGGTTCGGCTCGTTTCCGATGATGAAGTCCTTGACGCTCGGATAGGTGCGCGCCAGAAGCGCGACGAAGGCCGCGTACTGGGCGGGTGCTCCCGCGCTCTCCGTGATCCCTTTGGCCTTCGTCGGTGCCACCGAGAAGACGACGCGCACACCGCGAAGCGTCGCGAGCGGCACGTAGAGGTCGAGCAGCAGCTGCTGGTGGATCGTCGTCGGCGCCGCGCTGTCGAAATTGACGGAGATCCGGTTCTCGGTCATCCCGAGCTGTCCGAGGTGGTCGAAGAACCACGGGCTGTGCTCCGAATAGGTCCCGTAGTCGTCTGCAACGCCCACCCGGAGCGCGGCGGACGAGCCGCCGGCGAAACCGAGTGCGGAGACGAGCAGGGCGAGGAGAACGACGAGACGCGGCATCCAGGGTGTGCTTCGACGGGTCGCCTGGCCCGGCCGATCCCCCGCGCGAGGGAGAAATCCCCCTACTAGACTCGTGGAACCGACAAGGGGGACTCATGGCGAAGCGCGTAGCGATCAACGGATTCGGCCGCATCGGCCGCAACTTCTTTCGGGCCTACCTGAAGAGCGATCCCGGCTTCGAGGTGGTTGCGATCAACGACCTCGCGTCGGACGACGTCCTTGCCCACATGCTCAAGTACGACTCGACTCACGGCGTGCTGCAGGCTGATGTCAGCCACGGCGAGGGAGAGCTCGTCGTCGACGGGACCTCGATCCGCGTGCTGTCGGAGCGCGAGCCGCAGGCGCTCCCCTGGGGCGACCTCGGCATCGACGTCGTCGTGGAGTCCACCGGGCTCTTCACCGCCCGTGACGGCGCTCAGAAGCATCTCGACGCAGGCGCCAAGAAGATCGTCATCTCCGCTCCCGCCACCGACCCGGACGTCACCATCGTGCTCGGTGTCAACGACGACACGTATGACCCGGCGCAGCATCACATCATCTCGAACGCCTCCTGCACGACGAACTCCGTCGCGCCGATGGCGAAGGTGCTCCTGGACAAGTTCGGGATCGAGCAAGGGTTCATGACGACGATCCACGCGTATACGACCGAGCAGCAGCTTCAGGATCAGATTGCGATGACCCGGTCGGGAAAGCCTGATCTCCGGCGGATGCGAGCCGCGCCGCAGAACATCATTCCGTCGACGACGGGAGCCGCGAAGGCGACCGCGCTCGTCATCCCCGAGCTGAAGGGCAAGCTCGACGGGATGGCGATGCGGGTGCCCGTTCCGGACGGGAGCGTCACGGACCTGGTCTGCATCCTCGAGCGCGAAGCGAGCGCGGAGGAGATCAACGCTGCGTTCAAAGAGGTGGCCGGCGGCGCGCTGAGCGAGATCATGGTCTACACCGAGGACGCGATCGTCTCCTCCGACATCGTCGGGAACCCGGCCTCCTGCATCATCGACGGGCTCTCCACGATGGCGAGCGGACGGATGGCGAAGGTGATCGGGTGGTACGACAACGAGTGGGGCTACAGCAGTCGCCTCGTCGACGTCACCGCCAAGATCGCGGCCTCGGTCGGTGAAACCGTCGGCGCTCAGGCGTAGCTTGCGAAAACCGAGATCGGTACGGGACGCAGATGTCGCGGGTAAGCGCGTGCTCGTCCGAGCTGATCTGAACGTTCCGCTGGAAGACGGCCGGGTCGCCGACGACACGCGCATTCGGGCAGCAATGCCGACACTCGAGCTGCTCGTGGAACGCGACGCGGCCGAGATCGCGGTGTGCTCCCATCTCGGCCGGCCGGAAGGGCGAGACCCGGCGCTCTCGATGGGCCCGGTGGAGGAACGGCTCCGCGAGCTCCTCGCCGACGAGCGCATCACCGTGCTCGAGAACACACGCTTCGATCCGGGCGAGACGAAGAACGACCCCGGGTTCGCGCAGGAGCTCGCCGAAGGACGCGACCTGTACGTGGACGACGCGTTCGGCTCGGCACATCGGGCCCACTCGTCGACCGTCGGCGTCGCCGAGCTCTTGCCCGCCTACGCGGGTCTGCTGCTCGAGCGTGAGCTCGAGGAGCTCGGAAAGCTGCTCGGCGAGGTCGAGCGTCCGTTCGTCCTCATCTCGGGCGGGGCGAAGGTCGACGACAAGCTCGGGGTTCTGCAGAACCTCGGAGGAAAGGCGGACGAGGTCTTGATCGGCGGGAAGATGGCGGAGCAGATTCGGGAGGAGAACCCGCTCGACTTCGAGGTCGTCCTCCCGGTGGACGTCGTGGCCGCAGCGGCCTTCGAGGAGGACGCGGAGACGAAGGTGGCGCCCTACCAGGAGCTTCCCGAAGGCTGGCTCGGGCTCGACATCGGCCCCGAGAGCCGCCGGCTGTTCGCGGAATCGCATCGCGGGCGCCAAGACGGTCTTCTGGAACGGGCCGATGGGCGTCTTCGAGTGGCCCCGGTTCGCCGAGGGCACGAAGGCCGTCGCCGAGGCTGTGGCGTCCGTCGACGGGTTCACGGTCGTCGGCGGCGCCGACTCGGCACGGGCGCTCCACGAGCTCAACCTGGCCGACGAGGTGTCCTGGGTCTCGACGGGGGTGGGGCATCGCTCGAGCTCCTCGAAGGCAAGGAGCTGCCCGGCGTGGCAGTAATACCGGAGGCCTAAGAGAGACTCATGCTGATCGCCGGAAACTGGAAGATGTTCAAGGGCGCCTCGGAGGCGGCCGAGTTCTGCGCGGGCTTGCGCGACAGGGAGTCCGAGCTCGAAGGCACCGACGTCGTCGTCTGCCCTCCCTACACGTCGCTCCACCACGCGATCTCCGTCCTTGCCGGTACCTCGATCGCGGTGTTCGCCCAGAGCGTTCACTGGGCAGGCGAGGGCCCGTACACGGGCGAAGTCTCCGCCGCCATGCTTCGCGAGCTCGGAGTCACGGGCGCGATCGTGGCCCACTCCGAGCGACGGCAGCTCTTCGCCGAGAACGACGAGAGCGGTGCGCTGCGTGTCGAGGGCGCGCTGGACGGCGGCCTCAGCGTCATCGCCTGCGTCGGCGAGACCGAGGCCGAACGGGAAGCGGGGGAGACCGAGAACGTCCTTCGCCGGCAGGTCGAAGCCTTCAGGACCGTCGTGGACGACGACCATCTCGACCGCCTGGCGATCGCGTACGAGCCTGTGTGGGCGATCGGCACCGGCCGCTCCGCCACTCCCGAGCAGGCCGAGGAGGCGCACGCGCTCATCAAGGGGATCCTCGACGTGCCTGTCCTCTACGGGGGCTCGGTCAAGCCCGACAACGCCGAGGTGCTGCTCGGCCAGCAGAACGTCGACGGCGCGCTCGTCGGCGGCGCCTCGCTCGAGCTCGACTCGTTCATCGAGATTTGCCGAGTCGGCGCCCGCTCGTAGCGCTCGTCATCCTGGACGGCTGGGGCTGTGCCCCGCCCGGCCCCGGCAACGCCGTCGAGCTGGCCGACACGCCGGTCTTCGACCGGCTCTGGCGCACCTATCCGCACTCCAGGCTGCAGGCTTCGGGAGAGGCAGTGGGACTGCCGCCCGGACAGATGGGCAACTCCGAGGTCGGGCACCTCACGATCGGCTCGGGCAGGGTGCTCTTCCAGGATCTGATGCGGGTGAACGTCGCAATCGAGACGGGCGAGCTCTTCGAGAATCCAGCGCTCATCGGGGCTTTCGAGCGAGCGAAGACGAGGGGCGTGAACGTCCACCTGCTCGGCCTCGTCTCCTACGGGGGCGTGCACTCGCACATCGACCACCTCCGGGCGCTCCTCGACCTCGCCGAGCGGCAGGGGATGGGGGACCGAACGTGGATCCACGCGTTCACGGACGGGCGAGACGTTTCGCCCACCTCGGCTGCGAACGATCTCGCCGGGCTGCCGGCCGACCGGATCGCCACCGTCGTCGGTCGCTACTACGCCATGGACCGCGACGGCCGCTGGGAGCGAACCGAGCGGGCGCTTGCGGCCATGACCCACAACGAGGGCGCAACGGGTCAGATCCGGTGTCGGACGTGCAACGCAGCTACGACGCGGGCGTGACCGACGAGTTCGTCGAGCCGATCGTCTTCCAGGGTCGTCCACGAATCGGGCCGGAAGATGTTGCGATTGTGTTCAATTTTCGCCCAGACCGCGCGAGGCAGTTGACGCAGAAGCTCCTTGCCTCAGGATTCGACGTAGTGACGATGACGCGGTATCGAGAGGACCTCGACTGTCCGATCGCCTTTCCCGAGCAGGAGGTGCAGGAGACTCTTGCCGAGGTCATCGCCGAGCAGGGGCTCCGCCAGCTCCACGTCGCCGAGACGGAGAAGTACGCCCACGTGACCTACTTCTTCAACGGCGGCAGGGAGGACGAGTGGCCAGGCGAAGTGCGTGTGCTCGTGCCCTCGCCGCGTGACGTCCCGAGCTACGACCACAAGCCGGAGATGTCGGCCGCAGAGGTGACCGACCGGTTCGTCGAGTCGGTCGGGTCGGGTGGCTTCTCGTTTGCCGTCCTGAACTTCGCGAACCCCGACATGGTGGGGCACACCGGGTCTGTTCCTGCCGCCGTGAAGGCGGTGGAAACCGTCGATGCATGCCTCGGCCGTGTGGTGGAAGCCGTCGAGGGGGCGGGCGGCGTTTGCCTCGTCACAGCGGATCATGGAAACGCCGAGCACATGATCGAGCCCGACGGCAGCCCGCACACCGCGCACACGACGAATCCGGTCCCACTCGTGTTGACAGACACAAAGTCGGCTCTGCGGGACGGTGAGCTGTCTGATCTGGCTCCTACAGTCCTTTCCATCCTCGGTCTCGAAAAGCCTTTACAGATGACCGGCAAAAAGTTGACGCTGGGCTAGAGGAAGCCCGGTTATACTCACCCCCTCTTGGCGCTCCCCCAGCCAGATTTCGGTGTTCTCAAGAAGGCCCAGCGCGGTGATGAGCGGGCTTTCAGCCTGATCGTCCGGGCCTACGAGACGCCCGTCTACAACTACGTCCTCCGGCTCGTCGGCGATCGCGCCATGGCCGAGGACCTGACGCAGGAGGTCTTCCTCCGCGTCTACCAGGGGCTGCCGAAGTTCTCGCTCAGATGCCGGTTCACGACCTGGCTCTTCCAGGTGACGAAGAACCGCGTCCTCGACGAGCTTCGCGCAGTCGAGCGCCGGCCGAGAGCGGTCGTTGCGCTCGACGACATCCCGCCGCTCGAGGTCCTGGACGCCCCGGTCGAGCGAGTGGAGACGATGGACGCCGTCTGGCGCTCCGTCAACGATCTGACGGTCGACCTGAAGATGGCCCTCCTCCTTCGCGACGTCGTGGGACTCTCGTACACGGAGATCGCCGATTCGCTCGAGATCACTCTCGCCACCGTGAAGTGGCGGATCTACAAGGCGCGAGAGGAAGTCCAGCTCGCACTTGCCCGCGAGGGAATCACCTTCGCCACGAGCAACGGGGCCGAGCCCGCAGCGGTCTCCGAAGCACCCACGACTCCCTAGCCCGCTCTCGCCCGCAGCCACTCTGCGAGGAGACGAGCCGACTCCGCCGGAGTCTCGCCGCGCGGCAGCGTGTCGACTCGGCCGGACTGGGCCGGCTGCGGCTCAGGGTCTTCCTCCTGACGAAGGCCGAGGGTGAGCCCTCCTGCGAGGGCAGCAGCCAAGAGAGCGCCTGCAATCGCGAGTTGAACGCGGCGTGAGATGCGAACGGTCCGTCCCGGTCGAGCCATGACCTCGGTTGCGGCCGTCACTCCCGGATCGGGAAGGACCTCGGTCGGTGGCTCCGGTGAGGCACCCGCCAGCTCGTGAGCCAGCGCTGCGGCGGACCGCGGCCGGGCCGCAGGCTCCAGGGCGAGGCAGCGCATGACGACCTCTTCGAGCGCTGCCGGCACTCCGGCGATCGGCGGCGGCGGCCCCTCGCGTTGCTTGACGGTGAGCTCGACGAGCGACTCGAACTGATAGGGAGGGCGGCCGGCGAGGAGCTCATACGTCACCGCGCCGAGCGAGTAGATGTCCGCGGCGCCTGTGACCCGTTCGCCGAGAGCCTGCTCCGGCGCGAGGTAGGCGGCAGTGCCGAGCACTGTTCCGGCCTGCGTCATCTGCGTCCCGTCGAGGGGCCGGGCAATACCGAAATCCGCGATCTTGACGGTGTCGTCGGAGCGGACGAGCAGGTTCTGCGGCTTGATGTCCCGGTGGACGAGACCCGCGGCGTGCGCGTGCTCCAGCCCTGCACAGATCTGCAAGACGAGGTCGACCGCCCGGTCCGGGTCGAGCGGAGCCTTTCGTGCGATCAGGTCGGCGAGCGTCTCGCCATCGACGTGCTCCATGACGATGTAGGGCACGCCGTCTTCCTCACCGACGTCGTGAACTCCGACGATGTTGGGGTGAGAGAGGCGAGCGGCCATCTGCCCCTCCCTGAGAAATCGTTCGCGGAGGTCCTCATCCCCGGCCAGAGCTTCGGAGAGCCGCTTGATTGCAACCTTCCGGCCGAGTTGCTCGTCTCGCGCAAGCTCGACGGTGGCCATGCCGCCGCGGCCGAGCGTGCGCTCGGTGACGTAGCGCGTCAATCGTCGCCCTCTTCCTCTTCTTCTTCCTTGTCCTTGTCCTTCTCCTTCTCTCTGTCCTTTTTCTTCTTCTCACCGGGGGGAGGCGCCACTTCTGCGCACACCGGAATCTGCGCCTCGAGCTCGTTGGCGAGGCCCGAGAGGTCCTCGAGGTAGATGGTCGGGATCGCCCCGGCGTTGATCGCCTCGGTGACGCCGTCGCGTAGTTGGATCGCGGCTTCGGCGGCACCGCATGGGTCACCGGTCTCCAGACGCCGGGCGACCTCGTCGCTCAGGCCCGCAAGGCGTTCCGCAGCTGCACGTTCGATCCGTGGGCCGGGCGCGGTCCTTTCCGTTTCGGCTCCTCCTCCCCCGCAACCGGTGAGAAGCACGGCACTACACGCCGTGAGCCAGGCGCTCCGCGAGTGAATCGGGCAACCCCCTTTCCCGGATCTCGGCCTGCGTACGGGCGACAGGGTAGGCGATCCGGTGGAACCGGGCCCTTCCGGTGTCGAGATCCAGCTCGAGCCAGGCCGCTCGCGGGTCGCTGTCCCGCGGCTGACCGACCGAGCCGGGATTGAGGAGCCGGCGACCCGGGCTCAGATCGAGCTGATGCCCGCCTGGCACTGCGCTTCCGTCGAGCCCGTCCTCGCCGGCGACGACTGCCATGGGGACATGACTGTGACCGACGAGGAGAACGGCAGCCTCGGTGCGCTCGAAGGAGTCCGCCGCGGCATGCTCGTCGAGGACATAGTCCCAGACCGGGTCGCGCAGGGCTTCCGTGGAAGAGCTCGAAACCGTCTCGCACCGCCTTGGCCTCCAGGGGAGAAAGGAACTCGCGCGACTCCGGGCTCAATTCCTTTGCGGTCCAGACCGAGGCCGCACCGGCTTCCGGATTGAAGTCCTCGACCCCGACGGCCGACGATCCGAGCGCCACGAGGTCGTGGTTCCCGACCAGGGTCAGCGAGCATCGCTCACGGACGAGCGCACAGCACTCATTCGGCCTCGGGCCATAGCCGACGGTGTCCCCGAGGCACCAGATCTCGTCCGGCGGAGTGCGGTCGATCTCCCCGAGGACTGCCTCGAGCGCGTAAAGGTTCGCGTGGACGTCGGAGATGACTGCAATTCGCACGGTGAGATTCTGGGTGATCGGTGCAGCCGCCGTGGGGTGGCTGGTAGCGGCGACCCTGCTCTGGCGAACGGTGGTGCCGGGTGACCTCGAGGTTCCAGACCTCGAGGTGTCGGCGGTCTTCTCGGATGAATCTCGGGAACGCAGCGAGCGGTACGAGCGGTTTCACCGCGTGAACTGGATCCTTGCGACGCTCGTCGGGCTCGTAGTGCTCGCCTGCTCCGTGCGGCTGGCGCCTCGATCCCGGCTTCGGGGGATCGCAGGAGGCGTCGCGCTCGGCGCCGGGACCCTCGTCGCGCTGTGGGTGGCCAGGCTGCCTTTCGTCCTCCTCGCTCACTGGTGGCGACGCCGGTACGGGGTATCGGACGCCGATTACGCCACGATCCTGGTCGACCCCTGGCTCGAGCGCCTCGGGGGGTTGATCGCCGCCTCCGCTGCGATCGGGCTCTTCATGCTGCTGGCTCGGCGCCTGGGCGACCGGTGGTGGCTCGTCGGCGGCCCGGCCTTCGCTCTCGTCGGCTCCGTATTCCTCCTCGCGCAACCGTTCCTGCTGGCGCCGAGGCTCGAGCCGCTCCGCGACCGCGGAGCTCGCCGCCGAGATTCAGGATCTGGCGCGGGAGCAGGGAGTCGGCGACGTGGACGTCGAGGTCAAGGACGCGGGGAGGCGAACCCGCGCGCTCAACGCGGAGTTCTACGGCGTCGGCCCGACGAAGCGAGTCGTGATCTGGGACACGGCACTCGACCGTCTCACCCGTCGCGAACTGCGCGCGCTGGTTTCGCACGAGCTCGGCCACGTCCAGGCGCACCATGTCTGGAAAGGCGTTGGTTGGCTTTTCTTGCTGGCGATTCCCGGCGCATACGCCGTTGCACGGGCGACAAGGCGTCGGGGCGGACTCGGGCAGCCTGCAGCCGTCCCGGTGGCGCTGCTCGCGCTCACGCTCTTCGAGCTCGCCTTGCTCCCCGCGACGAACGCCGTCTCCCGGCGCTATGAGGGCGAGGCGGACTGGCTATCGCTACGCACTACGGGAGATCCGGCCGCGTTCGAGAGCCTGACGCGCAAGCTGGCCCTGGCCTCGCTGGCCGATCCCGACCCGCCGCTCTACGCGAAGCTCGCGTTCGAGACGCATCCGAGCCCGCTCGAGCGGATCGAGCTGGCTAGGAGTCCTCGCGCGGGGGAGCCTCGGGAAGGTTCTTGATCCCCTCGCGGGTCGACCACTTCGACCAGGAGTCCTGCATCGCGTCCAGGAGCTCCTGCATGAAGCGGGACGAGACGTTGACGCGGGAGACGACCACGCCGGGAATGTCGCCCTCCTCGACCTCGTGGTCGATGCGCGCGAAGGTGAGCGTGAACTCGTAGTCCGAGAAGCTGATGTTCGCGAAGTTCGCGTAGACGCCGGCCAGGTTCTCCGGGTCGAGGTGGATGTTCAGCTGCCGTCCGGGGGAGCCGTCTTCCATGTGGCGATACTACCGCCGTGTCCGCGCAAGCGATCCTCAGGCTTCAGACGGCGCTCGAGCGGCTCGCGGGCGCCCCGGTGACGCTGGAGCGACCGAGCCGCTCCGAGCACGGCGACTACGCGACCAACGTCGCCCTCCGGCTGGCGCCGCAGAACGGCAAGCCTCCACGGGAGCTCGCCGAGAAGCTGGCGCAGGATGCCGCCGGTCTCGACGACGTCGAGCGGGCGGAGGTGGCCGGGCCGGGCTTCGTGAACCTCTTCCTGACAGCCGGCTGGTACGCAGGCGCGCTCGGCGATGTCCTCGAGGCGGGCGACCGATACGGGGGCGGGTTCGTCGAGACGCCGGAGAAGGCGCAGGTGGAGATGGTCTCGGCGAATCCCACGGGGCCTCTCACCGTCGGCTCCGCGCGAAACGGCGCGTACGGAGACGCAGTCGCTCGCCTGCTCGAGTTCGCCGGGCACGACGTCGAGCGCGAGTACTACTTCAACGACGTCGGCCGTCAGATCGAGCTCTTCCGGGAGTCGGTCGAGGCCAGGCGGCGCGGGGAGGAGCCGCCGGAGGAGGGCTACACCGGCGAGTACGTGACGGAGATCGCCGCCGAGCCCGGAGATCCCGTCGACCGGATGCTGGCGGAGATCAAGCAGGAGCTCGAGGCCTTCCGGATCCACATCGGGTCGTGGGTGCTCCAGCGGGAGATCGAGCTGGAGGTTCCGGCCGTCCTCGAAAGGCTGGACACGTACGAGTCGGAAGGCTCGGTCTGGGCGCGCACGAGCGACCACGGCGACGACAAGGATCGGCCGCTCCTCCGCTCCTCCGACGGCAGCTACCTCTACTACGCGAGCGACCTGGCCTACGTCAGGAACAAGTTCGAGCGAGGGTTCGACCGGCTGATCTACGTGCTCGGAGCCGACCATCACGGCTACGTCCCGCGGTTGAAGGCGGCCGCAGCGATGCTCGGGTACGACGCGGAGCGCCTCGAGGTTCTCATCTACCAGCTCGTGCACATCGTCGAGGGGGGCCAGGCGAAGCAGTCCTCGAAGCGGCGCGGGGACGTCGTCTTCCTCAGCGAGCTCGTGGACAAGATCGGGATCGACGCTGCCCGTTGGTACCTGGTCTCCCGGGGCCACGACCAGCCGATCGAGGTCGACATCGACCTCGCGAAGGAGCGGAGCGAGAAGAATCCCGTCTTCTACGTCCAGTACGCGCATGCCAGGATCGCCGGCATCCTGCGGAACGCCGGAGACGCACCGGTGTCCACGAAGGGGGGCGAGCCGGCTTCCGAGGAGCGTGAGCTCGTCAAGCGGCTGGCGGAGTTCCCGGACGTCGTTGCCGAGGCCGCCGAGCGGCGAGCGCCGCACGCCGTCCCGAACTATGCGATTCGCCTCGCCGACGACTTCCACCGCTTCTACCACCATCACCGGGTGCTCGAAAGCGACGAGCAGGCCTTTCGGCTCGCCCTCGTGACGGCGACGAAAGCGGTGCTGGCGCGGTCACTCGACCTGATCGGGGTCGAGGCGCCGGATCGCATGTAGTCCGTCACACACTCGTGACGCAATCTGAGTGCGGACCGCTCAAGGGGTCTGACCCCAGGTCGACTGGGGGAGACAAGGAATCCCGTTTCCAGGCTGTGGACGTCGTGGGGTCTGACCCGAGGGTGCGGTCGCCGTAGGATTGAGGCGTGGACGAGCAAGCCTCGAGTTCGCCGAAAGCCGGGCAGTCCGCGAAGGCGCCGGACCGCAACCTGGCGCTCGAGCTCGCGCGTGTGACCGAGGCTGCCGCCATGGCTGCGGGCCGCTGGATCGGCCGCGGCGACAAGGAGGCCGCCGACAAGGCGGCGGTGGACGCGATGCGAGTCGTGCTCGACACGGTCTCGATGGCGGGCGTCGTCGTCATCGGCGAGGGCGCGAAGGACGAGGCGCCGATGCTCTTCAACGGCGAGGAGATCGGAAACGGCCAAGGGCCCGAGGTCGACGTCGCAGTCGATCCCCTCGAAGGCACCCGTCTGACGGCCCTGGGCATGCCGAACGCGATCACCACGGTCGCGCTGGCGGAGCGGGGGACGATGTTCTTTCCCGGCGCCGCCGTCTACATGGAGAAGATCTCGTGCGGGCCGGAGTCGGCGGACGTGATCGACATCAATGCTCCCCCGGCCGAGAATGTTCGGCGGGTCGCGAAGGCCCGAGGCGTTTCTCCGAGTGAGATCTCGGTCGTGGTGCTGGATCGTGAGCGACACCAGGGACTGATCGACGAGCTGCGGGAGGTCGGCGCCAAGGTGATGCTGATCACGGACGGAGACGTTGCGCCGGCGATCGCTGCGTCGCAGCCCGGCACCGGCGTCGACTTGCTGATGGGCATCGGCGGGACACCGGAGGGTGTCCTCTCCGCGGCTGCGCTCAAGTGTGTCGGCGGCTCGATCCAGGGGAAACTCTGGCCGCGAAACGAGGCCGAGCGGCAGCAGCTCGTCGACGAGGGCTTCGACCTCGACCGCGTGCTGACGACGGACGACCTCGTCGGGAGCCAGAACGTCTTCTTCGCCGCCACCGGTGTGACCACGGGCGCGCTTCTGAGTGGCGTCCGCTACACGCGGGAAGGCGCGACGACCGACTCGATCGTGATGCGCTCACGCAGCGGAACCGTGCGCCGGATCGAGGCGACGCACGCCTTCGGCAAGCTCGAAGAGATCTCGAACCTCGCGCTTCGCTAGACCGAGGCCTCTTCCCGCTCCCACTCGGGCGCATAGGAGCCCGATCGAGCCGCGCCGTTGAACTTCGCACGCCGGAGGAACGCCTTCTGGGCTGCCTCGACGTTGCCCTCCTCGCCGATCCAGGCCTTCAGCGCCGGCGCCTGCAGCGCGCGCCCGTACGAGAACGAGAGCTGCCACGGATGCGGGCCGATCGCGTTCATCGCATTCAGGTGAGCAGTAGCGTCCTCGTCGGTCTGGCCCCCCGACAGGAAGACGATTCCGGGAACAGACGCGGGCACGGTGTTCGTCAGCGCCTTCACCGTCTGCTCGGCGACGGTCTGAACGTCGGCCCGGTCCGAGGACCCGTAGCCGGAGAGCACCATGTTCGGCTTGAGCAGGATTCCCTCCCGCTCGACCCGCTGGTCGAAGAGCTCGGTGAAGACGGCCTGCAGCACTCTCACCGTCACGCGGTAGCTCTCGTCGATCGAGTGCTCGCCGTCCATGAGGATCTCGGGCTCGACGATGGGGACGAGACCGGCCTCCTGGCTGAGCGCGGCGTAGCGGCCGAGCGCATGGGCGTTCGTCCAGATCGCGTAGTCGCTCGGCAGGCCCTTGCCGATCGAGATCACCCCGCGCCACTTCGTGAACCGCGCGCCCAGGCCGGCGTACTCCTCGAGTCGCTCGCGCAGCCCGTCGAGCCCTTCTGTCACCGTCTCCTCCGGGGAGCCGGCCAGCGGCTTCGCGCCCATGTCGACCTTGATCCCGGGGATCACGCCCTTGCTCTCGAGGAGCTTCGGGAACGGCGTGCCGTCAGCCCCGGACTGGCGCAGCGTCTCGTCGTAGAGGATCACGCCGCTGATGAACTCCTCGGCGCCCGGCGTCGTGAAGAGCAGGTCGCGATAGGCGCGCCGGTTCTCCTCCGTGGACTCCACGCTGATGGAGTCGAAGCGCTTCTTGATCGTTCCTGAGCTCTCGTCCGCGGCGAGGATTCCCTTGCCCTCGGCGACCAGAGCCGTGGCGGTCTCGTGCAGGTCAGCCATCAAGTCCCTCCTTGTCGGAGGCAATTATTCCGGACAGGGGCTGCGTCTGAAGCCGCGGGCGGCGCGGTCGCTCAGAACCCACCGCCACTGACCGGCCACGTCGACCACGTGATAGTTCGACGTGAAGTCCGTCTCGTCGGTGACGACACGAACCTCGACGCGCTTTGCCGGCGTCCGCGGAGGCAATCCGAAGACCGTCAGCGGCACGTCCTGGACGTCGAGGACGACGACAGAGTCGATCGTTCCCTGGACGTCGATTCCACGTCGGCACTCGTCGTAGTTCTGACGCGTGACGAGGCGCTGGTGACGCGGGTGAAGGCTGTCCCAGGCCCCACCGTAGTCGCCGAAATACTCCTTTTCGAGCAGCGTCTTGACCGAGGCCCCGGCCTCGTGGTCGTCGGAATCCTCGCTCAGCGCGCAGCCCGTGCCGAAGGCGACGAGGACCACGACGAGGATGGCTCGGGCAAGGGTCATGCGTTGGTGCACGACGGTATCGTTACGTGCGACGCGGACGTAGCTCAGTTGGTAGAGCGTCGGCTTCCCAAGCCGAAGGTCGTGGGTTCGAGACCCATCGTCCGCTTCTCATTCCAGGCGGGCCTCTTCGAGGTCGAGGTCACGTTCGACCTGGCGCATGACGTCGTCGCTGATCAGTCTGTCGCGTCGGAGCGCGCGAACCGCCACCCGCTGCGCTTCGATCAGCTCGCGCAGGAGTCGCTGGTAATCAGTCGCACGTTCCTCGATCGCTCCGTCATCCCCTCCGTCATATCGCGCGCGGAAGCGGTTTCTGCGGTAGTCGTAGAGGCGGCGAACCCGCTCGGCGGTGTCCTCGCGGACCCACTCTTCGTCCACGAGCTCCTCCAGTCGGGCGAGAGCCGCCTCGGCGGCGTGAATTCGCGCCTTCGTGTCTTCCTTCTCCTCCACCCGGCTGTCGTCCTCGAGGTCGAGGAGGTCGATGAGCTTCGGCAACGTCAAGCCCTGGACGACGACCGTTGCCAGGATCACGGTGAAGGTCAGAAAGACCACCAGCTCGCGGTTCGGGAATGCCGTGCCTGCGTCGGTCGTCAGCGGCAGCGCGAGTGCGGCTGCCAGCGAAACGGCCCCGCGCATGCCTGACCAGGCAAGAACGACGCGCGACTGCCACTGGAGGCGCGACGTCGCGAAGATCCAGGCGAACCGCGCCCCGATCACCGTGGCCGAGACGAGGATCGCGTACCCGATGAGCGCCGCCGTCGAATAGCCGGAAAGGCCGTCCAGAATCACCGGCAGCTGCAGTCCGATCATCGTGAACAGGAACGCGTTCAGCAGGAAGAAGAGGATCTCCCAGACCGCCACACCCTGGAGACGGGTCTGCGCAGTCGTGAGCTCCGGCGTGTGCCAGCCCATGTAGATCCCGACTGTCACGGCAGCGAGGACGCCTGAGACGCCGAGCGCCTCCGCCGGCAGGAATGCGAAGTAGCCGCTCATGATCGAGATCGTGATCTCGACGGGTGGGTTGTGAAGCCGCCGCCGAACCTCTCGAACGAGCAAGCCCACCGCGAGGCCGACGAGGATGCCTCCGCCGATGCTGAGCACGAAGCGGCCTGAGGCGGTGGCAAGCGAGAAGCTGCCCGTGACGACGGCGGCGACGGCGAATCGATATGCCACGAGCGCGGTGCCGTCGTTGACGAGGCTTTCGCCTTCGACGAGCGCGACCAGCCGGCGCGAGAGCCCGACGCGTCGTGCGATCGCGGTCGCCGCTGTCGGATCGGTCGGCGAGACGATTGCGCCGAGCACGAATGCGGTCGGCCAGTCCAGACCGGAGATCACGGTATGCGCCACCGCCGCGACCGCGACGGTCGTCGTCAGCACGAGCCCGATGGCGAGGAGTCCGATCGGCTTGGCGTTGGAGCGAAGCTCTCGCAAGGGGCTGAAGAAGGCAGCCCCGTAGAGAAGCGGCGGAAGCACCGCGACCAGGACGATGTCCGGCGGCAACTCGATGCGTGGCATGCCTGGTGCGAAGCCGAGCGCCAGGCCTCCGAGGACGAGCGGGATCGGATACGGAATCCGGATGAGGTCGGCGAGAGCGAGGAGCGCCGCAGCCGCCGCCAGGAGGCCGACGAGGGTGAGACTGTCTGCTGCGGAGAAGTCCACGCTGCCGGAGCTGAAACCTAGGCTTCGGCTCCGGCGCGCGCCACCACGTCAGGAACCCACGGCTGGAGCTCCGCGATGAAGGACGGGTCGACCGAGTGCGGCATGGGCGACTCCCGGTAGAGGACATCGGCGCCGGCGGCCTCGAGTCGCGTCCTTGCCTCCCGGCTGAACTCGACCGAGATCACCGGGTCGTGGATCCCGTGACCGATCGCGATGGGCGGGAGTGGGGGCGAGAGATCGAGGCTGAAGCCCTCGACGGTCGGGATGAATCCTGAGAGGGCGACGATCCCCGCCGGTCGCGGCTGCCCCTGGCCCAGGCCGAGGGCCCAGCTCATGACCGCGCCCTGGGAGAACCCACCGAGCACGGTTTGCCCGATCGGGATTCCCGCCTCCTCGAGGACCGCGTCGAGCCATTGCGATGCCTGCTGGTAGCCGGAACCGAAGGTGCCGGGATCCGGGAAGCCGACGGAGCGGAACGCGTACCAGTGCGCGCCGCCGGGCGGCATCGTCAGCGGAGCGCGGGGCGTGAGACCCAGTAGACGCCGTTCCGGGTCGAGCGCATCGAGCAGCGGGTGGAGGTCGTGCTCGCTCGTCCCTCGCCCGTGGAAGAGGACGAGAGCGCCCGCCGGCTCGCCTGCCGCCGGACGCTCCAGGTGGGTGAGGCTCACGAGACTGAAGTCTTCGCCCGTGGGTTCGGGAGGGGTGTGAGCGTCCGCTCGACCTGCTCCCGGTACTGCTCGAAGTTCGGCGGCAGCGACAGGCGTTCACCGAGCGACTCGAGCGGCTCGTCGGACGTGAAACCGGGCCCGTTCGTCGCGATCTCGAAGAGGACGCCGCTCGGCTCGCGGAAGTAGATCGACTTGAAGTAGAAGCGGTCGATGACCGGCGTGGGCGACGCTCCTCCGGTGGCTGCGCGCTCTCGCCAGGCCTCGTGCTCCTCCATGCTCGACCCCCAGGCCACGTGGTGCACGGTTCCGGCACCGCCCGTGCCTGGACGGTCGGCGGTGTCGAAGGCATAGAACGAGCCGCGCTGCTCGCCCCGCACTTCGTACTCCGAGTCGCCGTCGGCCTCGAAGCTCAGTGAGTCGACGAGAAATGCGCGACTCGCCTCTGGATCGCTCGTGTATGCGCGGACTCCGTCGAAGCCCTGCAGAGCGTGTTCGTCCGGAATCTCTGGATGCTTCGACACGAGCGGCTCGTCGGAGGTCGCGACGACTGCAAGCTCGAGGCCCAGTCCCTCCGGATCGTCGAAGCGAAGGCGTCCCGTCTCACGCTCTGTGTCGACGCCCTCGGTCCGGAGCCGCTGCTCCCAGAAGTCGAGCGCCGCCTCGGACGCGACGCGCCAGACGATCCGGTGCACCATTCCCGCGCCCGCGCGGCCGCGTCTGGCCCCCGGGTACTCGAAGAACGTGATGTCGCTTCCCGGACTTCCTTTCTCGTCGGCGTAGAAGAGGTGGTAGACGGTCGGGTCGTCCTGGTTGACGGTCTTCTTGACCATCCGCAGGCCGAGAACGCGGCCGTAGAAGTCGACGTTGCCGGGCGCGTCGGCCGTGATCGCCGTGATGTGGTGGATGCCTTCGAGTCGCATGAGGTGCTCCTTGAACCGGGGGATGTCCCCAATCCATACCTCAATGCGTGCGCAGATATTCCCGGGCGGCTAGTGACTGGACGCCGGGCCGGCGTTCCACCAGCGCTGGTCGCGGCCCCGGAGTGCGTCCTCGCGCTCCTCGAGCTCTCGGTCTCGTTGCTCCAGCCGCTGTTCCTGCGCGATCAAGGCGTGCTGTTTCGCGCCGACCTGCTGCTCGCGCTCGCGGATCCGCTCGTCCGTCTGACGGAGCTCGTGCTCGCGGCTCCGCAGGGCCGACTCGCGCCGCGTGATGTCGGCTGAGGAGAGGACACGGTGGTGCTCTGCCTCCTCGAGGCGCTTGACCCGCTCTGCCAGCGCGCGGGCCTTCTCTTCGGCCGCGTGCACCTTGCCTTCGGCCTTCGCCCGGAAGATGGCTGCCTCGGACTGAACCTCGTCGAGGTGACGGATCAGATAGTCGATCTTCTGCGTCGCCTCGAGGTCGGCCGCGCCGATCTCGGCAAGCCGCTGCTCTCGATGATCGAGCTGTGCTTCCTGGGCGCCGACTTGTGCCAGTCGCTCGGCGAGATCCTTTTCGCGCGCGACGAGGTCGTGCTCGATCGTGTCGATCTCGGCCCCGCGCTCGTCGAGCATGTCCACCGCGCTGCGCAGGACATGCCGCTCGATCCGGCTTCCAAGGCGCTGACGAACGCCCTGTGAGGGCCAGTCGTCGCGATCGGTCGTTGCGGCTTCGTGCTCGGCCATGGCGGCTCTCCTCTCATCGGCACGCGCGCCGCGAGTCTTGACCTCAGGTGGGCCAGGCCTCCGAGAGGCGCTTGCAGGTCTCCGAGAGGTGCTCCGGGATCACCTTCACGTCGGCGAGCACCGGCATGAAGTTCGTGTCGCCCGCCCAGCGAGGGACGACGTGGAGATGAACGTGATCGACGACGCCGGCTCCGGCGATGCGACCGAGGTTCCAGCCGAGGTTGTACCCCTGCGGGCCGTAGAGCTGGGCGAGCGCGCCGATCCCCTGCGCCGCGAGCCGGTGGGCCTCGACCACCTCCTCGTCGGTGAGCTCGGCGAACTCGCCGCAGTGGCGAGACGGCGCGACCATGAAGTGTCCGGACGCGTACGGGAACTTGTTGAGGAGGACGATCGAGTGCGGGCCACGGTGGACGACGAGCGCCGCCTCGTCGTCCTTCGATGCGACGGCGTTGCAGAAGATGCAGCCCTGCTGCTCGTCGGCGCCTCCGACGTACTCGAGCCGCCAGGGCGCCCAGAGCGGCTTGGTCAGTGCTCCTCCAGGTGATGCTGCCCAGCTTCTGGGTCGTGAGCACCAAGCCAGAGCGCGCACTCCGACGAGCCAAGGCAGGTTTGCCTTGGTGAGGAGGAGGGTCGGCTCTGGCGAAGCGTGATCGCGGGCCAGAAGTAGGCGTGTATTGCCTGGGGGAGCACTAGATCCAGCGCCGCCAGCGGAAGAAGGCGACGAGGCTCCCGAAAACCGCGACCATCCCGGCGACGACAATCCAGAAAGCCTCGGCGGAGCCCTCGCCCGGGAAGTCGACGTTCATGCCGAAGATGCTCGCCAGCAGGGTCAGCGGGAGCAGGACGGCGCTGAAAACCGTCAGCACTCGCAGGACGTCGTTCTGGCGATGCGAGATCGCAGACTCGTTCGTGGCCTCGAGTGCCTCCACGACCTCCTTGTAGTTGTCGAGGAGGTCCCAGATCCGCTCGGAGGCGTCGACCAGGTCGTCGAAGTAGAGCTCGAGGTCCTGAGGGAGAAAGCGTTCGACGTGGCGCTCGAGGAGCCGGAGGATCGGCCGCTGAGGCTTGATGATCTTCCGGTAGCTGATGATCTCCTGCTTCGCGCGGGAGATGTCCCGGACGATCTCCTGCGAGGCGTGCTCTTCCTCGATGTCGTCCTCGATCGAGTCGAGCTTGTGGCCGATCTTGTCGAGGATCGGGAAGCAGTAGTCGAAGAGGTCGTCGAGGACGTGGTAGAGGAGATACCCCGAGCCTTTGCCCGAGAGGTTGTCGCGCAGCTCCGCGTCGTCGGTGCAGCGCCCGAAGAGCCGGGTGACCGGGAGCAGCTCGACCGTCGGCAGGGTGACGAGGTAGTCGGGCCCGAGGAAGACGTCGAGCTCGCCGGCGTTCAGCCGCTTGGCCGCCTTGTCGTAGACCGGGAAATGGAGGACGACGAACCGGTAGTCGTCGTACTCGTCGACTTTCGGTCGCTGGCGCTTGGACAGGACATCCTCGACGTCGAGGGGATGCCAGCCGAAGCGCTCGGCGAGCGCCGTCGCCTCGTCTTTCGTCGGCGAGACGAGGTGGATCCAGCTGAGGCCGTTGGCGCTGAGCTCAGCCGGTTCGCGAGCAGGCGGAGCGACCTCGCGGACGATGTCGCGCGAGCGAGCCCGGATGCGGGGCAAGCTGGGCATCGGTACTGAGCGGGTCGTCCTGTCGCATTACGAGTGGGATTCTACCCGCGCGCCCGGTCTCCTAGCCCTCGGCCAGAACGGGCTGGGCCCTTCTGGGCGTGGTTCGAGCGCCGAGGGGGAGCGCCCGCTCGAGCGCGAGGGACGCGGCCCCCGCCGCGAGGCAGACGCCCGCCGCGGCAGGCCAGAGGGCGTGCGGCCAGTGGTTGAGGACGAATCCGCCGACGGCGGGGCCGAGCGCGAAGCCGACGCCCCAGGAGAAGGCGGACGCGGCCATGTAGCGGCCGATCAGGCTGTGGTCGGCCAGGTCGGCCACGAGCGGCGCCTGCACGGTGCCGTGGAGGCACTCCCCGACGGCGATGATCGCGAAGGTCAGCGCGAGGAGCATCGCCGCCGTCCAGCCGTCGACCGCGATCCCCGCGACAGGGACGATCAGGAGTCCCGCGGCCCAGACGACACCGAGCACCGCCAGTGTGCGCATTCGCCGGTGCCCCTCCAGCACGCGCGCCATGGGCAGCTGGGCCAGCACGATGACGAGCGTGTTGATGAAGAAGAGGACGCCGATGCCGCGCTCGCTGATCCCCGCCTCGTTCTTCGCATAGACGGGCAGCGTCTCGAGCTGCGCCATCCCGGCCCCGATGAAGACGAAGTTCAGGGCCACGACGGCCATGAAGACCCGGTTCCGCACCACCTCGCCGTAGCCGCCGCGCTCGCTGCCCTCGGGCCGGGGCGTCCGCGCCGGCGCCGGAACCCGCAGCAGGAAGACCGAATAGACGAGGAAGGTCGAGGCGTCCGCGAGGAAGAGGATGGTGAACGAGTCCGGGTTCGAGGTCGTCGCGATCAGGCCGCCGGCGAGGCCGCCCAGCCCGATGCCGAGGTTCATCATCACGCGTTGCATCGCAAACGCCTGGTGTCGCTGCTCGGTCGGCGTCAGCCCGGCGATCAGCGACGACTGGCTCGGCCAGAAGCCGCCGTTTCCGATCCCCGCGATCGTGCTGGCGAGGAATCCCTGCCAGGGGCTGTCCACGAACGCATAGCCCCCGAACCCCACGGCCAGCATCCAGAGCGAGAACGCGAGCGTGATCCGTCCGCCGATCCTGTCGATCAGCGAGCCGACGATCGGGCCCGCGACGAGCCCGACCGCCGAATTCGTCCCCACGATCAGGCCGGCGGTCGTGAGATCGATGCCGCGGACGTTGTGGAGGTAGATGAAGAGGAACGGGTAGGCGAGCCCGTTGCCGAGCGCATTGATGAGGGCACCCGCCTGAAGCGTCCGCACCGAGGACGGCAACGGAGGGTTCAGCGTCCGCAGGTACGAGCGGAGAAATCGCACGGGAACGTCAACCTACCCGCGGCTAAACTGGGACTCTGAAGGGTCTGTAGCTCAGGGGATAGAGCGCGCGCCTCCGGAGCGCGAGGTCGCAGGTTCGATTCCTGCCAGGCCCATCTTCGGCCGAGCTACTTCTCCGGCTGCGGCACGATGCGGATGTAGGGACGCGGGGCCTTCCAGCCCTCGGGCCAGAGCTCCTGTGCCGCTTCGTCCGTCACCGAGCCGGCGATGATGACGTCGTCACCTTGCTGCCAGTTCGCCGGCGTCGCCACCTTGTGGTTCGCCGTCAGCTGCAGCGAGTCGAGTACCCGGAGCACCTCGTCGAAGTTGCGGCCCGTCGTCATCGGGTAGATCAGGATCATCTTGATCGTCTTGTCCGGCCCGATCACGAAGACGTTCCGGGCCGTCTGGTTGTCCATGGGGGTACGGCTGAGGGGATCGCCGGAAGTGTCTTCCGGAAGCATTCCGTACAGCTTCGAGACCCCGAAGTCCGCGTCGCCGATGATCGGGTAGTCCGGCCGCGCGCCCTGCGTCTCCTCGATGTCGTCCATCCAGTCCTCGTGGCGGCCGACGGGATCGACGGACAGGCCGATGATCTTCACGCCGCGCCGCTCGAACTCCGGCGCGATCTTCGCCATGTGCCCGAGCTCGGTGGTGCAGACCGGCGTGAAGTCCTTCGGGTGTGAGAACAGGACCGCCCATGAATCGCCGATCCAATCGTGGAAGCGGATCGGGCCTTGCGTGGTCTCCGCCTCGAAATCCGGTGCGGCGTTGCCGAGTTGCAATGTCATGTGAAGTCCTCCTCGTGTCGAAGTTCGCTTCGGTCTGAGGCCATGGTGCAAGAACAGCCATGCTCAGTTCAAGAGGCGGTGAGTAGAGTCCGCCGCGTGAGGGTCACGGCCCAGATCGCGACACTTCAGCTCGCTGAGCCCTTCGTGATCGCGCGTGGGACAGAGACCGAGGCCGACGTCGTCTGGGTCGAGATCGAGCACGAGGGTGAGCGCGGCTTCGGCGAGGCTGCTCCGGCCGAGCGCTATGGGGAATCGGCCGACTCGGCACTGGCATACGTGGAGGAGGTCGCCGACGGGCTCGGCGACGATCCCTTCGCCTTCGACGAGATCGAGTCTCGGCTTCCCCGGCGCGAGTTCGCGGCGCGGGCGGCGATCGACTGTGCGCTCCACGACCTGTGCGGCAAGCTCACGGGCCTCCCCGTCTGGCGTCTCCTCGGCCTCCGGAGAATCGGTCCGCCGACGAGCTGGACGATCGGTCTCGGCGATCCCGACGAGATGGCACGGAAAGCCGAACGCTCCACCGAGTTCAAGAGCCTCAAGCTCAAGATCGGCGGGCGAGACGGCCTCGACGTCGACAGGGTCGCCGCCGTTCGCGCGGTCTGGGAGCGACCGCTCCGCGTCGACGTCAACGAGTACTGGTCGCTGGACGAGGCGCTCGACGCGATCCCGCGACTGAAGGAGCTCGGCGTCGACTACGTCGAGCAGCCGCTCCAGGCCGGCGACCCGGACGGCCCGGCGTTGAAGGGCAAATCGCCGCTCCCGATCTACGTCGACGAGGACTGCCACACACTCGCCGATGTCGCAGCCTGCGCGGAGCGCGCGCACGGAATCAACATCAAGCTGGCGAAGTCGGGCGGGATCCGCGAAGGCATCCGCATGGCGCATGCCGCCCGCGCGCTCGACCTCGGCGTCATGCTCGGCTGCATGGTCGAGTCGGGCCTCGGGATCGCCGCCGGCGCCGCGATGGCGAGCCTTTGCGACCACGTCGACCTCGACGGGAACATCCTGATCGCCGAGGATCCGTGGCCCGGCATCCAGCTCGTCGACGGTGTCCAGCTCCCCTCTGTCACCCCAGGACTTGGCGTCAGGCAAGAAGTACCTAGTCCTCGCTGAGGGCAACTCCGGCGACTCCCATTACGGGAAGACGATGCGGGGCATCGTCCACTACGCGCCCGACCCGGTGGTCGCCATCCTCGATTCGGAGCGGGCGGGTGAGACCTACCGGGAGATTCCGATCGTCGGATCGGTCGACGAGGCGCTTGCCTACGGCCCGACCGTCGCAACCGTGGGAGTCGCGACCCAGGGTGGACGCTTCCCGCCGGCATGGCGCGAGCTGCTCAAGGCCTCGATCCGCGCGGGCCTCGACGTCGAGAGCGGCCTGCACGAGTTCATCGGTGAGGACGCGGAGCTGACCGCGCTCGCGCGGGAGCACGGAGTCGAGCTCCGGGACCTCCGGAAGCCTCCCGCGGATCTCAGCGTCCCCACCGGCGAGAACCTCCAGGTGCCGGCGAAGATCGTCCTGACCGTCGGCTCGGACTGCGCGATCGGGAAGAAGACCGTGGCCGTCGAGCTCGACCTCGCCGCTCGCAAGCGCGGCCTCAAGTCGGTCTTCGTCCCGACCGGCCAAACCGGGATCGCGATTGCCGGCTGGGGGATCGCCGTCGACGCCGTCGTCGCGGACTTCCTGGCCGGGGCAGCGGAGCGTCTCGTCGTGGAAGGTTCCCGGCGGGGCGGCGAGCTGCTCTGGGTCGAGGGGCAGGGATCGCTGGCCCACCCGGCGTATTCAGGGGTCACGATGGGCCTGATCCACGGCAGCGCGCCGCATGCGTACGTCTTCGTCCACAGGGCCGGAGCGACCCACGTCGAGGGGTATCCCGACCATCCGCTGCCGAGTCTGCAAGAGCTGATCGAGCTGCACGAGCGCGCATCTCTTCGGCTCCGGCCGGCCCGGGTCGCCGCAGTCGCGCTCCACACCGGCTCGCTCAGGGAAGACGAGGCGCGCGCCGAAATCGAACGGGTCGCGGCGGAAACCGGCCTCCCGACCGACGATCCAGTCCGCTTCGGGGCCGACCGCCTGCTCGACGCGGTTCTGGAGGTCGTGCAACACTGATGCGGGGTTTCCGAGGAATGAAGAGCTTTCGAGTGACCAAACCAATTGCCATGCTCGCCTGCGCCCTCGCGGCGCTCGTGCTCGCCGCGCCTGCCTCGGCGGAGCTCACGGTCGGGGTGGCCGACGACCGCGGCAAGCTCGCGGCCGACGGGGGTGTGCAGTTCCTCGCCGACATGCGTGACGTGGGGCTTACCGAGAACCGAATCACGCTGGCATGGGATCCAGAGCATCCGACCACAATTCCCCAGAAGGAGAACCTCGACCGCTTTCTGGGAAACGCAGCGGCAGCGGGCATCCGCATCACGGTCGTGATCGCACCGAGCCGGGCACGAGCATTCTTCGGCTCGAGGTCCGCGACGAGCCAGTTCGCGGGCTTCGTCGCCCAGGTGGCAAGGACGTATCCGCAGTTGCGGGACATCGCCGTCGGCAACGAGCCGAACCAGCCCCGGTTCTGGCAGCCCCAGTTCAGCGCGAGCGGCGTCGGCCTCGCATGTGGCGCCTATCAGCGAGTGCTCGCTCAGTCGTATGACGCGCTGAAGGCCGTGAACACCGCGATCACCGTGCTCGGTGTCTCCCTCTCCCCGCGGGGCAACGACAACGCGCTCGCTGCAACCAACGCCTCGACCTCCCCGTCCGCTGCATCAGGGACATGGGAATCGCCTACCGGGCGAGCGGGCGGAAAAAGCCGATCATGGACGAGCTCGCGTTCCACCCCCACCCGAACTCCTACACCGACAACCACACGGTCGGCTACCGGTGGCCCAACGCCGGTACCTCCAACCTCGGCCGGATCAAGCAGGCGTTCTGGGACGCCTTCCGCGGGACCGCGCAGCCCATCTTCGCCGAGAGGGGAAAGCCCGTTTCCCGCGCCGCCCTCCCTCCGCTCCGGTTTCGGCTGAACGAGATCGGCTGGCAGACCGTCGTGCCGAGCGCCTCGATGGATGCCTACTACGGCAGAGAATCGGTGGCCCGGGTCGCAGAGGAGCGCCACCAGGCCGACGTCTACTCGGCGCTCGTCCCGTACTACGCCTGTGACGACTCGGTGCGCGCGGCCCTCTACTACGGCCTCGTCGACGAGCCCGATCTCGATCGCTGGCAGGCCGGCCTGATGCGTGCCGACGGGACCCGCCGGCCTTCCTACGGGGCCGTGAAGTCGGTGCTCTCGCGCGGTCTGGCCCGCTGCAACCGCCGGCCGGTGACCTGGCGTCATTCCACGATCGTCGTCGGAGCGGTCGCGAAGTTCGGAGAGCGCCGTCGCTCGGCCGGGGACACGAACTGGACGTTCGTCGCGAGCTCGGAGGAAGCGAGCACGTTCACCGGAGCCATGTATCGCCTGAAGAGCCGCCGGCTGTCCGCAGGGGCCCGGAAGAAGCTCCTTGCCGCAGTCGGTGTGAAGCGGGCACCGAAGCCGGTCTTCACTGCGCGCGGCAAGGTTCGCGCCCACCAGGGCACCTTCGTCCGCTTCCGGCGCAAGCGGATCGCAGCCGGCTACTACGTCTTCGCGATCCGCCTCCGCGCCGAGATGAACCCCACCCGCACCACAGCGCTCCTCAGCAGACCGTTCGCCGTCGGAAAGCCGTAGTTGAAGGACGCGCGGATCGAAAAGCTCGCGGAGCTGATCACCGGCTACTCGCTCGACCTCCGCGAAGGGCAGGTCTACCGCATCGACGGGGAGGAGATCTCGATTCCGCTGGCGGTTGCCCTCTACGCCGCGGCGATCCGGCGAGGCGCCCGGCCCTACACGAAGATCGTCCCGTCCGGGCTCGACGAGATCGAGCTCGAGCACGCCTCCGAGGAGCAGCTCACGTACATCCCCGAGCTCGAGGAGATCGCAACCGAGAAGCTCGACGCGTGGTCGTCCATCTGGGGCACCGTCAACACGCGTTCGCTCACGCGTGCCGATCCCGAGCGTCGCCGGCTGCAGCTCTCGACGCATTACCGGATGGTCAACCGAAGATGGGAGCGGATCAGCGCCGGCGACCTCGCCTGGTGCGGGACGCTCTACCCGAGCCAGGGCCATGCGCAGGACGCCGAGATGTCCCTCGCGGAGTACGAGGACTTCTTCCACGGCGCCTGCCACACGCGGGAGGGCGACGATCCCGTCGGCCACTGGCAGGCGATGTCCGAGACGATGAACGCTCGCGCCGCCGAGCTTGCCGGTGTCCGTGAGATCCGGATCGTCGGCCCGGAGACGGACCTGCGCGTGGTCGTCGAGGGCCGGCAGTGGATCCCCTCCGACGGCAAGCACAACATGCCCGACGGCGAGATCTTCACGAGCCCGGTCGAGACCGGGACGAGCGGCGAGATCTTCTTCGCCTTCCCGTCGGTGTTCCAGGGCCAGGAGGTCGAGAACGTGCGCCTGCGCTTCGACGGAGGCAGCGTCGTCCATGCGGAGGCGACCTCCGGGGAGGAGTACCTCCGTTCGCTGCTCGACACCGACACGGGAGCGAAGGTCCTCGGTGAGGTCGCGTTCGGCCTGAACTACGAGATCGACCGGTTCACGCGCGACATCCTCTTCGACGAGAAGATCGGCGGGACGATGCACGTGGCGCTCGGCGGAGGCTTCAACGAGGCCGGAACCGAGAACAAATCGGATCTCCACTGGGACCTGATCTGCGACCTCCGTCAGGAGGGCGAGGTGTACGCGGACGGCGAGCTCGTCTGGAAGGCGGGGTCGTTCGTCTCCGATCCGGTCGCTGTCCGTGCTTGATCCCCGGCACCGAACGCTCGCCGAGGTCCTTGTCGGCTACTCGACCGAGGTCGGCGCGGGCGACAAGGTGATCATCGAGGCCGCAGGATCCGCCTCGCCGCTCGTCCGGGAGCTGTACGGAGCTTCGCTCCGGGCCGGCGGGCACCCACAGGCGAGTCTCGGTCTCGACGAAGCGGAAGAGACGCTGCTCCGCGAGGGAAGCGACGCGCAGCTCGAGTGGATCCCTCCCGACCTCGAGTGGAAGGTCGACCGCGGCGACGTGTGGATGGTGATCGACGCACCCGTGAACTCGAAGCGCCTGACCGGAGTCGACCCGGCGAAGATGAGCGCGCGGCTCAAGGCCCGCGCGCCGATTCAGTCGAGATACCTGGAACGCTCTGCTGCCGGCGACTTCCGCTGGGTGATCTGCGGGTATCCGACGGAGTCCGCCGCCCAGGATGCGGGGATGTCCCTTCGCCAGTACGAAGACGTCCTCTACCGCGCCGCCTTCCTCGACAAGGACGACCCCGTGGCGGCCTGGAAAGGCTTCGGCGACCGTCTCGAGGAGGTCGGGTCGTTCCTGGACCCGGTCAAGCAGCTTCGGATCGTCGGCGAGGACACAGACCTCACGCTCGGAGTCGAGGGCCGGACCTGGATCCGTTCCAAGGGGCTGCGGAATTTTCCGGACGGCGAGGTCTTCACCGGGCCGGTCGAGACGAGCGTCGAGGGCACGATCCGCTTCACCTTCCCGGCGATGATGCGAGGACGGCAGGCAGAAGGCGTTCAGCTTCGCTTCGAGGGCGGGGAGGTCGTCGAGGCGACTGCCACCCGCGGCCAGGACTTCCTCCGGGAGATGCTCGCGCTCGACGACGGCGCGAAGCGAGTGGGCGAGTTCGCTTTCGGGATGAACCACGCGATCAGCGAGTACACGGGGAATCTGCTGCTCGACGAGAAGATCGGCGGAACCGTTCATCTGGCGCTCGGCCGTTCGGTTCCCGGAACCGGCGGGGAGAACCAGTCAGGGCTGCACTGGGACATCGTGTGCGACCTTCGGGACGGGGGAGAGGCCTACGCGGACGGCGAGCTCGTCTACCGCGATGGAGCCTTTCTGAACGGCGCCTCCTGAGCTTGAAGCTCGCGGTCATCTCCGACACGCACATGCCGAGAGGCACCAGGCGCCTCCCAGAGCAGTGCCTTCGCCTCCTCGAAGAGGCCGATCTCATCCTCCACGCGGGCGACTTCGTCGGCCTGTCCGTCTTCGAGGAGCTCGGCGAGCTTGCGCCCGTCCATGCAGTGGCGGGGAACATGGACGACGCCGACCTGAGCATCCAGCTCCCCAAACGCCGGGTCGTCGAGGCGGGCGGCCTGCTGATCGGCATGGTGCACGATGCGGGACCGGCACACGGCCGGGCCGAGCGGCTTGTCCAGGCCTTTCCCGGCTGCGCAGCGGTCATCTACGGCCACACGCACCTGCCGGAGGCGTCCCAGGCCGCCGATACGTGGGTCTTGAACCCCGGAAGCCCGACCGAGCGGCGGTCTGCTCCGCACCATTCGATGATCGTCCTCGAGGTCGCCGGCGGAATCCTTGACGTACGAACACATGTTCTGTAGCATGGCGAACACATGTTCGTCCGCATCGCATTCGTCACCTTGCTGGTCATGGTCTTCGCGTGGAGCGTCATGACCCGCGTCTCCGAGGCAACCGGTTCGGGCAGCGCCTATCAGGTGCAGGCCGGAGACACCCTCTGGTCGATTGCCGCCGCCCATTACGGCGGCGACCCCCGGCAGGGGGTCTGGACGATCCAGCGCAAGAACGACCTCGGTGGCTCGGCTCTGACGCCCGGTCAGACGCTCGTTCTGCCGTAGCCGGGAGCGGAGGCGGGCGGTGCGCCCTCCTAGACTCTCGCCGTGGACCTCGATCTCGTCTTCCTCGGCACGTCGGGGTCGATGCCGACCGCCCAGCGGGCGCCGAGCGCGATGCTGCTCCGCAGGGGCGGGGAGCGGCTGCTCTTCGACTGCGCGGAGGGGACGCAGCGCCAATTGCTCCGCTCGAACGTGGGTCTGATCGAGCTCCGGGAGATCTTCCTCACCCACTACCACGCAGATCACTACCTGGGCCTCCCCGGGATGCTGAAGACGTTCGCGCTCCGCGGCCGGGAGACGCCGATCACGATCTACGGGCCGAAGGGTCTCGTCGATCTCTTCGCGTCGCTTCGCCGGATCTTCGGGAGGCTCACCTACCGCTACGAGCTCAGGGAGCTGGAGCCAGGCGAGGTGCTGGAGCGAGGGGACTACGAGCTGGCAACGTTCGCCGTCGACCACGGCGTCTCAGCGATCGGCTACGCGCTCGTCGAACGGCCCCGGCCCGGGCGCTTCGACGCCGGCGCGGCCGATGTTCTCGGCATCCCCGAAGGGCCGGAGCGGGGAGCCCTCCAGGCCGGAGAGTCGGTCACCCTGCCCGATGGAAAGGTGATCACGCCCGACTCCGTGCTGGGACCGACGCGGCCCGGACGGAAGCTCGTGATCGCCGCCGACACCGCGTACGCCCGCTCGGTCGTCGATGCGGCCCGGGGAGCAGACCTCCTCGTCCACGAGGCGACGTTCGCCGAGGAGGAGCGGGATCGCGCGCACGAGACCCTTCACTCGACGGCGCACGAGGCGGCGGGTGTCGCGCAGGCCGCAGAGGTCGGGCTCCTGGCGCTCACGCACCTCTCCAACCGCTACTTCGGCGGCGAGATCGAACGGGAGGCACAGGCCGTTTTCCCGGACACCGTCGTTCCTCGCGACCTCGATATCATCGTCGTTCCGTTCCAGGAGCGAGGAGCGCCAGAGCTCGTGAAGGGAGGAGCCACGCACAGGCATGGGCAGCCGGCTCCGAGGCCGGAATCCGTCGCCACCGCGGAAGAGGCCCCGCTGTGAGCCGGATGGTGCAGGTCGCCGTCGCCGGCGACGTCACGGAAGCGGAGGAGATCGGGGCCATGCTCCGCGCCGCAGGAATCGAGACGCAGCTCGAGCCCGCGATCGATCACCACCCGAGCGAGGTGGAGGACGCGCCGCAGAAAGTGCTCGTCCCGGAGGAGTCGCTCGGCGCCGCGCTCCACGCCATCGAGTCCCTCAGCGACCCCGAAGACATCGTCGACGCCTGACTTCGGCCGCGTCGCGGCGGCGTACGACCGCCTGCGGCCCCAGGACGACCACTGGTGGGAGCTCTTCGAGCTCCTTGCCGACGAGGGAGACCTGCTCGGCCGGCGGGTGTTGGACGTCGGATGTGGGACGGGGCGGTGGTCGGAGGCGCTCGCGGCGCGAGGCTCGCGCGTCTGGGGCATCGACGCGTCGCCGGAGATGGTCGAGCTGGCCCGGCAGCGCGGCGTCAACGTGAAGGTCGCTCGCGCCGAGGCATTGCCCTTCAAGGACGGCTGGTTCGAGCGTGCGCTGCTCGTCCTCACCGTCCACGTCCTCGACCGACAGCGCGCGTTCGAAGAGCTCGGGCGGGTGCTTGGCCCGGACGGCCGTCTCGCAATCGCCACGTTCGACCACGCCCAGTTCGACGACTACTACCTGAGCCCGTACTTCCCCTCGCTCGCAGAGATCGACCGGGCGCGATTTCCGACGAGGTCGGCGCTCCAGCGAGAACTCGAGGAGGCAGGCTTCGCTGCGCAGACGGTCCCGCTCAAGCAGCGAAAGACGATCGGCCGGGCTCAGGTGCTCGAGCGCGTGCGCGGGAGGTTCATCTCGACGCTGCAACTGCTCGACGAGGACGAGTACGCCGATGGTCTCGTCCGGGCCGAGCGCGACCTGCCGGACCAGGTGGAGGCCGAGCAGCACCACTTAGTGGTCGTCGCGACGAAAACCTGAGCGGCCGCCGTCCGGCCACCCTTGTAGTGTCCCGCTCGCTTCACGTCCTTTAACTCGGTCCGGAGAGACCGGAAAGGAGAGCGCTTGACGCTGCCTGCTCAGACGAGCGAGAAAGTCCTGCTGGACGAGGCGGCGATCGCTCGCACGCTGACGCGCATCGCGCACGAGATCATCGAGGGCAACCCTGATCTCGACCGGGTCGCGCTGATCGGAATCCACACGCGAGGCGTTCCGATCGCGCAGCGACTGCGCCGGCTGATGCACGAGTTCAGCGGCGAAGAGGTTCGGACCGGCTCGCTCGACATCACCTTCTACCGCGACGACGTCCAGGTGCGCGGGGGCGAGCCGCCGAGGCAGGCTCAACCGGTCGTGCGCTCGACGCGGCTCGACTTCCCCCTCGAAGGGATGACGTGCGTGCTCGTGGACGACGTCCTCTACACGGGGCGCACGATCCGGTCCGCGATCGACGCGCTCTTCGACTACGGGCGCCCGGAGCGCGTGCAGCTCGCCTGCCTCGCCGACCGCGGGCACCGAGAGCTTCCCATCCGTCCCGACTACGTCGGCAAGAACCTGCCGACTTCCCGCGGCGAGCGCATCCAGGTGCAGCTCGTCGAGGTCGACGAAGTCGACCGCGTCCTGCTCGTCCCGAGTCCCGAAGAGGAGTCCTGATGGCCGAAATCCGAGTCATGCGCGACGACCTGCTGCCGCCGCGGCCCACCGAGCGCCGGCATCTCGTCTCCGTCGCAGACCTGTCCCGCGACGACATCGAGCGGCTGCTCGGCACCGCCCGCAACTTCTCCCGTTCGCTCGAGCGCGAGATGAAGAAGCTGCCGACGCTCCGCGGCCGGCTCGTCATCAACGTCTTCTACGAGTCCTCCACCAGGACGTCTTCCAGCTTCGAGCTGGCGGCGAAGCGGCTCTCCGCGGACACGATGTCGATCAAGGCGTCCGGGTCTGCGGTGGACAAGGGCGAGTCCCTCAAGGACACGGCATTGACGCTCGGCGCCTACGACCCCGACGTCATCGTGATCCGGCATCCGCAGATCGGTGCGGCGCACTTCGTCGCCCGGGTGACGAACGCACACGTCGTCAACGCCGGCGACGGCAAGCACCAGCATCCGACGCAGGCGCTGCTCGACCTCTACACGCTCCAGGACGAGTTCGGCCGCCTCGAGGGGCTCCACGTCGCGATCGTCGGCGACGTGCTGCACTCGCGCGTCGCTCGCTCGCTGATCCAGGCTCTCGACCGGGTCGGCGCGCGAGTCACGCTCGTCGGCCCGCCGACGCTGCTGCCGCGCGGGGTGGAGGCGATGGGTTGCGAAACCTCGACCGACATCGGCACGATCGGCGCGGCAGACGTCGTCTACGTCCTCCGCATGCAGCAGGAGCGCATGCAGGAGGGGGCCAACCACGTTCCCAGCCTGCGCGAGTACACGGCACGCTGGGGCGTGACGCCGGAGCGGCTCCGCGCAGGCCAGAAGGTCATGCATCCGGGCCCGATGAACCGCGGCGTCGAGATCGACCCACGGGTGGCCGACGCATCGGACGCGTTGATCGAGAGCCAGGTTCGCGCCGGGCTCGTGACGCGCATGGCCGTCCTCTACGACCTGCTGACGACAGGCCCGGTCGGCGTCAAGGCCGCGCAGCTCACGGAGGTGGCGTGATGCTGTATTCGAAGGCGGGGCCGGGAGAGAACCTGATCGTCCGCGGCGCGCGCGTCGTCGACCCCCGCGCGAAGGTCGATGCCGTGGTCGACGTTCGGGTGGACGGCGGGACGATCGCGGAGATCGGCTCCCGGCTCGACCCGAACTCCCACCGGGTCGTCGAGGCGGAGGGACTGACGCTCGCACCCGCGTTCGTCGATCCACACGTCCACCTTCGCGACTCCGGGTCGTGAGGACGAGGAGACGATCGCGAGCGGCACCCAGGCCGCGGCTGCCGGCGGCTACTGCGCGATGCTCGCGATGCCGAACACCGACCCGATCGTCGACTCGGCGGCAGTCCTCGGCTCGCTGATCGAGGCTGCGGCAGCCGAAGGAGAGATCCCCGTCGGATTCTTCGCCGCGATCTCCAAGGGGCAGGAGGGCGCCGAGCTGACCGAGATGGCGGAGCTCGCCGACTCCGGCGCGGTCGGCTTCAGCGACGACGGGCGGCCGGTCACGGCGCCCGGGCTGATGCGCCGGGCTCTTCAGTACGGCGCAGTCACGGATCGCCCGCTCGCCGTCCACTGCGAGGAGCCGTCGCTCTCCCGCAACGGTCAGATGCACGAGGGAGCCGTGTCTGCGGAGCTCGGCTTCACCGGCTATCCGTCGGTCGCGGAGAGCCTGATGGTCGAGCGGGATCTCTCGCTCGCCGCCTACGAGAGCCGCCCCGTCCATCTGCTGCACCTCTCCGCACGCGAGTCGGTCGACGCGGTGCGCGCCGCCCGCGCCGCCGGAGTTCGGGCGACCGCGGAGGTCACGCCGCACCACCTCTGCCTGACGGACGAGTCCGTCCGGTCGCTCGACTCGAACCTGAAGATGAATCCGCCGCTCCGCTCGACCGACGACCGGGCCGCGCTCGTGGAGGGGCTCCGGGACGGGACGATCCAGGCGATCGCCACCGATCACGCACCACACGCGAGGCACGAGAAGGAGGTGCCGTTCGAAGCCGCGCCGTTCGGAGTCACGGGGCTCGAGACCGCGTTCGCCTCGCTCTACACGCACCTCGTAGAGACCGGGCTCGTCAAGCTCGAGCTGCTCCTCGAGCGCATGTCGGCCGGTCCGGCGTCGGTCTTCGGGCTTCCGGTTCCGCGGATCTCCGTGGGCGAGCCCGCCAACCTCGTCCTGCTCGACACACGTGCGGGCTGGCGGGTCGAGGCGGATGGGTTCCGTTCGCGCTCGGCGAACTCGTGGCTCCTCGGGCAGCGTCTCACCGGGAAGGTTCGGATGACGGTCGCCGCCGGCAGAACGGTGTTCGAGTCATGACCGGCTTCCTCGTCCTCGAGGACGGCTCGGTCTTCCGCGGCGAGTCCGTCGGCGCGCCGACGTTCGCCTTCGGCGAGGCGGTGTTCACGACGGCGATGACCGGCTACCAGGAGATCGTCACGGACCCGAGCTTCGCCGAGCAGATCGTCTGCTTCACGGCACCGATGGTCGGCAACTACGGCGTCGATCCCGCCCGGTCCGAATCGGGCCGCGTGCATGCAAAGGGCGTGCTGATGCGGGAGGCGCGCGGCCCCGGGTGGACGGACTGGCTGCACGAGCGCGGTGTGCCGGCGCTCACCGGCATCGACACTCGCTCGCTCGTCCTCTCGCTTCGGGATGCCGGTGCGATGCGGGCGGCGCTCGTCGCGGGAGACGGGTCGGTGGAAGAGGCGTTGCGCGCAGTGCGCGAGCAGCCAGAGATGAGCGGCCGGCCGCTCGCCGAGGCCGTGTCCTGCCGCGAGCCCTTCGAGTTCGAGGCACGTGGCCGGATCCGCGTGGCGGTCGTGGACCTCGGCTGCAAGCGGTCGATCCTGCGGCGCCTCGCCAAGGCCGGAGCAGCGGTCACGGTCTTCCCGGCCACGGCTGCGGCGGACGATTTGTGTCGCTTCGACGCGGTCGTCCTGTCCAACGGCCCCGGCGACCCCGAGCCGCTCGACGGCTCAGGTGGAGACGGTCAAGCGCCTGCTCGGCCGGGTTCCGGTGTACGGGATCTGCCTGGGCCATCAGCTGCTTGCCCTGGCGACCGGCCACGAGACCTTCAAGCTGCCGTTCGGCCATCGGGGCGCCAACCACCCGGTGCTGGACAAGGCGACGAGCCGTGTGCTCGTGACAGCCCAGAACCACGGCTTTGCGGTCAAGCCGTCGGCCGGCCGGGAGGCGACGTATGTCTCCCTGTACGACGGGACCGTCGAGGGCCTGGACTTCCCGGAGCTCGGCGCCCGCTCGGTGCAGTTCCATCCCGAGGCCGGGCCTGGTCCGCACGACGCCTGGCCGCTGCTCGAGAACTGGGTCGAGGAGGTGTGCGCGGGCCTTGCCAAGGCGGCCTGACCTCTCGTCGATCTGCGTGATCGGCTCCGGGCCGATCGTGATCGGGCAGGCCTGCGAGTTCGACTACTCCGGGTGCCAGGCTCTCAAGGTGCTCCGCGAGGACGGCTTCCGGACGATCGTCGTCAACTCGAACCCGGCGACGATCATGACCGACCCGGGCTTCGCCGACCGGACGTACATCGAGCCGCTCGACCTCGAAGGCGTCACCGGCGTCCTCAGGCGAGAGCGGCCGGACGCGCTGCTGCCGACACTCGGCGGCCAGACAGCGCTCAACCTGGCGCTCGAGCTGGCCGAGAAGGGGATTCTCGACGACCTCGGCGTCGAGCTGATCGGCGCCGGCGTGGACGTCATCCGCTGCGCCGAGGATCGCGGCCTCTTTCGTGAGACCGTCCGCCTCGCCGGGCACCGGACACCGGCGTCGACCGTCGTGACCAGCTGGGAGGACGTGCCGCGTGAGTTGACCTTCCCGGTCATCCTCCGTCCGGCGTTCACGCTCGGCGGCCACGGTGGCGGCACCGCTCACTCGGAGGACGAGCTCGTCGCTCTGCTCGAGCGAGGTCTCGCCGAGAGCCCCGTCGGCCAGGTGCTGGTCGAGGAGTCGTTGATCGGCTGGGACGAGTTCGAGCTCGAGGTGATGCGCGACACGGCCGACAACGTCGTCATCGTCTGCTCGATCGAGAACCTCGATCCGATGGGCGTGCACACGGGCGACTCGGTGACGGTCGCCCCGCAGATGACGCTCCCCGACGAGGCGTACCAGGAGCTCCGGGACGCGGCCGCCGCGATCGTGAGGGCTGTCGGAGTCGAGACCGGCGGCGCGAACATCCAGTTCGCCCGGGATCGCGAGACCGGCGCGCTGCGCGTGATCGAGATGAACCCCCGCGTCTCGCGCTCCTCGGCGCTCGCGTCGAAGGCGACGGGGTATCCGATCGCGAAGGTCGCCGCGAAGCTCGCGGTCGGCTACACGCTCGACGAGATCCCGAACGACCTGACCGGCACGACGCCGGCGAGCTTCGAGCCCACGCTCGACTATGTGGTCGTCAAGTTCCCGCGCTTCTCCTTCGAGAAGTTCCCCGGCGCCGACCGGACGCTCGGCACGCAGATGAAGTCGGTCGGGGAGGCGATGGGCATCGGGCGCAGCTTCTCGGAGGCCTTCCTGAAGGCCCAGCGCTCTCGCGAGCTCGACGATGGCTGGGAGCCGCGGAATCTCCATCCCTGGTTCGAGACCGAGCTCGATCGGGCCCGTCAGACGCTCGACGAGATCGACAGTCTCGATTCGCTGGTCGCAGACGACTGGATCCGGGTCAAACGGGCCGGCTGGTCCGACGGCGCGATCGCCGAGCACTGCGGCGCGACCGAGGCCGAGGCGCGGGGCAGGCGCCGCAGCTGGGGCGTTCGGCCGGCCTACAGGCGGGTCGACTCCTGCGCCGGCGAGGTGGAAGCCGCCTCGACCTACTTCTACTCGACCTGGGGAGAGGCCGACGAGCCCGCTTCGACGAGCCGGCCGAGCGTCGTCATCATCGGCTCCGGGCCGAACCGGATCGGCCAGGGAATCGAGTTCGACTACTGCTGCGTCCACGCGGCGCAGAGCTTCCGGGAGCTCGGGTTCGAGACCGTCATGGTCAACTGCAACCCCGAGACGGTCTCGACGGACTACGACACCTCCGACCGGCTCTACTTCGAGCCACTCGGCGCGGAAGAGGTGCTCGCCGTGTGCGAGCGGGAACAGCCCGCCGGCGTGGTCATCCAGTTCGGCGGACAGACACCGCTCAAGCTGGCGCGGGCGATCGAGGACGCCGGCTACAAGATCCTGGGCACGCCGTTCGACGCCGTTGACCTCGCCGAGGACCGCGAGCGTTTCGGGGCCCTCTGCCACGACCTCGGGATCGAGGTTCCGGCGTGGGGGATGGCGAGCGACCAGGCCGAAGCCATCGATGTCGCCGAGCGGATCGGCTACCCGGTGCTCGTACGCCCTTCCTACGTCCTGGGTGGCCGCCAGATGGCGGTCTGCTACGACGCGGAGACCGTGGCCTCGAGCGTTCCGCACGGTTCGCGAGTCCTCGTCGACCGCTTCCTCGAAGGCGCCCTCGAGATCGACGTCGACGCGTTGTGCGACGGCCAGGAGACGTTCGTGGCCGCGGTGATGCAACACGTCGAGGAGGCCGGCGTCCACTCCGGGGACTCGAGCTGCGTGCTCCCGCCGCAGGGCCTGGACGATCGGGTGCGCTCGGAGATCGACGAGGTCGTCTCCCTGCTCGCGCCCTCACTCGGCGTCGTCGGGCTCGTGAACGTCCAGCTCGCGGTGCTCGACGGGAGGGTCTCGGTGATCGAGGCGAATCCGCGCGCCTCCCGCACCGTGCCGTTTGCGAGCAAGGCGATCGGGATCAACCTCGTCCAGGCCGCCTGCCGGCTTGCGGCCGGCGCGAAGCTGGACGCGCTCGCGCTCGAGACGGTCGAGATTCCCTCACAGGTGAGCGTCAAGGCGGCCGTCTTCCCGTTTCAGCGTTTCCCCGGTTCCGACCCCGTGCTCGGCCCCGAGATGCGCTCGACGGGCGAGGTCATGGCGAGCGCGGCCGACTATCCGACTGCACTCGCCAAGGCCGAGCGCGCCGCCGGGCGGCCGTTGCCCTCGTCGGGCACGGCGTTCCTCTCGGTCTGCGACGGAGACAAGGACGCCGTCGTCCCGGTCGCCGCCTCTCTCGCCGACCTCGGCTTCACGCTGACGGCGACGAGCGGCACGGCACGGGCGCTCGCGCGGGCCGGGCTCGCAGTCGACCATGTGCGCAAGGTGGCCGAGCGCGGCGAGGGCGCGACCGTCGTCGACCTCCTGCGGCGCGGGCGGTGCGACCTCGTGATCAACACACCTCAGGGACGCGGCGCGCGCTCGGACGGATACCGCATCCGCGAGGCGGCCCTGGTCGCCAGGATTCCTTGCATCACGACGCTGACCGGCGCCGCCGCCGCCGTCCATGCGATCGCGCACGCGCGCGGCGAGGCCGTCGTGTCGCTGCAGGAGAGGATCGATGCCCTGGCGCGCCCTGCATAGCGTCGTCGCGAACGAGCCGATCGGGCCCTACCGGCTCCTACGCGTGGCGCGTGGCTCGACCCAACCGGGGATCCCGGGACAGTTCTTCATGCTCGAGGCGCCCGGGCGTGTCCTCCCGAGGCCGATGAGCCTCTGCCTCGCACCTCCGGGCGAGCTCGGCTTCCTCTTCGAGCCGGTCGGGCCGGGGACGCGGGCGCTTGCGGCGATGACGTCCGGCGACGAGCTTCACATTCTCGGCCCGCTCGGAAACGGCTTCCGCCTGAGCGTCGAGCGCCCGCTGCTCGTGGGCGGCGGAATCGGTGTCGCGCCCTTCCCGTACCTGTCCGAGGCACTTGGCGGTCCGCCGGCGATCCTCGGCTTCCGCTCGGAGCATCACGCAGAGGCGGCGACCCTCGTTCCAAACGCCCAGGTGGTGGTCGAGCCGACCCGGGTCACCGAGCTCCTCGAGCCCGGTCACGACGTGCTCGCCTGCGGGCCGGAGCCGATGCTGGAAGCCGTCCGGGCACTTGCACCGAATGCGCAGCTCGCCTGGGAGGCTCCCATGGCCTGCGGCTACGGAGCCTGCTACGGCTGTGTGGTCGCCATCGACGGCGAGTACAAGCGCCTGTGCGTGGAGGGACCCGTCCTTGCCGATGCTGCTGCTTAACGCTTCCGGATGTCTCGACGGGCTCGCTGCTCCCGACGTGGCCCGGTCGCTCGACGCATTCGTTTCGAAGACGGTCACGCCCGAGCCGCGAGGCGGCAACGACCCCGTCCGGATCGCGGAGACGAACCACGGGATGCTCAACTCGATCGGCCTCCAGAACCCGGGCCGAGAGCGATTCCTCACCGAGGTCCTTCCAGAGCTCCGCGAGCTCGGGGTTCCGCTCTGGGTCTCCGTCGGAGGCTTTGCCGCGCACGAGTACGCCGAGACCTGCGCGCAGCTCACCGACGTCACGATCGAGCTGAACCTGTCCTGCCCGAACGTCGACGAGGCGCCCGAGTCCGCCGCGGAGATCGTGGCCGCCTGCCGCGCGACGACTCCGCTCCGCCTCTTCGCCAAGCTCTCGCCGGCTGTCCCGGACATCGCCGAAGTCGCGCGGGCGGTCGAGGCGGCAGGAGCCGACGGCCTCTCGCTCGTGAACACGATCCGGGGCCTCGCGCTGGACGAGCGGACGCTTCGACCGTGTCTCGATCGAGCCGTCGGAGGCTACTCCGGTCCCGCGCTCAAGCCCATCGCGCTCGCGGCCGTGTACGCGTGCTTTCGCGCCACCGAGCTTCCGATCGTCGGCATGGGCGGGGTCTCGACCGGTCGCGACGCGCTCGAGCTCATCGCCGCGGGAGCAAGCTCCGTCGCGCTCGGAACCGTTCTCTTCGCCGACCCCGGCTCTCCCGCCCGCGTGCGACGTGAGCTGCAAGAGTCGGCGGAGCTCTTCGGCCTTGAAGATCCACTTCAGGCACTCGCCCTCGCACACGAACCGCACGCCCGATCGCTGGCGCCAGACTTGACAACAACCAAAATTCCTGCATTTCTCGCAAATTGATAGCCCTGGACAAGCTGTTAGTATCCCGCGCCGTGGCCTCCGTGAAGACTCAGGCGCAGGCGCCGGCCAGGTCCCGCGACCAGCGCATGGAGGCCCTGCAGAGGGCCAACGACATCCGCGTCAAGCGTGCGCAGCTCAAGCGGGACCTCAAGAACGGCCTCGCCGACATCGAGGAGATCCTCGAGAAGCCGCCCGAGTACGTGGCGACCGCGAAGGTGTTCGACATCCTCATGGCCGTCCCGAAGTTCGGCCGCGTGAAGGCCACACGCTTCCTCACGCAGGCGCGGATCAGCCAGTCGAAGACGGTGGGCGGCCTCTCGGACCGCCAGCGGGCCGAGCTCATTGGCCTCTTCCGGCGTTAGCACTGGCACCGGCGCTCCGGTCATCGTCGTCACCGGCACCTCCGGGGCCGGCAAGGGCTCGATCGAGCGCATCCTGCTCGACTGGATGCCGGAGCTCGAGCTCGCCGTCTCGGCCACCACGCGGCCGCGGCGGCCGACCGAGGTGGAGGGGATCCACTACTGGTTCCTCTCCGACGAGGAGTTCGACCGGCGCCTGGAGGAGAAGGGCTTCCTCGAGTACGTGACCTTCCCGTGGGGGCAGCGGTCCGGGACGCTCAAGTCGGAGATCGACCGGATTCGCGAGAACGGGCGGATCCCTCTGCTCGATCTGGAGACCGACGGCGCGCTCTACGTCCAGAAGACGGTGCCCGAGACGGTCACGATCTTCGTGACCGCCCCGACCTTCGAGGAGCTCGAGCGGCGACTGCTCGTGCGGGACACCGAGAGCTCGGGCGAAATCGACGAGCGGCTCGAGCTTGCCCGCGAGCAGCTGGCCCAGGCGGAGCTGTTCGACCACATGATCGTCAACGACGACCTCCAGCGGGCCGCCGAGGAGGTGCAGGGGATCGTGCGCGAGCGAATGGCAGCTACCATGAGCGCGTGATCTACCCGAGAATCGACAAGTTGCTCGCGAGCGTCCCTGACCGCTACGGCCTCGTCATCGTGGCCGCCAAGCGCGCGCGGCAGATCAACAACTACCACCATCAGCTCGGTGAGGGCACGTTCGAGGACTTTCCGCCGCCGCTCGTCGAGTCCCGCTCGAAGAACTACCTCACGATCGCCCTCGAGGAAGTCGCCGAGGGCAAGATCAAGCACGAGTACAAGAAGTAGGTAACCGCCGATGGCGCGCGTCCTGGTCGGGGTCACCGGAGGGATCGCCGCCTACAAGGCGTGTGAGCTCGTGCGCCTACTCGTACGAGCGGGCCACGACGTCGTCCCGCTCGTCACGCCCGGCGCCGAGCGGTTCGTGCGCGCGGAGACCTTTTACGCGCTCGCCCGGCACAAACCGGCCGAGCTCTACCCGCACCTGGAGCGGGCCGACCTCTACGTCATCGCCCCCTTGACGGCGAACACGCTCGCGCAGCTCGCCCACGGGCTCGCCGACAACGTCGTCTCGGAAGCCGCGCTGGCGCACGACGGGCCACTCCTCGTCGCACCGGCCATGAACGTCCGCATGTGGAGCCACGCGGCCACCCAGGCCAACCTCCAGACGATTCTCGGCCGCGGCGTCCACGTGATCGGCCCAGCGGAAGGGGAGCTCGCGGAGGGCGAGCAGGGTGTCGGCCGCATGGCCGAGCCCGAGGACATCTTCACCCGCGCCACGTCGCTCCTCGGGGGCTCTGGTCACAGACTGCTGCAAGGAAAGACGGTGGTCGTCACGGCCGGTGGGACGCGGGAGCCGATCGATGCGGTCCGGTACGTCGGGAACCGCTCGTCGGGCCGGATGGGCGCTGCGATCGCGGCCGAGGCGAGGAGGCGCGGTGCGAAGGTCACGCTGATCGCGTCGAATCTGGGTGTCGATCCGCCCACAGGAGTCGAGGTGGTCCAGGCGCCGACTGCGGCGGACATGGCCGAGCAAACGCTGGCCCGAAGTGACGCGGACGTCGTGGTCATGGCGGCCGCCGTGGCCGACTACCGCCCCGCCGAGGCTCAGGCCGGAAAGCGCCCGAAGGACGGGCAGACCTGGCCACTCGAGCTCGAACCGACGGACGACATCCTGCGAACCCTCGGCGACCGGTCGACGGGCGGCCGGATCCTGGTCGGGTTCGCAGCAGAGACCGGGGAGGACGGTCTGGCCCGCGCCAGGGCGAAGCGGACCGGCAAGAATGCCGATCTGGTCGTCTACAACGATGTGTCCAGATCCGACGTGGGGTTCGACTCGGCCGACAACGAAGTCGTGCTGATCTCCGAGGCAGGGGAGCGAATGGTGCAGAAGGCGCCGAAGGAACAGGTCGCCGGCGAGATCTGGGATGAGGTCGAGCGCCTGATCGGGGAGAACGGTGGCCGAGCGGCGGACTGAGGAGCGCGTGAGGTCGGTCGAGGTCTCCGGTGAGACGCTCGCCAGGGTGACCGAGAACGTCGCGCGGGTCGTACACGCGCCGGCCGAGACACTGCGCCTCGCCGTCATCTCGCTCGTCAGCGAGGGGCACCTGATCATCGAGGACTTCCCCGGGGTCGGGAAGACGATGCTCGCGAAGGCGCTCGCGCGCTCTCTGGACTGCTCGTTCTCTCGGATCCAGTTCACGCCGGATCTCCTGCCGTCCGACGTGACCGGCGTGAACGTCTTCGACCAGCGGACGAACGAGTTCGAGTTCCGGCCGGGGCCGGTCTTCGCGAACCTCCTGCTCGTCGACGAGATCAACCGTGCCTCGCCGAAGACGCAGGCAGCGCTCCTCGAGTGCATGCAGGAGAACCAGGTGACGGTGGACGGGCACAGCTACCCGCTCGGCCGTCCCTTCATGGTGCTCGCGACGCAGAACCCGATCGAGTACGAGGGCACCTATCCGCTGCCCGAGGCGCAGCTCGACCGCTTCACGATGATGCTCTCGATCGGCTATCCGCAGCTCGCCGAAGAGGCGCAGATGCTCAGCGAGCAGACGAGCGAGCCGCCGCTCGACAGCCTCGAGTCGGTCTCGAGTACCGCGGAGATCGTGGCCGCAATCGACGACGCCAAGCGTGTCTACGTCGAGGAGAGCGTCAACCGCTACGTCGTCGCGCTCCTCCGCCACACCCGAAACGACGAGCGCCTGTATCTCGGCGCCAGCCCGCGGGCCGGGATCGCGCTCCTTCGAGTTGCGAAGGCGCGCGCGCTCACCGAGGGCCGCGAGTACGTGCTTCCGGATGACGTGAAGGCCGTGGCCGGCCCGGTGCTCGCCCACCGCTTGATCCTCGGGCCCGAAGCGCGCGCTGCCGGGCTCGGGCCGGCCGAGCTCGTCGCCGACGCGGTCGAGCGGACACCCGTCCCGGTCTAGATGTCACGTCGATGACCCGCCGCGGCCGCTTCACCCTGGCGCTCGGGGTGGGCACGTACGCCGCCGCATGGGCCTTCGGCGCGCAGGTCCTGTACGCGCCCGCCGTCGGCCTGCTGCTCGCCGTCGGGGTCGCCCTGATCTGGACGAACGCCCTGGCGCGGCCCCTCCGCCTGCGCCGCCACATCGATCGCGACCGTCCGATCGAGGGGGAGGACGTGGAGGTTCGGGTCGAGCTCGAGGCCGACGGAGGCGTTCTTCCTGCCACGGCTGTGCTGCGGGAGCCGGCCGGAAAGCTTGGCGAGCGCGATGTCCTCGTGATGCGGGACGGGCGCTTCCTCCGTGCCGTCTACCGGCTCTCGGGTGTTCCGCGTGGGCGCTACCGGTTCACCGACGCTCAGGCGGTCATCGAGGATCCGTTCGGCCTCGCGCGGAGGGTTCAGCCGCTCGAGGACTCCGCGCCGCTCCTCGTCTACCCGCGGCTTGCACGGCTGAACGTCCTGTTCGCCGAGAGCGGCCTTCGCTCCCAGGGCGGCGGGCGGATCCTGCTTCGCCGGCCGGCGGGCTTCGAGCTCCACAGCGTCCGCGAGTACCAGAGCGGCGAGTCTCTCCGGCGCGTGCACTGGCCCTCGACGGCCCGGCGGCAGCAGCTGATGGTCAAGGAGCTCGAAGACTCGCCGCGGGACGAGATCGTGGTGGTGCTCGACGCCCAGGCCGGGCGGGGGACGGGCGAGGCGCTCGACTCGAGCTTCGACGCCCAGGTTCGCGCAGCAGGCTCGATTCTCTGGGCCCATGCCCGGCGCGGCCGCCAGGCCCGGCTCGTCGTCACGAGCGGGGCCGAGGGCGACGCCTTCGCCGTTCGCTCCTACGACCGGGACTGGCCGCAGGCGCTGGAGATCCTGGCGGCAGCGGAGCAGACCGGCGCCCGCCCGGCGGAGAACCTGCTGAACGACCAGGCGGGGGCTGCGACGCACGCGCGTGACCTCGCAGTCGTCACCTCCGCGCTCTCGCGGCCGCTCGTGGAGGCACTCGTCGGTCGCGCCGCAAGCCGTCAGCAGGTCTCGGTCGTCTACGTCGACGCGCCGAGCTTCGCGCAGCGCCGACGGGGCGACGCAGGCACCGATGCCGCCGTCCTCAGGCTCGAAGCCGCGGGGATCCCCGTCGCCGTCTTGCGGCGCGGTGACGCGCTCGAGGGCGTTCTCGGCTCCGGCTCGTCGGAACAGGGAGTCGCGCATGGGTAGGACTGCACTCCTCGCGGCTCTGCCGGCTGCGCTGATCCTGAGCGGCTGGAACGGCCTGGAAGAGCCCACGACCGGGCGGGAGTTCCTGTTCGCCGCCATCCTCGGTGTCGGCGTCGCGCTCGTGCCACGCCGGTGGCTGCGCATCCTCGCCGGAGCGATCGCGGTCGTCGTCGTGGCGTGGGTCGCCTTCGACCTCTCTCTGCTCGCTGCGCGTCCGTTCGACGGAGATCGGCACTTCTTCGGGCCGCTCGTCTCGCGCTTCGGCAACGGCGTCGCCGACTTCTACGAGGTCGGCCTCCCGTTCGACCCCGCGGAGCGGCCACGGATGCACGGGGTCATCGTGCTCGCAGTCTTCGCGTTCACGTTGCTCGCCACCCTCGCGATTCGTGCCCGCCGCGCCGTGCTCGCCATAGCGGCGACGCTCTGCGGAGCCGCCTGGCCCGCGACGCTCGTCCCCGAAGGTGCGACCACGACGCGGGGAGTGCTGATACTCGCCGCTGCGCTGATCCTCCTGGCCGGACTACGCCCGGGCGCAGCCCGCGGCGGCAAGCAGGCGCTCCTCGTCGGCGGCGGGATCGTCGTCGCAGCTCTCGTCGCGGTCAGCTCGCCGTCGGTCGCGAAGGGCGGTCTCCTCGACTGGCAGGAGTGGCAGCCGTACAAGCGCGACGCACAGCCGGTCAGCGTCCAGTACGTCTGGGACTCCGACTACGACGGGATCGACTTCCCCGCGAAGGCCACGACCGTGCTCAAGATCAGGGCGCCGCGCCGGTCGCCGTACTGGCGGGCGACGACCCTCGACGTCTTCCTCGACGACCACTGGCGAGAGCAGGGAGAGACGATCGAGCCTTTCAGCGACGGTGAGCGCGACACGCTGGTGGGGGATGCGTACCTTCCGCCCCAGGCGGTCGACCCCGAACGCTGGCTGCGACAGGAGATCACCGTCGAGGCTCTCCAGGACAGTCACCTCGTGGCCGCAAGTGTGCCGGTCGCCTACGAGGCGGGCGCGGCGGCCGAGTACGGCTCGGGGATCGCGTACGTCGGGCGCCTGCACCGGGGACAGGACTACCGCGCCTGGAGCTACGCCCCGCAGCCGACCCCCGCTCAGCTGGCAGCCTCGCGCCCCAACTATTCCGTGGAGCTCTTCGACCGGTTCCTCGCAGTTGGTGGCAGCTTCGGGCTCCCGGCCTTCGGTACGGCTGGACGCAATGACACCGTGCGCCGCTCGTTCGAGTTCGACGAACGGTTGGCGGAGTACGAGCCGCTCTTTCGTCAGGCCCAGCGGGTCGTGGGCCGGCCGCGCAACCCGTACGCCGCGGTCGTCGCGCTCGAGGCGTGGTTTCGCTCGAGCGGCGAGTTCACCTACGACGAGACACCGCCCGTCGGCGCCGGAGCTCCGCCTCTCGTGTCGTTCGTCACCGGCCATCGGCGTGGCTACTGCCAGCACTTCGCCGGCGCGATGGCCGTCATGCTGCGCTTCCTCGGGATCCCCGCGCGTGTCGCTGCCGGATTCACAACCGGCCTCTTCGACCAGGAAGCCGGCGAGTGGACGGTTGCCGACACGAACGCCCACACCTGGGTCGAGGTCTGGTTCGAGGGCTACGGCTGGCTGCCGTTCGACCCGACGCCCGGACGCGGACGGCTTCGGAGCTCGTACACGGCGTCGTCCCTCTTCTTCGACGCGGACGGCGCCACGGCGGCGTTCGCGGGGGTCGCGGCAGCCGCGCTCGGCCTGGACATCCTCCGGAACCGGCTCGGGGGGTCGTCAGCCTCGCCCGACGACCGTCCACGCGGAAACGATCCGGGAACCACTCCGCCGTCTCCCGATGCCGGCGGAGGCGGGGGCGGGGAGGACCGCCGGAATGACGTGCGCCTGCTGGGGATCCTCGTTTTCTTCGCCGCGGGGCTCCTGGCGCTCGTCTGGCTCGTGAAGGCCGGGCGGCGGCGCCTTCGCTACCTGACCGACGACCCTCGGCGGCTCGCCGCGGCAGTCAGGGCCGAGCTTGTCGACTACCTCGCCGACCAGCGGGTCGGCGCACCGGCGAGCGCGACGCCGGCGGAGCTGGGCGCGGTTGTGCGGGAGAGCCTGCTCGTGAATGCCGATCGGCTTGCAGACTCGCTCGCGGCAGCACGGTTTGCGCCCGCCGAGGACGCCGGAGTCGCTGCCCGGGAGGCCCGGCGGGAGCTCCGCCGCGTCCTTCGCTCGGTCCGCCGAGGCTTGAGCGCGAAGGCGAGGATCCGCGGCCTCTTGTCGCTGCGCTCGTTCGGCCTCCGCTCCGCTTAGGCAGGCGCTTTGTCTACCGTTGTGACGAGCGCTATGAGCGAGACCTACGACCTCTTTCAGCAGGGCAGATCACATCTCCGCAAGGGCCGCGCCGCACAGGCCACGGTGGCGCTCGAGAAGGCCAAGCGGCGCGAGCCGGACAAGGCGTCGATCCGCGAAGCACTTGGCATCGCGTACTTCCGGATTCAGCGCTGGGACGAGGCCGAGCGGGAGTTTCGCGCCATGCTCGACCTGGCGCCGACGGATGACTATGCGCATTACGCACTCGGCCGCTGTCTCGAGAAAAAAGGTCGCGAGCACGAGGCGAACGGTCACTACAAGCTCGCGAGCTCGCTACGCCCCGGGGCCGAGCACTACTCGGCGCGCATCAAGGAGCTCGACTAGCAGGAAAGCCCGTTCCCTCCCGCCGCTTTCGGCATTCTGAGGACGGCGCCTATGCGTTTTTTTCGCGGTCGTCCTGCTTTTGTGACAAGGTGAGTCGGGTTGGGGTCTCCGGAGTCTGCGGCCAGGCTTCGTCGGGTGCTTAGTCGGCGTCGCCTGCTTGCCTTTCTAGGCGTTGCCGCTGCGTGCCTGGCGGCCCCCGCGCTCGCCAGCGCCGCGACGTTCAGCTTCTCGTCCTCCACGTACGCCGTCAACGAGGCGGCGGGCACGGCGACGATCACCGTCGGCAAGAGCGGCCCCGAGGCCGGGACGGTCAACTACGCGACTGCGCCGGGGACGGCAATCGAGAGCCCCTTCTACCCGCCCGACTACACGAAGACGACGGGCACGCTCAACTTCGCCGCCGGCGATGCGAGCAAGTCCTTCACCGTCCCGATCGAGGGCGACACCTTCAACGATGCCGACCAAGAGACCTTCACCGTCTCCCTCTCGAGCCCCTCGCCCGGCAACGCGCTCGGTAGCCCCGCCACGGCGGGGGTGTCGATCGCCGACGACGATCCCGAGCCCACCCTCATGATCCATGACGCCCGTGCCGCCGAGGATGGCGGCAACCTCCACCTGCGGATCAGGCTGCCGCAGGGCTTCAGCGAGTTTTCCTCCGCGACCACCGGCACGCCGGTGACCGGCGCCTACACCGTTTCCTCCGGCACCGCGACCGGCGGATCCGACTACGACGCGAGCTCCGGCAGCTGGTCGATCCCGGCCGGCCAAGGTCGAATCGACCTCGCCATCCCGCTCACCGCCGACTCCCTGCCCGAGGGCAACGAGACCTTCACCGTCCAGCTGAGTGGCGTCGTCGGTGCCACCCTGACGGATGGCTCGGCCCAAGCCACCATTCTCGATGACGACGGCATCGTCGACTTGAGGCTCGACAAGACGGACAATGGCCAGGACCCGATGGTCGTGGGACGAGCAGTCTGGGGATATCAGCTCACCGTCCACAACCCGTCGAGCACCGCTGCTCGCAACATCACCGTCACCGACACCCTCCCGGCGGGCATGAGCTGGAGCCACTCCTGGTCGTACAGCTCCGAGATTTCGGAGCCGCTGAACACCTGGAACTGCTCCTACAACGCCGCTCTCCACACCCTTAGCTGCACGCTGGGGTTCATCGCCGGCAACGACAGCAGCTACGTCCAGCTCTCTGTCACTCCGACCTCGGCGGGGCCGTTCACCAACCGCGCCAGTGTCAGCACCACTTCGCTCGAGCCGAATACGCTCGACAACACCGACGAGGAGACGACCTCAACCGACGTACCGGGGACCCTCGCCTTCTCCGCCGCAGGCGCCAGCGTCGTCGAGGGAACCGGTGGATTCAACTTCGCGCAGGTCAGCGTCACTCGCAGTGGCGGGGCCGGCGGCACGGCCGGCGCCACCTGCAGCGCCACCGGTGGCACGGCCACCGTCGGCCAGGACTATCCGGCCTTCTCTGGGCAGGTGCATTTCAGCCCCGGCCAGACGAGCGCTACCTGCGGCCTGCAGATCGCCACCGACAGCGTCCAGGAGCCCGACGAGACCATCGAGCTGCAGCTCACGAGCCCGACCGGTGGGGCCACCCTCGGCACGCCGACAAGCGCGACGCTGACCATCCAGGACGACGACCAGCCGCGGCTCACCCTCAACGACGTCAGCAGGAGCGAGGGCAACTCCGGGACGACCGCCTTCACCTTCACCGCTTCCCTGAACAAGGCCCCCGCCCAGGCCGTGAGCTGTTCCTACACGACCGCGGACGGCACGGCCAACGCCGGCTCCGACTACGCGACGGCCTCAGGCACCTTGACCATCCCCGTCGGCCAGACCAGTGCCACCGTCGACGTCACAGTCCAGGGCGACACCAGCGTGGAGCCCGACGAAAACTTCTCCCTCACCCTCAGCTCCTGCAGCGGCCTCAACGCCACCGGTAACGACCTGTCTGGTCAGGGAACGATTCTCACAGACGACTCGAGCTACTCCTTTTCCAGCGCGACCTACTCCGGCGCGGAGGGCACCGACATCACCCTGACCATCGTGCGCATCGGTGCGCTACCGGCAGGGTCGGTGCGCTACACGGTGACCGAAGGCACCGCTCGGGTCGGCGATTACTTCGGGACGACCGGAGCCCTTGTCTCCTTCTCCGTCGGCCAGACCTCGCAGTCGATGACGCTCCAGACGTCCGCGGACACCACCGACGAGCATGACGAGACGTTTTTCGCAACCCTGTCCGAGCCTAGTCGCCGGGCAGATCGGCAGCCCTGGTCAGGCGACGGGGACCATCCTCGACGACGACGCTGCGCCGACGATCGCCGTCATCGACGTCTCCGAGTCCGAGGGGAACTTCACCACCACTCGCAATCTCACCTTCGAGGTCTTCCGTCCCAAGGGGTCCGGCAAGGACGTCACCTGCGCCTACACCACGAGGAACGGCACCGCCCTCGCCGGCTCCGACTACACGGCGAAGTCAGGCTCGTTCACGATCCCGGCCGCGACCGCCCCAGGTTTCGAGAACATCCCTTCAAGGTTCTTTCTTCCGGTCACCGTCCAGACTGACTCGGACGTCGAGCCCGACGAGACCTTCTTCCTCGACATCAGCTCGTGCACTAACGTCGCCACCACTGGCAACGATTTCGACGGCCAGGCAACCCTCCGCAACGACGATGCCGTCTACCGACTCTCGTCAAGCAACTACTCCGGGGAGGAGGGCGCGGCAATCTCGGTCACCGTCGAGCGGGAGGGCCTGCACTCAGACGGGCTCGTCCGCTACTACACGAGCCACGGCACGGCAGGTGCTGCCGACTACAGCGGCACCAATTCAGGCACGGTCACCTTCGCCGCCGGAGAGACGTCGAAGTCGTTCGAGATCCAGACGACCGAGGACGCGCTGATCGAGGGCGACGAGACCTTCGTCGTCAGCCTCGACTACGTCTCCGGCTCGAGCGACCGGATCGGCAGCCCCGGCCAGGCGACGGTGACGATCCTCGACGACGACAAGCCGACTCTGGCGGTCAACGACGTGGCCAAGGCCGAGGGCAACTCAGGGACGACCGCCTTCACTTTCACGTTGACTCTCTCGGGCACCTATCGGACCGCCGTCTCGGGCACTTACGCGACGGCGGCCGGCACGGCGACGGAGACCCTGGACTACCAGCCCGTGTCGGGGAGCTTCTCGATCCCCGCAGGCTCGACCTCGACGACCGTCACCGTCCAGGTGAACGGCGAACTGCTTCCCGAGGGCAACGAGACCTTCTCCGTCAACCTGACCGAGACCGCGAACGCAATCGCCGCTTCAGGCAACGACCTCACCGGACTGGGAACCATTCAGAACGACGACCTGGCCGACATCAAGCTGACCAAGACCGTGAGCGCCGGGACCCCGAACCCGGCCCCGACCGGGGCTCCCTTGACCTACCTGCTCAAGGTCGAGAACCTGTCGGCGAGTGCAGCCGCCGGCGTGAGCGTGCTGGACACGCTGCCCCCGGGAACGACTTTCGAGAGCGCGTCTGCAGGTTGCGCCTACGACTCGACGGCCCACACCGCCACCTGCAGCTACGGCACCGTCGGCTCCGCCGAGGTGGTGAAGAGCATCGTCGTCGTCCCGACGACCGCGGGCCCCAAGCTCAACGCGGCGCTCGCCGCCTCCACCAGCCCCGAGACCGACATGACCAACAACGCCTCACAGGCCGCGATCGACGTCCAGGCTCCGGGCTCGTTCCGCTTCTCCTCCTCCGCCTACGCGGTCGAGGAGGGCGCAAGCCGCGTCGTCACCGTGGAACGCACGGGCGGCGCCGGCGGCGCTGCCACGGTCGACTACTCGACCGCCCCGGCGTCGGCCCAGGCGAACGACTTCACCGACAATGACGGGACGCTGACCTTCGGCCCCGGCGAGACGGCGAAGACCTTCACCGTCCGTTACCCAGGAGGACGCCCTCGACGAGCTCGACGAGACGGTTGGCCTCTCGCTGGCGAATCCGACCGGCGGCGCCAACCTCGGCGGGCCGGCAAGCGCCGACCTGACCATCGAGGACGACGACGCGACCGTGGAGCACGCCCCCGGGGCTGACCTGACGCTGACGAAGACCGGCCCGGCCGAGGTCCTCCTCCTCTCCCAGTTCGAGTACAAGCTCGAGGTGACGAACAAGGGCCCCGACGCCGCCTCCTCGGTCGGCGTGCAGGACGTGCTCCCGCTCGAGGTCAGGTTCGTGTCCGTAAACGCGACTCAGGGAACCTGCAGCGGCACCGAGGCGGTCTCCTGCGCCCTCGGCACGCTGGCTCCCGGGCACTCCGCCGAAGTCACCATCCGCGTGAGGGCAGTCGTCACCGGTACGGCCAGAAACAGCGCCACCGTCGCCTCCGGCCAACTCGATCCCACGCCCGCAGACAACGCCGCCGTCGCGACGACCGCGATCAAGACACAGCCGGGCGTGCCGCGTGAGCCGTCCGCCACGCTGCCCTGCAAGATCACGGTGACGACCGACTACATCTTCCGCGGCCTCGTCACCTTCGTCGGCGTCAGCGTGACCCGCGACGGGGTACCGCTCGCCGGTGTCAAGGTCTACTCGAAGCACTCCTGGCACTCGAAGATCACCAACACCAGGACCAATCGCTTCGGTTACACCGAGTACCACTTCCTCACCCGGACTCCTGGAGGCACGGTCGAGTTCGTCGCCGACTGCGACCGCAACGGCCTCCGCCCGGCCTCTGTCAGGAACCTGCGCACCTACGGCGCCGGCAAGTCCGCCCACGCCCAGGAGCCGGCTGATATCTCCTACAGCACCGGCCTGAAGGAGACGACCCAGCTCAGCCGCGTGACTCCGTTCGTCGGCTCCGGCCAGCGCATGCCGTTGCGCAGCCCGGCTGCGAAGGCCAACTGCCAGTCGGTTCGCGTCTCGACCTCGAACCTGCGTGCGCGCAACACGGGCAGCGTGACCGTCCAGGTCTTCTTCGCGGGGCGCCCGGTGAAGACCGCAGCGGTCGTCCTTGACGGTGCGGCCGGACGCCAGGTCAAGGCCACCGGCTTGTCGGGCCAGGTGGTCTTCAAGGTTCGGCCCGCCAAGAGCGGCTCGATCCAGGTCCGCGTTCCCAACTTCGCCGCCTGCTCGTCGGTCGCCACCCTCGCCGTCGCTCCCTAGGCTCCTCCCACCGTGAAAGCTGTGGTTCAGCGGGTCTCGGGCGCACGCGTCCGCGTCGAAGAGGAGACCGTCGGGGAGATCGGTCGCGGCCTCTGCATCCTCCTGGGCGTTGCGCACGAGGACGATGGAGCGGCCGCTGTGAGGCTCGCCGGCCGGATTGCTCGCCTGCGGATCTTCGAGAACGAGGAGGGACGCTTCGACCGCTCACTTCTCGACGTCGGTGGTGCGGCGCTCGTCGTCAGCCAGTTCACGCTCATCGCCGACACCGCGAAAGGCAACCGCCCGAGCTTCAGCGGCGCCGCGCCGCCGGAGCAGGCAGAGGCGCTCTACGAGGCGCTTTGCTCCGAGCTCGAAGACCTCGGCGTCCGTGTTGCGACTGGACGCTTCGGTGCCCGGATGGCGGTCGAGTTGGTGAATGACGGGCCGGTCACGATCGTCCTCGAGTGAGGCGGACCGCCAACCCGCGGAAGGCCACCCGAGCATTCTGAGATCCCGACTTGCCCTTGCTATCCTCCAAACACCACATTTCGAGATGCAGGATGAAATGGGCGCGCGGCGCCCGTTTTTTTTGAGGAGACACAGGTTTGGCTGACGTGTACGACAAGGAGAAGACGCTGCTCCGAGAGATCACACCGAAGGTCGAGAAGGCGATTCCAGGGGTCGAGGTGCTCGCCCTCGAGCTCACGGGGCCGGAGCGATTCACGGTGTACATCGACCACCCTCAGCGGGTGGACCACGAGCTCTGCGTCCGTGTCACCGACGTCCTCCGCGACTATCTCCAGCGGTACGCGATCGACGTCTCCTCACCGGGCCTCGAGCGCCCGCTGCGCACGCCCGCGCACTTCGAGCGGGTCGTCGGCCGCAAGGTCGCGCTGCGAACGGCAACTGACATCGAGGGCCGCAAGCGCTTCAAGGGAGAAGTCGTCGACACGAGCGATGCGGGAATCCGCGTCGCCGCCGACGGCAACGAATACGAGATTCCGTACGACTCAATCGTGCGGGGCAACCTGATCGAGGAGGGTGTCAAATGAGCCGCGAAATCGTCGAAGCCGTCCGCGAGCTGGAGAAGGACAAGAATCTCGAAGGCGGGATTCTGATCGACGCCCTCCGCGACGGACTGCTGGCCGCATACAAGAAGACGCCGGGCTCGTACCGGCACGCGACCGTCGAGATCGACGACGGCGGTGACTTCCGTGTCTTCGCGATCCACATGCCGCAGGACCTCGAGGAGCGCCTGCTCGAAGAGGCACGCGAGAAGGCCTACGACGATCTCGAGAAGATCGAGGAGGAGACCGGCGAGAAGCAGCACACCCTCGTCACCGACGACGATCTCGAGATCGACTGGGACCAGGTGCCCGAGAACCAGGTGCGCCGCGAGGACGTCACTCCCGAGAACTTCGGCCGAATCGCCGCGCAGACCGCGAAGCAGGTCATCCAGCAGCGCATTCGCGAGGCCGAGCGCCAGATCATGTACGAGGAGTACGTCGACAGGGTCAGCGAGGTCGTGACCGGCATCGTGCAGCAGGCCGGCGACCGAAACAACATCCTCGTCGACCTCGGCAAGGTCGAGGCATTGCTCCCGCGCTCCGAGCAGGTGGACGGGGAGCGCTACGAGCAGGGCAGCCGGATCAAGGCGGTCATCACCGAGGTCCGGTCCGGCACCAAGGGGCCGCAGGTCATCCTCTCCCGGCGCGATCCGGAGCTGATCAAGACGCTCTTCGAGCTCGAGGTGCCCGAGATCGCCGACGGCCTGGTCGAGATTCGCGGCGTCGCGCGCGAGCCCGGGTACCGCTCCAAGATCGCGGTCGTCTCGCACGCCCAGGGCGTCGACCCGGTCGGCGCCTGCGTCGGCCCCCGCGGCTCTCGCGTGCGCATGGTCGTGTCGGAGCTCCGAGGCGAGAAGATCGACATCATCCCGTGGAACACCGAACCGGCCCGTTTTCTCGCCAAGGCGCTCTCCCCGGCGAGGGTGCGCGAGGTCTACATCGACGACGACACGAAAGAGGCGACCGTCATCGTCCCCGAAGACCAGCTCGCGCTCGCGATCGGCAAGGAGGGCCTGAACGCCCGTCTGGCCGCTCGCCTGACCGGTTGGAAGGTGGACATCCAGTCCGAGGCGGAGTTCGCCGCCTCCGAGGCGGAAGCCGCATTCGCGGGAGGCGAGGCCGGCGAGGACTTCTCGGGCCGTTGCGCCGCGATCCTCTCGAACGGGAAGCGCTGCCCGAACGCTGCTGTTCCAGCGACCCGCTTCTGCGGAATCCCGGCGCACACCGCCCTTGCCGACCGCGAAGCTTCGGGGGAGACCATCGCGGGCGCAGAGGCCGTTCCGATCGCCGGCGCCGAGGTAGAGGAGCCCGAGGCCGAGGCCGGAGAGATGGGGGAGATGGGGGAGATGCCCGAATCGAGCGAGCTGCCCTTGCCCGAACCAAGCGAGCTTCCTTCGCCCGAGCCGAGCCCGATGCCTGCTCCGGAGCCCTCGCCCATGCCCACAGGGCCCGATCCCTCGCCGATTCCGGTGCCGGAGCCGGTCGAGCTTCCCGGCCCGGAGCCTGGCGGCATGCCCACGATGCCGGCGGCGCAGGACGAAGCCGAGCCCACCGAGCAGACGCCCGCAGGCGTGAGCGCCGACGGGTCGCCCGAGGAGAGAGACGAAGCCGGAACTGCGTGAGCGAGCGCCATCGTCCCGTCCGGACCTGCATCGGATGCGGCCAGAAGCGCCCCAAGGACGAGCTCTTTCGCTTCGTCTCCCTGGAGGGCGCCGTCGCACTCGACGCTCGGGCCCCGGGGAGGGCCGCCTACACCTGCCGGAGGCTCTCGTGCTTCGAACGGGCAGCTTCCCGAAACGCTTTCGCGAGGACGCTCAGAGGCCGCGTCCGTCTCGATCCCACACTCGCCTCGCTCTACACTTGAGGACTGACAATGGCTGACGAATCAGGACAAAAACCGAACAGGCCGATTCGGCCACGCCAGGCGCCGGGAAGCAGGCGCAAGCGCCGCGTGGTCATCGACCAGCAGGCCAACAGGCCTCGTCCCGACTCGCGCCAGGCGCGGTATCAGCAGGAGACCCGGCCGAAGACGGTGCGCGAGGTCGTGCTGCCGACCGGCCCCGTGACCGTGCAGTCCGGCGTTACCGTCAAGGAGCTCTCCCACGCCCTCGGAATCCCGGTTGCGCAGATCATCAAGATCATGATGGGCCTCGGTGAGATGGCCACGATCACCCAGTCGCTCACCGACGAGGCCGTCGGCCTGATCGCCGCCGACCCGAGTGTCGACCGCGAGGTCACGATCAAGCACGCGGACGAGGACGACGACGAGCCCGAGGCGTTCGACGACCCGGACGAGGCCTTGCAGGCGAGGCCCCCGGTCGTGACGATCATGGGCCACGTCGACCACGGCAAGACCACCCTGCTCGACGCGATCCGGCAGTCCGCGGTCGCCGAGACCGAGGCCGGCGGGATCACCCAGCACATCGGCGCCTATCAGGTCGTCCACAACGGACGAAAGCTCACGTTCCTCGACACCCCGGGCCACGAGGCGTTCACCGCCATGCGCGCCCGCGGCGCCAAGGTCACGGACATCGCCGTCCTGGTCGTGGCAGCCGACGACGGCGTCATGCCGCAGACCCGCGAGTCGATCTCGCACGCGAAAGCGGCCGGTGTCCCGGTCGTCGTCGCCGTGAACAAGATCGACATGCCCGATTCCGACCCGAATCGCGTGCGCGGAGATCTCGCCGGTGAGGGGCTCCAGCCGGAGGAGTGGGGAGGGACGACGCAGTTCTCCGACGTCTCCGCCAAGCAGAAGGAGAACCTCGACGACCTCCTGGAGAAGGTTCTCCTCGTCGCCGACGCAGAGCTCCAGCTGACCGCGAACCCCGAGGCGGAGGCGTCAGGGCCGATCATCGAGTCGCAGCTCGACGTCGGCCGCGGCCCGGTCGCCACGATGCTCGTCCAGCGCGGCACGCTCCGAGTTGGCGACTCGATCGTCGCCGGCGACGCCTGGGGCCGCGTGCGGGCGCTCTACGACTTCCGCGGCGAGAAGGTCCCCGAGGCACGACCGGGCGATCCGATCGAGATTCTCGGCTTCGACCATCCGCCGCCGGCCGGCGAGCTCGCACGAGTCGTGGAAGACGATCGCGAAGCCCGCCAGCGCGCCCAGGTGCGCGGCGAGCGGCTCCGCCGCGAGCAGCTCGCGACGGCTGCGCGCAGCGGCCCCTCCCTCGAGCAGCTCTTCACGCAGCTGCAGGCGGGCGCCGTCCAGGATCTCAACCTCGTTCTCAAAGGAGACGTGCAGGGCTCCGTCGAGGCGGCGGTCTCCGAGCTCCAGAAGATCCAGCACCCCGAGGTGCGGGTGCACGTCATCCACCAGGGTGTCGGCGGGATCAGCGAGAACGACATCAACCTCGCCGCGGCGTCGAGCGCGCTCGTCGTCGGCTTCAACGTGCGCCCCTCTGCCGAGGCCCGGACGCTCGCGGAGCGCGAAGGCGTCGAGATCCGCACCTACCGGGTCATCTACCAGCTCACCGAGGACATCGAGCAGGCTCTCGTCGGGATGCTCGCGCCCGTCACGACCGAGGAGGTCATCGGGGAGGCGGAGGTCCGCCAGCTCTTCCGCGTCTCCCGGCTCGGCGTCATCGCCGGCTGCATGGTCACGAGCGGAGTCGTCAAGCGTTCGGCGCAGGTTCGCGTGCTTCGCGACGGAACCGTCATCTACGACACGTCGATCTCCCAGCTCAAGCGCTTCAAGGACGACGCCCGCGAGGTGGCAGAAGGCTTCGAATGCGGCATCCTCCTCGAGAACTTCAACGACGAGAAGGAAGGCGACATCCTCGAGGCCTACGAGACGCGTTCGGTCGAGCGAACAGACCTCTCGGCGCCGCCGTCCGCTCAGGGCTCGAACGGCGCGGCAGCGGGCGAGTAGCAGCGCCGGTGGCCGCCGGCTACGTCGGCATCCTCAGCGTCGAGCTCCACTTCCCCGAGGCCGGCTCGCTCAAGGGCAAGAGAAAGTTCGTGAAATCGGCCAAGGCGCAGCTCCAGAACCGGTTCGGCGCCTCGGTCGCCGAGGTCGACCACCACGACCTCTGGCAGCGCAGCCGGCTGACGGTCGCCTGTGTCGCCCGGGAGCACCGAGAGGCCGAGACGCTGATGGAGGAGGCCGTCCGCTACCTCCACGGCCAGGAGTACGACGTCGTGAGCGTGGAACGCGAGCTGGTGAAGCCGGGTGAGTGATCGCATGCGACGGGTGAACGCCGCCGTGCGAGAGGTGCTTTCCGAGACGGTCGGCGAGCTCAAGGATCCGCGCATCGGCTTCGTGACCGTCACCGGCGTCGAGACCTCGACCGATCTTCGGCACGCCGTGGTCTTCGTCAGCGTGCTTGGATCCGAGACCAAGCGCGACCAGACGATCGAGGCTTTGCAGTCCGCGCACGGCCTTCTCCAAGGGCGGATCGCGCGCGAGCTCCGAATGAAGCGGACTCCACAGCTGACCTTCGAATACGATCCCACCGTCGAGCGTGGCGTGCGGATGACCCAACTGATCGATGAGCTCGCCCCAGACAACCCCGACGAGTGACCTGGCGGCAGTCGCCGAGGCGATCCGCACGCACGATCGCTTCCTGCTGACGACACACGAGAATCCGGACGGGGACGCCCTCGGATCGCTGCTCGCCGCCAAGCTCACGCTCGACGCGCTCGGGAAGGACTCGGTAATGGTCCTTTCCGGCCAGGCCCCGCTTCCCGCCGAGTACAAGTTCATGCCGCTCGACGGGCTGCTCCGAGCGATGCCGGACGACGTCGGCGAGCGGGTGTTCTTCGCGCTCGACTGCGCGAACGAGAGCCGGCTCGGACAGGGCGAGGAGGCGCTCGAGCGCGCCCCGCTCGTCCTCAACGTCGATCACCACCACGACAACACGCGCTTCGGCGGCGTGAACGTGGTCGCAGCCGAGGCCTCGTCGACGGGTGAGATCGTCCGCGACCTCGTCGACCTCCTGGACGTCGAGCTCACCCCTGACATCGCCGAGGCGATCTACATCGCGCTCGTCACGGACACGGGCCGCTTCCAGTACGCGAACACGACGCCGAAGGCACTCCGCCTGGCCGCGGAGCTCGTCGAGGCCGGGGCCGACGTCCACAGGGTCTTCCAGAGCATCTACGAGTCGGTGCAGCTCGCGAAGCTCAAGCTCCTCGCCAGGGCGCTCGAGCGTGCCCAGGTCTACGAGGGTGGCGGCGTCGTCGTCTCTCACCTGCTCAAGACGGACTTCGCCGAGGTCGGGGCGGCGGAGCCGTACTCCGAAGGGATCATCGACTTCCTGCGAGCCGTCGAGGGCGCCGAGATGGCCGCCCTCATCCGCGAGCCGCCGGCGCCCGGGCGGCCGGCGCGCCGGGTCAGCCTTCGTTCGAGCTCGGACGAGCTGGACGTCTCTGCGATCGCGCGCGCCTCGGGCGACGGGGGCGGCCATCGGCAGGCAGCGGGGTTCTCGTCGGAGCTCGAGATCCCGGAGATCGTGGAGTTCATCCGCAAGCACTACGTCGAGGCGCGTGCCGCCGCGCGGGCTTGACCCGTCGGGAATCGTCCTCGTCGACAAGCCGGCGGGGCCGTCTTCTTTCGCAATGGTTCGCGATCTTCGTACGCGAACGGGGGCCCGCGCGGGCCACGCAGGGACGCTCGATCCATTTGCAACCGGGCTGCTGCTCGTCCTCCTCGGGCGCTCGACCAAGCTCGCGGGCCGCTTCGTCGGCCTCGACAAGCGTTATCTCACGGGAATCGACCTCACGGCGCTAACGAGCACCGGTGATCCGGAAGGCGAGGTCGACCGAGAGGGTCGAGGCCCCCGGCGCCGACGAGCTGGCGCGCCGCCTGGAGACCGTGCGAGGGGAGATCGAGCTTCGCGTTCCGGCCGCGTCGGCGGTCAAGATCGGCGGCGAGCGCGCCTACAAGCTCCATCGCAAGGGCGTCGCGGTCGAGATGCCCGTCCGCCGCTCGACCGTCCGGGAGCTGGAGCTTGTGGCGTTCGACGGCCGGGTCGCCACGCTCGACCTCCTGGTGAGCTCCGGCACCTACGTTCGCTCGATTGCCGAAGCCATCGGCGGGCACTGCGCGACCCTGCGCCGCACCGAGGTCGGCCCGTTCAGCGTCGACGACGCCGACGACGAGCGCATCCTCGATCCCGAACAGGCGCTCGCTGCCCTGTGAGAATCGCAAGCTCTCCGCAGGAGCTCGGGCCCGGCGAGAGGGCTGTCGCGCTCGGCACCTTCGACGGGGTCCATATCGGTCACCGGAGGGTGATCGAGGCGGCGCTCGCGGCCGGCGCCCAGGCGACCGTCGTCACCTTCGATCCGCATCCGCGCACCGCACTCGGGAACCGCGTCGAGCTGGTCACCTCGCTCGAGCGGCGGCTGGAGCTGATCGAGGAGCTCGGCGTCACAGAGACGCTCGTGCTGCCGTTCACGCCGGATCTCTCGCTGCTGACACCGGAGGAGTTCGGCCTGACGGTGCTGCAGCCCCTCGGCGCCCGCATCGTCGTCGCCGGCGCGAACTTCCGCTTCGGGCGCGGCCGGTCCGGAGATCTCGACGTCCTTCGCGACCTCGGCTACGACGCGAGGCCGGTGCCGCTCGTCCCCAACGTCTCGTCGAGGAGCATCAGGCAGCTGCTTTCGACCGGCGACGTCGAGCGGGCGGCGGCGCTGCTCGGACGGCCGGCCGAGGTGGAGGGGACCGTCGTCGCGGGCGATGCTCGCGGAGGAACGCTCGGGTTCCCGACCGCGAATCTGGCGATCCCCGCCGACCTGCTCGTCCCGGCGTTCGGAATCTATGCCGGTGAGGCGCTCGGTACGCGCGCAGCGACCTCGATCGGCGTCAATCCGCACTACGGAGGCGACGAGCGCCGCGTCGAGGCGTTCCTCCTCGACTACCAGGGCGATCTCTACGGAAAACGGCTGATCGTGCAGCTCTGGAAGCGCCTGCGTGAAGAGCGGGCTTTCGGCTCGGAGCAGGAGCTGATCGACCAGATCGCACGGGACGTCGAAGAGACGAGGGCCGCTGTAAGCCCTGTGTAAAGCCGCGCTCCTCGGCGCAAGTTTTCGCAAATAGCGGGATCTTCATTGACATGGGAGTCAATAAGACGAACGGCGCGCAGCCCCTCTCTCGAATCGAGAAGGTTCGCTGCCTCAACTGCCACGTTGCCTATGTGAAGCCGGCCGGAGGGGGCACGGTCAGCGCCAACCCCGGCTGTCCCGAATGCGGCTACGTCGGCTGGGAATCCGAGCCGGCAGCGGTCACCGAGGGTGTCGAGCCTCACCGCTCCTTCGCGGATCGCCTGCGGCGTCGAACCGGCTGACGGCGCTGACCCCGCCGAAGTAGTGGTGTTGCGAGCTCCAGAGCCGGACGGCGAAGCCGGAGGCCTCGAGTGCGGGCTGGACGTCCTGCGGGAACCCCGGCTCGAGGTGGACGAGATCGGCGACGGGATGCAGTCGTGGCCGCTCCACGGCCTCGCGGGCGCTCAAGCCGTCGTCGAGCACTCCGGCCACCACCTGGACGAGGGCGCTTCGCAGGCGCGTGCCGCCCGCCGCTCCGATCGCGAGAGCTAGCCCTTCACCATCCAGGACGAGCGTCGGCGCCATCATGCTGGCGACCCGCTGCCCCGGCACGAGGTCGCCGATGAGCAGGTCTGCCTCGCCGAGCATCGAGTTGAGATGGAGGTCGAGGCCCGGAAGCCAATCGCCGGAGCCCAGCCCGAGGCTCGTGGTGAGGACGACTGCCATGCCGTCGGCGTCGACGACGGTGATGTTCGTCGTGTCGCCGCCCTCGTCTTCTCCCCTCAGCGCGAGGGCGAGGCTTACTGGATCCGTTCGCTCCAGCCGGGCCAGCACGGGCAGAGGGCTGTTCAGGCCGATACGGGTGAGAACCTCGGCGCTTCTGTACTCGACCCGGCCCGGCTCGCCCCACACCGGCTCGTAGGCGTCGAGGTCTGCACGCGTGACGAGGCCGTTTCGCTCGCCCATGAGATCGAGGAGCGCCTCCGGGATCGCCGAGCCGTCAGGCCCTTCGTCGGCAAGCGCCTCGAGGGCGGCGATGAGGCCCGGCTGCTCCAGGCGGTCGTCCGTCTCGAGCAGCCGTCCGGCCGGGGAGTAGATGCGACCGCCCTCGCGCATCGTCATCACCGGCGCCAGCATTGCGAGGCACGCGGCGTGCGCGGCGGGCATACGAACCCCCGCCCGGGCGAGATCGAGCGCCGGCTCGACGAGGGCAGACCAGGGGAGTGTTCCGTCGCTCCGCCACAGCTCGCCCAGGCCGGCGACGACTCCGGGCACCCCGCACGAGCAGATCCCGACGGCGTAGTGCACCTGCTCGACGCCGAACGGAACCTTCAGGTGCTCGAGCTCGATTTCGCGCGGATCCGCGCCGAGCCCGGGAACCGCCACGAAGAAGTCGAGCGTCCTCGCCTTTCCGTCTCGCAGGACGATCGCGTGACCCCCGCCGAGCAGCCCGGTCATGACCGTCTCGGCCACGCACGAGGCGAGAGCAGCGGCAACGGCCGCATCGGCGGCGTTCCCGCCTCGCTCCAGAATCTCGATCCCCGCGTCGACGGTCGCGGGATGGCCCGCGGCCACGGCGGATCTCATCCGTTGCTACCCTAGCCGCGACCGCAGACCCGGCTCGCCATGCAGCTTCCGCATGGCCCGGCGGGGTGTGCGGAGTCGTCTAGAGGAGGTCAATTGACCCTCACCAAGGAAGCCAAGCAGGAAATCATCGACAAGCACGGCCGCGCGGAGGCCGACACGGGCTCTGCCGAGGTGCAGATCGCGCTGCTGACCGCGCGGATCAACTACCTCACCGAGCATCTGCGAGCCCACGCGAAGGACCATTACTCGCGGCGCGGCCTGCTGAAGCTCGTCGGAAAGCGGCGCCGGCTCCTCAACTACCTGCAGAAGAAGGATCTCGAGGGGTACCGGAGCCTGATCAAGGAGCTGGGTCTACGACGCTAGTCCCGGGTTAAAGCCGGAGGGTGGAAGTTTGGGCGAGGGCCTACGATCCTAGGGTCGTAGGCCTTGACCCAAACCTCCACCGTCCAGGAGAAGTGGAGGCGAAGATGAGCATCGCAGTAGAGGGCCTGACCAGAGTCTCGGTCGAGATCGGCGGGCAAGAAATGTCCTTCGAGACGGGGAAGCTGGCCAAGCAGGCCGACGGCGCCGTGATCGTCCGCTGTGGCGACACGATGGTGCTGGCGACCGCGCAGGGCCGGATGGAGGCCCGAGAGGGCGCCGACTTCTTCCCGCTCACGGTCGACGTGGAGGAGCGGATGTACGCCGCCGGGAAGATCCCGGGCGGCTTCTTCAAGCGTGAAGGACGCCCGACCGAGCGCGCCATCCTGACTGCTCGGATGATCGACCGCCCGATCCGGCCCCTCTGGCCGAAGGGCTTCAGGAACGAGGTGCAGGTCATCTGCACGGTTCTCTCGGCGGACATGGTCACGCCTCACGACATCCTCTGCCTGAACGGCGCCTCGGCGGCACTGATGATCTCGCCGCTGCCGTTCTTCGGCCCGGTCGGCGCCGTACGAGTCGGCCAGATCGAAGGCGAGTTCGTCTTCAACCCGACGCTGCAGGCCTCCGAGGAGGAAAGCACGCTCGATTTGATCGTCGTTGGCACGAAGGACGGACTGACGATGGTCGAGGCCGGGGGCGACGAGATTCCCGAGGAGGTTCTCCTCGAGGCGCTCGAGCTCGCCCACAAGGAGATCGTGAAGCTCTGCGAGATGCAGGAAGACCTGCGCGACCAGGTCGGCAAGGCCAAGTGGCTCGAGGAGTCCGTGACCGAGGATCTGAGCGGCCGCTTCGGCGACCGGATCCGCGAGCGGATCGCCTCCGACGGCCTCCGCGAGGGCAGCGCAATCGTCGACGAGATCCTCGCCGAGGAGTGCCCGCCGCTCGACATGAGCTCGACCGAGGACGACATCGTGAAGCAGGTCCAGTACAAGGCCTCGCTCGAGTCGATCCTCGAGAAGGCGCGCGCCGCCGCCGTCGAGGCGCCGGTGCGAGAGAAGTTCGAGGACGACCTGCGGACGCTGACCGAGGCCGAGCAGGATTCCAAGGAGCTCAAGTCGGCAAAGCGACAGCTGCTCTTCGACCGCATCATCGACACGGTCGAGCTTCCCTTCCCGGCCGGGCCCGCCACGGTCGACGGCGATGCACCCGCGGTCAAGGACAGCCTGACCAGGCAGTTCGTGAAGCGTGGCGCCGAGGCGATCTACAAGGACCTCGTCCGCAAGAAGATCGCGATCGACAAGCGCCGGCCGGACGGCCGTGCGGCCGACGAGATCCGCGCGATCGAATGCGAGGTGGGCGTCTCCCCGAGAACGCACGGGTCGGCCCTCTTCCAGCGCGGTCAGACGCAGATCATGTCGCTCCTCACGCTCGGCACCGCGAAGGAGGGGCAGCGGATCGACGACCTCTCTCTCGAGGAGGACCGTCGCTACATGCACCACTACAACTTCCCGCCCTACTCGGTCGGAGAGACCGGGTTCATGCGGGGCCCGAAGCGCAGGGACATCGGCCACGGGGCGCTCGCACAGCGGGCACTCGAGCCCGTGATCCCGACAACGGAGGACTTCCCCTACACGATCCGCATCGTGTCCGAGACACTCGAGTCGAACGGCTCGTCGTCGATGGGGTCGGTCTGCGGCTCGACGCTCGCGCTCATGGACGCCGGCGCCCCGATCAAGTCACCGGTGGCCGGAATCGCGATGGGCCTCGTCAAGGAGGGCGACGACTACGTGATCCTGACGGACATCCAGGGAGCGGAGGACCACCTCGGCGACATGGACTTCAAGGTCGCCGGCACCCGTGAGGGCGTCACAGCGCTCCAGATGGACATCAAGATCACCGGCGTCACGCAGGAGATCATGCGGAACGCCCTCGAGCAGGCCAAGCAGGCCCGCGAGTTCATCCTCGACAAGATGCTCGAGTCGATCTCGGAGCCGCGCACGGAGCTCAGGGGCCACGCACCGCGGATCTCGACGATCAAGATCAACCCGGAGTTCATCGGGATGGTCATCGGCAAGGGCGGCGAGACGATCCGCTCGCTCGAAGGCGACTTCGACGTCCAGATCGACATCGAGGAGGACGGCACGATCCTCATCTACGCCACCGCGGGCGACAAGGCCGACGCGGCGATGGCGGCGATCGACGCGCTGACGAAGGAGCCCGAGGTGGGGGACACCTACACGGGCAAGGTCGTCAAGACGACGGACTTCGGCGCGTTCGTCGAGCTCAAGAAGGGGACGGACGGCCTGCTCCACGTCTCGAACGTCGGCCCGGGCAGGGTCGCGCACATCGAGGACGTGATCAGCCGCGGAGACGTCCTCGACGTCGTCGTGCAGGAGGTCGACAAGGAGCGGGGCCGGGTCGGCCTCAAGCTGGTCGCCAAGCACGAGAACGGCAACATGGTCACGCCCGAAGAGCTGGTCGAGCGGGCCAAGGACGCACCGGAGCGGCCGCGCGAGGAGCGTCCACCGCGCCGGGACGGCGATCGTGGCCGTGGCGGCTCGCGCGGGGGCGGCCGAGACCGCGGCCCGCGCCGGGACTAGGAACGCTGGAGGGCGGCCCAGGCCGCCCTCCAATACCATCAGGCCGTGCAGAAGTACGTCCTCTCGGAGCTCGATTCCGGCCAGCGCGTCGTCAGTGAGCGCCTGAAGCACGTCCGCTCTGTCGCCCTCGGGTTCTGGATCGGCGCCGGATCGCGCGACGAGCGCGGCGAGCGGGCGGGCGTCTCCCACTTCATCGAGCACCTGCTCTTCAAGGGCACCGCGTCGTACAAGGCCCAGGAGATCGCGGAGGTCTTCGACGCCATGGGCGGCGAGCTGAACGCGGCGACTTCGCGGGAGCACACGGTCGTCTATGCGCGGATCGCCGATCACCACCTCGCGGAGGCGATCGACGTGATGACCGACATGGTGTACGCCCCGGTCTTCGCCGAGGTCGACGCCGAGCGCGAGGTGGTGCTCGAGGAGATCGCGATGTACGAGGATCAGCCGCAGGAGCTCGTCCACGACCTGATCGCCGAGGCCGTGTTCGGCCAGCATCCGCTCGGGCGTCCCGTGATCGGCACCGCCGAGGTCATCTCGTCGATCTCGCGCCGCAGCATCACCGCCTACCACCGCTCGATGTACCGCCCGGCCAACGTCGTCGTCGCGGCCGCAGGAAACCTCGATCACAACGAGCTGGTCGGCCTGCTGGAGCGGGCGGAGTCGAAGGTTTCCGACGCGCCCGCCCGGGGGCCGCGCGTCCGTCCGCCGCTCGTGAAGCCGCCGCCGCCGGACCTCCGCTTCCAGCGGAAGGACACCGAGCAGTACCACCTCTGCCTCGCGGCCCCGGGAATCTCACGGTCGGACCGGCGCCGGTTCGCCGCCTCCCTGCTGGACGCGATCCTGGGTGGCTCTGCCTCGTCGCGGCTCTTCCAGGAGATCCGCGAGAAGCGGGGCATGGCGTATGCCGTCTACACCTTTGCGTCCCAGTACACCGACACCGGCCAGATCGGCCTCTATGTCGGGACGCGGGAGGAGAACCTCGGCCCGTGCCTCGAGATCGCCGCCGAGCAGATCTCCGACATCGCGGCCGGCAACCTGCGGCCGAACGAGCTCGAGCGAGCCAAGGAGAACCTCAAGGGCCGGATCCTGCTCTCGATGGAGGCCACGTCGAGCCGGATGAGCCGGCTCGGAAGGTCGCTCATCACCGACACCGAGATGCTGTCGCTCGACCGGATCATCGCGGAGATCGACGCCGTCGAGCCGGAGGGCCTCGCGGAGCTCGCAGGCCTGCTGCTCGCACCGGAGCGCTTCTCGGCCGCCGCCATCGGCCCGAGCGAGGAGCGGTTCCTGGCCGCCGTCGAGCGCGTGAACCCGGCGCTCGCGGCTGCTGCGGCGTGAGCTCGCTCACGCTTCTGGGGCGGGGCTGGCAAAGGAGCCAAGCCCGCGCCGCGCAGGACAGTGCTTGGACGCACGGACAAGCGGCGCGGGCGCAGGATCCTGCAGCCAGCGCCGTCAGCCTTCGGCGGAGCCCGGCTTCGCCGGGTGGGAGCCGAAGGCGGCCAGAAGCGTGAGGGTCGCGCTCAACGGGCGAGGCGGGAAGGTCGGCGCCGTCCTCGGCCCGGCTCTGGAGGCCGCGGGCCACGAGCTCGTGGAGCTCGACGAGGCCGAGGTCATGGTCGACTTCACCGGGCCGGAGGCCGCGGAGAGCAACGTCCGCGCCGCCGTGGAGCGCGGGATCCCGAGCATCGTCGGAACGACCGGCTGGAACCCGGACGCTGTCGATGGCACCGCCCGGGCCAAGGGAGTGGCCGTTCTCTATGCGCCCAACTTCGCCATCGGCGCGGTGCTGATGATGCGGTTCGCCGCCGAGGCGGCCACGCTACCTCCCGCGGGCCGAGATCGTCGAGCTCCACGGGGAGCAGAAGAAGGACGCACCCTCCGGGACGGCCAAGACGACCGCCGAGCGCATGGGCGGCGCCACGATCCACTCCGTCCGGCTCCCGGGCCTCGTGGCGCACCAGGAGGTGCTGCTGGGAGGCGACGGACAGCTGCTCACGATCCGCCACGACGCCTATTCGCGCGAGGCCTACGTCCCGGGCGTGCTCCTGGCGCTCGAGCGGCTGTCGAGCCTGCCACCCGGCCTCACAGTCGGGCTCGAGGCGCTGCTCGACTGAGCATGGAGCTCGACGACCGCGTCCGGATCGCGATCTACGAGCGTTTCGTCGCCGAGGGCGAGCCGCCGAGCCCCGCGAGCGTCGCAGAGCTGCTCTCGATCCCGAAGGAGGAGGCCCAGGGCGCCTTCCACCGGCTCGCGGAAGCACACGTCATCGTCCTCACGCCCGGAACGTCGGAGGTCTGGATGGCGAACCCGCTGTCCGCCGTCCCGACGTCGTTCCGCGTCGAGACCCCGCGCGGCTCCTTCTGGGGCAACTGCGTCTGGGACGGGCTCGGGGCGGTGTCGATGCTGGGCGGAGACGGGACCGTCACGACCCACTGCGCCGACTGCGAGGAGCCCATGGCCTTGCGCGTGGAGGGCGGCCGGCTCGTCGATACCGACGGCCTTGCGCACTTCGCCGTCCCGGCCCGCCGCTGGTGGGACGACATCGGCTTCACCTGAGCGACGATGCTGGCCTTCCGGTCGGAAGCGCACGTCGATCGCTGGTGCGAGCAGACGGGGCTCGAGAGGGGCGCAGCGTTCAGCCTGGAGACCATGTGGCGCCTGGCAGACGCGTGGTATCGCGACCGCCTGAGCCCGGACTGGCGGCGGAGCACGCCGGACGAGGCGCAGGCGCTCTTCACGGAGGTCGGCCTGACCGGCGATTTCTGGCGCTTGACGTAGGATCGTGAACGTGCTCGGCGAGGTCCTGACCGCAAGCGTCACGCCGTTCGGCTCAGATGGCGGAGTCGACCTCCCAAAATTCCGCGAGCTGGCGACGCTACCTCGTGGAGAACGGGTCCGACGGCCTCGTCGTCACCGGCACCACGGGCGAATCGCCGACGCTGACCGACGACGAGCGGTTCTCCCTGTACTCGTCTGCGGTCGAGGCGGTCGGCGACCGGGCAACCGTCGTCGCAGGCACGGGAACCTACGACACGCGCCACTCGGTGCATCTGACGGAGCGGGCTCACGAGCTCGGCGTCGACGCCTTCCTGATCGTGACGCCGTACTACAACAAGCCCCCGCCTCGCGGGATCGTCGAGCACGTGAAGGCGATCGCGGCCGTAACGGACAAGCCGATCGTCCTCTACAACATCCCCGCGCGGGTCGTGACCCTCGTCGAAGTGGAGACGATCGCGGAGCTCGCCGAGATCCCGAACGTCGTCGCCGTGAAACAGGCCTGGGACGATCTCGAGCAGGCGCGGCGAATCGTCGAGGAAACCGACCTCGAGCTCTATGCCGGGGACGACAACCTGATCCTCCCGTTCCTGGAGCTCGGCGGAGTCGGGGGGATTTGCGTGCACACCCATGTCGCCGGGCCACAGGTGAAGGAGCAGGTCCAGGCGTTCCGCGCCGGCGACACCGGCCGCGCACGGCAGATCGAGGAGGAGCTGGCGCCGGCCTACGAGATCTTGACCACGGCGCCGAACCCGATGGCGATCAAGGCCGCGCTGAACCTCCTCGGCCACGACGTCGGTGGCCTGCGGCTGCCGCTCGTCGAGGTGACCGAGGACGAGAGGTCGGCGATCAGGGGCTGCCTGGAGCGCCTCGGCGCCCTGCAGCCCGCCTCGGTCTAGGCGACGTCTCGAACCGCGTGGAGCCTTTGGGCTCCGAGCAGATCGGGCCGGTCGCGGTAGAGCTGCTCCAGGGCAGTCACGACGAGCGGGCAGAACTGGGTCCCGGTATGAGCGCGGATCTCGGCCAGCGCGTCCCCGAAGTGCCGTGCGGGCCGGTACGGACGATCGCTCGTCATCGCGTCGAATGCGTCTGCGACGAGCACGATGCGCGCGGGGAGCGGAATCGTCTCGCCTCTGAGCCGGTCCGGGTAGCCCTCGCCGTCGAAGCGCTCGTGGCTCGAGCGCGCGATCTGCAGGACGATGGGGGAGAGCCCGACGCCGCTCAGGATGTGCTCCGAGACCTGGGGGTGCCGGCGCATGACCTCCCACTCGGACTCCGAGAGGGGGCCCGGCTTGTGGAGGATCGCCTCGGGCACGCCGATCTTGCCGATGTCGTGGAGCAGGGCGCCGATCTCGACCGCGTCGAGGTCCGCGCCGGCGAAGCCGAGCCTCCGGCCGAGCTCGACCGCGAGGGGCGCGACCCGCTCGGTGTGCTCGCCGGTGGATCCGTCCTTCGCCTCGATGCTCCGGGAGAGCGCAGCGATCGTCGCAAGGTGCTGCTTGCGCATCTCCGCGATCAGCTGCGAGCTCTCGAGCGCGGTGGCCAACTGGGGGAGGATCGCGTCGCGAAGGCGCGTCCAGCGCTCGCGATCGAAGTCCGCCGTGTCGTCGAAGACGAGCGACCCGAGGTGGTTGCCGCCGGAGACGAGTGGGAAGCCGCCCGCTTCCAGGCCGAGCGCCACGCCGGCCTCCGAGCCGGTCAGCCGTCCGACCTGCTCCTCGGCGAACCTGATCAGCTCCCGCTCGTCGTGACTCCGGGCTGCGAGCCCGCTCGCAAGGCCGAACAGCTCCTGGAGATCGGTGTTCGCGAGCTGGAGCTCCTCGTTTGCGTGGCGCACCTCCTCGACCGACTCTCGTGTCCTGGCGATGTACTGCCGGATCGAGAACATCATCAGTGCCGGGGGGAGGCCGAAGGCGATGAGCCCGATGAGGCCCGCCTCCTCGAATGCAACTGTCGTTGCCAGGGCCAGAGGGCCCGAGACGAGGTAGTACGGAGTGAACCACCGGAAGCGCTCTCGCCAGATCGCCCGGATCGAGATCTGCTCCGCCATGCTCATCGCCAGGCTGAGTAGCCCGACGTTCACGACCATGAAGACGATTCCGGCGGCAAACGCCGGTATGAGGCGCGCCGCCGTGTTCCAGTCGGCAGCCCCGATCACGTGATATGCGCCGGCCGCCGCCAGCACCGACAGGGAGAGGTTCGCCGCGTTGAAGACCGACCGCTCGACCCGTCCGCGCTGGTTGGCGAGGTTGACGAGTGCGACCAGCACACCGGCGACCATCCCGGCTCCCGGCCCGAGCGCGAAGCCGACGGCGAGCATCCCCATGCCCGAGAAGCTGAGCGCGCCGCGGCCGTAGATCTCCACTGCGGCGAGCTGCAGGGCGACCGCGAGGACGACGAAGGTGGCGAACTTTCCAGGGCTTTGCGACGCAGCGCGCCAGGCGTCACCGCCGAAGACGACGAATGCCGCGCTCGCCGCGCAGGCGACGAGCGTGATGAGCGGCCCTACGTTGCTGGCGTCGGCAATTCCGCCGACCTGCTCACCCGACCGGAGCGACTTGGCGGCCATCCCTCGCTAGTCCCAGTAGTTGAAGGATTCCCAGGTGGCCGCTGCGTCCCAGGTAGCGGCTGCTTCCCAGGTGGCCGCTGCCTCCCAGGTTGCCGCTGCGTCCCAGGTGGCGGCTGCGTCGAGGCGCCGCGCCAGCTCGGTCGACGAGCCCGAAAAAGGTGGGGACGAGCCCCGCGTTCGCCGACCTGCCCGGGTGCCCGAAGAACGAGTGGCAGCTGCGATGTCGAGCGCCCGTCCCGCTGCCGGCGAGCGACCGTGCGTGCTGGGTCAGCAGCCACTTCACCTGATCGGGCGTGTAGTGCGGGTGCTGCTGGAGCAGGATCGCTGCCGCGCCCGTTACCTGTGGCGCCGCGAACGAGGTTCCGTTCAGCCGTCGCGTAGCCGGCTCGACGTGGTTCGGCGGGCGGAGCCGCCTGTCGCGAGCATCGTGCCCTGGAGACGAGCGTTCGGAGACGACATGCCGGCCCGGTGCGACGAGCTCGGGCTTGTCGTAGCCGTCGAGGGTTCGGCCGCCTGGAGACCAGCCGGGGATCGACGTCGTCGGAGCCGGTGACCGTCCCGTTGATGTCGAGCGCGCCGACCGTGATCGCGAAGGGTCGTTGGCAGGAGCGTGGGAGACGGTGCCGGGCCGCGGTTCCCCGAGGAGACGACGACGACGATCCCCGCCCTCCAGAGACGCTCGACCGCGGTGTCGAGGATGCTCGTGACCGGTAGGAGCTGGTCGCCGCCTCGTTCAGGGACAGGTTGACGACGCGAATGTTCTTCGTGGGCCGTTCGCGAACACCCAGTCGAGTGCGGCGACGACGTCACTCGTGTAGACGCCGCCCGGTCGCGAACGTTGAGGCCGTAGACGGTCGCTCCGGGGGCGATGCCCTTGTAGCGGCCGTCGGGCTCGCTCCGGCGGCGACGCCTGCCGAAGCGTGCCATGCCCGACGCCGTCCGACGTCTGGCCGGCGATGGACACGCGGACGAGTCGCGTGCCGAAGTCGGCGAGCGGTGCAACGCCGCTGTCGACGACCGCGATGCCGACCCTCGGTGCCGTTAAGGCCTCGGCTCCATGCCGGGGAGCGCCGACCACGGCCGGGTACAGCGCCGGCGAGCGGCTGGGGTCGCCGGGGAGGCCCGGCACCGCCGTCGCTTCGACCGGGACGTCCGCGGTCACGAACCGCACGGACTCGCGCTTCGAGAGCTTGAAGAGGTCGATCGCCGTCAGCGAGACGCTCTCGGCATCGACGGCTTGGAGCTCTGCGGTTCGCTTGAATCGAACGAGTGGCGACGATGTTCCTGCGTCGCCCACGACGACGACGCGAAGCGCGTGAAGGGCGTTCGCGAACGGGCTCGCCAGGAGCGCCCGCACTGACGGATGGAGCTTGTCGGCGGGCTTCGAGCCTGCGGCGCTTCCAGGGCAGGCGAAAGCGATCAGGGCAAGGGGAAGAAGCACTCCCTGCGCCCACCGCCGCAGTGAGATCGGCCGCATAGGTCTCGTTCTAGGTGGACCCTGCTTCTAAGCGACCCCCAAAGGGGTGATCGGCCCCGCTACGTCACTGCGGCGAGGCGGCGTTCACTCGAACCGGGGGTGGTGTGGGTGGCGTCGGCGAGAGCCAGGCCGAGGCGGTCGAGCGACGATCCGGCTGCAGCGAGAACATGAGCCGGCAGCCGCCCTGACCCGCCGAGCACGAGGAAACCGACGAGTGCGCTGTTGTCACGCCGAAGCGGCAGTGCGAGCGAGGCGCCTTCCCGGCCGAGCTGGGCTCCGTCGTCGACCATGAGATCCCGTCCGGACTCCGCCTCGCGGAGGAGCCAGCTCGTAAGCTCGGGCTCGGGAACGTCGCTCGTACCGCGCTCGAGCGCGATGGAGCCTCCGGCGCCGTCCTCGTCCCACGTGACGAGCAACGCATAATCGAGTGGCCAGGACGCCTCCACGGCGTCCGCCACCCTCTCGAACATGGCATCGCGGTCATCCGGGGTGATTGCGGTTGCCAGGGCAGCTCTGAGGCGATGCGCACGAACGCGGCTGACAGCCCAGACGCCCGCACCGACCAACGCCACCAGGCCCCCGACTGCAGCCAGTTCGAGGAGGCTCACGCCGAGGCCGACCAGTGCGGTGGTGAGACCGAAGGCGACGAACACCTCAGGCTTGTGCCGGAGCTCGCCTCCCACCGATCGAACGGGTGCCGGGACCGAGGAGTCCCGGATCGCGTCGAGCTCGTCGGCGTCGAGCACGCCCTCGAGGGTGAGGCCACGCCGTACTGCGACGAATGCTTTTGCGATCGTCGGGTGGAACTGGGTGCCTGCGTTCTTCTCGATCTCAGCCAGGGCTTCTTCCTGGGAGAGGGCAGAGCGAAAGGGACGCTCCGACGTCATCGCGTCGTAGGCATCCGCGACGATCAGGAAGTGGGCGGCTAGGGGGATGTCGCTGCCGCGTGCGCCGTAATAGCCGGATCCGTCGAGCCGCTCGCGGTGATATTCGACCGCCTTCGCCTGCTGGGCGGCGAAGCGGAAGCGCTGAAGCAGTCGCGCCGAGAGTCGAGGGACGCGTTGCATCGCCTGCCAGTCCTGGATGTTCAGGAGGCCCGTTTTTCGGAGGGCGGCCGCGTCGACCGCGACCTTGCCGAGGTCGTGCAGGCGGCCTGCCCACCAGAGGCGACGCACGTCGCTCCGCGGAAGGCCGAGCGCCTCGGCGAGCTCCTGCACGCTCTCCGCCACCCGCAGGGAGTGACCGTGCGTCGAGCGGTCGCGCTCGTCGACGATGTTCGCAAAGGTCTCGAGGGCCGCGGCAACCTCGCGCCGGACTGAAATCACGCGCCAGTGAAGCCGCTCCAGGAGGACGAGGATCGGCGCGAGCAATGCCGCATACCAGAGGTTCGATTCCGCAGCGATCGCAAGGGCGGCACCCATGGAGATCTCGGCGACCGCCGCAAGCATGTCCGTTTCGATCGCGGTGGCTCGATTCGAGAGCCGCTGGACGAGCGTCTTGACCGTCGAGAACATCATTCCGAGAATCACCAGGCCCAGCAGGTCGTCCGGCATGACGACCGAGCCGGTCACACCGCCGGCGAGCACATACCCGTAGCCGCCGGCGAGGCCGGCTGCCCCGAGTGACGACGCCCGAACGAGGCTCTCGCGCCACGGGTCGCCGACGAGACGCCGGACGGCGAGGCTGCCGAGCGTGCCGACGAGCAGGGCCGCCCAGGGGCCGAGGACGACGGCTGTGGCGGCGACGATCGGGGCCGCGACGGAGAACCGGTCGGACGCGGCCTCGTCGGCGCCCAGCTCGTCGTCACGCCGATGCAGCAGCTCGGCCGCGATGACCGCGGCCGCGGCCAGCGCGAGAGAGCCGAGCGAGACGGCGGGGAACACAGGCATATGCCATCGAATCGGCGCGCGCGGCGCATCCCTTGAACGGGTGAGCCCCGCTGCGCCTCCGGCTCCGCGTTTCGCTCGAAGTCTGACGACTTCGAGCGACCTTCCGGAAGCCGGGCTCGAGCTTCGCCCGAGCGCGGCGCGTCCGCCGCCGGCGGTTCGGCTCGAATTCGGCTTGTCATCGAGCGGGCCAGGCAAAGCCCGACCCGCGGCACTGTCATGACGTTGCCGCCGGGCCGGGCTTTGCCCGCCCGGCTCGTCGACACCGGGTTCCACCGAATCGCCGCCGGCAGACGCGCCGCGCTCGGCGAGAGCCGAGCCCGGCTTCCGAGAGGTGGCTCGAAGTCGCAAGACTTCGAGCCAGATAGAGCCCGCCGCGCAGCGGCGGGCTCTAGAGTGCCTGCGTGGCTGCGGAGACCCTTCGGATCATCCCGCTCGGCGGTGTCGGCGAAGTCGGGAAGAACCTCACCGTCTACGAGTACCAGGACGAGATCATCGTCGTCGACGCCGGCCTCGCGTTCCCGAGGGACGAGCACCTCGGCGTCGATCTGATCCTCCCGGACTTCGGCTATCTCGCGGAACGCAAGGATCGAGTCCGCGCGATCGTCATCACGCACGCCCACGAAGATCACATCGGCGCACTGCCGTACCTCCTCCGCGAGGTGCAGGTGCCCGACGTCTGGGGAACCCGTCTCACGCTCGGGCTCGCGCAGTCCAAGCTCGACGAGCACGGCCTGCTGAACTCCGTCGAGCTGCGGGAGGCGAACCCCGAGGCAGGACCGGTGGAGATCGGCCCCTTCCGTGTCAGCTTCATTCGCGTCGCGCATTCGATTCCCGACGCCGTGTCGGTCGTCATCGAGACACCCGCCGGCCGGGTGCTGCACACGGGCGACTGGAAGCTCGACCACACGCCGGTGGACGGCCTCCGCACGGACGTGGGCCGCCTGGCCGAGCTCGGGACGAAGGGCGTCGACCTGATGCTCGGGGACTCGACGAATGCCGAGCGGCCCGGCGTCACGGGCTCGGAGCGCCTCGTCGGCGAGGCGTTCCAGCAGATCATCCCGCGCCTCGAGGGCCGCGTCCTCATCGCCTGCTTCGCATCCAACGTGCATCGGATGCAGCAGGCGATCGACGTCGCGACCGAGGTCGGCCGGAAGGTCGCCGTCGTCGGTCGCTCGATGCGCAAGAACATGAACATCTCCCGGAACCTGGGCTACGTGAACGTCCCGGAAGACGCACTGATCCGCCCGAACCAGCTGGACAACTACCGGCCGCACGAGGTGCTGATCCTCTGCACGGGCAGCCAGGGAGAGCCCATGTCGGCTCTCACGCGCATCGCCTACAACGACCATCAGACGGTCTCGGTCGAGCAGGGGCGACACCGTCATCCTCTCCGCGAGGCCGGTGCCGGGCAACGAGCTTCGCGTCCACGACACGATCAACCAGCTCGCGAAGGCCGGGGCGGAGGTGCTGCACCAGGAGAACGCGCCCGTCCACGTGTCGGGCCACGGCCACGCCGAGGAGCTCCGCACGATGCTCAGCCTCGTCCGTCCGAAGGCGGTCATGCCGGTGCACGGTGAGTTCCGGATGCTCGCGGCCCACGGACGCTTCGCCCAGGAGAGCGGCGTTCCGGCGGACTCGATCGTCCTGACCGAGAACGGCACCGTCGTCGAGCTGACCAAACAGGGTGTGAAGATCGTCGACCACATCCAGTCGGGCGTCACGTTCGTGGACGGCCTGGGCGTCGGCGACGTCAAAGACGTCGCTCTCCGGGACCGGCGCACCCTCTCCGAGGACGGTGTCCTGATCATCGTCGCAACCATCGCGGGCTCGAACGGCGGCCCGGTCGGGATGCCCGAGGTGATCGCAAGGGGCTTGACGGAGCCCGGCCCGCTCATGGACGAGATGCGACAGGAGGCCAATCGGTGCTCAGCGACCTCCTCGGCCAGAACATCCGCGAGATCAAGCTGCTCCAAGAGCACCTTCACGACGCAGTTGGGCAGCTGATTTACGACAGAACGGGGAGGCGCCCGATGATTTTGCCGGTCATAGTGGAGGTGTGAGCACTCTCCGGATCGAGCCCACTCCGTCGTGGGCAGAGGCGCTCTTCGACCGCGCCGAGGAGCAGACGGCTCGACGCCTGATCGCGCAGCTCTCCGCCTGCGAGGCCGCGGCGCTCTCCTTCTGCCGGCTCCTGGAGCGGTGGGCGAGGGGAGAGGCCGAGCCGAGCACGGCCGGCAAGCGGCAGGCTGCACTCCGGAGAGCCGCCGATCGAGTCGAGACTGCGCTGACCGGGCTCGAGCAGCCGCTGGGGCGCTACCTCCTCGAGCTCCAGCCCGAACTGGCGGAGGGACGATCCTGGTACGGCGAGCCGGGCCCGGCGGAGCTCATGGACTGGGGGCCTGTCCTCGGCCGAGCCGGCGTCTGTGCAGCGTCGCACCGTGTCGCCCAGGTGTACCTCGAGCTCGCGGTGCTGGTGCGTGCTCTCGAAGGGCTCACGACCTCCGTCCGCATGGACACGCCGCCCGACCGCTCGTCGCTCTGGGCCGGGCTCTTCGACCTCCGCGAGAACCTGCTCGGCGGGACGCTCGAAGACCTCCGCGCGCTTGCCGCCTGAGCTGACCGTCGTCGGGTCGATCAACCTCGACCTCGTCGCAAGCGCCAAGCGGCTCCCGCGGCCGGGTGAGACGGTGACCGGCGCGTCGTTCGCGCGCTACCCGGGCGGCAAAGGGGCGAACCAGGCGGTCGCCGCAGCCCGATTGGGTGCGCGCGTGCGAATGATCGGAAGCGTGGGACGCGACGAGGCTGCCGAAGAAGCGACCGAGGGGCTTCGCGAGGCAGGAGTCGAGCTCAGCCTGCAAAGAAGCGACGAGCCGACCGGCGTCGCACTCATCACGGTCGATGCGGAGGGGGAGACGACGATCGTCGTCGCGCCGGGCGCCAACAGGAGCCTGCGAGCCGCAACCGACGGGAGGAGCGCGTGCTCTGCCAGCTCGAGATCCCCGACGAGCCGGTGCTGGCCGCCGCCCGGGACGCGTCGTTCTTCTGTCTCAACGCGGCGCCGGCGCGGCCGATCGACGTCGAGCCCGACCTCCTGGTCGTGAACCGCTACGAGCACGAGGCGATGTCGCGCGGGAAGCTCGTCGCGCTGACGCTCGGAGCAGAAGGGCGCGGTGCTGCTCGAGGACGGCGAGGAGATCGCGCGTGCCGCGCCTCCGCAGGTCGACGCCGTCGACGGGACCGCCGCAGGCGACGCGTTCACCGCCTGCCTCGTCGTCTCTCACCTCGAAGGCCGCGAATGGGACGAAGCCCTGAGGCGCGCCTGCGCCGCCGGGGCGATCGCCGCGTCGCGGCCCGGCGCCCAGCCTTCCCTTCCGACCGGCGCACGAGGTGGACGAGATCCTTGGCTGAGCAGATCCTCCTCGACTGCGATCCCGGTCACGACGACGCGATCGCGATCCTGCTCGCGCTCGCCAGCCCGGAGGTCGAGCTCCTCGGCGATCACCACCGTCGCCGGCAACCAGACGCTCGAGAAGACGACGGCGAACGCGATCCGGATCCTCGAGTTCGCCGACCGGACAGACGTCCCGGTCGCCGCGGGAGCCGACCGGCCGCTCGCTCCGCGAGCCCTATGTCGCCAAGTACGTCCACGGCGAGATCGGGCCTCGACGGCCCGGATCTTCCGCCCGCACAGGGCACGCCGCTCGACGGAGCACGCGGTCGACTTCCTCGCCCGTCACGCCGACCGGCGCGACGCTCGTCGCGGTCGGCCCGCTGACGAACGTCGCGCTGATGCTGGCCCGCCACCCGGAGGCGAGACCGAAGCGGATCGTCCTGATGGGCGGCTCGATCGGGGTCGGAAACGTCACGCCCGGCGGCGGAGTTCAACATCTGGGCCGACCCCGAGGCGGCGGCCCGCGTCTTCGAGAGCGGCCTCGACGTCACGATGATCGGCCTCGACGTCACGCACGAGGCGCTGCATGACGCAGGCAGACGCCGATCGGCTCCGTCAGTCCGGCCGGACGGGCAAGCTCGTCGCCGAGCTCTGGGAGTTCTACAACCGCTTCCACTCCCAGACCTACGGGTTCGACGGCTCGCCGATCCACGATGCGGTCGCGCTGGCCCACGTCTTCCGTCCGGAGCTCGTCGAGACGGAGCACCGGCACGTCGCAATCGACTGCGCCTCGGAACTGTGCCGCGGCCGCACCGTCGTCGACCTCTGGCAGCGCACCGACCACGAGCCGAACGCGCACGTCGGGGTCGGAATCGACGGTCGGGCTTTCATCGAGCTCCTCCTCGAGCGGCTGGGCGCGCTCGGGTAGGGGTCAGGGACAGCGCGTCGAAGCAGGCGCGCATGGCCAAACGCCGCACGAAGCGCACTCTCAAGCCCCGCGTGCCCTCGCGCGTCAAGCGCCGCAAGCGTGGCGCGAAGCCGCGCAGCCACCACCATCCCGAGCTGATCGGCCTCGGGCTCGCCGCCGTCGGGCTCTTCCTCTCCACCCTCGTGTACCTGGAGTGGGAGGGAGGACAGGCCGGAGGCTTCATCGTCGACGGTCTCTGGGCAGTCGTCGGCGACGCCGGATATCTCCTTCCGGCCGCCCTCGTCATCGTCGGCGCTCTGATGCTCGGCCGGAGCAAGCTCGTGGAGGTTCATCCGTTTCGCTGGGGCCTCGCCTCGATGGCCCTCGGGCTCTTCCTCCTGCTCGCGGACTCGGGCGGCTATGTCGGGACCGGCCTCGAGGAGGTCGTCGGCACGCTCGTGGGACGCACGGGGACGCTCATCGCAGGCGTCGCCTTCTTCCTCGCCGGCGTCCTCCTGCTCTCCGGCGCTTCCGTCGGAGCCCTCGTCCACCGCTCGGGGGGAGCCGTCAAACGGGCCCATCTGGCTGCTCGCAGGCGGGTCGAGCGCCAGAGAAGCGTCTCGGACGAGGCACTCCCGCCTCCGATCCCTCTTCACTCGCTGCGCGCGGTCGACCCGCCGATCGATGCGGTCTCCGACTTTCCCGACGTGGTCGGCCAGACCGAGCCGCCGCCGCTGATCGCCCTCGAGGAGCCGGGAGAGACGAGCGAGCAGCAGTCGCTCTTCGAGCCGCCGAACCCGTCCGCGAACGATTACGTGCTGCCGGAGCCATCACTGCTTCGCCGCTCTCCGGCAAGGCCCGTGGACAAGACCGACAACGGCCAGGTCGCAGAATCCCTGACGCGCGCCCTCGCCGACTTCGGCGTCGATGCGCGCGTCGTCGGCGAGATCACCGGCCCGCGCGTCACCCGGTACGAGCTCCAGCTCGCCGCCGGGACGAAGATGTCGAAGGTCTCCGCGCTGAAGGACGACCTGTCGTACGCGCTCGCGACGACGGAGATCCGGATCCTCGCGCCCATCCCTGGCAAGCAGGCGGTCGGAGTGGAGGTACCCAATCTCTCCGCGAACCTCGTCACGCTCGGCGACGTCTTCGACAAGCTGCCGGCCACGGCGAGCCCGCTCTCGGTCTGGCTCGGCAAGGACATCGCGGGGAACGCCGTCTGGACCGACCTCGCCCGCATGCCGCACCTCCTGATCGCCGGCACGACCGGCTCCGGCAAGTCCGGCTGCATCAACACGATCCTGACGTCGATCCTGCTCCGTGCGACCCCTGACGACGCGCGCCTGATCCTGATCGACCCGAAGCGCATCGAGCTCTCCCTCTACGAGTCGCTCCCGCACCTCCTGACGCCCGTCGTCTCGAGCCCGAAGGAAGCCGCGATCGTCCTCACCAACGTCCTCGCGGAGATGGAGCGCCGCTACGAGCGGCTCAGCACGGTGCGCGCGAGAAACCTGCCGGAGGCAAACCGCGCGTTCCGCCAGCGAGGCGAGGAGACGCTTCCGTACCTCCTGGTCGTCATCGACGAGCTCGCCGACCTGATGATGATCTCGCCGCAGCAGGTGGAGGACGCCGTCATCCGCCTCGCGCAGAAGTCCCGCGCCGTCGGCATCCACCTGGTGCTCGCGACCCAGCGGCCGTCGGTCGACGTCATCACCGGGATGATCAAGGCGAACGTCCCGTCGAGGATCGCCTTCGCCGTTTCCAGCCAGACGGACTCCCGCGTGATCCTCGACCAGTCGGGCGCCGAGAGCCTCCTGGGCCAGGGCGACATGCTCTTCAAGCCACTCGGCACCTCACGACTCCAGCGCGTCCAGGGCGCCTATGTGACCGAAGAGGAGAGTGCGCTCGTCGTCGAGCAATGCCGGAGCCAGCAGGATCAGCAGCTCGACGAGTCGCTGCTCGAGGCGCGGGAGGCGCCCACCGAGGATCACGCCGAAGGAGACGGCGACTTCGACCCGGACCAGGATCCGCTGCTCGAGCGGGCGATCGAGATCGTGATCCAGACGCAGACCGCATCCGTGTCTCTGATCCAGCGTCGGCTTCGCGTCGGCTACACCCGTGCCGGCCGTCTCATCGACATGCTCGAGCGGCGCGGGATCATCTCCGGCTACGAGGGCTCGAAGCCCCGCCGCGTCCTGGTGGAAGAGCACCAGCTCGCAGCTAGCCGCGACTAGAGAAAGCTCTAAGAGCTCGTTCCAGCATGAGAGCTGTGTCGCCAGGCCGCGCTGAGCGGCGCCAGGCGTCGTCCTCAACCGCGCCCATATCAACCGATATGGACGCGGTCTGCGTCCGGGCCTGGCATCCACTCATCGCACCCTGGCAACGAGCCACACGCTGGAACGAGCTCTAACTTTCACCAGGTCTTCACGTCAGAGCTTTTCGGGGTTAGCATCACCTTTTGATCTCTCGGTAGTCAGCAAAACACCTCAAATGGGGAGGACTCAGTGAACGTAAGACGCCTCGTGCCTTGGGCACTGGTGGCAGCGGCCCTTGTGGCTACGCTCGTCGCCGCGTTCGGAGCAAGCGCTGCTCCAAGCGCTCCGAACGCCAACGAGCGGATCTCGCTCGTCACCGATGTCGGTCGACTCAACGACCGCTCCTTCAACCAGCTCGCCTATCAGGGCCTGCTGCGCGCCGAGCGCGTGCTCAAGATTCGCAAGCAGGTCTTCGAATCGCGGTCGCCGGCCGACTACACGCCCAACCTCCGCCAGGGGGCAGCGACGGGTAGCGCACTGACGGTTGCCGTCGGCTTCCTGCTCGCGAGCGACCTGAACGCCGTTGCGAAGCAGTATCCGCAGCGGAACTTCGCAATCATCGACTTCCCGCAGGAAGCGCTCGCGGACAAGCCGACCAACGTGCGGGGTCTGCTCTTCAAGTCGGAGCAGGCGGGCTGCCTCGTCGGGCATGCTGCGATCAAGCAGCTCGCTCGCGAGAAGCGGCGCCCGATCCTGAGCGCCGTCGGCGGGCTGAAGATCCCGTCGGTCGACGCGTTCATCGCCGGGTACCGGCACTGTGCCCGCCGCGCGAATCGCCGGGCCCAGGTACTGGTCGGCTACTCGCAGAGCTTCACCGATGCAGCCAAGTGCAAGGAAGTCGCGCTGAGCCACATCGGTCGTGGCGCAAACGTGGTCTTCCAGGTTGCCGGCGGCTGCGGCCTCGGCGCCTTGAGCGCTGCGAAGGAGCGGCGCAAGTGGGGGATCGGCGTCGACGCCGACCAGGGCTACCTCGGTGCTCACATGCTGACGAGTGCCGTCAAGCGGGTCGACCAGTCCGTCTACGCGTCGGTCCAGGCTGTCCAGAACAGAACCTTCCGCGGTGGCATGAACGCCACCTTCAGCCTCGCGAACAACGGCGTCGGCTACGGGAAGCTCAGCACTCGCCTCTCGCGGCGGGTCAAGGCCGATCTGACGCTGCAGCTCGAGGCGCTGAAGAAGCTGATCATCCGGGGCCGCGTCAAGGTTCCGGCCAAGCTCTAGCACCAGAGCAACAGGAATGACCTCGAGGGGCGGACGGAAGTCCGCCCCTCGTCGTTTTCCCCTCCATAGAATCGGCACCGATGGCCGACGCACCCGTCGATGGAGCGGCGCCTCCGGTTCTCGAGCTGCGGGGGATCACCAAGCGCTTCCCCGGCGTGCTCGCGAACGACCACGTCGATTTCGACCTCAACCGCGGCGAGGTCCACGCGCTGCTCGGTGAGAACGGCGCCGGCAAGTCGACGCTGATGAACATCCTCTACGGGCTCTACCACCCCGACGAGGGCGAGATCCTGATCAACGGGAAGAAGGTCACGATCGACTCGCCGGGCGCAGCGATCGACCTCGGCATCGGCATGGTGCACCAGCACTTCATGCTGATCCCGGTGATGACCGTGGCGGAGAACATCGTCCTCGCCTCCGAGCCGAGGAGAGGCGGCGTGTTCCTCGACTACGGCGCCGCCGTCCAGAAGGTCCGAGAGCTGGCCGGAAGCTTCAACTTCGCGATCGATCCCGACGCCAAGGTCGAGGGCATTACCGTGGGTCAGCAGCAGCGCGTGGAGATCCTGAAGGCGCTCTACCGTGGCGCGGAGATCCTCATCCTCGACGAGCCGACCGCCGTGCTGACGCCGCAGGAGGCCGACGAGCTCTTCGGCATCCTCGAGACGCTCCAGCGGGAGGGCATGTCGATCATCTTCATCAGCCACAAGCTGCGGGAGGTCTTGAAGATCGCCGAGCGGGTCACGGTCCTGCGGCGGGGAAAGATGATCGACACGGTCCCGCGGGAGGGAGCGACGCGGGACACCCTCGCGAAGCTCATGGTCGGACGCGAAGTCCTCCTGCGGGTGGACAAGACGGCGGCACAGCCCAAGGAGCCGATCCTCACCGTCGAGGACCTCCATGTCGTCGACGACCGAGGGCTCGAGGCGGTTCGCGGAGTCTCCCTCGAGGTGCGCGCCGGCGAGATCGTCGGCCTCGCCGGGGTTGACGGAAACGGCCAGACGGAGCTGATCGACGCGCTCACCGGCCTGCGAACGCCCCAGAGCGGGCGGGTGCTCGTCGGCGACCGTGACCTGACGACGGAGAACGCGCACCAACATCTCGACTCGGGCATGGGCCACATTCCCGAGGACCGCCATCGGCGAGGCCTCGTCCTCGACTTCTCGCTCGCCGAGAACCTCGCGCTCCACGACTTCGACAAGCAGCCCTTCTCGCATTTCGGGTGGCTGCACCCGGGCCGGATCGTCACCGCCGCGCGAACGCTCCTGAAGGAGTTCGACGTGCGAGGCGGGCAGCCTCAGACGAAGGCCTCCGCGCTGTCGGGCGGAAACCAGCAGAAGGTCGTCGTGGCCCGCGAAGTGTCCCGTGACCCGCGAGTCCTCATCGCCGCCCAGCCGACCCGCGGGCTCGACGTCGGCGCGATCGAGTTCGTGCACCGGCGCCTCGTAGAGGAGCGAGACGAGGGGCGCGCGGTCCTCCTCATCTCGCTCGAGATCGACGAGATCCTCTCGCTCTCCGACCGCATCCTCGTCCTCTACGAAGGTCAGATCGTCGAGGAGTACGCCCCCGACGTGAGCGAGCAGCAACTCGGAATCGCCATGACCGGGGGAACTCGCAAGGAAGAGGCAGTCGCCTGAGCACGACGCCCGAGAACCAGCCTCCCCCTCCGCCGGAATCCGGCGAGCCCACGACCTGGACCGGGAAGCTCGCGCTCTACCAGCGGGCGGGCGGCGTGATCACGCCGATGCTCACCACCCTCCTCGCACTGATCATTGCCGGAATCGTCGTCCGCCTCACGACGGGCGAGAGCCCCATCGACACCGGCCGGGCGATCTTTGACGGCAGCGGCCTGCCCTGGCTGATCCCCGACAGCCTGATCGACATCCGCGACATCGCAGGCACCCGCGAGTTCTGGGACACCGAGGAGCTCGCAAGAAATAACGCCGAGGTCAATCTCCAGCAGACGTTGATCTACGCGACGACGCTGATCCTCACCGGACTCGCGGTCGCCTTCGCGTTCCGATGCGGCCTCTTCAACATCGGCGGCCAGGGCCAGTTCTTCGTCGGGGTGATTGCCGCGGTCGCCATCGGCGCCGAGCTCACGAGCCTCCCTCGCGGCGCTCACGTCACGCTGGCGCTTCTCTGCGCGGCGCTCGCGGGAGCTGTCTGGGCCGGAATCGCCGGATTCTTACGAGCGACCGTCGGGGCTCACGAGGTCATCACCACGATCATGCTCAACTGGATCGCCTACTGGGTGGGGAGCTACCTCTTCAGCCTCGGCGGACCGCTCCAGAGCGACGTCTCGAGAGAGGTGCCGATCTCGAACGACGTCCGGGAGACGGCCAAGCTCCACGTCTGGTGGCCCGACCCCGACAACATCCAGGGGCTCCACATCGGCTTCTTCATCGCGATCGCCGCACTCGTTGCGTTCTGGCTCATCCTCAACCGGACGACCCTGGGGTACGAGGTGCGCGCCGTCGGCTTCAACCCGGAGGCCGCCCGCTACGGCGGGATCAGCGTCTCCCGCAACTACTTCCTCGCGATGGCGATCTCCGGGACCTTTGCCGGCCTCGCCGGCGCCGTGGACATCCTCGGCTGGCAGTACCGCTACGGCCAGATCGACATCCAGCAGTCCGACATCGGTTTCATCGGGATCGCCGTCGCCCTACTGGGCCGGAACACCTCAGTTGGGATCTTCTTCTCGTCCCTGCTCTTCGGCGCGCTGCTCACGGGGTCGAACACCCGGAACCTCGCGCTGCCGATCGAGCCCGAGCTCGCCGGGAACATGACGCTGATCATCCAGGGGCTCGTCGTGCTGTTCGTGGCCGCCGACCTCGTGGTCCTCTATGTGTGGCGCGCGAGGAAGAAGCTGCGCCTACCGCAGCGGGGCCCGAAGCCGGTCGAGTCGTGAGCAGCACGAGCCCCCGCACACGCCCCACGCTGCTCGCTCCGGAGAGAAACCGGCGATTGACGCCCAGCAGCCGCCACGTCGGGATGCTCGGAGTCATCCTCGCCGGCGCCGGCGTCTGGCTGATGCTGCCGCCCTTCGGCGGAGACCTCCGGGATGCGACGGATTCCTACGAGCTGGTTCCCGTCTATCTGGGCCTGCTCGCCATCTTCGCCGGCCTGGCGACGATCGTGCGAGGCGAGGCGAGATGGGGCTGGGCCGCGGCGCTCGCAGGGCTCCTCGCGATCGTGGTCGGCTTCGCCGCCGCTCAGGGGTCGCTCGCCGACCACGAGGCGGTCTTCGTCTGGTCGAGCCTGATCGCCGCAACCCTCCGGTGGGCCACTCCGCTCACGTTCGCGGCGATCGGAGGGTTGCTCTCCGAGCGAAGCGGTGTTGTGAACCTCGCCCTCGAGGGGATGATGCTTTCCGGAGCCTTCTTCGGCATCTGGGGCGCCGACCGGTTCGGTACCTGGTGGTGGGGGCTCGTCAGCGCGGCGGTGGCCGGCGGACTCTTCGCACTCGTCCACGCGTTCTTCGCGATTCACCTTCGAGCCGACCAGATCGTCTCCGGAACCGCGATCAACTTCCTCGCGCTGGGCGTCACCGGCTACCTGTACATCGATCTCTACGGCGCCGAAGGCACCCCGCCGGACGTCTCGCAGGTTCCCGACATCCACCTCGCGTTCCTGGACGACGTGGGATTCATCGGTCCGATCTTCGCCGAGATGAACCTGATGATCTGGCTTTCGCTCGCCACGGTCGTCCTGTCGTGGGTCGTGCTCTTCAAGACGCCGCTCGGGCTGCGGATCAGGGCCGTCGGCGAGCACCCGAGGGCCGCCGACACCGTCGGCATCTCCGTCTACCTCGTCGCGCTACTCGTGCGTCACGGTGTCCGGGATCCTCGCCGCGCTCGGCGGCGCGTACCTCTCGATCGGCTTCGTCGGCTCGTTCAACGAGAACATGACCGCCGGCCGCGGCTTCATCGCTCTCGCGGCGCTCATCTTCGGAGCGTGGAAACCGTTCGGCGCCTTCTTCGCCGCACTCCTCTTCGGGTTCTCGAGCGCCCTCGCGCGGTCGCTTCCGAGTACTCCGAGCAGGCCGCGCTACTCTTCGAGACCCTGCCGTACGTGCTGACGCTCATCGCAGTCGCCGGCGTGATCGGCCGTTCGATCCCGCCCGCAGCTATTGGCCGACCTTACGAGAAGCAGTAGCGAAGACCGCCCGACGAGTGCGAGCGCGGTCCTCTCCGTGCCCGTCGGCCTGGCCGGCGTCGCGGCGATTCCGGCCGCCGTCATCGCGGCGGAGTTCTACGACGTGACGACGCTGCTCGAGTCTGCGGTCGCCATCGCGCCTGCTGCCGTCCTCTCACTGCTTGCTGTCGTCCTCGGCAGACGGGGGCGACTTGCGTCGGAGAGGACCTTAGGACGGGCGAGAGGAGCCTCCCTGGCGAGGATAGGCCGCTTCCTCGGCTACCTCGGCCTCTATCTGGCCGTGACAGCGGGAATCGCGGTCATTACGTACTACGTGTTACGAGAATTCGCAGCCTAGGCAGGAGCCACCGGCCGCGCCGGCAAAGCCGGTACGGCCTCGCGGCGGCGCCCAGTCGCCGCCTGGGGCGCCTACAATCGGGCGGCCGCCATGTTCGAGATCGGAAACAGCCTGCGCGAGGCGCGTCTGCGCCAGGGGCTCGACTTCCCCGAGGTCGAGCAGGCGACCAAGGTCCGGGGCAAGTACCTCCGGGCCCTCGAGGACGAGCAGTTCGACATCCTCCCGGGCCAGACGTACGTCAAGGGCTTCCTGCGGGCGTACTCGGAGTACCTCGGCCTCGACGGGCAGCTCTACGTCGACGAGTACAACTCGCGCTACATCTCGGGTGACGAGGAGACGCCGCTTCGGGCCAGCTCGACCTCGGCCGTGGGCAGGAACCCGCGCGTGGAGTCCAGCGTCGTGCTCGTCGCGCTCGCGGCGATCGGCATCCTCACCGCGCTCGTCGTCGTCGCCTGGCGCTTCGGGAGCGAAACCCCCGAGACGGCGATTCCGGACTTCTCCTCACAGCCGCCTGCAGCGACCGCAGCGAAACCGAAGCGGAAAGCCCCGGGCGGCCCTACGGTCGTGTCCGTCGCTCGGCTCACGACGACCGCTGCCCTCGGCGATTCCTGGGTGGAGGTGCTACGCCGGCTCCCAGGCCGGTGCGCTCCTCTACCGCGGAACGCTCGAGGCCGGGCAGGTCGTCCGCTTCTCACGGCCGAAGCTCTTCGTCGTCATGGGTCGGCCCGGAAACCTCCGCCTGCGGCTGAACGGTCGCATCGTGCGAGTCGCCCGACCGCGGGAGCCCGACGTCCGTCATCGTCACGCCGAAGCGCGTGGCGCCCGCCTCGCGTCCCGCTTGAGCTCCCCGACAGCGGTCGTCCTCGTCACGGGCAGCGAGCTCGTCCGCGGTGGACGCAGCGACGAGAACGGCCCCTTCCTGGCCCGTGAGCTGCGCACACGCGGCATCGAGCCGACGCGCATCCTGGTCGTCGGAGACCGGCCCGAGGGGCCCGGAGCGGCGCTGCGGGAGTCGCTCGGAGGCCGATCTCGTCGTCACCTCGGGAGGGCTCGGGCCGACGCACGACGACCGCACCGTGGAGACGCTGGCGAAGGTCGCCGGACGCGAGTCTCGTGGTCGATCCGGCTGCTCGAGAAGGAGATCGAAGAGGTCGTCCGCGGTCTCTCCGAGCGGTTCCGACGGCCGTACGAGGAGTTCGAGGCCGGGGTCCGGAAGCAGGCCACGATCCCGGAAGGCGCGGTCTCCCTCGGCCTCGCCGGGACGGCGCCGGGACTCGTGCTCGAGGTCGACTCGACCGTTGTCGTCGTCCTGCCGGGGCCGCCGGGCGAGCTACAGCGGCTCTGGAAGCGCGCGGTCGAGACGTTCCATCCTTGGCGCAGGTCTTCGCCGCCGCCGAGCATCCCGAGCACCGGATCCTTCGTTTCTTCGGCCTGCCCGAATCCGCCGTTGCCCGGGTCGTCGAGCGGGCCGGAGGCGAAGGCGGACGGACTGGAGATCACGATCTGCGCGCACGATCTGGAGGTGCAGGTCGACCTCGTCGTCCGGCCCGGCGCCGTCGACCGGGCGGACAGGCTCTCGGCCGCTCTTCGGCGGGAGCTGCCGCAGGCCCTCTTCGCCGACGACGAGCGTCCGGTCGAGGAGATCGTGCTCGACCTGGCGCGCGAGCAGGGAGTCATGATCGCGGCCGCCGAGTGCTGCACCGGCGGTCTCGTCGCAGCACGGCTGACCTCGGTTCCCGGCTCGAGCGACGCCTTCCTGGGCGGCGTCGTGGCCTACGACAACCGCGTCAAGAGCGAGCTGCTCGGGGTCCCTGCACGCGGTCCTGGAGCGGCACGGGGCGGTGTCGGCGGAGATGCGCGGCGGCGATGGCGGCAGGGCGCCCGGGAGGCGCTCGGCGCCGACGTGGGGGTCTCGGTCACCGGCGTCGCCGGGCCGGGGGGTGGGACGGACGAAAAGCCGGTCGGCCTCGTCTACCTCCATGCGACCGGTGCCGACGTCGGAGGAGGCGATGGAGCTTCACCTGCCGGGAGACCGCGACGCGGTGCGGCGGCGTGCTGCGGCGTCGGCGCTTCATCTGCTGCGGCGCGTTCTGACACAGAGCCGGCTCAGTCAGGAGTGAGCTCGGCCGGCTAGCGTCGAGGGGCATGAGCGCCTTCGCCTCTTCTGTGCCCTCCGGCTTCCCGACTCCACGCTCGACGAGCTCGAGCGGTGGCAGTCCGAGCACCTTCCGGAGGGCAGGCTCGTCCCGCGCGAGCATCTCCACGTCACGCTCGCGTTTCTCGGCGTCGACTCCGGCCACGGAGCTCGCCGGCGATCGCCGGAGCGCTCGGAGAGGCGGCGCGGGACGCGCCGAGAGATCGTGCTTCTCGGCCGTTCGCTACCGCGAGACGCGAAGCGTCGGGATGGTCGTCCTCGACGACGAGACGGGGGCAGCAGCACGGCGCTTGCCGAGGCGCTCTTCGACCGGCTGGAGCGCCTCGGCGTCTACGAGCGCGAGCAGCGGCCGTGGCTCCCGCACGTCACCGTTCCTGCGCTTCCGCTCGCGGCCCAGGCTCGACCCGCCGGTGCCGGATCTCGGGCAGTTCCGTCCGTCCGACGCGGCTGTCTACATGTCAGCCCTGCGGCCGACCGGGGCGCAGTACGAGTCTTGGAATCTGTTCCGCTAGGAGGTTGATCGGATGAGTCGCGAAGAGGCACTCGACACCGCTCTCGGACAGATCGAGCGCCAGTTCGGCAAGGGCGCCGTCATGCGGATGAACGACGCCGCCCACGTGTCCATCGGCTCCGATCTCGACCGGGTCGCTTGTCGCTCGACCTCGCGCTCGGGATCGGCGGCCTGCCGCGCGGGCGGATCGTCGAGATCTTCGGCCCGGAGTCCTCGGGAAAGACGACGCTCGTCTACCACGTGATCGCCGAGGCACAGCGCCGCGGCGGCATCTGCGCCTTCATCGACGCCGAGCACGCGATGGACCCGCAGTACGCGAAGCGAGATCGGCGTCAACATCGACGACCTCCTCGTCTCGCAGCCCGACAACGGCGAGCAGGCGCTCGAGATCGCCGAGTTGCTGATCCGCAGCGGCGCGCTGTCCGTCGTCGCCGTGGACTCCGTCGCCGCGCTCACCCCGCGCGCCGAGATCGAGGGTGAGATGGGGGACAGCCACGTCGGACTGCAGGCCCGCCTGATGAGCCAGGCGCTCAGGAAGCTCGCCGGCACGCTGAACCGCACCGAGACGATCTGCATCTTCACGAACCAGCTGCGCGAGAAGATCGGCGTCATGTTCGGGAGCCCCGAGACGACGCCGGGCGGCCGCGCGCTCAAGTTCTACTCCTCGATCCGCCTGGACATCCGCCGCATCGAGACGCTGAAGGAAGGCGTCGAGGCGATCGGCAACCGCGTGCGCGTCAAGGTCGTGAAGAACAAGGTCGCGCCACCGTTCAAGCAGGCCGAGTTCGACATCATCTACGGCCAGGGAATCTCCTGGGAGGGCACGGTGCTCGACACCGGGATCGAGCGGAAGGCCGTCCAGAAGTCGGGCTCGTACTTCAGCTTCCAGGAGGAGCGGCTCGGCCAGGGACGGCAGAACGCAACCGCGTTCCTGCGGGAGCACCCGGACGTGACCCAGAAGATCCTCGCGCAGATCCAGACCGAGGTCGGGCCCCGAGCAGGTCGTCTCTGCACGGCTGCTTCCGTCGGTCGAGGGGAACGGCACCGTGAAGGCGGCCGTCGAGGCTGAGGTCGAAGCCGAGGCGGAGGTCGAGGCGGAGCCGGCCAAGGCAGTGGCTTCGTAGGGCGATGTCGGATGCTGCGGAGCTCGCGCTCAGGGCGCTTCGTCATCGCGACCGGTCGAGACGCGAGCTCGAGCAGCGGCTGGAGCAGGCCGGTTTCTCCCCGGACGAGCGCGAGCGAGACGCTCGACGGCCTGACGGACTCGGGTCTCCTGTCCGACGACCGGTTCGCCGCCGAGCGGGCCCGGGGCCTCGCTGCAAGGAACGGAAGCGACCTGCTGATCAGGGCCGATCTCGGGCGGCACGGCATCGCCGGCGACGTCGTGGCCGAGGTCATGGCGGAGCTCGAGCCCGAGGGAGAGCGCGCTGCACGGATCTTTCAGCAGCGCGGCGGTGGCGACCGCGCGCTCCGGTATCTGTCGGGCAAGGGATTCACCCGCGACTCACTCGAAATCCTGTCCGACGCCGATCCGGTACACTGAGCCTTGCTCCACCCAACGTTTTGCCTGCACAGACACGCTTTCTGAAACCACTGAAACCACACCGATCCCTGATGACCACAACTATCGATGCGGCGGAGGCGGCGCTAGCCAGAGCTCGCTAGTGGCCCCGAACGGCCGGCCGTCGTCGACGGCTGGCATTTTTCAGAGCGTTCTGCTCGGTCTTGACGGCGGGTGGCATCCGACCACCAAGGAGCGCCATGCTCGTAGCCGCCGGAATCGCTATCGGCCTCGTACTCGGAGCTGCCTTCCTCTACGTCGTGCAGCGGCAGGCCGGCCGGTCGAGCATGGGCGAGGCAACGGCTCGACGGGACGAGCTTCTTGCGGTGGCGAAGCGCGATGCGGAGAACCTTCGCCGCGAAGCCGAGATCGAGGCGCGCGAGGAGGCCGTTCGCGTCCGCGCGGAGGCAGAACGCGACGCACAGGAGCGGAGAGGGCAGATCGCGAGGCTCGAGGAACGAGTGCTCGCGAAGCAGGACGAGCTCGAAGGGAAGCTCACAGAGCTCCTCCGTCGCGAGCAGGGGCTCGCCGACCGCGAGACGCACATCAAGGACCTTCAGGTCGAGCTGAAAGAGGCCAAGGATCGAGAGTTCGGTGAGCTCGAGCGCATCTCGGGCCTGACGGTGACCGAGGCCCGCACCGAGCTGCTCGAGCGTGCCGAGGGTCTCATTCGCCACGACCTCGCACGGCGTGTGCGCCACCTCGACGAGGAGGCGCAGCTCGACGCCAGGAGAAAAGCCCGCAACCTCGTGGCGGACGCGCTGCAACGAGTAGCAGCCAGCCACGCGGCCGAGACGACGTCGTCGGTGGTGGAGCTCCCGAGCGACGACATGAAGGGGCGGATCATCGGCCGTGAAGGCCGCAACATCCGGACGCTCGAGCACCTCACCGGAGTCGACATCATCATCGACGACACGCCGCAGGCAGTCGTCCTCTCGTCGTTCGACGGCATCCGCCGGGAGATCGCGCGCCTCACACTCGGCAAGCTGATCGAGGACGGCCGGATCCAGCCCGCCCGGATCGAGGAGATGTACTACCAGTCCAAGGCGGAGATCGACGACCACATCCGCCTGGCGGGCGAACAGGCGGTCTTCGAGGCGAACTGCGGCGATTTCCACCCCGAGATCGTGAAGATCCTCGGTCGCCTCCATTACCGGACGAGCTACGGGCAGAACGTCCTCAAGCACACGCTCGAGGTCGTCCACCTCGCCGGCATCATGGCCGTGGAGCTCGACGCCGGCGTGCGGACCGCGAAGCGCGCGGCGCTGCTCCACGACCTCGGCAAGGCGCTCACGCACGAGGTCGAGGGCTCCCATGCGCAGATCTCGGCCGAGCATGCGAAGCGCCATGGCGAAACCGAGGCCGTCGTCCATGCCATCGCCGCGCACCACTACGAGGTGCAGCCGCAGACCGTGGAAGCCGTGCTCGTCGTTGCCGCAGACGCGATCTCGGGCGCAAGACCAGGAGCCCGAGGGGACACGCTCGAGAACTACATCAAGCGCCTGGAAGCACTGGAGGAGATCGCCCTCCGCAAGGAGGGGGTCGAGAAGGTCTACGCCCTCCAGGCCGGCCGGGAGGTTCGCGTGATCGTCAAGCCGGGCGAGATCGACGACGACGGCGCAATCCTGCTCTCGCACGAGATCGCCCGGGAAATCGAGCAGGAGCTCGAGTACCCCGGCCAGATCAAGGTCACGGTGATTCGCGAGTCCCGCGCCACCGAGCTCGCGAAATAGCTTCGTCCGCCCGCTCTTCGCGGCGGCGATTGGTCAGGCTTCCGCGGTTACGATCTGGCTCATGCGGAGGTATCACGTCACCACGTTCGGCTGCCAGATGAACGCTCACGACTCCGAGCGGATCAAGGGCATGCTGGAGGAGCTCGGACTGGGGGAGACGGACGCACGCCCGGAGGCCGACGTCATGGTCTTCAACACCTGCACGATTCGGGAAAAGCCTGACCAGCGGTTCGCGGCGCATCTCGCCCAGGCACGGGCTCTCAAGGAGAGCGACCCCGACAAGGTGATCGCGGTCGGGGGCTGCTACGCGGAGGCTCAGCGCGAACGGCTCTTCGAGCTGTACCCGTTCGTGGACGTCGCGTTCGGCCCCGGGTCGATCGCGCACCTCGGCGAATGGCTCGGAGTCGGCGGCGAGGGTGTCTCCCGCGGCAGCTTCGGGCTCGAGCAGCGCGCCTTTGCCAGCCTGCTGCCGATGCATCGCGAGCGGAGATTTCAGGGTTGGGTACAGGTCTCGATGGGCTGCAACTCCAAGTGCGCCTACTGCATCGTGCCGTCCGTCCGGGGCAGGGAGCAGAGCCGCCGCCCTGGTGAGGTACTCGCCGAGGTCGAGGACCTCGCCCGGGCCGGTGTGCGCGAACTGACGCTCCTCGGCCAGAACGTGAATTCCTACGGACGCGACCTGCTTCCCGACGTCCGAACCGGCTTCGGTGAGCTCCTCCGTGCCTGCGACGCGGTCGACGGCATCGAGCGAATCCGGTTCACGAGCCCGCATCCGAAGGACTTCCGGGCGCCGGTGATCGCAGCGATGGCCGAATGCGCCGCCGTGTGCGAGCACGCGCACCTGCCGCTCCAATCGGGCTCCACTCGACTCCTCAAGGCGATGCGGCGCACCTACAGCCGCGAGCGCTTCACTCGGCTCGTCGACGAGATGCGCGCTGCCATTCCGGACCTGGCGCTCTCCACCGACCTGATCGTGGGGTTTCCCGGAGAGACGGACGTCGACTTCGAGGAGACGGTCTCAGCGGTGGAGGAGATCGGCTTCGACAGCGCGTTCACCTTCGTCTTCTCCCCGAGAGCCGGCACGGAGGCGGCGACGATGTCGGATCAGGTGCCCGAGGAGGTCAAGCAAGAGCGCATCGAGCGGCTGATCGACGTCGTCCAGCGCGTCGCGCGCGAACGAAACCAGGCTCGCGTCGGTCGCGTGGAGGAGGTTCTGGTCGAGGGGCTCAGCCGTACGGACTCCGCCTACCTCCGTGGCCGCACGCGTCGAAACACGACCGTGAACTTCGCCGGAACGGCTGCCCCGGGCGACCTCGTCCACGTCGAGGTCGAAGCAGCGACCTCGACGACCCTCAAGGGCACTCAGCTCGCCGCAGTTGCCGCGTAGCCGCGACCTCGCCTGGGACGGGCTCCTGAACGCCCGCGACCTCGGGGGCCATCCGACCGACGACGGCGGGGAGACCCGCTGGGAGTCGGTCGTGCGAACCGACAGCGTCAGGCTGCTCACGGACACCGGCTGGAAGGCTGCCGTCGACTACGGAGTCCGGACGGTGGTCGACCTTCGGTCGGAAGAGGAGCTCGCTGCGGACCCACCGGCCGACCTTCCCCTGGAGCCCGTCCACATCCCGTTCTTCGACGATCGAGAGGACGTCTTCCAGCGAGGTCGAGGCAGTGAGCTCCGCGGCCGAGAGCCATGCCGACGCGACGCGGGAGGTCTATCTGATCTTCCTCGAGCACTTTCGGCACAACGTGGCGGCGGCGGTCCGGGCAGTGGCCCAGGCGCCGGAAGGCGGCGTGATCGTCCACTGCCACGGCGGCAAGGACCGAACGGGGCTCGTCTCGGCGTTCCTCCTCAGGATCGCAGGCGTTCCGATCGAAGAGATCGCCGCCGACTATGCCCTGAGCGAGGAGCGACTGCGCACCCGCCACGAGAAGTGGTTCGCGACGGCGGCCGACGAGGCGGAGCTCGAGCGGCTCCACCGCATCGCGGCCACGCCGGCGCCATCCATGGTCGGCGTTCTCGAGGAGCTGGAGCGCCGATACGGGAGCATCGCGGAGCTACCTGAAGGCGGGAGGCGCGTCGGACGAGGACCTCGAGCAGGCCCGCGCCCGCCTCCGTGACTGAGCTCGTCATCGCAATCTTCGGGCCGACCGCGTCGGGAAAGAGCGACGTCGCCGAGGCGATCGCCGACCGAGTGCCGGCCACACTCATCTCGGCGGATGCGATGCAGGTCTACCGAGGCCTGCCGATTCTCACCAACCAGTCCGACCGCCAGACCGAGCTGGTGGGGATCTGGGACCTCGACCACGACGCGTCGGTGGGTGAGTACGCCGAGCTGGCCCACTCGGCCGTCGATCGTGCGCTGGAGACCGATGTGACACCGATCGTCGTCGGGGGAACCGGCCTCTACTTCCGCGCCGCTCTGGTCGACCTCGATTTGCCGCCCGCACCGAAACCGAGCGTCCGGGCCCACTGGGAGGCCGAGCACGCCCGCCTCGGACCGGAGGCCGCCCACGAGCTCCTCGCCGATCGAGACCCTGCCGCGGCCGCCCGGCTGCATCCGAACGACCGGCGGCGCGTCGTGCGCGCCCTCGAGCTCGCCGACTCCGGCACCTCGCTCGTGCCCCGAGAGGGCCGGCTCTGGAGCGAGGAGACCAGGCATCCGACGCTGATCGTCGGGCTCGAGGTCGGAAAGGATGTGCTCGAGCGCCGGATCCGCGAACGCACGGAGCGAATGTTCGCGTCCGGCGTGGTGGACGAGGCGCATCGAGCTCTCGAAGGTCCGATCTCCTCGACGGCTCGCACCGACGTTCGGGCTGCGCGAGATCGACGAGCTCTCGGAGGACGAAGCGAAGGAGACCATCGTTCGGAGGACGACTCGCTACGCGTCGTACCAGCGCAAGTGGATGCGACGGGTACCGGGCCTTGTTAGCGTGGCGGCCGACCGACCGGCGGGCGAGGTGGCCGATGAGATTCTCGAAATGGCATGGGCTCGGCAACGACTACCTGCTGGTCCAGCGGGCTGACATCGGCTCCCCGCTGACCGGCGCCCAGGCTCGCCTGCTCTGTGACTACCACTTCGGCGTCGGTTCCGACGGCGTGCTCGAAGTCGTCTCGGCAGATGGGGCTGACGCGGAGATCGTGATCTGGAACCCCGACGGCTCGACCGCCGAGCTCTCGGGAAACGGGACGCGCATCGCGGCCCGCTGGCTCGCACGCAGGGGCGGCGCAGACACCGTGCGAATCCGCGTCGGTCCGCGCGAGGTCGTCGCCCGCATGCGCGGGGGCCTCGACGTCGAGATGGACATGGGGCCGGTCGAGGTGGGGGATCCCGAGAGCCTCGACGCTGCAGGAGAGACGCTCGAGTTCACGCCGGCGTCGGTGGGGAATCCCCACGCCGTCCTTCGCATGGAGCCGGATCGGGAGACACTGCTCAGGCTCGGGCCGCTGATCGAGAACCACGTTCGCTTTCCGGAGCGGACGAATGTCCAGCTCGTCCGGGTCGATGGCGAAAACGACATCACGGTGGGAGTCTGGGAGCGCGGGGCGGGGGAGACGCTCTCGTCCGGCACGAGCGCCGTCGCGACCGCCGGGGTCGCCGTCGCGAGGGGATGGTGCTCGAGCCCCGTCACCGTTCACCTGGCGGGCGGAGACCTCCTCGTCGAGCTGGACGACGGCATGAACGCCCGGCTCACCGGGCCCGCCCAGGAGATCTTCGAGGGCGAGACGAGCACGGAGCTCGCCCTGTGAGATTCGCGCGCCGGCTCGACGCTGTCCCGCCGTACCTCTTCGCGGAGCTCGAGCGCAAGATCTCCTCGAAGAAGCGGGAGGGAATCGACGTCATCAGCCTGGCGATCGGGGACCCGGACCTCCCGACTCCGCCCGCGATCGTCGAGGCAGCGGCCGCGGGGCTCCACGACGCGGCAACCCATCGCTACCCGACGAACCACGGCATGGACGAGCTCCGAGAGGCGGCTTCGTCCTTCTACCGCGACAGGTTCGGCGTCGACATCGACCCGGAAGGCGAAGTCGTCCCGGCGCTCGGGGGCAAGGAGGCGGTCGGTCATATCGCCATGGCGATCCTCGATCCCGGCGATGTCTCGCTGAGCCCGGAGCCCGGGTACCCGCCGTACACGTCCGGCCCGGTCTTCTCGGGCGCTGACATCCATTACCTCCCGCTGACGCCCGAGAACGAGTTTTTCCCGGACCTCGACGCAGTCCCCGAGGAGATGACTTCCCGCGCGAACCTCCTCTACCTGAACTATCCGAACAACCCGACCGGGGCGATCGTGCCGGAGGGCGCCTTCGAACGTGCGGTGGAGTTCGCCCGGGAACACGACCTGATCGTGATTCACGACAACGCCTACTCGGAGGTGTGCTTCGACGGCTACCGGGCGCCGAGCTTCCTCGAGACCCCCGGGGCGAAGGAGGTCGGCGTCGAGATCTTCTCCCTCTCGAAGGGGTGGAACATGACCGGCTGGCGCTGCGCCCTCGTCGTGGGCAACGCAGAAGTCGTCGAGCGCTTCAGGCAGCTGAAGGCGAACCTCGACTCGGGAATGTTCGAGGCACTTCAGCGCGCAACGACCGTAGCCCTGACCGCCGAACGGGGCTTTCCCGCCGAGATGTCGGAGATCTACCGACGCCGGCGCGACCTCCTCGTCCAGGCGTTGGGAAGGATCGGCATGGAGGTGGAGCCGCCGCGCGCCACGCCGTACCTCTGGGTCCGGGTGCCCGAAGGGCATGACTCGGCGTCGTTCACGTCGCTCGTCCTGGAGGAAGCCGACGTCGTCGTCTCGCCCGGTCCCGGCTACGGCACGAGTGGAGAGGGCTTCGTCCGGCTTTCGCTCACCGTGTCCGACGATCAGCTCGAGGAGGCCGTCCGCCGAATCGAGAGCTCGCTGCAGAAAGTCATAATCCGGGCATGACCGCTCGCCGGCCAGAAACCGCTTCGGGCGTGCAGCCGGAGCGGGGATTCATCGTGTCCGTGATCCCGCCCGGTATCGACGAGGAGCGCGAGCTCGACGAGTTCGCCGAGCTGGCTCGCACTGCCGGCGTCGACGCCGTCGGCACGCTCGTCCAGCATCGGCAGCGGCCGGATCCCCGCACCTTCGTCGGCAAAGGAAAGCTGGCGGAGCTCAAGGACGCGTATTCCGCCGCCGGCGCGGAATCGCTCCTCGTCGACGACGAGCTCTCGCCGTCGCAGCAGCGCCGACTGGAAGACGAGCTCAAGGCGCGGGTCGTCGACCGGACCCAGCTGATCCTCGACATCTTCGCCCAGCATGCGCACAGCGCGGAGGGCAAGCTCCAGGTCGAGCTGGCCCAGCTCGAGTACAACCTGCCGCGCATGCGGGGAATGTGGCAGCACCTCGAGCGTCTGGGGGCCGGCCGTATGGACGGCGGAGTGGGAACGAGAGGCCCCGGCGAGACCCAGCTCGAGACCGACCGGCGGCTTGCGCGCCGCCGCGTCTCGATTCTCCGCCGGCGCCTGCAAGGAGCTCGGCAGCCAGCGTCAGACCCGACGCAGGGAGCGACTGCGCTCCCACACGCCCACGGTCGCCCTCGCGGGCTACACGAACGCGGGCAAGTCGACGTTGCTGAACGCGCTGACCGGAGCCGGAGTCTCTGTCAACGACCGTCTTTTCGAGACCCTCGACCCGACGACCCGGGCCTTCGAGGAGGATGGCCGCCGCTATCTCGTGACCGACACGGTCGGCTTCATCCGCCGCCTGCCCGCACGAGCTGGTCGAGGGCTTTGCGGCCACGCTCGAGGAGACGCTCGAGGCCGATCTCGTCCTCCACGTGGTCGATGCGTCGATGGGCGACGACGAGATCGACGAGATGATGGGGGCGGTCAACGACGTCATGTCCGAGATCGGCGCCGACGAGCTACCCGTCGAGCTCGTCCTCAACAAGATCGACACCGTCGACCCCCTCGGACGGCGCCGCCTCGCGAACAGATTCCCCGAGGCGCTGCAGATCTCCGCCGGAACCGGAGAGGGGCTCGACGCCCTGAGAGCCAGGGTCGCCGACCGGTTCGCCGAGCGATTCGAGCTCGTCCGGATGCTCGTCCCGTACGAGGACGGCGCGAAGCTGGCGGAGCTCTACGCGCTCGGGCCGCCGATCGACGAGCGCATCGACGGGCCGGACGGGGTGTTCATCAGGGCGCGGTTGCCGCGTCGTGAGATCCAGCGCTTCGCTCCCTATCTGATCGCCGACTCCACGGAGCCGACCAGGGCGACACGGTGATCGAGCTCCCGGTCCGCCGCTTGCGGGCCGACGCCGCCGTTCCGGCGCAGGCGTACACGGGCGACGCCGGGCTCGACCTCGCTGCCTGCGACCGCCACGAGCTCGCGCCCGGCGAGCGGGCGGTGATCCCGACAGGGCTCGCAGTGGCGATTCCCGAAGGCCACGGCGGCTTCGTCCTTCCCCGCTCGGGCCTTGCCGCCAAGAGCGGCATCACGATCGTGAATGCTCCCGGATTGATCGACTCCGGCTACCGCGGCGAGGTGCAGGTCGTTCTGCTCAACACCGATCCCTCGACGCCATTTGTCGTCGAGCCGGGGCATGAGAATCGCCCAGCTCGTCGTCCTGCCGGTTCCGGCCGTCGAGCTGGTCGAGCTCGACGAGCTGCCGGAGAGCGAGCGGGGCGCCCGGGGGTTCGGGTCCTCCCGGGCCTGACGTCATGGGCGCCGAGCCGCGCATACGAGTTTCGGCGATTCTCCGGTGGCGCGACCGCCTCCTGCTCTGCAGGCACGAAAAGCAGGGCAAGGAGTACTGGTTGCTGCCCGGCGGCGGCGTGAACTCCGGGGAGAGCCTCGTCGATGCGCTGCACAGAGAGCTGCGTGAGGAGGTCGGCCTCGGCGAAGACGTACCCGTCGAAGGCCCCGTCGCCATCGTCGACTCGATCGCGCCGCAGAAGAGCTTCGCGGCCAAGCACGTGGTGCACATCATCTTCGCCGGTGACCTCGGCGATCGCTCGCTCGAGACCGTGACGTCGCAGGATGCGGCCGTCAGGGGGCACCGCCTGTTCTCCGTGGCGGAGCTCGACGAGGTCGTGCTGCACCCTCCGATCCAGCGCTTCCTCGCCCGGTGGCGCACGGGAGACCCGGTGGTCTACCTCGGACCGCTCTGGGTGCCCTAGCTAGCGCGCTGCCTTGCCGCCGCGAGCCCTGGCTCGCGCAGCGGAAACCGAGTGGGCAAGGCCTTCGAGCGAGTCCTCGAGCGGCTCGAAGGTCGGCGTCTCGCCGGTCTGGTGCCCGATCGCCTGTGCAAGCAGCCAGTCGGCGAGCCAGGGGTTTCGGGGCAGAAGAGGGCCATGGAGGTACGTACCGACGATCCGGCCTGCCCGGCAGCCTTCCGATCCGCTCGACCCGTCGTTTCCGTATCCGGCCACGACGCGTCCGAGTGGCTCTGCGCCGTCCTCGAGGATCGTTCGGCCCGCATGGTTCTCGAACCCGGCAAGCGTCTGCGACTCGCCCGGCTCGAGCTCGCACTCGAGCAGGACGTCCCCGATCATCCGCCGATCGCCCCAGACGGTGTGCAGCGGGAGCACTCCCGCGCCGGGTAGCTCGACGCCCGACCGTTCTCGATAGAAGCGTCCGAGTAGCTGGTAGCCGCCACAGACGGCCAGCATCGCGACCCCGCTTCCAGCGGCTTCACGTAGCTCCTCGCCCTTACGCGCGATGTCGTGTGCCACGAGCGCTTGCTCCCGGTCCTGACCGCCGCCGACATAGAGGAGATCGTGTGACGCGGGATCGAGGCGATCGCCCATGCTGACGGACTCGACCTCGAGCTCGTGACCACGCCAGGCCGCTCGCTGCGAGAGGACGGCGATGTTGCCGCGGTCGGCATAGATGTTCAGGTAGTCGGGGTAGAGGTGGCCGACCCGAATCCTCACGCAGCCCGCTCCCAGTACGGCTTGACCCAGCCACGATCGGTGGCGATCCCGCGCAGCGAGAGCATCGCGGTGTAGGTCGGCAGGACGACGAGCTCGCCACCGGGCGGCGTCAGCTGTAGGCCCCGATCGAGTGCACGATCAAGCTCGGGTACGACCTCGATCGCGGTCTCGGGGAAGCCACCGTACTTACAGCGCAGGGCAAGTTCCGCTGCGCGGCCTCCGGAGACCACGATGCGGTCGAGGCGTTCCAGCAGGGGCTCGAAGTCCACGTCCCAGATCCAGGAGACATCTCGTCCGTCGGCGATCGCGTCGTTCAGCGCGATCACAGCGAGGCGGGGCGGCCCGCCGGCGACGAGGGTCCGAACGACCTCGTTCGCGCCGGCCGGGTTCTTCACGAGGAGGATCAGCACCGACTCCTCGCCGACCCTGATCCGCTCGAAACGGCCGAATGCTGCGTCGAACCGCTCGAGGCCCGACCGGATCTCTGTCACGAGAGGCGCCGAGAACGCCGGCGAGCGCCGCGGCGGCGAGGGCGTTGTAGACGTTGTAGAGGCCTGGAAGCGGGAGCCGGACGCGCATCGATCCCTCCGAATCGACGAGATCGAACGACACGGCTTCCAGCCCGTGCGGCTCCACTGCCCTCGCTGCGAGATCGAGCGCCGGACGGGCGTGACCGCAGCCGGGACAGTGGTAATCGCCCAGGTGGCCGACGTACGCGACGGAGTACTCATAGGGCGTGCCACAGCGGACGCACCACTTCGAGTCCGCGGCATGCTGGAGACTCGAAGACCCACAGGCCGGGTCATCGAGGCCGAACACAACCGCGCCGTCGCGCTCGCGCGCGAGATCCCCGACCTGCGGGTCGTCGCCGTTGACGACGAGGATGGAACCCGGATCGAGCTCCCGCGCGACGCCTCGCCAGCGCTCGGCTACCAGCTCGAGCTCGCCGTACCGGTCGAGCTGGTCGCGGAAGAGGTTCCCCAGGCACATCGCCCGCGGCTGCACTCGTCGGGCAACGTCGGGCAATGCGGCTTCGTCGACCTCGAACAGCCCCAGCTCCGCGCCGTTCGACGAGAGGAGCGTCGACGCGATTCCCGAGAGCAAGTTCGCCCCGGCGCGGTTGTGCGCGAGCTTGACCCTCGGGGAAAGGATCTCGGCGACCATCGCCGCCGTCGTCGTCTTCCCGTTCGTGGCCGAGACGATGGCTGAACCGCGAGGGAGACGAGAGGCCAACCGGCGCACCGCCGTCGGGTCGAGGACGTTCAGGAGCTTGCCGGGAAGAGTCGTGCCTCCTCCGGCGCCTGCGAGGCGCGAGACGCGGCCCGCCGCGCGGGCGGCGGCCATCCCGGCTGCGAGCGGTAGTCGCGGACGCATTTCCGCCTGAGGGTAACTCGAACGGGCTTTTTCGCCTTCGGCCCTCGATCACTCGAACGAGTGATCTTCCAGCCCCTCACCCAAAGGGGTGATGGGGAACGCGCGTCTCAAGCCCACACTGCGCACGGCTTGTCAATCCAAGTCGTCAGACCGCGCTGGGTGGCGCGGGGAGGGAGAGGGATGCAGCGAACAAGCGGAAAAAGCACGGGCGCCAGGGCAATCCTGGTCGTTCTCGTGGTCGGAGTCATGGGTCTCGCGGCCTCGCCGGCCGCGCTCGCACGCGATCGCGGCGGGCCGGGCCAGCCGGGTATCCGGCAGGCGACTCCGACCTCTGTTTGCTCGCTTCCTCCTCTCAAGGCCCCACGCCTCGTTTCGTGGTCGGACTGAGAGACAGAAATGAAACTGCGGCCCGCGACATTCGCGGAGAAGATGGAGACAGCAAATGAAAGGTAAGAGCGGGTCCTCTCGCGGCGAGCATCGCTCGTCCGCGCTTTGGGGGACTGGAAACCGTGGAGGAGACTCCCGGTCGAACGCGCTCTGGGGCAAGGGAGGTCGCGGCCTCGTCACTGCGCTCGTCGCAGTGCTCGTCGTCGCCGCCCCTCTCGCTGCCGGCGCACGGAAGGGCAACGACCGGCTGATTCGGCCGGCACTTGCTCCGACGTACATCGACCCGATCCTGATGGCCAAGGCGCACCACACGCCCGACCAGCTCGTGAAGGTGATCATCCAGGCAGGGAACAGCCAGGGAGCGCATACCGCGTTCAACGACGCCGATCATGCAGAGCGACGCCAGAAGGGTCGCGACGACAAGGAGCGGATGGGGCGGAAGTTCAATTTCGTCCAGTCGGTCGCCGTCGAGCTCAAGGCGGAGAAGATGCACTTCCTCGCCAGGATCCCGGGCCTGACCGTCACCTACGACGCACCGGTCAAGCTGAGCGGGACGTCCCACACCTCGAAGCACCTCTGGCCGACAGCCTCAGGCGTGAAGCCTCTCTGGGGCAACAAGCCTGCGGTCGGTCAGCGAATGCCGACGATCGCGATCGTCGACTCGGGCATCGACAAGAATCGGCCCGATTTCGATATGGGTGCCCGGGTGCTCGAGGAGGTCGTGCTCACGAAGCTCCTCCCGAACTCGCCCGGCGACGGACGAGGTCACGGCACGTTCGTGGCGGGTATCGCCGCGGGCAGCGCACCGAATCAGGCCGGCGCGGCACCACAGGCCAACCTGATCTCACTCGACGTCATGGATGACACGGGCAAGGCCCGGACGAGCGACGTCATCGCGGCGGCCGAGTGGGTCTTCGAGAACCGGGTCGAGAAGAACATCAAGGTCGCGAACTTCTCGCTCCACTCGACGATGCCGAGCAACTTCATGAACGACCCGCTGGACAAGGCGGTCGAGAAGCTGTGGTTCGGCGGCGTCACCGTCGTCGTGGCGGCCGGTAACTACGGCAAGGACAACGGGCCGAGCGGCGTTCCGTACGCCCCCGGCAACGATCCCTTCGTCATCACCGTCGGCGCGATCGACCTCGAGGGCAGCACGAATGTCCGGAGGCACGACGTTCCCAACTGGTCGGCGTACGGCTACACGAAGGACGGCTTCCGGAAGCCGGAGCTCGCCGCGGCGGGCCGCTACATGATCGGCCCGATCCCGGCCGGCTCCACGCTGGCACGCGACAAGGCTGAAAACGTGGTCGGAAACGGATACATCCGGCTCTCGGGCACGTCGTTCGCGGCCCCGATCGTGGCCGGCGCTGCAGCGCAGCTCGTGATCGACCATCCGACATGGACGCCGGATCAGATCAAGGGTGCGCTCATGCAGCGGGCCCGGCATGTCCCCGAGGCACCCGAAGGCTCGGCCGGCGTCGGCGAGATCAATGCCGCACGCTCGACCATGCTCTCGCGGCCTCCGAACCCGAACGCGGCGCTGAATCGGTTCCTGAAGACGGACCCGCTCCGCGGAGTGCTCGAGTTCGACGGCCCGGCCTGGCGCGCAGCCGCCAAGTCCACGGTGTCGTGGGACTCTGTCTCCTGGAGCGATGTCTCCTGGAGCGACGTCTCCTGGACGGACGTCTCCTGGGCCGACGTGTCCTGGAGCGACGTTTCCTGGGCCGACGTGTCCTGGAGCGACGTCCTGGCAGCAGAAGACGTGAGCTGGGAAGACAACGCCGAAGGCGAGGTCGGAGCTCCCGAGGGCGACTACGTCATGACGCCTGAGGAGGAGGCGGCCGCAGCGGCGGATCCGACGCTGAACCCGCCGGAGCTCCTCCCGGAGATCACGGAGCCGGCGACGGTCACCGAACCGCTCCTTCCGTAAACCCTTCGACCGAGCCGGGGACTGTGGACACCATTTCCGTCCACAGTCCCCGGCTCACCCTTTTGGGGGAATTGATCTGGCGTCTCGGCCGATAACTCGAACGGGTGATGCCTCGTACCCCTCTCGGGCGTACGGTCAGCACGGGGCGAGCCCTCGTCCCCCCTGCGTGAAAGAGAGCACGATCTTGCGGCAAACCCAAGGAACGAGCACCAGATGAGCGCGATTCCGAGCGACGTTCCGTTCGGGGGAAACGTGACCGGGCGCGAGCCGGCGCAGCGTGAGCGTCTGCCGATCGCGGCCCTCGTCTATCTCGTCGCCGTCGTAGGTGCCGCCTGTGCGGTCACCGCGCCGTTCATTCCCCGCCTCGACCAGGCTCAGGACGGTTGGCTCACGTTCCTGATCCTGTCGACCTCGGCGGCCGTCGCGCAGCTCTTCCTCGTGCGCACGGGGAAGAACCAGTCGTACCAGACCTCGATCGTCTTTCTGATCCCGGCCGCGTTACTGCTCCCTCCCGAGCTCGTGGTGCTCGTCCCCGTCGTCCAGCACATGCCGGACTGGCTGAAGAACCGGACGGCCTGGTACATCCAGATCTTCAACATCTGCAACTTCACGCTCGCGATCCTCGCGGCGTCCGCTGGAGCGCACCTCGTTCAGCAGCTTTCTGTGGGAGCTCCCGAGGGTCTGCAGTTCGCGCTCGCCGGTCTCACAGCCTGCGTGCTGCTGGTCGGGATCAACCACGTGCTGCTGGCACCGATGCTTGCGCTCGCCCGAGGTCATTCGCTCCGGGAGTCCGGCCTCTTCAGCTTCCAGAGCCTCTCCACCGACCTCGTGCTCGCGGCGCTCGGCGTCGGCATCGCGACGTTCTGGGGTCTCAACGCGTGGCTGGTTCCATTCGCAATCGCCCCACTGCTCCTGATTCACCGCTCGCTGGCCGTTCCAAAGCTCGAGGCTGAGGCCCGAGTCGACCCGAAGACCGGTCTCTTCAACGCCCGTCACTTCAGTCAGGCCCTGAACGAGGAACTGACGCGCGCGGCACGCTTCGACCGGCCTATGGCGCTGATCATGGCCGACCTCGATCTCCTCCGAGAGATCAACAACACCTACGGTCACCTCGCCGGCGACGCAGTCCTCAAGGGGATCGCCGAGGTCTTCCGTGCGCTCTTGCGCCATTACGACGTCCCGGCCCGGTTCGGTGGCGAGGAGTTCAGCATCCTGCTGCCGGAGACGAGCCCGGAGGAGGCGATGGAGATCGCCGAGCGGATCCGCCGCGCCGTCGCGCAGCGCACCTTCGACGTCGAAACCTCGAGCGAGCCCATCCGCGCGACGGTCTCGATCGGCGTCGCGTCCTTCCCCAGAGACGGGTCGGACGGAAACGAGCTCATCCACCAGGCCGACCTCGCGGTCTACCGCGCAAAGCTTCAGGGCCGAAACCGCGTCCTCGATGCCGCGTCGTCGGAGCCGTTGTCCATGCCGGCCCAGCAGCGCCGGGGGCGTCTCACCGCGGTCACCGAGGACGGCGATCATGTCGTGCCGCTGCCTCCCGTCGAAGAGATGGCTCCGGGACAGGAGCGGCGTCAGCCTCCACACCGGCCGCACGCCGTCCAGGGGCCGCGCTTCTTCTCCCTCTCGAAACGGCTTGCCACGCTCGTCGGCGTCGTCTCGTTCGTCGGCGTAGGCGCCGGCGTGCTCGGTGCGCTCTTCGGCACGGCGACGGACGTCTTCGGCCTCGTCGCGCTCGTGATCCTGGTCGGTCTCGGCCAGGCGGTCGCCCTCGAGGTGGACGACGGCTCGATCTCGGTCAGTGCCGTCGGTGCGCTCGCAGGCGCAGCCCTGTTCGGGCCTCGCGCCGCCCTCGCGCTCGCAGTCACGACCTGCGTCGTCGACTGGAGCGCCAAGCGATACCCGCTGCACAGAACGCTTTTCAACATCGGCGCGCTCTCGCTCGCTTCCCTGGCCGCGTCCGCCGTCTTCGCGATGGGCTTCGACGGGAGTATCGGCGAGCTCATCACCGTGGGTGCCGGGCTCGCAGCCGGCGCAGCCTATTTCGCCGTGAACACCGGCCTGCTCAGCGTCGCGCTCTCCATGGAGGGCCACGAGCGTTGGTGGAAGGCCTGGCACGAGCGGTTCCTCTGGCTCCTGCCGCACTGGGTCGTCTACGGATTCGTGGGCGGCGTCATGGCAATCGCGTACCACGCCGCCGGCCCGTACGCCCTCGCGGTGTTCGCGGTGCCGCTGCTCCTCATGCGCAAGACGCAGGAGGCGTACCTCCGGCACACGCGCAAGAGCGCGCAGAAGCTCCGTGAGGCGGCCGAGACGATTCAGGATCAGAACGTGTCGCTCGAGAAGGCAAACCGCCTGCTCCGTGAGCGATCGACGGCGGCCATGGAGTCCCTCTCGGCGACCGTGGACGCCCGTGACGCCTACACGGCGGGCCACTCCCGCCGCGTGCAGGAGCTCGCCCTGGCAATCGGCCGTGAGCTGAATCTCTCGAAGGCCGAGCTCGACCTCCTGGGTCATGCAGCCCTCTTCCACGACATCGGCAAGCTTGCGATCCCCGACGCCATCCTCCTCAAGCCCGCAACGCTCACCCACGACGAGTGGGACCTCATGCAGCGGCATGCGGAGGAGGGGGCGCGCATCATCGACCGCCTCGGATTCCTTCAGGATGCGGTTCCCGCGATCCGCCACCATCACGAGCGTTTCGACGGCACCGGCTATCCCGACGGGCTGAAGGGCCAGGACATTCCCCTCGGAGCCCGGATCATTCACGTTGCCGACGCCCTCGACTCGATGCTCACGACCCGGATCTACCGCGCCGCCAGGCCCGCGCAGGAGGCGATGGAAGAGCTCAAGCGCGCAGCCGGAAGTCAGTTCTGCCCGCGCTGCGTCGAGGCGCTCGAGCGGATCCTGCCGCCTGAGCTGATCGAGAACGAGACCGCGCGCCGCGAGCTGCTCGCAGTCTCCTAGTCACCCCGCTCGCCCGCACTTGCAAACGGGCGAATCTGCTCTATCCTTATTGCCATGGCTCGACGGCCCGCCCGCGAGCTGCTCGAGTCCCTAGACCGAGACGCTCTCGCCCAGTTCCAGGCTGGAATTCGCAAGCGCTACAGCGACGAGGACATCGTCGATCAGCTCCAGGCGTGCGCGAAGCGACTGGGGCGCTCGCCGTCGATGCGCGAGTTCGCTGCCGACACCGAGACCACGGTGCACCCGCAGACGGTCATCGAGCACTTCGGCAGCTGGAACGCGGCCAAGCGAACGGCGGGCCTGGTGCCGCGGCGATTCGCCACCCGTGAAGAGCTGCTCCAGCTGCTGCGCGAGCTGGGGGAGAGGATCGAGCGAACTCCTACCGCGCGCGACCTGGACGACCACAGGGGCTCGATGCCGTCGAAGTCGCTCTACTGGCACACCTTCGGCTCGCTGACCAGCGCCCTCCGCGAGGCCGGCTTCGACGTCCCGGTCGGAGAGGAACGCCTGGAGCGGGCCATCGACCAGGGCTGCACGGTCGCGATCGGCCTCGGCCGGCTGCCGAAGTTCCAGGAGTGGGGGGTGGCCCGCAGGGAGGACGAGTCCCTGATGACCGAATGGCAGATCTACCGGATGTTCGACGTCAGGCGGGGTGCCTGGTCGACATTCCAGTTCCTGATCCGAGAGCGGCTGCTCGAGGACGGCTACGACGTGGCGCCCGACGGACGCGTGTCCCGAAAGCCGGCTAGAGCGAAGCCAGCGCGGTCAACAGGCGAAGGCAGGACTCGCGCTCGCCCGGCGCGCGCACGGCGGGGAGGGGCTGCTCGGTAAAGCCTCGATCGGGCCGGAAACGTTCTTTCCGCTTCGATCGGCCCCCTTCCAGCGTGAGGAGCGTGCCCTCGTCGAGCGCGCGTTTCCGCAGCTCGAGCTCGAGAAACTGCTCGCAGACCTCGAGTGCATGCTCGGTCGAGGCGAAGAAGATGCCCTCGCGGCACTCACCGATCCAGAGCGGGCGGCCGACACCTCGAGCGAGAGAGACCACGCCGGGGACGCGCTCGTCCATCCAGGCGCTCGCCATCGAGCCGTTGAGCTGCTCGAGCGTCTGCTTTCGTGACCCGAATGCCTCGACCAGGGCGAAGATGGCCTCGGTGTCCACGGACATCGAAGGCTCGTGCCGCTCGAATCCGTGGCGGTCGAAGATCTCCTCGTCGTTCACGATGATCCCGTTGTGGATCCCGACTACGTGTCCGTGGCGGACGGGGTGGTTGTTGGCGGCGATGGTCGGGTGGCCCTTCGTGTAGTCGCGGACGTGAATGAGCACCTCGAGGGCCTGATCAGGCACCGTCAGCTCTGTGAGGAGCGCGCTGGCGCCAGAACGCCGCTTTTCCACGTGGACGGAACCGTCGCCCGGGGCGCGGTGCGCGTAGCCGACGGCGTCGGCGCCGCGTTCGGCAATTCCTGCGAGGAGTGCCTGCGCCGCGAGCGTCCGGTCGATCCGGGCCTCGGGCTTCAGGTTGTATCCGGCAATACCACACATAAGGGCAGTTGTTCCTAAGACTCTCTAACCGAGCGGTTCATCGGCATCTGGCTCTGAGTTCTCGATCACGTCTCGCTTGTCCTTTTTCACGCTGCCGACCGAATCGGACGTCAGACGCACGGTAGGTACCCGATGTAAGAGAAAACCGAGCACTCGTGTTAGGAGCAGGTTTGGGTCCGCGCGGCCGGCCGCGTCCCTCAAACGGGGGAACCCGGACGAGGATGAGAGCGCCGATAGAGCGGACGTGGAGCCGCAAGCCCTTCCCGAGCCAGACGTCCAGGAGCCCCAGGTCCCGCACCTGGAGGTGCTTCCCGGCGCAGCCGAGCTCGACGTCCCTGACGTCGAGGAGCGCGAGGAGCCTGCAGGGAAGACCGAGGACGGCACTCCGCTTCAGGATCCCCTCAAGCTGTACGTGCGTCAGATCGGCGACGGCCCGCTGCTCACGGCCGAGCAGGAGCGCGAGCTCGCCCGTCGCAAGGATGCGGGCGACGAAGCCGCCAAGCAGAAGCTGATCGAGTCCAATCTCCGTCTCGTCATGTCGATCACGCGCAACTACACCAAGGCCGGAGTCCCGCTTCTCGATTTGATCCAGGAAGGGAACCTCGGGCTCATCCGCGCGGTGGAGAAGTTCGACTGGAAGCTCGGCTTCAAGCTTTCGACCTATGCGACTTGGTGGATTCGCCAGGCCGTTTCCCGTGCGCTCGCAGATCAGGGCCGCACGATTCGCCTCCCGGTCCACGTGGCAGAGCAGGCACGCAAGGTTCTTCGCGCCAGGCGTGTCCTCACCCAGAAGTTCAACCGAGACCCATCGGTGGAGGAGATCGCCAAGGAGACCGGCTTCACGGTCGAGCGGGTTCGGGAGCTCTTCGACCTCGTCGAGGATCCGGTCAGCCTCGAGACCCCTGTCGGCGACGGGGAGAGCCTCTACGGCGACCTGATCGAGGACACCAAGTCCGACCAGCCGGACGCTGCGACCGCCAAGCAGCTGCGCTCGGTGGAGCTCGCCGACGCGATGCTCCGGCTCAACCCGAGGATGTGCCGTGTCCTCGCAATGCGCTTTGGCCTCGACGGCCACACTCCGAAGACGCTCGAGGAAGTCGGTACCGACCTGGGAATCACCCGGGAGCGCGTCCGACAGCTCGAGTCACGAGCTCTCAGAGAGCTCCGCTCGGTCGCACCGGGCCTCCAGTTTTACTTGGAACCCTGACGGGCTTCCTCGTTTCGCTGAAAGTCTTGCGACTTTCCGCGACCTCCTTGAAGCCGGGCGGCACTCCGTGCCGCGCGGCGCGCTCGCCGGCCGCGACGCATCCGGTCGCTAGCCAGGCGAAACGGGCAGAGCCCGTTTCGCGCCATTGCCTTCCCTCGTTCGCCGTGAAACGGGCTTGGCCCGTTTCACTCGTTGACCTCCCCGGAAGCAGGAGCACTGGCCCGGCGCATGCGCGCCGCGCGGCGGCAGAGCCGTCGCCCGGCTTCCGGACCGTCGCTGAAAGTCGGAAGACTTTCAGCGAAAGCGAGGGGCGAGAGCCCCGAAGCGCTATCCGACGCGCTCGATGTCGTGCAGGCGTGACAGGCGCTTGAGCGCGTGGCCTTCGATCTGCCTGACCCGTTCGCGCGTCAGGTCGAGCGTGCGGCCGATCTCCTCCAGCGTCCTGGGCTCGGAATTGTCGAGCCCGTACCGGAGGACGAGGACGGCCCGTTCGCGTTCGTTGAGCGATCCGAGGGCCTGGGCGAGAGCCTGGCTGCGGAGCGAGACCTCGACCTCCTCGTCGGGCTGCGGCTGGCCACAGGCGACGAAGTCGCCGAAAACCGCGTCCTCCGTCTCGCCGACCGGCTGGTCGAGGCTCGTCGACGCATGGGCGGCCGCCTTCACCTCGCGCGCCTGCTCGATGGGGAGGCTTGCTTCCTCGGCGATCTCCTCGAGCGTCGGCTCGCGGCCGAGCTGCGTCCAGAGGATGCGCTCCGCCTTGTTCAGCTTCTGGAGCCGCTCGACGATATGCACCGGCATCCGAATCGTTCTCGCCTTGTCGGCGAGGGCCCGCGCAACCGCCTGCCGGATCCACCAGGTCGCATAGGTGGAGAACTTGAAGCCGCGGCGCCAGTCGAATTTCTCGACGGCGCGGATCAGGCCCAGCGTCCCTTCCTGAATCAGGTCGAGGAAGGGGAGGCCCTGGTTTCGGTAGTTCTTGGCGATCGAGACCACGAGGCGCAGGTTCGACTGGATCATCCGCTGCTTGGCCTGCATGTCGCCCCGCTCGATCCGCTTCGCGAGCTCGACCTCCTGAGCCGCCGTCAGGAGGGCGTGCCGCCCCGCCTCACGGAGGAAGAGCTGCAGCGCATCGGTCGTCGTCTCGACGAAAACCGGCTGCGGTGCCGGTTCGGGAGCGCGTTCAGGCGCCTTCTCCTCTTCGACGATGACATCGATCCCGCGCTGTTCGAACTCTCGCTGGAGCGCTTCGAGCTCCAGCTCGTCGAGCTCGAGAGGCTCGAGGACCTCGGCGAGCTCGGTCTGCCTGACCGTGCCGGCCTGTTCGGCCGTTTCGAGCAGTTGCCGCAAGTCCTCGTTGCCGAGGACCGTCTCGATCTCAGCCGTCGTCATCCGCTGTTCTCTCTTTCCCCGTGTGTTGGCGACACGAAACCCGGTGCTACTCCTGGTCTTCTCCGAGGCGGGCGAGTCTATACCCGATCCGTGATGTCCGCTTAGAACCGTCACGCTCGATAACAGGCGTTATGTCAAGTTGGAGAAAGCCGGCCTGTTCTCCGGTCGCAACGGGCCGCCTCCCCCAGGCGAGCTCCGATCCGCCTCCCGACGCCCGCTGGGCCGCCCCGGCATAGTTATCCACAGGTTGGACGGATGACTGTGGAAATGTGGAAAACTGATTCGTTTGCAAATAGCGACAACTTGCGTCCGAAGAGGTCTTGAAAGTGCATCGGAGTGCCCCTAGTCTCCCCTCTGCGTCGAGCACGGAACGCAAGTAGGTCGAGGCCGATCCTGAGGGTTGTAGCCGGAAGGCGAAAGTCACCAGGATCGGCGGACGAAAGCGAAACCGGCTCGGCGAACGATCTGGCGTCGAGGGGCTTTCGGGTTCCTAGGCGCCAGATCTTTTTCTTTGCCCTTTTCACGGTGTTGCAGGCTGAATGGTCTGCTGTGCAAACTGTGGAAAACTGAATTCTTTGCAAATAGCGGGAAGTTGTCTCCGAAGGGGTCTTGCGCCGGCCGGCGACCAGCCCTATTGTCCCCCTTGCGTCGAGCACGGAACGCAAGTAGGTCGAGGCCGATCCTGAGGGTTGTAGCCGGAAGGCGAAAGTCACCAGGATCGGCGGACGAAAGCGAAACCGGCTCGGCGAACGATCTGGCGTCGAGGGGCTCTCGGGTTCCTAGGCGCCAGATCTTTTTTGTTGCTCGGACGCCCGCGGGCCGGCTCGGTAGGATCGCCGCGTGATGCACCTTCGGCAACCGAGCTTCGATCGAGGCGTGACGTCCTTCCTCTGGGCCTTCGGGCTCGGGCTCTACCTCTGGCTCGGCATGCTGGCGCTCGGCGTCTCCGGTGCGACGGCGTTCATCTTCAGCGTCCTGGCCGCAGGTGCCATCTTCCTCTACGTGCGCCTCTTCGGCGGCGAGGAGGTTCGACGCGTTTCTGCTCAGTCGAGCAAGAAACGGGCCGACGGCCGGTGATCTCCGGCCAGCGCGCCCACTAGGCGCCGCGTCAGCTCTCCGCCGAGCGCCTGCTCGAGGCGATCACGGGCAAGCGGTCTGGCACGGCGGCCGGCCGCGCGCGAGCAGTGGTCGAGGAGGCGGCTGACGGCTCTTCCGTCATCGGGCGGCAAGGTGTTCACGGCACTGTCTCTATCGTCGCGCCGGCTCCACCCTCCGATCCCTTACGGGAGGGAAAGTCCTCAGTACTCGATCAGCGAGTACAGCGGAAACCGGGAGAGTCGCTCCCGGCCGCCGAGGAACGTCAGCTCGATAACGAAGTTCACTCCGACGACCTCCCCGCCCAGTTGCTCGACGAGACCGGCGATCGCCTCCACGGTCCCGCCTGTCGCGAGAACGTCGTCGTGGATGACCACGCGCCCCCCGTCACCGATCGCATCGGCGTTGAGCTCCAGCGCGTTCTGCCCGTACTCGAGCGCGTATGTGGCGCTCACCGTCTCGGGTGGAAGCTTTCCCGGCCTCCGGGCAGGGACGAAGCCGCACGGAACCTCCTTCGCGATCGCGGCGCCCAGGATGAAGCCCCGCGCCTCGGCGCCGAGCACGACGTCAGGTTTCAGGTCCCGCGACCAGTCGGCCAGGGACGAGATCGTCTGGGCGAGGGCCTCGGGGTCGCGCAGGAGCGGGCTGACGTCCTTGAAGCCGACGCCCGGCTCCGGCCAGTCCGGCACTTCGCGCACCCGGGTCTTGAGGTCGATCGCCATCAGAGAGCGGCAACCTTACGCAGTGCGCGCCAGAAAAGCAGCTGGGAGAGCTCCTGGGCCAACTCGGCAAGCATCTGAAGGTCCTCCATCCCGCTCTGGCGCCGCTCCGGATTGCGAGATCTGAGCGCGGGCGAGACGATCGCCTCGAGCAGCCCGACCTCGCGCTCCGACGCCGACCTGAACGAGCGCAGATGCCGGGCGTCGATGCCGAAGCGCGAAAGCTTCGCGCAGGCTGCGGCAATGTCGGCCTCGTCCTCGCGATAGATCCGCTCGCCACCCGCCCTGCTGGACTCCAGGAGCCCATACTCCTCGAGCTCCCGGGCGACTGCAGGGGTTAGTCCCGCGCGCTCGCACAACTCGGCGAGATCGATCTCCTCCTCGGCCGTCGCCAGACCCGAGGCACGCCGTCGGCGGCTCTTGCCCGCGGTCGAGGCGAGCTCCTGACGGATCACGCGGAGGGGCAGGAACTCGTCGCGCTGGAGACGGAGGATCGTCCGCAGGCGATCGACGTCCTCCTCGCCGAAGAGCCGGTAGCGACCGGCCGTTCTGCGCGGTGCGAGCAGGCCCTGATCCTCGAGGTAGCGGATCTTCGAGATCGAGATGTCCGGAAACTCCTCACGGAGCAGCCGGCAGACCGCTCCGATCGTGAGCGGCCGTTCCTGAGCCGGATCGGCAGCTGTCGCGCTCATTTCTCCAGGAACGTCAGGCGGTACTTGCCGATCTGAACCTCGTCTCCGTCTCCGAGCGGTGCCGAGTCGATCCGGCGCTTGTTGACGAACGTTCCGTTCAGGCTGCTCTGATCCTCGATGACGAAGTCACCGTCGTTGCTCAGCAGCACGGCATGTGTCCGCGAGACCGTGACGTCATCGAGGAAGATGTCGCAGTCGGGCGATCTTCCGATCGTCGTTCGTTCCTCCTGCGGGACGAAGTGCTCGCCGGCGCGCCCTCCCCCCGAGCGAACGACGAGCGCGGGACCTTCCATCCCGAGATCCTCGAGTGGCGAGGGCTCGTCGAGATCCTCGGGCGTGAACGCCATGGTGGTGTCAGCTCCACTCGGGTCGCGAACGAGCGCTGCTCCGCACTTGGAGCAAAAGTTCGCGGCCTCCGGATTCTGGAACCCGCACTCGGGACAGTAGACGTGCGACAAGCGTCTAGCCCTCGGCGACCGGGGCCGCTTTGCCCGCCAGGATCGCAGCGAGCTTGTCGACGTCCACCTCGCTCAAGGGGCCCTCTCCCCCGCCCTCCTGCTTCTGGAGCCGGGCGACGAGCTCGGCGCGCAGGATGTCGATCTTCCCGTGCAGTAGGCGTCTGCGGTACGAGACTTCCTGCTCCTCGTGCTGAAGCTTGTCGATGAGCGATTTCAGCTCCGTGTCGGAGAGCGATACAAGATCAGGCAGTGGTTCCATGAACACCTTTCTGTCGGTGGATCAGTAAACCAGTCGCGGGCGGAAGGGTCAACCTCAACTTGAGCGTCGGTGTCAGGCGCTGGCCTCCTCGCCCTGCCGCAGGACGTCCTCCACGAGCGCCCGGAGCTCCTGTTCGAGCTCGGCGGAGGTCTCGTCGCTCGCACCTTCGGCGTACACGTGCACGAGCGGCTCGTCGGGATCGGGAAGGACCTGCGCCCAGCCCCGTTCGTCGAAGACCTTGATCCCGTCCTGGAGATCGACCTCCCGGTCCTTCAGCCGCTCTGTGAGCACGCGCATGACGAGACCCTTCTGCGCCCAGGGGCACGGCACCTGCCTGTGCACGACGCGCGAGAGCGGAAGCTCCGAGACGAGCTCGGAAAGCGGGCGGTTGACCGGAGCGAGGAGCTCCAGGAGATTGCACAGGCTGGCGATCGCATCGTATGCCGGCAGAAACTCGGGGAAGACGTATCCGCCGCCCACGGAGCCGGCGAAGATGACGCCGTCGTCGGACGCGGCCTTCGTCAGCTCCGGTAGCGACGCCGGGGTCCGGATCACTTCCAGGCCGCTTCCCTCGACGATTCGCTCCACCTGGCTCGTGACCGTGACGGGGAACGCCAGCTTGCCGCGCCGGCCGTTGCTCCCGATCAGGCGCAGGTACAGAAGCAGGGCCTGCTCCACGGGGATCTCGCGCGCCTTGTCGTCGATCAGGTAGAGCCGTTCGGCAGCACGGTCGAAGACCACCCCCAGGTCCGCGCCGACTGCGCCGACCAACCGCTTCGTCTGGCCGACGAGGCCGCGGAGCGTCGCCGTCTCACCCGGAGGCAGGTCCGGCGTGAAGGCATGCGCGGCCACGGACTCCACACCCATTGGCCCGAGCACGAGTGGAAGGACGAACGACGCGGCGGAATAGCCGTAATCGACGACGATGCGGAAGCCCCGTGGCCTGATCGCCTCGACGTCGAGACTCGCGAGCAAGTCGTCCGCATAGCCCTCCCGGGCCCGCGCCGGGTAGCTGATGCCCCCGACGTCGGCGGCAGCCACGAGGCGAAGCTCGTGCCGGGTGAAATGCTTCTCGATCTCCTTCTGGAAGCCCGACGAGGCCTCGATCCCCGGGTCTTCGAAGAACTGGATCTTCACGACCTCGGGATCGGCGGCGCTGAGGCCGACGTGGAAGCCCGCCTCGTAGCCGTGGCTTTTCAGGAGATGCCTCGCAACCGCCGCGGGCAGCACCCTGAGGTCTGCGACGTTGATCCCGGTCGAGTTGAGGCCGGAGATCATCGCGCGCTTGATCATCCGGCAAGCCGGCGCTGACTCACGGCTCGCGACGACGCGCGCGCCGCGCTTGAGCGCGGTTCCCATCGCGGCTGCCAGTCGCAGAGCCGTGTCGGGCGTCAGGTCGACGTTCACCAGGCCGCTGACGTCACCCTGCGAGAAGATCTGGGGGGTGGCCCGGGACTCGAACACGAGATTCTCGAAGACCTGCGAGCCCGACTCGACCTCCTTGAACGGGAAGATGCGGACGCCGGGCATGACGACGCTTTCGGCGCCGATCGTCACCTCGTCTCCGATCGCGACGTCTTCGTGGATCCGGACGTGCGAGCGGATGTCGCAGTTCCGCCCGACGATCGCGTTCTCGATCAAGCCGGAGCGCCCGATGTGGGTCGAGGCATCGATGACGGATGCGACGGTCCGGGCCCGCTCGCGCAGCGTCACGCTCGAGGAGAGCACCGAGTACGGCCCGACGGTTGCGTCGGCCCCGATCCGGCAGTAGTTCCCGAGATACGCGGGGCCCTCGATGCGGTCGATGTCGTCGATCTCGACGCCCTCGCCGAGCCAGATGTTCCCGCGGAGACGGACTCCGGGAATGTTCAGGTTGACGCGCCCGTCGAGCGCGTCGAAGTTCGCCTGGCGGTACTGGCTCAGGTTCCCGATGTCCTGCCAGTAGCCCTCGACCACATGGCCGTGCACCGGCCGTCCCATCTCGAGCAGGAGCGGGAAGAGCTCCTTCGAGAAGTCGTACGGGCGATCTGCCGGCACGTGGTTCAGGACTTCGGGCTCGAGCACGTAGACGCCGGTGTTGATCGTGTCGGAGAAGACCTGGCTCCAAGAGGGCTTCTCGAGGAAGCGTTCGACGCGTCCATCGCTGTCCGTGACGACGATTCCGAACTCCAACGGGTTCTCCACCGACTTGAGCGCGATCGTCACGGCCGACTTCTTCTCCTTGTGGACCCGGACGAGCTCTGTGAGGTCGAAATCGCACAGGGCGTCGCCCGAGATGACGACGAACGTCTCGTCGAGCCGGTCGCTCGCGAGGCGCACCGAGCCTGCGGTGCCGAGCGGCGACTCCTCGACCGAGTACTCGACGTTGAGCCCGAGAGACTCGCCGTTCCCGAAATAGCTCCGGATCGCCTGTGGAAGGAAGGCGACGGTGACGATTACCTCCTCGAAGCCGTGCACGCCGAGGAGCTCGATGATGTGCTCCATGCACGGCTTGCCGACGATCGGGACCATCGGTTTCGGCTGATTGGACGTCAGCGGCCGCAGGCGAGTCCCCTCCCCACCCGCCATCACGACCGCCTTCACGACCGGCTCCTGAGCGCGCCTGCGACGTACGCCGCTCCAGCGACGAGCGACAGGCCGAGCCCGATCCAGAACAAGACCAGGGGAAAGTCCGTCCCGTCGCGAGTGGCGAGCATCAGGCCAAGGGCGGCGTAGAGGAGCCACGTCGCAGCCTTGCCGACGAAACTCACCGAAAGCTCGTGTCCGCGGGGCACGACGAGCTTGTACCCGGCAACGAGCACGACGTCACGCACGAGGATCAGCACGAGGGCCGGCCAGGGCAGGCGGCCATGGAGGTACAGGCCGACGACGGCGGTATCGATCATCAGCCGGTCGGCGAGCGGGTCCGCAACGGTCCCGAAGCGGGACTCGACCTTCCAGCGGCGAGCGAGCCAGCCGTCGATCTGATCCGTCGCACCGGCTGCGGCGAACAGCAGGGCGGCGGCCCAGCTGTGCCCCTCGTCCGCGTTGACGAGAAGCACGATGAAGACCGGGATCGCGGCGAACCGCGCGATCGTCAGCGCGTTCGGGATGTGGGCAAGACGCAGCGGGACGACTCGTTCGGCCATCCCGAGGAGGATAGTGGTGCGTTGTTCCGCGCAAAGCCACGCCGCTCTGGAGAATGGTTGCCTTCATGATCCTCCCGGGTTTCGTCAACGCTCACTGCCACGCCTTCCAGCGGGGCCTTCGGGGCCGCCGCGCCGGTGCCGACTTCTGGGCCTGGCGTGACGTGATGATCGCCGAGGCCGAGCTCCAGACTCCGGAGCTCGTCCGCGAGCGCTACGCCGAGACCTACCGCGAGCTACGGTCCGCGGGGTACACCGCCGTCGGCGAGTTCCACTACCTCGGACTTGCGGAGGCCCATGCAGCCGTCGCGGCGGCCGGCGAGGCGGGCATCGAGATCACGCTTCTGCTCGGCGCCTACGCGCGAGGCGGAAGCGAACGGTTTCGGCAATCCTCCCCGTCCGAGTACATCGCGCAACTGGAGGAGCTCCGGGCGGCCGGGATCCGGGTTGGATGCGCCCCCCACTCCGTCCGCGCCTGCCCGCCCGGCTGGCTCGAGGAGATCGGCCGTTACGCAGAAGGCGAACGGCTCGTCCTTCACGTCCACGCGGACGAGCAGCCACGCGAAATCGAGGAGTGCCTGGCCGAGCACGGGGTCCGGCCGATCGAGCTCCTGGCCAAGACGGGCTGCCTTGGCCCGAGGACGACGGTCGTCCATGCGACGCACGCCGACGACCAGGAACTCGACCTTCTCTCCGAGACCGGCTCACGCGTCTGCCTCTGCCCGACGACGGAGGCGAACCTCGGAGACGGCTTCGCCCCCTTCGAGCGGCTACGCGAGCGCGGGATCGGCATCTGCATCGGCTCTGACTCGAACGTCCGCATCGATCCACTCGAGGAGCTCCGCGAGCTCGAAACGGGCGCACGCCGCCTCTCCATGAGGCGCGAGGTCTGCGACGCCGGGACGCTCCTCTGCTTCGGAGCGGACGAGGGCGCAGCAGCGCTTGCGCTCGACTCGTGGCCGGACATCGCGGTGGATCTCGGACACCGCTCCCTCGCGGGGGTGGCGTCCGCGGACCTCCTCGATGCGCTGGTCTTCGGCTGCGGCGCCGACGTCTTCGTCGACGCCTAGGGTCAGCGGATCCGGGTCTGGACGGCGCCGACCAGGTAGCCGCGTTTCGTGGCCTGGAAGAGCACCTTGCCGCGTGCCTTGGGACGGAATCGGAAGACGACCTGGCCCTTGCGGTTCGTCGCCCTCCAGCGGGGCTTCAGGCCGGATCCGAGGCCGCGCACCTTTGCACCGGCCAGCACACGACCGCCGGCTTTCACCGTCACGACGACGCGGCTCATCCGCTTGGCGCGAAGGCGGCCCTTGACTCCGAGCCGGAGGCGCTGGGACACCTTGATCGCGCCGGGGCCTGTCGGGGAGCTCTTCTTCAGCGTGAAGGAATGGGCACGCGTGTAGTCGCCTACGTTGCGATCCTCATCCACGGCGGCGACCTTCCAGAAGAAGGCTCCGCCCTGCAGGTAGCCGGGATTCGTCAGGTTGGGCGCATAGCTCGAGTTGTCGGTCGACACGTCCTCGACGGATGTCGCGAAGTCCTCGCGGTTGGAGACGAGCAGGCGGTACTGCTTCGCTCCAGGCTTGGGATCCCAGGTGAACAGCAGATGGTCACCCGAGGCGTCCGTCGCGGCTCCGGTCGGCTCGCTCATCGTCCGTGTGAACTGGACGGTCGGCGACCACGGTCCAGACGTCGTCTGGCCGGTCTTCGTCGGGAAATTGGCCCGGAGCCGGATCCCGGCGACGCCGGTGCCGGTCATCTTCGTGAAGGTCGCGGCGGCCGAGCGGAAGTCGTCGAATTCGCTGTGGTCGCCGTCCGGCTCGTCTACGGCCAGGCGGTAGGAGACCGCCCCCTGGATCGGGGCCCACGACATCAGCGGGAACATGTCGCCTGCTGACGTGTCGAACCTCGGTGTCGGGGTCGGGAGACGCCGCTGGAAGCTCCCGACGGCCGACCAGCGAAGCCCGACCGTGTTCTCGTCACTGGCCCGTACGCGCCAGTAGAGCAGCGTGTCGGCCGGGTACGACGTGGAGCTCGTGTAGGCGGTCGAGGCCGTGGTGAGGTCGTCGAGCAGGGTGCCGAAAGCCGGGTCGTGTGAGACCTGCAGCCGGTAGTGCCTCGCCGCCTCGGCCGATGTCCACCTGAACGTCGGCTGCCCGAGGACGTCGGAGCCCGCTGCCGGGCTCATGAGCGTCGGCGGAACCGAGAGCTTCTGGAAGTTGTGCGGTGCGGCTTCCAGCGGGTTGCCGACTGCCCCGTCGCCGTTCGCGCTCGTCGCGGGAAGCACCGCCCAGTAGTACAGCGTCTCCTCGTCCGAGTAGGTCGTCGCCGCAAAGCCTGTGCGCGGCGCGTAGGCCGGCTGCTGCGTGAACGCGTAGTCGACGATGTTGCTGAAGGACGGGTCCTTGGCCACCAGGACGTAGTAGCTCGCCTTGCCGGCCATCGGCTTCCAGGTGAAGAGGGGCATCCGGGTGGTCGACGTGCCGGTCGTCGGGAGCAGATAGTCGTCGGTGCCGAGGTTATGGGGGACGCACGAGGGCGAGCATGCTCCGCCGGCCGGTGGGCCGAGCCACGTGAAGGCCGAGCCGGTTCCGTCGTTCAAATAGGTGTAGTCGCCGTAGACCTCCTGCATGCTCGAGTCCCGATCGGCTCGGGCACGCACTCGGGCGCAGTAGGACTTTCCGGCGATCGGTGCGTGAATGCCGTCGTTCGCGACCTGACGATCGTCGTCGTAGGGCTTGACGCCGCCCCAGCCCGACCCGAGCATCGTCCACGCTGTGGTCGCTGTCACGACCCGCCAGTGGTCCGTGTTGATATCCGACCAGTTGCACATGCCACCCTCGTAGGGGAAGACGTCGACCTCGTAACTCGACGCTCCGGGGACCGGGCTCCAGCTGATCAAGGGAACGCGGGTCTGATAGCCGGCCGTCGAGCCGTCGAGATCGCTGCCCGGGTCCGACAGGTTGTCGCGCATGCGGACGTTCTTGATGCTGGGGGACGTCACCGGCGGAACCTTGTCGAAGGTCTTCGCGAAAGGCGTGCCCAGATTCCACTGTCCGGCGTTGCCGAAGGCGTCGAGCGCCCTGACCCGCCAGTAGTACGTGTTGTCCCGGAGCATCGAGGTCGGAGAGTGAGACGTCGCGATGATCGAGCCGGTGCAGCACACCTTCGAGCCGGGCGAGAAGTCGGCAGTCGGGTTGACCTCCAGGTCGTATTTCGCCGCCCCGGGGACAGGTGCCCACGAGAACATCGGATCGAAGACTTCCGTCTCGGCCATTAGGTCGTTGACGGCCGGGGCAGTCGCCGTCGGCCAGATCCAGGTGAAGGAGGCGACCGGGGAAGGAACCCCGCGGTGGCCCTGCGCGTCGAGCGGCGTCACGCCCCAGTAATAGGTGCCGGGCGGAAGGAGGAGCGAGCGAGGCGCGTAGACGGTTCCCCCGGTCTCGACGTTCTGCTGTCCACCGACTGCCGATCCGAGAAGTGGATCGCTCGCGATCGTCACCAGGTACTTGGAGGCGTGAGGGACGGACGACCACCGCAGGACCAGCGGGTTGCTCGGGTGCGACACGATCGCCCCGTGGGCGGGCGCCTGCAAGGCGGGCGCAAGAGTCCAGCCCTTGCGCAGCTGCCGAGGCGCAGCCCACGGAGAGACAGAGCCGTCCGCGGTCGCGGCGCGAACGCGCCAGTAGTACGTGCCGTTGGGCGCGGTCTTCTTGACCGTCGCACGCGTGTTCCGGGTGAAGAACTGGTCCTCCCCGCGCCCGAGGACGGGAGAGTTGAAGCCCGCGTCAGCAGCGAGCTGGAACTCGTAGCGCGCGGCACCGGGAACGGCGCTCCACGCAAATGCCGGGAGGGCCTGAGCCGCTGCACCGGGAGCCGGCGAGAGCAGTGTGGGCGTTCCTAGGGTCGCGGCCGGTGTCGGTGAAGCGGCGGCGAGAAGTACTGCGGCTGCCACGAGGGCGCCTGAGACGAACCTGAGTCTTGCGGCCATGCTGGTTTGAACGGAGCTCAGCGGCCGCAGAGCTGTCTCGGTCCCTCTCCTTCCGTCGGGGCCTACGAGCCGAACATCGGGGCCTGCGACCGTGGTGCCAATCCCTCGCGTGAGGGGATCGGGGACAGGACAGGAGACGTAAAGGTTCTGAAAAAGTGCGCTTTTCGACGCATAAAAGCCAGGACGGTCGGCCATATGAATCGGGACACGATTCTTTTCTCACGCGAAGGGAGCACCATGAAGAAGTTTGTACTCGGCGCCGCGGCAGCTCTCAGCCTTGCCGCTGTCGCCCCGGCCGTCGCGCAAGCGCCGTCCCTCAATCTCGCGATCGGAAAGCCGAGCGGCGGCCCACAGGGGTCGATCACGACAGTCCGTTACGGCGAGCTCGTCCGGCTCTCCGGAGAGCTCACCAACGGCCAAGGGAACCAGACCGTCCAGCTGACGATCACCCCGTACCGCGGCACCACGAGAACCGTCACGCTTCGCACCGACGGGACCGGTGAGTTCACGTACGCCCACCGCCCCGTCATTCGAACGAGCTACACCGCTACCTCGAACAACCGGGCGAGCGCGCAGGAGCCGTATGCCCATGTCCTGCCGAAGGTCGGCCTTCGTGTGATCAGCGCCCGAAACGGCCAGTACCGGGTAACGATGCAGGCTCAGCCGGCGCACGTCTCGCGCGTCGTCTGGTTCCAGCGCCTCCTCTCCGGCAATCGCTGGGCGAACGTCAAGAAGATCCAGCTGCGCGGAACCAATCTGAGCGCGGCGTTCACGGCACGGTTGCCGCGCGGCAGTCATCGCGTGCGGATCTCCGTCCCGCAGACCCCCGGGTACCTCCGGGCAACGAGCGCCTTCGTGCTCGTCCGCCGCTAGGGAGCTCCCAAGCAAGGAACAATCGAGGGCGCCGGCACCTGCCGGCGCCCTCTCTTCATCCGGCCTCGATGTAGCACGCGTCGTGGGACGAGCGGGCGGCGTCGAGGCGGTGGAGCCGCTTTCCACTCGCATCGTGGATGCACAGCGTCCCGGTTGAGAGCGACGGGGTCAGGATTCGCCCGCGAGCCTCCTGGACGTTGAACGAGCCCTTCGGGATCACCCGCTCGCCGAGCAGCCGGCCCGTCGAGACGGAGTGCACTCTCAGGGTCCCGTCGTCTCCGCTCGTGACGAACGCGCGTCGGCCGAAGAACGTCACGTGCTGGGGCGGCGCGTCTGCCCGTAATCGCGTCACTGCCCGCCCGGTTCGGGCGTCGAAGATCGCGATCGTCCGCGTGTCGCCGGACGTCACCCACACCCTGCGGCCTCCCGGTGCGAACCCGACGTCGTGCACGAGGAACGACGGCCGGATGCGGCCCAGTAGACGCGGCCTCCTGGGATCGCGGACGTCGACGATCGCGATCCGGTTCGCCTTTGAGCCAAGGGCCGCCCACAACCACCTGCCGGACGGGTCGACCGAGAGGTGCCTGGCGGGGCCGCCGAGCGCGGTTCGGGCGACAATCCGTCCGTTGAGGACGTCGACGACTGCCAGTCCACCGAGGCCGGAGTCGGTCACGAAGGCGAAGCGCCCATTCGGCGAGGCCGCCGCGTAGCGAGGCTCGTCGAGTCCCCGGACGACCCGCCCGACCGTGAGATCCGGCTTGATGAGACTCAGTGCGCCCTGCGCGCTGTGGGCAACGATCGCCACCGTTCCGACTGTCTGGATGCTGCGCGGATCAGGGAGCGTCTTGATCGCTGCGACCCGCCGGCCGGTCTCGAGGTCGAACGCCACGATCCGTGACTCCAGGTCGGCGGTGACGAGCGCGGCGGGCGTTCCTCCGCCAAGGCGGCGCGCAAGGGCATCGGGAGCAAGAGCCAGGGCGGCCGCGCTGACCACGAAGTCGCGACGATTCACGCTCCTGCTACGGCTCCGAGGAGCTCAAAGGTCCCGCGCGTCAGCGAATCGTCAGACGGCGGACCAGGAGAGCGCCGAGCCCGCCGCGAGCGCGCGTCAGCAGAGCACGCTCACATGGACCCGAACGACTGCGCTCCGAGTGCTCGTGCCGTCCGACACGGAGAGACGCCAGTCGTGTCCCTGCTCGGCGCAACCCCCCCAGTACACCTTCTGGTTCTCGGGATCCTGGACGGTCGACCTGACCTGCGGAGTGCCGCCCGGAAGAAGCGTTTCCGTCCACGTGTACGTCAGGGGGTCGCCGTTCGGGTCGCTCGCGTTCGCCTGGAAGTTGAAGATCGCGTACCAGCGGTTGTCCGGGTGAGGCTCCTGGCAACACGCGTATTGCGACGCGCCGTCGGTCGGGCTTGTGATCGACACGGTGGGCGGCGGGTTTGCCGAGGCCGGGGCGACGTTGATCGTGATCGACTCGCTTGCCGTTGCTCCGGCATCGTCCGTTCCCCGCATGGTGATCGTGTGCGAACCGACCGACACACCGGTCAGGTTCAGGGTGACGCTGTGCCCTGTTGCGAACGGTGTAGCCGATCCGTCCCGGAACCAGGAGACTTGCTCGTCGCGCAAACGGTACGAGTCGGGCTGGTTGATGTCACTGCTCGTGCCGCTCAGCGGAACCGTCTCGTTCTGGTAGAAGCTGCTCCCGTTCGAGGGCTGCGAGATCCTCACGGTCGGCGGCGTGTTCGTGATCGTGATGCGCACTTGGTCGGTGACGGCGAAGCCGTCGGGGAAGACGACCCGCACCTGGACGTCGGTCGTGCCGTAGGGCAGCGCGGTCGTCGAGAAGCTCGCGCCCGTGCCGATCACCGCTCCGCCCGTCCGTGTCCAGGTGATCGAGGCCGGCGCTCCGAGGTCGTCGTCGTAGACGAACGCCGAAAACTGAACGGGAGCCCCCTTGTCGATCGAGCTGCCCGACACCGGGACGTCGATCTTGACCAGCCGTGGCAGCGCGCGTTTCACGGCCGCGAGAGCGTCGACGTACTTGCGCACGTTGCCGTCGCTCGACGTCTTCGCGGTCTCCTTCAGGATTCGCTCGAGGTCGTTGGCGGACAGGCCCGGGTCGGCGGCGCGAACAAGGGCGGCAACGCCCGCGAGGTAGGGCGAGGCGGAACTCGTCCCCTGGGTCTGCTGGACGCCGGGCGTGCTCGGATCGCGTCCGACGAGGACGGTGCCGGGCGCGAACAAATCGACACCGCCGCCTGACTTGCCGTAGTTCGAGTAGCCCGCGCGGTTCACGGTGTCATGACCCAGTGCGCCCACGCAGAAGACGCCGACGTTCTCACACGGCGTCCACAAGGTCTCCTCCCAGCACACGATGAAGCAGTCCGTGTCGTCAACGTTCGTGCTGTCGTTGCCGGCAGCCGCCATCAGGGTCATTCCGGTTGTGTGCACCGCTGCGGTGGCAATTTCGAACGGGATCACCGACCAGGACAGAATCGCCGGAACGCCGGCGCCGTAGCTCATGTTCAGAACCCTCGCGCCTGCGACCCGCGCTTCGATGACGGCGGTGATGCTGGTGAAGAAGTCGTAGAGGGTGAAGATGACGATGCGATTCGCCACGAGCCCTCCGGTGCCGGCGACGCCGAGGTTGTTGTCAGGCACCGCGAACGCCGTGTTCGCCACGCTCGTCCCGTGCCACGGGCAGGGAGAACCGCAGTTCGAGATGTTCGACGTCCCGAGGGCAGAGGTGAACGGAACGTTCGAGATCGCCGTGAGCGGGGCGCCGAAGTCAGGCCCGTTGGTGACCGGCGCGAAGCCCATGTCCAGCACCGCTAGACCGACGCGGTTGGCCGAGCGACCGCTGCGCGCGAGCAGCTGCCACGCCTGCGCAGTGCCAACCCCCTGCGTAGAGGTTGCGGACATGTGCTTCCAGTTGAACGCGTTGGAATCCCAGCCGGGCCCGGTGGTGGCGAAGCCGTTTGGTCCCTCCGGCGCCTCCCTGGCGATCGCCGAGCCGATCGCGGATCCCTGGTTGACGTAGTTGACGCCGACCGTGGAGCCGCGGCGCGTCTCACGCCCAGCCGCCGCCAGGAGGTCCAGGCCCAGGTCGCTCGAGACGCTTGCCGCACCACTGGCCTTGGCGAGCGCGTCCAGGTCGCTTGACAGACGGGTCTCGTCGGCCTTGCTGGCATTGATCCGAACCAGGAACTGCTTGCGCTTCCCGCCGGCCCTGGTCAGGTCAGCCGTCGCGAGGATCTTGCCGTTCCAGCGCCTGACGAGCGCCCGAACAGCCGCGTCGCTGCCGCTGACGATCAGCTCGTTCGCGACGAAGTCGATTCCCTCGCCGTAGGCGTCGACCACGCGTGCGAGCGGGCGCGGGCCCGACCCGCCGATGGGGGGAAGTCTCTTGCTCTGCGGCTTGATCGAGCCGTCCACCGCAACCGCCGGCGGGCCGCCGCACGCCTTCCCGACCGGAAGAGACCGCAGCACCAGCGCGCGAGCCTTGATCGAACGGCCGTCGAGCCGGGTGAGGCGTCGAACCGTTCCCCTCGCCCGCCGCCTCTTGGCGACCTTGATTCGCCTCACGACCTGGGTGTGATGCCTGGCGAGGGCGTTGCTCGCAGGGCAGAACTGCTTTCGCGCGAACGCGCGCCGGGCGCTCCTCGCAGCCGTTCTACCCGAAGCGAACGGCGTGGTCTTCGCTACTCCGGAGATCGCGCGAAGGACGACCGACGGTTTCGGCGTTCCGGGCCGCTTGGCTGCATCGGCGGCCGTGGCCGGGAGCGAAAACACCGCGACCACAGCGACGAGAAAAGCAAGCTTCCGCACAAGCTCAAGCTAGACCTTCGATCGATTTCTTACAAGGGTTCCGACCCCGTGAAAGCCGTGGAACCCCAGCTTCGGCGACTCGCTACAGGCGCTCTGAGTAACCGGACCGGCGAACTTCAATCGGGGCGCCGAGATTTGAACTCGGGACCTCTAGTCCCCCAGACTAGCGCGCTAACCAGGCTGCGCCACGCCCCGTGGCCGACACCTTAGCCGATCACCTTACGGCGAAATTCTCCGGAAACAGCGGACGATTCGACAAGGCTCGACGCAAGCGTGAGGGGTCTGGAGCGTCTTGAATCTGGAGGCCTAGAACGTCTCCTCGTTGTCCACAGCCCTGCTCTGCGGCAAGGTCGGAGCTGGCTCGGACACGGGCGTTGCCAGCACCGACGATATCCACAGCCCTGTGGAAAAATCTCTGAACACCCCAGATCCCCATAACGACGGCGATCCCGCCGCGAAGAAGCCGCCGGGGGAGTTCCTCAGCGACGAGCTGGAAGAGCAGACGAAGCGATTCGTCGAAGACGCCAAGGGGCTCGCCAAGCGACGCAGGGAAGCGGCGACCCAGGAGGCATCGGGGCCGCCACCGCCGGAGCAGCGCGTCTAGCGCTCCAGGCGACGGTAGAGCCGGTCGATCAGTTCGGGCATCTGCTCGAGCCTCTGGGTGATCAGCCTGAGCCGGAACTCCCGGAAATGCTCGGCCTCGACCCCGAGAGCTTTCGCAAGCTTGCGGACGATTTCGTCGGAAGGCACCGGCCGGTTGCCGTGGACGAGATGGTTCAGGTACCCGGCGGAGAGGGTCGTCTGATCGGCCAGCGCCCTGTAGGTGACGCCCTTTTCCTGCATCAGCCGTTCGAGTGTCGGCCCGAAGGGCTCGGTGCTGAATCGTCGTCGGCGGGCCAAGGTCCTATTACTACCTAGTTTCCAACCTCGGCGACGGGAACCCGTCGCTCCTCACCCGTCGAACGGTCCCGGACATCGACGGCGCCGTCGTCGAGCGTCTTCTTGCCGACGGTGATGCGGGTCGGGCAGCCGATCAGGTCGGCGTCCGCGAACTTCTCGCCGGCTCGCTGGTCGCGGTCGTCGAGCAGGACACTCTTCCCGCTCCGCTCGAACGCGGTCGCAACCTCCTCGGCCTGGCTTTCGAGCCCGGGAAGCGCGACGACGTGGACGTCGTACGGTGCGACCGACGCCGGCCACTGGATGCCCTGCTCGTCGTGGTGCTGCTCCACGATCGCGGCGACCGTTCGCGTCACCCCTACGCCGTAGCTCCCCATGATCAGCGGTTTCTCGACGCCGTCCTCGTCCAGGAAGCTCGCGCCGAGAGGCACGGAGTAGTCCGTCTCGAGCTTGAAGATGTGTCCGACCTCGATCGCTGTCTGGAAGCGCAACCCGCCGCCGCAACTCCCACACGTGTCCGACTCGAGCGCCTGGCGGAGGTCCCCGAAACGGGCGTCGTAGTCGCGGCCCGCCTGGACGCCTCGGAAGTGGTGCCCGTCGCGGTTGGCGCCCACCACGTACTGGCCCTCGCGGAGTGCCTCGTCGGCGACGATCTCGACCTGCGCGCCCACCGGGCCGACCGATCCGGGGTCGGCGCCCAGCGCCGATCGAATCTCTTCAGCGGTCGCGGGCCTCGCGCCGCCCCCGATCACGCCGGCGGCCTTCGCCTCTTCCAGCCGGTCGTCGCCCCTGATCATCGCGAGGACGAACGTTCCGTCCGCTCGAACGTGCGGCATCGCCTTCGCGGTCGCGGCCGGGTCGACTCCGAGGAAGCCGGAGACCTCCTCGATCGTGCCGAGGCCGGGCGTCTCGACCTGCTCGGGGCCGTCGAACGCCTCGGGGAACCGGGGCGCCCGCGGCACACCGCGCGCGATCTCGAGATCCGCCGCATAGTCGCCGCGCTCACAGGTGACGAGCGTGTTCTCCCCCGTCTCGGAAGGGGCGAGGAAGTCGCGAGACGCGCTGCCGCCCATCATCCCGGACTCCGCCTCGACCTCGGCGACGTCGAGCCCGCAGCGCTCGAAGATCCGGTGGTAGGCCTGCCGGTGGAGCTCGAAGCTCCGGGCGAGCCCCTCCGCGTCCCGGTCGAAGCTGTACGAGTCCTTCATGACGAACTCGCGTCCGCGAAGGAGCCCGCCGCGGGGCCGCGGCTCGTCCCGCGCTTTCGTTTGGATGTGGTAGAGCATCTGCGGGAGGTCGCGGTAGGAGCGGATCTCCCGTGCATGAAAGGTCACGGTCTCCTCATGCGTCAGGGGGAGCACGAAGCGCCGTCCGTTCCGGTCTGTGAGCTTGAAGAGCTCCGGGATCCCGTAGCGGCCGGTGGCCTCCCAGAGCTCGGCAGGAGTCAGCACCGGCATGATCATCTCCTGGGCGCCGATCGCGTCCATCTCCTCGCGGACGATCTGCTCCACCTTGCGGTAGACCCGCCAGCCGAGCGGGAGGAACGTCCAGATGCCCGCACCGACCTGGCGGATGAAGCCGCCCCGGACGAGGAGCTTGTGGCTGGCGGCGTCGGAGTCCGCCGGATCGTCGCGCAGGGTCGGGAGGAAGAGCTCGGATGCTCGGGCCATGGGACGGCTACTCGACCGGGATCAGGGACGCTTCGGCCATGGCCAGCGCGGCCGGCTTGGCCATCTTCAGCCGCTTGGGGCGCGGCATGCCGGCCTCGATCCAGCGGTCGATCTCGTGGAAGAGCTCGTCGACGAGGATGTCCGACGACGCCTTCTTGAGCACCCTTCCGTGTGCATAGACGAAGCCGACGTCGCGGCCGCCCGCGATGCCGAAATCCGCGTCTCCCGCCTCGCCCGGCCCGTTGACGGCACAGCCCATCACAGCGACCTCGAACGCCTGTGGATAGTTCCGGAGCCGTTCCTCGACGACGACGGCGAGGTTCTCCACCCCCACGTTGTCCCGCCCGCAGGACGGGCAGGCGATCATCACAGGCCCTCGCTCGCGCAGGTGGAGCGCCTTGAGGATCTCCCAGGCCGTCTCGACCTCCTTGACGGGGTCGGCGGTCAGCGAGACCCGGATCGTGTCTCCGATCCCGTCGGCGAGCAGCGACCCGATGCCGACCGCGCTCTTGATCGAGCCGGTGAACGGAGTGCCCGCCTCCGTGACGCCGAGATGGAGCGGGTACGGGACACGGGCGGCGAGGATCCGGTAGGCGCGGATCATGGTCGGGACGTGCGTCGCCTTGACGGAGATCTTGAAGTCCCGGTAGTCGAGGCTCTCGAGCAGCTCGACCTCCTCGATCGCCGCAGCGACGAGCGCTTCGGCCTGATCCCGCTGCGCGAGGCCCAGCAGGTGCTTGGGCAAAGACCCCGAGTTGGCCCCGATGCGCATCGGGATTCCTGCGCGCTTCGCGGCCAGCACGACCTCGGCCACGCGGTCGGGCCCGCCGATGTTTCCGGGGTTGATCCGCACCGCTGCGACACCGGCGTCGATCGCGCGGAGCGCGAGACTCGCATTGAAGTGGATGTCGGCGATGACCGGCAGCGGCGACAGCCGGACGATTAGCCCCAACGCGTCTGCGTCCTCGATCTTCGGCACCGCGACCCGGACGACCTCGCAGCCGGCGGACGCGAGCGCCGCAATCTGGGCGGTCGTCGCCGAGACGTCGCGCGTAGGCGTGAGCGTCATCGACTGGATGACGACCGGCGCGCCTCCACCGATCTGGACGTTGCCTACCTTGACGCTGCGCTCGGAGCCCACGCCACCGAGTCTAGATGGACGACGGTAGGTGATCGCTCGTGCCGGGGCGTGACCTGGCCGCTCTGGGGCGTGCTGGCAGGTCGGTGGCGATGCTGGAAGCATCGGTGCCGGCTTGACTGCACGAAGCCCCCTTTTCCGGTCGGCGCGAAGGCGCCGACCGGGAACGGGGGGCGGCCCAGACACGCCAGGTCGCGCAGCCGGACGCGCGAGCACCTGCCGTTGGCCATCTCACCGCCTGCCCTGCCCCCAATGTCGTTCGAAAGGCCGATGAAGAAGAGCATCAGGACGAGCGCGATGCCGACCACCGAGACTCGCTCGTAGACCTCCCGGCCGACTGAACGGCCGCGTACTCCCTCGATGATCGAGAAGGCGATGTGGCCGCCGTCGAGCGGCAGCAGCGGTAAGAGGTTGAGCAGCGCCAGCGAGAGGCTGATCAGCCCGAGAACCCAGAGATACGTCTCGAACCCGCGGTCGAGCGCGTCCGACGACCCGCGAACGATGCCGATCGGGCTCGAGATCTCCTCTCGACCCGAACCGCGCACGAGCCGGCCGAGAACGCCGCCGATCTCCTTGGTGACCAGGCCGGTCAGGCGGACGGACTCGACGACAGCCGTCGTCACCGGAACATCTTCGAAGGCCGGGCGAAAGCCGATGCGGTAGACGCCGTCCGTGTCCTTGAACGCCTTGACCGGGCCGAGCACGACGTTGCGCCCGTCGCGCCAGCACGGTCACCCGGATCGGCCGGCCTTCCGACTCGGTGATCGTCTCGAACATCTCGGACGGCCCGACCGGCGCGGAGTTGATCGCGAGGATCCGGTCACCGGGCCGGAGCCCGATCTGCGCAGCCGGCGTCGGCTGACCGGCGCTGATCTCTCGCTCGACTTCCTGAACGGTCGTCGTCGCCCTGCCTGGTCCGAGCACGAGGAGCAACGCGAACATGAGCATCGCGAACAGCAGGTTCGTGCCCGGCCCCGCGCCGATGACGGCGATTTTCTTCCATGCGCGCTGGCGCCAGTAGGCGTCGCGGCCCAGCGCGTCCGAGACGTCGGTCGCACCTCGCTCCACGCCCTTCCGAGCGGCCGGCGTGAGATCAGCGTCGGCCGCCGTGCGCTCGAGAGCCTTCAAAGCCCCCGCGGCGGCGTCGAAGTCACCTTCTGCGAGGAGACGCTTGACGCGCTCGGCCGGGCCGATCAGCTGTGGCGCCTCCTGGATCGCCCGTCCGAAATGGGCGTCCACCTCGGTCGGCCCCGGCCGGTGCATCCCGGGGATCTTCACGTAGCCGCCGAGTGGGATCGCGCCGATCCCGTACTCGATGCCGTTGCGGTTCACCTTCGCGATCGCGGGTGGAAAGCCGATGTAGAACTTCCGCGGCCGCATCCCGACAAGCCGCGCCGTGTAGAAGTGACCCGCCTCGTGCACGAGGACGAGAAACGCGAGGCCGAGGATGCCGATCAGCGAATTCATGCGGGCACGAGGGCTTTCTCCGCGAGACGCCTGGCTTCCTGGTCGCGGGTGACGAGCTCGTCGACGTCGGCGGCCGGCTCGCCCCCTGCCGCCTCCAGCGCGCGTTCGACGACCTCCGGAATCGCGAGGAATGGGAGACGGCCGTCCAGGAAGGCACCCACGGCCACCTCGTTCGCTGCGTTGAACACGCAGGGATGAGTTCCACCTCGTTCGCCCGCGCGGCGCGCCAGACCGAGAAGCGGGAAGGCGTCGTCGTCCACCGGCTCGAATTCGAGCACGAGCCCGGAGCTGAAATCGAGCTGCGGCATGTCTGTCGGGGCCCGGTCGGGATACGTCAGCGCATAGGAGATCGGCACTCGCATGTCGGGATACCCGACGTGGGCGAGCGCGGAACCGTCGCGGAAGCGCGCGAGCCCGTGGACGACCGAGGTCGGCTGAATCACCACCTCGATCTTTTCGTAGTCCAGGCCGAACAGGTAGTGAGCCTCGATGACCTCGAGACCCTTGTTGGCGAGGGTGGCCGAGTCGATCGTGACCTTTGGTCCCATGTTCCAGGTGGGATGAGCGAGCGCATCCTCGATTGATACGTCGGAGAGCTCGGATCGGTTGCGGCCGCGGAACGGTCCGCCCGAAGCCGTCAGCACCACACCTGCCACGGTTCCCTCCGGCCGCCCCTCGAGGCACTGGTGCAAAGCCGAGTGTTCGCTGTCGACGGGCAGCAGCCGGCCTCCTCCCCGCTTCCAGGCGTCGAGCGCGAGGTCTCCGGCGGCAACGAGGCTCTCCTTGTTCGCAAGGGCGAGGTCGATCCCCCGCTCGAGCGTCCAGAGCGTCGCCCGGACGCCTGCGAAACCGACGACCGCATTGAGGACCACGTCGGGCTCGGCTCGCTCCAGGAGCTCGACCGGGTCGCCGCCCACCTGCGTCAGCGGCGCGAGGCCGTCGAGAGGCTGAGAGCCCGACGTCGCAGCGACGAGCTCGAGCTCCGGGTGCGCATCGATCACTTCGCGCGCCTGGCGGCCGATCGACCCTGTGGCTCCCAGGAGGGCGACGCGCTTCATGGAGCGAAGTCTACGAGCGCGATGAGGAGGTAATACGAGACGACGGACGTGAAGAGGAACGCATCGAGCCGGTCGAGCATCCCTCCGTGGCCGAGCAGGAGTCTGCCGCTGTCCTTCACCTTTGCGTCGCGCTTCAACGCCGACTCGAAGAGATCTCCGATCGGGCCGGCGATGGCGATAGCCACTCCGAGCGCCAGCGACTCGGGGACGGACAGGAACTCCTCGTCGTAGAACGCGAAGAACGGGACGAGGACGGCTGCAATCGAGCCGGCGACGAAGCCTTCCCAGGTCTTCCCGGGCGACGTTTGCGGCGCCATCTTGTGGCGGCCGATCAAGCGGCCTGCGGCGAAGGCGGCTGTGTCGGATGCGAACACCGCGAGGAGCACGGTGTAGGTCGCGAGGACACCGTGCTCGGGCAGTTCCCGAATCAGCACGATGTGCGCGAGGCCGAGGCCGATCCAGGCTGCACCCAGAACGGTCACCGCCACTGAAACCGTGGTGGGCATCGCTCCGGCGAAAGCCTTGAAGAGAAAGACGAACACGAGCGTCGAGAAGAAGCCTGCGAGCGCCCACTCGGGCCCCCACGCGGCCCCGACGAGGGTTGCGAGCGTGCCCGCGTAGCCGGCGACGAGAACCGGACGAAGCTCGCGGGTCATCGCATAGAGCTCGTGAAGGGCGATCACGGCTGCGACCGCTGCGAGCCCGACCATCCACCAGCCGCCCGCCCAGACCAGCAGGAAGACGACCGGGAGCAGGACGACGGCAACAACGATGCGAGAGACGAGGGCCGTCATCGTGCTCCGAAGCGCCGCTGGCGCGCCGCGTACTCCGTGACGGCCGCGCGCAGGTCGCTCTCGCCGAACTCGGGCCAGCGCCGATCGGTGAAGACGAGCTCGGAGTAGGCGAGCTGCCAGAGAAGGAAGTTCGACATCCGAAGCTCGCCGGAGGTTCGGATGAGCAGATCGGGGTCCGGCATCTCCGGTGCGTAGAGGTGCTTCGCGAGCACGTCCTCGTCGATCTCGTCGGGTTGCAGCCCCGCCTGGACGATCCGCCGTGCGGCGTCGGCCAGCTCCGCCCGTCCGCCGTAGTCGAAGGCGATCCAGAGGTCGAGCCGGTCGCGGTGAGCGGTCTCGGCCTCGAGATCCTCCATGCGCTCGCGCAAGTCGTCCGACACGCGGTCGCGCCGGCCCAGGAATCGGGTACGGACTCCCTGCTCGGCGAGGTCGGGGAGCTCCCGGTCGATCGTCTGGCCGAAAATCTCCATCAGGGCGTCGACCTCGGCGGGAGGGCGCAGCCAGTTCTCCGTGGAGAACGCATAGACGGTGAGCGATTCGATCCCCAGGTCGATCGCAGCCTCGACGGTGCGGCGAAGCGCCCGGGTGCCTTCCCGGTGCCCGTCGGCCACCGAGAGGCCCTGTGACGACGCCCAGCGGCCGTTTCCGTCCATGATGATCGCGACCGAGCGCGGTACGTCGGCCTGGAGGAGCTCGGGCTCCGACGGGCGCCGCAAGCGGGCGAGGAGCCCGCCGAGCCGACCCATCAAACTTCCGTGATCTCGGCTTCCTTGCGCTTCAGGAGCTCGTCGATCCGGCTGACGTGTTCGTCGGTCAGCTTCTGAACGCGCTCCTCCGCCCGGCGCTCCTCGTCGGCTCCCACACTCGACTCTTCCTTCAGGTGGTGGATCACGTCGCGGCGGACGTTCCGCAGCGCGATTCGCCCGTCCTCCGCAATCTGGCGCGCGACCTTGACGAGCTCCTTCCGCCGCTCTTCGGTCAGCTGCGGGATCGGCAGGCGGATCACCTTGCCGTCGTTCGCGGGGTTCAGGCCCAGATCGGACTCCTGGATCGCTCGCTCGATCGCCGCGACGGAGCTCGGGTCGAAGGGCTGGACGGTCAGGAGCCGCGGCTCGGGGACGTTCAGCGTCGCGAGCTGGTTGAGCGGCGTCAATTGGCCGTAGTAGTCGACCTGCACCCGATCGAGCAGGGCGGCCGAGGCGCGGCCCGTCCGAATCGTGTTCAGCTCGGCGTGGGTCGACTCGACCGACTTGTCCATCCTGCGGCCCGCGTCCTTGATCAGGTCGTCGATCATGTGCTTGCTCCGGTGGTTGACGGTGTCGAGATGATCGTGCCGACCCGCTCCCCGAGCGCAACGCGCCTGATGTTGCCCTCCGCGAGCGCGAAGACATAGATCGGAAGCGCATTGTCCATGCACAGGGACAGGGCCGTCGTGTCCATCACCTTGAGGCCGCGCTCGATCGCCTGGAGATGCGTCAGCTCGGGCAGGAGCTCGGCGTCCGGCTCGTGCCGGGGATCGCCGTCGTAGACGCCTTCGACCGCGTGCTTCGCCATCAGGATCGCCTCGGCGCCGATCTCGAGCGCACGAAGCGCAGCCGCCGTATCGGTGGTGAAGAACGGGTTGCCCGTGCCGGCCGCGAAGATGACGATGCGGTCCTTCTCCAGGTGCCGGATCGCCCGCCGGCGGATGTAGGGCTCCGCGACCTCGGAGACGTGGATCGCAGACAGGATCCGCGTGTGCATCCCGTGGTGCTCCAGCACGTCCTGAAGTGCCAGCGCGTTCAGAACGGTGGCCAGCATCCCGGCGTAGTCGGCGGTTGCGCGATCCATTCCCTCGGCTGCCGCCTCCATGCCGCGGTAGATGTTCCCGGCCCCGACGACGATCGCGATCTGGACACCGCGGTCGTGGATCTCCTTGATCTCGGCGGCGATCCGCTCGACCTCCTGGAGGTCGAGGCCGTAGTCCTTGTCTCCCATCAGCGCCTCGCCGGAGAGCTTCAGCAGCACCCGCCCGAAGGCAGGCGAGGCGCCGTTGGAGCTACCCGGCAACGGCATACCGCGCGAAGCCCAGCACCTCGGCGTTCTGCGCCTGAAGCACCTGGCCGACCGTCTTGCCGCTCTCGTGGATCCACTCCTGGTCCAGGAGAGCGGTCTGGGCGAAGAAGCGCTTCCTGAGCATCCCCTCGACGATGTTGCCGCGGACCTGCTCGGGCTTCGACTGCACCTCGTCGGAGTTCTCGTAGATCGAGCGCTCGGCGTCGACCTCCTCGGCGGGAACCTCATCGCGCGTGGTGTACCTGGGGGCCGCGAAGGAGATGTGCATGGCGAGCTGCCGCGCGAGCTCTGCCGAGCCGCGAACCCTGACGAGCACGCCGATCTTGTTCGCCGGCGGGTGCACGTACGCAGCGAGCGTCTCGTCACCTTCCTTCTGGAAGCGTGCGGTGCCGCGCACCGCGACGTTCTCCCCGATCTTGCCGACGAGCTCGACGCGTTCCTCCTCCAGCTCCGCCGCTGCCTCGGGCCCGTCGCGCTCCACCCTCTCGAGGACGCGATCGGCGAAGGCGAGGAACTCCTCGTTTTTCGAAACCGGCTCCGTCTCGCAGCCGACTGCCACGAGCGTGCCGTACTCGTCGGAGATCCGGGAGAGGACGATTCCCTCCGTCGTCTCGCGACCCGCGCGCTTGCCGGCGGCAGCCATTCCCCGCTCGCGCAGGAGACGCTTGGCAGCATCGACGTCGCCGCCGGTCTCCTGGAGGGCGCGCTTGCAGTCCATCATCCCCGCGCCGGTCTCGTCGCGCAGTTCCTTGACGAGCGCGGCGGAAATCTCCGTCGTGCTCATTTGGCCCCGCTCTCGTCCGCGCTCTCGGCGGAGGACTCGGCGGGTGCCTCCGCGGGTGCCTCGGCCTCTGCGGACGCCTCCGGGGCAGTCTCCTCCGGTGCGTCCGCCTGTGGCGCGTCCTCGGCCGCCTGCGGCGCTTCCTCGGCCGCGGCGGTCGCCTCGGCGCTCTCCGCCTCGGCCATCGGCTCATGCTCGACAGGGGTCTCGTCCGCAGCCGGCGCCGCCTCGGGCTCAGGCTCGCGCTGTCCGTTGCGCTCGAAGTCCTCGACGGTCACGCCGGTCTTCCCCGCCTCGATCGCATCGCCGATCGCCCGGACGATCAGGCTGCAGGAGCGGATCGCGTCGTCGTTGCCCGGAATCACCAGGTCGGCCTCGTCCGGGTCGCAGTTCGTGTCGACCAGGCCGATGATCGGAAGGCCGAGCCGTCGGGCTTCCTTCACCGCGATCTGCTCTTTCCGGAGATCGACGACGAAGAGCGCGTCGGGCTGGCGCTTGAGGTCGGCGACACCGCCGAGGTTGGCCTCCAGCTTCTCGAGCTCGGCAAGCATGGTCAGCCGCTCCTTTGCGGGCAGCAGGTCGAGCTGGTCCTCCTCCTTGAGGCGACGGAGCTCGTGGAGCCGCTCGACCCGGGTCGACATCGTCTTCCAGTTCGTGATCAGCCCACCCAGCCAGCGATGGTTCACGTAGGGCATGCCCACGCGCTTCGCGGTGTCCGCAACGGCGTCCTGGGCCTGCTTCTTCGTGCCGACGAACAGCACCGTCCCCTTCTTGCTCGCCAGGTCGCGGACGAACTCGCACGCGTCCTCGAGGAGCTGCGAGGTCTTCTGCAGATCGATGATGTAGATGCCGCCGCGCTCCGTGAAGATGAAGCGGCGCATCTTTGGGTTCCAGCGACGAGTCTGGTGGCCGAAATGGACGCCGGCCTCCAGCAGCTCACGCATCGAGACAGCGGGCAAATGATCCCCCTTGATCGGTTGATGTTTGCTTCTGCCGGCGGGACGAGCGTGGAACCGGCGGCTGAGAGCCGCGCGGCACCGTCCACGTCGCCGATCCGCCGGATCGGGTACGGAACGCGAGGATTCTAGCGGAGGTTCGTCAAGAACCGGGCCAGCTCGCCGGGAAGCGGCGAGTCCAGCTCGACACGCTCGTGCGTGAACGGATGCTCGAACGCAAGCCGTGTCGCATGCAGGAACTGGCGGCCCAAGGCAGGGTCCGGCACCCCATAGGTCGGGTCGCCGACGACGGGCAGGCCGATCGCCGCGAGATGGACGCGAATCTGGTGCGTGCGTCCCGTCTCGAGCTGAACGCGCAGGAGAGCGTGCTGGCCGATGGTCTCCAGCAGCTCGAACTCCGTGACCGCCTCCCGCGGGGTGTCCGTGTTCAGCGACTGCCGGGTCGCATCGCGGCGATCGCGCCCAATCGGGGCTTCGATCCGGCCCTTGCGCGACTTCGGGCGCCCGCGGACGAGAGCCGTGTAGATCCGCTCGACCCGGTGCTCCTGCACGAGCGCCTTGAGTAGCTCGTGCGCCTCCTCCGACTTGGCGACGACGAGCAGTCCGGAGGTGTCGCGGTCGAGCCGGTGGACGATCCCCGGGCGGTCCTCGTCCCCTCCGGCGGCGCCGTGGGCGAGCACGCCGTGGACGAGGGTTCCCGTGGCATGGCCCGGCGAAGGGTGCACGACGACGCCCGCCGGCTTGTCCACGACGAGCAGATGGTCGTCCTCGTACGCGATCCGGAGGTCGATCTCCTCGGGCGCTAACTCCGGTACGCGCTCGGGCGGCTCGTACTCGACGTCCTCCCCGCCCGAGAGCCGCCGGCTCTTGGCCGCGGGATCGCCGTCGACCACCACTTTGCCCGCCTCGAGCAGACGCTCCGCCGCGGTGCGGGAGCCGATCTCCGGAAGGTCGGCGAGAAAACGGTCGAGCCGGAGCCCGGCCGCCGAGTCAGGAACGGTGAGACGAGCCAGGTGCGTGCCTGCGCGGCTCGCGGTCTGCCAGGAGCAGCGCGGCGATCAGGATGCCCACACCGGCGACGATGAAGCTGTCGGCCAGGTTGAAGGCGGGCCAGTAGCGGAAGTCGAGAAAGTCCGTGACGTGACCGAGCCGCACCCGATCGATCAGGTTCGCGACGCTGCCGCCCAGGAGGAACCCGAGCGCGACCGGCAGAATCGGGTGCCTACCGCCCGACCGCGCGAAGAAGGCGAGCATCCAGCCGACGGCGATGGTCGTGAGGACGATGACGACGAGCGTGGCCGTCGGAAAGAGGCCGAACGCGATCCCGGAGTTCTGGACGTGGTGGATGGAGAGCGGGCCGACGACGTCGACCTCCTCGCCCAGGGCGAGCTGCGACGACACGATCGATTTCGTGAGCTGGTCGGCGGCGATTGCGGCGAACGCGACCGCGCCGAGCTCGACCCACTGACGGCCGCGAGCGGCGAGGGAACGCCGAGCGCCAAGCACCGGGACGACGCCGTTCGTCGACGAGCCCACCCGGATCTCGGTCGCTCTGGCCTCCGTTAGCTGCGTTCCTCTTTGCGCTTGCACTCGATGCAAAGTGTCGCCCAGGCCATCGCCTCGAGACGCTCTTCGGGGATCTGGGCGCCGCAGTTGACGCATTTGCCGAACGTGCCGTCCTCGATGCGCACCAGGGCGGCCTCGATCGCCTCGAGGACGCGTTCGTCGTGATCCTCGAGGGTGTTTCCGATCTCGCGATCGACCGTCTCGGTCGCCGTGTCGGCAGGGTGCTGGTCGACGCTGCCCGCCACGAGCTCTCCCGTTTCGTCCTCGAGCGAGCCGGCGTTCTCCTTGTGGAGATGCTCGAGGGCAGCGGCGACCGCGTCCCGCCTCTCGGTCAGGAGCGTCTTGAAATGATCGAGGTCGACGGCGCTCATCCGGAGAGTCTCCGTGCAGCCTCGGACGCCCCGAGCTCCTCTGAGCCCGGAGAAACGCGCAGCCGCAGTCGTGTCGCGCCCCCTGCCACGTGCTGAGTCTAGTGTCGCGCGGTCAAGCGGCGGCGGCTTCGTCCGCCTCGTCCGCACCATCCGCCTCGTCGATCGTGGCGAGTGCGGTGCCGAGAAGCTCCCGGAGCCTGCGAACGTCCGCCTGCAACCGCTCTCGCTCGGCGGTCGCGGCGAAGGTGATCCGCCGTGCCTCGGCATGGGCCTCGGAGACGACGAGCTCGGCGCTTCGGCGGGCCTGCTCCCGCTGTTCCTCGGCCGCGGACTCGGCGGAGACGAGGGTTCTGCGGAGGAGGGACTCGAGCTCGCGGTGGCGCTGGAGCTCCGCCTCGAGCCCGTCGACTCGCTCGATCAGGTCGTGCCGCTCGCGCCAGACGTCCTCGTAGCTGTCCGCGATCTCGTCCAGGAGGCGCTCGACGGCGCCCCGCCGGTACCCCCAGGGGCCCCGTTTGATCGGGACGTGCCGGATCTCAGTCGGTGCGAGGCCCATGACCAACCCCTCTCATCCGAGCTCGCCCAGGATGCGGATCACGATGCCGCTCACGATCCAGAGCGCGAAGATCGCGACGATCGGCGAGATGTCGAGCGGCCCGAGCGGCGGGATGAACCGCCGGAAGATGCGTAGGTACGGCTCGACGACGTCGTAGAGGAACCGCTGGATCCGGTTCCCCCACACCGAGTACGGCAGCCGAATCCACGACATCAGGATGTACCCGAAGATCAGGAGGAAGTAGACGAGCGTGAACACCTGCACGAAGTTCTGCGCAGACGAGACCCAGTCTGCGAGCAGGATTGCGGCAGCGCCGAACGCACTCATGCTGGGATTTTCGGCCTGGCGACCGGTTCCCCTGCGAGGCGTACTCCGCGGAGCGGGCTCCGCCCGCTCCGCTCGATGACCTCCGAGTCATCGGCACCGGTTCCGGCGCCCGAACGCGCCGCGCGTCGCGAAGCGGCGCCCGGCTTCCGCCAGGTCGCTGAAAGTCGAAAGACTTTCCGCGAAACCGGCCTCTAGGCCTGGTTGAAGAAGCCGCCGCGCTCGAGAAGCTGCGCGCGCTGCTCGGCGGAGACCTCGACGTTCGCCGGCGTGAGGAGGAAGACCTTGTCGGCGATCCGCTGCATGCCGCCGTCGAGGGCGTACGTGAGTCCGCTCGCGAAGTCGATCAGGCGCTTGGAGAGGTCGGAGTCCACGCCCTGGAGGTTGAGGATCACCGGGGTGTAGATCTTGAAGCGGTCGGCGATCGTCTGGGCGTCGTTGAAGCTCCGAGGGACGACGAGATGCACCTTGACGGACGGGTTCGGCGCGGCGGGAACCGGCGCGAGCTCCGGCCGCCGGTTGCGCGAGGGCCGGATCGCCGCCGTGCGTGCGGTTGCTCCACCCGCCTCGTCGGGATCCGTCCAGTCGTCGAACTCCCCGCGTCCACGTCGCCTCGGCGCGAGCCGTCGTACGTTCGGCCGCTCGGAGTACGTCCGCTCGAGCTCCTCGTTCGTGACGTAGCCGTCCTCGTCCCACTCGTCCTCGTCCTCTTCGGCGATGCCGAAGTAGACGAGGGTGCGGTTCCAGACGTCGGAAAATGCCATGAGGAGCAGGGATGTTAGCGAGGCTCTCGGCCGTAAAGGGTCGCCCCGACACGGACGAATGTCGCACCTTCTTCGACGCCGACGCGGTAATCCTGGCTCGTCCCCATCGAAAGCTCCGGGAGCCCGAAGCGCTCACCGAGCTCCCGGAGGCGCCGGAAATAGGGCCGCGACGCTTCCGGATCGTCGGCGAACGGCGGCATCGCGGAGAGGCCCCGCACCTCGGCCGGGCACCGTTCGAGGAATGCTTCGAGCTCCTCCGGGGCGACTCCCGACTTGCTCTCCTCGCCCGCAAGATTGACCTGCACGAGCGCCGGAATCTCCAGGCGGGCCGCGGCCGAGTCGGAGTCGAGCGAGTGCACGAGCTCGCAGATGCCGTTCAGGGTCTTCACCTTGCGGCTCTGCAGATGCCCGATGAAGTGCCACTTGAAGTCGCCCGAATGGAGCGCGTGTTTCTCCTCGAGATCCTGCGCCCGGTTCTCCCCCACGACGTCGATTCCGGCCTCGACGAGGGCGGACATCTCGTCCGCGGAGACGTACTTGGTCGCCGCGACGACGGTCACGTTCGGACCGACCTCCGCCCGGATCGCCTCGAGCCGCTCCCGGATCGACTCAGGCGAGAGCAGCGATGACCCCCTGGCGACCCGTGATGCCGCGATCCCGGCGGTGCGAGAAGAAGAGCTGCGGGTGGCAGAACGTGCAGAGGTCGGTGCGCTCGATCTCCTCGACGCCCGACTCCTCGAGTGCAAGCTCGGCGGCACGCCAGAGGTCGAGCTTTCCATCCGAGACGACCTCGCCGAAGCGCGTCTCGAAAGGATCGGCGACCTCGGGACCGACCTCGTAGCAACAGGGGCCGATGCCCGGCCCGATCGCCGCCGTGAGAGGGCCGTCGCCGAGCGCTTCGACACCGTTCTCGACGATCCCGTCGAGGAGCCCCCTCCAGCCGGCGTGCAGCACGGCGAGCGCCGGCCGGTCTCCATCCGCCCGCCCGATCGCAAGCGGCAGGCAGTCGGCGGTGAGGAGCATCATCCCCTGACCGGGCTCGTCGCTCCAGAACCCGTCGCATGGCTCATGCCTGGTTCCGGGCGCGAGAATGCCCTCCGGCGACGCCTTCTGGACGTCCACACCGTGCCGTTGCCAGGCCATCCTGGCCCGCTCGGGGTCGATGCCGACCCGCTCGGCGAGCACCCGCCGGTTCTCCACGACTCGCGCGGGGTCGTCCGCCGTGAGGATTCCGAGATTGAGCGATTGGTATGGGCCTTCGCTGACCCCTCCCTCGCGGGTCGAGAAGGCGACGACGTACGGCCACTCGGTCTCCCACCGGATCACCCGTGCCCCTCGACGATCAGCTCGCGTGCGGTGGCAAGCTCGGATTCGCGCCCGTCGAGCTGGCCGTTCAGCTTGCGGCGCCGCAGCTCCGCCAGGATCTCCCCCACCTCCGGTGACTCCCCGAGCCCGAGCGCCGCCAGGTCTGCCCCGCTCACCTCGAGGTGGACGTTACGCAGCCGCAGGAAGTACTCGTCGAGCGCGGGGAGATCCTCGAGCGCGAGCGCAAAGAGCGGGGCGTCGGGCGCATAGGGGTCGGCGGCGGCGACGACTTCTGCAGGCTCCACCGAGTTTCCCCGCAACCGCTCGACGAGCCGCGGGCCGACGGTGACCGCACCTGCGATCTGCTCGAGGTCGCGCCGCTGCACCTTGAGCCGCCGGAGCCATGCGTACACCTCGTCCGGCGGCAACCTGCGGGCGAGCGCGGCGAAGGCGAGCCGCCAGGCTGGAACCCCGGTCCCGTACCGCTCGTTCAGGTCCTTCAGGCGTTCCAGCAGTCGCACGGCCTCCTCGTCCGCCGCGAGATGGGGATGGATCGCCACGCCGGCGCCGAGCTCGGCGAGCCGGAGAATGGAGGCGCCGGCATCCCCTTCTTCCAGGAGTGCAACCAGCTCGTCTCGCAGGCGCGCCGAGGAAAGGTCGCCGACGAGCCCCATCTCGATCGTCCCGCGGGCGAGGCGTTGAGTGTGGTCTTCCATCCGGAACCCGTAACGGCTCTCGTACCGGATGGCACGGAAGATCCTCGTCGGGTCGTCGATGAACGAGAGGTTGTGCAGGACGCGGATGGTCTTCGCCTCGAGGTCGCGACGCCCGTCGAACGGGTCGACGAGCCGTCCGAAGTCCTGTCCCTTCAGGGACACGGCCATCGCGTTGATCGTGAAGTCCCGCCGAAAGAGGTCTTCCCGGATGGTGGCGTGCTCGACGCTCGGCAAGGCAGCAGGTGCCGCGTAGAACTCCGTTCGCGCAGTCACGACGTCGATTCGGTCGTCGTCTCCGTAGAGGACGACCGCGGTCCCGAACTTGTGGTGCGCCCTGACGCGCCCCTCCAGCGTGTCGGCAACGCTCTGGGCGAGTTCGATCGCGTCGCCCTCGACCGCGATGTCCACGTCGAAGTTCGGCTCGCCGAGGAGAATGTCCCGGACGGTCCCGCCGACGAGGTAGACGCCCTCGTACGGCTCGCTGACCGTCGAGACCGCTTCGAAGGCGGGCTGGAGGTGCTCGAGCGCTCCGAGCTCCGCAGCCAGCGCCCCGCCTGCCTCCTGCTCGGCCTCGGGGTGCTCACCGAGCGCGCGGAGGACGTCACTTCGCGAGACCACGCCGACGAGGTCTTCGCCGTCGAGAACGGCGACCCGGCCGTCGGGCGAGCCTGCGAGCGCCTCCTGAACCTCCGCCAGGGCAGCTTCGGCCGGAACGGACACGACGCGCGAGCTCATGATCCCCTTGACGGGCGCGTGAGAGAGGCCGTGAGCGATCGCCTTGTCGAGATCCTCTCGGCCCACGGCACCGGCCAGCCGGCCGCTCTCGACCACCAGGATCCCGCTCTGGGCGTAGCGCTGGCAGACCATCATCGCGCTGGCGACCGTCTCCTCGGGCGAAACCGACCTGGCCGGCTTCGACATGACCTGTTCGGCCCGGATGGGCTCGCGCACCGCGTCGCCCAGTGCCGCCTCCATCACCTGTTGCGCTTCGTCCAGCGAGCCGCGGAAGATCGCCGACGCCGCCTCCCGATGCCCGCCGCCGCCCAGTGACCGCGCAATCGCCGACGCATCGATCTCGGGAGTGCGGCTCCGGGTGACCGCGAAGACTCGCTCGTCCATCTCCACGAGCAGGACGAGGGCCCGGCAGTCGGTCAGGTCCACGATCTTGTGTGCGAGGTTCGAGATCCCGTCGACGTGCTCGGGCCAGACGACGGCCGAGACGAGCATGTCCACGCCGGCGACCCGTGTGGTTCGAAGGTTCGTCGTCAGCGTTGCGAGCAGCTCACGCTCTTCCCCGGTCAGCGGCGAGTGGAGGAAGCGCGCGAGGAGATCCTGCCGCGCGCCGTGCCGCAGGCACCACGCCAGGGCGTCGGCGTCTCGCTGGGTCGCCGTCGGATACGTGAGCGAGCCGGTGTCCTCGTGGATGCCGAGCGCGAAGGCCGTCGCCTCGATCGGCGTCACCTCGAGCTCGCGCTCGGCAAGCACGCCCACGAGCGTCGTCGTCAGCGCTCCGTCCTGCGAGACGACGGCGTTCTCGGGCTTGACCCAGTCGGGCAGCTCTCCGGGATGGTGGTCGAAGACTGCGGTCTCGACCTCGGGGTCGAGAGCCACCGCCTCCAGCTCGCCCAGGCGGGAGGCCGATGTCGTCTCCACGACGACGAGCCGACGGATCGACCGGAGATCGATGCGGGACGCATCCACGGCGTCGAGCTCGTCCGCGTGCAGGCGGTAGAACTCCCGCACGTTCCGGTTCAGCGTGCCCTGGACGGCGACGACGGCGCCCGGATAGAGCCGCCGCGCGGCGAGCATGGAAGCGAACGCGTCGAAATCCGTGTTCGCGTGGGTGGCGATGACCTCCGGCGCCTTCATGCCCCGGATTGTGGCTCAAGCCACCGCGATGGCCTCGATCTCGACCTTTGCGCCCGAGGGGAGCTTCGAGACCTCCACGGTGGCGCGCGCGGGCGGGCTGTCCGCCGATCCGCCGGCCGTAGACCTCGTTCATGGCCTGGAAGTCGTCGAAATCCGCGAGGAAGACGGTGGTCTTGACGATCCGGTCGAGGCCCGAGCCCGCCTCGGCGAGGATCGCCTCGAGATTGTCGAACACCTGCTCGGTCTGCTCGGCGATCCCGTCACTCACGAGCTCGCCGTGATCCGGCTTCAGCCCGACCTGGCCTGCGACGAACACGAACCCTCCAGCCTTGATCGCCTGCGAGTACGGCGCACCCTGGAACGGGGCCGGCGCAGCTTCCGTGCGGACGACGGTCCTGTCTCCCATCCCTACTCCTTTCGCAACGGCGCCGCGGCGTTCGCGAGCGCTCCTCCGAGGGCTTTGAAGATCGCTTCGAGCACGTGCTCCGCGTTCTCGCCGTGCAGGAGCCGCACGTGGAGCGTGAGGCCCGCGGCTTCGGCCAGCTCGCGGAGGAAGCCCGAGACCAGGTCGCGGTCGAGGCCTGCGACGTGGGCATCCGAGAGATCGACGTTGGATACGAGCAGCGGACGGCCGGAAACCTCGAGCACGACGTTGGCGAGGGCCTCGTCTGCCGGAACCATCGCGTAGCCGTAGCCCGCGGCGCCGCCCTGCGCCATCACCTCGCGCAGTGCCTCGCCGAGGGCTCGGCCTGCGGCCGTGGCGACGGCGTCCGGGCCTCCGGGCGCGACTTCGAGTTGCAGGTCGAAGCCGGAATGCCCCGCGAACAGGCCGAGCAGATGGTCCAGGACAGGGAGCCCGGTGGCCACGTTTGCCCTCCCGGTTCCGCCTAGATCGATCCGCGCGGTGCGGATCCCCCGTTCGGGTTCGGTAGCCCTCTCCATCGCTCGAACGAGGGTATCGCAGGGCTCTCAGAGGGCCGATTTCGACTGTGCGAGCCACACCCGGCTCCAAGCGGCCCATGAACCCCAAAGGTGCACACCCTGCGGTACGACTCGTTGCGGCAATCCTCCCGATCATCGGAGCCGCAGCGCTCGGCGTGCCCGCAGCCCTCTCGGCCTCGGCCCGCCCCGCCTCCTCGGCAGGCACCGCCGTGGTCACCTACGAGACCCGTGGAGCTCTCTCCCGGGCGCTGAAGCAGTATCCGGCGCGCATCGTTCGGCGTCTTCCCGATGTCCGTTCCGTGGAAGTTCGGCCGACCGACGTCCGCACATTTGCGGCCGGTGTCTCGCGGCTTTCCGGGATCGCGTCGGTGGAGACGCCCGAGCCCCGTTTCTCGGCTTCCGAGCCGGGCCTCACGGCGATGTACTCCGCCGGTGTGTCGTATCAGTGGCAGTACGACGCCACCCGGATGAGCGCGGTGCCCGACGCCGTGCTCCGCGCGGCGGCCGGAGTGAAGATCGCGATCGTCGACACCGGCGCCGACATCACGGCTCCCGATCTCGCGGCCAAGGCGCCCGAGACCTACAACGTCTTCAACGGGAGCACCGATATCCGCGATCTCCACGGCCACGGCACGTTCGTCGCCTCGATCGCGGGCGGCTCGGTCACGAACAACGAGGGCATCGCAGGCTCGGGAGGCGACTCCCAGCTCCTGTTGATCCAATCGGGCCGCGCCGACGGCTCCTTCACAGACGTCGACGAGGCCGACGCCATCGTCTACGCGGTCAACCACGGCGCCAAGGTCATCAACCTCTCGATCGGCGGCACGGAAACCTCGGCTGTCGAGCGCAAGGCCCTCGAGTTCGCCGGCGAGCACGGAGTGCTCGTGGTGGCCGCTGCAGGGAACGAGTTCGAAGACGGCAACCCGATCGAGTACCCGGCCGCCCTTCTCCAGCCGGTCGGCTCGCAGGGCCGCGGGGGCCTCGGCCTCTCGGTCGGAGCGACCACCAAGGCCGGGCGCCGCGCGTCCTTCTCGAACACGGGGTCGTGGATCTCTCTTGCCGCACCGGGCGAGAACGTGTTCGGCGCCGTCTCGTCGTATGCCAGAGGCCGCGACTGGCCCCGGTACGCCCTTCCCGGCTCGACCACCGGCTTCTACGGCTACTCGAGCGGCACGTCGTTCGCCGCTCCGCAGGTCGCCGGCGCCGCGGCGCTCGTCTGGGCCGCGAACCCGAATCTCACGCGCGACCAGGTGGCGTGGATCCTCAAGCGCACTGCTTCGGGCGACGGAGCCTGGACGAAGGGGCTCGGCTACGGGATCCTCGACATCGGCCGCGCTGTCGCGACCGCGCAGAACGGCGGGGAGATCGTCCCGCCCGCGCGCGCGTTCTCCTCGCTTCGCCTCGTCGGCCCGCTCCACCGCAGTGTCCGGCACCTGAAGGTTCGCGTCCGCGCCAAGCTGAACTCGAGGCTCTCGGCCATCTCCCCGGCGGGCCGGCGGGTTTCACTGCAGGTTCGCCGCAAGGGCAAGTGGCACCGGATCGCCCGCGGCCGCACACGCGCCGGCGGTCAGGTCTCGCTGCAGACTCGCCTTCGCCCCGGCCGCTACGTCATGCGGGTCAAGTACGCGGGCGCACCGGAGTTGACTGCCGCCTCTTCCGGCCGGCTCGTCCTTCGCGTTCGAGCGAACTAGCCGTCGACGCGGTCGATCTTCGCGCCGAGCGCGCGTAGCCGTTCGTCGATCCGCTCGTAGCCGCGGTCGATCTCGCCGACGTTTCCGATCGTCGACACGCCTTCGGCGCAGAGGCTCGCGATCAGCATGGCCATGCCGGCGCGAATGTCCGGGCTCGACATGCGCTGGCCGTACAGCTTCGACGGGCCGGTGACGACCGCGCGGTGCGGGTCGCACAGGATGATGCGCGCGCCCATCCCGATCAGCCTGTCGACGAAGAACAGGCGGTTCTCGAACATCTTCTCGAAGATCAGGACCGTGCCACGCGCCTGGGTCGCGACGGCGAGGGCGATGGATGTGAGGTCGGCGGGGAAGGCGGGCCACGGGCCGTCCTCGATCTTCGGAATCTGGTCGCCGAGGTCGTCCTCGATCACCAGTTCCTGTCCCGGCGGGACACGGACGCTCGAGTCGTGGAGCTCGACCTCGACGCCGAGCCGGCGAAAGACGGGAAGGATCGGCGCGAGATCCTCGGGCGCGACGTGCTCGATGAGCATGTCGCCGCCTGTGACCGCCGCAAGGCCGATGAAGCTCGCCACCTCGATGTGCTCCGGCGCGACGCGCCACTCTCCCCCGCCGAGCTGCTCGACGCCCTTGACGCGGAGGATGTTCGAGGCGATTCCCTCGATCCTGGCGCCGAGCGAGCAGAGAAAGCGGCAGAGATCCTGTACGTGCGGCTCGCAGGCGGCGTTCCCGATCACGGTCTCGCCGGTGGCGAGCGTCGCTGCCATGACCGCGTTCTCGGTCGCCATGACGCTCGCCTCGTCGAGGAAGATCCGGCGCCCCTGGAGTCCGGATGTCTGCATCTCGAAGGTGCCGTTGATCGAGATCTCCACGCCCATCTCCGCGAGCGCGTGAACATGCGGGTCGAGCCTGCGGCGGCCGATGACGTCGCCGCCGGGCGGTGGGACGCTCGCGCGCCCGAACCGGGCGAGCAGCGGGCCGGCCAGCAGGAACGACGCCCGGATCTGCCGGCAGAGATCCGGATCGAGAGCTGTCTTCTGCGCGTTCGAGGCGTCGACGCGGATCTCGTTCGGGCCAAGCCACTCGACCTCGGCGCCGACGTCGGCCAGGAGCGCGACCATCGTGTCGACGTCGCGGATCCGCGGCACGTTCGAGAGCGTCACCGGCTCGCTCGCGAGCAGGGTCGCGGCGAGGATCGGCAGGGCGCCGTTCTTGTTCCCCGCGGCGGCGACGCGGCCGCCGAGCGGGGTGCCGCCTTCGATGACGAAGCTCTCCATCAGCGCATTCGGTACGAGTGTGGCCGACATAAGCGGACTATCGTACTGAGGCCAATGGAAGTCACCCGAGACCGAGCCTGGGACACGCTCACCCGTTACACGAAGAGCCAGGCCCTCCTGCGCCACGCCCTGGCAGTCGAGGCAGCGGTTCGTGCGTATGCGCGCAAGCTCGACGGCAACGAGGAGCTCTGGGGCGCGACCGCCCTCCTCCACGACTTCGACTACGAGATCCACCCCACGCTCGACAAGCACCCGCAGGACGGAGCGCCGATCCTGCGTGAGGAGGGCTATCCCGAGGAGCTCGTCGAGTCGGTGCTCTCCCACGCCGAGCATCTGGCCATGCCGCGCGACACGGATCTCAAGAAGACGCTCTTTGCGTGCGACGAGCTCGCGGGGTTCATCCACGCCTGTGGGCTCGTCCGCCCGGACGGCATCGAGACGCTGACGCCGAAGTCCGTGAAGAAGAAGCTCAAGCAGCCGTCGTTCGCGGCGGGGGTGCACCGGGACGAGGTGCACGCCGGCGCCGAGCTGCTCGGCGTCGACTTCGACGAGCACATCCAGACGGTCACGGACGCGATGAAGCCGATCTCCGGCGAGCTCGGGCTGCGGACTGCGGCGGACGCGGCATGACTCCGCGGTTCGAGGCCATCGGCATCGTCGTCTCCGACATGGGCCGTGCGATCGGGTTCTACGGCGAGCTCGGGCTCGAGTTTCCCGACGGAGCGGACGTCGGAGGGTCACGCCGAGGCGTCGGCGGCGGGTGTTCGGATCATGCTCGACACTGAGGAGATCGTCCGGTCGTTCGATCCCGACTGGAAGCCGCCGTCCGAGGGTCACCGGTCTCGGCAATCGCCTTCCGCTGCGACTCGCCTGGTGAGGTCGATGCCGCCTACGCAGCCCTGCTCGAGAGCGGCGGGACGAGTCACAAGGAGCCCTGGGACGCGGTCTGGGGCATGCGCTACGCCCAGGTCAAGGACCCGGACGGCAACCTCGTCGACCTCTTCGCAGCCTCTAGGCCGCCGCGTTCAGCCCGGCGATCAGCCGCTCGATGTCGTCCTCGCTCGTCCAGTAGCCGCACGAGGCGCGCAGCAGGCCCGTCCCGGGGAGGTCGCGGATGACGATGTCCTCTTCGTAGAGCCGTTTCACCGCCGCGGTGGTGTCTCCGGGCCAGCGGAGGGAGACCAGCGTTCCGTGGCCCTGCTCGGTGACGACGTCGAAGCCTGCGTCGACGAGCCCCTGGCGACAGAGGTCGGTCATCTCGCGAGCGCGGTCGAACCGCCACTCGGGCATCCCGTGGATCGACGCCTCCAGCCCCGCGATGAACGCGTGCGGGATCCAGCCCTGCTCGAAACGCGCGGCCCCCTCCCGGGCGACGAACGCCCCGTCCGACTCGTACGACGCCTGGGAGAAGTAGCTCGGCCCCGCAATCCGCAGCCGCTCGGGATCGCGGACGTAGAGCCCGCCTGTCGGCGTGGGCCCGCAGAGCCATTTCTGGCCGGAGACGGTGTAGAAGTCGAACACCTCGGCCTCGACCGGTATCGCGCCGACCGACTGCGCCCCGTCGACGAGCAGCGGCGCCGAGACGGCCCCTTGCAGCGCCTCGAGCGGAATCACGTGGCCGTTGACCCACAGCACGTGCGAGAGCGCGATCAGCTTCGTCCGCGGCCCGACCTCCGCCAGGATCGCGTCGAACGCCTCCTCCGCAGGACGGTCGCGCACGGCCGCCACGCGAACACACGCTCGAGAGGCGTGAAGCGGGCCGAGCAGGCCGAAGTGCTCCGCATCCGTCGTCACCACCTCGTCCTCCGGGCTCAGGTCCAGGCCGGCGAGCACGACCCGGCAGCCCTCCGAGGTGGATGACATGAGCGCGACGCGGTCCGCGTCCACGGCGATCTGCCCGGCGAGCAGACCGCGCAGCCGCTGGCGCGCCTCGATGATTTCGTTGAAGGCGTCGTAGCCTCCACGCGGCCCCAGCTCGGCCCGCTCCGCCTCCACGATCGCGTCGTAGGTCGCCCGAGTCATCGGCCCGACCGAGCCGGCGTTCAGGTACGCGTACCGCTCGAGCACCGGAAAGGCCGCCCGCGCCTCCTCGAAGGTCATGTGACCTCCACCTGAACCGGCGCATGGTCCGAGAGCGCGAGCTCTCCGAGGCGGCGCCGCTCCGGCGTCCACCGGTCGTACGGCCCGGTCGATGCGCCGCGGGCCACGACGTGGTCGATCCCCGGGCCGGCCCTCGTGAAGCCGTCCAGGTGCTCGATGACCACGGACCTGGCCGTGTCGACGTTGAAATCCCCCGCGAGGATGCAGGGCGAGTCGCCCGCGAGCCGGGCTGTCCAGCGCGCGGCCCGAACGATCTCCGCATCGGGTACGCGGGGGTTTCGCGCCTTGGTCGCGTGGAGGCAGGCGACGACGAGCCCGCCCTCCAGGCGAACGGCGATGCACTGGCGCCGCTCCTTGCCCCACGCCAGCTGGGAGACCACGGACAGGCCGAGGCGACGGCCTTTCCGCAGCCGGAACGAGAGCGGGTTCAGGGTCACGACATGGCGGGCGAGGATCTTCCGCTCCGGCGAGACGAGGATCGCGTTCGCCTGGCCCTCGAAGCCGGAGCGAAGGAGCCCGGGATTCAGGTCGGTGATCCGCCTGCCGAGCTCGGGCGTCGACGGAAGCGGCCCGATCGTCGCCCGCGCCGCGACTTCGCCGTAGACCTGCATCCCGCTCCAACGGCCGATCGGCTCGAGCGCCCACGGCGGCACCTCCTGGAGGCAGACGAAGTCCGGCCGGTCGTGGGTCACGAGCCGCACCATCTCCTCGACGTAGCGGTGGCGCCCGGGCGGAACCGTGTTCCCGTGGAAGATGTTCCAGGTGCGAACGACCACACGGGTAGCCTAGGCCGTCGATGGGGGGCCGCTTCGCCGAGCTGATCGCCCGGCAGCTCGACCTGTTCGAGGAGCAGGACGCGGACTTCCTGCGCCGCGTGGACGAGGCCGAGCGCGCCTACGACGACGCCGACCGCGAGGACGCCGAGGAGATCTACGGCCGGTACCAGGAGCTCGTCGAGCACGGCACGGAGGCCATCGCCGAGATGCGCGACACCTACGCCCGCACGCTGGAGAGCCCGGACGCCGAGGAGTACGAGGCCGAGTTCAACCAGACGGTGATCGACCGCATGCCCCGATTCGGTCTCGAGATCGAAGACCTCTAGCGGCGGCTAGCGGTGCCCGAAATGGTGCGCCGGCGGAAGTGAGTCGCCGAGCTGCTCGACCTCCGCCAGGCGGCGGGCGAGCGGCGCGAGGGTCTCGATCTCGCGGACGAGGACGTTCTGGTTTCGCCCTTGCCGCTCGAATCTCCCGCGGGCCAGCACGAGCTTCTCGGCCCGCACGACCGGCCTGAACTGCTCGTAGACCTGCGGCGGGACGATCAGGTTCATCTGGCCGACCTCGTCCTCGAGCAGCATGAACACGACGCCCTTCGCAGTGGACGGGCGCTGTCTGGCCACGACCATTCCGGCCACTGCCACGGAGGCCCGGTCGAGTGTCAGAGACAGGTCGTGGCTCGAGAGGACATTGTCCGGAAGATGCGGGCGCAGGAGCTCGAGCGGGTGCGTCCCGACCGAGACGCTCGTCGTGCGGTAGTCGGCGAGCATTCGCTCCCAGTCCGTCGCCTCCGGAAGCTCGGGCGTCTCGACCGTCGGCTCGAGCGGCAGGGCCAGCTGCCGCGCCTCCCCGCCCGACCCCGGAACCGACGTCGAGCGCGGCGCGAGCCCGGCCTCCCAGATCAGCGGCCGCGCCTCCTCACCGAAGGACGCACAGGCGCCGGACTCGATCAGCGTCTGGAGGCTCTCGCCGTCGCAGCGGCGCCCGCTGCGCCAGATCGCGGACGTCGAGGAACGGCCCGCCGCGCTCACGCTCCTCTACCAGCGCCTGGGCGTCGTCCTCCCCCACCGAGGTCACGAACTCGATCCCCATCCGCACCGCCCCGGCCTGCACCGCGCACTTCGCCTCGGTGAGATTCACGTCCGGCGGAAGCACCTCCACCCCGCGCCGCTGCGCATCCCGCACGAGCGTCGCCGGCGGGTAGAAGCCCATCGGCTGTGCGTTCAGAAGCGCGCACAGGAACTCCGCGGGGTAGTGGCACCGGAGCCACGACGACTGGTAGGCCAGGAGCCCGAACGCCGCCGCATGCGACTTCGGGAACCCGAACCCGGAGAAGGCGACGAGCTTGTCGTAGATCTCGTTCGCCAGCTTCTCCTCCACGCCCTTGCCGAGCGCTCCTTCGACGAACCGCTTCCGGTACGCCTCGAGCGCGGCCTCGCTCCGCTTCCGGCTCATCGCCCGCCGCAGACCCTCCGCCTCTCCCACGCTGAACCCGGCGAGCGCCATCGCGACCTCCAGCACCTGATCCTGGAAGACGATGACGCCGAGGGTGTCGCGCAGCGGCTCGGCCAGCAGCGGATGGTCGGCCGGCGGCTCGTACGACGGATCCTCGCGCAGCTTCTGCCGCCGCTCGATGTACGGGTGGACTGCCTTGCCCTGGATCGGCCCTGGCCGCACGAGGGCGACCTGAACCATGATGTCCTCGATCGTCTCGGGCCGGGTGCGGAGGATCGTCTGCATCTGCGCGCGGCTCTCGATCTGGAAGGCGCCGACGGTGTCCGCCTCCTGGATCTGCGCGAAAGTCTCGGGATCGTCGAGCGGAATCCGCGAGAGGTCGATCGGCTCGCCGCGGAGGCGTGCGATCTGCTCTACGCACTCCTCGACCGCAGAGAGCATCCCGAGCCCGAGCAGGTCGATCTTCAGGAAGCCGGCGTCGTCGCAGGAGTCCTTGTCCCACTGGACGAGCTGCCTCCCGGCCATGGCCGCCGGCTGGACGGGGACGAGCTCGACGAGCGGGCGGGTCGAGATCACCATCCCGCCCGGGTGCTGCGAGATGTGCCGCGGGAGGCCGGCGATCTCGTGTGTCAGCTCGGCGAAGGCGCGCCAGCGGGGCGAGCGCGCCTTGTCCGCGAAACCGGGCACGAGCTGGAGCTCCTCGGCGACGCGCTTCGCGTTCCAGCCGTCGGAGACTCGCGCGAGCCGCTCGAGCTCCCCGTACGGAAGGCCGAGCGCCTTCCCGATGTCGCGGATCGCGCCGCGCGAGCGGTACGTCGAGAAGCTCGCGACGAGCGCGGCGTGCTCGCGGCCGTAGCGCTCCGTCACCGCGACGATCAGCTTCTCGCGGATGTCGCGCGGGAAGTCGAGGTCGATGTCCGGGATGCCGGTCAGCTCGCGGTTGATGAAGCGCCCGAGCGAAAGGCCCGGCCTCGACCGGGTCGACGTGCGAGAGCCCGGTGAGGTAGCAGACGATCGAGCCGACGGACGAGCCTCGGCCCCGGCCGGGCGGCAGCGAGTTGCGCGGTGACTCGCGTCCGCGCACCTCGTTCGCGACATCGCGGGCCAGCTCGAGCACCTCGTGGTGGAGCAGGAAGAACCCGGCGAGCCCGATCTCGTCGATCAGGGCAAGCTCCTCGTCGAGCCTGGCCCGCGCGTTGCGCTTGTGGCCGTTCAGCCCGCTGTAGCGCTCCTCGAAGGCTCGGCGGCACACGCGGGTGAGCTGGGCGATGGCCGGCTCGGCCCGGTCGGAGAAGTCCGGGTAGCGGTAGCCGAGCTCCTGCGTGAGATCGAACTCGAGCCGCTCGGCGATCTCTCCGCTCCGGTCGACGGCCTCGCGGTCGAGCGGAAAGCGATCGGCGACCTCACCCGGCGCGCGCAGGACGGCCTCGTGGTTCCCTCGCCGCTCCGGCTCGGAGCCTTCGAGCGACGTGCGGTGCCTGATCGCAACGAGCGCGTCCTGGAGCGGCGCGCGACTCGCCACATGAGCGTGGACGTCACCGGTCACCACTGTCTGGACGCGCAGGGCCTCGGCGAGATCCCTGAGCCGGGCGTTGCGCCGCACGTCTCCCCGCTCGAACGGGCGTTGCAGCTCGACGAAGAAGCGATCGCGCCCAAACGCCTGTGCCAGGCGCGCGGCGGCGTTCGGATCCTGCACGGCGAGCCCGAGCCGCGAGCAGCCCGACAGGCAGACGATCCCCTCGTTCAGCTCCTCGAGCAGAGCCTGGTCGAGCGCCGGATCCAGCGCAACGCTACGCGTCCCAGAATCCGGTCGAGTCCCCGCATGGGCCGCCGTCAGCAGCCGGCAGAGGTTCGCGTATCCGGTCGCGCTCTCGACCAGCAGCGTGACATGGGAGCCGTCGCCCAAAGCCACTTCCGCCCCGGTGATCGGCCTCACCCCGAATGACTTGGCGGCGTGCGCGAACTCGAGCGAGCCGTAGACGCCGTCGTGGTCGGTGAGCGCGAGCGCGTCGTACCCGAGCTCACCCGCGCGAACCGCCAGCTCCTCGGGCAGGGACGCGCCGTCGAGGAACGAGTAGGAGGAGTGCGCGTGAAGCTCGATATAGGCCATGGAGGGCGAACATATGTTCGCCCTCCATGGTCAGGGTGTCAAATAGGCTCTTCGCCGTGAACGCCATCGTTTGCGACCCCGGCGAAGGCGAGCGCCTGAACGAGCGGATCGTCGTCAAGCTCGAGCTGCCGGAGATCTCGGTCAACGAGGTCGACGTCGGCCCGGAGTTCCAGGGCCCTGGCCCCCACTTCCACAAGGACCACGTCGACGCGTTCTACGTCCTCGAAGGAACGCTCGAGTTCATCAACGGGGACGAGCGTGTGCGCGCGGAGGCCGGGACCACCGTCGCTGTCCCGCCCGGCATCGTCCACGGCTTCACGAACGCCGGCCCTGGGCGGGCGCGGTACCTCAACATCCACGCGCCCGACGGGCGGTTCATCGAGTACATGCGCAATGCTGTGGCCGGCCGGCGGTTCCAATGGGACAGCTACGACGTCGACGAGGCGTACGGGCCGGCCGCTGCGGAAATCTCGGGGCCGGATGAGGGCGAGCGTCTGTCCCGTCGCGAGGGGCTGGCGAACACGATCAAGGCGGAGACGACCGAGCTCTCCCTGTTCGTGCTCGAGTTCGACGAGCGCTGGGAGGGCGTCGACCCGCACAGCCACGACGATCACATCGACTCGTTCTACGTCCTCGAGGGCGAGATCGACTTCATCGCCGGCGACGAGACCGTGCGGCTCGGCGCCGGCTCGTACTTCGCCGCCCCGATCGGCGTGACGCACGGCTTCCGGCCAGTCGGCCCGGCACGGCTGTTCAACCTGCACGCGCCGGACGCGGGCTTCGCGGGGCGAGCCCGAGGGCGTTAGGGTCGAGCCGTGAATCCCCGAGCCCGCTTCGACGAGATCACGGACGACCTCGCGGCCCGCGACCCCGACGTGAAGGGGGCGCAGATGATGGGACGGCCTTGCATCACGGCCGGCGGCAAGATGATCGCCTGCTACGAGGCGAGAGGAACGCTCGCCTTCAAGCTGCCCGACGAAGGTGAGCGAGAGAAGGCGCTCGCGCTCGACGGTTCACGGATCTACGACCCGGCAAACAACGGTCGCCTGATGGGCGGGTGGGTCGAAGTGCCCGCCGTCCACGAGGCGAAATGGCCCGAGCTCGCCGAGACGGCGCTCAGGCTGCGAAAGGAGAGCGTATGACGAAGGAGCTCAAGTGCGCCGACGTCGGCTTCGACTGCGACGCCGTCGTCCACGCGGACTCGGAGGAAGAGGTCATGGCCCAGGTGGCCACGCACGCGCGTGAGGTGCACGGCATGGATCAGATCGACGACGCGACCGCGGAGAAGATCCGCTCGCAGATCCACGACGCGGCCTAGTTCTCGGACTGGGCCTCGAGCTCTCCGGTGTAGGGCGGCCGCTCGAGCGCGCGCTCGAACGCGGCGCGGTCGTGAACCGGCTCGCCGTGGGAGACGATCACGTGCTCGAACGGGAGCTCGAGTAGCTCCCTGAGCGCCGGGAGCACACGTTTCTCGTGCCAGGGCGTCCACCAGACCTGGAGCTCGCCCTCGGGCGCCGTCAGGCCGTCGGCGAAGACGATCGCGCGCTGCTCCGGGAGCCACATCGGCGTCTCGTTCCGGCCTCGGCCGTCGTAGAGCGCGACGAGGCCGCCCGGTAGCTCGCTGCCTTCTCCGATCCACTCGAGCTCCGTCTCGGGGGCATCGCCGCGAAGAAGACGTCGGGCCCGAACGCCTTCGCGCCGTAACGGCCGACGAAGAGATCGACGTCGCGGACGTGGTCCGGCTTGAGAACGACGACGACCGTGGGCGGGTGCGCGTCGAGGCGCTCCCAGATCTCGGTCGCATCCTCCGGCGGCGCGAGCGGATCGAGCAGCACGACCTCTCCGCCGGACTCGACGCACGTCGAGGTGACCGGCGGATCCCAACCGACTCCCGGATCCCAGTCGGGATGATCCTGGCGCCAGATCCAGAGACCAGGCGCGACGTCTCGGATCTCCGGTTACGGCCTGAATCGACGGCTCCCCAGATCAACAGCCCAACGAACCAGACGGGCAGCAAGGCGACGGCGAAACGATCGCCATCGCGAGCCCTCTCGATGGGCGGACGCGCGAAGAGTACGACGTTCGCGCCCGGAAGAACCGACTGCGCTCAGCCCCGCGCTGGTGAACCAACGGCCGTGCTCGTCGTCGTGGAAGACGACGACCTGCTGGCCGCTCTCGAGGACGACGTCGAAGTACCGCCGGTTGACGGGATCCTCGGTCCACCAGCGGTCCAGCACTCGCCACTCCTCGCGGATCAGCTCGACGGCCAGGCGGTTGACGAGACACGGCGCCCCGTCGGCTTGCGGCTCGACCAGGGCGGCCCGCGGCTCGTTGAGCCTGCCTAGCCGTCCCGCGGAACGAACAGTGCTCGCGCTTCCGGAATCCGAGACCACGGCGCCACCTCGACGACCGTTGCGACCATCCCGCCGCCGGTCGAGGCCTTGACCTGGCGGAGGCCTTCCTGGAGACGGTTCTGGAGCTCAGCGCCTTCCGGCCTGACGAGCTCGAGCTGCCGGCCGGTGTCCTCGGTCATCGAGACCAGCTCGAGGCGGAGGGCAAGGACGGGTGCCGGCACCTCGTTGATCTTCGGGCCGAGGGCGATCCGGATCCGGTCGTGATCGCCTGCCGGGTCGCGGAAGGTCAGCGTCCGGCGCCAGGAGGCTCCGCCGACGAGTCGTGCCGAAAGTGCGACTTTTCGGACGAACCGGTCGGCGCGCTCGGGCCGGGCCATGGCCGTCTCGGCCAGGGTGGCGAGGGCGCGGCGGAGCGTGAGCTCGTTTCCGACCGCCTCGGGGAACTCGAGCTCCTCCACGATCTCGGCGGGCGGGCGGCGGCCGCGGATGCGACTGCCCTTGCCTCCTCTCGCCTGACCCCAGGCGCTGCGGCCGTCCGGTCCCAGACGTTCGGCAACGGCAGCGCCCGGGAGCCGGGCAAGTTGTCCAACGCGCTTCACGCCCAGCGCTTCCAGCTCCTGGCGTCGTCGCTCGTCTAGCCCGAGCAGGCGGAGTGGAAGCGGGGCGAGAAACTCCTTGCTGCGCTCGTCGGAGACGACGAGAACCTGGCCTGGGCGCGCGACGTTGGCTGCCGCCAGAGCGGCGAAGCGGCGTGTTGCCGCGCCAACGCGCGCATCCCAGTGTGAGCCGACCGCGGCGAGGGCGCGCCGGAGCGCCTGCTCGAGGCCGCCGTAGAGGCGCTCCACCCCGCGCGTGTCGAAATAGGCCGTGCCGAGCTGAGCGGACTCGACGGCGAAGCCGGAGTCCTCGAGCCGGCGGACGATCTCCTCCCAGTCTTTTTCCGCTCCTGCCGGATCCGGCTCGACGAGAACCAGCTGCGGGCAGGTTGCAAGTGCCTCCCCCATCCGCATCCCGGGCCGAACGCCGGCCTGGTGAGCCGCGGCGGTGACGGGCCCGATGAGCGGCTCGGCGCCGTCGGGAGGCGCGAGCGCAGCGGGCTGGATCGCGAGGCTAGGCCGCTGACGAAGCGCGGCGCGAAGCTCGAATCCAGGGATGGCGAGGGATGCGACCATGAGCGAACACACGTTCTACCACGAACGTGTGTTCGGTGTCAAGTCTCGGGGAGGCCTTCGCCGTTACAAGGCAGGGTCGATTGATTTGTCAATCAATGTTTTACCTGCAAAAAGGATGTTTCGAATGTTTTTGACTCGGGGATTCTGGGCGTGCCAGGTCGCTCGCACGAGGGGCCGAGCACACACTCGCGGCCCCTTGGGCCGACCATCTCGAGAGGGAGGAAAGCATGAAGCGAATCGCAATTCTCGCGATCGCCCTCGTGAGCGCCTTTGCAGTAGGACTCGCGGACGCGTCAGCGGCCACGTTCATCGTGGACGACGACGGCCAGGCAAGTCCGCCTAGCAACTGCGGCGCGCCGACGCCGGCATCCAGTTCGATCGAGGCCGCCGTCGAAACTGCTCCGCCGGGTTCGACGATCAATGTCTGCCCAGGCACGTACACCGAACAGGTGTCGTTCGAGAGCCCAGACGACAACAGCACGACGATCCGTTCGATCGTTCGTCGGGCCGCGATCATCAAAGCGCCGCCGACTATCGTCACGAACCTCGTCGACGAGAAGGCGATCGTCCACGTGAACGGCGCGACGAACGTTCAGATTCTCGCCTTCACGATCAGCGGTCCGGGCCCGGCCGGCTGCGACAGCATCCGCTACGGCGTTTGGGTCGAGAACGGCGGCCAGGCAACGATCGACGACAATCACATCACCGAGATTCGCGACACGCTCACCCCGATCACCAACGAGTTGAGCGGCTGTCAGAACGGCGTCGGCGTCCAGGTCGGACGAAAGTACGCGGACGGTCCCACGGTCGGCACCGCGACGATCTCTCGCAACCTGATCGACAAGTACCAGAAGAACGGAATGACGATCGACAACGTGGGCTCCCGCGCAACCGTCTGGGGCAACCGGGTCATCGGCTTCGGCCCGAGCACGACGATCGCGCAGAACGGCATTCAGGTCAGCCGTGGCGCGTTCGCCGTAGTCCAGGAGAACCACGTGTCGGACAACACCCTCGTCGGCCCACTCACGGCCGTCGCCTCCTCGTCCGGCATCCTGCTGTACGGCGCACCGCCCGTCGACCCCTCCCCCGCGCCGGGAACGACCGTGGTGGAGAACCGGGTCGTCCGGAACGACGACAACATCGTGGCGTCCGGTACCCAGGCCTCCCGGATTCTCTACAACGTCGTGCTCGACAGCACCCTGTACGACGGGATCTTCATGGACGACAACACGCTGGACAACCGCATCGAGGGCAACTTCCTTCGAAACAACACGGAACACGACTGCCATGACAATTCGGTCGGTCCGTACAACCCGCCGGCGCTCGTCGCGAACATCTGGATCCGCAACGACGGCGAGACCGAGAACCGCCCTGGTCTCTGCGAGAACGCACGCGGAGACGACGACGACGACTCCGAGGACGACGAAGACGGCAGTGACGACGACAGCCGCGACCACGGGGACGACGACAGCGACGACGACAGCGACGACTGAGAGCAAGCTGTCGACGAAAGCGCGAGGGGCCGGGCAACCGGCCCCTCGTCGTTTCGCGGAGCTGAAAGGATCCTCGTCTGACGAACAAGGAACGTTCGAGTTGGAATTTCGAATCCGGCACGCCGATCGCCCCGGGGCGGACGGTGCTCGAGCCCCTTGGTGGGGGAACCCGTTACGAGGTTTTTCTCGTCTGGGACGAGAAGCTGTACTCGCCCGTCGTCGCCAAGGTGCTACGGCCGGACAAGGTGAACGACGAGCGGGCCGTCGGGGCGTTCCGTCGAGAGGCCGCGCTGCTCGATCGGCTGGCACACCCCGTCCTCGTTCGCGGATTCAGCGCAGTCCTCGACGGCCCCCACCCGCATCTTCTGCTGGAGGATCTCGAAGCCCCGACGCTACGACGCCTCATGAAGCGGCATGGATTGCTCCCCCTCGAGCAGCTCCTGCCGCTCGCGCTGCACATTGCCGCGGTTCTTCACTACCTCTCGACCGAGCGTGTGGTGCACTTCGACGTCAAGCCGAGCAACATCGTCATGAACGTCCCGCCTCGGCTCATCGACCTCAGTCTCGCTCGCTCCTACGAGGACGCAGCCCAACTCCAGCGGCCGATCGGCACGCATGCATACGTCGCCCCGGAGGTATGCGAGGTCGGCTCGTCGCCGCATTCGATCGAGGCCGCCGCCGACGTCTGGGGCCTCGGCGCGACGCTGCACCACGGAATCACCGGCGAGATCCCCTTTCCGCGATCACCGGATGCCGCGAGCAGCGACGACCTGACGGAGCGCTACCCGCAACTGGTGGTCGAGCCCGAGCCGCTGGGCAACAACCTGGATCCGAGGCTCCAGAGCCTGGTCATGCGAATGCTCGCGAAGAATCCAGCCGAACGTCCACCCGCCCGAGAGGTTGCGACGGTTCTCGAATCGTTCCTCGCCTGACCGCGCGGGATTCGATTGATTCGAGCGCGCCGCCCGAGCCGCCGCCCGCTACGTCGGACTCGAAACGCGCGAAGGGCGAAGCTCCTCGATCGCGCGTTCGACTACTGACTCGCCTCCGTCGCCTTCCGCCCACGCCGCGCACGAGACTCGCACCGCCGGCTCGCCCGCCAGCTCCTCCGCGATCTCGTCCGCACAGCCGGACGCTTCCTCGCGCCCCGCTCGCGGGATGACCACCGCGATCCGCCGGCCGCTGAACCTCGCCGCCGTGCCCTGGCACTGCAGCGACGCCGCCTGGACTGCCCGCGCGACTTTCTTGATCGCCTCGTCGCCGGCCGCATAGCCCCGTTCGCGGTTGATCCGCTCCAGATCCTCCAGCTCGATCATCACGATCGCGAACGGCTTGCCCTGCAACTCGGCTCGCTTGGTCTCCGACTGGACGAGCTCCCAGAAGTGTCGGTGGCCGTAGAGCATCGTCAGGTTGTCGGTGATCGAGTACGACTCGAAGCCGAGCACCGGCTCGTTGGCCTGGCGCCGGTGCATGATCTCCGGGTCCGAGAGGGCGTCGACCAGGAACTCTCCCGTGTCCGTGTCGGACTCCAACTCCGACCTCTCCCCCGCCTCCGCGGCGCGCACTTCCTCGCCGAACAGGCGCACGATCTCCGGGTCGAACTGCGTCCCGGCGCAGCGTTCGAGCTCCGCCAGGGCATCCGCGACCGACCCCGCATCGCGATACGGCCGGTTGGTCGTCATCGCGCAGAACGCGTCCGCCACGGCGATGATCCGCGCCTGCAGCGGGATCTCCTCGCCGCTCAGCTTCGACGGGTAGCCGTCGCCGTCGAACCGCTCGTGATGGTGGAGGATCGCCGGCGCGACGTTCCTCAAGATGGGCACCTGCTGGACGATCCGGTAGCCGATCCTCGGGTGGAGCTCGACCAGCGACCGCTCCTGCGTCGTCAGCGCGCCGGGCTTGAGGAGGATCCGCTCCGAGATCCCGATCTTGCCGACGTCGTGGAGCAGGGAGCCGAAGACGAGATCCTCGCGCTCCTTCCGCGACATCCCGAGCCGCTTCGCCACCGCGGACACATGCCGGGTCGCGTCGTAGGAGTGCGAGCGCAGGAACGGATCCTTCGCCTCGACGGCCTCCGCGAGCATCGCCACCGTCGAGATGTAGGCGGCGCGCAGCTCGCCGTGGAGCCGCGCGTTGTGGAGCGCCGCGCCGGCGTGGTCGCCGAGGGCGAGCAAGACGTCGTCGTCGTAGTCCTCGAAGCCGCCCGGCTTGTTGGCGAGCACCACGACGCCGCTGAACTTGTCCCGGAGGTAGATCGGGATCGCGAGCAGGTTCTCGATCTCGCGGTCGGCCGGGGTCGACTCGGCCGGCAACGTCGGGCTTTCCTCTCGCACCGTCTGGTCGCTCGCGATCACCTCGCGCGCGAAGCGCTGCGCGACGGCGCTGTCCGCCGGATCGCGCTCGAATCCCTCCGTCGCCATCAGATCGAGGTTTCCATCCGAATCCTCGTCCTTTCGGGACAGGAGCAATGCCTTCTTGGCGCCGACGAGCTCCTTCGCCGTTTTGAGCACGAGTGCCGGAACGTCGTTGGTCGCCCCGAGCGCGCCGCGGGCCTGCTCGAGCGTCTGGATCTGGCGGCGCAGCTCCTTGCGCCACTCTCGCTCGGTCTCGAGCCGGCGGGTGAGCGCCTCGGCCTTGTTCTCCTCCTCGAGCGCCTTCTGCCGGTCGGCCTCAGCCCCGGCGCGCATCTGGCGCCAGCCGAGGAGCGCCGCGAGCACGGCGCCGGCCAGGAGCAAGAGCGGGAGATCGTCGATCGCGTTCGCCAGGCCCTCGCCTTCGACGAGCGCCCAGGCGAGGGCGAGAGCAGCCGCCGCAGTTAGACCCGCAGCGGCCGCGAACCACCCGCTTCCCAGGGGTCCATTCGGCCGCATATACGTCTCTTTTTATCCGCTCTTTGCGAAAAAGCAAACGAGCGGGCGCTACGCCGTGATCTCCGCGGCCCCCTGGACGAGCTGCGAGAAGCGCGGAACCACGTCGATCGTGTCCTCCTGCGAGCAGAACTCGATGTCGTCCTCGAGTCCCGGCGGCCCGTAGGTGCGGGCCATGACGGCGTCCCAGGCGGTGGGAAAGGCGCCGGCGAGGATCCGGCACGCCTTGGCCGCATCCGTCACCTCCCCGGCGAGCTCTTGGACGATCCGCCCGGCGCAGTAGGCGTCGTCGAGCGCGAACTGGCCCTGGAAGCCGGCGCAGACGACGACGCAGTCGTCCTCGACGGCTTTGACGACCGCGGACAGGTTCAGGAGCGACCCGAGGAAGACGCGCTCGCAGGCAGCGGCTGCCGAGAGCACCGCCCGGGTGCCGTTCGTGGTGGAGTAGATGAGCACCTCGCCCCGGGGCTCCAGCACCTCCCGCGGAGAGGCGCCGATGTCGAAGCCCTCGATCCGCACGGCTTTCCGCTCGCCGCCCAGCAGTCCCTCGCCGAGGTGCTCGCGCAGGGCCAGCGCGTCCTCGATCTCGCGGCAGCAGTAGACCCGCTCGTAGCCGCTCGCAAGGGCCTGGGCGATCGTCGACGTCGCCCGCATGACGTCGACCACGACGGCGACCGGCGCCTGCAGGACCTCGTCCGGGGTGAAAGCGACATGCACTCGCACGGCCGCACTACGCTACAGCGGCTCCGTGGCCGCCTCGGAAATCACCTACTGCTACCGGCATCCCGACCGGGAGACGATGGTCTCCTGCTCGGAGTGCGGCCGACCGATCTGCGAGGACTGCATGACGTTCGCGCCCGTCGGGATCCGCTGCCCTGACCACTCGGGACAGGCGCAGGGCGCCGCCCGCGTCACGCAGGGGATGCGCCGCGCGAGCTACGAGGGCACCGGCGCCCTGGTCACGAAGACGCTGATCGGGATCAACGTCGGCATCTACCTGCTCGAGCTGGCCATGGGCGGTGAGATCAACGGAACCGGGAACGAGATCTACAGGCAGGGCGTCCTCTACGGGCCGCTCGTCGCCGCCGGGGACTGGTGGCGGCTGATCACGGCGGCCTTTCTGCATTACGGGCCGCTCCACCTGGGAATGAACATGCTGGCGCTCTGGCTGTTCGGTGCCGCCGTCGAGCAGGTGCTCGGCCGCGGGCGCTATCTGCTCCTCTACTTCGTCTCGGGCCTTGCGGGGTCGGCCGGAGCCTTGCTCCTCTCGCCGGAGAGCCTGACCGTCGGCGCCTCGGGGGCAATCTTCGGGATCCTCGGCGCAGCCTTCGTGCTCGAGCGCCAGCGGACCTACGTGCTCGGCGGAAGCGCCGTCTCGATCATCGCGCTCAACCTGGCGTTCACCCTGTTCATCCCGGGGATCTCGATCGGCGGCCACCTGGGCGGGCTGGCGGGCGGCGCGCTCGGGATCCTTGCGCTGTCACGGTTCGGCCGCGGGCATGCGGTGTACGGGAAGCCGGGCCTTGTCGGCATCGCCGGGCTCCTCGCAGTCGGTGTCGCCAGCATCCTGATCTCGTTTCTCCGCGTGCAGCAGTACGTCGTCTAGGGAAGAATCGGCCGCATGCGGAGCTCCGAGAGATGGGGAGCGGCGACGGGGATCGGATTCGTGCTCTCGTCGGCTCTCGCGTTCCTGATCGTCCCTGACCCGCCGGCAGCAGATGAGCCCAGCGAGTTCGTCCTCAACTTCTTCGCGCTGAACGACTCGGACATTCTCTGGCAGTCGTTCTTCTTCGGGCTCGGGAGTGTCTTCCTGCTCTGGTTCGGCGGGACTCTCGCCGTCGCTCTTCGGCGGGCCGAGGGGGACAGCCTCGGGCGGGTTCCCGCGATCGTCGGCGCCTCGGTCGCCGCGTCGGTCGCGCTCTTCCTCGTCGGAGTGACCGCAGTCGGTGCGCTCGCATCCGGGATCGAGTTCATGGACCAGGGCGTCGCGTACGGGCTCTACCAGCTCGGCAGCTTCGCCTTCGTCATGACGGACTTTCCCGCAGCGACGTTCGTGTGGGCCGCGTCGCTCGGAATCGCCAGGGCCTCCCTCCTCCCCTCGTCGGTCGGTTGGGTCGGCGGCGTCGTCGGCCTCTTGCTGATCGTGAACGCCGGCGGCCGGCTCCTCTTCGACAACGCGGACTTCGCGCCGGGCGGAAACGTGAACACGATCACCTTCACGCTCTTCCTCTTCTGGGTGCTCGTGACGAGCATCTTCCTGATGCAGCGGGTGCCCGTCGGGCGGCGGATGGGCGAGAGCTAGGCGACCGACGAGTCGGGAACACGCTCCGAGCGAGCCGCCACTAGAGCAGTCACATCGGCGGCGGACATCGGCTCGCCGATCAGGTAGCCCTGGGCGAGCGTGCAACCGAGCTCTCGAAGTGCGTTCCAGACCTTTTCGGTCTCGACTCCCTCGGCCACCACGGCGAGTCCGAGGTTTCGCCCCAGGTCGATCGTCGAGCGGACGATGGTCGCATCGCCCACGTCCTCGCACATGTCGACGACGAACGAGCGGTCGATCTTGATCGCCTTCACCGGCAGCCGCTTCAGGTAGGCGAGGGACGAGTAGCCCGTCCCGAAGTCGTCGATCGCCAGCCGAATGCCCATCTCGTTGAGGCGGTTCAGCACCTGCCGGACGCGGAATCGGTCGGCCAGGATCGTGCTCTCGGTGATCTCCACCTCCACCTGGGCAGGCGCGACGCCTGTCTCGACGAGCAGCGCGGCGATCCAGTCGGGCAGCTCCAGGTCGAGCAGGTCGGGAATCGTCAGGTTGAGGGAGACCTGGAGCTTCAGGCCGGCCTCGATTCCAGGCGGCGCACTGGCGAAGTGCTGTCGACACGACGAAACGGCTCAGCGGCTTGATCAGCCCCATTCGCTCCGCGATCGGGACGAAGTCGTTCGGCGGGATGAAGCCACGGACCGGGTGCTGCCACCGCACGAGCGCCTCCACGCCGACGATTCGCCCGGTCTCGAGCTCGGCCTGCGGCTGGTACTGCAGGACGAGCTCCTCGTTCTCGATCGCCTTTCGCAGCTCCCCGGCAAGCGCGAGCTTTGCCGCGTCGTTGTCGTCCTGGTTCGCGTCGTAGACCGCGGTGGACAGGTGGCTCTCCTTCGCGAGGTACATGGCGACGTCGCCGTGCTGGAGCAGCGCATCAAGCTCCGCGCCGTGCTGCGGGTAGGCAGCGATACCGATGCTCGCCTGCACCTCGAGCGACAGGCCTCGCACGGAGAACGGGGCCTCGAGAGCTGCATGCAGTCGGGCGGCTGTGGCGACCGCCTCCTCGACGGTTCCGGTCGGCAGAAGGACGCCGAACTCGTCTCCGCCGAGGCGTGCAAGCGTCTCGCTCGCGCGGATCTCCTCACGAAGCCTCTTGTCCGAGCTCGCCGAGCAGCGAGTCGCCGACGTCGTGACCGAGCGCATCGTTGATCTCCTTGAAGCGATCGACGTCGAGCAGCATCACGGTCGCCGAGTGCCCGTCGCGCTTCGCCGCAAGGATCGCCTGCTCGATGCGATCGCGGTAGAGAGTGCGGTTCGGAAGCGTTGTGAGCTCGTCGTAGTAGGCGCGTCGCTCGATCTCGTCCATCTGCCTGCGCATACGGACGGTGACCCGGCGGAGGATCGGAATGAGAGCGGCGAAGAGCAGCAGGAGGACGGCCTCGAAGATTCCGACCACCGGGAGGAACGTGGACTGCGCCGCCCTGGCGATCGGCCGGTAGTCCTGGAAGATCGCGACCACGCCCGTATTGCCGGGAACGGCGACCGGTGCGTAGGTGCGCAGGGCCTTTTGATCCCCCTGCCCCTGAAGGCTCAGCGTCGTGACATCTCCGCGGATCGTCCCCTGCACAGCTTCCTGGAGGTGATCCGGGCGCCCGATCGGCCGCCCGATCAGCCGATGATCCGTGCTGTAGGTCACCGTTCCGTTGGCGGCGAAGAGATTCACGAGCAGCACGCCTTCCTCGAGGACGCGGTGCCGGAAGAGCCTGTCGAGCGTTTCGCGCCGGTCGCCGACCACCGGCCGCGCGAAGTCCTGCGCCGTCAACGGCCCTCGGAGAACAGCGCTCGCGAGCACACGGGCCTGAGCCGTCGCGCCCCGCTCTGCCTGCACCGTGTTGTAGTGGCGGACGACGAGAAGGATCGCGGCGGCCGCCAGCGACAGGCCGATTCCGGTGGCGACGGCGAAGCGGAGAACCAGGCGTGGCGGATTTCCGCCGCGGATAGCTCTGCCGGCTCTCACGCTTTCTTCGTCTCGCGTGGAGGCTTCGGCGCCGCTTCTTTCAGCTCTTTGGGTGGCTTCGGCGGTGCTGCTGGAAGCTCACTGGGCGGCGTCGGCGTGGATGCTTTCGGCTCTTTGGGCGGCTTCGGCGGCTTTGCCTCGGGTTTCGGCGCCTTGTGCTCCCGCTTCTCGCGGACCGGGCGGTTGCCGTGAGCGTTGTCCCGCTCTTTCTTGATTCGCTCGCCCCGCGTCTTGACGCGGTCGTTCCGCGCCTTTGCCGACCGTCGGAGCTTCGGCTTCCTCACGAGAATCTCGTTCACCCTCTGCGTGGCCTGCACGGTCTGCGCGGTCGTCTTCGCCGTCAGCAGGTTGGTCAGCGTGACCTCGTCCTCGGTCTCGACGATCCTCCCCCGCGAGCTGGGCGCGAAAGACTGCGCGCCGCTCGCCAAAGCGGGGTCTGCGAACGGGACGAGCTTGGCCGCCAGCCGCTCCACGGTCGCAGGCAGAGGGATCGCCAGGCCGCTCGCCGCGGCCAGGGGCACGGGCAAGAGGACTGCGAGCACGATCAGGAGGCGTCGCCCGAACTTCATGAGACCTGCCTCCCCGCCGGATACGTCGAGTCGAGGTCGCTAGCCCCAGGACGATCAACTTTACGTTGCTCCGATAGGCAATCCGTCCCCCGATCGGGGGACTGCACAAAGTCCTAACCTCCGACGGCGATCGCCTCGATGCCGGACTCCTTGAGCGCCGCCTGCGCAGCCGCGAGGCGCGCGAGCGGCACGCGGTAGGGCGAGCAGGAGACGTAGTCCAGGCCGAGCGTGTGGCAGAAGGCGACCGACGACGGCTCGCCGCCGTGCTCGCCGCAGATTCCGAGCTTGATGTCCGGCTTCGTCGAGCGGCCACGCTCGACCGCGATCGCCATCAGGTCCCCCACGCCGCTCTGGTCGAGCATCTCGAACGGGTTCTTCTCGAGCACGCCGTCCTGGAGGTAGTGCGTGAGGAACTTGCCTTCCGCGTCGTCCCGTGAGAACCCGAGCGCGGTCTGCGTGAGGTCGTTCGTGCCGAAGGAGAAGAAATCCGCGTGCTCGGCGATCTCATCCGCGCGGATGCAGGCGCGCGGGAGCTCGATCATCGTTCCGCACAGGAACTCGATCTCGTCCTCTTCCGCTGCGATCTCGAGCGTCAGCTCCCGCAGGCGGCGAAGCTCCTCCTCGAAGGCGACGAGCGGATGCATGATCTCGATGAGCGGCGCTTCGCCAACCCGGTCGCGGACGGCGATCCCCGCGCGGAGAATCGCCCGAACCTGCATCTCGTAGATCTCGGGGAACATCAGGCCCAGGCGGCAGCCGCGGGTCCCGAGCATCGGATTCGACTCGCGCAAGGCCCGGATCCGGGCGCGCATGCGCTCGTCCGTCGCCTCTTCGAGCGGAGGCAGGAACTCGTGCAGCGGCGGGTCGAGCAGCCGGATGGTCACCGGGAGGCCGGCCATGGCCTCGAAGATCCCCTCGAAGTCGGCCTGCTGGAAGGGCAGTAGCCGCTCGAGCGCGCCACGCCGCTCGTCTTCCGTCGAGGCCATGATCATCTCGCGGACGACCGGGAGCCGATCCTCGGCCATGAACATGTGCTCCGTCCGGCAGAGACCGATTCCCTCGGCGCCGAACTCGCGCGCCTTGGCGGCATCCTCGGGCGTGTCCGCGTTCGTGCGCACCTTCATCCGGCGCATCTCGTCGGCCCATTCCAGGACGGTCTCGAAGTCTTCGTTGATCTCCGGCGGGATCAGCTTCACCTCGCCGACGATCACCTCGCCGACTCCGCCGTCGATCGTGATCGTGTCGCCTTCGTTCAGCGTCGCCCCGTTCAGGGAGATCGTCCCGGCCTCACGGTCGATCGAGAGCGCCTCGCAGCCGGCGACGCACGGCTTTCCCATTCCGCGTGCCACCACGGCGGCATGCGAGGTCATTCCCCCGTGAGCGGTGAGGATCCCCTGCGCGGCGATCATCCCGTGGATGTCGTCCGGGGTCGTCTCCCAGCGGACGAGGATGACGGCGTCGCCGTCCTTCGCGCGCTCCTCGGCTTCGTCGGCCTCGAAGACGATCGAGCCGGAGGCGGCACCCGGCGAGGCGTTCAAGCCCTTCGCAGCCACCTCGTAGCTCGCGTCGGGATCGATGCGCGGGTGGAGGAGCTGGTCGAGCTGGCCGGCGTCGATGCGGGCCACCGCCTCCTCCTTCGAGATCACGGCCTCCTCGACCATGTCCACGGCGCACTTCAGCGCCGCCGCCGCTGTCCGCTTCGCCCCGCGCGTCTGGAGGAGGTAGAGCTTGCCGTCCTCCACGGTGAACTCGATGTCCTGCATGTCGCGGTAGTGCTCCTCGAGCCGGCGCATGGTGTCGATGAACTCGTCGAAAGCCTCCGGCATGCGCGCCTTCATCGCCTCGAGCTTCTCGGGCGTGCGAATCCCGGCGACGACGTCCTCGCCCTGCGCGTCGGCGAGGAACTCGCCATAGAGGCCAGGCTCGCCGGTCGAGGGATCCCGCGTGAACGCCACCCCCGTGCCGGACTGCTCGCCCTTGTTGCCGAAGACCATCTGGACGACGTTGACGGCCGTCCCGAGATCGTCGGGGATGTCGTTGTGCCGGCGGTAGCGCTGGGCCCGCGGCGTGTTCCAGGACTCGAACACCGCCCGCACGGCCCGGCCGAGCTGCTCCTTGGCGTCCTGCGGGAAGGGACGCCCGGTCTCGCGCTGGTAGATCTCCTTGAAGGTCTCGATCAAGCCCGGGAGATCGTCCTCCTGGCGGGCGAGCGCGTCGGCGAAGAAGTGGCCATCGATGCCGTCGACGACTTCGCCGTACATCTGGATGAGACGACGGTACGAGTCGCGCGCGAAGCGGTCGTTGCCGGTACGCCTCACGAGACCCTCGGTCGCCTCGTCGTTCAGTCCGAGGTTCAGGATCGTGTCCATCATCCCCGGCATCGAGACCGCGGCACCCGAGCGGACGGAGACGAGCAGCGGATCCTCGGCGTCACCGAAGCGCTTGCCGGTTGTCTCCTCGAGCCGAGCGAAGTGATCGTCGACCTGCTGTTCCAGGCCGTCCGGGAAATCGCCGAGCTCCATGTAGGCGCGGCAGGCGTCGGTCGTGATCGTGAATCCGGCCGGGACCGGGACGCCGAGCTGGGTCATCTCCGCGAGCCCGATTCCCTTGCCGCCGAGCAGCTCGCGGCCCCCGTCGGTGGGCTCTTCGAATCCGTAGACGTAGCGCGTTTCGGCCATGGGGCGAGGATTTTCCCACAGCGGCGATACTCCGAGCGATGGCCAGTCGGACGATCGTCCCAATCGGTGGTGGCAAATTCTGCGACGGGCTCGCCCGGTTCCTGGCAGGGCTGACCGGCCGGGAGCGGCCGCGGGTGCTCTACATCGGCACCGCGTCGGCCGAGCATCCCGAGTCGACGCTGCGGATGTACGAGCGGTTCAGCGGCCTGGTGGAGCTCTCGCGGCTCGAGTTCTTCCCCTGGCCGCCGGAGGATCTGCGCTCGACCGTGCTCGACCAGGACCTGATCTTCGTGGGTGGCGGGAACACCGCGAACATGCTCGCGATCTGGCGGGTGCACGGGGTCGACGAGCTCCTGCGCGAGGCGCTCGACGCCGGCATCGTCCTCACCGGATCGAGCGCCGGCGGGATCTGCTGGTTCGAGCAGGGAGTCACCGACTCGTTCGGCCCCCAGCTCGGGGCCATGGAGTGCCTCGGCTTCCTCTCCGGGAGCTTCTGCCCGCACTACGACGACGAGGACAACCGGCGGCCCGTCTACCACGGGCTGCTCCAGGACGGGTTTCCCGGTGGCTATGCCGCGGAAGCGGGCGTCGGCCTCCAGTTCGTCGACGGCGAACTCCGAGAGGTCGTGGCGTGCGACGAGGGCGCGAAGGCCTACCGGGTCGAGGTCCGGAGCGGCGAGGTGGTCGAGGAGCCGATCCCGGCACGGGCCCTTTGAGCCGTCAGAACGTGGGATGCCGAGACGCCGAGAAGCTGTGACGCCACCCGAGGGTTTCGGCTCAGGGGTCACCGACCGGGTGGATCGTCCGAAGGGGACGGTCGCCGCCAGCACGCCGCGACCCTGATCATCGCTGCGGCCACCGGGCCGGAGAGTCGCCGGGACATCTCAAACCGGCACGAAAGCGTCACGAAATCCATGGCCGCCGGGGCAGGCCCGAGGGACAGTCCCTGGCGGTTCGGGCGCCGTGATCGAGCTCCGGCCGATGACGCCCGCGTTCATCGAGGCGCTGCTCGACGGCCGGCGCGACGAGGCGGCGGCGTTGCTCGACGTCGAGCTGCCGGACGAGTTTCCCGCAGAGGGCGAGCGAGGGTTCCTCGGCTTTCGCCTCCGCCAGATGCGCGAGGACACGCGATGGGAGACCTGGTGCCCGAGCGCGGTCGTGCAGGAAGGGACGCTGATCGGACACGCCGGCTACCACGGGCCACCCGGGATCAACTCCACGCAGAACGAGGCGGCCGTGGAGATGGGCTACAAGATCCTGCCGGCCTGGCGCGGCAACGGCTACGCAACCCGGGCGGTCGTGATGCTGATGGACCGCGCCGAGGAACTGGCAGGGATTCGGCACTTCGTGCTGTCGGTCTCGCCGGAGAACGCGCCGTCACTCGCGATCGTCCGCAAGCTCGGCTTCGTCAAGACGGGCGAGCACATGGACGAGGAGGACGGGCTCGAGCACGTCTTCGAGCTCGAGCGCTAGTCCTTCCCGCGGCGCGACCTGAACTCCGCGATCCACGGAGGTAGAGCGCCGCGACGGCGGCCGTAAGGACGAGCCAAGCCAAGGCGAATCGAAGCCAGTGGTAGTCGGCCGGATACTCGTTCGGGTCGTACGTGACGAATCCTGACCATCCCTGCGGCGGCGTAAGCGCCGTATCTGCGGTCACAAACGGCACGGGGTACCCGAACTCGGCCGCACGTGCGTTCTCCCAACTCACTTCGCTGGGCAGCAGAAGCGTCGCGAAGGTGCAAACGAGCCCGATCACAGCAACGACGATGACTGCCCGAGCGCTCACCGCTGACGTCGGCCCTGAACTCCGCGATCCACGCCAGCCCGCGCAGCCCGAGCCAGAACGGCGCCATCAGGAAGTAGAAGAGGACGCCTGAGACGCCGAGGAGCGACCACCAGAGCGCCCAGCGCCAGAGCGGGATGCGCTTCGCGCGAGCCTCCGCTGCGGACGGGTTCACGACGCGGTGGCCGCGGCCCGCTGACGCTGCTCGAGCACCTGGATCACCCGGGCAGCGGTTTCCTCGATGGAGAGCTCGGAGATCTCGATCACCGGGCATCCGAGGCGCTTGTGGAGCTTCTCCGCCGCCTCGAGCTCGTCGTAGATCTCGGTCAGCCCCTTGTATTTCCGGTTGTTGCCTCCGAGCCGCCGGGCGCGGTCGGTGCGGATCTCCGCGAGCCGCTCGGCGTCGATCGTCAGGCCCACGACCTTCATCGGGTCGACGAGGAAGAGGCCCGCCGGCGGCTCGATGCCCTTCACCACGGGAACGTTCGCGGTCCGGTATCCCAGGTAGCCGAGGTACATCGAGAGGGGCGTCTTCGACGTCCTTGACACACCGACGAGGACGATGTCCGCTTCCGCCATCCCCCCGCCGACACCGTCGTCGTACTTGACGGCGAACTCGATCGCGGCCATCCGCTTGAAGTAGTGCGAATCGAGCGGAGGCCGGGCGCCCGGCGTCATCGTCGCCGCGGCGCCTGAGACGCGCGCGACCGCGTCGATCGGGTGACCGAGGATGTCGCAGTAATGGACACGGGCGCTGCGGCAGAGGGCTCGCATCGCCTCGCGAAGCTCCTGCGCAACAAGGGTGTAGAGGATCACGGCCGGCCGGCCCTTCGCCCGCTCGACTGCGAGACGCAGGTCGTCGACCGTCACGACCCGCGGGTGGACGATGTCCTCGAACTCCTGATCAGGGAACTGGGCTTCGAGCGCCTGAACGAGCCGCTTGGCGGTCGCGCCGGTGGCGTCCGAGATCACGTGCAGCTCGACCATCGTCATGGACGGAGCGTACCGCCGGCTCCCGGAACGAGACATGGCCCGGTGCCAGGCACCGGGCCATGTCGGGGAGGGGACTTGGATTACTGGGCGGTCTCGGGGCGAGTGCCGAGCTCGACCGTGAACTCGCGCTCGTCGTCGCCGCGCTTGACCTTCAGCTCGAGCTCGTCGCCGGGCTTCCTGGCGTCGATCGCCTCGCGCAGCTCGTCGCCGGTCTGGATGGACTCGCCGTCCACCTCGATCACGACGTCTTCGTTTCGAAGACCGGCCTCCGAAGCCGGGCTGTCGGGGCGAACGCCGACGAGCTTCGCCTCTCCGTCGTCGGCCAGGCTGACGCCGAGATAGGCGTGCTCGACCTTGCCGTCCTCGATCAACTCGGCGGCCACCCGCTTCGTGGTCTCGCCCGGAATTGCGTAGCCGACGCCGTCACTGCCTCCGGACTCGCTCCGGATCTGCGCGGCGACACCGACGACGCGTCCCTGCGTGTCGAGCACCGGGCCACCGGAGTTGCCGTGGTTGAGAGAGGCATCGGTCTGCACGGCGTTCTCGATCGTGAAGCCGTTGGGGGACTGGATCTCACGGCCGATCGCACTGATCACGCCGGTCGTGAGCGTCCCTTCGAGACCGAACGGGCTGCCGAGCACGATCACCGGATTTCCCACCTCGAGGGAGCCCGCGGACGCGAACGAGAGCGGATCGAGATCGGAGCTCGGACGGTCGACGTCCAGAACGGCAATGTCCGTTGACGCATCGGTGCCGACGATCTCCGCGTCGACTTCCGTCCCGTCGGCGAACTCCACCCGCACGGACTGCGCACCGTCGACGACGTGCTGGTTCGTGACGATGTGGCCCTCCTCGTCGATGACGAAGCCGGAGCCCGTCGCCTGGCCGGGCGACTGTTCCCCGAAGGGCGACTCGCCGGACGCGTTCGAGGCGTGAACCTCGACGACGGCGTCCTTGACCCGCTTGAAGAGCGCGGCGGTGGACGACGAGGTCTCGGCGATGGGCTCGTTTGCGACGGCTGCCGGATTCCCGGCATCCGAGTCGGAGTCGGTCTCGAGCGCGACTGCCGCGCCCACTGCCCCTCCGACGCCGGCTCCGAGCAGGAGTGCCGCGGCGATTGCTGTCAGTTGCTTGCTCATCAAAGTCCTTTCGTGGCGATGTTGTCCCACCATGGAAGCGGCAGCTCCTAAGAACCGCCTGAAAACGGCGTTGCGCCTGGGTTAAGTGCGATTAACGAGGAATCTGGGCGAGATCCCCGAGCGCACCCAGAGTGTCACGTACTTCGAGCAGGAGCCGGAGTCGGTTCTCCCGCACCTTCGCGTCCTCGGCCATCACGAGCACGTCCTCGAAGAACCGGTCGAGCACCGGTCCAAGTCGCGCCCCCGCCTCGACGGCACCCGCGAAATCGCCGGTTTCCAGGGCCGTTGCGATCTCGGGCTCCACCTGCGCCAGCGCAGCGGACACGTCTTTCTCCGCCTGCTCGGTCAGGAGCTCCTGGACGACGCTCGCTCCGGCCTTCTCCTTCTCCCCGAGCCGGCTCGCCCGGATGTACGCGGTGTGGATCGGCTCGAGCCGCTCGTCGGGAAGCGCCGCCAGCGCCTGCGCAAGCCTTGCAACGGAGCCGAGGTCACGAACGGTCGCCGCGCGCGCGGCCCGGACGAACTCGACCGGGACCTCGCCGAGGAGGCCCTCGAGCCGCTCCTCGACGAACTCGCCGACCTCACCCTGCAAGAGATCGCGCGGGATGGCCAGGCCACCCTCGGTGGCAAGCCGGCCGAGCCCGATGGCAGCTCGCCTGAGCCCGAACGGATCGCGCGATCCCGTCGGCTTGTGACCGAGGGAGAACGAGATGGAGAGGGCGTCGATCTTGTCCGCCGCTGCGAGCACCCGGCCGGGCTCGGTGTCCGGAAGCGGGCCACCCGCGGAATCGGGCAGGTATTGCTCCTCGATCGCGGTCGCCACGGCTTCGGGGTACCCGGCGAGCCGCGCGTACTCGGCGCCGATGTAGCCCTCGAGGTCGGGAAACTCGCGCACGAGCTCAGCCGCCTGGTCGGCCTTGGCGAGCCGGGCGGCCTCGAGCGACGCCTCGCCGCCGCCGAGCCGCTCCACGATCCGGACGAGCCGGTCGGTCTTGTCCGCGAAGGTTCCCCCCTCCGCGAAGTAGACGATCGAGCCGAGCCGGCCCGCAAGCTCGTCGATTCCGAGCTTGACGTCGCGCTCGAAGGTGAACGTCGCGTCGTCGAGCCTTCCGCCGAGAACGTTCTCGTTCCCCGCGCGAACCGTTTCCGGGTCGCCTCCGTTCGAGACGAACCCGAACCGGTTCCCACCGAGCGGGAAGTAGCGCTGGTGGGACTGCATCGCCGTCTCGACGACGCGAGCCGGAAGGGTCAGGAACCGCTCGTCGAAGCTGCCCTCGAGCACCAGGGGCTTCTCGACGAGATGGACGACCTCGCGGAGCTTGCGAAGCGGGTCGCTCCAGTCCCCGAGCCCGTCCAGCCCGGCCCGGATCAGGCGCTCGCGTTCCGCTGCATCCGGCTCGACGTCGGCCTTGCGCAAGGTCTCCAGGTACGCATCGGCGGCGGGGAGGTCGACCGGGCCGCTCGTGAACCGGTGGCCCCACGTCGTCGTTCCGTGGCCGTCGACCGCCTCCGAGCCGAGCCGCGCACAGGTCCAGCGCATCGGGCGTGGAAACCGGAGCCCGGACTCGTCCCACCGCATCGTCTTCCCGAACCGGAGTCCCTCGACGATGGCGTCCAGCTGCCCCGGCAAGGCCTGAGCGAGGGATTGACTTCTCGACACGACTCCGAGGAACCCGTCCCGTTCCTCCAGGTCTTCTACGGACACCCCGTGCCGCTTGGCGAAGCCGGATGCTGCCTTTTCGCGCAGCGCAAGCGGCGGACCCTTGATCCACCGTTCACCCGGCGGCTCCTCCAGCCGCTCGACGAAGACCGCCAGGCGCCTGGGCCCGACGAACACGCGGTCGGGCGCGACTCCCAGATGCTGCTCGCAGAGCCGCGGGAGCTGCGCCTCCGCCTCGTAGACCGCGCGCGCCGGAAGCTCTTCGCAGCCGATCTCAAACAGCAGCGACGGCGAGATACCCCTCCGCGGTCCGACGGGCCAGGTCCCGGACGCGACCGATGTACGACGCGCGCTCGGTCACGGAGATCGCGCCGCGCGCATCCAGCAGGTTGAACGTGTGTGAGGCCTTCAGCGCCTGGTCGTAGGCCGGGAGCGGGAGCTTCCGGTCCAACAGCCGAACACACTCCGCCTCGTAGTCGCCGAAGTGCCGCATGAGCGTGTCGACGGAAGCCTCCTCGTAGTTGTAGATCGACCACTGACGCTCGTTCTCGCGGAAGACCTCGCCCCAGGTGAAGCCGGGCGACCACTCGAGGTCGAAGGCGCTCTTCTTCCCCTGGAGGAACATCGCGAGCCGTTCCAGCCCGTACGTGATCTCGCCGGAGACGACGTCGACGTCCATCCCGCCGAGCTGCTGGAAGTACGTGAACTGCGTGACCTCCATGCCGTCGACCCAGACCTCCCAGCCGAGCCCCCAGGCGCCGAGCGTCGGGCCCTCCCAGTCGTCCTCGACGAGGCGGACGTCGTGCTTCCGAGTGTCGATGCCGACGGCTTCGAGCGAGCCGAAATACTGGTCGAGGATGTCCTCGGGAGCCGGCTTCAGGATCACCTGAAGCTGGAAGTAGTGCTGGAACCGGTAGGGGTTCTCCCCGTAGCGACCGTCGCTCGGACGCAGACACGGCTCGACGTAGACGGTCCGCCAGGGGTCGGGACCGAGGCAGCGCAGGAAGGTCGCGGGATTGAAGGTGCCCGCTCCGACCTCGGTGTGGTACGGCTGCATGACGACGCACCCGCGGTCGGCCCAGTAGCCCTGGAGCGCCCGGATCATGTCCTGGTAGTTCATGCGGCACCTGTTCGCCGTGGACGCTCCATGACCCGCTCGGACGGGGGGCCGAAGCCGAACTTCTCGTAGAGCCTGTGCGCGTCCTGCGTGTGCAGGATCCACCGCGAGTCGGCGTACGGGCCGTTGTCGATCATCTCTCGCACCAGTTCGACGCCGAGCCCGTTTCCGCGATGCTCGGGGAGCACGTAGACATCGGCGAGGTAGACGAAATGCGAGTCGCCGATGGCGCGGGCGAACCCGACCTGACGGTCCTCGTGGTAGGCGCCCACGACGCGAAGCGCCCCGCGAACGAACTCCTCCTGCAGGTCGCGTGGCCTCCCCGGCGCCCAGTACGAGTGGTTGGCGATGAAATCGTGGACGGCGTCGACGTCGACGCGATCGGGCGCGTCGTCGAGCTCGTAGCCGCCTGGCAGCTCCCGCCTCACGCCGAGAGCGTCTTCAGCCTGAAGCCGCCGTGGAACTCGTACGACGAGGAGATGACGGCGAGTGCGTCCCGGGCCGCTCGGGCGTTCAGGCCGACCGAGCCGGCGTCGGCGAGCGGAAGCCGCAGGAGCCCCTCGATCCCGTCCAGACCCGCGGAGGAGAGCGGTATCGCGTCGGCACGGCAGTTTCCGCAGACGGCGCCGCCGGCCCGGGGCGAGTACCCGTAGAGGCCCTTCTCGACGCCGCACTCCGCACAGCTCGTCAGATGCGGCAGGTACCCCGAGAGCCAGAGGAGCTTGAGCTGAAAGGAGAGGACGAGCGGGTCGAGGGCCGGACGCGCGTCGGGCCTCGCCTCCGTCTCGTCCAGCAAGTCGAGGAAGCGCGTGAGCGCGCCGAATGCCCGCTCGTTCGCCTCCTGCTCCGGGAAGAGCCGCAGCATCGCCTCGAGCGCGACGAAGCCCACGGAGAGACGGTAGTGACCTTCACGGGCGGCGCTATGGGGGCGGATGAGCTGCACGCCGGTGATCGTCTGGAGCTCTCCTTTGCCTTCATGCAGGACGAGCTCCACGTGGCTGAACGGCTCCAGTCGGCCCCCGAAGCGGGACTTCGTGCGGCGGATTCCCTTCGCGACCGCGCCGATCCGCCCGCGGTCGAGCGTGTAGAGATGGAGCACTCGGTCGGCTTCGCCGAAACGGAGCGAGCGCAGCACCACGGCTTCAGTCTTGTACGCCCGGCCGGCCACGTCCCAAGTGTAGAAGCGGCGTCAGTCGGGAAAACTCGGGCGATGGCGAGGATTCAGATGTACTCGACGCGGTGGTGCGGGTACTGCGTTCGCGCCAAGGCGCTGCTCGAGAGCCGCGGCATCGAGTTCGAGGAGCTGCTGCTGGACGACGACCCCGCCTTCCGCCAGACCGTCTACGACAGGACCGGCGGCTGGACGGTCCCCCAGATCCTGATCGACGACGAGCCGATCGGCGGCTATGTCGAGCTCTGGCGCCTCGACCAGGCGGGTGGCCTGGACGAGCTGCGCTCCGCGGCGTAGCTACTGAATCGTGAGCGGGGTGCCCACGGGCATCATCCTCGCGAGCCGGAGGATGTCGCCGTTCCTCATGCGGATGCAGCCGTGCGAGACCCGGCCCGGCAGGATGCCCGGCTGGTTCGTCCCGTGGATGCCGATGAAGCCGCCGCCCGGCCAGTCCGTCAGCACGGCCGAGCGGGCGCTCGTACCGAATGCGATCGGCCCGTAGACAGGGTTTCCGAAGCCGTAGAGCTGGTTGCGGATGAAGAACTCGCCGCGAGGCGTCGGCCAACGCGACTCGCCGACCCCGACCGGGGCCCTGAAGATCACCTTTCCGCGCCGGAGGAGCGTCGCGGTGAAACGTCGTTGATCCACGACCAGCCGGGTTCTCACTTCCTTCCAGTCGCTCAAGACCTTGCGCTTGACCCAGCCGGTGCGGCCGTTCGGGAGGGTCGCCAGGCGCACCCGGATCCAGACGCCGCGCTTCGTCCTGCGCCCGTCGAGCGCGAGGACGAGATTGGTGGTGCCCTCCGGCGTCCAGCGGCCGAGCTTGGCGACGACGCCGGCGGTCACGCGGGGGGCGCGGCGCGCCACACCCTGACGCAGGACGAACGCGTAGCGGTACATGTGGTTCGGCCCACTGAGGACGAACGTGTCGCGCTTGGGCGGCTTCGGCTTCGGCCTGGGCTTCGGTGGCGGCGGAGGCGGGCTCGGCGCCCTGACGACGGCGATCGAGAAGCGTCGCGTGGCCGGGGCGACCCCGGGCACGCTCGACTGCGCGGTGAACGTGAGGTTGAAGGTCTGCCCCACGGCTCCGGCCGGAGCCATCCAGTTGAAGGTTGCGGTCGCCGGATTCCCGTCGCGCGGCTGGAAAGCGGCCCCTGCGGGAAATCCGGCTCCCCGAATCGCCACTGTCGCGGTCGGAAGCCCTGGCCCGATCGCCCCGAGACCGAAGCTCACCTGGTAGCCGGCCGTGGCCTGAAACCGTGTCCCGTCGGCCGGGGTCGGCGCCTGCCACGTCACGCCCGAGACCGCCGCCGGTCCGGCAGCGGTCCACACGCCGGCAACGGCGAACGCCGGCAGCGCGAGACACGATGCCGCCATGCAGGCGAGCAGGAGTCGGAAGGGCCGCATGAAGCGCGGAACTGTAGACAAAGAATTGGTCGATTGCAGAGCGCGAGCCCTGGTCACGTGACTCTCACTTGATAGTCACCGGAGTTCCGACCCGCATCAGCCGGTCGAGACGCCGAATTGCCGCATTTCTCAGCCTGACGCAACCGTGGGAGACCCGCCCGGGAAGGATCTGGGGCTGGTTGGTTCCGTGGATTCCGATGAAGCCGCCGCCGGGCCAGTCGGTGAGGATTGGGGACCGGCCGTTCGTCCCGAAGGCGAGGCTGCCGTAGATCGGGTCCGTGAACCCGGTCAGGCGCTCACGAATGTAGAAACGCCCGGCCGGAGTCGGCCAGCGGGTCTCTCCCACGCCGATGATCGCGCTGAAGATCGGACGGCCGCGCTTGAAGAGCGTCGCCTTCAACCGGGCACGGTTGATCACGAGATGGGTGTCGACGGTTGCGAACTCCTCGAGCGCGTCCCGCTCGACCCAGCCCATCGACCCGTTCGGGAGACGCGGAAGCGGCACCCGCACCCAGTACTTCCCCTGAGCGTCGATGCGTCCGCTCGTGAGGTACAGGACGTGCGGGACGTGCTCCGGCGTCAGCGCCTTCAACCTCGTCACGACGCGCGAGTCTTCGCTCGGTCGCGAGTAGGCATCGACCGAGCGACGCAAGACGGCGTTCTGCGACAGCCCGTCGGTCGTCGAGAGGCGGAACGAGCGGGTCGCCCTCCGCCCGACGTGAACGTGAATCTCGAGCGGAGGAGTCGAGGAAGCCCCTTCGGCCGCCCAAAAGACGAGTGTCGAGTCCCCCAGCTGCTGGGCCGTCGGTGTCCAGCGGAAGACGGCTCTGGCCGGGGAGTCCCCCGACGAGACGAGCTTCGCGCCGCGCGGCAGCCTCTCCATCCGGATCTGCACCGACGACCCGAGCGACCCGGCGGCCTCGAGCTCGATCCGGAGCTCGCGTCCCAGGCCCGCGACGAAGGCGGAGCCGTCGTCGGGCGTGCGTCCCTGCCAGAGAATCGTTGCCGTCTGACCCCCTGAGGCCGGCGCGGCGAGCAGGCCGAGACCCACGCACAGCGCGGGAAGGAGCGCCCATGGTGCTCGGTTCCTCGTTGCCTTCATTCGACCCCTGCCTCTTCTAGCAAAGAGAGGGCGACCCTCCGGCCGCCCTCTCCTTGTTCCTCGGTTCTTGCTACGGGCTAGCCCGTGAAGGGCGGCCTGGTCCTGGCCCGAACGCGACCCTTGGCGCCCGTGCCCTTCTTCTTGGCCTTCTTCTTCGTCTTCGGCTTGACGTACTGGTCGATCGCCGGGCTCCGCTTGAGCACGGTGATGACGTCCTTCGGAGCGACGACGCGCTTCACGCTGACAGCCGCGTCCTTTGCCGCAGACGAGGCGTAGCCGACGCCGCCCACCGAGGCGAGCGCGAGCAGCATGACGCCGGTCAGAGCACCGACGAAGGCGACGCGAAGCGAGCCAACCTTGGTGCGGCCGTGATTCCTGACACGCGCCTCGATGCGATTGATCAATTCGGGCGCAGGCTCGGAGCGGCCGGCCCGCAGTTCGGCTTCGAGATCAAGACCCTCGTGCCGCTTCCGCCAATAACGCATTCCGTGAACCCCCTGGTGTCGTTTCTTTGACTTGCACCCACTACTACCGGGAGGCACCGCGTTTCCTTACAGGCTCAGAATCCTCCTCCACGCCCAAGACCCCGCGTAGGCGGCCGAGCGCGCGGTGGAGAGCGACCTCGACGGCGTTCGTTCGCACTCCGAGAACCTCTGCGATCTGCCTGGCGGTGAGGTCGGCGCCATAGCGAAGACCGATGAGCTCTCGATCGCGCTCGTCCAGCGTCGCGACGGCGCGTGACATGGTCAGCCTCCTGATCGTGTCCTCCTCGAGATCCGCCGTGTCGACTGCGTCGACGTCCTCGGTGGCGAACTCCGTGTTCGACCAGTTTCCGTCGATGCAGCGCTTCGCGATTCCGAGCAGCCAGGCGACGGGCTCGCCCTTTCGGGGGTCGTAGCTCTTCTTGTAGCGGAGCGCCCGCTCGAAGGTCTCGCTCGTGATGTCCTCGGCATCGGGCCCGTCTCCGACCCGGTAGGCGGCGTACGCGTACACGCGCTTGATCAGCGGTTCGGGGTCGGCGAGCGGGTCACGGCGGAACATGCTCTATTCGTCGTCCTCGCGCCGGAGATCCATGACCTCGGGGCTGAGAGGATTCAGGCGCCCCGCCTCCTCGAGCGCAGCTCTCCGGTCGGAGCCCGTGCTCGCCTCGGCGAGCCGCAGCCAGAGGAGCCAGTCCGCGGGCTCCTTGTCGATCGCCTTCCGGAAGCTCTCCCTGGCGGCCACGTTGTCCCCACGGCCTACCTGCGCTTCGCCGAGGCGCTGCCACGGCTCGGACGACCAGGGCGCCCAACGCTCCGCCTTCCGCGCTTCGTCCTCCGCTTTCTCCCAGTCAGGGCTCGCGGCGGCGGCCGCGTTCTCGCTCGCGGAGAGCGCGCTCGAGCCGATGAGCCCGACGAACGCCGCCGCCGCGAGGACCGTAGCGATGGCTCCGAGGACGACTCTCGCGCGCAGGCCGAGCATGACGTCGCCGTCCGGGGCGCCTCTGAGGGCGAGGAGCGCCGTGCCGCAGGCCAATGCGGCGACCGTGACAGCCGGCAGCTCCCAGTCCCAGTCGACCCCGGCATGCACCAGATAGGCGACGTAGGCGCCCAGCACGCCGATGGCGAGCGGTTCGCGCCGCGCGCGGAGGGCGGCGACCAGCGGGGCACCGAGCGCAAGGACGAGCAGAGCGAGGCCGAGCGGGCCTAGCTCCCCGAGGGTCTCGAGGTAGAGGTTGTGCCCGTCGCGCACTTTGTGCGGGATCGGCCGGTCGCTCAGCCAGTGTTGCTCGTAGGTCCCTGCCCCGCCGCCGAGGACCGGGCGGTCGGCGAACTGGTTCCACGACTCCTCCCAGAGCTCCGGGCGATAGCTCCCGCTGAACGTGAACAGGCGATCGTCGAGGTCTTCGGGGTTCGGTGGAGGCGTCTTGAAGGCGTCGTACGCGCGATCGAACATGTCGACGGGCCCCCCGAGCCGGACGACGCCGGCTGTCGCCGCTCCAAGGATCAGGACGAGGAGCACCGCGGCGAATCCGCGGCGCAGCTGCCGGCTGGGAACCACCCGTCTCTCGGCCGCCGCGAGCCCGACGACCGCCGCGGCGGCGACGAGCGCCAGGATCACCGCGAAGAGTGCGACCTCCTGACCCTGGTCGGCGGCCGCGCTGATCGAAGAGTCCTGCCGGGTCAGCGCTTCGGAGCTGGAGCCGATCCAGGCCGCGGCGAGCCCGGGGACCCCGACGACGACGAACGCAAGGACGAGCTGGAGTCGGCGAGGGTCGAGGGCGATCGCTGCGGCAAGCCCTGCGGCAAGAGCGATCCACGCTCCACGGCTGAACGTGAAGTAGAGCGCCGGGACGAGCAGGACGAACACGCCGGCGGCGAGCGCTCTGGTGGCGGTGCTTCGCTCGCGCGCCACGGCGCCGAGTGCGAGCAGGAGCCCGATGGCGACGAAGATCCCAAGGCCGTTCCAATACCCGATGGGCTCCGAAAGCCGGTAGGTCGAGACCGGGTCGTACGTGCCGATCCTGTCCGGAAAGACGCGCGTCCCGAGGCCGTAGAGCGAGATCAAGGCAATTGCGGCCAGGACTCCTCGGATCAACGCAGGAGCAGCGTCGCGCCTGACCACGAGGACGAGGGCGGCCGCGACTGCGGCATACGCGAGCATCCGAAAGCCTTCGAGAACCGTTTGAACCGTGTTTCCCGTCCAGGCGAGCGAGAGCCACGTCCAGGCGGCTAGCCCGACGACCGCGCCGGCGAAGATCGCCGCGAGACGGCCACCGTGGAGAGCTGCACGCCCGAGAAAGAGCCAGGCTACGACGAGCCAGAGGCCCACGAGCGCCGTCCAGCCCCACGCCGGCGCGAAATATCCGCCGTCCGCGGCCGCGAGGGCGCCGACGCCCAACGCGGCGCCGATGCCGACTGCGACATGCCCCCGATCCGGCACGAACGCGCGCGAACGCGCCGCGGGCGCTGCCGCATCAACCATTGAGGGCTCAGAACCGGGCTCCGCGCGCACCTGCGCCAGAGGGTACAGCGGCCTCCTGTCGACGCCTGTCCGCTCAGCCGTGCGTGGCGGCGTACCAGCGGAACGTGTCGGCGACGCCGTCGTCCAGCTCGACCTCCGGGCGCCATCCGAACGCCTGCTCGGCGGCGCTCGAGTCGACGGCTCCCCGGAGGTGCTCGCCCGGCCGCAGAGGCTCGAGCTGCGGCTCCACGGACGTTCCGGCTGCGCGCTGGAGGGAGTCGAGCAACTCGGTGACCGATACCTCTCGGCCCCACCCCACGTTGAAGGTGCCCGCCACGGGATTGTCCGCGAGCAGCGTGAACGCGCGCACGAGGTCGGCCACGTGGAGGTAATCCCTGGTCGGCTCGCCGAAGCCGAAGACGATCGGACGGTCGCCACGCAGCAGCTTCTCGCTGAAGATCGCGACGGCCCCTGCCTCCCCGTGCGGGCTCTGGCGCGGCCCGTAGATGTTCGCCGGCCGGAGCGTGGCGTGCGGGATGTCGTAGAGGCGGCTCCACGTGGAGGTGTAGGACTCCGCTGCGAGCTTGGAGGCTCCGTAGGGGGACATGGGCGCCGGGATGAACGTCTCGGGCGTCGGGATCGGAGCCTCGTTGCCGTAGATGACCCCTCCCGTGGAGGTCGACACCACTCTCGCCCCCAGTTCCGTGGCGCTTCGGACGACGCTGAAAGTGCCGAGGACGTTGGACGAGAAGTCGCGCTGAGGATCCTTCACGGAGACGGTGACGCTCGCCTGGGCGGCGAGGTGGGCCACGAAGTCGGGCCCGAAGTCGGCGAACGCCTCGTGGAGCTTGTCCCCGTGCGCGATGTCGAGCTCGCGGATCACCGCGCCTTCCGGAGTGTGGTTCACCCCGGACGAGAGATCGTCCACGACGAGCACCTCGTCGCCCCGCCCGAGAAAGGCGTCAGCGACATGCGAGCCGATGAACCCGGCTCCCCCGGTCACGACGACCTTCACCGTCAGTCGCCTGCGCCGTTCGGAACGAGCGGCTGGCAGTCCGGGCAGTACCAGGTTCCCCGTCCGCCGGCGCGGGTCTTGCCGATCTGGGCGCCGCACCGGTAGCAAGGCTCGCCCTCCCGGCCGTAGACGCGGAGAGCAGTCTGCATCCGGCCTGGCTCGCCGCCGGGGGTGCGGTAGTCGCGGAGCGTCGTGCCCTGGCGGGCGATTCCGGCCTTCAGGGCTTCCCGCACCGACTTGTGGAGTCTCTTGATCTCTTCGGGCTCGAGGTCGCCCGCCGCGCGAAGCGGGTGAATCCTGGCTCGCCAGAGTGCCTCGTCCGCGTAGATGTTCCCCATGCCGGCGGCGGCGCGCTGGTCGAGGAGCGCAGCCTTGACCGGAGCCCGGCGCCGATGGAGCCGCGCTGCGAGGCTCGACGGTGTGAACGCTCGTGTGAGCGGCTCCTCGCCGAGCCGTTGGTCGAGGTAGCCGACAGACTCGCCCGGCTCCAGCAAGAGCCAGGTTCCGAACCTCCTGACATCGCGATACGTGACGTCCGATCCGTCGTCTAGATTGACAACGACGCGCAGATGCGGATCGTGCTCGGGCGCTCCGTCGCTCGTATGTCTCAGTGTTCCCGTCATCCGGAGGTGAATCAGGAGTACCCGACCAGTCTCGAACCGAACAACCAGATACTTGCCGCGCCGCTCGACGGCCTGCACGGTCTCTCCCTCGAGTTCCGCCGCGACCTCCTGCGGCTCGAGCGGCCGAGTTACGCGAGGGTCGCGGATGTCGACCCGATCGAACCTCCGGCCGACGAGAACGGGCTCGAGCTGGACTCGGACCGTCTCGACCTCGGGCAGCTCGGGCACACCGGCTAGCCTAGCCGCGCTCCTGGCTCAGGCTCGGCCTAGGTGAGCGTCTCGAGGATGACGCCCCTGGCGTCGGGAGGCGTGTCCCCGAGCTCGTACGCTGCAGCGACCTCCAGGGCCCCAGCAGCTGCGGACGTCTCGTCCCGGGCGTGCACTTCCGCGAGGACGTCGCCTGCGCCGACGCGGTCGCCACGCTTTGCCCGGCAGAGGATGCCGACGGCGTGGTCGATGGGAGCATCCTTGACCGCGCGCCCGGCCCCGAGGTGGACGGAAGCCATGCCGATCGCGAGCGCATCGAGGCGGACGACGATGCCGTCGGTCTCCGCTGTCACCTCCTGGACCACGGGCGCACATCGGAAGGGCGCTCTCGTCCGGGTCGCCGCCCTGAGCCCGAACCCACCGCTCGTACGACTCGAAGGCCGAGCCGTCGCTCAGGACGGTCTCGACGCGCGAGCGGGCATCCGCGTGGTTCACGCCTTCGCACAGCGTCACGAGGTGAGCCGCGGACTCGACCGAGAGCTCGGTGAGATCCGCCGGCCCTTCGCCTCTCAGAGTCCGAGCAGCTTCCCGGATCTCGACCGCGTTGCCCACGGCCCTGCCCAGAGGCTGATCCATGTCGGTCAGCTCGCAGACGACGCTGCGGTCGGCGCGCCGACCGAGCTCCAGCATGGCCTCGGCCAGGGCCCTGGCGTCCTCGATCGTCTTCATGAAGGCTCCGCTTCCGACCTTCACGTCCAGGACGATCGCATTCGCGCCGGCGGCGATCTTCTTGGACATGATGCTCGCCGCGATCAGCGAGACGTTCTCCACCGTCGCGGTGACGTCCCGTAGGCCGTAGAGCTGCTTGTCCGCGGGCACGAGCTCCGCCGTCTGCCCGATGACGGCGATCCCGACCTCCTTCACCTGCCGCACGAACTCGTCCCGCGAGAGCTCGATCCGGAAGCCCGGGATCGACTCCAGCTTGTCGAGCGTCCCACCCGTGTGACCGAGCCCGCGGCCGCTCATCTTCCCGAACGGAATCCCACAGGCGGCGACGAGGGGCCCGACGACGAGCGAGGCCTTGTCCCCCACTCCGCCCGTCGAGTGCTTGTCCGCAACGGGCCGGCCGATCTCCGCCTGCAGGTCGATCGTCTCCCCGCTTTGGACCATCGCGTCCGTCAGCGCGTACGTCTCGCGGGCCGAGAGCCCCTGGAAATAGACGGCCATGCAGAAGGCGGCGAGCTGGTAGTCCGGAATCTCGCCACGCGTGTAACCGAGGACGAGGTCGACGAGCTCCTGGTCGCCGAGCTCCTCGCCGTCCCGCTTGCGCCCGATCAGCTCGACGGGGCGGATCACGGCTCGACGATCAGGCTGCCGGGCAGGCCACGCGCTCCGGCCTTGCCGCCGAGCCACCGGTTCACGGTCGCGCCGACGTCGGAGAGCTCGCCGTCGTGCCGCGCCCCGCGGGCGTTTCGACCCTCGACGTAGGCCAGGAGCAGCGCATGCTCGCGAGAGTGGTCGGTGGAGGCCGTCGTCGGGTCGCAACCGTGATCAGAGGTGATCACGAAGAGGTCGCCCTCACGCAGGGCACCCAGCAGGTCGGGCAGACGGCGATCGAAGTCCTGCAGGCAGCGGTGGAAGTTGACGGGGTCGTTTCGGTGTCCCCAGAGCATGTCGGTCTCCACGAGGTTGACGAAGATCAGCCCGTCGTCGATCTCCTTCAGGAGCCGCTCTGTCTGCGTGATCCCTTCGACGTTCGACCGCGTCGGATGAGACTCGTCGACGTCGCAGCCGGCGAAGATGTCCCGGATCTTTCCGACCCCGTGCACGGTGTGGCCCGCCTCGCGGACGAGCGTCAGATAGTTCGGTTGACGCGGCTTCAAGGACCAGTCATGCCGGTCGGGCGTCCTCGCGTAGTTCCCGGGCTCGCCCTCGAACGGTCGGGCGATCACCCGTCCGACCCCGTGTTTGCCGGTAAGGATCTCGCGGGCGGACTCGCATCCCGCGTAGAGCTCGTCCAGCGGAATCGTCTCCGTGTGCGCGGCGACCTGGAAGACGGAGTCGCCCGAGGTGTAGACGATCCACTTCCCGGTGCGTTGATGCTCCTCGCCGAGCTCGTCGATGATCTCCGTTCCCGAAGCCGCCTTGTTGCCGAGGACGCCACGCCCGGTCTTGTGCGCGAACGAATCGACGACGTCGAACGGGAAGCCGTGGGGGTACGTCGGAAATGGCTGCGCGGTGACGACGCCCATGAGCTCCCAGTGGCCTGCGGTCGTGTCCTTGCCCTTCGACCGTTCGAGCAGCCGGCCCGCGATTGCCGGAGCGCCGGGCTGCTGTGGGCAGCCGGCGAGCTCCTTGACGTTGCCCAGACCGAATGCCTCGAGGGACGGGAGGTCGAGACCGCCTACAGCCTTTGCGACGTTGCCGAGCGTGTCCGAGCCCGCGTCTCCGTAGTCGGCCGCATCCGGCAGTTCTCCTGCCCCGACGGCGTCCAGCACGATGACGCACGCGCGAGGCATGCGGGTATCCTAATTTCGCTGTGGAGACTGCCCTCGGACTACTCGGCATGGCCGGCTACATCGTGGCCACGATCGGGCTTGCCGCCGGGGTGACCTACGCGATCGTGCGGATCTCGCCTTCGAGCCGCAAGGCGAAGAACCAGAAGCCGAAACCAACCGCAGGCTAGACCGGCAACAGCGGAAGAGCGTCCTCGAGGGGTGTGTACTCGAGGCCATGCGCCTCGGCGACGGCTTCGTACGTCACACGCCCGTCGAGCACGTTGACGCCCCGGGCAAGTGCCTGGTTCTGCGCCACCGCGTCGCGGAGGCCGAGATCTGCGATCGCCTCGACGTAGGGGAGCGTCGCGTTCGTCAACGCCTTCGTCGAGGTGATCGGCACCGCGCCGGGCATGTTGGCGACGCAGTAGTGCGTGACGCCGTCGACGACGAACACCGGCTCGGAGTGAGTCGTCGGATGCGAGGTCTCGACGCAGCCGCCCTGGTCGATCGCGACATCGGCGACGACTGAGCCTTCCTTCATCCCTGTGACCATCTCGCGGGTGATCAACTTCGGCGCCAGCGCACCGGGGATCAGGACTGCGCCGACGACGAGGTCCGCCTCGGCCACCGACTCCTCGATCTGGAGCGCCGAGGACATCAGGAGGGTGACCCGCGCGCCGAGCACTTCCTCGAGGTGCCGCATGCGGTCGATCGACCGCTCGAGGATCGTCACCTCGGCACCGAGACCGAGCGCGATGACCGCGGCGTTGTAGCCGACCATCCCGCCGCCGATCACGACGGCCTTCCCGGGGGCGACGCCCGGCACGCCGCCGAGGAGCAGGCCACGACCGCCGTGCGGCTTCTCCAGGAAGGCCGCGCCGGCCTGCGAGGCCAGGCGGCCCGCGATCTCGCTCATCGGCGCCAGCAATGGAAGGCCCCGGTCGTCCGTCTCGACCGTTTCGTAGGCGACGCACGCAGCGCCGCTCGCCATCAACGCCCTCGTCAGCTCGTCGCTCGCCGCGAGATGGAGGTACGTGAAGAGCACCTGCCCGTCGCGCAGGCGCCCGTACTCCTCGGCCAGAGGCTCCTTGACTTTCAGGACGAGCTCGGAATCCGCCCAGACCTCCTCGACCGTGCCGATCCGGGCACCGACGCCCGTGTATGCCGAGTCGGAGAACGCGCTCCCCTCGCCTGCTCCCTGCTCGATGACGACGCTGTGGCCGCGCCGGGTGAGCTCGAGCGCGCCGGCAGGCGTCAGGGCCACGCGGTACTCGTCCTGCTTGATCTCTTTGGCGACGCCGATGTTCATCCGAGGAGGATTATTCCGTTACGCGCGTGCAAGCCGCTCGACCAGACGCCGCTCGTCGGGCCCGAACCACGGTGGCTCACCTGCACGCGCGTTCTGCGCGGCGTGCAGCGGGTTCCGCGTCGCCGGGATGACCACGTCGATCCGCTCGTCGGAGAGCGCCCACTTCAGGAGCGCCAGCGGCCAGCTGTCGACGCCGAACTCGAGCAGCGGCTCGAGGTCGTCGTCGGCCGGTGGGCGCTCGAGCAGCTCGCCCTCGCCGAGCGGCCGCATCACGATCACGGCCATGCCAAGCTCGTCGGCGAGCGGAAGCAGCTCGCGCTCGCACTCTCGCTCGTGGGGGTTGTACGGGAGCTGAACCGTGTCGAACCGGCCTGTGCGCATGGCCTCCGCGAGCTCGCGGAACGACGAGGGCGCGTAGTGGGTGACGCCGATTCTGTCGATCGTGCCGGACTCGCGCTCCCCCTCGAGCCAGGGAAGCTGCTCGCGCCACGAGACGAGGTTGTGCACCTGCTCGACCTCGACTCGCCCGTACCAGCCCAGCTGAGCCTCGAACTGCGCTCGTCCCTGCTCGACGGTGGGAGCCCAGATCTTCGTCGCGACGGCGGCGCGCTCGCGTTTGCCCTCGAGCGCACGACCGAGCGACCGCTCCGCTCGCCCGTACATCGGCGAGGAGTCGAAGAGTTGGACTCCCGACCCGAGCGCCGCGCCGACGACGTCGGCGGCAAGCTCGTCGTCGCCGCCGAAGCTGTTCCAGGTGCCGAGGCCGACGACGGGTCCGAGCTTGCGCTCCTCCATCAGCGGAGCCGCGCCCGCGCCGCCTTGCCGGCTGCGTAGGCGGACATGAAGAAGCTCGCGTCGTCGTCGATCCCACGGCCCATGTGCGAAAGCGGGAGGCGAGCGCAAGCCTCGCGCCAACCCTCGACATCGACCTCCTCGTGCGGCGCCAGCCACTCCGGCGCGTCCAGGCCGCGAGGCCACGCGATCGCGACGTCTGTGAGGCAGAGATCGAGAATTGCCCGAACATGGTGCGAGACGCCCTTGTGCCGCTCTCGCGCATCCGCTTCCGACATTCGCACGGCCAGGACGGGAACGCCGCCGAGCGCCGCGGCCGTGTTTGCCGCGACTGCGGCCGCGAGGCCACCGTGGCCGAGGAGCGAGCCCGTGCCGACGATTCCCGGCCCGATAGAGCAAACCGCCGCCTCGTATCCCTGAGCCGCGCACCAGGCGAGAGCCGACGCCGGGGTCACGGCCTGGAAGTCCCCGTCGAAGCAGGGTGCGGCGGCGACCGCGGTCTCGAGCAGCCCTTCGCGCTTGAGCGCACGGACGGTGTCCGAGAGGGAAACCGGCAGCGCGCCGCCGCCCAGCTGCACGTAGGCCACGCGTGCCTCGAGCGCCGCGCAGACAGGCGCAAGCTGGCTGTGGAGCGAGCAGCAGACCACCGGCATGCCGTCGAGGCTCGCGGCGAGCGGCCCGTCCTCCTCGACATGCCGGGCGGCCGACTGGAGCGGCGTGTACGGAAGGGTCATCACATGGGCACCCTCGTCCGGCGCCAGCTCGAGGCCACGCGTGAGGTTTACGTACAGGACGTCGAAGCCGCCCGAGCCGAGCTCCAGGTCCCGCGCCTGGACGTTCACGACCACCTCGTCGCCGACTTCCACCGGCCCGGTCAGTCGCGGGTAGGCGACCGTCGAAGCTCCGTCGACCTCGAGACGAATCAGCTCCTCGTGGACCTCCAAGATCGCCGTGACGGTCCCGCGACGGAGGCTAAGCGCCATCGCGCGCGACTTCGACGAGCGCGAGCGTCACGTCGACCATCCGTTCGAGGTCTGCGACCGCGATGTGCTCGTCGGGTGTGTGGATCTCCATCATCCCGTTCGCCAGGTTCACGCATGCCTTCCCGCGCTCGTTGAAGACGTTGGCGTCGGCGCCTCCGCCGGTGAAGCCGAGCCGCGGCTGGATGCCGGTGCGCTCGAGCGCTGCACAGGCGAGCGCCACGGGACGATCGCCCCGTGCGAAGCGGTAGCCGCGATAGCTCTCGACGACCGTCGTCTCCGCCTCACACTGTTCGAGCGCGGCGGCGAAGGTGATCGACTCGAGCATCTCGCGGACGAGACCCGAAAGCTTCTCCTCGGTGTGGGAGCGGACGTCGATGGAGAACGAGCAGCGGTCGGGGACGATGTTCTTCGCGGTCCCGCCGTCGATGAGCCCGACGTTCGCGGTGGTCTCTTCGTCGAGCCGGCCGAGCCTGAGGTCCGCGATTGCGCGGGCGGCCGCCGCGATCGCCGAGCGCCCTTCCTCGGGCGCCATGCCGGCGTGCGCGGCGCGGCCGCGGAGCACGACCTCGACGTTGCTTGCGAACGGCGCCCCGAGGACGACGTCGCCGACCGGCGCTCCCTGGTCGTAGACGAAGCCCGTGACCGCCTCCAGGCGCGAGGCGTCGAATGCCTTGGCACCCTGAAGCCCGACTTCCTCCTTCGGAGTGAACAGGAGCTCGATCCCGGCGTGCGCGCGGCGTTCCTCGACGATCCGGCTCGTCGCGTCGAGCATCGCGGCGACGGCTGCCTTGTTGTCGGCTCCGAGAATAGTCCCGCCGGCGTTCCGCACGACGCCGTCCTCGACGACCGGCTCGAGCGGCCCGGTGGGCGGAACCGTGTCGAGGTGCGCGCACAGGAAGATCGACTCGCCGCCGTTAGCCGCGGTCGCCGGAAGCCGTGCGAGGAGATTTCCCGTCGTCGATCCGATCCGTCCCCCGGCGTCGTCCTCCTCCACCTCGAGCCCGAGCTCCTCGAGATACGCGCGCACCCGGTCGGCAACTGCCCGCTCCTCGCCCGGAGGGCTCGGGATCGCTGCCAGCTCGGTGAAGAGGGTGAGGACGTCCGGCGCCCAGCTCGGCGGCATGCGCCGAGTCTACGGGCCTCTCACGCCGGAGAGTCCTGGCCCTTTTGGACATCTGGTCTGTGTGGCCGGAGTCGTGCAGGATCTGCACCAACTTCGAGTCATGTCAGACACCGCCGCCCAGAAGCGAGCTTGGCCCACGTACGTTGTCTTCAATGGCAACTACACGGGAGAGCTACCTCATGAAACGGCTACTCGTCCTGACCCTGGCCTTCTCGATGTCGCTGGTCGCGGCTACGGAAGCGTCCGCGGCCGAGGAGCCGGCGGAAATCGAAGGCATGTGCGTCTGCTACGACCCGCCGCCTCCGCCGCCACCGCCTCCGCCACCACCGCCACCGCCACCGCCACCGCCACCGCCACCGCCACCACCGCCACCACCACCGCCACCGCCGCCGCCTCCGCCAGCGACGCCCGAGATCTACGGCTCGCAGTTCACCTGGGACGAAGAGAGCTGGACGTGCGGTACCTCGTCGATGGGTCAGTACTCGAGCCTGATGGCGCTCGACGGGATCTGCCCGCTCAGCACATCACGGTGCAAGACGCAGAACTTCACGGCCTCCTGGGATCAGGCCAGCATGTACACCGTTCTCAAGTACCGCGGCTGGTTCCGCGTCTGCTTTCGATACAACGCGGGGATCGTGAGCGTCCTGGGTCGCTATCGGGGATGCGACTGTACAGCCGCTACCCCTGGCAGTGGAAGGGGAACGCTAGTGGTTACCCGCAGCACTACCGCTTCGCCAAGCAAGTCCTGTTCTACTTCCGTGGTCAGGCCGACTTCTGTCCGGCGAGCTTCGGTGCCTCTCGACGAAATGGCCCTACGTCACAATCACGTTCTTCGACAACAACACGATGCAGAAAGGCGTAGGAACGGGGTGAGCGGCGGCACCCGCATAGCGTTGATCGTGCTCGGTCTCGTTGTTGCGATCGTGGTGATCGGCTATGTCGCCTCGCAGACCCTGGTGGCCGGCTAGAAGACGAAGAGACTAGGCCGGTATGCGGGCCGGCTCGGCGATGCCCGAGCGGGCCCGCGAGCGCTCGAGCGCCGCGCCGACGAATTCGCGGAAGAGCGGCGCGGGCCTGGTCGGCCGCGACTTGAACTCGGGATGGAACTGGCTCGCCACGAACCACGGGTGGTCGGGGAGCTCGATGATCTCGACGAGACGTCCCTCCTGGTAGGTCCCGGAGATGACGAGCCCCGCCTCCTCGAGCGCCTGGCGATAGTGGTTGTTGACCTCGTAGCGATGTCGGTGCCGCTCGTGGACGACCGGCTCGTCGTAGGCCTCGCGCGTTCGAGTGCCCTCGGCCAGCTCGACGGCCTGTGCCCCGAGCCGCATCGTCCCGCCCAGATCCTCGACCTCCTTCTGCTCGGGCAGCAGGTCGATGACGGGGAACGGCGTCTCGGGATCCATCTCGGTCGAGTTCGCACCGTCCAGCCCGACGACGTGGCGGGCGAAATCCGAGATCGCGACGTGCATGCCGAGGCAGATACCGAGATACGGAATCCCGCGCTCGCGCGCCACGCGGCAAGCCATGATCTTTCCCTCCCATCCACGCGACCCGAAGCCGCCAGGGACCAACACGCCGTCCACCTGCTCGAGCTCGCGGCGGGCCTCGTCGAGGGACATGCCCTCGGCATCCACCCAGCGGACGCTGACAGTGACGCCCTGGTGGATCCCGGCGTGCTTGAGCGCCTCGTGGACCGACAAGTAGGCGTCGTGGAGCTTCACGTACTTGCCGACGAGGGCGATCTCGACGCTCCCGGTCCGCTCGGCGATCCGGTCGACGAGGTCGTCCCAGTCCCCGAGGTCGGGACTTTCGGAGGGCAGTCCGAGCTTCTCGCAGACCATCGCGTCGAGGTTCTGCTCGCACAGCGCCCGCGGGACGAGGTACACGTCCGGAACGTCGATCGCGGAGATGACGGCCTCGGTGTCGACGTCGGCGAAGAGGGCGATCTTCTCGCGGATCTCCAACGAGAGCGGTTCCGTCGAGCGCGCGACGACGATGTCCGGGTGGATACCGATCCGGCGCAGCTCGTTGACAGAGTGCTGGGTCGGCTTCGTCTTCAGCTCTCCGGCGTGCTCGATGAAGGGGACGAGCGTCACGTGGAGGTAGATCACATTCTCGGGCCCGACCTCGCGCCGGAACTGCCGGATCGCCTCGAGGAACGGGAGCGACTCGATGTCGCCCACCGTGCCGCCGATCTCGCTGATGACGACGTCCGTGTCGCTGGCCTCGGCGATCGACCGGATCCTGCTCTTGATCTCGTTCGTGATGTGCGGGATCACCTGAACCGTGGAGCCCAGGTACTCGCCCTTGCGCTCCTTGCGGAGCACGCGATCCCAGATCGACCCGGCCGTGTGGTTCGCATTCCGGGAGAGGTTCTCGTCGATGAAGCGCTCGTAGTGGCCGATGTCGAGATCGGTCTCGGCGCCGTCCTCCGTCACGAAGACCTCGCCGTGCTGGAAGGGGCTCATCGTCCCGGGGTCGACGTTCAGGTACGGGTCGAACTTCTGCACCTGCACCTTCAGGCCGCGCGCCTTCAGCAGCCGGCCGAGCGACGCCGCGGTGATGCCCTTGCCGAGCGACGAGACGACTCCGCCCGTGATGAACACGTACTTCGGCGGGCGCTGCCTCACGACTGCCGCCCGAGAGCATCGATGCGCGACAGGAGCGGTGTGCGCTCGATCAGCTCACCGAGGGAGCGCCGTTCTCCGAGGAGGGTGAGGGCGGCGAGCGATCCGATTGCCAGCCAGCGACCTCGATCCGTGAGACGACTCACGGAACTCAACCCTAGCATCGCGCCCAGCGCGTTCGATCCGGCGTCTCCCAGCATCGTCCTCTCTCGGAGATCGTAGGGAAGGAGCAGGACGGCGACTCCGACCGGCGCGCGAGCGATCCCGGCCGCCGCGAGATAGGCCTTCAGCGCCCGTCCCGGCCGCGTGTCGAGCTGGTTCAACGAGTTGGCTGCGAGCCCGACGAGCAGGGCACCGGACACCTTCCTCGTCGCAAGGAGGCCGACGAGCGGAATGCCGACCAGCTTCAGGACGCCGGTCGTGCTTCCCGCTTGCAGGTGCGCCCGGAATCCGCGCTCAGGACCGCTCCAGAGGTCATCTGCCAGGCCGAGTGCAGCCACGAGCGCGACTGCCGGGTCCCGTCGGAGTCCGAGCAGGACGCCGACGAGCGGGAGGCGGATACCTCGAAAGTTCCGCCCTTGCGGGCCGCAGGCGAGAACCGCGTCGAGGAGTTGCCTGCCCCGGTGCCGGAAGCCTGCTGCGTCCCGCCCGGTGGCCCGATGACCGAGTGGCAACTCGATCTCCGCAAGCGTCAGCCCCGCTCGGGCGGCGTCGATCGAAGCGCCGACCTCGCAGCCGAACCCGGCTGCCAGCGGAAAGCAGACGGCACGAGCGTGTTCGGAGAACACTCGCTGGCCCGACAGGGGCTCGACCGGCACGAAACCCGAGCGGGCCTTGATCAGACCACGAGCGGCGCGCTTGGCGATCCCGAACCCTCCGCCCTGCCGCTCTGCGAAGACGGCAATCGAGAGATCGACCTCGTCGAGGAGAAGCGGCCGGAGGTCGCCGTCGAGATCGGCGTCGCAGACGACGATCCGGCCACGCGGTGCCTCCCGCTCGGCAAACGTCAGCGCCTGGCCCTTGCCACGAGCAGGCAGCCGCAGGACCCGAGCACCGGCTCCCTCGGCGGCGGCGGCAGTCCCGTCCGTCGAACCGTCGTCGGCGACGATCACCTCGCTCTGGGGGAACTGAGCCTTCAGGCGCTCGACCGTGGCCGAGATCCGTTCCTCCTCGTTCCGCGCCGCCACGAGGACGGCTACGGGCTCAGCCACCGGGAACCGGTGCAAGCGGGAGCGGCTCGACCGGGATCGGGAGCGGGCCGCTCTCGGCCGTCCTCTTCAGCCCGTAGTGGCCGTCTGGACCACCTGAGAGCAGGACCGCGAGAGCGACCTTGCCGACCTCGTTGTCGATCGAGTCCACGCTCGAGAGCCCGTTCGCCTTGTAGACCGCGATGCGCGACGGACGCTCGTCGGTCCGCTCGACCCCCACGACCGGGACCCGACTCTGCTCGAGGCCGGCGTAGATGCCGTCCAGCAGCTGCCTCGTCGGCACGTCGGTTGCGACGGCCGTGTGCGAGACGACGACGGCGTCTGCTTCGACAGACGGTGTCCCGCGGTGATCCTGGACGAAAACGGGGATCAAGGCATCCCAGAACGGCGTCTCGCCGCCCTCGACCAGCTCCTCCCCGAGGCGGCGGCCCACCTCTTCGAGCGAGAGGTCGGTGAACTCGGGCTCGAGCGCAGCCGAGACTTCCTCCGGCGCGATCGGAAGCTCGAGCGCCTCCAGCTCGACGAGGGCCGGCGCCGAGGCGGCCTCCAGCGTCTGCTCGACAGCTTCGAGCAGTCCGTCGTCGGACTGGCCGACGAAAAGCATCGCGACACGGGTCGCCCGCAGACGGCCGTTCATGACGACGTCGTACGTCTCGGTCACGTAGACGTCGATCGCGTCGCGCTGGCTGCGCAGGAGGTCGGCTTCGGCGGAGAGATCACCACTGCTCTGCTGAAGCTCCGCGATCCGCTCCTCGAGCACGCGGCGCTCGGTTCCCTCGACATCGGTGCTCGCCGCCAGCCCGGCCCCGACGAGAATGCCGATGATCAGCGCGAGAAAGACAGCGGCCAGCGAAGCGACGTGGTACCGGAGGTCGAACACCCGCTCTAGGTTAGAAGCCCAGCAAATCGCGCAGCCGCAGACCCAGCAGCTCGAACACCGAGCGGAGCTGCGGCGAGACCGCGACGGCGACGACCACGGCGCCCAGCCCTGCCGCCGCGACGAGGACGAGCGGCCAGATGCCCACCTGCCGGCTGACGAGTCGCGACACCCCTTTAGCGTCGACGAGGATCTCCCCCACGCGAAGCCTGGTGAGGAACGTCGACGCCATCCCGGAGCGGTTCCGCTCCATGAACTCGATCAGGTTGAAGTGCGCGCCGACGACGACGATCAGCTCCGCTCCCTTCTCGAAGGCAAGGAGCAGTGCAACGTCCTCGCTCGTCGCCGGCGCAGGAACGATGTGGTGGTCGAGGCCCAGCGACTTCACTCGCTCGGCGCCCGGCGCGTCTCCGCTCTCGTAGGCGTGGATGAGGATCTCCGCGCCGGAGCGGAGCGACTCGTCGGAGACGGAGTCCATGTCGCCGACGATCACGTCCGGTTTGTACCCGGCCTCGAGCAGGGCGTCGGCGCCACCGTCCACTGCCACGAGCACCGGCCGAAAATCCCGGACGTACGGACGCACGATGCGGAGGTCTCGCTTGTGTCCCGGCCCCCGGACGACGACGAGAGCGTGCCGGTCGCGGAACCGCGTCTCGAGCGCGGGAAACCCGATGCCTTCGGAGAGCAGGCGTCCCTCCTCGCGCAGGTAGCGCATCGTGTTCTCGGCGAAGGTCTCCAGCGCCTCGGTCACCCGGCCGCGTTGCTCGCGCAAGGCGTCCGCAAGCTCGTCGGCTCGCAGCTCTCGCCCCTCGACGACCCGCGTCCCGTTTCGAAAGAGGCTCGCGCCGCGAACCGTGAGCAGCTCGCCGTCACCGACCTTCTCGAAGAGGTCCGCGCCGGGCGCGTCGATGAGCCGCACCCCACCGCGCACGAGGAGAAGCGGCCCTGGATTCGGGTAGCGGCCCGTCTGGGAATCCGAGACGTTGACGACGACCCTGACCCCGGACTCGATCAGCTCCTCGGCCGACACGCGGTCGAGGTCGGCGTGGTCGATGATCGCGATGTCGTCGGGCGACAGCCGCCGGACGAGATGTTTCGTCCGCCGGTCGAGTCTCGCGTGTCCCTTGTACTCGACGAAGCTCATCGGACGGTCGAGAGAACTCTCGACCGCCGAGCATACGTTCAAGCTCACCTCGCCGCTCGTCCTCCGCGAGTTCAGAGATCTGCGTGTGCGTGGGGTCGCCGGGCACCTTCTCGACTCGAAGATGCCGGTCGGCGACGCTCGCGATCTGCGGAAGGTGCGTGATCGTGAGGACCTGCGAGCGCTCCCCGAGCCGTCTCAGGGACTGGGCGACGGCGTGGGCCGTCTCGCCGCCGATTCCCGCGTCGATCTCGTCGAAGACGAGCGTCATCTTCCCGCCCGCAGCCGCGGCGAGCGCGAGGGCGACCCGGCTGAGCTCTCCGCCGGAGGCGGTCTCCGCAACGGGTGCAAAGGGGAGTCCCGGATTGGGACGGATCAGGAAGGTGACGGCATCAGTGCCGCTCGGCCCGAGCTCCCGTTTCGCCAGCTCGGCGTGGAACTCGCCCTCGCCCATGCCGACCCCGCGCAACTCGGCTGCGACCGAGTCGGCGAACCGCTCCAGCGCCCCGGCCCGCGCGCCGTGGAGATCGCCGGCGAGCGCCTGGACGCGCGCCTCCGCCTCCGCGAGCAAGGCGGCTGCCTCGGCGGCCGGATCGGCGCCTGCTTCGCGCGCGTCGAGCTCCACGCGAGCCGCCGCTGCTCGTTCCAGCAGCTCCTCGTACGACCGGCAGGCGAAGCGCCGCTTGGCGTCGGAGATCCGTTCGAGCTCGCCCTCGACATGCTCCAGGCGCCCCGGCTCGGACTCCAGGGAGTCGAGAAACGACCGGAGGTCGGCGGCCGCGTCGCGAATCCGGACGTCGAGGTCGCGCAACTCGCCTGCCGCGGCGGCGAGCTCCGGAGCCAGCCGCTCGAGCGGCGCAATCGCCTGCTCCGCCTTGGCGGCGAGCATCGCGGCGCCGTCGCCGTCATCCGGTGCGAGAAACTCGGCCGCCGCGGCCGCGCCTTCGACGAGCTCGGTCAGGTGGCGGAGACGCTCCCGCTCGGCGAGGAGCGAGGGCTCCGTGTGGGCGTCGAGGCCCTGGGTGTCCTCGACGAGGGCCTCGAGCTGAGCAAGATGAGCCTCGGCGGCCGCCGCATCCTGCGCGATCTCGTCGTGGCGCCGGCGCGCCGCGGCCAGCTCGCGCCAGGCGCCGCGCATCGCCCCACGCCGGCGCAGCTGCTCCTCTCCGATGAACGAATCCAGGACTTCCAGCTGGTAGGCAGGGCGCGCGAGCCGGCGCTGCTCGAACTGGCCGGACATGCCGACGAGAAGCTCGGTTGCCGCCGCCAGGTCCTCCCGCGGCGCCGCGCGGCCCCACGCGTATGCGCGCGTTCGCCCGTCGGGGAAGATCCTGCGGGCGAGCGACGAGCCCGGCCTCGTCCTCCGGCCGCAGCTCTCCGAGCGAATCCAGCCCCTCCTCGTCGAAGAACCCGTCGGGGACGTCGAATTCGGCCTCGACGTACGCTTCCTTCCCGGCAGCCCCGATCGCGTTGGCATCGCCCTTGGAGCCGAGGAGCAACCCGATCGCCTGCGCCAGGATCGTCTTCCCGGCCCCCGTCTCCCCGGTGATCGCGTTCAGGCCCTCGGCGAGCTCGAAGTCGGCCTCTCTGATGAGGACGAGGTTCTCGATTCGGAGTCGGCGGAGCATCCGGGCGATGGTACGTCCGCGGTCGGCGGGTAGCCAGACGACTCGGATGGACGTGTGCCTCCGGGCCGAGTGGCGAGAATCGAGCCGACGAGCACGAGCACGAAACCGACTCCCATCCCCGCAGTGAAGTGCTCTTCGAGGATCGCGACTCCGAGCACGGCGGCGACCGCGGGATTGATGTAGGTGATCACCGTGGCGCGCACGGGGCCGATCTCCGCGATCAGCGCGAAGAAGAGGAGAAACGCGATCGCGGTGCACACGACCGCGAGCCCGAGAACGGACGCGATCACCTCTCCCGAGGGCATCTCCTCGGGAAGGCTGAAAGCTGCGATCGGCAGGTAGACGACCGTGGTGACCGCAAGCGAGGCAGCGATCACCCCGAGCGCGGGCAGATCGGCGAGCCAGCGCTGCAGGATCACGGGGCCGACGGCGTAGCAGACTGCGACCAGCCCGACCTGGCCGATCGGCAGAGCCCCGGCGCCTTCGAGATTCAGTCCGACGATCGCCCCGACGCCCGCCAGCCCGATGAGGAGCCCGAGCAGACTCTGCATGCCGAGCCGCGCCCGGTCGCCGGTCGTCCGGGCGATGACCGCGCCGATCAGGGGCACTGCGGCGAGCAACAGCGCGGCGAGGGAGCTGGAGATCTCCTGCTCGGCGGCCCCAGCAGGACCCAGGGCAGGGCCATCTCGATTCCCGCGAAGGCAAGGATTGGCACCCAGTGGCGCGCCAGCGGGCGCAGCTCGTCCCGGGCGAGGGCGATCGGCACCAGCAATAGCGCGGCGATGCCGGCGCGGGCGAAGACGAGCGTCGCCGGGCTCAGGTCCCGGACCGCCACACGGATCAGGAGATACGGAATTCCCCAGATCACGCACATGGCGCCGAAGAGCGCCAGGCCGCGCCTGGTCAACTAGCCAAGCCCTCTCAGGACGCGAACGTGTCGCGATAGCGCTTGAAGAAGGTCGACTCGGGCAAGGTCGCGAGGAGGCTGACGGGTTCGGCGAGCCGGACGAGCACCGACTCGCCCTGGCCGAGCGAGCCGACCTGGTGTCCATCCGCGAGCAGCGCGACCTCCACGTCGTTCGTGAGGTTCGTCACCTCGAGGTCTCGGGACCGCGGGACGACGAACGGCCTCGCATGCAGCGAGTGCGGCGCGACGAAGGTCACGGCCATCGCGTCCAGCCCCCAGACGAGGACCGGGCCTCCGTTCGAGAGGTTGTAGGCGGTCGAGCCCGACGGTGTCGAGGCGATGAGGCCGTCGCACGGAACATTGCCGAGGTCCTCGCCGGCGATCGCCCAGCGGAGCTCGATCATCCGGCCCAGCGATCCGCTGACGGCCAGGACGTCGTTCACGGCGGGATATCGAGTGCCACCGACGTCGGCCTCGAGTGTCGGCAGCTCGACGACCTCGAACTCGCCTCCGAAGGCCCGCGCGAGGCCGTCGTCCAGATCTTGGCGCTCCATCGAGGCGAGGAAGCCGACCCGGCCGTAGTTGACGCCGATCACGGGCACCCCGGTGCCGAGAAAGCGCTTCAGCGCGCGCAGCATCGTTCCGTCCCCTCCGAGGACGACGGCGAGATCCGGCGAGTCCTCGACGAGCTCGATGCCGTGGGCCTTGGCGAGCCGCTCGACCTGCGTTCGCGCACCGGCCACGTCAGCCCGGCCGTGCGCGATCACGGCGACTCGGCTAATCGACGGCATCGGCGATCCAGTCGTCGAGTTGCGGCGGGAGACCCGCGTCCGCCCGGTGGGCGAGGTGCAGGAAGAACTCGTGATTACCCTTTGGCCCCGGGAGGCCGGAGTCGGCGACTCCGAGCGTCTCCGCCTCCCAGAGGAGCGCCTCCTCCGCAACCTCGCGGACGACGCGGCGATGGATTTCCTTGTCGCGGACGACGCCATTCTTGACGTCGGCCCGACCGGCTTCGAACTGCGGCTTCACGAGAACGACGGCCGTCCAGTCGGGTTTTGCGAGCCGGAGAACCGGTTTCAGCACCTGCCGCAGGCTGATGAACGAGACGTCGCAGGTGACGAGATCGGGCGCGTACGGGAGCTCCTTGAGATTGCGCGCGTTCACTCCTTCCATGACCGTCACCCGGGAATCCTCGCGCAAGCGCTCGTGGAGCTGCGCGCGACCCACGTCGACGGCGATCACACGGCTAGCCCCGAACTGAAGGAGGACGTCGGTGAAACCGCCGGTCGAGGAGCCGACGTCGAGGCAGTCCTTGCCGGAGGGATCGACGGCGAAGGCCTCGAGCGCATTCGCGAGCTTCTCCCCGCCGCGCGACACGAATCGAGGCGGCTGGAGCACTTCCAGGGGCACCGACTCGTCGACTTGCTGGCCTGCCTTGTCGAACCCGGGCACCCGCCCGGCCATGACCAATGCCTGCGCCTGGTTACGGGACTCGGCGAGGCCGCGCTCCACGAGCAAGAGGTCGAGGCGCTTTTTCATCGGACGTAGGCTAGATACCGGCCGCTCTAGGACTGCTGAGCGCGCGCAGCAAGCTCGTCCAGGAGCTCGCCGAGGACGGCCGTGTCGGCGTCCACCGTGTCGAGATGGGCTTTCGCGTCGGCGTGTGTCTGCTCGGCAAGCCGGCCGAGTTCTTCCATCCCCAGCTCCTCCACGAGCCCGTCGCCGTCGAGCAGGTCGTCCACGAGCTGGAAGAGGAAGCCGTAGCCGGCCCCGAACGACCGCCACGGCGACTGCGCTTCCGCGGGCATCTCGGCAACCCACAGCCCACAGGCGACTGACGCCTCGAAGAGGCGACCCGTCTTCAGACGGTTCAGCTCCCGGCGGTCCTTCGGGCCGCCGTTCACGTCCAGGTACTGCCCTCCGATCATCCCCGAGGTCGCAAGCGCGAGCTCGCGGGCGACCTCGGGCCGCGGGTAGCGAAGGGCGAGCGCGAACGCCTCGTTGAGGAGCGCATCGCCGCCGAGGATTGCCTGGGCCTCACCGAACCGGACGTGGACGGTGGGGCGACCCCGCCGTTCCTCGTCGTCGTCGAGTGCGGGCAGGTCGTCGTGGACGAGCGAGAACGAGTGGACGAGCTCGAGCGCGGCGGCGGCGTGAAGCGCACGATCCGGATCGACGCCCGCAGCCTCGGCCGTGGCCAGGCAGAGGACGGGCCGAAGCCGCTTGCCTCCGCCGTCCAGCGCATATCTGACCACCTCCTCGAGCCGGCCGAGCTCGGGGGAGAGCTCCAGGCCGCCGAGGTACTCCTCGACGGCGCCGCGGAGGCTCTCAGGGCTGCGCATCCTGCTCTCGCTTGGCCTTCGCAATCTCGACCTCGACCTCCTTGGCGATCTCGGAGAGCTCGCTCAAGATCTCGATCGCCTGGTCGGGATCGGTCGCCGCCTCGAGGCGGCTCCTGGCCTCTTCGAGGCGCTCGAGCAGCTCTTCTGCCCGGGTCAGGTTCTCCTCCGCTTCTTCGCTCACGCCACCTCCTCCTTCGCGATTCGTCCGAGGATGCCGTTTACCAGTCGCCCCGCCTCGTCGGAGGCGTAGCGCTTCGCGAGGCGCACAGCCTCGTCGATCGCGACCTCCGTCGGGATCTCGTCCCGCTCCAGCTCGAGAATTGCGATCCGAAGGACGTTTCGCTCCAGCGCGCCGAGGCGACCGGCCGGCCAGCCTTCGGTCGCCTGGTCGATCCGGCCGTCGAGCTCCGCCGCCCTCGCCGCGACGTCGCGCGCGAGATCCCACGCGTAGTCGTCCACGTGCCCCTCGTACGTCGTCCCGAGGTCCTTTCCGGTCACGTCCCACTGGAACAGCATGAACAGAGCGGCGCGTCGGCCCGCCCGCCTGCCGAGGGTCACTGGCCCGACGCTTCCTGCAACACCGTGTTCCCCGCCTGAAGATCTGCGTTCTCGGTGAGGTAGCTCGTCGAGTACTCGCCCGCGGCGAAGCCCTCGCTTCGGATGACCTCGGTGGCGAGGCCGATCGTCGTCGGGAGACCCGTCACCTCGAACTCGCCCAGGGCACGGAGGCAGCGGGAGAGAGCGAGGTCGCGATCGGGCGCCCAGGCGATCAGCTTCGCGAGCAGAGAGTCGTAGTGGGGCGGGACGACCGAGCCGTCCTCGACGAACGTGTCGACGCGAACGCCGGGGCCGAGCGGCGGCCTGAAGCGCTCGAGCTTCCCCGGCATCGGCATGAAGTCCCGCGCAGGATCCTCGGCGTTCACACGGACCTCGATCGCGTGACCGCGCCGGCCCGCGCGGCCCGTGTAGGGCAGCGCCTCTCCGGCCGCGATTCGCAGCTGCTCGTGCATGAGGTCGATCCCGGTGACCATCTCGGTGACCGGATGCTCGACCTGGAGCCGTGCGTTCAGCTCGATGAAGTAGAACGACCCGTCCGGCCCGAGCAGGAACTCGAACGTCCCTGCGTTCGTGTACCCGAGGGCGCGGACCGCCCGCTCCGCGGTCGCCTCCATCTTCTCGCGGGTGCCCGGGCTCAGGGCCGGCGAGGGCGACTCCTCGATCAGCTTCTGGTGCCGTCGCTGGATCGAGCACTCGCGCTCGCCGAGGGTGAGGACGCCGCCCCTGGAGTCGCCGAGGACCTGGATCTCGACGTGCCTGGCCGGGACCACGGCCTTCTCGAGGTAGAGCCTGCCGTCGCCGAAGGCGGCCTGCGCCTCGGCTTGCGCCATCGAGTACGAGGCCTCGATCTCGTCGGGGGAATGGACGAGTCGCATGCCCTTCCCGCCCCCGCCTGCCGCAGCCTTCACCAGCACGGGGTAACCGAGATCGCCCGCGTGATGCGCGGCCTGCTCCCTCGGAATCGGCTCGGTGCCGGGAACGAGCGGGACGCCGGCAGCGCGCATCTCCTCCCTGGCAGCTGCCTTGTCGCCCATCCGCGCCATGATCTCGGCGCTCGGCCCGATGAAGACGATGTCGTTGTCGGCGCAGGCCTCGGCAAACGCGGGGTTCTCCGCGAGGAAGCCCCAGCCGGGATGGACGGCCTCACACCCGGTGGTCGTGGCGGCGGCGATGATCGACGGGATCCGGAGATAGCTCTCGGACGCAGGCGGCGGGCCGATGCAGACGGCCCGATCGGCGAGCCGGACGTGCATCGAGCCCTCGTCGGCTTTCGAGTAGACGGCGACCGCCTCGATCCCGAGCTCGTGGAGCGCACGGATCGCGCGCACCGCAACCTCTCCCCGATTCGCTACGAGGACGCGCTTAAACGGCATCGAGCGGCCGCCCGAGCGCGGGCTCGATCTCGAACAGCAGCTGCCCGAACTCCACCGGCTGCCCGTTCTCGACGTGGATCTGATGGACGCGGCCGTCGAGATCGGCCTTGATCTCGTTCATCAGCTTCATCGCCTCCAGGATGCAGAGCGTCTGCCCCGACGCGATCGTCGCGCCCTCCTCGACGTACGGCGCGGCCCCGGGAGACGGCGCCCGGTAGAAGGTGCCGACCATCGGCGCCTCAACGCGGACGAGGCCGTTGCTCGAGCCCTCCGATGCAGCCGGCGGCGTGACATCCTGCTCGGTCGGCGACGACGGAGCCGGAGCGGCAGACGGCGCGGCCGCCGCGGTCTCCTCCTCTCGGCGACGGACGGAGACACGCATGCCCGCCTCTTCGATCGCGATCTCCGCCACACCGCTCTCCTGGACGATCCGGACGATCTCGCGGATCCGCTCTGCGCGGCCCTGGTCGATGCTGCCGCCGACGAGACGCTCCTCCCCGCTCGCACGGCCGCGGATCGAGCCCAGCAGCGCTTCCGCTTCCTCGCCGAAGAGCGCGAGGAGGAGCAGCTCCTCCTGGCTCGTCGCCAGGCCCTCGGCGTCGTCGCGAACCTCCTCGAGGTCGGCTGCTTCCTCGGGCTCCTCCTCGCCGTCCGAGCTGAGCTCGATCGCGCGCTTCGCGTCCGCATCCAACTCCCCCGGCGGCGTTCCGAAGTCGCCCTCGAAGAGACCTCTCAGCTCGTCGACGACGAGTTGGTACCGGCTTGCGGAAAGGACATGGATCAGGGCCTGGGAGCCGAGGATCTGCCCGATCGGCGCAGCGAGCGGCGGCCAGCCGGCCTCCCCGCGGATCCGCTCGAGCTCCTCCAGCACCTCGTCGAGCCGGTCGCCGGCCGACTGGGCCCGGAGGTGCGCGTCCATGGCGGCGACCAGGCCGGCCGGAAGCTCGTGCTGCGCGGCCCTGACGGCGATTCGCGGCGCCAGCGGAGTCACGGGCTCGTCGCCGATGTGCTGGTCGATCAGGTTGGACGCCTGCCAGAGCGGGTTCGTGTTGGCGCCGGTGTCGAGACCGAGACCTTCGAGTGCGTGGACGAGCCCTTCGCCGGCCACGCGGTGGAGAACGAGCGCGACGGCGTAGACGGCGCACGCGATCCGATCGGCGCCCGCGCGGGCCGCCTCGAGCGCGGCGGCGAGGGCGTTTCCGGCCGAGCCCTGGCAGTAGATCCCGAGCGGAAGCCCACTGGCCTCGGCGAGCGCCGACACGAGCTCGCCCGCGCGATGCGGCTCGAGCGCGCCCGAGGGATCGTGGAGGAGGATCCGGCCCGCGCCGAGCTCCGGCAGCTTCTTCGCCTGCTCGACGAGCGCGTCGGTCTCGCCCGTCGGCCCCGGGCTGTAGATCAGCCCCGCGTCGAACTCGCCGCCCGACGCAGTGATCGCCTCGCCTGCCTCACGCAGGTTCGAGACGTCGTTCAGGGGGTCGTGGAGCCGGAAGATCTCGATCCCGTTCTCGGCGGCCGTCTGGACGAAACGGCGGACGAAGTCGCCTCCGACCGGTCTCGAGCCGACGAGGAAGCGACCGCGAAGCGCCATGCCGAGCGGCGTCTTCGTCCGGCCCTTGATCGCCCTGATCCTCTCCCAGGGGCTCTCGACGCCGCGGCGGACCGCGCTGTCGAAGACCCCGCCGCCCGAGACCTCGAGTGAGGCAAAGCCGGCATCGTCGAGGATCTCGGCGAGATCGAGGATCGCCGACGTCGGGAGTCGCCCCGCGAGTGGCTCCTGGCTGACGAGGCGAACGGTGGTGTCGATGAGGGCGGGCATCGGCCGGACCCTAACGAGACGCCCGCTCGCCGGAGGGGAGCTGGGCGAATGCGTAGAGGACGAGGTACATGACCGAGAGGAGCGCTGTCATCGCGACTGTCATCCCGAAGCTGCGCGGGTGGCCGAGCGGATCCGAGACGCGAGCCCAGACATCCGAGAGCAGCGCCTGCGGCTCGGTCAGGAAATCCCAGCTGTTCCAGCGGAGCGAGCGGCCCAGGTAGATGCCGAACGCGCTCGCGAGGAGGCTCCCGCCGACGAGCGCCCAGCTCCATCCGGCTCCGGCGACGCGCCTGACGACGACCTGCATCAGGTAGATCGAGAGAAAGCCGAGCAACGCACCGGTCCAGGCGAAGGCGCTGAAGAGGACGAGGTCGAACCAGAGCGGTGCATCGTCGCGAGATCCGAGATGGATCAGGTCGGTCAGGAGGTACGGCGCGTTCGGGAGGAACAGCAGCCAGAGCGCCGCGAGCGGGACGAGCTTCCGGGCGCGAAATCCGCGCCGCTGCATGTCGTAGACACCGACCGCGGCGAGCAACGGGATCCAGGCGAGGAAGAGGTTCCAGCCCAAGAAGCGGTAGGCGCCGGGCTCCGAGTAGACCCAGCGCGCGACGAGTAGGGCGACGCAGAAGGCGGAGGCGAGCGCGAGAGCCGCGAGCGCCAGCGCTCTACGGTCGCTCATGCGCGGCTGATGTAGCGGCGTTCCCGGGTGTCGACCTTGATCCGGTCGCCCTGGTTCACGAAGAGCGGCACCTGGACGATCGCGCCCGTCTCGAGCTTCGCCGGTTTCGTCACGTTCGAGACGGTATCGCCGCGGACACCGGGCTCCGTCTCCGCCACCGTCAGCTCGACGGAGGCAGGGAGCTGCACGCCGGACGGCCGGCCGTCGACGGTCATCAGCTGCACCATGGCCGACGGCTGGAGGAAGTCGAGCGCCTCGGCGACGGAGTCCCGCGAGAGGCTGACCTGCTCGAAGGTCTGCTCGTCCATGAACACGACTTCCTCACCGGAGTCGTAGAGGTACTGCGCGTTCTTCGTCTCCGTGATCACCCGCGGAAACTTCTCGCCGGCGCGGAAGGTCTTGTCGACGATGGAGCCGCTGTCGAGGTTCTTGAGCTTGGTTCGGACGAACGCGCCGCCCTTGCCGGGCTTGACGTGCTGGAAGTCGACGATGCGCCACGCCGAGCCCTCGAGCTCGATGTGCATCCCGTTCTTGAACTGGTTCGTATTGACGACGTCCGCCACGCAGCGAGCCTAGCGAACGGTGGTCAGATCCTTGGAGAACGAGGTCAGGACGTCGCAGCCGTCGTCGGTCACGATGACCAGGTCCTCGATGCGGACGCCTGCGATGCCGCTCAGGTAGATGCCTGGCTCGACCGTGACGGCGTTCCCGGCCACCAGGGTGTCCGTGGACTCCGGGCGCAGGTTCGGCGCCTCGTGGACGAGCATGCCGATCCCGTGGCCCAGGCCGTGGCCGAAGTTCTCGCCGTAGCCGCCGTCCGCGATCACCGCCCGGGCCGCGGCGTCCGCGTCACGGCCCGTGACGCCCGCCCGAACGGCGGCGAGGCCCGCCTGTTGCCGCCTCGCGGGTCAGCTCGTAGATCTCCCGCAGCGAGTCCGAGATCTCGCCCACTGCCCATGTGCGCGTGCAGTCCGAGCAATAGCCGTCTACCTTGGCGCCCGCGTCGATCAGCACGAGGTCGCCGGCCTCGACGACCCTGTCGCCGGGGATCGCATGCGGGCTGGCGGCCGTCGGCCCGGCCGCGATGATGCTCTCGAAGGCAGGCTCGTCGGCCCCGTGCTCGTGGAAGAGCTCCGTCATGCGCCAGACGAGCTCCTTCTCCGTCCGGCCCTCGAACCGCTCTTCGGCCAGGGCCTCGTACGTCCGGTTCGTGACCTCCGTCGCCTTCCGCAGGGCCTCGATCTCGTCGGGAGACTTCACCGCGCGAAGCGCCTCGACGAGCCCTCGGCGAGCGACCAGCTCGGCGCCGGTCTCACGCAGGAGCTCGTAGTTCGCGTAGGACACCGCGTCGGCCTCGAACGCCACGCGCTCGGGCAGCCGCCCGGCGAGGTCGCTGAAGATATGGCGCTTCGTCTCCTCGAACTCGACGCCTTCGACCTCGCGTGCCCGCTCGGCGTAACGGAAGTCGGTGAAGAGGCGTACGCGGTCGGGCTCGACGAGCAACGCTGCGTTCGAGCTCTCGAATCCGGTCAGGTAGACGATGTTGGCGGGCGTGGAGACGAACAGCGGTTCCTCCAGTCCCTGACGGAGACTGTCGATGCGAGAGTCGGCTGCCACGGGGAGAGCCTAAGCCAGAGGCGTCAAGCGATGAGCGAGTCGAGCGCGGCTCTCACCTCGGCCTCGGGACGCTCGACGCCCCACAGAGGCTTGCCCGGCGCTTCGAGCAGCACGAGCTCGATCTTGCCTTCACGCACTGCGGCTCCTCGCTCGAGCGCCTCCCACGCGTGCTCCCGGTTGACCGGGACCGGACGCGGGTCGAGCACGGTCTCGACGACATCGGTCGGGAGGCCCGAGAGGCGAAGCGCAGCGAGCAGGCCGAGGGCCACCGCGTCGCCGTGACGCACGGTGTAGAGGGACGCCGCCTCGAGCGCATGGGCGAACGTGTGACCCAGGCCGAGAATCGCGCGCCGGCCCCGCTCATAGGGGTCGGCGAGGCAGACACCGGCCTTGTAGGCCGCGCAGGCCCGGATCATCTGCTCCTCCGGGAGATCCCAGACATCGAGGCCCGCCAGGAGCCCTGTCTTGACCACTTCGGCCATGCCCGCGCGTCGCTCCTCGTCCGGGAGCGTCGAGAGCAGCGCGGTGTCGATCAGGACTTCCTCCGGAAAGTGGAAGACGCCGGCGAGCCCCTTCCCCTCGCGCAGGTCCACCGACGTCTTTCCGCCGATCCCGGCGTCCACCTGGCCGAGGAGGGTCGTGGGCATCGCGATCCAGGGGACTCCGCATCTGGAGGTCCCTGCGACGAAACCGGCCAGATCCGTGGTCGTCCCTCCGCCGTAACCGACGATCGGGCCGTCGGGGGAGTTGCCGAGCTCGACCCAGAGCCGCCGCGCCTCCTCGAGCGACTTCTCCTGCACGAGGTGCGTCTCGTCGAGCTCCAGCGGGTGGAGCTCGAGCACGGTTGGATCGGCGAGGAGCACACCCGACTCGGGCCTGAGGCCGGCCTCGATCCGAACGCCGAGCGCGCGCAGCACGATGCCGTCGAGGTCAGGCGTCTCGTCGATGTCGACCGTGAGTGCGTGCTCGCGGAGCGCTTCCCGGAGCTCGGGTGTCTCATCTGCGCCGTCCGCAAGCGCGAGCACCGCGGGTTGTTCGCGGGTCAGCTTGGCGAATGCCTGCTCTGCCTGGAGGGCTTCGCTCGGCACATCGTCCTCTCGCCGGAACAATCCGCGCCGGACGGGAGACTCGACCGGAGCGTCGAGATCGAAGAACTGGCGGCCGATGAGGTCGGCGAGCCGTGACCCGAGCGAGGTCTTGTCCTGGCCCTGGGGACCGACCAGGGCGATGTGTCGGTTCAGGCCGGCGGGCAGCGTCCTAGTAGCCGTTGGCGTTGGCGTAGTTGTCGAACTCCCGCTGCGACGCCGTGAAGAAGTGGTGGATCTTGTCCGGCTTGCGGATGAAGAACAGGTAGTCGACCTTCGCCGGGTGCGCCGCCGCTTGCATGGACGCGAGGCCGGGATTCGCGATCGGAGTCGGCGGCAGCCCGGTGTGAATGCGCGAGTTGTACGGCGTCGGATCCGCGAGATGGGATTCGCGAAGCGACTCGGTCGGCGGCACGTTCAACCCGTAGCGGATCGTTGCGTCGATTCCGAGCGTCATTCCGAGCTTCAGCCTGTTGTAGATCACCGCAGCGACCAGTGGACGCTCCTCGGGAGCGACGACCTCCTTCTCGATCATCGAGGCGATGACGAGCACGTCGTAGGGCGTCAGGTTCCTCGAGCGGGCGGTGCGGAGGTTCACCTTCGACCAGTTCTTCTCGAACGCGGCGAGCTGAACGTTCAGCAGTTGTCGCGTGGTCGTCTTGGCCGTGAACTCATAGGTGGCGGGGAACAGAAAACCCTCGAGGTGCGGCGGCTTGCCCTCGGTCAGGAACCCTGCGGGAACACGAGACGCGCCGTCCGTGAGCGCCAGGTAGCGCTCGGGCGAGAGGCGAGGACGGACGTCTCGCTTCTCCCGGGCGATCTTGTTGACCTCGCCGATCCGCTCGCCCATCTGCGTGCGGGTGAAGCCTTCGGGGAAGATGATCTTGAGCGTCTTGGGCGCGGGCGCGACCTGCGCCGGAGGCGGAGTGGCTTCCTCCTCACCGCGCCCCAGGATCGCCCACGCCGAGCCGACCAGGATCGCGAGCACGCCGAGGATGAAGGCGAGCGCAATCAGACGGCGCGCGACGATCTTCCCGCGGGACGCTTTCGTGCGGTGTCGCCGCGGCGGGCGCGGCGGGCGGATCACGGTTGTCGGCTCTTCGACCATTCCAGGTAGCTCGTCAGCAGGTGCGCTGCGGCTCGCGCGTCATCGTCGCCGCCCGGCCCGGCCAGCGTCGTCGTGAACCGCTCGTCGAACGTCTCGACCGGTATGTCCAGTTCCCGCACGAGGGCCTGGACGAAACGCTCGGTCTCCTGAGCCTGCTCGCCCCGATCCCCGCGCAGCGTCAACGGTAGCCCGACGACCACCTGCTCGGGCCCCTCGGTCTCGACGATCTCGCGCAGCCGCTTCATCCCTTCCTCCGTCGCCACTCGCTCGACGATCGCGAGTGGCCGGGCGAGAGTGCCGGTCGGGTCGGACACGGCCACGCCCGTGCGGGCCGATCCGTAGTCGAGCGCGAGCACCTTCACGCGGTCGCAATCTCGTGCTTCGCAACCTCGTAGGCCTCCGGGAGGCCGGCAGGATCCTTGCCGCCCGCCTCGGCGAGATTCGGGCGGCCACCGCCTCCGCCTCCGATCTTCTCGGCTGCCTTGCGGGCGACCTGCACGGCGTCGAGGCCCTTCTCCACGAGTGACTGGTCGAGGTTGACGACGAGATACACCCGCCCGTCGTCGACCGAGCCGAGCAGGACTGCGTCCGCCTTCCTCGACTGGCGGATCTGATCCGACAGGTCCTTGAGGGCCGACCCCTTCATGGCCTTCACCTCCGCGACGACGATCCCGTTGGACTCGTCGCGGATGACGACCTCAGAGTCGGTTCCGCCCTTGGGCCCTTTCGACGCTTCCTTCCGGGCCTGTTCGAGCTCGCCGCGGACGACCTCGAGCTCCTCCGACCGCGCGTGCAGGTGCGCCCAGGCCTCGCCGGCGGTGATCGCCTCGATGCGTCGAACGCCGGAACCGACCGACGACTCGGAGAGGATCACGATCGGACCGATCTCGGCGGTCGTTCGGACGTGGGTGCCGCCGCAGAGCTCGCGCGAGTAGCCGTCGATCTCGACGACACGCACCTCGTCGCCGTACTTCTCGCCGAAGAGCATCGTCGCGCCGAGCTCGCGTGCCTCGTCGATCGGCGTCACGAACGTCCGGACTGCCAGGTTCTGGAAGACCTTCTCGTTCACGGCCTGCTCGATCTCCCTGCGCTCGTCCGTCGAGAGGGCCTTGTCGTGCTTGAAGTCGAAGCGCAGCTTGTCCGGCCGCACCGCGGAGCCCGCCTGTGCGACGTGCTCCCCGAGCGAGTCGCGAAGCGCCTTGTGGAGCAGATGCGTCGCAGTGTGGTTCGCCGTCGTCGGAAACCGGACGTTCCACGGGACCGAGGCGCGCACCCGGTCTCCCTGCGCGAAGCCGTGTCCGCGAAAGGTCAGCACCTGGTCGTCGCCGACGCGCGTCGCGCGCATGAGCTCGGCCCGGACGCCGGTCCCGTCGTGCTCGATCCAGCCGTGGTCGGAGACCTGTCCCCCACCCTCCGCGTAGAACGGGGACTGCTCGAGCTTCGCCTGGAAGGTGCCGTCGCCGAGATCCTCGTAGGGCCAGGATCGCCGTCAGGACGTCGGTGGTCTCGAAGCCGACGAACTCCGTCGGCGGGCCGCTCACGCGGATCTCGCCCTCGAATGCAGCCGCCGAGCGGGATCGCTGGCGCTGCTCGCTCATCAGCCTCGTGAACTCCTCCTCGTCCACGGCGAGCCCGCGCTCGCGAGCGAGGTCGCGGGTCAGCTCGAGCGGAAAGCCGTAGGTGTCGTGGAGGCGGAACGCGTCCTCGCCCGAGATCGCCCCACGGCCCGCAATCTCGTCGAAGAGTCCCATGCCGCGCTCGAGCGTCTGCGAGAAGCGTTCCTCCTCGGCCTTGAGCGTGTCCCGGATCAGCGTGCGATGCTCGCCGAGCTCCGGGTACCACTGCGCCATCTGGTCGACCACGAGGTCGGAGATGCGCCAGAGATCGGCGAGCCCGATGCCGCGGGCCTGCTGAACCGCGCGCCGGATGACCCGGCGAAGGACGTACCCCCGCCCTTCGTTCGACGGGAGCACGCCGTCGGCGACCAGGAACGTCATGCCCCGGCCGTGGTCGGCGATGATCCGATGAGCCTTCGTCGCCTTGTCCGAGCTCTTCCAGGCGACGCCGCTCTCCGCCTCGATCCAGTCCATCAAGACCTGGAACCCGTCGGTCTCGTAGACAGTGATCACGTCCTGCTGGATCGCGGCGGTCCGGTCGAGCCCGAGCCCGGTGTCGATCACGGGCTTCGGCAGCGGCGTCAACGTCCCGTCGGCCGCCAGGTCGTACTGCATGAAGACGAGGTTCCAGAACTCGAGATAGCGCTCACAGGAGCACCCTGGACCGCAATCCGAGCGCCCGCAGGAGAGCTCCTCCCCGCGGTCGTAGTACATCTCGGAGCATGGCCCGCAGGGGCCGGTCTCGCCGGCCTGCCAGAAGTTCTCCGACCGTGGCAGCCCGACGATGCGCTCGCGCGGAAAGCCGACAGCCTCCCAGGCCGCCACTGCGACGTCGTCCTCGCCCAGGCCGAGCGCAGGGTCGCCCGCGAAGACGCTCACCCAGAGCTTGTCGAAGTCGAGCTCGAGGTGGTCGCGCATGAACTCCCAGGCGAGCTCGACCGCGCCTTCCTTGAAGTACTCGCCGACCGAGAAGTTGCCCATCATCTCGAAGAAGGAGAGGTGGTAGCCGTCGAGCCCGACCTCGTCGATGTCGGTCGACCGGAACGACTTCTGGAAGGTCGCCATCAACGTGGACGGCGGCTGCTTCGCCCCGAGGAAGTACGGCTTCAATGGCTGCATTCCGGCGCTGATCAGCAGCGTGGAGGTGTCTTCCGGGGGCGGGATCAGCGGCGCCGACGGCAGACGGACGTGGCCCTTCGACTCGAAGAAGAGCAGGTAGCCCTCGCGGATCTCGGCGGTCGTCCGCACAGGGCCGATTGTAGGTGCGGGTCTCGTCTGGCCCGCCGGAGGGGCGGGGCCGCGGAAACGAGGGCTACGCGACCTCGGACTCTTCGGCGATCTCTTCGCGGATCTTCTCCAGCGAGCGCCGGATCAACCGGGAGACGTGCATCTGGGAGATCCCGATCTGCGCTGCGATCTGCGACTGCGTGAGTCCGCTGAAGAATCGCAGGTGGAGGATGTTCCGCTCGCGCTGGTCGAGGACCTTGAACCCCGGCGCGAGCACGGCGCGATCCTCCGAGATCTCGTACTCGTGCTCGATCGTCCCGAGCGACTCGAGCGGGTCGAGCTCGCCGTCCTCGTCGGAGCCGCCGCCGGTCGAAAGTGACACCGAGGTGTAGGCGCGGCCGCTCTCGAGCGCCTCCAGCACGGCCTCCTCCTCGACACCAGCGGCCTTGGCGAGCTCGGGAATCGTCGGAGAGCGACCGAGCTGCGTCGTCAGCTGCTCGATCAGCTTGGTGACCTGCACGTTCAACTCCTGCAGGCCGCGCGGAACGCGAACCGACCAGCCCTTGTCACGGAAGTGCCGCTTGATCTCGCCGATGATGTTCGGCGTGGCGTAGGTCGTCAGCTCGACACCTCGATCGACGTCGAAGCGGTCGATGGCCTTGATCAGGCCGATCGCCCCGATCTGGACGAGGTCGTCCAGCTGCTCTCCGCGGTACGAGTAGCGCCGCGCCAGCGAGCGCACGAGCGACATGTACCGCTCGATCAGTTGCTCGCGAGCCGCGAGGTCGCCGTCCTCGTGGTACTTGCGGAGCAGGATCTTGTCGTCGGCAGCCATGCCTACGAGCTGTTCGCGGTCTGCTTGCGGAGCTGGATCCACGTCGCCGTCGCCGCGCTCGTCCACGTCGTACTCGTCGACGACGGCGTCGAGGAGCCGCCGGAGGGACAACGAATCGTCGGGCTCACCCTCGAGATCTGCGCGGAGCTCGGAGCCGAAGGGACCGACCTCCGCCTGGAGGCCCTTGTCCTCGACGCGGATCGTCAGCGTCACGTCGGAGCCGCCGTCCTGCCGATCCAGCAGGCCGTCGAGGGCGAGCTCCAGGTCCTCCAGGTGCTCGACCGTGATTGCAAGCCGTGCAGCCACCCCGCCCAGGACCAGGTGAGCCACACCGTAGAACGGCCGGATGCGTGGCATGGTCAGGCGAATCTCGTCGGTGCTCATAGGGCTCTGCGGCTCCATCTCTCCCAGAACGGCGGTCGCACGTTAGTTGTCACGACGAGCTCATGCCACAGTCGAGACGACACGGCCGGCGCCGACGACCACGTCGCCGTCGTAGAGGACGGCCGCCTGACCGGCCGCCACACCGAAGGCCGGCTCGTCCAGGAGCGCCTCGAAGCCCCGCGCACGAGCCACGACCCGACCTGAAACCGCCGGGGAGCGATAGCGGAGCTTCACGTCGACGCGCTCGGCATCGGCGAACAACCTGCCCTCCGCGCGAACGCGGGTCCGCGCCAGCGCCTCGCGGGGGCCGACGACGACGGCGTTGCGCGCGGGGGCGGTGCGGAGCGTGTACATCGGGGAGCCCGCGGAGACGCCGAGGCCCTTCCGCTGGCCGGGCGTGAACCCCCAGAACCCGGAGTGGTTTCCGAGGACCTGTCCCGCCTCGTCGACGATCTCGCCGCTCTCCTGCCCGAGACCGTGGCGCGCCAGGAACGTGCGGTAGTCGTCGCCGCCGAGGAAGCAGGCTTCCTGGCTCTCCGTACGCCTGGCAGCCTCGAGCCCGGCGCGGTCGGCCTCGGCGCGCGTCTCCTGCTTCGTCTGCCCGCCGAGCGGAAACCAGACGCGGTCGAGGATCCGCGGATCGAGCCGGGCCAGCATGTAGGACTGATCCTTGTTGGCGTCCACGCCGCGCGCGAGCAGCAGGCGGTCCTGGTGCCTCACGACCCGTGCGTAGTGGCCGGTCGCGAGCCGCGTCGCGCCGGCCTGACGCGCGAACTGCAAGAGCCGTCCGAAGCGGAAGAAGCCGTTGCAGCGGATACAGGGATTCGGGGTCTCTCCCTTGCGGTAGCCGCGGACGAACGGCTCGACGATCGCCCGCAGGAACTCCTTGCGCGCGTCGATCGTCACGTGCGGAATCCCCAGCCGATGACAGGCGGTGCGTGCGGCCACCACCGCCTCCGGCGAGCAGCAGGCACGCTCGACGTCCGGCCCCTCCGGGTCGATCCAGAGCCGGAGGGTGACGCCGACCGCCTTCGGACCGGCGCGCAGGAGGGCAACGGCACTATCCACGCCGCCGCTCATCGCAACCGCCACGCGGTCCGGGTCGGGTCGCGCGCGGAAGATCGGCCCGATCGCGCTCGACAGCGCATCAACCGAGAGCTCGTCTCCGCCCACCGCAGCGGCTTCGAGAAGCGTGAGTCCCTCGAGCGGCCGGTCGAGCCCTTCCGCGTCGGCGCTGACGATCCGGTCGCGATCCACGCAGAGCCGGACAAGCCTCCACTCGTCGCCGCGGGACGCATCTCCTACGACCTCGATCACCGAGCCACCGTACCCGAGAAGGAGAAAGGGCCCGCCTCGGCGAGCCCTGTCAGTACACGCTTAGTGCCCCACTCTGCCGATGAAGCCCTACACAGTTGCGAACCTGGCTCTGCCAGGTGGGTGCCGAGCCGGCTCAGCTTCTGAGGGCCGATCCGGACTCAAACTCCCTTGACGTGTCTATTGGTTCACGTTTATGCGCAGAGCCACGTACAGAGTCGAGCCGTCTCACTGTAGACGCTCTCGAGCCGATCGGATCACGGACGCGCAAAGCGCCAGCGAATCCGGTCTCGGCGCGTGATCCCGAGCTCGCGAGCCAGTGCTTCGGTCAACCCGAACTGAACGCCGGCCGGCGTGGGCCCTCGCGCGACGACCTGCGTGAGGACTTCCTTCTGCCCGTGGCCGAGATAGATCTTCGCGCCGCACGGAAGGACCGGGTGGGCGAAGCCCATCGTGGATCGCTCGACGATGTGGCCACACGCGGTCGGGCGTCCGTACAAACGGCTGCTCTCACGCCCGGCGAACGCCTCGTACCAGCCGCCGCCGGGAGGGCCGACCGCCTCGGGGAGGTTCCGGGAGTCGCCGGCCCCATCCAGTCGGTCGGCGAGGCTGAGCGCGATCACCCCACCGAGCAGCGTCACCGCCGCGAGCAAGAGCGCACGTTGCGCGAGTGCAGGGCTCACGGGGCGGCAGCCGTCTCCGGCCGAGCCGAGCCCGGCACGAGCGCCGCGCCGAACGACTCGCGCACGAGGTCGTCGAAGTCGGCAGACAGCGTGCCGTCGGCCTGGGCGAAGTCGCGGAGCGAGAGGAGAAGCGCGACCCATTCGTCCTGACGCGCGTCCTCCGGCCGGTCGCGCGCGAGGCGCTGGAGATCCCAGATGTTCCACTCCCGCGGTGGGCCGCTGTAGGCGGGCTCCGGTTCGGGCTCGGGTTCGGGCTCCGGCTCCGGCTCCGGCTCCGGCTCCGGCTCGGGCTCCGGCTCCGGCTCCGGCTCCGGCTCCGGCTCCGGCTCTGGCTCCGGCTCCGGCTCGGGTTCCGGTTCCGGCTCCGGTTCCGGTTCCGGCTCCGGCTCCGGTTCCGGTTCGGGCTCGGGCCGCGCCGGCTCCGGGGTCGGCGGCGGGCCACTCGCCAGAATCGCGCGGGCGCTGCGCTCGCTGACGGCAATCGCAGGGACGGGCTCCGCCTCCGGCTCGTCGGGCTCTTGAGGAGCCTCGGCAGGCTCGGACCGCACAGGATCCGGCAGCGCAGCACGCTCGACCTCGACCCGATTGACATGGCGCGGCGGCTCCGGAGCGACGACGGCCTCCGGCACTTGCGGCGCCTCGTCCGCCGCCGCAGCCGCTGCCTCCTTGGCACTTGCTCGTTCCACCAGCGCCACGAGAATCCACGCGACCGCCATCAGCGCGATGATGACCACGGGCTCGAGCCTCGCAAGCCCCGCTCCGAGCGCGACGAGGATCAGGAACGCGGCCTCGAGCGCGAAGCGAATCGTCGCCGACGGCATGCCCTGCAGGTCTACCGCTCCTCTCCGCCGTGCCTCGCCTGCGCTACCGCCGCGATGGGCTCTGGATCGGTGGCCTCGTCCGGCTCGACGACGGCGACAGGCTCCTCTTCCACGATCACCCGTTCACGGACGAACGTCGGAAACCTCGGGCCCTCCGCCCAGACGGCCAGCTCGAACAGGCAGACGAGCAGCCAGGCGACCGCCATGATCACGACGATCGCAGTCGCGCTGAGCTCCGCCACACCGGCCGCGATCGCAACCGCGATCAGGAAGCCGGCTTCGAGCGCGAACCGAGGCCCAAGTCCTCCCTGCACAGTGGAGACAGGCTACTGCGGCTTGGGGCTGTCTTCGGGCTCGTCCTGCTCCGCCGGCTCGTCGGCAGCCTCGGACTCGGCCGCTTCGGGCTCGGGAGCGGCAGCCACCGCCTGCGGACGTGTCGAGAGATCGGCCGGAGGCGTTGCCTCCATCTCGACCTGTGCGGCACGCATGATCGCTTCCGAGACGCCGGAGATCGCATCGTCTCCGAGCCCGGCGGCGGACAGGAACTGCTCGGCGCCTTGTTGCGCACGGGCCATGATCGCGGTCGCCTGCGCACGCGCCCACTCGAGGGTCTGCTCGACCTCTGCCCTGGCGGAGTTCGTCAGTTCCGTTGCCTGGTGGCGCGACTGCTCGAGCAGTTTCGTGCCGCGGGCCTCGGCCTCGCGAAGCTCCTGAGTGGCCTGGCGGTTCGCATCGGCGAGGAGCTGGCGCGCTTCGGTTCGCGCCGCGTTGACGATCTCCGCGCGCTGCCGCTCGCTCTCCTGGCGAAAACGGTCGATCTCGGTCTCGCGGCGCGTGAGCTCCGACTGGCGCCTGCGGACTTCCTGCTCGGTCTTGCCGAGCTGCGCGGCCGACGCGCGCTGAGCGTCGTTCTCGAGGACGTCCGCGAACTCCGCCGCCTCACGGATGAGGTGGAGCGCATCCATCCGAATGGCGTGGCCCGTCGGCTCGACCTGCGAGCTCTGGCCTGCCGCCTGCAGGACGCGAAGCTGGGCCTGGAGCTGAACGACGTGCCGGCGGTACGAATCGAAGGCGTCGCGGACACGATCAGGGTCGTAGCCCTGGTCCGCGACCGGCAGGTCCTCCACGCGTGGAAGCGAGGTCATCGCGGACTGTGCGCGCTCTTCGGAGGCCATGCTGATCCTTTCGAGGGTCGACCGGAGTTGCCTTCAGTATGCCGACAGGATCGGCGAAATACCTACTGCGGTTTAGCGTGGGGCTCGCGCGTTCGGATTCCGAGCGGCTGAAGCACCTCGTCGGGCATCGGCGTCGGGGCGCCCGTGAGCGGGTCGGAGCCGCTCGCAACCTTGGGGAAAGCGGTCACCTCGCGAATGTTCGGCTCGCCGGCCATGAGAGCGACGAACCGGTCGATTCCCATGGCGAAGCCGCCATGCGGCGGTGCGCCCATCGCGAGCGCCTCGAGGAGGAAGCCGAATTTCTCCACCGCCTCCTCCTCGTCGATCCCCATCGTCCGGAAGACCCCGCGCTGCACCTCGGGATCGTGGATCCGGATCGAGCCCGAGCCGAGCTCCCACCCGTTCCAGATCAGGTCGTAGTGCTGGCTGAGCGCGGCCCCTGGATCCTGTTCCACGAGCTGGTCGTCGCCGACGATCGGTGAGGTGAACGGGTGATGCATGAACGTCCACCGGCCCGTGTCCTCGTCCCGCTGGAACAGCGGAAAGTCGATCACCCAGCTGAAATTCTCCTCGTCGCGCGCGAGGTCGAGCTCGCGTCCCAGGTGGATCCGGAGGCCGCCGAGGACGCGCTCGACGGTCGTCTGATCGCCGGCGGCGAAGAGCAACGTCGTCCCAGGCTCTGAACGGAGCGCTTCGAGCTCTTGCTCGGAGAGGAACTTCGCGATCGGCGAGCGCACCTCGCCGTCCTCGTTGACGAGGTACGCAAGCCCTTTGGCTCCCCACTCCTTCGCGATCTCTTCGAGGCGGCCGAGCTCGGCGCGCGAGAACGCCCGCGGCGCCACGAGGTACCGAACCACCGGCGCATTTGCGAACACGCCGAACTCGGAGCCGCGGGTCAGCTCCGTTGCGTCCTGGATCTCGAGCCCGAAGCGGAGGTCCGGCTTGTCCGTCCCGTAGCGCTCCAGCGCCTCGCGGAAGCTCATGCGCGGGAAGGGTCGGGCCGGAGCCTCTCGCCCCACGGCGGCGAAGGCGCCGACGACCGCCTGCTCGAGGACGTCGAGCACGCCTTCGCGTTCGACGAACGCGAGCTCGAGGTCGAGCTGGCGGAACTCGAACTGACGGTCGGCCCTGAGATCCTCGTCGCGCCAGCAGGTGGCGATCTGGTAGTAGCGGTCGAGCCCGCCGATCACGCAGAGCTGCTTGAAGATCTGCGGGGACTGAGCGAGTGCGAAGAACCGCCCGGGCTGAAGGCGCACCGGCACCAGGAAGTCCCGCGCGCCTTCGGGCGTCCCCTTCGTCATGCTCGGCGTCCAGACGTCGACGAAGCCGAGCTCGTCCATCGTGCGCCTGATCGAGCCGACGACCGTGTGCGAGAGGCGGAGGTTTCGCTGCATCGCGTCGCGGCGCATGTCGAGCCAGCGGTAGCGAAGGCGGAGCGTCTCGTCCACGCCTTCCTCGTCGAGCTGGAAGGGCAGCGGAGTCGACCGGGAGACGATTTCCAGCTCGTCCACCTGCACCTCGACCTCGCCGGTCGGGAGGTTCGGGTTCACGGCCTCCGGCGAGCGCGCGACGATCTCGCCGGTCACGCGGAGGACGAACTCGTTGCGAATCTCGTGCGCGGTCTTCGCCGCCTCCGGGCTCCGTTCGGGGTTGATAACGAGCTGTCCCAGTCCCGTGTGGTCGCGGAGGTCGACGAAGATCAGGCCACCGTGGTCACGTCGGCGCGCCGCCCAGCCCGCGAGCGTGACGGTTGTGCCCACGGCGTCTTTGCGGAGCTCGCCTGCAAGAGCGTCTCGCCAGCTCATTCGCCGAGCTCCTTCGTGATTGCGTCGACATCAGGCGTCGTTCCCGGCTCGACGACCTCGACGCGCCTGGCGTTCAGCCGTCCGGCCTGAGTCCGTTGCCCCTTCGCCGAGCGCCCCGCGTAGTCCATGTCCGCGCTGATGCCGCGCCGGCGCAGCTCCGCGAGCACGCCGGCGATCGCGACACGATCGGCACCTTCTTCTGCGACGAAGAAGACGTCGATCGCAGGCTCCGGCTCGTCGGTTTCGCCGAGAGAGAGGAGCAAGCGCTCGATGCCCGCTCCGAAGCCGATCCCAGGCGTCGGCTGTCCTCCGATCGCCTCGATCAGCCCGTCGTAGCGGCCGCCGCCGCAGATCGTGTCCTGGGCACCGATCGCGTCGTCGACGAACTCGAACGTGGTGCGCGTGTAGTAGTCGAGACCTCGCACGAGGGTCGGACGCAGCTCGTATGCGACTCCAGCGGCGTCGAGGTAGGCGCGCACGTCCTCGAAATGCGCGCGGCACTCGTCGCAGAGGCTCTCGCCGATCTTGGGCGCTGCGGCGAGCAACGCCTGCATCTGCTCGCTCTTGACGTCGAAGACACGGAGAGGCGTTGTGCGCCGCTTCGTCCTCGTCTCCTCGTCCAGCTCGGAGTCGTGCTGGTCGAGCCAGGCTTCGAGGCGTTCCACGTACGCGGGCCGGCAGTTCGAGTCGCCGATCGAGTTCAGGTAGAGCACGTAATCGTTCACGCCGAGGCGACGGAGGAGCTCGTCGTAGAACTGCAGCAACTCGGCGTCCACCGCTGGGTCGTCGGAGCCGATCGCCTCGACGGAGAGCTGCCAGTGCTCGCGATACCGGCCCTTCTGAGGCCGGTCGTACCTCCACATGGGGCCGACCGTGTAGAGCTTGACCGGCTGCGGCTCGCGGTGCATGCCGTGCTGGAGGTAGGCACGGCAGATCGGCGCCGTTGCCTCCGGGCGAAGAGAAAGCGACCGCCCGCCCCGGTCGTCGAACGTGTAGGTCTCCTTCTGCACAACGTCGGATCCCACTCCGGAGGTCCGGATGAAGAGCTCGGTCTCCTCGAAGCCTGGAGTCTGGATCTTGCGGTAGCCGTAGAGGGCGCACAGCCGCTCGGCCTCCTCGATCACCCGGCTCCAGAGCGGCTGATCGGACGGGAGGATGTCGTGCGTTCCTCTCGGCGCCTCGAACGTCAAGAGGCGCGAAGCTCCGCGAGGAAGGGATTTCGCGCCTGTTCGACGCCGAGGGTCGTCGGAGGGCCATGCCCGGGATAGACGACGGTGTCTGGCGGAAAGCGCTCGAACAGGACGCGGATCGATTCGACGAGCGTGTCCCAGTCCGCGAACGGGAGATCGGTGCGGCCCACGCTGCCCGCGAAAAGGACGTCGCCCGAGAAGATCGCGCCGTCGGCCGCAAACGCGATGTGCCCGGGGGAGTGACCGGGCACTTCCACGACCTGGAACGCGATCCCGGCGAGCTCGAGTGTCTCGTCGCCGTCGAGGCGGACATCGGGGCTGTACGGACGAATCGGCTGGCCGGGGAAGAAGGATTGTGGATCTTCGAGCACCGGCGCCTCACGATCGGCCATGTAGACGGGTGCGCCCGTGGCCTCCGCGAGGGTGGCAATGCCCCCCAGGTGATCCCAGTGGCAGTGGGTGACGAGAATCGCCGCGACAGGAATGTCGGGACGCTCGATCTCGAAGCCCGGATCGACCACGACGGCTTCCGTGGCGTCGTCGTCGACGTGCACGAGGTAACAGTTGGTCTGCGTCGGTCCGAGGGCGTAGGTGTCGACCGCGAGAGGCATCGGGCGAGTCTAACCACGGGGTTCGGGGGTCCTGAAGCGGGGTAGGATCGCCGCCGTGGAGAGCTGGAACCTCATGGAGCTGGAGATGCCCGAAGGGAGCCGGAGCCCCATCGTCCTCCACTCGACGGAGGACGCGAGGGCGGTGATGATCGCCCTCAACGCCGGCCAGAAGCTCGGCGATCACCAGGTGCACGAGAACGCGTACGTCGTCGTCGTGGCAGGCCAAGTCGAGGTCGAGTCGGGCGGCGAGAAGGTCGACGCCGCCGCCGGAACCATGTTCCGCTTCGAGCCGAACGAGCGCCATGGCCTCTCGAGCCGCGAAGGCGCGAGAATCCTGCTGCTCCTGGCCCCGTGGCCCGGGAAGGGCCACTACCGCGGGGAGAGTCCGCCCGGCTAGGTCGTTCCGGTGCGCTTCCGGTACAGCCGGTACATCAGCGCGTCCATCGCGTAGCTGAACGGGAGGAAGAACGCGAGCAGGAAGACCGTGTTGACGACCCGCTGCGCGATCGTCAGCTCGCCGCTCAGGAAGGTGACGGTCAGGAACATGAGCGGCGCAAAGATCAGGCCGCGCTTCGCGACTCGACGGAGGGACGGCGGTTGTACTTCCTTCGTCCCAGCCGTCTGGGACTTGCGGGGCTGCTGTGCCCGCTTGCCGTTCCTCGTGATCGGGGCTTCGTCCTCGGAGACCTCGACCTCACGGCCCTCGTCATCCACGTAGACGTACTCGTACTCGTGGCGGCGATCCTTCTGGCGGCGCCTCCGCTGCTTCCTGCTAGGCATCGAAACCAGCCTAGCGCCGCCACGCGACCTGCCCGGCTTGAACGACAGTCGAGATCTGGTCGCCGCCGAGGTGGTAGGCGAGGTAGCGCCAATCGGGCGCGTCGAGCAGGACGAGATCTGCGTCGTAGCCTGGCGCGATCCGCCCCTTCCGGTCGGCCAGTCGCAGGACATGAGCCGCGTTCACCGTGGACGCCGAAAGCGCCTCGCTCGGCGAGAGCTTGAGCTGCGTGCAGGCAAGAGAGCAGACGAGTGGGAGGCTCTCGCAGAACGCGCTGCCCGGGTTGAAGTCGGTGGCGAGGGCCACGGCGGCGCCGGCGTCGACGAGCGCACGCGCAGGCGGCATCGGCCTGTCGAGGAAGAGTGCGCTCCCCGGGAGGAGGACTGCGGCGACCTCGCTGGCGGCGAGGGCCTGGACACCGCGTTCGCCTGTCGCCTCGAGATGGTCGACAGAACGGCCGCCGAGGTCGATGGCGAGCTCGATTCCGCCGGACTCCGTGAATTGATCCGCGTGGAGGCGGAGCACGAGCCCATGCTCGCGCGCCGCCTCGAGGTAGCGGCGCGCCTGGGCCGCGTCGAACGCACCGCGCTCGAGGAACACGTCGGCCGCATCGGCGATCGTCGCCGCCTCCGGCAAGACCTCAGCGATCAGGAAATCCACGTATGCGTCCGCATCCCCGTGCTCCGGCGGGACCGAGTGCGCGCCCAGGAACGTCGGAATCCCCCCCGCCTCGGCGATCGCCCTGAGCGACGCGAGCTCCGTGTCCCGGTCCAGCCCGTAACCGGACTTGGATTCGAACGTGGTGGTGCCGGCCCGCAGCATCCAGCCTCGGTGCCGGAGAACCGCCTCGCGCAGGCCCTCCGCGCCCGCCTGTCTGGTGGCCCGAACCGTCGACAGGATCCCGCCACCGGCAGCATGCAGCTCCTCGTAGGTCGCCCCGCCTGCGCGCAGCGAAAACTCGTCGACGCGATCGCCGGCAAAGCACGCGTGTGTGTGGCAGTCGACGAGTCCGGGAATCGCCGCCAACCCGCGCCCGTCGAGCTCTTCGACCTCGCCGTCGATCGACGAAAGCTCCTGCATGCGACCCAGGGCCGAGACCTGGCCGTCCTCGCAGAGGACGTACGCGTCCTCGACGACCTCGATCTCGCCCAACGTGGAGCCTCGGAGAGGAGCACCGGAACCCGCCGGCGTCGCGAGCTGCGCCAGATCGCGGATCAGCAGCCGGCGTGAGCCAGCGGGTCGATCCGTCACTCGACGGTCGGAGGCATCGGCAGCACGAGCCCGTTCTCGTCCGCTGCCTCGAGGGCTTCCGGATAGCCCGCGTCGGCATGCCTGAGGACACCCGAGCCGGGGTCGGTCGTCAGCACCCGCTCGAGCCGCTCGGCTGCCTCCTCGGTGCCGTCGGCGACCACCACCATGCCCGCGTGGATCGAGTTGCCCATGCCGACCCCGCCGCCGTGATGGACGCTGACCCACGTCGCGCCCGCCGCCGTGTTCAGGAGCGCGTTGAGAATCGGCCAGTCGGCGATCGCGTCGGAACCGTCGCGCATCGCCTCCGTCTCGCGATAAGGCGAGGCCACCGAGCCCGAGTCGAGGTGGTCGCGCCCGATGACGACGGGAGCCGAGACGGCGCCGCGACGGACGAGGTCGTTGATCGCGAGCCCCGCCTTGGCGCGGTCGCCGAGCCCGAGCCAGCAGATCCGCGCTGGGAGGCCCTGGAATGCGACTCGCTCGGGAGCGATCTCCAGCCAACGCTGGAGCAGCGTGTCGTCCGGGAACAGCTTCGCGAGCGCCGCGTCGATCGTCGCGATGTCGGCCCCGTCGCCCGAGAGCACCGCCCAACGGAAGGGCCCGATGCCACGGGAGAAGAGCGGCCGGATATACGCCGGGACAAAGCCCGGATATGAAAACGCTTCCTCTACACCAGCTTCACGAGCCTCACCTCTGAGATTGTTGCCATAATCGAAAACATAGCTGCCCGCCCGGACGTACTCGAGCAAACCACGGACGTGTGTTGCGATCGAGTCACGGGCTCGGCGCAGATATGTCTCAGGATCCTCAGAGCGAAGGCGCCCAGCCTCGTCGACCGACAACCCTTGCGGGACATAGCCGGTGAGAGGGTCGTGAGCCGCCGTCTGGTCGGTCACGAGATCAAAGTGATCTCCACGTCGGGCGAGCTCCGGCACGAGGTCCGCGGCATTCCCCAGGACCCCCACCGACAGAGCCCGCCCTTCGGCCGCGGCGGCACGAACCCGAGCGAGCCCTTCGTCCACCGAATCGACGGCCTCGTCGAGGTACGCGAGTCTCCAGCCGCCGCTCGATGCGAGCAGGATCGACCTCGATGCACATGATCGCCGCGCCTGCCATCGTCCCGGCGAGGGGCTGCGCCCCGCCCATGCCACCGAGGCCGGCGGTCAGGATCGTCCGCCCGGCGAGGTCGGGCGAGCCGAAATGCGTCTCGCCCGCGGCCGCGAAGGTCTGGTAGGTGCCCTGCAGGATCCCCTGGGTGCCGATGTAGATCCAGCTCCCCGCGGTCATCTGGCCGAACATCGTCAGCCCGAGCGCCTCGAGCCGCCGAAACTCCTCCCACGTCGCCCAGCGCGGGACGAGCAGCGAATTGGCGATCAGCACGCGTGGAGCACCCGCATGCGTGCGGAACACCCCGACGGGCTTGCCGCTCTGGACGAGGAGCGTCTCGTCCTCGCCGAGCTCGAGCAAGCAGCGGACGAGAGCGCGAAGCGCCTCGTGATTCCGTGCCGCTTTCCCCGAGCCGCCGTAGACGACCAGGTCCTCGGGCCGTTCGGCCACCTCGGGGTCGAGGTTGTTGAGGAGCATGCGCAGAGGGGCTTCCGTCGACCACGACCTGGCGTTCAGCGTCGACCCGCGCGGCGCGCGAATCCCGCTCAGGTCTCCGCAGAGCGCCTCGACGGAGGCCTCGAGCGACTCGACCGCCGTCACGATTCTCGCTGCCTCCGAGCCTCCCGTTTCTGATCTGCCCACATCCGCCACCAGGTCCATCCGGTTGCGAGCACGAACGCGGCCCCCGCGCCGATCGCGGCCTTGCCCGCCTCCTGTCCCGTGAGCAGCAGGAATCCGAAGCCGACGACCGCCAGCCCGCCGTAGAAGAGAAACGCAGAGCGGAACGGGCGCTGCGGGCCCTTCGGCTGCTCCGGTCGACCGTTCTGCCCCTCGGTCACCTGAGCGCTCCGGTCTCGGCCTCGACCGCAGCGACGAGCGACCCGTCGCGAATCGCCGCCGCGACGGCTTCGATGTCCGTGCTGAGCGACCGGTCCTCGACCACCCTCTGCGAGAGCGAACGGACGAAGCGCCGAGCCGCTTCCGAACCTCGCCCGGGGGCGAGCGGCGCCAGGAACTCGACCGCCTGCGCACCGGCGAGCAGCTCGATCGCAAGGGCACGCTCGGCGTTTGCCACCACCTGCCACGCTTTCAAGCCGGCGGCATTCCCCATCGAGACGTGATCCTCCTGGCCGGCACTCGTCGGAATCGAGTCGACGCTCGCCGGGTGCGCCAGCGACTTGTTCTCGCTCACGAGGGAAGCGGCCACGTACTGCGGAATCATGAACCCCGAGTTGAGCCCGCCGTTCGGGGCCAGGAACGCCGGCAGACCGCCGGAAAGGCCGGGGTTGACCATGCGTTCGGTGCGCCGCTCGGAGATGCTCGCCAGCTCCGAGACCGCCATCGTCATCGCGTCGAGCGCAAAGGCGAGCGGCTGGCCGTGGAAGTTTCCCGCAGACACGATCTCCCCCTCGTCGACCAGGACGAGCGGATTGTCCGTTGCCGCGTTCAGCTCCACCGCAACCGTCTCTCCGACGTACCTGAGGAGATCCCGGCAGGCCCCGTGCACCTGCGGCGCGCAGCGAAGCGAGTAGGCATCCTGGACGCGATCGCACCACCGGTGCGAGTCCATGATCGTGGAGCCTTCGAGCAGGCTCAGCAGATTCTCCGCCGACTCCGCCTGCCCGCGCAGCGGCCGCAGGGCATGCACCTCCGGCGAGAACGCGATCCGAGACCCCTGGAGGGCTTCGACGGCGAGCGCGCAGGCGATGTCGGCAGCGGCGGCGAGCCTCCGGGCGCGCACGATGCCAAGGGCGCCGAAGGCGGCCATGAACTGCGTGCCGTTGATGAGCGACAGACCTTCCTTCGCCCGCAGGGCGAGAGGCTCGAGGCCCGCCCGCCGGAGAGCGTCGGCGCCTGCCACGAGCTCCCCGTCGAACCACGCCTCCCCCTCACCGATCAGCGGGAGCGCAAGGTGAGCCAGCGGCGCCAGATCGCCGCTCGCGCCGACCGAGCCGCGACTCGGGACCCTCGGCAGCACTCCACGTCCGAGGCACTCGAGGAGCAGCTCGGCGACCTCGGCGCGTGTCCCGGAGGCGCCCACTGCGAGCGCGTTGGCCCGGAGGAGCAGAGCGGCCCGCACGATCTCGTCCGGATACGGCTCTCCGACTCCGCACGCGTGACTGCGAAGCAGCCTGATCTGGAGCTCGTCCGCAAGCTCCGAGGGAATCGTCTGGGTGACGAGGCGGCCGAAACCCGTGTTGACGCCGTACGTGCGCTCCGAGGAGGCGGCTGCGCGCTCGACGACCTCTCGGGCCGCCTGCATGCGCTCGCGGGCCGAATCGGACAGCTCCACGGGAGCGCCGTCGACCGCGACCGCCCAGACGTGGTCGACTTCGAGATCGTCGCCGGTCAGGGCCTGGGTCTCGACCACGCCAGGACTCTAGATGGGTGATGCCATGAGATTCGGTTCGGGGCGCGAGCTGGCCGTCTGGGGCGCGGCGGCGAGGCGTTGCCGATGCTCCCAGCATCGGTGACGACTCGACGGCGTGAAGCGCACGCACCGGCGGCGGGCCGCTCTGCGGGCCGATGCCGGTGCGGGACGCCCAGACGCGTCAGATCGCATCCGAACCGCAAGATCGTGGCATCAACCATCTAACCCTCCAATAGCTGCGTCTCGATCAGGCGAGACCCGTCGAAGCCGTCGATCCGCAGAATCGCGCCCGCGGCTTCTGCCGCGGCGCCGGCGGGCATCAGGCCGACCAGCTCGGCCCGTTCGACGCTCGCCCCGAGAGCCGTCGCCTCCGACTGGATTCTCCCCACGATGTCGTGCAGCGCCGAAGCCTCCCAGTCTTCGACGTTCATGCTGACCTGGACGCGGCCCGAGCTCGCCAGCTCGAGACCGAGCGCGCGAACGCCCGGAAAGCCACCGTCGCGCTCGCGAATCGCCGACGCGATCGACTTCGCCTGCTCGAGGGTTGCCCCGCGTAAGTCCACGTTGAAGGCGATCAGCGGGCGCCGCGCTCCGACGATCACGCCTCCGGCGGTCGGATGCAGCTCGCCCGGGCCGAAATCGGGCTCCACCTCGCCCGACCGAAGGCGCTCCGCGAGACCATCGGTGCCGCCGTGCCTGAAGAATGCAGGCCCGCGGCCCGGCGCGAGCTCGCCGTAGAGGAACACCGGCAGGCCGAGCTCGCCGATCTGCTCCGCCAGCTGCAGGGCGGCCGCCTTCGCGCGTTCCATGTCGTCCGGCCGAAGCGCGACGACCGGCACCACGTCAGCCGCTCCGATCCTGGGATGTGCGCCGTCGTGGCGACCCAGGTCGATTCGGTCTCGAGCGACTTGAACGGCGGCGACCAGCGCATCGATCAGCGCCTCGTCCTCACCGACGACCGTGAAAACCGATCGGTTGTGGTCGGGATCCGTGTGGACGTCGAGGAGCCGCACCCCGGAGAACGCGGCACCGATCGCATCGATGACGGCCCGGTCGCGCCCCTCGGAGAAGTTGGGCACGGACTCGAGTGGCAGCACGGCCCTACTCTAGGAGCCGTGAAGGCCTACTACGAGGCAAGGGCGAAGGAGTACGACGACTGGTGGCTCGGCGGGAACCTCTACTCGGGCCGCGTCAGGCCAGGATGGGACGAGGAAGTGGCCGATCTGTGTGGCGCGGTGGCAGCTCTCCCGCCCGCCCGCACGCTCGACGTCGCCTGCGGAACCGGGTTCCTCACCAGGCACCTTCGCGGCGAGGTGGTCGGGCTCGACCAGAGCCCCAGCATGATCGAGGTCGCGCGCGAGCAGGCTCCGGGCGCGGAGCTCGTCGTGGGTGATGCGCTGACTCTTCCGTTCGACGACGCGTCGTTCGATCGCGTCTTCACCGGACATTTCTACGGCCACCTGGAAGAGGACGATCGTCGGCGCTTCCTTGCTGAGGCTCGTCGGGTCGCGCCCGAGCTGGTCGTCGTCGACTCGGCGCGAAACGACGAGACTCCGCCGGAACGGATGGACCCGCGTGTCCTCTCCGACGGTTCCGAATGGGAGGTCTACAAGCGGTGGTTCACGAGCCAGGAGCTCGCGGACGAGCTGGGGCCGGTCGAGATCCTGCACGCCGGCCGGTACTTCATCGCCGCCCAGGCTTGACCCGCCGCCGCCGTTCGTACCGGTCGATCGCCTCGCTCCAGCGCGACAACCGCGTCTGCCGCGCCTGCGCCGAGGCCGGGTTCCCGATCGAGTCGCTGCCGATCGTCCAGCCGTACGCGGGCCAGCGCGCGTACATCCACGGGCAGGCTCCCGGCATCGTCGAGGGCCAGGAGCGGCTGCCGTGGCGCGGGCGGGCCGGTAAGACGCTCCGCCGCTGGCTCGAGATGGACGAGGACGAGTTCTACGCCACCTTCTACTGTGCCTCGGTCACCCGCTGCTACCCGGGAAGAGCGCGCTCGGGGAGCGGCGACCGAACCCCCACGCCGCCCGAGCAGGCGCTCTGCGCGTTCTGGCGAGAGTGGGAGCTCGGGCTCATTCGCCCCGAGCTCATCCTCGTCGTGGGCGGCCTCTCGGCCAGGCGGCTCCTCGGCGTGACGAATCTGAGCAATTCCATCGGCCGCCGGCTCGAGCTGGGCGGGGCGACCGCGATCCCGCTCCCGCACCCGTCTGGCACTTCCCGCTGGCTGAACGACCCCGCGAACCGCGAGCGCCTCGACGAGGCGCTCGCGGTCGTTCGCGCGGAGCTAGCTCTTCTTCGCTAGCTCGAACTGAGCCTCTTCGGTCGAGCCTTTGAGCGCCAGCGTCGAGGACTCCCCACCGGAGATCGTCTGGGCCACGGCGTCGAAGTAGCCGGCGCCGACCTCGCGCTGGTGGCGCGTAGCCGTGTAGCCCTCGTCCTCCATCTCGAACTCGCGCTCCTGGAGGCGGACGTATGCCGGCATGCCCTCCTCGACATACCCGCGCGCCAACTCGAACATCGACGCATTCAGCGCGTGGAAGCCGGCGAGAGTGATGAACTGGAACTTGTAGCCCAGCTCGCCGAGCGTCGTCTGGAAGCTCGCGATCTCGTCGTCGCCCAGATGCTTGCGCCAGTTGAACGACGGCGAGCAGTTGTAGGCCATCAGCTTGCCGGGGAACTTTTCGTGGATCGCCGACGCGAACTCACGTGCCTCGCCCATGTCCGGCGTGGACGTCTCGAACCAGACGATGTCCGCGTAGGGCGCGTACGCCAGCGACCGTTTGATGCACGACTGGACACCGCCCCGAACCTTGAAGAAGCCCTCTGAAGTGCGCTCGCCCGTCAGGAACTCGTGGTCTGCCGGGTCGACATCGCTCGTCAAGAGCGTGGCGGCGTCGGCGTCGGTCCTTGCGATCACGACCGTCGGCACGCCCATGACGTCCGCAGCGAGCCGCGCTGCCTTCAGCGTCCCGATGAACTGCGAGGTCGGCACGAGCACTTTGCCTCCCAGGTGCCCGCACTTCTTCTCGGCCGCGAGCTGGTCCTCGTAATGCACGCCGGCCGCGCCGGCCTCGATCATTCCCTTCATCAGCTCGAACGAGTTGAGGTTGCCGCCGAAACCGGCTTCGGCGTCGGCGACGATCGGCACGAGCCAGTCCCGTGAGACGCTGCCCTCGGCGTGCTCGATCTGGTCGGCTCGCGTGAGAGCCCGGTTCAGCCTGCGCACGAGCGCCGGAACGCTGTTCGCCGGATAGAGACTCTGGTCTGGATAGGTGTCGCCGGCCAGGTTGGCGTCGCCGGCGACCTGCCAGCCGCTGACGTAGATCCCCTTCGCTCCGGCCTTGACCATCTGCACGGCCTGCGAGCCGGAGAGCGCGCCCAGCGTCGGGAGGTAGTCCTCGGTGTGGAGGAGCTCCCAGAGCCTTTCAGCCCCTCGCCTCGCCAGGGTGTGCTCGATCTGGACGGAGCCTCGCAGCCGGTCGACGTCCTCCGCCGTCCAGTCCCGCTTGATCCCGTCCCACCGGGTGTCCGTGACCTTGCCGTTGCCATTGCCGTTGGTGCTCATTGCTGTCCCTTCAGTCGATGTACTCGTACGCCGGGAGCGTCAGGAACTCGACGAAGTCGTCGCTGAACGCCACCCGTTCGAAAATCTCTCGCGCCTCCTCGAACCGCCCACCCTCGGGCAGCTCGTCGGCGATCACCTCGCGCACCAGCTCCGGCGTGAACTCGCCGTGCTTGACCCACTGCCAGACCTGCGACCGGGAGATCTCCGCGGTCGCCGCGTCTTCCATCAGGTTGTCGATCGCCGCTGCGCCGACGCCGCGAAGCCACGACTCGACGTATCGGATCCCGACGCTGACGTTCTGGCGCAGGCCCTCCTCGGTGACCGCGCCGCCCTCGACACGCAGGTCGAGCAGGTCGCCCGCCTCGACCGAGACTTCGTCTCGCTGCCGCTCGACCTGGTTCGCCTTGGCGCCCAGAACGCCGTCGAAGACCTCCATCGCGACGGGGACGAGGTCTGGATGCGCGACCCACGTGCCGTCGAAGCCGTCGCCGGCCTCGCGCACCTTGTCTTCCCGCACCTTCGCGAGCGCCGTCTCGTTCACTTCCCGGTCGCGGCGGCTCGGGATGAAGGCGGCCATCCCGCCCATCGCGTGGGCGCCGCGCCGGTGCGTCGTCTTCACGAGCAGCTCGGTGTAGGCGCGCATGAACGGGGTGGTCATCGTCAGTTGTCCCCGATCGGGAAGCACCGTGTCCAGGGACCGCAGTCGCTTGATCAGGCTGAACAGGTAGTCCCAGCGTCCGGCGTTCAGCCCGACGATGTGCTCGCGGAGCTCGTAGAGGATCTCGTCCATCTCGAATGCAGCAAGGACGGTCTCGATCAGGACGGTGACCTTGATCGAGCCTTTCGGCAGCCGGAGCTCGTCCTCGGCAAAGTCGATCACCTCGTTCCAGAGGCGCGCTTCGAGGTGGCTCTCCAGCTTGGGGAGATAGAAGTACGGCCCGGTCCCGCGCTCGAGCGAGCGGGAGCCGTTATGGAAGACGTAGAGGCCGAAGTCGAAGAGCGATGCCGAAATCGGCTTGCCGTCGACCTGGACATGGCGTTCGACCAGATGCCAGCCGCGGGGTCGAACCACGAGCACAGCCGGGTTGTCCCCGAGCTCGTACTGCTTCTCGCCGGTGTCGAGCGAGATCGTCCCCTCGACGGCGTCGCGCAGGTTGACCTGCCCGTCGACGTTGTTCGCCCAGGTCGGCGAGTTCGCGTCCTCGAAGTCGGCCATGAAGACCCGGGCACCGGAGTTGAGCGCGTTGATGACCATCTTCCGGTCGACCGGGCCGGTGATCTCGACACGACGGTCCTGCAGGTCGGCCGGCGCAGGATCGACGCGCCAGTCTCCCTCCCGGATCGCCCGGGTCTCGTCGAGAAAGTCGGGTAGCTCTCCGCCGTCGAGGCGCACCTGGCGCTCGACACGTGCAGCGAGCAGCCGCTCTCGTCCGGGGCCGAAGCGCCGCTCGAGCTCTCCGAGGAACGCGAGTGCCTCGGGGGTCAGGATCTCCGCGACCTTGCCCTCGACCGGGCCCAGAACCTCCGCGGCGCTATTCGTTTCCGTGATCCCGCTCACAGGCCTCCGGACACGTGCACTCCGCCTGCTCGCTCCTGAGCACCAGTGTGCTCTGCACCGTCGGCTCGGCCGGCTTTCGCCGCTTTCGTCGCTTGAAAAGGGTCATGCTGCCTCCTTCGTCGTTCCGAGGGAGACAACTCTAAGACGATCCAGATATAACATCAACTGTACTTTTTGCCCCTGCTTATAGAGTTTCTCTATACTCAACTTCTGTGCGGCTGGAGCATCTGGACGCCTTCGTCGAGATTTCGCGCCGAGGAACCGTTAGCCAAGCGGCGGAGGCGCTCTTCGTCACCCAGCCGACGCTCACGGCGCGCCTGAAGAGCCTCGAACAGGAGCTAGACGCGGTTCTGTTCATTCGGTCAGGCCGGGGAATGAGGCTCTCGGAGGCCGGTCGCGCGTTCCTCCCCTACGCCGAGCGCGCGCTGGATGCGACGGCCGCCGGCAAGCGGATGCTCGGCGAGCTCGCGAGAGGCGAAAGCGGGCACCTTTCCCTCGGCGCGGCGCCCGCGGTCAGCACCTATGTGCTCCCACGGATCCTCACCAGGTTCCGCGGAACGCATCCAAAGGTCGGTCTCGCTGTCAGGACCGGCCATTCCGAGGAGATCCTCGAGCTCGTCCTTCGCGAGCAGGTTCAGATCGGCCTCGGCCGGGCTCTGCGCCACCCTGACGTCGAGGCGATTCCGCTCTACCAAGACGAGCTCGTGCTCGTGGTGGATCCGACCCATCGTTTTGCGAGGGCGAAGACGGTCGCCACCGAGGAGATCAGCGACGTCCAGCTGATCCTCTTCGACCGGACTTCGAGCTACCACCGGCTGACGAACGAGTTCTTCCGCGGCGCCGGCGCCGTCCCCCGAGCGGTCATGGAGCTCGACAACATCGACGCCGCGAAGAAGATGGTCGAACAGGGGCTCGGTGTTGCACTCCTCCCCCACACCGCGGTCGCCGGCGAGCTCGAAGCAGGCGCCCTGCACGCTGTAACGCTCTCCGATGCTCCGACGCTGAAGCGCGAGATCGTGATCTTCCGGCGTCGCGATTCCGGGTCTGCCTCCGGCGCTCTCGAGGCATTCATGAACTGCCTCTCAGACCTTCGTCCGACGCTGCAGGTGGCAGCTCAGCTCGCGACGGCGTAGAGCCGCCCCTCGCCGGGGACGCGCTTCAACTCGGAGGGCCGCGGCTAGATTCTGCCGGTGAGCGGCACTCCTTCCTACCGTCGCACGTTCGTGCGGCTCCTCGGCTTCCTCCGGCCGTACAAGTGGTCGCTGATCGTCTCGATCTTCCTGGCGATCGGTTCGCAGGGGGCCGCCATCGTGATCGCGTTTCTCACGGGCGACGGGCTCGAGCAGGCCGCCACTGGTGGTAGCCGCGAAGCGATCGGGTGGATTGCCGTCGGGATCCTTGCAGCCGGCACAGTCCGTGCGCTCCTGATGGTCGGGCGGCGTCTGATCTCCGGGCGCCAGGCGCTAGGCGTCGAGTTCGACATGCGGAACGGCCTCTACGCGAAGCTGCAGCGGCTCTCGTTCTCCTTTTACGACCGGCACCAGACCGGGCAGCTGATGTCGAGAGCCACGGTCGACCTCCAGGCCGTCCGTTTCTTCCTCGGCTACGGCCTGATCTTCTTCTTCCAGCACGTGACGACGATCATCGCCGTCACCGCGGTGATGTATGTCGCGAACTGGCGGCTCGCCCTCGCAGCAACCGCGATCACGCCGTTCATCGTCGTCGTCGCCTACCGCTACTCGAGCGTCGTCGCACCCGATCCTTCGTGACGTCCAACAGAAGATGGCGGACGTCGCGACGGTGGCCGAGGAGAGCATCGTCGGCGTCCACGTCGTCAAGGCCTTCGCCCAGGAGCGGACGGAGGGCGTGAAGTTCGCGGGCCGCTCGGAGTCGGTCTTCGACCAGAGCGTCAAGGCGAACCGGCAGCGCGCCCTGTATGTGCCTCTCCTCTCGTTCCTCCCGCTCATCGCACAGGCGATCGTCCTGCTCGTAGGGGGGCGGATGGTCGTGAACGGCGAGCTCAGCCTCGGGTCGTTCATCTTCTTCAACGTCCTCGTGGTGATGCTCGTCATGCCACTGCGGATGCTCGGCATGTGGATCGGGCAGGCCCAGCGGGCAACCGCCTCCGGTGAGCGGATCTTCGAGGTGATGGACGAGCCGGAAGAGGTCACGGACAAGCCCGACGCCGTCGAGCTGCCGCCCGGCGAGGGCCATGTCCGGTTCGAAGGGGTCACATTCGGCTACGACCCGGAGCGGCCCGTGCTCCGCGAGGTCGACCTCGAGCTCGAACCGGGCCGGACCGTCGCGCTCATCGGCCACACCGGCTCCGGGAAGACGTCGCTCGCCGGCCTGGTGCCGCGGTTCTACGACGTCGACGCCGGCCGGGTGACGGTCGATGGAGCGGATGTCCGCGACATCAAGCTCGTCTCCCTGCGGAGGGCGATCGGGATCGTCGCGCAGGATCCGTTCCTCTTCTCCGACACCGTGCGCGAGAACATCGCCTTCGGCCGGCCGGACGCGACTCAGGAGGAGGTCGAGCATGCCGCACGGCTCGCGCAGGCACACGACTTCGTGACCGAGCTTCCTGAGGGCTACGAGACGGTGATCGGCGAGCGCGGGATCACGCTCTCCGGCGGACAGCGCCAGCGGATCGCAATCGCCCGAGCCCTCCTTCTCGATCCTCGGATCCTGATCCTCGACGACGCGACCGCCTCCGTCGACGCCACGACCGAGGCGATGATTCGGCTGGGGTTGCGAGAGGTGATGGAGGGCCGGACGACGATCATCATCGCCCACCGTCTCTCGACCCTCGCCCTCGCCGACGAGCTCGTCGTCCTCGACCGCGGCCGGATCGCGGCACGCGGGGCGCACGACGACCTGATCGTGTCGAGCCCGGTCTACCGGGAGATCCACGAGCACGGCCTCCTCGAGCGGGAGTTCGCGGAGCGCGTGGAGCAGCGGGCGGAGGCGACGGCGTGACGGGGACGACTCGGGCGCGTACGGCCGGCACACTCACGGCGCGAAGCCGCGACCCACACGCGCGGTTTTCAGGGCTAGGCTCGAGCCATTGGGTCGGGGCGGTGGGGTCTTCCCTGGTACATGGGGCACACCCCGCCGGCGGGAGGAGGCCATGAAGGTCTGGCAGCCTGGATCGCACCTCTCCGCGCAGCGAGACGCCAAGGTCGAGGACTGGTCGTGGCAGCGCACCGCCCGCCGCGTTTCCACTCTCGCCCGTCTGACCGCGCCCTACAAGCTCCAAACGACGCTGGCCGTCGTCTCATTGCTCGCGGCGACGCTGACAGCTCTCGCGCCACCCTTCCTCGCCAAGGTCGCTCTCGACGACGGAATCCGCGGACGTGACCTCGATGCGCTCCTCGTCATCGTTGCCCTCTTCGTGATCGCCGGCCTCGCGAACCTCGCGACGAGTGCCGCGCAGACCTACTACACGGGCTGGACCGGCGAACGGATCCTCGCCGATCTCCGGAACAAGCTCTTCCGGCACATCCAGGGCCTGTCGCTCGGCTACTTCGAGCGCAACCGGGCCGGCGTGATCATCAGCCGGCTGACGAACGACGTCGACGCGCTCGACCAGCTCGTCACCGACGGGGTCACGACACTCGTCCAGAACACGCTGATTCTCGTCGGCTCCGCGGCCGTGCTCTTCTACCTCGACTGGCGGCTCGCCCTCGCGACGCTCAGCGTGATGCCGGCGATGGCGATCGCTACGGCGTTCTTCCGCATCAAGTCGTCGCGCGCCTACCGAGCAGTCCGGGAGCGCCTCGGCCTCGTCACCGCCACGCTCGCCGAGGACATCGCCGGGATGAGGGTCGTCCAGTCCTTCACCCGTGAGCGGTCACGCCAGAAGAACTTCGAGGAAGTCAACGCGAACTACCGCCAGGCCAACCAGGAGACGGTGCTCACGAACGGCCTCTACTTCCCGTTCGTGGACTTCCTGTCAGCCGTCGCGACCGCGGTCGTCCTGGGCTACGGCGGTTACCTCCTCGCCGGCGGGGAGCTGACGGTTGGGACGCTCTTCGCGTTCATCCTCTACGTCTCCAACTTCTTCGACCCGATCCAGCAGCTCTCGCAGCTCTACAACACCTTCCTGGCCGCCGTGGCCGCGCTCGACAAGATCATGGACGTGATGGACGAGGAGCCCGAGGTCCGGGACCGCCCGGATGCTCGGGAGCTGCCGCAGATCGACGGGCACGTCCGTCTGGAGAACATCCGCTTCAGCTACCGCACGGGGCCCGAGGTGCTGCACGGAATCGACCTCGACGTCGCTCCCGGGACGACTGTCGCCTTCGTCGGGCATACGGGCGCCGGCAAGTCGACCATCGCCAAGCTCCTCGCTCGCTTCTACGACCCGGTCGAGGGGCAGATCACCGTGGACGGGATCGACCTTCGCGACGTGACGCAGGAGTCGCTCCGTCGACAGCTCGGAATCGTCCCGCAAGAGGGCTTCCTCTTCGCGGGCAGCGTGCGGGACAACATCGCCTTCGGCCGCTCCGACGCGACGATCGAGGACATCCGGGCCGCTGCCGCGGCGGTCGGCGCACACGAGTTCATCATGCGCCTCGAAGAGGGCTACGAGACGGACGTGCAGGAGCGCGGCTCGCGGCTCTCGCTCGGGCAGCGCCAGCTCGTGGCCTTCGCGCGAGCGCTTCTGGCAGATCCGCGGCTGCTCATCCTCGACGAGGCCACGTCGTCGGTCGACATCGGCACCGAGCGGAAGATCGAGGAGGCGCTCAGGACGCTTCTCTCCGGCCGCACCGCCTTCGTCATCGCACACCGTCTCTCCACGATCCGCGGGGCCGACCTGATCGTCGTCCTCGAGCACGGCCAGATCGTCGAGCAGGGCACGCACTCCGAGCTCATGGTCAAGAAGGGGCTCTACACGGCCCTCTACGGTGACTGGGCCTCCGACGTGGCGTAGATGGTCCGCGAGGTCGTCGCCGAGGTCTGGCGCCCGCCGCGTACTCGTTTTCGCCCGTTCGTGCTCCCTCGCCGATTCACCGTCTAGACGGCTACAATCCCGGCCCGTTGCGGGGTCGTCTAAAGGTAGGACGCTCGGCTCTGGACCGAGTAGTCTAGGTTCGAATCCTAGCCCCGCAGCCTCGCAGAAATGGCCGCAAATGCGGCCTTTTTGCTCCTAACCCTCGCCTCTTAGGCGATAGCGCCAAGCAGCGCCACCGCGGCCATGCAGAACACGATGAAAGCCGCAGCGAACGCAAGCTTCAGACTTGCGATGTTCTCCCTCTCCACGTCGCTGACAGTGACAGGGGCAGCCCAGAACTTCAATAGGCCGGACGGCCTATTTGTCGGACGGCCGGACCCAGGTCGTCCGACCGCCTGAATAGCCTCGCGCCTGATGATGGATGTCTTCCGCCGTGCAGCGGCCGAGTTCGTCGGGACCTTTGCGCTCGTCTTCGTCGGCGCGGGAGCTGTCCTCGTCGCCGCCCCGAGCGCGGGCGCCGGCAACCTCGAGGTGGCGCTTGCCCACGGCCTCGTGATCGCGGTCATGGCCTCGGCCGTCGGACACATCTCGGGCGGGCACTTCAACCCGGCCGTGACACTCGGTTTCCTCGTCTGCGGGAGGCTTTCGCCGGTTGTGGCCCTCGCCTACTGGGTCGCGCAGTTCGTGAGCGCGGTCGCCGCCGCTGGGCTCCTGAAGTGGATCTTCACCGGCGAGACGCAGGCGACGCTCGGCTCGCCGGCCGTCGGCCCGGGGATCGAGCCCGAGGCCGCACTGATCATCGAGGCGATCCTCACCTTCTTCCTGGTCTGGGTGATCTTCGCGACCGCCGCCGACCCGCGCGGAACCTTCAAGTCGATCGCGGGGCTTGCGATCGGCTTCACGATCACGTTCGACATCCTCATGGCCGGGCCGCTGACCGGCGCCGCGATGAACCCTGCGCGCGCGTTCGGCCCCGAGCTCCTGTCGGGCACCTGGGACGACTTTTGGATCTGGTACATCGGGCCCTTTGCCGGAGCCGTTCTCGGCGCCCTCTCGTACGAATGGCTCTACCTTCGCCCCCTCGGCCCGTCGGTGGTGGGACCGCCCGAGACGGGCGTCGTCGAGCCCCGGCCGGGCGACACCGCACTCTCCTAAAGCTGCAGCCGGGGGAGCGCGGGGACCTGCGACGCAGGCCCCACGCCTGGGAGGCGTGCTCCCCCTCTTCACCTAAACGCAGGACGCAGAATTTCGGTGCGATTAATCGTCAGACGGTGGCATTACCGCCGCTAAATTGACTAACTAATAATCGAGGAATTACGGCTCGCGCATTCCGTCGACGAGCAGGCGGTGGATGTTCTGCTCTGCCCGAGCGATGTCCTCGTCCTGATCGGGCAGCTGACCGAGGACCCAACCGGTCAGGATCTCGTCGAGTGCGCCGTACCAGACGACTGCGGCGAGCTTCGGATCGAGCTCGGTCCTGAACTCTCGACCTTCCTGCCCGCGCTGAATGATTCCCTCGAGGGCCTGCATGGCCTGTGTGATCTCCTCGATCTCCTGCTGGACGTGGGGGCTCCTCGTGACCTCGCGGACGAGCACCCTGACGAGATCCGGATCGCGACGCCAGGTTCGCAGAAGCAGGGCCGTGACCTGCCGCACTTGCTCGCTGGCCGGAACTCCGGACGACTCGACCTCGCGTACGCGGGCGAGCATCTGGGTCCAGGTGTCCCGGAAGATCGTCTCGAGGAGCTCTTCCTTCGACTTGAAGTAGTGGTAGACGAGGCCGTAGGCGATTCCCGCCTCCTCGGCGATGTCGCCGACACGCGAGGTGTGGAAGCCGCTCCGGGCGAAGACCTTGACGGAGGCGTCGAGGATCTGCCGGCGGCGGTCCGCCTGGCGGTCAGCGCGCGCGGCCACCCGGCAAGTCTAAATGGTGCGGGCCGGACGGGCACCCTCGACCCCGTCCGGCCCGCTTCCGTGTCACCCGCCCGGGGGCACGGAAACTTGGGCTAGTTCTGCGCGAACGCGCCGTTCGTGACACGGCCCCCAGAGACGGTGACCAGGCGGTGGGCCGTGTTGTTGCCCTCCGCCTCCTCAGCAACTGCGCCGGCGTGGTCGGCGGTGGCACGAAGCGAGTGCTCACCCTTCACCCCGCTTGCTCCCCAGACGGCCGTGACCTGCACGGACTGGCCCTTGGCGAGCGCGGGCGTGTCGACCAGGCCGAGCACCCGATATCCGTCGTACAGGACCTGCGTCTTCGACGCCGGAGCGCTTCCAGGACCCGCGTTCGTGATCGTCACCGTTACCGGCACCTGTCCGTTGGACGGAACCCGGCCGGATGCCGCCACGATGTTCGTGACCTGGAGATCCGGGCCCGACACAGTGATCGGGATCGTCGTCGACGACGAAAGGCCACCGGCATCCGTGACCTTCAGCGTCGCCGTGTACGTCCCCTTGGCGGCATAGGCGTGCGTGACCCTTCCGCCGGACGCCGTGGAGCCGTCACCGAAGGTCCACTCGTAGGTCAGCTCGCCTGCGGGCTGGAGGTCGTCGAACGACCCGGCCGAGTCGAACGTCACCGCTTGTCCGGTGCCCGGATTCTTCGGGTTGGCCGACGCGTTCGCCGTAGGAGCGGCGTTCAGCTTGCTCGACCAGTACTCGAACTTCTCACAACCCGCGCCTGCCGTGATGGTGGCGTTGGCCGTGAGGTCAGAAGGCAGAGCCTCGCTGTTTCCGGTGTTGCCCGACATCGAGTTCACGTTCATGGTCAGGCAGCCGTAGTCGAAGTGCCACAGGCCGTCGGCGGAGGTGTCGTCCCAGAAGTTGTCGATCCAACCCTGGTCCTGGAACGCGCTGTCGCCGGCAGCCGCGGTGAACGCAGCGTCCTGGCACCGAGGCGCAGTGAGCGCGTCCGGCACCGGGTGTTCCTCAGTGAGGTTGTCGCCGCAGTCGTAGTCGGGCTGTGGCTGCGAGTCGAGGTACTGCTGACGGGGCGGGGTCCCCGCGCCGTTGTTGCCGTAACCGCGGATCTCATCGGTGTACTCGATGAGGGCGCCGGGCTCCCAGGCGATGGCACCACGATCGGACTGTCCGCGACTGGCGAAATCGAAGCCCGAGCGGTCTCGGAGCTCGAGGTAGTAGCCGTGGTCGAGCTCAGACGGCTCGTCGGCCTTGATCTTGCTCCAGCCGTCGGTGCACTTGGACGCGACCTTGCGGCCCTCGTCGCCGCATCCGCCCGGGAAGAGCCTCAGCTCGTCATCCTCGGAGAAGTCCGTCCCGTAGATCAGTTCGTTTCCGGCCCGGATCTCCAGGTCGTCGACGAACCAGCCCGGCCGGTCGAGGCCCGGGTCGGTCGCGTAGGAGAACCGGAGGACGACGCCTCGCTGGCCCGCGTACTGCGACAGGTCGTATTCATCCGCCACGAACGGCGATCCACTGGCCGCCGAGCCCTCGGCCCGGTCGATCGCGACCTGAGTGGGCCCGCCGGCATACGCGCCGCTCGTCCCTGTCAAGCCGTTGTCGAGCCCGGCGAGGCAGGTCGAGTTGTTGGGGTTTTGAGCCTTCGCCGTCGAGTAGCCGTTCTCGGACGGAAGCGACGTGTAGTTCGTCCCGTCGGTGGTGGCCAGCACGAAGCCGTAGTCGAAGTCCCACTCGATGTCCCAGCTGGACTTGAACTTGACCGTGATCGGCGTCCCCTCGGGTACGAATTCGAGCTCGGGGAGGACGACGTCGAGGTTGTGACCTGCCTTCGGCGAGCAGCCGAAGTCGTTGCCGCGACCGGACCAGTAGACGTCTGGCGCCGAGGCGCCTGCCTCGACCTTCGCCGGGTCGATGACGAGCTTCCGCGGCAGCTTCAGCGCGTAGGCCTCGCCGTTGTGGATGTTCTGGTCGCCGTTCCCGGCCGACAGCGTGTACGGCTGGCCGCCCGGCGTCTTCCACTGGATCTCTCCGGTGTCGTTCTTGATCTCGCTCCAGTTCGAGACGTTGCGCGTCTCGCCCGGCTGCATGAACCGCGGGACAACCCAGCCCATTTCCTGCTTGCCGAAGATCGTCATGTGCTGCGAGTAATCGCCAGCCATGAGGTTCCAGTCGTTGTAGGAGCTGTAACTGTTGGAGTAGAAGTCGGGCAGCCCGAGATGATGGCCATACTCGTGTGCGATCACGCTGGCCGCGTCGATCGCGTCCTCGGGGTTGATGTTGTACGGGCCGACGCGAACGTACGCGGGCAGCTCGTCGAGGCCAGAGCCGCCGTTTGCCTGGCAGTCGGAGAACTCCGAGTACGTGTTGTCGTTCCAACACTGCGGCGTTCCATGGAGGTCGGTCAGCTGGTCGTCGGAGATGTAGCCGGTCAGCTTGGAGACCGGGTCCTCCCAGCTCCCCTCGAGCGACGAGGAGTGCGGCCACGGGTTGTCGTACGGCGTGGCGTCCTCGCACCCGATCTTCAGCTGCGAAGCGCCGTTGCCGCCGCAGCCGGCGAAGACGACCATCGTGAAGTCGACGACGCCGTCCTTGTCGGAGTCGAACTGGTTGTAGTCGATCTCCGGATCGGCGATCTGAACTGCGTCGTAGATCATCTTCGACGTGTCGCCGCAGGCGGAGTCGATTCCGATCGTGGTGGCCGTGAAGACCGGGAAGTCGCCGCCGTAGTACTCGGTGTCGCCCGGCAGCTGGTACCAGCCGTCGTGGATCCGCTCCGGATACGCGGGTGTCCCGAAGACCGGCTGGGCCTGCCCCACAGTGGCGCCGCGGCAGGTCGGCTTCTTCACGTCACGTTCGGTGAACTTGAAGCCCGGCTCGTAGTCGAACTTGGCCGAGGCGACGCCGACGGACGGCACCGACCCGAATGGGTGGAGCTGCCCGAAGGACATCTCCTGGTAGAGGTTGTACGTCGAGCCCGGGTAGTCGGGCGAGTTGACGACCTTGGCGAGCTCGTCGCCGCTATGGCGCGTCTTGTGCTTCCGGTCGAGGAAGTCGACGGGGATGATCGGGAACGGCTTGTCGCCATATCGTGCCGTCTCGAATCCGCCCGTCGGAGGAATCACCTTCGGCCCGCGCGTCTTGGACGTGAGCGCCGAGCCGCCGTTGTAGGTCATCGTCGCGGTCGTCGAGAGGTCCTTCCAGACGACTCGTGCGTCCTCGGTCGTCTTCTTGGCCTTCGCGTCGACGACGAGCGTCGCCGTCGTATCCGTTGCGATCGAGGCAAGCGTCCACGTGAGCGAGGTCGGCGTCACCGTCGCCGTACCGGCGCCCTTGATGGGCTTGGCGCCGACGAACTCGACACCGGGAGGCGCCGAAATCGACACGGAGACACCGTTCTTCCACTCGTCCGTGAAGTTCTTGACGAAGACGCGGAACGGATAGGCGTCGCCCGGCTTCACCCAGCCGACCGACGAGACGAACTTGTTCTCGAGGAGCAGCGTGGTCGGGCGGCTGACCAGCCCGGCCGAGCCGCTGCCGGCATTCTGGGTCGCCCAGGCGCCCGAGACGAGGTTCTGGCTGGTGGCGTCGACGACGTCGATTCCCACAGTCAGCTGGAAGTTCGTCTCCGGTCCGGCCGTCAGTCCGCGAGTCGCGGCTGCGGGGAGCTGGACGCCGGAGAAAGTTCCGTCGAGGCCGGCCGAGAACGGCCCATACGGACCGCGGATCTCTCCAGTCGGAGTGCGAGCCTGCAGGAAGAACTGCGCGTTCCGCGCCTCTGAGCGCTCGGTCGTGCCCGCGACGTCCGTGAGCTCGCTCACCGAGCCCTGGACGGTGACAGCCTCGCCCGGCGCGTACTTCTTGCCGTTCGCCTTCGGCGTCGCAGCGATGTCCGCCGCGAGAGCGTTGACGAAGACCGGGAGGCCGTTACCGGCGTCCTGGCCGTTGGCAGTCACCTTGAAGCTGACCTGACCAGCGGGCCAGCCGGCGGTGCTGAAGACCACGCGCCAGGCGTCGTTCGTCGGCGGAAGCGGGCCGACCGCGGCAGTGGTCGAGCGGCGCACGGCTGCCTTGCTCGTAATGACCGAGCCGGTCGCACCGATCGCCTCGACGGTGACCGAGTCCGAGCCGTTGGCCACCGGTGTGTTCGAGACGAAGAAGTCCATGCGCAGACACTGGCCACGTGTCCAGTAGTTCGACGCGTGTCCTGTCGTGACCGTGTTCTCGCAGACGGCCGGATCGGCAGTCTTGATGTTGGCGAAACCGTTGGCCGCGTGTTGTGCGGTCGGGTCGGCCGGTGCGGTGCCGGCATAGGTGAGAGTGGCGCCTGCGGCGACCGCGATGGTCAGCAGCTGAGCGAGGCGCGAGAACTTCCGTCGCATCCGTTACCCCCGGGCTCTTGGTTTGTACGCGTCGTGCGGCACAAAGGGGTCCTTTGGCCGATCGCTAGTTATGCCCGCGTCGGAGCGAATGTCAAACGTTTTGTGAAGGTATGGATTCTCTGAGAGATTTACGCCGATTTACAAGGCGTGAATCTATCGTTGACTGACATGTCAATCGCGAGAATTCCTGGTTGACTAGTCAATCGGTTTTCCGATCCAGGTCACGACGCTCGTCCGTGCGAGAGTCCTTCCTGCGGCGCGCCGCCCGGCCCACTCATGGTCACGCCGCCCTGCTTCGACAAGGTCGCGAGGGTCGGCGTGACGGTACTCGTCGCTTTGAGTCCCGCCTCGTGGCTCGTCGCTTCGGTTGAGCACGGTCGGGGTCGCCCTGCTGGCGGGCGGCGGTGGGTTCGTCGCCCCCGCCAAGGAGCTTCCGGAGCCAGTTGACCATCTCGCCGTCCTACCCGCCCGTCGCTACAATCATGCCTCGCTCGGCGCATTCGTCTAGTGGCCTAGGACACCGCCCTCTCACGGCGGCGGCACGGGTTCGAATCCCGTATGCGCCTTCCGGCCGCCTCGCGCCAGGTCGATTCTCGTCAGGTCTGCGTCGTCAGGTCTGCGCGATCACGAACACGACGGTCGTGACGGCCAACGCGACGCCACCGACGGTGAACAGCCCGACGGTGCTGAACCGCAGCGGTACGTGGCCACCGGTTCGCAGCGCATGCTCCAACCCGCGCTGGCGTTGTGCGCCGACGATCCAGAGCCCGATCGCGAGAGACGCGTAGCCGCAGCCGAGCAGAATGTACGGCCATGCGGCGACTTCGAGCAGCTCGGGGGCGAACCGGCCCACGGCGAGGGCCCCGGCGCTGGCGCCTAGCGCCGTTCGCCACCACGCCAACCAGGTGCGCTCCGCAGCCATCGACGTACGCCGCACCTGATCGAGCTCAGAGGGCGACGTCGGCACCCGAGGCGCTTCGTCTGCGGCGTCGTCGTGCTCTGAACCCGACTGCGGCTGCGTCATGGCGGCATCTAACACAGTTCGTCCGGTGGACGGGTACCGGTACGGGTAACAGGACCCACATAGCTCGAAGCTGATGGCGGGAAGCGACATGATCATTCGAGCCGCACGTGTGATCCCGAAGGGCCGTTGGACTTCCTACGGCGAACTCGGGATCGCCGCTACCGGCAACCAAGAGCGCTGCTCGCGCAGTAGCAGCGTCGGCCGTCCACAACCCGGTCTTTCCGGCACCCTGGCGGGTCATCTACGCCGACGGATCGATTCCCGAAGGCTGGGGAGCCGACGGCGGAGGGCCAGAGGAATGTCGCCGCCTGCTCGAGGCGGAGAGCGTCCGCTTCGTCAACGGCCGGGCAGATCCGGCGAAGAAGCTCCTCTGGGAGGAGATCGAACTGCTCCTTGCCGGAGAGTCCGGCTAACCCCGCGTCAGCTCTCGCCGAACGGCTGGCTCGCACCTGAACACTGACCTCCCGACGCCCACACCAAGGGCGTCGCCAAATGCATCGGCGCCCTAGACTCGACGGGTGCGCCTCGTCAGCCGCCTGGGCTTGTGGCTTCATGTCTTGCGGGTGCGCGAAGCGGTCGCCCGCCGACACCTTCGCGGCCGCGGCATCGAGATTGGGGCACTAAGTCACCCCTTGCGGATGCCCCGCGGTGCCGCCGCCAGCTACGTGGACAGGTGGAGCCTGGAAGACCTGCACTCGCAGTATCCCGACCTCGCGGGCGAAAAGATCGTCGCGCCGGACATCGTGGACGATGCCACCACGCTCGAGACCGTGCCCGATGATTCGCAGGACTTTGTCGTCGCCAATCACTTCCTCGAGCACACCGAAGATCCGGTCGCTGTCCTCAAGACGTTTCTGCGCGTCACGAAGCCGGGAGGGGTCGTTTATCTGGCCGTACCCGATAAGCGCAAGACGTTCGATTCTGAGCGGCCGGTCACATCGGTAGCGCACGTCCTGAGCGACTACGAGGACGGCCCGGAGCGATCACGGGAAGGCCACTACCGCGAGTTCGCCCAGTTCGTCGAAGGCGTGACCGACGCCGATCTCGCTGCTCATGTCGCCGGCGCGATGGAGAACGATCGCTATCACATTCATTTCCACGTCTGGACGCATGACGCATTCCTGACGCTGTTGACGGCTCTGCGCGAACCGCTCGGCTTTGAGATTGCAGAGGCGCAGTCGAACGCCCATGAAAGCATCGTGGTGCTTCGATTGGCTCCGTCGGATAGGGCCGGATCGTGAGCGAGCGCTCTGAGAACGGTCGTCAGACGAGCGTTAGCTCGCGGCGGACGGTTCCGGCTCGCTGGTGTCGCGCCTCCACCTGAACGACTGACCCCGCCGGGGCTTCGACGACCCACTCCGCCTTCGCGCGATCGCTCGTCGCGTCGTTCGAGGCCCACCACAGGAGCGATCGGCGGTGAACCCGCCCGTCCAGCTGGCCGAGCTCGACCTTCTTTTCGCCGCCCACTACACGCCCGCCCTCGGGCAAGGTGATCTCCGCCTCCAGCGGCCGCACGGCCTTCCGCTCGACCGCCTTCTGCGAGACGTTCGTCGGGAGCCAGCCCGTGTTCTCCACAACTAGCCGAACGAGCCAGCTCGACTCTCCGAGCGACTCCGCCTCCAGCGAGCGGATCTCGAGGAGCGGTGAGATGAGCAGATGCCAGATCGCGAGCTCCGAGTGCGGGGCGATCTCGCGCTCGAGGAACTTCGGCGGAACGTTGCCCCAGGCGTACATGAGGTCCCAGCCGCCGAGCTCGACCTCGCCCAGCTGGTCGTGCTCGAACGGGTACCAGTCGATATAGCCCTTGCCGTCGAGCTCCTCGTCGCTCCAGCGGAGCAGCTTGACGTCGTCCTCGGCCGGGTGGTCTCGAAGCCAGTCGATGTACCTGAAGTCCTCGATCCCGGCCTCGCGCTGCGGGCTCCAGAACTCGGTCGTCCACGAGAAGAGGCCGAGGTGGTCGTAGAGCCAGTCGTTGGCGCCGCCCTTCACCGTCTGCTTCGGGTCGTACTTGAAGTCGTGGAAGATCGAGACCGCGGGGTAGCCGGTGATCTCCGTCGCCTTCTCGCCCAGCAGCTCGTAGACCCTCAGGTCGGACGCCGGATAGTGCTCGTCGGCGTAGCTCGAATACGGACGCAGATGGACGCCGCTGAACGTGTGGTAGGCGATGTGGCCGGTGATGTTCGGCCGGTCGACGATCGCCTGAACCATCGCGCGGACCTCCGGCTCCGATGTCGGATACGGCCCGGCGCCGTACTGCTCCGACTCGACCGCCCACTCCATCGGGAAGTTCCGGTTGAGGTCGAGCCCTTCGAGCGGCGGCGCGATCTTGATCGAGACGCCGTCGTAGTTTCGGATCCGTCCCTCCCAGAGGACTCGGTAGTACTCCCCGCCGTCATCGTCCGGCTCGCGCCGTACCAGCAGCCGGGGCTCGTCGGGATGCGCCTTCCAGGAGCCGTTCGAATCGCGCATCCGCATCATCAGGATCCGCCCGTCGCCGTCGAGATCTTCCTCGTAGAGGCCGTCCACATCTTCGGCCAGGGGCCAGGGGCGGGTGCTCGAGCGGATGAACCGAGGTTTGTCCGCAAGCGCCAGCTCCGGGCCGTCCGGGTTCAAGCGCGGGACGACGTAGAACGCGCGGGTGTCGAGGACGCGCGTGACCCGCTCGTCGCTGCCGTAGCCGGTCAGAAGCCGGTCGATCAGATGGAGCGCGGCTGTCGCGCCTGTCACCTCCAGCGCGTGGATGTTCGCCTCGATCATGAACGCCGGCTTCTCGAGCGCAGGCCCGGTGGCGCCGTTCGTGATCGTGGCGAGCCAGATGTCCCGCCCCTCGTAGCTCTTGCCGATGGATTCCAGCGATAGGAGATCGGGCCGCTCGTCAGCCCAACCCTGGAGAATCTGCGTCAGCTCGTCATACCGGTAGAACCGGTCGAACCGAAGTTCAGGCACCTGACGTTCCTGGGGCGCCGCTCGGGGTTCGCAGCCGGAGGGGACAGTGCGTCAGCACGGGCCCGGAGAGCTGCGTGCCGCGAGCGGTGTCAGGTGGCGGCGGAGCCGGGCTCCGCCCGGCGCTAGACGACACCGGCCAGGGGCGTCAGGCGCCGAGCTCGTGGAGCAGCGGTCTCGTGTCGTGGGGGTCGAACCCGAGCCGGCCGGCGATGTCCTCGCTCAGCGGCCTCGTCCCCTCGGCGAAGAGCGAGCGGAGATGGTCGCCGGTTGCCTTGTTGCGCCACCAGTCCTCTCCGACCTCCTTCGTCAACCATTGGCGGAGCTGCGCCGAGCGGATCCAGGCCCGGAGATAGTCGGCGGAGTAGAACCCCGCGTCCATGTCCGCGAGGTACGCGTCCGGCCGGTAAGAGATCCCCGTTGCGGCGGTGAGGAGCTGGTGGTACTCGTCCTGACCCGCGGCGCCGTCGTCGAAGTTGCCCCAGAACGAGATCTCGAACTCGAGCTTCGCCGTGTAGCGCCGGTAGAGGAGCGCCTCGAGGAAGATCGTGGCCTCAGCGTTCTCCTTTGCCTGCTCGTCGGTCAGGTCGAAATGCTCGGCATGCCACGCGGGCTCCCGCGAGATCGCCTCGAAGATGTACGAGTAGATCTCGGTCAGCGCGTGGTCGCGCGACAGGTTTCGGAAGGTGTACGGCAGGTTCGGGTCGCAGTTCCCGTAGTGGAGGGCGTGGCCGGCCTCGTGCAGGAACGCCTGGTAGTCGTGGAGCCCACCCTGCGCGCGGGTGATCAGGTGGACGACCTTCGGTGGGTCGGCGGCGATCACGCACGCCCGTGGAGACTTCTGCGGCCGGTCGTCGAGGTCCATCCGGATGTTCGGCTCCTGATCCATGTTGAAGCCGAGATGCCGGAGCGTCTCGAGGCACACCTCGGTCGCTCGGTCCTTGGTGTAGGTGGACTCGAGCGGAGAGAGGCGGCGGAGCCAGGCGACGTGGTACGAGGTCGGAACCTCGGGCCGTCCCTCGCCCATCAACTTGTCGAACCACTTGTTGGAGAGGCGGCCGTACACCTCGTCTGCCGCACGACTGGCTTCGGTGAGGACGCCGGACAACTCCCTGAGCGAGATGCCCTTCTCCTCTTCGTTCCGCTTGACCGCGTCGGGCTCCCCGGAGAGCTCGGCGTCGAGCTCCTCCCGTGCGCGCAGCATCTCCATGCGCTGCTCGTTGAAGGCGGCTGACGCGTCCCCCTGCAGCACTCCGAGCTCCTCGCGCTCCTCGTAGGTCGGAAGCACCGCGAGCTGCGCCTGGGCGGAACGGAGAGGGAGCTCCTCGCCGCGGTACGTCACCCGCGCGGCGAGAATCGCGTTCTCGATCTCGTCTTCGCGTGCGCTCAGCTCGACCTCGATGAGGCCCGACTCGCAGGTTTTACGAAGGCGGTAGAGACGCTCCCGGTCGTCGGGGCCGGCCGCCTGCTCCGCGTCGTTCAGCGCCTCGAGCTGCTCCCGCGTGAACAGCTCGCGGTACCGCCCGACGATCTCCGCGCGCTCCGAGATCTCCTTCTCGCCGACCCGGACGGCCCGTCCTTCCTCCGCGCGCTCGAAGAGATAGCGCTGGAGCTCGGCCTCGAATTCGGCAGGCGTTCTGACTGCGGTCACGCTCATGCGACTGGGGAATCTACCCGAGCGCCCGAAGCTAACGACCGGCGAGGCGCTGGACGGTGTCCGTCAGCTCGTCGATCTCGAACGGCTTGCCGATCACGGTCGCGTCCTCGGGGAGCAGCATCCCCGGGCTCCCGGTCAGGAGCGCCACCGCCCGTCCCTGATCTTCGATCGTCGGAAGGAGCGTGAGCCCGTCCTGGTTCCCGAGGTGCACGTCGAGAAGGATCACGTCGACCTCGTCTTCCGCGAGCGCGGCCTGCGCCGATTCGATGCTGTGAGCCTCGACGACCCTGTATCCCTCGAGCTCCAGGTTGACCCGGCAGAGCAGCCTCAGCGAAGGATCGTCGTCGACGACGAGCACCGTCGCACGCTCTCCTCCCACGCGTTCGAGTGTAGCTACGGGTTCAGCCGTACCCAGATGAAGGGCTGGATCGTTTACCTCTTTGAAATGGTGAATCCACTGCGGAAAAAGACTGAGGGCGAAACCGGCTCTCTGCAAGAGCTTCCGAAGCCGACGGCGAGCTTTCGGCGGAGGGCCTGGTTGGAGTTCCAGCGGGCGCTCGACCCGCTCGCTCCGCCTAGGCCGATGAGGCGCGGGCAGCCTCGAGGCGCCTGAGGGTCTCCTCCCGGCCGAGCAACTCGATGCTCTCGAACAGGCCGGGAGAGATCTTCGAGCCGGTGACCGCGATCCGGATCGGCTGAAACGCCTCGCGGGGCTTCAGCTCGAGGCGCTCGGCGAGTGAGCGCAGTTCCCGCTCGATCGGCTCCGCGGTGAAGGGCTCGAGCTCGGTGAGCGCGGTCCCCGCCTGTTCGAGCACCGGTCGCTCCCCGTCCACCGGCGCCGCAGGCGTCACCTCCTCGAAGAGAAACCGCACGTAGTCGGGAAACTGGTCGAGCGTCTCGATCTTCTCCTGGACGAGCGGCGCGGCCTTCCTCACGAGCTCCTCGTCCCACTCGATCCCCTGCTCGCGGAGGTAGGTCACCGTGCGTTCGGCGTAGTCCTCGGGCGACAAGTTGCGCAGGTGGACACCGTTGAGCCACGAGAGCTTCTGGAAATCGAAGACCGCTGGGCTCGCCGACACCCGTTCGAGCGTGAAGTGCTCGAGCAGCTCCTCGCGTCGAGAAGACCTCGGTCTTGTCGTCGTAGGCCCAGCCGAGGCGCGCGAGGAAGTTGACCAGAGCCTCGGGGAGATAGCCCTGCTCGCGGAAGTCCTCGACCGACTGCGCGCCGTGCCGCTTGGAGAACTTCTTCCCGTCGCTGCCGAGCACGTCAGGCGCGTGGGCGTAGACCGGCGGCTCGTGGCCGAGCGCCCGCAGGATCTGGATCTGCTTCGGCGTGTTCGAGATGTGATCCTGGCCGCGAACGACATGAGTGATCTCGTCGAGCATGTCGTCGACCGGTGAGGCGAAGTTGTAGGTGGGCCGGCCGTCCGCCCGCAGGATCACGAGGTCGTCGAGGTTCTCGTTCTCGACCTCGATTCGGCCGCGAATGGCGTCGTCCCAGCCCGTCGTGCCCTCGTCGGGCATGCGGAACCGAATCGCGCCCTCGTCCTCGTACGCCTTCTCTTCGTCGACGAGCTGACGGGCAAGCCGCTGTGCATCCTCCATGCGGTCGAGTTGGAAGCGCACGTCGCCGTCCCAGTCGATGCCGAGCCACAGGAGCGAGCGCTGGATCTGCTCCGTGGCCTCCGCGACCTCGCGGCCCGTATCGGTGTTCTCGATCCGCAGGAGCGACTCGCCGCCCCGGCCGCGGGCGAAGAGCCAGTTGAAGAGGAAGGTGCGGACGCTCCCGATGTGGAGGAAGCCGGTCGGGCTCGGAGCCATGCGGACGCGGACGGACATTGCCGCTCTATCGTAGGGCCATGCTGTTCGGCGGCCATGTCTCCGGCGGCGTCAAGGCCGCGCCGGAGCGCGCGCAGGAGATCGGCGCCGACGCGCTCCAGCTCTTCGTCCAGAGCCCGCGCGCCTGGCGCTTCCCCGACCACGACCCGGCCGTACTGGCCTCGTTCGGCGACCGGGCGCGCGAGGCCGGGATCAGATCGACGCTCGTCCACGCGATCTACCTCTGCAACTTCGCGAGCCCCGACGACGAGATCTACCGCAAGTCGGTCGAGACCTTGCGCAAGACCGTCGACGCCGCCTGCGCGATCGGGGCGGACGGTGTCGTCTTCCACGTCGGCTCGCATCTCGGCTCCGGGTTCGAGGCCGGCCTCGAACGGGTCCTCCCCGCCCTCGAGCTGGTGCTGGAGAGCTGCTCCGACACGACATGGCTCCTCGTCGAGAACTCGGCCGGCACCGGAGACACGATCGGCCGCTCGCTCGAGGAGCTCGCCGTCCTGATCGACCGGGCGGGAAATCATCCGCGCCTCGGCGTCTGCCTCGACTCCTGCCATCTGTGGGCGTCCGGCTACGACGTGACGGACGCGAAGGTTCTCGACGCGCTCCTCGACGACCTGGACGGATCGATCGGCCTCGACCGGCTCCGTGCACTCCATGTGAACGACTCCCAGACGCCGCTCGGCTCGAACCGGGACCGGCACGCGAACATGCTCGAGGGAGAGATGGGCGAGGGCCTCTCGGTCTTCCTCGGGAACAAGCGGCTGCAGGGACTGCCGGCGGTGCTCGAGGTTGCCGGTCAGGGCAAGGGCCCGGACGCGGCCGAGGTTCAGAAGCTCAAGGCTCTCTGGGAAGCTGGGAAGCCCGCTAGGCCGGCGGGCGGCCACGGCGGCAAAGCCGCCCCGGCCTCTAAACGGCGCCGCCGAGTCGGCGCCTAGGCGCTCGGCCGGACCTGCGCGAAAACGCGGAAGCTCGGCTCGCCGACCGGCAGCTCGCTGAACTCGGGGTTCACGCACCCGAGCTCGTCGATTCGAGCTGCGTAGGTGCTCTCGACCTCGGTGTGGCACATCGGTAGCGGCTTGCGGCCGGCTCGAACAGCACCGAAGCCGACGGCTCGGGCCTCGGCTTCCTGCAAGAGCTCGAGATCGATCTCCACCGAGAAGATCCGCTGCATGCACCCGACGTAGGTGCGGCCGACCTCCTCGAACGCGTAGAGGAATGGACATGACCGCGCGACACACGCGGCCGGGTACACGACCTTTTCGCAATGGATCTCGCACCGGCGGCACTCGACCTCGTCCTGGGGACGGAGCGGGAGGCTCCGCGGACGGGTCATCGGCTGTGACGCCATGGACAGATTGTGGGCCACGATCTCTCCCCTGCGCAAGACTTGACAGGGTGCGTGGATCGCGCTAGTGGCGCGGCGCAATTAACCGGTCGACAACATTCAGGACGTCCATCTGGGTGAACGCCTGAAAGTCCGGCTCGACGTCGACGTCGATGTCGTCGGCGCGAAACCAGACAGCCTGGACGGTGTGCAGCCCGGCCCTCGACGCACCGAGGATGTCGGCGTCAAGGCGGTCTCCGACGAACAACGACTCCGCCGGGCCGGCGTCCACCTCCGCCAGGGCTCGTTCGAACATCGCCGGATGTGGCTTCCGCTTCCCAACCTCCGACGACAGGACGACGGCGTCCAACCGCTCGACGAGGCCTTGCCGCTCGAGAACTGGTCGAAGCAGCCACTCCGGGCTCGCGGTGTTGGAGACCAGGGCAAGCTTGAGCCCGCGATTTCGCAACGCCTCGAGCAGCGCATGGGTCGAGGATGCGAGCGCGTAGTACGAGGCCCAGACGTCGTGCGACGCCGTCAGGAAGAGCCGGAGGTCGTCGTCCTCGAGCTCGACGCCGTGATGCTCGAACGAGCGGCGCATGACGGCCGCGATGTCGATCTCGTCCTCGGCGGCGATCGCGAAGAGCTCCTCGTCGTGCTCGGTGAGGTAGCGCGTGAGCTCCTCGGCGCTCGGCAATCCCTCGCGGGTGATCGCCGCGAGTCCGGCGGCGTGGCCCTCGAGCGCGATCTCGTCGCTCCACTCGTCCTGCATGAGCGTGCCGCCCCAGTCGAAGAGGACTGCTTTCAGCATGGATGAGTAGGCTAGATACCGATGGCGCGACGGATCCTCTGGGCCTCCCTGGGCCTTGCGCCGGTGACGATCCTCCTCCACTACGCCACGGACATCGGCGACACGGCGGAATTCGCGCTGGCCTCTGCAGCTCTCATCCCGCTCGCGTGGCTGATCGGCGAGGCGACCGAGCACGCCGCACACCACACGGGGCCCGGCGTCGGGGGCTTCCTGAACGCGACCTTCGGCAATGCGCCCGAGCTGATCATCGCCCTGCTCGCAGTCAACGAGGGGCTCACGGAAGTCGTCCGAGGCTCCCTGACCGGCAGCGTCGTCGGGAACCTGCTGCTCGTCCTCGGGTTCTCGCTGCTCTTCGGCGGCCGCGGTCGGATCGACCGGCAGTCGAGCATGGTCTCGATCGGGCTGGTCGCATTCGCCGTCCTCCTCCTCCTCATTCCGGCGGTGCCCGGCTGGGAAGGCGATCCCGAGCGCGACTTGATCGTGAAGCTCTCGATCCCCGTCTCGATTGCCCTCCTCCTCGTCTACCTCGGAGCGACCTGGGTCTCACTGCGACGCCATCGGTTGATGCACGTCTCGGACGAGGCGCCGGAGATGCTCGGCTGGAGCTTCCGAACCGCGCTCATCGTCCTCGCCGTCACCACGGTCGTCACGGCGCTGATCGCGGAGATCGTCGTCGGCTCGATCGAGACGTTTGCCGAAAAGGCGCACCTCTCCGAGTTCTTCGTCGCCGCGGTGATCGTGGCGATCGTCGGAAACGCGGCAGAGCACGGCGGAGCTGTCGTCGTGGCGGCGCGCGGGCAGATCAAGCTCGCGACCGAGATTGCGCTCGCCTCCAGCGCTCAGGTTGCCGTCTTCCTCATTCCCGCGGTCACGCTGCTGGCGCTGCTGATCGATCCGCTCGCCCTGGCTTTCCGGCCGGTCGAGATCGCCGCCCTCGCGTTCGGCGCCGCGGTCGCCTTCGTCCTGCTCGTGCAGGGCTGGTCGAGCCGCGGACGCGGGATCGCGCTGATCGTCGCCTACGTCGCAGTCGCGATCGCGTTCTTCCTCAGCGGCGAGCGCTAGCCGCCCGTCGTCCGCGGCTCTCGTGTGACCGGGTACGTCGCGAAGTAGAGCTTGGTCGGGACGCCGTCCTCGTCTCGGACGACTCTGAGGAGCTCGCCCCGCTCATAGCCCTGCACGATCCGGAAGAGGTCTTCGCCCTCCTGCTCGTAGACCGAGCGTCCGAGGTCGAGACGCGCCTCCGGGTAGACCGACTCGAGCTTTCCCCCGCGGAACGAGAACACCACCGGGTGCCCCTCAGCCCACCACGGGCCGAGGATCCCTTCCAGCTCGGGGGGTGGCGCCTCGCCTGGCCGCCAGGCCTCGGTGACCGCTGGATACGCGTCCGCGACGGCGCGCGAAAGCTGAACGCCGAGTGTCGAGATCGCAACCCCTGCGCCTTCGTTCGTCAGCACAGCGGCGCCGGTGCGCTTCGCGGGCAGCGTCGATACATGACCCAGATAGCCCGCGTGGGCGCCGTCATGCCCGACGAAGACGTCGTCGTCCATCCGGTAGAGCGCGAATCCGAGCCCGTACCCGAGCCGCCACTTCGTGAGGTCGACCATCGACTGGAAGACGCGCATCTCCTCCACCGTCTCCTTCGCGAGGACGGCGGGATCCGGATCCGCGATGAACGCCGCCCACCGGCAGAGGTCGGTCGGCGTGCTCCAGAGCTCGGCGGCTGGGCCGATCGCGCGGCCCTCGATCACGGGCTCGCGCCGTGGGACGTCGCTGTAGGGATGAACGAGGTACCCGACCGCGGCCGGGGGTTGTGCCGTCCACGTCGTTCGGGTCATGCCGAGCGGCCCGAGGACGTGCTCGTCCAGATAGCGCTCGGCCGCCTGTCCACTCACCTGTGCCAGGACCTCCCCGAGGAGGGCAAAGGCGAGATTCGAGTAGTGCCAGTACGAACCGGGCGCAAGGATTCGCTCCGCGTCGGCCAGGCGCGGGAGCAGCTCCTCGCGCGTCGGCATGTCGAGCGTCTCCCAGACATCGCCCGGGACCTCGCGCTGCAGGCCGGAGAGGTGGGTCAGGAGCCCACGGATCGTCGGCCCGTGCGCGGCTCCCGAGAGATGCTTGTCGAGCGGATCGTCGAGCGTCGAGCTTTCCCTCGTCCCTCAGCCGCATGACGCCAACGGCCGTGACGGTCTTCGTGATCGAGGCGATCCGGTACTGGTGGTCGGGTGTCGCCTCCTCCCCGCTCTCGGTGTCCGCGAGCCCCACCGTCTCGCTCCAGATGATCTCGCCGTCTCGGACCGCGGCGGCGCTGACGCTCGTCAGCCGCTTCTCGGACTGAGCCTCGCGGACGATCCGCGAAAGCTCGCCGGCGAGGGCCTCAGGCGCGGGCAAGCGTGCCTAGCGCTCTGGGCAGCAGCTCGATCGCCTGCTCGATGCCGTCGTCGTCGACGTCCATGTGGGTGACCGCGCGCAGGCGCGACCTGTGCACGGTGCCGGAGATCCCCACGCCTGCCTGGTGCGCTCGCTCGAGGGCGTCGGCCTTGTCGAGGCCGAGCAGGCCGACGTCGATCTGGACGAAGTTCGTCTCGACGTGCTCGGGCTCGACCGGCAGTCCGGCTGCAGCAAGCCCCTCGCCGAGCCTCTTTGCCCGTGCGTGGTCGTCGGCGAGGCGATCGATGTTGTGCTGGAGCGCGTAGACGCCTGCGGCCGCCACGATTCCCGCCTGCCGCATCGCGCCGCCGAACATGTGCTTCAGGCGCCGGGCCTTGTGCATGGTCTCCGCAGGGCCTGCGATCAGGGCACCGAGGGGGCACCCGAGACCCTTCGACAGACAGATCGTGACTGTGTCGGCTCGCCCGGAGATCCGGGCCGGCGGCACGCCGAGGGCCACGGCCGCATTGAAGAGCCGTGCGCCGTCGAGGTGCAGCTTCAGCCCGAGCTCCCTGCAGCAGTCCACGACCGCATCGAGCTCCTCCAGGGGCCAGACGCGACCCCCGGCGCTGTTGTGCGTGTTCTCGATCGAGACCACCCGCGTTCGGGGCGTATGGACATCGTCGATCGGGTTTGCCACGGCGCGGATCTGCTCGACGCTGATCCGGCCGTCCTCGCCGGCGAGGGGCCGGGAGAGCAGGCCTGCGAAAACCGCGGGCCCTCCGAGCTCGGAGATCAGGACGTGGGAGTGCTCCTCGGCGAGCAGCTCGTCGCCGGGCTCGCTGTGGAGCTTGAGCGCGATCTCGTTGGCCATCGTCGCCGTCGGGAGATAGACGGCGGCGTCCTGGCCGAGTAGCTCAGCCGTGCGCTGCTCGAGCAGGTTGACAGTCGGGTCCTCCCGCTTCTGCTCGTCCCCGACCTCGGCCGAGGCGATTGCCTCCCGCATCGCCGGAGACGGTCTCGTCGTGGTATCCGACCGAAGATCGATCACGCCGGGATTCTGCCTGCCGGTAGGCCACGAGGTAGAGGGCTGCGCCGGTCGCGCCGACCGCTCCGACGAGAAGCCACATTCCGGCGTCCCCGAAAAGCGCTCGCGCCTGCAGGCCGACTGCAGGCGCATCCGGACATCGTCGTCCTGCCGCTGAAGCCCGCCGCCCTCGATCCGGGCGCTGGTCTCGATCCTGCGGGAGGTTGCCGCCGGCTACGGGGCGCCGCGGAAGTCGGCGGCGGTGCGTCCGTCGTCGGTCGCCGCCTCCGGGTCTGCTCCGCGCTCGACCAGCAGGTCGTAGAGCTCGTCGTTCCCGTTCTGCGCGGCCGCATGGATCGGTGCGAAACCACCCTCCTGCTTCGCGTTCGGGTCGGCGCCGTGCTCGAGAAGGACGCGCACGACGTCGGTGTGGTCTCCCGCCGCTGCACTGTGGATCGCCTGGACGCGGAGCGGGTTCCTCGCAACGGCGCCGACGTCGGCCCCGCGTGCGAGCAGCTCGGCTGCGACGGCGGCGTGGCCGAAGAACGCGGCGAGGTGCAGAGCGGTGAACCCGTCGGGCGACCAGAGGTCGACGAATCCGGCCTCGAGCATGAGGAGCTCGTGGACACGCTTCGCGTCGCCGATTGCAGCCGCCTCGAAGATCGTCAGGTGGTCTCCGCCCGCGAGCCTGGCCTCGACCGTTTCGCGATCTCCCCGGTACAGGGCTTCGAGCAGCTCCGATCCCGGGCTCGGCATCTCACTCATGCGCGGATTCTCACCGGATGAGGGATACGCGCGCCGACAACGGCGCCGATCTCAGAGAACAGCAACGAAAGGGGAAGCGGCATGAACACCGCAGCGGCTTCTCTGTGGCAACTGGTCAGGGACGATTACCTCGTCCGACGTGGAGCGTGGATCGCGCTCGGCATCGTGTGGCTCGCAGCCGCGTGGGCGGAGCTCCGAATGCTCGTCTTCATTCCCGTCGTCGGCGGCGTCGTCTGGCTGCTCATGCAGCGTCGAGGCGAGATACCGGACGACACCGACTTGCTTTGACGCTCCGCGTCTCGCTTCGCTGAAAGTCTCGCGACTTTCAGCGACCTCCGGAAGCCGGGCGGCGCTCCGCGCCGCGCGGCGCGGCCGTCGCTTGCGAGACGGCTCCCGAACGCACGAACGCCATCGAGCGGAACGGGCAGAGCCCGTTCCGCGACGGAAGAACTAGACCCCCTTCGGGGCTTCGACTTCGGCCGCCGTGGCGGGCTCGTCGCTCAGGTCGGGGTGGTCTTCGAAGCGATAGCGGACGATTGCCCGCTTCGCCGCTTTGACCTCGTCCAGCCGGCCGACCGGGCGGTGGTGCGGCGCGTCCTTCAGCGTCTGCGGCTCCTCGGCCGCCTCGCGCGCGATCGCCAGCATCGCATCGGCGAACGCATCCAGCCTCTCCTTCGTCTCCGTCTCGGTCGGCTCGACCATCAAGGCCTCCGGGACGATCAGCGGGAAGTAGATCGTCGGAGGGTGGAAGTCGTAGTCCATGAGCCGTTTGGCCACGTCCAGGGCGGTGATGCCGTGCTCCTTCTTGAGCGTCCGCGCCGAGAGGACGAACTCGTGCATGCACAGGCGGTCGAACGGCAGGTCGTAGGCGTCCTTCAGCCGAGCGAGGAGGTAGTTCGCGTTCAGCACTGCGTCCTCCGACATCGCACGCAGCTCCCTGCCCCACGCGAGCATGAACGCATAGGAGCGGACGAAGACACCGAACGGCCCGGTGAACGCGCGAACCTTCCCGATCGATTTCGGGCGGTCGTAGTCGAGCGAGAACCGGTTCCCGTCCCGAACGACCGCCGGCACCGGCAGGAACGGCTCGAGGCGCGCTCGGACTGCGATCGGCCCGCCTCCGGGCCCGCCGCCGCCGTGGGGCTGGGAAAACGTCTTGTGCAGGTTGATGTGGACGATGTCGAAGCCCATGTCGCCCGGGCGCGAGATGCCACAGACCGCGTTCAGATTGGCGCCGTCGTAGTACAGAAGGGCGCCCACTTCGTGAAAGATCTTCGACACCTCTTCGATGTGCTCGTCGAAGAGACCGAGCGTCGAGGGGTTCGTGAGCATCAGCCCGGCGGTCGACTCGTCGACCCGCGTGCGGAGGTCGTCGAGGTCGATGTTGCCGCGGGCGTCTGTTGCCACCTTCTGGAGCTCGTACCCCGCCATCGTCACGCTCGCCGGATTCGTCCCGTGCGCGGTGTCCGCGACGACGATCGTGCGACGCTGCTCCGCCTCGCCGCGATCCGCGAAGTAGGCGCGCATCAACATCAGGCCGGTCAGCTCGCCCTGCGAGCCGGCCGCGGGTTGAAGCGAGACGGCGTCGAGGCCGGTGATCTCGACGAGCATCTCCTGGAGGTCGTGCATCAGCTCGAGCGCGCCCTGGGCGCCCTCTTCGTCCTGATGCGGATGAAGGTCGCGGAAGCCCGGCAAGGCGGCAACCCGCTCGTTGATCCGCGGGTTGTACTTCATGGTGCAGGAACCAAGTGGGTAGAAGCCCGTGTCGATCCCGAAGTTCCTGGTCGTCAGCTTCGTGAAGTGACGGACGAGCTCCACTTCCGGGATCTCGGGTAGACGGGCAGCGCGCTCACGGCCAAGCCCTTCAGGAACCGGAGGCGGAGTGAGGCCTTCGGGACGCGGGACCCGGCCGGCTCGCTGGCCGCGGTGCGAGTGCTCGAAGACGAGCTTCATGCCGCGAGCGCCTCGGCCAGCCGGTCGATGTCTTCGAGGCTCCGGCGCTCGGTCAGGGCGACGAGCACGGCGTCGTCCATGCCCGAGTAGTCGCGCCCGAGCGGGTAGCCAGGATTGACGCCGTGCGTTCGGGCCTCGCGAATCGCAGCCTGCGCGGGTCGTCCGACGCGTACGGCAAACTCCTTGAATGTTGTCTGTTCCGGAAACACGAGCGGAAGATCGAGGCGCTCCTTGGCATGCTCGGCAAGGGCCATGCAGGTCTCCCCCACCTCACGCAGCCCTTCGGGACCCAGCCAACAGAGAGTGATGAGGCCGCCCAGAGCAAGCAGGGTCTGGTTGGTCGTGATGTTCGACGTCGCCTTCTCCCGGCGGATGTGCTGCTCCCTCGTCTGCAACGTGAGGACGTAGCCGCGTTTGCCGCGGACGTCGGTCGTCTCGCCCACGATCCGGCCGGGCATGCGCCGTGTGAACTCCTCGCGCGCGGCGATGAACCCGTAGTGCGGTCCGCCGAAGGAGAGCGGGTTGCCCGCCCCCTGCCCCTCGCCGATGGCGATCGCGCACCCGTACTTGGCCGGGGCCTCGAGCACGCCCAGCGACATGGGGTCGACGTGCGCGATCGGCAGGGCGCCGGCGTCGTTCGCCGCTGCCGCGAGATCGGGAGCCGGCTCGAGGCAGCCGAAGAAGTTCGGCTGCTGGAAGATCACGCAGGCGGCGTCCTCGGCGGCGGCTCGAAGCTCCTCGGGATCGATGACGCCGTCGCGGTGCGGGACGTCCACGACCTCCATCCCGAACCCCGGCGCGTACGTTCTCACGACTTGCCTGACCTGCGGGTTGACGGTCTCGGCCAGGACGATTTTCGCCCGGCCGGTGGCGTGCTTTGCGACGTAACAGGCGTCGGCGGCGACCGTCGTTCCGTCGTAGCCCGAGGCGTTGGAGACGTCCATCCCCGTCAACTCGCAAATGACCGTCTGGTACTCGAAGATCGCCTGCAGAACGCCCTGGCTCATCTCCGGTTGGTACGGCGTGTAGGCCGTCAGGAACTCGCCGCGCCCGAGGATGTAGTCCGCCACCGCAGGCACGTAGTGGTCGTAGACCCCGGCGCCGACGAACGAGACCTCCTCACCTGCGTGAACGTTTCTCGCAGCAAGCTCCTCGAGCCGCTCGAGGATCTCCTGCTCGGTCAGCGGGTCGCCGAAGTCAAGCGGCCTGTCGAGGCGGACGCCGGCCGGGACCTCGCGGAAGAGTTCCGCGATGCTCGCGACGCCGATCGTCTCGAGCATCGCCTCGCGATCGGCGTCGGTCAGCGTCGAGTACGTCACTGATCGGCGAGCAGCGCCCTGTACGCCCCGGCGTCGAGGAGGCCCTCCGCCTCGGACTGATCGGTCATCCGAATCCGGACGAGCCAGCCCTCGCCGTACGGATCCTCGTTGACGGTCTCGGGTGCATCGACGGTCTTCTGGTTCACCTCGATGACCTCGCCGGACAGCGGCGACACGAGATCGGACACGGCCTTCACGGATTCGACCTCGCCGTAGATTCCGTCCTTCGCGATCGTCGCGCCCGCCTCGGGCGGCTCGTAGTGGACGAGCTCCCCAAGCGCGTCCTGGGCGTACCAGGTGACGCCCAACACGGCTTCGTCGCCCTCGACCCGGGCCCAGTCGTGCTCGGCGTGGTAGCGCAGCTCGTCGGGGTAGCTCTCGGCAGCGGCCATCAGTCCTCCTGCGGTTTGTAGATCGGCTTCTTCACGACCCGGGCTCGGCGGGAGCGGCCCCGAAGGTCGATCGTCACATCGGTGCCCGGCTCCGCCTGCGCCGCCGGCACGTAGCCCATCCCGATGCCCTTGTCGAGCATCGGTGAGTGCGTGCCGGAGGTGACCTCGCCGCCGCCCTCGATGGACATGCCCTGCCTGGGAATGCCCGCGTCCTCCATGACGAACGCCGCGAGCTTGCGGTCGGGGCCCTCCTCTTTCAGTCGTCTCAGTTCCGAGACTCCGGTGAATTCCTTCTCGAGCGCGCAGACCCAGCCGAGGCCGGCGGAGATCGGATCCAGCTCTGGGCCGATGTCGTTCCCGTGCAGCGGGTAGCAAACCTCGAGGCGCAGGGTGTCCCGCGCACCGAGGCCGGCGGGCGTTACTCCCCGGCCGACGACGGCGTCCCAGAGTGCCGGGCCGTCTTCCGCGGGCACCATCAGCTCGACGCCGCGCTCGCCTGTGTACCCGGTGCGGTTGACCATGCACTCGATCCCCTGCACCTCGCCCTCGGCGAAGGTGAACGGAGGTGCTTCGTCGAGACCCAGCCGCTCGAGCGACCGAGGCCCCTGGACGGCGAGGAGCGCGTAGTCGTCGGAAAGATCGCGCACGTCGGAGCCGGGAAGCTCGCGCTCCTTGAGCCACTCGAAGTCTGCCTCGCGATTCGAGGCGTTCACGATCAGGAGATAGCGGCCGGCCTCGAGCCGGTACGCGATCAGGTCGTCGACGATTCCGCCACGTTCGTTCGTGAGCAGCGTGTACTGGGCTTGCCCGGGCTCGATTCGGTCCAGATCGTTCGAGAGGACCGACTGGAGGAAGGCGTGGGCCTTCGGGCCCTCGACCTCGAGCTCGCCCATATGAGAGACGTCGAAGACGCCTGAGTCACCGCGGACGGCGCGATGCTCGGGAATCACTCCCTCGTACTGCACCGGCATCTCCCAGCCGGCGAAGGGAACCATGCGCGCGCCGAGGGCCGTATGCCGCTCGAAGAGCGGGGTTCGGTTCAGCGTCTGCACGACGCCGGATGCTACCGCCGGGTGTCCTCCTCGCCCCGCGCCTAGTCGCGGAGGAACGAGGGCACTTCGAGTGCGTCGTCTTCGATCTCGAAGCGCTCCCGCTCGGCAGGCTCCGCGACAGGAGTCTCTTCGCTGACCGTCGTTCGCCGTCGGCGCCGGTGGGCCGAGGGGCCGAATCCGGTTGCGATGACGGTGACCCGGACCTCGTCCTTGAGGGCGTCGTCGATCACCGCTCCGAAGATGACGTTCGCGTTCTGATCCGCCGCTCCGGTCACGACCTCGGCCGCCTCGTTCACCTCGAAGAGACCCATGTCCGGCGGGCCGCTGATGTTCAACAGGATTCCCGTCGCGCCTTCGATCGACGACTCGAGGAGCGGCGAGGACACGGCGGTGTGCGCGGCTTCCGCGGCCCGGTTCTCCCCGGACGCGATGCCGATGCCCATGAGCGCCGATCCGGCGTCCGCCATGATCGCCCGCACATCGGCGAAGTCGAGGTTGACGATCCCGGGCACCGTGATGAGGTCGGTGATTCCCTGGACGCCCTGGCGGAGGATGTCGTCGGCCATCTTGAACGCGTCGACGATCGACGTCCGCTTCTCGACGACCTGGAGCAGGCGGTCGTTCTCGATCACGATCAGCGTGTCGACCCGGTCCCGCAACTCCTCGATGCCCGCGGTCGCCTGATCGGATCGCTTGCGTCCTTCGAACGCGAACGGCCGGGTGACGACTCCGACCGTGAGCGCGCCCAACTCCCGGGCGATCTCGGCGACGACGGGGGCTCCGCCGGTTCCGGTCCCACCACCCTCGCCCGCGGTCACGAACACCATGTCCGCTCCCTTGAGCACGTCCTTCAGCTCGTCACGGCTCTCGTGCGCCGCGTTCTGACCGACCTCCGGGTTTGCGCCCGCACCGAGGCCGCGCGTCGACTCGGCTCCGATGTGGACCTTCATGTCCGCATCGACGACGAGGAGCGCCTGGGCGTCCGTGTTGGCAGCGATGAACTCGACGCCGGAGAGTCCCGCATCAACCATGCGGTTGACCGCGTTGGAGCCTCCGCCGCCGACACCGACGACCTTGATGACTGCAAGGTAATTCCCTGTCTGATCGCGTACGCTCAACGTTCCTCCACCTCAAGCTCGACTGTAGCTCGTACGTTCGTGAGCCAGTGAACGCCCCAGGGTAGGGACGATTTATTCGGCTGTCAACGCCGAATCAGTCGCAGTTGTCTCAGGCTCAACCTGAGACTCGAGAGTTGCGCCAACCACTGGACGCTCGGGGACGCTGACGTCGAGGTAGGCGCCGATCGCCCCCTCACGCCGCATTGTCGAGAGCACTCGGGTCGCCACGGCAAGCTTGAGCGGGAGGTCATTCCCCCGCCCCAGGCGAACCTCGAAGCTGTCATCGAGGACGGCGGTCATCGTTCCGGCCTCCCCCGCCTTGACGTACCAAACCCGTCGAGCCATGCCCGGGGCGGCGGCCCCGATCGCAGCAACGGCGCGGACCGCGCGGGCCGGCTCCGCTGCCCCAAGGATCGTTCCGATCTCCGGCTCGATAGACCGTTCGAGCCACACGACGGGGAGAGGGCGACGAAGACGACGTTCGAGCTTGCGCAGGACACGCCCCTCCGCTGAAACGAGCCACCGCTCACCTCCACGACGAAGCACCGCAGCGGGGCGCTCGACGCTCACTTCCACCCGCAAGCCGTTCGGGAACGCGCGGTCGTAGCCCAGCAGATGAACGTGAGGGAGCTTGTCGAGGTGGCGCTGAATCGCAGACCCGTCGACCTGGAGCAGGCTGACCCCCTCCAGCTCCGCGAGTGCCCGGCCGACCAGCCGCTGCTGTGCCGGCGGCACCGACTCGACCTCGACCCGGTGCACGGCGAACACCGCCGTCTCTCTCGCTCCGGCATACAGCACGGCGGCGATCGCAAGGAGTCCGAAGCCGAGCGCCAACGACCGGCCGGAGGGGACCAGACGGAGAGCAGGGGACGCCGAGACGGCCGAGCGGGCCACCCGCCCAACTTCGCCGCCGCCCATGGCGCTCCTACACAGGCGCGCCGGGGGGTGGCAGCTCGATCGGCCCCAGCAACTGCACTTCGTGGTGGAGCTCGACGCCGAACTCCTCGAGCGCCCGGCGCCGCGCTTCGGCCATGAGCGCGATGGCGTCTGCCGATTGCGCCCCTTCGGCGTTCTCGATGAAGTTGGCATGGCGCGGTGAGATCTGCGCGCCGCCGATGCGATGACCGCGGAGGCCGCATGCCTCGAGCATCCGGCCGGCGGAAAGCTCGTGGTCGGGATTCTTGAAGACGCTGCCGAAGGTGCGCTTGTTCGTAGGCTGGGCGGCCTTCCGCGCAGCCTGCATCTCGGCCACGGCCGACTTGATCTCTTCGACGGGACGTGTCGCGAGTCGGAACTCGGCCTTGACGACGACCTCGCCGTTTCGCAGGGAGGAGCGTCGGTACTCGAGACCGAGATCCAGCGGCGTCCGCCAGCTCGTCCCGTCCGCGCCTGCGACGAGGGCTCGCTCCAGAACGCCCGCCATGTCACCCCCGTAGGCACCCGCGTTCATCCAGACTCCGCCACCGACCGTCCCGGGGATCGCGCAGGCGAACTCCAGGCCGCCGAGGGAAGCAGCTCGTGCACGGTGGAGACAGACCGCCAGCGGCGCACCGCCACCGGCCGTGAGCAGCTCGCCTTCCGTCCCTGCTGCGGCGAGGTCACCGGTGAGCTTCAGGACCAGGCCGTCCACCCCCTCGTCCGCCACGAGCAGGTTGGATCCGAGGCCGACGACCGCGACCGGCGCCTCCCGCTCGGCCGCCCAGCGAAGTGCCTCCTCGATCTCCTCGAGCGTCGTCGGCCTCGCAAACCACCTTGCCGGGCCGCCGGTGCCGAGCGTGGTGAAACGGGAGAGCGGAACCTGCTCTTCGATCGTCATCCGAGCTCTTCGAGCACGAGCGGCGCCGCGCGGTCGACGTCGCCTGCCCCCACCGTGAGAACGACGTCGCCCGGCCGCGCCCGGCGAACGAGAAAACGGGCTCCCTCGTCGACGCGCGGCGTCCATCCAATCGTCATTCCGGGGCGGAGCTCGGAGAGGGCGTCCACGACGAGCTTTCCGCTCACACCTTCCACGGGCTCCTCGCGGGCACCGTAGATCTCGGTGACCGCGACGACGTCCGCCTGCGCGAGCGCGGCCGCCGTCTCGCGCGCGAGATGACGAGTGCGCGAGTACAGGTGGGGCTGGAACAGCACGAGGATGCGGCCGCCGCCCTGCTCCCGCAGCGCCGCGAGGGTCGCCCGGATCTCTGCGGGGTGGTGGGCATAGTCGTCCACGACCCGAACGTCTCCCGCGACCCCGATCTCCTCCAATCTCCGTCCCGCTCCCCGGAACTCGCGGAGCACCGGCCACGCCCTCCGGCCGTCGACGCCGGCAAGACCGAGCGCGGCCAGTGCCGTCGCGGCATTCCGGCGGTTGTGCTCGCCGGTCACACTGAGCTCCCCGTCGTAGGGCGCAAGATCCTCTCCGCGCACGGCGTTCGGGACATCGTCGAGCCAGCGCTCGAACAACTCCGCAACCTCGGAGCGGGAGGCGAACTCCGTGTGGTGATCGAGGTCGACGTTCGTGACGACCGCGATCTTCGGGCGGAGCTGCTCGATCGTCCGGTCGGACTCGTCCCCTTCCACGACCAGCCAGCCGGAGCCCGCCCGGGCGTTCGCACCGAGCTGGGGAACATCGGCCCCGATCAGGAATCCGGGATCCTCGCCTAGCCGGTCCAGGACGAAGGCGATCATCGCCGCGGTCGTCGTCTTCCCGTGGGCGCCCGCGACGACGATCGAGTCCTGGAGCGACACGAGCTCGGCGAGGAACTCGGCGCGCGAGCGGCCGGGAACAGCGCCCGTGAAAGCCGACGACACGATCGCCTCGGTACCGTCGGGAAGGTCTGGCTCCGGAGAGATGGTCACGGAGATCTCCTCAGGAAGGTGCTCGAGGTACGGCGTCTCGAACCGGTCCCAGCCCGAGACCTTGGCTCCCCAGGCGTGCGCCAGGAGCGCGTAGCCGGAGAGCCCGGCACCGCCGATCCCGACGAAGTGGAGCTCTCTACCGGCCAGAGGCTGCAAGCGCCGTCAACTCCTCGGCGATCCTGTCCGCTGCGTCCTCGCGGGCCAGTCGTTTCATCGCATCGCCCATCGTCACGAGCCGGGTGTCGTCTCGGAGCAGTTCTTCGACGATCGACGCCGCCTGATCGAGCTCGCTCTCCGGCACGAGGACGGCGCCGCCTCCGCGCTCGAAGTGCTGCGCGTTCTTGGTCTGGTGATCCGCTGTGGCGTGGGGGTAGGGCACGAGCACCGCGGGCAGGCTTGCAGCGGCCAGCTCCCACACCGTTCCACCCGACCGGGACAGGGCGAGATCGACGGCCGAGAGCGCGGCGCCGAAATGGTCCACCGTCGGAAGCAGGTGATAGTCGGGCCGCTCCACGCGGGGCCGCAACGCCTCGTAGTCCCGCTCGCCTGACAGGTGGAGGACGACAGGCCCGTCCCGCCCCCAGGTGTCGACCGCGAGCTCGTTCAGGGCCTTCGCGCCCGCCCGGGCTCCGAAGACGCCCAGAATCGTTCCTTCCGTTGGAAGTCCCAGCTGCGCGCGCGCCTCGACTCGCGGCATCGACTGCGACGTCCGGGGAATCGGTCTCCCCGTCACCTGATACTTGGGCGGATCGAGGCCCTCGAGCTCGTACGAGAGAAAGACGCGCTTCGCGAACGGCGCGGCGAGCCGGTTCGCGAGGCCGAGATGAGCGTCGGCCTCGGTCAGCGCCGCGGGGATCCGCATCGAAGCGGCGGCAGCGACGACGGGGCCTGCGACGTAGCTTCCCGCGCCGAGGACGACGTCCGGGCGTCGCCGCCCGAGGATCCGCCGGGCCTCCCGAACTGCCGCACCGGCTCGCGCGAGAGCCTTGACGAGCTCGAGCCCTGGGCGGCGAGGTAGACCGGAGATGCGGAACGTGTCCAGCTCGAACCCCGCGTCGGGCACGAGCCGGGACTCAACGCGATCCGGCGACCCGGCGAACGTCACGCGGACGCCGCGCTCGCGGAGCGCTTCGGCCACTGCGATCGCCGGCAGGACGTGTCCTGCTGTTCCCCCTGCTGCGATCAGGCACGCGCGCTCTCCTCGTTGCTCGGCCATGGTCGCCAGCGATGTTAAGGAGGATGCCGACGCCGCCGAGGCTGATCACGAGGCTCGAGCCCCCGTACGAGACGAACGGCAGGGTGATCCCGGTCAGCGGCGCGGCGCCCATCACGGCGGCGACGTTGATCAACGCCTGTCCGCAGACGAGGGTCGTGATCCCTGCTGCAAGCCTCTTTCCGAAGGGGTCCTTGCACGCGAGTGCGACCCGGAAGCCCGCGTAGGCGAAGGCCGCATACGCCGCGATCAGCGCCGTCGTGCCGACGAGGCCGAGCTCCTCGCCGACGATGGCGAAGATCATGTCCGTGTGCGCCTCGGGGAGGTAGAACATCTTCAGGACGCTCTGGCCGAGCCCGACGCCGAAGATCCCGCCGGAGCCCATTCCGAGCATCGCCTGGACGGTCTGGTAGCCGGCGCCCTGCGCGTCGTCCCAAGGATTCAGGAAGGTGAGCAGCCGGGCTCGGCGGTAGGGCTCGAACCAGGCCGCCATCATGACGAGGGCGACGACGAGGCCGCCGGCGGTCGCCAGGAGCCGGGCGGGCGCGCCCGACACGACGAGGATCCCTCCGAGCATGACGGCGATCGTGATCGCAGTCCCCAGATCCGGCTCGGCCAGAAGCAGGATGCAGAACACGCCCACCACGAGCCCGATCGGCTTGAAGAGCTCGCCGAGGGTGCGAGGCGCCGGGTGCCGGGACAGGTAGGCGGCCACCCAGATCAGCAGGGCGAGCTTCGCGAGCTCCGACGGCTGAAAGACCGCGGGGCCGAACTGGAGCCAGCGCTTGGCGCCGTTGATCGTCGGCCCGACGGCGAGCACGGCGAGGAGCAGGAGGAAGCTCACGCCGATCAGCCCCGGGGCGAGCGGCCGGAGCTTGCGGTAGTCGATGCGGCGGGCGAGCACGAGCAGGACGACCCCGACCAGCGCGTACAGGCCCTGCTTGCGGAGGTAGTACGACGCGTCGCTGTTGCCGAGCGTCGCCTGGCCCGAAGTCGCGCTGAAGACCATCACGAGCCCGAAGGCGACGAGCGCCAGCGTGATCAGCAGCAGGAGCTGCGCCTCGAACTGTCCCTTTTTCACCGGAGCTCCTCGACGAGCCGGCGGAACTCGTCCCCGCGCTCTTCGAAGTCGCGGAACTGGTCGTAGCTCGCAGCCGCGGGCGACAGCAGCACGATCTCGCCCGGCTGCGCGGCGCCGGCGGCGGAACGAACGGCGGTTGAGAGATCGCCGCTCTGCTCGTGATTCTCGATCTCGGCTGCGAGCTCGCCTGCGGCAGCGCCGATGAGGTAGGCGCGGGCACCGCGGGCGCTCAGGTCGGCCGCCAGCTCCGCGTAGCTCTCGTTTTTTCCAAGCCCGCCGAGGATCACGTGGAGCGGCGCCTCGAACGCGGCGATCGCGCGGCGGGCTGCGGCCGCGTTCGTCGCCTTGGAGTCGTTCACGTAGCGGACGCCTCCGATTTCCGCGACCTCTTCGAGCCGGTGCGGTACACCGGGAAACGTCTCGAGCGCTTGGGCGATCTGCTCCTCGGCGGCGCCCGCCGCTCGTGCGGCGGCTACGGCGGCGGCCGCGTTCTCGCGGTTATGCGCCCCGGGGATGAGCGGCTCTGCGGGCAACGGATCGTCGGCGGAAAACTCGATCCGCCTTCCCCGTCCCGGCACCGGTCCGAACCCGCGCGGCACGACCGCGACGTCGTCGGCCTCCTGATTCTCGAAGACGCGAAGCTTGGCGTCCCGATAGGCCTCGAACGTTCCGTGGCGGTCGAGATGGTCCGCCTCGAGATTGAGCAGAACGCCGATGCGCGGACGAAAATCGTGGACGTCCTCCAGCTGAAAGCTCGAGAGCTCGCAGACGATCCAGCGGGCTCCGTCGACGCCGTCCAGCTCCGTCAGCGCGCGTCCGACGTTCCCTGCCACCGGCGCTCCGAGCATCGCGCCGAGCAGCTCGCTTGTCGTCGTCTTCCCGTTCGTGCCGGTGACGCCGAGGATCGGATTCGGGAGCAGCCGCGATCCGAGCTCGACCTCGCTCCAGACGGGAATGCCGCGCTCGCGCGCCGCGATGACGAGCGGTGCCGTCGCGGGCACCCCGGGGCTCTTGATCAAGACGTCGACTCCCTCCAACAACAAGGTCTCCTCGGTACCGAGGTGAACTTCGACGCCTGCCTCACGGAGCCTCCCGATGTCGACGTCGGAGGACCCGTCGACGGCGACGACCTGTTCGCCGCGCTTCGCCAGGGCGAGGCCCGCAGCCCGGCCCGAGCGCGCCAGCCCGAGCACGAGCGCCCTCATGCCACGAGATCTGGGCGGAATCCGGGGAAGTAGCGGTAGTAGAGAGCGAACGCGGCGCCGCAGAGGATCGCGGCGACGATCCAGAAGCGCACCATGATCTTCGTCTCCGACCACGCCTTCATCTCGAAGTGGTGGTGGATCGGCGCCATCAGGAAGATCCGCCGGCCCCAGTACTTGAACGAGGCGACCTGGAGGATCACCGACAGCGCCTCGATCACGAAGATCCCGCCGATCAGGATCAGGAGCAGCTCGCTCCGGCTCATGATCGCGAACGCGCCGAGCGCGCCGCCGATCGCCATGGAGCCCGTGTCCCCCATCTGCACCTCGGCGGGGAAGGCGTTGTACCAGAGGAATCCGATCGTCCCGCCGATCAGCGCCGCGCCCAGGATGGCCATGTCCAGCGAGGCGAGGTTCTGTTCCGTGGCCAGCTGGCCGGAGCGCGTGTAGGCGAAGACGTTGATCGCCGTGAAGGTGAGGAGCGCGATGATGCCGATCCCGGCCGCGAGGCCGTCGATCCCGTCGGTGAGGTTCGCGCCGTTCGCCGCGCCGGCCACGATCAGGAACAGGAGCGCATAGAAGGCGAAGGAAAGTCCGACGCGCCAGTCCACGATCGGCACGTAGACGTCGGTCGGAGCGCCGACGTCTTCGATCGCGAACGCTAGGCCGACGGTGATCGCCCCGAGCAGGATGAGCTTCCAGCGCCCCGCAAGGCCGAGCGAACGGCGGTGGCGAATCTTGGTGTAATCGTCGGCGAACCCGACCACACCGCAGCCGAGCGTGACCAGGAACACGGTCAGGCCTGCGGTCGTGTAGTGGCTGAGGGTCAGGAAGGCGACCGTGGACGCGAAGACGATCAGGAGCCCGCCCATGGTCGGCGTGCCCTGTTTGACGCGGTGGCCCTCAGGGCCTTCCTCGCGGATGTGCTGGCCCATCTCGTTCCGGCGGAGGAAGTCGATGAACTTCGGCCCGGCGACGATCGAGATCAACATGGCGAGCAGGCCGGCGGCGAGAACTCGTTCCATCAGGGCAGGAGATTCGCTGCGACTCGCTCGAGGCCTACCGACCGCGAGCCTTTGACGAGCACGACGTCACCGGGCTGAACGAGCTCCGCGAGGCGAGCCGCGGCCTCCCCTGCATCGGCGACCCAGTCGGCGACGCCGTAGTCCCTGGCGAGCTCTCCCACCGCGATGACGTGGTCGATTGCCTGCTCGTCGAGCAGGCGGCCGACCTCCTGGTGGTAGCGCGGAGCCTCGGCACCCAACTCGGCCATGCCGCCGAGAACGGCGATCCGCCGCCCTCCGTTGCGGCGAGCGCCCAGGTCGCGGAGCGCCGCCCGCATCGAGGCGGGGTTGGCGTTCCAGCAGTCGTTGATCAGGACCCCGCCGCCGGGCAGCGAGAGCTCCTCACCGCGGAGGCGCGAGAGCTCGATTCGGTCGGCGCCCTCCTGCAAGCCGTCGAGAGGCAGCCCGAGAGCGTGGTAGACCGCGATGGCGACGGTGGCGTTCTCGCCGTGGTGAGCCGCGCGCATCGGGAGTGTCAATTCGACCCGCTCGCCGTGAACGTCGACCTCGAGCTTTCCTTCCTCGAACGAGAGCAGCCGGACGTCCTTTCCCACGCGGACGACGTTCAGATCGGCCCGCAGAATGAGGTTCGAGCTCGTCCACGCCCGCAGGCACGACCGCGGTGGCTCCCCGGGGAAGGGCGTCGAGCAGCTCGGCCTTCGCCTTTGCGACCCCGGCGACAGATCCGACGAACTCGAGGTGCACGGGGCCGATGGCGGTGATCGCACCGAGGGTCGGTTGGGCGATCTCGCAGAGATCGGCGATCTGGCCGAAGCCCCTCATCGCCAGCTCCGCGATCAGGATCTGCGTCTCCGGCTCGAGACGCGCGAGCGTGAGCGGGACGCCGAGCTCGGCGTTGTAGCTCGCCTCGGCGGCGACCGTCGTGCGGTGAGGGCGGCAGAACGCCGCCAGAACGTCCTTTGTCGACGTTTTGCCGGTGGAGCCGGTGATCCCGACCACCTCGGCCCGGGTGCGAGCCACGGACGGCGCGGCCGATCGCGGCCATGGCGGCGAAGTCGTCGTCCGGGATCAGGGTTGCCGCAGCCCCTCGCTCCCGCGCCTGGTCGACGAAGTCCACGCCTCCTCGAACGGCCACGAAGAGGTCACCGGGCTCGATGCGCCGCGAGTCGATCTGGACGCCCGTGACCTCCTCCGCCGTCGTCTCCAGGCGGCCGAGGCCTTGCAGCTCCGCGACCGGCAGGGCGATCACGCGGGCGCACCCAGCCGGCGAAGCGCCTCGCGGGCGACCTCGCGGTCGTCGAAGGGAATCTTCCGGTCGGCGAACTCCTGGCCCTGCTCGTGGCCCTTGCCCGCGATCACCACCACGTCGCCTTCGCCTGCCTGCTCGATCGCCTGAGCGATGGCGGCGCGGCGGTCGGGCTCGACCGCGGCGTCGCCGTCGACTCCGGCGAGGATCTCGTCGATGATCGACCGGGGATCCTCGCTGCGCGGATTGTCGGAGGTGACGATCGCGACGTCGGCGAGCTCGCTCGCGATCCGGCCCATCTCCGGCCGTTTGCCTCGATCCCTGTCGCCGCCGCAGCCGAAGACGCAGATCAGCTTCCCGGTGGCCAGCTCGCGCGCCGTCCGCAGCACGTTCGCGAGGGAATCCGGCGTGTGCGCGTAGTCGACCAGCACTGCGAACGCCTGTCCTTCGTCAACCGCCTCGAAGCGCCCCGGGACGCCGGAAAGACTCGTCAGGCCATCGTCGACGGCCGCGGCCGGCACTCCGAGCAGGCGCGCCACGGCAACCGCGGCCAGGATGTTCTCCCGGTTGAAGCGTCCGTGGAGGCGCGTCTCCACCTCGACGTCGTCCCAGCCAAGCTCGGCCCCGGCGACGAGGCCGTAGGTGAGAAGCGGCGCTCGGTCGAGCGTCCGGAGCTCCTGAGCGAGCCGTTTCCCCCATTGGTCTCCGACATTCACCGCGGCCGCGGGCGCCGGCTCGTGCTCGGTGAACAGGCGCCGCTTCGCGTCGTAGTAGTCGTCCATCGATTCGTGGAAGTCCAGGTGATCCTGAGTCAGATTCGTGAACGCGAGGACATCGAAGCGGACGCGTTCCAGGCGGCCGAGGACGGATCCGTGCGACGTCGCCTCCAGGACGCAGCTGCGGTCACCGGCGTCGAGCATCGCGCGGAAGGTCCGCTGGAGGTCGATCGCCTCGGGCGTCGTCCGCACCGCGGCGCGCGACTCGCCGCCGACGCGGGACTCGATCGTCCCGATCAATCCGGGGTGCATACCCGCCGCCTCGAAGATCGCGTGGATCAGGAACGCCGTCGTCGTCTTCCCGTTCGTCCCGGTCACTCCGGCGACGACGAGCTCCTCGGTCGGCCGCTCGAAGAACTCGTCGGCCAGGAGCGGCATGGCGGCTCTCGCCGACGGCACCACGAGCTGGGGGACGGGCAGCTCGAGCGGCCGCTCGACGACGAGCGCCTTCGCGCCACGGTCGACTGCCTCCGCGGCGAGGTCGTGTCCGTCCACCCGTTCGCCCGGCACACAGAAGAAGAGCGCACCCGGGCTGACCTGGCGCGTGTCGTACGCAAGGTCGGCGATGTCCGTCGGGGCGCCTCCGCGGACCTCCAAGGGCCCGAGCGCGGCTATCAGCCGCTCGAGATCCATCGATCCGCGAGGCTAGCGGAGGATGGGTTACGGAGCGGCGTCGGGCGGGATCTCGAGGTACTGCAGCGCGAACCTGGCGATCTGCTGAAACGCCGGCGCCGCCACGGTTCCACCCCAGATCGTCGAGGGCTCGTCGATGGTGACCAGGACGACCAGGCGAGGATCGCTGGCCGGAACGGCGCCCACGAACGAGGCGACGTACTTCGAGGTCGAGTAGCCGCCCCGCGGGTCGGGTTTGGCCGCAGTGCCGGTCTTGCCCGCGACCTGGTAGCCGTCGACCGCAGCCTCGGTGCCCGTGCCCTCGACGACGACGTCGCGCATCATCGACATGAGCTGCTCGGAGACCCGGCGTGAGATGACGCGACGCTTCGTCGCCTTGCCGTTCATCACGAGATGTGGCTGCGCCCAGACGCCGCCGTTCGCGACCGCGGCGTAGGCGGCGGCCATCTGCACCGGCGTGACGGCGATCCCGTGGCCGATCGGCAGCGTGCCGATCGTCGAGCCCGACCAGTAGCTCGGGAGGATCCCGGCCGACTCGCCGGGAAAGTCGATCCCCGTCTCCTTGCCGAAGCCGAAGCGGCCGAGCCACGACGTGAGCCGATCGCGCCCGAGCAGCTGCGCCAGTGTGATCGTTCCGATATTCGAGGACTGCGCGAGGATCTCCGAGACGGTCAACCGCTCGGTTCCCGTGCGGTGGGCCTCCCCGATCTCGCGATCGGCGACCTGGATCTTGGGTGCGAGCGTGAAGGATGTCGACGGGGTCACGAGCCCCTCGGAGAGGGCGCCTGCCACGGTCACGACCTTCAGCGTCGAGCCCGGCTCGTACGTGTCCGTCACAGCCCGGTTCCGCTGCGTGTCTCGTGACGCTTCGGGAAAGCGGTTCGCGTCGAAGCCCGGCTCGACCGCCATTGCGAGGACTTCGCCCGTGTGCGGGTCGAGGACGACCGCAGACCCGGCGAGCGCCCCCCAGCGGCGAACCGACGCGCGAAGCACCGACTCTGCATTCGCTTGCAAGGTCGCGTCGAGCGTGAGGCGAACGTCGCGCCCCTCGACGGCAGGTGTCGAGCGGATGACGTCGAGCGCACGCCCGAATGGATCGCGCACGACGGTCTCGCGCCCGGCACGGCCCGCCAGCGTCGATTCGAGCGCGAGCTCGAGCCCTGAGAGCCCCTTGTTGTCCAGACCGGCGTAGCCGAGCACGTGTGCCGCGACGGGTCCCTGCGGGTAGGCCCGACGCTCCTCCGGGTAGAAGCCGAGTCCTTCGACACCTCGGCGCTGGAGCGCGTCAGCCTTCTTCGCGTCGGCCTTGCGCGCGACGTAGACGAAGCCGCGCGTGCGATCGGCGAGCATTCCGTAGAGCTCGTCGGGATCGATCCGCAGCGCGCGTCCGGCGGCCGTCGCAGCCGCCCGCGGGTCGGCGACGTGCTTCGGGTTCGCGTAGACAGTGGTCGCCCGCTGCCCGATCGCGAGACGAACGCCGTGCCGGTCGACCATCGACCCGCGCGGCGCCGGGACGACGACGGTCGCATGATGCTGCCCCTGCGCGAGCCGGTCGAGCCCCTGTGCATTCACCGCTTGGAGCCACACCGCGCGGCCGAACGTGGCCGCGAAGGCGAGCGTGAAGAAGGCGAGGAGGAGCCTGATCCGCCGGTTCGGAAGGCGGCGGTTCACCTGCCGGCGAGATCCAGATAGGTCGTCGTCGTCGGGTCGGCCTCCTGATAGCCGAGCTGCCTCCGCGCAAGGCTGCTGGTGCGGGCGGACGCCGAGCGCGTCGCGAGCTCTGAAGCCAGCTCGGCCGACTCGGCCCGAACCTGGTCACGCTCCCGTGCCAGCCCGTCGAACTCGAGGTTCAGCCGGAGGACGGCGACGTTGAGAGCGACCACGCCGGCGAGCAGGATGCCGAGGACGACGATCCATACCGCCCCGCCCGCCGTTCTCCGCTGTGCCGCGGCTCGGCGCTTGGGGCGCGCTCCGGCTCTCGTTCGTGCGACCGCGACAGCCATCTCTATGCCTTGACTGCCGCGCGGAGGCGAGCGGACGCCGCCCGTGGGTTGGCCGCGGTCTCTCGCGCCGTCGGGCGCACGGCCTTGCGGGTGAGCACACGCAGGGACGGCTCCCGCCCGCAGGCGCACACCGGAAAGTCCGGCGGACAGGTGCAGCCGTGCTGCTCGCTGCGGAAGAACCGCTTCACGATCCGGTCTTCGAGCGAGTGGAAGCTGATGACGGCGATTCGGCCGCCGGGGCTCAGCATCTCGAGTGCCGCCGGCAGGGCCGACTCGAGCGCGCCGAGCTCGTCGTTGACGGCGATGCGGAGTGCCTGGAACACCCGGCGGGCGGGATGGCCTTCCCCGAAACGAGCCGGCGTCGGGATGGCCGCCTTGATGGTCTCCACGAGCTGGCCCGTGGTCTCGAACGGCTGCCGGCGGCGCTCGCGCCCGATCCGCTTGGCGATCTGGCGCGCGTAGCGTTCCTCGCCGTACGAGCGGAAGATCTCCGTCAGCTCACGCTCGGTTGCCTGATTCACGAGCTCGCGCGCCGACATCTCCGCGGACGGGTCCATCCGCATGTCGAGTGGCGCGTCCGCCGCATATGAGAAACCTCGTTCCGGCCGGTCGAGCTGCATGCTGGAGACGCCGAGGTCGAAGAGGATCGCGTCGGCGCCGCGGCCGTTGTCGGCAAAGCGCTCGATGACGTCGGCGAAGTCTCCTGCGAGAAAACGGGTCTTCACTGCTGCGCCCCGGCGGAATGATTCGAAGTAGGGCATCACGCTCGGGTCCCGATCGATAGCGACGTACTTCCCATCGCCGCGCAGATCCTCGGCGAGCAAGGTCGCATGGCCTCCGGAACCGAAGGTCGCGTCGACCACCGTGTCGCCCGGCCGCACGTCGAGCAGGCGGCGCACCTCTTCGGCGAGAACTGGAACGTGATCAGTCGCGTTTGGCTGCAAGACGCTCGGCAACATGCTCCGCACTCCCTTCGACCTCGTTGAGCTCCCGCCGCCAGGTCTCCCGATCCCAGATCTCCAGGTGATCGTGGATCCCGGCGATGACGACATCCCGCTCGAGGCCTGCGTAGCGGAGCAGGGGTCCTGGGATCATGATCCTTCCCTGCTTGTCCAGCTCCGCCTCGGCCGCGCCGGAGAAGAAATGGCGCTGCAGCTTCCGGCCCTCGCTGCTGAGCGGATCGAGCTCCGCGACACGCGCCTGGAAACGCTCAAGCCAGTCGCCCCGCGGATAGGCATAGAGACAGCCGTCCATGCCCCGTGTGACGACGACGCCCTCGGACATGGCGTCGCGGAACCGGGCCGGAAGGGTGAGCCGGTTCTTGTCGTCGACGGTGTGTTCGAATTCTCCAAGCAGCATGAATGGGCCATTCCTCGTCTCCCACTTTCCCCCACTTTAGACCACTATTCCCCACTACGTCAACCCGCGACGCCACGACGAGCCATTGCGAGTGCGGCTCGCTCCGCGGCGAAATCGAGCGCGCCGGGTGTGGAGCGCCCCTCCGCAAGAGCCAGAGCGAGCGCCGCCGCGAAGCAATCGCCCGCTCCGTAGGCGTCCTCGAGCGGCCCTGGAAGCGGCGCCGCCGCCCAACGCCCTTCCTCCCCGCTCCCGACGAAGTGGCCCCCTCGCGGCCCTTCCGTCGTCACCACGAGGCGCGGAGCCGGATCGAGCTCGCCCGGCCGAAAACGCTCCCCGGCGTCGCGACCGCTGTGGATCAGGACGTCCAGCTCGACGCCCGCGGCGCGCAGAGTCGGAAGCTCACGGGCGGTGGCGACGAGGACGCGCGCCCTCCGGGCCTCCTGCACTGCGCCGGGATCGCCGCCGCAGAAGTACGCGGCATCGGTCGAGTCGAGCTCGGACCACGGGAGAGGATCGGCAGCATGGGGCACGAGCTTCTCGCCCAGAACCGTGATCGTCCGCTCGCCGTCTCTGTCGACGAACGTGACCGCGCGTCGCTGCGGTGATTCCCGTACGACCGCTTCGAGCCGAATCTCTCGCCCTCGCAGCTCAGCCTCGGCCCGGACGCCGAGCTCGTCCGCGCCGAAGGCCGTGAAGAAGGTCGTCTCGGCGCCGAGGCGCACGAGCTCGCCGGCGGTGACCGCGCCGCCGCCGCCCGCCTCGGCCCAGCTCTCGAGCGCCGTGACGATCTCTCCCGGTCCTGGCACTCGGTCCACCCGGGCGAAGTCGATCCACTCGACATGTCCAACGACCGCAGCCCTCATCTCACACCTCTCGCGACATCGGCGTTGAAGAGGATGATGGAGGCAATGACCGTCCCGCCGTTCGAGCGCTTCTACTCGGAACACCGAGCTGCAGTGTTCGGACATCTCGTCCGGTTGCTCGGCCGCCAACGGGCCGAGGACGCGTTCCAGGAGACGTTCCTCCGCGCCCTTCGCGGATACGGCTCGTTGGAGCATGGCCGGTACCTGCGCGCGTGGGTCTTCACGATCGCGACGCGCGTAGCGATCGACGAGGGACGCAAGCGCCGGCCCGAGACAGTGGCGGAGCTCGACGCCGAATGGGCAGACGATCGCCCCGAGTACGCGCAGATCGAGCATCTGGCGGACGAGCTTCCCGAGAAGGAGCGCGCCGCCGTCGTCCTCCGCTACGCCTACGACCTGTCCTATTCGGACATCGGCACCGCACTGGGGTCCAGCGAGGAGGCGGCCCGACAGGCCGCTTCCTCCGGCGTGCGGCGCCTGAGAAAGGGGCTCTCATGACCGCAGTGCCGAAGGCTCTCGACCGCCGGTTCCGTCAGGCCGCAGCCGAAGCGGGCCTCGTGGACGTCTCGTTCGACCTCGCCGACTCGCCGGTCGGGCGACTGCTCGTGGCAGTCACCGAGCGCGGGCTCTGCCGGATCTCGTTCGACCCCGAGCCCGAGCGCGAGACCGACGACCTCGCGCGCACATTCGGCGTGCGCGTCCTTCGGGCTCCTCGCGAGGTGGATCGAGTGCGCCGGGAGCTCGAGGAGTACTTCGAGGGCCGCCGCCGCGACTTCGACCTCCCGATCGACCTCCGCAAGGAGGGCTTCTCGCGGGTGATCCTCGACGAGCTTGCGCAGGTTCCCTACGGCGAGGTGACGACCTACAAGTCTCTGGCCGTCAAGGCGGGAAATCCGCTCGCGGCCCGGGCGGTGGGAACGATCATGAACCGCAATCCGATCCCGATCGTCCTCCCCTGCCACCGCGTCGTCGGCTCGAACGGCAGCCTCGTGGGCTACGGAGGCGGCCTGGACAAGAAGCGGCTCCTGCTCGACCTCGAAGCCGGTCGGCCGGAGCTTGACATTCACTAGCAGTAAGTCTACGCTTACGGTAAGTGGAAGCTTACGCAGTAGCCATGAACGCGCTCGGGGATCCGACTCGCCGGACGATCTTCGAGCTCCTCGCCGGTCGACCGATGGCCGTCGGTGAGCTGGCGGGCGAGCTCCCCGTCAGCCGGCCGGCGGTCTCGCAGCACCTGAAGGTCCTCAAGGACGCAGGTCTCGTCCGTGAGCGGCCCGAGGGAACACGGCGCGTCTACCGCGTCGACCTCGACGGTGTCGGCGCTCTTCGCAGCTACTTCGACCGCTTCTGGGATCAGGCACTCGCCGACTTCAAGGCCGAGGCCGAACGGAGGGAAAGGAGCAAGGAATGAGCACGGCGGAGGCCCTCGCGGCCATCAACAAGACGATCACGGTCGATGCCTCGCAGGAGACGGCGTTCGACACGTTCACGCGGCAGCTCACGAGCTGGTGGCCGAGGAGCCACACGATCTTCCAGGACAAGGTCGCGGAGATCCTTTTCGACGAGCGGGCCGGAGGCCGGGTCTACGAGCGGAACGACGAGGGCGAGGAGGCCGAGTGGGCCGACGTCCTCGCCTGGGAGCCGCACGACCGGTTTCTCCTACGCTGGCGCGTGAACCCGGACCGCGGGCCGACCGAGCTCGAGATCCGCTTCACGCCCGAGGGCGACAAGACCCGCATCGACCTCGAGCACCGCGGCTGGGACGATCCCGACGGGCGGGCGAACTACGGCCCGGGTTGGGACCACGTGCTCGGCCACTACACCGAGTCGTTCAGGAGCGAGTAGCCCACCCCCCAGACGTTTCTGACGAAATCACCGCCTGCGGCAGACAGCTTTCGCCGCAGGCGGGAGGCGTGGGAGTCGAGCGTCCGCGTGCGGCCCAGCGAGCGGAAGCCCCAGACTTCTCGCAGCAGCTCCTCCTTCGTGAAGACGCGTTCCGGGTCGCCGGCGAGCTTCACGAGCAGGTCGTACTCCTTTGCGGCGAGGACGATCGGAGAGCCTCCCACGAGCACACGCCGGGCCGCCCGGTCGATCTCGAGCGTCCCGACCTCGATCCGGTCGCGCTCGGGCGGCGCGTACCTGCGTAGCACCGCTCGGATGCGAGCGAGCAGCTCCTCGTAGTGGAACGGCCGGGCCAGATAGTCGTCGCAGCCGCCCGCGAACGCGCGGACACGATCGACGGCGTCGGAATCCTGGCGGCCGAGCACGATCACCGGAACGTCGCCGACTCGCCGGCAGAGCTCGAGGGCGAGCGAGTCTGCGGCCAGCACCAGGTCGGGCCGCGACCGCTCGGCCAGCTCCAGAGCCTCGACCTCGCCGGCCTCGAGGACCTCGAAGCCGTCCTGTCGTAGATGCCGCTCCAGGAATCCTCGCGTGGCGGACTCGGGTTCGGCGAGGAGCAGTGCGCTGGTCATGACGGCGAAGCTACCAACGCCTCTGCGGCTCGCCTAGATGTCCTTTCACGCGGATCTGAGACGAACGTTCCAGCGCGGCCGAGCCCGGAAGAGCTAGGCCCGGTGGTTACGCGACGAGCTGAACCGAGTGCTCGCGCCTGGCCTCGACCAGCGCGTCCACGACCGCGCGGTCGAACTGCGTCCCGCTACAGCGGCGGAGCTCTGCAAGCGCGTGCTCGTCGCTCATCACCGGCCGGTGGGGACCCCCTTCCGTCATCGCGTAGAAGGCGTCGCACACGGCGATGATTCGGGAGAGGAGCGGAATGTCTTCGCCTGCAAGGCCGTCCGGGTAACCCATTCCGTCGATCCGCTCGTGCGTCGAGCGGACGGTCGGCGCTATGCGGGCGAGCGCCGGGGCGGCGGCGAGGATCCGCTCGCCGATCAGCGTGTGGTGGTTCGCGAACGCCCACTCGTCCTCGCTCAGCGGACCGGGCTTGGAAAGGATCGCATCGGGGATCGCGAGCTTCCCGACGTCGTGGAGCTCGGCAGCCAGCACGAGCTCCTGGAGCACCTCGTCCGGCAGGGCCAGCCGCTCGCCGACAGCCCGTGCAAGCCGCGCCACGTCCGAGAGGTGACCGCGGAACGAGGAGTCGCGCTCGTACAGGGCACTGAGGAGCACCTCGCGAGTCTGCCGGCCGGCAGACGCACGGCGGCTGTCCTTGTTCCCGTAGAGGCGGGTGTCGGCGATGCGGAGCGCCTCCGAGAGCTCGGTCGCGTCGTCGGGAAGGATCACGGCCCCGTAGGCCGAGCTGATCTGGAAGCCCTCGCCCTCGTCGCGCAGCGCACGGAGTGCGGTCACGATCATCGGGCCTCGCTCGGCGGCAGTCCCATCGGCGACGACACAGAACTCGTCGCCCCCCATCCGGTACGCCCGTCCGAAGGGGGCTGCGGCCTCGCCGAGCCGGCCGGCGAGACGGTGGAGCAGCGAATCGCCTGCCGGGTGTCCGAACGCGTCGTTGTACGACTTGAAGCCGTTGAGGTCGAAGAGGATGAGGACCGAGGGCGCGCCGGCCTCGATGCGCGCCTCGAGATCGGCGAGCAGGCGCCGCCGGTTCGCAAGGCCCGTCAGGGTGTCGGTCTCTGCGTCGCGCCTGCTCTGAGCGAGCAAGGCCGTGTTCCGGCGGAAGGTCATTGCCATGCGGGCAATCACAGCGCCGATAGCGCACGCCGTGAGCGCGAGGGCCACGTCGTTGACCGGGCGAAAGTGGTCGTAGACGAGCGTGCCGAGCGCGATCGTCCCGAAGAGCGTCGGCAGCGCGAACGCCCAGAGCCCCTCGACGCGAACGGCGACCACAGCTCGTCGGGGTTGCCATGCGGCGATCGCGATCAGCGCGATGCCGGCCACCCAGCCGGCGTCCACGATGGTTCCCTGGACGTAGGTTCCCTTAGCCGTCTGGTAGAGGTAGCCGGTGTCGGCGACCCCGAAGACCACGCAACCGGCCAGGACGCAGCCCCAGGCGCGGTCGATCTTCCAGCCCGTGATGCCGAGGACGACGAGGACCACGCCGATGAGACCCAGGTCGGCGATCGGGTAGGCGAGATTCGTCGCGACCGTGAGCGGATCGCCGCCCGTCGCATCCACGAACACGCCGAAGACGAGCGCCGCGCCCAGCCCCGCGATCGAGAGACCCGCGATGACACCGTCGAGCCAGAGATCGGCGCGGATGTTCTGCAGCCGATTCTTCAGCAAGAGCACAAGGCCCGCGTAAACGAGCGGATAGAGGGTGAGATAGAAGGCGTCGGCGAGGGAAGGGAACGGGACCTCGTCCACATTGGCGAAGGCGAACTCCCAGTACAGGTCGCCGATCACCCAGGCGAGCAGGCCGAGGCCGACGAGAGCCCAGGGCAGGCGTGCCTCCTCGTGGCGAAGGGGCCGCGCAAGGCAGAAGAGCGCAGCGACGACCAGCAGTGCGTTGTAGAAGCCGACGTCGCGGATCTGGTGGAACGTCTCGCCACCGACGCCTGTGACGAGAAGCAGCACATAGGTCGCGACCCCGCCCAGCAGTGCCGCCGATCCCATGGCAGGGGTCAGCAAGCGAGCAGGAAGGCGAAGCTCGGGCCGCATTACTACGCATATCAGCGTGAATCGCCGCCGAGCGCGTCCCTCGATGGAGGGAGGCGGGCCTAAAGGCTCAAAGTCGTCCTGAGCGGAGAACGCCCCAGAGGAGCCAGAAACCAAGAATTCCGGAGAGCACGAAGCCGAGCACCGACAGGAGGTGGAGGCCCATCACCTGCGGCCCGTCGGTCGCGAGGATGCCGATCAGGCTCGAGCCGATCAGCCCTCCGGCGACGACGAGCGCCACCACGAGCCGGTTGAAGACCACGTCCATTCGGTGCAAGAACTCGTCCAGCCCCTTGTGGACGAAGCCGACCTCGATCTGGCCGTCCCGAGCCTGTTCCAACACGTCGTGAAACTGATACGGGATCTCTGCGGCGATGCGCGCGAGGTTCCAGGTCTCGCGGCGCGCCCGTGAGGCGATCCTGGCCGGTGTGTACCGGCCGAGCATCAGATTCCGCGCATACGGGCGCGCGACCTCGAAGACGTTGAAGTCCGGCGAGAGCTCGACGCTGACCGACCCAAGGGTGGCGATCGCGCGGTCGAGCAGGACGAAGCGCGTCGGGAGCCGCAGGTTCAGCCGGTAGATGACCGAGAAGACCTCCTTGACCACCTGCATCGGGTCGATCTCCTGGAGGGTCGCGCCGTAGTAGCGGTAGAAGAGCTCGCGGAGCTCGGCGACGAACTCCTCCTCTCGCTCCTTGGGATAGCGGACACCGAGGTCGCCGAGCCGGCTCGGCAGCGCCTCGACGTTCTCGTTCGCCACGTCGATGAAGAGGCGCGTCGCTTTCGAGACGTCCTCGTCGGTCAGCCGGCCCGCCAGCCCGAAGTCCACCAGGCCGATCCGGTCCGGCGCGAGCACCAGGATGTTGGCCGGATGCGGGTCGCCGTGGAAGAAGCCGTGGCGGAAGATCATCGTCATCCAGGCCTCCGTGAGCACCTGCGCGACCCGTCGGTGTTCGTCCGGCGAATATCCGAGCTCCTCGATGTCGGCGAGCTGCGTCCCGTCGAGGTACTCCAGCGTCAGCACCTTCGGTCGCGTGTACGTCCAGTAGACGCGAGGCACCTTGACATGAGGGTGGCCCGCGAAGTTCTTGCGGAAGGTCTCGGCGTTTCTCGCCTCGAGCCGGTAGTCGAGCTCCTGCCGGATCGAGCGTGCAAACTCGTCCACGAGCCCTCGCGCGTCGATGAAGTCGAGCGCGCGCACCCGTTCCTTCGCGAGGCGCGCAGCCTGGTACATCAGGTTCAGGTCGGCTTCGATCTGGCGCGGTGCCCCCGGCCGCTGCACCTTGACCGCCACCCGACGGCCGTTCGGAAGGACAGCGGCATGAACCTGGCCGATCGATGCTGCAGCGATGGGCACCGGGTCGAACTCGCGGAAGAGCCGCTCGATCGGCTGGCCCAGATCGCTCTGGATGACCTCCTCGGCCTCCTGGAAGGAAAACGGCGTGACGTCGTCCTGGAGGCTCCGGAGCTCCACGATGATGTCCGGAGGAAGGACGTCGGGCCGCATCGAGAGCAGCTGCCCGAACTTGACGAACGTCGGGCCGAGCTCGTCGAGCAGCTCGCGCAGATGACGGCCGCGCTCCGAGCCCGCCATCTCCTCACCGGGGCCGTCGCCGTTTCCCGGCAGGAGATCGCTCAGCCGGTTGCGGTGAAAGAAGTAGCCGAAGCCGTGCCGGACGGCTACCTGGGCGATCTCGGAGATCCGCCCGAGGCTGCGCGGAGGCGCCTGTGCCATGGAATCAGTGTTGCACGGGCAGAGCGGAATCCCTCGCGGGCGGCTCCTCGAGCAGCTTGAGCCGGTGCTCGAGCTGCGAGATCCTGAGCTCGAGCTCCTCGACGTCGTCCTTCGTCACGAGCCCGAGCTCACGGAAGAGGGTGTCGAGCGTCGCGCCGGCCTTTTCCCCGAGCCGTGTCGCGTCGCCCCGCCAGCGGGCGGAGACGTCGTCGATCAGCGCCCGGGCATCCTCGCGTTTCGCGAAGCCCCGGTCGGCGAGCTCCTCGGCGAGCGCGTCGGCCCGCTCGGTGGTCAGCGCGACGGCGCCGACCGCGGCGAAGGCGATCCGCTCGAGCAGGTCGCGAACGGCGCCGTTGCTATCTGGCTCGGCCATGAGGGCGAGCCCGGCGCTGGCGCCGCCGCTCCCGCTTGGAGGCGTCGGAGGGCGTCGGGCTCGCGGTCACCGGGCCGGGAGCAGGCGTCGGCGCCGGAAGCACATCGGACACGTCGCCGTCCCCGTCTCCATCACCGTCCGCCACCGCAACCGGCTGCGAGCCACGGTCGACCGGTCGCTCGACTGGCGCGTCGACGGTGCGCCGGCCCCTGTACTCCGGCGCGCGCTCCAGCAGGACGGCCAGGAACGGCGCCGCGATGAAGATCGTCGAGAAGGCGCTGATGGAGATGCCGATCAGGATCGCGAACGCAAAGTCCTGAAGCACCTCGCCGCCGAACAGGTAGAGCGCGCTGACCGGCAGGAGCGTGATGATCGTCGTCGCCAGCGACCTGCGGACGGTCTCCCAGAGCGACATGTTGATGATGTCCTTGATCGACGACCGCCGCATGATCGGCAGGTTCTCGCGCACGCGGTCGAAGATGATGATCGTGTCGTAGATCGAGTACCCGATGATGGTCAGGAATGCGGCCACGGTCGCCGCGCTCACCTCCTTGCCCGCAAAGGAGTAGATCCCGATCGCGATCAGCCCGTCGTTCACGATCGTCCGCAGGATCGGCACCGCGAACCGCCACTGGAAGCGGAGCGAGATGTAGATCGTGATCAGGATGAACGAGATCAGGATCGCGTAGATCGCGCCCCGGAGGATCTGGTCGGAGAAGCTCGCAGAGACGTTTCGGACTCCTTGAAGCTGGGCGTCGAACGACTCCGTCATCGCCCCGGTGACCTCCTCGACCTCGGGCGTCTCGAGGGGCTCCGCTCGCACGGTGAACTCCTCGAAGCCGCCTTCTGCGGCCTCTTCCCCGCGACCCTGGATCACGGCATCCGGTTGGCCGGCCTTCGCGACCTCTTCCTGAACCTCAGAGGTCTCGACGGGCTGCTGCGATCTGAAGGTCATCTCCGTGCCGCCCCGGAAGTCGATCCCGAGGTTCAGGCCGTTGACGATCAGCGTGCCGATCGACAGGGCGATGAGGACACCTGCGATCGAGAACCAGATGCGTCTCTTTCCGACGGCGTCGAACATCTGCCAGCGCGCCATCGTCTGCTTCTCGGCCCCCATGAACTTCGGGTTGTCGAACCAGCGGAAGCCGGCGAGCATCCCGAGTAGCGCCCGGGTCGCGAAAACGGCTGTGAAGATCGAGATGACCGTGCCGAGCAGGAGCAGGAACGCAAAGCCGCGCACCCCTCCCGTTGCAACGGCAAAGAGAATCAGCGCCGTGATCGCCGTGACGACGTTCGCATCGATGATCGTTGCGAAGCCCTTGCGGTAACCGGACGAAATGGCCGCGCGGACAGACTTCTTGGCTCCGGCCTCCTCCTTGATGCGTTCGAAGATGACGATGTTCGCGTCGGCCGCGACCCCGATCGCGAGGATCATCCCGGCGAAGCCCGGAAGGGTCAGCGTGACCTCGAAGAGCACCATCACCGCGTAGAGGAAGACGGCGTTCAGCGCGAGGCCGATGATCGCGACGAGGCCGAGGAAGCGGTAGACGAGGAGCAGGAAGATCGCGACGACCGCGAGGCCGATCAGCGAGGCGAGGATCGCCTCCTGGAGCGAGTTCTTGCCGAGCGTGGCGGAGACCGCGGTGAAGTCGACCTGCTCGAACTCGTACGGAAGCGCGCCGCTTCTGAGGACGAGCGCGAGGTCCCCCGCCTCCCCGGCGTCGCCGATCCCGGTGATCTCGGCCGAGCCGCCGGCGATGCCGTCCGGGTTCGCCTTCCAGTCGATCGTCGGCGCTGACTTGATCCTTCGGTCGAGCACGATCGCGAAGCCCTGGAGCGCCTGCTCGTCGCCGACCTGTCCAGAGAGGAGCTGGCCGCGCTGGGCGATCTCCCGCGTGATGTCGTGGAACTTGTCGCCGCCATCGTCGGTGAACTGCATGAGGACGATCGCGCCTTCGCTGCCGCTGAAGTCCTGCCGGGTTCCGTCCAGCTCGAGGTCGGATCCCGTCATTTCGGGAGCCGGGTCCTCCTTGTTATCCGGCTCGAACTTGAAGAGGTAGAAGTAGTCCTTCTGCGGCGGGGCGACGTTCACACCAGGGCAGTAGCGCTCGGACGTCCCGCAGGTGAGGATGATCGTCCCCTCCGGGACTCCCCAGACCTCTGCGCCCTTGGGGACCGCCTTGCCCCCGTTCGCCGTGCGATAGGCGCGCCGGACCCGCTCCTGGGTGTCCTCGGGCCCCGCCAGCACCGTCTTCGCCTTCGGGTCGACCAGGAAGTACTCGGGCGGCGTCCCGTTCTTCGTCCTCGGCTGGATCTCTTTCAGGAGCTGGAACTGGCTCTCGGCCGGAACGGGGAAGCCGTTCGCGTCTCGGGTCGGGTCGAGAGTGTTCTCGTTGACGTCGAAAAGCCAGAGCTGCGCAGTCGTCCCGATCAGCTTGACGGCCGAGTCGGGGTCCTTGATCCCCGGAAGCTGGATCGAGATCTGATCCTTTCCCTGCTGGCGGATCTCGGGCTCGGCGACGCCGAGTGCGTCGACTCGGTTCCGGATCACCTCGACCGCGAGATCGAGGTTCTCCTCGGTGACCGTCTCTCCCTTCGGTGGCACGGCGCGCAGGACCAGCTCCACGCCACCCTGGAGGTCGAGCCCGAGCTTGATCTCCCGATGGAGCGGCGACTGCGGGATCGCGAGCAGTGCAACGCCGACGAGCATCGCCAGCACAACGCCGAGCAGGGTGAGGTTTCCGCGCCTGGTTGCCACCGCGACCCTCTAGAATAGCCGCACAGTCGGCAAGGCCGACCGTGCTCTTGTGCGGCGTCGCAAGCGCCGCCTCAGCCGTGTTCCTCGGGCGCAGGACGCGGTTCCTCGTCCTGCTTCGGCCCGTCCTGCGGAACGACGTTGGCCACGGCGTCCTTCGCCAGCTTGATCTCGGTTCCGGGTGCGATCTCGAGGACGATGTGACCTTCGGTGATCTCCCGCACCCGGCCGAAGAGGCCGCCGGCGGTCAGGATCTCGTCGCCCGGCGCCAGGCCCGACACCATCGTCCGATGTGCGACCCGCCGCTGACGCTGCGGGCGAATGATGAGGAACCAGAAGATTCCCGCCATGGCGGCGAAGAAGATCAGCGGTCCCGCGTCCATGCGGTCTCCGTCCTGTCGGTTGCAGTGCCCAGACGTTCCAGTGCGCGCGCCTTGAAGGATGCCAATTCGCCCCGCTCGATCGCAGCCCTTGCTCCCGCTGTGACGTCGAGGACGAAGCGGAGATTGTGGGCGCTGAGCAGCCGGAGGCCGAGCACCTCCCGCTGGTTGAGGAGATGGCGGATGTAGGCCCGCGAGAATCGGGTGCAGGCCGGGCAGCCGCAGTCCTGGTCGAGCGGGCGGGAATCGCGGGCGAATTGCGCGTTTCTCAGGTTCAGCCGCCCCTCCCAGGTGAGCGCGGAGCCCGTTCGCGCAGTCCTCGTCGGAAGGACGCAGTCGAACATGTCGATCCCGCGCTCGACGACCTCGAGGATGCCCGCAGCATCTCCGATCCCCATGAAGTACCTCGGCTTCCCGGCGGGCAGAAGAGGAGCGGCCCACGAAGTCGCGTCGAGCGTGAGCTCTCTCGGCTCGCCGACCGAGAGCCCGCCGAGCGCGTAGCCGTCGAAGTCCAGATCGGTGATCTCGGCGATCGATCTACGGCGGAGCTCCGGGTCGGATGCCCCTTGGGTGATCCCGAACACGAGCTGGCCCTCCGCCCGGTCGGACTCGCGCTGACGCGACGCCCAGAGAGAAGTCCGGCGTACGGCCTCCTCCAGCTCGGCGTGCGGGACGCCGGCCGGCGGACAGACGTCGAGGCACATCGCGATGTCCGATCCGAGGTTCGCCTGGGTCCGGGCCACGGACTCCGGCGTGAAACGTGCCGGTGACCCGTCGTAGACGGAGCGGAAGGTGACGCCTTCGTCGTCCACCGCGAGCAGCGTGTCGCGCAGGGAGAAGACCTGGAACCCGCCCGAGTCCGTCAGGATCGAGCCGTCCCAGCCCATGAACGCATGCAGGCCGCCGAGCTCTGCGATCAGCTCGTCCCCCGGCCTGAAATGGAGGTGGTAGGTGTTGCCGAGAAGGATCGCGGCGCCGGCCTCGCGCACCTCGTCCGGGTGGAGCGTCTTGACGGATGCCTTGGTCCCGACGGGCATGAACGCCGGCGTCGGAACCTCCCCGTGCGCGGTCCGGATGACGCCGGCGCGCGCCTCCCCGTCCGTTGCGGTGACGCGAAAGCTCACCGGATCAGCATCGCGTCGCCGAAGGAGTAGAAGCGATAGCGCTCCTCGATCGCGACCTCGTACAGCCGGCGCGTCTCCTCGATCCCTGCGAAGGCCATCACGAGAGCCAGCAGCGTCGACCGCGGGAGGTGGAAGTTCGTGAGCAGCGAGTCGACCCGGCGGAACTCGAACCCGGGAGTGATGAAGAGGCCCGTTCTGTCCTTGTAACAGACTGTTACTAGCCTCTGAAGCGGGTCGGTCAGCGTCCTCGGAGGCTTGTAACAGACTGTTACTTGCCAGCGTTTCGAGCACCCGGGTCGTCGTCGTGCCGACCGCCAGCACCCGCTCCGCGTCCCGGATCCGCTCCCAGGCCTCCGGCTCGACCGAGTAGCGCTCCGTGTGGATCGGCGTGCTCCTCGAGCGTCTCGGCCTCCACCGGCCGGAAGGTGTCGAGGCCGACGTGGAGCGTGACGCGCTCGACGTCGAGGGCCTCCAGCAGCTCGGGCGTGAAGTGGAGCCCTGCGGTGGGCGCCGCCGCCGAGCCGGGATCCAGTGCGTAGACGGTCTGGTAGCGCTCCGGATCGTCCAGCGAGGCGGTGATGTAGGGCGGCAGCGGCGTCTCCCCCTCCGGCTCGCCGTCCAGCCGAAGCCGCCACCGGCCCTCGCCGAGCGACTCGATGAGCTCGACGGGCCCGAGCCGCTGGCCCGGCTCTGAGGCGCCGCGAAGGGCGGGCCAGGCCTTCCCAGACGCCGTCGGGGCCGACGTGCTCGAGCAGCAGCACCTCGGCCTCTCCCCCACCCGGCCGCTCCAGCCGGAGCCGGGCGGGAATCACTCGCGTGTCGTTCACGACGACGAGCTCGCCCGGATCCAGCTCCTCCGGCAACTCGGAGAAACGGCGGTGCCGCACGTCGCCGGTCGCCCGCTCGTAGACGAGGAGCCGCGATTCGTCGCGCCGCTCCACCGGCTGTTGGGCGATCAGCTCCGGCGGGAGCTCGTACGCGAGCGCCGAGGTCTCCATCCGGCGGCAACGCTACCCTCGCCTCATGGATCACGACGCCGTCGAACGAGCACGGGAGCGGCTGGAAGCGGCTGCCAGGGCGCGGACCCAGCCGAGCGACGTCGAGGCCGCGCTCGAGCGGGCCCGCTCGCAGATCGAGGAGCTCGGGGAGCTCGCCGCGCAGCTCGAGACCTCGCTGCCCGCCCGCGTCGGCGAGGCCGTGCAGGACGGCATGCGTGCCGAGGCCCTACCCGTCGCCCGCCAGCTCGCCGAGGTGCGCGGCCTGGCCGGCCAGACGGTTCGCCGGCTCGAGCGCATCGAGAACGACACGCTGTCGGAGCGACATGCCCGCGTCGACGACCTCTCCCTCCTCGTCGACCTGATCACCTCCGGGTGGAAGAGCGTCGACGACCGGCTCGGCCGCATCGAGACGGCCGTCCAGCAGACGAACGGCGCGATCGTCTACCGCATCGAAGACCACGAGCGCCGCCACACCGGCTAGCGCTTTCGCTGAAAGTCTTGCGACTTTCAGCGACCTTCCGGAAGCCGGGCGCCGTCTGTCGGCGCGCGGCGCGCCAGTGCGACGCAGCGATGGCAAGCTTCAGGTCCACGAAGCGGAACCGGCGGAGCCGTTTCCGCGACGTTAAACGAGGGTCAGGATCGCGGCCGACGTAACCGCCCAGGCGGCGATCGTCGCCAGGATCGGGACGTCGGCGAGCAGGACGTTCTCGGGCTCCTCGCCGAGATCCTCGCGATGCATCAGCTGGATGTACCGGAAGAGCCCGTAGACGACGAACGGGATCGTGGCCATCATCGCGCTGCCCTCGCGGGCCTCGAAGGTGTAGAGCGAGTAGGCCACGATCGTGCAGGCGGCGACGATCGAGACCAGTTGGTCGACGAGTCCGAACGAGTAGCCGGAGAGCACGGGCCGTCCGGGCGCGTCGGTCCCCGTCGAAGCCAGCTCGCCACGGCGCTTCGCAAGCGCGAGGAAGAGGGCGAGGAGCGCGGTGCAGATCAGGAGCCAGGGCGAGATCGGCACATCGACTGCCTCCGCGCCGGCCGCCGCACGGATGACGAAGAGCGCAGAGATGGCCATCACGTCGATCAGGGCGACGTTCTTCAGCCCCAGGCTGTACGCGACCTGAAGCGCCAGGAAGCCGGCCATGAAGGCAAGTGACTCCAAGCCCAGCCGGGCGATGATCGCGAACGCAAGCGCTGCGAGGATCCCGGCAATGTGGAGCGCCCGACGGGGGTCGACAGCGCCGCTCGCGATCGGGCGCAGGCGCTTGAGCGGGTGGAGCCGGTCGTGGGGCGCGTCGCGGACGTCGTTGTAGATGTACGCAGCGCTCGAGGCCAGGCAGTAGGCGACGAATGCAGCCGTGGCCTGGATCCACCGCACCGGGTCGTCGAGCTCGGCCGCGAAGATGATCCCCGCGTAGAGCAGGAGGTTCTTCGTCCACTGGCGCGGCCGCATCGCGGCGCCGAGTCCGGCGCGCCGCGGGCTCTCAGACGTCGTCATCGGCGGGTGTGCCAGGAAGAAGCAGCTCGAACCGTGCGCCTTTCCCCGGCTCCGACTCGAGGCTGATGCCGCCGCCATGGGCGACCGCAAGCTCTCGGGCGATTGCCAGTCCGAGGCCGGTGCCGGTGCCGTCCCGCGTCCAGAACGGTCGGAAGATCCGCTCCTGCTCCTCTGGGGTGATTCCGGGCCCCGAGTCCTGCACGGCGACCGACACGATGCCGTTCTCCGCTCCGAGCTCCAGGTCGACCCGTCCGCCGTCAGGCGTCCAGCGGAAGGCGTTGGCCAAAAGGTTCGAGATGATCTGTAGGACGCGGTCCCCGTCGGCGACGATCACCGGCCGGGCGGCGATGTCCTGCCGGTAGTCGATGTCGCGGCGTCGAGCCTCCTCGGTGAACGCCGTGTAGGCCTGCTCGAGCAGATGCCCCATGTCGACCTCCTCGTGGAGGAGCGTGAAGCGCCGCGTGTCGAGCTTGGCGAGATCGAGAACGTCACCAACCAGGCGTTCGAGCCGGCCGGCCTCCTGAGCGATCACGTCCAGCGACTCCTTCCTCGTCTCCTCGTCCTGCGCCACCCCCTCACGGAGAGCCTCGACATGGCCGCGGATCGCCGTCAGCGGTGTGCGCAGCTCGTGGGAAACGGTCATCAGGAAGTTCCGCTCCAGCTCCTCGGCCTCGCGGAGGCGAGCCGCCATCTCGCGGAACCGCTCGGCGAGGTGGCCGATCTCCCCGTACGCCTTGATCTCGGGGACGTCGTACATCCCCGCTGCGATCCCGTCGGCTGCGTCCGACAGCGCGAGCACCGGCTCGGTGATCCGGCGCGAGAGGTACCACGCGAGCGCGCCGGCCACGATGATCCCGACGAGCCCCGCAACGGCAAGACGCTCGACGAGCGTCTGCCATCGATCCCGGAGCTCCGCCTTCGGTTTCGCAACGATCAGCGCGCCGAAGACGACTCCGCGACGCTGGAGGCGGAAGGGCTGGGACACGGCGAGATACTCCCGGCGCGCATTGGGCGGTGTGAACTCGAAGGTTCGCGACCTGCCGTCTCTCCAATCGACAGTGTTCTTCGGCAGCTCGTTCAGCCGCGTCGAGCCGCGGAAGACGACGCGAAGGCCGACGTAGTAGAGCCGGCTGCCGCTCGCCTGCTCGAGCCGCTCGGGTGCAACGAAGTACGGCCTGTCCTGGTCTTGCGAGCGGATGGCCTGCTCTGCGTAGAGGCTCGTGAGCCCACGAGCCTCTCGCTGGAGCTCGGCGATGAGACGGTCCTCGGTGTAGTCCTGGAACAGCCCGAGCGCGATGGCTGTCGAAACGAGCCCGGCCAGCACCGCGCCCGCCAGGAAGAAGGCCGGCAGGCGGAAACGCAGCGACCTGAACACGGCCATGAGCCTCCCTACGTCAGGCGGGGACCGTGTCCTTGGACGAGTCCTTCGCAGGAGCCGCCTTGTAGCCCACGCCCCACACCGTGACGATCGGCGAGGCGTCCTCGAGCTTGCGCCGAAGCTGCCGGATGTGCACGTCGACCGTCCGGGTGTCGCCGGCGAACGTGTAGCCCCAGACCCTCTCGAGGAGCTGATCCCGGGTCAGAACGAGCCCGTTGTGGTCGAGCAGCTCCCAGAGGAGGTCGAACTCCTTCGGAGCGAGCTGGACTTCCTCTCCGTTCACCCGAACCTCACGGCGCCCCGAATCGACGAGAAGCGGTCCGTGTGTGATCTGTGTCGTCTTCGTCTCTTTGCGTTCCGGCGTCGAACGGCGGAGGACGGATTTCACCCGTGCGACGAGCTCGCGCGGATTGAACGGCTTGGTGAGGTAGTCGTCGGCGCCGACCTCGAGCCCGACGATCTTGTCGACGTCCTCGTCCCGCGCCGTCAGCATCAGGATCGGGACGTCGGAGTCCTGCCGCAATCGCCGGCAGACCTCGATGCCGTCGATGTCCGGAAGCATCAGGTCGAGGATGATCAGAGAGGGCGACTGAGACGCTGCCAGGTTCAGGGCGTCACGCCCCGTCGGCGCAACCTTCACGTCGTAGCCGGCGTTGCGGAGGTACATGGCGACGAACGAGGCAATGGACGCCTCGTCCTCGACTACAAGCACCGTTTGCGCGTCGGGCGATGCCATCGCGCCTCTCAGGATGCCAGACCTTCCGTGCTAGCCCGCGGACGGCGACGACGCGAGATCGAAATGCATGCGCTCGTCCGGGACCGATCGGTACGCGTCGTCGTTGAGCGAGAAGGTCCCGTCGAAGAACACGCCGTCCTCGGGATCGCCCCAGCCGTCGAGGTGTCCGTCACCGCGGCCGACAGCGGAGACGTTGATCTTCGAGGCATGGATCTTCACGACGAACCTCACGGTCGTCCATGATCCGGAAGCGGATGTTCGAGCCCGAGTAGACCGTCGTCTTCTCGGAGATGCTCACCTCTCGGTCGGCACCGCGGACGACCACGGTCCCGCCGTCCGTCAGCGAATCGGTGACCGTGAGCTTGCCGCGGGCGAAACGGCCGATGACGCCACCCTTCATGCGAAGCGTGATCGTGGCGCGGCCGTCGCGAACCGACAGGGTCCCGTCCTGCGCAGGACCGCGCGCGCCCAGCGCCACAGCGGTAGTGGCGAGCAGCGCGACGGCAGTCGTGGCAAGCAGGAGCAGTGTCTTCAGACGCATGGATGGAGTATCCCCGCTCCGGATGTGACCCCGGTCAGCGATCTGTAAGGAAACGGTTAGCCTCGCTCCGTGGACGAAATCGCTGTTTTCGGCACGATCGTGCTCGTCGTGGCGGGTGGGATTCTGCTCGCGCTGCTCGCCACGAAGCTCGGGGAGCGCGTGCCGATCCCGGAGCCGGCGCTCTTTCTCGTCCTCGCCGCAGTCGCATCGGACCTCTTCCCCGAGCTCTCGGACAGGCTGTCGATCCTCGAGGTCGAGCGGATCGCCGTCGTCGCGCTCGTCATCATCCTCTTCAACGGCGGCACCCTGGTCGGCTGGCGGCGCTTCCGCGTCGCCGCTGTTCCAATCTTCTCGATCGGAATCCTCGGGACGTTCGGGACCGCCGGCGTAATCGCGGTCGCTGCACATTTCCTCTTCGGGTTCGAATGGGTCACTGCAGGGATTCTCGGGGCGGCGCTCGCCCCGACCGATCCCGCCGTGATGTTCTCCGTCCTCGGAAACAAGGAGATCCGCGGGCGGACAGGGACGATCCTCGAGGGTGAGTCGGGCGTGAACGACCCGGTCGGGATCGCGCTGATGATCGGGATGATCGAGCTTGCGACGCACGACGACGCCTCGTTCTGGATCGTGGTCGAGGAGTTTTCCGTCGAGATGGCGGTCGGCCTCGCGATCGGGCTCCTGGGCGCTGCCGCGATGCGTCCGCTGCTGCGTATCTCCCTCCCGAACCCAGGGCTCTACCCGATCCGGACGCTTGCCGCAGCCGGCGTGATCTACGGCGCCGCCTCGGTGGCGCACGGCTCGGGCTTCCTGGCGGTATTCGTCGCCGGCATCGCGCTGGGAGACGCCGACGTCCCTCTGCGCACCGAAATCGCGCGATTTCACACCGCGCTCGCGAGCCTCGCGGAGGTTGTGGTCTTCGTCGCTCTCGGCCTGACGATCGACGTCACGAGCCTGCTGTCGAGCACGACGTTCCTCGAGGGTCTCGCGTTCGCCGTGATCCTCGCGCTCGTCGCCAGGCCGCTCGTGGTCTGGCCGCTGCTGGCTCCGGTGCGGATGCGACCGGGTGAACGGATCTTCGTCGTCTGGGGAGGACTGCGCGGCGCGGTGCCCATCCTCCTCGCTGCCTTCGCGCTGCTCGGGGGCGTCGACGACGCCGACCGCATCTACGAGATCGTGTTCGTGGTGGTCGCCTTCTCGGTGATCGTCCAGGGCTCGAGCATCCCCTGGGTCGCCAGGCGGCTCGGAGTCCGAATGACCTCTAGTACCTGAAGAAGCCTTCGCCGCTCTTGCGGCCGAGCTTGCCTTCGCTCTGCATCTTCAGCAGCCGCTCGGGAGGCGCCATCCGGTCCTCACCGAGCGCCCCGTGCAACGCCTCGGAGGCATGGTTGTGGATGTCGATCCCGACGAGATCGACGAGCTCGCACGGGCCCATGGGCCAGCCGGCTCCGTTGGTCATCGCCTTGTCCAGGTCCTCGGGAGTGACGCCGGCCTCGTCGAGCACGCGGACACAGTCGTTCAGGAGCGGGATCAGCACGCGGTTGACGATGAACCCTGGCGTGTCGTTGCAGCGAACCGGCCGCTTGCCGGCCTTCTCGGCCCAGGCGTAGGCCGCATCGACCGCATCGTCGGCGCTGCGCTCGGTGCGAACGATCTCGACGAGCGGCAGCAGTGGCGCCGGGTTGAAGAAGTGCATCCCGATGACGCGCTCGGGTCGCTCCGCCGCCTCCGCGATCGCCGAGACCGAGAGGGCGGACGTGTTCGTCGCGAGGATGGCTTCGGGCCGGGTCAGGCGGTCGAGCTCCGCGAAGAGCTCGCGCTTCGGTTCCAGCTCCTCCACGATCGCCTCGACGACGAGGTCGGAATCGGCGAGGTCGGAGACCTCGGTCGTCGTCGTGAGCCGGGCCATGGCCGCGTCCTTGTCCTCGGCTGACATCCGGTCCTTCTCGACGGCTCGCGTGAGGAAATGGTCGATCTTCGAGCGGGCCTGCTCGCCGAGCTCGGCAGTGACCTCGCGGCCGACGACCTCGTTCCCGGCCTGGAGAGCGACCTGCGCGATCCCCGCGCCCATCGTCCCCAAACCGACCACGCCTACGCGACGAATCTCCATCGGCGGAGGACTTTATGGAAGAAGAGAGGGCTGTCGCGCGTCTAGCGGCGATGAGGCGGAAAAGAATTCTTCTGGGACTGGCGCTCGCAGGGCTGCTCGCACTCGCTCTGATCGGCGCCGTCCTCCAGCTTGCGCGAGGGCAGCGGCCCGCGCTGCTCGCTACGGAAGCGTAGAGGGACGCCGGCAGAGCCGGCATCCCTCCAGCGGCATCGTCAAGCGATGCCGCTGCGGCCCTTTCGTAGCGAGCAGCGCGGTCTCGCGTTGTCTCAGACTCGCTCGATGACCGCGGCGATCGCCTGGCCGAAGCCGATGCACATCGTCGCGACGCCGTAGCGCTCGTTTCGCCGCTCGAGCTCTCCGAGGAGCGTCGCCGTCACCCGCGCACCGGTTGCGCCGAGTGGATGACCGAGTGAGATGCCTCCACCGTTCGGGTTCACGTCCGCCCGCCGGTCTTCCAGGCCGGCGTCCCGGAGGAACTGGAGGACGACCGACGCGAAGGCCTCGTTGACCTCGATGACCGCGATGTCGTCCCAGGTGAGGTCGGCCCGGCCGAGCGCCTTGGCGGAGGCCTCGGGATTTCCGTGAAGCATCCGGTACGGGTCGACGCCGGAGAGGCCGAACGACACGAAGCGCGCGCGCGGCTCGAGCCCGAGGCGGGACGAGGCCTTCTCCGACGCGATCAGCACACCCGCTGCGCCGTCGCAGATCTGGCTCGAGTTCCCTGCGGTTACCTTCCCGTCAGGGACGAACGCCGGCTGGAGTGCGGCGAGCTTCTCCGCTGAGGTGTCCCTCCGGGGTGTCTCGTCCACTCCGACGAGGACACCCGTATGCGGATTGTTCACCTCGACCGGAACGACCTCGCGCTCGAACCGACCCTCGTCGATCGCAGCGATCGCGCGCCGATGCGACTCGAGCGAGAAAGCGTCGAGCTCCTCCCGGGAGAATCCCCACTCCTCGGCGATGACTTCCGCGGAAACTCCTTGCGGGACGATCTGCCAGCGCTCGTGGAGCTTGTCCGAGAGGTCCCCGCCGTTCGAGCCCATCGGGACGCGCGACATCATCTCCACCCCTGCGGAGACCACGAGATCCATCTGACCGGACCAGATCGCCGCCGCGGCGTTGAAGTTCGTCTGCATCGAGGAGCCGCACTGCCGGTCGACCGTCGTCCCACCCACGCTCTCCGGCCAACCCGCGACGAGCGGCACCATCCGGCCGAGGTTCCAGCCCTGCTCGCCGATCTGGGTCACACAGCCGAGCTGAACGTCCTCCACCTCACCCGGATCGACGCCGACCCGTTCGACGAGCCCGTTCAAGACCTGCGCGGCGAGCTCGTCTCCCCGGATCGACGACAGCACGCCGTTCCGCCGCCCGATCGGGCTGCGCACCGCGTCGACGATGTACGCCTCAGTCACCGGCAACAGCGTAGAGGCGCCCTACTGAACCGTGCCGACGGTCTGAACGCGATCGAAACCTCACCCCTCAGTGCGTACTGGACGTTCGGGATCTGCATCCGAGGTTCAGTCTCCTAGACTCCTTGCGTGGCGGCAACGGCAACCGAGAAGCGGCTGCTCGTCGCCGGAGAGTGGATCGAGACCGGCGAGTGGCAGGAGGTTCTCTCGCCCTACTCGGGCGAGGTCGTCGCCCGGGTGCCGAAGGCGGGCGCGGACGAAACGAAGCGGGCGATCGACGCGGCGGAAGCGGCCATGCGCGACCCGCTGCCGCGCCACAAGCGCGCCGAAATCCTGGTCAAAGTCGCGGGTGCCCTCGGCCGCAGGCACGAGGAGATCGCGAAGATCATCTCGGACGAGGCGGGCAAGCCGATGAAGGCTGCGCGCCTCGAGGTCTCGCGCGCGATGTCGACCTACACGTTCGCAGCGGTCGAGGCGCGGAAGCTCACCGGCGAGACGATCCCGATGGACGCCTCACAGGCCGGCGAGGGCAAGCTCGCGCTCACCCTGCGTCAGCCGATCGGTGTCGTCGGTGCCATCAGCCCCTTCAATTTCCCCCTCAACCTCGTCGCGCACAAGATCGCGCCGGCGCTCGCCGCCGGCTGCGCCGTCGTCCTGAAGCCGGCCGCGCAGACGCCGGTCTCCGCCCTCGTCCTGGGCGAACTGGAGACCGAGGCGGGCCTGCCTCCGGGCTGGCTGAACGTCCTCGTCGGCCCCTCCTCGGAAATCGGCGACGTGCTGGTCGAGGACGAGCGGGTCAAGGCCATCACCTTCACGGGCTCGAGTGGCGTCGGCTGGAAGCTGCGCGAGCGAGCTCCCCGCAAGCGGGTCAACCTCGAGCTCGGGAATTCGACGCCGCTCATCGTCGAGGCGGACGCCGACGTCGAGGCAGCGGCGGCGGCTACTGCGCAGCACGGGTTCTCGTTCGCCGGCCAGAGCTGCATCTCGATTCAGCGCGTCTATGTCCATCAAGACGTCTACGACGACTTCGTGGCACGGCTCATCCCGAAGGTCGACGCCCTCATCGTCGGCGACCCGGCGGAGGACGACACGGATGTGGGGCCGGTGATCGACCAGGATGCGCGCGAGCGGATCCTCGAATGGATCGAGGAGGCGCGGAAAGACGGTGCGGAGGTCCTCGCAGGCGGCGAGCTGGAGGGCGAGCTGATCCGGCCGACGGTGATCGCCGGAGCAGCCCCCGGGCTCCAGGTCTCGTGCGAGGAGGTCTTCGGGCCGGTGGTGACCCTGAACCGGTACTCGAGCCTCGACGAGGCGATCGAGCTCGCGAACGGGACGAAGTTCGGCCTTCAGGGCGGCATCTTCACGGGGAGCCTCGCCACCGCCCTTCGCGCTGCGCAGGAGCTCGAGTTCGGCGGGGTCACCGTGAACGAGGCGCCGACCTTCCGTGCGGACCAGATGCCGTACGGCGGCGTCAAGGACTCCGGAAACACCCGCGAGGGGCCGGCTTACGCAGTGCGTGAGTTCACCGAGGAGCGGCTCGTCGTGGTCGCTCTCTGAGCATCGTTCGCTAGATTCGCGTCAGATGGCAGGCCTGTGGCCGTTCGGTCGTCCCCGCGCGGCGGAGACGGAGTTGCGTCGCGCCTCCACGCCAGGCGCGCTCAAGCGTGAACGACGCGCCCTCGCCCGCCAGCGACAACAGCTCGTCCGTGACCTCGGCGGAATCGTCTACGAGATGTTCAGGCTCGACCGTTTTCGGGTCGAGCTCGTCACGGAGCGTTGCAGCACCCTCGCCACCATCGACGACCGCATCGACGAGATCGACACCTTGCTTTCCTCGGCCACACGCCGAGGGCCACGGTGCGAGTGCGGGGCGCCGATCCCGTGGGGAGCGCACTTTTGCCAGAACTGTGGTCGCCCCTCCGGACCGCGGCCAGTGGTCGCGTGTGCGCGGTGCGGTTCACCGCTGCCGGCCGACGTCCAGTTCTGCGGGAGCTGCGGTAGCGCCGTCGAGCTCCAGCCGGAGCTCCACGCCGACACCCAGCCCGGCGACGTCGTCGCCGCGGCAGGCCGAGCCGAGCCGTGAGCGCGCCCGAGACGCAATGTCCACGCTGCGGGGCCACCGTCGAGCCCCTCCAGGAGTACTGCGTCGACTGCGGTCTCCGCATCCGGGGAGCCGGCGTCGTCCCGGCGCTTGCGACGGGATGGCAGCGCCGCCTGCGCTGGTATCCCGGCGACTGGGTCTGGCCGTCGCTGCTCGCGCTCGTCGTCGCCGTGCTCTCCGCCGCCGGCGCCATCGTGTGGACACGGGACGCAAGTAGCGCCGCCCGCACGACCGTAGTCGGAGACACGGCTCCCCTGCCAACGGTGGCGACGACGGCCCCCGTGCCCACGACCGGGCCCTCTGCGACCGTGCCCACACAGACCACCCAGACCTCGACGACGTCCCGGCGGCAACCCCCGAAGCGGACGCTGGTCGAGTGGCCGCCGCGGAGGGGCGGCTGGACACTCGTCCTCGCCTCCCTGCCGACGTCGGCCGGCAAGCCGGCCGCCACCGCGAAGGCGCGCGAGGCACTCAGAGCAGGCCTCCCGCAGGTCGGTGTCCTCGAGTCCTCGAAGTACGCAAGCCTCCACCCCGGCTACTACGTCGTCTTCAGCGGCGTCTACCCGTCGATCAGCGCGGCGCAAGACGCAGTCTCGAAAGCCGCCTCCTCCGGCTACGAAAACGCCTACGCCAGGCGGGTCACTTCATAAGCGTCGCCGCGAAACGGGCCTTGCCCGTTTCGCTCGGTGACAGCCGACCTCGGCCGCCGCTGACCCGGCAGCCGCGCCGCGCGCCGGCGAAGCCGGCGCCCGGCTTCCGAGAGGTCGCTGAAAGTCGAAAGACTTTCAGCGAAGCGGCGCACGCCGCTAGGCGGCGGCGTCGGCGAGGTGCTGATGCGAGGGGCAGTACTCGCGCTCGGGGAGCGGAGTGCGCTGGCAGGGCTTGCCCTTGCGGGTCGTCGCCCGGCAGCGCGGGACGCCGCCGTCGAAGGCGCCGGCCTCGATCTGCTCGGTGATGAACGTGACAGCCGCTGTCACGCCCTCCTCCACCGCCCAGGCGACCTGCGCCTGCGCTCGAATGGGGAAGTACCGGCGGATGTCCTGGAAGAGCGCCCGCTCCGGCTTCGCGAAGTAGAGAGGGTCTCGGGCGAGCCGCTCCATCGTGTCCTCGCAGGCGGCGAGGACGTCTCGGCGATACTCCAGTTGCGTGTCACGCGAAACGTGCGGATCGATGAGATCCTTGATCGATCGATAAATCGCACGTGAGTACTGATACATACGGTTCTGAATCGCGAGCTTCTGAGCGTCCATGTCTTAGGTATCAGCTCCTCGATTAAGCGCCCGCAAATGTCTGTTAAGACCATTTGACGTGCAAGTGCCCTCCCGACCAGAGACGAGCATAACGAGTTTGGGTCGGTGTTACAAAGTCAGCCCTCGGTTTGTCCGAGACGGCAACATCGGACATCGGCAAGAATAGGTCCGCCCAGTGAGTCACGACACCGACAAGCTCATCCGACAGCTCTCGCTCGTCGCCTTCCTCATGGCGGAGCGGCGGGCGCTCACGGCGCGAGACGTCAAGGGCAACGTCGAGGGCTACTCGGAGATGTCGGACGAGGCCTTTGCGAGGCGGTTCTATTCCGACCGGGCCGAGCTGCTTGCACTCGGCGTCCCGCTCGACTCGCAGCGGGACGAGTTCACCGGCGAGGAGCTCTACACGCTTCGCTCGGAGCGGTACTTCCTCCCGGAGCTGAAGCTCTCTGACGACGAGCTCGCCGCGCTCCAGACCTGCTTCTATCTCCTCGAGGGCCACTTCGCCTACGCCGAGCCGCTGCGGCTGGCGCTGCAGAACCTTGCGCTCGGCCGGCCCGGGCTCACCGAATCCCGAAGTCCGACGGCGGACCGGGTCGAGGTTCACGATCCGGACTACTCGCCGGAGATGCCCGGCCGGCTCGCAAAGCTCGAGAGCGCGATCTCGAAGCAACGCACGCTCAAGTTCCGCTACTGGGCGATCACCCGGGACAAGGAGACCGAGCGGACGATCGATCCGTACGCCCTGCTCCTCGACCGCGGCCGGTGGTACGTGATCGGGCGGGATCACGACCGGGACGACATCAGGACGTTCAGGGTCTCGCGAATCCGGGGCGAGATCCGGCTGGCGACCCGTCGCGAGCGCGACTTCCGCCTCCCGGCCGACTTCGACGTGGACGCCTACCGGGGACGGCCCGACTGGCAGTTCGGGACGCCGGCCGGCGAGGCGCAGATCGAGGTCGCGGGCGACACGGCCTGGTGGGTCGAGCGGGTGTACGGCAGGGTCGGGCGGCTGGAGAACGGGTCGTTCATCACGGCATTTGCCTCGCTGGAGCCGCTCGTGCGCTGGATCCTGCGCCAGGATGGACGCGCGGTACCCCTCGCGCCTCCGGAGCTCCGCCGTGCCGTCAAGGGTGCATTGGAGCTCGCGCGCGAGCGCCACGAAGCCGAACCGCCTCAGCTCGCCAAGGAGAAGAAGCGCGCGGCCGCGGTGCCTGCCGAGCGGCCCGGATCCCCCGTCGCGCCCGAGCGGTTCGGGCTCCTCCAGGCGCTCCTCGCCTATCTCCTCGACCACTGCGGAGACGAGTCGAGCACCGACATTCCCGCCGCCGAGATCGCGGAGCGCTTCCGCATCCCGCCGGAGGCCCTGGAGGAGCATCTCTCGCTGCTCAACCTCGTCAACTTCGGAGGCGGCTGCTACGCGGTGTACGCAGAGCTGCGCGGTGACCACGTCCACGTGGACAAGGAGCTCTTCGGCGACACCTTCCGCGCCTCCCCTCGCCTGACGCCCCTCGAGGCCCGCGCGATCCGGCTCGCTCTGGAGTTCGTCGGGCCGATGATCGCCGCCGACGCGCATACGCCGCTCGACCGGGTGCGCAAGAAACTGGAGGACACCTTCGGCGAGTTCGCGCTCGCCCAGACGCCCGAGCCTGACGTCGATCGTGACGAGGAAGACCTCGTCGGCACCTTCAGCGATGCGATCGACCAGCGCCGCCTCGTCGAGATCGAGCATCTGAAAGAGGGCGACAAGGACTCGACGACGCGCACCGTGGAGCCGTATCGGCTCGAACGGCGCCTCCCCTACTGGTACGTGCACACATGGGATCGCGACCGCGACGGCGAGCGCTCCTTCCGGCTCGACCGCATCCGCAGCGCCGGGAAGCTGCGCGAGAGCTTCGAGCCGCGAGAGGGCTTCGATCCGCACGGCTTCGAAGGCATGCACCCGGTACGGGTCTGGTACTCGCCGGCGGTCGCGCGCTGGGAAGTCGAGCGTGGAGCGACACCGCTGGCCGACGGGTCAGCGGTGCGGGAGTGGATCGCCGGCGAGGAGTGGCTCGTCGGAGAGGTTCTGTCCTATCGAGGCGAGGCCGTCGTGCTGGAGCCGGAGCTCGCCAAGCGAATCGCCGTCCGCGCAAAAGAGCTTGCGCGTGAGCTCAACGTCACCCGCGTCGGAACTGCGGCCTCTTAACCCACCGCGAACCCCTTGCGCCAGCGGCGGACGATCCTCCACTGGAGCCAGACGATCAGCGCGGTCAGCCCGAACATGGCGAGCGTTGCGGCGGCCGCATAGCCGTAGCGCAGGTATTCGAACGCCGTCTTGTAGACGAACAGCGGCACGTAGGTCGTGGCGTACGGAGGAGGCCCTCCGTCGGTGACGATCAGCGCCGGCACGAACGTCCACTGAAGGCTGAAGATCGTGTCCCTCGCGAGCAGCAGGAGCAGGATCGGCGCCATGAGCGGCAGCGTCACCCGCCGGAAGACCCCCCAGGCGGTCGCATCCTCGAGCGCCGCGAGCTCGAAGAGCTCGGACGGGAGGCCCTGACGGGTCACGAGGAGGACGACGAACGCCTCGCCGATCGTGAACAGGCTCATGATGATGATCGCCGCCCGCGCGTCGTTCGGATGCGTCAGCCACTGAGGCGGCTGGACGCCCCACGCAGTCGTCGTCGGGCTGTCGCCTCCCACCTTCAGGAGGAGATTGATCGGGCCGTAGAGCGGATTGAAGAGCCACAGCCACACCAGCCCGTAGGCGATGTCCGGGATGACCGTCGGGAGCGCGGAGGCCGAGCGAGCCGTTCCGACGCCCGTGTAGCGCCGGTGCAGGAGAAGCGACAGGCCGAGAGCGGCGGCGAGCCTGAGCGGCACGGCGAGCGCCGCGAAGATCAGCGAGTTCTTCAGCGCGATCCCGAAGACGTCGTCGTCGGCCAGGCCCCGAAAGTTCTCGAGCCCCACGAAGCTCGGCGAGCGCAGCAGGTCGTACTCGGTGAAGGCAAGGGCGAACGTGACGACCGCCGGAAGCGCGACCAGCACGACGATGCCGAAGACGTAGGGAGCGAGGAGCAAGGCGACCTGGCGTCGCTCGCTCACCTCCATTCGATGCGCTCCCCCGAGGCTTCGTCGAAGAGATGGGCGTCCGCTCGATCGAATGCGATCTGAACCCCGGCGCCCTCGGCCGGCCGGCCGGCAGCCTCGACGCGTGCGACCAGCCCGCGGTCGAGGTGGAGGAAGGCGTCGCTTCCTGCGACCTCGACCAGCTCGACGCGCGCCGGGACGCCGGCCGCGTCGAGGCGTAGGTGCTCGGGCCTGATTCCGACCACGCTTCTCTCGGGCAGGACATAGAAGGGCCGAGCGGCCTCGGAGTCGAGGAAGTTCATTGCCGGCGTTCCGAGGAAACCCGCGACGAACCTGTTGCTCGGCTGCCCGTAGACCTCGTCCGGAGTCCCGATCTGGCGGACTCTCCCACCGTCCATGACGACGATCCGATCCCCGAGTGTGAGCGCCTCGACCTGGTCGTGGGTCACGTAGATCATCGTCGAGCCGACCTCCCGGTGGAGGCGGCGAAGCTCGGTGCGCATCTGCGAACGCATGCCCGCGTCGAGGTTCGAAAGCGGCTCGTCGAGCAGATAGGCGTCCGGCCGCCGGACGACGGCCCTCGCAAGCGCGACACGCTGCCGCTCGCCTCCTGACAGCTGATACGGACGCCGGTCGAGGAACGCGTCGGCACCGACTAGACGGGCAGCGCCGGCCACCCGTTCCTTGACGACCGCCTTGGGCTCCTCGCGAACCACGAGGCCGAACGCGATGTTCTCCCAGACCGTGAGATGGGGGAAGAGCGCGTAGCTCTGGAAGACCATCGAGACGTTCCGCACCGCCGGTCGGAGGTCTGTGACGTCGCGGTCTCCGATCCAGATCGTGCCGCCGTCCACGGCTTCCAGGCCCGCGATGCACCGCAGGAGGCTGCTCTTGCCGCAGCCGGACGGCCCGACCACGACGAGCAGCTCGCCGTCCGCGGCCTCCAGGTTCACCCCGTCGAGGGCGCGAACGCCGCCGTAGTCCTTCTGAACGCCGTCGAGCGCAACCCTCATCGGCCGAGCCACCCGGCCCCGCGATCCTCGTGCAGGAAGAACCGCTGGGCGATCGCGAATGCCACGACGACCGGCGCGGTGGCGACGACGGCCCCGGCGAGGAGAACCGGGTAGTTGGTGCGGTCGAGCGTCGAGAGCGAACGGAGCCCGAGCGGCAAGGTGAACAGGTTGGAGTCGAAGAGATAGATCAGGGGATCGAGGAAGTTCCCCCACGATGCGATGAACGTGAGCAGCGCGACGGCGACCGTCACCGGGCGGACGAGGGGCATCGCGATCCGCCGCCAGATCCCGAACGGCTTCATCCCCTCCAGCCGCGCCGCCTCGAAGAGCTCGGAGGGAAGCCGGCGGAAGCTCCAGTAGAAGAGCAGGACGTAGAACGGCGACAGGCCAAGCAGCGCCGGCGCGATGAGCGGCACCCAGGTGTCAGTGAGGTTCAGCCAGCGGAAGAGTGTGAAGCGCGGGACGAGGAGGGCGGTGACCGGAATCATCAGCGCCGCGAACGACAGGCCGACCAGGACCGACCGGACTCTTCCGGCGACGAGGAGCAGACCGAGGCCGGCCCACGACGCGAAGAGCACCGCCAGCGGAACCGTCAAGCCGGCCACGATGAGCGAGTTGACGACGTGGCGCGCGAGATCCACCAGGTCGAAGGCACGGTCGTAGCTCTTCGTCGAGAGCGGGTTCGGGAAGAGCTCCGGCGATCGCGGCGGCGCCGTTCCGGGCTCGCGCAGCGAACCGCTGACCATGAACCAGAGGGGCAGGAGGAAAAGGAGCGCAACCCCGATGGCGGCAGGCAGCCGCCCACCGCCCCACCTTCTCTCGCCGGCCCTCATCGCGCCGCGAGTCTAGGTCAGCGCTCGGCCCGCTCGAACAGGGGCCGCGTCTTCTCGTCGAGCTCGGCGACGACCTCGTCGACCGGCTTGCCCAGGTACATCCCGTTCTCGAGAATGCCCTCGCTGGCGTCCTCGATCTCGGGCCAGGTCGAGATGGTCGGCACGCGCCGGATGGTCTCGATGCCGTCCAGGAAGATCCGTGAGTTCGCAGGCTTCTTCGACGGATCGAGGAACGCATCGGACTCGGCCACCGAGCGCAGCGACGGGACGGTACGGCCCGTCTGCGCGACGACCCGCGCCCCCTCCGGGCCGAGCGCGTACTCGACGAACCTCCAGGCGGCGTCTTTCGCGCCCGACGCCTTCGTCATGCAGTAGGCATCCGAGTGGAGGATTCCCGCGGGCTCTTTGAAGACCGGCAGGGAGACGATGTCCCAGTCGAACTTCGCGGCTTCCCGGAAGGTGGGAACGGCGCGCCGTGAGCTGAGCAGCATGGCGAGCCGGCCGTTGGCGAACCGGCTCTCGTCGTCCTCCGACTCGACCTCCTGGTCGGTCGGAACGACTCCGTGGAGCGAGCGGAGCTGAAAGAACTCGCCGATCGCCTGCTTCGCCTCCGGCGTGTCGAGGGTGAAGCGGGTCGGTGCCTCCTCGTCGTCGACGACGTCACCGCCGTTCGACCAGACGAACGGTGCCAGCCTGATCACCGTCGGCTCCACTCCGAGCCCGTAAATGTCCGCCGGGACGGTGCCTGCGACGGGAAAGTCAGGGTCGGCACCGCGGACGACCGCCCCCTGCTTGTCGCGGGTCATCTGCTGGGCCCGCGCGACGAACTCGCCCCACGGCATTGCGTTTGTGGGAACCGGGACACCGAAGCGCTTGAAGAGATCTCGGTTGTAGTAGACGACGAGGCTGGAGATGTTCTGCGGCAGGCAGGTGACCTCGCCTTTCCAGCGGAACGCGTCGATCGCCTGGGGGTAGAACTGGTCGACCTCGAAAGCCTCCGAATCGTCTGCGTAGGGCTCGAGCGGCTCGAGGACGCCGCGGGCCGCGAACTGGCCGTAGAAGCGGTAGTTCATGAGGAAGAGATCGGGCGGCGAGCCTCCTGCGAGGGACGTGGAGAGCCTGGCAAGGAGGTCGTCCCGGTCGCTGGCCTCGATCAGCTGGACATCGATGTCGGGCTCCTCGCGGCTGAACGACTCGATCAGCGTTCGGTACGCATTGATCTCGGGGGGGTCACCGAAGACGAGGAAGCGGATCGAGCCGGACGACGAGGTGCTCTCCTCGCCACCGCCACCGCACCCTGCAACGAGGCCGCCGAGCACGGCCGCTGCGAGCACGGAAAGAAGAAATCTTCGACGCATGCGCGTCATCTCGGCCTCCCCAGGATAAGGAGAGGGCCGCCCGTAGGCGACCCTCTCCACTGTCCGACTACGGCTTAGAGCCTAGTCGTCGTCGTTGTCGTCGTCGTCCTTGTCCAGGTGGTCTGTCTTGAGCTCCCAGACTCCCTGGCCGTGGGTCGCGGCGTAGAGCCGCTCCTTGCCCTTGTACGGCGGCCGCATCTGGTCGCGGACGTAGATCAGGTCCGCAACCGGCATGTGAGGCAGACCCGAACCGCACTGACGCCAACTGCCGTCGCCCTTGCTCGCGACGCAGCCGTAGTCGGTGCCGACGTAGATCGTGCCGCTGTCGCTGACAGCGATCGACGTCGCCGGGATGTCGCCCATCCGGTCCCGCGGCTCGTTGCCGTCGAGGAGCCGGAAGGTCGAGGCACCCGGGACATAGCGAACCTCGAACACGTGACCCGGCGTTGCCGGCGTCTTCGCGTTGAAGCCGCTGTACGTGACCCAGGCGTGGTTCGGGTCCTTCGGGTCGACGTAGATCGCCGTCACGAACCGGTTCGGCGTCGGGCCTGCCGTCGGGTCGTCGTCGATCCGGTCGAACACCACCGCCGGCTCGGGGCCGCCAGCGTTCTTCGAGACGAAGACGCGGCCTGCGCCGGTTGCCGCCCACAGCGTCTGGCCGTCCCATGCGGGCTCGACGACGCTCGTGTAGCTGCCGGCCTTGCCGGCGCCGTACTGCGCACCGGTTGTCAGACGTCCGTTCGGACCGGGATCGCCGAGCGGCGTCCAGTCGTCGCAGATGTCCTTCGGCGGCTCGTAGACGCCGTTGTCGTCGACGTCGTTGTCGCCGTACCAGACGTTGCAGTGCTCGCGGTGAGTCTGCTTCGTCAGGATCGGGTTCCGGCCCTGGTTGTCGGAGCGGAAGACGTGCTCCCGCGCCGACCAGAGCCTGGCCGGCGACCGTGTGGTCGTCGTTGGCGACGACCGATGAACGCGTTCTGCTCGTTGCCGTAGAGCACGAAGTGCGTGTCCGACGTCCAGTTCATGTCGAGCTGGTTCTTCGGGTCGTACGAGACCATGGTCTGGCCCTGCTGGAAGCCGCTGAGGCGGAAGCACGGGTCACCGATGTCGAAGCCGTTGTGGCCTCCGTCCGCGATGTTCGTGTTCACCCAGACCTGCTCGCCGCCGGAGCCGCGACCGTTTCCGCTGTTGCCGTTGTCGTCGTCGTCGTCATCGTCGCCACGACCGCGACCGAGGCACTCACGGGCGCTCGGGAACTGATCCGTGGCGATCCCGACTCCGGCCGGCGGAAGCACGGTCGGACCGCTGTTCGTGCCCGATCCGGGCCCGTCGCCCCGCTCCCATGAGCCGTTGTCCTGCGTCCCGCCGACGATCGTGTCGAAGTCGAACGGGCTGTAATCGAGCTGGTAGAAGTGCAGCGTCCGCAGGCCCTTGTTCAGGGTGTGGAGCTTCTCCGGCACCTGCGAGAGCAGGAGCTGACAGAACGCCAGACGGGTGCCCGTGTAGCCCTTCGGCTGGACGCAGTCGCCCGAGTCGTTGACGAACTTGCCGTTGGAGCGCACGATGCCGCCGTCACCCACGTCGAAGAACTGCTTCCAGTTCTTCGGGTTCACGGTCAGCGCGTGGTGGTCCGGATGGAGCTCCACCGGGTAGATGTCGTGCGTGGTGTCGTCCGTCATGTCGGTGAAGTGCACTCCGGCGTTCGTGGACAGTCCGACCGCCCGACCGTTGTCACGACCGTTGTTGGCGATGTTCCCGGGGATGTTCACCCGCGGGCTCAACGGACCCCAGTCGTTCTCGGCGTACCGGTTGTCGCCGGACAGGTAGACGATGTCCGGGTTCGCGCCCGACTTCGGGAAATGCCTCGCGGGCACGAACACGTAGTTGTCGTAGGAGCACTGGCCGCAGTAGTTGAAGCTCGAGTACCCCGGCGTGTCCTGTGTCGGGTTCGTCAGCTCGATCCAGCTGGCCTGAACGGCTGCCGCCGGAGCGGTTCGCACGGCGTCGTTGCGCCGGAAGCGCGCGTACGGAGCCGTACCGCCGCCGACACCGACGTACATCCGTGTCTCGCCGCCGAGCTTGACGATGTCGAACTCGGCCCGCTCGGAGCCACCCGCCGCCGTAGCGAAGCCCGGACCGACCGGAAGCATGATCTGCTGCCACGTGCCCGGATCGCCGTTCGACTGCGAACGCCAGATACCGCGACCGAAGAAGCTCACGTAGACGGTGTTCGGGTCGACCGGGTCGACGTAGACCCGCCGCGCACCGCGCGGTGAGCACTGCGTCAGGCTCAGCGAGACCTGATCCGGATGAGTGGCGGTGCAGTCGGCAGGGGCGCCCTGATGGACGAGCTGCCAGTTGCGGCCACCGTCGAGCGAGCGGTAAAGACCGAAATGCGCCGCTCCCGGAATCAGGGCATCCGCGCCACCGCAGCACGAGCTCGAGAGCCCGCGAATCGCGCGGCCGGTGGCCGCGTAGATGACGTTGGAATTGCCCGGCTTGACCTCGATCGAGGAGACAGACCGGTTGTAGAACGGGTTGCACGGATTCGAATTCGGTGCTGGGCCGCAGGCCGGTCCAGACGTCTGTCCGTATGGGCCGCTCCAGGTCTCGCCGCCGTTCGTCGACTTGTAGAGGCCGACGCCGGCCTCGCAGCCGGAACCGCAGGCATTCGACTCTCCCGTGCCGGCCCAGATGCGTGTTGTAGCGTTCCGGTCGTTCGGGTCGAGCTCGAGCGAGCTGACGCTGTTGTGCTCGAACTCCTTCGACAGGTACTTCCAGCTGCGGAGTCTTGGCGAGCGCCTGCTCCGTGCGCCAGACACCGCCGTTGGCGTTGGCGATCCACAGGCGGCAGGAACCGCGATCGCCGCCGTCGTCGTCGTCATCGTCATCGTTTCCGCGTCCGCTGTTACCACAGTTCGGGTCGATGACGGTGTGAGCGATCCGGCCGCTGAAGTCGGGGGTGCCGGCGTTGTAGACCGCGCGATCGCGGTACGCGTTCGGCAACCCCTTGGCCCAGGTGGGGCCAAGCGGCTTCCACTGCGCGCCGCCTCCGCCCCAGTCCGAGCGGGCCTCCATCTTGCCCCAGTCCTCGGCTCGAGCCGGCGATCGCCGCGGACGGGATGGAATCGCCCGGAGTGGCGTGCTTCACCCACTCGTCGTCAGCCGCACTGCGGTCTCCCTCCTGGAGACTGCCGCCCGACCGCCTGGGTCTGGCTGGCCAGCTTGTTGGCCATCGCCTGAGCGGCATCTCCTCCGAGCCCCCCGCCGGTGCGGCCGCGGACCCTCCGTTCATGAGCGCAGCTCCCACGATGGCACCGAGAGCTAGCGCGAGCACGCTGAGGACAACGCCCCAGCGTCTCATGTGTCTCTTCGACAAGTTTGTACTCCTCTCCCCGTTTGTCACGCGGATCCGCGTGATATCGCCCTAGAGCATCCTCGATCTAGGGGCGGGTATCATTTGCGAACATGAATCCTCCTGTCAAGTTGCGTCTGACGCTCGCGGCGGTTTTCTTGGTGGCGATCATGGCCTCGGCGGCGTTCGCGGCGACCAACTCGAGTGATTCGACAGGCTCCCGGCCTACGCTCAAGCTCGCCTCCGAAACGCCGCTCACGATCGCCGGTCACGGCTTCGCGCGAGGCGAGTCGGTGTCCCTGTCTGCCTCCGTAGGCGGAGTCAGCTACAGAAAGACCGTCAAGGCGGGTAAACGGGGTGGCTTCACGACGGTTCTTTCCCAGGCGACCGGCGTCTGCGTGCCCCTCTACGCCTCGGCGGTCGGCCGCAGCGGAAGCAGAGCCGCTTTTCGGCGGAGGGCCATCCCGGGGCCCTGCGGGATCGACCCCGCGCCGGGCGTTGAGCTAGACCGGTAGAGACAACCGGAAGGTGGCGCCGCGATCCGGTGCGGAGCGCACCTCGAGCGTTCCTCCGTGAGCTTCTGCGATCGAGCGTGCGATGAAGAGGCCCAAGCCGGTGCCGGGCTTCGCCTTCTCGCCGACCTGCGCCCGCCCGAACTTCTCGAAGATCATGCGCTGATGCTCGGGCGAGATACCGGGGCCCCGGTCCCTCACCTCGATCAGCACGCGGCCGTTCGACGCCTGGACCTCGACCTGGACCTCGTCGCCTTCGGGGGAGTACTTCACAGCATTGTCGATCAGGTTCACGAGGATTTGCCTGAGCCGGTCGCGGTCGCCGCGGACGGTTGGCAGCGGCTCGCGGACGACCGCCTTGACGACGACCTCGTCCTGGCCATGCTCGGCCGCTGCAGCGGAATCCCGGACGAGCTGCGCGATGTCGACGTCGTCGAACGAGAAGCTGAACGTTCCCGCCTCGATTCGTGACGTGTCGAGCACGTCGCCGATCAGGTCGGCCAGCCGTGAGGTCTCGTGGGCGATCAGTGCCAGGAACGACTCCCGCTGCTCGGCCGTCAGCTCCCGCCACCGCTGCTGGAGGGTCCGGGCCGAGCCGATCACCGAGGCCATCGGGCTCCGCAGCTCGTGCGACACCATCGACACGAAATCGGCGCGCAGGGCCGACAGCTTCCGGAGCTCTTCGACCGTCGTCCGCTCGGACTCGTAGGCGCGGATGTTCTGGACGGCGCTCCCGACGAGACGCCCCAGCAGGCCGAGGAGCTCGACCTCTCCCGTTCGGAAGGCGGACGGCTCGCGCCTCACGACCGAGATCGCCCCGATCGTCTCCGCGCCAGAGAGCATCGGAGCGACGACGCGAGACCGGAGGTCGAGGCGAAGAAAGTCCGCCTCCTCCTCGTACTTCGTATCGGACATGTCCTCCCGGTAGAGAGTCTGGCCGCCGCGGACGAGATCCTCGATCACCGAGCCGCGGATCGGGACGGTCGTGCCGGGCGGAAAGACCTCCTCGACCGCCTCTCCTGCCGCGGCGAACACTCGGAGCTGGCCCTCGTCGACGAGCAGGATGGCAGTCCGGTCGAACGGGATGAGGCCTCGAAGCTCCCGGATGAAGGCTGCGAACGCCTGCTCGAGATCCAGGGAGGAGCTGAGCGCACGAGCGGCACGGTTCGTCGCATCGAGCACGTCGGCGCGCCGGCCGAGCTCGTCCCGGAGCGTCTCCGCCTCCGCGGCTCGGGAGGTCGCACTCGCCCGCTCCTCGCGCAGACGATTGACGAGCAAGCCCACGATCGTTCCGACGATGAGCTGGACGCCGACCGGCAGCACGATCCGGTTGAGGTCGAACTCCTGCGGCGGAAAGTGCTCGTCGCGCCACCACTCGGCCGCGGCGAGCGCCAGGGCGGAGAACGCCGACACTGCAATCGTGCCCGTGACGCCGAATCGAAGCGCAGCCTCGATCAGCGGGACGAAGACGAGCTGGCGCATCGGCGTGCCCGCCTCGAAGGTGAAGACGAGGATGTAGCCGTACACGACCGCCGTGTCGAAGACGAGCGCCGCAAGTCCGATCCGGCGCCAGACGGCCCTCGACGGCACCCGGTAGGCAAGAACGAGGAGGAGCGCCGATCCAATCGCAAAGGCGGCTGTGATCGCCCATGCCCATGCCTCGTAGCCCGGCGGGTAGTCCGCCTCGAAGATCGCGACCTCGAGCAGGGCGAAGACGACGGCGACGAGCCGCACCCACCCCATCCAGACCTCGATCCGGGAACGTAGTCGCCGGTCTTTCGCCAACGCGCTACGAATTGTGACGGTCCCGCAGGCGGGCGGCGGCCCAGGCCCCGTGCTCGGCGAGCAGAGAGTCCTCGGAAGCCGCGTACGACTCGGCGAGCTCGAGGTGCTCCGGTCCACCGGAGTTTCCGAGCGCGACGAGCGCATTGCGGCGCAGGTAACGGGGATCGTTCTTCGGGACGAACAGGCGGTCGTACCTGACGCGAAGCTCCGCGTCTTCGGCTCTGAGCCAGTCGACGAGCGAGACGTGGGTCTCGGTGCCTGCGGATGGAACGCCGGCCCGGCGCTTCTCGATGCCTCTGTTCCAGGGGCAGACGTCCTGGCAGATGTCGCAGCCGTAGACGCGGTCTTCGAGCGCGACGCGCACGTCGTCCGGGACCGAATGCCGCGACTGTGTCCAGTACGACATGCAGCGGTTGACGTCGAGTACGCCGATCTCGTCCAGTGCGTCGGTCGGGCAGGCATCGATGCACAGTCGGCAGGAGCCGCAGCCGCGGTCGAGAGGAGGCGTGACTTCGAGCTCTGCGGTCGTGACGAGCGTGCCGAGCACGACCCAGGATCCGTGCCTCCGTGTGATCAGCATCGTGTTCTTCCCGTAGAAGCCGACGCCCGATCGCGCCGCGGCTTCGCGATCGACGTGCTGGTTCGCGTCGACCAGCACCCGATAGTGGCCGCCAAGCCGCTGGCCCATCGTCTCGAGCTGATCCCGGAGCACCGCGTATCCGTCGCTCCAGGTGTAGCGCGCAAGGCGGCCTTCGCCCGGTTGGAGCTCTGGCCCGTCGGCGTAGTAACAACGCGCGGCGGAGACGACGGTCTTCGCGCCGGGCAGGAGGGTCTCGGGGTGACAGGAGACCTCCGGCTGGGCCATCGTGAACTTGAGGTCGGCGAAGAGCCCGCGCTCCTTGCGATCCTCGATGTGCCGCTCGGTGTCGGCATAGGACGCGACCGGGGCGGCGCCGATCGCGTCGATCCCAAGCTCGTCGGCCAGCCGTTCGAGTTCAGCGGCCTTCATGGGCCTGATTGTGCCTAGAGTCGGCCGAATGAAGGCGATCCGGATCCACGAGGACGGCGGCCCCGAGGTTCTTCGCTACGAGGAAGCGCCCGACCCCGAGCCCGCGGATGGTGAGGTGCTGGTCGAGCTTCGCGCCGCCGCCCTCAATCGGCTCGACCTCTGGATTCGAGCCGGGCTCCCTTCCGTCCCCAAGCCCCGGATCCTCGGCGCCGACGGTGCCGGCGTCGACCAGTCGGGTCGCCGGGTGGTCATCAACCCCGGCATCGAGCACGGCGATCAGATCAGCGTCGTCGGCGAGCACATGGACGGCACGCACGCGGAGCTGATCGCGGTGCCGGAGTCGCAGGTGTACGAGATTCCCGACGACCTTTCCTTCGAGGAGGCCGCAGCGTTCCCGCTCGTCTTCGAGACCGTCTACCGGATGCTCGTCACTCGCGCTGCGCTGCAGGAGGGCGAGTGGGTGCTGGTCTGGGGCGTCGGCAGCGGGATCGGAACGGCGTCGCTGCAGATCGCTCGGGCGCTCGGCGGCCGCGTCATCGCAACGTCATCGAGCGACGAAAAGCTTGAGCGGGCGAAGGAGCTCGGCGCCGACCTCGTCGTGAATCACGAGAGCGGAGACGTCGTCGGGGCGGTCAGGGAGGCGACGGGCGGTCCCGGCGTGGACATCGTCGTGGAGCACGTCGGCGAGGCGACCTGGCAGACCTCGCTCCAGGCGGTCAGGCCGCACGGGCGGATCACGGTCTGCGGGGCGACCACGGGCCCGAACCCCAAGGCGGCTCTCCACCGCGTCTGGTGGAAGCAGCTGACGATCCTGGGCTCGACGATGGGCACGAAGGCCGATTTCGAGGGCGCGTTCGAGCTTGTGAAGAGCGGCAGGGCGAAGCCGATCGTCGACTCGGTCTTCCCTCTCTCCGAGGCCCGCGCCGCGCACGAGCGTATGGAGGCCGGCGATCAGTTCGGAAAGATCGTCCTGGCGATCCCGTGAACGTGAAAAAGGCTACTCCGGCGTGACGTAGGAGGCCGTCAGGCCACCGTCGACGAGGAACGTCGTGCCGTTCACGTACGACGACTCGTCACTCGCCAGGAAGAGGGCTGCGTTGACGATCTCCCTCGGTTTCGCCAGCCGGCCCATCGGCAGGTGGATGCGGCGGCGCTCGTAGGCGGCGGGGTCGTCACCGAAGATTCGGAGCAGGAGCGGCGTCTCCACCGGCCCCGGGCAGAGAGCATTCACGCGGATGCCCTGCCGGGCGAACTGCACGCCCAGCTCGCGAGAGAGCGACAGGACAGCGCCCTTCGAGGCCGTGTAGGAGATCTGCGACGTCGCGGCGCCGACGAGCGCCACGAACGAGGCCACGTTGATCACCGAGCCTCCGCCCCGCTCCAGCAGATACGGGATCCCGTGCTTGCAGCACAGGTAGACACCCTTCGTGTTGACGTCCTGGACGCGGTCCCACGCCTCCTCGGCGGTCTCGAGGATCGAGTCGTCGTCCGCGGGTGAGATGCCCGCGTTGTTGTAGAGGACGTCGATCCCGCCGAACCGTTCGGCGGCAGCCGCGTACATCGCCTCCACGCTGTCCGAGTCGGACACGTCCACCTCGACCGCGAGCGCACCCCGGGCCTCCCCCGCCGTCTGCTCGGCCGCGGCGGGGTCGACGTCGGCGGCGCACACGCTCGCGCCCTCCTCGGCGAAGAGGATCGACGCATCCCGGCCCATGCCGCCACCGGCTCCGGTGATGACCACGACCTTGCCGTCGAGGCGACCCAACGCCTAGCTCTCCTCCGTCGCGATGTAGACGTTCTTGATCTCGGAGTACCCCTCCATGGCGTGCATCCCGAGCTCCCGGCCGAACCCGGACTGCTTGAAGCCGCCGAAGGGAGTCGACACCCGGACGGACGTATTCGAGTTGACGGAGAGGACGCCGGTCTCGACGGCCCGGACCATGCGCATCGCCCGGCCGACGTCGCGCGTCCAGATCGAACCGGAGAGGCCGTACGGGGTGTCGTTCGCGATCCGAACCGCGTCGGCCTCGTCCTCGAAGGGGATCACGGCGGCGACCGGGCCGAACACCTCCTCGCGCGCGATGCGGTCGTCGTTCGTGGCCTCCACGACCGTGCAGGGGAACCAGAAGCCGGATTCGCCAGGAATGTTTCCACGGAAGGCAACGTTACCGTTCACGTAGGACGACACCTTCTCTCGATGATCCGCTGATATCAGCGGGCCCATCTCCGTCGCCTCGTCCTCCGGGTCTCCCACCGTCACCCCCGCCGCGCGCTCGACCAGCAACTCGAGGAACCGGTCGTACGCGCTCCGCTCGACCAGGATCCGCGACCGCGCGCAGCAGTCCTGTCCGGCGTTGCCGAAGACTGCAGACGGAGCCGAAGCGGCCGCCGCCTCGAGATCCGCGTCGGCGAAGACCACGTTGGCCGACTTGCCACCGAGCTCGAGCGTGACGCGCTTGATGGTCTCGGCCGCGCCCTGCATCACACCGCGCCCGACCTCGGTCGAGCCCGTGAACCCGATCTTCGCCACATCGGGATGCTCGACCAGCCGCTTGCCCACGACCGAGCCGGAGCCGGTGCAGACGTTGAGCACGCCTTCCGGCAGCCCGGCCTCCAGCGCGAGCTCGCCGAGCCGCAGCGCGGTGAGGGGCGTCAGCTCGGCCGGCTTGAGCACGACGGTGTTGCCGCAGGCGAGCGCAGGGCCGAGCTTCCAGCTGGAGATTGCGATCGGAAAGTTCCACGGGACGATCAGACCGACGACGCCGAGAGGCTCGCGAAACGTCAGATCGACGCCGCCGGGAACAGGGATCGTCTCTCCGTAGTGCTTGTCGACTGCGCCGGCATAGAAGTGGAAGACGTCGGCGACCATCTGCACCTCGCCGCGCGAATCGCCGATCGGCTTGCCCACGTTCCTGGTTTCCAGGAAGGCGAGCTCGTCTCCGTGCTCCTCGACGAGAACGGCGAGACGCCGCAGGAGGCGAGCCCGGTCGGCAGGGGTCACTGCCCGCCAGGCCGGGAAGGCCGCACGAGCAGCTTCGACCGCGCGATCCGCCTCCTCGGCCGAGGACTCGGGAATCTCCGCGATCGTCTCCTCGGTCGCGGGGTTGAGGACGACGGTCATGTGCGTTCCTCCCGATAGCGCCTCGCCTCGTCGACGAGACCCTTGAAGAGCGCGAAGTCCTCACCTTCCTCCGGATGCCAGAGGACGCCGAGCGCGAAGCGCTTCTCCGGATCCTCGAGCCCTTCGACGACGCCGTCCTCGGCCCAGGCGACCTCCCGGAGCCCCTCGCCGATCTTGCCCATGCCCTGGTGGTGATGGGACTTCACCGGCGCATGCTCGCCCAGCAGCCCGCCCAGCCGACTGTCCTGCGCCACCTTCACCGCATGGTCGGAGAACGCGCCCGGCTCGTGCCTGTGCTTCTCGTGGCCCACGATCTCGGGCAGGTGCTGGACGAGGTCGCCGCCGCGCGCCACGTTCAGGAGCTGCGAACCACGGCAGATAGCCAAGACGGGCATGTCGCGGGCAAGCGCGGCCTCGAGCATCGCCAGCTCCGCCTGGTCGCGCCAGGGCTTCGGCGCATCGGTCTCGCCGTGCGCGTCGGCGCCGTACAAACCGGGATCGAGGTCGCCGCCACCGGAGAAGATCACGCCGTGGAGGGCGTCGAGAGTCTCCTCGAGTCCGGTCTCGCGAGGGCGGAACGACGAGCGGCCGTCCACCCGCGTGCTCGACCGCCCGGACATAGGCGAGCTGGACGACGGCGGCCTCCTCGATCCAGACGCCCATCCGGACTTCCTCCGCGTACGAGGTGATCCCGATCAGCGGCCTCATCCGCGTTCGAACATGCGCTCGCGCTCGTAACAGGTGACGGCCTCGTCGAAGAGCCGCTGCTCCGTCCGCGCGTAGTTGAGGTAGTGGTCGACGACCTCGTCGCCGAGAGCCTTGCGGGCAATCGCCCCCTCCTCGAGCGCAGCGATCGCCTCCCGCAAGGAGTGAGGGAAGCGCTCGGCGTCCGACTCGTACGCGTTGCCCTCGAGCGGCGGCGGCAGCTCCAGCTCGTTCTCGATCCCGTGGATGCCGGCCGCCAGCAGAGCGGCGAACGCGAGGTAGGGGTTCACGTCGCCGCCCGGGATGCGTGTCTCGGTGCGCAAGGCCGGGCCATGGCCGACGATCCGGAATCCACAGGTGCGGTTGTCATGGCCCCAGGCGAGCGTCGTCGGCGCCCAACTCCCCGCAGCAAACCGCTTGTAGGAGTTGATCGTCGGCGCCAGGAAGATCGCGAGCTCCTTCAGCGCTGCGATCTGCCCGGCGAGGTACTGCTTGAACACCGGGGACTCGCCGGCGAAGGCCGCCTCCCCTTCCCGCCAGAGGCTGGAGTGGATGTGGCACGAGCTTCCGATCCAGGTGTGGTCCGGCTTGGCCATGAACGTGATCGAGCAGCCGTTCAGGTGCGCGATCTCCTTGGCCCCGTTCTTGTAGATCACATGGTTGTCCGCCATTGCGACAGCGTCGGCGTAGCGGAAGTTGATCTCGTGCTGGCCCGGCCAGGCCTCGCCCTTCGAGGTCTCGACCCGGATGCCGGCGCCGTGCATCCCGTTCCGGATCTGCCGGATGAACGGCTCGTCGTAGGTCGACGCGAGGATGTGGTAATCGAGGATGTACGGGCACCGACGGCGTCAGGTCGCGGTAGTGCTTCGCGTGGGCCTCCTCGTAGGTCTCCTTGAGGAGATAGAACTCGAGCTCGGAGCCGAACATCGGCGTGTAGCCGAGCGCCTCCGCCCGCGCCACCTGCGCCTTGAGCACCTGGCGCGGCGACGGCTTCACGTCCTTTCCGTCCTGCGAGAGAACGTCGCAGAGGACGAGCGCGGTGGACTCGAGCCAGGGAATCCGGCGCAATGTGGTCATGTCGGGGACGAGGCGGAAGTCGCCGTACCCCTGCTCCCAGCTCGCGAGTGCATAGCCCGGGACCGGGTCCATCTCCATCTCGAGGGCGAGGAGGTAGTTGCAGCCTTCGACCCCATGGTCGGCGGCCTCCTCGAGGAAGAACTCCGCGTGCAGGCGCTTGCCCATCAATCGGCCCTGCATGTCGGTGAAGGCGACCACGATCGTGTCGATCGCGCCGCTCTCGACGTCCGCCTGCAGGTCCTTCAGGGACATCATCGAAACGAGAGTAGTCGGGCGATCAGGTCTCGATCAACACGGTCTGCGATGAGATCCGCGCCCGCAAGCCGTTCGGGCGGTTGCGTCGTGGTCACGCCGGCGCAAAGAAGGCCCGCGGCTTTTGCGGCTGCGACGCCCGCCTCCGAGTCCTCCACGGCGGCCGCGTCGGCAGCCTCCAGGCCGAGCAGGTGGAGCGCCAGGAGGTATCCCTCCGGATCGGGCTTGCTCCGGGCGATGTCGTCGACCGAGACGATCAGCGTGATCGCATCCGCGAGCCCGGACGCCTGGAGGACGGGCTCGATTTCTGCGCGTGCGGAACCCGAGACGACCGCAACGGTGACCTGATTCGCAGCCTCCCGAACCGCCGCTCGCGCCTCATCCCTCACGGTGGATCCGTCGGCGAGCTCGAGATAACGGGCGACCTTGCGTTCGAGCAGGGCCGGGTCGTCCCGCCCGAGCCAGAGCTTCACGATCTCGCGGTCGGAGAGCCCGGCCAGGGAGGCGTAGTACTCCTCTTCCGTCACCGGCTTGCCTTCTTCCTCGAAGAGCTCACGGAAGATCCGGCACAGGATCGGCTCGTCCTCGGAGAGCGTGCCGTTGAAGTCGAGGAGCAGCGCGCGCACAGGAGAACCTTAGGATCGCCGGGGTGGAGGCAGAGGCGATAGCCGCACGGGTCTGGCCGGGCCGCGAGCTCGAGCTCGAGCCGCTGGGCGGCGGGATCACGAACCACAACTTCCTCGTTCGCTGCGGCGGGGAGCGCTTCGTCCTCAGGATCGCCGGCTCCGACACGGAGCTGCTCGGGATCGATCGGAACGCCGAGCACGCGGCGGCGCTGGTCGCGTCCGAGCTGGGTGTGGGGCCGGAGGTGGTGGCGTTCGTCGAAGGATCGCTCGTCACTCGCTTCGTGGACGGGGAACCGGTGCCCATCGACGAGATGCGGCGGCCAGAGACCCTGCGCGAGACGGCAGAGGCTCTCCGGCGGGTGCATGACGGGCCCTCCATGCCGGCGCGATTCGACTCCTTTCGCGTGGTCGAGACCTACCGGGAGACCGCGGTCGCGCACGGAGTCCGCATCCCAGCGGCCTATGACGAGGCGAAGGCGAGAGCCGACCGCATCGAAAGAGACCTCGGGCACCGACCCGAGCAGCCCTGCCACAACGATCTCCTCAACGCCAACTTCATCCGCAGCCCGGACGGGATCCGCATCGTCGACTGGGAGTACGCCGGCATGGGCGACCGGTTTTTCGACCTCGCCAACTTCTCCGTGAACCACGAGCTGTCGGCGGAGGAGAGCGACCTGCTGCTCGGCGCCTACCTCGGCGAGGTTCGCGAACGGGATCGCCTGCACCTGCGCGAGATGCGGTTCATGTCGGACTTTCGCGAGGCGATGTGGGGCGTCGTCCAGCAGGGGATCTCCGACCTCGACTTCGACTTCGTGGACTACGCCGACAGGCACTTCGAGCGGGCGCTCGCATGAGCGACCGCGCCCGGGTCGTGGTCATCGGCGGCGGCGTGGGCGGCTGCGCCATCCTCTACTGGCTGACGAAGCTCGGCTGGGACGACGTCGTCCTCGTCGAGCGGGCCGATCTGACGAGCGGGTCGACCTTCCACTCGGCGGGGCTCGTCGGCCAGCTTCGCGGCTCCCTGAGCCTGACGCGGATGATGATGAGCTCGGTCGAGCTCTACCGCTCGCTCGGAGAGGAAGTGGGCCTCGAGACCGGCTGGCGCGAGGTGGGGTCGCTGCGCCTCGCCTCCTCCGAGGAGCGAATGGAGGAGCTCGCGCGCCAGGCGGGCTGGGCCAAGACCTTCGGCCTGCCGCTCGAGCTCGTTTCCGCGGAGGAGGCCCAGCGGCGCTTCCCGCCGATGTCGACCGAAGGAGTCCTTGGCGCCGCCTACCTGCCGACCGACGGCTACATCGACCCGAGCCAGCTCACCTTCGCCCTCGCAGAAGGCGCCCGGCGCGGCGGCGCCGACGTGCGTACGAACACTCGGGTCACGGGCATCGAGGTCGAGCGCGGCCGGGTCCGGGCCGTGGAGACCGACAAGGGCACGATCGAGACGGAGACCGTCGTGAACGCCGGAGGGATGTTCGCCGCCGAGATCGGGCAGCTCGCCGGCGTCGTGGTGCCCGTCATCCCGATGGCGCACGAGTACCTCGTCACCCGTCCGGCCGGCCTCCCGCTCGACCTTCCGACGATGCGCGACCCCTCGCTGCTCGTCTACTTCCGCGGCGAGTCCGGCGGCCTGATCATGGGCGGGTACGAGCGGGATCCGGCGCCCTGGGGGCTCGACGGCATCCCGCCCGACTTCAACGGACGGCTCCTGGAGGAGGACTGGGATCGGTTCCAGGAGCTGATGGAGAACGCGATCGTCCGGGTGCCGATGCTGGCCGACGCCGAGGTCGTCCGGCTCGTGAACGGCCCGGAGGCGTTCACGCCCGACGGCGAGTTCATTCTCGGCCCGACCGGCGTGCGGGGGTTCTGGGTCGCGGCTGGTTTTTGCGCGCATGGGCTGGCCGGGGCCGGCGGCATGGGGAAGCTCGTCGCCGAGTGGATCGTCCAGGGGATCCCGAGCCTCGACGTCTGGGAGATGGACTCGCGGCGCTTCGGGCCGCACTATGCGAGCCGCGACTACACCCTGGCCCGCACGACCGAGGTGTACTCGACGTACTACGACGTCAAGTACCCGGGCCACGAGCGCCAGGCCGGCCGGCCGCTCCGCCTCTCCCCCGCCTACCCGCGGCTCGCCGAGCTCGGCGCCGCCTTCGGCGAGAAGTCGGGTTGGGAGCGTGCCAACTGGTTCGAGCCCAATGCGTCCGCCGGCGACGAGACGCTCCGCCCGCGCGGCTGGGCGGGCCGGCTCTGGTCGCCCGCGGTCGGAGCCGAGCACCGAGCCACCCGCGAGGCAGCCGCGCTCTTCGACGAGACCTCGTTCGCGAAGATCGAGGTGTCGGGCGAGGGCTCGGCGGACTTCCTCGAGCGGCTCTGCGACAACCAGGTAGCCCGCGACGTCGGCGCCATCACCTACACGTCGATGCTCAACGAGCGCGGCGGTATCGAGTGCGACTTCACAGTTACCCGGCTCGCCGAGGACCGGTTCCGGATCGTCACGGGCACCGCGTTCGGGCAGCACGACCTCGCGTGGATCCGATCGCATGCGCCCGAGGACGGCTCGGTGCGCGTCGAGAACCTGACGTCCCAGCTCGCCTGTCTCGGTATCTGGGGGCCGAAGTCGCGCGAGATCCTCGAGCCGCTGACGGGGCCGCTCGACTTTCCCTACATGCGGGCCCGGGAGGTCGCGGTCGGCCCGGTGCCGTGCCTGGCGCTTCGCGTGACCTACGTCGGCGAGCTCGGCTGGGAGCTCTACTGCCCGAGCGAGTTCGGCCTGCGCCTCTGGGACACGATCTGGGAGGCGGGACGGGAACACGGCCTCGTCGCGGGCGGCTACAAGGCGATCGACTCCTGCCGGCTCGAGAAGGGCTATCGCGTCTGGGGCGCGGACATCACGCCGGAGGACACGCCGTGGGAGGCAGGGCTCGGCTTCGCCGTCAAGCTCGACAAGGGCGACTTCATCGGCCGTGACGCGCTGGTCGCGAATCGGGAGCCGGAACGGAAGCTCGTCTGCATCGTCCTCGACGACCCTCGCTCGGTCGCGCTCGGCTCCGAACCGGTGCGGGTCGACGGCGCCCTCGTCGGGCGTGTGACGAGCGGCGGCTACGGCTACACGGTCGAGCGGTCGATCGCCTACGCCTACGTTCCCGCTGCAAATGCCGAGGTTGGGCGCCCGGTAGAGATCGAGATCTTCGGCGACTGGAGCGCCGGCGAGATCGCCGCAGAGCCGCTCTACGATCCTCGAGAGCGAGCGGGTTCGCACATAGGCGAATTGACACGAGCGTGCAAAAGGTGGGTCAATGCCCCCGGCACGGAATCGAAGAACGGAGGCTGCTTTGAGCACGGACCCTGCGGCTCAGCCACGTAGCGGGCAAACGGACGACGAAGGGCTACTCCACAAGCTCGGCTACGCCCAGGTGCTGTTCAGGGGGATGGGCGGTTTCGAGAACTTCGCCATCTCCTTCACGATCATCTCGATCCTCGCGGGCTGCCTGACCTCGTACTACATCGCGTTCGGCCAGGGAGGTCCGGTTGCAGTGACCTGGGGCTGGTTGCTCGTCGGAGCGATGAGCATCATCGTGGCGCTCGCGATGGCGGAGATCGCCTCCGCCTACCCGACGGCCGGCGGCCTGTACTACTGGGCGTCGAAACTCGGGAGCCCGGCGTGGGGATGGTTCACGGGCTGGTTCAACCTGATCGGACAGATCGCCGTGACCGCGGCGATCGGGTACGGCCTTGCCACGTTCGGGACCGCGCTCCTGAACTTCTGGTTCGACTACCCGAACGAGAAGGAGTACATCTACCTCCTGTACGTCATCTTCCTCGCGGTGGCGGCGATCCTCAACCTGATGCGCGTGAGCATCACGTCGCTCCTCAACAGGATCTCCGCGTACTGGCACATCGCCGGCGTGCTCGTCATCGTCGGGATCCTGCTCGTGGTCCCCGACAACCACCAGTCGCTGGGCTACGCCTTCGGCGAGACCGTCAACGCCACCGGGTTCGGATCGGGGACCGAGAACTTCGGCAGCTTCCTCTTCATCTACGTGTTCTTCACCGGCCTCCTGATGGCCCAGTACACGATCACCGGCTTCGACGCCTCGGCTCACCTGGCCGAGGAGACGCGGAACGCGTCGCGGGCTGCGGCAGTCGGGATGTACATGTCGGTGGTGATGTCGGTGATCTTCGGGTTCATCCTGCTCGTCGCCGTCACCCTGGCGATTCCGAGCACGGAAGGCGCGGTCGAGAACATCGCGTTCATCGTCCCCTGGAGCTGGGCCGAATCGATGGGCCAAGGCTGGGCGGAGCTCCTGCTCTTCATCTGCGTCGTGGCGCAGTTCTTCTGCGTCACCGCCTCGATCACGTCCGCGTCGCGGATGCTCTTTGCGTTTTCTCGCGACGGCGCGGTTCCCGGTCATCGCCTCTGGCGGCAGGTGGGAAAGAACCGCGTTCCGCAGACCGCCGTCCTCGCGATCGTCGTCCTCTCGGCCCTCGTCATGGTTCCCGCGTACTGGAACTACCTCGTCGGGTACCTCGTTGGCACCGGGATCGCGGTCATCGGGCTCTACATCGCGTTCATCCTTCCGGTGATCCTGAGGTTCCGGATGGGCGACCGTTTTGAGCCCGGCGCCTGGAGCCTGGGGAAGCACTACAAGTGGATCGACCTGGTCGCGATCCTCTGGGTGGCGTTCATCACGCTGATCTTCCTCCTGCCGCCGTACAAGTCGAGCGTGCCGTGGGCAGACGAGTTCACGTGGGAGGCGTTGAACTACGCGCCGATCCTCGTGGGCGCCGCCCTACTGCTCTTCGGCGGCTGGTACGTGGTGCTCGGCCCACAAGTGGTTCAAGGGGCCGGTGCGCCAGGGCACCGAAGAGGAGCTCGAGCGCATCGAGCGCGAGTACGAGTCCGGCGGGGCTGCGACGACTCGGTCGCCGGCGAGCTAGACGACGTCAGACTCGAGAGAGCGGGGCTTCGGCCCCGCTCGTCGTTCTAGCCGAAGCCGAGGATGAACTTGGCGTCGTCGGACATCTTCTCCGGCGACCAGGGCGGGTCCCAGGTCAGCTCGGTCTCGACCTCCTCGACGCCGGGCACGGCACGCGCGGCTTCGCCGATCTGCTCGTCGATCATCGGGCCGACCGGGCAGCCCATCGAGGTCAGCGAGTAGATGACCTTGACCTTGGAGCCGTCGACCTCGACGTCGTACATGAGCCCGAGGTCGACGATGTCCATCCCGAGCTCGGGATCCTCGACCCCACGGAGGGCCTCGACGACGTCTTCCTTCAGTGCCACGACGTCAGGGTAGCTACCCGACCGCCGCGCAGCGGATCACGGCTCCGATGAACCCGGAGCCGACTGGAGCCCGGACCTCTGGGGAGTCACTTCGAGCCGGAGCACGTCGGGACGGTGATAGTGGCCGGCGGGGTCGAAGCGCTGGCGCTCCTCGAAGAGCCGCTCGAGATCGAGCTCCGCGTAGAGGATCGTTTCCTCGTCGTAGACAGGCCCGGCGAGATACGAGCCGTCGGGAGCCAGGATGGCGCTTCCTCCGCGTCCGATCACGTCGAGGCCGTCGAGAAGGTCGCGGAGGGGAAAGTCGTCGGGATACGCGGAAGCCCGCTGGAAGTGGCTGGGAGCGACCACGAACGCACGAGACTCGCGGGCGATGTGCACCAGCGTCGCCTGCCAGCTGTCTCCGTCGTCGGCGGTCGACGCGAGGTAGATCTCGACCCCGGACTCGTAGAGCGAGAAGCGGGCGAGCGGCATGTAGTTCTCCCAGCAGATCAGGCCGCCGATCCGCCCCAGCGGCGTCTGGAGCGCGCGCAGGCCGCTGCCGTCACCCTGTCCCCAGATGAGCCGCTCGTGGTTCGTCGGAACGAGCTTGCGATGCTTGAGCGCAAGCGAGCCGTCGGGTGCGTGGTAGAGGAGCGCGTTGTACACGGTTCCGTTGTCGACCTCGTTCACGCCGGTGACCAGCCAGACGCCATGCTCCCGCGCGATCGCGCCGAGCTGGTCGGCCGCCGCCCCGGGCACCTCGACACCCTCCCGAGCAAGCGCCGAAAAAGCGGCCTTTGCTCTGTCGTCGCCCCACCCGGCCAGCGCCTTCGCCCACACGGACGACGGGTAGACGGAGACGAACGTCTCGGGGAAGACCACGAGTCCCGCGCCATGGCTCGCCGCCTCCGCCGTAAGGACGCCGAGCTTCTCGATGGTTGCGGCGCGATCGAGCACGACCGGCTCGGCCTGCACGCACGCAACGGTCACGGGAGCTCTCACGTGGGAAATCCTCGCAGGCCTAGAACCCGGGCAGACGAACCTCTTCCCGGCGCTCGCGCTGGAAGAAGTGGATTCCCTGGGTGAAGCGGACCCAGTTGCACTGCGTGCACATGACGAGGGTGTGGGTCCAGGCGCTGTCCGCGCGGAAGCGCACCCCGCGGAGGAGGTCGCTGTTGGAGACGCCGGTCGCGCAGACGATCGCTTCCTTCGGCCCGAGGTCGTCGGTCGTGAAGATCCGCTCGACGTCCTCGACTCCCTGCTCGCGCGCCTCGTCGATCTCGCGGCGGGAAACCGGCCAGAGCTGCGCCTGAAGCTCACCGCCGAGGCACCGAAGCGCCGCAGCCGCCAGGACCGCCTGCCGTGTGCCGCCGATCCCGATCGCGAGATGGTCGTTCGTGCCGCGGATCGCGGCGGAGATCGAGGAGGTGACGTCGCCGTCCTGGATCAGCTTGATGCGCGCGCCTGCGGCCCGGATCTCCTCGATCAGGTCGTGATGGCGCGGGCGCTCGAGAACGATCGTCGTGATGTCCCCCACCTGCCGGCCGAAGGCCTCGGCGATGGCCTTGATGTTCTCGCCGACCGGTTCTTTGAGGTCGATGCTCCCCTTCGCGACCGGGCCGACGGCCATCTTGCGCATGTACATGTCGGGGAGCGTCTGCAGCGAGCCGGGCTCGCCGACGGCGATCATCGACATTGCGCCGGCCCCGCCGCGGGCCACGATTCCACTGCCTTCGAGCGGGTCGACCGCGAGCTCGACCGTCTCGCCTCCCGCACCGAGCTTGTCCCCCGCCTGGAGCTTCTCGGTCTCGCCGGCGGCGCCGATCACGATCGTCCCGTCCATCGGAAGGCCCTCGAGCGCTTCCAGCATCCCCGAGGCAGCTGCTTCCTGCGCGCCCTCCTCGTCGGCACGCCCGAGCCAGCGAGCGCTCGCGAGGGCGGCGCGCTCGGTCGAGCGCGCGAAGCTCTCGCAGAGGCAGTTCCGGAGCACGCCCTCGCTCATTTCGTCACCTGAAACCGGTCGGCTGCGGCGAGGACGAGCTCCAGGACCGCGCCGATCGACTTCTCGCGCTCGGCATTCTCGATCACAGGAACGCCCTCCACTTGCGCGCGCTCGACGATGTAGTCCTGCAGGTAGCGGATGTCGCCGAGCCGTTCCAGGTACTTGTCGAGCGGCCGTACGCCCTCGGACGAGACGTCTCGGATCCAGAAATGCCCCGCGTGGGTCTCCTCGCTCCCGATCGTGACCACGCACTCGACGACGACAGCGTCCTCGATCAGCCGCGGAAGCATCCCCGGCACCAGGTGCACTCCCTCGATCACCATGGACCACCCCTCCTCGAGCGAACGATCGATCGCCGCCTGGACGCCGACGAGCACATGCCGGGTCTGCTCCAGGAATCCGTGGAGCAGCGGATCGACCTCCTCCTCCTGGGCGCTCGGCAGCGCGCGGCCCGCGTCGAAGCTCGAGTAGTGGATCGCCGGCAGGAACTCGGGTGTGAAGAGGGCCCGCATCGTCTGCCGGACGAAGTCGGTCGAGGTCACACGGGTGATGCCGAGGCGGTACGCGACCTCGGCGGCAACGGTCGACTTCCCGGTTCCCGTCGCTCCTCCGATGAGGATGATCAACGGCAGGTCGAGCTCGTCGAGCTCCTGGTAGCGGCGGAGCCGCCCGATCGCGACATTTCCGTCCTCCACGCCGAGCACCTCTTCTGCGAGCTCCTGGATCCGGTCGAAGTCGGCCGTGCGCTTCTCCCGCGCCGAGAGGTCCTGCTCGATGCGTCGGGCAAGCTCGTAGGCCCGCTCGACGCCGAGCCCGGCCCGCATGAGCGCGCGGGCCATCAGTCCCTTGGAGTACGGGTGCTCGTCGGTCCCGAGGTGGAGAGGGTCGATTCGGCGGCGTTCAGGCATCAGGCCACGGGCTCCGGCATCTTGCGCGCGCTCTCGGCGAGCTTCTTGAGCTCGCCGTCGAGGTCTGGCTGGCCCTCGAGCGTGACGACGTCGTTGTCGGCGAACACGACCTCGGTGCCTGCCTCGCTCGCCGCCTCGCAGACGACGTCGATGGCCGCCGCCTTGATCTCGACGAGGAAGACGTCCACGTCCGACGCGCTCTCCATGTCCTTCCTGAGCTCGTCCCGGCGGGAGAGGTTGCAGGACACCTGCACCTCGGTTGCGCCGTGCTCCTCGACCAGGTGGCGTTCGAGGAGGTCGGCGGCGGACTCGTCGGCGGTCGTGAAGAACGCCACGCGCTTTCCCTCCACGGATTCGACCGGTCGAGGCCGCAGGACGGTCGCGACGACGGGAATGTCCTTGACCTCGCGGATCGCCTCCGCAAGCTCCTCGTGCGCCGTCCCTTCCTCGGCCATCGTGAGGATCACGAGGTCGGAGACGAGGATTCGGTAGGCGTTCAGGTACCCGACGACGAGTTCTGCGGGCTGCTGTGCGCCCGCCACGAGAACGCGCGTCCTCGCCGCGACGGGCGGAATCGCGGCCCCACTTCCGTCGAAGACGACGAGCTCGGGCTCTCGTTCCAGCGCGATCTGCATTCCCTCCGCGAGGTTCGTCGTCCACGGGACGCCGGCGAGCCCTCCCCCACACCGCCGGCAGCCGATCGTCGGAACCCCGGTGAGCGCAGCGGTCTCGAGATAGTCCGACGCCGCATGGGCGCCCGAGCGGGAAAGCTCGAGGAGATCCTCGGCCGTCGGCTTCACGTCCGCGACCTGCGGGTCCGCCGGCCCCCCGCGCCCCATCGAGACCACCACGAGATCGTGCTCCTCTGACAGCAGGCGAGCGATGTACCCGGTGACCGCCGTCTTGCCGAGCCGCTTGCCCGTTCCGATCACTGCGAGCGACGGTGCGTCGAACGGCTCGTACTCCGGGACGCTCAGCGAGAAGTCCGCGCCCTCGTACGCCACGCCGCGCGCCAGGAACCGGCTGGCGAGGCGGAACCGCTCCCTCGGCCCGAGGACCGGCTCGTCCGAGAGGTCGACGGCGATCTCGGGCTGGAACTGCTCGAGCGCCTCGTCGAAACCGCTTGCGAGGTCCACGCCGTACTCGTCGTCGCCCTTCAGCTTCTCCGTTCCCCCGACGATCAGCGCACCCACGATCTCGTGCGGGATCTCGCCGAGCGCGTCGCGGACGACCGGCGCGTAGTGCTCCCCGTCGATGAGCGCCAGGGCTCTCAACGTGTGGTCACCTCGCCCTCGATCCGGGCCGTGTACTTCTCGAAGGCGCGGGTCTCGAGCGAGAACTGGATGATCCGCTCCTGGCCGTGGAAGGGGTACTTCCGCCAGACATCGACGTGCTTGTCGTTGACCTCGACGACGTTGTAACAGGGTCTCGTGTTCCCACGCAGCCGGATCGACGAGACGGTTCCGGTGTTGACGACGAACATGTTCTCCAGGCGCCACGCGTAGGGCACGTGCTTGTGCCCCGAGAGCACGAGGTCGACCTGCGCGCCCTGCAGGCACTCGATCACGTCGCCCGCGTCGTAGACGATGTTGCGCTCACGGCCGGTGCCCGGCACCGGCAGCAGGTGGTGGTGCATGACGAAGATCCGGAAGTCGGCCTCGCCCGAGAACTGCTCTTCGATCCACGAGTAGCGTCCGCGGCCGATCTGGCCGTGGTCGAGGTCGGGCTCGCTCGAGTCGACGGCGACGACGATCAGGCCTCCCATGCGCAGCACCGAGTGGCGCTCGCCGAAGAACTCCTCGAAGTGGATGTAGCCGACGTTCCTCGAGTCGTGATTTCCGGGGATCACGACCATGCGCTCGCAGTGGAGCTGGTCGAGATACTCGCGCGCCAGCAGGTACTCCTGCTTGAAGCCGAAGGTCGTGAGATCGCCGGAGCAGATGACGAGATCCGGCTCGAGCTCGTTGATCTCGGCGATCGCGCGCTCCATCAGGCTCGGCACGAAGTCGAAGCCGCCGCAATGGATGTCGGAGATGTGTGCGATCGTCATCGCGTCTTCGCGGCCCGGCATGGCGGAAGTGTAGGCCGTGGGACGCAGACGGGCCGCGTCCGAGGCCGTTGCTATTCTCGATGCAGATGGACGAAAAAGTCCCGCATTTCCAGGCATATCGTGGAGAAGGCGAGCCACGTTTCGCCAACCCCGTCGAACTGGAATGCGCCAAGCTCCTCGACTACTACGAGATTCCGTGGGCCTACGAGCCGCACACGTTCGTCCTCGAGGAGGACGAGAACGGCCGCGTCATCGAGGCGTTCTCCCCCGACTTCTTCCTCCCGGAGCAGAATCTCTACGTCGAGTTGACGGTCATGAAGCAGTCGCTCGTGACCCGAAAGAACCGGAAGCTCCGCAAACTGCGGGAGCGCTATCCGGGCGTCAACGTCAAGCTCTTCTACCGTCGCGACATCGAGCGACTGGCACAGCGATACCGACTGGATCTGGCGTCCTAAGAGGCTTCAACAGAATGAGCCTTGTGCCGCCGGGCCGCGCTGGACGGCGCGATCCGGCGTCCTCAGTCGCGCCCATATGCAGGCATATGAACGCTCCCTGCGTCCTTGGCTCCCACCGCCCATCGCACCCCTGCAACGAAGCGTCATCCTGTTGGAGCCTCTAGAGCTCGATCCGCGGATCGGCGACGTCTATCTCTCCGCGGAGGACATCCGCTCGCGCGTGGGAGAGCTCGGCGCGGCGATCGCAGCGGACTACGAGGGCCGGGAGCCGATCCTTGTCGCCTCGCTGAAGACGGCGATCGTCTTCGTCGCAGATCTGTCGCGGGCGCTCCCGATCAAGCACAACCTGGACTTCCTCGCTCTGGCCCCCTACGAGGGCAACGGCGGCGGGGGCGGCAAGGTCCGGCTGATCAAGGATCTCGGGATGAGCGTCAAAGGCCGCGACGTCATCCTGGTCGAGGACGTCGTGGACACCGGCATGACGCTCAACTTCCTCGTCAAGACGCTAGGGCTGCGCGAACCAAGCTCCTTGGCGGCCGTGGCGCTACTGGATCGCCCCTACCGGCGCCTGGTCGAGGATCTTCCTGTTCGCTACGTCGGGTTCACCGTGCCCGACGAGTTCTTCGTGGGCTACGGCTTCGACCTCGGAGGCCGCTGGCGCAACCTCCCCGAGCTGCGGCTCGTCAACCTCTAGAGGTAGCCGAGCGGGTCGACCGCGCCGCCGTTCGCGCGCACCTCGAAGTGGAGGTGCGGGCCGTAGCAGTGACCGGTGCAGCCGACGTAGCCGATCGTCTGGCCCTGGGACACCGCGCCTCCGCCGACGACGAAGCTCGTCTGGTGCGCATAGGCAGTGGCAAGCCCGTTGCCGTGGTCGATGATGATCAGGTTGCCGTAGCCGCCCATCCAGCCCGCGTAGATGACGGTGCCCGACGCGGCGGCGCGGATCGGCGTTCCGTAGCCGGCCGCGATGTCGATGCCCTCGTGCATGCGGCCCCAGCGCCAGCCGTAGCCGCTGACGACCGGGCCGCTGACGGGCCAGACGAGGCCGCTCGACGACGGCGAGGAGTCAGCCGAGGTCGAGGACGAGGTCGAGTAGGTCGGCGTCGACTGAGCGGCGTTGATCCGGGCTGCGAGCTGCGCGCTCACCTTCAGGAGCTCCTCGGCCTTGCCCTCGTACTGCTCGGCATGCTCGTGCGCCTCCTCGAGGCTCTCGCGCTTGGCCCCACGCGTCTCGGCAAGGCCCTGACGGGAGATCAGCAGCCGGTTGTAGACCGCGCGCTGCTGGTCGGCCCGGATCTCGACCACCCGTGTGATCGCGGCGACACGGTCCTTCGTCCGGCCGGTGCGCGCCTTCAGATCCTTCATGTGGTCGCGGGCGCCGGCAACGTGACGCACGACCGAGCGGTCCTGCGCCGCGATCGATTCGACGTAGTCGAGCTGGTCGAGCGCGTCACTGAAGCTCGATGCGTCGAGGACGACGTCGAGCGTCGTCGGATCCTCGCCTTCGTACAACGCGACGACCCGGTCGGCGAGCCGCCCGAGAGCGACGTCGTACTGAGAGCGGAGAAACGCCAGGCGCTCGCTCTGAATCCGGTAGAGCTCCTTGACGGCGTCCAGCTTGCGCTGGTGCAGCGCGAGATCCTCCTCGAGGACGGCGAGCTTGGTCGAGACGTCGCCCACCTCCGCCTCGAGGCTCTGGATGCGCGCCGACACCGTGGCGATCTCCTCGCGGAGTGAATCCTCGCGCGCCCGCGCCGCCGCGGCCTTCGACTGGAGGCTCTCGACCTGCTCGTCCAGCTGCTGTTTGCGGTCGGCGAGACCGCCCGAGGCAGGAGCCGCGACGAGCAAGAGAAGAACGAGGCTGCAGACGAGTCGTCGAGCCATAGGAGCGAGTTCGCGGACAGGGAAGGCGTCCCTCCCAGCCGTTGATCGAAAGATCCTAGCGATCTGACCGGCTGGATGGAACCGAAGGCGGAGAAAACCGCTGCTCGGAGGTCTTTTTTGCCGTCTCTGCTGGCAACATCGCGGCAGCGCGCTGTCGCAGTGGGCCCACCTGCGCCCGGTAATCGTCATCGGTGATCTTCCCCGTGCGGTGGTCGAACTCGAGCTCCTTCAGCTCGGCAAGCACGCGGTCACGGTCCTCGGCTGCGGCGAGAGCGGCGTCGGGAGGCGTCGAGGGCGCTGGAGGATCCTTGGCGCGCATGAACGGCACGGCGACGAACACCACGGCGGCCGCCGCGAGCAGCGCGCCGAGCAGCAGCTCAGGGCTCAGAGTTCACACCCGCGCGAGCGAGTCGCGGCTGCCGTACCGGACCGCGAGGCGGCGCTGTTCCCGCGCGTCCGGCCAGAGCGCGATCCCGGCGCCGCCGAGGAAGACGAACCCGGCGATCCAGATCAGGTTCACGAGCGGCTTCACGAGCGCTTGGAGGAAGAGCGTGCCGTCCTCGTCGATCTGGTCGGCGATCAGGAAGAGGTCCTCCCCGTTCAGCTTGTCGGACCGGATCGCGGCCTCGTTGGAGACCTGCTGCTCGGCGAAGTAGCGGTTCTTGCCGGGCTCGAGCGTCCCGAGCCGCTCGCCGTCGCGCGAGACCTCGACGATGGCTCGAATCTCCTGGGCGTTCGCCGCCCTCCGCTGCTCCGAGTCGATGTAGCGAAGGCGTAGTCGCCGACCACCATCGTCTCGCCCGGCCGGAGGCGCTGGTCGGCGACCGTGTCGTACGCGCTCGAGCCGACCACTCCCACGGCGAGCAGGACGATCGAGGCGTGAACGACGTACCCGCCGTAGCGGCGGCGGTTCCGGCTGATGAGCGACGCGAAGGCGCCCGGCCAGGATCCGGACGGCGAGAGCGCGCGCCGTGCCCGAGTCCCGCGCACGAACTCGAGCGTGATCGACGCGAGGACGAACGCGCAGAACGTGTAGCCGACGAGCCCCGGGATCGATGAACCGGCGCCGAGCGCGAGGAGCAGGACGCCGCAACCGAGCGCCACCCCCGCCGGCCAGGCGAAGGTCCGCCCCAGGCCTCGGAGCGACGCGCGGCGCCACGCGATCAGCGGTCCGATCCCCATCAGAAGCAGCAGCGGCAGGCCGAAGGCCTTCAGGAAGAAGTTGTAGTAGGGCGGGCCGACCGTGACCGCCTCGCCGCGCACCCACGCCGTGAGAATCGGATAGAGGACGCCCCAGAGGATCGTCAGGCAGAAGGCGACGAGCAGGAGATTGTTGTAGAGGAACGTCGCCTCCCGCGAGACGGGCGACTCGAGCCGCGTCTTGGAGCGAAGCATCGGCAGCCTCGAGAGCACGAGCGCGATCGACCCCACGAGGACGACGCCGATGAACCCGAGGAACCACGGCCCGATCGAGCTCTCGGTGAACGAGTGAATCGAGCTGATGATCCCGGAGCGGGTCAGGAACGTCCCGAAGAGGGCGAGGGAGAACGCGCCGATGACGAGGATCACGTTCCAGATCTTCAGCATTCCGCGCTTCTCCTGGATCATCACCGAGTGCAGGAATGCGGTCGCGGCGAGCCAGGGCATGAGCGCCGCGTTCTCGACGGGATCCCAGGCGAAGTAGCCGCCCCAGCCGACCTCGACATAGGCCCAGTGGGCGCCGAGGAGCTGGCCGAAGCCGAGGAACGTCCACGCGACGAGCGTCCAGCGCCGGGTGACGACGATCCAGAGCTCGTCGCTGCGCCGGGCCAGGAGCGCACCCATCGCGAACGCGAACGGGATCGTCAGGCCGACGAAGCCGAGGTAGAGCATCGGCGGGTGGGCGAGCATGTACGGGTTCTGGAGGCTCGGGTTCAGGCCCGCGCCGTCGGCAGGCGCCGCCTGGGTCGCAAACGGCGTCGAGACCGCGACGAGCAGGAACGAGAAGAAGACCGTCACGCCGCCGAGGATCGGCACCGCCCAGGAGAGGAGGCTGCGAGCAGAGCGCCTGGCGAAGAGGACGGCTGCGGCCGAGAACCCGGTGAGGATCAGGAGCCAGAGGAGGAGCGAGCCTTCCTGGCCGCCCCAGAAGGCCGAGATCGTGTAGCCGAGCGGAAGCTCGCGGCTCGTGTGGTCGGCGACGTAGACGAAGCTGAAGTCGTTCTGCACGAGGGCTGCGAAGAGCACCGCGGAGCCGACGAGCGCTGCGCCGAACGACGCGAGAACCGCGTTCTCCGCGGACTCGGCAAGCCGTCGGCGGCCCTGAACGGCTGCGAGCGCGCCTGCGACGACGGCGTACAGGGCCAGCCCGAGGCAGACGATGAGCGCTGCGCGCCCCAGCTCGGGCATTACGTGTCTTTCTTAGCCGTGTACTTCGAGGGGCACTTCGTGACGAGCGTCCCGGGAACGCCGACGAAGACGCCGTTCCGCAGGCTTCCCTTGAGGGAGATGTCGCGACCCGTCTTGAACATGTCCGGCACGGAGCCGGTGTAGGTCACCGGCAGGCGAACTGAGGAAGTTCCCTCGACGTCCTTGATCCGGAAGCGGATCGTGCGCCCACTTCGCTCGACAGGAGCCACGACCTTCCCGACGATCGACACCTCGGCGGTGCGGCCCTTCAGCTGGCTAGGACGGAGTTGCGGGGTGCCGCCGGCAATCGACGTATAGAGCAGGAAGACGGCCAGCATCGCCGCGACCGAGAGGGCGATGACGAGGCGGGCTGGGCTGCTGCGCCGGGCCACGCAAAGAGTCTAGACCGCGCGCGGCGGGTCTAGGCCGGTGGCTCGGTCAGCCTTCGCGTACCGGTGCAGGGAGCCGCCGGTCGGGGATGCGATAGCCGTGCTCCTCGCACAGGCTCCCCGGCGCGTCCTCGGTCAGGGCGTCGCAGTAGCCCTTTCCGTAGGCGGCGCGCATGAAGGCCGCAACGATCTCCAGATTCCACTCGCCGACATCTCCGGCCTCCCGCCAGAGGTCGGTGAGGCGGAGGTCGATGTCGAGCTCGAGCAGATCGATTCTGGACGGACCTTTGGGCATGCGAATCAGGGTAGGAAGGGCGTCGGACGACATATTGGGTCCAGCGGTACGGTCAGACCGTGGGTGAGCTTCGCTTCGGCCCGGCGCGGATTCCTTCGCGCGAATCGCCCGAGGAGGCCGTTTCCCTCCTTCAGGAGCGGGGTTACAGCGCCTGCGAGATCGACTTCGAGGGCAAGTTCTGGATGGACTACCCGTGGGCCGAGCGGCTCGGGGAGGTCGCGCGAGACGCCGGCATCGTCCTCTCCGTCCACGCACCGATCGCCGGCTTCATGGGCCACGTCGAGCGGGACAAGAAGCAGCGGATGGCGGTCGGCATGCTCGACCATTCAGCCGGGATCGCAGCCGCCTGCGGCGCCGAGCTCGTCGTCTTCCATCCCGGCTTCCTGCTCGGGCGATCGCGCGAGGAGGCGCTGGACTCGATCGTCGAGCAGCTCGCCGAGCTGAGGGAGCGGCTGGAAGGCAAAGGACGGGCAGTCCCGTTCGGCGTCGAGATCATGGGCCGGGTGCGGGAGATCGGCACGGCCGAGGACGTCTTCGCCATCTCGGCGCGACTCGGCGGCTGGGTCCGCCCCGTCCTCGACTTCGCGCACCTCCACGCCGTGACGGACGGAGCCTTCCTGGCGGCGGACGACTTCGCGGCGATCCTCGGGCCGGCTGACGAGCTCCTCGAAGCCGGAGCGCCGTTCCACATCCATTTCTCCGACATCGCCTACGCGAATCGGAACGAGAAGAACCATCTGCCCTACGGCGAGGGGACACTGCGGGCCGACCCGCTCGCCGAGGCGCTTGCGCGCTTCGAGCGACCGGCGACGGTGATCAGCGAGTCACCCGGCGAGGAGAGCCATCAGGCGATCCGGGCGATCCTCGCGGGGTCCGCCGCCCACCCATCCAGGAGGAACCCATGACCGACTGCTCCTCACTCCAGACACTCGGAAGCATCTGACTTCCTAGAGATCGAGCACCCAGTTGTTCTGCTGGCGAGCTACCTTCATCCCGACACGTTCGTAGAGCCTGAGCGCGCCGGATTCGTTTTCCGCGTCAACGCCGAGGCCGACCCGCCGAAGGCCGCGTGCGTGCAGTTCGTGGATCGCCGCGCGAAGGAGCGCCTCCCCGATTCCACGACGCCTCCAAGGCACGCGAACCCCGAGCGACTCGATCCAGCCCAGCCCGGTCCTCGCCTGCGCGCTCTGGCAAGGAAAGGACGAAGCCCGCCAGCTCCTCCCCAGCCCAGGCGAGCAGCCAGAGGGACGGATCGAAACCGCGCGCTCGAAGATAGAACTCGCGGAAATGCGCCGGCGTCGCCTCGTGGAAGAACGGGATCTTCCGCGAAGGCCTCGTCAAGTGCCGCACGGAGTTGCGCTTCGTCGCTCGAGCGATACGGAACGGAACTCGATTCCCTCTGGAACGGTCCGGCAGCTCAGGCGGCGGCTCGTCGAGAACGGCCTCCATCGTGTACCCCGAGCGCCACAGCCGGTACCCGCGTCGCGCCGCTAACCCCTCGGTCTCGTGCCCGGCTGGAAGCAGGATCCTGACTCGCGGCACGCCCTCCGCCCGAGCCCGTTCCTCGGCCCACTCGAAGAACATGTCCCATTGCTCCGGAGCAGCGGCGACATCGAGCGCAACTTCCCGCGCGTCGACCACGATGTCGCCGTAGCCGACCACACGGCCGTCGAGCTCCAGCACCTGCAGCCACTCGGGCTCGAGCTCCTCGTTCCTGATCCAGGAGACGATCTGAGCGGCATCGATCGGGCGCTGGTCGCCGAACACCGATCGAAAGAGCGCTGCGACGCTTTCCGCGTCGCTCTGACGGAGCTCACGGAGCACCGCGCCGCCCGACCTCACGCGATCTTGGCGGTGCTCTCCTCTTCCTCCTCCGCGGAGACGGATCCCGCGCGGAGCTCGGCGAGGCGCTCCTTGAACTCGACGACGTCGTCCACGCGCTCGCGCTCCTCGAGGAACCGGATCAGCGCCTTCAGCGGATCCGACAGGAAGCGCGAGTACTCGCTGCGCTCGAGGATCTCGATCGACTCCCGCAGGAGCACCTCGGCCTCCTCGTCGCGACCCTGGTGGGCGCGGATGAGCGCGAGGGACTTCTTCGTCGAGGCCTGCGAGCTGACGTCCTGCGGGCCGACGGTCTCGATCGCGCGCAGCGCGTAGATCTCGGCCTCGTCCACCTTGCCCTGGTCGAGCAGGATCTCTGCCAGCAAACGCTGGACCTCGCACAGAGTCCCTCGGTCCTCCAGTGGCTTGAGGATCCGGATCGCCTCCCGGGCGAGCTTCTCCGCCTCGACGAGATCCGTCTTCCGGACGATCACCGCCGTCCTGAGCATCGTCCGGGCAAGATGGGTGGCTGCGCCGACCTCGGCGAAGAGATCCCGGGCCTTCGCGTAATCCTCGAGCGCTTCGTCGTGCCGGCCGCGCCAGGCGTGGAGCTCGCCGGACTGCATGAACGCGTGCGCCCTCGTGGTCAGCGAACCGCTCGAGTCGGCGAGCGCAAGTGCGAGCTCGATCATCGGCTCGGCCCGCTGGTCTTCACGCCTTGACGTGTAGATGCCGGCCAGGGACAGCAGGGCCTCGCTCTCGAGATCCTGTCGTCCCAGCCTGCGGGCGATCTCGAGCTGCTCCTCGGCGTAGCCCTCGGACTCGCTCAGGCGGCCACGCCACCAGGCGACGGTCTCCAGCATCTTCAAGGCGTCGATGCGGCTCTCGTCGTGCTCAGCGACTTCGAGCGCCTGCTGCGCGAGCTCTTCCGACCGGCTGACGTCGGCTTCTCGGAGCAGGGTGACCTCTGCGAGCGCCGTCAGCGCGCGCGCCTCGAGGTCGCGCTCGCCCTGCTCGCGAGCGCCCTCCAAGACCTCCTCCATCTCTCCGGAGACGACCGGGAAGTCGCTCATGCGCCACGCTGCGCGGGCAGCCTGGAAGCGGCGCTCGAGGGTCGGCTCGAGCTCCACGGCGCGGATCAGGAGCTTGCGCGCGGTCGCATTCGTCTCCCTGGCGAGGGCCCGGCGGCCGGCTTCCTCGAGCGCCGCTGCGGCTTCGATCGCGAGGTCCTCCGGCGGGGCACCGTCGAGCTCGGCCATCAGGCCGGTCGCCTGGTCGAGGTGGTAGGCGCGCACTTCCAGCAGCTCTTCCGCGGCCCGCTCTGCGAGCCACTCGGCGAAGCGCCGGTGATAGCCGGCCCGGGCGGCTTTCGACAGGCCGCCGTAGGCGACCTCGCGGATCAGAACGTGCTTGAACTTGAACGCCTGCTCGCCCGTGATCGTCGACCGGGGCTCGACGATCACGAACTCGCGCATCTCCAGGTCGTCGAGCAGCGGGTCGATCTCGGTTCCCTCGATGACGAGCCGGTCGAGGGCGCCTTTCCAGAAGATCCGTCCCATGACGGATGCCCCCTGGAGCACTTCCTTCTCACCCGGAGGAAGCTGGTCGATTCGCGCTGCGATCAGCGCCTGGAGCGTGTCCGGGATCCGCTCGACGCCACCCGCCACGCCGTCGCCCTCCAGGAGCATCCGGATCGTCTCCTCGACGAAGAGCGGATTGCCCTCGGTCTTCTCCAGCAGCGCTTCCCGGGCTCCGGCCGAGAGCTCGCCGTCGAGCGCATCGACGAGCGCCTCGCTGTCCGCGCGTCCGAGCGGCTCGAGCTCGATCGCCGTTGCACGCACGCGGCCGCCTCCCCACCCGGGCCTCAGGTCGAGGAGCTCCGGCCGCGCAAGACAGACGAGGAGGATCGGGACGTTTCGCACCCAGGTGGCCAGGTGCTCGACGAGCTCGAGGAGCGCGTCCTCGGCCCAGTGGATGTCCTCGAAGAGGAGCACGAGCGGCTGCGGCTCCGCGAGCTTCTCCGCCCACTCGCGCGCGGCCCAGGCGATCTCCTGCTGGTTGCGCTCGCTCTTGACGGCCTCGAGGACGCCGGACGCGAGGGCGAGCAGGTCTGCAACGGCTTCGTCGGGGCAACACTCGCGAAGCTTCTCGAGCGCAGCGTCGAGCGGGTCGTCGTCGGAGATGCCCGCGGCGACCTTGACCATGTCGGCCAGGGCCGAATAGGTGACGCCCTCGCCGTAGGGCAGCGCCCGCCCGAAGAGCACGGTCGCTCCCTCGAGCCCGCCGACGAACTCCGAGGCGAGACGGCTCTTCCCCACTCCCGGCTCGCCGTAGATCGTGAAGAGGTGTGCGCGGCGATCGCGGACGGCGCGTTCGTAGGTGTTCGCGAGCAGCTCGAGCTCGGCGTCGCGGCCGACGAGCGGGGCACGGCGCGTCGCAGCCTGCGAGCGGCCGCCGGTGACGCAGATCACGCGCCAGGCCCAGACCGGGTCCTTGCGGCCGCGGATCTCGACCGGCCCCTCGTCTTCGAGCTCGAAGCGTCCGAGGGTGAGCCGGTGGGCGCCCGGGCCGATCACGATCGCGTTGATGGGTGCCGACTGCTGTAGTCGCGCGGCGATGTTCACCGCCTCGCCGGTGGCGAAGGTCGACTCGCGGGCGTCGAAGACGACCTCGCCCGACTCGATGCCGATTCGGGCTTCGAGACCGAGTTCGCGGACGCCGTCCAGGATTCCGAGGGCAGCGCGAACGGCGCGCTCGGCATCGTCCTCGTGCGACTGCGGAATTCCGAACGCAGCCATGACGGCGTCGCCGGCGAACTTCTCGACGATGCCGCCGTGCGTCACGACGCAGTGGGAGACCTTGTCGAAATATTGCTGCACGCGACGCCGCGCCACCTCCGGATCGGTGGCAGCTACGAGCTCGGTCGACCCGACGAGGTCGACGAACAGGACCGTTGCAAGCTTGCGTTCCACGCCTCAAGTGTAAGAACGAACGGGACGGCGCGAAAACTCCCGCTCGAGGGCGGTTTCTAGGCGGTTTTTGGTCGCCCGAGCCGGAGCCGGCGCGCCGCGAGCACGAGCCGGCCAGCGAGCAGCGCGACGATGACGCTGCTGGCCGAGAGCGTAGGCGCGGCCAGTCGCGCCCGTCCTGAAACCGACGCGCGAGCTGAAGGCGTCGCGCTCGTCGATCGACGCGGCCATGCGCGCAGGGCGCCGGGAACGGCTCCAGCTCGGCGATGGCCGGGCGCAGCTGGCTCAGCGCCTGCCCGTAGAGGGACGTACCAGAGAAGCGCCCGGTCCGCCGGCTCTCGCGTTCGTCCGAGTAGGTCCCTGACGAAGGAACGAAGAGATGGATGGCGCCGTGGCTCACGACCGCGCCTCAATCGATATGTCGAGCCGGTAGTAGCCGGACACCGGCGGGCGGCTCGACGACGTTGTCGTCGATGCAGATCGCGGACGTCTGCGGCTGATCCGTCGAGCGTGGACGCAGCGCCACTCGCCGCACGCAGACTCGCTCCGGGGGCAGTCCTTTGGCGCCGAGCCGCGCCAGGCAAGGCACGAGCGGCGACGACGGCAAGAAGCACGACGAACTGCCTTCATCATCCTGTCTACACCGGCGCAGCGCACCGAGTTCCCTCCACGTAGCATCGGGCCGTGCTCGATCCAAAGGTCTTCAAGGCATACGACGTGCGGGGGCTCCACCCCTCCGAGCTCGACGAGGACGGCGCGTACGCGATCGGCCGGGCGTACGTCGAGCAGTTCGCTCCGAAGCGGGTGGCAGTCGGCCGCGACACGCGCCTCTCCTCGCCCACGATGGCCGCCTCGCTGATGCGGGGCCTCTCGGACGGGGGAGCAGACGTGCTCGACCTCGGTCTCGTCGGAACGGAGATGGTCTATCTCGCGGTGGGGGACATGGATCTCGACGGCGGCGTCATGGTCACCGCCTCCCACAATCCCAAGGAGTACACGGGGATGAAGATCGTGCGGGAGGGCGCGCTTCCCGTGGGCGGCGAGTCGGGGCTCCTCGAGATCCGCGACCGGGCCGTGGCCCTTGGAGACACGTCTGGGGGCCTGACCCCGGGCCACGTCCAGGAGTACGACGTGTGGCCGGCCTACGTCGAGCGCGTCCTGTCCTTCGTGGACGTGCCCGCGATCAAGCCCTTGCGCGTCGTCGTCGACGCGGCGAACGGGATGGCCGGGGCGATGCTCCCGCCCGTCCTGCAGCGCCTCCCGGTCGAGGCGATTCGCTGCTACTTCGAGCTGGACGGGACGTTCCCGAACCACGAGCCGAATCCACTCCTCCCCGAGAACAGGGAGTTCATCATCGAGCGGACGACGACGGAGGGCGCCGACTTCGGCGTTGCTTTCGACGGAGATGCCGACCGGTGCTTCTTCGTCGACGACACGGGAGAGTTCGTGCCGGGCGACTTCGTGACCGCACTCCTCGCTCAGACGATCCTGGCCAAGAGCCCCGGCGCCAAGATCATCTACGACGTTCGCGCGAGCTGGGCCGTGGCGGACACGATCGAAGCGGCCGGCGGGACGGCGCTGATCAACCGTGTCGGGCACGCCTACATCAAGCACCGCATGCGCGAGGAGGGCGCTCTCTTCGGCGGCGAGGTGTCGGGCCACTACTACTTCCGCGACTTCAGCCAGGCGGACTCCGGCGTCGTCCCCTTCCTCCTCATGCTCGAGCTCGTCTCGACGCGGGGCCAGAAGCTGTCGGAGATCCTGCAGCCGTTCCGCGACCGCTACTTCATCACCGGCGAGCTGAACACGCCCGTCCCGGACGTCGGGCTCAAGCTGAAGGAGCTCGAGGATCACTTCGGCGCGGAAGGCAAGGTCTCGCACCTGGACGGCGTGTCCGTCGAGGCCGAGGACTGGCACTTCAACGTCCGGCCGTCGAACACCGAGCCGCTCCTCCGCCTGAACCTGGAGGCGCGCTCGGAGGAGCTGATGGAGCAGAAGCGCGACGAGGTGCTCGACATGATCCGCGCGTAATGCTCGGCGCCGGCCAGCCCACCGACCGCAAGCCGCCCTTTCGGTACTCCGCGTTCACGCGGGTCGGGTTCTCGGACACCGACGCGCAGGGCATCGTCTACTACGGCCGGTACATGCCCTACTTCGACACGGCGCGGGTCGAATACCACCGGCACCTCGACATGCTGAGAACGAGCTCGGAGGAAGAGCGGCAGTTCGTCATGCGGGCCTCGTCGATCGAGTACACGGCGCCCGCGAAGTTCGACGACCTGATCGAGGTGTTCATCCGCATCTCACGCCTCGGTCGCACGAGCGTGACGTACGAGTTCGCGGCGTACCGCGTCGACGACGACCTCCTGATGGTCACGGCCAAGCAGACGCTCGTCCTGGTCGACCTCGACGAGCGCAAGGCCTGCGAGATTCCCGCCTGGTACCGAGACAGGATTCGCGGTCTCGAAGGCGGCGACCTCGAGGCCTAATCGTCGCCGGGGCCCACGCGCTACTCGACGAGCGCGATGTCCTCGTCGCTCGAGGGGCCCGTCCCGTTCATGGTGAATCCGTAACCGTTCACCTCGACGTGGAGGCCCTCGATCAGTCCGTTCAGGACCGAGTACTGGTCGCCGTTGATCTTCACCCGGCCACGCGGATGGAAGATCGTGCCCGTCCAGTTGAAATTGTTGCCGTCGAGGATGAGCTCGTCCGTCCCGGTGGCGAAGAACAGGAGCCCTTCCTTGTACGGCGTGAAGCGCTGGTTGTCGCCGTTGATCGTGATCTTCGGCGACAGGACGGTGATGTTCCCGGTCTGGTTGTTCCCGTTCGCCGTGAACGACTCGCTGGCGCAGTAGACGCCGGCGGGGATCGTCTGCGGAGTCTTGTTGAACTCGAACTTGGGCTTGCTGTACGTACAGGGGAACTCGGACGGGTGGTAGTAGCGCGGCCAGTCCTGGAGCACTTCCTCGCGCAGCGGCTCGTCGTCCTCACCGAAGCGGATCCGCGCCCCGTTCACCTCCGGGCGACAGTTGTTCGGCCCGCCTGCTCGCGCGCCGGCCGCGTTGAAGTCGTTGCCGTTGACTTTGAAGGAGCCGTTCGAGTGGATGCCTCCGTTGATGTTCATGCTGTCCCCGTTCGCGCCGAACCCGAAGGCGCTGCAACGGTGGTCGTAGGCGAAGATCGCGAGCGGCGTCGTCGACGCAACCTTCATGGCCACGGCCCGCGCTGAGATGTCGACCGTCGAGAAGCCGAAGATTCGAAGGAAGAACGTCTCACCCTTCGTCCTCGCCTTGACCTCGACCTTCTTGGGGTCGCCGCCGTAGGTCAGCTGGACGTCCGCCGTCGCGCCGGGGAGGTTCTCGTCGACGTAGTCGGCGGCGACAGTTCGTGCGGTTGCCGGCTTGCTCGGCAGCTCGGCGGCGGCGGCCAGTGCGCCGAAGTCGGCCGCGGCCTGGGCCTTGCGGTCCTGCACGTACCAGGAGCCGACGTCCACGACCAACCCGGCCATCCCGAGCAGCACGGCCAGGAAGAGCACGACCACCACGAGTGCCTGTCCGCCTTCGCGCCTCATTGCATCCTCGCGGTCGCCTTGAAGGTCATGGTGCCACTCTTGAAGACGAAGCCGAGGACGTCGACGTCGAAGGGATACGAGACCTCGACCGTCACCGGGTCGCCCCTCCGCCCGGCTCCGCCCGGGGTGGTGTCGATGCCGAGATCGTCGCCGTCGAGACCCTGCGCACTGTCACGGACTGCCGCTTCGGCAGCCGCCACGTGATCGACCTTGCGCGAGACGCTCGCCTTGCGGGCGCCGGCCCGGGCGGCGTCGGTGACCTCGATGTAGTCGTGCATCACGAAGCCGAACTGCAGGATCGCGACGAGCATGAAGAGGACCAGCGGGAGACCCAGCACGAGCTCGACCAGCGACTGGCCACGCTCGTCGGCGGCACGAGATCGATTTGAGGGGCGGCGGAGACGCATCGGCGAGATCGGCCTTCAGGCGCGCCGCTTCGCCGTAGTCCTCTTCGCCTTATCGCGCCTACGAGGATGGAGCGCATCCCTCCTCGTAGTGATTCGACTCAGCGGCTCTCTCTCGAGAACTTCGTAGGCCGCGCGCCCATCCACCGAAGCGGATGGGCGCCGCAGCTGCCCTCTCCCCCTGCACTCGTTGTAGTCGGAGCGGCTCCGGCGTCTATCCCTCGATCGAGGTACCCCGCTCGTTCGAGGGATCATCCCCCGAAAGGGTGACTTCCGCGATTAGCAGGGGTTTTGTCGGTTCCGAATCCCTCGTTCGAGGCGACGAATCCCTCGAACGAGGGACTAACTCGGAGTGACTCGGTAGGCGTCGAACACGGAATCGACGTTCCGGAGCGAGCCGAGCAGGCCGCGAAGCGCCTTCACGTCTCCAACCTCGGCCGTGTACCAGTTCTTTGCGAGCTGGTCTTCGACGGTTCCGCCGTAGGAGACGATGTTCGAACCGTGCTCGGCGAAGGTCCGGGCGACATCCTCGAGGAGCCGCGGGCGGTCCCACGCGTCGACGGCGATCTGGACGCGGAAGCTCTTCGTCGAGCCGCCGTCCCAGTTGACGGTCGTGAAGCGCTCGGGATTCCGGCGCAGCGCCTTGACGTTCGGACAGTCGTCACGGTGGATCGTGATCCCCTTGCCGAGCGAGATGTAGCCGACGATCTGATCGCTCGGCACCGGAGTGCAGCACTTGGCCAGCCGGACCAGCACGTCCTTGATGCCTTCGACGTTGATCCCGAGCGCATCGCTTCCGACGGTCTCTGCGGAGCGGGTCGGCTTGAGGGGGACCGCTTCCTCCTCGGCGACCTCGGCCGTCTTGAGCCGCTGGATGACCTTGTTGACGATCTGGCCGGAGGCCAGCTTCCCCGAGCCGAGAGCAAGGTAGAAGTCCTCGGCCTTCTTGAAGCCTGCCTCGCGGATCACCTGAGCGAGCACCGCCGAGCCGGCGATCTTGCGATACGGGAAGCTTCTGCGCCTTCAGCGCCTGCTCGAGAGCCTCGCGCCCCTTCTGCTCGGTCTCCTCCCGCGTCTCGCGTGTGAACCACTGGCGGATCTTGTTGCGCGCTCGAGACGACTTCGCGAGCGTCAGCCAGTCGCGCGACGGGCCGCGCCCGACCTTCGTCGTCAAGACCTCGACGAAGTCCCCGCTCTGCAGGGCGTAGTGCAACGGAACGATCCGGCCGTTCACCCGTGCGCCCGCCGTCTTGTGGCCGACGTCGGTGTGCACCGCGTAGGCGAAGTCGATCGGGGTCGACCCCGCGGGAAGCATCTTGACCTCGCCCTTCGGCGTGTAGACGTAGACCTCGTCGACGAACAGATCGCCGAGCATCGACTTCTTGTACTCGCGTGGATCCGTCTCGTCGTTCCATTCGCGGAGGTTGCGCACCCAGGCGAGCCAGCGCTCGTCCGGCTGACGGCCCTTTCCCCCACGCTTGTAGATCCAATGGGCAGCGACGCCGAGCTCGGCGGTCGAGTGCATCTCCTTCGTTCGCACCTGGATCTCGAGTGGCCGGCCCTGAGGGCCGATCACGGTCGTGTGCAGGGCGCGGTAGCCGTTCAGCTTCGGCATCGCGATGTGATCCTTGAAGCGGCCCGGCATCGGCTTCCACAGCGAATGGATCAGGCCCAGGGCGCCGTAGCAGTCCCGTGTTCCGTCCTCTGCAGAGCGCTCGACGATCACGCGCATCGCGGTGAGGTCGTAGATCTCGTTGAACTCCTTGCCCTTCTTGGCCATCTTGTCGTAGATGGAGTAGAAGTGCTTCGCGCGGCCCGAGATGTCGGCCGGGATGTCCACCTTGTCGAGCTCCCGCTGCAGGACGTAGGCCGCCTCCCGGACATGCTCCTCGCGATCGGCTCGGCGCTCGTTGACCATCGCCTTGATCTCGGTGTACTTGCGCGGGTGGAGTGCCTCGAACGCGAGGTCCTCGAGCTCCCACTTCATCGCGTGGATACCCAGGCGGTGCGCGAGCGGCGCATAGACCTCGAGCGCCTCGCGCGCCTTCTGGATCTGCTTCTGCTTGCCGAGGTACTCGATCGTCCTGAGGTTGTGAAGGCGGTCGGCGAGCTTGATGAAGATGACGCGGAGGTCCTCCGCCATCGCCAAGACCATCTTCCGGTAGTTCTCGGCCTGCGCCTGCTCGCGGCTCTGGAAGTGGACACGCGTCAGCTTGGTGACGCCGTCGACGAGCTGGGCGATCTCGTCGCCGAACTCGGCGCGCACGGCGTCCAGCGTGGCCTCCGTGTCCTCGACGACGTCGTGGAGCAGGGCCGCGGCGACGGTCTCGTCGTCGAGCTGGAGCTCGGCGCAGATCCGCGCGACGGCGTACGGGTGATGGATGAAGTCCTCGCCGGATCGGCGTAGCTGCCCTTCATGGGCGGCAGCTGCGTAGCGGAAAGCCCGGGCGATCAGGTCACGATCGAGGTCCGGGTTGTACTCGCCGACCTCCGCGATCAGCTCGTTGATGAGGTCGGGATGGCGTTCCGGAGCCTCGAGCAGTGTCATGTTCAAATGGTACTCCCCGGGTAGGAAACGACAGCGCGAGGGCGAAAACGCTCGGTCCGTGCGCATTCGCCTCCGTCAAAAACGCAGGACTCTTGCTCTGGCCCGCCTACTGGCCGGCTTGGACTCCGAGGCGCGCCGCGAGGCGCCCTGGCGTCCCCGCAAGAGTCACCGGCTCTCTGTCGGCCGGGCCCACTAGGCCGCTTCCGCGACAGCCGGTTCCTCGGTCAGCAGCGCTCGAAAGGCGTCGGACTCGAGCAGCGCTCTGCGAGGGCCGCCCGGCTCGATCGCGAGATCGTCGAAGATCGCCTGGGCCACGGAGTCCCGCTCCTGCTCGACCTTGCGGAACTCGGCGGCGAGCCATTCGCGAAGGCTCTCGTACCGCTCGGGAGTGTCCAGGAGCTGGCGCACCACGAGCTGTGGTGCGACCGTCCCGTTCCAGCGGTTCTCCTCGAGCCGGAACAGCACGTCGTGGCGGATGACGCGCCTCGCACGGTCGGCCTGCTTGCCGAGCCCGAATGCGATTGCGCTCCCGGCGGGTCGGTTCGCGTGCCGGACGCGGAAGCGCAAATGCTTGCCGTCCGCCGTCGGAGTGACCTCCGAGAGGTCGCACGAGGGAAGGAGCAGCGTGACGCCCGGGTTGCCCAGACCGAAGGGCGCGAGATGACCGAGCTCCTGCGAAAGCTCGAGCGTCAGCTCCTCGCCCGAGACGATCCCGTCCACGTGGAGCGTCGGCTCGAGCGCCTCCTCCGGTAGCTCGGCGTCGACGGCCTCTGCAAACGCTTCCGCGAAGGGACCGACCCGCGCCGGGTCGATCGAGAGGCCGGCAGCCGCGCGATGCCCGCCGAAGCGCGAAAGGTGCTCCGAGCAGGCGCCAAGGGCTGCATGGAGGTCGAACGAAGGGATCGACCGCCCCGACCCCTTCCAGTCACCGTCGGCTCCGGCGATGAGCACGACCGGGCGGTGGAAGCGCTCGACGAGGCGGGAGGCGACGATGCCGATCACGCCTTCATGCCAGCTGGCATCGGCAACGACGTATCCGCGGCGCCGTTGACGGCTCTCCGGCCAGGCCTCGACCTGGGCGATGGCCTCTCGGACGATCCTGTCCTCGACGGCCTGCCGCTCGCGGTTCAGCTCTTCGAGCCGTCCCGCGAACTCCGCAGCCTCTCGCGCGTCCTCGGTCAGGAGCAGGTGCAGGGCCGCCTGCGGGTGTTGCAACCGGCCCGCGGCATTGATGCGAGGGGCGAGCCGGAAGCCGACGGCCCCGGCGTCCACGGCTGCGGGATCGACGCCGGCCGATCGCATGAGCGCCTGGAGGCCTAGCTTCTGGGTGCGGGCGAGCGCCTTGAGGCCTTCGCGTGCGAGGTACCGGTTCTCGTCGACCAGCGGGACGACGTCGGAGATCGTCGCGATGGCGACGAGGTCGAGGTGGCGGCGAAGCGCCTCGGCGCCCGGACCGAGGAGCGCCTGTCCGAGCTTGTAGACGACGCCGGTGCCGCAGAGCTCGGGAAACGGATAGTCCGACGGCCGGGTTGCGACGATCGGGCAGTCGGGGAGATCGGCTCCTGGCCGGTGATGGTCGGTGACCACGACCTCGAGGCCGAGCTCCTTCGCCCGGGCGACCTCGGCGACCGCGGTGATCCCGCAGTCGACGGTGAGGACGAGGCCGCAACCTTCGCCGGCAAGACGGTCGAGGGTCGCTCCCGAGACTCCGTAGCCCTCCTCGAAGCGGCTCGGTAGGTGCCAGGACACGTCGGCGCCCAACTCTCGGAGGATCAGCACCGCGAGAGCAGTCGCGCAGATTCCGTCGGCGTCGTAGTCGCCGTGGACGCAAATGCGCTTTTTCGACTCGATCGCGGCACGGATCCGTTCGCAGGCGGCATCCATGTCGCCGAGCAGCCGCGGGGTCGTGTCCCGGGTCGGCTCCGGCCAGGAACGACCGCGCAGAGGCGGTGTCGTCGTACCCGCGCCGGACGAGCACTCGAGCGGTTGTCTCGCTGATCCCGAGCTCCTGAGCCAGCTGGGCCGACTCCCGGTGCGGGCACGAGGTGATGGTCCAGGTTCCCTCGTGCATCGCGGATGTTCACCGTAGGGAGAGCGCCGGACGACATCTGCCGCGCGTATTCTCAGAAGGGTGAGCGAGGCCAACTACGAGTCCGGGGACGACTACGTCGTGCAATTCCTGGGCTACCGGTTCGCCTTCAACGCCGACGACTTCGAGGAGCGGGTGACGGCTGCCGCCGTGAGGCTCGGCCTCGTCGGGAGCAACGACCTCGACGAGGACGAGGCCGCCGACCTCGTGGAGCTCACCGCCGACCAGCGCATCGAGGAGGCGCGCAGCGAGCTCGGCCGGTACCTCGTGCGGCACTGGGAGGCGCTCGCGGCGGTGGAGGGGGAATCGCTCGTCTACTGGCTGCGCAAGCTGGTCTTTCGCGGCGCCTGGCTCGACCAGCGCGTGAAGCTCGGCCTGCTGGACGTCGACTGGGACGAGGAGATCGCCGAGTTCGGGTACCGGGACCCACGGGGCGACCGCGCCCTCCTGGAACTGGCCCCCGTGCCGTCGTGGCACGAGCTCAAGTTCCGGCGCTAGAAAAGGCTCGCGGCAGAGCGTTCCGCCGGAGATGCGACGCCCAGGTGCGCCCGTCCCGACTTCGTGACGATTCTTCCCCGGGGAGTCCGCTGGATGAAGCCGAGCTGAAGGAGGTACGGCTCGTAGACGTCCTCGACGGTGTCCGTCTCCTCGCCGAGGGCCACGGCGAGCGTGGACAGGCCGACCGGCCCGCCGTCGAAGCGCTCGACGATCGCACGCAAGAGGTCGCGATCGGTTTTCTCCAGGCCGCAGCCGTCGACCTCGAGCAGCTCGAGCGCCTCCTTCGCCACCTCGGGCGTGATGACACCCTGATGGCGCACTTCCGCCACGTCTCGGACGCGCCGGAGGATCCGGTTCGCGACCCTCGGCGTACCGCGTGAGCGGCGAGCGATCTCGTCGGCGGCCTCGTCGCCGATCTCGACACCGAGGATGCCGGCTGACCGCCTGACGATGATGCCGAGCTCGGCGGGGTCGTAGTAGTCGAGGCGAAAGGTCATGCCGAAACGGTCGCGGAGCGGCGTCGTCAGCAACCCGGTGCGCGTCGTGGCGCCGACGAGCGTGAACGCGGGCAGGTCGAGCGTCAGCGTTCGGGCGGCGGGCCCCTGGCCGACGATGATGTCGAGCCGGAAGTCCTCGAGCGCCGGGTAGAGCACCTCCTCGACCGAGGACGACAACCGGTGGATCTCGTCCACGAAAAGGACGTCGCGGGTCTCGAGCGAGGTCAGGATGGCGGCCAGGTCGCCCTTTCGCTCGAGCGCAGGGCCGGCGACGGTGCGGATACCCACGCCGAGCTCCTCCCGCACGATGTACGCAAGGCTCGTCTTGCCGAGACCAGGTGGACCGACGAGCAGGACGTGATCGAGCGCCTCGCCTCTCGTCCGCGCCGCCTCCAGGGCGATCGAGAGCTGCTCCTTGACGCGCGACTGGCCGACGAAGTCGTCGAGCGAGCGCGGGCGAAGCGAGCGCTCCAGCTCGTCCTCGTCGGACTGAACAGTCGGTGCCAGGAACTGCGGCGAGGCTGTCATCAAGCGGCCCGGAGAGCCTGCCGCACCCGCTCTTCGGGGGGTGCCTCGGGATCGGTGGACGCCAGGGCTCGCTCGGCCTCGGGCATCGAGTAGCCGAGCTCGATCAGCGCGTCACGCGCGACGAGCTCGTGCTCGGGCGCGCCGGGCAGCGAGTCGACCGGGCCGATCTTCTCCTTCAGCTCCAGCACGACCCGCTCCGCGGTCTTCTTGCCGATGCCCGGAATCGCAACGAAACGTGTGATGTCCTCCAGGGCGATCGCGCGGCGGAGATCGGCGGGCGTCGAGCCGGAGAGGATCGCCAGGGCCACCTTCGGCCCCACCCCCGACACGGACAGGAAGTGCTCGAAGAGCTGCCGCTCGGCCGGCTCGGCGAAGCCGTAGAGCTGGAGGGCGTCCTCACGGACGTGGAGGTAGGTGTCGAGCGTGACCTCTCCCTTCGCCTGGGCCTTGCGAAGCGCACGCAGGGTCGTCTGCACCCGGTACCCGACGCCGTTCACGTCGAGGACGACACCGTCGAGCATCCGCGCGACGACCTTGCCCCGAAGGCTGGAGATCATCCCGTTGCCCGAAGGAGCGCCGGCGCCATCGCGTGACAGATCGCGACTGCGAGCGCGTCGGCCGCATGGTGTGGCGCCGGTGGAGCGTCGAGGCGCAGGATCGCCTGCACCATTCGCTGCACCTGGGCCTTCTCGGCCCGACCGTAGCCCGAGACGGCGAGCTTCACGTGGGACGGCGAGTACTCAGTGCACTCGACGCCGGCGAGCGCAGCCGCGACGATTGCCGCGCCGCGTGCCTGCCCGACCGAGAGCGCGGTGCGGGCGTCGACGCCGACGAAGGACTCCTCGAGCGCGACCGCCCGTGGCTCGTAGCGCTCGATGAGCTCTACGACGCCGTCGTGGATCTTCAAAAGACGTTCGTCCGGCCGCTGGGACGCGGTGGTTTTCCAGCAGCCGAAGTCCACCGCCCGTAGACGGCCGCCCTTTTCGATGATTACGCCGTATCCGCACGAAGCGGTGCCTGGATCGATGCCGATAACCGTCACGAATCGAGGTTAGGCACCGGGGCGGACGTTCCTTCCCCCGCGGCAGCGCTAGGAGGGTTTGGGGTGAAGGCGCTCGTTGCCAGGGTGCGATGCTCGTTCCCAGGCAAGGACGCAGGGAGCGTTCGTATCTCTTCGATACGGGCGCGACTGAGGACGCAGTCCTGGGGGCGAGCAGCGCGGCCTGGCGGCACAGCCGTTTTTGCGCCAAACCCTCCTACCGGCGAAGTGCACCCTCGACCGCCTTGGCGGACACCCCTAGGCGGGCCAGCGTTCTCGCAGCGTCGCCTCCCGTCTCCCGAAGGAGGGCGAGCAGCATGTGCTCGACCCCGATGTGCCGGTCTCCCCGGCTGACTGCCTCGAGCAGCGAACGCTCGAGCGCCTCGCGGCCCTTGTCTGAGATCGGCATTCGGCCATCCGGGGGCTTGTGCGGCTCGTCCGGCCGCTTGATGGCCCGTCGGAGGACGTCCAGGGTCACGCCGAGGGTCTCCAACGCAGCCGACGCGGCGTGCGGCTCCGAGAGCAATCCGAGCAGGAGATGGCCCGTTCCCAGTCGCGCATGGCCCAGGCCGAGCGCCTCACGGGCTCCGTGGTGCACCACCCGCCGGGCCTCCGCAGTGACGACGACACCGCGCTCTCGAGCGCTTGCAGCAAACGTGCGTGCGCTCGTTCCCGCCCGCCGGGCGTGCTTTTTGTGCGCGGCCTGCTTCGAAACTCCGAGCGAGGCGGCGACCTGCGACCAGGAGCGGCCGTCACGCAGCGCGTTCTCCACGTGCCAGGCCTCGAGGTCGTCCAAACGGCGCCGAAGCTCTGTCACGGCTCGAAGTCCCTCCTCCGGGTCTCCAAGCCTCGTTGAGGCCGCAGCAAGCTCGATCGCGGTGCGCTCCACGGCGCGTTTGTGCCCCTGTGGAGAGCCTTCGTAAACCCTGGTTGACGATCCGGTTATGTGGTTTTCGAACGGGGGAGACCGGAGCCATGAACGTCCGAAAGATCATCAGCAAGGCAATCCGTCACGAGAGTGGCGACAGCCAGGTGGTCGGGGACGTCAACGCCGTCGTTGCAGCCAACGTCGGCGAAAAGGGCTCCAAGACAGCCGTGTCCAGCCGCCGGAGCACTCGCATCGTGCAGCGCTCGGGCCGGACCGAGATCTCGGAGTCGACCGACGACCACCAGAAAGGAGGATCCCCTTGACCGAGGAGATCCAGAAGAAGGAAGAGCTCAGCAAGGAAGAGCTCGAAGGACAGACCGGCGAGGAGCTCGCCGACCGCGAGGCCATGTCGCTCGTCGACCTGAACCTCGCAGCGCCCGTGAACGCAGCGGTCGCAGCCAACGTCCTCTCGGATGACTCAGTGGCGTACGCGAACGCTGAGCAGACGGCCGACATCGACCAGTCCAACTAGGGACGACATGGCCGACGAGAGCAACGAACAGAGCCAGGGTCTGAGCGAAGAGGAGCTCGAGGCCCAGAGCGGCGAGGCTCTCCCCGACCGGGAGGCCATGTCAGTGGTGTGGATCGAGCCCACCGACCCGCTGCCTCAAGGTGACGAGACGGCGACAGTCGACGGGAAGCACGTTCCGGTGGATCACGGTCTCGATACGACCGACGGCACCGGCAGCGGCGGACCCCTCGGCGGCGGCGAGCAGCTCTAACACACGGAGGAGGACAAATGAGCGACGAGATCCAGAAGAAGGACGAGCTCTCCCAAGAGGAGCTCGAGGCGCAGGGTGGCGAAGCGCTGCCGGACCGCGAGGCAATGTCCCTCGTGGACGCGAACATCGCGATTCCGGTCAACGCGGCCGTCGCGGCGAACGTCCTCTCGGACGACGCCGTGGCCTACGCGGACGCCACGCAGGACGCAGCGATCGACCAGTCCAACTAAGAGGAGAGGGGTACACACATGTCCGACATCGAGAAGAGCGAGACCACGAATCCCGAGGGTCTCACCCAGGAAGAGCTCGACGCGCAGGGCGGCGAGGCACTGCCGGACCGCGAGGCCATGTCGCTGATCGACGCGAACATCGCCGCGCCGGTCAACGCAGCCGTCGCAGCCAACGTCCTCTCCGACAACTCGGTCGCGTATGCGAACGCCGAGCAGGACGTCGACATCGACCAGAGCAACTAGGTCAGAGCGCAGACCGTTGAGGAGAGGGGCGGCCGAGCCGCCCCTCTCCGCTCTTCCCCAGCCCAATGAGTACGCCCCCACAGACCCCCACCCCACCCCAGCAGCCGGAGAAACCTCGGACTGAAGAGGCCGAGAGCGTCTCCTCCGACGGCGCGCCGAAGCTCGCAGGCGGCGTCGAGTTGATCGGCGAGTACCAGGATTCAGGATTCAAGGAAGCGCCCTACATGGCCCAGCGTGCGGACGGCCAGATGGTGCAGCTCCCGGAGCTCCTCTACGCCGTCGCAGACGAGGTCGACGGCCGGCTCGGCTACTCCGAGCTGGCCGACAAGGTGGGAGAGCGAATCGGCCGTGAGGTCAGCGCCGAGAACGTTCGGTATCTGGTGGAGGAGAAGCTGCGGCCTCTCGGAGTGCTCGCCTCCGCAGATGGCTCGGATCCACAGGTCGGAAAGGCAGACCAGCTCCTCGCGCTGAAGTTCCGCGTGTCGGTGATCCCGGACAAGGTCACGCGGTCGATCACGACGATCTTCTACCCCCTGTTCTTCCTGCCGGTCGTGGCCGCGGTGCTCGCCGGCTTCGTCGCGCTCGATGTCTGGCTCTTCGGCATCCACGGCGTCGGCCAGAGCACACGGGAGCTGCTCTACAAGCCTCAGTACCTGCTGCTCGTGCTCGGCCTCGTCGTCGTCTCGGCGGCGTTCCACGAGTGCGGGCACGCAACCGCCTGCCGCTACGGGGGCGCGAAGCCGGGCGTGATGGGCGCTGGCATCTACCTCGTCTGGCCGGCGTTCTACACCGACGTGACCGACGCGTACCGCCTCGGAAAGGGCGGCCGGCTCCGCACGGATCTCGGCGGCGTCTACTTCAACGCCATCTTCTCGCTGGCAACGGCCGGGGCGTACTTCGCAACCGGTTTCGAGCCGCTGCTCGTGATCATCATGCTCCAGAACCTCGAGATGCTGCACCAGTTCCTGCCGTTCCTGCGGCTCGACGGCTACTACATCATCAGCGACCTGACCGGCGTCCCGGACATGTTCTCCCGGATCAAGCCGACGCTCAAGAGCATGGTTCCGGGCCGCAAGACCGAGGGCTCGGTCGAAGCCTTGAAACCGTGGGTCCGTGTTGCCACGTCCGTCTACGTACTTGCGCTGATCCCGATCCTCACCTTCGTCTTCGGCTTCATGCTGATCAGCCTCCCGCGACTGTTTGCCACGACCTTCGACTCGTTCTTCGTCCAGACCGACCGGATCTCGGACGCGCTTGCGAACGGCAAGACCCTCGTCGTGATCGCGGGCGGGTTTCAGGTGATTGCACTCCTCCTCCCTATCACCGGCATCTCGCTGACACTCGTGCGAACCGGAAAACGGCTCGCCGGCGGCGCATGGAACTGGTCGAGCGACTCGCTGGTCCGGCGCACCCTCGTCGTCCTCGTTGCGGGCTCGACGCTCGCAGTCAGCGCCTTCGTTCTCTGGCCGAACGGCGAGTACAAGCCGATCCAGCCGGGCGAGAAGGGCACGGTCACCGGCGGCGTCGAGGCACTCAAACACATTGAAACCGGTCGTCCGTCGCTGACCGAGGAACGCGAGGAAGAGCTCGGGCCGATCGTGACCGAGCGGTCGAAGAACGACGAGATCGACCGCTCGGAAAAGGACGCGCCCGGCCCGACCACCAATACGACCACGGGCCAGACCTCCACCACTGAAACGGCCCCAACGCCGACTACTACGACTTCACACGACGACCCCGTCCGAGACGACGACGACCCCGTCCGAGACGACGACGACACCATCCGAGACGACGACCACACCGTCCGAGACGACGACCACACCGTCCGAGACGACGACACCCCAACGCCGACAACGGAGACGCCATGAAACGGCTCATGTTCCTGCTCACCCTGCTCGCCGCCCTTGCGATCGCGGGCATGGGCCCGGCTGCCGCCTGGGCCCAGGACGACGATGACGACGGCGGCAACATCAGGCCCGAGGACAACCTCGCCCTCATCATCAACACGGAGGACGACTCCTCGATCTTCGAGTTCGCGTTCGAGATCCGCCGCGTCGCGAGCGAGGTCGTCGACAACGAGAACGTCGCGATCGCCTACAACGAGTGCGAGCGCTGCCGCTCGGTCGCGGTCGCGATCCAGATCGTGCTCGTCGTCGGTAGTCCGGACACCGTCACGCCCCAGAACGCCGCCGTTGCTGTCAACTACCAGTGCACGCTCTGCGAGTCACTCGCGATGGCCTACCAGTTCGTGGTCGGGGTTCCGGCCGACTTCCGCTTCAGCGGCCGGGCGATGAGCGAGATCAAGCGCATCCGCAACGAGATCAGACAGGTGCAGAAGCTCGACCTCTCGATCCCCGAGATGCGCGCCCGTATCGACGCCCTCGCCGACCGGCTTCGAGAAGTGCTGAAGGAGGACATCCGCCGGTTCGAAGAGCGAAAGAAGAGGGGCCGAAACGACGACGACGATGACGACGACGGTGGCGACAACCGGAGCCCTCAGCCGCCGGCGCGCACGACGCCGACGACGGTGCCGACCGATACCACCGAGACGGAACCGACCGAAACCGAAACAGTGACCACCGAGACGGAGACGACCGAGACCGAGACGACGTCGACCGAGACCACGACGACCGAGACCACCACGGTTCCGTAAGCCTCGTGACGAAGCGCGCCGCCCTCCTCGCCTCGCTGGTGCTGACGCTGGCGGCCTCCGCTTGCGGCGGAAGCGGTGGAGGCGCCGCGAATCCGAACGAGGCTCTCTCGGAAACGGCTTCGAAGCTCGGGGACATCGAGAGCGGAGACCTGAAGTTCAAGCTCCTCGTCGACCCGCGCGAAGAGGGCGGCGACTTCGGCTTCGAGCTCTCCGGCCCGTTCAAGCTCGGCGAGGACGGCGAGTTGCCGGTCGCGGAGATCGAGTACACGCAGATCGCAGACGACGAGCGCGAGACGGTCACGGTCACCTCGACGGGCAAGGACGCCTACATCACCGTCGACGGCACCGCGTACGAGCTTTCCGACGAACAGGAGGATCGCCTGCGGTCGTCAGCGCCGAGCCAGGGCGGTAGCGGCGGAGAGGGCGGCCTCGGCGAGCTGAAGATCGACGACTGGCTCCGAGACGCGGAGAGCTCGGGCGGCGACGAGGTCGGCGGTGATTCAACCGACAAGATCGAAGCCGACCTGGACGTCGTCGCGGCCCTGAACGACCTCATGGCGCTCGTAGGACGGTTCGCCGGCTCGCGTGAGCCGATCGGCGGCGAGGAGGCTCAGCTGCTCCGCGAATCCGTGCGCGACGCGAAGATCGAGATTCTGACGGGCAAGGAGGACCGGCTCCTGCGTCGGCTGCGGATCACGGCCGAGTTCGACCCTCAGCTCGCCGAAGAGCTCGACGAGCTGGCCCGCGCGGCGGGTGCGAAGGTGGAGTTCGAGCTCGAGATCGCCAACCCGAACGAGCCGGTCACGGTGGAGGCGCCGCCCGACCCGCGCCCCGCCTCAGAGCTGAGCGGATAGATCCGGCGGCGCGAAGCCGCCGTATCGTTCGGTATGAAGGGAGTCGTCGCCCTGACCGCCGCGTGCGGGGTCGCTGCCGCACTCGCGATCGCAATCGGGCCGAGCGCGCAAGCACAGGCCGGCTGCCAGCCCGGTGATGTCCTCGTGTCGATCAGCGGCTTTGCGTTCGCGCCCTCCTCCACCACGATCGCCCCGGGCTCGACCGTTTGCTGGACGAATCAAGACGCGTCCTCGCACACCGTGACGTCGAACTCGCCGGGCTTCGATTCCGGCGTGCTGGTGAACGGCGCGTCTTTTCGTCACGTCTTCCCGAACGAGGGGACGTTCGCGTACCACTGCTCCTTTCCGCACGGGATGAACGCACAGATCGTCGTGGCGGCCGGCTCACCGCCACCGCCTCCCCCGCCGCCGCCGCCTCCTCCTCCCCCGCCGACGCCGCCACCACCACCGCCACCGCCACCTCCGTCCCCACCGCCCCCACCGCCCCCGCCTCCCCCTGCTCCACCGCCGCCGCCCGCGCCGCAGCCACAACCACAACCGCGCGCCAATCAGGCCGTCACCGGCTTCCGGGTGCGCGTTCTTCGCACGGGCGGGCGCCGCTGGCTCGTCGCCCAGGCGTCCGTCACGATCGCGGCGAGGGCGCAGCTCCGCCTCCAGCGGGGCTCGATGACCATCGCCCGAGCGAGCAGGCAGTTCCGGCCGGGTCGCAACGAGCTGCGGCTGGCACTGCGCAGATCCCTTCCGAGAGCCCGCTACGTCGTGCGGCTCACGGTCGCCGGCGCGCCTCGCCCTTACACCGCCCGAATAGCGTTCGGCTAGCCTCTACCGCCGTGCGGTGGGCCGCTTTCGTCACCTTTGCGGCCGGGGTCGTAGCAGCACTCTCGGTCGCTCAACTGGCGCCTGGCCAGGCGATCGACCGCGTCCGCGTAGCGCCGAATCCGCCCCTTGCAAGCGTTCCGAGCGGGCTCTCCGTGGTCGTAGGCTCGCCCGACGCCTACTCACGTACCTCGTTCGCGGGCACGCGCGGGAGCTGGATCGGCCCGCCCTACTGGCCGCAGGGCTCGCCGAACCCCTGGGGTCACGCCGGCATCGACTGGGAGGTGGGTTTCGATGCCCGCCGGATGGAGACCGAACGGATCGCCCTGGCCAACCTGACGCAGGACTGGCAGGAGGACCAGCGAGCCGGCGCCTCCGTGCCCCACGTCGTCGGTGGACGCATCGTCGGGGACATCCCGGGGGTCTTCGTCCTTCAGGTGCAGCGGCAGTCCGCACCGAGCGAGTTGGTGCTGGCATTCCCGCTCAGCCGGGATGCCCACGCGTTCGTCAGGTTCCTCCTCACCCGGCCCCAAACGAACGACTTCTACGTCAACGGATCGATCCAGGCATCGAGTTGGAACCGCGGCCAGGCTCTTGTCGCGATGTCCCGTGTTCGGCTCGAAGGCAATCTCCCACCCACGCTCGTCTCGATCAGGCCGCGCAAGGGCGGGATCGTGAGGGGCTTTGTCCTCGACTTCGTCAAACACGCAGTCGCGGGGATCCCCGTCGTGCTCGAGCGCCGGAGCGGGAGCGGCTGGCGGCGCGTCTCCACGGTGCGCACCTCGCGGTTCGGCGGCTACAGCTTCAGGGTCGAGCCGGGGAGCTACCGTGCCCGCGCGACGCTCGGCGGACGGTTCTCGGCGACGAGTGGCGTCGCCCGGATCCGCGCGGCCCGCCCCAAGCCCAAGGCCCCGCCGAAGCCCTCGGAGGGTTAGCCGGCGACGACTTCGAGCACCCTGTCCGGGATGTCGAAGTTGGCGTAGACGTCCTGGACGTCGTCGTTTTCCTCCAGGGAGTCCACCAGGCGAAGAACCTTCTTGGCCGCGGCCTCGTCGTCGAGCTCGACCGTCGTCTTCGGGACCATCGTCAGGTCTGCGGACTCGATCGTCAGGCCGGCTGCCGCGATCGCCTCTCTCACGGAGCCGAGGGCCTCGGGCGCGGCAGTCACGCGCCAGCTGTCGCCTTCCCGCTCCACGTCGTCTGCGCCGCCCTCGGCGGCCGCCAGTGTCAGCTCGTCCTCGTCGGCGCCCCCGTCCACGAGCAGTACCGCTCGACGCTCGAACAACCAGGCCACGGATCCCGCCTCGCCCAGGCTGCCGTCGGCCTTCGAGAAGATGTGGCGGACATCCGCGGCCGTGCGATTGCGGTTGTCCGTGACCGCCTCGACGTAGACCGCGATCCCTGCGGGGCCATACCCCTCGTAGGCGACCGTCTCGTAGGCGGCGTCATCAGCCGAGGCGCCGGCGCCTCTTGCGATCGCGCGGTCGATGTTGTCCTTCGGCATCGAGACGGCCCTCGCCTTCTCGATCGCGTTCTGGAGCGCGAGATTGGCGGCCGGATCGGGCCCACCCTCCCGGGCAGCCACGATGATCGCGCGTGCCAGCTTGGAGAAGAGCTGCCCGCGCTTGGCATCGGTCGCGCCCTTCTTCCGCTTGATCGACGACCACTTGCTATGGCCGGACACCCACCGCCTCCTGATCGCGGACGAGGTCGAGGAAGAGCTGGTGCACGCGAGGATCATCCGTCAACTCGGGATGGAACGAGGCGATGAGGAAACGCCCCTCTCGGAGGAGAACCGGCTCGCCGTCGTGCTCCGCGAGCACCTCGACGCCCGGCCCGGCGTCCGCAACACGGGGCGCGCGGATGAAGACGCCGCGCAACGGCTCGCTCTCGCCCTCTAGTTGGAGGTCGGCTTCGAAGCTCGCCACTTGCCGCCCGTAGGCGTTCCTCCGTACGGAGACGTCGACGAGGCCGAGATGGTCGCGGTCGAGGAGGATCATCCCTGCGCAGGTTCCGAACACGGGCCGCTCGAAGCGCCTGAGCGCCTCCTCCAGCCCGTAGATCCGCGCGAGTCGGGTGATCGCGGTCGATTCGCCGCCGGGGATCACGAGGCCGTCGAGTCCCTCCAGCTCCTCGGGCTTCCGCACCTCGACGGGATGCGCTCCAAGGCGGCGGAGGACGTCCGAGTGCTCGCGAAAGTCCCCCTGGATCGCGAGCACGCCGATTCGCAACCGCCCGTCCATCGCCGAGATGGTACTCAGCCCGCTGCGAGCTTCTGTCGCAGCCACTCCGAACGGTCCGCGTCCGCGTCCGGCCCCATGTGATGCCCGTAGTCGTACCAGCGCACGTCAGCGTCGCCGGCCTCGTCCGCCAGTCGTTCGTACTCCTTGGCTGGAAAGTCGTCGTCCCGGCGCGGGTTCTGGATCAGGACCTCGGCGTCGATCGCGTCGAGCAGGCGGATCGTGTCGAAGTCGCGCAGCGTCTCCGCGAAGCTGTCGAGAGTCTCCTGGGGAACCAGCTCCTTGGCCCAGTATCTGCTCGGCTCGGCCGGGACCGCCGCGAGAACGAGCGCGTCGATCCGGTCGTCGACGGCAGCGAGGGCACCTGCGGCCACCGCGCCGTACTCCTGGCCGACGACCGCGACGCGTTCGAGGTCGATTTCCTTCCGGGTCTCGAGGTAGTCGAGCCCTCGGCGAAGGTCGACGAGGTCCTGGCGAACGAAGGAGTGGAAGGAGTCCGCCGCATACACGGGGTCGCTGAGGTCTGGCCGCCCTCGTCCCTGTCTCGAGATCGTGGCATCGACGAGGAACGAGGCCACGCCCTTGTCGGCGAGGTCGAAGGCCTCGCGGACGAAAAGGCCCCTGGAAGCGAGATACGGGTGGATGAAGAGGACGACGGGATAGCGCTTCGTTCCGCCCTCGGCTCCTGGCGGAAGGACGAGTGAAGCCGGCACGTCGCCGCCGCGGGGGCTCTGGTAGGTGATGTCGACCGACCCCTGGCTCCGGCTTTCCTCCTGGACGTGCAAAGGCTTCGTGTCGTCGTACTCCGCAAGCTGCGACACGCTTGAAGCGGAGTCGCTCCCGCCGCACCCGGCCAGTGCCAACGCCATCGAGGCGACAACGGCGAAGCGGGCACCCACAACGACAACTCTAGTCCCTGGTAGACGATCCTCGATTGTAGGAGTAGCCTCCCTGATTGTCCGAGGACAAGCAAAGAAAGGGGTTCCGTTCGTATGCGTAGGTTCGCAGTCCGTTCCATCTCCATCGCTGTGGTCGCCTTGGCGCTTCTCGTCGCCGCGACAGCCGCACTGGCGGCCAAACCGGGGTCAGGAGCCAGAACCGGCACCGGTTCGGTCTTCGTCTCCAACCCGGTCGAGGATCTCAACGACCAAACCCTTCGCGACCAGAAGGACTCTGCGGCGGCGGTGCCGGCCCGCGCGTACCACACGGTCGCGCTGACGGACCTCGACGGCAGCGGCTTTCTCCGCGGACGTTGGGCGGAGATCATCGGCGAGACCGGCAATCCCGCGTATTCGCCGACCAACAGCTTCTTCTACAACCGCAGCCAGGACGAGTTCGAGCAGGTCATGGCGTACTTCTGGATCACCGAGTCGCAGAAGTACATCCAGAGGCTCGGATTCGGCTCGTTCAGGCGGCCGGTGAACATGGAGCCCCAACGGCTCAGGATCAACCAGTACGGGATCGACAACTCGTTCGCCACGACGCACAAGGACGAGATCCGCCTCGGTAAGGGTGGGGTCGACGACGCGGAAGACGGCGAGGTCATCACGCACGAGTACGGTCACGCGATCCACTTCTCGCAGAACTTCGCGTTCGCCTCGGTCGAGGCCGGCGCGATCAGCGAGGGCTTCGGTGACTACTGGGCCGTAACGACGACTATGGTCGTTCGCGAGCGGCTCGGCCTGCCGCCGCTGACTGATCCGGCCTGTGTGGCCGACTGGGACGCGACGTCCTACGACCCGACTCCGCCCCACTGCCTCCGGCGGGTCGACTCGAACCTGCACTACCCGGAGAACATCGTCGGCCAGGTCCACGCCGACGGACGCATCTGGTCGCGGGCTCTGTGGGACATCCGGAATGCCATCGGCCACGTCCAGGCCGACACGGTCATCCTCGAAGGGCAGTTCGACTTCGAGGGGACGGACATGCCCGAGCTCGCCCGGCGGACGGTCGCCGCGGCGAACCGGATCTACGGGCCGGCGGTGGCCAGCACCGTCCGCACTCAGTTCCAGGCGCGCGGAATCCTCTAACCGACAGTCGAGGGAGGGGGCGCCTTCGGGCGCCTCCTCCGGCTACCAGCCGCGGGTCTGGAGCAGCTCTTCGGGCGCGAGCGTCGCGGCCGACAGACCGGGCATCGCCTCTCCGAGCCCTCGCGACACCTGGGCGAGGACCTCGGCGTCCTTGAAGTGCGTCGTCGCCTCGACGATCGCCTTTGCAACGGAGACGGGATCGCTGGCCTTGAAGATCCCCGACCCGACGAACACGCCGTCGGCGCCGAGCTGCATGCAGAGGGCGGCGTCGGCGGGCGTCGCGATCCCGCCGGCCGTGAAGGTCACGACCGGGAGCCGCCCCTGCTCGGCGACCCACCGCACCAGTTCGTACGGCGCCTGAAGGACCTTGGCCTCGCTGTAGAGCTCTTCCTCCGCCAGCGACCCGAGCCGGCGGATCGAGCCGAAGACCGAGCGCATGTGGGTCACCGCGTTCACGATGTCACCGGTCCCGGCCTCGCCCTTCGTCCGGATCATCGCAGCGCCCTCGCCGATCCGGCGCAGCGCCTCGCCCAGATTGGTGCAGCCGCAGACGAAGGGGACGGTGAACTTCCACTTGTCGATGTGGTGAGCGGTGTCCGCCGGCGTGAGCACTTCGCTCTCGTCGATGTAGTCGACCTCGAGCGCCTCCAAGATCTGCGCCTCCACGAAGTGCCCGATCCGCGCCTTGGCCATCACGGGGATGGTCACGGTCTCTTGGATCTCGGTGATCTTGTCCGGATCGGCCATGCGCGCGACTCCGCCCTGCGCGCGGATATCGGACGGAACGCGCTCGAGCGCCATGACGGCGACGGCGCCGGCCTCCTCGGCGATCGCGGCCTGCTCGGCGGTTGTGACGTCCATGATCACCCCGCCCTTGAGCATCTCGGCGAGGCCGCCTTTCACACGCATCGTTCCGAGCTCGGCCATCACCGAATCCTAGCTACGCAGGACAAAATGATCGCGGCGCCGGCCGTCGGGCCAGACCGCCCAGCCGTCGAGCCGGTCCCCTCTGACGACGAGGTAGACGAAGCCGTGCTCGACCTGGGCGCGGACGCGGCGTGGGTACCCGGCCGGACAGGAGCCGACGGGGTACAGGTTCGGGTTCGCACCGCCGTGGACGACGTAACGCACCCCTCGCCGAGGCGCAAACCGCTGGTAGTTGTGGTCGTGTCCGGAGAGCGCGAGCTTCACGCGGTACCGCTCGAAGAGCGGCGTCCAGCGGCGCACGACCTCGGGGTGCGACCGGTAGTGACCGCAGGTGAACGCCGGGTGGTGGAAGACCGCGACCTTCCACCTCGCGCGGGAAGCGGCAAGGCTGCGCCGCAGCCAGGTCGTCTGCCCTGCGTCGACCGAGTTGGAGTCGAGGAGGAAAAGCTCGACGTCGCCGATTCGGCGCCGGTAGTACCGCCCCGGCATCCCAAACGTTCCGAACTCATACCGGCCTCGATCGACGCGCACGTCGTGGTTGCCGAGCACGGCCGCCACCCGGAGGCCGCGAGGCTTCACCCAGCCGAATGACGTCTGCCAGTTCGCGCGAAAGGCGCTCGGGCTCTCCGTGTAGTCGTTGTCGCCGAGCAGCACGAGCGCATCGACCGGATTCTTGGCCGCGAACGCCCGAACGCCGTCACCGAAGGCTTTCTGGGCCGATCCTCCGACGCCGAAGTCGCCGAACGCGACGATCTGGACAGCGGGCGCTGGACCAGCCTGCCCGGCCGCGGGCAGAAACACCGCGAGCGCGGCGAGGACGATCGCGGCGGAGCGCACCTTGGACGGTGTGCTTCGCCGCCCTCCCCCGAACTGTGCGAGTGCCCTAACGGGCAGTCGCGATCCGCTGAAGCAAGCCCGAGACCGAAAAGGTCCGGAGCCTGCGACGGAGGTCATCCGCAGCCATACGTGCCGCCTTTCTTTTCCGCAGGGGTTACGGCTCTCATCGTGCTCGCACCCGGGCCGAATTGCCATCCCCCGAACGGACGCTTTGCGCTCGTCGATCAGGCGGTCGGCGGCGAGAGGTTGAGAATCACGCCCTGCGTGGGCAGCTGCTCGAACGCCGAGGTGAAGAGCTGCTTCTCGGTCAGCCGATTGATCGTCTCGGCCTCGCCGGGAGTGATGTCCCCCTGAGCGAACGGCGGATTCTCCGGAAGCGTCTTGGTGATCGGCTGGCCCAACGCGCCCTCGAGATGCCGGCGCTGGAAGTACACCGCGAACGTCTGTGGCGGCTGCCCCTCACCGCGCGGGACTGGCGGGAGCAGCGAGACGACGGTCTGGATTTCGGGCAGGAGCTTGAACGTGTAGAGCGAGAGCTCGACGGCCTCGCGGCGGAGCAACAACAGGCGTTCCGGTGTGGCCTCGCCCGGCAGGGCGCAATTCTGATCGCCCGCGAGGCCGCAGAAGCTGTAGAGCGCGGTCTCGCCCGGCTGGACCACGGAGACGTCGCCCTCCGTGAGAGGCCTGTTCCGTCCGTGGCGCAGCGCGATGTACTGCAACGGCAGACCTGAAACCTCGCCCGGCTGAGCCGTGACTGCGACGATCTGCTCGCCGTTTGCGCCGCGGTACTGGCGGCTGACCTCGGTTGCGATCTCACGCGCTCGCTGGAAGCCGCTCTCGCGGACGGGGATGCCCTCCACCTGCTGCACCGACGATCCACTCGAGGTGTCGCGCGTCATGTAGCCGAGCGTCACGAGCGCAGCACCGACCATCACGACGATGATCGCGTAGCCGATCAGGAACCGGCCTCCGTGGACGGCCTGGGGCCGGCCGAACCGCGGCAAGGGCTCCTCGGCGCTCGAAACGGGCTCGGTCGAGCCTTCGGGCACTACAGCTTCGGCCACGACTCGTCCTCCAAGGGGTCGGCTGCGGGGATCTCGATCGAAATCGAGTCGAGGAGGTGGACGATCTCGTCGCCGTGGAGCTCTCGCTTGTCGATCAGCGTCTGGGTGACCTTCTCGACGCCTTCGCGGTTGTGCTCGATCAGCTGGTGGGCGGCGACGTAGGCCTGTCCGAGGAGCTGTGCGGCCATCCCGCGCTTGGAGGGATCACCCATCACGCCGCCGAGCGGGTCTCCGTGCATCCCGCCGCCGGACCGATTCATGATCTGGTCGCCGATCCGCTGGTACTTCTGGCGAATCTCCTCACGGACCTCGTCCTCGGTCTTGCCCCTCGGCGGCTTGAAGTCGTCGGCGAACACGATGCGCTCGGGAGCCATCGCGCAGGCGCCGACCATCCACGCCGAGCGAGCTGTGGCGCTCTGCACGTCACCGCCGACCCCGGTCGAGTTCTCGCCGTAGAAGACCCGCTCCGCTGCCATCGCGCCAAGCGTCCAGATCAGGCGCGCCATCTCTTCGCTGCGCCAGGAGCTGAAGCGCTCTTCCTTCTCGAGCGCCTGATGATGGCCGAGCGCCTCGCCGCGCCGGCGGATCGACAGCCGCGTCGACTCGGCACCCTTCATGTATGCATGCCCGGCGACAGCGTGGCCGGCCTCGTGCACAGCGATCGAGCGCGTCTCCTCCGGGATGTACTCGATGTTGATCGCCATCCCGGACTCGATGGTCGTCATCGCCTCGACGACCTCCTTCCAGCCGAAGCGCGGCTGGCCCTCGTGGTGCGCGTAGGTGAGCGCCATCGAGCAGACCTGCTCGATCATCGCCGGCGAGTAGCCGTTCGTCATGCGCGCGATCTCGTCGCGGCGCTTCTCCGTGTCGAGCTCCGGGTCGTGGGAGACCTTGTTCAGGTACAGGTCGAAAATGTCGAGGCGGTCTGTCTTCGTCGGCGTCCGCAGCCAGACGTAGCGGCCCATCCGGCCAGGTCGCGTCAGCGCCGGGTCGAGCGCCTCGAGCGGAACGTTGGTCGCCCCGATGAAGTAGATCTGCTCCTGCCGCGGCCTCGGCGGCTTGAGCCGAAGCGACCGGCCCATGAGGCGGCGCGGGATCACGTACGTGGCGTCGAGGAACGTGTTGATCCGGTTCGTGAAGAGCTTCTTCATGAAGGGCGGGTTGTCGATCCCGTCCATGACGACGAGCAGTTGGTTCAGGGCCAGCTGGCCTTGGCCGCCCATCATCGCGCCGGGAAAGGCCTGGTTCACGATCGCGCCGATCCGGCCGAGCGCGTTCGCGGGCCGGACAGGCGCCCTCGATGCAAACAGCTTGTCGCGCCAGGCGCGGTTCTCGAGGATCAGGTCACCGGTCGGCGTCAGCGAGCCGAACCGGCCGTGGAAGGCGAACTCCTCGAAGCTCATCGGCATGGGAGAGGCAAAGCCACCCATCCCGCCGCCCTCGTCGAGCGCGGCACGGCGGCGGCCGACGGCGTCGATCTCGTCGATGAAGACGATGCACTGGCCGCCCCACTTCCTGGCGAGCTTCTTCGCCTTCCAGGCGAGGTAGCGGACGATGATCACGTCCATGCCCATGAAGGTCTGGGCGAAGCCGGAGCCCGGCATCGAGACGAACGGGCAGTTGAAGCCGGTCGCGATCGCCTTCGACAGCATCGTCTTCCCGGTTCCGGGCGCACCGAGGAAGAGGAGGCCCCGCTCGCGCTTGCCGCCGGCCGCCTCGAAGGCTTCGCCCGACTGCCAGATCGAGACGACCCGCCGAACCTCTTCCTTCGCCTCGGCCTGGCCGCGGACGTCGTCGAGCTTCACGCCCCACTCCGCGTCGCCCGGCTCGAAGCCCTGCATCTGGGTGATCCCCATCAGCATCATCGGGCCGAGCAGGATCACGAAGTTCATGACGAAGAAGAGCGGGAAGATGATCACGTAGATCAGCATCGACGGGTTGCTCAGGATCGGCTTGAGCGCCTCCCACGGGTCGGTGATCGTGGAGATCCAGCTCGTGTCGCCGCCCGGGATCAGGAGCCTGATCACCCAGAAGAAGGTGATGATCCCGATGACCCAGGCAGCACGGCGGAACCACTTGCCCCAGTACCAGGCCCGTCGACGGTTGACGACGTCTTCCTCGCGCGCCTCGGGCTCGTCCGAGCCGAAGAGGCTCGGCCACGGGATGAAGCGCCGGACGATGATGTCCATGAGGCCGCGGAAGGCGATGACCGAGATGAACGTCCAGAAAAGCGAATAGGCCCAGCTGATCCCGACTTCCTCGTGGAAGAAGACGTAGACCACCGGGCTCGTGAGCACCGCAACCGCCGTCGCGGTCCGGATGAGCCGGCGCCACTGGAGCGTCAGCTCTTTCGTTGCCTCGCCCGACGGTAGACCGACCAGGCCCTTGCCCGTTGCCATCGTCAGAACTTAGACGTGCGAATGTTCACTTTGTATGGACAGTACGTTAAGTAGCGGCGGTCAGATTTTCGCTCCAGAGCAGGTCGAACGAGCCCACCGGTACCACGGTCCGGCCTACGTCGCGCGGGTGGCGGGGATCGTTCTCGGCCTGGCCGTCACAGGGCTGCTGAGCTTCACAGCCGCCGGCGACACGCTGCTCGACCTCGTCGATGGCCTGCCCTGGTGGGGGGAGACGCTCGCGTTCGCGTTGCTCGTCGGACTCACCGGCTCGATCGTCGCGACCCCGCTCGCCTACTGGCGCGGATACCTCCACGAACGCCGCTGGGGCTTCTCGACCCAGTCGCTCGGCTCCTGGGCTTCGGATCGGGCCAAGGGGGTGGGCATCGGCCTCGTGCTCGCGGCACTCCCGATGCTCGGGTTGATCGCCGCGGCCCGGCTCCTCGAATCCTGGTGGCCGCTCGTGGCCGCCCTCGGAGCCGCGTCGATCCTGCTCGTCGTCAACTTCCTCGCGCCGGTCCTGCTCGAGCCGGTGTTCAACAAGTTCGCGCCGCTCGAGGACGAGGTCCTGGCGCGGGAACTCCGTGAGCTCGCCGACCGGGCAGGGGTCCCGGTGCGTGACGTTCTCGTCGCGGACGCCAGCAAGCGGACGAAGAAGCACAACGCCTACGTGTCGGGGCTCGGCAGGACTCGGCGGGTCGTGCTCTGGGACACCCTCCTTGGCCGCGGGCGCCCCGAGGAGATCAAGCTCGTGGTCGCCCACGAGCTCGGTCACCGGCGCTTCCGGCATGTCGCGATCTGGACGGGGATCGCGATGATGGCGTCGGCCGTCTTCGTCGTCTGCCTCTGGGGGCTCTTCCAGTGGGATGCGCTCCTGCAGGCCGTGGGAGCCGAAGGGCCGGCGGATCCGCGGGTCATCCCGTTCGTCTTCTTCGCGGGCTCGGTGGCGGAGCTCGTTGTCCAGCCGTTCGCCCTCGCCCTGTCGCGGCACTGGGAGCGGGATGCCGACCGTTTTTCCCTCGAGGTGACCGGCGACGCCACCGCGTACGAGGAAGCGCACCGAAACCTTGCGCTCTCGAACCTTGGCGACCTCGCCCCGCCACGCGCGGCCTACCTGTTCTTCTTCAGCCATCCCTCGGCACCGGAGCGGCTGGCGGCCGGCCGGGCGTGGGCTGCCGCGAAAGCTGAGCGCTAGCTTCCGACGACCTGGACGAGCCAGCGGCGATCGCGTTCCCGGTCGAGCTCGAGGAAGAGCACGCGCTGCCAGGTGCCGAGACACAGCTCCCCGTCCCGAACGGGGATCGACTCACCGGCGCTCCCGAGAAGCATCGACATGCAATGGGCATGGCCGTTTCCAAGCTCCATGTCCTCCTCGCAGATGTTCTCGGTGCGGCGGTCCCAGTCGTCGTGGGCGTAGTACCGCTCACTCGGGACGAGACCGCGGAGGAGCTCGGCGAAATCGGCCAGGAAGCCGTTCTCGAACTCGTTCACGCGCACGCAGCAGGTGGTGTGCGGCGAGTAGACGCAGACGATGCCGTTGCGGACGCCGCTTTCGCGAACTGCCGCGGCAACGTCTTCGGTGATGTCCCGTACAGACAACCCGCCATCCGTTCGGAGGCGTCGTTCCCGCTGGAACACCTTCACGGCGGCCATCCTATCGACGCACATCGACCCCGGTTACGCTGTCCGGCGAGGGCCCGTAGCTCAGCTGGTTAGAGCAGCCGACTCATAATCGGTTGGTCCCTGGTTCGAGTCCAGGCGGGCCCATCGAGCGTCTGATTCGTCCGGAATCGGGTAGAAGCGGGGCATGAGGAAGATTTGGGCTGGGCTTGCGCTCGTCGTCGCCTTCGGGCTGACGGGGATCGCCTGCGGCTCCGACGACGACGGCGCCGCAGACGCGGGCTCGACCACGACGGGCAGTCCGTACGCCACGACCCCGCGCGCAGACACGCCGTTCTCGGCGAGCGATGTGGAGAAGGCCGTTGCGGCCGACGCTCAGGGTGGAGGCGTGGTCGATCTCGACGGCGACTCGCCGAAGTCGGTCTCCTGCGAGAAGGACGACACCCCCATCCGCTGGCGGTGCAGCATCGGGCTTTCAGAGGGCGGGCGAACAATGCTCTGCGTCGTGACGGTCGACGAGACGACTCGCACCATCACGGAGCGCTCCTGCGCCCCCGTGGACAACTAGGAGGTTCGGCGCCTAGCCCTTGATGTGGGCGAGGACTTCAGCGGGCGAGCCGCTCTCGACCAGCGGGAGCTCCAGGAAGAACGTCGAGCCCTCACCCTCGCTCGACTCCGCCCAGATGCGGCCGTTCATCCGCTGGACCAGCTCCCTGGAGATGTAGAGCCCGAGCCCGGTCCCTCCGACTCCGCGTGTCTGGTTGGGGTCGAGCCGATAGAACTTCTCGAAGATCCTCGGGAGCTCGGCCTGCGGGATGCCGAGTCCGCGGTCGGAGACGGCGAAGCGGACGAAACGGCCGTTCGGCTCGATCCTCAGCTGGACGAGCCCGCCGTTCGGCGAGTACTTGACGGCGTTCTCGAGCAGATTCGTCAACACCTGGCGGAGCTTGTCCGGATCGGTTGCGATCCGCGGCAGGGACGAATCCGTCTGCAGTTCGAGCGTGACGCCCGAAGGAAGATGGGCGTGCGCCGCCTGGACAACCGACTCCGCAATCGTCTCGGGGCGGCACTGCTCGATCGCGAACTCGAGCCTTCCGCTCTCGAGACGGCTCGCCCAGAGCACGTCGTTGATGATGCGGCTCAGCCGGCTCGCCTCGTCGTAGATCACACTGAGGAGCCGCGAACGCGAGTCCTCGCTGAGTGAATCGGAACGCTGCTGGATCGTCATTGCAGCGCCGTAGACCGCCGCGAGCGGAGTGCGCAGCTCGTGGGAGATCGTCGCCACGAACTCGGTCTGGAACTCCCTCAGGCCTCGTTCCTCGGTCATGTCGCGGAACGCATAGACCGTGCCCTCGGGGAAGGCGACGCCGGAGATCAGGAGCCAGATCTCGCGCTCTCCGAGGTCGAGCGGGAGCGACTCGGGGCGAAGCTCGGTGGGGTTGTCGGAGCTTCCGACGGGGACACGCTCGCTGACCGCGGCCCAGCCCGGAATCCGGTCGTCGGCCGGCCTGCCGACGACCGTGTTGGCCGGAATGCCCGTGATCGCGGCTGCAGCGGGGTTCCAGAGGCGCACGACCCCCGCGCGGTCGACGAGGAAGACGCCCTCTCCGACACGGTCGAGGACGAGCGAGGCCCGAGCGCGCTCCTCCGTCTCGGCATGGAGGCGAGCGTTCTCGATCGCCACCGCCGCTCGCCGGGCGAGCTCCTGGGTGAAGTCGAGATCAGCCGGCTGGTACGTGCGCTGGGAGGTCGAGGCGATGAACGTGATCGCGCCCAGGACGCGGTCGCGGGTCAGGAGCGGCACGGTGATGAACGACTTCAGCCCAAGGCTCTGGATGAGGCGCTTGTGCTCGTCGTCCCGGGCAATCATGTCGACCATCTCGTCCGTGATCTCCGGGGCGAGCTGTGGTTTTCCGGACAGGATCACCGCACCTGCGCCGAACGGGGCGTCCGCGTCCGGCGGATAGCGCCTTTCCAACTCGCGGATCACCTCGAGCGTTGCAGGGTCGGCGTGCGCGGAGGTGAGGCGGAGGAGGCCGCCCTCGTCCTCCACCATGTCGATCAGCACCTCGTCGGCCAGCGTCGGGACTGCGAGCTCGGCGACTCGCTCGAGCGTCGATTGGTAATCCCGGGACGACGCGAGCACCTCGCTGACGCGCGCGAGGAACGCGATCTGCTCGTGAGCCGCCTCCGCCTCTCGGCGGGCCTGCCGCTCCGCCTCGAACAGCCGGGACTGGGTGATCGCGAGCGCAACCCTGTCGGCCGCCAGCTGAAGCAGGAGACCGTCGTCCGGGCTGAAGTAGTGCGACCGGCACGAGCCGGCATGGACGACCCCCATCAGCTCCCCCAGGTGCAGCAGCGGGACGCCGATCAGCGACCGGATCCCCCGTTCGCGCAGCAGCGGATTGACGACGTCGGCGACCTCGATGTCGTCGATGACGACGGTCGCGCGCTCCGCGGCGACCCGGCCGGCGAATCCCTGGCCGATCGGAATTCGAATCGGAAATTCGAGCTCCTCCGGGAAACCCTGGGCGGCCCGAGGGACGAGCGTCCCGTCGTCCTCGAGCAGCAGCATCACCGCAGTGTCGGCGGCGAGCACGTCCTGGATCCGCACGAGCAGCTCGTCGAGCAGCTCGCCCAGCTCGAGATGGGAGAGCGCCGTCTCGGTGATCGCCTCCAGACGCGTGAGCCTGCTGGTTGCGGCCTCCGCCTCGGCCCGGGCCTGGCGTTCCGTTCGCCGCATGCGGGCCGAGATCGCCCCGGCCGCGAACGCTGCGGCGACCCAGACGGGGAGTGCGAGCGCACTGCCCGCAGTTTGGTCTGCCACGAACACGAAGAAGACCGCCCAGCCGACGATCGCGACGAAGGCCCCGACCCACACGCCTGCCACGAGCGCCGTCACGATCGCCACGAGCGCGCCGACCGCGCCGGGCACGCCGAGGAAGTCTTCGCGCTGCGCGGCTGCGAACGGCAGCAAGCCGGCGAGCATCGCAACGATCCCGGCGCCCGCGGCGAGGATCGCCCGCCGTCGGTGCCCGCCGACCCCCCTTCGGTCCATCGGTCTCATTTTAGTTCGCGTCGGAGCGGATGGAGTCTCCGCGCCGCTCCTCAGCGGAACACGTTGAGCAGCGCTGCGAAGACGTTGGTCGTCGGCGGAACGATGTTCGACTGTCGCTGGATCTCGAGCGCCTGGCACGAGTTCAACGGATCGGTGATCGCGGTCTGCGCCGGGTACTGATCGGGCGTGGGAGGTGCATCCGCTGCGGCGTTTCGGTCGATCGTCTCCCAGGTGCCCTGAAAGGCGTCGGCCGTCGCGACCGCCGAGCAGGCGCTGAAGATCACGCCGAGCGACGCGACCGCCTGCACCTCCCGCATCTGGCGGCGAAGCGTGGCGACCTGGCCCTGGAGAACCTTGACCTGGCGCTGGACGACCTTCATCTGCTTCGAGAGCTTGCGCTCCGTCGGCGTGGCCGGCGACGCAGGCGCGGCACACGCGCCGGCCGCGGCCAGCGCGACGAGTCCTGTCACGAGAGCCGTTCTCACCGAAATACCTCCTCTAGGCAAAGGGTTGACCCCGAACGCAGAGAGTGTACGGGCAGCGTGGGAGTGCTCTAGGACGCCTCGAAGACCTGGATCTCGCGCCAGGCCGGCCACGAGGGGCCCCAAACCGTGCTGACCGTGAGGTAGCGCACGCCCAGCCACGGTGTCGTCGGCGAGATCTGAACGACCTGCCCGTCGGCCGTGACCGCATCGAGCTCGTAGAGCTCGGTTCCCGGAGCGCCCCCGGCGGCAGCGCGCCCGTAGACCTTGTGCACCGCGCGCCCGGCCGGCGTCTGCGCGACGACGAGCCGAAGCAGCGAGATGTCGTACGCGGCGCCGAGGTCGATCTCGATCCACGCAGGGGGCAGGCTCGTGGCGTTCCACATGGTGGTCGTCCAGCCGTCGACGGCCTGCCCCGCCGGCCCTTCGGCCGCAGCGGAGGACGAGGCGACGTTCTTTCCGAGCGCGATGTTGGTCGGCGCGCAGGGATCGGTGCGGATCGTGGGTGCGAGGCCGCGAGCGATCAGCCCTCCGCCTGCCTGCCCGTGCCAGATCGCGGGCTCGCCCGGGCGCTCCCCCGACGTGTCCCACGTCCAGAGGAGCCAGCCGTCGAAGCCGGCAGGGCACGAGTCGGCTTGCCAGGTCTGAAGCGCCTCGACCGCGGACGCGAGAGTCGTGTGCGCCGCGGTCGGCGCGCCGAACTCGCCCATCAGCACCGGCTTCGCGGTCGTGACGGGGAGCTCGTAGTTCCCGACGTACTGCGGAAGCGTCAATTCGAGGCCCGGAATGACGCGAGGACTGACGAAGTCCAGAGTCGAGTCGTCGAGAACGGCACGCATCCGCGTGACCCTCGGGTCTCCGATGCGTGCGAGATTCGGGCTCTGCGGCCAGAGGAAACCGAGCGAGACGAGCGCGGTCGGATCCACGCCGCGGATTGCGGCCCGGATCGTGTCGGCCCAGTGCACGAGCCCCTCGTCCATCAGCGCCTGCCGCTCCGTCGCGACCGCAAGGTCGTAGGTCTCTCCGTTTGCCGCCGTCACCGCGCCCGACGAGAGGGTCAGCGGCGCCTCGTCGGATCGGAAGTGGGCCTCGCGGCGGAGCTCGTAGGCGAGGATCGTCTCCCGGAGGGAACCCTGCACTGTCAGCCGCTGCACGAGGGCAGTCCAGAACCCCGTGTTGCCACCGACACCCTCCGACGCGAGGTAGTGGCGGTTCTCGCCGGCGAACTCGGCGCTCGATCCTGAGGCGACCTGAGCGGCGTAGCTCGTTCCGGACGGGACGCCCTCGGCGACGACGATCACCTGGACGCCGCGAGCCCGAGCCTCTCCGAGAAAGTCGGTGACGTTGGCGAGATACGCGTCCGAGAGATCGTCGGTAGTGGCCGGATCGCCGAGGCAGCCGGTCGCGCAGGCGCCGTTCAGGAAGATCCGGACGGTGTTGTAGCCGTAGGCGGCAATGCCCGAGAGCGCCGTCTCGGCGGCGGCCGCGTCATAGAGACCGACGTTGAACGTCACATCCTGGTTCGCCGACTCTCCGACCGGCACCCCGAGCCGCTCGTAGTTGACCCCGCGGGAGACGAACGTCGCTCCGCTCGGGATCGAGTAGAGCTCGCCCGCGCCGCCTGACGTGCGAGTGCCGACGAGGTGTGTCGGCGGCGGAGGAGGCGGAGGGGGCGGCGGAGGCGGAGGAGGGGTAGGTGGCGGAGGCGGAGGCGGCGGAGGGGTCGGTGGCAGAGGCGCAGGCGGAGGCTGGGGCGCCGGAGAGGGCGGGGGTGGCGGAGGCGGGGGCGGCGGAGGCTGGGGTCGCGGGGCGGCCGGCCGCGGAGCCGCGCCGACGCGGAGCGTGCCGCGCTTGACGCTCCGGGGGCGTCCGCGCGCGGTGCAGCTGTACCGGTAGGAGCGACCGCCGACGAGCTTCACGGTCAGCGACGCGGTCTTGCGCCGTTTGACGAAGGAGCTCCGGCGTCCTGCGATGGAGAACGTGCGGGGCCGGGCTCCGCGGTTGGAGATCCTGAAAACCGCGCGCCCGGGCCGGGCGCTGCGGGCCGCCACCTTGCACGCGCGGTCGGTCATCGTCACCGGCACGCGAGCAGGCTTCGGCGCCAGGGCGGCAGCAGCCAGTCCCGGAAGTACGAGCACACAGATCACGGCGGCCACCAGGACCACCCGGGGATTCCGCAGCATTCACTCCTCCTATTCGGCACTCTGGGGCCGAGCTGGAGTCCCGAAAACCCCCTTCGGGGGTACCCGAGCCCTTTCCGAGGGCCTGCGCGCACTTGCAACCTCGTCAACTGCCTAGTGGATGATGGTGCGGTGACGCGGTCTCGATACGCCCTCGCGCTCCTGGTCCTCGGAGTCGCCTATTTCGGCGCGGCAAAGCTCGGGATCGAGCTTTCGGTCGCCCAGGGGCTCATCACCCCGGTCTGGGCGCCGACGGGAATCGCGATCGCAGCACTCTTTCTGGGCGGAACGAGGCTGTGGCCTGCAGTCGCTCTGGCCGCGTTCGTAGCGAATGCGACGAGCGGCGCCGAGATTCCGGTCGCAGCGATCATCGCTGCCGGGAACACGCTCGAGGCGGTGGTGGGCAGCTCGCTCCTCCGGTGGGCGGGGGTTCGCCCGGCGCTCGACCGGGTTCGCGACGTCTTCGCGTTGATCCTTCTGGCCGCAGTGGCAAGCCCGGTCGTCGCGGCGACGAACGGCGTGACGACGCTCTGGATCGCGGGCGACGTGGCGGACTCCGCGTACGACTCGCAGTGGTTCCTCTGGTGGGTCGGGGACGCGATGGGCGCGCTGATCGTCGCGCCGCTCGTGCTCGTCTGGTCGACGAAGCCGTTCGACCGCTTCGACCGCAGGCGAATGGGCGAAGGGCTGGTCGCGCTCTCGCTGCTCGTTGCGCTCAGCTGCTTCGTCTTTCTCGCCGGTTACTGGCGCTATCCCCATCTGCTCTTTCCTCTCCTGATCTGGACCACGCTCCGTTTCGGGCAGGTTGGCGCAGTCACGGGGAGCTTCGTCGTCACCGCGCTCGCCGTCGCGGGAGCCGTCGACGGATCGACGCCGATCGGAGAGCGGAGCACGACCGAGGTCGTCGAGATCCTGGAGGGCCTCCTCGGGGCAGTGGCAGTCGCCACCCTCGTGCTCGGGGCTGTCCTCTCGGAGCGGGTCGGCGCCGAGCAACGCGCCGCCTCGGCGCTCGAGAGCCTCAACGAGGCCCAGAAGCTGGCGCACGTCGGCAGCTGGATCTGGGACATCCCGACGAACCTCGTTCGCTGGTCCGACGAGCTCTACCGGATCTACGGGGTCGAGCACGGTACGAATGTGACCTACGAGTCGTACCTCGAGCACATCCACCCGGACGACCGGCCCTTCGTCCGTGCGCGAGTCGAGCGGGCATACGCCGACCGAGAGCCTTTCTCCTTCGAGCACCGGCTCATACGGGCCGACGGCTCCCACCGCTGGACGCTCTCGAGAGGGCAGGTCGTCAGCGATCCCCGCGGGAACCCGATCCGGATGGTCGGGACGGCGCAGGACATCACGGAGCAAAAACGGCTCGACGAGCTCCGGGACTCCATTCTCTCCACCGTCTCGCACGAGCTTCGGACGCCGCTGACGACGATCCTCGGGTTCTCCATCACGCTCCACGAGCGCGGAGACGAGCTGAGCGAGGACATCCGCGCAGAAATGGTCGATCACCTGAGCACTCAGGCGCGCAAGCTCGATCGGCTCCTGGCCGACCTGCTCGACCTCGACCGTCTGCGCCTGGGCCACATGCTTCCGAGCTTTCGCGAGACCGACGTGGCGCAAATCGCACGACACGTTGCGGGCACTTTCGAGCCTGATCGCCCGATAACGGTCACCGGCGGTTCCGTGATCGCCGAGGTGGACGGCCCGAAGGTCGAGCGCATCATCGAGAATCTCGTTGCGAACGCAATCAGGCATACGCCGGCCGGCTCAGAGATCGACGTCTCGGTCGCACGCTCGGACGGCGGAGTCCTGATCGCCGTCGACGATCGCGGCCCGGGAGTTCCGGAGGAGGATCGCGAGGCGATCTTCGACCCCTTCACCCGCGGAGCGAGCGCGGTCGCCGAGAGGCCCGGCACCGGCATCGGCCTCTCCCTCGTCGCCCAGTTCGCGGAGCTCCACGGCGGCCGTGCGTGGGTAGAGGAGAACCCTGGCGGCGGCGCGTCGTTCCGGGTTTTCCTGCCGAAGCGCTAGGGCGTTTCAGGGACGCCGGAGGCGGAGGTAGGCCGAGCGTCCGACTCGGCCGGCCAGGACGTCGGACGAGATCCCGACCCCACGCTGGTTCCAGGTGAGGACGACGGCGACGAGGGACCCGCCGGCCCAGTGCACGAGCCCGGCGTCGTGGCGGGCCTGGCGAATCCAGCCCGCTTTCTGAAGCGTCGTCGTGCCCCCGGGCAGGAACCGGTCGATGCGGCTGACCTGCGTGTGCGCCAGCAAGTAGAGCAGGAAGCGCGCGTCGGACGGCACGAAGCTTCCGCGGTACGCCTCTGCAAGGCGGCCCTTCCCGACCCCGGCGAGATTCACATCTCGCATGAGCGTGGCAAGGTCGGCAGCAGTCGTCCGCTTACCCACGAAGCTCGGCTGGTCGTTCGCCCGGACCGGGATTCGGCCCTGCTGGACGATGTAACCGCCGTACATGTCGGTGTTCGCCATGCCGAGGGCACGGAAGAGCGAGTTGACGCGGGCCGCGCCACCGACCGTCGACCCTCCGAGCCAGACGAGCAGGTCGTTCGCAGCCTTGTCGTCGGACGGGATGATCGCCTTGCGGATGAGCTTGTCGATGTGGCTGCCGCGCCTCGGCTTGCCGTCGAGGACGCGCAGCACCTCGATCGCGATTGCGACCTTCAGCGTGGACGCCGCCGGAAACCGGGCGCCCGCGTTCCACGCCGCGCCGGCGCCCGTCCTGAGGTCCTGGACGAAGACCGAGCAGCTCCCGGGAAAGGCTCGCGCGAGGCCGCGCACCGTTCGAGCGAGGTGAGCGTCCTCCACGTTCCGGCGCGGCGGGCCGCGGGGTTCTGCTCTCCGTGGGAGCCCGAACACCGGCCCGACCGTCGTGGATGCCCCACGCCCGCTGCCGTCGACGGCCCTGACAGTGAGCCTGACGTCGCGCGCGGGCAGCTCCAGGGTGAAGTCGAAGCGCGTCTTGCCGAGATCTTTCCTCGAAACCATTTGCCCGTCGACGCTGACGACGATCGTCCGCGTTCCGCGCGGCACCCGGCCGGCGATCCGGCCGTACGAGACCTCGTACGGCCCCGGCGTGACGATGACGGGCGGAGCCGGCGGTGGTGCGAGCACGGGCATTGGCTCACATTGTCGTCACTCGCGAGGTCGCAAGCTCGCCACCCGGGTCCTACGAGGGCGGCGGCGAAGCCGCCTAGCGCGTCAGCGGGACGATGAATCGCCGGTACGCGGCCCGGCTGCGCGGCTTGGTGCCGATGTCGTAGGCGCCTCCCGCAGGGCCGTTGAAGAAGCTGATGAAGCGCACTCGCCGGTGCCCGCGGACGAACTGCGCGAAAGCCCTGATGTAGGCCGGGTCGTCCACGCTCAGACCCCACTCTGGGAACATGAACGGCTTACTCGGGAAGGCCCGGTACAGCTCTTCCGTCCGGTGGAAGGCGTAGCCGCCGCCCGTGTTGTAGTAGTTGTTGCCGTAGGCGTCGACGTACTTCGAGCCGGGGTAGTACGCGCGGTAGTGGTTCCCCGAGACATCGGGAACGCCGACCGCGAGCGGGTTCCACACGACGGTCATCTGTGGAGAGCGCCTGGCCGGGATGTCGGTGCCGACGCCCGGCATGCGGAGCGCCCGGAGCCGAGCCGTCATCGCCTGCGCGGTCCCGCCGTGCATGAGGATGTAGATGCGCTGGAACGCGCGCTTGTAGTTCCGGGAGGAGTACGCGGCGCCCTTCCTCCCTCCACCGGGAGTGAACGCGCAATACGGGTTCTTCGAGTTGTTCATCTCGCCGAGCGGCCGGATGATCGCCGGCTTTCCGGAGTCGGCGATCGCCTGCGCGAGGCCGATCAGGTGGGCATCGCCTTTGCCAAGCGCAATCGCGCTGGGAGTGAGGGCTGCGCCGCGGCCCTCGGTGTGGAGTGCGATGTGGGGCCGCTCGCCGAGCTGATCCAGGAAGAACTCGTACTTGGATCCCCAGGTGCGGCCCTGATCCCAGCCGAGGAAGACGAGCCCGGATTCCGTCTTCTGGCCGGTCAGCTGGTCGAAGCGGGTCGTGTTGCCGTAGGCGCCGGACGAGACCGCGGCATCGGCGGCGGCCGCCAGCAACGCGGCTGCAACCAGCAGGCAGACAAGAGACCCAAGGCGCCGCGCCACGAGCAAACAGTACAACGCTCGCTACGGTGATCCAATGGATTTGACGCTCCTCGAGCGCACGCTCGCCGACCGCGGCGAGCCCGCCTTTCGCGCCCGCCAGGTGTGGGAGTGGGTCGCGCGCGGAGCGGCCGGCTTCGACGAGATGACGAATCTCTCCCACTCGCTCCGGGCCGAGCTCGCCGAGGCTGTCCCGTTCTCGTCGCTCCGGGTCGAGGACGAGGCGACGGCCAAGGACGGCACGGTCAAGGCGCTCTTCCGTACCTCGGACGGCCATCCTGTCGAGGCGGTGCTCATGCGCTATCGCGACGGCCGCCGCTCGGTCTGCGTCTCGTCGCAGTCCGGTTGCCCGCTCACCTGCACGTTCTGCGCCACCGGCTCGATGCGTTTCGGCCGGAACCTGAAGGCGTCCGAGATCCTCGACCAGGCACTGCACTTCAGGCGAATCGAGCCCGTCAACCACCTCGTGTTCATGGGGATGGGCGAGCCTTTCGTCAACTACGACGAGGTGCTGGGAGCCGCTCGCCGCCTGCCCGACATGGGAATCACCCATCGCCGGACGACGATCTCGACCATCGGCTGGATGCCGGGCCTCACGCGCTTCGTGGACGAGGTCGAGGAGCCGATCCGGCTCGCGATCTCGGTTCACGCGGCCGACCCGGGACTGCGCTCGAAGATCATGCCGGTCAACGACCGCTATCCCCTCGCCTCCGTGCTGGCCGAATGCCGCAGGTACTACGAGCTCCGCCACCGGAAGGTCTACGTCGAGTACGTGATGCTCGCGGGCGTGAACGACTCGCGGGAGCAAGCCGCGGAGCTGGCCGCGCTGCTCGATCCCCAGGTCTTCAAGGTCAACCTGATCCCGTACAACCCCACGGGGATGTTCGACGGCTCTTCCCGCGAGGCGATCGCCGCGTTCAAGCACGTGCTCGACCGTGCACGGATCCCGGCGACCGTCCGACTGACGCGCGGCCGCGACATCGCCGCCGCCTGCGGCCAGCTCGCCGCTACCCGCTAGCCCGCAAGAGTCTGCGCGGGGCCAAGGTTCCAAGCGTGCGCTAGCACGGTTGCAACCACGAACACTGGTTATGTTGCAGTCACATGGCCGAGGTTCTGCTCCTCCATCATGCACAGGGACTGACTGCCGGGGTCCTCTCGTTCGCCGACGGGCTCCGCGCTGCCGGACACGTCGTCCATGTCCCGGATCTGTACGACGGCAAGACCTTCGACGACCTCGACGAGGGTGTCGGCTATGCCCGGGAGGTCGGCTTCGACACGATGTTCGAGCGCGGCCGGGACTCCGCTGAGGGGTTGCCTGACGAGCTCGTCTATGCCGGCTTCTCCCTCGGAGCGATGCCCGCGCAGATGCTGGCCCAGACACGGCCGGGTGCGAAGGGAGCCCTCCTGTTCCACAGCGCAGTCCCGACCTCCGAGTTCGGCGGCCCGTGGCCGCCGGGCGTCCCGCTCCAGATTCACATCATGGAGGCCGACCCGTGGGCTCTCGAGGGAGACCTGGACGCCGCGCGGGAGATCGACAAGACGGTCGAGAGCGCAGAGCTGTTCGTGTACCCCGGCGACCGGCACCTCTTCACAGACGACAGCCTGCCCGCGTACGACGAGGCCGCCACGACGCTGCTCAAGCAGCGCGTCATCAGCTTCCTCGCCGACCTCGAATAACCCGTTCGCGTTCAGGCTAGAGTCATCGAACTTCGACAAGGAGGCAGGTATGCCGCTCGCACGAGTCGTGTCCTTCGATGGGGTCGATAGCAGCCGGATGGCCGAGATGCAGAAGGAGATGGAGGGCAGCGAGCGGCCTGACGACGTGCCGGCCAAGGAGGTCGTCGTGCTTCACGATCCGGAAGCCGAGAAGGCGCTTGTGGTTCTTTTCTTCGAGAACGACGCCGACTACCGCCGCGGCGACGAGGCCCTCAATGCGATGCCGGCCGGCGACACCCCCGGTCAGCGCACCTCGGTCGGGAAGTACCAGGTCGCGTTTCGTATGACGGACTAGGTCGCGAGCCGCGGCTCGGGAACATTCCCGACGGCCCGAATGTGCCGCCGCTCGTCGTCGACCTGATCTGATGCACCTATGCAGCCGCAGGGAGTGGTGCTCGTCGAAGGCCCGAGCGACCGCCGCGCCGTCGAGACGCTTGCGCGTCGCCGTGGCCGCGACCTCCAGGCCCAGGGCATCGCCATCGTCCCGATGGGCGGCTACGGAAACCTGCCTCGCCTCCTCCGGCAGTACCGCGATCTCCGACTCGCGGGGCTCTATGACGTCGGGGAGGAGCGGCACTTCCTGCGCGCATTGGGGTGCGACGACCGCGGCGAGCTCGAGCGCATCGGCTTCTACGCCTGTGCCCGCGACCTCGAGGACGAGCTGACGCGGGCGGTGGGACCGGATGGAATGGAGCGCGTGCTCGCCGAACAGGGCGAGCTGCGCGCGTTCCGGACTTACCAGAAGCAGCTCGCGCATCGCGCCCTGCCACTCGAGGAGCAGCTGTACGGCTTCATGTGGAACCGCAAGCAGCGCTATGCCGTGCTCCTGGTGGAGGCACTCGACCTCGAGCGCGTCCCGCGGCCGCTCGACCGCGTCCTGGCGCGCTTCTAGCCGCCGGACCGCGTTTTACGGGTTGAAAAATATGCGGATACCATCCTGAGATGCGGCTGATCCATCGAGACTCGACCCCTGCGTCCGCGTCGAGCCCTGACCGTGGCCGCACTCGCGCTCCTGTCGGGAGTCCTGCTGGTTCCGTCCGCCACGAGCGCCGCCTCGCCCTACGGTCACCTCCAGATCACGTATCGGAACAAATCGACGTACGTCTGGCAGGTCAACGAGGCCTTCGCGGTCTGGAACCGGGCAGGAACCCCGTTCCGCTTCGTGCCGGCGCGGGCGGGCAGGCCGGCCGACATCACGGTCACGCAGAAGCCCTACATCGGCTCGCCCAAGAGCTCGATCGCCGGTTACGGCGGTATCGGCTTCGTGCTCCTGAGCAACAACGGCATGAAGTCGCCGAAGGCCTACCACACCGTGCGGGTGAGGATCGTTGCGCACGAGATCGGCCACGCGCTGGGACTCGGGCACACACCGAACCGCTGCGGGCTCATGTATGGGGCAGCCGACTATCCCAGGAGCCGTCCGTGCAGCATCGTCGAAAAGGAGTGGGACGGTCGGCAGCCCTGTGGCCCGCGCGACCCTGACATCCAAGCCCTCGCCCGTCTGTGGCGCTTCAAGCCCCGGGTAGTTCCGTGGCGGGGCTACTGCACGGTGCCCACCGATCCCGCGAAGGCTGCGAAGGGTCCATACGTCGCGGGCAAGCTCACGGCCGAGCCGGTGCAGTACCCCTATGAGGGCCCCGGCGTGCAGCTCACCGTGACGAACACCGGCAATACCCTCCACGAGATCGGCTCGTACGGAATCGTCGTCGTGGACAAGGCCGGCAGGGTGCTGCCAAAACCGTTCAGCATCTTCCCGGACGGGTACTACGCAGTCCGCTTCACGCCCGCACCCGGCAAGTCTGTGGCTGTCCAGCTGCCGCCGTGCGACGGCGAGCTGCCGCTCATCATGCGCGTCCGCCTCGCCTCGGTGCACCACGACGCATTCCTCAGTCCGGAGCTGCAGATCCGCCTGGATTCGTCCGACGGCGACCCTGCCGCCCCGGCCAACGAATGCACCAGCTCGTAGCGAAGCTCCCCTAGGTTCGCGGCGCGTACTCGACGCTCCCGAACGGCCAGTCGGACGCGAGCCACTCACTCACGGCGCGCCAGAGCGGGGTGTCCAGCTGCGCGTGGCTCGCCCGTACCCAGGAGAGCACACGGGCGTCGTGGTCGCTGTCGGGCCGCGGGTAGATGTAGACGCACCCGATCACGTCGCGGCTCGCCGGATCGAGCACCGTGTAGGTGAACCCCGTCCGGTTGCGGAAGTCGTCGGCATGGCGCTGCAGGTCTGCCCGGTTCTCGTCCGGCGTCATCTCCCGCGGCCAGCTGCTTTCTTCCCACCCGGGAGTCGCGTGGATGTGCTCCCGCGACGAGGTCCACGCGTCGTAGTCCTGGTCGTTGTGCTCGGGGGCCAGGGGCTCGAGCACGAACTGCGGCGTCTCGAGCCGGCGAGGGACGTCGAAGTCGCGCGGGACGAACTCCTCCACGCGACCGATCGTAGAAGCCCCTCCGCCTACGATGTAGGCGTGAGGGGCCAGAGCCTTCCCGGTGGGGTGGTGCATGAGCCTGCCCACGGACCTCGGTGAGGCGTTGCTGGCCAACGCGACGGCGCTCGACGCCTGGAAGGACATCACGCCGCTGGCCCGGAACGAGTTCATCTGCTGGGTCGAAGATGCCAGCAGGAGAACGACTCGAGCGCGCCGGATCCGGCGAACCCAGGAGGAGTTGGAAGAAGGCCAGCGCCGGCCATGCTGCTGGCCGGGGTGCAAGCACCGTGAACGCACAGGCAAGTAGCCAATTGCGACCGTTCCGCACTCCCGACTAATCAAGCTGCCAGTCTGTGTGGTCGCCGGCCGTGCTCCGCCGGACGCATAGAACTCGCGCACAGCTTGGCGTGCTTGCTCGTGGGGGATCACCGACCACCGAGGAAGCTCTGTGTGATGAGTCGCCAAGTACGCCGTCACTGGTGGCTCCCACTCATCGGCGTCTCGGGCAGACGAATCACCAACACTGCTCGTCGAGCCAAGCCCCGTCTCTGCGTAATCCGCAGGGTGGTAGACGAGCACGCTTCCGTCGGGATGCCCGACGACGAGACTCAACGAGCCAACCGGCGCCTCGATGAAGACGATTGCCGGCAGGTCTGCTCTTGCTTCCGCCTCGGCCTCACTGATCAGGGCAAAGAGCTCGCCCTCACTCGATGCTGTTCGTTGGTCGCCTTCTCGCCACCAGACTTCGACGCGGTGGGAGATCACGAGAAAGCCGCCTTCGTACCTAGTCCGTCTGATGGAGGCGGGGGGAATCGAACCCCCGTCCGCGGGCGTACCGACAGAGCGTCTACAAGCTTAGGCTGCCATTGCGTTTCGCCCGCCGGCCGGTAGGCAGCCGACCAACCGCCGGGCTAGTCATCCTTTAGATGTCGCGCCTCGGGCGATGACATTCCCTTGGAGCCGAGCCCGTTAGTTGACGCCGCTTACCGAGCCACGGGCCGAGCTCGGGGCGACGCGCTTCGCTACGGGTTAAGCAGCGAGAGCGAGTGCGCGATTGTTATCCGCACTTGCGTGTTGTCCCGGTTGTTTTACGAGGCCGACCGGGGACCTCGGCTTGCAACTCTGTCGGAGAACCGACCACGTCGAAACCTGATCGCCCCCCTATGTCGCTTCACACTGTAGCCGGGCTCAGTATTCGTACCGGCGCTGTGGCCAATTCTCGGGCTCTCCCCCACGGCCTTTCGGCGCCCTGTCCAGCAGTTGCCAGGTTGCGTTCAGCACGTCGGTGCCGCGGTCGTAGGTCGAGTACGTGTGGTAGACGACCCCGCCCTCCATGGCAAACGCGCTCAGGCCGTGTAGCTCCTCCTCGTGGAGATTGATCTCCTCGCGGCGCGACGTGCCGAAGTTGAAACCCTTGCCGGTTTCCCGCTCCTCCTCCGTGAAGAGGCCGAAGTCGAGGTTGAAATCGCTCTCGCCGAATGAGACCCAAGGAAAGTTCCAACCCATGCGACCCTTGTACGCGTCGAGATTCTCGAGCGGGGCTCGAGAGACGGCGACGAAGGTCACGTCGTGGGCCGGGAGATGCTCGACGGCGCGGTCGAGGGAGTCCGCCGTGTACGAGCAGCCCGGGCAGCCCGCCTCCGGCCAGCCGTCGACGGACGGCCCGAACATGAAGTGATAGGTGAAGAGCTGCGAGCGGCCGTCGAAGAGGTCCGTCAGAGTCTTCGTGCCGTCACTCGACTCGAAGCGGTATTCCTTATCGACCTTGACCCACGGCAGGTCTTGCCGCCGCTGCGCAAGCTCGTCGCTCCGCCTCGTCAACTCCTTCTCGCTCTCGAGGAGCGCCTTCCGTGCCTCGAGCCACTCCTCGCGGGTACCGACCGTGTGGCTCACCGCGACCGCTCCTTCAACGCACGCTGGATCTGGCGATTCGTGTCTCTGTCCGCGATGTCGCGCCGCTTGTCGCGGACGTCCTTGCCCTTGGCAAGGGCGATCTCGACCTTCGCGCGGCCATCCTTGAAGTAGAGCCGGGTCGGTACCAGCGTGAAGCCGCGTTCCTGCACCTTGCCGGTCAGCGAGTCGATCTCCTTGCGCTTGAGGAGCAGCTTCCGGTCCCGGTCGGGCTCGTGGTTGTTATCTCCGGCCTGGTCGTAGCTCGCGATGTGCGAGCCGATGAGCCAGAGCTCGCCGTTGCGAAGGTCCGCGAAGGCGCGCCTGAGCTCGGCCCGGCCCTCACGAAGCGACTTCACCTCTGAGCCCGTGAGGACCAGGCCGGCTTCGACGCGATCCGAGAGTTGGTACTCGTGCCGCGCCTTACGGTTTTCCGCGATCAGCTTCTCGCCCGGGGCCATGGCCCCATTCTGGCGAACTAGTTGCGGCGGTCCCGGTTCTTCTTCATTTGACCGCCCATGACGTCGTCCTGCTGCTCCTCGGCGACGTCGAGGTCCTGCATCTCCTGCTCGTCCTGCTTGTCCTCGCTCTGCGTGGGCTCTTGATCGGACACTGCCCCTCCTCGGGTCGGGTTACGTTGGACGGATGAAGCTTCGCATGCCGGCCGAGTGGGCGCCACACGAGCGGTGCGTCATGGCGTGGCCTGGGGCTCACCTGGTCCCGACCCGCGAGTTCGCGGAAGCCCACGATGCGCACGCGGAGGTCGCCCGGACCCTGAGCCAGTTCGAGCCCGTGCTGATGCTCGCCTACCCCGGTTTCGGACGGCAGGCCGAAGCAGCGGCGGGCTCGGCGGTCGAGGTGATGGAGATCGCGCTCGGGACGGTGTGGATGCGCGACACGGGGCCGTTCTTCGCCCTCCGCTCGGGACCGAGCTCGTGGCGATCGACTTCCAGTTCAACTCCTGGGGCCGCACGCTCCCGCCCTACCGCCACTCGATCGGCGATCGCCTCTGCCGTCGACTCGGCATCGAACGTCTCGCTGTCCCGCTCGTGCTCGAAGGCGGAGCCTTTGCAATCGACGGGGCAGGAACGCTCATCGCAATCGAAAGCTCGATCCTCAACGAGAACCGGAACCCAGGCGCCACGCGCGGCCAGTTCGAGGACGCGTTTCGCGCCTACCTCGGAGTCGAGCGAACCGTGTGGCTTCCCAACGGTCTCCCGGATGACAAGAGCGGCGGGCACGCGGACAACGTCGTCGCCTTTTGCGCGCCAGGCCGAGTGCTGTCGCAGATGCCGGAGCATCGGCCGGTGCTCGAGGAGGCGGGCCTCGAGGTGATCCCCTTCGACCTCCCTCCCTCGCCGATCCGCTACCTCAACTCTTACGTCGGCAACGGATGCGTACTCGTTCCGGTCGCAGGTAACCGGCAGGACAAGCGGGCCCTGGCGCTCATCGAGGAGGCATTCCCGAACCGCGCCGTCATCGGAGTCCCGGGCCACGCTCTCGCCGACGGTGGTGGCGGTGTCCACTGCATCACCCAGCAGATCCCGCAGGTCTGAGCTCGACCTTGCCATCGGCCTTGTTGACCTCGGCGACTGTGACCTCGACCGGATCGCCAAGGCGGAATGTCCTGTTCGTCCGCCGGCCGATCAACGCAGTGCCGAGGGTGTTCAGCTCGAAGTAGTCCCCGCCGAGGCGCCGCACAGGCACATAGCCCTCGAACACGTCGAACCGGACGAAGAGGCCGGAGCCGATCAGGCCGTTGATCTCGCCCTCGAACGTCGCTTCCCAGCCCCGTTCGAAGAGCACGGACTCGAGGAGCCAGGCCAGGCAGATGTCGTCTGCCCGGTACTCGATGTCGGCCGCCTTCCGCTCCTGGACGGAGCAGCTCTCCGCCAAACCGCGCGGATCCTCCGGCAGCGGGTCGTCGCCGACGCCGAGCTCCTGGAGCAGGGCCCGGTGGACGACGAGATCCGGATACCGGCGAATCGGCGACGTGAAATGACAGTACGCCTTGCTCGCAAGGCCGGAGTGGCCGAGGTTCCGCGTGTCGTAGCGCGCCTGCTTCAGCGACCGGAGCACGAGCGACGGGAACGCTTCCCGGCCCCGGCCCGACTGTTCGACGTACCCGGTGACCGATTCGCTGATCTCCGCAGCGAGCTTGGCGGCGATTCCCGGCGTCAGGCGCTCCTGCTCTGGGGCCGGCGGCGTCGGAACTCCGAGGTCACCGAGCTTCGCGAGCAGGTGACCGATCGCCTGAGGATCGGGCCGCTCGTGCACCCGGTAGAGCGCCTCGCGGTTTCGGCCGGCAAGCAGGGCGCCTACCGCCTCGTTGGCGAGGATCATCAGCTCTTCGACGAGCATGTGGGCGTGCGGCTCGGACTCGAGCCACGCACGCTCGACCCCGCCGCGCTCGTCGAACGCGAAGGTGGTCTCCGGCTTGGTGATCCGGAGAGCGCCGCGGGCGAAACGGCGCCTCCTGAGCTCGACCGCCAGCTCCTCGGCAAGCTTCAGACCCTCGGCGATCTCCGGATCCGCCTTCTCGTCGCCGCGCAGGATTCGCTCAGCCTGTCCGTAGGTCAGCCGCTCCCTGCTGCGGATCACGGATCGGTAGAACGACGGCTCACCGAGCTCGAGGCCGGGGCCGAAGGGCACCTCCACGGTGACGCAGAGCCTGTCCTGCCGAGGACGAAGGCTGCAGAGGTCCTCGGAGAGCTCCGGAGGCAGCATCGGGGCAACCCGCCCAGGGACGTAGACGGAGAACGCGCGTTCGGCCGCCCCGAGATCGAGCGGGGTGCCGGCGGGAAGGAAGTGCGAGACGTCGGCGATGTGGATCCAGGCACGCAGGCCGTCGCCCTCCCGCCGCACCGAGATGGCGTCGTCGAAGTCCTTCGCCGTGTCCGGGTCGATCGTGAATGCGACCTGCTCACGCAGGTCGACTCGGCCCTCGATGCTGGGCTCCGGCGGGTCGTGCGGCTCGAACTCGGTGCGAGCACCCTCCTGCTCGAGCAGCCCCTCGAGCACGTTCTCGATCCGGTCTGCCGGCCCGAGTGTCTTCTCGAGGCGCGCGCGGCCTCGGCCGGTCCTCAGCACCGCGAGCTCGCCGGGCCGGGCGTCGTGCAAGCCGCGCTTGTCGATCGTGAGCGGGACTCCCGGCGCAAAGAACGGCTCGCCGACGACGAACTTCCCACGCTTGGCGAGTTCGACCACGATGCGGTCAGACATCGGCTTCACCACGGCTGAGCTTCGATTAGACGCGCAGGAAGCGGCGGAGCGTGAGCCCGGAGCCGGCGGCACCGAGCAAGAGCCCGAGGCCGAGGAGGATCAGCGCGTTCAGGCCGAAGCCGAGCGCCTGCACGTCCGGGTCGCTCGTCAGCTTCGGGAGCAGCGACGGGAGTGCGGCTTCCTTGCTGACGAAGAGGAGGATGACGGCCAGCAGCGAGCCGACGAGGCCGCAGATCAGTCCCTCGAGCATGAACGGCCCGCGGACGAACCAGTTCGTGGCGCCCACGAGCTTCATCACCTCGATCTCACGACGGCGCGCGAAGATGGAGAGACGGATCGTGTTCGCGATCAGGATCGCGGCCGCCGAGAGGAGCACGAGGACAGCGATGCCGAAGATCGCGTTGATGATGTTCGCCACGCGAAGGATTCGCTTCGCCTTCTCCTGGCCGTAGGTCACGTTGTGGACGCCGACCGGGTACGGGCTGGCCTTCGTGCCCGAACCGAGTCGTGCGGCGATCGTTTCGACGTTCTCGGCCTTGGTCGGGTACACCGTCCAGGCGTGCCCGAGCGGGTTGTACGGGAGCTTGGTGCTGAAGAGGTCCGGCCGGTCCTTCTGGATCTCCTTCAGGCCCTCCGCCGCCGAGACGAACTCGAACGTGCGGACCTGCGGGTCCCGGTCGAGCATGGCGCGCACGGAATCGACCTGATTGGGCGTCGCGTCGCGATCGTGGAAGACCTTGACGACGAGCCCCGCCTTGACGTCGTCGCTCCACGACCGCGCGTAGGTCGCGAAGGCGATCACCAGCCCGAGCAGGAACATCCCGATCAGCACGGTCATCGTCGCCGCCACCGTGGTCGAGATGTTCGCCCCGATGGAGCGGACAGCCTCGCCGAGCATCATCTTGAACCTCATTCGGAGGTGTACCCCCCGCGCCGCTCGTCACGCGCGATCCGGCCGTCTTCCAGCGCGATCACGCGGCGGCGCATCTTGTCGACCATCTCGCGGTCGTGCGTGGCCATCAGGATCGTCGTCCCGGAGCGATTGATGCGGTAGAGGAGCTGCATGATCCCGACCGACGTGTCCGGGTCGAGATTCCCGGTCGGCTCGTCGCAGACGAGGAGCGGCGGATGGTTGACGAAGGCGCGCGCGATGGAAACGCGCTGCTGCTCGCCACCCGAGAGCTCGTCGGGAAACGAGTCCGACTTGTGGCTCAGGCCGACGAGGCCCAGCACCTCGGGAACCTTGCGCCGGATCGACGTACGACTCTCGCCCTGCACCTTGAGCGCGTAGGCGACGTTCTCCGCCGTCGTGCGATCGGAGAGAAGCTTGAAGTCCTGGAAGACACAGCCGATGTTCCGGCGCAGCTGCGGAACCTTCGAGCGCCGCAGCCGGCCGAGGTCACGGCCGCCGACGATGATCCGGCCCGTCGTCGGCTCGATCTCCTTCAGCAACAGCCGGATCAGTGTCGACTTCCCCGATCCGGACGGGCCGACGAGGAAGACGAACTCGCCCTTCTCGATCACGAACGCCGCGCGCTCGAGGGCAACGACGTTCGGCTCGTACGTCTTCTGGACGTTTTCGAACACGATCATCGCCCCCGCCGCTTGAGCGGCAGACGGAGTCTGGGGCGGCTCTTGCTCCGCCAGGGCAATCGGCGAGTCTGTCACGAGAGTGTTTTCCTGCACGGCGGTCATCGCTCTAACGCGCGTTCGCGGCGCGCCGTTCATGGTCTTGGACGACGATCGAGTGTAGCGAAAGGCCCTGCTAGACGACCTTTCCGGCGGCCTTGGCCAGAAGGTACGCCTGGATGAACGGATCGAGGTCGCCGTCCAGCACGGCGTCCGTGTTTCCCGTCTCGTGGTCGGTTCGGTGGTCTTTCACCATCTGGTACGGGTGCAGCACGTAGCTGCGGATCTGACTCCCGAAGCCGGTGTTCTGCGCCGCTCCTCGCTCTTTCGCCATCTCGGCCTCGCGCTCCTCCTCCGCGAGCTCGACGAGCCGGGAGCGCAGGAGGCGCATCGCCGTCTGCTTGTTCGAGGTCTGAGAGCGCTCGTTCTGGCACTGGACGACGATTCCCGACGGAAGGTGCGTGATCCGGACGGCCGAGTCGGTCTTGTTCACGTGCTGGCCGCCGGCCCCGCTTGCGCGATAGGTGTCGATGCGGAGGTCGCCCTCGTCGATCTCGACCTCCCCCTCGTCGCCGAGGAGCGGTGCCACGATCACCTGGGCGAAGGAGGTCTGGCGCCTGTGCGCCGAGTCGAACGGCGACAGGCGGACGAGCCGGTGGACACCTCGTTCAGCCTTCAGCGTCCCGTACGCGTTCTCTCCTGCAACGGTGACGGCGGCGGACTTGAGGCCCGCCTCCTCCCCCGGGCTCGCTTCGACGAGCTCGGCTTTGAAGCCGCGCCGCTCGGCCCAGCGTAGGAACATCCGCACGACCATCTCCGTCCAGTCCTGTGCGTCGGTCCCGCCCTCACCGGCGTGGATCGTGACGAGCGCGTCGCCGGCGTCGTATTCGCCGGAGAACAGTGCATCCTCGCGGAGCCGGTCGAGCTCGCGCTCGAGCGGCAGAACGTGCTCGTCCAGCTCTCCCTCGAGATCACCGTCGAGCGACAGCAGCTCCTTGGCGTCGTCGTAGTCCCGTACGAGACGCTCGTAGCGCTCGAGGCGCTTCGTCAGGCGCGCGTGCTCGGAGGAGACATCGGCGGCGCGGCGCTGGTCGTCCCAGAAGCCCTGCTCGCCCATGACCTGCTCGAGCTCGGAGAGGCGGGGTGCGATCGACTCGGGGTCAAAGGTAATCACGGACCCAGGCGAGCTGGATCCCGATGTCCCCGAGGCGCTCGTCGATCGTCTGACTCGTCTCCGCCATTGCGCTGATGGTACCTCCACAGTTTTCTTACGATCCCGTCATATCGGGGCCGTACGGTCTGTTCATGAAACTGGTAGCCGCGCTGGCGATCGCACTGGCCGCGCTCGTGCCTGCGGCCTCGGTGGACTCGGCGGGTCCGCCGCAGCTCCTCACCTTCACCGTCGCTCACTGGCAGCCCGGCGGCCGCCTGATGCAACTCGGTGGCATCTGCGTGAGCCGGGCGAGCGGAGTGAAGCTCCCTCCGCCTCGTTCGCCAGCCCTGCAAACCGCGACACCGATTTCGCCGCAGCCTGGTCGCCGGACGGAAGATACGTCGCCTTCGCCCGCTGGTTCAAGCCTCGACGCCTCACGGACGTCGTGATCGCAGACGCCCGGGGCCGCGCGCTCCGGAACCTCAACCTGCGAGACGGGGCAGGCTCGATCGAGACGGATCCCTCCTGGTCGCCGGACGGGCATCGACTCGCGTTCGCGAAGGTCTGGCGGAGATCCCGGCGTCTGGCTGATCAACCGGAACGGAGGCGGGCTGCGTCGACTGGTGCGCGACGCCTACCAGCCGGCCTGGTCGCCCGACGGTCGGACTGTGGCGTTCGCCGCGCGGCGACCGTCCAGCCCGCCCGGCCCGGAAGCGATCCACACGATTCGCACGGACGGGAGCGATCGGCGCGTCATCCTCGAGAACGCCGGCGACCCGACGTGGTCGCCTGATGGCGCAAAGCTCGCCTTCGTCAGCGCGAACCCTTCCACCGGCACGGAGATCGGCGTGGCGAACGCCGACGGCACGGGACGCCGTGAGCTGACTGCCACCAAGGACGCCGAGCTCTCACCCGCCTGGTCGCCGGACGGCAGGTACATCGCATTCGCGCGGGGCCGCGAGAGGAGTCGGATCGTCGTGATCGACGCTCGGACGGGCAAGCAGCTCTGGACGATCCGCCGTCCCTACGGCCTCAGGACTCCGAGCTGGCGCAGCGCGGCAACGCTTCCCAAAGCCTCACGCCGCAGCTGCGGCTGACGCGTCAGAGCAGCTCGGCGATCAGCTTCGCGGCACGCGCGGCGCCGTCTGTCTCGACGGGCCGGTAGTCGACATCGCGCCCGATCTCGTCGGCGATGGCCGCGGCGATCTCGCCGGGGCCGTCGGTCTCGAAGTCCATGCAGCGACCGGCGCCGTAGCGCTCCAGCCGGTGGCGCACGTGGAAGTTCTGCTCGAAGTGATGCCGGAGGGGGAAATAGAGGAACGGACGGCCACTCGCGGTCAGCTCCATCCCCGTCGTCAGTCCGCCCTGGACGATCGCGAGGTCGCACGCTGCGAGGTGGCGATAGAGGTCGTGGACGTAGGCGTGAAACTCGAGGCCGGGGCGCGCCGGCAGAGTCGCCGGGTCGATCCGCGGGCCCGCGACCACGATCATCCGAAGCTCGGGCACCCGCTCCTTCGCCTCGGGAAAGGCGTCGATCACGCGCCGAAGCAGGTGACCTCCGACGCCCGAGCCGCCCACGGTGACGATGCAGACCTGCTCGCCTGGGCGATACCCGAGCTCGCTGCGGAGCTTCTCCCGGTCGGCGACGGGCTCGAACCCGGTGACGTACCCGGAGAAGTCGTAGTGCTGCTCCGTCCAGTCCCGGATCCCGGGCAGGTCGGTGCCGAACGAATCCGGCACGACGTCCTCGGGATTCCCGACGAAGACGGCCCGGTCCCGGATGCGCGGGAAACGTGCGATGTGCTCGATCATCTCGGCGTTGTAGTCGGTGGTGAGAAAGGCTTCCCGCTCGCCTCCGTCGGTCATCGGTAGCCAGCCCACGAAGTCCGTCAGCCAGACATAGGCCGCGGACTTCAGCTCGGGGTTCTCGTGCAGGAAGTAGTCGACCTCCCAGCCCTCGTCTCCGATCCACAGGTCGTACTGTTCGTCGCGCACGACGTCGAGGAAGAGCATGAAGTTGGCGACGAGGATCTCGTCCATGCGCCGGATCGCCTGGAAGGCATGCAGGTCGTGCTCGGCCGACTCGCACTCGATGTGCGCCGATTCGTTTGCGAGCTCGGCGCTCGCCGGATGGATCCGTTCGCCCTCGGCCTCGAGGACAGCGGTGACGGGATGCTGTGCGAGCCAGTCGATCTCGAGGTCCGGGTGAAGCTTGCGGAGCTCCTTGGCGATGGCGACGTCGCGGCGGGCATGTCCGAGTCCGATCGGTGAGGAGATGTAGAGCGCTCGACGCCGTCGGCTCAGCGCCCGGGTCCACGTCTTCACCTTCGGCTTGGGTGGGACCACCGACTCGGCGAACTCCCGCATGAGCCCGTTCACCTTCACGGGTTGACGCGCCTGGGGAAGATGACCTGCGCCCTCGAGCGTCACGAGCGTCCCGCCCGTGAGCTCCGCGACCGCCGTCGCCCGCTCACGCGTCTGGCACGCGTCGAGGTCGCCATGGACGACGAGCACAGGGCAGCGAACGCGCGCGCAGAGCTCACGCGCCTCCTGCTCGGTCTCCCACGGGGGCGGCGCCTCCTCGTCTGCGAGGACGAGCGCCTCGGCACTGCCGTCGAGGCCCCACTGGACGCAGTCCTCGATCTGCTTCGTCGAGTGCGGCTCGGGGAGCTGCTCGGAGAAGAAGAACTCGAGAAACCCGCGAAGGTCGCGGCGCCAGTAGTGGACGTTGCACTTGGCCCAGCCCTCGTCGGTGTCGAGCGGCTCGTCGGAGGGGTAGCGGCGGTAGTTCGGGTGCGAGGGCGTGAGCAGCGGGACACAGGGTGCGATCGTCGCGACGCCGAGCGCGGTCGCCGGCCGAGTGGCCGCGAGCATGAGCGCCCAGCCGCCGCCGTCGCAAAGGCCGCCGAGAAGCGCCGTGTCCGTGTCGGTCGCCTCGAGCACCGCGCGCCCGTCCTCGACGAACTCCCAGTACGAGTAGGCCTGCGCCGTGTCCGGCCGATCCGATTTCCCGTTTCCGCGCGGGTCGAAGGTGACGACGCGAAAGTGGCGCGACAGGTACGGGATCTGCGCCTTCCAGAGCCGCGAATGGGAGATGGGCGAGGTCGGGAAGAGCAGGAACGTCGTCGCCGCATCGCCGTAGACCTCGTAGAAGACGCGGACGCCGTCGCGCTCGACGTAGCCCTCCTCGTCGGGGTAGCAAGCGCGGCTCTGCTCGCGGGCGCCGGCGACTGCGATCACGACAGGCCCCGCACGAACTCGCGGATGAGCAGGTTGATCGCGACCGGGTCGCGCGCCTGCGGCAGGTGGCCGGAGCCCTCGAGCGTCACGAGCGTCGCGCCGGTCGCCTCGGCGAGCGCCACGCCCCGCGCGTGCGAGTGGAGCGCGTCCTCGTCGCCGTGTATGACGAGCGCCGGACAGCGAACGCGCGCGCAGAGGTCCCTGAAGTCGCCGCCGATCGGCAGGTCGATTCCGGCGTCGTGGTCTGCGAGCACCTCGGGGGTCGTTTCCAGCGCCCAGCCGATGCCGTCCTCGATCTCCTTCGTCGAGTGCGGCTCCGTGAAGCACTTCGCGAGGAAGAACTCGAGGAAATCGCGATAGTCCCGCCGCCAGTGGTGAATGTTGTACTTCGCCCACCCGTCGTCGGTATCGAGCCGCTCGTCGAAGGAATAGACAGTGCGCTCGGGAAGCGGCGGCGCCAGGGGTACGGCCGGCGCGATGAACGCGGCGCCCGCGACGCGCGCCGGATGCTCCGCGGCGAGCACGACGCCCCAGAGCGTCGCGCACGACACACCGGCGACGACGGCGCGCTCCGTCGCGGTCGCGTCCATCACGGCGAGCGTGTCGGCAGCGAACTCGCGGATCGCGTACGCCTCGGCGCCCCGCGGGCGGTCGGAGCGGCCGTTCCCACGCCCGTCGAACGTGACCACGCGGAAGTGCCGTGCGAGGAAGGGAATCTGCGCCTTCCAGTGGCGCGAGTGGACGAGTGCCCACGTCGGCAGCAGCAAGATCGTCGGCTCGCCCGACCCGTAGACCTCGTAGTACAGGTTCACGCCGTCGCGCTCGACGTAGCCGGACTCGTCCGGGTAGCGCGCCCGCGTCTGCTCGGTCGGGGGCGCGATCAGCTCGACAGCCACTGGTCGATCCAGTCGAGGAGCTCCGCATGGCCGGTCTCGATGCCGCCGAGGCGCTCGACCATGACCCCGAGATTGAAGGTGATCACGAGCGAGACCAGCGCCTCGAGCGGCATCGGGATGCCGAGCTCGCGGTGCGGCTCTTCGAACGCCTCGGTGAGCACGGCACGCCACTCGGCGTTCACCGCAGCGAGGTGATCGCGCAGCCCTACGTTGTTCCAGGAGAGCGCTTGCAGCTCGAGCCAGACCTTCTCGTAGGTGACGTCCTCGCTCACGAGGAATCGCATCGCCGTCCGCCACTTCTCCACGAACGGCATGTCGGCGGCGTACAGCTCGCTCTGGCGGGCGACCAGCCGCTCGGTGAAGCGCTCGAGCGCCCGCACGAGCAGGTTCTCGTTCGAGCCGAAGTAGTAATGGACGAGCCCGTGGTTGACGCCCGCCTCCTCGGCGAGCCGCCGGGTGGTGATGCCGGAGTGGCCCACTTCGACGAGCAGACGCTCCGCAGCGTCGAGCAGTGCTTCCTCGGCGGCGGCGCGGGCTTGCGTCTGTTGCGCCGGCTCGGTCACGTGTGCCGCCAGAGCGCGTTCGCGATCTTCCAGCCCTCCGGCGTGCGAACGAGATGCAAGTACTCGTGGTAGACGGCCGAGCGAACGGTGACGCTCGCGATGTCGTCTCGGACGTCCTCGACCTCGACTTCGAGACGGCGGTCGACCCCGTCCTCGATCCCGTCACCCGCCGCGGTCAGCTCGAGCATCCGCTCCTTCGTGGTGATTCCGAGCGTCGCGCCCTGCTGCCCGCCGGGCGAGCGCTTCACGAGGTCCGGGTGCAGCGCCCGGCCCATCCGCTCCACGTCGCCGTCGAACCATCCCTCGAAGTAATCCAGGGCCGTCTGAGTGATCAGCTCAGTTGCCGTTGTCGTCGTCATAACGCTCCTGTTGACCGTGTCTTAGTCATCCGACTAATTCCATCTTGACAGACGCGAGCGTAATCTGGTCAAATGCCTTAGTCATCTGACTAAGACATGAGACAGAGGAGGAAACGGATGACAACTCGCAGAACCAACCGCACTCGACGGACAGAAGCTGGAGCAGTTCGTGTTCCGCGCGGTCGACGAGGTGGGCGCGACGCTGAACGCCGCGCTCGTCGTGATGGGCGACAAGCTGGGCCTCTACCGCGCGCTCGCCGGCGCCGGCCCACTCTCACCGGCCGATTTGGCCGAGCGAACCGGCACGGCCGAGCGCTACGTCCGCGAGTGGCTGAACGCGCAGGCGGCAGGCGGCTTCGTCGAGTACGACCCGGAGAGCGGCCACTACACCCTTCCGCCCGAGCAGGCGGTCGCGCTCACCGACGAGGAGAGCCCCGCGTACCTGCCGGGCTTCTTCCAGATGGCGCTCGGCTCGGTCATCGATTCGCCGCGGATCGCGGAGGCGGCCCGAAGCGGCGAAGGCTTCGGCTGGCACGAGCACGACCACGACGTCCACGAAGGCTGCGAGCGGTTCTTCCGGCCCGGCTACAACGCCAACCTCGTCAGCTCGTGGCTGCCGGCGCTCGACGGCGTCGTCGCGAAGCTCGAGCACGGCGCGAGGGTCGCCGACATCGGCTGCGGCCACGGCGCCTCGACGATCCTGATGGCGCAGGCGTTCCCGCAGTCGACCTTCGTCGGGTCCGACTACCACGAGGGGTCGATCGAGACCGCGCGCACCCGGGCCGAGCAGGCCGGCGTGGCCGACCGCGTCCGCTTCGAGACCGCGTCAGCCGCCACGCACCCCGGCGAGGGCTACGACCTGGTGACGATGTTCGACTGCCTGCACGACATGGGCGATCCGGTCGGCGCCGCCCGTCAGGTGCGCGAGCTGCTCGCCCCTGACGGCACCTGGATGATCGTCGAGCCGGCGGCGGGCGATCGCGTCGAGGACAACCTCAATCCAATCGGACGCGCCTACTACGGCTTCTCCACCCTGCTCTGCACGCCCGCGTCGCTCTCGCAGGAGGTCGGGCTCGCGCTCGGCGCCCAGGCCGGCGAGGCGCGCATCCGCGAGGTCGTCGAGAGCGCCGGGTTCAGCCACTTCCGCCGCGTCGCCGAGACGCCGTTCAACCTCGTCTTCGAGGCCCGGCCTTGAGACGGGCGCTGACGCTAACGGCGAGCGCAGCTGCTGCCCTGCTCCTCGCTGCGGTCGCGGGCGCGGTCGGCGAGCTCACGCAGAAGCCTGGGACGGCCGGCTGCATCTCGGCGGACAGCACGGGCGGCGCCTGCCAGGACGGGACCGCGCTCGGCGGCGCCAGGGGCGTCGCTCTCAGCTTCGACGACAAGAGCGTGTACGTCGCTGCTCCGGCCTCGGATGCCCTCGTGATCCTCGACCGGAGTCCGGCGACCGGGGCTCTCGTGCAGAAGCCCGGGCTGGCTGGCTGCGTCTCCGAGACCGGCTCAGGCGGTGACTGCCGGGACGGGACGGTCGTTGCGCCCGACGCCGTCGCAGTCAGTCCGGACGGCAAGAGCGTGTACGCAGTTTCGGGAGCCTACGACGCGGTGGCGGTCTTCGACCGCGAGCCCGAGACGGGCGCGCTGACTCAAAAAACCGGTACTGCTGCCTGCGTCTCCGACTCGGGTAACGGCGGTCTTTGCCTGGTCGGCAGGGAACTGGAGGGCGCCACTGCCGTCGCGGTCAGTCCCGACGGCAAGAACGTCTACATCGCGTCCAGCAGATCGGATGCGATCGCCATCTTCGACCGGAATACCGCGACCGGGGCGCTGGCGCAGAAGCTCTTCGTCAGCGGTTGCGTCTCCGAGGACGGGTCGGCCGGGACATGCCAGGACGGCAAGGCGTTGAATGCCGTCCGCGGAGTCGCAGTGAGCGCAGACGGGAGGAACGTGTACGCGGGCTCCGACCTCTCGGACGGAGTCGCGATCTTCGACCGCAACGAGACGACCGGAGCGCTCACACAGAAGGCCGGCGCTGCCGGCTGCATCTCGGAAACCGGCACGGCCGGCGCCTGCCTGGACGGAACGGCCCTCGGCGCCCCCTTCGGCCTTGCCGTGAGCGCCGACGGGAGAAACGTCTACGTCACCTCCGGGAACTCGGGGGCAGTCGTCGTCCTCGACCGTGACCTGGGAACCGGGACTCTCGTCCAGAAGGTGGGCGCCGCCGGCTGCATCTCGGAGGATCCGACTCTCGTTACCTGCCAGCTCGGCAGGGGCCTCGCGGGGGCTTCGGCCGTGAGCACGACTGCCGACGGGACGAGCGTCTACGTCGCAGGCCGCGATGCGAACGCCGTCGCAATCTTCGACCGGGATCCCGCGACGGGGGCTCTGGCGCAGAAAGCTGGCGCAGCCGGCTGCGTCTCCGAGACGGGGACGGGCGGCGACTGCCAGGACGGAACGGCACTTGTGGAGGCACGGGCGGTCGCCGTCAGCGCCGACGGAAGAAGTCTCTATGTCGCGTCTGCCTTCTCGAGCGCAGTTTCGGCCTTCGACCGGGCACTGCCACCGCCGGCCACACCTCCTCCGCCTCCCCCGGCTTCCCCGCCACCTCCTCCGTCACCACCGGCGGCGGTCGATCGAACCGCGCCCGTCGTCTCGGGCTTCACCGTCTCGCCGAGGCGGGTGCGCACGACTGCGCGCTCCAGCTTCCGCTTCCGGCTCTCCGAGCGTGCGACGACCCGGATCGTGATCGAGCGCGTGTCGCCTCGCCGGCGGGTCGGAATGTTGACGTTCAGCGGCCGCCCCGCAGGCACGAATCGGGTTGTGTTCCGGCCCCGGATCGCCAAGCGGGCGCTCCCACGTGGGAGCTACCGGGCAACGATCACGGCCACTGACCCGGCCGGCAATCGCTCCCGGCCGCGAACCGCCGGCTTCAGGGTTGTGCGCCGCTGAGTCGGACGGCGCCTAGGCGCCGTGGCACTTCTTGAACTTCTTGCCCGAGCCGCAGGGACAGAGGTCGTTGCGTCCGACCTTGTCGAACTCGGAGGCGACGCGCTGCTGGGTTGCGACGCTCGTCGCGCCGCCTCCGAAGCCTCCTGCCTGGGCTCCGACCAGCGCGCCTGCGCCGGCGCCCGCGGCGGCAATCGCGTCCGACCCTGCAAGCGACTGGTGCTCGTAGGCCAGACCGCCGTTGCCGCTGCCGTCGAAGTCCTCAGCGGGATCCGGAGCGAGGTCCGCGGCGTCGCCGGGCTCGACCTCGGCGTGGAAGAGCAGTGAAACGACCTCACCACGGATCTCGCGGTTCAGCTGCTCGAACATCAGATGACCTTCGGCGCGGTACTCGACGAGCGGGTCCTTCTGCGCCATGGCCCGGAGATGCACCCCCTCGCGGAGGTAGTCCATGTTCTCGAGGTGCTCCCGCCAGCGCTGGTCGACGACCTGGAGGATCACGTAGCGCTCGACCTGCCGGGCGAGCTCCGGACCCCAACCACGGGCGCGCTCCTCGTACTCCTCGCGGGCGGTCTCCTGGAAGTCGTCGACGAGAGCCTCGCGGGTCAGCTCGGGGATATCCTCGCGGATCTCCTCCTCGGTGAGATCCGTGCCGAGCATGTCGTTGACCGCCTTCACGAGCTCGGAGATGTCCCAGTCCTCGGCGAAGTCCTCGGCCGTGTACTCGGCCACCATCAGCTCGATGACCTCCTCGATCCACCCGAGCACGTCCTCGTAGAGATCGTCGCCCTCGAGCACCCGGCGCCGCTGCTCGTAGATGACCTGGCGCTGCAGGTTGAGGACGTCGTCGTACTTGAGGACGTTCTTCCTCATGACGAAGTTCTGCTCCTCGACCTTCTTCTGCGCGCTCTCGATCTGCTTCGAGAGGATCGACGCCTCCATGGGCTGGTCGTCCGGCATCTTGAAGCGCTCCATGATGTTGTAGATCCGGTCGCCGGCGAAGAGGCGAACGACCTGATCCTGGCCCGAGAGGTAGTAACGGGACTCCCCGGGGTCGCCCTGGCGGCCTGACCGGCCGCGAAGCTGGTTGTCGATCCGGCGCGCCTCGTGCCGCTCGGTGCCGAGCACGTACAGGCCGCCCAGCTCGCGCACGCCGTCGGCGAGCTTGATGTCGACGCCGCGGCCGGCCATGTTCGTCGCGATCGTGACCGCGCCGATCTGACCCGCGTCGATGATGATCTCGGCCTCGCGCTCGTGCTGTTTCGCGTTCAGCACGGCATGCTGGACGCCGCGTCGCTCCAGCCGTTGCGAGAGATGCTCGGACGTCTCGACGTCGATCGTGCCGACCAGGATCGGCTGACCGATCTCGTTGCGCTCGACGATGTCCTCGACGACCGCGTCGAACTTCGCGTCCTTCGTCTTGAAGATCAGGTCGTTCTGGTCGGCGCGGACCACCTGCACGTTTGTGGGAATCTCGAGGACGCTGAGACCGTAGATCTCGACGAACTCCTTCTCCTCGGTCTTGGCGGTACCGGTCATGCCGGCGAGCTTTTCGTACAGCCGGAAGTAGTTCTGGAGCGTGATCGTCGCGAGCGTGACGTGCTCCTCCTGGATCCCGACGCCTTCCTTGGCCTCGATCGCCTGGTGGAGGCCCTCCGACCAGCGGCGCCCTTCCATGATCCGGCCGGTGAACTCGTCGACGATCTTGACCTCGCCGTCCTGGACGACGTAATCCTGATCGCGGTGGTAGAGCGCCTCGGCCTTGAGCGCCTGGTTCAGGTGGTTTACGAGCTGGACGTTTCGCGGGTCATAGAGGTTGTCCAGGCCCAGGGCGCGCTCCACCTTCTCGATCGCGGCCTGGCTCGGTGACACCGTCTTGTGCTTCTCGTCGTACGTGTAGTCGAGGCCGGATTGCTCCGTCTCGTCGATTCCCTTCGGCGTCAGCCCCTGGCTCTGGATGCCCTCCATGACCTTCACGACGCGCGCAAAGTCGTGGTAGACCTGCGCAGCGACCTCGGGCTCGCCCGAGATGATCAACGGCGTTCGCGCCTCGTCGATGAGGATCGAGTCGACCTCGTCCACGATCGCGTAGTTGTGGCCTCGCTGGACGGTGCCCTCGATCGCGACAGCCATGTTGTCCCGGAGGTAGTCGAAACCGAATTCCGAGTTCGTCCCATAGGTGACGTCGGCCTCGTACGACCGCTTGCGCTCGGCGAACGGCATCATGCTCTGGATGTAGCCGACCTTCATCCCGAGGGCGTCCCAGACGGGCTTCGTCCACTCGGGGTCGCGCTTGGCAAGGTAGTCGTTGACCGTGACGAGGTGGACGTTGTTCCCGGTCAGCGCGTTCAGGTAGAGCGGCTGGGTGGCCACGAATGTCTTGCCCTCACCGGTCTTCATCTCCGCGATGTCGCCCTCGTGCAGGGCGATGCCGCCCATCAGCTGGACGTCGAAGAGCCGCACGCCCATGGAGCGCTTGAACGCCTCGCGGACGGCGGCGTAGGCCTCGAAGAGGATGTCCTCGGTGGTCTCGCCGTTCTCGATCCGCTGGCGGAACTCTGCCGTCTTGGCCGGCAGGTCTGCCTGCTCGAACTCTTCCTCCAGTGTGCCGATGTAGGCGGCCTGGTTCTTGAGCCGCTTGAGGCGGCGGCCTTCGCCGACGCGGAGGAACTTCTCGAAGTTTCCGAGGTCCGTAGCCACGAACTTAGGGTATCGGAGGTAACGCGACTGACCCTGAGGCGGGCCGCCGGTTCACAAAGGGTTTACCTTGACCGCCCAGAGGTCGCCGTCGAGCCGTTCGGCGTGCAGGACGAACTCAGCGTGCCGGGAGGCGCCGTACGCCTCGAAGCTCGGGATGCTCTCCCAGGCAGGGCTCTCGTCGACGAGGAGTGTCCGCTCCCCATCCTGGACGGCCAGGCTGACCACGTTGCCGGCGACGTCCTCGGGGATCTCGACGACCTCGATCCGATTCGCCGCCACCGCCCAGAGCGCGCCTTCACGACGAACGGCGCGGGCGGTGTAGGGCGGCGGGATCGTCTGCTCGACCGCCTCGGCGAGGGGTGCGAGCGCTCCATCGGGGACGGCGTCGTCGACGAGGAGCGTCCCGTCGGGGAGAGCCGTGAACTCGACCTCGTCGCCGGAGAGGTCACCAGCCTCGGCCGCCCCGACGGCGTCCCACTGGCGCGGCCGGCCACCGTGAAGGACGTCGAGGGTGCCCGCGAAGGACGGCGGCACGACGGGGGCGTACTTCGACTTCCATTCGAGCAGGCCCGTTCCCTCTGCCAGCTGTTCGTGCAGCGGCTTCTCATGCCGCTTCCAGAACGGCATCTAGCGCATGGCCCGAGCCGGCACTACGTTTGCGGCTCGATCAGTCCGTACGCGCGGTCGCGCCGGCGATAGACGACGTTCACGTCGCCCGTGTCCGCGTTCTGGAAGACGAAGAAGTCGTGCCCGACGAGCTCGAGCTGGAGGACTGCCTCCTCCGCGCTCATCGGCTTGACGGCGAACTGTTTCGACTTGACGATCCTCAAGTCGTCCTCGATTGGGACACCGTCCTGCGGGATCCCGGCGTCGGCCGGGGTTCCGCGGCGTGGTCGGCGCTTCTCCCGGTACCGCTTGACCTGCCGCTCGAGCTTCTCGACGAGCTGGTCGATCGAGGCCTTGTGGTCAGCGGACGCCTCACGCGCCCGCAGGACCGGCCCTTTCGTCCAGATCGTCGCCTCCGCGACGTGGTTCTGCGAGATCGAGGGGTTCTTCTCGACTGCGAGCTCGAGCTCGACCCGCGTCGGATCCGCCAGCTGGCGCTCGAGCTTCGAGAGCTTCTCCTCCGCGTACTCGCGAATCGCGTCGCTGACCTCGACGTTCTTGCCCTTCACCTGGAGTCGCACAGAGCCCTCCCGAGATCGCCGTTGCCGGTCGCGCCCCTGATTCTATTGTCCTGACGGCCCGAGCGAACGTCACGACCTCGACGCGCCGCGCTCCAGCCTTTCGCAGCGCGGATGCGGCGGCCGAGACGGTCGCGCCCGTGGTGTACACGTCGTCGACGAGGATCATCCTGCGGGGCACCTCCTCCCTGGCCCCGAATGCTCCAGCGACGTTCCTCCGGCGTTCGGACAGCGTGAGGCCTCGCTGCCTTTTCGGCGTATGGGCGACCCGGGCCAGCGACGCGATCACAGGCAAGTCCCAGTGCCATCCGAGCTCGCAGGCGAGCCGCTCGGCGGGCTGGTGGCCACGCCTCAGGCTACGGTCGCCATCAGGTGGGATGAACGCGACGGCATCGGCCGAAGGGCAGGCCACGGTCGCGCAGACGATCTCGGCCGCCAGCTCTGCGACCCGTCGCAAGCCACGCTCCTTCCACGCCGCGATGAGGGCGGGCACCGCGGCCTGGTATGCCACCGCAGCACGAGCGGAGGCGAACGCGAGCCGGCGCCCGGCGCACTCGCGGCACCGTGCGACCGGCCAGGCCGTCGGCGACCCGCAGCGCTCGCAATGGACGCCCACGAGCAGCGGGAGCGCCGACCTGCAGTCTGCGCAGAGATCCGCACCCACGCGGGCGCATGACAGGCAACGACGAGGCAGCAGCAGGTCCAGAACCACATCGCCTCGAGGCTAGAGAGAGAAGACGCACGTGTGGCACACGACTCTGTGCCGAAAGAGCTACTTCTCCAGCGTGTACTCGGAGCGCGCCGGAAGTCCCGCTCGCGCGCGCATCCGGTTGTCGGCGTCGAGCAGCTGCTCGCGGTCGCCGATGTCGAGCCAGTCGCCCGAAAACCGGTAGCCGTACACCGGCACCCGGCTGTACAGCCAGACGACGAAGCGGCCCGGCTGGTCGGGCGAGTTGCCCTCCGCGAGGTACTCGTCGACGAGCGCCGCATGATCGGCGCGAAAGAGATACACGGCTGCCGCGGCGAGCGTGCTGGTCGGCTCCTCGGGCTTCTCCACGACCAACGTCACGCGGTCTTCGGCGCCGAGCTCGACCATCCCGTACTGGCGCATCAGGTCGAGGTCACCGACGTCATGGACGCAGAGAGCGCTCCCGTCCTTGGCCCGCCAGAAACCCACGAACTCGCTGAGGTCGAACTCGAACAGGTTGTCACCCGCGACGACGAGCAGGTCCTCGCCCGCCAGCCCTGCTTGGTCGCGGACGAAGCGGACGTCTCCGACCGCCCCGAGACGATCGTCGTTGGTGCTCGTCCCGTCGTCGTGGACGATCACCGGTGTCGGGCGCTCGCCGGCCGCGGCCCACTCTCGGAAATCTGACGCGAAGCGCGAGTTCGTGACGACGTGGAGCTCGTCGATCTCCTGGACCGCAGCGATCCGCTCGTAGAGGTAGTCGAGCATCGGCCGGCCTGCGAGCGGCAGGAGCGGCTTCGCGACCCGGTCGGTGAGAGGTCGCAGCCGGGTGGCGTACCCGGCTGCGAGCACCAATCCCTTCAGTGTCTAGGTCCCCTCGTTCCAGGAGGCGAGGTAGTTCGCCTGATCCTCGGTCAGCTTGTCGATCGTGATGCCCATCGTCTCCAGCTTGAGCCGGGCGATCTCGCGATCGATGTCCGCCGGCACCGGATAGACCTTCCGCTCGAGCTGCGCGGCGTTCTCCACCGCGTACTCGGCAGAGAGCGCCTGGTTGGCGAACGACATGTCCATGACGATCGCGGGATGTCCCTCCGCCGCGGCGAGGTTGATCAACCGCCCATCCCCGAGGAGATAGAGCCGGCGCCCGTCCTCGAGCGTGAACTCCTCGACGTACTCGCGCGCCTCGCGCGACTCGGCCGCCATCTGTCTCAGCGCGGCGATCTCGATCTCGACGTTGAAGTGACCGGTGTTGGCGAGGATCGCGCCGTCCTTCATCCGGGACATGTGCTCGCGCGCGATCACGGACTTGTCACCGGTGGCCGTGCAGAAGATGTCCCCGTCCTCGACGGCCCGGTCCATCGTCATCACCTCGAAGCCGTCCATTGCCGCCTCGATCGCGCGCAGCGGATCCACCTCCGTGACGATCACGTGCGCGCCCATGCCCTTCGCGCGCATCGCGACGCCCTTGCCGACCCAGCCGTAGCCGGAGATGACGAAGCGCTTTCCCGCGAGGAGAACGTTGGTCGCGCGGATGATCCCGTCGATCGTCGACTGGCCCGTGCCGTAGCGATTGTCGAAGAGGTGCTTCGTCTGCGCCTCGTTGACCGCGATGATCGGGAAGCCGAGCGCTCCGTCGGCCTCGAGCGCCTTCAACCGGATCACGCCGGTCGTCGTCTCCTCGGTGCCGGCGATGACGTCGCCGAGCTGCTCGCGGCGGTGCGCATGGAGGACGCCGATCACGTCGGCGCCGTCGTCCATCGTCAGCTGCGGCTTGTGGTCGACCGCCGCCTCGATGTGCTGGTAGTACGTGTCGTTGTCCTCGCCCTTGATCGCGAAGACGGACACGTCGTACTCGTCCACGAGGGCCGCGGCCACGTCGTCCTGGGTCGACAGGGGATTGGATGCGCACAACACGACGTCGGCGCCTCCGGCCTTGAGCGTTCGGGCGAGGTTCGCCGTCTCGGTGGTGACGTGCAGGCAGGCTGCGATGCGGTACCCGGCAAGCGGCTGCTCGGCCTCGAACCGTTCGCGGATCGCGGCCAGAACCGGCATCTGCCGGTCGGCCCACGCAATGCGGCGCACGCCCTCGGGCGCGAGTGTCAGGTCTTTCACGTCATGGCGCTTCGTTGTAGCCATCAGCTCTCTCTCTGTCTAGGGGTCGAAAATTTCAGGGCTCAGGCCGCGAGGAGCCGCTCGTGCTTTCGCTGCTCCCAGTCCACCCAGTCGGTGGAACGGACGTCCGAGCCGGCGAGCCAGGCGTCAACTGCGGTGCGCAGAGGTTGCTCACGACGCAGCCGTGCGGCGAAGGCGAGCTCGCTGAGCTCGACGCCGAACCGGCTCCTGAGCTGCCGGAGCGACCGCAGCTGATTCAGCTCGCGGAGGCCGTAGAGGCGGTAGCCGGAAGGCGAGCGGCGGGGAACCACGAGGCTCGTGAGCTCGAGGTACCGCAGCATTCGCGCCGACCAACCGGTGCTCTGAGAGGCCTGTCCAACGGTGAGTGCGTCCATCGTGGCGCGAACCTTACCACGTCTGTGTCAGGGTTGTGTCGGCGATCACGGATCCGACGTGCCGGCGCGGCCGTACACATCGTCCAAGCGCACGACGTCGTCGAGCTGGGGGGTCGAGACCTCGAGGATCGTCGTGTCCTCGATCGCCTCGATCCGATGGACGGTGCCCGGCGTGAAGCGAAACGCGGCACCGGAGGTGACGACTTCGCTCGACGTGGTTTTCTCTCCCGCCGCAGCGAGCTCGACCTTGGCGCGTCCCTCGAGGAAGTACCACGCCTCGTCTTTCTCCCGGTGGAACTGCAGCGACAGCCTCTCCCCCGCCCGGACGAAGAGCAGCTTGCCCGCGTAGTGCTCGCTGACGGCCCAGACGACCTCGTATCCCCAGGGCTTGTCGACGCGCTTCGGCTCGAAGGCCCAGCGCTCGAGCAGGGTCAGGTTGGGAGACAAACGAACCCTTGGCACATGGCGATCATCTCACCCGATCCCGGGGAAACGCTGCGGCTGCGACTCCACGAACTCCTGTGCGAGTCGCAGGTCCTTCGGTGTGTTCACCGTCAGCCAGAGACCCTCGTGCCGAAATGCCCCGAGCCGTCCTTCCGCCGCAAGCTCGGGAAAGGTCGTTGTCTCGTGGTCTCCCTTTTCCGGTAGCCGCGCGACCGCCTCGTCGTCGAGGACGTAGAGGCCGGTGTTGACCCAGAAGGGGAGCACGGGCGCCTCGCGAAAGCCGGCGACCGCGTCCTCCGGGCCGAGATCGACGACACCGAGATGGCTCTTCAGCGGGGCAACGGTGATCGTGGCAGCCGGCTCCCTCTCGGCGTGCGCACGCAGGAGGCCGGCCAGATCGATGTCGAAGAGCTCGTCGCCGTTCAGCGCAAAGACCGGCCCGCTCTCACGGCGCTCCTGAGCCGCGAGCCGCAAGCCTCCCCCACGCCCGAGCGGCTCGGCTTCGGGGACGAGCACGACCTCCACCCCCTGCCCGGCAAGCTCACGCTCGAAGGCTTCCTCCTGCCCGGCTGCGCAGCTGACGAGGACGCGGTCGACGCCGCCCTGGGAGAGCAGGGCGAGCTGGTAGGACGCGAGCGGCCGCCCACCGATCAGGACGAGCGCCTTGGGTCTGCCTTCGGCCGCGTCGCCCAACCGCTCGGCCTTCCCGCCGGCGAGGATGATCGCTTCCACCGGTTACGCGAGCTCGTGTTCGGGCTCGGCTGTCTCGGGAAGCCCCGCCAACGGCGAACTGGCTCTCCCGATGCCTTCGTACGTGAAGCCGGCCTTTCGGACGGCATTCGGATCGAGGATGTTGCGCCCGTCGACGATCAGCGGCGTTCGCATCGCAGCGCGGATCTCCGGTGAAGCGAGGCCGCGCAGCTCGTCCCACTCCGTCACGATCACGGCGGCATCGGCGTCCTTCACCGCCTCGCTCACGGTTGCGGAGATCTCGACGCCTTTCAGCAGCTCTCCGGGCTCCGCGACGGGATCCCAGCCGCGAACCTCGGCGCCCTCGGCGAGCAGCCGGGACGCCAGCACGATGCTCGGCGCCTCCCGCATGTCGTCGGTGTTCGGCTTGAAGGCGAGCCCGAGGAGGGCCACGCGCTTCCCGCGGAGCTTGCCGAGATGCTTGACGAGCTTCGCGATCACGCGGCGCTTCTGGAGCTCGTTGACCTCGATCACCGCCGAGAGCAGCTGGAAGTGGTAGCCGGAGTTCGACGCGAGCTGCTTGAGCGCGGATGCGTCCTTCGGAAAGCAGGAGCCGCCGTAGCCGATGCCCGCCCGCAGGAAGTGCGGGCCGAGCCGGTGATCGAGCCCGATCCCGCGCGCAACCTCCTCCACGTCCGCGCCGACGAGCTCACACACGTTCGCGATCTCGTTGATGAAGCTGATGCGCGTCATCAGGAACGCGTTGGCGGCGAGCTTGATCATCTCGGAGGAAGCGACGTCGGATCTCACGACGGTCGCCTCGAGGCTTTCGTGCAGCTCCTCGACCCGATCGCCGTCGGCAGGGTCGAACGCGCCGATCACGATGCGGTCGGGATGCATGAAGTCGCGAATGGCCGTCCCCTCGGAGAGGAACTCCGGGTTGGACGCGTAGCCCACATGCTCGAGGCCACGGGCGTCGAGAGCGGCACGGACTTTCTCGCCGGTCCCGACGGGCACCGTGCTCTTCATGACGAGGACCGGCCGCCCGTCGAGCTCCGGCAGGTCGTCGAGCACGCTCCAGACGTACGAGAGGTTCGCATCGCCGGCGTACGTCGAGGGCGTGCCGACGCAGATGTAGAGAAAGTCGGCGCCGCCCGCGGCCTCGGCCGGGTCGAGCGTGAACGTGAGGCGCTCGCGGTTGCGCTCGACGACCTCGGCGAGGTCGGGCTCGTGAAACGGAAGGTCTCCCTTCTGCAGCGGCTCGATTCGGCCCGCGTCCACATCTCGAACCACGACCGTGTGGCCGAGCTCCGCGAAGCACGCGCCGGTGACGAGGCCGACCCAACCGGCGCCGAAGATCCCGATCTTGCTCACTGCTTGCCCTCGAGCGGCCGCAGGCCGCGGGCGATGGAGAGCATCGTCTCGTTCGAAAGCGTGTCCCGCAGGGTGTTGACGACCCAGTACTGCGCCTCCTCCGTGCGGAGGACGACCATGTGGAGCCGGGCACCGTCGTAGTACAGGTCGTAGTCGCGGTTCCCGATTCTCCGGCTGACGTTCTTGCTCTCCAGCACCGGCGCCTCGTCCCACGTCGTCTGCTGGATCCCCCAGTACTCCTGGGCGCCGGTGCGGAAGGTCATCCGCACTGCCCTCTCGCCCTTCTTGACGGCGTACACGCGAACCGGGTTCTCGAAGTGGAGCGACGAGCTCCGTTCGATCAGGCTCGGCACCATCAGCGGGAACTCGACGCGGCGGCGCACGGCGCGCAACTGGGCGAGCGAGGCGCCTGGATTGCGTGTCGTGTTCGGCGGCTGGCGCTTCGGGGTCCGGTCGGCCGGGGCCGGCGCGAGGTTGTTGTGGAAGGTCTGGCCGACCACGACGACCAGCATCGCGGTGTTCGCGAACGGCGCAATCTTCGGGGTCATCGCTGCGGGCCGTTCCGTCGAGCCGAAGAGGTTGGACACCTGGCGGGCGGCGGCGCTCGCGCCGCGTTGCTGCGGATCGAAGAAGACCTGGGTCTTGAACTTCCACGGCTGCGGCGCGTTCGCGAGCACGCCTTCGGGCGGCGGAAGCGTCTTGTAGCCCCGCCGGCCCAACAGGTAGCTCGCGTTGGCCGCCGAACCGGTGACGCCGTTCCCGTTCAGGACGACCATGCTCGTCCGCCCCGGCGGCGGTGCCTTCGCGCCGGGCAGCCGGGGGCGCTGGCCGAGCGCCGCAGCCGTCGCCTTCTCGCCGGAGTTGACGTCCGGGCTCCCGAACTCCTCGACCGCCGCCTGGATGTTCGACGGGTCGACGCGGAGCGGGTCGCCCTCGGTGCCCGAGCCGTAGAGGCCGTCCACCTTGGACTGGAAGATTCGCCCAGGAGGCAGCTGGAGAGCGAAGAACGCCCACGCGCGGAACTCGCTCGGCTCGAGCGCCTTCTCTCCGCCCTTTCCGATCTTCACGTTTTCCCGGACGATCTTCGTCAGCTTCGGGATCGCCGTCAGCTTGAACGAGCTCGCGAGGCGTTCGTTGAGTGACCGCATGAAGATCCGCTGACGCTCGATCCGGTAGATGTCCGAGTCCGTGTGGCGGTAGCGGACGAACGAGAGCGACTGCCGGCCGGTGAGCACCTGGTAGCCGGGCTGGAGGTCGATCGGCGGGAACGTGCCCTCCGCGCCAGGGTTGGAGTTGTCGTTGAAGTAGCGGCGGTCGATGTCCATCCAGACCCCGCCCATCTTGTCCACGGTCTGGATGAACCCGCGGTAGTCGATCGTGATGAGGTAGTGGACCGGTAGGCCGGTGAGCTCCTTGACGGTCTCGACCGTCCCTTGCAGGCCGCAGAGCGCGTACGCCGAGTTGATCGGGCCGGGGAACGACGATCGGCCGGGGCAGTGGATGTCGACGGTCAGGTCGCGGGGGAAGGACAGGATCGAGAGCGTCCCGATGTTCGGGTCGGCGCGCATCAACATGACCGTGTCGGCGCGCCCTCCCTTCTCCTCTTCCTTCGCCCACTTGCGGAAGTCCTGCCCGACGACCATGGCAATCGCTGGGCGACCCGGGAGCACGATGTCGAGGCGCTGCGCGGCCTCGCGGATCTGGGGATCCTTGCGGGACGTGCGATCGAGATCCACGATCGTCTGCTCACCGTCGAGCCAGTAGCCGCCGGCGACGCCGAAGGCGAGCGAGGTCAAGGCTGCGAGCAGGAAGAAGAGGACGCGCCCGATGATTCCCATGACGCTCCGGCGCCTGGCCGGCTGGCGGTAATGGGTGATCGGAGTCAGCCCGGCGGGCGGCAGCGACGAGCGGCCGTTGCCGTTCGTCTCGCTTGCCCGGCCTACTCCTCGCTTCAGGGTCGTCTTCATAGAAATACGACAGACGCCCTCACGGGCGCCTCCCGCCCAGGATAGCTCAGGCGACGGCCGTAGCCGCTTCGGGGTCGTACGAGAGATTGGGTCGCAGCCAGCGCTCGGCCTCCGTCACCGTCATTCCCTTTCGCACGGCGTAATCCTCGACCTGGTCCCGCCCGAGACGGCCCACCGAGAAGTACCGGGCCTTCGGGTGCGCGAGGTAGATGCCGCTGACCGCGGAGGCGGGCAGCATGGCGCAGTTCTCGGTCAACTCGACGCCGACCTCGTCGACGGGCAGCAGGCCGAAGAGCGTCCGCTTCTCCGTGTGGTCGGGGCAGGCGGGATAGCCGTACGCGGGCCGGATTCCTCGAAAGCGCTCCGCCGCGAGGTCTTCGGCGGAGATCTCCGGGCCGGTCTCGTACCACGCACGCCTCGCCTGCTCGTGGAGGTACTCGGCGGAGGCTTCGGCCAGCCGGTCGGCGAGGGTCTTGACCATGATCGCCTTGTAGTCGTCCTGCTCGGACTCGTAGCGGGTGGCGAGCTCGTCCGCGCCGTGGATCGCGACGGCGAAGCCGCCGAGGTGATCGCCGTCGGGCGCGATGTAGTCGGCGAGCGAGCGGTTGGGGCGCGAATCTCCGTACGCGGACTGCTGTCGGAGCATCGGGAGACGGGTTCCGTCCTCGAGCACGATGTCGTCGTCCTCGGAGCGGGCGGGCCAGAAGCCGTACGCGCCGCGGGCCTGGAGCGACTTGTCGCGCACGATCTCCGCGAGGAGCTCCTGGGCGTCGTCCCAGAGCTCCCGCGCCGCCGGCTCCTCGAGGATCGACGGGAACTTGCCCTTGAGCTCCCAGGCGTGGAAGAAGAATTGCCAGTCGATGTAGCGGACGACGGTCTCGAGATCGGGCTCGACGACGCGGGCGCCCGTGAACTCGGGCACGGGGAGCTCGGTGAAATCGACGACGTCGCGGTTCGCGCGAGCCTCCTCGATCGGGAGCAGCGGCTTGCGTTCCTTCTCGGCATGCTGGTCGCGCAGCCTGTCCTGCAGCGTCGCGTTCTCCTCTTCCAGCATGATGCGCCGGCCCGGGTCGAGCAGGTCGGACACGACGCCGACGACGCGCGACGCGTCGAGGACATGGACGGTCGGCTCTCCGTACGCCGGCGCGATCTTGACCGCAGTGTGCTGCTTGGACGTCGTCGCGCCGCCGATCAGAAGCGGGAGCTCCATCCCGCGCCGGTCCATCTCGCGGGCGACGTTGACCATCTCGTCAAGGGAGGGCGTGATCAGTCCGGAGAGGCCGACGACGTCGCAGCCCTGCTCGAGCGCCGTGTCGAGGATGCGGTCGGCAGGGACCATGACCCCCAGGTCGATGACCTCGTAGTTGTTGCAACCGAGCACGACACCGACGATGTTCTTGCCGATGTCGTGGACGTCGCCCTTGACGGTCGCGAGAACGACTTTCGCCTGGGGCGGGCGACCTCCATCCTTCTCGGCCTCGGCCTCCATGTACGGCTCGAGGTAGGCGACCGCGCGCTTCATCGCGCGCGCGCTCTTGACCACCTGCGGCAGGAACATCTTCCCCGAGCCGAAGAGGTCGCCGACCACTTTCATCCCGTTCATGAGCGGCCCCTCGATCACGTCGAGCGGGCGCGGAAGCTTCTGGCGGGCTTCCTCTGCGTCGTCCTCGATGTGGTCGACGATCCCGTGGACGAGCGCGTGCTCGATCCGCTTCTCGACCGGAGCCTCCCGCCAGGCAACGTCCAGCTCCCGTTTCGTCCCTTCGCCGGAGACCGTGTCCGCGAAGGTGACCAGCCGCTCCGTCGCATCGGGACGCCGGTTGAAGATGACATCCTCGACGTGCTCGAGCAGCTCCGGCGGAATGTCCTGGTAGACGGCGAGCTGGCCCGCGTTGACGATGCCCATGTCGAGGCCGGCCTGGATCGCGTGGTAGAGGAACGCGGCGTGCATGGCCTCGCGGACGACGTCGTTGCCGCGGAAGGAGAAGGAGAGGTTCGAGATCCCGCCGCTCGTCCTCGCGTCCAGGGCAGCGCTCCTTGATCAGCGGAAGCGCGTCGATGAAGTTCTTCGCGTACTCGTCGTGCTCTTCGATCCCCGTTGCGACGGCGAGGACATTCGGGTCGAAGACGATGTCCTCGGGCGGGAAGCCGACCTCGTTCACGAGCAGTCGGTAGGCGCGCTCGCAGATCTCGACCTTGCGCTCGACCGTGTCGGCCTGGCCCTGCTCGTCGAAGGCCATGACGACGACGCCGGCGCCGTAGCGTCGGACCGTGCGGGCCTGCTCGAGGAACGATTCCTCGCCCTCCTTGAGGCTGATCGAGTTGACGACTCCCTTGCCCTGGATGCACTTGAGGCCCGCCTCGAGCGCGCTCCAGCGGGAGCTGTCGACCATGATCGGGATCCGGGCCACCTCGGGCTCCGTCGCGACGATGTTGAGGAAGGTCGTCATCGCCTGCTCGGCTTCGAGGAGGTCGGCGTCCATGTTCACGTCGAGGAGATTCGCGCCGCCCCTCACCTGCTCGAGGGCGACGTCGACCGCGCCCTGGTAGTCGTCAGCCTCGACCAGTCGCCGGAACCTGGCCGAACCGGTCACGTTCGTGCGCTCGCCGACCATCACAAAGCCCGTGTCAGGCCCGATCTCGAACGGCTCGAGGCCGCTGAAGCGCGTCCGTCGCTCTCCACCGGAGACACGTCTCGGGGTCAGACCCCGAGCCACGTCCGCGATGGCCACGACGTGGTCCGGCGTCGTCCCGCAGCAACCGCCGATGACGTTGACGAGCCCTTCCTCCGCGAACTCGCGCAGCGCTCGGCTGGTGTCCCCGGGGAGCTCGTCGTGCTCCCCCATCGCATTCGGGAGGCCGGCATTGGGGTGGCAGGCGACGAAGGTCGTCGCGATCCGCGAGAGGTCCTCGACGAACGGCCGCATCTCGGTCGCCCCCAGGGAGCAGTTGACGCCGACGATCAACGGATCGGCATGCTCGACGGACGTCCAGAACGCCTCGACTGTCTGGCCGGACAGGTTCCGGCCGCTGCGGTCGATCGCGGTGAAGGAGATCCAGAGCGGGAGGTCGGGCGCGACGTCCTTCGCTGCGACGATCGCGGCCTTCGCGTTCAGCGTGTCGAAGATCGTCTCGATCATGAGGATGTCGACGCCACCCTCGGCAAGCGCCTTGATCTGCCCTGCATACGACTCGTAGACCTGGTCGAAGGAGGCGCTCCGGAACGCGGGCTCGTCGACCTTCGGCGACAGTGAGAGCGACACGTTCAGCGGGCCGATCGACCCGGCAACCCAGACCGGCCGGTCGAACCCGTCAGCCGCCTCCCGCGCGAGCTTCACGCCCTCGGTGCTCATCTCGTAGGCGAACGGCTGCAGCTCGTAGTCGGCTTGGCCGATCGTGGTCGCCGTGAAGGTGTTCGTCGTGACGATGTCTGCGCCCGCCTCGAGGTAGGAGCGGTGGAGGTCGCGCACGACGTCCGGCTGCGTGAGGTTGAGGAGATCGGGATCGCCGGCGAGGTCGTGCGAGTGATCCTTGAACCTCTCGCCCCGGTAAGCCTCCTCCCCCTTGACCGTCTTCTGGATCAGGACGCCGTACGCCCCGTCCAGCAGGACGATTCGCTCGTCGAGTAGCTCTTTGAGTTGTTCGATCGTCGCCTTCATGAAAACGCTCCCGTCCTAAAGAGATCGGGAGCGGAGGCCCCAGGCTCTTTAGGCGTTTGGTAACCCGGTCGCCAAGCTGCCTTCAAAGTCCGGGGAAATCAGCGTAGCAACCGTTACCCGCCGGGTGGGGCTACCGCCCTGGAGGAACGGTGCCGCCCGAGACGACCTCGAGCTGATTCTCAGCGTGGCGGATCCGTTGCTCGATCTGCCAGCGGTCCGCATCCGACTCGCCGCGCTCGATGCGCTCCAGCTCTGCCTTGGCCTCGTCGAGCTGTTCCTGCGCGCGCTCGCGGTCGATGTGGGCGGCGTCGATCGCATCGTCGACGAGCGCGATCGCACGATCCTGCTCGACCTTGAAGAACCCCGGCCCGGTCGCAAACTCCCGGACCTCGTCCTCGCGACGGAGGTGCACCCTCGTGGAACCCGCCTTCAGGGTCGCGACGAGCGGAGCATGGCGGGCGAGCACGCCGATCTCGCCGTCCTGGCCCGGGACGATCAGCATCTCGACTTCCCCCTCGAACGCCGCGCCGTCAGGCGTCACGAGCGAGAGATCGAACGTTCGGCGCTCGTCGGCCATTCGTCCGCCTACGCCGGGACTGGCTCGGCGGGCTCGGGCTGCTCGGCCTCTTCCTCTTCGGCCTCGGGCTCCGGCTGGCTTGCGCTGTCGCCGGACAGCTCGCGGCCCTTCTGCACGGCTTCGTCGATCGTGCCGACCATGTAGAAGGCCTGTTCCGGGAGATCGTCGTGCTTGCCGTCGAGGATCTGCTGGAAGCCGTCGATCGTGTCCTCGAGCTTCACGTACTTCCCCGGGGTTCCGGTGAACTGCTCGGCGACGAAGTTCGGCTGCGACAGGAACCGCTGGATCTTGCGTGCGCGCTGCACGACGACCTTGTCCTCGTCGGAGAGCTCGTCCATCCCGAGAATCGCGATGATGTCCTGGAGGTCGCGATAGCGCTGCAGCACCTCTTGCACGCGCGTCGCGGTGTCGTAGTGCTCGTCGGAGACGATCCCCGGCTGGAGGGCGCGTGAGAACGAGTCGAGCGGATCGACCGCCGGATAGATCCCCTGCTCGACGATCGCGCGCGAAAGCACGGTCGTCGCGTCGAGGTGGGCGAACGTGTTCGCCGGTGCCGGGTCGGTCAGGTCGTCGGCGGGGACGTAGATCGCCTGCACGGAGGTGACCGAGCCCGTGCGGGTCGAGGTGATCCGCTCCTGCAGCTGGCCCATCTCGGTGGCGAGCGTCGGCTGGTAGCCGACCGCGCTCGGCATCCGTCCGAGGAGCGCCGAGACTTCGGAGCCGGCCTGGACGAACCGGAAGATGTTGTCGATGAACAGCAGCGTGTTCTGGCCCTGGTCTCGGAAGTACTCCGCCATCGTCAGGCCCGAGAGGCCGACCCGAAGGCGCGCGCCCGGCGGCTCGTTCATCTGGCCGTAGACGAGCGCGACCTTGTCGATGACGCCCGACTCGGTCATCTCCAGGAAGAGGTCGTTCCCCTCGCGCGTCCGCTCGCCGACGCCGGCGAACACCGAGACACCGCCGTGCTCCTGAGCGACGTTGTGGATCAGCTCCTGGATCAGGACGGTTTTGCCGACACCGGCACCCCCGAAGAGGCCGACCTTGCCGCCCTGGACGTACGGCGCGATCAGGTCGATGACCTTGATCCCGGTCTCGAAGATCTCGACCGTGGGAGAAAGCTCGCGGAAGCTCGGCGGAGCGCGATGAATCGGCCAGCGCTCTCCGGTGGCGGCCTCCTTGTTGTCCACGGGATCGCCGATCACGTTCCAGATGCGGCCGAGCGTCTGGTCTCCGACGGGCACGGAGATCTTGTCTCCGGTGTCCTCGACGTCGACGCCGCGCGAGAGGCCGTCCGTGGAGTCCATCGCCACGGCTCGGACCCGGTCGTCGCCGAGATGCTGCTGCACCTCCGCAATCAGATCCCGGCCCTCGAGCGAGATGCGAAGCGCCGTGTAGATCTCGGGCAGGTTCTCCGGGAACACGGCGTCGATGACGACGCCTCGGATCTCGACGATCTTGCCGATGTTGCGCTGTCCGTTTTGAGCGTTGCTAGCCACGAGCCTCCCGAATCCTCAGTAGTAAGACGCGGCGCCAGATGGGCAGGCGCCTGCGAATGCCAGGCGGCAGTCTATCGGAGCGTTCCGCCTCCGAAACCAGTGAACGGTGCCGCTCTGACGCGTCCGCCAACCTGGCGGAATGGTCAAGCGCTCAGACGTGCGATGTGATCGGCGAGGCAAGCACGCCTCAAACCGTAGCGCTCCCTACGTTGTCGGGAGGTTGAGGCCGCCGGGGGATTGCTTGCGGATCGGGCGGCGGAGCATCTCGCGGCGGATGTCGCTGAACTCGCGGCTCTCGAGCGAGTTCGAAACACCGGGGGCGCCGAAGCTCGTCGGGTCGTTGGCCTCGAGCGTCCTGAGCGCGCCGGCAATACCGAGAGTGGTGAGCATGAGCGCAGCGGCCGCGGCGATCTCGACCGGGCGCCTACTGACGAGCCGGCGACGGGACGGGATCGCGATCGGCTGATCCAGCGGGTCGAGCGGCGTCGTTCGCATGTGGTCTGTCAGCGACTGGAGCTCGTGCGCGAACGAGTTGCAAGGCTCGCAGCGCGCAAGGTGCGCGACGAGGAGCGCCTGCTCGAACTCGGAGAGCTCACCGTCGAGGCGCAGCGAAGCGCACTCGCGGGCGCGCTCACATTGTTTCGTTATCGGTTTCACCAGTCGCACGTCCATTGTGACGGAGCTTTCTCGACAAGGTTAGTCAGCGAGGCGGTTGCTGCGCCAGGCATTCACACCAGCTCGTAACGATTGTCGGCAGCAACACCGACGAGGATGAGCAGGAATCCGAGCACGATGAAGATCGCGGAGAGGTTCATGTTCTCTTCCCGCTCCGACGGCCTCGCCCAGCGGACGAAACGAGATCCGAAGAACAGGTACGCGCCCTTTTCTCCGCCTTGGTTTCTGACGGGGCCTCGGTTACCGACGAAGAATCCGCCGACGAGGAGCAACGCTCCGACGACGTAGAAGGAGACGGAGATCGACCGGCGGGCGTCTGAGCCGATGGCGATCCCGAACACGAGCGCTCCGAGCAGGGCGAGACCGGTTGCGAGCACGAGCAGCCCTCCAAGCCGGCGGAGGGCGGCGAGCCACATTGCCTTACGTCGTCGGAGCGGGCTCGGCCGGCGCTGACTGCGCCCTGGCGCTGGGGCGCCGCATCTCTTCCTCGGTCAGCGGCCAGCCTTCGAGCGGGTAGTGGCACGCGGCGACCTGCCCGCCGTCGAACTTGTAGAGCGGAGGATGCTCGACGTCGCAGTGACCCTCCTGGAAGCGCGGACAGCGCGGGTGGAAGTTGCACGCGGCCGGCGGATTGAGCGGGCTCGGCACGTCTCCCTGGAGGACGATCGGCTTTCGCGCCCGACCGAGCGCGGGGTTCGGAATCGGAACGGCAGAGAGCAGCGCACCCGTGTAGGGATGCTTCGGCTCCGAGTACAGGAGGTCGCGGGAGGCTGTCTCGGCGACCTTCCCGAGGTACATGACGAGCACCCGGTCGGAGATGTGGCGGACGACGTTCAGGTCGTGGGCGATGAAGATGTAGGTCAGCCCGAACTGGTCCTGGAGGTCCTTGAGCAGGTTGAGGATCTGCGCCTGAACCGAGACGTCGAGCGCGGAAACGGGCTCGTCGCAGACGATCAGCTTCGGGTTCACGGCCAGGGCTCGCGCGACGCCGATGCGCTGCCGCTGGCCCCCGGAGAACTCGTGCGGGAACCGGTTGTAATGCTCGGGGTTCAGTCCGACGACCTCGAGGAGCTCCTGCACGCGCCGCTTGATCTCCGCGGCGGTGCCCATCTTGTGGACCTCGAGGGCCTCGGCGATGATGAACCCGACTCGCTTGCGCGCATTCAGGGATGCGTACGGGTCCTGAAAGATCATCATGAGCTCGCGGCGAATCGGTCGCATCTCGGAGCGCGACAGCCGCGTGATGTCACGGCCGTCGAAGACCACCTTGCCGCCGGTCGGATCGAGCAGCCGCATGATGCAGCGGGCCATCGTCGACTTCCCACATCCGGATTCGCCGACGACGCCGAGCGTCTCGCCAGATTTGACCGTGAACGTGACGCCGTCGACCGCCTTGACGGACGCGACCTCTTTCTGGAAGACGATGCCGCGAGTGACCGGGAAGTGCTTCTTCAGATCCTCGACGACGAGCAGTTCATCGCCTGAGGCTGCCATCGCCCCGTCGGTCGCCATCGCGGTGGACAACTAGGAGGCCTCCGCGAGCGTTCCCGACAGGAGCTTCGCCGCCTCGCGATCTTTGGTCTGCTCGTCGAGATGGCAAGCCTGCAGGTGGGTGGGATCGTTGCTGATCGGCCTCAGCTCGGGCTCCGTCTCCTTGCAGACGTTCATCACGTACGGGCAGCGTGGATTGAATCGGCAGCCGCGCGGCGGGTTCAGCAGCGACGGCGGCTGGCCGGGGATCTGCGTCAGGCGCTCGGTGTCGGCGTCGAGCCGCGGGAGCGAGCCGAGCAAACCCCAGGTGTATGGCATGTGCGGGCGATTGAAGAGGCTTTCGACCGGAGCCCGCTCCACGACGCGGGCGGCGTACATGACGACCACGTCGTCGGCGGTCTCGGCGACGACGCCCAGATCGTGCGTGACGAGGATGATCGCGCTGCCGAACTCACGCTGGAGCCGGTTCATCAGCTCGAGGATCTGAGCCTGAGTCGTGACGTCGAGCGCCGTCGTCGGCTCGTCGGCGATCAACAGGTCCGGATCGTTGATGAGCGCCATCGCGATCATCACGCGCTGGCGCATGCCGCCGGAGAACTGGTGCGGGTAGTCGTCGGCTCTGCGCTCCGCACGCGGAATGCCGACCGCCTTGAGGAGCTCGACCATCCTGGCGCGCGCCTGCTTCGTCGTGACGTCGCGGTGCAGCTGGATCGCTTCGGTGAGCTGACGCCCGATCTTGTGAACGGGGTTCAGCGAGGTCATCGGGTCCTGGAAGATCATCGCGATGTCGTTGCCCCGGATGTCCCGAAGCTTGCTCGGCTTCATCGTGATGAGATCCTCGCCCTTGAAGAGAGCCTGGCCGCTCGTGATCGTGTTCCGGCGGTTGTTCAGGCCCATCATCGTCAGGCAGGTGACGCTCTTGCCGCAGCCCGACTCGCCGACGATTCCGAGAGTCTTCCCCTTCTCCACCGAGAAGTTGACGCCGTCGACGGCCTTGACGATGCCGTCGTCGGTTCGGAAGTAGGTCTTCAGATCGTTGACCTCGAGTAGGGCCATCAGCAGCTCTCCTGGTTCATGAGCTAGGAGAGCCTAATGCGTGGATCGATGACTGCGTAGATGAGGTCGATGAACAGGTTGAAGACGATCACGCAGATAGTTGCGAACACCACGATGCCCATGACGGCCGGCAGGTCGAACCCGTCGAGCGCCTGGAGCGCGGTACGCCCGAGCCCGGGGAGACCGAACACCTGCTCGGTGAACACCGCACCTCCTAAGGCGAGACCGATGTCCATGCCGAGCATCGTCACCACCGGAAGCATCGCGTTCCGCAGGACGTGCGACCGCATGACGAGCCATTCCGGGGCTCCCTTCGCCCGTGCGGTCCTCACGTAATCCTCGTTCAGCGCTTCCAGGACGTTCGCGCGAATCATTCGGACGTAGAGCGCCGCGAAGAGGATCGCGAAGGTGATCCACGGAAGCACGAGGGAGTGCGCCCACTGAACTGGACCGCCGCAGTCGGTCGATGGGTTGACGAGATCGCAGTAGCCACCGAGAGGCGTCAACCCCGCGCGGTACCCGATGAAGTAGATGAAGATCAGGCCGAGCCAGACGGGATGCGCCGAGATCCCGATCAGAACGAAGACCATTGCCGATCGGTCTAACAGGGATCGTGGCCTCAGCGCGGAGAGGATTCCAACCGGAATCGCGATCAGCATCCACAGGATCGCGCCACCGAAGACGAGCGAGGCGGTGACCGGAGCAGCGTCCTTGATGATCTCGGTGACGGGCTGGCGCGTCGCATACGAGCGGCCGAGAGACGGCGCCTTCAAATGGACACCGCCGTCGAAGCTGATCGGCATGAGGCCGCCGAGGAAGCGTCCGTACTGCACGACGACCGGGTCGTCGAGGCCCATCTGCTTGCGGACTCTGGCGACCGTGTCGGGGCCCGCCTGCGGTCCGGCCATCAGGCGCGCGGGCTCGGCAGGGACGAGGAAAAAGATGATGTACGAGACGATCGTGACTGCGACGAAGAGAACCCCAGCCCACATGATTCGCCTGATCAAGTACCTATACATACGGCCGCTCCGTGTCGTCAGAGGGGAGGGGTCAGAAGCTTACCGCTGCTCGAACGATCGCGTGATGAGAAATACGAAAGGGCGCCGGCCGAAGCCGGCGCCCTTTCGGTGTTAGCGCTCTAGCTGTTGAGGCAGAGCGACCTGTAGTCCCACGTGAACACCGGGTGGTAGTGGTAGCACCCGACGCGAGATGACACGTAGTGACGATCGTTCGGGCTACCGAACGTCGCCAGCGGTGCGCCGTTGCGCACCAGGTCGTGATCGAGGTTGCTGAACGCGCGATAGCGCTCCACGCCAACCAGCGTCTTCGCCCGGTTGATCTTCGAGTTGAAGGCAGCCGAGTTGAAGTACGAGAAGTTGACGTTGTTGGCGGGCCGGATCGTCGTTCCGTCGACGAGGAAGATGAAGTCGTACGGATCGAAGTAGTCCATGTGCCAACCCTCGAGGGTCAGATCGAACGGCTCACCACGCCGTCCTGTGAGCTCGAACTGGGTCGCCCGCGGGAACAGCTTGATGTCCATGTTCAAGCCGATGTTCCGCAGGTTCGCCTGTGCGATCTGGCACTGAGCCGGAGCCGGTGCCCTGTTCGAGCAGTAGAACACGCCGTCGCCGCCACGCTGCTGGCCGTTCGAGAGTGCTCTCGCCTGGCTCAGATTCGGGCGCCGCGGGTAGATGGCGACGTTCCGGAAGCCGCGCATGCTCGGCGGCATGTACTGGTCGTTCGTGACGCCGGAATACGCGCCACGCTGAGTCATGATCGCCTGACGATCAATCGCGAAGTTCACGGCCTTCTTGAGCCGAACGTTGCCCGCGGTGGAATGCCGGCCGCCGTTCGGGGCTCCGAAGAGCCGCCGCTCGTGGTTCATCGCGAAGTACAGGATCGTCGGTGCCGCGTTGGCGAAGTACCGACCCGGCGACGTCTTCTTGACGCCGTAGCGTCGACCCAGTTCCGCGTGCGCTGCGGGCGGGATGTCACCCGTGTCCGATGCGCCACGGTCGATGTTCAGCTTGATCGTCTCGAGCGGGAGCCCGATGTCGATCACGAAGCTGTTGACGTTGCCGCGTGCGGGGCCGCGATAGAAGCGGTTCCGCTCGAGCACGATGCGCCGGTTCTTCGTCCATTCCTTGATGAAGTACGCACCGGAGCTGACGACAGGAGCCGAGACGCCGTCAGGGTTGACCGGCAGGTTCGTCGGGATGCCGCAGAAGAACGGCATCGCGAGCCGAGCCAGCAGATCGGGAGCGCGCTTCGACATCCGGATCCGAAGAGTCGATGCATTCGGAGTCGTGACGCCGGAGGCACGCGACGCATTTCCGTCGATGACGGCCTTGGCGCCTGCGATGTCCTCGATGAACGGCTGAGCCGGTGAGGCCATCCGCTTCTGAAGTGCACGGTTGATCGCATACGCGAAGTTGCGCGACGTGATCCGTGCGCCGTTGCTGAGGCGGTACGTGTTCTTGACCGTGAAGGTGTAGATGAGACCGTTACTCGAGATGCGCGGGAAGCCCTTGGCTACCTCAGGCGTGAGCCGTGACCCACGGGGGGCCGGCGCATGCGGGTAGTTCAAGAGCATCGAGCAGGTCGAGTAGGCGATCGTCCACGACGGTACGTAGTACCAGAGAGCCGGATCGACGTAGTCGATGTCGACGCTCAGGCTGTGCTTAAACGTACCGCCGACTCTTGCCTCTGAGGCCCCGGATGCCTGGGGAGCAGCGCTTGAGGACGGGCCCGCAACTGCGGACGCCGCCAAAAGGCTGGCTCCAACCATGAGCATCAAGACCGAGAGCATGAGTCGTCTTTGCATGAGACTCCTTTCCGCGTTTCGAACCGACACGAGCGAAACCATCGGCCCAGGACACACATGCGTCCCGTCCGATGAGACGGCGCTGATCAGAGTTAGTTAGCGGGTGATCAGGAGGTCGCGCTAACTCGCGCTAATGAGCCGACCCGCGTGGATCGAAGGCATCCCGAAGGCCGTCGCCGAGCAAGTTGAACGAAAGGGTCGTGATCAGCACGGCGGCTCCCGGCCAGACCATCAGCCATGGCTGCTGGAGATAGAAATCGGGCGCCGTGGAGAGCAGCGCCCCCCAGCTCGCCGTCGGCAGCTTGATGCCGACCCCGAGGAACGAGAGCCCGGCCTCGAAGAGCACGAACTGGGCGACGATCAGGGTCGAGTAGACGATGATCGGCGCAACCAGGTGGGGCAGCAGGTGCGAGCGGATGATGCGCCAGTCGCTCGAGCCGACCATCTGGGCAGCCTCGATGAATTCCTTCTCGCGCAGCGACAGCACCTGGGCTCGGATGATCCGGGCCGGATAGAACCAGCCGAACACACCGCCGACGAGCACGAGCATCAGCACGCCGTTGGGTAAGAGCCCGCCCAAGGTGATGTCCTGCAACCGGTCGCCGACCGTGGCGGCCAGGGCGATCACGAATAACAGGAGCGGGAAGGCCATGACGATCTCGGTCAAGCGCGAGATGAGCGCATCGATCCCTCCGCGGAAGTAGCCCGCAGTGGCGCCGAGGAGCACGCCGATGAGCATCGAGAGGAAGGTCGCGCCGATCGCCACCTCGAGCGAGACCCTGGCGCCGTACATCAGTCGCAGCATCTCGTCGCGACCGAGCGTGTCCGCGGTTCCGAGCACGAAGAGAATGTCCTCTTCCTGGCCCGTCTCGACGTTGAAGTCCTTCGTGCGGGTCATCGGTCCGACCGGAACGAGGTTCATGTCCACGCCGACGCCGGGCGTCGGAAAGATGTCGTCCGGGCCGTGGCCGACCATCCGCTCGGCAATCGGCGCGCCGGGGAAGGCGGCGATGATCAGCAGGATGATGACGAAGCCGCTCGCGATCGCGACCTTGTCCTTGCGGAAGCGAATCCAGACCTGCTCCCAGTAGCCGCGGGCGCGAACGCCTTGCATCTCGCCGCCGCCCTCACCCAGCTGGCCGCCGCTCTCGAGCGCGACCTCGGCTGCGAGACCCGCGCCGGCGGAGAGGACTTCTCGGCCTGATTCTTTTTGCGCCATTCGGGATCGGAAGCATAACGGCCGGGGGTCGACCGTCTGATCAGTTCTGACGATCACCCGACGAGCTTGTTAGAGCGCCGGGTGCGCGGGCCTCAGTTCGTGAGCGCGTCCGCGCCCGCGACGACCTCGAGGATCTCCTGCGTGATCTCGGCCTGGCGTGCCCGGTTCATCGCGAGCGTCAGGCTGTCGATGAGCTCCGCCGCGTTCTTCGATGCGTTGCGCATCGCGGTCATCCGGGCGCCCTGCTCGGAGGCGGCGGACTCGAGCAGGGCACGATAGAGCTCGGTCTCGACGTACACCGGCAACAGGCGATCGAGGATCTGCTCCGGCTCGGGCTCGTAGATGAAGTCTCCGGAAAGCGCTCGCTCGTGCGCCTCGTCTCCTGCGTCGAGGACGTGCTCGGGGATCGGAAGGACCTCCTGCTCGACGACGCGCTGCACGAGCGGCGACTCGAAGTGGTTGTAGACGATCACCACGCTGTCGACCTCGCCGTCGGCGTAGAGCTCGGTGATCTTGTGGGCAAGCGCCTGAGCGTCGGAGTACGCAGGTCTGTCGCTGAAACCGATCCATGCCTGATCCACGTCGTAGCCGCGGAAGCGCAAGGTCGAGGCGCCTCGGCGACCGGAGACGAGCCATTTCACCTCGACGCCCTCGCCGCGGAGGCGCCGCTCGACGGCAAAGACATGGCGAATGATCTGCGCGTTGAACGCTCCGGCCAAACCGCGGTCGCCGGTCAACCCGAGGATCGCCGCCGTCTTCACCTCACGACGCTGGAGCAGCGGCAGTCCGCCTTCCCGCTGGGAGGACGCTCGCGCCGTCCCGATCATCAGCTCCATCATCCGGTCGGCGTACGGGCGCATCGCCTCGATCCGAGCCTGGGCCCGGCGCAGGCGGGCCCCCGCGACGAGCTCCATCGCCTTGGTGATCTTGCGCGTGTTGCGGACCGACCTGATCCGGCGCTTGATGTCCTGGACTTGAGCCACGTCTAGGTCAGGGCTTCTTCCTCGACGCCGAAGCGCTGGAGGAACTGCTTCAGCTCGGAGTCGAGCTTCGAGACCAGCTCGTCGGGCAGGTCGCCACCCTCGCGGATCTCCTTCAGGATCGACCCCTCCGTGCGCAGGTGCTCACGGAGCTCTTCGTGGAAGCGCGGCACCTGGTCGACCGGGATCTTGTCGAGGTGGCCGTTGATGCCGGCGTAGATGGCGACGACCTGCTCCTCGACGGGCCACGGCGCGTACTGCGGCTGATTCAGCGTCGCGACCATTCGCTCGCCCCGGCCGAGCGTCCGCTGCGTCTGCGCGTCGAGCTCCGAGCCGAACTGGGCGAACGCCTCCAGCTCGCGGTACTGCGCCAGCTCGAGCCGGAGGCGCCCCGCGACCTTCTTCATGGCTTTCGTCTGGGCGTTTCCGCCGACGCGGGAAACCGACACGCCGACGTTGATCGCCGGTCGTACGCCGGAGAAGAAGAGATCCGACTCGAGGAAGATCTGCCCGTCGGTGATCGAGATGACGTTCGTCGGGATGTACGCCGAGATGTCGCCGGCCTGGGTCTCGATCAGCGGGAGCGCGGTCAGCGAGCCACCGCCGTTCTCGTCCGAGAGCTTCACGGCCCGCTCGAGCAGTCTCGAGTGGAGGTAGAAGACATCGCCGGGATAGGCCTCGCGGCCGGGTGGCCGACGAAGGAGCAGCGACATCTGCCGGTACGAGTCGGCGTGCTTGGAGAGGTCGTCGTACATGCAGAGCGCATGCCGGCCGTCGAAGAGGAAGTACTCGCCCATCGCGCAGCCGGCGAACGGCGCCATCCACTTGATCGGCGCCGCCTCGGAGGCCGAGGCGGAGACGATGATCGTGTAGTCCATCGCGCCGGCCTCGCGCAGCCGCTCGTAGACCTGTGCGACCGTGGACGCCTTCTGTCCGATCGCGATGTAGATGCAGACCACGTCGCCGCCGCGCTGGTTCAGGATCGTGTCGACGAGGATCGCCGTCTTGCCGGTCGAGCGGTCGCCGATGATCAGCTCGCGCTGGCCCCGGCCGATCGGGACCATCGAGTCGATCGCCTTGAGGCCGGTCTGGAGCGGCTCGGTAACGGGCTGGCGCTCGATGACTCCCGGGGCCTTGAACTCGAGCGGGCGGCGCTCGGTGGTCTCGATCGGGGGCCCGCCGTCGAGGGGGTTGCCCAGCGGATCGACGATCCGGCCGATCAGGGCGTCCCCGACCGGGACGCTGGCGACCTGACCGCTGCGGCGGACCGGCTCGCCTTCCTTGACCTGCTCCCAGTCGCCGAAGAGCGCCGCGCCGACGTTGTCCTCCTCGAGGTTGAGCGCAATCCCCGTAACGCCGTGCTCGAGCTCGAGCAGCTCCAGCGACACGGCGTTCTCGAGGCCGTGGATGCGGGCGATCCCGTCGCCGATCTGAAGGACGGCGCCGACCTCTGCGAGGTCGGTCTCCACGTCGTACTGCTCGATCCGATCCTTCAGGATCGAGGTGATTTCCTCTGGGCGTAGGCGCAAGGGTCTAACTCCTTCCGGTCATCTGTCTGCGTAGGCCTTCGAGCCGGGAGCGCACGCTTGCGTCCGCGCGGTGCGACCCGGCCTGGAGCACGAATCCTCCGATCAAATTCGGGTCGACCGAGCGGGTCGCGCGGAGCTTCCGCCCCGACACGCCTTCGATCTTTTCGAGGATGCCCTTCGCAGCGTCGTCGGAGAGCTCGACGGCGGTCGTCAGCTCGACGTCGAGGATTCCCTCCTCGGCGGCGACGAGCGCCTCGAACTCCTCGACGATCCCCTCGAGATCGTCGGTCCTGCCCTTCTCGGCGACGAGCAGCAGGAAGTTCCGGACGAGCTCGTGAGCGTCACCGAGCACCGCGCGGAGCGCATCGACCTTGACCCTGGAGTCCAGCTCCGGGTTGGTGAGGAGACCGTGGAGCTCCGGGACGGAGTCGACGGCATCCGCGAACTCGCGCAGCTCCGTACGCACCTGCTCGAGGCTCGACTGCTCCTTCGCCGCATCGAAGAGCGCGTTCGCGTAGATGCGCTGCGCGACGGCCATTACTTCCGGGAGCCCTCCAGGACCGAGAAGTCGAGCTCGCCGATCGCCTCGTCGATCAGCCGGCGGTGATCGGCGTCGGTGAGGACCTTGCCGGTCACCTTCCCCGTCGCAGCCAGGGCGAGGTCCGCTACTTCGGCCCTGATCTGCTCCAGGGCTCGTCGGGTCTCCGCCTCGATCTGCTTCGTGGTCTCGTCGAGACGCCGCTGCCGGTCGGCCTCGAGCTCGTCGCGCAGCCGATCACGCTGGGAGTCGGCGACCTTCCTCGCCTCGGCGAGGATCTCCTCGGCCTGACCGCGAGCCTCCTGCATCATCGCGCGGTGCTCCTCGAGCAGGCCACGGGCCTCCGAGCGCGCCTTGTCGGCCTCCTCGATCGCCTCCATGATCCGCCGGCGGCGTGCGTCGATCGCCGCCTGAACCGGCCCGAACACCTTCCACTTCAGGAACGCGAAGGCGAGCCCGAACGTGATCAAGGTCCAGATCATCAGGCCGGGCACGACCTCGATCAGCGGGTTGGCGGCGAAGACCTGCATCGCTAGACCAGGACGAAGGCGAGCAGCCCGCCGATGAGGCCGTAGAACACGACGGCCTCGGTGAGCGCGAAGCCGAGCCACTGGATGCCCGTGAGCTCGCCACGGAGCTCGGGCTGCCGGGCGACGGCCTGGATCATCGAGCCGAAGATGTTTCCGATGCCGACACCGGCGCCGAGTGCGCCGAGGCCGATGCCGAGTGCGAGCGCGACGGCCTTGCCGGCGTCGACGCCGTCCTCGGCGGCCGCGAAGACCATTGCAGCGAACGTCATTGGTGCTCCTCTCAGTGCTCCGGCTCGATGGCCGAGCCGATGTAGATGGCTGTCAGGGCGGCGAAGATGTAGGCCTGGATGCCGACGACGATCAGGATCTCGAACAGGTAGAAGGCCCACGCGAACGGCACTGCGACGATGGCGAGAAAGACGTTCTCGAGCACGAAGATCAGCCCGATGAACGTCAGGATCAGCATATGGCCGGCGAGCATGTTGGCGTAGAGCCGGACCGAGAGCGAGACAAGGCGCATGAACTGTCCCAGGATCTCCAGCGGGACGATCAGCGGGTACATCGCCTTCGGGACGTCGGGAATCCAGCTCTTGAAGTAACCGGCGACGCCGTTGTGCCTGATGCCCTCCACATGCGTGAAGACGAATGTGAGCAGTGCAAGCGTCAGGGTCACCGAGAGCGTCGAGGTGGCGGCGTAGATCCCCAAGGTCGGAAGGTCGACGCCGAAGACCTCGACCGTCTCGTCGGAGAGCGGCAACGGGATGAACCCGATCAGGTTGACCACGAAGACGAACAGCAGGAGCGAGGCGACATAGGGGAACCAGCGCGCGATCGATTTCGTCGGCAGGCCCTGCTCGGCGACCTGGGTCTGCGCGATCTCGTAGATCCACTCACCCGCCGTCTGCCGGTTGTCCGGATCGGTTTTGAGGCGCCAGCGCATCAGGAACCAGCCGAGCAGCATCGTCAGGAGCGAACCGAGGATCAGATAGGCGACGGCCTTGGTGATCGAGAGGTTGAACGGTCCGAGGTGGATCGGAATCCACTCGTGGAGAAGCCACTCGTGCGACGGGTCGAAGTCCTCTTCCTCCCCACCCTCGACCGTGGTTGCAAAGGCAGTCGCCGGGAGCGTCAGCGCCAGGCCGATGACTGCGGCGAGCGCTCGCTTCATCGCCGGACCGGGCTTCCGAAGTAGGCGAGGACCGAGAGGCCCAGCTCGAGGCTGTAGGCAAGCGCGTAGAGGAGGCCGGCCGAGACGCCGACTTCTGCGTTCGATGCTGCGACGGCGATCACGACCACCATCACGGCGACCGGACGAAACATCATCCCGACTCCCCTCACGCCTGAGGCGGCGAGATTATCGGCGCCGAGGTCGAGGCGTGACAGGAGCAGGCCGAGCGCCTGCGCCCCGACCCAGAGGATCGCCGCCAACGCCCACCCCCGGAGGGGCCAGCCGGCGATCGCGAAGACGGGCAATGCGAGGGCGATCACGGCTGCGCCGGCGGCGATCGGAGCCGCGCGGCCCGGAATCGGTCGGGGCGTCGCCCAGACGTCCTTCACGAGAACACTCCGCGGTAGCGCCGATAGACGGCGAGCACTCCTGCTGGGATGCCGAGCACTGCTCCGACGAGTGCGCCGATGGGCCATGCGCCCGCGAGCCAACCGACGAGCGCCCCGATCCCGATGCTGAGTGCCGTGGTTCCGAGGAGAACGGCGCCAGCCCCAGCCGGGTCGAGAGACTCGCGAGGGGCGCGCTCCATTCCGCGGCGAGCATACCAGAGCTTGTAACAGCCGAAACCCGCATGGTTTCGGGCAAAACGTCGAGGTTTGTAGCTATGCCGAGCGTCGTTCGGCTTCGGCCCTCGCTTGCTCCTCGCGCCGGCGAAGGCGCGGATTCGCGAGCTTGATGATCTCCAGGAGGTAGGCGATGTAGACGGAGGCCGCGAGGGCGGCGAGCCCCACGGCGCCGGCGATCAACGAGTTGGAGAGATCCCAGTCGCCGCGCGGGCGCGGAGGCAGAAAGCGAGTTGCGAGCGCGGCGCCGGCGAGCAACACGCACCAGCCGTACATGTAGGCGACGGCGCGCGTCTGAGAGAAGCCGATGTTCATGAACCGGTGGTGGAGGTGCGTGCGGTCGGCGCCGTAGAGCGGCTGCTTGTACTTCAGCCGCTTCGCGAACACGAACGACGTGTCGATGATCGGGATCGCGAGGACGAGCAGCGGGAGCACGAGCGTCGCCAACGCGGCCGTCTTCACCAGCCCCTCGACGGCAAGGGTGGCCAGCAGGAAGCCGAGCAAGAGCGCACCGGAGTCCCCCATGAAGATCCGCGCCGGGTAGAAGTTGTGGCGCAGGAAGCCGAAGCAGGCGCCGGCGACGATCGCGGCGAGAAGTGCCGCGTCGGGCGCGCCGAGCGAGAGGCCGATGATGGCGAAGGTGGAGCCTGCGATCGCGCAGATCCCGGACGCAAGACCGTCCATCCCGTCGAGGAAGTTGACCATGTTCATGATCGCGACGACCCAGACGAGGGTCGCCGCGCCCGCCGTCCACTCGGGGAGCTCCTGGCTTCCGAAGCCGGGGAAGGTGAAGCGGTCGACGGTGACGCCGAAGCCGACTGCGACGCCGGCTGCGGCGAGCTGCCCGGCCAGCTTCGCCCACCACGGCAGACCACGGAAGTCGTCGATTGCCCCGACCGTCGTCGCGATCGCGGCGCCGAGCAAGATCCCGCGGAAGGGGCCGTCCAGCGCGAGAAATGCAAGTGCCGGGACGAAGATCCCGAGCAGGAGCGCGATTCCGCCGAGGCGCGGCACCGGGTGCGTGTGGACCCGCCGGGTCTCGCCCGGCTGGTCGACGACGCCGAGAATCCGGGCGAACCGGCCGACACCGGGTGTCAGCAGCAGGACGACACCCAGCGCGAGGAGGAATCCCCAGATGACCTCGGGGTTGTCGCGGAGCGTGCTCCACGCGCGCCTACTTCGTGCCGTAGAGGCGGTCTCCGGCGTCGCCCAGGCCGGGGACGATGTAGCCGCGCTCGTTCAGCCCCCGGTCGACCGAAGCGGTGACGATGCGGACATCGGGGTGCTCGGCATGCACGCGCTCGATCCCCTCGGGCGCCGAGACCAGGCAGACGAGCGTCACGGAGCGCGCACCGGCGTCCTTCACCTTGGAGATCGCCGCGACGCTGGAATTGCCGGTCGCCAGCATGGGATCGAGGACGATCGCGTCCCGCTCGGCGAGGTCAGTGGGCAGCTTCACGTAGTACTCGACCGGCTGGAGCGTCTCCTCGTCCCGGTAGAGCCCGATGAACCCGACCCGCGCGCCCGAGACGAGCGAGAGGACGCCGTCGAGCATCCCGAGCCCGGCTCGCAGGACCGGGCAGACGGCGACCTTCTTGCCGGAGATCCGCTGCACGGTCGTCCGCTCGAGCGGCGTCTCGATCTCGACGTCCTCCGTCGAGAAGTCCTTCGTCGCCTCGTACGTGAGCAGGAGCGTCACCTCGTTCGCGATCTTCCGGAAATGGACGGTCGGTGTGTCCTTGTCGCGCAGGTACGAGAGCTTGTGCTGCACGAGCGGATGCTTGACCTCGATCAAGCGCTCGGTGGCAACGCCGGTGCTCACGTTGCGTAGCTGGTGAAGCCGCGGAATCCGGCATAGAGCGGGTGCCGGTCGCAGAGTGCCTTTGCGCGCGCCGCGAGCGCCGGCACGTCCGGGCCGTCTCCGAGCGCTTCCACGATCACACGGCCGACTTCGCGGAACTCCTCTTCCGCGAACCCGCGCATCGTGGCCGCCGGCGTGCCGATGCGGACTCCGGAGGCGACGGTCGGCGGCCGTTCGTCGAAGGGGACCGTGTTGCGATTCACGGTCATGTTGACCTCGGCGAGCCGCTCCTCCGCGTCCTTGCCGGTCCAGTCCGTCTTGCGGAGGTCGAGTTGGAGCAGGTGCGTGTCGGTCCCGCCGGTCAGCACGTCGAGACCGCCCTCGATCAGCGTCTCCGAGAGGGTGTCCGCGTTCGCGCGAACCTGTCGCTGGTAATCCTTGAATGCCTCGGTCGCCGCGATCCGGAAGCAGGTCGCCTTCGCGGCGATCGTGTGCTCGAGCGGCCCGCCCTGCATCCCGGGGAAGACCGCGCGGTCGACGGCCTGCGCGTACTCCTCGCGACAGAGGATGAAGCCGGCGCGCGGCCCCGCCAGTGTCTTGTGGGTGGTGGACGTGACGAAGTCGCAGTGCTCGACGGGGTTCGGGTGCAGCCCGGCAGCCACGAGCCCCGCGAAGTGGGCCATGTCGCAGAGGAGGAGCGCGCCGACCTCGTCCGCGATCTGCCGGAACCGGTCGGTCTCGACCGTTCGCGGGTACGCGGATCCGCCGCAGACGATCATCTGTGGACGGTGCTCCTTCGCGAGGCTCAGGATGTCGTCGTAGTCGACCATGTCGGTCTCCCGCGACACGCCGTAGTGGGCGATCGTGTAGAGGCGACCGGAGAAGTTCACCTTGAGGCCGTGCGTCAGGTGGCCGCCGTGCGCGAGCTCGAGCGAGAGGATCGTCTCGCCCGGCTTGAGCGCCGCCATGTAGACGGCCATGTTCGTCTGGGCGCCCGCGTGCGGCTGGACGTTGGCGTGCTCGGCGCCGAACAGCGACTTCGCGCGGTCGATCGCCAGCTGCTCGATCTCGTCGACGACCTCGCAGCCGCCGTAGTAGCGCTTGCCGGGGTAGCCCTCTGCGTATTTGTTCGTCGGCGTGCTGCCGACCGCCTCGAGCACGCTCGGCCAGGTGAAGTTCTCGGAGGCGATCAGCTCGATCTGTCCGCGCTGGCGCTCGAGCTCGCGTTCGAGCAGCGCGGCGATCTCGGGATCGACGTCGGACAGTCCGGCGGTACGGAGCTGCTCGAGCGTCTCCTGGGCCACGGCCATCTCCGGGATCGTACCCTCCCGGTGGCAGACCAGAACGGCCCCTTCTGCGTTCTGCAGCTGGTGGAGAAACGACCGTCGCTCATCCCGATGGTGGTTGCTTGTTGCGCGGCTGCCATGTTTGCAGCCCCGGGGCACGCCGGTCCGAACCCGATTCGACTGGGATCTATCGAATGGCCCGAAGGGTTCGCGTACTCCGACTCCGTCGCGGTCGGCGACGTCACCGGCGACGGGCGCGTCGACATCGTCGGTGCGAGGGGCGAGTCGGTGCCGAACGATTACAACCTTGCGCTCTTCCCGCAGAACGAGAGCGGGTCGTTCGCCGCGCCGCAGATCTTCGACGTCGACGCGCGGTACGCCGGTGACGCCGGCGTCGCAGTCGCGGACCTGAACGGCGAGGGCGGAGCCGATGTCGCCCTCGCCACTCCGAGCGGAATCCATGTGTACATCGCTCAAGCCGGAACGCTCTCGGCGCCCGTGACCATCCCGGGCACCGAAGGGGCGCGGGGAGTCGAGCCGGCGGACATGGACGGAGACGGGGATGTCGACCTGGTCGCCTATCGCGGTGGGCCGGGATTGCTGCTGGCCCGCAACACCGGCGGGATCTTCATCACCTCCACCCTCGCCTCGGACATCAGCTTCGAGATCGAGCTCGACGACGTCTCGGGCGACGGTCGCCGCGACATCGTTGCGCTCCACATGCGAGCAACTCGGGTCTATCGACAGCTCGCCGCTTCGCGCCTCCGCGTCTACGAGACTGGAGAGTCGATCGCAGCGCTTCTCGCGGACCGTGCCAGACCTCGATGAGGACGCTTGTCGGCGCCCACTCCCGCCCGTAACCGGCTATCGTCCCGCCCCGTTTACGAACGGAAGGCAAGCGGGCTGCTCGGGGGTCGGGTGAAGAAGGCTAGGTGGATGGGGTTGGTCGGCGCGGCAACCTGCGCTGCGCTATTCGTCGGCGCCGCGGCCTCGGTGACAACCGCTCCGTCGACGGAGGCCGACCCGAACGTCCTCGCGGCCGGCGACGTCGCCAATTGTGACGGCGACGGCGATCCGCAGACGGCGGCGATCATCGACCAGCACCCCAACGCGACGGTCGCGGCCCTCGGCGACCTCGCCTACTACGCGGGGACGCCCGACGAGTTCCAGTCCTGCTACGAGCCGACCTGGGGCCGCCACAAGGGCCGTACGCGGCCCGCGCCGGGGAACCACGAGTACGGAACTCCCGGAGCGGCCGGGTACTTCGGCTACTTCGGCTCGAACGCGGGGCCGGCCGGCAAGGGTTGGTACAGCTACGACCTCGGCACCTGGCACGTCGTCGTCCTGAACAGCAACTGCGACGCGCCCGACGTCGACTGCGGCCCGGATTCGGAGCAGCTTCAGTGGCTGCGGGCCGACCTCGCCGCGCATCCAGCCGACTGCACGCTCGCGTACTGGCACCACCCGCTCTTCACGTCGGGCTTCCACGCCGGCGACGAGAATCTGGCTCACGTCAGACCGTTCTGGGACGTGCTGTACGAGCACGGCGCCGACGTGATCCTGAACGGCCACGACCACAACTACGAGCGGTTCTATCCGCAGACGCCTACGGGTGCGCGTACGAGCGCCTACGGGATCCGGCAGTTCGTCGTAGGGACCGGAGGCGCGAGCCTTCGCCCGCCGGGCGGGCCCTTCCACCCGAACGCGGAGGTCTTCGACTGGTCGTCGGACGGGCTGCTGAAGCTCGTCCTCGGGGCCGGCACGTACTCCTGGGAGTTCCTCGCCGAGCCCGGAGGCAGCTTCAGGGACGCCGGCGCGAACAACTGCCATGGCGCACCCGACCTAGCGCCGCCGGAGGGCAATCCGAGCCTCGCGAGCTCACACGGCTCGAGCTGGTCGAACGACAACACCGTCCAGGTTTCGTGGACAGGGGCATCGGACTCGGGCAGCGGGGTCGACGGCTTCTCCTACTCGTTCACGCAAGGAGCCGGCGACTCGCCCGGACACGGTCAAGGACGCCGAGGAGACCGCGAGCTCGACCACGAGCGCGGCCCTGGCCGACGGCGAATGGTGGTTCCACCTGCGAACCCGCGACAACGCCGGCAACTGGAGCAACGCCGTGCACCTCGGCCCCTTCCGGATCGACACCTCGGCGCCCGGGAACCCCGCGCTCTCGGGGAGTCACGCGGAGAACGACTGGTCGAACGACAACACGGTCGAGGCGACCTGGACCGCAGGCACCGATACCGGAAGCGGCGTGGACGGCTTCTCCTACTCGTGGTCGCAGGCCGCCGCGGACTCGCCCGACTCCGTCAAGGATGCAGAGGAATCGTCGAGCTCGACGACGAGCCCCGCACTCGCGGATGGCAGCTGGTGGTTCCACCTGCGGACGAGGGACAACGCGGGGAACTGGAGTGCCGCCGGTCCATCGCGGGCCGTTCAAGATCGACACCACGGCGCCGACCAACCCGCAGGTCTCGAGCCCGAGCCACGACGTCGGAGAGTGGTCGAACGAGCCAGACCTGACCGTCGAGCTCGCCGGCGGCTCGGACCTCGCGTACTCCTACGAGTGGTCGCAGAGCGACACGACGATGCCGGACACGGTCTCCGAGGGAACCGCGACCCGCGTCACCTCAACGCGGCCCGACGGCGAGTGGTGGTTCCACGTCCGGGCCAAGGACACCTCCGACAGCTGGGGCGGCGCTTCACACCTCGGGCCGTTCCTGATCGACACGACCGCACCTCAGACGACGATCACGAGCGGGCCGCCCGCGTCGACGACGGCCGGCGACGCCTCCTTCGAGTTCGGAGCGCTCGAGCCGGCCACGCTTCCTGTGCGCGCTCGACGGCGGGCGCAGAGTCGGCCTGCTCGTCGCCCACGCGCCTACTCCGGTCTCGCACCCGGGGAGCACGTGTTCCGCGTGCACGCCCGTGATCGCGCCGGGAAACCTCGAGGCCGCTCCTCGCGAGTACCGCTGGCGGATCCAGGCGGCCGCGACTCCTCCCCACCTCCACCGCCCCCCGCCGCCCCCCACCGCCTCCACCGCCACCTGTCGATCCGCCACCGAAGCGGCCGCCGGTCGGCGCGAAGCCGTGCATCGTCCCTCGGCTCGCCGGGAAGACCCTGCCGCACGCCAGGGCACTGATCACCGCGGCCGGATGCCGGCTGGGATCCGTGCGGCGGGTCTACTCGCAGCGCGTGCGGCGCGGCCTCGTGGTCGGCAGCGACCGAGGGCTCGCCTTCGCCTGAGCCGTGGCGCCCGGATCAATCTCGTGCTGAGCCGGGGGCGGCCGCCGAGATCTCGGCCAGGGCCGCTGAGCGCCTCCGCCGCGGGAACCGCGCCCTCCCGGAGGACGATCGCCTCCTCGCCCGTGAGGTCGAGCACCGTCGAGGCCACGCCGGGAAGCTCGCCCACGTCGAGGGTCGCGCCACAGGCCTGACGGAGATCCTCGGGAATGTCTTCGAAGCGCCTCGGATCAGGCCCGCCGGGAAGGTTTGCGCTCGTCGCCGCCACAGCCCCGACGCGGGCGAGGACCTCGCGGACATCTCCGTCGAGCCGAGGCACCCGAACGCCGATCGTGTCCGGCCGGTCGCCCGTCAGCCAGCGGAAACGGCGCGCAGGGTTCGGGAGGATGAGCGTGTACGGCCCCGGCAGCAGCGCGCGAGCGATCGTTTCTGCCCTCCCGCGGAGCTCAGGCACGGCGTCCAAGAGGACGTCCACGTCGGCGGCGAGCAGCGCGGTCGGCTTCGCCTCCGGCTCGCCCCTTCAGCCGGAGGAGACGGCGAACCGGAGCCTCGTGGTAGGCGTCGGCGCAAAGCCCGTAGACGGTGTCCGTCGGCAGGACGACCGGCTTCCCGCCCTGATCGCCTCGATCACGTGCTCGGTCAAGGCCGCCGACCCTCCACAACCCGCTCACGGCCGGCGAGGTCCGGGGAGACACGGACGTCTCCGTAGCCGAGACCCCGCAGCAGCTCCTCGATGCGGAGCGCTTGCCCGTCTCCGGCCTCGAGCACGAGCGCGCCACCCGGGCGGAGTGCGCCGAAGGCGGCACGAGCGACAGCGTCGTGGCCGCCCTCGCCGACGAGCGCCTCTCTGGGCTCGTGCAGAAGCTCGGGCTCGAGGCCCGGAAGCTCGGCTGCGGACACGTACGGCGGATTCGAGACGACGAGATCGAACGGGCCGAATTCACCTGCGAGGAGATCTCCTTGCACGAATCTCACTCTGCCGTTGAGGCCGGCGCCGTAAACGGTTTTCCTCTGCAACGGCGAGAGCCTCTCGGGAGCTGTCCGTCCCCACCACCCGCGCGTCTGGCCGCTCGTCGGCGATCGCGAGCGCGATTGCGCCCGAACCGACGCCGACGTCGAGGACGAGCGGCTCGGCGGCGCCTTCGATGAGGGCGAGGCACCGCTCGACGACGGCTTCCGTCTCGGGCCGCGGGATCAGCACGCGCGGATCGACCGCAAGCGTGAGCCGGCGAAAGCCCCACTCGCCGAGGATGTAGGCGAGCGGCTCGCGCCGCGTCCGGCGGCCGACGAGCTCCCGAAAGCGTCCAAGCTCGTCGTCCGAGAGAGCCACTCCGTTGAGCTGTAGCTGCGTCCGAGTCGATCCGAGCACGTGCGCCAGCAGCCATTCGGCGTCGACCCGCGGCGACGGACAGTGCGCGACCTCGAGCGCCGCAACGCCCTCGGAGAGTGCTTCCCGGACAGTCACACTGCCGCTGCTTCGAGCGCGCGGCGGCGCTCTTCGGACGTCAGCGCTCCGGTGAACTCGTCGAGATCGCCGTCGAGGACTGCGTCCAGCCGATGCACCGTCACCTTCACCCGGTGGTCGGTGACCCGGTTCTCCGCAAAGTTGTAGGTGCGGATCTTCTCGGCGCGCTCGCCGGAGCCGATCTGCGAGCGGCGCGTGCTCTCCTGCTCGGCCCGCTGCTTCGCCCGCTCGTGCTCGTAGAGCCGGGCGCGGAGCACGCGCAGGGCCTTGGCCCGGTTCTGCAGCTGCGACTTCTCGTCCTGCATCGCGACGACCAGCCCGGTCGGGACGTGGGTGATTCGGACGGCGGAGTCCGTCGTGTTCACGCTCTGACCGCCGGGACCTGTCGAGCGATAGACGTCGATCTTGAGCTCGTTCGGGTCGATCTCGATCTCGACCTCCTCGGCCTCGGGCATCACGGCGACCGTTGCGGTCGAGGTGTGGATCCGCCCCTGGGACTCCGTCGCCGGCACTCGTTGCACCCGATGGGTTCCGCCCTCCCACTTGAAGATCGAGTACGCGCCTTCTCCCTTGACCGCGAAGGTCACTTCCTTGTAGCCGCCCCCTTCGTTGGCGTTGACAGACAGGTCCTCCGTGGAGAACCCTCGTCGCTCCGCGTACCGGGTCAACATCCGGATGACGTCGGCGGCCCAGAGCCCGGCTTCGTCGCCTCCGACGCCCGCGCGCACCTCGACGATCACGTCCTTTGCGTCCGCCGGGTCTGCCTCCACGAGCGCGAGCTTCAGCTCCTCCTCGATCCGCGCGATCTCGGCCGGATCCGGTGCGAGAGACGCGAGCTCGGGATCGTCACGCGTCGCCTGGAGGTCCTCCTGCGCCTCGCGCCACTGGAGCGCGAGCTTGTACGGGCCCTCGAGCTCCTTCAGCCTTCGGCCCGCGCCTGCCGCCTGCTTGTGGTCGTTGTAGACCGCAGGGTCGGACATGCGCGCCTGGGCTTCGAGGTAGGAGCGCTCGAGCTCCTCGACGAGGTCGTCCATCCCGGCCATGGAAAAGAGGTTAGAGGAGGCAGCTAGGCCATCACTTCGACTCTGCGGTCGGCAGAGTCGAGGCGGCCTTCGCGCTCGAGGACGTCCTTGAGCGCGCTGATCGAGACTTCCACCTGGTCGAGCGAGGGCTCGCGTGTCGTCAGGCGCTGCAGCCAGAGCCCGGGCGCCAGGAGGGTCATCAGCACGCGGTTGCCGGTGTGCTTACCCGCGAAGCGGATCAGCTCGTAGGCGATGCCGGCGATGACGGGGAGCAGCAGGATCCGGCTCAGGATCAGCCAGTACCAGGTCGGCTGCCCGATGAACGCAAAGACGAAGATTGCGATCACCATCACCCAGAGGAGAAACGCGGTTCCGCACCGGGGGTGGATGAGGCTGAATCGCTGGACGCGCTCCGGCGTCAGCTCCTCGCCGGCCTCGTAGGCGTTGATCGCCTTGTGCTCCGCGGCGTGGTACTGGAAGACGCGCCTGAGGTCGGGCAGGAACGAAATGAGAACGAGGTAGAGGATGAAGATCGAAACCCGGATCAGGCCCTCGACGATCACGAAGTAGCCCGTCGTCTCGATGGGCAGCCAACTCGTGATCAGCACCGGCGTCACTTTGAAGAGGACGAGCGCGAAGCCGATCGCGATCACGAAGGCGAAGATCATCGCGCCGCGGCCGATCTCGGTCGAGACCTCCTCGTCGTCGCCTTCCTCCTGCGCGGCGTAGTTCGCCGAGATCGCCAGCGCACGAAACCCGATCGCAAGGGACTCGCCGAGAGCGATGATTCCGCGGATGACCGGGAGCCGGAAGAACCGGTGCCGCAGCATCACGGAATTGATCTGGTGGTTCAGCTGCGCGATCTCGCCGTCGGGCTTTCGGACCGCGAGAGCCCAGTTCGAGGGGCCGCGCATCATCACGCCCTCCAGGACGGCCTGGCCGCCGATCGGAGCTGCCATTACCTGCTAGCCGCGGCGGGCGCCGCCGGCCCGCTCCAGACGGCGCTGGAAGCGCTCCACGCGGCCGCCCGAATCCATCAGCTTCTGCTTGCCCGTGTAGAACGGGTGGCAGTTCGAGCAGATCTCAACGTGCATCTCTGTCCTCGTCGACCGCGTCTCGAACTCGTTGCCGCAGGAGCAGCGAACGGTCGCGAGTGCGTAGTCCGGATGGATTTCGGCCTTCATGGCCGAGCCAGGATAGCACCGGCAGTCTGCGCTGCGACGTTGCCCCCGGAGACGACGCAGACCACCGTCTGGCCCTTTTCGATCTGGACTTTCCCGGTCATCAGGGCGGCCACCGCCGTGGCTCCGGCCGGCTCGCAAGCGAGTTTCGCGCGCTCGTAGACGAGGCGCGTGGCAGCTTCGATCTCGCTCTCCTCGACGAGCACGATCTCGAGACCCAGGTCCTGGACGATCTGCAGCGGCAGGTCACCCGCGAACGGCGCGTTGAGCCCGTCCGCCACCGATCGAGCGTCGACCGGAACCGGGCGCCCGGCGGCAACCGCCGCCGTCATGGCCTGGGACGTCACAGGCTCGACCCCGACGACCTTGACGCCCGGCAGCGCGGTGGCGATCCCGGCGATGAGCCCTCCCCCACCGACGGGCACGACGACGACATCCACGTCGGCGACGTCCTCGGCGATCTCGAGTCCCACCGTCCCCTGCCCTGCCAGCGTGCGCGGCCCGTCGAACGGGTGGATGAAGGTTCGCTCCGTCTCCTTGCGAAGCTCCTCCAGCCGAGCGAAGACCTCGCCCGGCCCGTCGGCTTCGAGGTCGACCTTCGCCCCGTAGCCGCGGGTGGCCGCGATCTTGGCGGCGCTCGCCGTCTTCCACATCACGAGCAGCGCATCGAGCCCCTCCAGCGCGGCGCAGTAGGCGAGGGCCTGCGCATGGTTCCCGGCGGAAGCTGCGATGACGCCGCGGTCTCGCTCCTCCCGCGTGAGTCCGGCAAGCGAGTTCAGCACGCCGCGCGGCTTGAAGGAGCCCGTGCGCTGGAAGAGCTCGGCCTTCAGGAAGACGCGGTCGCCGAGGGTCGCAGAGCTGAAAACAGGAGTCCGGTGGAGGCGATCCCCGATCGCCGCCTGCGCATCGACCACATCTCCGAGGGCGAGCGACACGGAGCGATCGTACGGCGTGCCGAACCGTTTACCGCTCCGCGTGCGAATCAAGCGCGACCAGCATCGAAGAGGGGGTAGAGATGTCGAACACGAGCGAGGAGCGCGAAGGAGCGCTCCAGGAACTGGCGCGTGATCCCGGATCGCGCAAGGAGTTCCTCAGGAAGATGGGAGGCGGCGTCGCCGCCACGTCGGCCTTCGGGCTCTTCCTGGCGGCCTGCGGCGGCGACGACGACTCGAGCAGCGGCGCCGGCACCACCACGCAGACCGACACCGCGATGGCGAACGAACGGGCGACCTGGCGATCGTGAACTACGCCCTGACGCTCGAGTACCTCGAGACGGCGTTCTATGCCGACGTCGCGGCCAGCGGCCTCTTCAAGGGCGCGCAGCTCGAGATGATCAAGATGATCGGCGCGCAGGAGGCGGCGCATGTCGCGGCGCTCAAAGGAACGGCCGCCAGCCTCGGCACGCCGGCTGCGAAGCCCATGACGGAGTTCCCGCTGGACAGCGCCGAAAGCGTGCTCGAGCTGGCGGCGACCGTCGAGAACCTCGGCGCGGCCGCGTACCTCGGCCAGGCCGCGAAGATCCAGAGCAAGGAGATCCTCGCCGCTGCGCTCGCCATCCACTCCGTGGAGGCACGCCATGCCGCCGCGCTGAACCAGCTCACCGGCAAGTCGTTCGTTCCGGACGGCGCCTTTGCTGCTCCAGCCTCGATGGACGAGGTGCTGGCAGCAGTCAAGCCCTTCATCGTCAGCTAGCCAACCGGCCAAGAAAAAGGAGAACGAGATGCAACAGGAAAAGCTCGCGGCCGACAGCCTGGCTGCGGTGGAAATCGAAGGTCTGACACGGAGCTCATTCATCCTCAAGGGCGCCATCGTCGCGGGATCCGTGTACGGAGCGGCGGCAGTCGGGCCCTTCGTGAAGACCGCGCTCGCGCAGACCGGCGGAGGCGACGTCGAGATCCTGAACTTCGCCCTCACCCTCGAGTACCTCGAGGCCGCGTTCTACGTCAAAGGTGCCACCCTGGGATTGAGCGGCGAGGTCATGTCGGTCGCCCGAGAGATCGGAGCCAACGAGCAGGAGCACGTCGAAGCCCTGTCGTCGACCATTACGGACCTCGGCGGAACGCCGGCGAAGAAGCCGACGTTCATGTTCCCGGTCACGAACCAGAAGTCGTTCCTCCGACTCGCCCAGACCCTCGAGGACACCGGCGTCAGCGCCTACAACGGCGCCGCCCCCGGCATCGAGTCCATGGAGGTGCTGAGCGCAGCCGGCAGCATCGTCCAGGTCGAGGCCCGGCACGCGGCCCGGATCCGGATGATCAACGGGAATCCGGTCGCCCCGGTTGCGTTCGACAAGTCGCTCGACATGGCCGCCGTCCTCGCGGCCGTCAAGCCGCTCATCAGGGCGTAGCTCGTCCTCTCCGGACGCGTCCTGGTGCCTGGCACCGGGACGCGTCCGGTCAGGTCAGTTTGTACTCGGGCCCGGCGCCGCCTTCGGGCGGCGTCAGGCGCCCGCCCTTGGCGGTGATCGCGCCGCACTGGACGCAGTTGGACGGCGTCACCTCGACGCCGTCGTCCTTGGCCTCGTAGACCTGCGCGGGGCACATCCGCTCCCACATGAGTGCAACCTCCTGCGGGACGTCGGTGCGGATCTTGATGTGGTTCGGCGCGTCGTCGCGCGTCTTGTTCCCCGAGAGGAAGACGGACGAGAGCTTGTCGAAGGTGAGCTTGCCGTCCGGCTTCGGGTAGCTCGAGGCCCGGGCCGTGGAGATCAGCTCGTGCTCGGCGTCCGGCTCGGTCTTCGCGTTGCCCGGCGGGAACTTGCCGAAGCTCGCCGTCATCGCCCCCGCCATTGCGCCGCCCATCCAGAAACCCTTGCCGAACGCCTGGCGCATGTTGCGGACGCGCTTCAGGTCGTCCCAGATGAACGTGTCGCGAATCGCCTCGTCGTACCCCGCAAGCGCACCGGGCGTCCATGCGGTCCGGCCGCGCTGAAGCGCGGCGAAGGCGGCCTCGGCCGCGAGCCGGCCCGACTCGATCGCGTAGTGGATCCCCTTGAGCGCCGGCACGTTGACGAGACCCGCCCCGTCGCCGGTGATCAGCAGGCCGGGCGCGTGCATCCGGCGTGGCATCGCGACGAACCCGCCCTCGGGGATCGTCTTCGCGCCCCAGCCGATCCGCTCGCCGCCCTCGAGGATTCGGCGCACGACCTTGTGCGTCTTCAGCTCCTGAAGGAGATCGTGGACGGAGAGCTCCCGATCCCGGTAGTCGAGCCCTACGACCAGCCCGAGGGTGACCATGTCCTTGCCCATCGGGTAGATGAACGACCCGCCGAACTCGCGATACTTGCGGCCGCCGCGGAGCGGCCAGCCCATCGTGTGGATGACCCGGTCGAGCGGTTTCGCGACCTTCCAGATCTCCTTGACGCCGAGCGCCCAGACCTGCGGGTTCTCGCCCGCCAGGCCGAATCGATCCAGGGCGACGCCGGTCAGATGCCCCTGCGTGCCCTCCGAGAGCACCGTCAGCTTGGCGGTGACGTCGGAGCCGGGCTCGAAGTTCGGCAGCGGCTCGCCGTCCTTGCCGCGTCCCTTGTCGCCGGAACGGATCCCCACGACACGCCCGCCGTCGACGAGGAGCTTCTCCGCGGCCGTCTCCGGCAGGATGTACGCGCCGCCCTCCTCGGCCTTACCGGCCAGCCAGCGCGTCAGCTCCGACAGCGAGGCCACGTAGTTCCCGTCGTTCTTCATCGTCGGCGGGGTCGGAATCCGAAGCGCCGAGCGCGGGGTCAGGTAGTAGACGGACTCGTGCTCGACGGGCCCGTAGAACGGCATCTCCTCGACCCGGGCGCGATCGCCGAACAGCCGACGGAGCGCTCGCGGGTTGACGACGGCTCCCGAGAGCGAGTGCGCGCCGACGGTCTTGCCTTTCTCGAGAACCGCGACCGGCACCTCGCCGAGGCGCGCGGCGGTCTCCGGCGACTCTTCGAGCAGCTGGCCGAGCCGGATCGCGCACGCGAGCCCCGCGGGCCCGGCACCGACGATCAGGACGCCGACGTCGATCCGCTCCTCCGGCGGGTCGGTCGGCCCGGCGACGTACTCGCGGGCGTCGAACGGAGGAGCAAAATCAGAAGGTCTCACGCGGCGAAGAGATCTGGATAAGAGGATGCTCTGATCGCGTGATCCTAGGACGCGTAGCGTGTCACGATTTGCGCGAGCGGACGAGCTCGGTCAGCTTCGGGACGATCTCGTTCAGGTCGCCGACGACGCCGAGGTCGGAGTACTCGAAGATCGGCGCGTTCGGATCCTTGTTGATCGCGACGATGATCCCGGAGCCCTGCATCCCGACCTTGTGCTGGATTGCGCCCGAGATTCCACAGGCGATGTAGAGCTTCGGCGAGACGGTCTTGCCGGTCTGGCCCACCTGGGTCGCATACGGGTACCACCCGGAGTCGACCACTGCTCGGGTCGCCGCGACCGCGCCGCCGAGGGCCTGTGCGAGCTCCTCCACGAGCTTGAAGTTCTCCGCCGCGCCGAGACCCCGCCCACCGGCGACGATGATGTCGGCGTCCTCGATCGACGGCCCCTCGCTCTCGGCGTGGGCTTGCTCGACCATCGTGGCCTTCGTCGAAAAATCCTCGAACTGCGCATCGACCTGCTCGACCGAGGCCTCACCGACGCTACGCGCACCAGGATCCGGGTCGAAGCTGCCGGCGCGGATCAGCGCGAGGCGCGGCTCCGATTTCCACCCGACGTCGACCATGACCGAGTCGCCGAGCGCGGGCCGCTTGCCGACGAGCACTCCATCCTGCTGGACGAGATCGGTGAGGTCCCAGTTCAGTCCTGCCTGAAGACGCGCAGAGAGGCCGGCTGCGACGTCGGCGGAGAGCACCGAGGCTGCGAAGAGCACGGTGTCGAAGCCGCGGTCGCGGACGATGGAGGCGAGTGCGTCGACGCGCGGCTGTGGCAGCGGCGCCGCCAGCTCCGGCTTGTCGACCACGAGGACCTTGGCGGCGCCGAACTTGCCGGCCTGCGCACCCAGGTCGCCGAGCTGCGATCCGAGAATGACACCCGTGACCTCGTCGCCGAGCCCGGCCGCCTTCGAGAGCACCCCGAGCGAGGGCTTCAGGAGCTCGTTCTCGTGATGCTCGAGGAAGACGAGCGTCGCCACCTAGATCAGCTTCCTCTCGGCGATGAAATCGACGATCTTGTCCGCGGCGGTCCCGTCGTCCTCGATCTTGACGGTGTCGCCGCGAGGCGGAGGATCTGAAAGCGCCTCGACCGTCGTCCTCGACCCGGCCTCGCCCATCCCGTCGCCTTCGACACCGAGCTCGGAGAGCGAGACGGTGCGCTGCGGCTTCGAGCGGGCTCCCATGATTCCCTTGAGCGAGGGGTAACGCGGCTCGTTGATCGCGTCGGAGACGGCGAGCACTGCTGGAGTCGGTGCCTCGATCACGTCGTAGCCGAACTCCGTCTGCCGCTTGCCGCGCGCCTTGCCGTCCGAGACCTCGAGCTCGGCGACCTGGGAGATCACCGGGAGCCGCAGTCGATCGGCCACGGCCGCCCAGAGCACGGCGCCGTCCGAGTCGCCGGCCTGCTGGCCGAACAGGATCAGATCGGCGCCTTCTTTCTCCAGCGCAGCGGCGAGCGCATTCGTCGTCGCAACCAGGTCGGAGCCCGCGGCGGACTCGTCCGTGATCATCAACGCCTCGTCGGCGCCCATCGCGAGCGCCTTGCGCACGGAGTCCTGAGCGGCTGCCGGCCCCAAGGTCACGATCAGGACCTCGCCACCCTGTTTTTCCTTGATCCGAAGGGCCTCTTCGACCGCGTGGACGTCGAACGGATTGATCGCGCCCTCGCCCGAACGATCGAGTCGTTTCGTCCCCGGATCGATCTTCCGAGCCTGCTCCGGCACGTGCTTCACGCAGACGGCGATCTTCACGGGGCGAGACTCTACTCACGCAGAAGGGGGGTACATGGCGAGAGGGAACACGCCGAAAGCTCTGCTAGGGTCTCGCCCTTCGAGCGCGAACCGAAGCGCTAGGTCCCAGTTATGAGACGCCGCAGTTCAGCAGCCCGAGGGATTCTTTTGCTTGCCATCGTCGGCCTCACAGCCGGTCCGGCGAGTGCGCTTCCCGACCCGGGATTCCTTCCGAAAAAGGCCAAAGGCGCTGTTCCGGCCGTGCCGAAGGGGGATCAGCAGAGCGGTAAGAGGATGATCTTCCCGGTCCTCGGCAAGTCTCGCTACTTCAACGATTTCGGAGCCGCGCGCTACCAGGGCTCCCATCAGGGGAACGACATCATGGCGCCGCGCAAGGCGCTCGCGCTCGCCGTCGAGGCAGGCCGCGTGAAGTTCCACATCACCTCCGCCGCCGCCGGCTGCATGCTCTACCTCTACGGCCAGAGCGGCACGACGTACCTCTACATCCACCTGAACAACGATCTCGGCATGACGAACGACAACCGGGGAGCCTGCAAGCCCGGCATCGCGTTCGCGCCGGGGCTCAAGAGCGGCCAGCGGGTCGCGGCCGGCGAGCCGATCGGCTTCGTGGGCGACTCGGGCGACGCAAACGGGATCGAGCCTCACCTCCATTTCGAGATGCATCCGAACGACGGAGCCGCCACGAACCCGTTCACCCACCTGAATCGCGCCTGGCGGCTGCTCTTCGCCGCTCCGCGCAAGGGCGATACCTCTCTCTGGCTGAAGGGCGACGTCCTGACCCAGCAGACCGAAGCCCTGAGACTGAACGTGCGGAGCCTGGCCGTCCGGACGACGGGCCTCAAGCTGAACGGCATCAGCCGGCCTGTTTCGTTCGCCGTCTCGCCGTTCACGATCATCGAGAAGGCCCTCGGCAAGCTGTCGGGGAACACACGTGCGACCGTCTGGACGGAGATCTTCCCGAACACGCTCGACGCCCAGCTCGGCAAGCCCGGCGCAATCACCGCCGAGCGAGTTCTGCTGTCTCGCTGACGCTCGCCCGTTTCGCTGAAAGTCTTGCGACTTTCAGCGACGTCCGGAAGCCGGGCGACCGCTTCGCGGCCGCGCGGCGCGCCTGCGCCCCCCGGACGGTGTTCAACCTGGAAGTCGTCAAGCGAGACGGGCAAAGCCCGCCTCGTCATCGGCCCTTGAAGTTCGGTTCGCGCTTTTCGGCGAAGGCCGTCAGGCCCTCTTTCGCATCCTCCGAGGCGAAGAGCTCGCCGAAGCTCGCGCCCTCGGCCGCAAGGTTCTCGGCATGGTCGCCGCTCAGGGAGAGGTTCACGGCTCGCTTGGCGACCGCGAGGGACATCGGGCTCTTGGAGGCGAGGAGCCTCGCGGTCTCCATCGTCTTCTCCATCAGGTCGCCCGCCTCGTAGACGGCGTTGACGAGACCGAGCCGCAGTGCCTCGTCGGCACCAACGACGCGGCCGGTGAGAATCAGATCCTTGGCGACCCCGGCCCCCGCGACCCGAGCGAGGCGCTGCGTCCCGCCCCACCCCGGAATGATCCCGAGGTTGATCTCGGGCTGCCCGAGCTTGGCCGTCGAGGCCGCGTAGCGAAGGTCGCAGGCAAGGGCGAGCTCACAGCCTCCACCGAGGGCGAACCCGTTGATCGCTGCGATCGTCGGCTGCGGCATGACCTCGAGCAGCCTGCCCGCCTCGTGGCCGAGCGCACCCCAGCCCTGGGCCTCCTCGACGCCGAGGCCGCTCATGTACTTGATGTCCGCGCCGGCGATGAACGCCCGTTCTCCGGCGCCGGTCAAGATCACGACACGGGCCTCGCGGCTCTCGCCCAGCTCGCGAAGCCGGTCGCGCAGCTCGGTCAGCGTGTCGACGTCGAGCGCGTTCATCGCTTCGGGCCGGTCGACCGTGACGATCGCGACCCCGTCCTCGTGGCGAACGTCGATCAGGCCGAAACCTTTTCGCGCAGGAAGTCGACGATTTCGCTCGTGTGCGCGCCGGGAGTGAAGATCTCGGCAACCCCCTGCCGCTTGAGCTCCTCGGTGTCCTCGCGCGGGATCGTCCCTCCGACGACGACCAGGACATCCTCCGCGCCGTTTTCCTTGAGGCCGTCGAGAATCTTCGGGACGAGTGTCATGTGCGCGCCCGAGAGGATCGAGATCCCGACGGCGTCGGCATCCTCCTGGATCGCGGTCTCGACGATCTGCTCCGGCGTCTGATGGAGCCCGGTGTAGATGACCTCCATGCCGGCGTCGCGCAGAGCCCGCGCGATGATCTTTGCTCCGCGGTCGTGACCGTCGAGGCCGGGCTTGGCGATCACCACTCGAATCTTCCCCGCCATCTGGCCGTGAGTATAGGAATGGCCGAGCCACCGGCCACGCCGGCAAAGCCGGCACGGCCTCGGTCGGCGCCGACGAGTCGGCGCCTCGGGCGGAAGAAGAGGCGTCCCGGCGCCGTCCGGGTATAGGCCAGACTATGTCGATGAAGTTGACGGTGATCGGCTGCTCGCCGGCGTGGCCCAATCCAGGCGGCGCGCAGTCCGGCTACCTGATCGACGCGCCGCCGGGACGCGTCCTCTTGGATTGCGGGGCCGGCGTCCTCGCGAAGCTTCGCGAGCTCGAGGACTGGCCCCGCGTCGACGCCATCTGCCTCACCCACTTCCACCTGGATCACTGGGGCGACGTGATCCCCTGGGTCTGGGCGCTCTGGTTCGGGCCGGCCGCCGAGCAGCCACGGCCGGAGCTCTGGGTTCCGCCGGGCGGCTACAAGCTCCTCTGCGAGATCGGCCAGCGGCTCGGCACACCGGACATGTTCGAGCGAGCCTTCACCGTGCGGGAGTACGCGGAAGGCGAGGAGTTCGAGACCGGAGGCTTCCGGATCACGCCCCGCCGTGTCCTTCACTACGAGCTGCTCGCGTTCGGCTTCCGGGTCTCGAGCAACGGGAAGACGATGGCCTACTCAGGCGACAGCGGGCCGAGCGACCAGCTGGCGGAGCTGGCGCGTGACGCCGACCTCTTCCTCTGCGAAGCGACGCTCCTCGAGCCGAGCCCCGAAGGAGGGACCCGCGGCCATCTCTCCGCGGCCGAGGCCAAGGCCGCCTTCGACTCGGCGGGAGCGAAGCGCCTGCTCCTCACCCACCGGCCGGAAGAGCGCCCGCTCGAGCCCGGGTACGAGCAAGTCCACGACGGCTTCGAGACAGAGATCTAGCGAGTTCGGTAGGCCGCCGCAGCCCGCCGCCCGCGGCGCCAGCTGCGGACGTAGAAGGCGCTGACGATCAACGGGACGAGGAGCAGGAGCCCGATCGGGGCCAGGAGCCACTTCGTGTCGAGGCGCGCCTCTCCACCGGAAAGCGTCGCACCGAGGTTCGGGACGCCGCCCGCTCCCGGTGTCTGAGTAGGGGCCGCTCCCGCGCCGGTCATCCCGGTGGGAGCCCAGGATGCGACCTGCCAGCCCTGGCCGGTCTCACCGCTCGGAGTCAGCTCCATGGCGAACACGGCCGGGCGCAGCTTCGATTTCGCCGTCGGAAGCAGCAGCACCTGAAGCCCCAGCGCGTCGTCGTAGGAGTACTCGACCTTCCAGCGTGCCTCCCGAACCGGGAAGGGGACGACTGGAATCGCGCCCTCGCGCCACTCAGCTCTCGTCATGCCTCCCTTGAGATCTGGCCCGACGAGGTCGTACGCCAGCTCGACCTTCCGCCGGGCCACGGCGTGCGTGACGAAATTCGCCGCCGTAGCGAGCGCCCTGGCCCGTTCGGCCCGGGTCAGCTCGACCTTCTCGGGCTCGCGGTACACGTACGCCTCTTCCTCCGAGAAGGTGCTCGGCGGCTCGTTGGCCGTGTCCGGCCACATCACGCCGACGGCAACCGTGCCGGCGACCACGGCAAGACCCGCGCCGATCCACGCCAGCCGTCGGCGCGCACGAGGTGAAATGAAGAGGCCTCTCACGCTCGCACCCACGATCCGGGCGGGCGCTTACCCGGCCCTACTGTGGGGAGCTCGGGACCGGCGGAGGGGCGTAGGGCGCCCAGTAGTCCACGAGCCATTTCGCGGTTGCCCCCGAGCCGAACTTCTTGAGGCCGATGTAGAAGACCTGGGGCTTCTCCTTCGAGCCCTGCCTGGGCTGCATGACCACCTGCAGGGACACGTCGTTCGGGAAGGACCAGTCGACCTTCACCGGTGATTGGTTGACGGCCGCCTCGGGATAGGGGACGACGGGGATCTCCCCGGTCATCCACTCGCGAAGCGAGAGGTCCTGCTTGATGCCCGGCCCGGAGATCGCCCAGGCCTGACGGAGGTTCTTGCGGACGACGGCGGTCTTGATGAACTGCACGGCGATTTGACGGGCCTCGGGTGGCAGCGGGACCGTCTTTTCGGCAGCGACGTTCGTCACCGGGTCGTTGGTGAACGATTCCCCCGTTTTCGACGGCTCGGCCCGCGTCTGCCAGAACGCAAGCACGCCGAGCAGCAGCACCGCGCCCGCAATCCAGGGCAGTGCGCGGTTGAGGGTTCGAGAGCTGAGCAGGCCGCCGTCGTTCACTTCGTCACACGTTAGACGACCCGTCGGGCGCTCCGGTTAGCGCGCGATTAAGCCTGGTTAAGACTCAAAACACAGGAGTTTCGCGCCAAACGCCCCAGACCTCGCGAAGGGTGTCGCACATCTCCCCCATGGTCACGTACGCCTTCGCGGCGTCGACCATCAGCGGCATCAGGTTGGCGTCGCCCTCGGCACCCTGCCTGAGCCGGGCGAGCGCAGTCTCGGCCGCCGCAGAGTCCCGCCTCTCGCGCAGCGCCTTCACCCGGGCGATCTGCTCCCCCTCGAGGGCAGGGTCGACGCGAAGGATCTCGAGCTCGTTCTCGTCCTTCGACTGGTAGCGGTTCACGCCCACGATGATGCGCTGCTTGGCCTCGACCTCGCGCTGGTAGCGGAACGAGGCATCGGCGATCTCCTGCTGGAAGAAGTTCTCCTTGATCGCCGGAATGACGCCGCCGAGCGAGCGGATCCGGTCGAAGTACTCGTAGGCCTCCGCCTCGAGCCGGTTCGTCAGGTCCTCGACGAAGTACGACCCTCCGAGCGGGTCGATCGTGTTGACGACGCCGGTCTCGTGCGCGATCACCTGTTGCGTTCGCAGCGCCAGGCGGACGGCGTTCTCGGTCGGCAGCGCGAGCGCCTCGTCGAAGGAGTTCGTGTGCAGCGACTGCGTTCCGCCGAGCACGGCGGAAAGCGCTTCGAGCGCGGTCCGGACGATGTTGACCTCGGGCTGCTGCGCCGTCAGCGAGACGCCGGCGGTCTGGGTGTGGAAGCGCATGAGCCAGGAACGCGGATTCTTCGCGCCGTAGCGCTCCCGCAGCTCGCGTGCCCAGATGCGTCGAGCGGCGCGGTACTTGGCGATCTCCTCGAAGAAGTCGAGGTGGGCGTTGAAGAAGAACGAGAGCCGGGGCGCGAAGTCGTCGACGTCGAGCCCGCGCTCCACTGCCGCCTCGACGTAGGTGAAGCCGTTCATGAGCGTGAACGCGAGCTCCTGGGTCGCGTTCGAGCCGGCCTCCCGGATGTGGTAGCCCGAGATCGAGATCGGATGCCACTGCGGCATCTCCTGCGCGCAGAACTCCACCATGTCGGTGACGAGCCTCATGGACGGCTCCGGCGGATAGATCCACTCCTTCTGGGCGATGTACTCCTTGAGGATGTCCGTCTGGATCGTCCCTCGAAGCTCCGACCGGGGGACGCCCTGGATCTCCGCGACACAGATGTAGAACGCAAGCGCGATCGGCGCGGTGCAGTTGATCGTCATCGAGGTCGAGACCTCGCCGAGCGGGATGCCGGAGAAGAGCGTCTCCATGTCCTCGAGCGAGTCGATCGCCACGCCCTCGCGCCCGACCTCGCCGAGTGAGCGCTGATGGTCGGAGTCGTAGCCCATCAGCGAGGGCATGTCGAAGGCGGTCGAGAGGCCGGTCTGGCCATGCTCGAGGAGGTACCGGAACCGTTCGTTCGTCTCCGCCGCCGTGCCGAATCCGGCGAACTGCCGCATCGTCCAGAGCTTCCCGCGGTACATCGACGGGTAGACGCCGCGGGTGTACGGATAGACCCCCGGGTAGCCGAGGTCGCGGTCTTCGTCGACTTGCACCGAATCGACGGTGTAGAGCGGATCTATCTCGAGCCCCGAGATCGTCGAGAAGAGCTCTCCCTGGCGTTCGGGCGCCGCCTCGTAGAGCTGGCGGCGCCATTCCCCGATGCCGTCGAGCCCGGCCGTCCGATCCTCGGTCGCAGCCATGGAGAGGAATTGTACGAACTGGACTCAGGTAACTCCCCCAAACACCCGATAGAGGGATCGGCCTGATGAACGCTTCGCCTGCCCTCATTCGCGCGCACCAAGCGCCGCCCGCTGCGGAGAAGCCGCCGCGCCTCGCCCTTCGGTTCGCCGCCTACACGGGAATCGTCCTGCTCGTGGTCGGGGTAGTCGATCCTCTGGGTGCTCCACCGAGATGTCACGAGCCGTGCCGAGAGCCGGGTCGAGCAGCAGACGCAGCAGGTTGCAGAGGCCACGCTGCGGACGCACCTGAAGAGCGCCGACTTCTCCACGCCTGTCGGCCCGAAACGGCGCGAGGCGCTGGACACCGTCTTCCAGGACAGGACGTTCCTCAACGAGATCCTCCGCGCGACGCTCTACAACACGAAGGGGCGCGTCACCTACTCGACCGAGCGCTCGCTGATCGGGAAGCTCCGGCCGAGCAAGGAGGTGTCGTCGGCTCTCGACGGCAACCGTGAGCGCGCCGTCCTCCCGCTCGACGGCGCCGCGGGCGGCGTCGAAGGTGCTCCGAACCGTCGTCCCCGTCCGCCCGCAGGGCGCACCACATTCGATCGGCGCGCTCTCGATCTCGCAGGACTACCGAGTGATCGACGTGCAGATCCACGAGGCGATCCAGCACACCGCCGTCATCCTCCTCATCGCGCTCCTTGCTCTCTGGGCTTCGTCTGATCCCGCTGCTTCGGCAGAGCGACGGCGCAGCTCCACGCGCGCAACCGCCAACTGACCGATCAGGCCTCCGACCTCGAGGACGCGCTCGTGGAGCGCCATCGAGGCTCAGGAGAGCGTCGCGCAGCTCGCCGCCATCGTCGAAGCGTCAGACGACGCGATCACCCGGACCGCCCAGGACGGAACCGTCGTCACCTGGAACCCGAGCGCCGAACGGCTCTTCGGCTATGCAGCCGCAGAGATCATCGGGAAGCCTCTAAGCCTTCTCGTCCCGCCGAGCCGCCTGGCCGAGCTCTCGTCGGTTGCCAAGCGCATCAACAGCGGTGCCGGCGCCGAGAACCACGAGACTCGCGGCCTCCGCAAGGACGGAACGGAAGTGGACGTGTCGCTGACCGTCTCTCCGATCCGCGACGGCGAGGGCGCGGTCACCGGCGCGGCCGTCATCGCGCGAGACATTACGAGCCTGAAACGGCAGCAAGCGCAGCTCGAAGCTCTCCTCGCAAAGGAACGGGTCGCCCGCGCAGACGCCGAGGCCGCGCAGGAGGCACTGGCCGTGCAGAACGAGCGGCTGCGCGAGCTCGACCGCCTCAAGGACGACTTCATCTCGCTTGTCTCCCACGAGCTTCGAACGCCGTTGACCTCGATCCAGGGGTACCTCGAGCTGCTCCTCGACGGCGGTGCCGGCGAGCTCGGCCCGGAGCAAGCCCGGTTCCTCACCGTCGTCGACCGCAACTCGCGGCGACTGATGCAGCTCGTAGGCGACCTGCTCTTCATGGCGCAGGTCGAAGCGGGCAAGCTCGCACTCGATCTCGACGAGGTCGATCTCAGCGAGGTGATCAACGAGTGTCTGGAGGCCGCAAGGCCGACCGCCGACGAGCGCAAGCTCGAGCTCGTCGCCGACATCCAGGAGACGCCCAGCATGCTCGGCGACCGCTCGCGGCTCGCCCAGGTGCTCGACAACCTCGTGTCGAACGCCCTGAAGTTCACTCCCCATACCGGCCGCGTGTCGGTTCGGGTCTCCGCCGACGGCGACGATGCCCTCGTGGAGATCGTGGACACAGGTGTGGGAATCCCCGCAGACGAGCAGGAGCGGCTCTTCGAGCGTTTCTTCCGCAGCTCGAATGCGACGGAGCAGGCGATCCCGGGCACCGGGCTCGGCCTGACGATCGCGAAGACCATCGTCGAACGCCACGAAGGCTCGATCACGATCGAGAGCGTTGAAGGTGCCGGCACCACCGTGCGGGTCCGGCTCCCGGTTCGTCACACCGATGCGTTCGCCGAGGAAGTCGCAGCGTGAGCCGGCCGCTCGTCCTGATCGCTGACGACGACGCAGACATCCTCATGCTCCTCTCCTTGACGCTCGAGCGGGATGGGTACGAGGTGGTCGTCGCCACCAATGGGCTGCAGGCGTTCGAGACGGCGCTCGAGCGGCTGCCGCACCTCATCGTCCTCGACCTGATGATGCCGGGCATCGACGGCCTCGAGGTCACACGTCGCCTTCGGGCGGAGGAGACCACCCGCGACGTACCGATCGTCATCGTCACCGCCTTCGCCGAGGAGACGCGGGCGGCCATCGCTCTCGAAGCCGGTGCCGACCTCTACCTCAAGAAGCCGTTCAGCCCACGAGAGTTGCTCGCCAAGACCGCCTCGCTGGTCCTGGAACGACGACCCCGCTCGCGGCTCGCGTCCTAGCTGGACGACGAGCGCCTCGGGCGATACGTGTACCCGAAGCCGCGCCGCGTTTCGATGGGTGCCTCGTCCGGCGCGTCGGGCGAGAGCTTCTTGCGCAGATAGCCCACGTAGAGCTTGACCTGCTCGCGCGAGGCGTCGACCCCTCCCCAGACGAGCTCCAGGAGCTGCTCCTGGGAGAGGACCTGGTTCGGGTGTCGGACGAACGCGGTCAGGAGCCTGAACTCGAGCGGCGTGAGCTCCACGGGCCGCCCTCCCGCCGTCACTTCCCGCTGTGCGAAGTCGATCGAGACGAACGGGTCCGAATATGCCTCGGTCGTGGCCGGCTCGCGGCCCCCCGAACGCCGGAGCAGCGCCTCGATCCGTGCGATCAGCTCCTGCCGGCCAAATGGCTTCGTCACGTAGTCGTCGGCGCCCGCACGGAGGCCCCGGGTCTTTTCGAGCTCCTCCGAGCGCGCGGTGAGCATGACCACCGGTACATCGCTGAGCTCGCGGATCCGCTCGAGGGTCGTCCAGCCGTCCAGACCGGGCATCCCGACGTCCAGCACGACCAGATCGGGACGGCCGGAAAAGAACTCCTGCAGAGCCTCCTTCCCGTCTCGGGCCTCGACGACGCCGAAGCCTCTCCGCTCCAGCAACTGGCGCACGAGACCCCTGATGTCGGGGTCGTCGTCGACCACGAGGATCCGCTGGCCACCCATGCTCGCTAGAGCCTACGAGGGGACACGGACGCAGAAAGGGGCTCTGGCCTACCTCGAACGAGGGAACTGCAGGCCGTCCAGACCATTTTCATACCGAAATCCTGCTCCTTCCCCGCCCAGCCTTACGAAGACGTGTCTGCCTCCCCGGACGGAGAGGCGGAACCCGAAAGTGCGGTGAACGGAAATGTCAGGAAGCCTTCTTCGGATCTTCGGTGGCCTCGGGGCGACAATCGCCGCGGCCGTGCTTGTCGGAACAGTCGTGATCGCCGGCGGCGGCGCGAACGACTCCAAGCGATCTGGCGACCGGTCGGCTTCACCTTTTTCCGAAGTGGTGCTCCCGGCGGACAACCGGGCTCCTATCTCGAGTGGCCGGCGGGGCGGCAACGGCGCCCCGGCCGTCAGTACCGCAGGCAGTGCGGAGGGCGATGCGGCGCCTTCCAGCACCGCCGACGCCGGGGGTACCTCGACGGGTGTCGAGGTCGACCTCGGACCCGAGAGCGGCAACCCCGTCCCTCCGTCCAACGATGTTTCCTCGACGCGCGACGACAACGACGCGCAGCCTGGCCCGGTCGGGCCGATCGGTCCTGAAGGGGCCGTCGGTCCGGCCGGGACTCCGGGCGCCAACGGCGCCGACGGAGCAGCCGGCGCTCAGGGCGAGGCAGGCACGAACGGAACTGATGGCGCACAAGGTCCCGCAGGCCCTGCTGGTTCTGCAGGACCCGCCGGACCCGCCGGCCCTCCGGGGCCCGCGAACGGCCCGACCGGCCCACAGGGCCCGGTTGGTCCGCAGGGCTCGGCCGGCCCGCAAGGGCCGATGGGCCCCCAGGGGCCGATCGGCGCTGACGGTCAGCAGGGCATCAACGGCGCGACGGGTGCCACCGGCACGACCGGCGCCCAGGGCGCGCAGGGGACTCAGGGCGCGACCGGCGCGACCGGTGCGGCCGGCGCAACCGGAGCGCAGGGCAATCAGGGCCCCGCAGGCCCTCAGGGTCCCGTCGGCGCCACTGGAGCAACCGGAGCCCAGGGAGTCAAGGGCGACACGGGTGACACGGGCGCAACCGGAGCTCAGGGCAACCAGGGCACACAGGGAATTCAGGGCATCCAGGGCGAGACCGGAGCAACCGGCGCCAACGGCGCAACCGGCTCGACCGGCGCCCAGGGCACACAGGGAATCCAGGGCATCCAGGGCGAGACCGGAGCAACCGGCGCCAACGGCGCAACCGGCTCGACCGGCGCCCAGGGCACACAGGGAATCCAGGGCATCCAGGGCGAGACCGGAGCAACCGGCGCCAACGGCGCAACCGGCTCGACCGGCGCCCAGGGCACACAGGGAATCCAGGGCATCCAGGGCGAGACCGGAGCAACCGGCGCCAACGGCGCAACCGGCGCACAAGGCATCCAGGGCCCGGCCGGCCCCCAGGGCCCCGTCGGCGCCACAGGCGCCCAGGGCATCCAGGGCGACACCGGCGCAACCGGCGCCAACGGCGCGACGGGCACCCAGGGCGTCAAGGGCGACACGGGTGACACCGGCGCAACCGGCGCCCAGGGCAACCAGGGCACACAGGGAATTCAGGGCATCCAGGGCGAGACCGGAGCAACCGGCGCCAACGGCGCAACCGGCTCGACCGGTGCCCAGGGCTCACAGGGAATCCAGGGCGACACCGGCGCAACCGGCGCGACCGGCGCACAAGGCATCCAGGGCCCGGCCGGCCCCCAGGGCCCCGTCGGCGCTACCGGCGCCACAGGCGCCCAGGGCGTGCAGGGCGAGACCGGCGCGACCGGCGCTCAGGGCAACCAGGGCATCCAGGGCGTGCAGGGCATCCAGGGCGAGACCGGAGCAACCGGCGCTAACGGCGCAACCGGCTCGACCGGCGCCCAGGGCACACAGGGAATCCAGGGCGACACCGGCGCGACCGGCGCGACCGGCGCACAAGGCATCCAGGGCCCGGCCGGCCCCCAGGGCCCCGTCGGCGCTACCGGCGCCACAGGCGCCCAGGGCGTGCAGGGCATCCAGGGCGAAACCGGAGCAACCGGGGCAACCGGCTCGACCGGCGCGCAGGGCACACAGGGAATTCAGGGCCCCGCCGGTCCCATGGGACCGACCGGCACGACCGGCGCGCAAGGCGCGACCGGCGCACAGGGGAATGACGGCCCGGCCGGCCCGCAGGGCGCGACCGGCACCGCCGGCTCGCCGGGCGCAACGGGCGCACAGGGTGCCCAGGGCACGACGGGCGTGCAGGGTGCCACCGGAACAGCCGGCTCGAACGGCTCAGACGGTGCTCAGGGCCCCGCCGGCCCGCAGGGCGCGACGGGCGCAACCGGACCCCAGGGCCCGGCCGGCACCAACGGCACGAACGGCACGAACGGCGCCGCGGGACCCACGGGCCCGACCGGCCCCCAGGGCGTCTCCGGGATCACCACGGTGCGCAAGATCGACGCGGACAACGTCACCAACTCGACGACGCTCCAGAACTCGAGCGGGCTCAGCTTCACGCTGGCCAACGCGACCACCTACACCTTCGAGTACAACGTCCTCTTCCAGTCGGCAGCCGCCGCGACGGGTATCGCCCTCGCGATCAACGGAACCGCGGTAGCGTCGCCGATCAGCTATCGGGTCAGCATCCCGCTCTCCAACACCGACGGTACGGACTCGCTGTTCGACGGCCTCGGCACCACGCTCGACGACGCGACGCTGGCGACGGCCACCCCGGCCTTGAACACCACGTACGTCGCCAAGATCACAGGCGTGATCACGACGACTGCGGCCGGCGGCGGGACGATCTTCCCCCGCTTCCGCTCTGAGACCGGCGGCACGAACGTGACGATCAAGGCCGGATCCTGGGGCGCCCTCTACACCTCATAGGCATCCCTCAAGTCAGGGACTGCGGCAGCCGATGATCAACACATACATGACCGAACAGAGGACGACAGCGCGCGATGCGGAACATCCCACTGCAGTGAGCGCGAAAGCCATCACCATTCCGTCTCTTCGATCCCCCCAGATCCGCCTCGGCGCGCTGCTCGCGATCGGCCTGGCCGCCTTCCTCGTCGGCTGGCTCGTCGTCAACCGCGGCGGCGACGATGCTCCGCCCGCCCCGGGCGCCGGCGCGTCGGCCGCCTCGGAGAGCGAGCTTCGCGACTTCGCGAAGTCGGTCTCGCACCCCGTCTACTGGGCCGGCCCGAAGGAAGGCTTCACCTACGAGCTGACCCCGACCGCCGACGGCCGGATCTACGTGCGCTACCTCCCCGAGGGAACCGAGCCCGGCGATCCTCGCTCCCAGTTCCTGACGGTCGGCACCTATCCCCGCGCCGGTGCCTTCGCCGAGCTCAAGCGCGCCGGCCGCGCCAAGGGGGCGGTGAGCCTGAAGATCGAGAACAAGGGGCTCGCGGTCTTCAGTGACGCGCGGCCCACCAGCGTGTACTTCGGCTACCCGGACGCCCGCTACCAGGTCGAGGTGTACCACCCCTCGGCCGACGAAGCGCGCCGCCTGGCGCTCTCGGGCCAGGTAGTCCCAGTTCGCTGAGCGTCGCCGGCTGACGGCGCCATGAACCTCTTTCTCCCCTGGCTCGTCTTCCCGCTGCTCCTGGCGCTGATGTGCCTCGGCTGCGGCCTCGCAGTCGCTCGCTGTAGCCGCACGCGCATCCAGCCGGCGCTCGTCCTGCCGCTCGGCTTCGCCGCCATCGTCGTGATCGGACTCTTCACGACGCTCTTCGCCCAGACCGCCCGGCTGACCCTTCCGCTGATCCTCGCGTCGCCGCCCTGGGCTTGCCACGTCGATCCCGCGGCGCCGGCCGAGCCTCGACCTCTGGGCCGTCGGCTGCCGCCGTCACCGTCTTCGCCGTCTTCGCGGCCCCGGTCGTGCTCTCGGGCGAAGCGACGTTCGCCGGCTACATCAAGCTCGACGACACGTCCACGTTCCTCGCGATGGTCGACCGGGCACTCGAGCACGGCCGGAGCGTCGAAGGGCTCGCACCATCGTCCTACGAGGCGACGCTCGCGTTCAACCTCCACTTCTATCCCCTCGGGTCGCTGCTGCCGCTCGGCGTCGGTTCCGCCCTCACGGGCCAGGATCCTGCCTGGCTCTTCCAGCCGTACCTCGCCTTCCTCGCGGCGCTGCTCGCTCTCGTGCTCTACCAGCTAGCGGCGCTCGTGATCGCGTCGCGCCCCCTGCGCGCCACCGCCGCCGTCCTCGCCTCGCAGGCGGCGCTGCTCTACGGCTACGCGCTCTGGGGCGGGCGTGAAGGAGCTTGCCGCCGCGCCGCTCGTGGCGCTCGTCGCCGTCCTCACCGGTGCCCTCTTCCCGGCGAACCGCCGTGGGCTCGCCGTCCTCCCGTTGGGGGTCGCCGGCGCCGCGCTCGTCGGAGTCCTGAGCATCGGTGCCGCCGCGTGGCTCCTGCCGGCACTCGTCTCGCCGGGATCGCCCTCTTTCGGCGCGGGGACAACCGCAGGCCGCTGCTGTTCGGGGCCGTGGTTCTCGCGCTCGTCGTTCCGTCACTCGCGGTCGCCCGATTCGTCCTCGGCGAAGGCGTGCTCGGGTCGCTTGCGGGACGCGAACGAGCTCGGGAATCTCCTCGCGCCTCTGAGCCCTTTCCAGCTCGCCGGCATCTGGCCGACGGGAGACTTTCGCGCTGCACCCGAGGACTCGGTGACGACCTACGTGCTCGTCGCGTTGCCATCGGAGTCGCCGCGCTCGGGCTCTGGGTGGCGGTCGCGCGGCGCGCCTGGGAGATCGTGCTCTACGCCGCGAGCGGCCTGATCGCGTCCTCGCGTTCGCCGTGCTCGGCTCGCCCTGGATCGAGGCGAAGGCGTTCGCGATTGCGTCTCCTGTCGTCATCTTCGCCGCCGTCGTCGGATGCGCGTCGCTGATGGGCCGCGGCCGGCGCGTGGAGGGCCTCGTCGCCCTCCTCCTCGTCGCCACCGGTGTCGTCTGGTCGAACGCGCTTGCGTACCGGGAGGTCAACCTCGCTCCCCGAGAGCAACTCGCCGAGCTCGAGGAGATCGGCGAGCGATTCGCCGGCAAGGGGCCGGCGCTGATGACCGAGTACCAGCCGTACGGAGTCCGCCACTTCCTGCGAGAGCTGGACGCCGAGGGTGCGTCCGAGCTCAGACGCCGGCCGATCCTGCTCAACGACGGCTCGACGCTGCCGAAAGGTGGCTTTGCCGACATTTCCGCATTCCGGCCGCAGACGTTCTCGTTTACCGGACGCTGGTGCTGCGCCGGTCTCCCGTCGGCACGACGCCGCCGCTCCGTACACCCTCGTCTGGTCGCGCCGCTTCTACGAGGTGTGGCAGCGACCGGAGCCGTTCGCGCCGTGGACGGACCTCCCGTCGCCTTGCCGGCGGCAGGCAATCCTTCACCAGGTCTGCCGGCGGCTAGAGCTCCATCACCGTCGAGATTCTCACGGCCGGGCCGCTACGAGCTGTGGATGGGCGGGTCGCTGCGCGGACGCCTCGAGCCTTCGCATCGACGGCCGAGCGGTCAGCTCGACGCGGCACCAGCTGAGCTACCGGGCCAGTTCGTCCCGCTCGGCCAGCACGGAGCTCGGCGCCGGGATGCACGTCGTCCAGGTCGAGCTCCTGCGCCCCCGCTTCTCACCGGGCGCAGGCGGCGAGCCGTGGCCGATGGGGCCCCTTGCCCTCAGCCCGGCGGGCGCCTGCAGCGGCGCCGACCTCTAGCCGAAGACGATCTCAGCGACGAAGGCGATCGAGATCGCGACCAGGGCCACGCCGATCGTCCGCCTCAGCGTCTCCTCCGAGATCCGGCCGGTGAGCCGGGCGCCGAGCCAGCCTCCCGGCAGCGCGCCGGCGATTCCCACCGCGAGCACGTCCCATTCGACGTTGCCCAGGAGGGCGTGCGTCGCGAAGGCGACAAGGCCGAGCGCGAACCCGATCACGAGGTTCGTTCCCACGGCCCGGTGCGCCGAGAGCCCGACCCCGCGGAGGAGCGCCGGCATCCGCAGGGTCCCGAGGATCACGCCGACCGCTCCACCGAGGACGCCGATCAGGAAGCCGAACACGACTGCCGGGGTGAGCTTCGGCTCCTTCGCCTCGCGCGCCCGGATCGGGCGGAACAGCAGGTCGAAGCCGTTCCACGCGAGAATCGCCGCGATCGCGGCGAGCAGGAGTTTTGTCGGAAGCTCGTCGGTCAGGAGGGCTCCGACGATCGCACCCGCGATCGACGGCGGCGTCATCCAGGCCACGACCCTGTTGTCGATCCGGCCCTCACGTGCATGCCGATAGCCGCCCGAGGCCGCAGAGGCGGCGCTGATCCCGATGTTCGTCCCGGCTCCGGCGGATGCGTCGCCGGACAGGAGCAAGATCGCCGGGAGCCTGAGCGTTCCGAGCACGAGCCCCACCGCCGAGCCGAGGTACCCGGCGACGAATGAGGCGCAGAAAGCTAGCGCGAGCTCCCAGGCTTCCACAGCAGCTTCGGTTCCGGGATTGGAAGCCCGGGCGAGGATGAACAGGAGGTCCGAGAGGCGGTTCAGGTAGACGATGGCGAGCGGGTTGATGTCGACGCGTTCAGCCGCGTCGAGGACGTCACGCTCCGCCCGCCGGCAGGTCGCCCGCGCAACGTGGAGGCGAGCGGCAAGCTCGCTGCCGCCCGGCAGGACAAAGCTCTTCAGCTCCGGGCAGATCGGCGTTGAACCGGTCGCAGTCGGCTTCGAGCGCGTCGATCTGCGGCTGGTTCACCCGCAGCCGATCGGAGACGCCGAAGGGGACGCTGAGGTCGGCACCGACGTCGAAGAGCTCGTTCTGGACCCGTTCGAGGACGCCGCGCATCTCGTCCGGCGGACCGCTGCAACTGCAAGGCCGAGCAGCGAGTTGACCTCGTCGACCGTCCCGAACGCGGCGATCCGGCAGTCGAGCTTCGGCACGCGGCTCCCGTCGCCGAGGCTCGTCTCGCCGCCGTCGCCCACCGCGTGTGTAGATGCGGGTCAGGCGAACCGGCTCGTCGGCCTTGCGGGCCATTACCCGGCCGCGAGCTCGCGCTCTTTGAGACCCAGGATCGAGCGGGCGATCACGAGCCGCTGGATCTCGCTCGTGCCCTCGTAGATCTCCGTGATCTTCGCGTCGCGGTAGTAGCGCTCGACCGGGAACTCCTTCGTGTACCCGTACCCGCCGAGGATCTGGATCGCCTCGGCGGTCTGGCGGCGCGCCATCTCGGAGGCGAAGAGCTTCGCCTTCGCGCCTTCCTCGGTATGCGGCTTTCCCTGCTCCTTCAGCCAGGCCGCGCGGTAGACGAGCAGGCGGGCGGCGTCGATCTCCATGGACATGTCCGCGAGCTTGTGCTGGATCGCCTGGAACTCCGCGATCCGCTTCCCGAACTGGCTGCGCTCGAGCGAGTAGTTCCGCGCGAAGTCGTAGGCGGCCTGGGCGATCCCGAGCGCCTGCGCCGCGATCCCGATGCGGCCGCCGTCCAGCGTCGTCATCGCGACGGCGAAACCCTTGCCCTCCTCGTGGAGGAGCCGGTCGCGGCCGACCTCGGCGCCCTCGACGACGATGTCGTTCGTCACGGACGAGTTGAGGCCGAGCTTCTCTTCCGTGCGCGTGATGCGAACGTGCTCGGCGTCGAGCACGAACGCGGAAACGCCTCTGGCACCGGGCGTGTCTTGATCCGTCCGGGCGAAGAGCAGGAAGGTGCCGGCGTGCTCGCCGTTCGTGATCCATTGCTTGGCGCCCGTGATCGTCCACCCGTCCTCGTTCGGGTCGGCCTTCGTGCGCAGCGCGCCGGCGTCCGAGCCGGCTTCCGCCTCGGTCAGGGCGAACGAGCCGAGATGCTCGCCCCGCGCGAGCGGCGGGACGAACCGGGCTCGCTGCTCGTCGGTGCCGAAGGTGAGGATCGGCAGCGTGACGGCGCTCGTGTGCACGGCGACCGTGACCCCCACGCCGGCGTCGGCCCGGGAGAGCTCCTCGAGGACGAGGATGTAGGAGAGGAAGTCGGCGCCGGCGCCGCCGAGGTCCTCCGGGACGCAGGCGCCCATGAGCCCGAGCTCCGCGAGCTTCCCGAAGAGCTCCCGCGGAAAGCGGTGCTCGCGGTCCCAATCGGCGGCGTGCGGCTCGATCTCCGCCTGCGCGAACTCGCGCGTCAGCGCCTGGATCTCCCGCTGGTCGTCGGTGAGCTCGAAATTCACGTCGCGTAACTGTAGAAGCCGTGGCCAGACTTCCGGCCGAGGCGCCCCTCGTCGACGAGCTCGCGAAGGAGCGGGCACGGTGCGTACTTCTCGTCGCCGAGCCCGTCGCTGCAGCACCTCCATGATCGCGACGCAGGTGTCGAGCCCGATCAGATCGGCCAGCGCGATCGGTCCCATCGGGTGAGCGAAGCCGAGCTTCGCGATCGTGTCGATCGCCTCGGCCTCCGCCACCCCGTCGTGGAGCGCCCAGACCGCTTCGTTGATGAACGGCATCAGGATCCGGTTCGAGACGAAGCCGGGAAAGTCGTTCGCCTGCGGCGGGAACCTTGCCGAGCTCCTCGGCGAAGGCGACGACCGCCTCGGCGGTCTCGTCCGAGGTCTCGCCGCCGCGGATCACCTCGACGAGCTTGAGGACCGGGCACCGGATTGAAGAAGTGCATGCCGATCACCTTGTCCGGGCGAGAGGTGGCGGCGGCGAGCGAGCCGATCGGGATCGAGGAAGTGTTCGAGGCGAGCACGGCCTCGGGCGGGAGCGTCGCGTCCGCCCGCCGGAAGATGTCCTCCTTCACGGACAGGTCCTCCACCACCGCTTCGACCATGAGATCTGCTTCGACGAGCTCGTCGACGGCCTGGACGCGCGCGAGCGTCTCGTCGGGGTCCGCCCCACCCTTCTCGGCGAGCTTCGTGAGGCTCTTCCGCATCGTCTCCAGCGCGCGGTCCGTCGCCCCGGGGACAGCGTCGTGGAGCGAGACGCGGCAGCCGGCCGCGGCGGCGACCTGCGCGATGCCGCCGCCCATCTGGCCGGCGCCGACGACGAGTACGTGCTCGAAGCGCATCCGCAGGAGGCTAACGTCCGCCGCCATGACCGACCTCTGGTACGACGAGACCGGCGCGGGGCCACCGGTCGTCCTGCTCCACGAGGGCGTCGTCGACTCGCGGATCTGGGAGCCGGTCGTACCGCTGCTCGCGGAACGCCACCGGGTGATCCGCTACGACCAGCGCGGGTTCGGCCGCTCGCCGATGCCCACGGGCCGCATTCGACGGTGGACGATCTGCGTCTCCGTCCTCGACTCGACCGGGATCGACGCGGGCGGCACTCGTCGGCGCCTCGCGCGGCTGGGCATCGCGCTGACCGCCGCCCTCGAGCGGCCCGACCGCGTTTCGGCGCTCGTTCTGGCCGGCTCGGCGCTGCCGGGCCATCCGCTCGAAGTCGACTGGACTCCCGAGCAGATCGAGCGCTGGGAGGCCGCCGACGAGGCCGAGGACCTCGCGGCCATGGCCGAGCTCGACATCGAGGCCTGGGCGCCGATGGGCGCCGACGACGAGCTACGAGCGATGTTCGTCGAGAATGCTGCCGGGTCGAACGGAGAACATCCGACCACCGACGAGCCCGTCGCCGAGCGGGTGGGCGAGATTTCCGCTCCCACCCTGGTGGTGACGGGAAGCCGGGACGTCCCGGGCATCAACGAGATCGGCGACATCCTCGCTGCGGAGGATTCCCGGGGCTCGGCTCGCCGTAATCGAGGAGGCCGATCACATGATTCCCTGGAGGACGCCTGAAGAGCTCTCTCATCTGATCCTCGACTTCCTCGCTCAGAACTTGCGCTCGTAGGTGGGGTCGTGGCCGAACGGGTCGCCGCCGTGCGGCAGGCCGTTCCGCCCGATCGGGATCAAGAGCGCACCGGCGATGGCGAGCACGAAGACCGTCAGGGCGCTCATGCTTCCTTCCTTGTTCTTCCTTGCCGCCGGCTTGCTCCGGCGCAGCTTCTCCGGCACCCGGCACTCGTCGGGCGCGATCCCCGCAATCTGTGTCGTCCTCGCCGCCGGCGGCGTATCGCCGCACGGATAAGCGGCGGCCGTCTCCGGCAGCGCCGAGGCGACCGCCAGGGCCGCAAGGCATGCAGCGGCGACGGCTTTCGCCTGTCGACTCCCCTTCCTCCCAGCCCCCCGGCGTGGCCACACGCGCAGGGAACCCATCCTCATCACCTCTTAGAACGAAGTATGGGGCCAGAAGTTGAGCTTTGCCCTGCAAATCCCCCTTCTGGGGTACAGGTCAGACCTCGAGCAGGATCGCGTCGCCCTGGCCGCCGCCCGAGCAGATCGCGGCGAGGCCGAGGCCGCCGCCGTTCCGGCGCAGCTCGTAGATCATCGTCGAGAGGATCCGCGCGCCAGACGCGCCGATGGGATGCCCGAGCGCGACGGCGCCGCCGTTCACGTTCACCTTCTCGGGATCGGCGCCGAGCATCTTCGTCGAGTTGAGAGCGACCGAGGAGAAGGCTTCGTTCAGCTCGACCCGCTCGACGTCGTCGATCGACTTCCCGGCCTTCTCGAGCGCCTTTTGCCCCGCCTTGGCCGGCGTGCGTGCGAGGTAGGCGAAGTCGTCGGCGACATACCCCTGGGAGAGAATGGTGGCGAGCGGCTCGAGGCCGCGCTGCTTGGCGAACTCCTCGCTCGTGACAACCAGCGCGCCGGCGCCGTCGTTCACGCCCGGTGCGTTCCCGGCCGTCGTCGTCCCCTCGGGGTCGAACACCGGCTTCAGCTTCGCGAGCCTCTCGATCGAGGTGTCGCGCCGCGGCCCCTCGTCCTCGTCCAGCTCGCCGACCGGGACGATCTCGTCCTTGAAACGGCCGCCGTCGATTGCGTCGATCGCGCGCTCGTGCGAGCGCAGCGCCCAGGCATCCTGGTCCTCGCGGGAGATCCCGAGCTCGCGAGCCACGAACGATGCCTGCTCGACCATGTGCTTCTGGTCGAAGGTCGACGTGAGCCCGTCGTGCGTCATGAGGTCGATGAGGCTTCCGTCGCCGAGGCGGTAGCCGAACCGTGCCTTCTTGAGGATGTACGGCGCGTTCGACATCGACTCCATCCCGCCGGCGACGACGACGTGGTGGTCGCCCGCCCGAATCATCTGATCGGCGATCTCCACGGCGCGGATCGACGAGGCACAGACCTTGTTGATGGTGTCGGCGGGAACTTCGATCGGCAGCCCGGCGCCGATCGCCGCCTGGCGCGCCGGCGCCTGCCCCGCGCCGCCCTGAAGCACCTGCCCCATCACGACGTACTCGACCTCATCGTTCTCGAGACCGACGCGATCGAGCGCGTTGCGGATCGCGATCGAGCCGAGCTCGGTCGCCTGCAGATCCTTGAGCGCCTCCGCCGAGCTTTCCGAACGGCGTCCTGACCGCTGAGACGATGACCGAGCGCATGGGGGCCAGGGTAACAATGGCTCCATGCCCGCCAGAGTCGTCCGTCTGGTCAACGCGGTCGGTCTCGAGCTGCTGATCGGCCTGCTCGTGCTGACCGCCGGTGCCTGGCTCTTCGGCGCGGTGGCGGAAGAGATCGTCGAAGGCAACACGCACATCGACACGCGCCTGGCCGAATGGATTCATGACCGCGCCACGCCCGGTTGGACGACGTTCTTCGAGAACGTCACCCGCGCCGGAAACCTCGTCACGTTGATCGCGGTCGTGCTGGCCGCCTCGATCCTGCTCTGGCGGCTGAGGCGAATCACCGAGCTCCAGCTCCTGCTCCTGGCAGCGGTCGGGGCCGAGGTCCTCACGGTCGGCCTGAAGCTGGGGTTCGAGCGCGAGCGGCCGTTCTTCGCCGACCCGCTGGCGACCGAGAGCACCTACTCCTTTCCGAGCGGCCATGCCTCCGTCTCGCTCGCCGTCTACGGAACCCTCGGCTACATCGCCGCCCGCCATCTCGGCACCAGGAGCCGCCAGCTCCTTGTGCTCGCCGCGGCCTCCGCGCTCGTCTTGCTGATCGGGTTCAGCCGGATCTACCTCGGCGTCCACTTCCTCTCGGACGTGGTCGCCGGCTTCAGCCTCGGCCTCGCCTGGGTTGCGCTGTGCGTCGTGCTCCTGGAGCTCCGCCTGCGCCTTCAGACCTCCCGGTACCGCGCCTCCACGAAGCAGTAGAGGCCGTACGCGATCAAGCCGGCGGAGACGATGCCGAGCAGCGTGTCGCCGGAGTCCTGCTGCAGCACCTCGGCGAGCGCGCCGTCGATTCCGACCGCCTCCTTCGGGTCGTACTGCCAGGCGGCGCGGACGAGGAAGAACCCGATCAGGCCGAACACGACCCCACGGGCGAGGTGGCCGACGACGCCGATCCAGGTGAACACGCGCTTCTCGACGTCGCTCATCTTCCGCAGCTTGAGGTTGTCCAGGAACTTCCTGGTCACGGCTCGCCAGATGTTGAACACGCCGGCTCCCAGGATCGCGAGGCCGATCGCGGCAACGATCCACCGCCCGAGCGGAAGCTCCAGCACGCGGGCCGTGAAGCGGTCCTCCTCCCGCGACCCGCCCGACTCGTTCGCACCGTAGAGCGCGGAGATCGCGATGCCGAGCAGGGCGAGGTACCAGACGGCGCGAGCGAGGTAGCCGGCGCGCTTCAACCAGCCCTCCTTCTCGCCGCCCTCGAGCGGGCGGCCGAGCACCGCCTCGGCGAACCGCCAGGCCGCGTAGCCCGCGAGCCCGACCGCCAGCAGGACGATGAGAATCTTGCCGAGCCAGTTGTCGGCGACAGCGGCAAGCGCTCCGCCGCGATCCTGGATCCGCTCGCCTCCGCCGACCGCCACATGCCCCGCGATGGCACCGACGAGGAGGTAGAGCGAGCCCTTGGAGATGAGTCCCCAGCGGGCGAGACCCTGGCCCCAATCGCTGCGCGCGGCCTCTTTGGCTCCGTGTTTGAGATCCCCCATCACGGGCGAGAATACGGCGTCGGCGCGTTTCTCGACCGCCCACAGGTGGGTACTACCTGGGAGATGGCGGACGAGCAGATCAAGGCATTGATCGAACTTGGAGAGCGCGAGGGTTGTCTCGAGCTCTCAGAGGTCTCGCGCGTGGTCGAACAGTCAGAGCTCGAAGAGGAAGAAGTGGAACGAATCCTCCAGGACATCCAGGACAAGGGAATCGAGCTCAGCGACGATTGCGGCCGTGTTGCCGCCGACCCGACCTACGTGAACGGCGAGCTCGCCGCCACGACGACAGACGCATTGCAGCTCTTCCTGAACGAGGTCGGGCGTTACAAGCTCCTGACCGCCGACGAGGAGGTCGCGCTCGCAAAGCGGATCGAGCGCGGCGACCAGGAGGCCAAGGATCTGATGATCAACTCGAACCTCCGCCTCGTCGTGTCGATCGCGAAGAAGTACCAGGGCCATGGCCTGTCCCTCCTCGACCTGATCCAGGAGGGAATCATCGGCCTGATCCGAGCGGTCGAGAAGTTCGACTGGCGTCGCGGCTTCAAGTTCTCCACGTACGCGACGTGGTGGATCCGCCAGGCGGTTCAGCGCGGCGTCGCCAACAAGGCGCGCGAGATCCGGATCCCCGTCCATATCGTCGACCGCGAGCGCAAGATCGGCCGCGCCGAGCGCGAGCTGACCGTGAAGCTCGGCCGCCCGCCGACCGAGGACGAGATCGGAGCCGCCGCGAACCTTCCGCTCAAGCAGATCCGCGAGGTCCGCGAGGCGGCCCGCGCGGTCACGAGCCTGGACAAGCCCGTCGGGGAGGGCGAGACGTCGTTCGGCGAGCTCTTCGCAGGAACGGAGGACGCACCCGAGGAGCGGATTCACGTCAGCCTCGAGCAGGACGTTCTTCGCCGTGCCGTGGAGAGCCTCCCGGACCGCCAGCAGGAGATCGTCAAGCTCCGTTACGGCCTGAACGGCGATTCCGATCCGCAGTCGCTCGAGGAGATCGGGCGCCGCCTCGGCCTCACACGCGAGCGAGTGCGTCAGCTCGAGTCGGACGCGCTCCAGCGACTCGCGGTTCACCGCGAGATCGAAGCCATCCGCGCGGCGTAGAAGCTTACGCGGCTGCCAGGCGCGCTTTCCGCACCCCGAACGCGTAGCGGCACGCCACGATCCCGAGCAGCGCCGCGAGCACGGACACGGCCGCGAAGAAGCCCCACATCGCCGTGTCGCCGTACCCGCCGCGGATCTGAAGGCCGAAGAACGGTCCGAGCGCAAAGCCGGCAGACGAGGTGCTCGCAAAAGCTCCCATGTAGGCGCCGCGCAGGTCAGGGCGGTGCGAGGCCGGCGACGATCGCCTGCGACGTCGGGATCCAGAGCATCTCGCCGAGGACGAAGATCAGGATCACGAGGGCCATGACCGCGATGGACGCGTTCACGGAGAGCAGCAGGAACGGCCAACCCATCAGGAGCATCGCCAGGGCGAGGCGTGGCGCAGCCGGGTACCGCTCGACACGCTTCGTCAGACGAAGCTGGAAGAGCGTCACGAGCGCGGGATTGATGATCACGAGGAAGCCCCACGCCGCCGGGCTCAGGCCGTGCGAGTCGACCGCGGAGATCGGCAGAACGACCTCGAAGGCGAAGTAGACGAGGTTGGCGAGCACCATCGAGACGAGGAAGAGCAGAAACGCCTTGTCGCGCCGGATCACCGCGAGCGAGCCCCGGGCGGGAGGCTCCTCCGGCGCGAACTCGCCGCGGGCGGGAATCAGCCGCCAGGCGATGAGCGCCGTCAGCGAGCCGAGGACGGCCACGCCGATCCAGAGCACGTCGTAGTTGCCGGTGATCAGCAGCGCGCCTCCGATCGGCGGCCCCATCGTCACTCCCAGGTTGTTCGCGACCCGAAGCGAGGCGTACGCGTGCTCGTGCCGCTCCGGAGGCACGACGTCGGCCACAAGCGCCTGCGTGGCGGCCATGGCCACCGGGGAGAAGAGCGAGGAGAGCAGGAGCAGCGGGATCGCCGTCTCGTAGCCGTCGACGAAGGCCCAGGTCAGCGGGACGAGCGCGGCGAGGCTCCAGCCGGCCAGGATCACCGGCCGGCGACCGAGGTGGTCCGAGATGTGGCCGCCGAGGTAGCCGACGCCGGCCGACACGAATGCCGCGGTCACGAAGTAGAGACCGAGCTGCCTCGACGAGGCGTCGAGCTCGTCGACCGCCCAGATACCGACGAACGTCCAGGTCGCGGAGCCGGCCAGAGACCCGGCGAAACCGACGACGAGCAGGGGTCGGAGCGCCCGCTCCAGGTCGTCTCCCCAGATCAGCCGAAATGCTCGCGCCAGCACGGTCGAACTCTAGATACAGCACCCGATATCAGCGCGGTAGGCAAGCTGTGCCGATGCACGTCGGACGCCTTGTCGGAGCCTTCGCCGCTCTCTACGTGCTCGTCGTCAGGGGCAACCTGACCCTCGACCTCGGGCTCGGTCGGCGCCACCGGGCGCTCGGGCCGCTCACCTGGCAGATCACGGCGCCCCGCGAGCTGGTGTTCGACGTGATTTCCGGCCCGTATCTCGGCCGCACTCCACGTGCCCTCGGAGAGAAGCTCTCCGTCTGGGAACGCGGTACGGACATGGCTCTTGCCGCCCACTTCACACCCGTCGCGGCCGGCCTGACCGCGACGACGCTCGAGACCGTGCGCTTCGAACGGCCCGAGCGGATCGCATTCCGGCTCGTCCGCGGCCCGGTCCCGCATCTGGCGGAGTCGTTCGTCCTCACGGACGTCGAAGGAGGAACAGAGCTGACCTGGAGCGGAGAGCTCGGGACGGACTTCTGGGGGGCCGGCGCCTGGTGGGGTCGTCGAGTCGCCCGGGCGTGGGACGCCGCAGTTCGCGCATCGCTCGACGGCGTGAAGGCAGAAGCCGAGCGCCGGGCGTGAGCACGGCCGTCGCACCAGGGGAGATCCAGCTCGAGGAGCCGGCGGGCGACGAGGAGCACGAGCACGACGGCCCCTGGGTCGTGATCGTCTGGAACGACCCGATCAACCTCATGTCCTATGTCACGCTCGTCTTCCAGAAGCTCTTCGGCTACTCGCTCGCCCACGCCACGCGCCTGATGCTCGAGGTGCACTACGACGGAAAGTCGGTCGTGTCGGCCGGGACGCAGGAGAAAGCAGAGCTCGACGTCGCGCGACTGCACGGGTATGGCCTCTGGGCGACCATGCAGCGGGATTGATGCCTGAGAGCCACATCCGGCGTGGTGCCGACGGCGCCGTCGTGCTCGACCTCGCCGCCGAGGAACGAGCGCTCCTCCGCGAGCTCGCGGCCGATCTTCGCCTTCTCCTCCAGGAGGAACCGGCCGATCCCGCCCTGCGGCGGCTCTTCCCCCGGCTCACGACGACGAGACGCTCGAGCGCGGCTTCCGCGAACTGACGCGCGACGGGCTCGTCTCCGGGCGAGAGCGGTCCCTCGACCTGCTCGTCGAGACTGCGGACCGGGAGACGCTGACCGCGGAGGAGGCCGACGGCTGGCTCCGGGCGCTCAACGACGCCCGGCTCGTCCTCGGCACACGCCTCGACGTCCAGGAGGACTTCGACTGGGACGAGCTCGACGCGCGCACACCGCGCGGGCAGCAGCTGGCCGTCTACGCGTATCTCTCCTGGATCCAGGAGCAGCTCGTCGAGGCGCTTTAGGTGGATGCCGTGCGCTACGACGCGATCGGCGCCGGGTACGCCACGACCCGACGGGAAGACCCGCGGATCGCAGCGATGATCCACGAGGCACTGGGCCGGGCGCGCACGATCGTCAATGTCGGCGCCGGCGCGGGCTCCTATGAGCCGCGCGACCGGCGAGTCATCGCAGTGGAGCCGAGCGAGGTGATGGCCGCTCAGCGCGATCCCGGGCTGCTGCCGGCGATCCTGAGCGGGGCCTACCCGCTACCGCTCGGGGACAGGAGCGCGGACGCGGCGATGGCGATCTTGACGATCCATCACTGGGACGAGGACCAGGAGCGCGGGGTCAGGGAGCTGCGCCGTGTCGCACGAGGCCCTGTGGTGATCCTCACCTACGACTCGGAGGTGAGCGCCCGCATGTGGTTGATGGCCGACTATCTCCCGGAAGTCGCCGAGCTCGACCGCCGCATCTTTCCCACCGCCGAGTCGCTCACGCGGTGGCTCGGCCCAGGGGTCAGCGTTCGCACGGTGCCGATCTCCCGCGACACGCCGGATTGGATGCTCGGCTCGTTCTGGGCTCATCCCGAGCGAGTGCTCGACGCGTCGGCGCGCAACTCGACGTCAGGGTTCGCCCGCATGCCTCCAGAGGTCGTGGACCGCGTCGTCCGGGAGGTCGAGCGCGACCTGCGAGACGGCACCTGGGATGCGCGTCACGGCCACCTGCGTGAGCTCGACGAGTACGACGCGGGGCTGCGACTGGTCGTTTCCGAGCCGGCAGGAGGGTTCGGCGGAGTAACGCTCGTTGCCAGGGTGCGATGCTCGTTTCCAGGCAAGGACGCAGGGAGCGTTCGTATCTCTTCGATACGGCGCGACTGAGGACACAGCCTGGGGACGAGCAGCGCGGCCTGGCGGCACAGGCCGGTACTCCGTCGAACCCTCCTACTAGGCGGGCGTGGACTCGCGCTCGCGCTTGGCGCGCGACGCAAGCGTCTGGCGCTTGCCTGCCGAGAGCTCGACCTTGCGGAGCCGGATGCTCTTGGGCGTGACCTCGACACACTCGTCCTGCCGGATGAACTCGAGCGCCTGCTCGAGCGAGAGCGGACGCGGGGGGATCAGCCGCACGAGCTCGTCGGCGGTCGACGAGCGCATGTTCGTGAGCTTCTTCTCCTTGGTGGCGTTCACGTCGAGATCCTCGCCGCGGGCGTTCTCGCCGACGACCATGCCCTCGTAGAGCTCGTCGCGCGGCCCGATGAAGAGCGAGCCCCGCTCCTGGAGGGCCGAGATGGCGAAGGCCGTCGCCTGGCCCCTCCGATCGGCGACGAGGCTCCCGGTCGGGCGGGTCCGCAACTCACCGTGCCAGGGCTCCCACCGCTCGAAGACGTGGTGGAGGATCCCCGCGCCCCGGGTCTCCGTGAGGAACTCCGTCCTGAACCCGATCAGCCCCCGGGCCGGGACGAGGTACTCCATGCGCGCCCAGCCGGTGCCGTGGTTGACCATCTGCTGCATCCGGCCCTTGCGCAGCGCCAGCATCTGCGTGACGACGCCGACGAAATCCTCAGGGACGTCGATCGCGACCCGCTCCACGGGCTCGTGGAGCTTGCCGTCGATGTCCCGGGTCAGCACCTCCGGCTTGCCGACGGTGAGCTCGAAGCCCTCGCGCCGCATGATCTCCACCAGCACCGCAAGCTGGAGCTCGCCACGGCCCTGCACCTCCCAGACCTCGGGACGCGACGTCGGCTGGACACGCAGCGACACGTTCCCCACGAGCTCCTGCTCGAGCCGCGCGAGCAGGGCGCTCGCGGTCAGCTTGTCGCCCTCGGTTCCCGAGAGCGGAGAGGTGTTGATCCCGAGGGTCATCGCGAGTGACGGCTCGTCGACGACGGTGACCGGCAGCGGGCGCGGATCCTCGGCGTCGGCGATCGTCTCTCCGATCGTCACCTCGGGAAGGCCGGCGAGCGCGACGATCTCCCCCGGTCCGGCCTCCTCGGCAGGAACGCGGTCGAGCGCCTCCGTGATGTAGAGCTCGGTCACGCGCGCGCTCTCGATCGACCCGTCGGCCCGGCACCAGGCGACCTGCTCGCCCTTGCGGATCGTCCCGTGCAGGACGCGGAGAAGCGCGAGCCTGCCGACGTAGGGCGAGGCATCGAGGTTGGTCACGAGCGCCTGAAGCGGGTGCTCCGGGTCGTACGACGGTGCCGGAACCGTGTCGAGCAGGGTCTTCGTCAACGGGCCGAGATCGTCGGCGAGATCGTCGGGCGCGAGGCCGGCGCGCCCCTCGCGGGCGTTGCAGTAGACGATCGGGAACTCGATCTGCGTCTCGTCGGCGTCGAGGTCGAGGAAGAGCTCGTAGACCTCGTTCACGACATCTGTCGAGCGGGCGTCGGGACGATCGACCTTGTTCACGACGAGGACGACCGGCAGGCGCGCCTCGAGCGCCTTGCGGAGGACGAAGCGAGTCTGCGGAAGCGGCCCTTCGCTCGCGTCGACGAGGAGCAGGACGCCGTCGACCATGGTCAGCCCGCGCTCCACCTCACCGCCGAAGTCGGCGTGACCCGGCGTGTCGATGATGTTCACCTTGGTGTCGCCGATCTGGACGGCCGTGTTCTTGGCGAGGATCGTGATGCCTTTCTCGCGCTCGAGGTCCATCGAGTCCATCACGCGCTCACCGACGTCCTGATTGGCGCGGAACGAGCCCGACTGCCAGAGCAGCGCGTCGACGAGCGTCGTCTTCCCGTGGTCGACGTGCGCCACGATGGCGACGTTTCGAAGGTCGTCTCTCTGAGCGGTGGACTGGGCGCGGGGCACGACCGCGCAGGGTAGCCCCCGCTACCCTGCGCCAGTGGCAAACGAGAAGCCGGAGCAGATGACGCAGGCGCAGAAGACGCGCCTCGAGGGGGAGCTCGCCGAGCTGGAAGGCCCCCGGCGCGCAGAGGCCGTGGAGGCGATTGCCACGGCGCGGGGCTTCGGCGACCTGTCCGAGAACTTCGAGTACCACGCTGCGAAGAACGACCAGGGGTTGCTGGAGCACCGGATCCGCCAGCTCCGCGACCGGCTCGACCGGTCGACGGTGATCGAGAAGCAGGCGAAGGGGAGCGACACCGTCGGAGTCGGCTCGACCGTCGAGATCTCCGACGAGCGCGGCGAGCAGATGAAGATCGAGATCTCCAGCGTCGGCGGCATCTCGCCCGACTCACCGCTCGGCAAGGCGCTGCTCGGCGCCCGGGCGGGGGACGAAGTGGAGGTCAACGCGCCGAAGGGCTCGTGGCGCGCGCGCATTCTCTCTGTCGGTGTTTGACCACGTCACGATTCGCGCCTCGGACCGCGCCGCGTCCGAAAGGTTCTACGAGCTGGTCCTGAAGACGCTCGGCAACGAGAAGACGTTCTCGGACGACGGGTTCGTCGAATGGAACGACTTCTCGCTCTCGGCGTGGAGCCCGGGCAAGCCGGTGACGCGGGGTCTCCACATCGGTTTCGTCGCGCCCTCGCGCGAGCAGGTGGACGAGTTCTGGCGAGTGGGCGTCGACGCCGGCTACGAGAGCGACGGCGAGCCAGGGCCGCGGCCGCAGTACAGGGACGACTACTACGGCGCCTTCCTCGTCGACCCCGACGGCAACACCGCAGAGGCGGTTCACCACGGCGCCATGCGCGACGGCGGCGTCATCGACCATGTCTGGTTCCGCGTCGAGGACCTCGGAGAGGCGAAGGCGTTCTACGAGGCAGTCGGACGGCACGCGGGCTTCCGCCTGAAGCACGACAGCTCCGACCGAGCCCAGTTCGCCGCCGAATCGGGATCGTTCTCGTTCGTCGCGGGCAAACGCACGGATCCGTTCCACATGGCTTTCCCCGTCGACGACAACGCGACGGTGGAGCGGTACCACGCGGGGATGCTCGAGCTGGGTTACCGCTCAAACGGCGGCCCGGGCGAGCGCCGCAGGTACCACCCGGGCTACTACGGAGCGTTCATCTTCGATCCCGACGGGCACAACATCGAGCTCGTGAACCACAACCGGTAGACCCTGCGACAGAGGAGGCGCTCATGGCGACAGGTGAAGGAACCCGCGAGAGCCCGTGGCAGCTCAAGACTCCGCCCGGCCAGTCCGAGTACGCCGCGTACCGGGATGAGAGCTCGGACCCGCCCGCGCTGGTTGCCCAGGTCGGAAAGACGGAGGTTCGGTACCACCTGCGGGCGCTCGACGACCTGCACGAGATGCTGAAGGCCCACGGCGACTGGATGCCGCTCGGCAGCGCCGACGAGCAGAAGCCCGCCGCCGAGGGCACAGTCGAGGCCTGGGCCCGGTCGGACGACAACCCCGTCGGCGGGTGGTACGGGCTCAAGAAAGGCCTGCGAGGCCGCTTCGCCAACTATGTCCCGCCCGTGCTCGAGGCACTCGGCCGGGCCGAGGTCGAGCACAACCCGCGCAACAACCGGATGAGGGCCATCTAGCCCGAAAGGAGAGGGGCCCCGTCGCCGGGGCCCCTCCGTCCGTGCTGTGAGCTGCGGTCTAGGCCCTGGCCTGTGCGACCTGGAGCACGACCACCCGGCCGAGCAGCGACTCGCTGTCCAGCGTGTCCGGGTCGGACACGGCGCGTTGCCCGCTGACCTCGAACGTGTAGGTGCCGGCATGGGCTGCGGCACCCTTCAGGTCGAGGAGCAGGCTCGCCGTGCCCGCGCCGGAGGTGGACTCCGTGGTGGTGCCGAGAACCTGGCCCGTGCCGTCGAGCACCGTGACCGTGTAGATCATCGCGTTCGAGCCGACGACCGCCAGCGACGGATGCGAGAGCGTCACCTTGAGGTGCGTCGTCGTCGACGGTACGGCCGTCGTGAACGTGCGCGAGTCGGAACCCGCCACGGCGGCGCGCGGCGCATCCCAGGTCCAGAAGTCGGACGTCGGGACCGTGAACGGCGTCGACGCGGCAGCCCGCTGGTCTGCGGCGGTCTGTGCACGCGAGATCGCCTTCGCCGGCATCTCGCGACCGCACGAGGTTTGCGGCCGCAGCGAGATCGACGTGGCCGTAGCCGATCTGCCAGAAGCCGAGCGTCGTGCCGGTGGCATCGGTCACCGGGAGGGCCGTCGACTGGAGCGCGTTCCTGAGCTGGGTCGGCGTCAATGACGGGTTCGCCTGGAGCAGTACGGCCGCTGCGCCTGCTGCATGCGGCGCCGCCATGCTCGTGCCCGAGGCGGTCGTGTTGCTGCCGGGCGGGCAGGGCCCGACGGCGGTCCCGGCGGTGTCACACGTGGACGAGATCGCGACACCCGGCGCAGTGACGTCCGGGTGGTAGACGCCGATGCGGTCGCCGGTGAAGGTCGTGTGTCCTCCGGCGCCGATCGTCGTCGGCAGCGAGTTGTCGTACCTCAGGCCGTTCGACGAGAAATCGCCCCGGACGTGGTTCACGTCCTCCGCGGCCACCGACGTCACCCACGGCGCCTGCGAGAAGGGGTTCAGCGACATCTCCGCGTTCGTGCGCCCGCTGTTGCCGGCGGCGAACACGACGTTCACGCCGAGGTCGGCCATGGCCTTCGTGGCCACGTTCACCGGCGCGCGCGGGTCGAACTGCTGGAACGAGTTGCCCCAGGAGTTGTTGATCACCTTGACGCCCCAGAGCTGAGGCTGGTCGAGCAGGTGGTCGTAGGCCGTCACGACCGCGGTCGTGAAGAGGACTTCGCCGACCGAGTAGCAGACGAGGTTCGCGTCCGGCGCGACGCCGAGGTGGTCGGCACCCGTGTGCCCGTCGGCCGCGATGATCCCGGCGACATGGGTTCCGTGGCCGGAGCCGACGTCCGTGTTCTGGTACGGGCCGGCCTCGATCGGCACGACGATCGTGTTGCTCGAGTCGGGCGGGATGTTCACGTACTCGGCGCTGTAGAGCTTGACGTTGTGCGTCACGTGATCGGCGAGGTCGGGATGGCTGGCGTCACAACCCGAGTCGACGACGGCGACCGTCGTCCCCTTCCCGGTGAGCCCGGCGGCGCGGGTGGTCGCCGCGCCCATCGCGTCGGACGAGGCGGTGTCGAAGAGCTCGATCCGGTCGTCGGGATAGATGTCGTTCGCGGTACCGAGGCTCACCGCCGACTCCATCGACTGAACCGTTCCGCGCACCAGGGCAAGCGGCAGGTGCTTCATCGGCTGCACGGTCAGGCCGTGGCCCTTGAGTGCGGCGACGTCGAGGGCGGTCGGAGCCGCGTCGAACGTCGCGATGCCGCGGACCGAGGTCAGCGGTGAAGAGGCGGCGGTCAGCCTGGCGAGACCGACGGTCGGCTCACCGGCGGGCAAGCTCCCGAGCGCAGCAGCACTCGGGACGAGCGCGGCGAGCACGGCGAAGAGGCCGAGCAAGAGTCGCAGTTTCATGAATCCCTCCCAACGGGGTGAACAAGGCGTCAACGCCCTTCAATTGCCGCGTTCGGGAGGAGTCAAACGGATTGACTTGTCAATCAACTTCCGTTCGTTTGCGGGGATTTCCCGTGCCGATCGCCGTGCCACGAGTCCCAGAGGGCGGCGTAGGAGCCCGCGTGGGCGACGAGCTCGTCGTGGGTTCCGACCTCCTGGAGGAGACCCTCCTCGACCACCGCGACGCGGTCGGCGTCGTGGGCGGTGTGGAGCCTGTGGGCGATCGCGACGACCGTCCGCCCCTCGAGCACGGACGCGAGCGAGCGCTCGAGATGGCGCGCGGCGCGCGGGTCGAGCAGCGACGTCGCCTCGTCGAGGACGAGCGTGTGGGGATCGGCCAGCACGAGCCGGGCGAGCGCGACCTGCTGCGCCTGCGCGGGGGTGAGCGGATAGCCGCCGGCGCCGACGACGGTCTCCAACCCGTCGTCCAGCAGCTCGACCCATTCGTGCGCGTCGACGGCGGCGAGTGCCCCGTTCAGCTCGTCGTCGGTGGCGCTCGTCCGGGCCAGACGGAGGTTCTCCGCGAGCGTGCCGACGAACACGTGCTGCTCCTGGGTGACCAGAGCGACCTCCTTCCGCAAGGTCTCGAGCGGCAGGTCGACCAGCCGGACGCCGCCGACGTCGACCCGTCCGGCGCGCGGCGGGTGGATGCCGGCAAGCAGCCGGCCGAGCGTCGACTTCCCGGCTCCCGACGGGCCGACGACCGCCACGCGCTCTCCGGGAGCCAGATCGAGGTCGATCCCGTGGAGAACGTCCCGGCCCGGCACATATGCGTAGCGCACGCCGCGCGCGCTCAGGTCGTCGCCCTCCGGGATCTCGTCGGTCGCCGTGCGGTCGGGCGGCACCCGTGCGATCCCGACCAGGCGCGCGAACGACGTCGCCCCGACCTGGATCTCGTCCAGCCAGGAGATCAGCCGGTCGACGGGGTCCGCAAGCTGGACGACGTAGAGCGCGATCGCCGTCACCTCTCCGATCGAGGCATGGCCGGCGGATACGAGCCAGCCGCCCCAGGCCAGGGCGCTCGCGACCGGGAGCACGTACGAGAACTCCGCCGTCGGGAACCAGATCGTGCGGAGCTGCAACGTCCGGCGCTCGGCGCGATAGGCCTCCCGAAGATCCTCGTCGATGCGCTCCACGCGCTCCTCCCGCAGCCCGAGCGCATCGATCGTGCGCCCTCCCTCGACCGTCTCTCCGACCCGGCCCGCGAGCGTCGCGTAGGCGGCCCGCTCCCAGAGATATGCCTTGGGCGCCCGGCGGAGGTACCAGCGAGTGCCGATCCAGAGGGCGGGCACGCCTGCGATGCAGGGGATCGCGGCGATCGGGCTGACCCAGATTGCGGCCGCGACGGTCAGCACGGTCGTGACGGCGGCGATCAGCGTCTCCGGCACGGCAAAGCGGATCGTCCGTGCGAGCGAGTCCACGTCGGCCGTCGTCCGCGACACGAGGTCGCCGGTCCCGGCGCGCTCGACGGTCGAGAGCGGAAGTGCGAGCACCCGCCGCATGAAGTCCTCGCGCAGCTCGGCGAAGATCAGCTCGGAGAGCACGAACGACGCGCGGCGGGCGAACCAGGTCAGGACGGTCTGGGCGAGCAGAAACGCTGGCGAGGACGAGGACGATCTTGTCGACGTAACCCGTCGTCGTCCCGTTCTCGACCGACTCGACGAGCGCGCCGAGCAGCGCTGGGCCGACGAGCCCTGTCGCGGCGGCGAGCGCGTGCAGGAGGACCGTGCCGACGAGGGCGCGGCGATGACGGCTTCCGAGCGAGCGAGCCTGGCCCCGGAGCTCTGCACCCTCGGCGATGGGAAGGAGCTCGCTCACATGTCCTCCCCACGGGTCACCGTGTCGCGGTAGTCGTACCGCGAATCGAGGAGCTCACGGTGCCCGCCCTCGGCAACGACCTTGCCTCCCTCGATCAGCACGACCCTGTCCGCCTGGTCGAGGACGAGGGGGCTCGTGGTCACGATCACCGTCGTCCGGCCCGCGCGAGCCTCGCCAAGGCGCCGCGCGATCCTGGCCTCCGTGTGGGCGTCGACGGCGCTCGTCGGCTCGACGAGGACGAGAATCTCGGCGTTCGAGAGCAGGGCGCGGGCCAGCACGAGTCGCTGCCGCTGGCCACCGGAGAAGGAGCGGCCACGCTCGTCCACCGCCGTGTCCAGACCTTCGGGAAGGGCGTCGAGGATGTCCTCGGCGTTCGCAACCGAGATCGCCTCGAGGATCTCCTCGTCACTCGAACGACCCCACGGATCGAGTTCGGTGCGCAGGCTCCCGGCGAACAGCACCGGATCGGCCTCGCTGACGACGATCCGGCTCCGAACCGTGTCCAGCGGTAGGTCGGACAGCCGGACGTCTCCGAGCGCCACCTCGTCGTCGTCGCCGAAACGCCCCAGACGGTCGGCCGTCTCGGCTGCCTCCTCCGGGAGGGCAGAGACGAGGCACGTGACGACGCCGGGCTCGACGACGAGGCCCGAGCCCGGATCGGAGAGCGGCACGCCGGCGGGAGGCTCGGCCGCGGGCGACTCGGGCTCGGAAGCCTGAGGCTCCACCGCGAGGACGCTGAGCATGCGCCGGGCGCCGACGAGCGCCCGCGTCACCTTGTCGACCGCCTCGGCCGCGGTGCGCAGCGGGATGACGAGAAACGCCGCGTAACCGTAGAACGCCACGAGCTCGCCGACACCGATCTGCCCCGAAACCGCGAACCGCGCGCCGATCCAGGTCACGAGCACGACGAAGAGCCCGGGGATGAAGACCTGCGCCGCATCGAGGGTCGACTGCGGCAGGGCCACGCGAACACCGGCCTCGCGAACCACCTGCGAGCGCGCGTGGTACCGGTCGAAGAACGCCTGCTCGCCGCCGATCCCGCGCAGCACGCGGAGCCCCGAGGCCGTGTCGGCGCCCAGAGCGGTCAGCTTTCCGACTTCCTCGCGCTGCTCCCGCTGCCGCTCACCGAGTGGCTTGATCACGGTGCCGAGGAGCAGGACGAGCACGGGTACTCCGACCAGCACGATCAGGCCGAGCACGACGGAGGACGAGAGCAAGATGCACGCGACGACGATGTAGGCGACGATCGCCCCGGACAGCCGGGCGGTGATGTCGAAGGCGCCGCCGGCGCGCATCGCGTCGTTCGCCACCGTCGCGACGACCTCGCCGGTGGAGAGCCCGGCACGAACCGCCTGGCCGGAGCGAGCGGAGTGGTGAGACACGATCTGGGCGAGGCGGAACGACGCCTGGAGCCAGTTGAAGACCGCGTACCGGTGCCGCATGATCCCGGCCCCGGCCTGGACCGCGCCGAGCGCGAGCAGGACGAGCGCCCAGAACGCCAGCTCGCGATTGTCGTGGTCGACGATGCCGCCCTCGATCGCCCGGCCGATCGCGAAGGGCATGAGCGCCTGGGCGACCATCCAGAGGACGCCGAAGAACATGCCTCCGAGCAACGTCAGGAGCTGAAGCCGGCCCACCCACAGGAGGAGGCGGGCCGGCGAGCGGGTGTCGGGATCGCCGGGATCGCCTGCGGGCAGGCGGATACGGCCGGGGCCGAGCCACCGGCTGGGTGGAGCGAGAGTCGCTGAAGAAGCCTGGTCCATGGGTGTGGCCGGGACGGCGTCCCGCCGCTTGATCGTAGTCACGGCGGAAGGCTCGACCTGCGCCGCCAAGGGGTGGTTCACTACCGTCCAGTACATGGGCGTGCTCCCCGAACCCGTCGAGGCTCTGCTCGAGTCGGCACTCGTGAGCGAGTTCACGGTCGTCGACCCAGCCGGGCTGCCGGTGACCCACCCGTTGATCCCGCTCTACGACGGCGAGCTCATCTACCTGACGTCGAGCATCCTCTTCTCGAAGAAGCTCGAGCACGTCAAGGCGAACCCGCGCGTGTCGCTCTCGATCAGCGACCCGGTCGCAGTCGACGTCGAGCGGTTCGCGCGGGCGACGATCCAGGGAGATGCGATCGTGGACGACTCCGATCTCCACGCGGGCTGGGAGCGGGTGCTTCCGCTCTGGCGGAAGAAGGAGCCCGCGATCGACATGTTCCTCGGCAAGCGCGTCGCCCTGCCGCTGTTCTTCGAGCGCGCGGTGATCGAGATCCGGCCCAGGCGTGCGTTCTTCTGGGAGGACGGCCGAACGGACCGGGCGCCAGAGGTCTTCGAGCTCGCCGAGGCGCTCGCGTGAAGCCGACCCCGGAGCTGATCGCCGGCCTCCAGGAGCGCTTCAGCCACGCCGTGATCGCGTTCGTGGACGACGACGGCTACCCGCTCTCCGTCGCGACCGAGTTCCGCGCCGACGCCGGCCGTGGGGTCGTCGTCCTGGACGCAGTCGGCGGCGACGAGGTCCAGCCACCCGAAGGCGAGCGGATCAACGTCGTCTTCAGCCACATTCGGCCCCAGCCGGGGATCGGCTACGACGAGCGGCGGTACGTCTCTCTGTGGGGATCCGCGCGGAGAACTGACGGCAAGCTGGAGTTCCAGCCCGGACCGCGTCCAGCAGTGGGACGAGCAGGAGATGTCGTTCTTCGAGTTCTCCGAGCGCGGCGTTCCGCAGGCCCGCCGTTATCTCGACCAGGTCTCGGCCGAGACCGGCCGGGAGGTCAAGCCGCGCCTCTCCTTCGGCTGGCTCTTCCTCCGGGCGACCCGGCTTCCGTTCCTCACCGCGACGTTCGTCCCGATCCTGCTCGGGATCGCGGTCGCCGCGTGGACGAACGGCTTCAGCTGGTGGCTCGCCCTCGCGACGCTCGTCGGCGGCGCGTTCATCCACCTCGGCCTGAACGTCGCGAACGACGTCTTCGACACGACGAGCGGCGCCGACGAGGCGAACGTGAACCCGACGCAGTTCAGCGGCGGCTCGCGGGTCGTCCTGTACGGGCTCGTGTCGCTGCGCAACCTGGCGCTCCTCTCGCTCGGCTTCTACGCCGCCGGGATCGCGATCGGCGTGGGCCTCGCCGCCATTCGCGGATGGGATCTCCTCTGGCTCGGCGTGGTCGGGGCGCTCCTGAGCTTCTTCTACACGGCGCCGCCCCTGAAGCTCGTCCATCGCGGGCTCGGAGAGATCGTCGTCGCTCTCGGCTTCGGCCCGATCATGGCCCTCGGTGCCTACTTCGTGCAGGCGCGTGAGTACGACCTCGAGCCGCTCCTCGTCTCGATCCCGGTCGGGATCCTGATCGCGCTCGTCCTGTACGTGAACGAGGTGCCGGACCGCCCCGCCGACGCCGCTGCCGGCAAGCGGACCCTGCCCGTGCGGCTCTCGAAGGACACGATCGTCAACGGCTACGCCGCCGCGGTCGTGCTTGCGTTCGCGCTGATCGCGGTCTTCGCGATCAGCGGTCTGATCGTCCGGCCGGCGATCATCGCGCTGGCGGCCGCCCCACTCGCGATCCCCGTCTACCGGGCCCTCCGCGAGTCGTACGACCAGCCCTACGCCCTGATGCCGGCGATGGGCAAGAACATCCAGCTCCACCTCGCGACCGGCGTGCTGCTGATCGCCGGCTACGTGATCGCGCTCGTCGTCGACGCGTTCTAGTCGGCTGCGGCCGGGACGCCGACCGCCTCTTCCTCGTGCCCGTGCGCCGGCATCGCCGCACGCAGGAGCGCCGCCGTGACGGCGATGGCGACCATCACGAACACCGCGCCCAGGAGGAAAGCGGCGTGATACCCGCCGTTCAGCGCCGCAAGCTCGCCGTCGCCCGAGGCGGCCAGGCTGTCCGTGCGTGAGGCCGCAAGGCTGGCGAGGATCGCAAGCCCGACCGCACCGCCCATCATGAACGCCGTGTTCACGACGCCCGAGGCCAGGCCGGCCTCCTCTTGCTCGACTCCGCTCATCGCCGCAAGCAGGAGCGGGTTGAACGCGATCCCGCCGCCGAGCCCGACCGCGAGCGTCGCGGGCAGGATGTCGAGCAGGTAGTTCCCGTCGACGGGCGTGCGTGCGAAGAGCAGCAGCCCGATCGTCATCAGCCCGAGCCCCGCGATCAGCGGTGGGTTGATTCCGTACCGCATGACCAGCCGGTTGGAGAGGAGCAGCGACGAGGCGCCCCACAGGATCGTGGAGGGCAGGTAGGCGAGGCCGACCTCCATCGGGCTGTAGCCCAGGATCCCCTGGAGGTAGAGGGCCGAGAGGAAGAAGTAGGCGAACATCCCGGCCGCCATCAGCGCACCGACGACGTTCGCGGTCGAGACATTGCGGTTCCGGAAGATCGTGAGCGGCATCAGCGGAGCCGAGATCCGCGACTCGATGAAGAGGAACAGCCCCATCAGCGCCGCCGAAGCGGCCAAGAGCCCGAGCGTCCGCGCGGACGTCCACCCGGCATCGTTGCCGTTCACGATCGCGAAGACCGCCAGCATGAGCGAGGCGGTCACCGTGATCGCGCCCGCAAAGTCCACGCGTCCCGTCGCATGACCCGGTGTCCCCGGCAGCAGGATCATCGTCAGGACGACGACGGCGATCCCGACGGGAATGTTGACGAGGAAGATCCAGTGCCAGTCGAGTGCGTCGGTGAGGACGCCGCCGAGCAGCACACCGGCAACGCCGCCGCCCGAGAGAACGAAGCCGAACACGCCCATCGCCTTTGCGCGATCGCGCTCCTTCGGTGAAGAGCGTCATGATCAACGACAGCGCGACCGCGGAGACGATCGCTCCGCCGATCCCCTGCACGGCCCGCGCAGCAACGAGCGTCTCCTGCGAGTTCGCAATGCCGCAGGCGAGCGAGGCGACGGTGAAGAGCGACGTGCCGATCACGAACAACCGCCGGTGTCCGAAGAGGTCGCCCAGCCGGCCGCCCAGAAGCAGGAAGCCGCCGAAGGTGAGCATGTAGGCGTTCACCACCCACGCGAGCGATTCCCGCGAGAACCCGAGGTCCTCCTGGATCGTCGGCAGCGCGACGTTCACGATCGTGCCGTCGAGGACGATCATCAGGTCGCCCAGGCAGAGCACGTAGAGCGCGATCCAGCGGGCCCGGTTTGTCATCGTGGTCATCGACGTCTCCCTTTCCGTGGGTCAATCAGCGGTTTCAGAGGCTTAGACCGGCCCGTGTTCGAGAACTCATCGGTCGCGTGCCGATGAGTTTTCTGCAGCCGGACAGTCTCTGCTCCATGGGCTCCGCTGCTCCGCCCACGGTCGCTTTCGCCATCCGCGGCCCGATCACCCATGCTGACTTGCCCGGGCTCTGTGACCGCGTCTGCACGTTACTCAACGAGCATGACGCTGCGGTCGTCCTTTGCGATGTGCATGGAGTCGAGCCCGACGCCGTGACGGTCGACGCCCTGGCTCGCCTTCAGCTCGCCGCCCGCCGGTATGCCTGCCGGGTGCGCCTGCGCCATGCCTCGGACGAGCTGCTCGAGCTCGTCGGCTTCATGGGGCTCACCGAGGTCTTGGCCGACCGCTAGGTCTCGAAGCGGGCGGGGAGCCCGAAGAGCGGGAAGAGCGTGCCGGTGTCGAGGAAGAAGTGGAACTGGACGAGCCGGCCGGCCGAGACCTCGAGCACCTGGAGCGCCCACGGCTCGAAGCCGCCGCCCGGCGCGGGCTTGTACTGGCCGTACGCAGGCGAGCCGTTCGCGGCCACCGTCGGCACCAGGCGCGAGCCTCGACAGCCGGCACCCGGACCGAACCACCAGCTGAAGATGTCCTCTCGGCCTTGCAGCCAGAGGTCGTACGGCGGCATCGACTGCGTCGCGTCCTCCCGGATCAGGGCTGTGAGCGCGTCCATGTCGTAGTCCTCGAAGGCGGTGACGTAGCGCGCGAGGAGCTCGGCGTCGACGTCACTCACGTGCGTCGAGCCTGCCGAGCCGGCGTCTGCCGCCTCGAGGGTCGCACGCGCGCGCTGCAGGGCGCTGTTGACGGATGCCACGGTGACCTCAAGGAGCTCGGCGACCTCCGTCGCCTTCCACCGCAGGACCTCGCAGAGGATGAGCACGGCGCGCTGACGGGGAGGAAGGTGCTGCAGGGCCGCGACGAAGGCGAGGCGGACCGTCTCGCGCGACTCCACCTCGATGGCGGGGTCGGGGACCGGTTGGATCCAGGTCACCTCCGGCAGGACGTTCAGGTTCGCCTCGATCGGCTCCCGCGCAGGTCCGAGGTCCATCGGCAGGGCGCGGCGCTCGCGTCCCTCCAGCATGTCGAGGCAGACATTCGTCGCGATCCTGTAGAGCCACGACTTGAACGCCGCGCGACCCTCGAAGCGGTCGAGTCCGCGCCACGCGCGGATCATCGTCTCCTGGACGGCATCCTCGGCCTCGAAGGGCGAGGCGAGCATCCGGTAGCAGTACCCCGTTAGTTGCTTGCGGTGCTCCTCGAGCTGGAGCTCGAGCTCCTCGGAGACGGGAGTCGCGGCGGCGGGTTCGGACACGAGGATCATCGTAGGCCCTGGGCGCCCCCTGGAACCACTTGTCCTCCAAAGGTGTACTTGCCGCATGCGCGGGCTCATAGCGGCGGCGGTCGTGACAGTCGTGGGACTCGCGGTCGCTGCATCAGCGATGACCCATCCGAGTCCGATGCGCACGACCGTCGGCTGCGACCAGTCGGTCGGCACCGCGGAACGGCCTTACGCCGAGGCCGGAATCGTTCTCGACCGGATCGGACTGCCCCGCGGCCGCTATCCATGGCGGGTGGAGCGCTCCAACGACCCCGTTTTCCGGTTCTGGGCGAAATGGGGCGCGCTGGTCCGCGCTGGAACCGGGGAGCCGGTGACGATCAGCATCGCCAAGCCCTGGCGGCGCCATGCGGTGATCGGCTGGGGCCACGGGGAGGCGTTGAGCGTCCGCTTCCTCCCCTGCGTGTCGCCGTCCGCCTGGCTCGCCTACGCCGGCGGCTTCAGCCTGAAGAAACGAGGCTGCGTTCCGTTCGACGTGCAGGTCGGCGACCGCATCGAGCGACTACGAATCGCCTTCGGCCGCGCCTGCCCGCCTGTCGCCTAGGAGGGTTGGCGCAAAAAAGGGTCAGTCCACGGGGCAAGGCGGTCCCGGGTCACGCCTCGGTGTCCTGGGAGTCGCTCGGGCTCGAGACGAAGAGATCCAATCCGAGGCGGCGGGACAGAAACTGTGCAACGAGCTGTCCCTTGACGCTGTTGCCGGCGTGGTCGAGCGGTGGGGCGAATGTCCCGAGCCCGCCTTTCCCCGGAGCGACCATCACGATCCCGCCGCCGATGCCGCTCTTCCCGGGGAGCCCGATGTCGTAGAGCCAGTCGCCCGAAGTCTCGTACAGCCCGGCCGTCGTCATCACGGCCAGCGTGTGCCGGCAGACGTCCGCATCCACGACCCGCTCGCCCGAGAGGGGATTGACGCCGCCGCCGGCGAGCGTGGCGCCCATCGCCGCCAGATCCCGGGCGCTCACGCTGAGGCAGCTCTGCTTGGTGTAGAGCGCGACGGCTTCGGACGGGTCGCCGTGAATCCGGTCGACGCTCGCAAGCAGGCGAGCGATGTCCCGGTTTCGCATGTTGGTCTCGGATGCCGACTGGAAGACGTCCTCGTCGACTGAGAGCGCCCGCCCGGCGAATCGAGATAGGCCGTCGCGGATCGCCGCCCAACGTTCCTCTTGCTCTGCTCCAGGGACAAGGCTCGTCGTGGCGATCGCCCCCGAGTTCACCATCGGATTCGTCCTCCCGTCATCGCTCTGCTCGACGGCCTCGAGGGAATTGAACGGAAGGCCTGTGGCATTGACACCGACCCGCTCGCGAAGCTCGTCCGGGCCTAGCGCCTGACAGACGAGGGCGAAGACGAACGGCTTCGCCACACTCATGATCGTGAACTCGGCATCGGCGTCCCCGGCTCGGTAGACCCTTCCGGCCGCGCCGACCACGCAGACGCCGAAGAGATCTCTCGGTACCTCGGCGAGTGCCGGGTACACCTCAGCGTTCGTCCCGCCGTCGTTCGTCCTGAAGTGCTCGTACGCCTCGTCCACGAGCGACTGAACCAGTTCGGGGCTCGGGAGGCGGCCCGTGGAGACGAACGCGGTCAATCGATCACGTCCCGTCCCCGAACCGGTACTCGCCTGGCTCCATGACCATCAGCTTCGCAGGAGAGACGTTCAGCCGTTGACATGCCCGCTTGGCTCACAATCGTCTAGCGATCGCTCATAAGCCGCTTCGGCGCCTTCTGCTCCCACGCGTCGGTGAGCAGCTCGCGCAGGAACTCCCGGTCGGCGCGGGCAAGCGTGACTCCGACCGCCGTCAGACGCTTGCCCCACCACACTTCCTCACAGGCATCGGGCGCACTCCCGATCGCGGTTCGTATTCCGCCTTCATCCAGCATCACGTTCATCCGCTGCTCGCTCCACAGCGTCGCGAAGATCTTTCCGCCGACACGGAACGAGGGGCGCCCGTGGTGATCCTGCTCGACGGCTTCGGGCAGAGACAGGGCGAGAGAACGAGCGTCGTCCGGAGAGAGAGCCACGGCTGAACGTGTGTCGGCCCGAGCCCGATCGGCGTCAGTCCGGGTACTCGTCCTTCCGCCAGGCGCGTTGCTCTGAGGCTTGAGCTTTCGGGGTTCGATCGAGCAGGAAGCTGTAGTACGGCCTGACGAACGGGTCGGGTGCCATCACCGTGTAGGTGTGGTAGACGGTTCCGTTCTCGCGGGCGAAGGCGATCCAGCTCGGGGCCTCTCGCATCCCGTCCTCGAGCTCCGCTCCGACCTGGCTCGACCAGTACTGGATGTCGTCGCTCGGGCTTGCGATCAACTCCTTGATCTCGGGAACCTGCTGCGCCTGTTCCCGGGTCAACGCGAGGCCGAAGTCGAAGGCGAAGTCGGTATTGAAGGTGGAGATGTACGGGAACTCCCAGCCCATCCGTTCCTTGTAGGCGGTCAACCGCTCGATCGGCGCCCGCGAGAAGCACACGAGTGTCACGTCGTGATGGTTCAGGTGAATGAGTGAGCCGTCGAGCCCGTCGCCGAGGTTGGTGCAGCCGGGACAGGCGCCGAGCGTGTACTCGGGGCCGAACATGATGTTGTAGGCGAGCAGCTGAGAGCGTCCGTCGAAGAGCTCGGCGAGGGTCTTCTTGCCGTCCTCGGTGTCGAACTCGTACTCCTTCTCGACGGGAACCCACGGAAGATCGCGGCGCCGCTTCTTGACCTCCTCGCCGCGCTCCGCTTGCTCGGCCTCGAGCTTTGCGAGCTCGTCCCGGGCCGCCTGCCATTCCTCGCGTGTTGCCACGTTGTGCTCAGGCATCTATCTCCTCCTCGTCGTCGGGTCGGACGCTACCGGGTTCACGAGCGAGGACCCGCGCCGAGCCGGAAACTCATCGGGACGGTTCTCGAGCCGAGCGTCGCGGACGGCGAGCGTTACGCTCCCGCGCATGCGTGGACTGCTGCTCTACGGCGACACGGAGCGTTCCGCCGCCATGCGCCACGAGATTCCGATCGCGATCGGCGATCCGTTCCTCTTCGCCGAGGCCGAAGGGCGTCAGTACGTCCTGACCAGCCATCTCGAGCGCGACAGGATCAAGGAAGCGCTGCCCGAAGCCGAGCTCCTCAGCTACTTCGAGCTCGGTTACAAGGAGCTCGCGAAAGCCGGAATGTCGTTCGCCGAGGCAAGTCGGGAGACAGAGGCTCGCGCCGTTTCGCAGATCGGCCTCGACGAGGCGATCGTCGCGGGAGACTTCCCGCTCGGGTTGGCCGACCGGCTCCGGCAGGACGGAATCGTCCTGACCGTCGACGACGCCACCGTCGACCTACGGCGTCGGGCCAAATCCGGGGCGGAGCTCGAAGGCATCCGCACCGCGCAGCGGGCGGCCGAGGCAGGAATGTCCGCGGCATCCGCGCTGCTGGCGCGTGCCGTTCCTGCAGCGGACGGGCGGCTGGAGGTGGACGGGAAGCCTCTGCTGGCCGAGGACGTCAGGGCGACGCTTCGCGCCGCATGCGCAGAGCACGGAGCCCCGTGTCCGCCCGACGTCATCGTTTCATCCGTGTGGCAGGGCGGCGGGCACGAGCCTGGAAGCGGTCCGCTCCCCGCCGGCCTGCCGATCCACATCGACATCTGGCCGCGGCACGAAGAGACCGCCTGCTGGGCCGACATGGCGCGAACCTTCGTGGTCGGAGATCCCGCCCCTGAGCACGCCGCACTGATCGCCGAGCAGGCACGCCTCGCCGCTGCCGCGCTCTCGCAAGCGCGCGAGGCCGTCCGGCCGGGCACTACCGGACGCGAGCTGTACGACGCCACCTGCGACCTCTTCGAGGCTGCCGGCTATCCGACGCAAAGAACGAGCGACGGAGAGGAAGACGGCTTTCAGTTCGCCCTCGGACACGGCGTTGGGCTCGAGGTGCACGAGGCTCCTTCTCTCGGTCTCGCAGGCCACGCTCCGCTGGTCGTCGGGGACGTGGTCGCACTCGAGCCCGGCCTCTGGGACAAGCGCGTCGGCGGCGTGACCTTCGAGGACCTCGTCCTCGTGACCGAGGACGGCTGCGAGCTGCTCACTCGATTCCCGTACGACCTGACCCCGCTTCGCTGACCCGGAGGTACCACCATGAATCGTCAGAACCTGTTCTCCGACGAATGGGACGGAGAGAGCGAAGAAGAGCGGACGCGCCATCGAGTCTTCTGGCGGCCGGACTACGCCAGGATGGGAGCAACGCTGTACGAATTGGCCCCCGGCGCACCTGAGATGCGGATGCACATGCACTTCGGAGCCGAAGAGATGTTCTTCGTCCTGAGCGGTCGGCCCCTCTTCCGGAACCCAGACGGCGAGGAGGAGTTGGCGCCGGGCGACTTCGTCTTCTGCCCCGAGGGGCGGAAGGGACTCCACGCGTTCAGCAACCCCACCGACGACCCCGCTCGGCTCCTCGCGATCAGCGCCGGGAGCTTCCCGGATGTCGTCGCCTACCCCGAGCACGGATATGCATGGGTGGCGACTCGCGATCCCGATCCCGAGTTACTCGCCAGAGCCGACGACCCCGGCATCATCGCCCGCTTCGAGATCCCGATCGAGTAAGTCACAATCCTCTAGCTCATGAGGATGGACACGAGCACCCTTCGGCAGCAAGCTCGGGCCGGCCGATGACGAAATCGGGCGAAACGCTCGTCTTCATTCCGGCCTGGAACGAGGAGGCGAGCCTTCCTGCCGTCCTGGCCGAGCTGCGAGCCGAGATCCCGGACGCCGACGTGCTCGTCGTCGACGATGGCTCGAGCGACCGTACCGCCGAGGTCGCGAAGGAGCAGGGCGCCGACGTTCTGTCCTTCGGCGAGAACAGAGGGTTGAGGGCTGCGATCGCCGCCGGCTACGGCTACGCGGCCGAGCACGGGTACGCCTTCTGCGGACGCGTGGACGCAGACGGCCAGCATCCGGTCGGCGAGCTCCGCAAGCTGCTCGAGATCGTTCGCTCCGGGCAGTGCGACGTCGCCGTCGGATCGCGTTACGCCGCCGCCGGCGGAAACGGGTTCTCGCGAGAGCGCTACGAGACGAGCCCGGCGCGGCGCCTGGGCACCGGGATTCTCCGGAGGTCGATCGAGGTCGTCCTCGACCGGCCGTTCCACGACGCGACGAGCGGGATGTACGCGGTGAGCGCCCGCGCGATGCCGATCCTGGCGAGGCCCTACTCGAGCGGGGCTCCCGAGGTCGAGGCCCTCCTGCGCCTGGATCAGGAAGGACTGCGTGTCGAGGAGATCCCTGTCGAGATGCGCGAGCGGGCGAGCGGCGAGTCGAAGCTCCAGGGGAAGAAGGCGATCGTCCTCGTCCTGACCGTGGCCAGCGCGCTGATCACGGCCGAGTTCTTCCGTCGCAAACGGCCATGAGCGTCCGTGTCGTGGCGGTTCTCGGCTACTCCCGCCGGCGCGACAAGGCGCTGCACCGGATCTGCGCCGAGCGCCTGTCCCACGCGGAGCCTCTCGCCGCCGACGCGCGCGCCGTCGTCCTGTCCGGCATGCCGGAGGCGGAGCTGATGCGCGCCGCCTGGACGGGATCGGACGTCGAGCTGATCTGCGACCCCGACGCGCGCTCGACGGCCCAGAACGCGGCGAACGTCGCCTCAGTCGCGCGAGAACTGGGAGCCGACGAGCTCGTCGTCGTCACCTCCGGCTGGCATCGCCTCCGCGCTCGCCTCCTCCTCGGCTGGGCGCTACGCGGGAGCGAGATCCAGCTCACGGTTCAAGGCCCACGGGGCCGAAGACCTCCTTTGCTGGTAGCGCGGGAGGTCGTCTGCCTCGTCCTGCTGCCGTTCCAGCTCGGTGGCGCTGCATCGCGTACGGGGTCTCTGCGCCGCCGACGTATCGGCAAGCAAGAAGCGAAAGCCCGCTAGGGCGGGCTTTCGGAGTAGCGGGGGCAGGATTTGAACCTGCGACCTCCGGACCCCTCGTACTCGCCGCTACGGCCCTCGTTTTGGTGTCGCCCGACGTCGCTCAACGGCGGGCGGCCTCGGTAGACGTCCACTCGTCGAGCCGTGGCGGATCATGGTGGCGAGGTGACCCCCTTGCGACGCGGTGGCCCGCGCTGTACGACCACGAAGTCGGAACGCACGAACCCCGCTTCGCGGAATCACCGCGAACGTACGTCTCGTTGCGCCGGGTGGCTCCCACCGGGCCACGTCTGCGAGTTCAGAGATGAGCGCGGCCGAGTGGTCGCCGAGCGAGACCTCTAGCGCCCGACCAACGGTGTCGGACCCCGTTGGGTGTCAAGGGGCGGATGTGTCGAGACAGCACCGACTCTGTTCGAGGTGTGCACCGGCGCGCACTCGGCGCCAGACGAGGGTGGCCTAGCGTGGGCCTGTGGCCCGCAAGCCTCGCGCCTACCACGCCGGGATCTTCCACTTCGCAGCCCACGGCAGCGACACCCGGCAACTCTTTTCAAGCAGCGACGACCGCCGCGACTTCCTTGCCCGCCTGGCCGCCGTCTGCGAGCGCTTCCAGCTCGCCCTGCTCTCCTACACCCTGATGGGAAACCACTACCACTCGCTCCTGCAGATACCCGACGCACGCGTCGCCTACGCCCTCCAACGCCTGCACAGCAGACTACTCCCGCGACCTGAACAGAAAACAGGGGCGAAGCGCACACCTCTTCCGCGCCCACCCCTTCGCCCGCGAGATCGAAAACGACGCCGACCTCGCCGGGGCCAGCCGCTACATCGCCCGAAACCCCGTCCGGGCCTACCTCGTCTCCAACGCCACCGACTGGCCCTGGTCAAGCGCCCGCGCCCACGCAGGCCTCGACCACCCACCGATCCCGCTCGCCGAAGAAAACCTCCAGGCGGCCTTCGGCGGAACCGACACCTGGCGCCGCCGCTACCACGAGGCCATCAACCAAAACGACGAAGACCCCCCAAACAGAAAAGCCCCGTTTCCGGGGCCTTTCCAGTAGCGGGGGCAGGATTTGAACCTGCGACCTCCGGGTTATGAGCCCGGCGAGCTACCTGACTGCTCCACCCCGCGACGTTGGCGAGATTGTAGCGCGGGCTACGTGCGAGTGGTGAGGCCGATCGGGCAGCTGACGCCCGTCCCGCCGATGCCGCAGTAGCCGTTCGGATTCTTCGCGAGGTACTGCTGGTGATAGTCCTCGGCGTAGTAGAACGGGCCGGCTTGCGCGATCTCGGTCGTGATCTCGCCGTATCCGGCCTCCGAGAGCTCGCGCCCGTACATCTCTCGCGAGCGCTCGACAGCCTCGCGCTGCGCCTCGTCCTGCCAGTACACGGCCGAGCGGTACTGCGTCCCCATGTCGTTGCCCTGCCGCATGCCCTGGGTCGGGTCGTGGCCCTCCCAGAAGAGGCGCAGCATGTCGTCGAGGCTCGTCTTCGACGGATCGAAGACGGCGAGGACAGCCTCGGTGTGGCCGGTACGCCCGCTGCACGCTTCCTGGTAGGTCGGATTCGGCGTATAGCCGCCCGCATAGCCAACCGCCGTCGTGTAGACGCCGGCCGCCTGCCAGAAGATCTTCTCGGCGCCCCAGAAGCAGCCCATCCCGACGACGATCTGCTCGAACCCCTCGGGAAAAGGCGGCTCGAGCGGGGTACCGAGCACGAAGTGCTTGGCGGGAACTGCCATCGCCTCGTCACGGCCAGGGAGCGCGTCCTTCGGCTCGACCATCGCCTCTTTGTCTCGGAACAGGAACATGGAGCCAGGGTAGCGAGCACGGCTTCGGCTACGCACCGGCAGTAGCCTGACGGCATGCGCGTCGCGGCGATCGACCTGGGCACGAACACCACCCGCCTGCTGGTGGCAGACGTGGACGACGGACGGGTCGCCGATATCGAGGCCCGGTCGGAGATCACCCGTCTCGGCGAGGGAGTCGATGCCCGCCACCGGCTCCTGCCGCTACCGATCGCGCGCACGCGCAACGTGTTGAGCGACTACCGCCGCCTGCTCGAATCGCTCGGTGCGCAGCGAACTCTCGCCGTGGCGACGAGCGCCGTCCGCGATGCGGAGAACGGCGAGGCGTTCCTCGGCGAGGTCGAGTGGAGCTACGGATTCACGACCCGGCTCGCGGCCGGAGACGAGGAGGCGGAGCTGACGTTCAGCGGCGTGACGAGCGACAGACAGCTCGAGGGTCCCGACCCTGGTGATCGACATCGGCGGAGGATCCACCGAGCTCGTCGTGGCAGGCCCGGAAGGCATTTCGTCCCGGCGGAGCCTCGACATCGGCTCCGTGCGGCTGACCGAGCGTTTTCTCGACGGCAATCCCCCCACCGAAGCCGAGCTCCGTGCCTGCGCAGCCCACGTCCGAAGCGTGCTCCCCGCGCAGCTGGGCGTCGAGGATGCGATCGGCGTCGCCGGGACGATCACGAGCCTGGCCGCGATCGAGCTGGGTGAAAACGGCGATCCGGTGCACGGCCACCGCCTGACGATCGAGTCGATCACACGCGAAGTCGCCCGGCTCGCCGCGATGCCCGTTTCGGAACGCGCGAAGGTCGCCGGCCTCCACCCCGACCGGGCGCCGGTCATCGTCGCCGGCGGAATCATCCTCCGGGAGATTCTCGACGCGCTCGACCTCGACGCGGTCGAGGTCAGCGAGCGGGACATCCTCCACGGGATCGCCCTCGAAGCGGCCGTGCTGCCCGAGCCGGTCGAGGGCGACGCGCCACCCGGCGCTTACACCTGCTGCTAGCTAGCGGCCGCGGCGGAAGAAGCCGAGCACGGCCAGGATGATGATGACCACGATGACGATCAAGAGCCAGGTTGGCATGGAGTCCTTTCGTTGGGACTGGGCGACTCGACGGGGGGTCGAACCGGTCGTGCAGCCGCGCGACGCACTATAAGAGGTCGGGGTCGGCCGTAGGCGGCTCATCCTCGGCCAGGCGTCGCTGAAGGACGCTTCGCGACAGGACGCCGACCAGGCGGCCGTCCTCGACGACCGGCACGCGCTCGGCGTCCTTCTCCTCCATGAAGCGAAAGGCCTCCTCGACGGGCATCGCGGCGTCGATCGTCCAGTGGGGCGGCTCCGCGATCTCCCCGACCGGAGTCGTGCGTGGATCGCGGCCGGTGGCGACGACCTCCCGGACGAGCGTCTTGCGCGTGACGACGCCGACGAACCGTTCGTCGTCGCAGACGAAGACAGCGCGCACCTCCGGGCGGGCCAGAGCGTTCCCGGCCTCCTGCGCGCTCTCGCTGACCCCGAGCGTCGGCGGGTCGGAGACCATCGCTTCGCGGACGACGCTCACGGATAGATGCCGCGCGACGTGAGCGCCCCGGCCACCTCGCGGATGGCCGCGACGAGCGCGGCCTGCCGCGGCGTGACCTGAAGCTGGTCAGCGAGAGTCCAGACCCGGTCGAATGCATCGCCGAGCTTGTCGTCGAGCTTTTGACGGATCTCGTCCCTCGACCAGAAGAGCCGGCCGAGGTCCTGCACCCACTCGAAGTAGGAGACGGTCACCCCGCCGGCGTTGGTGAGGATGTCCGGCAGAACGACGATTCCACGCTCGGCGAGGATCGCATCCGCTTCGATCGTCGTCGGTCCGTTCGCCCCCTCCGCGATCATCTTCGCCTCGATCCGGCCCGCGTTCTCGGCGGTCACCTGATCCTCGAGGGCAGCCATGACGAGAATGTCGCACGGGATCTCCAGCAGCTCGGAGTTGGAAACGTGCTCAGCGTCGGGGTAGCCGTCCAGCGAGCCCTGCTGCTTGATCCACGCCTCGAGCGCGACGAAGTCCAGCCCGGACTCGGCATAGACCCCGCCGGAGATGTCGGAGACGCCCATGACGGTCGAGCCTCGCGCCACGAGCTCGCGCGCTGCCACTCCGCCGACGTTGCCGAACCCCTGGACGACGCAGCGCTGCTTCGAAAGGTCCCAGCCGAGGCGCCCGCAGGCGCGCTCGATCACCGTGACGACGCCGGCGCCCGTCGCCTCCCGGCGGAAGACCGAGCCGCCGATCGAGATCGGCTTGCCCGTGACGATCTCCGGCACGGCGTGGCCCTCGACCATGGAGTACGTGTCCATGATCCAGGCCATCGTCTGCTCGTTCGTGGCCATGTCGGGGGCCGGGATGTCCTCCTCCGGGCCGATCACCGGCCGCAGCTCGATCGTGTAGCGCCGGGTCATTCGCTCGAGCTCGCCCTGGGACATCTCCCGCGGGTTGCAGCGGATCCCCCCTTTCGCCCCACCGTAGGGGATCTTCAGGAGCGCGCACTTCCAGGTCATCCACATCGCAAGAGCCGTGCACTCGCCCAGGGAAACGTGGGGGTCGTAGCGGAGGCCCCCCTTGGTCGGGCCGAGCACGGTGGAATGCTGGACGCGGTAGCCGGGGAGCACGCGAAGCGAGCCGTCGTCCAGGCGCACGGGCACGGACATCATCACGGCGCGCTCCGGATATCTCAGTCGCTCGGCGACGAACTCCTCGATGTCTGCGTGCTCGAGCCCCTGCTCGAACTGCGCGATCGCCATTCGGAAGAGCGGCGTGTCCCATTCGAGGGCAGCGTGTTCGAGGTCCAGCGCCACGGCAGGAGTCTAGTTTGGGGCTTTCGCCGCCTTGGTCACCACGAGGAGGAGCCCGGTCTCGAGCCGCTCGACGACGATCTCGTCTCCCGGGTCTGCACCCTCCTCACACAGTGCGCGCCACAGTTCCCCGTCGACGCGAACCTGGCCCTCCGGCCTGCAGGCGGCTACGACGATTCCCCGCGAGCCGGGCAGCGCCTCCGCGCCCGTCACCGCCCCGCGGCGGCGGGAGAACCAGAACCAGAAGCCGACCTCGGCGAATTCGACCACCGTTGCGACGGCGACGACCACGATCCCCCAGCCCGTCGGGAGCCAGAAGATCGCGGCGAGAATTGCGAGGACTAGGAGCACGAGCGAGGTGCCGGGGGCGGGACTCGAACCCGCACGCCCCCGTAGGGGACAGCTGATTTTAAGTCAGCCGCGTATAGCCAGTTTCGCCACCCCGGCCGGGCAAGGATAGCCCCGAAGCGCGGGGCCTACTGGCTCCCGACCTCGAGGTTCTCGCGGCGGAAGCAGCCCTGTTCGATGCTGCTCTTGCACGACTCCGGGCCCTTGAAGCCGAAGGTGTCGACGAAGGTGTCGAAAACCTCTCCGTCGAACGCTTTGCCCTTTGCGATGTGCGTCCAGGCAGTCAGTGCGATCTGGTCGCCGAGGCGGTTGTCGAGCGCCAGGATGAGTCCGTTCGGTTCCTCGGAGTAGTACTCCTGCATCTGAGCCCTCACGCTCTCGGGCACGTCTGGCCCGTAGAACATCCCGATCGCACCGTGCTCGAGGTTGTGGACGTAGTTGAACTCAGAGACCTGCTGGTCGTAGACGCCGTAGATCACGGTCTGATTCGAATGGTTGCCGCTCGTAGCGGGAACGGTGTTGTACTTGTAGCCCGCCGGCAGCGCCGGAACATGGGTTCGCCCCTGGCCCTTCGGACGCTGATACGTCCAGCCGGCCGCTCTGAGCGTGGCGACCGCGTTCTCCTGGGCAGCGCCGTCGTCGTCGCCTCCCGCAAGGAAGAAGAACCCCAGGGCCGCGGCGAGGATCACGAGCCCGGACGCGGCGATCGCGTAGATGATCTTCCGGTTGCGTCCCTCGTCTCTCGGCGCAGATCGCTGCTTGGGCGCCTGCACCGAGCGTCGGGGCGGCGGAGGGGTGCGTACCTTGCGACTCATACGGGCCGGGATGGTATCTGCGGCTGCGGCGTCGATCACGGATACTCGACCGGCAGCACAACGACAGGAGGACAGATGACGGGCTTTCTCGACAGACTGCTCGGACGAGGCAAGAAGGCCGCAGGAGACCTCGCGAACGACCCGGAGATGCGGCGCGAAGGTGCACACCAGGAGGCCGAGGGATCGGCCGAGTCCCGCGCAGACAGTGCCGAGGACATGGCGCAGGAAGCGCGCACGGAAGCCGCGGAGCACCGCGCGGAGCGCAACGACCCGATGTAGTCGGCGAATGGGGCGGCGCGAGCCGCCCCATTGCCGTCCGATCCCCTCTCTAGCGTTCTCAGGTCCATGGGAACCGTTCTGCTCACACTCGGGCTGGCTGCGGCCGTCGCCATTGCCGGCACGGTCATCGTCAGGACGATCCGCGAGCTGATCGAGGCGCGCCTCGGCTCGGTCGAGGAACGGCTCGACCGTCGCCTCTCCGAGATGAACGAAGGGGTGGGTCGCCGGCTCGAGGGACTGGACGGGCGGCTGCTCACCTCCCAGCAGACGGCGGGCCAGACGGCGACGCAGATCGTCGAGCGGCTCGGGAAGCTGGACGGGACCGCCGCGCAGATGCTCCAGAAGGCCGCCGACCTCGGCCGGCTCGAGCAGGCGCTCCGGCCGCCTAAGGCGCGCGGCGGCGTCGGCGAGATGCTGCTCGCCAACCTCCTGCGGGACATGCTCCCCGCCGACGCCTACCGGCTCCAGCACACGTTCCGCTCGGGCGAGCGGGTGGACGCCGTGATCCGCGTCGACAAGCTTCTGCCCGTCGACGCGAAGTTCCCGCTGGACAACTTCGAGCGGCTCGCGAATGCGGAGGAGGACGCCGAGCGCGAGCTCCACGAGAAGGCGTTCGCGCGAGACGTCAAGGGCCACATCGACGCGATCTCGGCCAAGTACATCCGCCCTGCCGAGGGCACCTTCGACTTCGCGTTCATGTACCTGCCGTCCGAGTCGGTCTACTACGAGCTCGTCTGCGGCAAGACCGGGAGCCTCTCGGCGTACGCGCACGGGAAGCGCGTCATTCCGGTCTCGCCGAGCACGCTCCACGCGTACCTGCTGATGATCACGCAGGGGCTACGAGCGCTGCAGATCGAGCGGCACGCCCAGGACGTGATGGCGTTCTGCGCTCAGATCGGCAAGGACTTCGAGCGCTTCCGCGGCGACTTCGAGGTCGTCGGAAAGCACATCGCGAACGCGCAGTCGAAGTACAGCGAGGCCGATCGCCGGCTCGACCGGCTCGGAACGAGCCTCGAGCGGGCCACCGAGTGGGAGCCCGAGGCCGTCGAGGCCACCGAGTCGCAGCAAGAGCTTCCGCGCGCCCTCGACGCGGCGTAGCGGCCCATAGAATCGAGGCATGGCCGCCTCGGACGCTTTCGGAGCTCGCTCGACGCTCGACGTCGGGGACGAGAGCTACGAGATCTTCCGGCTCGACGCGCTCCAGCAGCGATTCGACGTCGAGCGCCTTCCGTACACGCTGAAGATCCTGCTCGAGAACGTCCTGCGGACCTCCTCGCCCGACAACGTGGAGGCAGTCGCGGAGTGGGTCGCCGCCGATGACCCCTCGCGGGAGATCTCCTTCTCCCCTGCCCGAGTCATCCACCAGGATTTCACCGGCGTCCCGGCGATCGTGGACCTCGCTGCGATGCGTCACGCCATCCACGACCTCGGCGGGGAGGCGTCGAAGACGAACCCACAGCTCCCCGCAGAGCTCGTCATCGACCACTCCGTCCAGGTCGACGACTTCGCCAACCGCCTCGCTATCCGGCACAACACCGACCGCGAGTACGAGCGGAACCGTGAGCGGTACGCGTTCCTCCGGTGGGGCCAGCAGGCATTCGACGACCTCAAGGTCGTGCCGCCGGAGACCGGAATCGTCCACCAGGTCAACCTCGAGTACCTCGGCCGCGTGGTCGAAGCCCGAAACGGACAGGCCTTTCCGGACACGCTCCTCGGCACGGACTCCCACACGACGATGATCAACGGGCTCGGCGTCCTCGGCTGGGGGGTCGGCGGGATCGAGGCCGAGGCGGCGATGCTCGGGGAGTCCGTCTCGATGCTCGTACCGCAGGTCGTGGGCTTCCGCCTGACGGGTGCACTGCGGGAAGGGGCGACGGCGACCGACCTCGTCCTCACCGTCACGCAGATCCTGCGCCAGACCGGCGTCGTCGGGAAGTTCGTCGAGTACTTCGGCCAGGGCGTCTCCAACCTGCCGCTCGCCGACCGGGCGACGATCGGGAACATGTCGCCCGAGTACGGCGCGACCTGCGGGTTCTTCCCCGTGGACGAGATCACCCTTGAGTACCTCAGGCTCACCGGCCGTGACAAGCAGCGAATCGCGCTCGTCGAGGCCTACTGCAAGGAGAACCTGCTCTGGCACGACCCCGAGCACCAACCGACGTACACGCAGATCGTCGAGCTCGATCTGGGCGAGGTAGAGCCGAGCCTCGCGGGGCCGCGCCGTCCGCAGGATCGCGTCCCGCTGACGGACGCCAAGAACTCGTTCCTGGCCGCACTCGAGAGCTTCGGCGTGGACTACGGCGATGCCGTCGACGAGCAGGTCGCCGAGACCTTCCCGGCCAGCGACCCCACGGTCGAGCAGCACCCGCAGCACGACGGCATCGCAGAGCCCGAGCAGCCCGTGGAGGTGCCGTCGACGGTGGTGGCGGAGCGCGCCGAGCCGGTCCGGGTCGAGTACGACGGGAAAGAGTTCGAGCTGGAGCACGGAGCCGTCGTGATCGCGGCGATCACCAGCTGCACGAACACGTCGAACCCGAGCGTGATGATCGCCGCGGGCCTGGTCGCGAAGAAGGCCGTCGAGCGCGGCATCGGCCGCAAGCCCTGGGTCAAGTCGAGCCTCGGCGCCCGGCTCGAAGGTCGTCACCGAGTACTTCGAGCGCGCGGGCCTGACGCCGTACCTGGAGGAGCTCGGCTTCCACACCGTCGGGTACGGCTGCACGACGTGCATCGGCAACTCGGGCCCACTTCCGGACGAGATCTCCCAGGCGGTCACCGACGGGGAGCTCGTCGTCTGCTCCGTGCTCTCCGGGAACCGCAACTTCGAGGCGCGGATCCACCCGGAGGTCAAGGCGAACTACCTCGCCTCTCCCCCGCTCGTCGTCGCCTATGCGCTCGCCGGGCGCATGGACGTCGATCTGACGACCGAGCCGCTCGGGCAGGGCAGCGACGGCGAGGACGTCTACCTGTCCGACGTCTGGCCGACCACCGAGGAGATCAGGGACACCGTCCAGTCGGCCGTGCAGGGGGAGATGTTCACCCGCACCTACGCCGACGTCTTCACCGGCGACGAGCGCTGGAGCTCACTCGAGATCCCCGCCGGCGACCTCTACGAGTGGCGTGAGGACTCCACCTACGTCCGGCGCCCGCCGTACTTCGACGGCATGTCGCCGGAACCCGGAACCGTCGAGGACATCCTCGGCGCGCGATGCCTGGTTCGGGTCGGGGACTCGGTGACCACCGACCACATCTCTCCCGCCGGCGCGATCAAGCTCGAGAGCCCGGCAGGCAAGTACCTGATCGAGCACGGTGTCGAGCGCAAGGACTTCAACTCGTACGGCTCCCGGCGCGGCAACCACGAGGTGATGGTGCGTGGAACGTTCGCCAACGTCCGCTTGAAGAACCTCCTCGTGCCGGGCAGCGAGGGCACGTGGACGGCGCACTTCCCCGACGGCGAGGAGATGACGATCTACGACGCTTCCGCCCGCTACCTCGAGGAGGGGACGCCGCTGATCGTCATCGCCGGCAAGGAGTACGGCTCGGGCTCCTCACGCGACTGGGCCGCGAAGGGCCCGAAGCTCCTGGGCGTGCGGGCGGTGATCGCGGAGAGCTACGAGCGGATTCACCGCTCGAACCTCCTGATGATGGGGATCCTCCCCCTTCAGTTCCTGGACGGAGAGGATCCGGACTCCCTCGGGCTGACCGGCGGGGAGCTCTTCTCCGTCGTGGGCGCCGAGAACGGCGAGGCCCGCGAGGTCACGGTCCGCGCCGACGACAAGGAGTTCAGGGCCCGCCTGCGCCTCGAGACTCCGCGCGAGCGCGAGTACGTCCGCCACGGCGGGATCCTCCCGTACGTGCTGCGGAAGCTGCTCGCCGCCTAGGCAGGGCAGGCGGCCTAGTAGCGCAGGATCGCGCCGATGCCGCCGACCGGCTCGAGGTCCGGCCGGTGCTGGAGCGCAAGCACGTGTCCCCCGTGCGCGAGCACCTGGTGGATCGCGAGGTCGAGGCCCTCGTCGCGCGCCTCCATCTCGGTGCCGTCGAGCGGGCAGCGGCGGCCGTGCACGCTGACCCTCCCGCAGGCTGGGCACTGGTGAGCGGCGTGCTCGACGCCCTCCCGGAAGAGCAGGCACTCGACGCGGCTGTCGGACGCAGCCTCGAGCGTCTCCTCCCAGCCTGAAGCCGCCCGGCCGTTGCGGCCTGCCTCCTCCTTCCACCGCTCGACGACGTCGTTCTCCCGTTCCTTGCGCCATTCCTCGAGCACCGGCTGCGTGACCTCGTGGAGATCGGACGGTGAAGCGTGCGCCTGCGCCGTCGTCCAGCCGATGACCGCATTGCGAGAGTCGCCTGCAAGCAGGTCGCCGAAATCACTCTTCAGCTCCTCCGGGCAGACGACCACCACGGCAGGAAACCGCAGCTGGCGCAGCTGTCGTTCGAGCTCGTGCACCACGGTCTTCAGGTGACTTTTCGCGACCTCGTCGACATGCCGCTGGTGGCGGTCTTCGGATCGGCCTCGTTGATCGTGCTGGGCCGACTGCTCCTCCGAGAGATCCGCGATCTCCTCGAGCCGCCCCGAGCGCAGGCGGTAGAGACGGCCTTCCTCGCGCCCGACCATGACGACGACCGCTCCCTCCCCCCGTCCGACCAGGGGGACGAGCGGCGCAAGATAGAGATCCCGACCGACCTTGATCTCGTCGGGCACGGGCTCGCTGAGCGGGATCGCGTGCCAGACGTTGTCGAGCCCCGCGCAGAAGACGGCGAAACCGTGAGCGCCGTCCCGGTCGAACTCCTCGGCGAAGAAGTGGCGGATCCGATCGAAGTCCTCACGAAGTCCGACCCGTTGTTCGTGGGTCTGCTCCCCACGATTTGCACCGTGACTCTTCGACCCCTGGTCGACGAGTGAGTTCACCCTCGTCGCGGCGTCGCCGGCTGTCGGCGAGTCGCTCGGGTCGAGGTCGAGGTAGAGGCTGATCGCGCAGCCCTTGTCCGCCCGGAAGCCGGCAAGCTGACGAAGCGTGTCCCATGTCACCGACCTGGCCACGACGCGCGATTCTACGGGTATGAGGGTGTGGACGATTGGACACGGGACGAGACCCGCAGAGGAGCTCGTGGAGATGCTCCGCGGAGCCGGGGTCCAGACGCTCGTCGACGTCCGCCGCGTCCCACGGTCACGCTGGAATCCGCAGTACAACCGCAAGGCCATCGAGGAGACCGCGATCGAGGCCGGCATTCGGTACAGACACGCTCAGGCACTCGGTGGGCTGCTCACCGACGAGCCCGGCGAGGAGCGGTTCCCATGCATCGAGACAGCGGCTCTCCGGAGCTACGCAGCGCGGATGGGCACGGAAGGATGGCAGGGCGAGCTGGCGTCGGTCCTGACGGAGCCGGCGCCCTGCCTGATGTGCGCCGAGACCGCGTGGCAGAAGTGCCACAGGCGGATGATCTCCGAGCTCCTGGTGGCCCGTGGCCACGAGGTCGTCCACCTGCGTCCCGGGGAGACGGAGCATCACCGCCTGTCGGAGCATGCCGAAGCCCGGGACGGCCGCCTCTACCTCTGCGACGAGCTCGTCGACTAACGCTTGAGGCGGGTGAAGGTGAGCGTCCAGCGCACGCGTTCGGTCACCTTCCCGTTGTACTCGCCGGTGAGCGTCGTCTCCTGCGTCGTGTTCCCGCTGATGAAGAAGCGTGGGACATTGCGATCGAATGCGTCCTTCGCGTCGAGCGGGGCATCGGCGATGCTCAGCTCGGTGCGGATCGAACGGATCTCGGCCGGCTCCTCGGGGCACACGCCGGGAAACGACCTGGCCGAAGCGGCGCCCTGAAGGCGTGTGAACCGTCCGACACCACGCGCGGGGCTCGTGAGGCGAACCGTTGCGTTCCGGAACGAACGTCGCGCGAGCCCGCAGTTGCGGGTCTGCGTCGAGCTGACGCAGCGCGGCCCCCGGGTGGCCAGGCGGTTCAGGCCTCCCTGGCTCGCGGTTCCCGCGATCGACCGCACGACGCCGGAGGCGATCCGGAGCGGCCGTCCTGGAGCGGAAGGGCCGAGGAGGACGAACCGAGAGGGCTTCTTCGCGGCAAGCCCGAGCTGCCAGCGTCCGATGCTCGTCGTCACCTTGTCGCACTCGCCCTCGGCGACCGTCCGGGTCAGCGTCCAGTCCTTCGTGAGCGTCCCGGTCAGCGTGACCGAGAAAGCAGCTCGCTGCGGCGTCGCTGCGCCCGCGGCTCCCCAGCCCATGAGAAGCACGCACGAAAAGACGACCCAGACCCCGATCTGCCGCAGCACTGCTGCCCGCTACTCAAGCAGATCGGCCGGACGAGTGGAAGTTTCAGGCCGTCCGCTTCGTTGAATACTGTTGCTGGGCCCCGAAAATCGCGGGCTCGGCGCGCCTTTGGAGGGAAGCGAATGAGTGAGAACGGGGTCCGCGAGTTGATCATCATCGGAGGTGGCCCGGCCGGCTACACGGCCGCGCTCTACGCCGCCCGCGCGAACCTGGAGCCGCTCGTGATCGAGGGCTTCCAGTGGGGCGGGCAGCTGATGATCACGAGCGACGTCGAGAACTATCCGGGCTACGCCGACGGCGTCATGGGGCCGGAGATGATGAAGGACTTCCGGCGCCAGGCCGAGCGCTTCGGCGCGGAGTTCGTCAGCGACGACGTCACGCGAGTGGACTTCTCGGAGCAGCCCCACCGCGTGTACGTCGGCGACACCGAGTACCGGGCCGAAGCCGTGATCGTCGCCACCGGTGCGAACGCGCGCCAGCTCGGCCTCGAGTCGGAGCGGGCGCTCCAGGGCCGCGGAGTCTCCTACTGCGCCGTCTGCGACGCGGCGTTCTTCCGGGAGAAGGAGATCGTGGTCGTCGGCGGCGGCGACTCGGCGATGGAGGAGGCGACGTTCCTCACCAAGTTCGCCTCCAAGGTCACGATCGTCCACCGGCGCGACGAGTTCCGCGCCTCCCAGATCATGCTCGACCGCGCACGGGCGAACGACAAGATCGAGTTCGTCACGAACGCGACCGTCGAGGAGGTCATCGGTGAGACCGTCGTCACGGCGGTCAAGCTCCGCGACCTCGTCACGGACGAAGTGACCGAGCTCCCGGCCGACGGCCTCTTCGTCGCCATCGGCCACGACCCGAGCAGCGCCCTCTTCACGGACTGGCTCGACCTCGACGATGACGGCTACATCCTCACGAAGCCCGGCTCGACGGAAACGAACCTCGAAGGAGTGTTCGCAGTCGGCGACGTCGTCGACCACGTCTACCGCCAGGCGGTCACCGCCGCAGGGATGGGTTGCATGGGCGCCCTGGACGCCGAGCGCTGGCTCGCCGCCCGCGAGGGGCACTTAGCAACGGCCCTGGCCGCTCCCAGGGAGTAACTAGACCCGGCTAGCCGGGCAGAGGTCGTTCACGACGCACGCGTGGCAGAGCGGTGTGCGCGCGATGCAGACCCGGCGTCCGTGCCAGATCAGCAGGTGCGGAAAGACACCCCAGTGCTCCCGCGGGACGAGCCTCTGGAGATCGCGCTCGATCTTCACCGGGTCTTCCTGCTTCGTGAACGCAAGTCGCTGAGAGAGACGCCGGACGTGCGTGTCGACGACCACGCCCTGGGGCTCGCCGAGCTCGGCGGCGACGACGTTCGCCGTCTTGCGCGCCACGCCGGGGAGGCGAAGAAGCTCCTCGATGCGGCGGGGCACCTGCCCGTCGAACTCCTCCAGAAGCACGCGCATCGTCCCGCGCAGCGACTTGGCCTTCTGGCGGAAGAACCCGGTCGCGAAGATGTCGCGCTCGAGCTCCTCCGGCGGGACGGCCAGGTAGTCCTCCGGTCGCCGGTACTTCACGAACAGGCGCTCGGTGACCCGGTTCACGTTCACGTCGGTCGTCTGCGCCGACAGCATCACCGAGACGAGCAGCTCGAGTCGTTGCGAAACCGGAGCGCGATCGATGCGTCGGCGTGCTCGACGCAGCGAGACGCTCGATGACCGGCCGGATGCGAGCGCGCTTCGGCCCGACGCGGCGCCGCGCCTCACGGACGTAGCTACGCGCCACTCAGAACCGCGGCCGCCATCTGCACGCGCGCCTGCGGGAGCCGCGGGCCGGCGCAGACGAGGTCGAGCGCGGGACAGCCGTGGCACACCTCGCCCGGCGTCGGAACGAACTCGCCGGCGTTGATGCGTGAGATCGCCTCCGAGAGCTCGGCCTCGAGCTCGGGCAGCTGAGACCGCTCGAACGTCGTCGAGACGACGGCATCCGCTCGCTCGAGGAAGTGGTAGACGACCTCGACCTGCTCCACGCCCGCGCGGAAGCAGGCAAGGGCGTACACCAGGCGCTGGAGCCCGTAGCTCCCCTCGATGATCTCCTCGGGCGGAACGCCCTCGAGGACGTTCGTCTTGTAGTCGAGGACGAGCGCGCGGTCGCCCTCGCGGTGAAGGACGTCCAGGCGGCCGTGGAGCAGGACGCCGTCGTGCTCGAACGCAAAGGGCCGCTCGACCTGGGCGCCGGGCAGCGCTGCGATCCGCCGAGCCAGGTCCGACTCGCAATAGGTCGAGACGAATGCGGAGATTCGCTCCAGCTCCTCGTCCGTGACTGCCGGGTACCACGAGCGCACGAGCTCGAGATCGGGCGCGACGGGGGCCGCAAGGTCGACGAGCTCGAGCAGCCGGTGTGCCGCATCGCCGATCTCGGTCGCAGCCAGGCCACTGGAGCCCGGCACCCGCCCGCTCTCGTCGCTCGACCGCAGCCCGACGACGCGCTCGGCGTAGTAGCGGTACGAGCAGCGTTCGAAGAGCGCGAGCGCGGTGTACGAGAGCGAGCGCACGGAATGGAGCGGCGGAGCCGGAACCTCCGCGAGCGGCGGAAGCTGAGGCGCAGGCGGCGGAAGCGCTGCGGCCCCGTTCGCCGCGAAGAGCTCGAGCTGCCCCTCCTCACCGGCGATCTCCGGCTCGGCCGCGGAAGCCTCTTCCTCCGCCTCGACCTCGAAGCGATCGAGGCGGAGCAGTAGGCGGGCGTTCTCCCGCTCCAGCTCGACAGGGCCCTCGGCCGCGGCCTCCAGCTCCTTCTCCGCCTCCAGCCGCCCGAGAACCCAGCCGAGAGGCGTTGACGCGTCGGCCGTGCTGGACGGGTCGACTGCGCCGGAGACGATCAGGCGGTCGATCGCTCGCGTCATGGCGACGTAGTAGAGGCGGAGGCGCTCGGCTCGGTCGGCCTGCTCCCGGGCGAGGCGAACCTCCTCGTAGTCGAACGCGCCGCGCCGCTTGCTCGTGATCGGATCGACGACCCGGAAGCCGAAGCGCCCGTCCGAGAGCGCGAGCAGCTCGTCCGGTCCGGGTGGCGGCCGGTCGCGGCCGGCATCGGCGACGATCACGACCTTGAACTCGAGCCCCTTCGCGCTGTGGATCGTCAGCAGCCGGACCGCGTCGGCGCCCTCCTCCTCCGCGACCGCCTCGAGCTCCTTGGCGCCGACGGCCTCCTGGTCGCGCATGAAGCGGAGGAAGCCCTCGATGTCACGGCCGCGCAGCTCCTCGTAGGCGCGGGCGAGCCGGGCGAGCTTGCGGAGATTGGCGTAGCGCCGCCGGCCGTCCCAGTGTGCGAGCACGGCGAGGTCGTAGTCGTGGGCAACGAGGATCTCCTCGCACAGGCGCTCGAGCGGCAGACGCGTCGAGGCGGTTGCGAGCCTGTCGTACCGCTGCTTGAACGCCCGCAAGCAGTCGCTCGTCCTCGGCGCTGATCTGCTCGGGCCACGACCGCTCGAGCCCGGTGAAGATCGGCCGCCGGCCTGCGGCCCGCCGGAGCAGGAAGAGCGTGTCGTTCGAGACCCCCACGAACGGCGAGGCGAGCACGGAGACGAGCGCCTGGTCGTCGTAGCGGTTCTGGAGGAGCCGCAGGTACATGAGGAGGTCGACGACCTGCTGCTGGCCGAAGTAGCCGCGGCCGGTCGCGCGGTAGGTGGGGATCCCGAGCTCGCGGAGCTCCTGCTCGTACCACTCGGCGTCCGTTCCGGCCGCGAACAGGAGCACGATCTCGCCCGCAGTAGCGGCGCCGGCCTCGATCAGCTCGGCTCACCCGCCGGGCGACGTGGCGCGCCTCCGCGCGGCGCCAGTGCACGCCGGTTCCGGAGTAGGTCGACTTGTCGGTGACGAGGAGCTCGACCGGCTGGCCGAACACGGGGTCGGGGAACTCGCCGGAAGCGGTCAGCCGCTGGAAGCCCTCGCCGAAGTCGCCGCGGAAGAGGTAGTTGACGGCCTCCAGCACCTCGGGCCGGGAGCGGTAGTTCTGGACGAGGGGCAAGCCGCCGCCCGACTGCTCCCTCCGCTCTCGGAACACCGAGACGTCCGCGTGGCGGAACCCGTAGATCGACTGGAACTCGTCACCGACGAAGAAGACGTCCCGGTCGCCGGGCCCGTCGGCGAGCAGGTCCACGAGCTCGCACTGGAGGCGATTCGTGTCCTGGAACTCGTCGACCATGATCGCCTTGAAGCGCAGTGCCTCCTTGTCGCGAAGCTCCGAGTTGTCCCGGAGCAGATCGCGGGCGACGAGCTGGAGATCCTCGAAGTCGAGCGCCGACTCGCGCCGCTTGGCGGCCGCGTAGGCCTCCGCGAAGCCGTCGAGGAGCTGCTGGAGGAGATCCCGGTCGCGCATCGCGAGCTCGTCGAGCGCCGCCTGCTCCAAAGAGACCCTCGCCTCCTCGTACGACGCGCTCCGCTCGCCGCGCGCCCGGTGGGCGGTGAGGTCGAGGAGATCGTCGGGCCTGGGCTCGCCGGACACGGCGTCGATCAGCGCTGCGGCGCTCGCGCGCTGGAGGTCGGTCGCCGACCCGTCGTCCACGAGGCAGCGAGCGGCCTCGCGCAGGGCCTCCAGCCGCTCGGCCATCGGCGGACGCTCGCCGAGCTCGAGGACGAGCGGCCGGCCCGCCGAGCGCAGCGTGTCGTAGATCCCCGTGATCATCCTGCGGAGCCCGCGCGCCTCGTACGTCGTCAGCAGCCGCGCACGTTCCTCGTCGTCAGGTGCGCAGAAGGCGTCGAGCGTCTCGTCGAAGGCCTCGCTCGAGAGGACGGACGCCTGCGCGCCGTCGAGCTCGCGAAAGCGCGGGTCGAGGCCGGCCTCGAACGGATAGGTCTTGAGCAGCCGGTTGCAGAAGCCGTGAATCGTCGAGATCCACGCGCCGTCGAGGCTGCGCGCGAGATCGGCGCGCCCACGCCGCCGCAGCTCTGCACGGATCCTGGCCCGCAGCTCGCCTGCCGCCCGCTTCGTGTAGGTGATGACGAGGATCGACTCGACGTCCAGCCCCCGGTCGCACACCGCCTCGACGAAGCGCTCGACGAGCACCGCGGTCTTCCCGGTCCCCGCGCCGGCGGAGACGAACACGCGGCCCCTGGCGTCGACGGCGGCCTGCTGCTCGGGATTCGGCGTCCAGGTCACGCGCGCCTCACCCGGCACATCGTCCAGAGGGTGCACCAGGCAGGGCACTCCCCGCCCTTGGGGTCGTGGTGGACGTCGCCTCCGCGGATCCGGCCGGCAAAGCCTCGCGCCGTCTCCCGAGCGCCCTCGACCTGCGCCCAGAACGCCTCCTCGTCGAGGTAATCGGCCTTCGCGAAGCCCGGCAGCGCATCGTCCTTGGCCTCGGCCCGCAAGATCCCGCGCGGGCCGCGGTCGCCCGCGAGCGGCCGGTAGACGCCGCCGATCGGCTCGATCCCGACCAGGTCGCGGAGCACGAGCATGTAGAGCGGGATCTGGAGCCGCAGCTCCTTGTCGATGTCGCGCGCGGACGGAGCGCTCTTCCCGGACTTGTAGTCCTGGACGATCCCGCGGGCGCTGAACGGGTCGACGTCGATCCGGTCGATCTTCCCCGAGAGAATGGCGCCGTCGCCGAGCTCCAGGCCCCGCTGGAGCTCCGGAACCGAGCGCTCGGAGCCGAACGAGACCTCGAACTGCCGCGGCTGCGAGCGGCAGCTCGGTCTCCGCCTCTGCTCGAACGAGCCGCTCGAGATCGCGCGCGAGCGTCTGCTGAAGCTCGCGCCGCTGCAACTCGGTCATCTCGAGCCGCACGCCCGCCAGAGCCTGATCCAGGCACTCGCGCATGAAGCGAACGGCGTCCTCGACCTTCTCCGGCACCACCTGGTCGACTCCGAGCTCCTTCGGCAGACCCCGGAAGAACCGGAAGAGCGCCGAGTGCGCGATCGATCCGCGCAGCTTCGCGTCGACCTCCTGGTCGATCGTCTTCGGATCGATGACCCGGTCGAAGAACCAGGCCGACGAGCAGTCGGCGAACCGCTCGAGCTCCGTGACGTTGAAAACGGCGCGGCCGCCGAGCTCGCTCAGGGCCAGCGGATGGGTGATCCTGGTTTCTCGGGTGAAGGCGCGGCGCGCGCGGTCGAGCTTCCGGCCCCAGCCGTTGGCCCGTGCGAGGCCGTCGGCGTCGTCCCGCCGCGATTCGTCGGCCCAGAGACCCGCAACGGCCCGGAGGCGCTCTCGCTCCGTTGGCGCAGCCTCCAGCCCCCAGGTGAGCGCCGAGAGCGGGCGGCGGTAGGTGGATCGCGCAACCTCCTCCTGCGGGAAGAGCGCGACGACCTCTTCCCAGAAGGGACTCGCCTCCTTCGGGCTTCCCTCGTCAGACGCGGCCTCGCGAACCAGGTAGAGCCGCTCGGTCGGGCGCGTGCAGGCCGTGTAGAAGAGATATCGGTCGCGCGCGACGGCGTCGCCGCGCCGGAGCCGGTCACCCACCCGCCGCCGCTCCACGTCGTCGAGGAAAGGCGTGGCATGGCCGCGCCGCGGCAGGGTTCCCTCCTCGAGCCCGAGCACGAACACGTGCTCGAAGCGGCTCGTTCGAGCACGCGAGAGGTCGAGCACCGGCACCCGGCCGGCCTCGTTCGGCGCCCGGCTCCCGCACTGGCGCTCGCTCGAGCGCGGAGAGGACGTCCTCGCGCGAGACCGGCGCTGCGATCCGCTCCCAGCCCTCGAGGTCGTGCAGCACCCGGCGGCAGCCTTCGTAGGCGCGCAGGTCGTCTCTGGAGGACGCGCCGACCGGTGGGTGCTCGGGGTCGTATGCGGCTCGGATCATCGACGCTGCGAGCTCCCGCACCGCCTCGACCGGTGAGTCGGCCGCCCGCAGGGAGTCGAGCATCGGCAAGCGGGCCTCGCGGAGCGCCTCGAGCTCCTCCTCGACTCGCTCGGCGCCCGAGATTGCGCGGCCGCGCAATCTCCCCTCGACGAAGTCCACGCTGCCACGCCGAAGTCCCGAGTAGGGCGAGCGCAGGTGGCGGAAGAGCTCCGGACGGTCGGCGCCCGACCAGGCGAAACGGAGCAGGGCGAGGAGGGCCTGGCCGAACGGCGTCTGGGGGACCCGCGTCGGCGAGTCGATCGCGTAGGGGATGCCGAGCGTCGAGAACGCTGTCTCGAGGGGTGCCCGCCACCGCTCGTACGAGGGGACGACGACACCGATCTGGTCGGGTGTCGTCCCGTCGCGAAGCAGCCGCAGGATCTCCTCGCCGACCAGCTCGAGCGCGCCGCGCGCGCCGGCTCCCTCGAAGAACCGGATCGCCCCGTCGAGCGGGGGTGCCTCTTCGGCCGGGTCGCCGAAGAGCCCGCGCTCGAGATGGGCGAGCGCCGGGTGAGCCACCTCGGCGTAGCGTGGGCCGAGCTCGCTGAGCTGACCGTCCGCCAGCCGAGCGAGCTCCTCCGAGGTCTGCGCGAGCCATTCGAATGCGGGGCGGCCGGGCTCGTAGGGCAACGAGACCGTGACCTCGGCGCGGCCGGCCAGGGCCCGGATCAGCGACCATTCGGTCTCGGTCAGATCCTCGAATCCGTAGGCGAACACCGGTTGGCCGGTCCAGGACTCGAGGGCCGAGACGAGCCGCTCCGCCGCCGCCGCTCGCAGCTGGTGCCGGTCCCAGAGCCCGAGCCGGTCGAGCTCCTCGCGGTACGAGGCGTACAACCGCGAGAGTGGGCCTTCGAGCTCCTCGGGTGCGACGAGACCGGCCTCCACCTCGGCGATCGCCTCGCGCAGCGAGTCCGCGAAGCCGGCGGAGCGCGCCGATTCCCCCAGGCCGTTGAGGGCCGTCTTCGCGACGGCCGCCCGAAGCGCAAGGGTCTGCTGGACGTCGGCCGCGACCGGCCGGATCGCAGGATCACCTGCGGCGATGCGATCGAAGAGTCCGTCGAACGTCGTGATCCATCCGCCGAGCAGAGCGGGTGACCGTCCGAGCAGCTCGCGCTCCGCCCAGTCGACGTCCGGGCGGTTCGGCACGATGAGAACCGGATCCTGGTCGAGTTCGGCCAGGTAACGATCGAGCAGCAGTTCCACTTTGCCCGCGTTCGCCGGCCCGGCGAGCAGCGTCAACCCCATCGACCTATCGTAGACCTGGCCTCTGACGGCTCAGGTTCCCGTTTCGGGGGCCGGACGGAAACTGCGGGAGAAACGTCGAGGGCGGGTCTCCCCCGCCCTCGGTTCGCTAAGCGGCTGCCGACTTCGGCCGTCGACCTCGACGAGCGGTCGCGCGGCCCGGCATCTTGGCCGAGCAGTCGTCGCAGAGATCGGCCTGCTTTGCGCCCTTGCGCGCATCGCTATAGCTCAGGCGCAACGTCGCACCCTTGCCCTCTTCGACTTCCTTACCACAGTTGTCACAAACGAGCACTGTTTTTCGTGCCATTGAGTGGCCTCCTTTTCCTTCAGGATTCGCGCAGCCTACTGAAAGTCGCGCCGTGAAATCTAGGCTGCCGCGCGCGACTGGCGAATGCGCCAGGAACGCAAGAGCGAGAGGAGCGCGCGTTCTTCCAGGTCGAGCCCGATTTCCTTCGCGCCGACCACGCGCAAATGCCGCGGACGAAAGTCGTCGATCGTTCGTCCGTCCAGGTACTGCTCGACGACAGCCGGACTGACGTACGACGACCGGGCGACTGCGGGCGTGTTGCCGAGGCGCTCACCGACCGTGCGCATCACGGCGGCGACGACGCGCTTCGCCTCGGTGTCGGTCTCCGGAACGCCACGCTCGGCGAACGCGATCGCAGCGACCAGCGTCCCGCCCCAGGTACGGAAGTCCTTCGCCGTGAACTCGTCCCCCATGCGCTCCCGGATGTACTCGTTGAGCTTGCGGTCGTTCAGGTTGACGTAGCCGCCCTCCTCCTGGCTGAAGCGGAAGAGCCTTCGGCCGCCGGGCAGGGCGAGTAGCGACTTCATCGCGGTCGCGAGCTCGGTGTCCACGACCGCCGTGTGCACCAGGACCTTGTGCTTTCCGCGATAGCGGAATGTGACCCGGCTCCCTCGCACCACGACATGGCGTTTCGTGAGCGTGGTGATCCCGAAGGTTCTGTACTGCTTCGCATAACGCTCGGAGCCGACGCGGAACCACCCGAGGTTGATCAGCCTCACGGCCAGGGCGCAGGTCCACTCACGTGTGAATTCCTCGCCGTCGAGATCCTCGGCCATCGCCTGCCTGAGCTCCGGAAGGTGGTCGGCGAAGCGCACGAGCTTGTCGTACTTCGCCTGCTCCTGTTGCGCGCGATAGTCGGGGTGGTAGAGGTACTGGCGGCGTCCGGCGGCGTCCACGCCGGTCGCCTGGAGCTTCGCGTTCATGCGCGGCGAGATCCAGACGTCTCGCCAGGCCGGCGGGATCCGCAGGCCCTCGATTCGCTCGATCTTGTCCGGATCGACGATTCGCTTTCCGCGCGAGTCCTCGTAGCGGAAACGCTTGCGTCCCCCGGCTCTTCGCCATCCTCCACGCCTCGGCATCGTCCAATGTGTCTGTCCGGCGCGCGCGTTTCCGAATCCCGCATACGATCCGGCCCCGATGGACGTCGACACGATCGTGGTGCTGGAGGGAGACCAGACCGGACAGGAGCTGCTCGAGGAGTCGCTTCGGGTGCTGGCCCCGGATGTCATCGGGTTCGAGCTCGAGCTGCCCCGCTTCGACCTCTCGCTCGAGAAGCGACGCGAGACCGAGAACGGCATCGTCCACGAGGCCGCGACGGCGATGAAGAAGCATGGCCTGGGCCTGAAGGCGGCAACGATCACGCCGGAGGGCAAGGACGACGTCGGCTCTCCGAACCGGATCCTCCGGGAGGAGATCGGCGGCCGCGTCATCGTTCGAACCGGCCGGCGGATTCCCGGCGTGGTGCCGCTGGGCGGCGTCCACGCGCCGATCTCGGTGGTGCGGATGGCGGTTGGCGACGCATACGGCGCAAAGGAGTGGCGAGAGGGCGAAGGCGAGGACGAAGTGGCCTTCCGCACCGAGCGAATCGAGCGGAAAATCTGCCGGTCCGTCGCCGAGTTCGCCTTCCGTCTCGCCGAGAAGACGGGCGCCAAGGTCTTCGGCGGGCCGAAGTACACGGTCAGCCCGGTCTACGAGGGGATGCTCAAGGAAGAGATGGACGCAGCTGCCGAGCGTCATCCGGAGATCGGCTACGACCCGCAGTTGATCGACGCCACCTTCGCCTACCTGATCACGTCGAGCGGCGCGCCGCTCGTGATCCCGACGCTGAACCGGGACGGCGACGTCCTCGCAGACCTGGTGCTACCGCTGTTCGGGTCGATCGCGGGAGCCGAGTCGCTGCTCGTGGCCTTCGACGACGACTACGTGCCCGATGTGGTGATGGCCGAGGCTGCCCACGGAACCGCCCCGTCGCTCGAGGGCAAGGATGTGGCGAACCCGATGGCGATGATCCTCGCCGCGGCAGCGCTGCTCGGCTACGGCGGCGAGACGGCGCAGCTGGCAGGTCGGGCGATCCGGGAGGCGTGCCTCGAGACCGTCGCCGACGGAACACGGACCGCGGACCTCGGCGGCCACGCCGGGTCGAGCGAGTTCACGGACGAGGTCATCCGCCGGGCGAAGCAGAAGCTCGACGTCTGGTCGTCGCTCTAGGACTCTCCGTGGCTTGAAATAGGCCTTTCGGCCTATTGGCCCGAGCTTCGATCCGGGCTAGGCTCCGGCATCGGGGTCTGGAGGGAAAAAGGGCGCTTGCGGCGGCGCACGATCTACAGAATCTGCTGGGCCGGCCTTGGGGCGGCGATCGCGGTTGCCGCGGTCGCGCTTGCCGTCGAGCGCGACGCGCCTGCACCCGTCTCCGCGCCGACCTTTCACGAGGCGCCGGACGAGGCGCGAGCTCGAGCCGAATGGTTCTATGCCCGACGCGCGTACCCGGCGGAGGAGACACCGCCATACGCGCTTCGGAGCGCGGCGCTACAGGCGCGGACGCTGAGGTCTCTCGCCGCTGCAGACACCGGCGACGAAGTGCCGGACCTGACGTGGGCGTCGATCGGCCCGACACCGCTGACGGGCAGTTGGCGCGGGTCGTTCGGGACGTCACCGGGCGCCGGCCGCGTCCCCGCCCTCGCACCGGTCGGCGACGGCACGACCGCCTACCTCGGCGGCGCTCAGGGCGGCGTCTGGAAAACGGTCGATGGCGGCACCACCTGGACGCCGGTCTTCGACGGTGTAATCGGTGCCGGGGAGGCCGGTATGGCGATCGGCGCGCTCGCCGTCGACCCCGTTTCTCCGTCCACGGTCTACGCAGGAACCGGTGAGGGGAAGTTCCACGAGCGCGCGTACTTCGGGGGCGGCATCTTCAAGACGACCAACGGAGGTGCGACGTGGTCGAAGGTCGGTGGGGCGACGTTCGACACCTGCTCCATCGGGGACCTTCGGATCCGCGGCACGACGATTCTCGCCGCAGCCATCCGCGCGGGAAAGTGGAGAAGATCGTGCGTAGGCGGCGTCTACCGGTCGATCGACGGCGGCACCACGTGGAGCCGCACGCTGGACGACACCGCGACGGAGCCGAACCCGACCCGCACCGTCCAGGTCGGCGCCTTCGACATCGCGCCGGGCGCGGGAGCAGCGTGGTTCGCGACGGTCTGGGGCAACGACCCGGCAGGTTCGGGCGGGCCGGTTTTCAAGTCGACCGACGACGGGGTGACCTGGGGCCGCCTCGCCGGCGGCCTGAGGACGACCGACAACGGACGCAGCACGGTCGCCACGGCGCGCACCAACGGAAGCCGCGTCTACGCAGCGACCACGAGCACGCGCTCTGACAACTGGGGCAATCTCACCGGAATCTTCGTCTCCTCCGACGGCGGCGCAACCTGGGCCAGCCGCGCTCTGCCGAACTCGGAGACCGAGGGCACGCCGTGCGCCGGCGGCTTCAAGGACGCGCTTCACGATCCGCTGACCACCCCCGGCCAGTGCGACTACGACCAGGAGCTCATCGTCCACCCCACCGACCCGGACACCGTGTACCTCGCCGGAATCACTCTCTGGCGCTCGACCGACGCCGGCGTGACCTGGAGCCGGGTAGACGGCGACCCGACCGGCTATGACGTCCACCTCGACTACCACGCGCTCGCGTTCGACTCGGCGGGCCGGTTCTGGGTCGGAACGGACGGAGGCGTCTGGCGGAGCGCGAACGACGGGGCCGACTGGACGAACCTGAACGCGACGCTCTCGCTCGTGCAGTTCGAGTGGGGCATCGCAGGGCAGGCCGACGCCGATGGGCCGATCTACGGCGGCACCCAGGATCAGGCGACGAACAGACGGAACCCGGACGGCTCTTGGCAGCGGTTGCTCGGCGGCGACGGCGGAGCGATGGCTTGGAGCGCCGAAGAGCCGAACGTGATCTATGCGACGGTCTACTACGGATATCTCTTCAAGAGCACCGACGCGGGCAACAACTGGGAGGTGGGAGCGGCGAGCGCGGGCCTCGGCAGCGCCGCCGACTACTGGAACTTTCACCCGCCGATGGTGATGAGCCCCAGCGATCGGGCAACGCTCTTCTTCGCCTCAACCCGGGTCTGGCAAAGCACGGATGCAGCCGAAAACTGGGAGGCGATCAGTCCCCACTTCGGAGGCGACAATCGATCGGCGATCTCGGCGCTCGGCGCAACGACCGATCCCGATGTCATCTACGCGGGAAGCAACGACGGCCAACTCCAGGTCAGCCGCGATGCCACCGCAGATGAGCCCACCTGGACGCCGCGGTCGAGCGGCCTGCCGAACCGCACGTTCACGGAGGTCGAGGCGAAGCCCGCACGCCCGGAACGGCTTATGTGACGGCCAGCGGGTTCGACCCGAACGGCGGGACGGGCCACGTGTTCAAGACGACCGACTTCGGCTCGACGTGGACGAACGTTTCCGGGAACCTTCCGAACGTTCCGGTGAACGCGATCGCGATCGACTGGCGGACGGCGACGGAGACGCTCTACGCCGCCACCGATGTCGGCGTGCTCTGGTCGTTCGACGGCGGGGCGCACTGGCACAACACGTCGACCGGGCTGCCGCCGATCATGGTCATGGACGTGAAGCTCGACGTCTCGGCGAACAAGCTGATGGCAGCGACGCACGGCCGCGGGATGTACACGGCTCCGGTCGTCGCTCCACCACCGACGTTCTCGATCGCGGATGCAGCGGTGACCGAGGGCGAGACGACGATGACCTTCATGGTCGACGTCGTCCCCGCCGGGAGCTCCCGCGGTGCAGGTCGACTACGCGACCTCGAGCGGAACCGCCACGGCCGGCAGCGACTTCGACGGAGTCTCCGGAACGCTGACAATCCCCGCCGGCGAACTGGACCGGAACCATCACGGTGCCCATCCACGCGGATGCGGTCTACGAGGGCGCGGAGACCTACTCCCTCGCCCTGAGCGGCGGGTCGGCGGGAACCGCCATCTCCGACGGGCAGGCCACCGGGACGATCGCCGACGATGAGGCGATTCCCACGGTCAGCGTCGCCGACTCGGAGGTCACGGAGGGGAACGCGGGAACGACGAGCATCGAGTTCACGCTGACACTCACCGGGGCGACGAAGTTCCAGCCGCGGATCGACCACCTCACAGCCGTCGACACCGCGCAGGGGGATGATTTCGTCCAGCTGGCGGATGACTCTCATACGTTGTTCGACCCGAACGGGCCGGCGACGCAGACGCGCAAGGTGGTCGTCGGCGTCCTGGGCGACACGGAGGTCGAAGAGGACGAGCGGTTCCGCTTCTTCTTCACCGGGGTCGCGAACGCACAGGCTGGCCGAGCCTCCGCGTGGGGCACGATCCGAAACGACGATTCCGCGGCACCGCCCCCGCCGCCCCGCCGCCACCACCGCCGCCGCCGCCTCACCGCCACCGTCCCGCCACCACCGCCGCCGCCGCCGCCGGCGCCACCCGCGCCTCCGCCACCTCCGCCCGCTCCTCCGGCGCCACAGCCGCCGCCGGCCAAGCCAAAGCCGAAGCCGGCGAAGGTCACGCTCTGCCACCGGGGCCGCACCATCAAGGTGGCGAAGAGCGTCGTGCGGAAGCACCGCCGGCACGGCGACAAACTCGGCCGCTGCCGACCGAAGCGACGAGGTCGCTAGGCCGCGCGGATCTCGTTGAACTCGCCCTCCGCCCACGCGGCGAGGAACGCGCGGACGACGGCGGGATCGAACTGGGAGCCGGCGCAGTCGCGCACCTCGGCGAGAGCACTCGTGAGTGGGAGCGCCTGCCGGTAGGGCCGGTTCGACGTCATCGCGTCGAAGGCGTCGGCGAGCGCGAGGATCCGGGCACCGGGGGGAATCTGCTCGCGCGACCGGCCGCTGGGATAGCCGTTCCCGTCCCAGTGCTCGTGGTGGAAGAGGACGTACGGCAGGGCCGGGCGAAGGGAGGCGAAGGGCCTGATCAATCGGGCACCGGCGAGCGGGTGACGGCGCACCTCGAGCCGCTCGCGCTCATCCAGCGGACCGGGCTTGTGGAGGACGGTGGCATCGAGGTTCAGCTTGCCGACGTCGTGCAACTGGCCCCCCAGCTGAAGCGCAGCGAGCCGCGAGCTGCGCCATCCGAGGCGGCGGGCGATCACCTCGGCGACGACGCTCACGCGGGCTGAATGACCCCGCGTGTACGGGTCTCTCGCCTCGATCGCATGGGTGAGCGCGGTCAGCACCACGCGTGGTTCATTCCGGAGCGCGCTTAGGATTCCTCCGCCGTGAGGGTCGCCGTCCCGAAAGAGACCGCCGAGGGCGAGCGCCGCGTGGCGCTCGTGCCCGAGCTCGTGCGGAAGCTCGCGGCCGGCGGGTTCGACGTGGCCGTCGAGCGCGGAGCCGGTGAGGGAGCCAGCTTCTCCGATGCCGAATACGAGGAGGCCGGGGCACGGGTGGCCGCCCGGGACGAGATCCTGGGCGAGGCCGGGGCCGTCGTAAAGGTCCAGAAGCCGTCGCCGGACGAGATCGGGCACCTCCCCCAGGGATCGGTGCTGATCGGCTTCCTTCAGCCCCTGAGCGACCCACAGGGCATCGAACACCTCGTACAGCGCGGGGTGACGGGGTTCGCGCTCGAGTCGATCCCGCGAATCACCCGCGCGCAGCCGATGGATGCGCTCTCGTCGCAGGCGACAGTCGCGGGCTACAAGGCCGTCCTCCTCGCAGCCGACCGGCTGCCGAGGTTCTTCCCGATGCTGATGACGGCGGCAGGGACGGTCGCGCCGGCGAAGGTGCTCGTGCTCGGCGCCGGAGTGGCAGGCCTCCAGGCGATCGCAACCGCGCGGCGGCTCGGCGCAGTGGTCTCGGGCTTCGACGTGCGTCCCGTGGTCAGGGAGCAGGTCGAGAGCCTCGGCGCGGCGTTCCTCGATCTCGGCGTCGTCGGCGAGGAGACCTCGGGCGGCTATGCCGGAGAGCTGAGCCAAGACGAGCAACGGCGCCAGCAGGAGGAGCTCGAGCGACGACTGGCCGAGTTCGACGTCGTCGTCACGACGGCGCTCATCCCCGGCCGGCCCGCGCCGAAGCTGATCCCGGCGTCGGCGGTGAAGGCGATGCGCGGAGGCTCGGTCATCGTCGATCTCGCCGCGGAGGCCGGCGGCAACTGCGAGCTCACGGAGCCCGGCACGGAGGTCGTCCGCGAAGGGGTGACACTCGTCGGGTACACGAATCTGCCCAGCACGGTCCCGGTGCACGCCAGCCAGCTGTACTCGCGAAACGTCTCCGCGCTGCTGACGCACCTGGCGCCGGAGGGAGAGCTCGTCCTCGACTGGGACGACGAGATCACGGCGGGCTCGTGCGTCACCCGGAAGGCTGAAGTCCCGGCGTGAACGCCCAGCTCGTCATCGAGTTGACGATCTTCGCTCTGGCCGTGTTCCTCGGGATCGAGCTGATCTCGAAGGTGCCCACGATGCTGCACACGCCGCTGATGTCGGGGACGAACGCGATTCACGGAATCGTCCTGATCGGGGCGATGGTGATCGCCGGAACTGCCGACTCGACGCTCGAGAAGGCGCTCGCGTTCGTCGCCGTCGTGTTCGGGACGATCAACATCGTCGGCGGCTTCCTGGTCACCGACCGGATGCTCGAGATGTTCAAGCGCCGGCCGGACGAGGAGAAGCCGCCGGAATGAGCCGCACCTGGATCGAGGTCGCATACCTCGTCGCGGCGATCTGCCTGATCATCGGGATCAAGCGCCTCTCCCACCCCCGCACGGCGCGGTCGGGGAACCTGATCGCAGCCGCGGGGATGGCGATCGCGGTCGGCTTCACCTTCGCGATCGAGGAGCTCGACGAGTACTGGCTGATCCTCGCCGGCATCGCGGTCGGCACGGTGGTCGGCATCTTCACCGCACGGATGGTGCGGATGACGGCGATCCCGCAGATGGTCGCGCTCTTCAACGGCGTCGGCGGCGGAGCGGCGGCCCTGATCGCGGTGGCGGAGTTCCACCGGCTGGCGCCGGCCGCCGGCAGCCTCCCGGGCGAGGAGCTCGTCGGCATCCTCTTCTCGGCCGTCGTCGGCTCCGTGAGCTTCTGGGGGAGCCTCGTCGCCTTCGGGAAGCTGCAGGAGCTCGTGCCCGGCCGGCCGATTCTCTTCCCGGCGCACAACGCCGACGAACGCGCTCCTGGGCGTGACCGTGCGTCGGCGCCATCGCGCTGACGGCGGTGACCGAGGACGGGATCTGGCTGGCCGTCCTGCTGGCCGCGTCACTCCTGCTCGGGCTCTTCTTCGTGCTCCCGATCGGCGGTGCCGACATGCCGGTCGTCATCTCGCTCCTGAACGCCTTCACCGGCCTCGCGGCCGCGTCGACCGGATTCGTCCTCGACAACACCGCGCTCATCATCGGCGGCACGCTCGTGGGCGCCTCCGGAACGCTCCTGACCCTGCTGATGGGGCGCGCGATGGGGCGTCCCTTGCGCCAGACGCTCTTCGGGGCCTTCGGAGCGGCGCCCGAGGGCGGCGGGCCTGCGGCCGCTGCGGTCGGAGGCGATGTTCGGACGGCGACCGCCGACGACATCGCCTACATGCTCGCGTACGCGCGACGGGTCGTCTTCGTCCCCGGATACGGGCTCGCCGTCGCACAGGCCCAGCACGACGTCCGCAACCTCGGCGGCCTCCTCGAGGAGAAGGGCGTGGACGTCCGCTACGCGATCCATCCGGTCGCAGGCCGGATGCCGGGGCACATGAACGTGCTGCTCGCCGAGGCGAACGTCCCGTACGACGAGCTCTTCGAGATGGACGAGATCAATCCGGAGTTTCCGCAGACCGACGTCGTCGTCGTGGTGGGCGCGAACGACGTCGTCAATCCTGCGGCGCGGAACCAGCCCGGCAATCCGATCTACGGCATGCCGATCCTGGACGTCGACCGCGCGCAGAACGTCGTCGTGATCAAGCGCAGCCTCTCCCCCGGGTTCGCAGGCGTGGACAACCCGCTCTTCTACGACCCGAAGACCGTGATGCTCTTCGACGACGCAAAAGCCGCGTTGGAGAAGCTCATCACCTCGTTGAAGGCCGTTTGACTCCGATCCCGGTCTTCGGGGCAGCGGCCGTCGAGGCGGCCGTCCCGCCCGAACGCGCCGTCGAGGTCGTGCGAGAGGCGTTTCTCGCCTACGCGCGCGGAGAGTGGTCGATGCCGCCGAAGGTCTACGTGCCTGCGTATCCAGCCGGGGACTTTCGGGCCATGCCCGCATTGGGTGGCGGGCATGCGCTGCTGAAGTGGGTGACGTCGTTCCCGGGCAATCCCGCCGTCGGGCTGCCGACGGTGACCGGGCTCGTGCTCCTCTCCAACGCCTCGAACGGGATGCCGGAGGCCGTGCTCGACGCGGGCGCAGTGACGGCGCTCCGGACCGGCGCGGCCGCCGTTCTAGCTGCGGAAGTGCTCGGACGGGGGAACTCGGGCGCGGCTGCCGTGATCGGCGCGGGCGTGAACGGGCGGGCGACGGCGAAAACGTTCGTCGCGCGCGGGCGCGACGTGATGGTGTGGGACATCGATCCGGGGCGGGCCGAGGAGACGGCTGCGGCGGTCGGTGCCCGGGTCGCCGAGAGCCGCGAGGCGGCGCTGGCCGCGGACGTCGTCGTCACGGTCACGCCGGGACACGAGGTCGTCTTCGGGCCGATGAGCCTCCAGGCCGGACAGCACGTGAGCCTGATGGGAGCCGACGGCCCGGGCAAGTCGGAGATCGCCGTCGAGGAGCTCGCACGAGCTCGCGTCTTCTGCGACGACTGGGAGCAGGCGAGCCACAACGGGGATCTCGTCCACGGCGTCGAGGCCGGAGTGGTGTCGCGTGACGCGGTATCCGAGCTCGGCGACGTTCTCGCGGGAACAGCCGAGGGCCGCCGGTCGAACACCGAGATCACGGTGTTCGACTCGACGGGCCTCGCGATTCAAGATCTCGCAGTCGCGCTTGCTGCGATGGAGCAGGCCGGCGAGCTCGACCTGCCCACGATCAGCCTCTAGTCCTACTTCGTGATGGTGACGGTGCACGCCGGGGGTGACGCGGTCCACGATCCAGCGGATCGCGCCGGCGTCCATGCGCACGCAGCCGTGGGAAACCGCTGTACCGAGCGTGCCGCCGACGTTCCTCAGGCTGTGGATCCCGATCTGGCCGGGGCCGCCTGCGAAGTCCTGGAACACGTTCGAGCGGGCGCTCAACGCAAGAGCCAGTGGACCGCCGACTGCTCTGGCTCGCAACCTGATCGTCTCCTCGATGAAGAAACTGCCGTGCGGGGTCGGAGTCGAAGCGGCACCGACGATCGCCTTGAAGGATCGGACGCGCCGGCCGTTCTTGTAGGCAGTGACCCGCCGCGCTGACGTGTCGACGACGAGGTGCCAGCTGGTTCGGATCGGGAAGGTTCCGCGCCGGCGGATCCAGCCTGTGCTGCCGTTCGGGCGGCCAGGGAGCCTGACGCGGATCCAGCGACGTCCCTTCGAGTCTCTCTTGCGCCCGATCACCGGGAGCACTGTTCGGACGCCGGTGAGGGGCCTCCGCGACTGCAGGAGGCTTACCCGAGCCGAACGGAGAGCGGGCTTCGACCGGGCTGTCTGTGAGCCGAGCAGGACGGCGAGCTCCTGTCTGGGCTTTGCGGCGGCCAGCGTCTGGTCGCTCGTCGCTGCCGAGCCTGTCCAGGCCGCGGCGACGAGAACGAGTCCCGTCAGGAATGCGGCTCTGGAGCGACCGGCGTCGAACGAGGGCCGAGCGGACGGCTTGCGCCGCCCGCTCGGAGACCCTGATTCGAGTCGAGTCCTCAACCCGTGAGGCCCACGTGGTGAATCGGCGGGCGACTCTGTCCAGGCCTCGGAACTCCCGGAGGCGTGGCGTTCGGGTTCGCAGTGTTGCGCGTTCGGCTTGGGCTTGGGCCGCGGACGGGGCCGTGGCCTTGCCGGTGTCGTCGTGGTCGGCGTCGTCGTCGTACCGGTCGGCCCTGTGGTGGTCGATCCCGTCGTCGTGCCTGTGGGAGGCGTCGACGCGGCGCACGTGGGCTTGTTGATCGTGTCGTGGATGAAGGTCACGTCGGCGTTCCGCGCGAAGACCCTGCCCTCCACGGTGATGTTCTCCGTGAGCGTGATCTGCGTCAGAGCCAGAATCGTCCCGATGAAGGTGTGGCCCGTGTTCCTCAGGAACGCCGAGTTGACCTTCCAGAAGACGTTGCAGGGCTGGGCACCGTTCGTGAAGACCATCGAAGACGTGGACTCGACGATCAGGTTGCCGCTGCTCGCGGCCTGGAAGATGAAGACTGCGTTCGGGTCGCCGCCACCGTCGAGGGTGACCGGAATCGGACCGTCGACCAGGATCCCCGACGTCGAGTTGTAGACGCCCGGCGTCAACGTGCGGCCGGCGAGATTTGCACCCGTGATCGTGGGCTGGCTCGGTGCCTGCGCTTCGGCGAAGTCGTAAGCGGTGAGCAGGGCGGCCTGCGCGTTGGCAAGCTGCGACGTGCCGGCTCCGTAGGCTCCGTAACCGGGATGCGTCACTCCGATGTCGATGGAGGTCGACGAGCCGATGTCACCGTGAACCACGGTGTTGGCTCCGTTGTTCGTCATCGCTGCGGAAGAGAGCGCGCCGAACGAATCGGCATTTCCGAGGTTGACGGTTGCCTGTGCGGTGACAGCGCTTCCCGCGAGCCCTGCGAACGAGAGCGCGAACCCTGCGATCGAGAGCGTCACGAGGACGCCGAGCGAACGGAGCCCGACGGACTTGCCGGCCGGGCGCGAACGCGTCCGATCAGCCTTGTTCTTGAAGAGCTTCATACAGATCCTTTCCTCGGCCTGGGCGGCTTCGTCGCCAACACGGATGTGGCTGTCGACGACTTCTCCGGCCTACGCTGCTGAGGGCGGATCCTTTTCGCGGCCCGCTAGGTTTGTGAGCCCGCGAAGGCGCAAGGAGTCAGTTGCTGGGACTCCCCGTACGCCTATCTTCGGCACATATAGGCTTATCCCTTAGGCGCACGCTAGCTGCTGTTTCGGATGGCTGAAGTCGAGCCCCAAAATCTCCGTGTCCTGATCGCCAACGAGAGGCGTGAGGGGTTGGAGCTCCTCGCGCGGATCGTGGCTGGGCTCGGGCACGAGGTGATCGCGCGCGAGATCGATGTCAAGGAGGTCGGGGCGGTAACCGCGCGCGAGCGGCCCGATGTCGCCCTCGTGGAGCTAGGGCCCCACTCCGAGCACGCGCTGGATCTGATCTCGCAGATCGTCAGGGAGGCGGCTTGCCCCGTAATCGCGCTGCTCTCGGCCAAAGACCCCGCCTATGTCCACGAGGCGGCGAAGCGTGGCGTCTTCGCCTACATCGTCGACACGAGCCCGGACGAGCTGCAAAGCGCGATCGACATCACCCTGCAGCGCTTCGCCGAGTTCCAGAGCCTGCAGGGTGCCTTCGGGCGCCGGGCCGCGATCGAACAGGCGAAGGGGATCTTGATGGCCCGCCACGCGGTCAATGCCGAAAAGGCGTTCGAGATGCTCCGGGAGCACTCGCAGCGCAACGGCCACAAGCTCATCGACGTCGCGCAGTCGATCGTCGAAAGCCATCTCCTGCTGCTCCCGCCCACGGAGCCTTCCGAGCCGCCAGCCCTCTAACGGGAGACGCGGAGTGACGAGTCAGGAGGACTCATTGGAAGGTTCGGAAGGCGCGTATCTGCATCAGCCTGAAGAGGCTGAGCTCCGCTGGATGGGCGAGACGTCGGCGTACTTTCTCGCCACGGGGGAGCAGACCGGCGGAACGTTCGCACTGGTCGACGAGGGGGCTAAACGCGGGGATTCCGTTCCGCTGCATAGGCATCGCGACGACATGGAGTCGTTTTACGTGCTCGAAGGAGAGATCACGCTCTATGTCGGCGATCAGGGTATTCGGGCACGCGCGGGCTCGTTCGCCCACCTGCCCGGCGGCACCGTGCACGGGTTCCGGGTCGAATCGGAGACTGCCCGCTACCTGATCCTCACGACTCCGCGCCACGGACAGTTCTACCGAGAGATTACGTTGCCTTCGCGGCCGGGAGGCTTGGCGCCGCTCGAACCGATCGATGGATCGAAGGTCAAAGCGGCTTCCCAGCAGTACGGCGTCGAGTACGTCGGGCCCCTGCCCGAGGAGGGCTGACACCGGTATCGAGTTGGTGAAGCGCTCACAGAGAGCTCCTAACGGGAGCGCTAACGCAAGTAGCTTCTCCGGCGTCCAAGGAATCGATATCGACTCTGGGGTCGAGGAGGAGGAGATCCATGCCAGCGAAGGTCGTGCACTTCGAGATACCGGCGGACGACACCGGTCGAGCGCGCATGTTCTGGGGCTCACTGTTCGACGTGGAGTTTCAGAGCTATGACGGGCCGTTCGAGTACCACACGTTCGACAACGGCGACCAGTCGGGCGGAGGGCTGATGCCGAGACAGCCCGGCCAGAACGGTCTGGTCGTCTACTTCCTCACCGAGGACGTCGACGCAGCAGCGGCCAAGGTTCAGGAGCTCGGCGGGTCGGCGGAGGAGAAGATGCCGGTTCCGGGCATGGGCTGGTTCGTCCACGCGCAGGACACCGAGGGCAATCCCTTCTCGTTCTGGCAGTCCGACGAGAGCGCGCCGGCTCCAGACCGAGAGCTAGAGCAGGCGGCCCGGATCGAACAATTCGAGCTCGGGCTCGCGGTGGCCGAGGATCGCGTTCGCGACCATCTGCCCGCACGCGAGCCCGAGCACGTTTCCATGCCCGGAGTAGCCGCGGGCGACCCAGACTCCGGGCCAGGCGGGAACCTGGCCGACGATCGGGAGCTCGTCCGGCGACATGCCGAAGATCCCCGACCAGCGGTGCGTGATCGCCGGCAGGCGGCCGACGAGATCGGTGACGAGGGCCTCGAGGGCAGCCTGCACGGGCTCGCTCGTTCCCTCGTGAGGCGTGAACTCCGTCTCGAGCGCGACGTCTCGCCGACCGCCGGCCACCAGCCTGCCGTCGGGTAGCTGCTGCCAGTAATCGAACCCCTGTCGCGCGTAATGCGGACGCCCGTACAGGAGCTCCGGCAGCGGCTCCGTGGTCACGACCTGGCCGCGTGTCGGCCGTACGACGGCGTCGAGCTCGTCGACGAGCCCGCTCGGGTAGCCGTCGGACGCAATCACGACGTGGTCGGCGTCGAGCCCGTCCAGCGACGCGACCGGGTCGTTCTCGCGTAACTCGGCTCCAGCCTCGGCGGCCCGTGCTGCCAGTCGACGGACCCAGCGAGCCGGATAGAGCGCCCCGTCGGTCGGATGGAGGATCGCGCCGTAGTAGGTCTCGGCGAGCCGCTCGGGCAACTCGTCGATCCACTCGACGTCGAATCCATCCGCGCGAAGAGCGTTTTGTTCCGCACGCAGCTCGTCTCTCTCTTTTTCGTCTGCGGCCAGCCGGAGGCTTCCGACACGCCGGAACGCGTCGCCCGCGAGCTCCTGCATCCGGTCGAGCGAGCGCTCGGTCAGCTTCCAGAACGCTGACGCGCGTTCCGGTCCGAACCTCGCTCTCGCCTGGTCGTAGGGCATCGCGCCGCCCCGCAGGGCGAAGCCTCCGTTCCGCCCGGAGGCACCGGAGGCGATCGTGCGCGCCTCGTACAGCCGGACGCGAAGACCGGCTTCGGCGAGCGTGAGCGCGCACGAGCAGCCGGTGACGCCGCCACCGACGATTGCGACGTCGACCGGCCCTGGGTGCTCGTGACGGACGAATGCGTCAGCAGGCTCGTCGAGCCAGAAAGACATGGCCACATCGCGATCGTAGACACCGCTCATCGCACCGCCCTGAACACGCCGTCCGCCGCGGCAACGAGACCCGCGAGCTCGAGCTCCGTGAGAGCGACGCTGATCGCCCCGGCGTCGAGTGCTGCACGCCCCGTGAGCTCGTCGGCGCCCGACGGCCCGTCTCGAACGAGGGCGAGGACACGCCGCGCGGCATCCGAGACGTCTGGCTCCGCTGATGCGGCGATCCGCTCGATCCCGAGCGCGTCCAACACGTCGTCGACTGCCGTGAGCGGAGTCGCGCCGAGCTTCAGCAGCGCGTTCGAGCCGGCAGACAACGACGACGTGATCTCGCCGGGAACGGCGAAAACCTCCCTTCCCTCCTCCAGCGCAAAGTCGGCGGTGATCAGCGCCCCGCTGCGCTCACGCGCCTCGACGACCACGACCGCCTCACACAGCCCGGCGATGATCCGGTTGCGAGCCGGGAATCTCCACGGTGCCGGCTCGACTCCGGGCTCGTACTCCGAGACGACGAGGCCACCGTCCTCCATGCGCCGCGAGAGGGCGGCGTTCACGGCCGGGTAGTCCCTGTCGATCCCGCAACCGAGCACACCGACCGTAGGCCCGCCGGCCTCGAGCGCTCCTCGGTGAGCTTCACCGTCGACACCGCGGGCAAGGCCGCTCACGACCAGCAGGCCGGCCGCAGTGAGGTCACGGCCCAGCATCCGCGCGACCTGAGCGCCGTACGGGGAGCACGAGCGAGCGCCCACGACCCCGACGGCACGGCAGTCGAGCAATTCGGCTTCCCCGGTGCCGCGAAGGTACAGCGCCGGCGGGGGATCGAAGATCGCCTTGAGCCGGGGTGGAAAGCGCGGATCCGACCGTGCGAGCTTCATTGCGCGAGCTCTCGCGGAGAGCGATAGGCGAGCGCCTCTGCGAGGTGCTCCTCTTCGACAGCGTCCGCCTCGGCGAGCGCCGCGATCGTGCGAGCGACCCGCGCTACTCGGGCACGCCCACGACCGGAGAGGGGAAGCCGCTCGACGGCGCGATCCAGGAGAGCCGTTGCCGCGTCGGTCCTCGGCGGAGCCTCGCGTTCCAGCCGGACGCGCGCGGCAGCGACACGCCGGCCGACCGCCTCCGACGACTCGCCTGCGGCTCCTCCGAGCTCGGCCGCCCGGGGCCGCGGCAGAGCGACGACGACGTCGAACCGGTCGAGGAGCGCCCGTGACAGCTTCTCGCGGAACGACGCCAGGCGCTGGGGCGAGCACTGACACTCGGTGCCGGCATCGCCGCGTCCGCCGCAGGGACACATGTTCATCGAGGCAACGAGCTGGAACCGCGAGGGGAACACCGCGCGACCCTCGACCCGGGCGACCGCGATGACACCGTCCTCGAGCGGCTGCCGAAGCGACTCCAAAACGGGTCGCTGGAACTCGGGCAGCTCGTCGAGGAAGAGAACACCGCGGTGGGCGAGCGTCGCTTCTCCCGGCTTGGGCCCGGACCCTCCGCCCACGATGGACGCGACCGACGCACTGTGGTGCGGCGCGCGGAACGGCCGCTGATCCATCAGCGGGCGGTCGCGCGACAGGAGGCCGACGACGGAGTGAATCCGGGTGACCTCGAGCGCTTCCTGCCGCGTCAGAGGCGGGAGGATTCCGGGCAGCCTCCGAGCGAGCATCGACTTCCCGATTCCCGGCGGCCCGGCGAGGAGGAGGTTGTGGCCGCCGGCCGCAGCGAGCTCGAGCGCTCGGCGCGCGCGCTCCTGTCCGCGGACGTCGGCGAGGTCGGGCAGCTCGACCGGTGGCGCCTCGCCGTTCGAGAACGGTTCGACCGCTTCCGGCTCGTGCTCGCCGCGCAGGTACCCGACGACCTCCACCAGGTGCCTCGCAGGGATCGGCTCGATCCCGGCCAGCGCCGCTTCGGCCGCCGACTCGGCCGCGCACAGGAGCCGTTCGAGGCCGGCTCGCCGCGCGCCCTCGGCAGCGACGAGCACACCGGCCACGGGTCGCAGTCGACCGTCCAGGGCGAGCTCGCCGATCGCTGCGTGGCTCCCCAGCCGGTCGGGCGGGAACTGCCTCGAGGCGGCGAGGATCGCCAGCGCGATCGGCAGGTCGAACCCCGAGCCTTCCTTGCGGAGACCGGCAGGCGCGAGGTTGACGGTGATCCGGCGCGAGGGCCACTCGAGCTCGGCGGACGCGATCCCGCTCCGCACACGGTGCTTCGCCTCCTGGCAGGCACGATCGGCGAGCCCGACGATCGCGAGACCGGGCACGCCGTTCTGGAGGTGCGCCTCGACCTCGACCTTGCGAGCCTCGAGCCCGACGAGGGCATGGGTGACGGTGCGCCCGAGCACCTTCCGACGCTAGGCGCGAAACGCGCGCGTGTCTGGAACGACTTTGAGCCGAAAGCGCGCCGCTACCGGGCGATGAGGATGTCCTCGTAGAACTCGCCCGCTCGCCGGCCCGTGCGCCGGTTGACGTGCCGTCGCAGGCGCTCCTCCAGTCGCAACCCGGCGCGATCCAGGATCTCCGGATAGAGCTCACGCCGGTCGTGCACCACGATCACGACCGGTGAGCGGGCCCGCAACGAGCCCTTGGCGCGTGCCAGGACTGCAGCGACCCCTTCGACGTAGGCGGCAAGGGCCGCGACGCTCGTCCCGCCGGCCGCGGCGCCGAGCTCGACGTCGCGCCGGTCGTCCAGTCCGAGGAGCTCGTAGGCGTAGCGATGCTGCTCGTGGTAGTCGATCAGCCCTGGATAGGGCGGCGAGGTCACGACTCCGTCGAAGCGGCCGCGATAGGTCGATCTCACGCGAGTCGTCGTGCAGCACCTCGGCCTCTCGCCCGCGCGCGCGCACGCGCGAGAACTCCTTGATCCTGGCGAGCGTGTCGAGCGCGTAGCGGCGGAGGAAATGCTCGGCGCGCTCGACCGGCCGGCAGATCCGCTTGTGCTTGTGGCACCAGTACGGCTCCAGCTGCGGCGTGCGCGGGAAGTCGAGGTCGTAGTGCGGCGTTCGGCGCGCCGACCTCGCGGCACGGGCCAGAACGACGCGAAGGACGTCCTCGTGGAAGTACTCGCCGATCAGGTCACGGAAGGCGAGGAGCTCGCGACCGGCCTGCGGCGCGAACCACTCGGCGGCATAGCCGGTCGGCTTGGGGCCGCCGTCGAATGCCTCGACCCGCCGCACGACCTCGCGGATCTCCGTCTCGAGCGCAAAGAGGTCGTACCGCCGCGTCTTGACTCCCATGAGCAGACAGTTGAAGGCGGCGATGTCGACGCCCGACCGCGTCGCGTCCGCTCTCGAGCGACTGGACGAGCGTCGTCCCCGAGCCGGCGAACGGGTCGAGCACCCGGCCCCCGGCGACGACGTACCGGCCGAGCAGCGCCTCGACGAGCTGCGGGATGAACTTCCCGAGGTAGGGGTGGAGCCGGTGGACGTGCTTCGTCCGCTCCCGCTCGGGAAGCTCGTGCTCCGACCACGAGAGCTCGAGGTCGATCTCGGCGTAGAGCGCTTCCTGTGTCGGGGCCACCGGAACCCCTTCGCCGGGACGCGGAGGAGTCCTAGAACGCGTTCGCCACGCGCCGGACTCCGCGCGGCGTCACCGCGACGACGTCGAAGCGCACCTCCCACCCCGCGGCCTCGGGATGATCGGCCAGCCAGGACTCCGCCGCCCGGCGCAGGCGCTGCTGCTTCTCCCACCCCACCATCTCGACCGGATCGCCGAACCGCTCGCCGAGCTTCGCCTTCACCTCGCAGAACACGAGCTTCCGGCCGCGCCGCAGGATGAGGTCGACCTCCACGCGCGCCCGGCCGGGAGTTCGCCTCCAGCAACCGATAGCCACGCAGCAGATAGTGGAGCCGCGCTCGACGCTCGGCCCGCGCTCCGGTCGCGTTCACCGCGCTTCGACTCGGGCGAGCTCCTCCGCCGACAGGTAACAGAGCGCCTGAAACGACCGCCGGTGGATCTCGGACGGCCCGCGCTCCCGGACGACCGCCGAGTGGCGCGGCGTGATGTAGCCGACGTGGGACGAGAACCCGTACGCCGGGAAGAGCGCGTCCATCCGGCGCATCGCCCGGTCGCGCACCACCTTCGCGACGATCGACGCCGCAGCGATCGCGGCCGAGCGCTCGTCGCCGTCCACGACCGCCGTGTGCACCGGAGCGGAAGGCCCCAACCGGAATCCGTCGACCAGGCAGGCCTCCGCCGGCGGCGCCAGCTCCCGCAGGCACGACCGCATCCCCTCGAGGTTCGAGTTGTGGAGCCCGTTGCGGTCGATCGCCGACGACGAAATGACGCGAACCGTGAAGGACTCCGCGCAGGCGACGACGCCGTGGAAGACCTCCTCGCGCTCCTCGTGCGTCAGCTGCTTCGAGTCGTTGAGCCCCGCGAGCGGCCGGCAGCGGTGGTCTCGGAGCCGCTCGTAGTCGAACAGCACCCCGGCGACGACCAGCGGCCCGGCCAGCGACCCACGCCCGGCCTCGTCCACGCCCGCGACGAACCGCCGGCCGAACCGGCGGTCGAACTCGAGGAGGCGCCTACCCCGCTTTCGGGGCTTCCGGCTCGAGCTCGGCGACGAACTCGGCCTCGGGCTCTTCGACGAGGTCCGGCTGCTGCTCGGAATCTTCTTGCGGCAGGCTCGGCAACGGTTGCGGCGTCGGCGGCTGCGGCGTCGGCGGGAGCAGCGGCGGCTGGAGCTTCGGCACGAGCCGAGGATAGCCTCGCCGTATCACGGCGCTCACGGACGCGCGCCTTCTTGCCCACTTTCCCGCGCAAGTAGTAGAGCTTCGCGCGGTTCACGTCGCCGATCGCCATGACCTCGATCTGCTCGATCTTCGGGGAGTGAAGCGGGAATGTCCGCTCGACGCCCACGCCGAACGACTGCTTTCGAACCGTGAACGTCTCACGGACGCCCGAGCCCTGGCGCTTGATGACGATGCCCTCGAAGACCTGGATCCTGCGGCGCTGTCCCTCGATGACCTGGAAGTGGACACGGACGGTGTCGCCGGCCTTGAACTGCGGCCGGTCTGGGCGCAGCTGTTTGCGCTCGAGTGTCTCGATGGGATTCGCCATGGCAAAGGGTCGAGCACCGGCCCGACCGCGGGATGCTAGCGCAAGCCGATTCTTCGAGGCGGGAAATAGATCGCGAAAACCTTGCCGATCAGGTTGCCGCGGTTCAGCGAGCCCCAGACCCGCGAGTCGCACGACTGGGCCCGATTGTCTCCCATCACGAAGTAGCTGTTCTTCGGGATCTTCTCGGGCGGCCTCGTGTCGACATCGCGGCGATCCTGCTTCACGTACGGCTCCTGAAGCCGACGGCCGTTGATGAAGACGAAGCCGTTGCGCATCTCCCAGGACTCGCCGGGCAGGCCGACGATGCGCTTGACGAACGTCCCTCCCGCGCCGCAGTCCTTCCGCGCCCTGGGCGGTGTCTCGAAAACGACGATGTCGCCGCGCTTCGGATCCGTGAAGTGGTAGATGAAGCGGTTGGCGAGCACGCGGTCCGAGAACCGCGAGGTGCAGCCGAGGCCGGCTCCGGCGCAGTGGAGCGTCGGCTCCATCGAGGACGACGGGATGCGATACGGGTTCACGACCCACTGCTTGATCGCGAGGACGATCGCGACGGCGCCGACGATCGTGACGACCCAGTCGATCGCCACCCGCCAGGGGCGAGGGAGCCGGTGGGTCAACTTGTCGACGGGATTTCTCATGCGCGGTCCGGCGTCCGCCGGCGGCTCTGATCCCGCCGCCACTCGGCGATCCGCCCGTGGTCGCCGGAAAGCAGCACCTCTGGGACGGTCCACCCTCGGAACTCGGCCGGACGCGTGTACTGCGGATACTCCATCCCGCCCTCGAGCTCGGCCGAGAAGCTCTCCTCCGAGCCCGAGCCTTCGCTCAACGCGCCCGGCAGCCGCCGGGCCACCGCATCGGCGACGACCATGGCGGGGAGCTCCCCGCCGGACAGGACGTACGGCCCGATCGAGATCGCGTCGGTCGAGAGATGCTCGAGGATGCGCTCGTCGAAGCCCTCGAACCGGGCGGAGAGCAGCGTCAGGTGGGCTTCACCCGCGAGCTCGTCGACGACGCCCTGGTCGAGCTGACGGCCCTGGGGGGTCAACGCAACCACCCTGTGCGACGGCAAGCCGCCGTAGACCCCTTCGAGCGCCGCCGCGACGACGTCGGCCCGCATGACCATGCCCGGCCCGCCGCCGTACGGCTCGTCGTCGACCTCGCCACCCGAGAGCGGCGTCCAGTCTCGGTAGTTGAAGAGCCGCAGCTCGAGCTCGCCGCCGAGGACGGAGGCAAGTGGACGCTGTTCGGAGATGGCAGCAAAGACATGGGGTACGAGCGTGAAGACATCGAGGCGCAGAGCTTCGGCAGGTTAGTGGTCGGGAGCGAAACCCCGCGCAATCAGGATTCGCCTTCCCTCCAGATCGACCTCCCGAACGCAGGCCTCGACCAGCGGGAGGAGCAGTCCGCCCTCGAGCTCCAGCGCGTCGTTGGCCGGCCCGGGCGCAACGTCGACCACCGGGCCGAGCCGGCGGCCTCCCTCCTCCTCGACCTCGAGACCGACGAGCTGGAAGACGTAGTACGACCCCGGTTCCGGCTCGGGCAGCTCGTCGCGCGCCACCTCGAGCGCGGTTCCGCGCGGCAGTGGCGTGTCGAGCCGAACGACGAGGCGGCCACCGGACCGCTTCCGCGCCACCACGCGAACCTCTTTCCCGCCGGCGGAGAGTGCCGCGCCGGGCTCGAAGCGCTCCGGATCGTCACTCGGTCGCTCGACGACGAAGGACCCGTCGAGGCCGTGCGGCTTGCCGACCAGGCCGACCACGACGAGATCGGGCTCGTTAATCGGCGATTTCCAGCACGAGCCGCCGCCGCTGCCGAGCGCCTCCCGCACGAACGATCGCCCGGAGCGCGCGAGCGATCCGGCCCTGGCGCCCGATCACCTTGCCGACATCGTCCTTTGCGACATGGAGACGCAGGACGAGCGCATCCTCGCTCTCGACCTCTTCGACCCGGACGGCGTCAGGGTCGTCGACGAGCTGCCTCGCGAGATACGCGAGCAGCTCAGCCAATGCTGATGTTCTTGATCTTGAGCAGGCGCGAGACCGTGTTCGAGGGCTGCGCACCCTTGCCGAGCCAGTTGCGGATCTTCTCCTCGTCCAGCTCGATCGTGGACGGATCGGTCTGCGGGTTGTAGCGACCCACGATCTCGATGAACTTTCCGTCCCGCGGCGAGCGCGAGTCGGCGACGACGACGCGGTAGATCGGATTCTTCTTCGACCCGACCCGCGTCAACCTCATGCGTACTGACATGTCACCTCCGTTGTGCCTTTCGCCGCCGGCCCGGCCGGGCCGAGACGGCCTTCGTCGGCGCCGCCGTGGCGGCACCTTGGAACTCCCCAGGGAGCGCGGGCATCTTGCCCTTGCCCATCTGCTTCATCATTTTCTGCATCTGCTTTCTGGCGGCGAGAAGCTTGTTGACCTGCTGGATGTCCGTGCCGCTGCCCGCCGCAATCCGCTTCCGTCGCGAGCCGTCGATCAGGTGCGGCATCCGGCGCTCCTGCGGAGTCATCGAGAGAACGATTGCCTCGGCCCGCGAGAGCTCGCCTTCATCGACGTCCACCCCCTTGAGCTGGTTTCCGATCCCCGGAATCATCGACATGACACCCTTGAGCGGACCCATCTTCCGCAGCATCCGGTAGCTCGTCAGGAAGTCGTCGAAGCTGAACTCGCCGGCGCGCATCCTGGCCTCCATCGCCTCCTGGTCCTCGTCGGAGGCGGCCTCCTCGGCCCGCTCGATCAGGGTCAGGACATCGCCCATCCCCAGGATCCGGGAGGCCATGCGGTCGGGGTGGAAGTACTCGAGCTGGTCGAGCTTCTCGCCGACCGACGCGAACTTGACCGGCTTGCCGGTGATCGCCTTGACCGAGAGGGCGGCGCCGCCTCGCGCGTCACCATCGAGCTTCGTCAGGATCACGCCGTCGAAGGCGACCCGCTCCTGGAACGCCTCCGCGACGGAGACCGCCTCCTGGCCGGTCATCGCGTCGAGGACGAGCAGGACGTTCGTCGGCTTCGCGGCGTCCCTGACCCGGCCGAGCTCGGCCATGAGGTCCTCGTCGATCTGAAGCCGGCCGGCAGTGTCGACGATGACGACGTCCTTGCCCTGCGCCCGTGCCTGCTCGATCCCGCCCCTGGCGGCCTCGACCGGATCGGTGCCGGTGAAGACAGGGATCTGGATCTCGCGGCCGAGCTGCTGGAGCTGATCCACGGCAGCCGGGCGCTGCAGGTCGGCGGCGACGAGGAGCGGCGAATGATCTTCCTTGCGGAGCAGGAGGGCGAGCTTGGCGGCGGCGGTCGTCTTGCCTGCGCCCTGGAGGCCCGCGAGCAGGATCACGGTTGGCCCCTTGCCCGCGAAGACGAGCTTGGAGCTCCCGGTTCCCATCAGAGCCGTGAGCTCCTCGTGGACGATCTTGACGACCTGCTGGCCGGGCGTCAGGCTCTTGAGGACGTCCTGGCCGACGGCGCGCTCCTTGACCCTGGCGACGAAATCCTTGACGACGCGGAAGTTGACGTCGGCTTCGAGCAGCGCCAGGCGGATCTCACGCATCGCACGCGAGATCCCCTCCTCGTCCAGCTTTCCCCGTCCGCGAAGCGGGCCGAGGGCGGCATTCAGCTTGTCTCCCAGGGTGTCGAACACAGCCGCGACAGTCTAGAGACGCGGGGATTTGACCCTTGAGAACTCGTTCCAGAATGAGAGCTGTGCCGCCAGGCCGCGCTGACAACGAGCCACATCCTGAAACGAGTTCTAAAGTGGGCCTATGGCCGCCCGGAAGACGGTCACCGTCGTCTTCTGCGACATCGCGAACTCCACCCCACTCGGCGAAGCGCTCGATCCCGAGGTGATGCGAGGAGTGATGGAGCGCTACTTCGACGTGGTCCGCGCCGAGCTCGAACGCCATGGCGGGACCGTCGAGAAGTTCATCGGCGACGCGGTCATGGCCGTGTTCGGGATCCCGAAGGTGCACGACGACGACGCGCTGCGAGCAGTCCGCGCCGCGGTCGACATGCGCACCGCGCTCGGGACGCTGAACGTGGAGCTCGAGCGAGACCACGGCATTCGCCTGGCGCTTCGCACCGGCGTCAACACGGGAGAGGTCGTCGCGGGGGACCCGGCGGATCGCCAGTCCTTCGCCACCGGCGCCGCAGTGGCGACGACGCAACGCCTCGAGTCCGCGGCTCGCGCCGGCGAGATCCTGCTCGGAGAGCCCACGTACCGCCTCGTTTCGAACGCCGTGCTCGTCGAGCCGCTCGAGCCGCTCGAGCTGAAGGGGAAAGCGGAACCCGTCCCCGCCTGGCGGCTCCTGGGCGTCGTCGAAGGTGCGCCGCCGTTCCCGCGCCGGCTCGACACGCCCATGGTCGGGCGGGAGGAGGAGCTCGATTCCCTCAGGTCGGAGCTGGAGGCCGTCGCCCGGGATCGGCGCTGTCGCCTCGCGACGATCGTCGGGCCCGCCGGCATCGGCAAGTCCCGGCTCGGAAACGAGCTCTTCAGCGCTGCTCGCGGACAGGCGACGACACTCGTAGGCCGGTGCCTCGCTTACGGAGAGGGGATCACGTACTGGCCGCTCCGCGGAATCGTCCTGTCGGCCGCCGGCAGCCTCTCCCGTGCGGGCATCGAGGAGTTTCTCGGCGACGCGGAAGACGCGGAACGGATCGCGGAGAGGCTGGCCGGAGCCATCGGTGCCGCCGAGACGGGCCCGGGAAGCGAGGAGACGTTCTGGGCGGTGCGCCGCTTTCTCGAGCACCTTGCGCGCGACCGGCCGGTGATCCTCGGGCTCGACGAGCTGCAATGGGCAGAGCCGACGTTTCTCGACCTCGTCGAGTACCTCGTCGGCTGGACCACCGATGCGCCTGTCCTGATCGTGGGGCTCGGACGACCTGAGCTCCTGGAGCAGCGGCCGACCTGGGCGTCCACGAGCTCCCTCGTCGTGTCGCTTCGCCCCCTGTCCGACTCGGATTCCGACCGCCTCGTCGACGCACTCGGCGGAGAGGGAATCGCCGCGGCCGACCGACAGCGGATCCTGGAAGGAGCCGAGGGCAATCCGCTCTTCGTCGAGCAGATGCTGGCGCTCGCCGGGGAAAGCGAGACCCGGGACACCGTTCCGCCGTCGATCCAGGCGCTACTCGCTGCACGACTCGACCGGCTGCCCGGCGAGGAGCGAGCGGTGCTGGAGCGGGCGGCAGCCATCGGCCGCGAGTTCACCGCCGGCGCCGTCGCCCAGCTCTCGGAGGGAGGGCCGGTCTCCTCGACGCTGCTCTCGCTCGTCCGCCGCGACCTGATCGAGCCCGACCGATCGCTGATTCCCGGAGACGACGGCTTCCGGTTCCGGCACATCCTGATCCGCGACGCCACCTACCTCGGAGTCGCCAAAGAGGCTCGCGCGGGCCTGCACGAGCGATATGCGGGCTGGCTCGAGGCCGCGGCAGGCGACCTCGACGAGATCGTCGGCTACCACCTCGAGCAGGCCTTTCGGTACCGGCAGGAGCTCGGCCGGGCGGATGCAGCCCTTGCGGCGCGGGCCGGCGAGCGACTCGCACGAGCCGGCCGCCGGGCAAGCGGCCGCGGTGACATGGCCGGGGGCGTCAGCCTGCTGACCCGGGCCGCCGCGTTGCTTCCTGAGTCCGACGAGAGGCGTCGTCAGCTCTTGCCGATCCTGGGGAGTGCGCTGATGCGCACCGGGAACTTCGGCGGCGCCGAGCGGGTGCTGGACGAAGCGCTGACGGCGGCCGAGAACGCGGGCGACGAGCGGCTCAGGCTTCGGACGCTGATCGAACGCGGGTTCCTTCGGGCGTACACCGGCTCGGCCGAGAGCGACGAGATCGCGAGCGTCGCGGACGAGGCCATACCCCTCCTCCAGGAGCTCGGGGACGACCGCGGCCTCGCCAAGGCCTGGTGGCTCCGCAGCGAGGTGGATCTCCGCGCCTGCCGCTGGAGGTCCCGCGCGGAGGCGCTCGAGCAGGCTCTCACCCACGCCCGGCTCGCGGAGGACGAGCGCGAGCAGTCGACGCTTGCCGCCCTCCTGGCGCAGGCGCTGCACTACGGGCCTACACCGGTCGACGAGGCGATCGGAAGGTGCGAGCAGTTGCTCGAGGAGTCGCCGTCGGATCCGTCCCTCGAAGCTGCAATCTCGAGCACGCTGGGCGGTCTCCGCGCCATGCGAGGGGAGTTCGACGAGGCGCGGCGGCTCTGTAACCACGCGCGAGACCTCTACGACGAGCTCGGACTGAAGTTCCGGCGGGCCGCACGAGCGCTGGTTCCCGGCGGCGTGGAGATGCTCGCCGGAGAGCCCGCCGCCGCAGAAGGCGCTCTCCGTTGGGGCTACGACCTCCTCGGAGAGATGGGAGAGCAGGGAGTCCGCACCACACTCGCTCCCTTCCTCGCGGAAGCGGTCGCGGCCCAGGGCCGGGACGACGAGGCGCTCGAGCTCACCGAAGAGTGCGAGAGGACGGCAGCGGCCGACGACATCGTCCCGCAGACGATGTGGCGCTGCGTCCGAGCCCGGATCCTGGCCGAGCGTGGAGACGGCGCGACCGCGCAGACCCTGATCCGCGAAGCCGGGGAGCTCTCCGACCCGACCGACTTCCTCGAGCTCCGGGCGGGCGTGCAACTTGCCCGAGCAGACTTGCTGCGCTCCGCCGAGGCCGCAGAGGTCGCCGCCTCGATCTTCGCGGAGAAGGGAAATGTCATCTCGGCGCGATTGGCTGCGGAGCGGGCTGAGCTTTATGGTCCCGCGGTCACGACGCGAATAGGAGGGGACGATGAATGACGCCGAGGAACCGATCTATCCCGACGAGCCGATCATGGGAGAGTCCAAGGAGAACTTCACGGCCGCAGCCAAGAACGCCGTCGAGACTGCCGAGCGGGAGCAGCGCCTGCGTGTTCGTCCTGGTGAGAGTGTGACGTTCAAGGTCATAGGCCTGGAGGTCGACGTTCACGGCCCGATCGGCGAATACCGCATCTTCCTGGGCATCAACCCCTGAGAGAGGAGAGCACATGGCAGAAATCGCCAAAGTCATCACGATCATCGGCCAGTCGCCCGAGAGCTTCGCCAAGGCGGCCGACGTCGCCGTTCAGGAGGCGTCGAAGACCCTGCGCGGGATCTCCGGCGCCGACGTCGTCTCGATGAGCGCGCTGGTCGAGAACGACCGGATCAGCATGTACCGCACGACCGTCAACATCGCCTTCTCGGTCGAGCGCTAGAGCAGGAGCGCGTTCGCATAGTCGCGGGCGTCGAACGGCCTCAGGTCGTCCAGCCCCTCGCCGACGCCCACGAGCTTGACCGGGAGGCCGAGCTCGTGGGCGATCGCGAGCGCGACACCCCCTTTCGCCGAGCCGTCGAGCTTGGTGAGCGCGACGCCGGTGACCTGGACGGCCTCGCCGAAGAGCCGAGCCTGCTGGAGCCCGTTCTGCCCTGTCGTCGCATCGACGACGAGCAGCGTCTCGTGGGGCGCGCCCTCGAGTCGGCGCTCGATCACGCGGCGGACCTTCGACAGCTCCTCCATCAGGTTGGTCTGCGTGTGGAGCCGGCCGGCGGTGTCGACGATGACGACGTCGCGCCCGCGGGCGACCGCCGCCTCGATGCCGTCGTAGGCGACCGCGGCCGGATCTCCCCCGCGTTCCGAGCCGACGAAATCGGCGCCCGACCGCTCGGCCCAGATCTCGAGCTGCTCCTCGGCGGCGGCGCGGAACGTGTCCGCGGCGGCGAGGAGGACGGAATGGCCGTGCTCGGTCAGGCGGTGCGCCAGCTTCCCGATCGTCGTCGTCTTGCCGGTGCCGTTGACGCCGACGACCAGGATCACCGTGGGCTTGTGGGTGAGGTCGAGCCGGGGCGCTTCACCGAGCAGCTGCGCGGCCTCCTCGCTGAGGGCGGCGCCGAGCTCGCCGACCTCTCCGCGGGCCTCGAGGCGCTGGACGAGCTCCGCCGTCGTCGGAACGCCGACGTCCGCGGCGATCAACGCTTCCTCCAGACGCTCCCAGGCCTCGCTGTCCCCCGGATCGAACGCGGCTGCGGCGATCTGCTCCGTCAGGGCGCGCCGGCTCTTGCCCAGCGAGTCGCGCAGACGGGAGAAGAAACCTTCCTGCTCCGCCTCGGTCTCGTCCGGCGTGTCGGTGTCGCCGAGAAACTCGCCCCAGCTCCTGGCCATCGCGGGAGGCTAGCCTCAGCGCCTATGGAGTGGGACGAGGTTCGCGATCTGGCGCTCGCACTCGAAGACGTGGAGGAGTCGACGTCGTACGGAGCGCCCTGCGTGAAAGTGCGAGGCAAGTGGTTTGCGGGCTTGAGCCCGCACAAGCAGGCCGCCGGCGCTTTGGTCATTCGCTGCGACCCGGACGAGCGGCCGCTCATGCTCTCGGGCGAGCCGGAGCTCTTCTACGTCACGCCGCACTACGAGTCGGCGGCCGGCTACGTCCTCGTGCGCCTGGGAGCGGCGACGGCCGAGGGGTTGCGCGACCGGCTCGAGGACGCCTGGACGATCGCGCGCGAGAAGCGGGGCTAGGCCGCGGCTTCGGCGGCCGCTTCGCGCGGGACCTTGCGCGAGATGATCTGTGAGACGCCGGACTCGCCCATCGTGACCCCGTAGAGGACGTCCGCAGCCTCCATCGTCTTCTTCTGGTGCGTGATGACGATGAACTGGGCTCGGTCGGCGAAACGGCGGAGAAGCTCGACGAAGCGCCCGATGTTGGCGTCGTCGAGAGCGGCTTCCACCTCGTCCAGGAGGTAGAACGGGCAGGGCCGGGCGAGGAAGAGGGCGAAGAGGAACGAGATCGCGCCGAGCGCCTTCTCGCCGCCCGACAGCAGCGAGAGCCGGGTCACTCGCTTCCCGGCGGGGCGAAGCTCGACCTCGATCCCCGGGGCCGAGTCCTCGTCGTCTCCCTCGGCCTCGCCGGTCAGACGGAGACGGCCGTGGCCCCCCGGGAAGAGTGTGGAGGCGACCTCCTCGAAGTGGGCGCTGACGGCCTCGAAGGTCTCGGCGAAGCGACGCTCGACAGTTCGGTCGAGGTCGTCTCTCAGCTTGGCGAGCTCGTCGAGGCTGCGCTCGAGATCCTCTCGTTGCATGCTCAGTTCGGCGAGTGTCTCCTTCTCTCGCTCGTACTCCTCCGCGGCGAGCGGGTTGACCCGCCCCAGCTCCTCGCGGCGAAGCTCGAGCTTCGCGAGCCTCTGGACGATCGCCTCGCGATCGTCTCCCTCGGACGGCTCGGCGCCGGCCGCGTCGAGGCGGCGCTGCGCTTCCTCGCGCTCGGCCTGCATGCGGGCGAGCTCGACGTCGATCGCTCCGGCCGCAGCCGCGGCCTCGCCCGCCTCGCGCCGAATCTCGGCCTCTGCTCCGCCAAGCCGGCGAAGCTCAGCCGCGAGGTCGCCTGTTCGCGCGGTGCCGGCGTCGGCCCGGGCACGAAGCGTCGGCTCCCAGCGGTCGGTGGCGGATCCAGCGGCAGCCAGCGTGCGCTCGAGCCGCTCGGCGACCGCGATCAACGGCCGGTAACGGCCGTCGTCCGCCTCGCCTGTCGGAGCAGGCTCGTCCACGATCTCCTCGGCCTGCCGCTCGAGCTCCTGCACCTCTTCCGCGAGTGCTCGGCGTCGAGCCTCGAGCTCCAGCAGGACGGCCTCCGCCGCCTCGCCTGCGAACCAGACCTCACGACGATCCGGGTCGTACGCCACTCCTTCCCTGGTGACCGCGAGCCCGTCCTGGGCGAGAAGCTCGTCTCGCTCGACGATCGCGAACTCGTCCACCCGGTCGTCGACGACGACGTGCAGGCTGCCGAGGCCCCGAGCTCGAGCTTCGTCGACGAGGAGCAGGGCAGCTCGCTCGTCAGGCGCGAGAATCGCGGCGCCGCGACCGCGGAGCGCGGCGGCGACAGCCTTCTCGTCTCCCGGAGCAACGTCTAATCGGGACAGCAGGAGCTCATGACCCGCTTCGGCGAGTGCTCGAGCTGCGGGAGGGACTCCTTCACGTTCGGCGAGTGTCCGCTCCAGTGCAGCGAGCCGCTCGCGGACGAGCCCGGCCTCCTCCCGGAGCGCCTGGCGACGGAGGTCGGCCGATGAGGGTCCCGTTCGCAGCCTGGGCCGGCTGGCGGCCTGGCGGAGCGATTCGACGAGCGAGCTCGCACTCTCCCGCCTCAGACCCAGCCGCTCGCCGGCGCTCTTGAGCCGGTAGAGGGACGCCGTCGAGGCCTCCCGCTTGCCTGCGGCGTCGGCCAGCTCCTCCTCGGCTCGGTTCCGCTCGGCGAGCAGCTCCTCGAGCTTCGTCTCGGTGCGGCGCTTGGCGTGCCCGGCTGCGTCCCGCCGTTCGGACGCAGTGCCGATGCGCTCGTCGATCCCCGCCAGGTCGAGCGTCGCGACGGCTGCTTCGAGCGAGGCGATCTCGCCGCCGAGCTTCTCCGCCCGCTCCGCGGCGCTGGCCTGGAGTGCGAGCGGGCGCAGCCGCTTCTTGACCTCGGCCTCGATGTCCCGCGCCCGGGCCACGTCCTGCCCGACGCGCGTCAGCTTCAGCTCCGCACGGTGGCGGCGCCGCTTGAACTTTCCGAGCCCGGCGGCCTCCTCGACGAGCGCGCGACGCTCCTCGGGCTTCGAGGCGAGGATCTGCTCGACCTTGCCCTGAGAGATGACCGAGCCCGCTGCACCGCCGAGGCCGACGTCGGCAAGCAGCTCCACGAGATCGGTGCGGCGCACGGGCGTCCCGTTGATCAGGTACTGACCCTCCCCGCCCCGATGCAGGCGCCGCATGACGGAGACCTCGGCCGGAAGCTCGGCAAGCGTGTTGTCCGCGTTGTCGAGGACGAGCTCGACCTGGCAGTGAGCGACTGGTTGACGGCCGCCCGAGCCCGAGAAGAGCACGTCGTCGGGCTTCTCGGCGCGCAGCTCGTTCGGGGACATGCTTCCGGACGCCCAGAGGAGCGCGTCGGCCACGTTCGACTTCCCGGAGCCGTTCGGCCCGACGACCACGGCAACGCCCGGCTCGAGGCGAACCTCGACCGCTTCAGGGAAGGACTTGAAGCCGCGGATGCGGATTGCGCTCAGATGCACGCAGGCCGAACGCTAGTGGTGAAGCCGGATGGCGCTTTAGCAGGCGAAGAGGGTCGGGGAGCCTTGCGTAATGGTTCCCGTGCTGACGACCGGAGCGGTTCCGCCGTTGGGTCCGAGCGACACGGTCCCGTTGACCTGCACCGGAGATCCCATCCTTGCAACGGGCTGCCCACCCGAGCTACAGCCGAGGCGCACGATCGAGCCCCGCACCGACGCCGTAGCGGCGGAGCTGATGTCGATCGCCCCCGGAGTGACGCTCACCGTGTTGCCCGAGCTCTTGACCAGGATCCCGCCACCGTCAAGCTCGACCGAGCCGTTCGGGCCGGAAAGCGTGATCCCGCTGTTGCCCACCACGATCGAGTAGTCGCCGTTCGGGCTCTTCATCGACGGCGCCGGCGTCAGTGGCGCCAACTGCGGCGTGGTCGAGAGCGTCAGGGCGCCCTCACGACCACTGTCGTCGACGAGCTTCCAGGCAGCGACGGAGCCAAGCGCGGCCAGAACGACGACGCCGAGACCGAGCAGAAGCTTCTTCACCAGGTCAACACCTCGCACACCGGACGTTCGGCGACGAGGTTTTCTTCCCTACGCGAGCGCGAACCTTTTCGAGCGCCTGCTTCGCCGCTTCCTGCTCGGCGGCCTTCTTCGAGGCCCCCACGCCGACGCCGGCCTGGTCGCCGTCGATGACGGCGGCCGAAGTGAACTTCCGGTCGTGTGGCGGGCCCTCCACGTCGAGCACCGAATAGCTCACCTGGCGCCCGAGGGCGGCCAGCTGCTCCTGCAACTCGGTCTTGAAATCGACGTGGGTGGTTGCCGCGTACTCGATCCGGCCGCTGAAGGCCTCGACGATCGCCGCCTCGATCGGAGCGAACCCGTGCTTGAGGAAGAGGGCGGCGAGGGCGGCCTCGAGCAGCGCCGCGAGGACGTTCCGGTTGCGAGCGAGTCGCCCGAGCTCGTCGTCGGGGACGATTCCCGCGCCCATCGCGATCAGCCGCTCGCCGAGCTCGAGCTCGCGGGAGACGACGGCGCAACTCGCCCGAGAGACGACGTGCGAGCGGATCTTCGCGAGCTTTCCCTCGGCGAGATCCGGATACTGGTCGTAGAGCGCCCGGGCGACGGCGAGCTCGAGGACGCTGTCCCCGAGAAACTCCAGCCGCTCGTACGAGGACGCCCGGTCGGGCGCCCACGAAGGGTGCGTGAAGGCGTTGTCGGCCAGGGCGGCGGGCAGCTCCTGGATCAGCTGCGCGAGCCGGCCAGGCGCACCGGGCGGCGCCTGGCTACTGGTGCGACGTGACGTACTCGACAGCCTGACCGACCGTCTGGATGCCCTGGGCGTCCTCGTCCGGGATCTTGATCCCGAATTGATCCTCGAGCTCCATGATCATCTCGACGAGGTCGAGCGAGTCGGCGCCGAGATCCTCCTGGAAATTGGCTTCCTCTGTGATGTCCGCTTCTTCTACGGACAAGCGCTCTGCCAGAACTTCCCTGATGCGCTCGAAGACTTCGTCGCGGGACGCTGCCATGTCACCTCACCTTGCGTAGTTGGATTGCGGGCGCGCCGATTCTACGGGACCGGCGTGCGCAGCGGCTCGACTTCGCGCCCGCGGTAGGTCTTGCAGGTCGGGCACATCTGATGGGGCCGCTTCGGACGATGGCAGAGCGGGCACTCGTTGACCCGCGGCGCCTCGAGCTTGTGGTTCGCTCGGCGCTTGTCGCGGCGGGCTTTCGACGTCTTTCGCTTGGGAACTGCCATCGCGGGTCGGGATGGTAGCTAAAGCTGCTCTTTGAGCCCTTCGAGGGCCTCCCAGCGCGGGTCGCGGCGCTCCTCGACGTGCTCGTGTGGATTGTCGTTCAGGTCTTCGCCGCAGACCGCGCAGAGGCCGGCGCACTCCTCCCGGCAGAGAATCTGCTCGGGCAGCGCCAGGGCGACGGCGTCGCGCGCCCAGGCCGACAGGTCGAGGCGGTTCTCGTCCACGTACGGCGTCCGGAGCTCGTCGGAGTCGCCGGGGCTCGTCGCCTGGTACTCCCGAGCGTGGACGGGAAGATCGACGACGGCGTCCTTCAGGCACCGGACGCACGGACCGTGGAGCCGGGAGCGGAGGCGAAGCTCGAAGACGGTGCCGCTCGTCCCACGGCCGATCACGAGCTCGGCCGGCACGGTCTCGGGCACCGGAAGGTAGCGCTGGCCGCCGAGATCGTAGGGCGCGAAGTCGATCTCCTGCTCGTCGCGGTACTCCTCGCCCGGGCGGAGCTTGGCCTGTCTGAGATCGAAGGTCGTCACTGCGGGTCAGGGTATCTGGCGCTCCTTCGGGTGATGTCGCCGGATTTCTGGCGCGCGAAAACCCGCTGGGGTGCGGACTCGGGCCGCGTTCATATCCAGAGATATGGGCGCGGCCCGAGGCTACTCCCCAGCGTCGTTTTGCAGCCGTCAGAAACCGGCGTTCATCGCCCGGAGGAGCGCTGGGCCCACTGCTTCTCGGCGACCGGCTCGAAGAAATCGAGGACCTCCTGGACCGACGGGAAGTTGCGGATGTTGTCCTCCGCGAAGCGCTCGGCGAGCGGCCAGTCGAGGGCCGCTACCCGGTCGGCGAAGGCCAGGTTGTCGTAGGGCGTCCGGTGGTGCTCGATGTCCGGCCCGAGCGCAAGCCAGTGCGCTCCCGGCGCGCCGTACGCGAGGCCGACACTGCCGGCGTTCACGACGCGGATCCCGTCGACGTCGCGATCGAACTGCATGTGCGTGTGCCCGCAGACGACGGCGTCGGCCTCGACGTCCCTGGAGCATGTCGCGCAGCCACTCGTCCGGCGTCGTCCGCAGGATCATCTCCTCGTCGCTTCTCGGCGAGCCGTGGCAGAAGAGGACTCGCCCGACGCCGTCGACGTCGAGCTCGACAGTCTCCGGCAAGCCGGCGATGAACTCCCGGTGCCGGTCCTCGAGCTGGTCCACGACCCACTCGCCGATCAGCCCGCCTTCGGGAATCTCGTCGCTCAGGAGCTCGCGGTCGGCGTTTCCGCGGATGACGAGCGCGTCGAGCTTCATGATCCGGTCGAGGGTCTCGACCGGGAAGGGTCCCGCCGCGAGGTCGCCGCCGAAGACGAGCTTCGCGTCGCCGGCCTCTGCGAGGACGGCTTCGAGCGCGGCAGGGTTGCCGTGCACGTCGTAGAGAGCAGCGACGGATCTAGCCGTCGTAGGGCGCGTCGTCGTTCGAGGAGCCCGGTGCGGCGATTCCCGCTACGACCGTCTCCTGCGAGCGCTCGTGGAGCCGCTCGCGGCCCCGCTTGACGGCGCCGAGGAACTTGTCCAGGTTGACCTCGAGCGTCGAGAGGATGCTGTCGGCCCAGTCCTCCATCTCGAGCCGCGTCTCGCGGGCGGTGCGGCGCGCCTCGTCGATGATCTCCTGCGCCTGGCGCTCGGCGAGCTTGACGATCTCCGTCTGCGACGCCTCGCGTACCGCCTGCTCCCGGGCCTCGCCCAGGATGCGGTCGCCCTCCCGCTTCGCCTCGGCCAGCATCTCCTGCCGCTCCTTGACGATCCAACGGGCCTGCTTGATCTCCTCGGGGATCGTGGCCCGCATCTGGTCGAGGATCTCGTAGATCTCCTCGCGGTCGATGCGCACCTGGTCGGTGAGCGGGACGGCCTTGGCGTTGTGAACGAGGTCGTCGAGCTTGTCGATGAGTACGAGGACGTCCATAGGGCGGGAAGTCTACTCAGAGGGTGAGACGGGGGCTCCAGGGCGGCCGTTGCCGTACATCTCGCGCAGGCGCACGGCTACCGCGTCGGGGACCAGCTTGCCGACATCGCCGCCGTACGCCGCGATCTCCTTCACGCCGCTCGACGAGACGAAGCTGACCTCCGGGCTCGCCATGACGTAGACCGTCTCGATGTCGGGCGCGAGCGTCCGGTTCAGCTGGTTCATCTGGAACTCCCACTCGAAGTCGGAGATCACGCGAAGGCCCTTGACGATGACCTTCGCGTCCCAGCGGCGCGCGAAGTCGACGACGAGCTCCTTGAAGACGTCCACCTCGACCTTCTCCACGCTGGAGAGCGCGGACTTCAGGAACTCGACCCGCTCCTCGACCGAGAACATCGGCTGCTTGTGGGCGGGGCTCCCGACGACCCCGACGACGACGCGGTCGAAGATGTCGGCGGCGCGCGTGATCACGTCGACGTGGCCGTTCGTGACCGGGTCGTACGTGCCGGGATAAATCGCGGTGATCAATGCTCGAAGAGGGTGAGGCGCGCCGAGCCGTACTTGCGACTCGTCCGCATCGCGAGGGGAAGCTCGGGCTCCTCCTTCGCGTGCGTCTCGACGACGGCGAGTCCGTCCGGCGCGAGCACGGCGGGGAGGTACATGGAGATGCGGTTTTGCAGGGAGGAATACATCCGGTAGGGCGGATCGAGGAGGACGAGATCGTAACGCCTCCCCGCTCCGGCCTCCTCGGCCAGCACCTGGACGGCGTCGCGATTGAGGACGGTCGCGCCGGTGAACCGGAGCTTCGCGAGGTTCTGCCGGATCGAGTCGGAGGCACGTTTGTCCACCTCGGCGAACACGGCGGCGGCGGCTCCACGAGAGAGCGCCTCGAGCCCGTACGCGCCGGACCCGGCGAAGAGGTCGAGCACGGACGCACCGTCCACCGGCCCGATCAGGTTGAACGCGGCTTCCCGGACCCGGTCGCCGGTCGGGCGTACGTCGTGACCTCTCGGCGCGACGATCCTGGCACCACGTTTCTCTCCGGCGATGATCCTCACGCCCGGCGCGCTCCCGTTACGCCGCCAGCTCGCGGTCGGCGAAGAGGCGGTCGACCTCGTCGTTGAACGGTCCCTCGTAATCCACGAGCCCCTCCGCGATCTCGCGGGCGCGCTCGAGGAGGTCGCGGTCAGCTCGAAGGCGTGTGAAGCGGAATTCCGAGAGGCCGGCCTGCCTCGTTCCAAGCAGCTGTCCCTCCCCGCGGAGCTCCAGATCGACCTCGGCCAGCTCGAAGCCGTCCGTCGTACGCACGAGAGCCTCGAGCCGGGCCTGCGCGGCGTCCGTCAGCTCCTCCTTCGCCCGTGAGACGAGCAGGCAGTACGACTGCTCCGCCCCACGCCCGACGCGCCCGCGCAGCTGATGGAGTTGCGCCAGGCCGAACCGGTCGGCCTCCTGCACGATCATGATCGTCGCGTTCGGGACGTCCACGCCGACCTCGATCACGGTCGTCGCGACCAGGACGTCGAGCTCACCCGCCTTGAACTGGGCCATCAGCGCCCGCCGCTCGTCGGTCTTCAGCCGGCCGTGGAGCAGCCCGACCCTGTAGCCCCGCAGCTCGCCGTTCCGCAGCCGTTCCGCCTCTCGCTCGGCCGCGCGCGCAAGACTCGTCTCGGACTCCTCGATCAGCGGACAGACGACGTACGCCTGCCGGCCGTCGTCCAGATGCTTCCGGAGCCGGTTGTACGCGGCGCTCGAGCGGTCTTCGGTCACCCACGCCGTCTCGATCGGCTTCCGGTTCGCCGGCGGCTTCGCGATCTCCGTCACCGACAGGTCGCCGTAGACGGTCAGCGCCAGGGTTCGCGGGATCGGGGTTGCCGTCATGTGCAGGACATGCGGTCGGCGGCCCGTCGTCAGTGCCTTTCGTTGCTCGACGCCGAACCGGTGCTGCTCGTCGATGACGGCGACACCCAGGTCTCCGAGGTCGACGCCCTCCTGGATCAGCGCGTGCGTCCCGACCACGATCTGCGCCGTGCGCCACCTCGTGCTTGACCGACCGCGTCAGCAGGGCGACGGGCACGCCGAGCTGGGCGCAGATCGGCTCGAGGGTGAGGAAGTGCTGCTCCGCAAGGGTCTCGGTCGGCGCCATCAGCGCACCCCGCCTCTCCGCTTCGACCGCACGCAGGAGCGCGTAGAGCGCGACGACGGTTTTGCCGGAGCCGACGTCGCCCTGCAAGAGCCGTTCCATCGGCCGTTCACCGGCCAGGTCCCCGTCGATCTCCGCGATCGCACTCTCCTGATCCGGGGTGAGCTGGAAGGGCAGCACCGAGCGGTATCGCTCCACGAGCTCGCCGGGCGCGCCGAGCGCCGCCGCCCGCTCCACGTCCCGGCCTCTCCGCCGGCGCGCCAGCCCGAGCTGCAGCGCGAGGAGCTCGTCGAAGGCCAGCCGCCTCCGCGCGCGCTCGCCGTCGGCCTCGCTCGACGGGCGGTGGAGAGCCACGACGGCATCCGCGCGGGCCGGCAGCCGTTCCTGTGCCTTGACCGCGGCCGGCATCGGGTCGACGACCTCCCGCGCGTACTCGAGCGCCTTGCCGACCACCTCGCGCAGCTTCTTGACCGTGATCTCCTCGCTCGCCGGGTAGACGGGGGCAAAGTCCGCCGTCGCCGAGCCGCCGTTCAGGTCGTACGACTTGACCGTGAAGTCGCTCCCCTTCAGGTTTCCGCGCAAGCGGACCTGGGTTCCCGGCTTGAGGCGGTCCACGAGCCAGGCCTGGTTGAACCAGATCGCGGTGATCTCGCCGGTCTCGTCCGCGACGCGGGCTTTGACCAGTTGCACCCTGCGGCCCCGTTGCACCCGGACGCTTCGCACCTCCCCGGCGATCGCCGCCTCGTCCTCGCCGAAGAGCTCGACGATCGTCCGCTCCGGGGCTGCAGGCTCGTAGCGGCGCGGGCGGTACTCGAGGGCGTCCCTGATCGTCCGCAGCCCAAGCGTGGCAAGGCGTTTCTTGACGGTCGGCCCGACACCGTCGAGCGTGTCGAGAGGGAGCTCCAGCCGCTCGGGCCGGGGCGAACCGGAGAGACGCGGCCGTTCGGCCGCCTCGGCGCCGGCGAAGCCGCGCAGAGGCGTCAGGCGGACTCCGCGGAGGCCGCCTCGACCTCCTCCTCCGAGATGAACTCCACCTGGAGCTGCCCGATGCGAGTGCCCTCGACCTCGATGACGTTGAACCGGAGCCCGTTCCAGGTGACCTCGTCGCCGGCCTCGGGCGCGCGACCGAGCTGGCCGAAGACGAACCCGGCGAGCGTGTGGTAGTCGTCGTCGGGCATGTCGACGCTCGAACTGCTCGTTGAAATCGTCGATCGGGAAGGTGCCGTCGACGCGGATCGTACGCTCGTCGATCCGCTCCAGCGACTCGTCCGGGAGGTCGTACTCGTCCTCGATCTCGCCGACGATCTCCTCGAGGACGTCCTCCAGGGTCACGATGCCCTGCATCGAGCCGTACTCGTCGACCACGAGCGCCATGTGCTGGTTCTGCGCCCGGAACTCCGCGAGCAGCGCGGCGAGATCCTTCGTCTCCGGCACGAAGTAGGGCTTGCGGAGGAGATCCTCGATCACGACGTTGTCGATGCCCCGCTCGTAGAGCGCCGAGAACAGGTCGCGGACGTGGAGGATTCCGACGATCTGGTCGACGGACTCGCGGTAGGCGGGATACCGCGTGTACGGAGACGTGATCACGGCGGCAAGGCACTCCCGCGGCGGGAGTGCGACCGAGATCGCCACCACCTCGGGGCGATGAACCATCACGTCGTGAACTTCCTTGTCGGCGAACTTGAAGGCGGCGTAGCAGGACCTCCTGCTCGACGCCCTCGACGACGCCGGTCTCGCCGGCCTCCGCGACGAACGCCCTGATGTCCTCGCGCGTGTTGACGATGATCCCCGTCGGGCGCCGGCTCGATGCCGAAGAGCCGGACGACCGCGTTCGCGGAGACCTGGAGGAGCCAGACGAGCGGATGCGTGACGCGTCCGAGAAGGTCGATCGGCCAGGCGAGCGCGATCGCCAGGCGCTCGGCCCGCTGCAAGCGCGATCGCCTTCGGCACGAGCTCACCGAGGGAGACGCTCAGGAAGGTCAGGAACAGAAAGGCGATCAGGAACGCCACGGTCTCCGACTGGACGAAGTCGAACCAGTCCGAGACGAGCGGCTGGCCGATGGCGCCCATCGCGATGCCGGCGATCGTGATCCCGACCTGCACGGTGCTGATGAAGCGCACCGGGTTGTCCATCAGCTCGAGCGCATGCTTGGCGCCCGCGCGGCCCGCTGTCCGCCAGCTCCTGCAGGCGAGTTCCGCCGCGCTGTGACGAGCGCGTACTCGGCGGCTACGAAGATCGCATTCCCCAGCACGAGCAGGAGAATCGACGACGATTCGGAGGAGATCGCTTCAAGCCCGGCCTACCCGGGCTCGGGTACTAGGTGGCGGTCGTCGTCCAAGGGCTGACCGGATTATAGGGACGGTGCAGACGGCGCCCGGCTCGCGCGCGAGCGAACATACGTTCTAGTATGGAGTCACGTGACCGTCGAGTACCGGGAGGAGCCCTGCCGCAGCGCCTTGAACCGCGTCAAGGGGATGGCGTTCGGGTGGTCCCTGAACCCGTACATGGGGTGCGTGCACCGCTGCACGTTCTGTTACGTCCGGGCGTTCGAGCAGCGCGCCGAGCGTCCGTCCGACGAGCGGTACGGCACGTCGATCCGGGTCAAGACGAACATCGCCGAGGTCCTCCGTCGGGAGCTCGCGCGCCGATCGTGGGAAGGCGACACCGTGGCGATCGGGGCCGCTACCGATCCCTACCAGCCCGCCGAGGGCCGGTACCGGCTCACCCGCGCTTGCCTCCAGGCGCTTGCGGAGTTCTCCAACCCGCTGCGCCTCATCACCCGGGGGCCGATGATCGTGCGCGACGTCGACGTCCTCGTGGAGGCGGCGAAGCGGGCGAGCGTCGGCATCACGTTCTCGATCCCGACACTCGACGAGGAGGTCTGGCGGAAGACCGAGCCGAGCACCGCTCACCCCCGGCAGCGGTTGCGCGCAGTGAAGGAGCTGGTCGACGCCGGCATCAGGGTCGGAGTCGGCATGGCGCCGATCCTGCCCGGGATCTCCGACAGGCCGGAGCAGCTGCGCGAAGTCGTCAAGGCAGCGAGGGAGGCCGGCGCGACCGGGGTTTGGACGAACCTGCTGTTCCTGAAGCCCGGCACGCGCGAGCACTTTCTCGAGCACGTCGCGGAGGATTTCCCGGACCAGCTGCCGCATCTCCTCGAGCTCTACAGCGGCCGCGCCTATCTCCCGAGCAAGGAGACGAAGCCTGTCCGGCAGCGAGTCGCCGCCCTTTCGAAAGAGCTCGGGGTCAGGGATCGTAGGCGCCGGAAGCTCGATGGAACGCAGCACGATGAGCAACTCACGCTTGCCGTCTGAGCGAGCGTCAAACAGGAATTTCCGCCCGCGCCCTAGAATTCGTCGCCCGTGGCTCAGGATTCCCCCGCCGACGGCTCCGCCGAAGGCCCCGCCGAGATCACCTGCCTGATCGTCGACGACCACGAGGTCGTACGCGAAGGGCTCCGCCTGTCCCTGTCCCGGGCGTCGCATATCCGCGTCATCGGCGAGGCTTCGGACGGCGCCTCGGCGGTCTCGCTCGCCCAGAGGCGCAAGCCCCAGGTCGTGATCATGGACGTGCGCATGCCGGGCATGGACGGGCTCGAAGCCACCAAGCTGCTGACCGAGAAGGTGCCCGACACTGCAGTGTTGATCTTCACCGCGTACAGCGAGCGCAGTCTCCTGAGCCGCGGCCTTGAATCGGGGGCCAAGGGCTACATCCTCAAGGAGGCGCCGCACGCGAGCCTCGTCAAGGCGATCGAGAAGGTCTCGGCCGGGGACGGCTACGTCGATCCGGCGCTCATGCCGGCATTCCTCCCGGGCAAGGGCGACGACATGCTCACCGGCCGGGAGCGCGAGATCCTCCAGCTCCTCGCCGACGGCATGTCGAACGCCGACGTGGCCGCGCGACTGTTCATCAGCCAGGAGACCGTCAAGAGCCACGTGCGCCACATCCTCACGAAGCTCGAGGCGGACACCCGGACGCACGCGGTCGCGATTGCGCTTCGCGAAGCGATCATCGACTAGCAGCACCACGCTCGTGGCGGCCGTGGCATTCGCCGCGATCGTCGCCCTGCTCGGGCTTGCCCTCGACGTCAGGCTGCTGGCGTACTGCGGGCTCGGAGCCGGAGTCGTGGCGGCTGCGGCCCTCGCGGTCCTCCTCCTCCGCCGACAGGAACAGGAGGCCGAGCGGTCCCGAAACGCCGATCAGCTGATCACCGCCGAGCAGGACGAGCGCCGGCGCCTTGCCCTGTTTCTCCACGACGGGCCCGTCCAGTCCATGTCGGGCATCGCGTTGATGCTGGACGGTGTCGTGGCGGCAATCGAGAGTGGGCGGTACGACGACGCGAAGGACGTCCTCGGCAGGTCCGTCTCCCGGCAGCGCGAGACGATCCGGGAGCTCCGAAATCTCTCGTTCGCGCTCGAGCCGGTCGTGCTTCGCGACCAGGGCTTCGGCCCGGCAGTCCAGGCACTCGCCGACCAGGTCGGCCTGTCACACAAGGTTCGAATCGACCTCGACGTCGAGGCGGCGGAGGCTCTCGCCGAGCGGGCGCAAATCGTCCTCTACCAGATGATCCGGGAATCGCTCGACGCGGCGATCCGACGTGGGCCACCGACGCGGATCGCGGTCACGATCGGCGACGCGGGCGGCGGCAGTGTGGAGACCCTGATCACAGACGACGGGTCCGGCGAGCGCCGACGACGGGTCTTCGAGGCCCTCGAAGAGCGAGCACGGACGCTTCAGGGACGCGTCGACGTCGAGCGAAGCTCGGACGAGGGCGGCACCGCGGTGCGCATCACGCTTCCGCCCTACACCGCCCGCGGTTAGGGTTCCCGCGCATGCCCGACAAGTACCTCCTGTTCGTCTGGAAGCCGACCGGCTACGAGTTGCGCGAGCGAGACGGCGAGCCGCCTGCGGTCGGAGCCGTGCTCGACGAAGAGGAAGGCCGCATGGAGGTGACGCGGCTCTCCCCGTCGCCGCTGCCGGGCGACGACCGCCGCTGCGCGTACCTCCAGGCCGTCGCTAACTGAGCGCGGACTCGGCGGCCACGACACCGAAGACGAGGGCCGTGGCGAGGCCGCTCGACCAGCCGCCGCTCGAGATCCCGCCGATGTCGACTCCGGCCGCATAGAGCCCGTCCACCGGCGCGCCATCGGCTCCGAGCACGCGCGCCCGCTCGTCGACATGGATGCCGCCGAGGGTCTGGGTGACCGCGGCGCGCACGAGCACGGAGGTTCGACCGTCCTCGTCGCGCACCTCGGCGCCCGCCGCCCGCGCGTCCTCGACCATCTCGCGAACCGTGCGTTCACGAACCCGAGCGTCCAGCGCCTCGCGCTCGACCGTGTACCAGGCGCGACCGCCCGGCCAGCGCGCGATCTGCTGCGGGAGGTCGACCTCCGACCACGTTGCCTCGCCCTCGAATCGTTCCGACCCGTCGAGCGAGGTCACCGCCGCGTGCCGTCCGTAGAGCTGGCTGAGCCGGACAAAGTCCTCTTCGGCCAGGTGGTCGACGGCCGGCATCGCCCGCCCGTAGAACTCCTCGAGGTCGCCTGCGGTTGCGGCGCCCCGCCCGACCGCGAGGTCGAGGCCGTCACCCTCACTCCACGGATTGGCGCGAAGGAGGAGTTGCCGTTCTCGCGCCAGTCGGACGGGGAACCCTCCGGTCGCGAGGATCGTCGGGTCCTCTGTCGTTTCTCCCAGGCGGACATCCCGGGCGAGCGTCTCGACGAGCTGCCGCGGATCGAACCTCCCACCGGTGGTCAGCGGGTTGCCCGTGTCTCGCGTGAGAAGCTCGACTCCGAGTGACTCGAGCCAGTCGAGCGCGTCGTCGAATCGGTCGAGAATCAGGTGCTGGAGGGCCGGGTCGCCTCCAGGGCACTGCTCCTGAAAGATCTCGGCCGAGCGGTATCGCCACGCGAAGCCGCTGGAGAAGAGCATCGAGCCGCCCGCCCTCGTACCCTTCTCGTAGACGACGGCTTCCGCGCCGAGCTCGCGCGCCCGCGCGGCGGCCACCAGGCCGGCCATGCCCCCGCCGGCAATCGAGAGGGCCGCTATGTCAGCGAGAACGTCGGCTTGTGCTCGACGTACTCGAGCCGGACGCGCTCGGGAAGCCAGACGAAGACGGCGAGCGTGTTCGGAGCGTCCACGAAGTCCTGAACCTCGATGTCGAGCGCGGCCGCACCGCTCTGATGCTCCTCTGCCGAATCGACCAGCACCGCGAGGTGGTTCAGGATCGGCTGCTCCGGATCGCCCGGATCGCCTTCGTGGAACTCCACGTAGGCGCCGGACACCTCCACTCGCGGCACCCCGTTCGCGCCGGCTTCGGCCGGGTGGAAGCCGTAGTCCAAGTATCGCCGGGCGGTCGCCTCGGGATCAGCCGAGAAGAGCGCGACGTGGTCGAGGTCGTACTCGCTGTCGGTCGGAGCCTCGACCAGGCCGAGACGGACACCGTCGGCGGCGTCGAAGAAGGCGCGGCCGTCCTCGCGCTCGACCTCACCCGGCACCTTTTCGAGCGCCGAGTCGAGATCGCTGACCCGTAGTGCGACGTGCTTCAGCGCCCCGCGCTCGCGCGGCCCCTCGGCATCGAAGAGCGTCAGCTTCCCACGGCGTGCATCAGCCCCGACGAGCGTGAACCGGTCGGTCCTGTCGATGACGTGCATTCCGAGATGCTGCGTGGCGAAGTCCGCGACGGCGTCGCGGTCGTCGAGCCAGTAGGCGATGTGGTCGAGGGTCTGCGGTCGCACGGAGCCGGGAACAATAGTGACCCGGCCCCGTGTGACCGTTAAGAAGTCCTTACCGGAATCTCGCTACTTGCGACGGTCGACCGCGCGCTGGAGCTGCTGCTTGCTCATCTTGGAGCGGCCGTCGATGCCCATGCGCTTGGCCTCGTTGTAGAGCTGCTCCTTCGTGCGGCCCTTCGGCCGGTTCGTTCCCGAGCGTCTGGCCCCCACGTTGCCCGGACGACATGTCCTGACGGGACGTGCGGGACGACGTGCGCGCCTCACCCGCGCGTGCCCGCTCCTTGTTGACGGTCCGGGCCGCGATCTCCTTGGCCTTCTTCGTCGAGCGGCCCTGCTTCTTCGCACTGTCCTTGATGTGCTCGTACTGCCGTTCTCGCTTGTCACTCCATGCTTCCGGCATGACGCCCTCCTTGTCGACGAGGGCGTGGTACCCGCGAGTGACGAGATCTAACGCTAGGCGAGCGGAGGATTCTGGACGTTGTGCTCGGTCGCATATGCGTCCACGAGCGGGTTCACGACGTCTGCTCCCTCACCGTACGCGTAGTTGATCTTGATGAAGGGCTCCCACTTGTCCGGCAGGGCGTCCTCGGGGAAGATCGCCTCGACCGGGCACTCGGGTTCGCACGCCCCGCAGTCGATGCACTCCTCCGGATCGATGATCAGCACCCGCTCGAACTCGTGGATGCAGTCGACAGGGCAGACGTCCACGCAGGAGCGGTCTTTGATGTCGATACAGGGCTCGGCGATGATGTACGTCACGGTGCGAGAGCCTAGCTAGGCGATCAGCTCTTCGATCAGCTGAGGGGCGCGTTCGACGAGCGCCGACTTGACGACGACCTGGTCGAATCCGGCGGCATGCGCACGCCGGAGACCCGCTGTGTCCGTGTGGTTCGAGTAGCCCAGGATCGGGACGTCGGGGTAGCTGTCTGCGACCTCCTCGGGATCGACCCGTGCGATGTCGGCGATCACCAGGTCGGGCGGCGCGATGCTCTCGCGGCTTACGAACGCGTGGCCCTCGAGGGTCGCCTCGAGCTTGCCGCGAAAGAAGAGGTCGACGCCGGCCAGCAAGATCGTCGCCACGTCGCGTCGAGCGTAACACTCCGCTGGTGGACGAGTGGTTGCGCGATGGTCTCGAGCTGATCCGGCGGGGCGCGTACTTCGAGGCGCACGAGTCGCTCGAAGACGCCTGGCGCGCCGCTGAGCCCGAGGAGAAGGACTTCTTCCAGGGCCTCGTCCACGTAGCCGTTGCCTGGCATCACGCGGGTCGCGCCAACCGCCCGGGCTGCGAGCGCCAGCTCGAAAAGGCGGCCCGCCGGCTCGGTCCGTTCGCGCCCGCGCACCGTGGCGTGGACGTCAGTGCGATTCTGGCGTCGGTCGCTTCGGCGCAGCTCGTCGTCGAGTCGGGCTCGCTCGACCTGCCGGAGCCGCTACGTCCCTAGTCCGACGAGATCGAGCGCGCGGTCGACACCGACCCGAATCCAGCCGTCGCGATGGAAGAAGAAGGCCAGGCCGAGGAGGACGAGCGCGGCCCCGCTGATGGTGCGAATCACGGTGTAGTGATCCCGCATCCAGCGGAAGGCTCCCATCGCCTGGACGAACGCGACGGCGGCGAGGACGAAGGCGAGCGCGAGCCCCGCGGAGTAGGCGGCAAGGATCGCCGAGCCCTGCAGCACCTCCTCCGCGCTCCCGGCCAGGACGAGCACGGAGGCGAGGACGGTTCCGATGCAGGGAGCCGCGCAGACCGCGAAAGCCGCTCCCAGCAGCGCCCCGGAGCCTCGTTTTCTCGCCTGGGCCAGGAGCCCGGGAGCCACGATCCGCTCCGGCCACGGCAAGAGCCCGAGGAACGCGAGCCCGAGCACGACCAGCACGAACCCCGCGAGCTCCGCCCGCCGATTCACGTCGAGGACGCTGCCGATCGCGGCGGCTCCGGCGCCGAGGGCGACGAAGACGGTCGTGAAGCCGAGGATGAACGGAATGCTCGAGCGGACGACCCGCCAGCCGACGCCTGCCTGGCCGAGCCGGTCGGCCTCGACGGCCGAGACCGCCGAGAGATAGCCGGGAACGAGCGGCAGGACGCAGGGCGTGATGATCGAGGCGAGACCGGCGAGGAACGCCAGCGGCAGCTCAGCGGCCGTCACGTGCGCTCGTGCCGGACCGACAACGGTGCGTGCGGTGACGGCCGTAACCATCGAAGCGGGCGAGCTCCCGGTCGAGGCGGCGCTCGGCCTCGGGATCCAGGGGCGGGCGGCCGTTCGATTCGGGCGCGGAGTCCGCCGTCGGCCGCCGCCGGCTCCAGCGCCAGACGAGCGCGGAGACCACAACGCCGCCGGCGACGAGCCCGCCCAGCGGCAGGAGCCAGGCCAACCAGTGGAAACCTTCGCGCGGAGGGGCAGCCAGCACCGCCGGGCCGAACTGGGCGACGAGCTCGTCCTTGATCTGCTCCTCCGACGCGCATGCTTCGGCGCGGCGCTGGATGAACGCCTTGATCTGGCGGGCGACCGGCGCATCGGACTGGTCGAGCGTCGTCTTGCACGTCGGGCACATGACCTCGCCCTCCATCCCGGCGAGCGTCGGGCAGGCGGCGGCCGCCGGGCCGGCGAGCACAAGAGCCGCAACGACGACGACGAGCGTCTTCACGCCGTCAGGAGCTCCTGCACGCACTCGTCGAAGCGGTCGCGGTTCCGGTCCAGGTGGAGGCCGCCCTGGAGCCGCTCGCAGACCAGCTTGCCGTCAGGCCCGACGAAGAAGGTCTCCGGCGCTGCGATCACGCCGTAGTCGCTGAGCGTCGCCCCCGGCCCGTCGTAGGCGATCGGATAGCTCATCCTGTTCTCGCGCGCAAAATCGCGTGCCGCGGCCTTGACGTCGTGGAAGTCGACTCCGAGCACGATCAGGCCCCGATCGCGATACCGCTTCCACGTCGACTCGAGCACCGGAGCCTCCTCCTTGCACGGCGCGCACCACGAGCCCCAGAAGTTCAGGACGACCGGCCGGCCCCGGTAGGAGGCGAGGGAGACCTTGCCCGGACGATCGAGCCGGTCGAGCCGGAAGGCCGGCGCCTCGACGATCTCGCCACGCCCGAGCTTTCGAGCCGCGCCTTCGTCCTGCACGGCCAGCTTCCAGACGAGCAGCGCGAAGAGCCCGGCGACGAGCGCTACGGAAAGAATCTGCGCGGCGGGCTTGAGACGGCCGGCCATGAGCCCCAGGCTACGCCCGGACGATGTAGACGGGCGTCCCCACCCGGACATGGCTGAAGAGCCATTCCGCCTCGGAGATGCGCATCCGGATGCAGCCGTGGGACGCCGAGTAGCCGATCGAGGCGGCATCGGGCGTCCCGTGCATGCCGACACCCGGCGAGCTGATGCCCATCCAGCGGGTGCCGAGCGGGTTGCCCGGCCCCGGCGGAATGGGCTTCTCGTCCTTCGCCCAGTCCGAGTCCGGCGGATACCACCACGGGTTCCGCTGCATGCTCACGATCGAGAAGCGGCCGATCGGTGTCGGGTAGGACGACTGCCCGGTCGCGACTCCGAGCTGCTTCCAGAGCCGCATCCCGCGAAAGAGGTTCAGGCGCTTGGACTCACGCCGGATGACGATGATCGGGCCGTAGCGCGCGCGGGTGACGGTGGGGTTGACGCGTGTCGCGCGGATGCGGAGCGGTAGACGCTGGTGGGTGCGAAGCGCCGCGACGATCGCCCGGGTCGCCGTCCGCTGCCGGAGGACCCGTCCAGGAGCCTCCTTCGTGATGTAGGGACGCATGTTGCGGAGCCCCTGGAGCTCGGCGTTCCTCGCAGAGCGGTCGAATCGCTTGCCGAGAGCTTTCACATAGCGCGCAACTCCACCGGCGCGGAAGTTGACGAAGAGAGGAATCCGCGTGTGCGGCAGCGCGCGCCGAGCCTGGTCGACGGCGAGTTTCACCCTCGCGGTCGCGCCCAGCCGCTGCGGCGTGACGACGATCGTCTGGTGCCCGAAGTGGAGCCGCAACGCCTCGTCGAACTCGGTCTGAACGAGCGTCGTAGCCCCCTCGGGCGTGTAACCGCCGACCTCGACCTTTCCGACCCGGACGCCCTCCGCGATCAGCTCGGCCTGCGGCGCCCTGGTCGTGGTTCCGACCGTGGTGGTCGCCGTCGTCACGGTGGTCGTTCCCGAGGTTGTCGGAAGCTGAGAGAGGCCCGGCGACGCAATGACCGCAGCCGCGACCACTCCCGCGCCAAGACAGGCGAGAGCAGCCAACAGACCAGAGACCCCACGCCTCATGGGGCTCAGTGTAGGAAAAACTCCTGCTTATGGAGCGGTTGGGAGCGGAGCTTCCTCGAAACGGCCGCCCTCGACGGCGAAGTCCACGATCATCCGGTCGGTCACCCACTCCACCGGAGCCTCGTCGTCCGTCCACGGATCGTCGGAGGGAGCCGCAGGACGAGAGTCGCCGAGCAGACTGTCGACGAGCGGCTGCAGCTCCGGCTCGGCCGGCCTCGCCCGCGCCGCCGGTTCTCCGTTGATCCCGATCACGATCTGGTTGAACCGCAGCGGCTGCCACGTCCGCACCGTCGGGAGCTCGGTGCCGAGCGTCCCTGCGATCTCCCGCGCGAGCTCATGGTTCTCCGGCGTCGTGGCGACGTTCAGGGCGACGAGACCGCCGGGCGTCAGGCGCTCGCGCACGAGCTGGAAGAACTCTCGGGTGGCCAGGTAGAAGGGCACGTACGGCGGCCGGTATGCGTCGACGATGATCACGTCGTATCGCCGGTCGGTCTCCCGGAGGAACGCGCGCGCGTCCTGGTCGTGGACGGTGAGCGTCGCGATCTGCCCCATCCCGAAGAAACGGCGGCCCACGTCGCTGACGGCCGGATCCAGCTCGACTCCGTCGACGCTCGCCCCCGGGTAGTAGCGCTCGTACGCCCGGGCCGACGTGCCCGCAGCGTTGCCGAGCATCGCAACCCGCCGCGGCTCGCGGGCGAGGAGGTACGGCACCGCGAGGTAGGTGTCCCACACACCACCCGTGAGCACGTCGTCCTCGCGCCAGACCGAGTGTGTCGCGAGGCCCTCGTCCAGAAAGAGGCGACGGACGCCGTCGCGTTCGACGACCTGGATGAACTGGTAACGCGACTCGTCCTCGTAGATCAGGCCGCTCTGGCCCTTGACGGCCCCCGGCGGGACCAGCAGCAAGGCCGCGAGGCCGGCGGGGAGCACGAGCCAGCGGCGACCGAGCAGCAAGGCCCCCGTGCCGCCGATGAGCGCCGCGCTCGCGATCAGCGTTCGTTGCGTGCCGAAGGCCGGGATGGTGACGAGCGCGGAGAGGAACGTCCCGAGCAGGCTGCCGATCGTCGAGAACGCGTAGAGCCTCCCCGCCACGGTCCCCGCGCTCTCGACGTCGGTGATCGCAAGCCTGATCGCGAACGGCGCCACCATCCCGAGCAGGGTCACGGGGGGAACGAAGAGGACGAGAACGCCGAAGAACGAGCCGATCGCCGCTCCGGCGGACACGCGGTCGAGGCCCTCGACGGAGAGCTCGAGAATCGGCCTGGCCGCGAAGGTCGCAAGAGCGATCAGCAGCGAGGCGGAGACGACGACGAAGCCCAGGACTCGTTGGGTCGGATGGCGGTCGGCCAACCGGCCGCCGAGCCAGTAGCCGAGCGAGAGCGAGGCGAGTGTCAGGCCGATGACGTTTGCCCAGACGATGGTCGAGTTCCCGAAATACGGCGCGAGGAGGCGCGAGGCGCCGATCTCGGTCGCGAGAGTTCCGACGCCGGCGGCGAAGACGACGACCGTCAGGGTCGCCCGGCTCGTTCTCAAATGATGGCTGTCCGTCGCACGACGACCACTGCGGAGTCGTCGTCGAGGCCGCCGCCGGCAAAAGCCCGCGAGTCCTCGACCACCGCGCGGGCCAGCTCTTCAACGGGGAGGTGACGCTGCTCGCTCAGCAGCCGGTCGAGCCTCACGTGCCCGTAGAGCTCCCCGTCCGCGCGCGACTCGACGACGCCGTCGGTGAAGAGGACGACCGCGGCACCCGGTTCGAGCACGGCATGCGCCTCGGGGTACTCCTGGTCGGGAGCGATGCCGAGCGCGAGGCCTCTCGCTTCGAGCCCGACCACGGTCCCGTCCGGACGGATGATCCGGGGCTCAGGATGGCCCGCTCCGGCGCAGGCGAGCGCGCCGGTTCCGGGATCCACGGTGAGGTACAGCATCGTCACGAACTTGCCCTCCTCGACCTCGTCTACGACCACACCGTTCGCGATGCGCATCAGCTCGGAGGGGCTCGGATGCTCTCGGGCCAGAGATCGGAAGACGAACTTCGTCATCGCCATGTCGGCCGCCGCGTCGATCCCCTTGCCCGTGACGTCGCCGACGACGACCGCGAGGCGCCCGTCGGGCAGAACGGTGTAGTCGAAGACGTCCCCGCCGACATCGAGGCGAGAGGAGGACTCGTAGACGCTGCCGATCTCGATGCCCGGGATGGTCGGTGGCTCGTCGGGAAGCAGCGAACGCTGCATGGCGTCCGCGAACGACACCTGTTGCTGATAGAGGCGGGCGTTGTCGATTGCGAGAGCCGCCTGCGCGGTGAGCGATCGTGCAGCCTCGAGCGTCTCACCGTCGATGCGGCGCTCCGGGTCGAGCGAGACGAGCGTGAGTGCGGCCATGATCTCGCCCGACGCGACGATCGGAATCACCGTCGCCGTCGTGCCGCGCTCGAGGAACGGGCCGAGGAGCTCGTGGCCTCCGCCAAGCGCCTCCGCCGCCTGCGGGGTCAGTGCGATCGGGTCGCCCGGCCTGAGGTTCTCCAGCGCTTGCGGGCGCTCCAGGATCGTGGTGAGCGCAGCGGCGAGGCGCGCATCGGGGACATGTGTCGCGCGCGGCACCAGCATGTCGCCTCGCGCGTCCGGCATGCGGAGGACGGCTGCGTCGACGTCGAGCAGCTCGACCGCTGTTCGGGTTACCGCCGCGACGGTCTCGTCCAGGGAGAGGCTCTCGGAGAACGAGCGCGAGATCTCGTAGAAGGCTTCCAGCCGCCGGGCGGCGAGCCGCTCGGCCTTGAGCGCCTTCTCGCGATCCCGCGCCAGCCGGGCGGTCTCCTCGTGCAGGCCCGCGTTCTGCACGGCAACCGCCAGCTGTCCGGCGAGGGCGGCGAGAAGCGACGATTCGCTCTCCCGCAGGCGGCGTGAGGCCGGGAGATACGCGACGAGCAAGCCGATGAGCTCGCCGGCGGAACGGAGCGGAACGACGACGGCGGCCTCGATGCCGGCCTCGCCGACCGCATCGCGGACGCCTCCGAGCCGCAAGTCGGTCGAGGCGTCGCGGATCTCCAGCACCGGCCGGCTCCGCAATCGGCCGAGGACGACGTCGAGCAACCCTTCCGCGACCCGGAGGTGAGGCCCCGCGAGCCCTCGCTCCGCCGCAGTCTCCAGCCCTCCCGCCTGACGGAGGTAGAGCGCCGCCCGGTCCGTGTCCAGCAGCTCCGCGACCCGGTCGACCGCCGTTTCGAGCGTGTGGGAGAGGGACAGCTCTGCGATCGCCTGCCCCACGACAGCGAGCAATGCTCGGCTCTGCTCGAGCTCTTGCACCAGACCGCTCGTGCGCTCCCCGGCACGAACCGCGTGGGCCGCCCTCGCTCCGAACGCGGCGAGCCGCGCGAGCTCCTCGACACCTGGCTCCTCCCCTGCCGCGAAGACGAGCCGAAATCCACCGATTGACGGCTCGCCGAGCCGGACGAGCACGACTCCGTCGTCGAGCACCGCAGTTGGACGGTTCCCCAGCGTGCTGTCGGCGTCCCTGAGCGTCGACGTGTCGACCGTGCTCTCGGCGCCCGCGAGAGCGATGGCCTCCGGCCGGCCTCCGATCGAACGCCAGAGCGCGCACGAGTGGGCACCGGTGACCTCGAGCGCGAGCCGAGCAATCCGCTCTCCGCTTCGAGCCTCCTCGGCGACGGATGCGAGAGCACGACCGGCCAGCTCGACCATCCCCGAGCGCCCTCCGGCTTCGACCTGGCCGCTCGCCGGCTCGATCGCGCGGACTAGCAGCGCGGAGTGATTGGCGATCAGCCGCGCAAGGAGCACGTCGGACCCGGAGAACGGCTCGCCCGCGCGAGCCAGCTCCAGGCTCGCGATCGCCCTTCCGGCAACCCCGACCGGGCACAGGAGCACCCGGGTGGCCCCCCACCTGCTCGCAAGCCGCCTGAGGGCGTCGGGCAGCTCGTCGGCGTCGGTCAGCTCCTCGGTTCCGATGACCTCGGCCGGGAGTCTCGAGCCTTCGAGCTCAGCGCGCAGCGCGGGCGAAGCGGCCCAGACGCCGCGCGTGCGCAGCTCCGTCCCACCACGCTCCGCCACCCGGATCACCGCGAGTGTGGCGCCGGTCCCTGACGCGGCCGCAGCTGCGAGGGCGCCGAGCGCAGCGTCGAGATCGTCCACGTGGGCGACCTCGCGTCCCGCCGCCGCAAGGCTCTGCAGCGCTGCGGAGGAAACCCCCTGACCGGCCGCGATCACCTGCCAAGTCTAGGGAGGCTCGAGGGGCTCCAGTCCGACCAGCCTCGTGCCGCCGGGCCGCGCCAGGCCGCGCGAGCCCATCGCGACCCCTGCGAAGCAACATCGTGCTGGAGCCTCTAGAGTCCCGCGCATGGCTGAGCCGGCACGGCAACCCGATGCCGTGGAAGAGCCGCCGCTTCCCGATCCGATCTCGGTTGAGCGCGCGTACCGATTCCACAAGACCCGCCGCCGGATTCGGCAAGAGCGGAAGCAGGAGCGCGCCCTCGCGCGGCTTCGGTTCTTCGCTGTTCTCCTCGCCCTGCTCGTCTTGAGCGCGTACCTCTCGCTCATCGTCTGGCGGCAAATCGAGCGGCTCTTCGGCCTCTAGCCGGTCGATCCCCGATACTTCCCGCCGTGCAGACCCCCGAGCCCTTTCCGACGGAGACCTACGAGCCCGAGGAGCCGGCCGACCGCTTCTCGCCCGATGTCGCCTGGCTCTGGGGGGCAGGCGAGCGCCTGACGTGGCTGGCAGGCCTGATCCTCGCGCTCACGCCGCTCATGGGCTGGTATGTCAATCCGGGCGAGCCGACGGTCGCCGTGATCGGATGGCACAGCGGCCCGCTCGCGAAGATCGTCCTGCTCCTCGGACTGGCGATCGTCGCGCTCCACCTGCTTCACGCCGCAGGGATCGAGCTTCCCGCGACCGTGCCGGAGAGCCTGATCGTGATCGTGCTCGGCTCCCTCGCGACGATCCTCGTGCTCATCCGCGTGATCTCGATCCCAGAGGACTTTCAGCCGGCGAACCGGGGAATCGGCCTCTGGATCAGCCTGGTAGCAGCCTTAGCGGTGATCGTGGCCGGCCTCTTGCGGGCCTCCGAAGAGCTCTAGTTCCCCGCCGCGGAAGCGGCTCGCGCTAAACGCGCAGGAGCTCTTTCGTCCGTGTGATCAGGTCTTGCGGGTTGAACGGCTTGCCGAGGAAGCCTTGGGCTCCGCGTGCGACTGCGTCGTCGTCGGAGCTCTCGGCCTGGCCGCTGAACATGATCACCGGGATCGAGCCCATGCCGTGGCGTTCGTGCACCCGACGGAGCATCTCCCAGCCGTCCACGTTCGGCATCATCACGTCGAGCAGGATCAGGTCGGGCGCCTCCTCGTCGAGCGCCGCGAGCCCTTCGTCGGCGTCGCCCGCCTCCCGCACCGTGTAGCCGTCCATCTCGAGGTTGACGCGGACGAACTCGCGGATGCGCGGGTCGTCGTCGACGATGAGGACGAGTGGGTTCCCGCGGACACGAGCTCCGCCTGCACTGCCGGAACCGGCGACGAACGAGTCGAGGTCGCGACGGCGATACCGCCTGTGCCCACCGGGTGTGTAGAAGGCGGGCAGCCGGCCCTGGTCGGACCATTTCCGAATCGTGCTCTGCGCGACGCCCAGGTACTTGGCCGCCTGACCGAGCGTCAGCCAATCAGCCGCATCGCCACCAGGCGGCTGGCGCCGTGCTTTTCCCCCGACCTCGGCCACGGAATGAATCTAAGCAAAGCTGCACTTTCTTTGCGGTCCGAGTTTCGGCGAGAGCGTTCAGGGCGTCGTGACGGTCACCGTCCTCGTCTCGACCACGCGGCCGGTCTGCGTCCAGGGCTTGATCGTGGCGAAGCTCGTCACCGGCTCTCCTGCCGCGGGCCGGTCTTCGAGCGCCTGCCCGACGGCGACGCCGATCCCGAAGACGACGACGACGGCCGCAAGGCGCAGGAGCCACCGAAGAGTGCTGCTGCGGCGCGGAGGCCTGCGGGTCGGCGCGCCGAGCGTCATGGGGCGTAGTCGGTCGCGCCGCGCGCGTAGTGGTGGAACGCGGCGTCCTGAGCCACCGAGAGGCGTCCGGTCGAGCCGGGACGGCTTCCCCGCTCGACGACCGCCTCGCGTACCCAGCCGTCGGCGCCGCCGTAGACGTCGGCGAGCTCCTCGAGGGTGAAGTGCTCGCCGACCCGGCGGCGAATCGCCTCCGTCACCGCCTCGACCTGGGCGACCAGGACTTCATAGGCGTCCGGGTCCGAGGCTTCGGCCGAGAGTCGCCTGTTGCCCTCGTCCCACTGCTGCCTCGCCACTTCGACGTAGCCCTCCACGCCGTTCTCCTACCCAGCCGGCTCGAGAGTGCAGCAACGGCCGGGCCAGGTCGGCTCGATCTCGGCGAGCATTTCCTCTCCGAGCTCGTACCCGGGGCGTGCGAGCGCGAACGCGATGTGGGCGTGAAGGCACTTCAGGCGTTCCGGCCTGGAGGTCCCGCCGATTCCGAGGTCGAGTGAGGCGCCGCCTTCCTGCCCAACCCGCCCGCCGGCAAGCTCGTGGCGCACGGTGCGCTGGTCCTCGGTGGCCCGCTCGAGGCTCCCCGACAGGCGGGCGTCCGCTCTCGCTCGCGCGCTCCACCGTTCGATTCCGCCGGCCGCCTCGATCCGAGCGACGGACGCGACGAGGTGGCGACAGGTCAGGTAGTACGTGGTCGGGAACGGGTCTCCCGCGCTGTCGTACGGCGTCTGCTCGGTTACCGCAGGCGCGCCGAACGGGCAGCGGGCAGCGACACGCAGGAACGCGCGAGGCGTCCTGCCCAGTTGCTTCTCGACGAGTACCCGGTCATCCACCGCCCCCGATCCTAGTCCCGCGCGTTTTCTGCGCTTCGCGCCACTCGTCGATCCCCTTGATGATGAAGAGGCGCTCGCCCGGCTTCACGAGGCCGAGGCGGCGGGCACGGCGCGCAAGCGCCTCCGCCGTGTCGGACTCGGCGACCCGTCGAGCGAGATCGTCGCGCTCAGCGCGCAGCTTCCGCACCTCGGTGGCCCGCTGCTCCAGCGAGGAGCGCGTCTCCATGTAGCTCTTCAACGGGCGGTAGTAGAGAAGTCCGACCACGAGAACCGTGGCCACGGCGAGCCAGCGCATCACCGGGAGGCGGCGGCGGCGTGAGCGAGTCGGCTTCGTGCGAGGCGGCATGGAACGTCGGTTTCGCGAGCGCCCCGCTCGCTCCTCCCACCGAGCGGTCAGGCGTACGAGAGCTTGATCATGTCCGTGGTGCCGGGAAGGTTGACCGCCGTCCCTGCCGTCAGCACCACGAGATCGCCCTCGTCGAGCAGGCCTGACTCGCGCCCGGCCTCGAGTGAGCGCGTCCAGAGCTCCTCCACGTCGGCTGCCTGAGGCATCGCCATCGGGGTCACCCCCCACTCGAGCGTCATGTGCTGGAGCGCGTGCTCGTGGTGCGACAGGCCGATGATCGCGCGGCGCGGCCTGAGTCTCGCGACGACGGAGGCGGTGCGCCCGGTGAAGGTCGGGACCAGGATCGCCTTGGCCCCGAGCGTCTCGGCGAGGTCGCAGGCCGCATTCGACATCGCCTGCCCGACGGTCGGCTCGTCGCCGGGCTGCGGAAACTGGTGGCGGTACTCGATGCTCGGCTCGATCGTCCGGGCGATCCGGTCCATCGTCCGCACTGCTTCGAGCGGGTAGCGACCGATCGCCGTCTCCTCCGAGAGCATGAGCGCCGAGGTCCCGTCGAGGATCGCATTCGCGACGTCGCTCGCCTCTGCGCGAGTCGGGCCGGCCTGCTGCACCATCGACTCGAGCATCTGCGTCGCGGTGATGACCGGCTTCCCGTAGTCGAGCGACGCTTTGATGATCCGCTTCTGGAGCAGCGGGACGACCTCGGCGCCGATCTCGACGCCCAGGTCGCCGCGGGCGACCATGATCGCGTCGGCCTCCTCGAGGATGGCGGGCAGCGCGTCGACCGCCTCCGCCTTCTCGATCTTCGCGATCACGTGGGCGTGCGATCCGGCCTGCTTGATCAGGCCCTTGAGGTCGCGCACGTCGGCCGCCGAGCGCACGAACGAGAGCGCGACGAAATCGACGCCGAGCTCGAGCGCGAAGTCGAGGTCGTCCATGTCCTTTCTCGTCAGCGCCGGGATCGGAACCGGCACTCCCGGGACGTTCACGCCCTTGTTCGAGGAGACCGGGCCGCCGATCAGGACCGTGCACCGGGCGCGCCCGCCGTCGACCGCGTCGACCCGGAGGCGCACGAGCCCGTCGTCGATCAAGACCTCGTGGCCGACCTGCAAGACCTGACCGATCACCGCCGGGAGGACGGGAAGCTCGCCCGGACCGGCGTCGTCACCCCCCACGACGATCTCCGAGCCCTCCTCGAGCTGCATGGGGGCCTCGAGGTCGCCGATTCGGAGCTTCGGCCCCTGGAGGTCGGCCATCAGTGCAACCGGTCCGACCGCGGCGGCTTGCGCCTCCCGCGCCATGCGCGCGTACTCGGCGTGCTCGGCGTGGGTGCCGTGGGAGAAGTTGAGGCGGGCGACGTTCATTCCGGCGGCCGCCAGAGCGGTGACCCGCTCCTGGGTCTGGGACGCCGGTCCGAGAGTCACGACGATCTTGGTGCGTCGGGGCACCGTCGAGGCCACGGGGCTCAGCGTAGCCGGAGCGGAATCGACGACTCGTGCGTCCGGGAGCCGTTCGCCGCGGAGACCTCGAACACGGTGAGCGTGCCCTCCTGAGGCTCGGCAACCTCGTACGGAACCGTGAACTCGAAGGTTCCTCGCGTACCGCTCCCGGATGTCGCGGTGACGAAGTCCTTCGTCAAGACCTTTCCGGCAGCATCCTTCAGCTCGTACTCGAACGTCGCCTCGAAGGTGTTCGCAGTGCCCGTGACCTCGAAGCCGGGCTCGACCTCCTCGGACGGGAGCGGCGACTCGACGAGGATCGCAGGAGTCTCGTTCTCGAAATCTGCGCGTCCGACCGGGGCGTCGGCGCCGAGGTCGACCCGGGTGACGGTCGGGAATTGCGTCAGCGTGTAGACGATCTGCGCGAGGGCGTCGTCCTGGGTCGGCTGCTCGGAGAGCCGAACACTCGCCACTCCACCGTCGATCGTCAGGGACTCGAGCTCCGTTCCGGCCGGAATGGCTGTCTCCAAGCCCTCCTCTGTGGGGCCCTCCAGGAGCTCACCCAGAGCGGCGGCGCCGGGCTGCGACCCGGTGACGACCGCGCGGGACACAGGCGCGACCTTGCCGTCGCGGAGGAAGTAGACCCTCAGGACGGCGGGCGCCTCGTTGGGGACGGTCCCGGTCGCGCCTGCGGTCTCGGTCACGGTCTCGCGCACCGTCACCGTCGTGGTCTGGTCGTCGTGAAGGCAGCCGCCCGCGATCAGCGAGACGGCGACCAGGCTAAGGACGACGCGGAAACGCATTCCACCCGGGATATTCGGCGTCCCGGCCCAGCTCCTCTTCGATCCGGAGCAGCTGGTTGTACTTCGACGTGCGGTCCGAGCGCGACGGCGCGCCCGTCTTGATCTGGCCCGTGTTGGTCGCGACGGCGAGGTCGGCGATCGTCGTGTCCTCCGTCTCCCCCGAGCGATGGGACATCACGACCGCATAGCCGGCCGACTTCGCGAGCGCGATCGCCTCGAGTGTCTCGGTCAGCGTCCCGATCTGGTTCACCTTCACGAGGATCGCGTTTGCGACGTTCGCCTCGATGCCCCGCTGGAGCCGGTCGACGTTCGTGACGAAGAGGTCGTCGCCGACAAGCTGCAGGCGATCGCCGAGCCCGGCCGTCTGCTCCTTCCATGCGGCCCAGTCCTCTTCCGCCGCGCCGTCCTCGATCGAGACGATCGGGTACTGCTCGACGAGCCCGGCCCAGTATTCGCTCAGCTCCCGGGCGTCCGCCTCCCGCCCCTCGAACCGGTACACGTCGTCGTCGCCGATCAGCTCGGTCATGGCGGGATCGAGTGCGATGGCGATCCGGTCCCGGTGACCGGCGCGCTCCGCGGCCTCGAGGATGGCCTCGATCGCGGCCTCGCTCGACTCGAAGTTCGGAGCGAAGCCCCCCTCGTCCCCGACGGCGGTCGCGAGCCCCCGCTCCTCGAGGAGCGCTTTCAGCGTGTGAAAGGTCTCGACGCCGATTCGCAGGCCTTCCGAGAACGTCTCCGCCCCGCCCGGGACGACCATGAACTCCTGGAGGTCGAGCGAGTTGTCGGCGTGGGCGCCGCCGTTCACGACGTTCAGCATCGGCACAGGAAGGACATGAGCGTCCGCCCCACCGACCCACCGGTAAAGCGGAACACCCGCCTCCGACGCCGCGGCCTTCGCCACCGCGAGGGAGACACCGAGCATCGCGTTCGCGCCGAGGCGGCCCTTGTTCTCGGTGCCGTCGAGCATCACGAGCGCCGAGTCGATTCCGGCCTGATCTTCGGGATCCATGCCGTGTATCGCCGGGGCGATCTCCTGGACGACGTTCCTGACCGCCTTGGAGACGCCCTTGCCGAGCCACGCGCTCGCGTCACCGTCGCGGAGCTCGACCGCCTCGAACTTGCCGGTCGACGCGCCCGACGGAACCGCTGCCCGGCCGACGGCGCCGGACTCGAGATCGGCTTCGACCTCGACCGTGGGATTGCCGCGGGAGTCGAGGATCTGGCGGGCGCGGATGTCGGCGACTGGGCTGCTCAACGCATGGAGTCCTTCGCGGCGTCGAAGTATCGGTCTTTCTCGTCGAGCGTGAGGTGGGTGAAGTCCTCGCCCGCCTCCTTCGCGAGCTGTTCCGCACGCTCGACGCGGGCGGCGAACCTCCTCGAGGTGGCTCGCAATGCCAGCTCCGGGTCGACGTTCAGCTTCCGGGCGACGTTGACGGCGGCGAACAGGACGTCGCCGAGCTCCTCGACGACGTGTGCGTCCGGCTCGGCTTCGGGCGCCGGCTCACCGGAGCCCGCCAGCGCCTCTCGCAGCTCACGCAGCTCGTCGTCGAGGTCGGCGAGCGCACCCGCGGCGTCCGGATACTCGAAGTCGATCGCGGCCGCCCGCCGCTGGAGCTTTCGCGCGTGGAGCAGCGACGGAAGCGTCTCCGGGACGTGGTGGAAGATCCCTTCCCTCTGTTCCTGCTCGGCCTTGACGCGATCCCACGTCTCGCGCACCCGCCCCGGCGTCTTTGCGTCGGCCTCTCCGAAGACGTGGGGGTGGCGGCGGACGAGCTTCTCGTGGATCCCGCGGGCCACCGACTCGAGCGAGCCGGCCCCGCGCTCCTCGAGCAGGAGAGCGAGGAAATAGGACTGGAAGAGAAGGTCGCCGAGCTCGTCCTCGAGCTTGGCGTCGTCCCCGGAGAGCGCCGCATCGGCGACCTCGTATGCCTCCTCGACCGTGTGAGGCACGATCGTCTTCGCCGTCTGCTCACGGTCCCAGGGGCAGTCGCGCCGAAGGCGCTCGGTCAGCTGCTGGAGGTCGAGGAGTGCGGCGGCGAGTGAGTCGGGTCCGGCCAGGAGCTAGCCGGTTGCGGCGTCGTCCGACTCTTTCGGCTTGTAGCCGACCTGGTACTTCGTCTCGTCGTTCAGGTCCTTGCGCATGTCCGCAACCCACTTCTCCATCTCCTTGTTGCGGTTCTCCTGGAGGAGTTGCTGCCGGATCGCTTCCTTGACCTGGGTGAACGGCGTGGACTGGCTCTTCTTGACCGGCCCGAGGGCCTGGATGATGTGCCAGCCGTACTGGGTCTTCGTGGGCTTCGAGATGCCGTTGTCGCCGATCGTGAAGGCGACCTGCTCGAACTCGGGAACGAGCTGGCCCTTCGTCGCCGTCATGCGCCCGCCCTGGCTCTTGGAGGCCGGATCCTGCGAGTGCTTCTTCGCGATCGCCTTCCAGTCGCCGCCGCCCTTCAACTCGGTGTAGAGCTGGTCGGCGAGGGGCTTGCCCTTGACGAGGACGTGGCGCACCGACCGGGTCTCGGGGGTGCCGTACTGCGCCTTGTTCTTCTCGTAGTACTTCTGGACCTGGTCGTCGGTGACCTTCACGCCGGCGGTGACCTTGTTGAAGATCGCCTCCTGGACGAGGTTGGCGCGGATGATGTCGCGCGCCTGCTCCTCGCCGAGGCCCTGAGACTTGATCTCGGCCTGGAACTTCTTCTTGTCGCCCTGATGGCGCTCCTTGATGTACTGCTCGATCCGTTTGTCGACGGCATCGTCACTCACGTCGATCTTGAGATCGTCGGCCTTGACCTCGAACTGGGTGCGCTGGACGAGAAAGCGCATGGCCTGGTCGCGAAGCTGCACGTACTCGGGTGTTCCGACCTTCGGGAACGGGCGCTTCTGCGCGTCGTAGCTGCGCTTCGCGTAGGTGATCAGCTCGTCGAACTCGGACTTCGCGATCGACTGGTCCCCGACGACCGCGACGGAATCGGAAGAGACCGCCTGCGATTCGCCGTCGCCGCCGCAAGCCACGGCGAAAGCCATGAGCCCGACGGCGAGAACCACTGTGAGAAAGACCCGTTTCATAGAAAAACGCCCGCTTACGCTGCGCGACGCCCTTCGAGAATAGCATCGACCAAGCGCACCGCTCCGCTAAAAACATCGTCTCTTAACGAGACCTCTTTTCTGGCGCTCGTGTAGATCGCGGTGTCGATTCTGCGCCGCAACTCGCGCAGCTCGCCAGAGCCGAGCACGAGCGGGCCGACGGTCGCGCGGCCGCCGCGGAAGACGAGGTAGTCGGCGCCGAGCGTGGCCACCTTGATTCGCACCTCCTGGATCGAGAAGAGGTTCGCGACCGGCTCCGGGAGAGGCCCGAACCGATCGATCGTCGAAGCCTCGAGCTCGCGCAGCTCGTCCTCGGACTCGACGAGCGCCAGGCGCCGGTGGAGGTCGATCTTCATCGCTTCGGAGTCGACGTAGGTGTTCGGCACGAACGCGTCGACCCGTGCGTCGATTCGAACGGGGCGCGCGGTGGGCCGCCGCTCGCCCGAGAGCTCCGCGACGGCCTCCCCGAGCAGCTCGACGTAGAGCTCGAATCCCAGCGCAGCGACGTGCCCGGACTGCTCCGCACCGAGGAGGTCGCCCGCGCCGCGGATCTCGAGGTCGCGCATCGCGATCGCGAATCCCGCGCCGAGCTCCGTGTGGTCGGCGAGGGTCGCGAGGCGCGCGCGCGCCTCCGGGGTGAGCTCGGACGCATCGGGATAGAAGAGATACGCGTGGGCGAGCGCGTCGGATCTGCCGACCCGGCCGCGGATCTGGTAGAGCTGGGCGAGCCCGAGGGCGTCCGCGCGCTCGACGACCAGGGTGTTCGCCTGCGGGATGTCGAGGCCCGACTCGATGATCGTCGTGGACACGAGCACGTCGGCATCGCCGCGGAGGAACGAGATCATCCTGTCCTCGAGCTCCTTCTCGCGCATCTGCCCGTGGGCGACGATGAAGCGGAGATCGGGGGCGAGCGCCTGGAGGAAGGCTGCGCGCTCCTCGATCGTCTCGACGCGGTTGTGGAGGAAGAACGCCTGGCCGTCGCGTGCCACCTCGCGCTCCAGCGCCTGCTTGACGAGGTCCTCGTCGAACTCGCCGACGTAGGTCCGGATCGGCCTTCGCCCCTCGGGAGGTGTCTCGATGATCGAGATGTCGCGGAGGCCCGACAGGGACATGTGCAGGGTCCGGGGAATCGGCGTGGCGGTGAGGGCGAGCACGTCGACCTCGAGCCTGAGCTGGCGGAGAAGCTCTTTCTGGCCGACCCCGAAGCGTTGCTCCTCGTCCACGATCACGAGGCCGAGATCCTTCGGGATCACGTCCCGTGAGAGCACACGGTGGGTTCCGATCAGGACGTCGACCTTGCCTTCGGCGAAGTCGGCCAGCACCTGCTTCGTCTCCTTCGGAGTCCGGAAGCGCGAGACCATCTCGACGCGCAGCGGGAAGTCGCGGTAGCGCTCGCGGAAGGTGTTCCAATGCTGCTGGGCGAGCACCGTCGTCGGGACGAGCATCAGGCTCTGCTTCCCGTTCAAGGCGACCGCAAATGCGGCCCGGACCGCAACCTCGGTCTTTCCGAAGCCGACGTCGCCGCAGACCAGGCGGTCCATCGGCCGTGGCGCTTCGAGGTCTTCCTTGACGGCTTCGATCGCCGCCCGCTGGTCTTCGGTCTCCTGGTAGGGGAAGTTCGCCTCGAGCTGCTCGAGGTACTCGTGGCGGAGGTCGTAGGCCACTCCGGGCGCCTGCTGCCGCTCTGCGTAGAGGCGCAGGAGGTCTCCGGCGAGCTCGCGGATCCCCTCGCGCGCGCGGCTCTTGAGGTTCTGCCAGGCCTTCCCGCCGAGCTTCGAGAGGGCGGGCGATCCTCCGTCGACCCCGACGTAGCGCGAGACCTTGCCGAGCTGCTCGTGTGGGACGTACAGCCGGTCGTCGCCGCGAAAGGCGAGCAGAAGGTAGTCGCGCGTAACGCCGGCGACGTCCTTCGTCTCGAAGCCGAGCAGCTTGCCGACGCCGTGATCCTCGTGCACGACGTAATCGCCGGTTCGGAGGTCTGCGAACGACTGGAGCGCGCGGCCCACGCGGTGCTCGGAGCGCCGAGGCTTGCGCCGGAACACCTGGGTGTCCGGGAGCAGAGCGATCCCGAGGTCGCGCCAGACGAACCCCCGCCGGGCGGGCGATACCGCGTAGATCAGCTCCGCCTCGTCCGGCACGGCTTCGCCGGGCTCGACGAGTCGTGCTTCGACCCGGCGCAGCATGTTCTGGTTCCGCAGCGCCTCGCCGCGGTGCGCGAAAGCGACGATCACCCGGAGGCCGCCCCGCACGAGCGAACCGAGCTCCTGTTCCGCCTCGGCGAGGCCACGGGCGGCGATTGCGGGCCTCTGCGCCTCGAACGAGACAGGCTGGCCGGTGGGGAACGGGTCGAGCTCGGCGGCACCCTCGAGGGGCTGAGGCCGGAGGTCTTCCTCCTCCCAGACGGCGCGAACCGCGTCTGGCTGCCAGACGATGTCCGGAGAACGACCGAGCGGCGAGACGAGGTCGTCGGGGATGGGCGCCGGTTCGTCGTCGTCGCGGAGGGTCGGTTCCGTCAGGTCGGCAGCCCGTTCCACCGCGGGGTAGACGACCGCGCTCTCGACCTCGTGGAGCGTTCGCTGGGTGAACGGCGAGTAGGCGCGTATCGACTCGATCTCGTCGCCGAACAGCTCGATCCGAAGAGGCTCGCGGCCCGTCGCCGGAAAGACGTCGACGATCCCACCGCGGACTGCGAACTGACCGCGCTCCTCGGCCCGCTCCACCCGCTCATACCCGGCAAGCGCGAGTCGCTCGGTCAGGTCGTCGCCGGCGTCCTCGGGCAGCCGGAGAGGCACCGGCCGGGCGCCGGGGGCAGGCATCCCCTCGGAGAGCGCCGAGGCGGAGGCGATGACCAACCCTCCCGCAGCCAGGACGTCGAGCGCCCGCGCGCGCTCACCCACCAGGTGCGGCGCCGGCTCGAGACCGGAGCCCCAACGGACACCGCGGCTCGGGAGGAGGGCGACGACGTCGCCGCCGAGGAACCACGCCGAGCCTTCGGCCGCATCTCGGGCATCGGCGTCCTCGGGCAAGACCACGACGAGGCCACGGGCAAGACGGATGTGGAGCGCAGCGAGGAGCAGCGGCAGCGCAGGCTCGGAGACCCGGGCGCGCGGGCCTTTCCGGTCCGAGACCTCGATGGCGAGGCCTTGATGAGTCGCTTCGATGTCTTCCGCGAACGCGTTCAGGCGCTCGCTTGCGGCGAGCTCCTGCGCGACGACGTGTAGCACCGGTTGGTCCACGACGAACGCCGGAACGGGCAGTTCCGGGGCGGCAATCGTATGCGTCCGGGAGAATTTTGCGATGGGCCTCTCCATTCGCCGCGCCGGCGCCGAAGATGGGCAGTCGCTCTTCCAGGTGCATCGGGCGAGCGTGCTGACCGCGTACGTCGAGATCTTCCCGCCCGATCGCTACCGGTTTCCAGCTCAGGAGATGCAGGCCCACTGGAACGAGGCGCTCGGGAGGCCCGATCGGGTCTTCCTCGTCGCCGAGCGGGACGGAACGGTCGTTGGGTTCGCCGGCATCTCGCCCGGATGGCTGCGGAACCTCTTCGTCGATCCAGTCGAATGGGGCCGCGGGACCGGCGCCAGGCTCCACGACGAGGCGATCGAGCTCCTGCGCGACTCGAATGCGGAGGCGCTCCTCTGGGTGCTCGAGGCGAACGACCGAGCGCGCGCGTTCTACGAACGCCGAGGCTGGCGCCCCGACGGCGAGCAACAACAAGCGGAGCATCCACCCCACCCGCCCGAGCTCAGGTACCGGCTCGAGCTCGCCGTCTCGAGTTCGCGCTCGGTCGGACCCATCCCTAACCCCCACCCACCCAAAGGGGATTGAGCTGCGAGGCTAGCCGCGCGCTTCGCGCGCGACTGCGCAGAATCCGTGCCGAAACAGCGTCAAGGCGTGCCGAAGAACACTTGCTCGATGGGCTCTTCGGGCGGCCCCTCGGCCTCCACCGTGGGGGGCCTGTCGACATACGCGCGAGCCTGCAGCGTGAAGAGCTCCGCGTAGAGTCCGTCGCGCTCCATGAGGGCCTCGTGTGAGCCCTCCTCGACGACCCGCCCATCGTGCAGCACGTAGATGCGGTCGGCCGACCGGACACTGGAGAACCGGTGCGAGATGAGCACGACCGATCTCCCGTGGAGCAGCTCGCGCATGCGCTCGAACAGATTGCTCTCGGCCCGGGCGTCGAGTGACGCCGTCGGTTCGTCGAGGATCACGAACGGCGCATCCCGGAAGAAGGCCCGCGCGAGGGCCACCCGCTGCCACTGGCCGATCGACAGGTCGAACCCGCCGGAGAACTCCCTCCCGAGCATGGTCTCGTAGCCCTCGGGCAGCCGGTCGAGGAACTCGTGCGCATCTGCTCGCGCCGCGGCCGCGAAGATCGCCTCGAGGTCGCCGATCCGCTCCTTCCTCCCGAGGCCGACGTTCTCCCGCGCAGGAAGCAGGTAGCGCTCGAAGTCCTGGAAGATGACGGACACGGCGCGGCGCAGATCGTCCGCGTCCACGTCGGCGAGATCCACGTCGTCCCAGCGGATCGCTCCGGACTGTGGCCGGTACAACCCGGCGAGCATCTTCGCGAGCGTCGTCTTCCCCGAGCCGTTCTCTCCGACGAGGGCGACCACCTCCCCCTGCGCGATCTCGAGGGAGACTCCGTCCACGGCAGGCCGGTCGGACTCGGGGTACGTGAACGTCACGTTCTCGACCGACAGCCGGGAGAATTTCTCGGGCGCGGGCCGCTTTCCCTCCGCCGCCTCCACCTCCGGCTCGAGCGTGAGGAACGACGAGTAGTCGCGGATGAACAGCGTCGCCTCGTAGAGCGAGGTCGCGCTGAAGTGGAGTGCCTGGAGCCGGTTCGCGAGCTGGTAGAGGCCGAAGATCGCGGCGCCGGCGGCCGCGAGGCTCATCCGGTCGCTGACATAGAGCCACGACAGCATTCCGATCGTTGCGACGGTCACACCCGACGACGCGAGCGAGCCGAGCAGCGATCGGCCCGTGCGTCGCTTGGCGAGCTTCCGAAGCTCGGCGATTCGCTCGTCGTAAAGGAGGTCATAGCGCTCTCTCAAGAAGCTGGCGAGATTGAACGCCCGCACTTCCTTCGCCGAGTTTCTCCCCATGAGCACGTTCTGGAGATAGCTGCGCTGCCGGTCGCTCGGCGTCATCCCGCGGCTGAAGTGGTAGAGGTCGCGCGTATTCAGCGACGCCACGATCCAGAGCGGCACGTATCCGATGAGGATGAACGGAAGCAGCAGCGGCTGGAGTGCTGCGAGGGTGATGACGATGGCGATCGACGCCACCGCGGCACCGCCGATTCCGAGCAGACCGTTGACCGTCTGCATGGCACGAAACTGGCCCTGTGACCGAGCGCGCTGGAGGCGGTCGTAGAAGTCCGGCGACTCGAACGCGAGCAGGTCGATTCGGGTGGAGACGTCCATCACACGATCGACAGCCCTCCGGCCTACGAGCTCGCCGAGAACCCGGCTCTGCTCGGACTGAACCGCCTGAGCGAGATCGAGGGCGACGGTGATGCCGACGAGTGCCGCGAGCCATGGCGCGAGTTCGGCGACCTCGAGCTCACCTCCGGTTTCGAGCACCGCATCGAGCACCTGCTTGCCGACGAAGAGCTGAACGGCGATCCCGACTGCGGCAACGAGCTGGAGCGAGGCGATGACCAGGAAGATGTTCCGGCCTGCCGCCCAGACCAGGCGCAGCGAATCGGCCAGGAGGTGAGGCAAGTCGCGCCAGGTGCCCTGCGATCCCTCGGGATGCATGACCTCCCACCACGTTCGGCCTCTGCGCGGCCCGGGTGCGGCGCCCTCACCTCGACGCGGCCCGCCCCCGCCACCCGACACGAACACATGGTCGCCCATGGCCTAGTTGTACCGGCGCTGAGCCTCCTCGAGCCCGGCACGGGCGATCGTCTCGACCGCGTCTGCCGACCGGCCGATCAGCTCGTCGACGTCGATCTCCGGCTCGAACCCGTCGAGGACGAAGTCGGCAACGCTGCGCCGGTCTCCTCGGCCTGGGCGGCCGACCCCGATCCGAAGGCGAAGGAAGTCGTTCGTCCCGAGCGTCTGGGCGATCGACCGTAGACCGTTATGCCCGGCAAGACCTCCGCCCAGCTTCGCCTGCAGTCGACCCGCCTCTAGATCGACGTCGTCGTGGACGACGAGCAGTTCACCCGGCTCCACCTTGAAGAACGTTCGCGCCGCGCCGATCGGGCGTCCCGAGTCGTTCATATACGTCTCGGGTTTGATCAGTGCCAGCCGCAAATCGTCCAGACGGAGCTCCGCGAGCTGCCCGGAGAACTTTCCTCGGTACGAACCGCCATGCCTCCGCACAAGCTCGTCGGTGACGAGCCAGCCGACGTTGTGGCGCGTTCGCTCGTAGCGCCGGCCCGGGTTGCCGAGACCCGCGACGAGCAGGTCGAGCGTCGAGGCGCGATCGCCCCGACGGAACAGGCGCATAGACCTCAGCCTTCGGTCGTGCCGGGCTCGCCGTCGCCGCCGGAGGCCGCGTCGGCAGACGAATCGGCCTCGCCGTCGGCTGCACCTTCGGGTGCCTCCTCGCCCTCGGCCAGCTCGCCCTCCTCGCCTTCCTCGCCCTCTTCGAGCTCTTCGACCTCGGGCTCTTCCTCGATAGTCGGAGGAGTGACGGTGGCAAGAACGGTCTCTTCGGGATCGTCGAGGAAGGTGACGCCTTCCTGGGTCGCAACATCTGAGAGCCGAAGGGTGTCGCCGATGTGCATCTCGGAGATGTCGACCTCGATCCGGTCCGGGATCTCCATCGGCAGGGCTTCCACGTTGATCTCGCGCGAGACCTGGGAGAGCACGCCGCCTTCCTTCGTGCCCGCGGACTCGCCGACGAGCTCGATCACGACCTGCGCGTGGATCGGCTGGTCGAGGCGGACCTCCTGGAGGTCGATGTGCGTGATGCGGCCTGTGATCGCATCCAGCTGGTACTCCTTGAGGATCGAGGCGTGCGTCGTGGTCTGGCCTTCGAGGACGACGTCGAGGATCGCGTGGAGGCCGGAGGAGCCCGTGAGCACCCGTCGCAGCTCGCGATCGGGCACGCAGAAAGCATGCGGCGTCTTTCCGCGCCCGTAGAGGACGCCGGGGATCAGACCCTCCTTGCGGAGACGGCGCGTGTTGGCCGAGCCGCGCGTCTCGCGCTCGGCGACCTCGAGCCTGACTCGTTCACCTGCCACGGCGCGGCAGTCTAGCTATGAGGGGCACCTCGGGCCCAATTTTGCAAGGGCATCGCAGAGCCCCCGCTCGGCGAGGTCGAACCACCAGTCGAACTCGGGATCGTGCTCGTTCGTGGCGACCACTTCCACGGCGGCGAGCAAGGCGCCCGACCCGTCGAAAGGCCCCTCGAGGGTCGTCACAGTCCACCGCTCGCCCGGAAGAGCGACCAGGACCCGTGCGATCGGCTCTTCCGCCTGCTCCACGGCATCGAGGATCAGGTAGCCAGGGCCCTGCGGCAATGGAGTCGCCGCGCGGATGTCCTCGAGCTCCGCGAGGAACGGCACCGAGTAGGGAAAGAGCACGTCGCCCTGCCCCGCGCGGAGCTCCGACGGGGACTGGTTCGGGAGCAGCCCGAGCTCACGCGGATCACGAAGCGCGCTTGCGGGAGCTGCCAGTGCCAGCGCCGCGACCGCCAGGATCAGGGCCGGGCCCACGCGTCGAGGCAGCTCGGCCTGGAGGCGCACCGCGCCGACGCCGATCGCAGCAGCCCACAGGGGCAGGCCGTAGAAGAGGTGCCGGGGCGAGAGATCGGGCGCGGAGCCAGCCCGGAGCACGAGAAAGAGAAGCGGCGGGACGAACATGGTCGCCGCGAGCGCCGCGGCTGCCGGCTCTCTGCGCACCAGCACGCCCAGACCGAGGACTGCGAGCAAGGTAAGAGCTACGAGCGGGATGCCGCTTCCGCCGGCGAAGGAGGAGAGCGCCGCTGAAAGCTCGCTCCAGGCGTCGCCGGGTGCCGCGAGCGCCCTTGTGCCGCCCGAACCCACCTGCGCGCGAGCTGCGAGACGGAGATCGGCAAGCACGAATGGCACTGCAGCGAGCGCGATCAGCGCGACGGGAAGCGCGCCGCGAATCGACCGGTCCCGCCATAGGACGACGGCGATCACGAGCGCGGCGAGCGCCGGGATCAGTCCGTACGGATGGACGGCTGGAAGGAGCCAGGCAGCCGCCGCGGCCGCGATCACCGCTCTCCGGGTTCGCAGCTGGATGGCCCGGACGAAAAGGTCTGCGCTGATGGCCGCCACGAGGACGAACAGCGCGTACATCCGGCCGAACGATCCGTAGATCCCAAGCGCAGTCGACGACGCCGTCACCGCCGCCGCGACGAGCCCCGCCGAGTTGCCTCCGAGTCGGCGCGCGAGGTCGAAGCACACCGGCACCGCCGCGAGCGCGCACACCACCGACAGCCAGCGCAGCGCATCGGCGCTCGCATCCACCCAGAACACAGCATGGGCCAGAAGGAAGTGGAGCGGCGCCCCACCCCGGTCGACCATCACCGTCTCGATCAGCTCCGGGACGGGCCGCATCCCGATCAGGCCGGCGACGGCCTCGTCTTCGTAGAGCGGCTTGCCCTGGACGTCGGGTGCGATCCGGAAGAGCAGCCATCCGCCGAGAGCCGCCACCGCGCCTCCGATGAAGAGGCGTTCTCTAGAAGAGCTGATTCGCGCCCTGGAAGACGGCCGAGACCGACTCGTCGGCGAAGACGTTCATGATCGTGTCGGCCAGGAGACCGGACACCGGCAGTACGCGCATGTTCGCCGGCCGGTCGAGGGGGCTCAGCGCCACGGTGTCCGTCACGACGATTTCGGCGAGGTCGGCGGCGGCAAGCTTTTCGAGAGCGTCGCCGACGAAGTGCCCGTGCGTCGCGAAGACGAAGACCTCTTTCGCGCCCGCCTCGCGGAGTGCCTTTGCTCCGGCGATGAGCGTGCCGCCGGTGAGGATCATGTCGTCGCCCATCAGGGCCGTCTTGCCGGCGACGTCTCCGATGACCTCCGTGATCGACGCCTGGTCGTGGGCGGGCCGCGACTTGTTCATGATCGCGAGGTCGGCCTCGAGCATCTGGCCGAAGCGCCGCGCAAGCTTGGCGCGGCCGGCGTCGGGCGACACGGACACGACTCTCTTGCCGGAGAGATCCTTGTCCCGGAAGTACCGCGCAAAGAGCGGTAGTGCGGTCATGTGGTCGACCGGAATGGTGAAAAAGCCCTGCGTCTGGCCGGTATGGAGGTCCATCGTGAGCACCCGGTCGACGCCTGCGGCCTTCTCGAGGGTGTCCGCCAGGAGCCTCGCCGAGATCGGCTCCCTCGGCGCCGACTTCTTGTCCTGACGGGAGTACGGGAACCAGGGCATCACCGCAGTGACGCGCTTGGCCGAAGCCAGCTTCGCGGCATTGATCATCTCCAGGAGCTCCCAGAGATAGTCGTTCACCTTGCCCACACCGGCGCACGACTGGACGATGAAGAGGTCGGCGCCCCGTACCGATTCCTCGTACCGGCAGTAGACCTCGCCGTTCGCGAACGTCTTGAGCTCGACCGGGCTCAGCGAGACGCCGAGCTTGGCCGCGATGTCGGCAGCGAGGTCTGGGTGCGAACGGCCCGAGACCAGCATGAGCCGCTTCGACGGTCCTCGCTCGAGCCAGTTCTGGGGCTTCGGCTCGGAGCTCGTCGCGGCTGCCTCGAGCCCGGGCAGCGGAGCGACTTCAGTCGTCGTCATCGGCGGCGGGTCTGTCGGATCCACGGGCGGCATAGCCTTCCTTGTTCTCCTGGGGCGAACGAGCAACGGCAAGCGCGCCGGGTGGGACGTCCTTGGTGATCACCGATCCCGCCGCGATCCACGCGCCGTCACCGATCTCGAGCGGAGCCACGAACGAATTCTGAACTCCGGTCCTGACGTTGCTCCCGATCGTCGTCCGGCCCTTCGGCTCCCCGGCCTTGTGAGGGTAGTTCGCGGTGATGTTCCCGGCGCCCACGTTTGTCCCGGCGCCGATGTCGGCGTCGCCGATGTACGAAAGGTGAGGCACTTTCGTGCCTTCGCCGATGCGCGAGTTCTTCAGCTCCACGAACGTGCCCGCCTTCGCGTTCGCCTCGAGGACCGTGCCGGGGCGAAGGTAACAGAACGGCCCGACCACGGCACGCGGCCCGATCTCTGCGTCCACGGCGACCACATGCGGCCCTATCGCTGCGCCCTCCCCCACCGTCGTCTGCCCCCGGAGAACGGTGAACGGGTGGATCACGGCGTCAGCCTCGATACGGACGGACGGGTCGAGCCAGGTGCTCGGAGGGTCGACGATCGTCACTCCGGCGAGCATGTGCGCCTCGTTGATCCTGTCGCGAAGCGCTGACGTGGCGGCGGCGAGCTCGACCCGCGTGTTGACGCCGACGGCCTCGGTCGCATCCGACACCAGATAGCCCGCGACGACCTCCCCCGAGCCGGCGAGAACCCGGACCACGTCGGTCAAATAGAGCTCGCCCTGAGCATTTTGCGGTTGGAGGGTCTCGAGTGCCGGCCAGAGCGCGGCTCCACGAAACACGTAGATCGAGGAGTTGACCTCATCGATCGCGAGCTCGTCGGGCCCGGCATCGGGCGCCTCGACGATTGCCTTGATCCCGCCGTCGTCCCCGCGGACGATCCGGCCGTAACTCCCCGGGTCCTCCTTGCGGAACGTCATCACCGTCGCTGCAGCGCCGCTCCTCGCATGGGTGTCGACCAGCTCCCGGATCGACTCGGCGCGGAGGAGCGGCGAGTCTCCGGAAAGCACGAGCACGTCTCCCTCATGCTCGCCGAGAGCCCCCCTGGCCGAGGCAAGAGCGTCGCCGGTGCCCCGCGGATGCTCCTGAACGGCGACCTCCATGCCGTCGAAGGCGTCGGCGTGCTCCGGGGACGCGACGACGACGAGACGGGCCGGACCGACCGCGTTCGCTGCCTCGACGACCCAGTCGACGAGCCGCCGGCCCAGCACGGGATGGAGATGCTTCGGGGTCGTCGACTTCATCCGCGTGCCGAGGCCTGCGGCAAGAACGACCGCTGCCAGATCCGATCCGCTCACGGGGTCTCGCGCAATGGCTGGGGCGCCAGGATTCGAACCTGGGATCGCGGGACCAAAACCCGCTGCCTTACCACTTGGCTACGCCCCACCGAGATGTCCAACCGACCGCATTTGAGTCTAGTGCCGCCTGCTGAAGAGAAGGACGAGGGCGACGATCGCCACGATCGCGATCGCGACGACGGCAACCGCGGTGACGACGAACAGGAGAACGGGCACGAGGGCGACGAAGGCCTGCGAGACCGCTGCGATCCACGCGACGTCTCGCGCGAGCGGCGATCGAAGGCGACGGCCGAGCCAGAAGTAGCCGACGATCACGAGGAGCGCGACGGCAAGCGCAGCAGGCCGAGGGATTGCGCCCAACACGAGCAGGAGCGCCTCGACGACGGCGATCCCGAGCGCGATCTTCGTTCGGTTTAGGCGGAGCCAGCGCCCCGACCGGGTGGTCCCGTGCTCGAGGACGGGACCTTCGATCTCAGGGCGGCCGAAGACCATCGCGGCCGGACGCTACCACGCAGGTGCTGCGAGCCAGATTTCGCCTCTCGAAGCCAAAACCGCGTGTGCGTGGACGGCCTCCGACTCCTCGGCGAACAGACCGTAAACGGCCGGACCGGCGCCGGAAACGTCGGCCCGAAGAGCTCCCAGCTCGAGCAGCTCATCGGAAAGCGGGGACGACGCGAGATCGTTGGGTGGAAGGGAGGAGAGCTCGCGGTGCGTGAGCGCCTCGCGGAGCGCGGCGCGGCGCGCTTCGAAGCCCACGTCGCCCCCGCGACGGTCGAACTCCTCGTAGACGGCGGCGGTCGACGACTTCTGCTCCCCGTGCGGCAAGACGAGCAGGACCCAGTAGTCCTGCGGCACGTCGAGGGGGGTCAACTCGGTCCCGTCCCCCTCGCCGAGCTGCGGTCCTGAGGTGAGGAAAAACGGGACGTCTGCGCCGAGCTCCGCTGCCAAGGCGTGGAGCTCGCCGTCCGACAACGGCGCCTCGAGGTGCGAGTTCGCCAGACGGAGGGCAACGGCTGCGTCCGAGCTCCCGCCGCCGAGGCCCGCAGCGACTGGGATCTGCTTCTCGAGCCTGACGTGCCAGCCGGGATGCGCGTTCCGGCGCTTGGCGAGCTCCTCCAGCGCTCGCCGGACCAGCGTGTCCTCGGCGAAGCCCTCGATGGCCAACTCGTCTGCGAGCTCGAGCTCGAGCGTGTCGGCGAGCGAGATCCGCTGGAGGACCGTCGAGACCTCATGCTTGCCGTCGGGCCGCTTCGGGCCGACGACGAGGGCGAGATTGATCTTCGCGAGTGCGAGAGCCGGCGTCACCGAAGCGCCTGGGCGAGGCCCACGAATTCCGGAGGGGCGAGCTCCTCTGCGCGGGTCGTCCGGGCACGACCCAGCGCGGCGAGGGCTGCCTCCGCCGTGGCGCGGTCGGCCACGCCCGCGAGCTCGAGCGAGTTCGGAAGCTGCTTCCGCCTGTGCGCGAAGGCGCCTTCGACGACCCGCTTGAGCTCGGGCCATGCTGCCGGCAGCGCCTCCGTGCGGCGGCGAAAGGCGACGAGAGACGGAGTCGACGTTCGGTCTGGGCCGGAAGACCTCTCTGGAGACCGGATGGAAACCCGTCCGCTCGGCGGCGAGCTGGACGAGGACGGACACTGCCCCATACGCCTTGGTTCCGGGTTGCGCGAAGAAGCGCTCGGCGACCTCCCGCTGAACCATCACGCACCACGAGTGCAAGGTGGGCGACCCGGCAAGGCTCTCGACCACGATCGGGGTGGCGACGTTGTAGGGGAGGTTGGCGACGAGCTTCGTGGGCGGCGGGTCGAGCGCAGCCGGGTCGAGTCTGAGTGCGTCGGCGAAGTGGAGCCGGACGTTCGGCGTCGTGCCGAAGCGCTCCGTCAGGTGCGGCTCGAGTCGCGGGTCGAGCTCGACGGCGTGGACGAGCGCCGCGTGCTCGCTGAGGTAGGCGGTGAGCACGCCCTGGCCGGGGCCGACCTCGAGGACGACGTCGTCCGCCTGGAGCTCGGCGAGCCGCCCGATGACCCGGACGATGTTGTCGTCGACGAGGAAGTGCTGCCCGAGATCCTTGCTCGGGGCGGGGAGGCTCACGGCAGGCCGAACGCCGCGGTCGCGTTTCGATCGATCTGCTCAGCAAGGGCGCCGACGTTTTCGTCCCTCACCTCGGCGAGCACCTCGACCGTATGGGCGACGTTTGCCGGCTCGTTGGGCCGCCCTCGCACCGGCTGGGGAGAAAGGTACGGCGCATCGGTCTCGACCAGCAGACGGTCGGCCGGGATCGCTCGTGCTGCGGTGCGGAGGTCGCCGGCCTTCGGATAGGTCAGGTTGCCGGCGAACGAGACGTAGTAGCCGCGGTCGAGCGCGACGTCGAGCAACGCGGGCGAGGAGAAGCAATGGAGGACGACCGTCCCGTCGAAGCCGGTGAGCGCCTTCGTCACATCCGTCTCGGCCGCCCTGCAGTGGATGACGACCGGTTTTGCAAGCTCGTCCGCGAGCGCAAGATGGGCCTGGAAGAGCTGGCGCTGGGCCTCGTGGGGCGCGTAATCCCTGAAGTAGTCGAGGCCCGTCTCGCCGATCGCAACCGGGTCGAGCTTACGCAGGGCCTCGAGGCCCGAGACGTCGGCGGTTCCCGCATCGTGAGGGTGGATCCCCAGGACCGGGAACACACCCGGGTTCGACGAGCAGAACGCAGACACCTCCGCCCAGCCGGAGGGCCAGGCGCCGACTTCGAGAATCCGGTCGACGCCGGCATCCCTGGCGCGGGCCACAAGCTCCTCGGGCGGATCCGCGCACGCGTGCAGGTGCGCGTGGGTATCGATCACGCAGCGGCTGCGGGCGCCTCGACGCGTGGAAAGATCGGCGCGGCAGGCTCGACCTTCCCCGACTCCTGCGTCTGGCCGAGCGCCACACGGGACCACTGGAACTCCTCGGGCTGACCGAGCGCACGCAGGATCTGCGGCGCGGATTCGGGCAGGTACGCGTAGAGCGCTATCGCGACGACCCGGAGCCCGTCGGCGAGGGCGTAGAGAACGCGGTCGAGCTCGTCCGCGTTCGCCTCGTCCTTTGCGAGCTCCCACGGCTTCGTGTCCGTCACGAGCTTGTTCAGAGCGCGCACGGATTCCCAGATCAGGTCGATCGCGCCGGTGAGGTCGAACGCGTCGAGCCGCTCCGGCACCTCGGTCGCGATGCGCTCGAACGGCGCCGCGTCACCGAGGCCCGGCGCGATCGGGATCCGCCCGTCGCGGTACTTGGCGATCATCGCGGTCACTCTCGAGACGAGGTTTCCCAGGTCGTTTCCGAGCTCACGCTCGTAGCGCTCGTGGAGACTCTCGACGGCAACGGACCCGTCCTGGCCGAACTGCACCGACCTCGTAGCCCAGTACCGGACGGCGTCGGAGCCGTACACGGAAACCAGGTCCAGCGGATCGATCGCGTTTCCGAGCGACTTGGAGATCTTCCGCTGATCGAGGGTGAGGTAGCCGTGCACGAAGATCCGGCGCGGGACATCGAACCCGGCCGAGAGCAGGAGCGCCGGCCAGAAGACGCAGTGGAAGCGGAGAATGTCCTTGGCGATCAGGTGCCGGGCGTGTGGCCAGTACCGGTCCCGGAGATCCTCGCCAGGCTTCGCGTAGGTCAGGGCGCTGAGATAGTTGATGAGCGCGTCGACCCAGACGTACACGACCTGGTCGGGGTCCCACGGGATCGGCACTCCCCAGGGTTGACCTGCCCGGCTGAGGCTGAAGTCCTGCAGCCCGCTCTCGATAAAGCTTCGGGCCTCGTTGCGCTTGAAGTCCGGTTGGACGAAGTCGGGCCGCTCGTCGTACAGGGCAAGGAGACGATCCTGGTAGGCGGACAGCCGAAAGAAGTAGTTCTTCTCCTCGATCCACTCGGGGACGATTTCGTGATCCGGGCACTTGCCGTCGACAAGCTCGTCCTCCGTTTTGAAGGCCTCGCACCGAACGCAGTAGAGCCCCGCGTACGTGTCCTCGTAGATGTCGCCGTTGTCGTAGATCCGCTGAACGAACTCCTGGACGAACCGCTTGTGCCCCTCGTCGGTCGTCCGGATGAAGAAGTCGATGTCGGCGTGGACGAGCTCAGGAACCTCGCGCCACTTCTCGTTGATCCCGTCGACGTAGGCCTTGGCGTCCAGCCCCTGCTCCTCTGCGACCCGGTAGACGTTCGACCCGTGCTCGTCCGTCCCCGTGAGAAAAAACGTGTCCTCGCCTCGCTGCTCGTGATGGCGCACGAGGATGTCCGCCGCGAGCGTGGTGTACGCATGCCCGATGTGCGGCGTGGAGTTCACGTAGTAGATCGGTGTGGTCAGGTAGAAGCTCATCGCGCTCAATTGTATGGGCCGCCTCTTCCTCCGCCCGAGCCGCGACACGGGTTCTTCGAGCGCCCCGCCGAAGGGCAAGGAGACCGCCGAGGGCGAGCAGCGCGGCCAGACCGAGCTCCCAGGGTGGACGCGTATTGGGCGAGCGCGGCGCGGACATCTCGGCCAGGGGCGCAAACGGCACAGGCGTGCCACCGGCAGCCATCGCGGCAGTGGGCACCGAAACCCGAACACGGGTCCTACCGCCGGAGTGGGGCTGCCGAAGCCGCCGAGTAGCGGGGACCGGTCTCGTGATCGTCGTCCGTGCACGGCGTCGTCGCGGCGTGGGGTTCTCCTTCCGGCCGGTGCCTGCCGCAACCTCCACCTCACGCTTCAGAACAGGCGTGTGGCGGGCAGTGGCCGGTCGCGTGGTTCGAGCCCTCGAAACACGTCGCGCAACGGGAGCCCCGCCGGGCGCCGCTCCCCGGGGGTACTCGATTGACTCTTGCTCCGACTCCACGCCGCCCGCGACCTGCGTCACCGTGGAAACCGGCGCGGCCGACTCGGCCGCCGGCGGGACCGGAGCAGCAGGAGCAGCCTCGCGCGGGGGCAGGAGCGTGAGCGGATCGACGTAGCCACGAGGATCGTCTGCGCGCCGGATTCCGAGTTGGACATGGGCGGTGTCGCCGTCGGCTGCGGCAGCGATCGTGCCCACCAACTCGCCCTCGGCGACGCCGTCGCCGACCGAGACGGAGATCGACCCGAGTCGCGTCAGCGTGACCGCCCAACCATCTGGCGTCCGCAGCGAGACCGTCTTCCCATTGGATGGGAGCCACCCGGCAAAGGTCACGACGCCGTCCTCGACCGAGCGGACATCCGAGCCTTCGGCGCCGGCGATGTCGATTCCACGGTGGCCTGACGAGGTATAGGCGCCGCCTCCGTAGTCGAAGGGACGAAGGACCCGTCCGTCTGCCGGCCAGCTCCAGGCGCTCGCGGCTCCCGGTAGCGCCAGGGAGACCAGTGCGAGAGTCGTTGTCAGTCGAGATAACACAGCCCGGCGAAGGTAGCAGGGCGTGCGGATGTTGTCAATCTCGGCTACAACGAAGCGTCGTAGAGCTGGTTCTTCGGGACACCAGTCAGCCGCGAGACGACGTCGGCCGCGGCACGCCTGGGAGTTCCAGCGGCGAGGAGCTCTGCGACGGCCTCGAGCGCGCCTTCAGCTCCACGCTCGACTTCGGTTCCACGACCCAGGATGAGGGTGATCTCCCCCTTTGTCCCGCCAGCAAAGCGCTCTGCGACCTCGGCCGCCGAGCCCCGGACGACTTCCTCGAACCGCTTGGTCAGCTCGCGGCAGACTGCAACCGGCCGTTCGGGAAGGGCCGCGGCAAGGCTCGCCAGAGACCTGGCAAGGCGCTGGGGCGACTCGAAAGCGACGAGAGTGTGTCGCAAGTGCGCCAACTCTCCCCAGAGGGCCTCGAGCTGCCCCGGCGATCGCGGGAGAAAACCGATGAACTGGTATTGCGCGGCGTCGAAGCCACTCGCAACGAGCGCTGTCTCGACCGCCGAGGGACCGGGAAGGACCGACACGGGAACCCCGTTCTCCAGCGCAGCCACGACGAGCCGGGCCCCGGGATCGCTGATCCCCGGCAAACCTGCATCGGACACGAGGGCCAGCCGATCGCCTGCCTGAAGCCGCGGCAGGAGCTCGGCGGTTCGCTTCGCCTCGTTGTGCTCGTGGTAGCTGAGGAGGCGCGCCTGGATCCCGTGGCGCTCGAGGAGGACGCGCGTATGGCGTGTGTCCTCGCAGAGGATGACCTCGGCCTCGCGCAGCTCGTGCAGTACTCGGAGGGTGATGTCTTCGAGATTCCCGATCGGCGTCGCGCAGACGGCGAGCGGCACTAGGCGCTGCCCTGGGCGTCGAGCGCCTCGAACCCGACGAGTGCGGCGCCGACCATTCCCGCCTCGGGCCCGAGCTCGGCTGGAACGATCCGAACCAGATCCCGGGCGGGCCGTAGGCCTTCGACAGCGAGCGTCTCCTTCGCCGGCGCGAAGATCAGATCTCCCGCCTCCGCAAAGCCGCCTCCGACGATCACGAGCTCCGGATTGAAGATGTTGACCAGCGAGGCGATGCCGGCTCCGAGCCGGTGGCCGAGCTCGGCAAGGTCGTCGATCGCTCCCTGGTCGCCGTCCTCTGCGGCCGAGACGAGCCGGCGCGCGTCCGCCCCTGCCCCGAATCGCTCCTCGGCTGCCTTGTCCGCCGACGATCCGGCCGCGAACACCTCGAAATGCCCGTTGCCCGTGCAGGAGCCCCCACACGCATCGCCGCCGTAGTCGAGAACCATGTGGCCGAGCTCTGCTCCTGCGCCGATCGACCCCCGAAACGGCCGGCCGTCCAGGATCAGCCCTCCGCCGACGCCGGTTCCCAGCGTCAGCAGCACGATGTTCGACGCACCCCGCCCCGCGCCCAGGCGCCACTCGCCGATCGCAGCTGCATTCCCGTCGTTGTCGATTCCGACCGGGAGTCCGAAGCGGTCGGCCATGCGGTCGCGGAAGTCCAGGTCAGCGAGGGGAATGTGAATCGAGGCGACCGCGCGGCCAGAGCGCTGGTCGATCGTCGACGGGATCCCGAACCCGAGGGCGGCTACATCGTCGTCCAGCAGTCCCTCCACGACCTCGTCCAGCGCGGCGAGCAGCTCGGCCTGGGACGAGACTGGCGTCAGCCTCGATTCGCGCCGCTGGACGACTCCTTCCCGCTCGACGACGCCGGCGAGGATCTTCGTCCCGCCGAGGTCGACGCCGATGGCCGAGGAGGCGCCCACGAGCGGCGGCTACGATACCCCGCCGGATGCCCCGTGAAGACAAGCCGTATCGCGTTTACCGCGGCGGCCGGGCCAGGGGCGGCGTGCCAAACCTCCCGAGGCTCCACAAGCCGGAACGGCGTGCGAAGCCGACCCGCGAGCCTTCGGCTCCCCGGCGATACGCGGGACCGGGACCCACGAAGCGCAAGCGCCGCTTCGGCCCGGGCCGCATCGTCTCGTTGCTGATCGTTGCGATCATCCTGCTCGTTGTCGGGTGGACGGTCGCCGGGTATCTCGCGGTCAACCGCGGCATGGAGAAGGCGAACAAGAGGCTTGGCGACCGTGCAGAGGCGCAGCTCGTGCCGCAGGACGGCTGGATGCTTTCCTCCACCGGAACGACGCTCATCATCGGCAGCGACCACTCGCGCCATCCCACGCGCAGGGGAAACCGGCTCGCCGACTCGATCATGCTCCTCCGGACCGACCCGGAGCACCACCGGATCACCTACCTGTCGATACCCCGCGACCTCGAAGTCGAGGTGCCCGGATTCGGCCACGAGAAGATCAACTCGACGCTCCCGAACGGCGGGCCTCAACTCACGATCCGAACGATCCGTGAGGTCTTCGGGATCGAGGTGAACCATACGATCCTCATGGACTTCCCTGCCTTCCGCGAGGTGATCGATGCGCTCGGCGGCATCGAGGTCGACGTCCGCAAACCCGCCGTCTCGAAGGTCGAGTGCCCCTATCCGAGCGCAGCCCGCTGCGCCCGCTGGGGCGGCTGGCGCTTCGGCCGCGGTCGTCAGGAGATGGACGGCCGCCGTGCGCTGCACTACTCGCGGATCCGGAAGAACGAGCTCGATCTCGGCGAGAGCGACCTCAACAGGGTCGGGCGGCAGCAGCAGGTGCTACAGGCGACGCTCGAGAAGATGGTGAGCTTCGGGACCTATGTCCGGCTCCCCTTCATCGGCGAGGATCTCGTCAGTCCGCTGACGACCGACCTGTCCACGAACGAGCTCTTCCAGTTCGCGTGGCTTCGGTTCCGGGCCAACGACGCGCGCACGATCTTCTGCCGGCTGGGCGCGACCGGCGACGGCGACGACAACGCCGCAGTCCTCCTGATGTTCACCGGCCGCTCCGCGATCCAGCCGCCCAGCCCGATCTCCGGCGCCGGCTGCATTCGCGGTACCCCGCTCGCATAGGCACGGGGTCGAAATCCTCTGCCGAGCCTATTAGGGTCAAGTCCTCATGCCGGACCCTGGCTCCCGCCGCCGCCCAGACTGGCTCGACCTGCTCGCCGGAGTCGCGGCGGTCGTCGTGATCATTCTCTTCGTCCTCTCGTTCCTGCACGAGTGGGTCGTCTCGGCGCCGGGTAGCCCGATCGCGACGCCGATCTAGCCCGCGACGGGGATGGGCGTCTTGGTGCGCTAGGTCGTCTCGGCGGCCGGAGCCTTCTTCTCGGGCTCCTTCTTGCTCTCGCCCGAATCGGACTTGTCGCTCTTATCCCCGTCGCGGGACTGCTTTCGGTTCCCGCGCCCGTAGTCCGTCGAGTAGAAGCCCGAGCCCTTGAAATGCACGGCGACCGGGTGCAGTACGCGCACAACCGGCCCCTTGCCGCACGTGACGCACTCCTCGGGGCCCTCGTCGTGGAACCCGTGGAAAAGGTCGAAAACATGCCCCTTGGGGCACTTGTACTCGTACATCGGCACCTCTGTCAGAGGATAGCTGCGCCCCAGGAGGCCGCTATTTGCCTTGCTCCTCGAGCGTCTCCTGGTAGCAGGGGGCTCCCTCGAACGCCGCAAGCCCGACCGGGCCGCGGTTCCGCCGCTTCCGGCGCCGGCGGGCTGCGGCGATAGCGGCAGACGCTCCTACGACGCCACCGAGGAGGAAGGAACGCAGCCGCCGCGCCTGAGCTTCGCCGTCCATGCGAGCATCCTAGGCATGGGATCCGTTTGCACCCTCGGAGACCTCCTGCTCGACGTCGTCGTCAAGCTCCACGGCCTCTGGCCGAAGGCGACGACACGCACGGCAAGACACGCGCGGGCTGCGGCGGGCAAGCGGCGAACGTCGCGGCCTGGGCGGCGGCAGCTCGGCGCTCGGGCGCGATTCGTCGGAAAGCGTGGCGAGGACGCGGCGGGCGAGCTCGTCGAGGCCGACCTGCGCCGCCACGGCGTCGACGTCTTCGGCCCGCCGCCGACCGGCCGCAACGGCGTCGTCGTCTCGCTCGTCGACCTCGACGGGAGCCGGACGATGGTCTCGGACCGCGGCGTCGCGCCGGAGCTGGCGCCCGAGGAGCTCGAGCCGGAGTGGTTCGAGGATGCCGACTGGCTCCACCTCTCCGGCTACTCCCTGATGGGCGAGCCGATCGGCGCTGCAGCCGAGCGGGCCGTCGAGCTCGCACGAGGAGCCGGCGCGCGCATCAGCGTCGACCTGTCCTCCGTGAACCTGATCCGGGAGTTCGGCCGGGACGCGCCTCGCGCAGCGGTTCGCGCGCATCGGCCGGACGTCGTGTTCGGAAACGAGGCCGAGCACGCCGAGCTGCCGGATCGGACGCGACCGAGTCAGGATCGTCAAGCGCGGCGCGCGGGGCGCCACGATCGACGGGCGCGACTACCCGAGCCGGTCGCGACGAGACGTCATCGACACGACGGGTGCGGGAGACGCGCTTGCCGCGGGGTTCCTCGTCGGCGGCGCCGAGCTCGCGATGGAGGCTGCCGCCCGGTGCGTCGCGCGGCTCGGGAACCATGCCGTGATCCGCGTCTCGGACGAGGTTCGCGAAGCGACGGCCGTCGTCGCGCTCGAGACGACGATCGTCGCGCACGGTTTCCCGCCCGGCGAGGGCGTCGTCGGTCGGACGGGAATGCGAGCGGCGGGTCCGCGAGGCGGGCGCCGTGCCCGCGACGATCGGCGTGCTGGACGGCGAGATCGTCGTCGGCCTCTCCGAGGCGGAGCTCGAGCGCTTCGATTCCTCGGCTCGAAAGGTCGGCCCTCGGGAGCTCGCAGCGTGTGTCGCGAGCCGCGAGGTCGGGGCGACGACGGTTGGCGGAACACTTGCCGTCTGCCGCCTCGCGGGCCTCCGCTTCATGGGCACCGGAGGCATCGGCGGCGTACACCGGGGGCCGCGCTGGGACGTCTCTGCCGATCTGCTCGAGCTCTCGCGATCGCAGGTCGTCGTCGTCAGCGCCGGCGTGAAGTCGCTGCTCGACGTGGAGGCGACCGCCGAGTTCCTCGAGACGCTCGAGCGTCCCCGTCTCTCGGCTGGCGCGCCGACACGATTCCCCGCTTCTACGACGCCGAGGGCGGGCCGCCGGTCACCGAGCGGGTGGACACCGTCGAGGAGGCCGTCAGCCTGTGCAACCTCCACTGGGAGCTCGGCGGCTGCGGGCTCGTCCTCGGCCGGCCGCCGGACCGGAGCCTCGACGTCGACGACCTGATCGAGGATGCGCTGAGCGCGGCCGAGGCGGATGGCGTGACCGGCCAGGCCGTGACGCCGTTCGTCCTCTCGAAGCTGCACGAGCGGAGCGGCGGCAAGACGCTCGAGGCGAACCGGGAGCTCGCGGCCGCGAACGCCGGCCTCGCCGGCGAGCTCGCGGCGGCTAGCTGATCAGCGGCTGAACTGCGGGCGGTGGTAGAGCTTGAACGTCACCTCTTCGGTGAAGTCACCAGAGCAGTTCTCGTACGGGCACTCCCTCTCCCGCTCGTACGTCTTCTGGGCGATCAGCGAACGCCCGCCGCCGAGCCAGCCGAGGATGCGCCAGGCCGGGACGCCCGGATCGGGCCCGGCAGTCACCTCGCCCGGATGGAAATAGGTCCAGTCGTTGACCCAGTGGTGCGGCCGAGAACCCGTATGCCGAGTGGCGTTCGTGAAGTGCTCCCAGTTCGTGCAGGGGTCATTGTCACCCGGCGTGACCGGTCCGCATTCGTGGGGCCCCCCAGGGATCTCGAGCGTGAGGTCGACCGCCGGAGCTGAGGCGAGCGAGCCGCGGTTGAAATTGAGCCCGCGTAGGAACATCGTCCCCTTCAGCCAGCCGTCGCCCATTCCGAGGAAATCTCCCTTGGCCGGATCGCCGCCGTTGAACGACATGTAGTTGAACTCGTTGTGCTGCGCCTCGGCCGTCTCCTCGAACTTGAGGTCGCCCAGCGACAGGAGTGGAAGGTCGAGCTTCACCTTGAGACGCAGGTCGTGCTGGAAGTCCGCAGAGCCGTTGAGATCCCACCCGTAGTCGTACTCGAAGTCCATGTCGAGCTCGAAGTGGAGACATTCGTAGATCGCGTTGGTGCTGAAGATGTCGCCCATCCCCATGAGCTGCGCCTGGCGGGACATCGCGAGGATGCGGGTGATCCAGTGGAACTCGCCGCGCTTACAGCGCTCGACCGCCTTGTCGTAGACGTTCTCCATGATCTTCCGCGCCGAGATCGCAAGGTCGGCTTGCTCCTGCTCGAAGCCGCCGATGCCAAGCAGCGCCAGTTGCCGCCCCCAGCCGAAGTAGGCCTGGAGCGCGCTCTGGGCAGACGTGTCGTCCGTCTCAGCGGCCCTCATCTGCGGCCAGACCACGCGATCCAGCCACTTCTGGGCAAAGTCTCGCAGCGCCTCTTCCTCGAGCGGCGAGAATCCGCAATTCGACCCGCCGCCCGACTGGCACTCTCGCTCGTTGGCGAGCGCCTCGCGCATCTCCTGGCTCATCTGGTCGGCCCACTCACTCGGCTTCCGGCCGTCCTGAGCTTCGCGCTGCTCCGCGGTGCCGTTGGCGACTCCGGCCGTGCTGAAGTGCATGAGCTTGAAGGTGATCTGCGGCGTGTTCCGCTCCAGCGGCTGCAGGTAGAGATCGTTCCCGTCGCCGTGGTAACCGAACGGAGTTTCCTCGGCTGCCGGGATCGGCGTCGCGGGGTCGATGGTCAGGGTCGCCGCCTTTGAGAGCTGGAGGCCCTCGGGCTTGAGATCGACAGCCGCGGCCAGCGTGAAGGGAAGGAGGTCGGGGATCGACGCGACCGGGGTCATCGTGATCGTCTCGTCGCTCAGCAGCCCGTCGGGCGGGATCACGAGCGTGAACTTGTTGGTTCCTGGCGCGCCGCCGACCGTAATCGTCCCGCCCGTTCGCGCGACGATGCGCTGCGTCACCGCCCCGGCGCCGAGCGTCGGCGTGACCGAGCGCGGGTCGGCGGTGTTCTGCACGATCTGCGTCATCACCGGGCCGACGTTTCCGACCCAGTCGTACGCCCGCGCCTTGACGGTCGTCGTGCCGGCGAGGATCGCGAACGGACCGGTGTAGAAGGCGCCGGTCGCCTCCGTGGGCTCGGAGCCGTCCGTGGTGTAGAGGATCTTCTCGGTGCCGGCACCGGTCCCGTCGTCGCCCTGGAGGAAGACGGAGACGCCGTAGTCGTAGGAGGCCACGCAAGCCACCGCCTCGCACTTGGCGCCGGTGGTCGGCGGCGTCGTGTCCCCACGGACGAGCAGCGGCGTCGTGGAGGTCGCGCCCGCGCCGTTCGTCGCCGTGATGACCTTTCCGGCCGGCTCCGCCGCGCCGGCGTCGAACGCGTAGAGCACGGTGTTTCCGTCGCGGGTCTTCGTCCAGCCCGTGCCGAGGTCGGGGAAGTCGATCGCGGCAAGTCCGGATTGGCCGTCACTCGATACAGCCGTGACCTTGAAGCTTCCGGTCGTCCCGGGCTTGAAGTGCATGGTCTGGCCGACCGGGCTCGCGTGGTCGAGGGAGAACAGCTCGTAGGAGATCGTGGGTGCGGCCGGCGGAGTCGGATCGATGCGGACGAGCTCGGATCGGAGCGCCTCCTCGTTCTCGACTCTGTCGTAGGCACGAACCTTCAGGGTGGTCGTGCTAGCTACTTCGAAGGGGAAGTAGTAGCGCGTCCAATACTTTCCCGAGGGGTCGGATCCGTCGGTCGTGTACTGGTTGTAGCCGTGGCCTGACTGGGAGTCGGTGCCGCCAAGTGTGACGGTGACCGACCCGTCGTGCCACGGATTGCAGGGCCCACCGTCGCACTGGATCGTGGACACCGGAGGCGTCGAGTCGGCGACGACGTTGAGGAGCGCCGTCTGCGCCGACAGCCCTGCGTGATTCGTTGCTCGGACGACTCCGCCCGCCGCCGGTGCAGCCGCCGTCGCCGAGATGTCGTACTTGTACGTGGCCTCATCGGGCGTGCCCGTGCTGCTTCCGTCGTACGTGCCGGTCCACCCTGACCCGAGATCGGGGAATGTGTACGTCTCGACGCCCGACTCGTCGTCGGTCGACTCCGCGCTGACGATCAGGCGGCCCTCCACCCCGGGTCGGAAGTACACGGTGTTCCCCGTCAGGGCGGTGTTCCAGGCGGGTGCGTAGGTCAGCGCCGGCGCTGAAGGCGGCGACGTGTCGCCGGAGGTGTCCGCGCGAACCACGCGGTTTGCCAGCGGGCCGGCATTGCCGACCCGGTCGTACGCGCGAACCTTGATCGTCCTCTCGGCATAGACGGAGAACGGGATCTCGTACGTCTTTCCGTGATCGCGGGTCGGCTCCGATCCGTCGGTCGTGTAGCGGAGCAGCCCGACGCCTGAACCGGCGCCATCGTCGGCCGCGAGGCTGACGAGGAGCTTGTGCGGCACGGGACTGTCGGAGCAGGGCGCGTCGTCACACTCGACTGTTGCGGTCGGGCCGGTGGCGTCGGCGACGACGTCGAACGCGGCGCCCAGGATCTCGCCGTCGGCGTTCGTCGCCTTGACGATCCGATCCCTGGCCGGCTCCACCGCGGACGCGTCGTAGTAGTACGCCCGCTCGCCGAACGTGTACGACTCGGACGACCAGCCGGGCCCGAGCTCCGGATATGCGAACGTCGCCGAGCCGAAGCTGTCGTCACTGACGAACATGTGCACGGAGAAGCCGCCCGAGACGCCGGGGCGGAAGTAGACGGTCGACCCGGCCGGGCTCGTGTTCCCCGCTCCGTTGCGGTCGTCGAGGGTCAGCATGAGACCCGCGAACTCGATGTCCTCGACGGCGAACGTCCAGAGACTGGCGTTCGAGGTCAGGACCGTCAGAGCCATGTCTCCGTCGAGAAGGCGAGCCCGCTCCGCGACGCACGGATCGGGTGCGGCCGTCCCTGCTGCGCCTGTGCATGGCGCAACCAGCGCGCCGTTCCTGAAGACGTCGACCTGTGCCGGCTCGGCGGGGACGACGCTCGAGTCGAGACGAAAGCGCAGCGTCAACGGCGCCGAGACCGAAGCGGCCGGAGCGTCGATGTCGACCTGCTGGCCGATGAAGTCGTAGTTCCCGGTCACGCCCCCCGTGACCGGCGACTCCGTGATCGAGACGAGGCCGGCACTCGGAGAGGTGACCGCGGTCTCGATCGGATCGTCGGAGGTCGCGCCGTTGCCCTCGGGGTCTGTGCCCAGCGTGCCTCCCGCAAGGACGGTGTCCTTCGCAACTTCCGTTCCTGTCGGAGGAGGCGGAGGCGGCGGCGGAGGCGGCGGAGGCGGAGGCGGCGGCAGGCGGAGGCGGCGGCGGCGGAGGCGGAGGCGGCGGCGGAGGCGGCGGCGGAGGCGGCGGAGGCGGAGGCGGAGGCGGCGGAGGAGGCGGAGGCGGAGGCGGCGGCGGCTTCTTGGGCTTCGGCTTCGGCTTCGTCGGCTTCTTCTTGCAGGCGGCGATCTGGCGCTGAAGGCTCTTGATCTTCGCCTTCTGCTTCTTGCGCTTTGCGACCGCCAGAGCCTTGCTCAGCTGCTTCTTCTTAGCGGTGGTGCAAGCGGCCGCCCGTGCCTCTGTCGTCGGCCCGGAACGCGCGGAGCCCGGGTCGGAATAGGCGCGGGCAACGGCCGGAACGATCGCGAGCAGGACCGCTCCGATCAGGATGGCGCTTCCCCACCTCAGATTGCGCTTGCGCGCCATGCCCCCGGTTTTTTCCCGTCCTCGTTGCTCCCATCAAGTCACAGATGCAACTTAAAGTCAACTGTCGGGCGGTCTCGAAGGGAAAGCAGCTCTCAGGGACGCCGGCGGGACCTCAGCCAGTGCCGGATGAAATATGTCGGCACGACGATGCCTGCCGCGAGAAACGTCGCGATCCCCCAGGCAGTCGCATGCTTGTTCCCGTTCTTGTCCGCGTGCGCGAAGACGGCCATCGACGCGGCCGCAGCCAGGATCGTGACGATCAGGAACTCGCCGAAGGTCAGCCGGTACACCCGGCGCAGACTAGGTGACGAGCTCGAGGACTAGCCGACCGCGCCCAGGAACTCGTCGATCGAGAGGGCAGTCAGCGTCTGCAGCTTCGCGCTCCCCCTTGCGCCGAGAGCAACCGAGACCTTGGCGATCGCGGCCGCGTCCGCTGCCTCCACCACGTTGATGAAGTCGTAGGGGCCGAGGGTCGCCCACTGGTGCAAGACCTTGGCGCCGAGCTCCTCGACGTCTTGGTTGACCTGCCGGAGCCGGTCGGGGTTCGCCTTGAGCGTCTGAACGCCCTGGGCGGTAAGCGTGGTCAGGAGGATGTACGTCGGCATGGGGCTCCTTTCGAAAGCTTGGGAGGATCGGACTCTAAGGCCGGGCCGCGAGCCTTGCCGCCTGGTCGAAATAGAGCAATGCCGCGCCGAGGAAGAGCAGTGGCGAGACCAGCAGCAGCGGGATGAGCGCGGCGAGATCGCGACTCTGCTGCCCGAACTGGCCGAGCAGGAACGCGAGCGTCAGCGCGGTGAGAAACCCGACGATGACGAGCGCCGCCAGCGATCCGAGAGCATGCGCGAAGTCGACACGGGCGAGGGCGATCGAGCGCCCGACCGAGTCACGCAGTCCCTTCTTCTCGACCAGGGCGACCGGGACCGCGAGGCCGAACAGCGCCAACCAGATCAAGCCCGGAAAGATCAAGAACCTCGTCAGGAAGGGAACCGGGGCGAAGACGAGCACTCCGATCACGAGCGCCGTGAGGAGCGGCCGGCCCCCGAGTCGCACCTCCGCCGCCATCGAGCTGGCGACGACGTAACAGATCGTCAGCACGACGGCGCCTCCTGTCGCGAGGAAGACGAGCCCCGTCCTCCCGGGGAGCGCGTTCACGACGAGGACGACACCCAACGGGCCGAGCCCGAGCCCGAGCGCAGCCCAGAAACGACGGCCGTAGAGCCGCATCGACTCTGCGACGAGCTGGCCGGCCGTCCGGGTCTCGGGCGGCGCTGGCGGAGGCAGCTCGGGCACGCGTCAACCGTACCCGGGTTCCCCTTTCCGGGGGACGCCCCTCTCTCGAAGCGGGCACATCGTTTGTCGGCAAGGAATCTGCGGTGTCTGCGGCTTACTCGAATACTCGAACCACCCTGCGACTGCTTGCAGTCGTGTTTGCGTCGTTTGCGCTCTTTCTCTGGAGCGGCGCCGGCGCGGGAGACGGCCAAGCCTCGTCCCGCGAAGCCCGCTGCCAAGAGGTTCTTCGCGTCCGTGAAGCCCAAGCCGCGCACACCTGCGAAGGCGACGCGGGGCTTCGCGCTGTTCGACGACGACGATGACGACGACGACGACGACGACGACGGTGGCCCGCCGCCGCCGCCGCCGCCGCCACCGCCACCTCCTCCGCCACCTCCGCCTCCGCCGCCTCCGCCTCCGCCGCCTCCGCCTCCTCCTCCTCCTGCCCCTCCCGCGCCACCTCCTCCCCCGCCGCCACCTCCGGCGCCTCCGCCTCCGCCCCCCACCTCCTCCCCCTTCGCCACCTCCGGCGCCACCGCCACCCCCGGCACCCCCACCACCTCCGGTGCCACCGCCACCGCCGCCACCTCCTCCCCCTTCGCCACCACCACCCCCGGCACCGCCACCTCCCCCGGCTCCCGAGCCCGAGGCCTCGGCACCCCCGGCGACGGTTGTCGAGCCGGCCCCGGCCGCACCGAGCCCGGCTCCTCAGCCGTCCTCTCCGGCCACCGACGACGCCGGTGAAAGCCAGGTCGAGTCGCCGGCGCAAGCCTTCGCACCACCCGGATCGACCGCGACCTGGGCCGAGCCCATGCCTTCAGCACAGCTCTTTGCCCCGCCGACCGCCGAGCAGGCCGCTGTCCCGGGCTTCGCATCCTTCCCCAGCCCCTCGCCGATGGGGTCCCCGAGCCTCGCCCCGGAGAGGACGATTGCTCCCGAGCTCATCGAAAACGGCGGCTTCGAGCGCTCCGCCGAAGGATGGCGTGGATCCAACAGCGCACTGGAGCTCGTCCCCGGCGTCGAGGGTCAGGCAGTTCGCGTCAACCGGACGAACTCGCGCGACGCGTTCGCGATCGTCGCAGGCAAGCCTGTCACGAGCCCCCGTGCGGGCGAGGACTACCGGGCAGGCGCGCTACGTGCGGAGCGTGAGCCCCGGAATGTTCGTGTGCCTCCGCGCCGAGGAGTTCAAGAAGGGAAGGCGCGTGATGCCGGTCACGACCGAGCGCTGCAGCGCCGCGACGAGCGGCTGGCAGCGATTGAAGGTCGAGACCCGCACGACGGCGAAGGGCAGCAAGCTCGTCTTCTCCGTCCGCGTCATCGCCGCGCTAGGCGGCAAGAGCTTCGACGTCGACGGCTTCCGGCTGAGCTAGCCGCAACCGGCGCAGAAGAAGAGCAGCGCCCCGGGCCGCGAGGGCCCGAGGCGCGAAGAGCGAGAGCTACGGGGCGCTCCTGTTCGTGACCTGATCCCAGCCAGCCTGTACGGGCGGGGCGAGAGAGCCGTCGGCGTTCCTGTCGTTGCTCAACACGACGAGCGTCCCGTAGACGAACGTGATTTCCTCGCTCGCGACTTCGGGGCTGCCCCCGCCGTGGTCCACGTTGGAGACGAACACCGTGTCCATCGTGTACGTCATATACGGCTCCTTGTCCCCGGCCTTGCGGAGAGTCAGGACGGCCTTCTTGTAGTGGGAGCCGCTGGCCATCTGCTTGAAGAGGAGCGGCGAGGCCCTATCGACCTTCTTGGTGATCTTGAAATCGTTGAACTTGACCTTGCCCACACCGGCTCCTCCGTGCGAGCCGATCGTCGTGGGGTCGTCGCGCCCCACGAGAACGGACTCGAGCTCGATCGCCTCCCTGATTTCGTCGGCGCCCGCTGTGGCCTGTGTGAGCTGCAGCTGGTACGCAGTCGCACCGCCCACCGCGACGAGTGCGCCGGCGCGCCGCGCCGAGCTGTCGTCTCCGTCGAGCGCCACGAGCCCGATCACGGCCGGGATCGCGATCAGCGCGAGCGCCCCCGCGATCCAAATGATCTTCTTCTGCATCGAACCCAACCTCCTCGTTTCATCCGTCACTAGCGACTAGACGCGGGAGTCAGTCTCGATCTTCCCGGACCAAAAGGAAAGCGCCCCGGCCCGACAAACGAGCCGAGGCGCTCCGTAGAGAGTTCTACGCCCCCTTCGCCGTTGCGATGTCCCAGGTCGCAGAGGGCACTGACCCCGCGCCTGCGCCCTTGTCGCCGGTCGGGGCGGTGAACTTGATCTTGCTGTAGTTCAGGCTCAGCTGCTCCTTGCCTCCAGCATGCGAGACCTCGCTGATGAAGACATTCGTGAGCTCGTACATCCCGCCGTTGCCGCCGTTCAACCGCAGGATCGCGCTGGGGAGCGGGATGCCCTTGGCGGCTTGCAAGAACAGCCCCGCCGACGTCGAATCGATTCCCTTCGTGATCGTGAGCGGTTGGAACGTCGCCCTTCCGGAGGTGGCCCCGCCGGTCGAGGAAAATGCGTAGGGCACCGCGAGCCCCAGCTGTAGGACTCCACGACGATCCCGACCGTCGTGGACGTCATCGGGGGAATCACGAGCGTGTCGGTTGCGCTGGTCGGATCCACAGGGCCGAGCGCTGCTTGGCGCCGGTCTCCCGCACCATCGTCGTCGCGCAGCACGACGAGCCCGAGCACGGCGGGAGTCGCCACGAGCACGAGCACTGCCGCGATCCACATTGCTGACCGTTTCATTTCGAACCTCCTGGAGGCATGGTTGACGCAGCCATCGTCAACCAGACGGTGGACGACGCCTGGATCTTCCGTCGACATACACTCGGGGCGTGGGCTTCAACGTCATCCGTCGCGAGGAGTTGGACTGGGCGACACGCCCGACCGAGCCCGGTGAGCCCGAGCGACGCACCGCTCAGCTCAGCGAGCTCGCCGGCTTCGAGAACTCGCGCGCGAACCTCTGGAGCTACGAGCCGGGCGCGAAGGGCCGCCGCCACAGGCACCCGCTCCAGGAGGAGACCTTCGTCGTCGTCAGCGGCACGCTGACCATGTATCTCGGCGACCCGCCGGAGCGTCAGGAGGTCGGCGAAGGCGGGTTGATCCATGTCGAGCCGGGCACCCCGCTTCAGATCAAGAACGAGGGCGGCGAGGAGCTCCTGCTCTACATCCACGGCTGGCCGCCCGAGAGCGAGCACGCCGAGATTCTCGAGTCCGCTGTCTAGCGGCCGAGCAAGCCGAGCGTCAACTTCCGGATGCGCGCCTGCCGCCGAGCGATGAGCTCGTCCTCGGCGTGCCAACGCGCCTTGAGGTCCTCATACATCGTCTCGAACTCGAGACGATGCCGAGCCCATTCAGCCCGTTGAGCGGCAAATCGAGCCTGTTCCTCAGGATCCTTCTGGCCCATCGTCTTCCTCCTCGAAACCAAGCAGAACGTCGAGCTTCGCGTTGATGTCCATCAGCATCCGAATGATGCCATCCAGCGTCTGGCGGTCGAGTGGCGACGGCTCGGGCTCACTTCGACGGCGCATGCCGAACAGCGTGGCTGCGGAGTCCGCACGACGCAAGATGAGCTCAAAGGCCTAGGCCGGAGCGGGCTCGGCGGCGCGGGCCTTCTCGAAGACGAGCTCGCCGTCCTCGACGTCCACGCGCACGGTGTCGCCCTCCGCGAACTCGCCTTCCAGGAGCCTGAGCGCGAGCGGGTTCTCGACCAGCCGCTGGAGCGCGCGCTTGAGCGGTCTCGCGCCGTAGGTCGGGTCCCAGCCTGCCTCGGCGACGAGCTCCTTCGCCTCGTCCGTCAGCTCCAGGCCGAGCCCGCGCTCGGCGAGCCGGCCGCGCAGCCGGCGAAGCTGGAGCCCCACGATCTCCCCGAGCTGCTCTCGGCTCAGCGGATGGAACTCGACGATCTCGTCGATCCGGTTCAGGAACTCGGGCCGGAAGAACTCGCGCATCGCCTCGGCCGAACGAAGGTTCGAGGTCATGATGATCACGGTGTTGCGAAAGTCGACGGTGCGGCCGTGGCCGTCGGTCAAGCGTCCGTCGTCCAGGATCTGCAGCAGGACGTCGAAGACCTCCATGTGCGCCTTCTCGATCTCGTCGAGGAGGAGGACGGCGTACGGACGGCGGCGAACGGCCTCGGTGAGCTGGCCGCCCTCGTCGTAGCCGACGTAACCGGGTGGGGCGCCGATCAGGCGCGCCACGGTATGGCGCTCCTGGTACTCGGACATGTCGAGGCGAATCATGGCCCGCTCGTCGTCGAACATGAACTCGGCCAGGGCGCGCGCGAGCTCGGTCTTGCCGACGCCGGTTGGGCCGAGGAAGACGAACGAGCCGATCGGCCGGTTCGGGTCCTGCAGGCCTGAGCGCGCCCTGCGCAGTGCGTTGGCCACTGCCGCGACCGCTTCGGCTTGTCCCACCACACGCTCGTGGAGCCGCTCCTCCATGTGGATCAGCTTCTCTGTCTCGCCCTCGAGGAGCTTGTCGACGGGGATGCCCGTCCAGCGGGCGACGACGGCGGCGATGTCGTCCTCGTCGACCTCCTCCTTGACCATCGGGTTCTCGACCACGCCGCGGTCGCGCTCGGCGAGCTCGTTCTCGAGCTGCGGCAGCTCGCCGTACCTGATCTCCGCCACCCGCTGGAGATCGCCTGCCCGCTCGGCCCGCTCCGCTTCCATCTTCAGCTCGTCCATCCTCGTCATGACGTCCTTCACCCGCTCGAGCGCCTCCTTCTCGGTCGACCAGCGAGCGGCCAGCTCGTTGCGTCGCTCCTGCGCCTCTGCGAGCTCGCGCTCGACCGGCTCGCGGACCTCGGGCGTCTCCTTGCCCATGGCGGCCAGCTCGATCTCGAGCTGGCGGACTCGCCGGTCGGCCTCGTCGAGCTCGAGCGGCGACGAGTCGATCTCCATCCTGAGCCGCGAACCGGCCTCGTCGATGAGGTCGATTGCCTTGTCCGGAAGCTGGCGGTCGGAGATGTAGCGATCGGAAAGCACCGCGGCCGCGACGAGCGCCGCGTCCGTGATCCGGACGCCGTGGTGCGCCTCGTAGCGCTCCTTGAGCCCGCGCAGGATCGCGATCGTGTCCGGAACGGACGGCTCGCCGACGAAGATCGGCTGGAAGCGGCGCTCGAGCGCCGCGTCCTTCTCGATGTGCTTGCGGTACTCGTCGAGCGTCGTCGCGCCGATCGCGCGCAGCTCGCCGCGGGCGAGCATCGGCTTGAGCATGTTCGCCGCGTCGACAGCCCCTTCCGCGGCGCCTGCTCCGACGATCGTGTGCAGCTCGTCGATGAAGAGGACGATCTGGCCCTCGGCGGACTGGATCTCGGTCAGGACGGCCTTCAGGCGCTCCTCGAACTCGCCGCGGTACTTCGAGCCGGCGAGCAGGGCGCCGATGTCGAGGCCCCAGACGCGCTTTCCCTTCAGCCCTTCCGGGACATCGCCGGCCACGATCCGCTGCGCGAGACCCTCGGCGATCGCGGTCTTGCCGACCCCGGGGTCGCCGATCAGGACCGGGTTGTTCTTCGTCCGGCGCGAGAGGACCTGGATCACGCGGCGGATCTCCTCGTCCCGGCCGATGACCGGGTCGAGCTTGCCCTGCTCCGCGAGCTCGGTCAGGTCGCGGCCGAACTTCTCGAGCGCCTGGTAGCTGCCCTCGGGATCCTGGCGACGTGACCCGCTGACCGCCACGGACGTCCTGGAGCTTCGCCAGGAGCTCGTCGCGCGGAACGACGTCGAGTGCGAGCAGCAGGTGCTCCGTCGAGACGTACTCGTCGTCGAGCTGCCGCGCCTCGTCGGACGCCCGGTCGAGAACCTTCGAGAAGGCTGCAGAGACCCGCGGCTGCTGCGCTCCGCCCTGGACGGACGGCTTCGCGCTCAGCGTCGCCTCGGCCTGGGCGCGGAGAGATGCCGCGTCGGGCACGAGCTGCTGCGGAAGCTCCTGGTCGAGGAGCGCGAGCAGCAGATGCTCGGGGTAGATCTCCGGGTTGCCCGAGCGGCGCGCCAGCTCCTGCGCGGCGCCGACGGCCTCCTGCGACTTCAGTGTCAGCTTGTTGAAGTCCATCAGCGGCGCACCCTCCGGTCGGGCAGCGTCGGCTCCTGCCAGAGCACGAGCTCACGCTTGTACTGCCGCTCGACGTCGCGCATCTGCTCGCGGAGCTCGCGCTCCATCCGCTCCATGCGCCGCTGCATTCGCTTCATCTGATCCTCGAGCCGAAGCACCATCTCGACGCCGGCGAGATTCAGTTTGAGCTCGGTCGTGAGCCGCTGGATCAGCCGGAGACGCTCGACGTCCGCCTCCGAGTAGAGGCGGGTGTTCCCCGAGGTCCGCTTCGGCCGGACGAGACCCTTCTGCTCGTAGATCCGGAGCGTCTGCGGGTGCATGCCCACGAGGTCTGCGGCGACGGAGATCATGTACCTGGGTCGGTCGTCCATCACGAGACCTTCCGCAGCTCTTCGAGCAGCTCGCGCTGCTTCTTGTTCAGCTTCTTCGGGACCTCGAGCTTGAGCCGGGCGAGGACGTCGCCCTTCCCGCCCTTCAGCTTCGGTGCGCCGCGGCCCTTGATGCGGAGGAGCTTCCCGTGCTCCGAGCCGGCCGGGATCTTCATCGACACCGGGCCCTCCGGCGTCGGCACGTCGACCTCGGTTCCGAGCGCTGCGTCCGCGAGCGAGACCGGCACCTCGACGACGAGGTCGTCGCCGCGCCGCTCGTAGATCGGCGAGTCGGCGACGCGCGTGACGACGAACAGGTCGCCCGTAGGCCCACCGCCGGTGCCGGCCTCGCCCTTGCCCTTGATGCGGATCCGGGTGCCGTCCTTTGACCCCTGCCGGGATCTTCACCGAATAGCGCCGGGTCTGCCGTTCGCGACCGGTTCCGCTGCATGCCGGGCAGGGATCCTCGATCACAGTGCCGTTGCCGCGACAGCGCGCGCACGGCTGGGAGAGCGCGAAGAGCCCCTGGCTCTCGGACGTGACTCCACGGCCGCGGCACTCCGGGCAGACCTTCGGCGAGGTTCCGGGCTTCGCGCCCGAGCCGGCGCAGTCGCTGCAGGCGGTCTCGACCTGGACGGGGATCTTGGTCTCGATCCCCTTCAGCGAGTCCTCGAAGGAGAGGTTGACCTGAACCTCGAGGTCGGCGCCGCGCTCGGCGCGCGTGCGTTGCTGCGCCGCTCCCCGCCCGCGGCCGAAGATCCCGCCGAAGAGGTCACCGAGGTCGGCTGCGTTGAAGTCGCCCTCGAAATTGAAGCCACCGCCGCCGCTCGGGTCGAAGCCCTTGCGCCCGGCCGCCGAGCCGAACTTGTCGTAGGCCTTGCGCTTCTCCGGATCCGAGAGGACGTCGTAGGCCGTCTGGATCTCCTTGAAGCGCTCTTCGGCCGACGCGTCGCCCGGATTCTTGTCCGGGTGGTGCTCGCGGGCGAGCTTGCGGTACGCCTTCTTGATCTCGTCAGCCGAGGCTCCCTTGGGGACGCCGAGGGCGGCGTACAGATCCTTGGCCGCCGTCGCCACGCCTACCCCTCCTGGGCCGGTGCCTTCGGCGCAGAAATCACAACGCGGGCCGGCCTCAAGACCCGATCCCCGAGCCGGTAACCCTTCTGGAGCACCTCGATCACGCTTCCCTCCTCCGCCTCGGACGGCTGCGAGAGCAGCGCCTCGTGGACGTGAGGATCGAACTTGCCCTCGGTCGGAACTTCCTCGAGCCCCTCCTTGCGGAGGGCGTCGGCAAAGGAGCGCGCGACGAGCGCAACGCCCTCCTCGAGCTTGGCGCCCTCGTGGCTCTCCACTGCCTCGAGCGTCCTCTCCAGGTCGTCGAGCACCGGCAGGAGCTCTTTCATCAGCCGCTCGTGGGCGCGCGCGACCAGGCTCTGCTGGTCGCGCGCCGCCCGCTTGCGGTAGTTGTCGAACTCGGCCTGGACGCGCTGGACGGTGTCGACGAGCTCGTCCCGCTCCTTCTGGACGAGTTCGAGCTCGTCGATCTCCTCGACCTGCTCGACTTGCTCGATCTGCTCGGTGTTCTCGACTTCCTCGGCCATTACGAGGTCTTGGCCTCTTCCTCGTCGATGACCTCGTAGTCGGCCTCCTCGACGACCTCGTCCTCGGAGCCGGTGCCGTCGGCGCCGTTTCCGCTGCCGCCGGCCGACGCCTGCTGCTGCGCCGTGGCCTGCGCGTAGATCGCCTCGGCGAGCTTCTGCGAGGCCTCCTGCAGCGCCTCGGTCTTCGCCCGGATCTCGCCGACGTCCTCGCTCTCGAGCACGCCGCGGAGCTCCATGACCCGGCCCTCGATCGTCGAGGCATCGGTCTCCTCGAGCTTGTCGCGGTGCTCCTTGAGCGTGCGCTCGGTCTGGTAGGCGAGCGACTCCGCCTGGTTCCGTGCGTCGGCGAGCTCGCGCAGCTTGCGCGCCTCGTCGGCATGGGACTCGGCGTCCTTGATCATCTGCTGCACCTCGTCGTCCTTGAGGCCCGAGCCGCCCTCGATCCGGATCTGCTGCTCGTTGCCGGTCCCGAGGTCCTTGGCGGACACGTTGATGATCCCGTTCGCGTCGATGTCGAAGGCGACCTCGACCTGCGGCATGCCCCGCGGCGCCGGCGGGATGCCGACGAGCTGGAACTTGCCGAGCGTCTTGTTGTAGAGCGCCATCTCCGACTCGCCCTGGAGCACGTGAACCTCCACCGAGGGCTGGTTGTCCTCGGCGGTCGTGAACGTCTCCGACTTCTTCGTCGGGATCGTGGTGTTGCGCTCGATCAGCTGCGTGAAGACGCCGCCCTTGGTCTCGATGCCGAGCGAGAGCGGGGTGACGTCGAGCAGGAGGATGTCCTTGACCTCGCCCTTCAGGACACCGGCCTGGATGGCCGCGCCGACGGCGACGACCTCGTCGGGGTTCACGCCCTTGTGCGGGTCCTTGCCGACGACCTCCTTGACCTTCTCGACGACGGACGGCATCCGCGTCATGCCTCCGACGAGGACGACGTGGTCGATGTCCTTCGCCTCGAGCGCGGCGTCCTTCAGCGCCTGCTTCGTCGGGCCGACTGTCCGCTCGAGGAGATCCGCGGTCAGCTCGTTGAGCTTGGCCCGCGTGAGCTGGAGGTCGAGGTGCTTCGGGCCCTCCGGCGTCGCCGTGACGAACGGCAGGTTGATCTGCGTCGTCATCGTCGACGAGAGCTCGATCTTCGCCTTCTCCCCCGCCTCGTACAGCCGCTGGAGCGCCATCTTGTCGGCGGCCAGGTCGATGCCCTGGTCCTTCTTGAACTCGGCGACCATCCAGTCGACGATCGCCTTGTCGAAGTTGTCGCCGCCGAGATGGTTGTCACCCGCGGTCGACTTGACCTGGAAGAAGCCCTCGGCGAGCTCGAGGACGGAGACGTCGAACGTCCCGCCGCCGAGATCGAAGACGAGGACGGTCTGCTCCTCCTCCTTGTCGAGCCCGTAGGCGAGGGCGGCCGCGGTGGGCTCGTTGATGATTCGCAGGACGTTGAGCCCGGCGATCTTGCCGGCGTCCTTCGTCGCCTCGCGCTGGGCGTTGTTGAAGTAGGCCGGGACCGTGACGACGGCGTCCGTCACCGACTCGCCGAGGTAGGCCTCGGCGTCGGCCTTCAGCTTCTGGAGGATCATCGCGGAGATCTCCGGCGGGGCGTACTCCTTGCCCGCGGCCTTGACCCGGACGTCGCCGCCCTCTCCGTCGACGACCTCGTAGGGGACGATCTTCATCTCCTCAGAGACCTCGTCGCGCTTGCGCCCCATGAAGCGCTTGATCGAGAAGATCGTGTTCTGCGGGTTGGTCACCTGCTGGCGCTTGGCAGGCGGGCCGACGAGCCGCTCGCCGTCGCCCGTGAACGCAACGACAGACGGCGTCGTTCGGCCACCTTCGGCGTTCGGGATGACGGTCGGCTCACCGCCCTCGAGCACCGCCATGCAGGAGTTCGTTGTGCCAAGATCGATGCCGATCGTCTTTCCCATTGGTCGTTCCTCCAGGTTTAGTGTGTCTAGACGAAAAAATCTAAGCCGGATCGTATCAGGTCTGTGTTTCAGCGGCGCCCTGCTCCTGGCGCCGATTGACGCAGCGGCCTGCAGCTGCGCGTCTATCGATCCGTGGAAGGCGTTCACGCGGAGCGATGCCGCGTTCGTCGGCGTTTTCCTCGGGAAGCGCGGCCCGACCACCTACGCGTTTCGAGTGGAGGAGGACTACAAGGCCGACCTCGGTCCCGAGGTCGAGGTCTGGGCGCCGGAAAATGGCGCCGGCTGTGGGCTCGAAGTCCCGGCCGGCCGCCGCACCGGGCTCTTCCTCAACCGGGCGCGCGACCGGTGGGAGTCCAATCTCTGTAGCCAAGCGACCCCGGAGCAGGTCCGCATCGCCGGCCGTGGACTTCCGAAGCCCGACGGGCAAGGCCCGGTCCGATTCCTCGTCGGCGGCAGCTTCGGCCCCGCGCGGGTTCAGGCGCTCGACGCGCGCGGCAGGACGCTCGCGTACGGTCGAGGCGAGGGGCGGGTCCTGGCCCTCGCCGTCTGCCCGGGTTCAGCGCGCTCCGTCGAGTTCACCCGCACCCGTCTCGGCGTGCGCGACCTCAGGACATTTCGCCTACTGAGAGAGGTACCCATTCGGGCTCGCGGGGACGAGTACGCGGCAGATGTCCACTGCTCCGGCCGCGACGCCTTCGCCGCGTTGATGAGCGGACAGACGACGAGGCTTGTTCGGATTCGCGGGCGGAGCGTCCGGGCAGTCCGCCGCGCCGAGCGGCCGGCGGTGGCGTTTCGCCGGCGCTTCGCGTACCTGTCCGACCGAAGCAGAATCTTCGAGGTCGATCTCGGTTCGGGCCGAAGCCGCACGCTCGCACGCTTCGCCGCCGACCAGCTCGCGGTGAGCCCCGACGGCACGCTGCTCGCAGCGCTCGCGGATAACAGGCTGGTGGTCATCCGGCTCCAGGGAAGGAGAGACGTCCTCCGAGGTCCCGTCCTCACCAGGCAGGACGTTCCCCGACTCGTCTGGGATCGCCACCAGCTCGCCGTGCTCGGATGGAACGGGGGACTGGTCTACGACGACCGGCTCCGCCTCCGCGGCCGCCTCCCGTCGTGGGGAGTGAGCGACGCGGTGGGCCTCGGCGGACGCATTGCCGCCGTCGGCTACGGGACCCTGCGCGTTGCACAGATGCCTCGCGGCCCGGTGCGGCTCCTGCGCGACCTCTTCAGTCCCCAGACCTTCGCGATCGCCGCCGTTGATCGCGGCCCCGATATCAAGCTCGCGGGTAGTGTCCCGTGCGCTCGTGGCTGACTCTCGCGTCCAGGAATACGCCCGTCTCCTCGTCGAGCGCTCGATCGACGTCCAGCCCGGCTGGCAGGTCATGGTCATCTCCCAGCCGGCCGCCAGGCCGCTGCTCGAAGAGGTCGTCCGGCTGATCGCCCGGCGCAAGGCGCCTACCCGATCGTCCGCTTCAGCTACGCGATGGAGCAGCTGCCGTTCCTCTGGACCTGGGCCAAGGAGGCGCCGCTCGAGCTCGTCGAGAAGGTGGCGCCCGTCGACGAGCACGTCTGGGACAACGTCGACGCCTGGATGCTCCTCGGCGCCCCGGAGAACCCGCGGGCCGGCGCCGACGTGCCCGGCGAGAAGCGCGAGGCGATCAACAAGGCCCACGCCGACTTCCTCCAGCGACGGCTGAAGATGGAGATCCCCTGGGTCACCTGCCGCTTCCCCTGCCCCGCCCTCGCCCAGGAGGCCGGCCTGACGAACGAGCAGTTCGAGGACTTCCTCTTCGGCGCCGTCCTCCTCGACTGGGACGCCGAGGGCGAGAAGATGAAGCGGATCAAGGACCGGTTCGACGAGGCGAAGGAAGTACGGATCGTGGGCGCCGAGACCGACCTCCGCTTCAGCCTCGACGGGCGCGACGGCGAGGTCGACGACGGCCACGCGAACATGCCCGGCGGCGAGGTCTTCTACAGCCCCGTCGAGGACTCGACCGAAGGCACCGTGAGCTTCATCGAGTACCCGGCCTACCAGGAGCCGGACCTCGTCGAGAACGTCCGGATGCGCTACGAGGGCGGCAAGGTCGTCGAGGCCTCGGCGACCGCCAACGAGGAGGCGCTGATCTCGAAGCTCGACCGGGACGAGGGCGCGCGGATCCTCGGCGAGTACGGGATCGGCTGCAACCCCGGCATCCAGCGCTACATGAAGAACACGCTCTTCGACGAGAAGATGTACGGCACGATCCACCTCGCGGTCGGCGCGGGCCTGCCCACGATCGGCGGGAAGAACGTCAGCGCGATCCACTGGGACATGGTCAAGGACCTGCGGAACGGCGGCCGCATCGAATGCGACGGCGAAGTCGTTCAACAGAACGGTGAGTGGCAGTTCTGAAGCGCCCGTAGAGCTCGTCGACCACGATCCGACGTGGGCCGAGCTCTTCGAGGATGAGCGCAACCGTCTGGCGGGGATCTTCGACGGCCAGGCCGTCGGAATCGAGCACATCGGCTCGACCTCTGTCCCCGGTCTGTGCGCAAAGCCGATCGTCGACGTCCTCGTCGGGCTTCGTGAGCTGGAGCTCTCCGACGAGCAGATCTCCGCGATGCAGGCCCTCGGGTACGAGTACCTGGGCGAGTACGGCCTCCCGGGCCGACTCTTCTTTCGCAAGGTGCCGCGGACGCATCACGTGCACGTCGTCGCCCACGGAGGCGACCACTGGGAGCGGCACCTGACCTTCAGGGACGCTCTGCGCAGCGACGCCGACGAGCGCCGCGGCTACGACGAGTTCAAGCGGCGGCTGGCCGCGGAGGGACACACGCGCGACGCCTACACCGAGCTCAAGACCCCGTTCATCAAGGAGGTCGAGAACCGGGCTCGCGCGCGGGGCGTCGGACCAAGCGCCTGAGCGTCGCTGCTGCAGCGGGCTCGGCGAGGACGATTCCGGCCAGGATGACGGCGCAGCCGGCGAGGCCGAGCGCGCCGATCCGGTCGCTGGCGAAGAGGTAGCCGGCGAGTCCCGCGAAGACGGTCTCGAGCGAGAAGATGATCGCGATCCGGGTTGCGCTGACTCGGCGCTGAGCCCAGACCTGGACGAGGAGGGCGAACGCGACCGCGAAGAGCCCTGTCACGAGCAGCGCCGCCCAGACCGTCCCGCCGCGGGGGACTGACAGGTCTCCGAGCGCAATTGCAACCGCCCCGAAGATCACGCAGGCCGCGACGACCTGGAGGAAGGTCAGCGCGAAGACGTCGTACCTGTTCGCGTAACGCTCGACCATCAAGATCTGGAGCGCCTGCGCGACCGTGCTCGCCAGGACGAGCAGGTCTCCTGTGGCGGAGCTCGCCGGGACACCCGAGAGCATCGCGAGGCCGACGATCGCCAGGGCGACTGCGATCCAGAGCTGACGCGGAATCCGGGTCCGGAAGAGCACAAGTGCGAGGAGCGGCGTGAAGAGGACGTAGAGGCCGGTGATGAACCCCGCGTTCGTGACCGTCGTCCGTTCCAGTCCGGCGGTCTGGAGCCCGATGCCGAGTGCGATGAGGACGCCGAGCACCCCGCCGGCGACGTACCCCTCCCGCCCGAGGCCCCGCACGCGGCGCAACGCCGGCGGCGCCAGGGCGACGGTGGCGATCGCGTACCGGACGGCCAGGAACGCGAAGAGCGGATAGAGCTCCACGGCGTCCTTGACCTGGACGAACGTGACGCCCCAGACCGCCGTGACGAGGATCAGCGCGGCGGTCGCCACGCGTAGAGCCTAAGGGGCTAGCCCTTTTTCTTCTTCTTCGGCTTCTTGCACGCACCCATCCTGAGCTTCGGCTTGGGGCGCTTCTTCGACTTGGCGATCTGCTTTCGGAGCGCGGCGAGCTGTTTCGCCGTGAGCTTCTTCGTGCGGCCGTTGTGGCAGACCGTGTACTTGCGGACGGGCTTCGGCGGGTTCGCCGGTGGGACGGCTGCGGCAGGCGGCGGGCGGCGGAGGCGAAGCCGGCGGCGGAGGTGGCGGTGGAGGCGGAGGCGGAGGCGGCGGCGGCGGAGGCGGTGGCGGTGGCGGAGTGGCCGACGGGCGCTCGACCGTCTCGCAGTTGTCGTTGGCCGGGTCAGCTGAGATCGACGACGGCGCAGATCGGCGTCGCCCGCGCCGCAGATCGACGCGAGGCGTCGACCTCGTCCTCCCGCGCGTAGATCGTGTCGTTCCCGCCGGCACCCTCGAAGGAGTCCGCGCCGACGCCGCCGGTGAGCGTGTCGGGCCCGGAGCCGCCGAGCAGTGTGTCGACGCCGCCGGCCCCGTCGAGCGTCGACGGCCCCCGTGAAGCTGGAGGCGTTGAGCGCGTTGCTCTCGGCTCCGCCGGTGAGGCCGCCTCGCTCGATCGCGACAAGCGTGTCGCGTTCCGGCGCCGACGAGCCCGGTGTTCGTGAGCGTGAAGTTGACGTCGCCGGTCTCGACGACGCGATCGCTCTCCGGGCCCGCCGTCGAGCGTGTCGCCGCCGCCGCGTCCGGTGAGCGTCGTCGTCGCCGTCCTGTCCCCGCAGGGTGTCTGCGCCGCTGCCGCCGGTCAGCGTGTCGTTGCCCGCCCCTCCCTCCAGCAGCGCCGAGCCGGTGAAGCCCGACGCGTCGAGCACGTTCGCGCCCGCGCCGCCGAGGAGGGTCGCGGCCTCGATTCCGCGAGCGTGTCGGTGCCGGTGCCCGGTCCGACCAGGCGTCGACGTTCGAGAGCGTGAAGTCGACGTTGCCGGATTCGACGAGGCGATCGATTCCGGCCTCGCCGCCGTCGAGCGTGTCGTTCCCGAGGCCGCCGGTCAGGGTGTCGGCGCCGCCGGCGGCCTGGAGCAGGTCGAGCCCGGCGCCGCCGTCGAGCATGTCGGCGCCAGAGCCGGTCGTCAGCGTGTCGTTGCCGCCGAGGCCGTTCAGGATCGTAGCGCCGGTAAACGCCGCGGCGTCGATGGTTGTTCCCGCCGCCACCCGTGAGCGTCGCCGTCTCGATCCCCGACGAGCGTGTCGGAGCCGAGGCCGGTCAAGCGTCGAGTTCGTCAGCGTGAAGTTGACGTCCCCTGTCTCCGAGAGCCGGTCCGCGCCGCCACCGCCGTCCATGGTGTCGTTGCCCGCCCCGCCGGTGAGGAGTCGGGGCCCGCTCCGTGCCGCTCAGGGTGTCGCCCGCAGCCCCTCCGATCAGGATGTCGCCGGCCGTCGAGCTCGAGCCGCCGACGTCGCCGTTCAGCGTGACCGGCCCGCTGAAGGCCGAGGCGTCAGCGTGTTTGCCGAGGCGCCTCCGGTGAGTGTCGCGCGATCGATGCCGGCGAGCGAGTCCGAACCCGAGGCCGGTGAGGCCGATGTTCGTGAGCGTGAAGCTCACGTCGGCTTGCTCCTCGAGCGTGTCGACGCCGGTCTGGTCGAAGAATCCGCCGAAGACGCCGCCGGCGATGCTGTCGTTGCCAGGACCGCCGGAGAGCGTGTCGTCGTCCCGGCCGCCCGTCAGCGTGTCGTTTCCGCCGGCGCCCACGAACGTCACCGGCGCGACCGCACAGATGAAATCGCAGGGGCCGTTGTTGGTGGAGGCGAGCGAGTCGTCCTGGTTCGTGCCGATGACCTTCTCGACGGATGGACTGACGTTGTCGCCAGGCAGGCGTGCTGGGATCTCCGCTGGGCGTGTCGTTCCAGTCGTTGCCGTCGTTTGCGACCCCGTCCAGGGTCACCGTTACACCCGTGCCGACGAGACATGGGCAGTACGGGTCGTAGAAGTCGTAGACGTTCGCGGTGAAGTCGGCGGTGTCGAACCCGCCGCCGCCGTCGATTGCGTCGGTGCCATAGCCGCCGTCTAGGATGTCGTCGCCGCCGTCCCCGTTCAGGACGTCAGGCCCGCTGCCCTCCGTGAATCTCGTTGTTCGTCGGCCCGCCGTGGAAGGTGTCGGCGCCGAAGCCGCCGTTGAGAATGGACGGCCGCCCCTGCGCACGAGCCGCCCGGACAGCCATGAACGTGTCGTTGCCGAAGCCTCCGTTCGAAACATCGAGCCCAGAACCAAAGCCGAAATCGTTGCCGTGGTAGAGCGTGTCGTCCCCGTCGCCACCGTTGAGAGTGTCGCCTTTCTGACTCGCCGTCGAGGCGCGTCCGTGCCGACTCCGCCGTTCAGCGTGTCGTTGCCCATCGCCACCGGCGAGCCCGTCGTTGCCGTCGTCGCCGTTGAGCGTGTCCCCTGGGTGCGAAGATCCCTCGTCCCCGCCGATGAGGATGTCGTTCCCGGGGCCGCCGTTGATCATGTCGGCCCAGGACTTGCCGTCGATGACGTCGATGCCCTCGCCGCCGTTGATCGTGTCGGCTGTGGAGTGCTGGTCGTGCGTGCCTGCGTCCTGGGCGGAGTGATCGTGTCGTTGCCCGTCCCGCCGTCGATCAGCGTCGGGAAGGCGAGCGTAACGAACGGATCGCCGTCGTTCTGGAAGGTCACGTTGAAGCCGTCGTTGCCGTCGCCGAGCGTGACGTTCAGCTGATTGACGCGGCCGCCGGTCGTTGAGCAACGCACCTTGTCGGGCATGTCCAGGTAGCACCCGGCCCCGGGCGATGGGCGCAACGCCGGTGTCCCTGATGTCGATCGTGTCGGTGTTAACTGCCCGTGGATGACGTGGATGTGGACGGTGTTCGTCTGACCCGCGCCCGCCGTAAACGTGACGGTCCGGCCCGACACGGACGCCGTGCCGGCGAGCCCCGGTGCAGCCGCAAACAGTGCGCAGGCCACGACGCCCAGCGCGGCGAGCGCATGGGTCAAATGACGGCGCGAGCTGTGACCCCTCACAGAAAACACGCCTCCGAGGGTGACAGAGCGCTCGGTCGTTTTCAATACGCCGCGCCGCGCGCGCGTTCTTCGGGCTCGTTAGTCGGCAGTCGCGCTGGGCTCGTTGTCCTCCCAGCCGCCGACGTCGACCGGCTTGTCGCTCGGCCCCTCGGCGTCGATCGCTTCCTGCGTCGGGTTCGGCTCGTCTTCGCGTGGACCCTGGTCGTCTTGCGCCTGGTCGCTCACTCGGCCTCCTGTCTAGACGTGTGCTTCTCGTCCCCGGTCTGAAAGGTCCCGAAACGAGTGAGGGCGCCTCCCGGCGCCCTCACTGCGAATCACTTCGGCTGGTTCAGCCGGCCTGCTGGCCGCCGCCCATGTCGTCGGAGCCGCCGCCCATCGAGCCGCCCTCCTCCGAGCCGCCGCCCATGGAGCCGCCCTCCTCCGAGCCGCCGCCCATGCCGCCGCCGCTCTCGGAGCCGCCGCCGGACTCCTGGCCGCCGCCCATGCCGCCGCCGCTCTCCGAGCCGCCGCCGGATTCCTGGCCGCCGCCCATGCCGCCTTCCTCCTGCATGCCGCCGCCCTGACCTTCCTGATCCATATCGGACATGTGGTGCTCCTTTCGGGTAGCCGCGGGGCTTAGAGCCGCTCGCGGACCTCGTCCTCGACGTCGCCGGCCTTGTCCTTCGCGTCGCCCCAAGCTTCCTGGGCGCGACCCTCGGCCTCCGTCGACTTGTCGTCGGTGACCTTGCCGGCCTGCTCCTTGACCTCGCCCTCGATCTGATCTTCGTTCGGCACGGTGCCTCCGTTCGTAGATAAGCCAGTCTTTCGCAGCGGGGCAACCCTAAAACCTCGGGGTAGGCTCCCCCGTATGGATTCCCTCACGGATGGCTGGGGCCGGGAGATCAAGAGCGTGCGCGTCTCGGTCACGGATAAGTGCAACTTCCGCTGCCACTACTGCATGCCGGCCGAGGGCCTCGAGTGGCTCGGGCGCGACGAGCTCCTGACCTTCGAGGAGACGACGCGAATCGTCGGCCTGCTCGCCGCGATGGGCGTCGAAGAGGTGCGTCTCACCGGCGGGGAACCACTAGCGCGGCGCGACCTGCCCACCCTCGTCTCGATGCTCGCGCCGATCCCGGGCGTCACGGACCTGTCGCTGACGACCAACGGCGTCCTGCTCGATCGCTTCGCGGGCCCACTCGTCGAGGCAGGCCTCCGGCGGCTCAACGTCTCGCTGGACTCCCTCTCCCACGTGCGCTTCGCCGAGATCACGAGGCGCGACGCCCTTGACAAGGTGCTCGCGGGGCTCGAAGCGGCGGAGCAGTATCCCGAGCTCGGCCCGATCAAGGTCAACTGCGTCGCGATCCGGGGCTTCACCGAGGAGGAGGTTCCGGCGCTTGCCGAGCTCGCCCGCCGGAAGCCGTACATCGTGCGCTTCATCGAGTTCATGCCGCTCGACGCCGACCAGCGCTGGGATGCCGACGACGTCCTCACCGGCAGTGAGATTCGAGCCCTGATCGAAGAGCATTGGCCGCTGGTCGAGATTCCCGCGAAGCCCTCGTCGACCGCACGCCGTTTTCGCTTCGCCGACGGAGAGGGTGAGGTCGGGTTCGTGAATCCGGTCTCCGAGCCGTTCTGCTCCACCTGCGACCGAATCCGCCTCACGGCCGACGGCCAGCTCCGCACCTGTCTCTTCTCCCGTCGCGAATGGGATCTGAAGACCCCGCTCCGCAATGGAGCCACCGACGAGGAGCTCGTGGCCCTCGTCCGGCAGGCAGTCAGCAAGAAGGAGCTCAAGCACAAGATCAACGACGCGGGCTTCGTGCGCGCATCGCGGTCGATGTCGCAAATTGGGGGCTGAGGTCTGTGGAAAGCTTCCGTTACCTCCGCCGCTCGACGTAGAATCGTCGAATGACCGCCGCCACCGCGACTCAGGGCCGCGTGCTTCCGCGCGGCTGGCTCGACCTCTTCCGCCAGCTCCTGATCTGGTTCGGGTTCCTCTTCGCGTACCAGATCGCGCGCGGTTTGGCCGACCGCAGCCCGGCCAAGGCGTTCGAGAACGCGCGCGGCGTCATCGACCTCGAGCGACGAGCCACCGGCCTCTGGGAGCTTTCGCTGCAGAGCTGGACCGAGTCATCGCACGTCCTCGCGGTGAGCATGCAGTGGACGTACTGGCTCTCGCAGTTCGCGGTCGTCGGCCTCGCACTGCTCTGGGTCTACCTTCGGCGGCACGAATCGTTCATCCGGTTCCGAAACGTCCTGATGCTCGCGAACCTGATCGGGCTCCTCGGCTACATCTTCCTTCCGACCGCGCCGCCGCGGATGTTCCCGGAGTTCGGCTTCGTGGACACGCTCGCCGGCCTCGGCTCCCCGAACCACGGATCGAGCCTCATCGCGCTCGCATCGAACCCGTACGCGGCCATGCCGAGCCTCCATTCCGCCGATGCGCTCATCGTCGGGATCGCGTTGGCGGTCTTCGTCCGATCCCCGATCCTCAAGGCCGTCTGGCTGATCTGGCCGGCGTGGGTCTGGTTCTCGGTCATCGCGACCGGCAACCACTTCTGGCTCGACATCTTCGCCGGCATCGTCGTGGTCGGCGTCGCCGCGCCGGTCGTGTACTGGCGTGAGGTTCGTGGTTTCGTCGCCCGCCGCCGCCTCGCGCTGACCTAGATGGCTCGCGAGAGCGCGCTGCTGCGCGTCAAAGAGGGATACACCACGGGCGTCCGCCGGCTCGCGTTCCGTTCGATGCGTGGTCTGGCTCGCACGCGCGTCACGCCGGATGCGCTGACGGCCCTGGGGCTCATGATCTGCGGCGCGGCCGCGGTCGCGGTGTACTTCGAATACAGGAACGAGATCACCTGGTTCTGGATCGGCGCGCTCCTCTTCCTGGCCGGCTCACTCCTCGACGTGCTCGACGGAGCACTCGCCCGGCAGAGCGGGCGCGGAACGCCGTTCGGCGCCTTCCTCGACTCGACCACGGATCGCGTCGGCGAGGCGGCCATGCTCGGGGCGATCGCGATCGTCTTCGCCCGGGACGGGAACGAGTTCGCTCTCGGAGCGGCCTTCGCGGCGATGACCGCGTCCTTCCTCGTCAGCTACACGCGGTCGAAAGCGGAGGGGCTCGGGCTCAAAGGTGATGTCGGCATCGGGAGCCGAGCGGAGCGGGTAGCCGTGATCGTCGCCGGGCTCTTCCTCGCGCCGTGGGGTGTGCTGCCCTGGGCGGTCTACCTTCTGAACGTGACCGCTTGGGTGACCGTGATCCAGCGGATCGTCCACGTTCGCCGGCAGCTCAAGCCCTCCTGAGCCTAAGGCGCCGACTCGGCGGCGCCGACCATGCGGATGTGCTGGCTTCGCCAGCGGATCCGCTACAGTGATAGCACTTGAGTGCTAGCAGGAAGGACGTGCTCGTTCGGATGCCGGACGAGCTGAAGCAACGGCTCGCCGTAGAGGTGGCCGAGAGCGGGAGCAACCTCAACGACGTGGCCGTCGGAATCCTGGCTGCCCGCTTCGCGATTCCCTTCGAGCCGAGCGGCCGCAAGGGCGTGCCACCGAAGCAAGCCGGAGACGTCCTGCTCCGCATGCCTGCCGAGCTGAAGGAAACGCTCCAGCAGCGCGCAGCAGACGGCCACACGAACACGAACGAGCTCATCAACGAGATCTTGGCCGAGCGCCTCGGCGCTCCGGCCGGAGGGAGGACCCGAGCAATGCCTTCAACGAATGGAAAGGCGCCGCGCAGCGAAGACCGCGTGCGCGTTGCGCTCATCGGCGTCGGAAACTGCGCGAACTCACTGCTGCAGGGCGTCGAGTTCTACAAGGACGCCCCCGCCGACGAGTTCGTCCCGGGCCTGATGCACGTCGACCTGGGCGGCTACCACGTCCGGGACATCGAGTTCACCGCCGCCTTCGACGTCACATCGGACAAGGTCGGCAAGGACCTGTCCGAGGCGATCTGGGCGCACCCGAACGACACGTACAAGTTCGCGGACGTGAAGAAGACCGGGATCACCGTCTCGCGCGGCATGACCCACGACGGCCTCGGCAAGTACATCTCCGAAGTCGTGGACAAAGCGCCGGGCGACACGGACGACGTCGTTCGGATCCTCAAGGAGACGGGCACCGACGTCGTCGTCAACTACCTCCCCGTCGGCTCCGAGGAGGCGACGAAGTGGTACACGGAGCAGATCCTGAACGCCGGCTGCGCGATGGTGAACTGCATGCCGGTCTTCATCGCGAAGGGCGGCTACTTCCGGAAGCGCTTCGAGGAGCGCGGGCTGCCGATCATCGGCGACGACATCAAGTCGCAGGTCGGCGCCACCATCACGCACCGCGTGCTGACCCAGGTCTTCCGTGACCGCGGCGTCAAGCTCGACCGGACCATGCAGCTGAACGTCGGCGGCAACTCCGACTTCCTCAACATGCTCGAGCGTGAGCGTCTCGAGTCCAAGAAGATCTCGAAGACGAACGCGGTCACCTCGGTGCTCCCGTACGACATGGGCGCGGAGAACGTCCACGTCGGACCGTCGGACTACGTGCCCTGGCTGACCGACCGGAAGTGGGCGTACATCCGGATGGAGGGCTCGAGCTTCGGAAACGTCCCGCTCAACGTCGAGCTCAAGCTGGAGGTCTGGGACTCGCCGAACTCGGCCGGCATCGTCATCGACGCAGTCCGGCTCGCGAAGCTGGCGTTGAACAACGGCATCTCGGGCGCGCTCGAAGCCCCGAGCGCCTACCTGATGAAGTCGCCGCCGAAGCAGATCGACGACGACAACGCCTTCGACGGCGTCGAGAAGTTCATCGCGCAGAACACGCGGAAGACGGCGCGCGCGAAGACCACCGCGTAAGCGCGCCGAAACGAGAGAGGGCCGGCGATCGCCGGCCCTCTCCCCGCTTCGTCGAGCTAGACGCGACTAGTCGTCGTCGTCGTCGTCGTCGTCGTCGTCGTCGTCGTTGTCGTCGTGGTCGTCGTTGCCGTGCTCATCGGCCAGCCAGGCGCCACGGACCGAGTGCTTGCTCGTGTAGACCTGAACCTCCGCTGCCCGCACGTCGTTCGCGCGCGGGAGGAGGCCGTCCTCCACGTTTCCTGTCCGGCAGTCGGTGTCGTTCCCCGGGTCCTGATCCTGCTCGCCCTGGAACGCCGTGTTGCCGGTGCACTGGTTGCTGAGGACGACGAGCTGGACATGCGTGGTGCGGCGGCTCGAGCTGCCACCGCCGTTGTCGTCGTCATCGTCGTCGTGCTGCCACCCGTGCTTGGAGAGGTCGAAGCCGCGGAGCAGGAGCTCCGGAGCCACGGGCCTCGGGGTGTCGCCGGGGAAGAAGTCCGGCGCGCTGCGGTAGAGCACGCTCCACCCGGCCGGAATCGTCCCGTCGCACGTCGGATTGCCTGTCGAGGCGCCGGCCGAGCATCCACGGAGCTCGAACTGCCGCAGCGCCGTGAAGCGGTTCTGCGTCGAGAGTCGGCGACTCGTTGTTCCCCTCGACCTCGAGCGTCAGATAGGCGCTGACCTGGCTCTGCGTGAGCTTTTTGGCCCCGGTGCCTCCGAGCTTGATCGTGACCTGGCGGCCCTCAACGGGAGCGCCGGCGGAGTGCCAGTTCGAGCGCTCCGTGTCGTCGATCAGCTCCATCTGACGGTTTCCGTCGCCCGTGGCCACGGCGCCCTTGTGGCGCGACGCCCAGTTGGTCGCGAAGCGAAGGTCGATCGTCCGGGTCTCGCCCGGCCGGAAGAACGCTCGGAAGCGCAGGTGCCCGTAGCCGGGAGCCTGGGCGACGAACTCGTACATCCGGGGCGCGAAGAGCGCGACGTTGTCCATGTTCGTCGCGTCTGCCGCTCCGGGCGTGGGCGTCCCGCGGTCGCCGGATTCGTGTCGGCGATCGGGGAGACCCTGGCCTCGTAGTGGCCGACGTACACGTTCGCGGCCACCGGGGCATTGCCCTCGTCCTTCGCGAAGGCGCGGAACGTGATCCGCGCGTTCCGCTCGTGCGGCGAGTCGAAGGCCGCCTTGGGCTGGGCGTCCGCGGGTGACGTCGTCACCGTCGACTGGCCGTAGCCGCGTGTCGAGAACGCCCACCAGATCTCACGCTGGTTGGCTCCGCCGAACCGGGCGAGGTCGGCCGCGAGGATCATGTTCCGCGCGTCGACCATCGTCGGTGCGACGGGCATCAGGACCATCGCGTCGTAATAGAGCTGCATCCAGCGACGGTTGCCCGGGCACTGTTCGGGCGGCCGCTTGCCATCGGCGCACTCGCGCTGACGCTCCCGGCTGCCGAAGCCGTACTTCGCGATGAGCACGCGACGGATGTCGAAGTTCGTCGCGCTCCAGATCTCACCGTTCGCGTGGACCTGTTGCCCGACGATGTCGTAGCCCATGTCGCTGAAGTTGAGAGCATTGATGAACGGGTACTTGCTCGGCCGCGGATGTCCGCCGGCGTACGGGAAGTTCATCCCGTAGTTGCGGATCGCGCGGTACTTGTTGGAGGTGGCGTAGGCGCCCACCGAGTACGGGTTCTCGTCCGAGACCGGCACGAAGCCGTACTCGTTCAGGTACTCCATCCCGTTCAGATCGCCGAAAGACTCACCCATCGCGCCTGCGTGGGCGCCCTGGCGGTTCGAGCCCTTGCCGATCATCCGGTTCTCGATCATGTGGCCGTACTCGTGGCCGATGATCGCGCCGTCGTAGTCGCCGTCCACGCACGGCGCGTAGAAGGCACCGGCGAGCGGCTGCCAGAGGTACATGTTCGTGATGGACATCGTTCCGTCCGGCAGCGTCAGCATGTTCGCGTTGTCGCGGGCCGCGTAGCCGTTCGGGTCGCCGCCGAGGCGTGCACCCTCCTGCACGTCACCGATGATTCCGTCTGCGGGAGCCGTCGGCGGCCCGGTCGGATGCCACGGAGGCGGCGGCGAGACGGCAGGACCGAAGTTCACGTCCTGGGCGTTCCACCGCTGCTCGTTGAACCCGAGCCACCACGACCAGTCGTGCATCCGGTTGTGCTGCACGAACAGGTTGGTGGTCGCGGCCTCGATGTCGTTCTTGCCGGGGGCCGGCCCCGTGTAGTTCGAGGGATGGCAGAGCGTCTCGAACCAGACGTTCGTCCACGGGTAGACGTAGTCCCGCGTCGCGCTGATCGGCATGTACTGCGTCGGCCCCGGGAGGAAGTGCTGTCCGGGAGGGCCGCCGTCCCAGGACTCCGCCGAGCGTGCGTTGTTCCCGTCGGTCGTGAACGTCGGCGTCATCGCCGGCGGCTGGATGTCCCACGCCTGCTTCGGCGGGGGCGCGCCCTCTGACGGGAGGTAGTCGCACTCCGGTGCCGGCATCCAGCACCAGATCTCCCGGATATCCGTGCTCGGATAGCCCCACGGGTACCGGCTGCCACCGACGATCGGATACGCAGGGAAGACCTTCCAGCGCGGATTGTCCGCGAGATGGTCGACCAGGCCGCTGCGGCGCAGGATCCGGCCGTTCCTCGCATCGACGAACGACTCGTACGCCGCATCCGCCCCCTCGATCAGGCTCGTGACGATTGTCTGGTAGGCAGGCACGACGCCTCCGCGCGGAGTCGGCATCGCGACGAGGCGGGCCCGCTGCGGGCCGGTCACGCCGTCGAGCCGCATGAGAGTCCATCCGTCGTCGGTCTTGAGCCGCTCCACGTCGACGACGCTTGCTGCGTCACCGACATTTCGGGCTGCGCGGAACAGTGCCTCTCGCGCGTCGAGGCGGGCACGGCCGCTCAGCCGGGTGTCGCCGGTCAGCGACGACGAGACGGAGACGACGCGCCACCCTGCCTTGCCCTTTCGGAGAGCGACAGTGACGAGCCCTTCGGGCAGCGTGACGAGGCCGCCGATTGTCTGGCGGAAGATGACTGCCCTGGCCTGCCGGCCGAGCGCGTGTGTCTGCCAGTGACTGAGCCCGGCCATCGAGCCCAGCCGGAAAAGGCCCTTGTTCGCGGCGAGCCAGGTCCGCGAGGCCCGATAGGCCGATCCGCGAAGATTCGCCCCGAGTGACCCGCGAGACGCGATCAGCGTCTGCGGCGTCCCGAAACGGTTCCAGGTCGCGGTTGCGCCGAGGCGCCTGACGGCTGCTTTCTGCGCCGGGGTCGGCGCGATCTTGCCGGTCCGGGCGTCGAAGTCTGCGAGCTCCTCTGCGTGTTCCTCTCGAACATCCGCGACGGCGAAGCTCGCGGACGGGACGGTAACGGCGGCCAGCGCGATCAGCGCCAGCGGGACGAACGCCCGCCAGCGGAAGCGCATGCGACCGCCCAGGTGATTCCTGGGCATATCCCTCTCCCTTTCCTCGGTCAGATAGGCGACGCGGTATTAACCCCCCGCTCGCCTACGGTGTCAAGACGAGAAAAGCACAGGTTTCAAGAGATAAAAGGAGGGCCGGCATGCGCCGGCCCTCCTTTTGCGTTCGGTTCAGGCCCTGGGAGGCCAGGTGCGGCTTAGTCGTCCTCGTCCTCCTCTTCGTCGTCGTCGTCTTCACAGTCGTCGTCGTCGTCGTCGCCGTCGTCGTCGTCGTCGCCGTCCTCATCGTCGTCGTCGCCGTCGCCGTCGTCGTCGTCGGGACAGCCCGGGCCACCCGGACCAGGCCCTCCACCACCGTTGTTGTCGAGAGTGGACGCCTTGCCGTCCTTCGTCGACCCGATCCCCTGCGTGAAGGAGCGGGCGAAGACGAGATGGGCTCCGGGCACGAGGGTCGTCCCCGGGAAGGCGTACGTGCCGTTGACGAGCTCGAGCGTGTCCCAGTGGTACAGCCACGAGGTGCCCGCGTTCGTCGTGTCGTTCGGGTTCGGGCTCGGCGGGAGGAGCGCGTACTCCCAGTACTGCGTGCCGTGGAGCCGGTCGACCTTGAGCTTGACCTGGCGGTCGTACCGCGTGGGCGCGCCGTAGGCGAGCTCCGAGGAGGAGCTCGTCGCCGTGCCACGCACCGCGAGCACGCGGTAGTAGTAGGTCGTCAGGAGCGAGACGCCCGTGTCCGTGTAGCAGAGCCCCGACCGGTCATGGCCCGGCGGCTGGCCGGGCGTCGGAGCCTGCGGCGACGTGCACGCGACTCCTGGGCCCGAGTAGACGCGGGTGCCCTGGATGCGTCGGATCGGTGCTCCGGTAGACCTCGTAGCGCGTCGGTGCCGGGCTCTGCGGATCCCACGCGACGCGCAGCGCCGGAGAGAGCGGCGGGTTCGCCGGGTACGGATGGCTCGCCGGCGGATTCGCCGGGAGATCCGTGACCCGGACGTTCTCGACGGTCGCCGACGAGCCGCCGGCGGAGCCGCCGCTCGCCCCGACCGGCATGCGGACGAGCGAGTCGCAGCGGCCGGTGAGAGCCGTGCAATCGCCCGGCCCGGCCGAGTCGTAGTAGATGTTCGTCACTGCCTGGCTGTCCACGTAGACCGGGATCGATGTGGACGACGATCCGCTGGTTCGCGGTGAACGTCGGGATCGTCACCGTCCGGACGAGTCGGCCCGGGCAGCCCGGTCGCGGGCGGCGCCGCCGTCACGCGCTGCTCGAACCGCAGCACGCCGTCGCCCCAGACGCGGATGTTCCAGTCGGCGCTGAAGATGCCGCCGCAGAGCGTTGCACTGGGCCCACCACTCGACCGTCATCGGGCCGCCGACGGTCTGCGGGCCGGCCGGGACGCCGGGCTGCGGGATCGTCGGACAGCCTGGACCCGGGGCGAGGCACCAGGACCAGTTCGGGTCGTGGATCGACCGGTCGGTCGTCCCGTCGAAGACCTCGTCGTCGAGGCCCGTCCTCCAGACGGCTGGCTTTGCTCCGTCGGGAGCCTTCGGCGAGCAGGAAGGGGCCGTTGCAACCGGCCACGTCTGCCTCACCGTTGCCGACGCAGCCCTCTTCCGGATTCCCGTGCATGTAGAGCACCGGCCGCGGGTTGCTCGGATTCGGCTCGGCGTTCTCGTCGGTCGCCGCGCCCCTCGAGGAGCCGGGAACCTCCCAGTTCGTGATCCCTTCCCACGAGTAGCCGACGTTGCCGAGCGGCGGTGCCGTCGGCTCAGCCGTCCCCGGCGCCTTCTGCGTGTGCGGCGGGTAGCCGGCACGGCCGCGGATCTCGACGAAGCGATTCGTCTGGGTGCCGGTCAGCGGCGTGTCGATCTTCACCGACGGGCGATACGTGACGCCCGGCAGCTCGACGTGCACGGAGTAGCGGTTGCCCTCGACCACCTGCTTCGGGTTCTCCTGGGTCCCGGCGCACTCCGCCGGCGTGCCCGGATCTCCGGCGCGGTGGTAGACGCGGAGCGTCCACTGGCCGGAGGGGATCGCAGGCGGGGCCAGACCCTCGCCCGGAACCGGAGTCCGAGTCCGCGGGCCGACGTTCGACTCCTCCGGTGCACGCACCTCGAGGAGCCGCTCGGGCCCGAGATAGGGACCGAGGTCGCCGAGCAGTCCGAGCGCTTCCTGGTCGGGGAAGACGCGCGACTGGTGGTATCCGGACGGCCGGCCGGGGTAGGTCGGCTGGGTCCCGGCGTCGGGTGTCGCGCTCTCGGCGTCGGGGTTCACGCCCGGCCGCCAGAGGCGGACGTAGAAGTTGTCGTTGGTCTGCCAGTTGACCGTGACGCGGATTCGGTCGGTGTTCGCCGGTACGTCGATGAAGTGCTGGCCGTAGCGCTGCGGCGCCACGCCGGGCGGCTGGCCGATGCCGATCGGCGGGTTGAGCGGCATCGCGATCTCGTCGGCGGTCCAGCTACCCGTGCCGGCGCACCCGTCCTCGCTGTAGAAGCGTGCGTTCGCCGACTTCGGTCCGTTCGCCTTGGTCGCATCCGGATAGAGACCGGTCTGGTACGGCGGCGTCGGATAGCCGAAGTTCGGCCGCCGAAGGCTGATGTCGCCACGTGCGTAGCGAACGGCCTGGTGGATGTCGAGCCGGCCGGCACCCTGTTCCTCGCTGTCCCAGCCCGGCAGCTTCGCCGTGTTCGCCGAGCGCTCGAGGATGTCGATCACGTCACGGGAGAAGGTCGACGAGTTGATGTTCCGGCCTCGCTGGATCAGTGCCTGGCCGAGCAGGCCGATTGCGCCCGCGACGTGTGGCGTCGCCATCGAGGTCCCGTTTGCCTGCACGTAGCAATTCGAGCGGGCGGTGATCGCAAGGTCCTCGTAACAGGCAACCGCAGACGGGTCGCCGATGTTTCCGGCGACGGCCCGCATCGAGTTGATGTTCACGCCGGGCGCCGTCAGCGTCGGGCGGTAGAGCCCGAGCCCGAGCACCTGGCCGAGCCGCCGGTCGTGGTTGTCAGGCTGAATGTCTTGATCGTTGGTCACGCCGTCCCGGTTCGTGTCGGTCGGCTGGCTCGGCCGGCCGCGGGACGAGAACATCACCACGGCGTCGGGCTTGCTCGACGCCGCGACGCAGACCACGTACGGGTCGACGCACTGCGACGAGAGCGTGTTGTGCTCCGGGCCGGAGTTTCCGGCCGCGAAGACGCTGACGATGCCGGCGTCGTAGGCCCGCTTGACCGCGACCGCGGTCGGGTCGGACGAGTCGTAGTTGGCGCCGTCGCCGCCGCCCCAGCTGTTGTTGACCGCGATGACCCGGCTGTAGCCCTGGATCTTCTTGTAGGTCATGTCGTCGTAGGCGGCCAGCGTCCAGGTGTTCAGGAGTGATGCGCTGCCGGCCTTGTAGGCGTGGAGCTTGGCGTCGGGCGCCATCCCGATCGTGGAATGGTTGAAGCGCCTTGCCGCCGCTTGCGTGGCCGGTTCCGACCATCGTCCCGCCGACGTGCGTCCCGTGGCTGACATCCGGATCCGCAGAGTCGCCGCGAGCCTTGTTGCGGCAGCCAGGAGGAGCGAGGATCGGTCCGGGGCCGGTGTTCGACGCGCCCGGGTACGCCAGACCGCAGGCGCCGGCGGGCGCCGTGTTGAACGTGGCGACCCATGGCGTGCAGACGACCTCGGTGCGGGTACCGGTCGCCGAGCCGCATCGAATTGCAGTACTCGATGAGGTTGTCGCCGTCCTCGTGCTTTCCGTCGAAACCCGTGTCGATCACGGCGAGCTCGACACCACGGCCGGTGATGTTGAAGCCGCGGTGCGTGTCGGGAGCACTCGTGTTCGTGCTCCAGACGTACCTGGCCTTGGTGATCCAGGTCGAATCCTCCATGTAGGTCTTGAACTCGCGCTGTCCCCACACGCTGCGCACCTCGGGCATTGCCTCGAGCGCCGTGAGCTGGGTCTTCGTGAGTGCCGAGGTGATGATCATCGGCATCACCTTCAGCCGCGTGCCGCGCACGCCGGCCGCTTCCACGGCGTCGAGTCCGTCACGGTTCCAGGTCGTCACGATCGCCGTGACGCCACCGCTCGGGTTCGCCTCGAGTCTGTTCAACAGCACGTCGTCGACGCGCACGGTGCGCGGCGACGTGGCTTCACTTGCACTCGCTGCAGCGCCTCCAAGGGTCGCCGCGACCGCGGCTACCACGATCGCTGCGAGCAGGACAGCCTTCCTCATCTCTTCCCTCCTGGTCGAAACGCGTCCGAACTAACGAAAAGAGAACGCCGTCATTTCGCGTTGAGATACGGGTGTGGAGAGATTTTTTTGCGCGAGAAATTGACTGACTAATCAATCTGTTAATGGCGAAAAGATTGACTGACGAATCAATCGAGCGACGGGGCTGGCGACTAGACTCGGTTCTGTGGGTCTCCGGATCTGCTTCGTCACGCCCTTCTCCTGGTCGCAGCCCCATGACGTCAACGAGCACGTCGCCGGCGCGGCGGCCGAGCTGAGGCGCCTTGGCCACGAGGTGACCGTCCTCGCGCCCTCCGGCAAGGCGTCCGAGCTCGTCGCCGGGCGACGAGCACTGGAGAACGGCGCCAGGGGCGACGTCATCGCCGTCGGGCCCGCAGTCCCGATCTCACGGCGAAGCCGGATCGGGCTTCCCGTCGGAGTGAAGGCGAACCTCGACCAGGCGTTGGCCCACGGGGACTACGACGTGGTTCACGGGTTCGAGCCGGGACTGCCGAGCCTCTCCTATGTCGCGCTGCGCGACAGCCGCGCCCTCGCCGTCGCGACGTTTTTCTCCCCCGAGCGCCTGAGCTACCCGCCCGGCAAGTCGCAGCGCGACCGTCTGGTCGGCCGCGTCGACGCGCTGCTCGCGGTCTCCGCCGAGACGGCCGCCGCTGCCGCCGCCAGGTTCCGCGGGGATTTCCGGATCACGCCTCCGGGCGTCGACACCGAGCTCTTTCACCCCGTTCAGAAGCGCGATGTGATCGTCTGCGAGTGGCGCCCCGGCGAGCGGCTGCTGACGAAAGGGCTGTTCTCGATCATGCGCGAGCTGCCCGGCTGGGAGCTCCTCCTCCTGCGAACGAAGGCGCTCTCGGGCCGTCCGTCGATACCGACGGCCCTTCGCGGACGAGTCCAGGTGCGCACCGCACGTTCCGGTGCGGCTCGAGCGCCGATCCTGAACGAGGCAGCGATCTTCGTGCCGGCGCTCGAAGGGCTCAGGCGGGTCGTCCTGGAGGCGAAAGCGGCAGGCGCCGCCGTCGCGGCGCCGCCTGGCGTCCACGAGCAGCCCGCGCTCGCCTCGGCGGCGGTGGCGCGCCTCGCCGAGAGCCCGGAGCTGCGCGGCCGGGCGGCCGCCGACGGGCGGCGCGAGGCCGAGGCGGGGAGCTTCGCCGCAGTCGGCCGCGAGCTCGACGAGCTCTACCGCTCGCTCGCCGACCGCCGGCGCAGCGGCCGGTCCTCCGATCCGCTCGCCGATCGCGAGTGGATCGTCTGTGACCTCCACATGCACACCTCCTGGTCGCACGACTGCCTGGTCGAGCCGCCGGAACTGGTCGAGCACGCGGAGCTCGAGGGCCTCGGCGCGATCGCCGTCACCGACCACAACGCCTTCGACGGCGCCCTCGAGGCGCTGGAAGCGGCCCGCTCGAGCGAGGTCTTCGTCATTCCCGGCGAGGAGGTCAAGACCGACAACCAGGGCGAGGTGATCGGTCTCTTCCTGGAGCGCGAGATCCCTCGCGGCATGTCCTTCGCGGAGACGATCGATGCGATCAAGGAGCAGGGTGGCCTCGTCTATCTCCCCCACCCCTTCGACCGGATGCACTCGATCCCCGACGCGAAGACCCTCCACCGGCACCTGGCCGACATCGACGTCTTCGAGGTCTACAACGCACGGCTCCTCTTCGAGCAGTACAACGACGAGGCGCTGCGCTTCGCCCGGAAGTACAACCTCACGATGGGCGCCGGCTCCGATGCCCACGTCCTCCAGGGAGTCGGCACCGGCGGCCTCCGGATGCGCCGCTTCCGCGATCGGGAGGAGTTCGTCGTCAGCCTCCGGACGGCCGAAGTGCTGCGCCGCCCGCGGTCGCTCGCCTACCTCCAGGCCCTCAAGTGGACGGCCCAGGTCAAGGAAAGAGTGCTGGAGAGCCGAACCTGAACCATGCCTGCCGTGCCTGCCACAGACGAGATCCACGAGCGCTATCTCCAGAAAGCGATCACCGAGACGAACGAGCTCGGGGACGAGGTCCGGCGCTCCGGCGACGGCCGGATTCCGGCGATCGGATCCGGGCATCCGCTCGCGGACATCTTCTTGCTCAAGTTCCGGCCGCAGCACTCGGAGCTGCAGGAGGGCGTCGCGTTCTTCGGACGCGCCGGCCAGGCGCTCGTCAAGTCGCTCCAGCGCCTTCACGTCGATCCGCTCGCCGTCTACGGGACAAACTGCTTCAAGTTCGACGGAGGCGACGAGGAGCAGGCGGCGGAATGGCTCTCACGCGAGCTGCACATCGTCCAGCCGAAGCTGCTCGTCGTCATGGGCGATGATGCGCTCGGCTTCCTGAACGACCTCGACTTCCCCCTGTCGGAAGACCTCGAGGCCAAGCCCGGTGAGCTGCAGCGCTGGACACCTACGGCCGAGGCGTTGTATGTCCCGGACATCGACACCGCACTGGACGAACAGGCCGCGAAGACTCGCTTCTGGCAAGCCCTGAAGACGCTCGGCCCCTGGTGGGCGGAGCTTCCGCCCTACTGAGCCGCGGCGTCGCGACCCCCCGGGTTGCGGCGTTCGCCGTCCTCGCCCTCGCTCTCGCCGCCTACTACGCGGCGCACGAGGAGGTCGTCGACCTCTCGAAGTGGTGGAACATCGGCTTCCTCGCGCTCTGCCTGATCCCGGCGATCTTCGCGCTCGTCTACCTGGCGCTCCCGCTGCGCAACTCGCAGGGCCTCCTGGCCGTCGCGCTGGCGCTCCTCGTCCTGACGGTTCTCCTGGAGATCGCCGAGCTGGAATCGCTCTCGAGCTTCGCGAAGCTCGCGATGATGACGGCGCTCGGATTCTGGTTCCTCGACTACTTCGAGAGTGTCCTCTGGGTCGCCCTCGTCGCGCTCATCATCCCGTGGGTCGACGCGATCTCGGTCTGGAGGGGGCCGACCGGCCACATCGTCGCGGAGGAGCCGGGGATCTTCGACCGCGTCGCCTTCGAGTTCCCGCACCCCGGCGAGCCGTCGGCGGCGCTGCTCGGACCGCCGGACCTCCTGTTCTTCGCACTCTTCCTCGCAGCCGCGGCACGCTGGAACCTGCGGGTCGGCTGGACCTTCGCCGCGCTCACGCTTTCTCTGGGGTTGACGCTTCTGATCGGCGTCGTCTGGGAGTCGGCCGGCCTGCCCGCGCTTCCCGGACTCGCCTTCGGCTTCCTGATCCCGAACGCAGATCTGCTGTGGCGCGAGTTCCAGCGCTGGCGGCGCGAGCGGCGGAACGCTCCGGCTGCTGCGGACTAGCTCTGGTGGGTCGCTCGTTCCAGCAGCGAGACGCACTCGACGTGCGGCGTGTGCGGGAACATGTCGACCGGCCTGGCGCTCCTGAGCTCGTAGCCCCAGTCCTCGCGTAGCTGCTTCAGGTCCCCGGCGAGCGTCGTCGGGTTGCAGGAGACGTAGACGATCCGGCGGCGCGCCGATCCGGCCGAGCCGCCGTACTGCCTTGTTTGTGAGCCCGGCCCGCGGTGGGTCGACGACGACCACGTCGGGGATCCCCGAGCGGTCTCGCAGCTCCTCGATCGCCTGCCCGACGTCGCCCGCGAAGAATGCCGAGTTCGTGATCCCGTTCAGGTCGGCGTTCTCGATCGCACAGGCGATCGATTCCTCCGAGACGTCGATCCCCCAGACCGTCAACGCGCTCCCGGCCATCGCGAGGCCGATCGAACCGATCCCGCAGTAGAGATCCCAGACCGTCTCCTCACCGGTCAAGCCGGCCGCCTCGATCGCGAGGCCGTAGAGGCGCTCCGCCATCTCCGTGTTCGTCTGGAGAAAGGCGTTCGGCCGAACACGGAACCTGAGCCCGCACAGCTCTTCCTCGATCGCCTCGTCGCCCCACAGCAGCGCCGTCGGGAGATTCGTGACCTCCGCAGGGCGGTCGTTGACCGCATGGTGGATCGAGCGCACCTCGGGGAAGCGGCGCAGGGCTGAGACGAAGCCTTCGGCCGCAAGCTCGCCCGGCGCGGTCACGAGCTGAATCAACACTTGACCGGTATTCCGTCCCTCGCGATAGACGAGGTGCCGAAGGAAGCCCTTGTTGTCCACCTGGCTGTAGGCCGCGTGGCCGCTGTCTCGAGCCCAGCCGCGGACAGCCTCCCTGATCCGGTTCCCGAGCTCGCTCGTGAGCCAACAGTCCGCGATGTCCAGCACCTCGTCCCACCGTCCCGCCTTGTGGAAGCCCAGAGCCGGGCCTGACGGCGTGGGCGTGAACGAGTACTCGAGCTTGTTGCGGTAGCGGAAGATCGACTCGGCGGGCAGCAGCGGCTCGAGCGGCGGCTCGGGGATTCCGCCGATGCGGACGAGCGCATCGCGAACCTGAGCCTCCTTCGACGCGATCTGGGCCGCGTAGTCCAGGTCCTGAAACCGGCAGCCGCCGCAGGCCGGATAGTGGTCGCAGGGCGCCTCGACCCGTTGCGGGCTCGGCTCCAAGACCTCCACGGCGAGCGCCTCCGCGTGCCGGCGCTGCACCTTCGTGACCCGCGCGCGCACCCGGTCGCCCGGCAGGCCCCGCCGGACGAAGACGACGAAGCCGTTCAGGCGCGCGACGCCGTTCCCGCCGAAGGCGAGCGATTCGACGTCGAGCTCGAGCTCGTCGTTCCGGGCGACTGGCGCAGCCATCGCCCGAGCCTAGCGTCAGGAGGGCTTGGCGGAACGGCGCTCGCCTGAGCGGCACAGCTGCTGTTTCGCCAAGCCCTCCTACTAGGTGATGTCGCGTCTCCGGAGCCGCACGGTGCCGGCGGCGCCGAGGAGGGCGATCCACCCCAGCGAGACGGCAACGCCAGGCCAGTAGGAGAGGTAGTCCTCACCGCCGGACCCATCCGCTGCATCCAGCGCCTGGAACGGGAGATAACGCGCCACGCCGTCGAGGTCGATGAGGCCGAGCACGCCGATCAGGAGCGTCTCCGCGAGGAAGATCCAGATCAGGGTTCCGACGAGCGCCGCAACCTGGCTCTGAACCAGGACGCCGACAGCGACGCCGATCAGAGCCCACAGGGCCGTCATCAGGAGCACCTGCAAGGCACGGATTCCAACATCGCCGCCCAGATGGATGTCTGCATCCACGACGGTCAGCCACGTAAGACCGACCGCCGCCACGACCGCGAGCGCGAGCAGCGCGAACAGCAACGAGACGAGGAACTGCCGCGACCGCCTTGCCGGCAACCACGAGCTCGCGATGCGGTTGAGCGAGCAGCGTCGGGGTGATCGTCCCGTGCCGAAACTCCGTCGTGATGATCGTGATCCCCAGGATGACCGCGAGCAGCGACGCGATGCCGGCCGCGTCCACCAGGTCCCACCTGGAAGTCGACAGTGCTCCGCCGCTCGTCCTCCGACGACCCCGTGTCGCCTGCAACGGCGATGCCGACGAGGAGCACGGTGACCGCCAGGTACACGTACCAGACCGCGTGTCGTCCGGATCTTGAGCCACTCGGAGTGGATGCCATGGATCACTCGGTGGTCTCCCCGCCGGTGAGCTCGAGGAAGACCTCCTCGAGCGTGGCGCTCTCGACGCTGAGCTCGTGGAGGACGATGTTGCTCGTCGCCGCCAGCTCGCCGACGCGCTCGGGTGGCGCCTCCACGAGCAGGACTCCGTCGCCCTCGCTGACGCCCACGCCCTCTCGGGCGAGCAGCTCCCGCAGTCGCGCATCGTCAGGTGAGCGGACGCGGGTCGCGCCCTTCGCCCCGGCCAGCACGTCGGCCATGGCCGCCTGCTGGATCAGCCGGCCTCGATGGATGATCACGACCCGGTCCACCGTCTGGGCGACCTCTGCAAGGACATGGCTCGAGACGAGGATCGTGCGACCTTGCGCCGCCAGCGCCCGGAGCAGGTCGCGGAGCCACCGGATACCCGCCGGGTCCAGACCGTTCGCCGGCTCGTCGAGCACGAGCACCTCGGGGTCGCCGAGCAGCGCAGCGGCCAGCCCCAGCCGCTGGCGCATCCCGAGCGAATAGCCCTTCACCCGCCGTTTCGCGCCCCCACTCAGCTCGACCAGGGAGAGCACTTCCTCCACGCGCGAGCGAGGCAGGCCGGCGGACGCAGCAAGGACTCGCAAATGATTCCGCCCCGAGCGGCCCGGATGGACCTCGCTGGCCTCCAGCACCGCTCCGACCCGGTGCAGCGGCCGGTCGAGCTGCCGGTACGGGACTCCGAGCACGACCGTTTGCCCAGCGTCGGGATGCACGAGCCCGAGGATCGAGCGCAGCGTCGTCGACTTTCCCGCGCCGTTCGGGCCGAGGAAGCCGGTGATCGTCCCCGGCTCGACGCGGAAGCTCAGCCCGCCACCGCCTGCGTCTTCGCCGAAGCGCTTGCTGAGGTCTTCGACCTCGATCACGCGGCACCAAGCGGGGTCACGAGCACCGTCCGGTCACGGGGCCCGTCGAACTCGCAGAAGAAGATGCCCTGCCAGGTCCCGAGCGCCAGGCGGCCGGCCCGGATCGGGACGACAACCTGCGGGCTCATGAGGGCCGCGCGGATGTGCGACGGGGCGTTCTCCTCGCCGTCCTCGATGTGCTCCCAGCCCCAGTCCGTCGCCGACCATCCGCTCCAGCGCGCGTTCGAAGTCCCGCGCGACGGCCGGGTCGGCGTGCTCGTTGATCGTGACTCCCGCGGTCGTGTGCGGAACGAAGACGAGCGCCGCCGCGGCGTCGGATCCTTCGATGGTGGCCTGAACCTGACGCGTGATCTCGAGCAGCTGGGTGCGCCGCTCGCTTCGAACCGAGATCTCGCGCACGGCGACTATCCTAGGACGCCATGGCAACCGCCCCTCCGACAGGTCGCGAGCTCGACACCTACCGCGACCGAATCGACCGCTTCGTCGCGGAGCTGGACCAGGAGTACTACCTCCACTACGCGGGCCACAAGGACACGCTCGACCTGAAGCCTCTCTACGACAACTACCCGGAGCTCTCCACGCTCGACCAGGCACAGGCGCTCGGCGAGGCCGCAAACGGCGACCCGCGGCGTCTCGGAGCTCTGGCGCTTCGCCTCCGAGAACTATCTCGCCGAGCTGACGCGCGAGCACGCGGAGCGCAGCGCGACCCTCGAGGCGCAGCTCGAGACGACCGTGGACGGGGAGACCGATCGGCTATCGCATGATCCGGCCGACGGTCGCGAACGAGGAGGACCGGGCGAAGCGGCAGCGGCTGGAGGACGCCAGGAACCGCCTCACCGAGGAGCACATCAATCCGATCCACGTCGACGCTGTCGCGAAGCTCGGCGAGGCAGTCCCCGTCTCGGCTCCCCGAACTACGCCGACCTCTACCGCCGCTTCGGGTTCCGCCTCGACGACCTCGCAGACCAGTGCCGCGCAGTCCTCGAGTCGACGGAGCAGCTCTACGAGCACAACGCGGACAAGCTCTTCCGGGACCGGGCCGGCGTCGGCCTCTCCGAGGCGCGGCGGTGGGACGTCGCTCGCGTGTTCCGCGCACCGGCCTGGGACGAGGCCTTTCCGGCCGAGAAGATGATGCCCGCGCTCGAGGGCTCGCTCGGCGACCTCGGGATCGACCTCCGCTCGCAGAAGAACGTCGAGCTCGACATCGAGCAGCGACCGATGAAGAGCCCGCGGGCGTTTTGCGCCCCGATCGAGGTGCCGGGCCGGGTCGTCCTCGTCGATCCAGCCGATGGGCGGGGCCGACGACTGGCGCGCGCTCTTCCACGAGGCCGGCCACACGGAGCACTACGCGCACGTCGACCCCGACCTCCCGGTCGAGGCGCGGCGACTCGGCGACGTCTCGGTCACGGAGGCCTGGGCCACGCTCATGGAGCACTTCCTGCTCGAACCACGCTGGCTCTCGCGCCGGCTCGACTTCCCGCAGACCCGAAGATTTCGCAGCCGAGGCGGCGACGGGCTCCCTCTACCTCCTCCGGCGCTACTGCGCCAAGCTCCTCTACGAGCTCGAGTTCCACGCGGCGACCGAGCTCGACGAAGAGGCGATGTCGCGCCGGTACGTGGAGCTTCTCGGCGACGCTCTGAAGATCGAGCCGAGCCCAACGGACTACCTGGGCGACATCGACGGCAGCTTCTACGTCACCGGCTACCTCCGCTCGTGGGCGCTCCAGACGCAGCTCCGAAACCATCTGCGCGAGCGCCTTGGTCACGACTGGTTCGCGAGCCGCGAGACCGGCAACCTGCTCCAGGAGCTCTGGAGCGAGGGCAGCCGGATGAACGCGGACGAGCTGCTGGCCGAGGTCACGGGTGAGGAGCTCGAGATGGAGGCCTTCGCGGAAAGCCTCCGCGAGCAGCTGCGCTAGCGCCTCGGTCGGAGTTCGCCGGAGGCGCTAGATCGCGCCGCCGGCCGCGGGCGGGGCACCGGCCTCGAGCGGGTTCTCCTCGCCGCCCGTCCTTGCCAGCATCTCCTCGACCAGCAGCAGGTTGTCCCCTGCCCGCTCGACGGTCGCCAGGAGATGCGACATCGACGAGACCTCTTCGCGCTGCTCCTGGAGGAACCAGTGGAGGAACTGCTCGCCGACGAGGTTTCCCTCCTCGCGGGCGAGGCCCACGAGCGCGACGATCTGCTCGGTGACACGCTTTTCCTGATCGAGTGCGAGCGCGACAGCCTCGCTCGGGCTCCCGAACTCCGTCTTCGGCGCCTCGACGCCGGGAATGCGCACCTGGAGGTCGGAGTCGAGGAGGAACTGCACCATCATCATCGCGTGGTTCCGCTCCTCGACTCCCTGGCGATAGAACGTGGCGGCCAGTTGAGGCAGCGACTCCGCGTCGTAGTGGACTGCGATCGCGACGTACTGCTGGGACGCGGCGAACTCGTACGCGACCTGCTCGTTCAGCGCGTCGGGGAAGCGAGACACGACTCGACTCTAGAGGCTGTCGCAGCCGGATGCCGTCCTGCAAAGTGAATAGGCTCCATTCATGGATCCAAGACGTGTGCTGATCGTCGGCGCCGCGGGCCGCGACTTCCACAACTTCAACCTCGTCTACCGCGGCCGCAAGGACGTACGAGGTCGTCGCCTTCACCGCCACGCAGATTCCGAACATCGACGGCCGCCGCTACCCGGCCGCCCTCGCCGGGCATCTCTACCCGGCGGGCATCCCGATCCATCCCGAGTCGATGCTCGAGGAGCTGATTCGCGAGCACGACGTCGACGAGGTCGTCTTCTCCTACTCCGACGTGACGCACGAGCACGTGCTGCACGTCGGCTCCCGCGCGCTCGCCGCCGGAGCCACCTACAGCCTGCTCTCGCCGCACCGCACGATGCTCACCTCCTCGAAACCGGTCGTGGCGGTCTGCGCCGTGCGCACCGGATCCGGAAAGAGCCAGACGACGCGTCACATCGCCGGTGTCCTCCGACAGGCGGGCAAGCGCGTCGCAGTGCTCCGGCACCCGATGCCGTACGGCGATCTCACGAAGCAGGCCGTCCAGCGCTTCGCCGACTACGCCGATCTCGACGCCGCCGACTGCACGATCGAGGAGCGCGAGGAGTACGAGCCGCACCTCGCCGAGGGCAATCTCGTCTTCGCGGGAATCGACTACGCCGCGATCCTCGACCAGGCCGAGCAGGAAGCGGACGTGATCCTCTGGGACGGCGGCAACAACGACACGCCGTTCGTGAAGCCGAACCTCCACGTCGTCGTCGTCGATCCGCATCGAGCCGGACACGAGCTTCGCTACCACCCGGGCGAGACCAACTTGCGCATGGCGGACGTCGTGCGTCGTGAACAAGATCGACACCGCGCCGGCCGAAGGCATCGAGGCCGTGCTCGAGTCGATCCGCTCGGTGAACCCGAACGCGCAGGTCGTCCGTGCGGCCTCTCCGTTCCACGTCGACGGCGCCGAGACGATCGCGGGCAAACGCGTACTCGCGATCGAGGACGGACCGACCTTGACGCATGGAGACATGGCCTACGGCGCCGCCGTCCTCGCCGCGAAGGCAAACGGCGCAGCGTCGCTCGTCGATCCACGGCCCTTCGCCGTCGGCTCGATCGCCCAGACGCTCGAGGACTACCCGCATGTCACCGAGCTCCTCCCCGCGATGGGCTACGGCCGCAAGCAGATGGACGAGCTGAAGGAGACGATCGCCCGATCCGACGCGGACCTCGTCCTGATCGGGACTCCGATCGACCTGCGCAAGGTGATCGACATCGACAAGCCGGCGCTTCGCGTCACCTACCGGCTCGACGAGGTCGGCGAGCCGACGCTCGCAGGGCTCCTCGCCGAACGCGGACTGATCGGCGAAAAAGCGCTCGTTTGACGACCGTCGTCGCGCTGGGCGGAAACGCCCTGCTCCGCGCGGGCGACAAGGGGACGGCGGCGGAGCAGAGCGCGCGACTGCGCGAGGCCGCAGACGCGCTCGGCCCGCTGCTCGCCACCGGCGACGTCGTGATCACGCACGGCAACGGCCCCCAGGTCGGCAATGAGCTCCTGCGGCAGGAGCGCGCGGCCGAGGAAGTTCCGCCGCTCCCGCTCTATCTCGCCGTGGCCCAGACGCAGGCGCCTGATCGGATCGCTCATCGCGACCGAGTTGGCGCCGCGCGCGGGCCGTGCCGTCGCCTGTCTTCTCACACACGTGGTCGTCGACGAGAACGACCCCGCGTTCGATCGTCCGACCAAGCCGATCGGGCCGTTCTACTCGACCGAGCAGGCGCAGGCGCTCGAAGGCGATCGGGACTGGGTCCTCGTCGAGGAACAGGGCCGCGGGTGGCGCCGCGCAGTCCCCTCCCCCGCGCCGCTCGAGATCGTGGAGACCGACCAGGTGCGCGCGCTCGTCGCGGCCGGCACGATCCCGATCGCCTGCGGCGGAGGAGGGATCCCTGTCGTCCGCAAGGAAGGGCGCCTCCTCGGTCGCGATGCGGTCATCGACAAGGACCGCGCGTCGGCCGTGCTCGCCGCCGCCCTCCCCGCCGAGCGGCTCGTGATCCTCACCGACGTCTCGGCGGTCAAGCGCGGCTTCGGCACGCCCGAGGAGGAGGAGATTCGGGAGCTCACGATCGCGGAGGCGGAAACACTGCTCCCGGAGCTCGCCGAAGGCTCCATGCGACCGAAGGTCGAGGCGGCGATCGCGGTCGCCCGATCCGGCGGCGAAGCCTTCATCTCTTCGCTCGACGCCGTCGAGCAAGCGCTGGCAGGCCGGACAGGCACGAGAATAGGAGCGTGACGCCGCCGGCCACGAAGTACGCGCCGTCCGAGGGCGGCTATGTGGCGTACCAGGTCTTCGGCTCCGGCTCGCTCAATCTCGTATTCGTCGGGAGCTGGGTCACGAACGTCGACGCGATGTGGGAAGAGCCGAGGATGGCGGCGTACCTCGAGCGTCTCGGCTCTTTCGCGCGGGTGGTCTGTTTCGACAAGCGCGGTGCGGGCGTCTCCGATCCGGTGCCGCTCGCCTCGCTTCCGCGGCTCGAGGAGTGGATGGACGACGTGGGCAGCGTGATGGACGCCGCAGGCATGGATCAGGCCGCGCTGCTCGGGGACACCGAAGGCGGGCCGATGGCGATGATGTTCGCGGCCACTCACCCGGAGCGAGTGCCGGCACTCGTCCTCGTCAACACGTTCGCACGCTGGCGCAGGGCCGACGACTACGCGATCGGGATGCCCGACGAGACCTGGGAGAGGCTCATCGACCGGTACGAACAGAATTGGGGGGTCACGAGCGAGATCCTGGGCTTGACGGCGCCGACGCTGGCACACGATCCTGCGTTCGCCCGCTGGTTCATCCGCTATCAGCGACTGGGGATGTCCCGTGGCGCCGCCACGGCCATGTACCGCTGGGTCACCAACCTCGACGTTCGGTCGATCCTGCCGACGATCCGCGTGCCGACGCTCGTCCTCCACCGGGCGGATGCCCGTCACTACCGCGCTCCTTTCGGCCGCTATCTCGCCGAGCACATCCCGGAGGCGAAGTACGTCGAGCTCCCTGGCGCCGACACCTTTCCGTTCAATGCGGGCGACTTCATGCCGTTACTGGACGAGGTCGAGGAGTTTCTGACCGGAGCGAAGGCACGGCCCGTCCTGAACCGCCAGCTCGCGACGGTCCTCATGACCGACATCGTCGGCTCCACGTCCATCGCCGCCGCAGCGAGGCGACGCTGCGTGGGCGCGGCTCGCACGTGAGCACGACGAGGTCGTGCGCGAGCACCTGCGCGCCTATCGCGGGGAGGAGGTCGACCACACGGGCGACGGGTTCCTGGCGCGGTTCGACGGCCCCGCTCGCGCCGTGACCTGTGCCGCTCGACTCGTCGATGAGCTCCAGACACGCGGGATCACGATCCGAGCCGGCGTGCACACCGGCGAGGTCGAGTTGGCCGAAGGGAAGCTCCGCGGGCTTGCCGTGCACATTGCGGCGCGGGTGATGGCAGCCGCCCAGGAGGGTGGGATTCTCGTCTCCAGCACGGTCCGCGACCTCGTCGTCGGCTCCGGGATCGAGTTCGCGGAGAGAGGAACGCACGAGCTCAAGGGCATCCCCGGTCGCTGGGCGCTCTTCGAGGTTGCCGCCGCGCCCTGATCGAACCGACGGAGGAAACCCTGCGAATGGACAATGAGCGCATGGGCCAACCCGAGATTCACGATCTGGCTGCGGCATACGCGCTGGACGCCCTCGATCCAGAAGACCGCTGGACCTATGAGCGGCACCTGGATACCTGCGACCGATGCCGGGAGGAGGTGCCTGCACTGCGCGAGATCGCCACCAACCTCGCCTACGGCGCGGAGGGGCCCGAGCCGCCCCCCGATCTGCGCGAGCGGATCCTCTCTGCTGCGCGTGGAGAGCCGCGCAGTGCAACCGTTCGTCCCCTGCGCCGCCGCGGCTGGGTGTTCCCGGCGACAGCGGCCGCAGCCGCGGCTGCGGCGTGTGCCGCGGTCGGCCTCGGCCTCTGGGCGAACTCGCTCCACGACCGGGCGACTCAGCGGATCATTGCGATGGACGGAGGCGGGAGCCTCATCGTCGCGGGCCAGACGGCGACGCTCGTGGCCTGCGTCGACGACCCACCCGCAGGGAAGACCTACGAGGCGTGGGTCATCGAAGGAGGCAAGCCTCGACCTGCAGGACTGTTCGCGGGCGGCTGCCACAACCTGCCGTTAGAGGAACAGGTGGAGCGGGGTAGCACGGTGGCAGTGACGCTCGAGGACGAGGGCGGCGTCCAGGTACCCAACGGAAGCTTCCTGATGAGCGCCGATGTCTGATCTCGCTCTTCGATTTTCCGCCGCCCTCAGGCGCAAAGAGCCGGCCGACGGCGGAACGCGCAGCGACGAGCAGGTCCTCGAGGCCGTCGGCCGAGGCGACGACGACGCGCTGGGCGTTCTCTACGACCGGTTCGGACGAGTCGCGTACGGGCTCGCCTACCGGATCCTTCGCGATCAGAGCCTCGCGGAGGACGCCGTGCAGGAAGCGTTCCTGGCGATCTGGCGGTCTGCCGACGCGTACAAGCGTGAACGTGCCAAGCCTTCGACGTGGATCCTCACCGTCGTCCACCGGCGCTCCGTCGACCTCGTCCGGCGCGAAGAGCGGCGCCGGGGAGAGCCGCTCGAGTCCGCGCCCGAGCCGACCTCAGGCCCGGCAGACGAGGATGCGAGCCTCCGAGACCAGCGCGTAGCCGTTCAGGCCGCCTTGACCGAGCTGCCCGGCGATCAGCGACAAGCGCTGGAGCTCGCGTACTACGGCGGTCTCACACAGTCTCAGCTCGCCGAGCGGCTCGGCGTCCCGCTCGGGACGATCAAGAGCCGGATGTTCGCCGGCCTCGGGCGTCTGCGCGAGCTGCTCGCCACAGAAGCCTGAGCAACTCCCCTAGCATCCACGCGGTGCTGGACCTCCCCACCACGCTCGAGGGCCGCCACTTCACGCGCGTGGCCGACTTCGCGCCGGACGAGCTCGAGCTCGTCCTCGACACGGCGGCGCAGCTCAAGGCGGCGGCACGGGAAGACCAGAACATCCTCCCGGGCCGGGCTCTGGGGATGATCTTCCAGAAGCCGTCCACCCGGACTCGCGTTTCGTTCGAGGTCGGCATCGCCCAGCTCGGCGGCCACGCTCTCTACCTGCGGGCGGATGACCTCCAGCTCGGGCGGGGGGAGACGATCAAGGACACCGCCGTCGTCCTTTCCCGCTACCTCGACGCGATCATGATCCGCACGTTCGACCAGGCGGACGTCGAGGAACTGGCCGCCAACGCGTCGATCCCGGTCATCAACGGCCTCACCGATTCGGCGCATCCCTGCCAGGCACTCGCAGACGTCATGACGATTCGGGAGCGGTTCGGACGGACAGAGGGAGTCCGTGTGGCGTATCTCGGTGACGGCAACAACGTCTGCTCCTCGCTGATGGTCGCCTGCGCACGGCTCGGTGCGAGCTTCGTCGCCGCCACGCCTGCGGGCTACGAGCCGGACGAACAGGCGCTTGCAATCGCGCGCGACTCCGGCGGGCAGGTTGACGTCACGAGTGACCCACAGGAAGCAGTTCGCGGCGCCGACGTCCTCTACACCGACGTCTGGACGAGCATGGGCCAGGACGCCGAGCGCGAGCAGCGCCTGCGCGACCTGCAGGGATTCGGGATCACCAACGATCTCGTGTCGCTTGCGGGAGACGACGCGATCGTCCTCCACTGCCTTCCGGCGCATTACGGCGAGGAGATCACCGAAGAGGTGCTGTACGGCCCGAGCTCGGCCGTCTGGGACCAGGCCGAGAACCGGCTGCACGCCCAGAAGGCCCTGATGGCTCTGGTCATCAGATAAAGACCGCGCGTGTTTCCGATCAAGGACAACGTCCCGACTCGGTCCTTCCCGATCGTCACCGCTGCGCTCATCGCTGCGAATGTGGCGGTCTGGGTCCTCTACGAGCTCCGCGACCTCCAGCACGCCGTCGACAAGCTCGCGTACCACCCGTGCGAGATCGTGCGGTCGTGTCCGATCGTCGGGGAGGACTGGTACATCACCTCGGTGACCTCGATGTTCATGCACGGCGACTGGCTCCACATCGCCGGCAACATGCTCTTCCTCTGGATCTTCGGAAACAACATCGAAGATGCGCTCGGCAGGGTTCGCTTCCTGCTCTTCTATCTCCTCGGCGGCTTCGCGGCCACCGCGCTGCAGACGCTCATCACGCTTGGCTTCGGCAGCGATGCCGAGGCGCAGATTCCGAATCTCGGCGCGAGTGGCGCGGTCTCGGCGGTGCTCGGCGCCTACCTGATCCTGCTGCCGCGGGCGCGCGTCGTGACCGTCATCTTCATCATCATCATCTTCTTGATTCGCGAGTTTCCCGCCTGGATCTTCCTCGGAGTCTGGTTCGGCCTCCAGCTCTGGTCGGGCGGCTTCTCGCTCGTGCAGCCCGAGGAGGGCGGCGGCGTCGCGTTCTTCGCCCACATCGGCGGGTTCGTCTTCGGGATGGCGACCGTCTACCTCTTCACCAAGCGGCGCCCGCTCCAGCCGAGATACTGATGACCGAGGACGAGTTCGCGGAGCACGTCCGGGCCGCGCTCGACGACGTCCCTCCCGAGCTCGCGAAGGCGCTCGAGACCGTCGCGATCGTCGTCGAGGACGAGAACCCGGAGGAGCCGGACATCTTCGGCTGGTACGACGGGCTCGGCCCGACCGGCGAGCGGGCCGGCGCGCTGCCTGACCGCGTCGTGATCTACCGATTGCCGCTCGTGGAGTCGTTCTCGGACCCTGCGGAGCTCCGGCGCGAGATCCGGATCACCGTCCTTCACGAGCTCGGGCACTACTTCGGCCTCGACGAGGACCGGATCCGCGAGCTCGGCTACGGCTAGCCGTCAGGGCCCGAGGACATGCCGGCTGACGGCCCTCGTGAGGCTCCCGGCTCCGCTTAACGCGGGGTTAAAACATCGAGGGAATGTCGAAGTCTGGGGGATCGTTTTCCCGGGTGTGAGCACACTTCAGGACATCCGTAGCGAGATCGAGCGCGCGAGCGAGGAGCGCACCGCTCTCCTGCACCGCCTTTCCGGTGGCCACGACGCCGTCCTCGCAGCCGAGCTTCGCGAGTTGAACGAGCGCATCGCGGCGCTCTGGGACGAACATCGAGAAGCCCGCGTGCGTGTGCGTTTCGGCGATCGGGCGGAGATCATCCGCCGCGCCCGCCTCGAAGAGCGCATCGACCGGGCCGCCTAACCAGGTCTCTCCCCGAGAACAGCGGAGGGGGCGCTTGCGCGCCCCCTCTGAGCTGTCAGCTACGCCGGCGACTAATCGTCGTCGTCGTCTCTCCCTTGCTTCCCGTAGGTCACGGCCCTGAGTGCATCCACGATGCCGTGGCCGTAGACGCCGTTGTAGACCGGCGTTCCCTCACACCACGTCGTGTAGGCCGCGCTTCGGCCCTTGTGCGTGTAGGTGAACGGGTTCGGCGTCATGCACGGCGTGTCCGTGGCGGACGCCTCGAGATACGCCTGTGTGAACAGCGGGTGCATCGAGACGCCGCCGCCGCGGCGGTCGCCGTACTTCGAGATGATCAGCGCGGCGACGCCTGTCGCGTGCGGAGCCGCCATCGACGTGCCCTGGATCCACTGGTAGTAGGCACACGTCGAGCCTTTGCAGCTCTTGACGACGAAGCCGTTCGTCGGGTTCCCGCTCGCGTCGATGTCCCCGGCTTCACGAGCGACGTTCTCCGGATACGCGGCGAGGATCAGGTTCGGGATCGAAGCGGCAGTCCGCTGCGCCGGAGTCATGGACAGGTTCCACGGCTCGTCCCGCGACCAGCCGCCCGGTGCGGCGACGTCGATCTCGCCATATCCGTAGTTCGAGTAGTCGGCCTTGATCTTGCTGGGGCCGACCGACGACACGCTGATGACGTTGTTCCCCTCCGTCGGCAGGTCGAGACAGCCGTTGTTCACGTTGCGGGGATGATTCCTGTGCAACGGGAAGTTCGGGCTCTGATTGTCGACGACCGGCTTCGGCATCGTGAGGTCGGTCAAGCTGTTTCCGGCTGCGCCGACGAGCGTGACTCCGCGCACGTGCGCGTAGTCGAGTGCCCGTTGAGCGGCTTCGATGATCGTGACCTGGTCTGCGGTCTCCGCCGAGGAGTCCTCCGCGAGGCCGCGGCAGTTGTACAGCCACGGATCGATGAAGAAGCTCATGTTCACGACGTCGATTCCGTGGTCACCCGCGTAGGTGAGTGCGTCCACATTTGGCTGCAGGAAGAAGTAGCCGGAGTCCTGGCCGCCACGGAGGTTGACGAGCGTGACCTCCGGAGCGACACCGGCCATCCCGATGCCGTTGATCGGGGAACCGATCGTGGAGGCGACGTGCGTTCCGTGCGAGTTCTCGTCCACGTCGTTCGGGTCGTTGCAGGACCCGTCGGCTTCGGCGGCGCACGGACCGTCGATCGCCTCGCCGCTGAGCGGGTCGACGGGAATGTCGACGGTGAAGTTGCGGCTCAAGCTGCGGCTGAAGTTCGGAGCGATGTCGGGGTGCTTCCCGTCAACGCCCGTGTCGATGATCCCAACGAGAGTCTTCCGGTCGCCACGCTCCTTCCGGTACGAGCCGTCGGGAGTCGCATGGATCATCCGCATGTCCCACTGGTGGGCCGCGAGGGGTTCGGGTCGCGAGCTACCGTCCTGGTAGCGGTAGGTCTTCCCGGCGCGACGCGTCGCCTTCAAGCCGCGAGCGGCCTTCCGCTCCGCGCGGAGGAACTCCTCGGAGAACTTCGGCGCCACCTTCGTGGGCGTTTTCCCGCGGGGTGCCCGGCCGATCACGCGATCGCGTGCGACGCCCTGGACGATCCGCGAGGCCTCCACGCGCGACCGGAACTCCGGCTTCGCCGACGAGACGGTCGCGACACCGATCCGGTCGTTCGCTCGCAGCACCTGCCCGCCGGCCGCGGCGACCGTCGCCTTGAGCTCCTTGGTCGCGTTCGGGCTGTAGACGACGACGTACCTCTGTGGTCGCGCGTCGGCGCCGGCCTGGATCCCGACAGCGAGGAGCGCGACGATCGCTGCGGCCGCAACTACGACCGCAGCAAATCCCTTCTTACGCATCCGACTCTCCCCTTTCTCGATGTTTTCCCGCGCCAAGGGCTCGGCGTGCGGGAAAGAGGAGATTTCTACGGAATTCGGGCGAAGTCAATCGTCGTTCCTCTATCCTCGCGGCCCCGACGAAGTGGGCTCAGGCGGTTCTCCACAGTCCGGCTCGCGAGCGGTGCGATGCCGATTTTCGCCTCGGACAAGGCCGAAAAGACCCCTCCTGAAGCTGCCCGTCCGGCTAGGTGGACCTGTACTCGGCGCTCTCCATACTGGGATAAAGCGGCTGTGAATGGAGCCGCGCATGCCTAAAGAGGGAGCGTTCGAAGCTTGCAGGCGAAGGCCCACGCACTGCTCACTTCGGCCATCGCGGCCGTGCTTCTGCTTGCTCTGGGCAGCAGCGCGGTCGGCGCGACGAGCCCGCCGCCAGCCGACCCGTGCGCCGGAGTGGCCAATCCCACGGTCTGCGAGAACGCCAAGCCCGGAAGCCCGCCCAGCGAATGGGACGTCGCCGGCTCGGGCGACTCGACGATCCAGGGCTTTGCCTCGGAGTTCAGCGTCGCGGACGGCGACACGGTCGCCTTCAAGATCAAGACCGACGCGCCCGACTACCGGGTCGACATCTATCGCATGGGGTACTACGGCGGAAACGGCGCCCGAAAAGTGGCGTCCATCTCGCCTCTCGCCCCGCCGCCGCAAGTACAGCCAGCGTGCTTGAACGACGCGGCGTCCGGACTCATCGACTGTGGCAACTGGGCCGAATCCGCGCGCTGGCAGGTGCCGCCGGGAGCCGTTTCGGGGATCTACTTCGCGCACCTCGTCAGGACCGACACCGGCGGCGACAGCCACGCCTTCTTCATCGTCCGCGACGACGACGGTGCGTCGGATCTCCTCTTCCAGACCTCCGACACGACCTGGCAGGCATACAACCGCTACGGCGGCAACAGCCTCTATCAGGGCTCACCCGCAGGCCGCGCGTACAAGGTCAGCTACAACCGCCCGTTCACGACGCGGGGCCACGCGAGCCCGTCGTTCGTCTGGGAGGACGAATACCCGATGGTGCGCTGGCTCGAGCGCAACGGGTACGACGTCAGCTACTTCAGCGGCATCGACACCGATCGCCGTGGCGCCGAGCTGCTCGAGCACAGGGCCTTTCTCTCGGTCGGGCACGACGAGTACTGGTCGGCCGCGCAGCGCACGAACGTCGAGAACGCCCGGGGCGCGGGCGTCAGCCTCGGCTTCTTCAGCTCGAACGAGATCTTCTGGAAGACGCGCTGGGAGAACGGCGATCGACGGCTCGGGCACGCCGCTACCGCACGCTCGTCTCGTACAAGGAAACGAAGGCGGCCGCGAAGATCGATCCGAACCCGGCCTGGACCGGCACCTGGCGTGACGCCAGATTCAGCCCACCGTCCGACGGAGGACGGCCCGAGAACGCGCTCACGGGCCAGTTGTTCACGGTCGACGCCTACCGCAACGACCCGCTCCTCGTCCCCGCCCAGTTCGCGTCGATGCGCCTGTGGCGCAACACCAGCGTCGCTTCGCTGGGGCCTGGACAGGTCGCGAGCTTCGCCAACGGGATCATCGGCCACGAGTTCGACGAGGACGTCGACAACGGCCATCGGCCCCCGGGCCTCTTGCGGCTGTCCTCGACGACGTTGGACGTCGCAAAGCACCTGGTCGACGAGGGGACGCAGTACGTGCCCGGCTCCGCCACGCACAGCCTGACGATGTACCGCCACGCGAGCGGCGCCCTCGTGTTCGGCGCCGGCACCTCGCAGTGGTCCTGGGGCCTCGACGGAGTGCACGACTACTTCGCCGGAGCCGCCGACGTCGTCCCCGACCGCCGACTGCAGCAGGCGACCGTGAACCTCCTCGCGGACATGCGTGTCCAGCCGGGCACGCGACAGAGCGATCTCACCGCAGCCTCGGCTTCGACGGACACGACCGCCCCGACCACGACGATCACGTCCCCGGCCTCAGGGGTCGAAGTCCGCGGCGGCGACGTCCTCACCGTCACAGGTACGGCTTCTGACAGCGGCGGAGGTGTCGTCGGCGCGGTCGAGGTCTCCGTCGACAACGGCGCGACGTGGCATCCGGCCACCGGCCGGCAGAACTGGAGCTACACGACGACCGTCGGCGGCTTCGGCACCTTCCAGGTCAAGAGCCGGGCGGCCGACGACTCCGGCAACGTCCAGACGCCCGGCCCAGGGGTCACGGTCGTGATCAGCTGCCCGTGCAGCATCTGGAACGAGTCGGTGCGACCCGGAACCGCGTCCAGCACCGATACGAAGGCCGTCAACCTCGGCGTCAAGTTCCGGGCAGACGTCGACGGCTACGTCACGGGCATCCGCTATTACCGCGGCCCGGGGAACGGCGGAACGCACGTCGGCAGCCTCTGGACGGCGGGCGGGTCGCTCCTCGCGCGGGCAACGTTCACGGGCGAAACCGCGTCAGGCTGGCAGGAGGTCTCATTCGACAGCCCGGTCGCGGTCACTGCGGGGACGACCTACGTAGCGTCCTACTTCGCGCCGGTGGGCGGCTACTCGCTCGACGCCTTCGCCTTCTCGTTCTTCGACGTCAGAAATGCGCCGCTCCGCGCGCTCGCCGACGGCCTCGACGGTGGCAACGGACTCTTCGCATACGCCTCGACGAGCGCCTTCCCGAACCAGAGCAACAAGGCCAGCAACTACTGGGTGGACGTCTCGTTCGACCCGATCCTGCGGCCCGACACTGCGGCGCCGACCGTCACGGCTACCGCCCCCACCGCGGGCGCCATCTCGGTCGACAACCGGGTCGACGTCACGGTCACGTTCAGCGAGGCGATGAACCCGTCCACGATCGGGCCGTCCACGCTGAACCTCCGCGACGCTTCGGGAACCACGGTGCCGGCGACCGTGGGCTACGACCCGGTCGCACGCGCGGCAACGCTCACCCCGACGACGCCTCTCGCGTACTCCGCCCCATACACGGCCACGCTCGAGGGCGGCGCGCCGGGCGTGAAGGACACCGCCGGCAACCCGCTTGCGACGACGAGGACCTGGAGCTTCACGACCCTGCCGCAACCGATCTGTCCGTGCACGATCTGGAGCGACCTGGATCGCCCGAAGGCCGAGTCCAGCTCCGACACGAAAGCGGTCGAGGTCGGAGTCAAGTTCCGCGCCGACCTCTCGGGGTACGTGACCGGCGTTCGGTTCTACAAGGGCCCGAAGAACGGTGGGATCCACGTCGGAAGCCTCTGGTCGGCAGCCGGGGTGAGGCTCGCCCGCGCGACCTTCACCGGCGAGAGCGCGACGGGCTGGCAGGAGGTCGCGTTCGACACACCCGTGGCCGTCTCGGGCGACACGACGTACGTCGTGTCCTACTTTGCCCCGACCGGCGGGTACGGGCTCGACACCGGCTACTTCCCTGCCGCCTACGCCCGCCCGCCGCTGCGCGCGCTTCGCGACGGTGCCTCGGGCGGGAACGGCGTGTTCCTGTACGGAAGCTCGAGCGCCTTCCCGACGCAGTCGAGCCAGGCGAGCAACTACTGGGTCGACCCCGTCTTCGACACGACTCTGCGTCCCGACCTTGCAGCTCCCCGGGTGGTCGAGACTTCGCCCGCCGCGGGCTCGACCAACGGCGATCACCGAGGCTCGATCACGGCGAGCTTCTCCGAAGCCGTCGACGCCTCCACGGTCAACAGCGGGAGCTTCGAGCTCCGCGACGGTGCTGGTGTGCTCGTTCCGGGCACGGTCTCGTATGACGCCATCGCCCGAAAGGCAACCCTCCTGCCTTCCGTGGAGCTCGGCTATGCGGCCCCCTACTTCGGAACGCTCAAGGGCGGCGCCGGCGGGGTGAAGGACGCGGCTGGAAATCCGCTCGCGAGCGACTTCACCTGGACTTTCACGACCGCTCAGCCCAAGGCTTGCCCCTGCAGCATCTGGAGCGACACGGCCAGGCCGGCCCTCGCGACGAGCACGGACGGCAAGGCGGTCGAGGTCGGAGTCAAGTTCCGCTCGGACTCGGCCGGCTTCGTCTCGGCCATCAGGTTCTACAAGGGCGGCTCGGCGAACGGCGGCACCCACACCGGCAGCATCTGGTCCGAGTCCGGATCCCTCCTCGGGCGGGCGACCTTCGTCGGCGAGACGGCGTCCGGCTGGCAGACGGCGTACTTCAACAGTCCCGTGGCCGTCTCCGCCGACACCAACTACGTGGCGTCGTACTTCGCGCCTGCGGGACGGTACTCGCTGGACTCCGACTACTTCGTCTCGGGCGTCGCGAACCCGCCTCTACGCGCGCCGCAGGGGGCGAACGGCGTCTTCAGTTACGGCCCGGCACCGCAGTTCCCGACCTCGACGAACAGGTCGAGCAACTACTGGGTCGACGTCGTGTTCGAGCGGCAGCAGATCCTGGAGACCGCGGCCGGAACGGCAGTTCAGCCCGGTACCTCGACACGGGTGGCGAGCGGGACCGGAAGCGCTCTCAGCCTCGACTTCGGCGTCGTTCCGACCACGCAGACATTCGGGGACGTCTTCAGCGTCACGAACATCAGCACAGAGCCTGAGACCATGCACCTCTCGGTGGCAAGCGTTCCGCAGCTCGACGCTGCGACGTTCGCCGAAACGGGAACGAGTACGGCGACCCTTCAGCCCGGCGCGTCGACGACCGTTTCCGTGCGCACGTCCGAGCTCGCGGCCGGACGCGGCTCCGGCAGGCTCGAGCTTCGGGTCGACGGCTTCGACGGGCCTGTGCGGAGCTTCCCGATGACGATCGAGACGGCGCCTGCGCCGGTCGGAAACCTGACTGCGCGAGCTGCGCGGGGTGGCCGGATCGATCTCGCCTGGCCGGCCTCCGCCACGGTCGTCAATCTCGCCGGCTACAACGTCTACCGATCGGACGGCGGTGATTTCGCCCGGATCAACGCGGCGCCGCAGACGGCCACGACGTATGCGGATACCAGCACCTCGGACGGCGGGGCGTACACCTACTTCGTCCGTGCCGTCGGCAACGGGCCAACGATTCCGGAGAGCGCGGACAGCCCGCAGTCCAGCGCTCAGGCGGACGCCACGGTCCCGGCTTCCGACTCACCGCTCCCCGCCCCGGGCGCCAACGACGTGGCGACGAACGCCACGCCGAGCGTCGCCTTCAGCGAGGCGGTGGACGCTGCGAGCCTCGCGACCGGCTTCCAGTTGCGCGATGACGACGGAGACCTCGTCCCCACGAGCCTGTTCTATGACGCGGAGAACGCCACGGCCACGCTCATCCCGGTGGCGGCCCTGGCCGACTGGAGGGTGTACTACGCGACGCTCAGAGGCGGCACGGGCGGCATCACGGATCTCGCGGGCAACCCTCTGGCGAACGACTACACGTGGATGTTCTCCACGAAGACGCCGTTCCTCGTCGAGCCGGGCCCTGCGGTACAGGACGGTACGACGATCCCCATCGCCCAGATCGGACCAGACGGCCTTCACCTGGACTTCGGCGTCGTGCACGCTGCGCAGGAGTTCACCGGCCTGCTCCGCGTCACCAACGTCTCGGCGGTCGAGCAGGACGCTCGGTTCAGCGTCCAGGGTGTCGACCAGATCAGGTGGGCGCACTTCGCCAGCTCCAGCGCCTCCGGCGTCACGCTCGCTCCGGGACAGTCGACGTTCCTCAACGTTGAGACTTCGAACCTTGTGTCCGGCTACGGAACCGGGGCGCTCCGGCTGGAGCTCCAGGTCGGCAGCGGACTCCACGAGGACTACGCGACGACGATCGCGGAGGCTCCGGAGGCGCCGCCTTCACTGAGCGCCGCCGCGCAGTCGGCCGGCGCGGTCGCACTCAGCTGGGGCCGGACGGAGTCGGCGACGAACGTGCTCGGATACGACGTCTACAGGGCGACGGGCGACGGCCCCTTCTCCAGGCTGAACGCAACGCCGCTCGCCGGCACGGTCTACAACGACACCTCCACCGTCGATGGAACGAGCTACCGGTACACGGTTCGCGCGGTCTCCACCGGCTCGCCCCCGCTGTCGAGCCTCCCGAGCCCCGTTGCAGCCGTCGTCGCGGACTCCAGGCCCTCGTCGATCCAATCCGTCACTCCGTCCTCCGGCGCCACCGGCGTCCTGCAGACGACCACGGTGCGCGCCACCTTCGACGAGGCCATGAACGCCTCGACGATCAATACGAGCACGATCGAGCTGCGGACGCCGGCGGGCGCGCTGGTTCCCGGCACCGTGACCTACAACGCGACGACCAGGGTGGCGACTCTGACGCCCACGGCGAGCCTGGCGGCCGGCTCGACGTACCAGGCGACGGTGAGGGGCGGTTCGACCGGAGTCGCCGACCTGGCGGGAAACCGGAACCCGTCCAACTACAACTGGTCGTTCACGACCCGTCTCCCGTACACGATCGCGGCCGGCACGGCAGTGCAGCCGGGAACGACGACGAGGATTGCAACGGGTGACGCCAATACGCTCCAGCTCAATTTCGGCACCGTCCCCTCGGCGCGGACGATCACGAGCATCTTCACGGTCACGAACACGAGCGGCTCCTCGCTGCCGATCAGCATCGCGCCCATCACCGTCGGCCAGATCGCCACCACCGTCTTCGCCTCCAACGGCTCTGCGGCCACAACACTGGCCTCCGGAGCCTCCACAAGCGTGACGGTGACGACGTCCTCGACAGTCGCCGGTTACGGCGCCGGCTCCATACGGCTGACGACGACCGGCACGAACGCGATGACGAAGTCCTACCCCGCACAGATCAGGGAGGCGCCGCAGACGCCGACTTCGGTCAGCGCCTCGGCGCGTGCGGCCGGCGCGATCGCCGTCTCGTGGACGGCCTCGACGTCGACGACCAACCTCGCCGGCTACGACGTCTACCGGTCGAGCGGCGGAGGCGCCTATGCGAAGCGGAACTCCACGCCGGTCGTCGGAACCGCCTACACGGACACCGGGACCAACGGCACCACGTACACCTACCGCCTACGCGCGCTCTCGACCGGCTCGCCGGCTCTCCAGAGCCTCGACAGCACGACTGCGAGCGCCACGGCCGACAATGTTGCGCCTGCACAGCCGACCTCGGTCACGCTCGCGAACGGCGGCGGAACCGGGAATGCCTACATCAACCTGGCGAACAGGGCGAGTGTCTCCGTGGGCGTCGGCGTCCCATCCACGGCCGTCGCGTCGAACACGTTGACGGTCACGCTCTCCATCGGGTCCCAGTCGGTGACGAAGACTTCACCCTCACGCAGCGGCGCTGGAACGGTCACCGTGACCGGAATCAACGCAACCACGCTCGCCGACGGCACGGTGACGATCTCGGTCACCGCGCGCGACGTCGCGGGCAACACCTCCGCGGCACGCACGAGGACGAACACGAAGGACACCGTGGCGCCCGGGATCCCGACCGCGACGTACGTGGACAGGACGAACACCACGGATCAGATCACCGGCACCGCCGCCGCGAGCTCAACCGTGCGCGCGACGCGGACGGCACCGTCGACACTCGGCCCGTACTCGACGACCGCCAGCTCGACCGGCGCGTACACGGTCACCGTCGCAACCGCGCGAAATGTCACGGTCACCTACACGATCAACGCGACGGACGCAGCCGGCAACACCGGCGCCAACCGCACGATCACGTTCGCGACAAGGAACTAGCCGCTCACGCCTCTACACTGGGGCGACCTGGGGCGTTAGCTCAGCTGGGAGAGCGCCGCCTTTGCAAGGCGGAGGTCGCCGGTTCGATCCCGGCACGCTCCACTCTCGATTGCGCGCTGTCCCCTAGCCCGATTCGCTTGCTTCCCCGCTGGGGGTGAACAGCTTCCACTCCCCCTCGGAGACGACTTCGACGTTGCCGTCGACCACCTGTATGGCGGTCTGGTCGTCAATCGCATACGCCGGAACCGATATCCCGGCGGCCCATTTTTCGATGTTGTCCAGGGTCGTGTCCGGCATCTCCTCGTGCTCGAGGTGCGGAAACACCGAGAAGTCGACCAGTCCGAGCGCCTCGTCGCTGCCCGTGAGCGGATCGCTGTCGTCGTAGGTCTCTCCTCCGAAGTCGGGAGTCGCGACCATGGCCCCGCCGCTCGTGCCGACGTAGACCGTCTCGCGCCGCAGCGACGGCAAGAGGTCGGCCAGTCCGGACTGCCGCATCCAGTAGCACAGATACAAGGGACTTCCGCCCCAAACCAGCAGAGCGTCAGCCTCCTGGACCGCAGGGATCCAATACTCCTCTTTGATGCTGGGGAGCGCGGTTAGCTCCAGCACTCCCAACGACTTCCAACCCAGCTCGCACATGGGGGCGGGGGCTGCTCCGGTGATGAAACGGTAGACGTGTGAAGGGCCGCCGGGGAAGGGCTGCACCCCGGTGGGAATGCAGAGTGCGTTGCACTCGGCAATCGGCTTGCCCAGGAGACCGACGAGAGCGTTTTCGATGCTCGTATTGGTGATGCCGGCGGAACAGAGAAGAAATTTCAAGGGTGCTCCTTTCAGCGCGGCTAGTCCTCCGCAGCCTCGGCCATCGACCGCGGAGCAGGGACGTCTTCGAAGAGAACATTGCCCGCGGGAACCATCCAGGTCATCACCTCGACCGCGAGGCGGCCCGCCCGCACGGCCGGGTCGTCCTTGGTGAGCCGGCGCGCAGTCTCGGGATCGCACGTCATGATCGAGATGCCGCGCAGGCGTTCATCGTCCTGGTCGACGAGCGGCCCTCCGCCGATGAGATAACCGCGGTCGCGCAGATCGGCTCGGAAGGCGAGATGCCGGTCCTGGAGCTCCGCCGCCTCCTCGTCCGTGAGCTCCGGTGCGTCGGGGGGACGCACGAGCAGCACGAGCGTGTGCCGGTCGAACTGCATGAGGCAAATTAGATCAGGCTCTCGTCGCCCCACCCCGTTTGCAACGGTGATCAGGTCAACTACCACCAAGGAGCACGAATGCCCGTGAAGGAAGCAAGCTCGGAAGAGACACCGTACGGCCGTTACATCACGTCGGACGGCTGGTTCGTCCTCAACCTCTCGGACGCCCTCGCGGTGCGCAACGAGGAGAAGGGGGGCGCGATGTACCCGCTCGAGCCGCAGGAGCCGCCGTTCGCGGACTTCGGCGCGCGTGTCCGCGTCGTCTGGCCGGGCGACCCGAGCGCGCACTACCACTCGGAGAGCGCACAGGAGGGGTTCCTCGTGCTCTCCGGCGAATGCACGCTGATCGTGGAGGAGGAGGAACGGACTCTGCGGCAGTGGGACTATTTCCACTGCCCCGCTGACACAGCCCACGTGATCGTGGGCGCCGGCGACGGGCCTTGCGCGATTCTCATGATCGGCGCCCGGCCCGAGGTCGAGAAGCTCCGCTACCCGGTGAGCGACGTCGCGGCGAAGTACGGCGCGTCCACGGCGAAGGAGACCGAGGAACCGGACGAGGCATACGCCGACTGGCCGGGGGAGTACCTGCCGGTGCGCCTTCCCTGGCCCCCTGAATCCGGCGCGAAGCCTTGAAGAACCTGACGGGGGAGAACGACGACGGCTATTTCGACGAGTCCGTCGCCGAGCGGTACGACGAGTCCTCTTCGGAGATGTTCGACCCGGCAGCCGTCGACCCGGTTGTCGATTTTCTCGTCGAGCTCGCCGGGACCGGAAGCGCACTCGAGCTCGGAATCGGAACCGGACGAATCGCCCTCCCCCTCTCCCAACGAGGAGTGCCGGTGCACGGGATCGAGCTGTCGAAGGCAATGGCCGCACGGCTCCGTGCGAAGCCGGGCGGCGAAGACATCGGCGTCACGATCGGCGACTTCGCGACGACGACCGTGGACGCAACGTTCTCCGTCGCCTACCTGGTCTTCAACACGATCTCGAACCTGACGACGCAGGCGGCGCAGGTCGCCTGCTTCCAGAACGTCGCCATCCACCTCGAACCAGGAGGCTGCTTCGTCATCGAGGTAGGCGTCCCCGGGCTGCAGCGGCTCCCACCCGGCGAGACGTTCCAGGTCTTCGACGTGAGCGAGACCCACTGGGGGATCGACGAGTACGACGTCGCGACACAGGGCCTCGTCTCCCATCATCTCGAGATCGTCGATGGGAAAGCAGAGCGCAACTCCGTTCCCTTCCGCTACACGTGGCCCGCGGAGCTCGACCTCATGGCGCAGCTTGCCGGAATGAGCCTGCGCGAACGTTGGAGCGATTGGAAGCGGGAACCGTTTACGAGCGAGAGTCGCAAGCACGTGTCGGTCTGGGAGAAGCCGACGGCTTGAGTTTCAGCCCGTGACGCCGCCGAGAAGCTCGCGTCTCAAGCTCGGGCGGCGCCGGGGCCTTGGCCTCGCGGCTGTCGAGCACCTTCAAGAAAGCCTTGACGACGTCAGGATCGAACTGCGCTCCCGCGCACGCCGTTAGCTCGCGCCGCGCGCTTTCGTGCGATCGCGCTTGCGCGTACGGCCGTTCTGCCGTCATCGCGCAGTAGACGTCGGCGACGAAGACGATCCGGGCGCCGAGAGGGACGTCGTTGCCGGCGAGCCCGTCGGGATAGCCGCGACCGTCCCAGCGCTCGTGCGACGAGCGCACGATTGACGCCACCTGCTCGAGCGCGGGTGAGCCTCCGAGGATGCGCTCGCCGATGACGCTGTGGCGGCGCATGAACTCCCACTCCTCCTCGTTGAGCGGCCCGCGCTTGGTCAGGATCTCCGAGGGGATGCCGACCTTTCCGACGTCGTGGAGCTCCCCTGCCCGCTCCACGGACCGGACTTCATCCGCAGGGAGCCCGAGTGTCTCCGCGCACGCCGCCGCCAAGCTCGCGACCTCTCGACCGTGGTTCCCGAGGCCCGGGTGGCTCTCGTTGAGCATCCGCGTCAGCGCGCCGGACAATCCGGGGTCGGAACCGGGATTTGCCTCCAGCTTCGCCGCGTACATCCTGGAGTCCGCGAGCCTCAAAGCCTCACTGCTCGAGCTGGCCTCCTCCGGGACGACGACGATCCCCGATGAGGACGTGATGGAGAAACCTTCGCCCTTGTCGGTCAAGGCTTCGTCGAGGAGCGTGCGTGTCTCCTCGGCCGAGAGGTTTCCGTCCAGCAGGGCGCAGAACTCGTCCCCGCCGAGCCGCGCCGCGAATCCGCGACCCTCGCACGCCGAAGCAAGTCGCCGGCCGAGCCGTCTCAGCAGCGCGTCGCCGGCAGGATGGCCAAACGTGTCGTTGTAGCGCTTGAAGCCGTTCAGATCAGCGAGTACCAGCGTGAAATCCGTGGCCTCGCGGCTCCGTGCTTCGAACTCCTCGAACACGGCGCGGCGGTTCGGGAGGCCGGTCAACTCGTCGGTGCGCGCCTCCTCCGCAGTCGTATCGATGACGGCGAGCATGGTGGCCTCAGCGCGCCGCCGGTAGACACCCAGCAGCCAGGCGCAGGCAGCCACGCCGCCCAGTCCCAGCGGGATGAGCACGACCGCAGTCGCGCGAACCAGCTTTTCGGTCGCTGTCACAGATTCGAGCTCCGTGGCCAACAGCCTCGACGGATCCGCGTCGAGGTCGTTCAGGACTACCTCGAGTTCCGTCAGGAGGTTCTCCATCCGCTCTTCTGCCCCGACGGTCCCATCGCTGTCGTAGCCGGGAGGTGCCGCAAGGAATTGCTCGATCGTGGGCTTCAGCCGCCGGACGATGGGCTTGCTCCGTTTGGCGATCTGGCTGGCCTCGAGAACTCCGCCGCTCTCCATGCGCTGAAGCGAGTCGTCCAGGACCTTCTGCGCGTTGCGGAGCTTCCTGAGCTCGGTAGCCGACGCGCCTTCCTCGAGGGCGTCGGTGCTCGTGTCGATCAGGCTCAACGACTGCACTGCGCGCAGGTGGCCCGAGGTCTGCACTCCCGCACGGGAGAGGCCGGCCGCGCCGTTCTGCGCCACGATCGCCGACCAAACGGCCAACGATCCAAGAGCGAGCACCGCCAGCGACATGCCGACAACTGCCAGTCGGGCGCTGAGCTTGGGGGCTGAAACGGGCCGCAGAGGACGCTTCATCTTGTAACCATCGGCATCAGCGGATCAGAACTGAGCGCTCGAACGTAAAGGGTCTGTAACCACTGAAGCGCGTCCGGCTTCGCCCCGGCGTTAGCGACCCTTTGGCGGGCGTCCCGATCCTGGGGCGCCCGCCTTCCAGGCCCGGTACTCGGCCGGCAGGCAGTTCGCGCAGGGCCGGTAGCCGGCTGCGATCGCCGTCTCCTCGTCGGCGAAGAAGACCCGCTGCTTCACGTAGTGGCCCTTCGCGATCCAGCGGAGAGCCCCGGCGCAGTCCAGCCGGCCGTAGACCTTGTTCTTCCGGTGGCCGCCCAGGGTGCCCGGCACCGCCGAGAGCACTTCGGCGCCGTCGCTTCCGATCAGCCGGTAGACCTTCACCATGGAGAGCAACGCACCGGCCACCCGCTCGCGTGAGATCCGCGCGCTCCTCTTCGACTTCGACGGGCTGATCGTCGACACGGAGACGCCGTCCTTCGCATCCTGGCAGGAGGTCTACCGCGAGCACGGCCGCGAGCTACCGCTCGAGCGCTGGGCCACCATCATCGGGACGACAGGCGGTGGCTTCGACCCGCTCGACTACCTGGAGGAGCTCCACGGCACCATCGACCGCGAGGCCGTCAAGACTCGGCGCTACGAGCATGAGCTCCGGCTCCTCGAGATCGAGGGCCTTCGCCCGGGAATCCTCGAGTACCTGGAAGAGGCCGGACGACTCGGATTGAAGAAAGCGATCGTCTCGAGCTCGTCCCGGCCGTGGGTCGACCGGCACCTCGCGCGGCTCGAGCGGGCCGAGCACTTCGACGAGATCGTGACGGCCGACCATGACCCGGAACGCGGGAAGCCCCGCCCGACGCTCTACCTGGAGGCCCTCGAGCTCCTCGGTGTCTCCGCCGGGGAGGCAATCGCCTTCGAGGACTCCCCGAACGGCGTGAAGGCGGCGAAGGCGGCCGGAGTCTTCACCGTCGCGATTCCAAACGGGATTACGGCCTCGCTGCGGCTGGACGAGGCCGACCTCGTGCTCGAGGAGCTCGCGGAGGTTCCACTCCGCGAGCTCCTCGGCCGGTTCTAGCTACTTCGCCGCGCTGCCGGACCTGGCGGACTTGGCGGAGCTGCCGGACTTGGCGGAGCTGCCGGAGCCGCCGGCCGGCGACGGAGCCGCCTGCTTGACGTTCTCCTGCAAGGTCTCCGTCAGCTCGTGGCTCTGCTCGCTCGCAGAGTCCGAGGCTGCGGTGGCGACATCCTGGGCAACCTGCTTGCCGCGCTGGAGCGCCTCGCTGCCGGTCTCCTTGACCGTGTCCTTCATCTGATCGGCGACCTCGCCGATGCGCTCGTCCTCCATCCGCGTGGACGGGATCATGAGGCCGGCGAGAAGCCCGACGGCTGCGCCGCCGATGACCATCCCGACCGGGCTCTGCTTCGAGACCCCGACCTTGGCGGCGCCGGCAGCGACCTGGTCTCCGTCCGGCACCACGCCCGAGACGGTCGAGACGAGCGCGTCGACCTTGCCGACCACAGCGTTCTTGCCGGAGCCGACCGCGCCGACGACGGCGTTCTTCTTGTTCGATACCGACTCGGCCATGCGGCCCTTCACGTCGGCCTTGTGACCGAGCGCGCCGACGGTGTCACCGATCTGCGATCGCGTGTCGTCGATGTCCGACCGAATCACCTCTGCCGGCCGGTCCTGGGACAGCTGTGCGCGAGTTTCCTCTAGTTGCCGTTGGATCCGATCTGGGTCTTGGCCCATTGGACGTCCTCCTTCAAGGAATCAACTGTTTTTTCGGGAACGAGCGGTCCGGCCTCGCGCACGCGGCTCCTGCCCGCGAAGAACACGATGGCCGCGATCAGTGCGTACGCGACTCCGACTGCGAGCGCAGCGAGCCAGTTCGCCACGACGCCGTCGAGAGCGAGGATGAGGAAGGCAGTCAACGCACCACCGGCGAGCAACGCGATTCCGCCCGCCAGGCCCATCAAACCGGCCCCGGCGCCTACCTTCTTCCCCTTCTCTCCCATTTCCGCCTTCGCCAGCTGCAGCTCCTGGCGGGCGAGGGTGACGACGCCTTCTCCGACACGGGTCACTTCGGACCGCGCCAGGTCGAGCTCCTGCTTCACGAGGGTCCTCGTCTCGTCAGCGAGCTGCTTGACGAGATCCGTCGTCGACTGGTCGCGAAGCTCGTGCTGGCGAGAGTCGCTTCCGACCGGCGTGCTCATCGAACTTCGCCCGTCGAGCCACCTGTGGGCAGCGCGGCCTGGCCGTTTCGGCTCTGGAGCTGCGGCTGGCCGCCGCTCGTGCTGGAGGCCTTGATGAACCGGGCCACGACGAACCCGAGCGCCACTCCGCCGGCGGCGGTAACCCACGGCCGGCGTCGTGCGAATTGCTCCGCGTCCTGGATGATCCGCTCTCCGTCAGCCTCCGTCAGGTAGCGCCCGAGGCGCTCGACGGGCTGGGCCGCCTGCCGTGCGTACCGGGCCGGGGCCTCCTGTCCGTCCTGCTTCAGCTGCTCGCCGACCTTGCGGAGAGCATCGGCTGTTGCCGAGATCTGCTCGCCGGCCTGCGTCGACCGGGAGTCGAGCTGCTGCCTGATCCCCTCTGAGGCCTGGCCGCGGACTTCCTGCGCCTTCTGGCCGACCTGCTGCTGCACCTGGCCGGCAGCCTCGTGCACTTTCTCCTTCGCCTGCTCGGTGGTCGACTGCTCCGCGTCGGCACTTGCCGGAGCTTTTCGCTCCCGCGTCATCTCACTCATGAGACCCCCTTCTTCGTAACTTGACAGAGGGTCTCTCGTACCCATGGCTCCCCGGGCTAATCAGATGTAGGCAAACTCATACAGAGTCATGTCGAAGATCGAAAAAACCGATGCGGAGTGGCGTGCCGAGCTCTCGCCGGAGCAGTACAAGATCCTCCGGGAGAAGGGGACAGAGGCGCCCTTCACCGGCGAGTACGACCACACGTTCGAGCCCGGTACGTATCACTGCGCAGCCTGCCGCGCGGAGCTCTTCACCTCCGAGGCGAAGTACGACTCGGGCTGCGGCTGGCCCGCGTTCTCGGCACCGGCCGACGAGGAGGCGATCGAGGAGGAGAGCGACACGACCTTCGGGATGAGGCGCACCGAAGTCATGTGCTCGAACTGCGGAGGCCACCTCGGCCACGTCTTCCCCGACGGGCCGCATCCGACGGGCTTGCGTTACTGCATCAACTCGGCCGCGCTGAAGCTCGAAGAGAAGTAAGCCCGCTCAGCACTTGCGGAGCACGACGCAGGCCCGCTCGATGCGAACCGCGAAGTTGATGTTCTCGCCGCCGCCCGAGACGAGCACTCCCACGATTCGGCCCTTCCTGTCGACCGCCGGGCCGCCCGAGTTCCCCGGGTTGGCCGCAGCGTCGGTCTGGATCGCCTTTCGTGTCACGCGGCTGACGATGCCGGTCGTGACCGAGCCGCCCAGGCCGTAGGGACTGCCGACGAGGAGCAGCCGGTCACCGACCTTCGGCTTCGGCCGGCGCGGCTTCTGCCAGAGCGGCGGCGCGCCGTCGGGGCGGCCCTGGAAGACGACGAGTGCCAGATCGTTCTTGGGGTCGCGGCGGACGATCTCACCATCCCAGGTTCCCTTCTTCCGCGAAATCGTGACCGGGCCGTCCCAGCCTGCGACGACGTGGTTCGCCGTGATCACGAACGTGCCCTCGTTGCTTCGCCAGGCGACGAACGCGGAGCCGAACTTCCGCCCCGCTGCGATCGTGAAGACGCTGCTCCGCGCACGGCCGGCGAGCGCTGTCACGCGAAGCTCGCGCTCCGTCGACTTGACGCGTCCGGCGAGCTTGTTGTTGTCCTCGTGCACGAAGCCGAGCTCGCGTTCGATCCTTTGGGCCTTGAGCTGGGCGACGTTCGCCGCGTCGATGGCGGTCTGCTGGCGCGCGAACGACGCAATCGCGATCACGATCGCGAAGAACGCGAGCGCGAGAGAGATCCAGGGGCTGCGCAACCAGGTCGCGCGACCGTTGTCGTAATCGTCGTAACTCATGGGCGGCTGGTCCCCTATCGCCAGCCGCCGCCGGATCACTCATCCCCCGGCGGAGTGACGCACGCCCCAGAAGCGCGTCCTCGTTACTCCGCGGGGATGTGGTACTCGATGTCGCGGACGTCGAGGCCCAGCGACGACGCGATCTTGACGCCGTCCTCGACCTCGGCTCTCACGCGCTTGAGATCGTGGGCCCGCATCGCGCTCGTGATGAAGTCGCGCTCCTTCGGCCGCCAGAGGACGTGGTCGACGAAGATCGGGAGCATCCTGCTCGCGCCCTTGATCATCTGATCCTTCGTCTGCTTCGAGGCCGAGCGCAGCAGCACCCGCTCGTAGGCCATCCCCGAGCTGTGGTGGATGCCGTCGTCGATCGTCAACCGTCTGCAGAGATCGGCGAGCACGGTGCCCGGAGCAGAGCGGGCGATGAGCCGGAACCGCGGGATGATCATGCGCTCGAAGAACACCTGCATGAGGAGGACCTTCTCCTCCAGCGAGTCGAGCCCGAGGAAGATCTGGGCGAGCTTGTCGAGGTGCGGGTCCCGCTCGGTCGGGCCGCCGGCCTCGCCGATCAGCCGGAGCCAGGCCTCGACGTGGCGCGCCTCGTCCTGCGCCATCGTCGAGTAGTAGAGCTTCGCGTCGTGATGCCGCGCCATTTCGAGGAGCTGCGCCGCCATCTCGACGGCGAGCGAGTCGGCCTGGAGCTGCTGGGTGATGACGGAGCGCCAGATGCCTCGCCGCTTCTCTACTCGAGCCTTCGCACCGGTCGTCTCGGGGATCGGCGGGATCTCGCCCCAGGGCATGTCCCGGACCTGCCACTCCTGCTTCTTCGCGAGCTCGTAGTACCGGAAGACCTCGGGCGCCTGGTCCTCCGGCGCCTGCCAGCTCTCGGGCGCCTCGGCGCTTAGCTCGTCCTCCGTCGTTGCCATGGAGATGGGCAAGGTTACCGTTGAGCGCGGGTTAAGCCGCACGCGCTCTTACCGAAAACTTAGCCCTGAAATGGTTTCCTCTAGAGCCAGCCCGAAAGAGAGAGGAGCCCCGCGGTGGCCAAGACCGACCCGCCAGTCCCGACTCCGGCCGAGGCGAAGGAGCGCCTCGAGCAGGCGCTCTTCGAGATCCGGCGAGTGATCGCCGGGCAGGAAGCGATGCTCGAGCGGGTGCTCGTCTGCCTCCTCGCGCAGGGCCATCTCTTGATCGAGGGCGTTCCCGGTCTCGCCAAGACGCTCACGATCAAGACCACCGCCGGTGTGCTCGGCGGTAGCTTCGGGCGGGTCCAGTTCACGCCCGACCTCGTCCCGTCGGACCTGGTCGGAACCCGCATCTACCGGGCGGGCGAGGGCACGTTCGAGACGGAGCTCGGCCCCGTGTTCTGCAACTTCCTGCTCGCCGACGAGATCAACCGCGCCCCGGCCAAGGTGCAGTCGGCGCTGCTCGAGGTCATGCAGGAGCATCAGGTCACGATCGGCCACGAGACCTTCCCTGTTCCGGATCCCTTCCTGGTGATGGCAACCCAGAACCCGATCGAGTCGGAGGGCACGTACCCCCTTCCGGAGGCTCAGATCGACCGATTCATGCTCAAGATCGTGATCGGGTATCCCGAGCACGACGAGGAGCTGACGATCGTCGAGCGGCAGCTCGTCCCGCCGCCGGAGCTTCGTGAGACCCTGACGCTCGACGATCTGAAGGCGCTCCAGCGGGCGGTCTTCGAGATCTACGTGGATCCTGCGCTCGTCAGTTACGCAGTCAACCTGGCGACGGCGACTCGGGAGGCGTCGGACTACGTCGCCTACGGTGCCAGCCCTCGCGGGCCCATCAGCCTCGTCCAGGCGGCGCGCGCCCTTGCCCTCGTTCGAGGCCGAGAGTACGCGGTGGCCGAGGACCTTCAGGCGCTCGCCAAGGACACGCTCCGCCACCGGCTCGTGCTGACATACCAGGCCCTCGCCGAGGAGGTGACCCCCGACGCCATTCTCGACGGCGTGATCGCCACGGTGCCCGTCCCGCAGATCGACCTGAATCGCGCGAGCGCCGCGTGAACGCACTTCCACGGGCGGAGACGCCAAACCGGCCCGGCCCAGGGCCGATGCCGGACGCTCTGCTGCGGGCGCTCGACATCACGATCGGCCGCCGGATGGAAGGGCTGCTGGCCGGCGACTACCGCTCGTCCCTCTTCGGTGACGGCACCGAGCTCGCGCAGGTGCGCCCGTACGTCCCCGGTGACGACGTTCGCCAGATCGACTGGAACGTGACCGCACGGACCGGCGAGCCCCACGTCCGTGTCCACCTGGCCGAGCGCGTGCTCGTCACCTGGCTCGTGCTCGACACCTCGGCCTCGATGGAGTTCGGCACCGCCGACCGCCGAAAGACCGACGTCGCGGAAGGAACGGCGATTGCGATCGGGCATGTCGCGACGAGAAGAGGGAACCGCCTCGGCGTCGTCACCTTCGGGGACGCCGAGCCGCGCTCGCTCCCGGCGAGGCAGGGCCGAATGGGACTGGTCGGCCTGCTCTCGGCGCTTCGGCGTGAGCCCGGCGACGGGCGCACCGGGGCAACCTCCCTGGGCGAGGCGATCTCCCGGACCGGTTCGCTCGTCCGGCAACGCAGTCTCGTCGTCGTCGTCTCGGACTTCCGCGGGCCGCGCGACTGGCGCCGCCCGCTGCTCGAGCTTGCGGGGCGACATGACGTCCTCGCGGTCGAGATTCGGGATCCTCGCGAACAGGAGCTTTCGAACGTCGGCGCGCTCTGGCTCGTCGATCCCGAGACGGGACGGCTGCTGCAGGTCGATACTCGAAGCCGGAAGCTGCGCGAGCGCTTCGCGGCAGCCGCGGCAAGCGAGCGAACCGAGGTCGCCCGCGAGCTCGCGTCGGTCGGAGTCCGGCACCTCGTTCTCTCAACCTCGGGGGACTGGCTGCGGACGCTCGCGCTCTTCCTCCGGCGGAAGCGCTGATGAGCTTCAGCTGGCCCCTCGCCCTGCTCGCCCTGCTCGCTGTGCCGCTCCTCGTCGGGCTCTACGTCGTCCGGGAGCGCCGGCGGACAGCGTTCGCTGCCGGGTTCGCCAGCCCCGCGCTCCTTCCCAGCGTGATCGACCGGTCGCCGGGGCTGAGGCGTCACGTGCCGCTCATCCTGCTGCTGCTCGGCTTCGCCGCGATCGTTCTCGGCGTCGCACGGCCGCACGCCACGGTCAGCGTCAAGCGCGAGGAAGCGACAGTCGTGCTGGCCCTTGACGTCTCCCGCTCGATGAAGGCCAGCGATGTCGAGCCGACACGGCTCGACGCGGCTCGGAACGCGGCAAAGGCCTTTGCCGAGAAGGTGCCGGAGAAGTTCCGGATCGGCATCGTCTCGTTCGCCACCCGAGCCGTTGTGGGGCTGCCTCCGACCGAGGACCGGGAGCTCGCCGGAGACGCCCTCGACGCGCTCGCGCCCGGAGAGGGCACGGCGATCGGCGACGCGGTCGTCCTCTCGACGCGGCTGGGTCAGGCTCAACGCTCGAACGACGGCACGGCGCCTCCGCGGTCGGTCCTGCTGATCTCGGACGGCGCGCGAGACGGCGGCGCTACCGCTCCCGAGGTCGCCGCCCGCCGCGCGAAGCAGCTCAACGTACCGGTGTACACGGTGCTCGTCGGAACCCCGGACGGCGTCGTCGAGGAGACGCTCACCGGCGGCTTCCGGCAGATCATCCGAGTTCCGCCGGCCCCCGAGACCCTGCAGCAGATCGCAAAGCTCTCGGGCGGGGAGTTCTTCACGGCCACGGACGCGGAAGGGCTCGAGCGGGTCTACGAGGAGCTCGGGTCCCGGCTCGGAGAGCGGAAGGAGTCCCGTGAGGTCGGGGACTACTTCGCCGGCGGCGCCGCTGCTTTCCTGATCGCCGGCGGCGCCCTGTCTGCGCTCTGGTTCAGGAGGATTCCGTGAGGAAGCTTGTCGTGCTCGCAGCGCTGTGTGCACTCACCGCCGGGTCGGCCCCGGCCCAGGCCGCGGACGAGTGCGACGGCCTGATGGTTTGCGTGCCGGTGGCCGGCCCGTGGGTCGTCGTCCCCGTCGGTACCGGCGTCCCGAGGCCGCGGGTCGAGTATCAGCTCGCGTGCCCGCGGGGGTACATCGTCGGCGGGCTCGACGCGCGACTCAGCGACCGCGGCATCGACGTCAGCTTCATCGGAACGCTCGGGAGCCCGGTGAACCCCGGGATCACGACGGCGCGCTCGGTCGTCTTCGTCGCGAGCTACGTCGGCGCGACGGCGCGCGCGCCGAGCTTCAGGCCGTTCATCGGCTGCATGCCGGCGAGCGGCGGGGGGCGTATCCCGACAGCGGTCGGCGTCGTCAAGCCCGGTAACCCGACGATCCGGCGGGTACGCGCGGCTCGCATTCGGCCGGGGACAAAGACCGTGGCAAGCGCCTGCCTCGCGCGTGAAGTTCTCGTCGGCGCGTCGCATGCGTTTGGCTTCCGGACAGCGCAGCCGCCGACTGCGAGTGTGATCGGAACCGTCAGCGGGTCTCGCGCCGTGCGCGGGAACCGGGTGCTCATGGCGGTCCGGGGCGACGCGGAGCTCGGAACGATTCGCGCGGTCGTTCAGGTCCACGCCGTCTGCTCGAGGACGAGATGAGGTTCGAGCGCCCGCTGCTGCTGCTCACGCTGCTCGTTCTCGCGGCCGCGGTCGCCGTCGCCTGGTGGCTCCTGCGCCGACGGCGGATGCGCTACGCGGTGCGGTTCACGAACCTGGAGGTGCTCGCGGCCGTGGCCGGCGGCACCGCCTGGCGGCGATTCGTTCCGCCGGCGATCTTCGTCGCCGCGCTGGCCGCACTCTGCGTCTCATTCGCCCGCCCGCACGTCGATCGGACGGTCGGAAAGGAGCGGGCGATGGTCATCCTCGTCGTCGATACCTCGCGATCGATGCAGGCAGAAGACGTCAAGCCGACGCGACTCGCCGCGGCACAGGAGGCGATGCGCCGCTTCATCGAGCGGGCGCCGAAGCGCCTGCGGGTGGGTCTGGTCGTCTTCGCGGGCGAGGCACAGGTGGCGACGCCGCCGACGACCGACCACGCACTCGCCCGCCAGGCGATCGACGAGCTCGGAGAGTTCCAGGTCTTCGGCGGGACGGCAATCGGCGACGCACTGGCGGCCGCGGTCGATCTGGCTCAACAGTCCCTCCCCGCCGGTCTCCAGACGATCGCCTATCGCACGGCGGCTGCGCCGACCGGCGACACCGCCGGGCTCGCGTCGATCCTCTTCCTCTCGGACGGCGCCCAGACACGCGGGATCCTGGCCCCGTCCGAGGGTGCCGAGCGTGCGAAGGCCGCCGGGATACCGGTCTACACCGTCGCGCTGGGAACGCCCGAGGGCGTGATCCGGGGGCGATTCGGTTTCGGCCCAGGCGGCCCGCCGCCCGGCACGCCTGCTCCGCCACCGGACTTCGGCGAGGAGCAGGAGATTCCGGTGCCGCCCGATCCGGAGACGCTCAGCGAGATCGCAGAGACGACGGGCGGGCAGTTCACCGAGGCCCGTACCGCCGACGTGCTCGAGAAGACGTACGAAAAGCTGGGCTCGAGCCTCGGGCGGGAGCCGGGCGAGAGCGAGGTCACGTTCCTGTTCCTCGCCGCCGCCGGTGCGCTCTTGCTCGCTGCCGGCGTGCTCTCGGCCCTTTGGTCTCCCCGCTTCCCGTAGCCAAGCCCTCCTGCTAGAGGGCGAGCTGCTGGCTCACGAGGTAGTAGTAGATGCCCTGCCGGCGCATGAGCTCCTCGTGAGAGCCCTGCTCGGCGATCTTCCCCCGCTCGAGGACGACGATCAGGTCGGCGTCGCGAATCGTGCTGAGGCGATGGGCGATGACGAACGACGTGCGCCCGTCGAAGACCTCGTCCATGTTCGCCTGCACCGCACGCTCGGACTCGGTGTCGAGGGCGCTCGTGGCCTCGTCGAAGACGATGATCGGCGGCTGCTGGTAGATCGCGCGGGCGATCGCGATTCGTTGCTTCTGGCCGCCGGAGAGCAAGAGCCCCGACTCCCCGATGCGGGTTTCGTAGCCGAGGGGCAGTCGCGCGACAAAATCGTGGGCGCTCGCGACTCTCGCTGCCCACTCGACACGCTCGAGGTCGGCTGTCTCGTCGCCGAAGGCGATGTTCGCGGCAATCGTGTCGTCGAAGAGATAGCTCTCCTGAAGCACGTAGCCGATCTGGCGCCGGAGATCGGCATAGGAGAGCGTCCGCATGTCGACTCCGTCGAAGAGGATCGTCCCCTCGGTCGGCTCGAGGAGGCCCGAGAGACAGCGCACGAACGTCGTCTTCCCGGACCCGCTACGTCCGACGATCGCGACGGTCGTCCCGGGCTCGACCGAGAGCGACACGTGGTCGAGGATCGGTGGCGAGATCGGCGAGTAGCGAAAGGTCAGGTCCTGCAGCTCGACGCGACCCTCGAGGGTCGGGACGGCCGCCAGCGCCGACCGGTCGCGGCCCTGCTCGGGCTCCTGCTCGACGATGTCGTTCAGCCGGTTCAGGAGCACCTGGCCGAACTGGAGCTCGTCCCAGACCGACAGGAGGACGAGGATCGGCCCGTTCGCGAACAGGACGAGGGCGTTGAATGCGACGAGCTCTCCGACCGACATGTCGCCGCTCATGACTCGCAAGGCCGCGGCCCAGAGGAAGAGGATCAGCGACGCGAAGCTGATGATCTGCGTCGCCGCGTCGTACGACATGATCGTGAAGTCCGCCCTGAACAGGCGCTGCGCGAGGCTCGTGAACTGGTCGAGCATGCGGCGCCTGAACGCCTGCTCGGCCCCGACCGCCTTCACGGTCTCGATTCCCTTGATCGCGTCGATCTGGTGGGAGTGGTACTTCCCGAACGCCTCCTCGAGGCTGTCGAACATCGGACGCAGCCGCTTCTGGGAGAACCTCATGAGGCCGGCATAGGCCGGCACCGTCGCAAGGAAGACGAGGGCAAGCAGCCAGTCGTAGACGAACATGAGTGTCAGGGATGCGATCAGCGTCGCCACAGCGGTCAGCGCCTCGAGGCCGTCCTGCACCATGAACGTCCGTACCTGCCGCATTCCTGCCAGCCGCCGCTGGATGTCACCTGTTCGCCGGGCGTGGAAGTAGCTCATCGGCAGTGCGAGTAACCGCTGGGTGAGGAAGTCGAGCGTCGTCCCGTCGAGCGTCACCGCAACACGGCTCAGCAGATAGCGCTGGATCAGGGTCGCGCCGGTCATCGCGATCAGGACAGCGACCATTCCTCCGAGGAGGAGGTAGAGCTGCTCGCGATCGTCATTCGGAAGGACGTCGTCGACGATGATCTGGGTGAAGACCGGCAGGACCATCTGGAGGCCGGCGGCAATCAGGGCGAGCACCGTGGCAACGGCGAGCGTCGCGCGATACGGGCGGAAGAAACTCCAGATCCAGCTTGCCCTGTTCTCGTCGAGCGGCGCCTGCTCGAGCCCTTCGCCGTAGGCAAGGAGCGCGGCGTACCCGGACCACTTCCCCTCGAACTCCTTGCGGCTCTCACGGACGAGGCCCCGTGCCGGGTCCGCGACCCGCACGTTCCTCGCGTCGGCGTCGTAGACGACCACCCAGTGGTTTCCGCCCACGTGGGCGATTGCGGGCAGCGGAAGATCCTGCAAGCGGGACTTCGACGCCTTCACGGCTCGCGCGCGGAGGCCGACGTCCTTCGCGCCGGCGACGATTCCCGCGAGGCTCGTCCCCTCCTGACCGGTGTGGACGACCTTGCGGATGTGGGAGAGGCTGACCGGGCGCCCGAAGTGCCGTGTCGCCATGGCGAGGCAGGCCGCGCCGCAGTCCATCTCGTCCACCTGCCACACGTGCTTGAGCTTCCGAATGCGGCGTCGGGGAGCCTCCTCGGCCTCCGACCACTCTTCGACCTCTTCCGAGGCGCCGGCCGGAAGCTCCTCGGCCTGCTCGCTGGAAACCGGCCGCGACTCGACTGCCGCCTCAGCCGGGAGGATCTCCTGCGCGAAGTCGAGCGGCACGCGGGCGGCGAACTTGAACTCGTACCGCTGGACGCCGCCCTCGATGACCGCCTTGAACGCCTCGCTCTCCTCGACGAGTCGCCTGAATTCGGCTTCCTGCAGGGCGAACAGCCGGCAGTCGGTGACGGCCTCGATCGTCACGGCCCTCGCAGTTCCGAGCAGCAGCGAGCGCTCGCCGAAGAAGTCGCCGCGGCGCAGGTAGGCGACGTCGCCGCGGTTTCCCTCCGTCGTCTGCCAGACCGCGCGCAGGCGTCCGTCGGCGACGACATACATGCAGGTCGACGGATCCCCTTGGCGTACGACCGTCTCGCCCTTCTCTGCGTCGACGGGCTCGAGCGCCTCGATCAGCTCCTCGAGCGTCTCGTTCGGGAGTTGCGCGAACGGCGACGAGAGCCGGAGGAGGTCGCGGCGGCGCTGGTGCTCGAGCTGCTGCTCGAAGCGGGCTCGGACCTCGGGATGGACCTGGACGAGCGCGCGAAAGAGCGACGTCTCCAGCCGGAGGGCCTCCAGCGCCCCGCTCGCCCGGACCGTGGCGCTGCGCGAGGTCTCGTCGAGGAGGGCCTGCTCGCCGAAGTGGTCGCCGGGGCCAAGGGTGGTGAGCGTCACCTCCTCGCCGTCCGAGCGGCGCTTCAGGACCCGGGCGGCCCCACCTACGAGGACGTAGAGGCCGTCGGGGTCGTCGCCCTCGGCGAAGACGATGTCTCCGAACGCGAACGAGACCGGGACGAAGCTCTCCTCCACGAGACGCCGGGCGTCCTCGGACAGTCCTTGGAGAAGCGGCAGCTCTGCCAGGAGCGCTCGTGCCTGGTCGGAGATCCGCGGATCAGACGCGCTCATGCCACCGAACCCTGTTCACGACCTCACGTTCGAGCGCCCGTCGCATCGCCTCCTGCTCGAGCCGCTGGCGGATCTCGAGATCGTCGATCGTGGGGTCGGACTTCTCCTCGACCAGGATCAACACCCAACGCTCGCCCACCCGAAGCGGGCCGAGCAGCTCGCCTGTCCGCGCGCTCATCAACGCCTCGGAGAGCGCCGGATCCGTGTCGCCGAGGATCAGCCGGTGCTCGGCCAGCTCGGCACCGGCCTGCTCTGCCACCTCGGCGAGTGCCAGGCCGTCGTCGCGGACGCAAAGGGCAGCCTCGCGGGCCGCGTTCTCGGACTGGAGGGTGAGTGTGCGGCAGTCGACGCGGATCCAGTCCGCCCGCATCGCCGCAAGCAAGCCTTCGAGCTCCCGTTCGCCGCAGGCGGATACGCGGAGAGCGTCCATTCCTCCGGCTGCTTCGGTCGCCGCCTCCCGGGCGGCGAGATCGCGTGCTGCCCGCTCGAGCTCGCCGCTGCAGACAGCCTCGGCCCAGACCTCCCGCTCGCCGGCTTCCGTAGCCGAGGGCTTCTCACTCGAGACGGATCGACGGACGAACGCGCGCCAGTCCGCGACCTCGAGGTCCCAGCGGTCGAGCCAGGCTTCCATCTCCTCGCCGGCCACGAGACTGCGTTCGTACCGCCAGCGCTTGCCGGCCTCCTCCTCTGCGGTGTCGTCAACCGATTCGCCGGTGACGGCCGCATTGCGCCGCACGGTCTCCCAGTCGACGATCTCGGCGGCGTCCGACCAGCGGAACTGCCGGGAGCCGACGGTGAAGACCGGGCGCTCGAGAACCCCTGAGACGGCGAGCACACCCTCAGGGTAGAGGGCGCGCCTGCCGTCTACGGGTTGCTTCAGGCCTCTTTGCCGTGGAAGCGCTTTGCGTCGGCCGCGACCTTCTTCGACGCCTGGCCGCCCTTCTTCTGAACCTTCTTGCCGCCTGCGACCTCGCGGGCTTCGTCGCCGCGGACTTCGAGATCGTCCATCCGGTCGGCTCTGCCGTCGTTCCGGTCGCGCTGCTCCTGCTCCGACATGATTCCCTCCTGGTCGGTTTGCACTTCACCACTAGACGTGGGAAGCCCGGAGATCTTCCCTACTTCTTGATGTTCATCGTGATGCTCTCCGTCGGCCGATCGTCGCCGCCGGAGTCGTGCTCCCGGCGCCGCCCTGAACGTCCGCCGCCTGCGCCTCTTTCACCTCGAGATCCTCGACGCGCTCCCTCTCCTGCTCGCCCTGCTGGTCGTGCTCAGACATGGGCCACCTCCTACTTTCTCTGGTCGGGATCGATCTTCGTGAACGGGAGCGAGCCGCCGGCAACGTCGTCCTGCTGCTTCTCCGGAACGTCCAGGTCGTCGATCGTCTCAGCGCGCTCGTCCTGCTCGTCTGACTTCGGCTGTTGCTCGTGCTCGCTCATTCAGAACCCCCTGTTCGGTGAAGTCGAAAGCGTTTCTTACTTGAGGATGATGTCGCCGATCTTGTTACTGCCGCCGGCCACGTCGTCCTGCTGACCCTCCGGTACCTCGAGGTCCTCGACCGCCTCCTCGCGCTCGTTCTGCTCGTCGCCTTTCGGCGTCTGCTGGTGATCGCCCACTCCGTCCTCCTAGATCTCGTGGATCACGACTCGCGCTCGTACTTCTTCGGCCAGGCTCCGGCCGCTACGTCTTCGGCCTGACCCTCTGGTACCTCGAGATCCTCCACAGCATCGGGCTGCTGCTCGGCGAGGACTTCCTCTTCGGACCGGTGCTCGTGCTCGGACACCCTGTCTCCTCTCGGTCGTCGTCTGACCCCAAACCCCCAGACGGGTCAGGATCGACCGATCTTCCGCGACCGCTGCTCTTCGGTCAAGAGCAGCCCCAGGCCGACCAGGCGTTTCGCGTCGGCTGCGGGGAGCGGATTCCGGCGCGCGAGCGCGGTCGCCACGCGCTCGTCGATACGCGCTGCGAAGCCAGCATGCGGCCGCACCTCGAGCGTGATGCGCTCGGTCCCCTCCTCGAGATCGAGACGCCGAAGAATTCGGCCGCCGGGGGCGGGGGTCACGGCGATGTCACGGTCGGGGGCAGCTCGCGCCCAGTCCCAGCCTTCGAACAGCCTGAGAACGTGGTTGCCGGCCGCGTCGTGCGGAGACCCGGGAGCGGCGATGGCGCGAAACCAGTTGCGCTCGGCTTGCCGACGACGCAAGACGACGATCCCGAATGCGAACGCCTCGACACCGTTGGCGGCGTAGTGCGCCACCCAGCGGTCGATCGTCTCCCTGTGCGCGGGCGGATCGACTTCTGCAAGCCGCTCGTGCCATCGCTCGGCGTACGCGGCCGGCTCCTCCAGGCTGTACCGGATCAGAATCACGTCACAACCGCTACCCGCCACGGCGGTCTCGATCGTGCTTCGCCAGTCCCCGTCGACACCGACGACCCAGCTGCACAGCACCTGGGCGAAGCCGCCGTCCTCGAGCACTCCGGGGATCTCGGCCAGGAGCCGGAGCACGAGCGCATCCATGTGCTCTCCACTGTCGCGATACGCATGGCTCGAGTCCGGAGAGATGACGTACGGCGGGTTCGAGATCACGAGGTCGAAGCGCTCGCCCCGCACCGGCTCGAGCCAGCTCCCCTCTCGCCACTCGACATTCTCGATTCCGTTCGACTTGGCGTTGAGCTCGCTGATGGCAAGGGCGCGCTTGTTGACGTCGACCGCGACCACGCGGTCCGCGTGGCGAGACGCAAGAAGCGCCTGCACGCCCGAGCCCGTCCCCAGATCCAGCACCGCACTCGCGTGCCGGCGAATCGTCAGCCGCGCGAGCAGTCGTGAAGCCGGACCGGCACCGAGCACGAAATCCGCCTCGTGCTCCCGCTCAGCCGGATCCGAGGCTAGCTCGAGACCCTCGAAGGTCTCGCGGCGCAGCGGCTCGAGCTCAGGCAGTGAGTCCGGGCGCATGCACGTAGACCTTCTCCCCCCGGAAGAGCCTGCGTTCGGGATCCCATGGGAAGAAGATCACGACGCCGAACTCCACACGCTCACCGCTCGCCTCGTAGTCGAGCCAGGTCCGCTCGTGCGTGCCGGTGACGCGTGCCTCCTCGCAGACACCCTGCGGGCCGATGACGATGTCGGTCAGCTGGAAGTCGATGTCCGGGAAAGCGGTCAGGAGGCCTCCGTAGAAGCTTGCTGCGCCCTCGTGGCCCTCCCACCTGTGCGGCGTCCCTGCGATCTCGTAGACACAGTCCTCGGTCAACGTCGCGAGGAGCCCGGCGATGTCCCGGTTGTCCTCGGCCTTGGAATGCTGCTTCCAGAGTTCGCGGACCGCCTCGACTTCGGCCGGATCGATCTGGCGCTTGAGCAGGTCGCGCACGTCCACGATGTGCGGATCTTGCCGACTATCCTGAGCTCGTGAGCCACCTCGCGGAAGTCAGAGCTCAGAACCGGAAGATTCTGCTGCTCGTTCTCGCGCTGACCGTCGCGATCACGGCGGTCGAGATCGTCGGCGGGTTGCTCACCGGAAGCCTCGCGCTCCTCGCCGACGCGGTGCACATGCTCTCCGACAACGTCGCGCTGTCGCTCGCGCTCGGAGCCGTCTGGCTCGCCGGCCGGCCGAGCACCCCGGAACGAAGCTTCGGCTACCAGCGGGTCGAGATCCTCGCCGCGCTCGTCAACGGCGTCGTGCTGGTGGCGCTCGCGATCTGGATCTTCGTCGAGGCCTACGGGCGTTTCAGCGACCCGCCGGACGTCCTTGCCGGCTGGATGCTCGCCGTGGCGCTCGTCGGTCTGGTCGGGAAACCTCGTTGCCGCCGCGCTCCTTGCGAGAACGGCGCACGACAACCTGAACATGCGCGCGGCGCTTCGCCATGTCGTAGCGGATGCAATGGGCTCCGGCGGGGTCGTCGTCGCGGCACTCGTGATCCTGACGACCGGTTGGCGCTACGCCGACCCGGCAGCAGGCGCGCTGATCGCCGTCCTGGTGCTCGCGAGCTCGTGGACGGTGCTGCGCGAGTCCGTCCACATCCTGCTCGAGGGCACGCCGCGCGGGATCGACGCGCGCGAGCTCGCAGCGCGCCTGACCGATGTGCCCGGCGTCGTGGAGGTGCACGACCTCCACGTCTGGACGATCACGTCCGGTTTCCCGGCACTCTCGGCGCACATCCTCGTGGAACCCGGTGAGGACTGCCACGCCCGCCGGCGTACGCTCGAGCAGCTGCTCGCGCGCGAGTATTCGATCAGACACACGACGCTGCAGGTCGACCATGCACGGCCGGCCGGCCGCATCGTCTCGATCGGGAAGTCGAGCACGTGAGCAACGACGAGAGCAAGGACGAGCGCCTCGACCGCGAGCTGATCGAGCTCCTGAACGAGCTTCGCGTCGCGCTGCCCGGCGTGCAGATGCTGTTCGGGTTTCTCCTCGCCGTGCCGTTCAGCCAGCGGTTCACCACGATCACGACGACGCAGCGTCACGTCTACTACGCCACGTTCATCTGCACAGCGTGCGCCTCGATCTTCTTCATCGCACCCACGGCCTACCACCGTGCTCCGATTTCGCCAGCGGGACAAGGAGCAGCTCGTCAAGACCGCGAACATCCTGGCGATCATCGGCACCGTCTTTCTGGCCAGCGCGCTTACCGGCGCAGTCTTCGTCGTGACAGACCTCATCTTCAAGAACACGATGACGGCGGTGGCCACCGGGGCCACCGCCGCTCTGCTCGTGTCGCTCTGGTACGGCCTGCCCGGCCTCAGCGCGCTGCGCGACCCGGACTAGCTGTTCGCGCCGTGCATCGGGGCCTCGGCCCCGGGGAGGTGCAGCAGGTTCTCCACGTCGTTCACGCCCTGGACGCTTCGCGCCCGCTTCTCGAGGTCGCGGATCATCTCCTGCTGGCCGACCTCACCGCGGAGGACGATCTTGCCGTTCTCGGCGTTCACGTTGATCTGCCCCTTCGGAACGTCCTCGTCGCTGAAGATCTCACTCTCGACCTTTCGCGCCAGCGTGACGTCGTCTGTCGGCCCCTTGACCTCTCCCTCGATCTGCTTCGCCTTGCCCACGACGCTCTGCGCCTTGGACGAGGCTGTCTGACCCAGCTGCTCGCCTCGCTGCGCGCCCTGGCTGAAGAGCTCACCGAAGCGGCTCTGGATCATGGCCCGGCGGCTGCGGCCCTCGTTCGGGTCGAAGAAGTACTTCAAGGCGGCGCCCAGACCGATCAGGCCCAGAATTTTTCTCATGACGGCTCCCTTTCGTTGCGTTATCGCTCCGGGCCAGCCTACCCCGTAGCGAAACGCCGAAACGCCGCGCCCGCCGTCGGTTCTAGTCGCCCCAGTCGAAGTCGCGAGAGCGGCCCCAGAGGCCGTCTTCGTCCTGCGCTTCGGCCGCCTCGGCAGCAACAGCCTGAGGCTCAACCGACTCGGCACCGGGGTGTCCGTCGAGAGTGTCCTCGATCCGAGCCTGCTCCTCGGTCTTGAAGAGCGGATGGTTCTGGAAGGGATCCTCGACGCGGTAGTGGTCGATGGGCATGTTGCCCTCGAGCTCAGCGTTCTTGCGCTTCAGCTCGAGGTGATCCTGGATCACATCTGCGAACAATGACGGTGTCTCTACGGGCATCGATCCTCCGTGGTTTCCGGGCATATTCTTGCTCGGCGGGGGATTCTAACGCGGAGTCGGGCGCTTCGTCGTCTACGGGCTCGGGACGGCGACCGGTTCGGAGACCACAACACGGTCTTTTCCCAGGCGCTTGGCTTCGTAGAGCGCCGCATCGGCAGCGGCGACGAGCTGGTTCTGTCCCGAGACTGCGGGGAACGAAGCGACGCCGAAGCTTGCCGAGACTTCGATCTCGTCTCCGTCGGGCGCAACCAGCCTGTGGGTTGCAAGTGCCTCCCGGATGCGTTCCGCCAGCTGTCGTCCGCCTTCCAGGTCGGTCCCGGGAAGCAGGAGCGCGAACTCCTCGCCGCCCCAGCGGCCGGCCAGGTCGATCTCACGGACGCTCTCGCGCAGGTGCTCCGCAAAGTCCTTGAGCACCTCGTCGCCCGTCGGATGGCCCCAGCGGTCGTTGATTCGCTTGAAATCGTCGATGTCGGCGAGGACGAGCGTGAGGGGCTCCTGGAAACGCTCGGCGCGAGCGAGCTCCTTCTCGAGCGCGGCGGTGCACAGGCGGCGGTTTGCAAGGCCGGTGAGGCTGTCCACGAGCGCCTGCTGCTCGACGGTGCGGTGCAGCTGGGCATTGCTGAGCGCGATGACTGCATGGCCGACGAGCCAGCCGGCGCTCTCGCGTTGGTCGGATGTGAACTCCTCGCCGTACAGCACAAGGGTGCCGAACGTGTCTCGTCCGGCTGAGAGCGGGAACTCGAGCTTGACGTCTGTGCGCTCGCCGCCGAGCGCGATCAGGACGGCGCCGCCTTCGGTCAGCTCGCCCCGCGACGCACCTGTCGCCTGGACTGCCGTCTCGACGATCACGCGCAGGAGCTGGTCGATGTCGTGCGTGGCGGCCAGAGCCTCACCGAACCGCAGCGTCGTCTCTCGCAGCCGCCTGCGTTCTTCCTCCAGCTCGCCGAGCCGCTGCTCCAGCTGCTCCGCCATCTGGTTGAAGACGTGGCCGAGCGACGCGAACTCGTCTCGGCCGCGAACCTGGACGCGATCGCCGAGCCGGCCCCGGGCGATGCCGCGCGCGGCCTCAGCGAGGCGCGACAGGGTTCCGACGATCGTGCGGCCCTGGATGTAGGCGACGAGTGCGATCAGGAAGAGCGCTGCGAGCATTGCCAGGAAGAGGCGGGAGCGGACCCAGCCGACGGACTCGTCGATGGCCGCCTGTGGCGCAAGGACGACGAGTGAAGTGTCTCGAGGCACGGCGAGCGTTTGCGACGCAAGCCCTCGGAAGCTGCGTCCGGCGACCGCGATCTCCTCCGGCTGAGACGGCGTCTCGAGGCGCCCCTCGAGGGTCGTGCTGGCCGCGAGCACACGGCCGTTTTCGACGAAGGCGATCTCGGCGCCGTTCGAGAGGCCGGCGCTCCTTCGGAGGGCGAGGGCGAGCTGCCGATCGATCTGCATCGGTGCGACCACGCGTCCGAGCCTGCCCGCGCTCCCGACGACTGCAACCGACCGAACGACGGCCGGCCGGCGGATGGTTCCGATCGGTGCACCGCGCTCGGGGCTCGATCCGGACGTGATGCGAAGCGGCGAAGCGGCGAAGCTGCTTTCGGTCGCCGGTCGCGAGAGCCTGCTGGAACGCGGGATTGTGCGCGAGCAGAGCGGCATTGCGCTCGACCTCACCGACGTGGTCGACGAATGCGGCCTGGGCCGCCCGCACGCCGGTATCGAGCGTGCCGTCCACGCGGCGCGTCTCGTTCTGATCAGTCACCGCCTCCAGCCCGCTGAACGCCGCCGCGAACGGCAGGAGCGCAATCAGCGAGAAGTACGCGACGAGCTTGAGTTTGAAACTCCCCATTCGATTCCCCTCAAGGGACCCCAGTCAATTACCGATACCACTTGCGCGGATTGTCGGCAGGGAAGGGGTTGAACATGAGGGGGGCACTGATTCACGTCGTGACCGGCCTACTGCTGGGCGTAGCCCTGGCGGGGCTGCTCCACGCGCCTGAGGAGCTCGTCGCGCACCAGGAATCGCGTACGCCGGTCGTCAGGCCGACCGGCTCTGCTGCCGGGCCGTGGGTCGAGGAGCGAACGATTCGCCTCTCCCCGACGGTCGAGCGCGCTGTCGAAGCGCGGCGCATCGCGCGGCGCGAGCGGATCGAACGGATCGAGCGCGCCAGGGAAGCACGACTCCGGCCGAGGCCGGCCGCCCCGAGCCCGATCCCGGCGGAGCCCGTGCTCGTCCACGCCATGGTCGCGGCAACCCCTGTCACCGGAGACGCTCCCCGTCCGCCGCGTCCAGTCGCCGCACCGAAGCCCACAGCTCCGGCAGCCCCGGCCAAACCCGCGCCGGCACCCCCTCCGCCTCCGCCTAAGGGCGCCGCCTCCGCGCCCCAGCCCGCGCCCCCTCCTCCGCCCCCCGTCGAGGAAGACGACGAGGACGAGCACGACGGCGACGACGAGGACGAGGACGACGACAAGGACAAGGACAAGGACAAGGACAAGGACAAGGACAAGGACAAGGACAAGGACAAGGACAAGGACAAGGACAAGGACAAGGACAAGGACAAGGACAAGGACAAGGACGACGACGACGACGACGACCACGAGCACGACGACGACGACGACGACTGAGCCTTCACTAGGATGAGGTGATGCCGCGCGCTCGCTTTCTCCTCGCCGGTCGGGTGGGGCCGGTCGGAATCGTCTTGACGGCGTGGGAGGTCTGGCGCCGAATTCCGAAGCAGCACCGACGGCGGATCACCCGCGAGGCCCGTAAGCACGCGCCGGCCGTTGCCCGCGCCGTGGCCCGCCAGGTGCGGCAGGCCCGCGAGTTCAAGAACAAGGGCTAGCTAGAAAACACGTCTCGGACGATCCGGTCCTGCTCGCGAACGTGGGCGGTCGGATAGCCCTCGCTCGGGCTCGCGCGCCAGGGGCGGCCCACGTATCGGAGTGGAACCCGGCCGCCGATCGCTTCCTCGAGACGGTGGCGGATCGCCCGCCAGGCGCCCATGTTCTGCGGTTCCTCCTGGGCCCAGAGGACCTCCTGGAGCGCCGGGTACGACGCGACGAGCTTCGTCGCGGGATCGACGGGGAACGGGTAGAGCTGCTCGATGCGGGCGACCGCTGTCTGCGGATTCTGTGAGCGGAGCTCGTGGCCCACGATGTCGTAGTAGACCTTGCCCGAGCAGAGAACGAGCCGGCGCACCTGATCGTGCGGCTCCCGGTCGTCGAGCACCGGCTCGAACCGGCCCGTCGCGAGCTGCTCGAGAACCGCCGAGGATTCCTTCAGGCGCAGCAGTCCCTTGGGCGTCATGACCACGAGCGGCCGCGCGCTCGGATCCAGGGCCTGCCGGCGCAGCAGGTGGAAGTACTGCGCAGCCGTGCTCGGCGTGACGATGCGGATGTTCTCCTGGGCCGCGAGCTGAAGGAACCGCTCTAGGCGTCCACTGGAGTGCTCCGGCCCGTTTCCCTCGTAGCCGTGGGGCAGGAACAGAGTCAAACGGGAGGTCTGGCTCCACTTCGAGAGGCCGGAAACCAGGAACTGGTCGATCACGATCTGCGCGCCGTTGACGAAGTCGCCGTACTGCGCCTCCCAGATCACGAGCGCCTCCGGCGCCCCGACCGAGTAGCCGTACTCGAAGCCGAGCGTCGCGTACTCGGAGAGCGGCGAGTTGAAGACCTCGAACGACGCCGTGGCGTCGCGCAGCTGCTTCATCGGCGTGTACTGCTCGCCGCTGCCGGGGTCGTGGAGGACGAGGTGGCGGTGGGAGAACGTGCCGCGCTCGGTGTCCTGCCCGGTCAATCGGACCGGGATGCCCTCGACCAGGAGGCTGGCGAAGGCGAGCGTCTCAGCATGCCCCCAGTCGATCTCGCCGCCGTCGAACCTCTCCCGGCGGCGGTCCAGCTGCCGCGCGAGCTTCGGGTGGACCGTGAACCGGCCCGGCACCGCGAGCAGCTCCTCGTTGAGGGACCGGAGGCGCTCGACGTCCACCGCCGTCAGGACTTCGCTGCCGACGGTCGGAGGCGTCCGCTCGCTCGGCGTGGCCTCGGCAGGGGCGGCCTCGAACGACGCCTTCAGGGTCTCGTGGGCGGAGCGCAGGCTCTGCTCCACCTCCCGCGCGAGGGCGTCAGCCTCCTCCTGCGTGACGATGCCTTCCTCGATGAGCCTGGCGGCGTACTGCTCGCGGACGCTCGGATGGTTCTGGATGCGCTCCGTCATGAGCGGCTGCGTGTACGCCGGCTCGTCGCCCTCGTTGTGTCCATGGCGCCGGTAGCCGATCAGGTCGATCACGACGTCGTGGCCGAATCGGCGTCGGAAGGCCATTGCAAGACGAATCGAGGACACGGCGGCCTCGGGGTCGTCCGCGTTCACGTGGATGATCGGGACGTCGAAGCCCTTGGCGAGGTCGCTCGAGTAGCGCGTCGAGCGCCCGTCGGCCGGATCGGTTGTGAACCCCACCTGATTGTTCGCGATCAGGTGGAGCGTGCCACCCGTCGAGTAGCCGCCGAGGCCCTGGAGATTCAGCGTCTCCGCGATGACACCCTGTCCCGGGAACGACGCATCGCCGTGGATGAGAACCGCCAGCGCGACTCGCGGGTCGTGCGCCCCTCCGGGCGTCGAGCGATCGGTCTGCTCACTGCGGGCGAGGCCCTCGACGATGGGATCCACGGCCTCCAGGTGGCTGGGGTTCGCGGCGAGCGTGACGGTGATGTCTCCCGCTGCCGTCTTCCGTCGGCCTTGCGCGCCGAGGTGGTACTTGACGTCGCCGCTCGATCCGGGCGGCTGCGAGGAGATCGCCTGGAGATTCCGCTCACCCTCGAACTCACGGAGGATGGTGTCGTACGGCCTCCCGATCACGTGGGCCAGGACGTTCAGGCGGCCGCGGTGCGCCATGCCCGTGACCACTTCGTGCGCCCCGTCCTCGGCAGCCAGCTCGAGAGCGAGGTCGAGCATCGGCACCATGACGTCGAGCCCTTCGACCGAGAACGACTTTTGCCCGAGGAACGCGCGGCGAAGGTAGCGCTCGAGACCTTCGACCTCGGACAGGCGGGCGAGCAGGAGTTTCTTGCTTTCCGCGGGCAGCGGCGCCCGGTAGGTGCCGCATTCGATCGCCTGGCGTAGCCAGACCCGCTCCTGGTGATCCGAGATGTGCTCGAGCTCGTAGGCGCTCGTACCGCAGTAGGTCTCCTGGAGCCTCGGCAGGACTTCCGCGAGCGTCTCGCCCGAAACATGGACGCGGAGGAGCTTTCTCGGGATCTGGGCCTGAAGCTCGGGCGTGAGCGGCGGGATGAGGAGCTCGGGCTCGAGCGCCGGGTCGCCGACGGGCTCTTGTCCGAGCGGGTCGAGTCGTGCCGCGAGATGCCCATGCGTCCGGTAGGCCTTCACGAGCGCCATCGCCGCGGCAACGGCGCCGAGCAACGTCTCGTCAGCGGCCAGAGCGTCAGCAGGCGGAGGTGAAGCGGCGACCGGATCGACGGTGGGAACAGGAGCCGGAGGCGTTGCGACCGGCTCGGGGCCGCCGTTGCCGTCTGCCTCGAGAAGCTGGAGCAGGCGGGCGACGCCGGGATGCTGCATGAGCAGGTCGTTGTCGCTCTCGAACAGCTCCCGCCACTCTGCCGGAACCCCGTCCGGATTCTCGAGGTACTCCTCGAGCACCGCGCGCGCGTATCCCGCGTTGAGTCCGTCGACCTCAGCCAATGTGCCTCTTTGTTCTTTGTACCAGTGCGCTTCCCCTGCGCGGGCTCGCGGCTACCAGAGGGGGCGGTTCGTGATCACGCAGACGATCATCCCGAGGAGCCACGAGATCGACGCGATCGCTACGGCCGCCGCGGCGAGGTTCCGATGCCGGCCGGATGCCATAGCTGAGGCCACGAGAGCGACGAAGACCGAAAAGAGGCCGATCGTGACGGGTCGCTGTGCGATCGCCACGAGTCCGCCGAAGATAGCGATCGCCGACAGGAACCCTGCGACGCTCTCGGCGGAGCCGCCTCGCTCGGCCGCTGGAGGAATCGCGCTCATCGGAGGGTCACCCTCTCACCCCTGCGTGCGGGGCGTGCGCCGCGCGGCCCGCCCCGGCGGGGGGCCCGGGGGCGCAGGGGCCGCGGGCCCGAAGGCGGCCCGGCATCGGGGGCGACCTGGAGGACTGCCGGCTCGGGCGGGATGGGCTCGGCGCGAACGGCCCAGACGACGACACCGACCAGATAGAGAATCGGCAGTTTGAGGACGAGCATCAGGAAAACGATCTCGACCACGGTCGAACAATTGTAGGCGCCCTCGCAAGAACCAGGAGCATGGCCCGACGGAAGCCTTACACTCCCGTCGGGACGCGACGCGGTGGCCACTGCCGTCCAAACAGTCGAGTACGTCAATGTCGTCGTTTTCGGCGCTCTGGCGCTGGCGGCATTGGGATTGTGGCTGCGCGGGCGCGGAAAACCGGCCCTGTGGGCGGCCCTGAGCTTCGGCGCGGTCGGAATCGTCGTCCTCGCAGGCCTCGTCATCCCCGACGAGCCGACCAACGACCTCGAGGAGGTCATCCAGCGCATCGACGTGGCGCTGCTCGTCCTCTTCCCATTCCTCCTGTACCGCTTCACGACGACGTTCGAGCGAGCGCCGGGCGGGCTCGAGCGCTTCCTCGGCGTCATGACGGTCGTGCTGGTGGCCTGGACGTTCCTTCTCCCCGACTTTCCCGCCGAGGGCGAGCCCCAGTCATTCGGCTTCCGCGCCTATCTGATCTCGTTTCTGGTCCACTGGTCGTCGCTGTCGATCGTCGCGGCAGTTCGCCTCTGGCGCGCCGGACGCGGGCAGCCCAGCGTCGCCCAGCGGCGCATGCGCCTCCTGGCAGCTGCCAGCGTCCTGTTCGTTGCCGCGCTCCTGCTCGCCGGGCTGAGTCCGGAGGAGGACTCGTTCCTCTCGCTGGTCATCGGTGTCCTCGCGACCATCAGCGGCCTCACGTTCCTCCTCGGCCTCTCGCCTCCGAGCTGGCTTCGGCTCGTCTGGCGTCGGCCAGAGACCGCCCGTGTCCAGTCGGCGATCGCCGGCCTCATGGGTGCCAAGACTCCGAGCGACGTGACGGAGAGCGTGCTTCCGCCGATGCTGGACATCGTCGGCGCACGGGCGATCGAGCTGCACGACGAAGAGGGAAACGTCGTCGGATCGTTCACGGCCGCGGATGCTCGCGACCTGGAGACGGCAGAGGTGCTGGAGGTTGCCCTCCCCTCCGGATCGCTTCAGGTCTGGACGAGCCGGTATGCGCCGTTCTTCGGCCAGGAGGAATTCGCGCTCCTGCGGACGCTCGGGTCGCTCGCGCAGCTCGCGCTCGACCGAGCGCGACTCTTCGGCCAGGAGCAGACTGCCCGAGCTGCCCTCGAGGAAGCGGACGAGCTGAAGAGCAATTTCGTCGCACTCGCGGCCCACGAGCTGCGAACACCGGTCGCCGTCATCCACGGCGTCATCGAGACGCTCGATCGGCGCGGGAACGAGATCGCCGTCGAGCAACGCGAGCAACTCGAGGACTCGCTCCGCGGTCAGACCGCCAGGTTGAAGATGCTGGTGGAGCAGCTGCTCGACCTGTCGCGCCTGGACGCGCATGCTGTCCCGATCGATCCTCAGCGCTTCAAGGTCCGAAAGCGGATCGAGGAGATCGTCAAAGGGGCGGCCGGCGACCGCGTCGGCGACGTCGTCGTCCAGGTGTCTGCCGATCTCGAGACGACCGTCGATCCGGGGGCGTTCGACCGCATCCTCTCGAACCTCGTCACGAACGCGCTGCGCTACGGCCAGGCACCCGTAACGGTCTTCGCCGAACAGATCGACGGCAGGCTCCAGGTTGCCGTCGAGGACCGGGGCGAGGGGGTTTCTCCGGAGTTCGTTCCGTCGCTCTTCGAGCGCTTCAGCCGCAGCGATGCGGCCCGCCCTCGGGGGCCGGGTACCGGCCTTGGCCTTGCTATCGCCCAGTCGTATGCCGAGGCACACCAGGGAAAGCTCGAGTATCGCGAGGCCGAGCCGCACGGCGCCCGGTTCGAAGTGGTTCTCCCGGCCGGGCCGGGCATCGTCTAGGCCGCCGAGGAGGGAGTGGAGCCAGTCGGGCTCGAACCGACGACCTCCGCCATGCCATGGCGGCGCTCTCCCAGCTGAGCTATGGCCCCGTCGCGGCGGATTGTAGCCAGGCCGCGGCTAGGCGGTCGCTGCGTCGAGCTCGACGGAGGGCATGTCGCTCCAGAGCTCCTCGAGCCCGTAGTACTCACGGGTCTCGGGGGTGAAGACGTGGAGGACGACGTCGAGGTAGTCCACGAGGATCCAGTTGCCGTCTCGATCGCCCTCGACCGCGCGCGGCCTCAGGCCCTCGTCCGCCCTCAGGCGCTCACGGACTTCGTCGTGGATCGCCTTCGTCTGGCGCGCGTTTCGCCCCGTGCAGAGGACGAAGAAGTCGGTGTAGGCGGTGACGGGCCGCAGATCGAGGATCAGGACGTCCTCTGCCAGCTTCTCCTGGGCGAGAGCGGCGATGCGGCGGGCTTGTTCGAGTGAGGTCAGAGTCTGAAAGCGTCCCTTGGGTTCTCTCCCATCTTAGCCTCGGCCCGAGGATGGCAAACCGGCCCCGTAGAGACCGAGCCGCTCGATCTCCCGCGCAACCGCCTCAGGAACGAGATCGTCGATCGGCTCCCCGGCCGCGACACGCGCTCTGATCTCGCTCGACGAGATCGGGCGCTGGTCGATCCGAAGCACTTCCGCGTCTCCCACGGGCGGCGGATGCCCCGGGCGAGCGCCGACGGCAATCCGGGTCAGGCGCCGCACCTCCTCGGGCTCTTTCCAGCTCGCGAACGCTGCCCATTCGTCGCCGCCAAGCACGAACACGGGATCGTCGAGCGATTCGTCTCGAAGGAAGTCGACCGTGTACGCATGGTCGTCCAGCCGGACATCACCAAAGCGGCCGAGGGCGAGCTCCGCGAGCCGGAGCCGCGTCGGGGCGTCTGCAACGACCTCTTTGTGACCCGGGCGCTCGGCGACGAGCACGATCAGACGATCTGCGCCCAGTTGCTCCCGTGCCCCCTCGGCAAGCGCGACATGGCCGAGGTGCGGAGGATCGAAGGCGCCACCGAGGATCGCCACCGTCACGACAGGATCAGCGTCTCGCCGTCGACCTCGACCTCGGCACCTTTTTTCGCGCCGGCAGCACGCAGGGCCGCTTCGAGCTCGTCGGGCTCGGGCGTGGGCCCTGAAACCCTGAAGCCGGTGTCCGTCCTGAAGAGACGGAAGCTGCTTCGGGGGTCGGGCCGCGGCCGGTAGACGAGAAACTCGACCATCCCGTCGTCGAGTGCCGCCTCCGGATCCGCAGCGGGAGGACACAACTCGAGCAGCGCGTTCACGAGCTCGTCGATGCCGGCGCCCGTTGCTGCGGATGTTCGGAGCACCCGCCGGACTCGATCGTCCTCCAGCGGGAAGCCGACCTCCCCGGAGATGTCCAGCTTGTTCAGGACGACGATCTGGGGAAGGGCGTCGAGTCCCGCACCGTAGGCCGAGAGCTCGCCGTCGATGAGCGCGAAGCGCTCCGCCGGATCCCCCTCGGAGGCATCGATCACATGCACCAGGAGCCGCGCCCGCTCGAGATGCGCGAGAAACTCGTGCCCGAGACCGATCCCCTCGCTCGCGCCCTCGATCAACCCGGGCACGTCGGCGACCGTCAGCTGCCGCCCGCTCGGCGACTCGACCGTGCCGAGGACGGGCGCGAGGGTCGTGAACGGATACTCGGCGACCTTCGGCTTCGCGTTCGAGATCCGGCGCAGGAGGGACGACTTTCCCGCGTTCGGCAGTCCGACGAGCGCGGCGTCGGCCATCAGCTTCAACCGGAGCTCCAGCTCGAGGTCCTCGCCGGGCATGCCGACCTCGGCGAAGCGCGGGGCCCTTCTCGTCGGCGTGGCGAACTTCCTGTTCCCTCGTCCACCGGATCCGCCCCGCGCCGCGACGACCCGCGCACGGGTTGCGGCGAGGTCGACCATCAGCTCCCCGTCCTCGGAGAAGACCTGAGTCCCGACAGGCACGCGGAGCGCGATGTCTTCGCCGTCTGCGCCGTGCTTGTTCGCCCCACGGCCGTTTCCGCCCGACCCGGCCCTGAAGCTCTTGCGTCCCTGGAAGAACGACAGATCGCGCAGGTCGGCGTCGACGACGAGCTCGACGTCTCCCCCACGCCCGCCGTCACCCCCGTCCGGGCCTCCCTTCGGGACGTACTTCTCCCGCCGGAAGCTCAGCGCGCCGTGGCCGCCGCGACCGGCCTGAACGCGGATGCGAGCCCGGTCGTTGAACACGGGCTCTAGGGGCCGTAGGCCTTAGGACGTGGAGGCAGCAGCTTCAGCTGGGTCGACGGCGACCGTTCGCCGCTCGCCGCTGCGCTTGAAATCGACGCGTCCGTCGCGAGTCGCGAAGATCGTGTCGTCGCGGCCGAGTCCGGCGCCGGGTCCCGGCATGAAGCGCGTGCCGCGCTGCCGGACGATGATCATTCCAGCCTTCACGTCCTGCCCGGCGAAGATCTTGACGCCGAGTCGCTTCGACTCGGAGTCGCGGCCGTTCCGGGATGAGCCAAGTCCTTTTTTGTGGGCCATTAGCTGTCGTCCTTCTTCGTAGCAGTGCTTTTCTTCGCCGCCGTCGAGGTCGAGCGCGTGCTCTTCGCCCCGATCGACTCGATCTGGATTCGGGTCAGGTGGCTGCGGTGACCGGTGTGACGCTTGTAGCCGGTGCGCCTCCGGTACTTGCCGATTCGGATCTTCTTGCCCTTGACGTGCTGGAGCACCTTCGCGGTGACCGTCCCCTTCGGGGCGAGCTCGGCCTTGCCGTCGCCGCCTTCGAAGATGACCTCGGGCTGGAACGTCTTGTCCTCGTCGACGGCAAGCCGGTCCACGAGCAGCTTTTCGCCCTCGCGGACGACGTACTGCTTCCCACCCAGTTTGATGATCGCGTAGCTCATAGAAAAACGCCGGTCGGGCCTAACCTGAAGATCCGCCCTCTTTGGCGCGGTCAGTCTACCAGCGGTTCCTCGACGCCTTCGGGCGTTTCTGACGGGTTCTCGGCTGCTTCACCCTGGCCCGTGGAGTCTCCTCCATCGGCCCCGCTGTTCGACCGCGCGGCAGCCGGCTTCCGGCGTCGGCGGCCCCCACGGGAGCCGCGCCTGGTGCGCTTCTTCGGCCTCGGCTGCTCGCCGTCCCCGTTCTCCTCCGCTTCGGACTCGTCGCCGAGCGCCGGGCTCGGGAGATGGATGAGCACGGCCGACTCGGCCGGCTGTCCGTTCCGGCTGTCGTCGGGATCCTTTGGCTCCTCGGGCTGCCCGGGTTTCTCGGCAACCTCGGGAGTGGCGGCCCGGAGAGCCTCCTCCGCCGTCTCCCCGCTGGCGGTGACCGCGGGCTTCTTCTTCCTGCGCCGTCCCCCACGCGAGCCTCGCCGGGTGCGCTTCTTCGGCGTCGGCGCGCCGTCCGGCGTCTCCTCGGCTCCGCTCTCGTCGAGAGGCTCGTCCTCCTCCGCAACGGCTTCCACAGGCTCCTCGAGGTCAGCGTCGACGCCTTCCTCGATCTCGGGCTGGACCTCGGGCTCGACTTCGGTCCGGGCCTCTGGGGCAGCCGACTCGTCCGTCTCCACGGCTCTGTCGGCGTCCTCCTTCTTCGGCGTGGGCTTGCGGCGGGCACGCGTCGGCTTCTCAGCCATCGCCTCGGCCGTAATCGGAGGCTCACCCGCCGCCGGCTGATCCGCGAGCTCGGCGTAAGCGGTGCCGTCGAGGACTCGGGTGATCCGCACCTTCACTCGCTTTCCGACGAGCGCCGAGCCTTTTCCGACCGAGATGTCGATGCCTTCGTGCTTCGCGACTCCTGCGCCTGGATCGTGGAGGCCGACTTCGACGAGCTTCACCTCGAGCTCCTTGCCCTCCTCCACGGGAGACTCGGGCTGGAGCTTCGCGAGCGGCCCGCGGGCGACCTCCTCGAGATGGTCGAGCGGCGCCCCGTCCTTGGCCTCGATGAAGAATCGGCGGCGCGTCCTCTCTTCGATCGCCCTCAGCCGCTCGGCGCCGGGGCCGATGAGCACGGCCGCCACGTGAGGGTTGAGCTCGACGCGGAAGGCCGCGGTGCGCGAGCCCGCCGCGAGCTGCCGGAGCTTGCGCTCGACATCGACGGCGGAGGAGACCTCGGAGACCACGATGCCATCCCCCTCGCAGGTGGGGCAGCGCTTCGTCAGGATCTCGCGCGGGCCATCGGAGACGTTCTGGCGCGTCATCTCGACGAGCCCGAGCGGGGAGATCTCGACGACGTACGTCTTCGTCCGGTCGCGCTCCAGCTCGTTCTTCAGCGCCTCCTCGACAGCCGCACGGTTCTTCGGGTTCGCCATGTCGATGAAGTCGATGACGATGATCCCGCCGATGTCTCGCAGCCGAAGCTGGCGGACGACCTCTTTGACCGCCTCGAGGTTGTTCTTCGTGATCGTGTCCTCGAGCCGTCCGGTGGACGTCTTCGACCGCGAGCCGACGAAGCGCCCGGTGTTGACGTCGATGACCGTGAAGGCCTCGGCATAGTCAAAGATCAGGTAGCCCCCGGACGGGAGGTCGACACGGCGGGAAAGGGTGGACTGGATCTCCTTCTCGACGCCGAAGTCCTCGAAGAGCGACGTCTTGCCCGCGTACTTCTTGACCTTCTCCGCCATGTGCGGTGAGGTCTTCTTGAGGTAGCCGACGATGCGCTTGTAGGTCAGGTCATGGTCGACCACCGCCTGCTCGAAGTCGTTCGTGAAGAGATCGCGGACGACGCGGAGCGGGAGCTCCGCCTCCTGGTACACGAGCGCCGGCGCTTTCGCCTGCTCAGCCCGTTTCTGGATCTCCTTCCAGAGCCGCTGGAGGAAGTCCATGTCGCGCTCGATGTCCTCCTCCGACGCGCCTTCGGCGGCGGTTCGCACGATCATGCTCCCGGTCTTCGGCGCGACGGACTTGACGATGTCGCGGAGCCGGATGCGCTCGTCGTCGGGCAACCGGCGCGAGACGCCGAAGCCCTCGCCGCTCGGGACGTAGACGACGAAGCGGCCGGGGAGCGAGATCTCGGTCGTGAGACGTGCGCCCTTGGACTTCATCGGGTCCTTGACGGCCTGCACGAGGATCTCCTCGCCGCGGCTCAGGAGGTCCTGGATCTTGCGGCCGTGGCGTCGACCCTCGAGCTCGGGGGTGACGATCTCGTCGACGTAGAGGAACCCGTTCTTCTCGAGCCCGATCTCGACGAACGCAGCCTCCATCCCGGGAAGGACGTTGTCGACCGTGCCCTTGTAGATGTTTCCCGCGATCGAACGACTCTCAGGTCGCTCGAGGTAGACCTCCGCGACCTGGTCGTCCTCGAGGATCGCGACGCGCTGCTCGGCGACGTCGACGGAGATGACGAGGTCGCGCTTGGCGGGCGGCGGCACCGATCTCGGCGTCGGCGTCCTGCGCCGGGACTGGCGAGCAGGGCGCTCCCGTGGCTTGCGCTCGGGCCTGGCCCCTTTCTCGGGCCTCGGCTTTTCGGCCTTGCCTTCCGCGTCGGGCTTCTCGGGCTTGTCTTCCGCGCCCTCGGTTCGATCCGCGGGCTTGCGGCGGTTGCGCCCGCCCCGGCTTCCGCGCCGTCGGCGACGGGCAGCGGTAGTGGTCGACGAGGAAGTGTCCGCGGCCGCTGTGGCGGCCGGGGGCCTTACGGTGCTGGTGGGTTCAGTCCGCTCCTGAGCAGGCTGAGGACGTTCCTGTGGCTTGCGCCGGAACCATCGCAACAAGTGAAAACTCCTTTTGTGATCCCGCGCGCGCGGTGCCTGGCGCCGAAAAGTACGGAGGGCGCGCCGCGCGCTGCGAGGTTGACAAGTGATGCATATCTGCTCTCCAGGCTAGCAGCAGCAGTTTTTCGCTCCAGGCAACCCTGAGCTCAGGCCGCGGCTGCAGGCCGCAGCTTCGCCCGCTTCGTCCTGATCGCCCGAAGCCGCTGTGAAAGGCGGGCCCAGGCCCACGGCTCGACTTCGCCGTAACGCACCTCGGTCTGAGCCCTGGTGGCCTCGAGATACTCGAACCAGGCATCGGCCTCCTCGATCAGGAGCAGCTCCTGCGCGTCTCTCCTGCCCTCCAAAGCGTGCACCTCAGTCGATTCCATGCGCACGATCGTAGGACCTGGACCGGACGGACTCGGGGCGGCGGACGGACTAGCGGCGGCGGAGGGCGATTCCCTGGAGAACGCCGATTGCCATCAGGTTCGTGACCATCGCCGAGCCTCCGACGCTCACAAACGGCAGTGGGATCCCCGTGATCGGCGCGATCCCGATCGTCATCCCGATGTTCACGAACGTCTGGAAGAGGAGCCCGAAGACGATCGCGCCGGCGACGGTCGCCGCGAAGACGTCCCCCGCCCGTGCGATCACCCTGATCCCGCGCCACATCAGCAGGAGATAGAGGGCGAGGAGGATCGACGCGCCGAAGAAGCCGCGCTGCTCCGAGAGCGCCGCGAAGACGAAGTCGGTCTCGTGCTCCGGGAGATAGTCCAGGCGCGTTTGCGTCGCCCCTGCGACACCTCGGCCGTCGAGCCCGCCCGACCCGACGGCGGTGATCGACTGATTGATGTTGTACGCGGCCCCCTGGGGGTTCTTCGAGGGGTCCGTGAACGCCGTCAGGCGGTCCCGCTGATAGGGCTCGAGCACCTGCACGCCGAGCGCAGGGCCCGCCCACAGCACGAGGGTGGCGAGCACGACCCCGATCCCGGCCATGACGGCGAGATCGCGCCAGCGGGTCCCGGCGAAGAAGAGGGCAGCGATCAGGATCGCGCCGTACACGAGCGCAGTCCCGATGTCGGGTTGCAGGAAGACGAGGAGCGTGGGTACTGAGGCGGCGCCGATTGCCACCACCGTCGTGCGGGACTCCGTCACCCGCCTGCCGCTCTCGGCGAGAAGGCCGCCCAGGAAGATTGCGAGCAGGAGCTTGCCGAACTCGGACGGCTGAAACTGGAAGAAGCCGACATCGATCCAGCGGGTCGATCCGCGCACCTCGGTCCCGACCGCCATCACGACGACCAGCATGCCGAGCAAGACGCCGTAGACCGCCTTGCGATACCGCCGGAGGAACGACGGGTCGACGAACAGGGCTCCGACGAGCCCGACGGCGCCGATGAGCGCGAAGATCGCCTGGCGGACCACGTAGTAGTCCGGGTTGCCGGGCACGTCCTGTCCGGTGACCCCGTCGAGGGCCCAGAGGCCGAACGCGACGAGCGCGCCGACCGCCGCGAGCATGATCCAGTCGAGGCGCCGTAGGAAGGAGACGGCGCGGGCCGTGTCCGCCTTCGGGTGACGTCCTCGGGGACGGGACTGTGCCGATGCCGCGTAGTCGGCCATCAGTCCGTCTCCACGATCGTCGGCGCCGCAGCTTCGCGGCCGAAGTGGCGCTCGAAGATCTTCAGGGCGGCCGGCGCCGCTGCCGTGCTGCCGTGGCCGCCGTTCTCGATCACGACGCAGACGACGAGCTCAGGCTTGTCTGTCGGCCCGTAGCCGCACCACCAAGACTGGTCGACCATGGTGCTGTAGCCGTCCCCGTCGAGGTCGACGGCCTTTTCCGCCGTGCCGGTCTTGCCGGCGATCGGGATCGAGAACCCGCCGAAGACGCTGGCAGACGTGCCGTATGACGCGTGTGTGGCGCGGTAGAGCCCGTCCGCGATCACGTTCAGCTCTGCCGGGTCCACGTTCAAGTCCTTGGGCGCGGGCGAGAAGACGGCCTTCACGGCTCCAGCCGCGCCCGGCTGCTCCACGCTCGAGACGACATGGGGCGTGACGAGCTTTCCCCCGTTTGCGAGCAGCGCGTAGAACCGCGCCATCTGCAATGGCGTGACGAGCAGATCCTTCTGGCCGATCGCAAGCTGGACCGAGTCGCCAGACTTCCAGAGGCGGTCGATCTCCCAGCTCTGGGGATAGCGCTCCTTCGTGAAGGTCTTCCGCCTCCATTCCGGAGTCGGGAGGAGACCCGTCGCCTCACCGCCGACGTCGAACCCGGAAGGCCGCCCGAAGCCGAAGGCGGCTGCCCACTTCTGGAGCGGGCTGCCGTACTCGGGGGGGAGGCCGTAGAACTCGAGCCCCAGTTGGTAGAAGTAGGTGTCGCACGAGGCGGCGAGGGCCGTCGGCAGATCCATTCCCTCGTTTACGTAGGGGTTCCAGTTCCTGAACGTCGTGCCGTGGATCGTCATCTGCCCGGTGCACGACAGCGGCTCGTACGGCCCGACCAGATGCTCACGCAGGGCGGCGAGCGCCGTCACCGGCTTGAACGTCGAGCCTGGCGGATAGAGCCCGGACGTCGCGCGGTTGAGCCCCGGGAAATCCTTGGCCTCGGCCGCCTTCTGGTCGATCAGCGGACGAAGCTTGGCGGGGTTCGGCTTGCCGACGTAGACCCGCGGATCGAAGGTCGGGTACGAGGCCATGGCGCGAATCGCGCCCGTTCGCGGGTCGATCGCGACCGCTGCGCCGGCGTTCGCGGCCCAGCTGTCGTTCTCGCGCGCAACCTCGATCCCGTAGACGAGCGCGTTCTCGGCCGCACGCTGGAGCTTGGCGTCGAGCGTCGTGCGCAGCGCGAGCCCCGGCTCCGGCGCCTCGCTCTTCAGCGGCTTGCTCCGCGGCCGCCCGAGGGAGTCGACCCGGAGCTCCGCGAGCCCGGCGGTGCCACGGAGGTAACGGTCGTAGGAGAACTCGATGCCGGCCTGGCCGACCGTGTCCCCGTGCTTGTGCCGGCCGCCCTTGAGCTGGCGCTCCGTCACCTCCCCGACATGCCCCAGGAGCTGCGGTGCGAGCGTGCCGTACCGATAGTCCCGAAGGTGGACGTCGTTCAGCTCGAGACCCGGGAACTCGCGCCGGTGCTCGAGCAGGTAGAAGACCTCGTCCCGCGACACGTCCTCCTTGAGAGTCACGGGGGTGAGTGGGTCGCCGCTGTACTTCCGGAGACGGTCCTGAAGCTCTGCCACCGGGACCTCCAGGATCGCGGACAACCGGCGCAGCATTCGCTCCCGGCCGCGGCGGGGCATGTACGCCGTCCAGACCTGGGCGGCGGTACCGACTCTGTTCGAGACGAGGAGCCGTCCCTTGTGGTCGAGGATCGGGCCTCGCGGCGCCTCGAGGCGCACCGTCCGAAGCTGGTTGTCCTGGGCGGCCGCGAGATAGCGGTCACCGGCGAGCACCTGCAGGGCCCACAGCCTGAAGAAGAGGACCGCGAAGACGAACAGGACGATCGCGCCCAGGACGCCGAGGCGCAGCGCCATCGACGGCGTCAGGCGATACGGCTCCTCCACGCGCGGGTCGCGCGGCATGAAGCGGGTTCGGGGAGGCATCCGGTTGACGGCTACGAGAACTCGACCTCCTGCAGCGGCCGGCCGGCCGGCGCGAAGAGCTTGCGCATGAGGGCGTAGATCGGGACGGTCAAGAGGAGATTCAGCAGGATCTGCGCGGGCAGCGCCCGCATGCCGGTCTGGACCGAGACGGATTCGCCGAGCATCGCGTGCAGAGCGACCGAGCCGAACGCGTAGAGGACGGTGACGACTGCGATGGCGACGAGCGGCGCGTGGGCGCTCAGGCGGCGGCTCGCCGATGGGCCAGGTCCGACCCGGCCGGCCTCGCGGCCGGTCGTCTCGCCGTAGCGGCCGATCCAGTACCCGGCGAGCGTCAGGAGCAGCGAGCTGACCCCGAGCGTCTCCAGGTTCGCAGCGTCCAGCAGGAAGCCGGCGTAGAAGCCGGCGATCGCGCCGAACACGGCGCCACGGAGAAGGGCGACTGCCGCGAGGGTGACCAGCACGAGATCCGCCGTTCCGCCCCCCGGCGCGACGGAGGAGACGATCGTCGCCTGAACGACGACGGCGGCGAAGAACGCGATCCCACTCTTGACGACATCCGCGGTCACGGCAGGCGCGGCGCTCCACCCTTCGGAACGAGCACCCACACGGAGTGGAGCGAGGAGAAGTCGACGAGCGGGTCGACCTGCACCTGCTGGAAGTTCTCGATGTCCGTCTGGCCCACGTGCTTGACGGAGCCGATCGGGATGTCGCGCGGGAACATGGAGGGCAGGCGTCCGAACCGGCGGCCCGCGGTCACGATCGTGTCGCCCTTCTCGACGACCTTGTCCTTCGGAACGCGGTCGAGGACGAACGAGGTGTCCGGGCCCTCTCCGATCTTGAGTACCCCGATCGTGTTGGTCGCCACGTCGAGGGCGGTCACCGCGCTCGTCTTGTCGGTCAGGAGCGTGACCTCGGAGCTGTGAGTCGTCACCTTCGTGACCTGCCCCACGAGCCAGCCCTTGCTCGAGACGATCGGATCTCCGACCGTGATTCCTTCGCGTCCGCCGGCCGAGATGACGAGCGACTGCTCGAACTCGTTCGGGGCGTGGGAGATCACGCTCGCGCCGAGGAGCTCGTAGTCGCGAGGGAAGGTCGGGCCGGCGAGATAGCGGAGCGCCTGCCGGAGCTCGACGTTCTCCTGCGCCGCGGTCGAGTTCTGAATCGCTTGCTGCCTGAGCAGCTGCAGATCGTCCCTGAGCCGGTCGTTCTCCGATCGCGCGTGAATCAGGCCGGCGGTCCAGCCGTAGGCGTCGCGGAAGGGCCGGGCGACCCGCTCGGCGCCGACCTGGAAGGGATGGAGGACGGTCGCGACTCCCCCCTGAACGCTGTGCATCGGGCCGCTGTCCGACTCGCGGAAGTAGATCGTGAGCATGGCGAGGGAGACGACGACGAGGATGCCGGCGATCAGCCGTCGGCGCAGCGCGCCCGACCCTCTGGACGACGGATATGCCGGCGAGGCGGCTCGCTGAACGGTCGAGCCCAGTGCCGCCAGCCGCATTGAGCGGTTACGTGGCACGGAAAAACAGTCTAGGGACTCGGTGTGACTGGATCACTGTAGGACGCGTAGCGTGTGGGTTAACGCCGGTAGCCGTTACGGCTTCGGGCGCTCTTGCTCGTGCGCTGCATGACCTCGATCAGCTCGAGGCTGCGGCCGGAGCCGACAGCGACACAGGTCAGCGGCGACTCCGCGAGCTGGACCGGCATCTGGGTCTCGTGCCGGAGCCGCTCGTCGAGCCCGTTCAGGAGCGCGCCGCCGCCGGCGAGCACGATCCCGCGGTCCATGATGTCCGCGGCGAGCTCGGGCGGCGTCTTGTCGAGAGTCGACTTGATCGCGTCGACGATCTGGTTGACCGGCTCCTCCAGAGCATGGCGCACCTCGTCCGAGCTCATGATCACCGTCTTCGGAAGGCCGGTGAGCATGTCGCGGCCGCGAACCTCGGCCTGCACTTCCTCCTTCATGCGGAAGGCGGATCCGATCTCGAGCTTGATCTCCTCGGCCGTCTGGTTGCCGATCAGCAGCTTGTACTCGCGCTTCGTGTGATTGATGATCGCCTCGTCCATCTCGTCTCCCCCGACCCGAAGGCTCTGCGAGACGACGATGCCGCCCAGAGAGATGACGGCGACCTCGGTCGTGCCGCCGCCGACGTCCACGATCATGTTCCCGGTCGGCTCGGAGACGGGAAGGCCGGCGCCGATCGCCGCCGCCATCGGCTCCTCGATCAGATGGGCTTCTCTTGCCCCCGCCGACAGGGTGGCCTCCTCGACCGCACGCTTCTCGACGCCCGTGACCCCGGACGGGACGCAGACGACGACGCGCGGGTGCGCAAAGCGGTGCTGGTGCACCTTCTGGATGAAGTGCCGCAGCATCTGCTCGGTGACGTCGAAGTCGGCGATCACGCCGTCCTTGAGCGGGCGGATCGCGGAGATCGTCCCCGGCGTCCGTCCGAGCATGCGCTTGGCTTCGACCCCGACGGCGTGCACCTCGCCCGTCCGCTGGTCGATTGCGACGACCGACGGCTCGCTCAGCACGATTCCGCGCCCACGCACGTAGACGAGCGTGTTCGCGGTGCCCAGGTCCACCGCCATGTCGCGGCCACCAAAGCCGTTGAGATACCCAAAGAGCCCCATCTCCCTCGCGGGACTCTAGCGATCCCGTTCCGTCAGATCCCACCGAAACGCCGCTGCAAGCGGGGCAATCTCGCCACGTCTCCCCTGGACCCGTCCTGGTGCCTGGCACCCGAACATGTCTCCAAAGGCGGCCGGAGCTGTGGCAAAACTGCGCCGTCGAGGCGATGTGCGGGGATGAGGGGCTTACTGTGGCGACCCATGGGAAGGGCACTACGTCTCAACCTCACCGACGGCCTCTACCACATCACGGCAAGGGGGGTTCGCCGCGAGCCGATCTACGAGGACGGCCTGGACCACCGATCGTTCCGCGCCTTCTACGAGCTGATCGCAACGGAGCTCGGCTGGATCTGCCACGCGTACTGCGAGATGCCGAACCACTACCACCTGGTCCTCGAGACGCCGCTGCCGAATCTGTCTGCCGGCCTGCAACGACTGAACTGGAGGCACGCTGTCCGGTTCAACTGGCGCCACGGCTACGAGGGCCATCTCTTCGAGCGAAGGTTCCATTCGGAGCTCATCGAGACCAACGCTCACCTCCTCGAAGGCGCGCGCTACGTCGTGCTCAACCCGGTCAGAGCAGGGCTCTGCCGCCATCCGGCCGAGTGGCCGTTCAGCAGCTACCGAGACACGCTCGCGGCCGCGTCCGGTCCCGGTCTGGCGAGCTCCCGCATACTGGGCCAGTTCGGGACGGAGCCGGGCCGTGCACGCGCGCGGTACGAGGCGTTCGTGGCCGAGGGTGTCGCTTCCGGACGTGTCTTGGTGCCTGGCACCAGGACACGTCCGAATCAGCCGAAGCCGTACGTGCCGGCGAAACGCTCCGCGAGCAGGCGGACGAGGAGAGCGGCCGGCAGCCCGACGACGTTCAGATAGTCACCGTCGACCCGCTCGACGAGCGAGGCGCCGAAACCCTGGATCGCGTAGCCACCGGCCCGTTCGGGCCACTCCTCTGCGGCGATGTAGCTCGCGATGTCGCGGGCGGTCAGGGACCGGAACGTGACGCGGGTGACCTCGCGGTGCAGCTCCTCCCAGGCGGGCGTGCGCAGGCAGAGACCCGAGACGACCTCGTGCGTCTTTCCGGCGAGCGCCTCCAGCATCTCCTGAGCTTCCGCGTGCCCGGCCGGCTTGCCCAGGACGCGGCCGTCGCAGAGAACGAGGGTGTCCACTCCCAGAACCGGGCGCTCGTCGCCGTCTACCGACCGGGCCTTCCCCGCCGCATGCTCCACCGGGTCGTCTCCAATCTCCTCGTACGCGGGCTCGACGACGTCGAACGGGATCGCGAGCTGCTGGAGAATCGCGCGGCGTTGAGGAGACCGGGAGGCGAGAAGGAGCGGCGGCGCCGGCGAAGCGCTCACGCCCGCTTGCGCGCCTTCCAGATCGACTCGGACGGCCAGCGCCTGGCCCAGTCGCGCTCGGCCTCGTCCCAGTACGTCGAAACCGCGTCCTCGGCTGGACGCGGTTCGATCAGATCCTCGACCTCGAGTCCGCTCGACCGGAAGAGGCGGATCCACTCGCCGTACGGCAGCTCGTAGGTGACGACCTCACCGTCGTCCAGCTCGTGCAGCCCGAAGTAGTCGCGGTTGAGCGCGGCATGAACGCGCTCGTCCTCCCCTTCGCAGACCGCGGCGAACGGGCTCGACCGGCTGAACGCGAGCAGCCCGCCGGTCCGCAGGAGCCTGGCCGCCTCGGGGACGACCTTGCGCGGATCGGCGAACGTCAGAGCGCCGTGGTCGCAGAAGACGACGTCGAAGCTCTCGTCCGGAAGCGGAACGCTCTCGGCACTCCCATGGATGAGCGGAAAGTCCACGCCGGCATCGGACATCGCAGTTCGAGCATGCTCGAGCTGTCGCTCCGAGTTGTCGAGGCCAACCGGACGCGCCCCCTGCGCAGCAAGCAGGATCGACCACTGGGCGGCGCCGCAACCGAGCTCCAGGACGTCCTTTCCAGAGACATCCCCCAGCACCCGGAGCTCGGACTCGCGGATTTGCCAGAGGCCCCACCGCGGCTCCGGGCGGCCGATGAAGTCCCGGTGGCGCTGCTGGTACTCGTCGCTCGTCCGGTCCCAGTACGCCCGGTTCGTCAGCGCCTGGTCAGACGGTTTTTCGGGCAACCCAGATCTCCTCGGCCGGCCAACGCCGGGCCCAGTCCGCCGGCACGAATTCGTAGTACTCGTGATCGACCGTGGACTCGGACGCCAAGGGCTCGTGGAGCGCCAGGATCTCGAAGCCGTTCTGGCGGAGGACTCGAATCCAGGCGCTGTGGGTGAGGTGATAGTTGACGCCTTCATCCTCCCCGGGCCACTCGATCCGCCCCTGAACGTCCGACTGGGGGCGCATGAGCCGCTCCTCGACCTTGCCTTCGTCCGGCGAGCAGAGGATCGAGAGCGTCGAGTTGCAGAGGAAGACCAGCCGTCCACCGGGGCGCAGGAGGCGAGCCGCCTCGGCGACCCAGAGCTCGGGGTCGCACCAGATCGACGCGCCGTACTCGGAGATTGCGAGGTCGAAGCTCCCGTCCGGCAACGGGACGTCCTCCGCGCTCGCCTCGACGAACTCCATGTCCAGGCCCGTCTCCTGCTGGAGGCGCCTTGCCGTCTCCAGCTGAGCCGGGGTGATGTCCACGCCCGTTACGCGGGCGCCCCGCTTGGCGAGCCACGCGCCGAAGTACGCGGTGCCGCAGCCGAGCTCGATCACGTCCTTCCCTGCGACTTCCCCGAGGCGTGTCCAGACCCGATTCCGGCCCGGCGAACATTCCCCAGTCGATCTCGTCCTTCGCCCAGGAGTCGCGGGCCTTGCGATCGGTGTATTCCGCGTTGGCCTTCGTCCAGACCTCGCGGTTCTTCAGCGCATCGTCAGCGTGGCTCATCCGGGAACCACAGAGCGATCTCGCGCTCGGCCGACTCGGGCGCATCGGAGCCGTGGACGAGGTTGTCCGGCATCGAGAGCGAGAGGTCTCCCCGGATCGTGCCCGGAGCGGCGTCGGCGGGATTCGTCGCGCCCATGGTCGTCCGGACGGTCTTGATCGCGCCCTCACCCTCGACGACGAGCGCGAGCGTCGGGCCCGAGGTGATGAAGTCGACGAGCTCGCCGAAGAACGGCTTCTCCGTGTGCTCGGCGTAGTGCTCTTCGGCGAGCGAGCGATCGACCGTGAGCAGGCGCGCGGCCCGCAGCTGCAGTCCGCGGCGCTCGAGACGCGCGACGATCTCGCCGGTCAGGGCGCGGCGAACCGCGTCCGGCTTCACGAGCACGAGTGTTCGCTCGGCGGCCATCGGCGGAAGAGACTAGCCGCCGGGGCGCTCGCGCCGAGGCGCAGGCGGAAACTCGATCGTCGTCGGCGTCTCGACCTGCGTCTCGCAGTACGGACAGACCTGCCACAGCGTCTCGAGTGGGGCCTTGCAAGTCACGCAGGCCTGGCGGAGCTTGGTCGTGCAGACAGGGCAGACGAGGAACGAGTCTTCGACGTGCGCGCGGCACACGGGGCAGTGGAGCTCGCGGCGCGCGAGCCTGTCCTCCATCGCCTTGATCTCGAGCTCGCGCTCCCGGACGTCCTCGAGATACTCCGGCGGGCGGAAGAGCATGTAGATCAGGGCTCCGACAAACGGCGGGACGAGTCCCAGAATCGTGGCCATCGCGACCAGCCAGGGATCTTCGATCCGCCGGCGGGCGTCCTTGAAGACCCAGTACGCGACCGCGAGCCAGAAGACGACGACGAAGAAGATCGAGAGATTGCGCGCAACGTCCCAGGCTCCGGATCCGAAGAAGTCCCGGAGGCTTCCGAAAATGTCGTTCTCGTTTGCTCCGACGATCACCGTTCACCTCACAGCAGCAACTGGCCTACGACGTAGCCGACCGCAAACGCGAGCCCGACGATCGACAGCAGGACTGCGGCTGCGACCGCGAACACGCTGAGCCGCTCAACGGGCTTCGTCATGGTGTTTCGTGTTCCTCCGCACGATAGAGGTCGGCGAGCAGGTACAGCGAGCCCGTGACCAGGATCAGACCGGTGGATTCTCTTGCACGACCGAGGGCGGCGTGCGGATCGCGCTCGGTCTCGACGTGCGGGAAGTGGCTTGCGGCCTTCGCGGCAAGTTCCTCCGCCGAGAGTGCTCTCGGGTTGCTGGACTGGGTCGCAACCAGGCGGTCGGAGAGCCCGGCGAGGTCGGCGAGCATGGCATCGACGTCCTTGTCCGACAGGATCGAGGCGACGACGACCTCGACAGGCTCGTCGATTCGCTCGGTGAGCCAGGCGGTGCCGGCCGGGGTATGCGCACCGTCCCAGAGCTCGCGGTCTCGGCGCTCGAGACGCCCGGGGAGGGACACGATCGGGTTCGCGGCGATGCGTTGGTCGAGGAACGCCTCCGCGGCTTCCCGTGCGCCTCCTGTCACGATCTCGGCGCGCTTCGGCACCAAGTTCGCGTACATGTTGTCCGATACGACAACTACCCTTGCTGCATGAGCTACCGCAAGTTTCTCCGCTGCGATCTCCTCCGGCGTGTCGCCGAGCACCTCGGTGTGCTCGAGCGAGATGTTGGTGAGCAGAACGACCTCCGCGCCGACAACATTCGTCGCGTCGAGCCTGCCGCCGAGGCCGGCCTCGAGAACGGCGACGTCCACCTCCCGGCTCGGCGAACTCGACCAGCGCCGCGGCGGTGAACGCCTCGAACTGGGTCGCGCCGACTCTCTCCGCCTGCCTCTTGATCCGCGCGACCGCCCGCTCGAAGTCGGTCTCGCCTCCGTCGACCCAGATCCGCTCGGCCCAGCCGCTCACATGCGGAGACGTATATGCGCCCGCCCTCCGCCCCTCGGCTTGCAAGAGAGCGGCGATCGTCCGCGTCGCGGTCGACTTGCCGTTCGTGCCGACAACGTGAATCGAGGGATACCTGCGCTCGGGGTGACCGAGGGAATCGAGCAGCGACCGCATGCGATCGAGCCCGAACTCTTCCGGCCAGGGGCTCAGAGCGGCGACCCACTCCGTCGCCGGGCCGGCCCTACCCGCCGAGAGCCTCGAGCTCACGGCGATACCGGGCGAGCTTCTCCCGCTCCCCCTCGACGACGTCCGCCGGCGCCCGACCGGTGAACCCCTCGTTGCCGAGCATGCCCTCGGCGCGCGCGATCTCCTTTCGGAGCCGGTCGATCTCCGCGGTGGGATCGCCGTCGGCGGCGACCTGGCGGCGCTCGACGGCTTCCAGGATCCGTTGCTCGTCCTCACTCAGCTGCGGGAGCACGCCGCTGCGCCGAAAGACGACCGCAGCCTCCTGAAGTCGGTCGAGGGCCCGTAGGTCGTTCGCAAAGCGCCCGTCGGGCTCCGGCCATGGGGTGACGATCAACCTTGCTTCCCTGCCGGGCAGCTGTGCCCAGATCTCCTCCGTCACATGCGGCATCACGGGATGCAGCAGGCTGAGGAGTCGCTCGAGCGCGGCCAGCGCCGTCGACCGTGCGTCAGCATCCCCCGCGTACAGCCGTGGCTTGATCGCCTCCGCGTACCAGTCGCAGAAATCGTCGAACGTCAGCCGGTAGAGCGCGTTCGTGGCGGACGCGAACTCGAAGGCCGGCCAGGCTTCGTCGAGCTCGACGCGCGTGGCATCGAGGCGCGCGAGGATCCATCGTTCCTCGAGGTCCTTCGGGCGCACCTCGGGATCGGCGCCCTCCGTGTTCGAAAGGATCAGCCGGGCCACGTTCCAGAGCTTGTTGGCGAGCTTCCGGCCCTCCTCCACGGCGCCGTACGAGAAGCGGACGTCCTGGGTCGACGAAAGCTTCAGGAGGCCGTATCGCGTCGCATCTGCGCCGTGCTCCGCGATCAGGTCGAGGGGGTCGATTCCCGTCCCGAGGCTCTTCGACATCCGCCGGCCGTCGGGTGCGAGCACGGTGGTGTGGATGATCACGTCTCGAAATGGAATCTCGCCCATCAGTTCGAGGCCGGCGAAGATCATTCGGTTCTCCCAGAGGCGAATGATGTCCCGGGCCGTCGTATTCAGCGTTCCCGGGTACCAGGCGCGAAGCTCGGGGGTCTCCTCGGGCCAGCCCAGGATCGCGAAAGGCCAGAGCGCGGAGGAGAACCAGGTGTCGAGGACGTCCGCACTCCGCACGAGCTCGAGGGATCCGCAGGTCGCACACGACTCTGGCTCGGTCTCCTCCACGGTCTCGTGGCCGTCCGGGCACTCCCAGACCGGAAGCTGATGCCCCCACCAGATCTGGCGCGAGATGTTCCAGTCCGGTGCGTTCTCGAGCGAGTCGACCGCGTACCGGTGCTGCGAGTCCGGGTGGTACCGCACGCGTCCTGCGCGTAACGCCGCGAGGGCGGGCTCCTTGAGCCCGTCCATCCGGCACCACCACTGGAGCGAGATCAGCGGCTCGATCCGGCTCTTGCAGCGCACGCACAGGGCAACGGAGTGGCGATAGGCCTCCCGGCGCTCCAGCTGCCCGTGCTCGCGAATCCAGGCGAGGATGCGCTCCTCCGCCTCGTCCTGCGTGAGACCCTCGAGGTCGCCCGAGTCGTCGTTCATCCGGCCGTCCGGGCCGATGACCGTCAGCTCCGGCAATTCATGCGCCCGGCCGATCTCGAAGTCGAGCGGATCGTGCCCGGGCGTCACCTTGAGGGCACCCGTGCCGAACTCCGGATCCACGCGCTCGTCGGCGATCACCGGCACACGCCGCTCGACGAAGGGAACGACGACCTCGCGCCCGATCGCGTCCCGCCAGCGCTCGTCCTGGCCGTTCACCGCGACGGCGACGTCGCCGACGATCGTCGCCGGGCGCGCGGTGGCAATGGTCACCCCTCCTTCGGATCCGTCCGCGAACGGATACCGGACATAGGTGAGGGCGTCGTCACTCTCCTCGTGCACCAGCTCGAGGTCCGAGAGCGACGTCTCGTGGAAGGGGCACCAGTTGATGATCCTGTTCGCCCGGTAGATCCAGCCCTTGCGGTGGAGATGCACGAAGAAGCGCATCACCGCTCGAACGTACGCCTCGTCCATCGTGAAGCGCTCGCGCCGGTAGTCCATCGAGGCGCCCATGCGGCGGAACTGACCCATGATCGTCTTGCCGTACGTGTGGAGCCATTCCCAGACGACGCGCTCGAACTCCGCACGCCCGAGCTCCTGCCGGCTCCTCCCCTCCGAGGCAAGGTGCTTCTCGACCGCGTTCTGGGTCGAGATCCCCGCATGGTCGTACCCCGTGAGGAACGCGGTTTCGAAGCCACGCATCCGATGCCAGCGCACGAGCGTGTCGGCCAGCGAGATCTGGAGCGCGTGGCCCGTGTGCAACGCGCCGGTCACGTTCGGCGGCGGATGTGCGACGACGAACGTCTCGCGGCCGGAGCCGGGCTCGGCCGAGTAGAGCCCCTCGGCTTCCCACGTCTCCTGCCAGCGCTCCTCGACGCCTTCGGGGTTGTAGAGCGGATCCATCAGTGGCGACCTTGGAACCTATCTTCGTGGTCGCAGCGACGAATGTGTTTGGTAGTTCGTGCCCTTCGTCGCATACTTGCCGCAGGGAATCTCTGAGGAGGGGACATGAGGATTCGCAAGCCGTCGCCGGCACTCGTCATCTCGATGGTCGCACTGGTCTTGTCGACGGCCGGAACCGGCGTCGCGGCGAGAGGGCTGATCACGGGCCGCGAGGTCAAGGACAATTCGCTGAGCGGACGCGATATCCGCAACAAGACGCTGACCCCGAAGGACTTCAAGGGCAGCGTCAAGGGCGCAAGGGGCACAGCCGGGGCTCCCGGGCAACCCGGTCCTGCAGGGCCTTCGGGGCCCGCAGGGCCTGGAGGGCCTGCCGGGCCTGCGGGCCCCGCAGGAGCGAAGGGCGACACAGGCGCCCAGGGACCGCCCGGGCCTTCCACAGGCCCGGCAGGAGGCCACCTGTCGGGCAGCTATCCGAACCCCCTGCTCGCGGACAACTCGGTGACGAGCGCGAAGGTTGCGCCGAACACGCTCGATGCCGTCGACATCGCAACCGATGCGATCGCGGCTTCGGAGCTCGAACAGCAAAGCGTCGGCACGTCCGAGCTGTCGACCCAGCGTCGGGTCGACTACCGGCCGCCACACGCAGCAGCCGCGACGACGGTACTGAACGACTTCGGGAACCTCACGCTAAAGGCGACCTGCACGGGCGGCGACATCGAGCTCATCGCGACCACGACCGTCAGTCCTTCCCTGCTGGCGAGCACGATCGGCGCGAAAGACGACGACTTCACCCACGGTGACCTTCACGATGTGATGAGCACGACCGACGACAACGTCACCGGCAGTCTCGTCTACCGGAGCGGAAACGGGCCCGTGGTCACAGTCGAGTGGCTCTCGTTCGAGACCGTGAACGGCTGTTATGTGGCCGGAATCGCGACGCTCGGATAACGGTAGACCGGGCTAGGCCGACTCGGCCGCGCGCTCTTCTTCTTCGTCCCCGACCTCGTTCCCGGCGCTCGTGACGAGCGTCGGCTTGAGCCCCTTCTCGATCGTCTCCTTCGTGATCACGCATTTGGAGACGTCCTTGCGGGAGGGGAGCTCGAACATGACGTCGAGGAGCGCGTTCTCGATGATCGAGCGGAGGCCTCGTGCGCCGGTCTCCCGCGCGAGCGCCTTGTCGGCGATCGACCACAGAGCGTCGTCCTTGAAGACGAGCTCGATCGTGTCGTAGCCGAAGAAGCGCTGGTACTGCTTGACCAGCGCATTCTTGGGCTCGACGAGGATCTGGACGAGATCCTCGCGCTGGAGCTGGTGCACGGCCGACACCACCGGAAGGCGGCCGATGAACTCGGGGATCAGGCCATAGGACAACAGATCCTCGGGCATGACCTCGGTGAGAAGCTCGGACGCCTCGGCGTCGTGCTTCGAGCGGATGTCGGCGCCGAAGCCGACGGCGTTCTTGCCGATCCGCCGGGCGATGATCTTCTCCAGGCCGGCGAAGGCGCCGCCGCAGATGAAGAGGATGTTCGTCGTGTCGATGGAGAGAAACTCCTGGTGCGGGTGCTTGCGACCACCCTGTGGCGGTACCGACGCCACCGTTCCCTCGAGAATCTTGAGCAGGGCCTGCTGGACGCCCTCACCGGACACGTCGCGCGTGATCGACGGGTTGTCCGCCTTCCGCGCGATCTTGTCCACCTCGTCGATGTAGATGATCCCGGTCTCGGCCTTCTTGATGTCGAAGTCCGCGGCCTGGATCAACTTGAGGAGGATGTTCTCGACGTCCTCGCCGACATAGCCGGCCTCGGTCAGCGCCGTCGCGTCGGCGATCGCGAACGGGACGTTGAGGATCCGCGCAAGTGTCTGCGCGAGCAGCGTCTTCCCGCAACCGGTCGGGCCCGAGCAGGAGGATGTTCGACTTCTGGAGCTCGACCTCGTTCTCCTCGGTCCCCATCTGCACGCGCTTGTAGTGGTTGTAGACGGCGACGGCGAGGGTGCGCTTCGCTTCCTCCTGGCTGACGACGTAGTCGTTCAGGACGCTGTAGATGTCCGTCGGCCTCGGAAGATTGTCGAGATCGAGCGACGAGGGAGTCGTGAGCTCCTCGTCGATGATCTCGTTGCAGAGATCGATGCACTCGTCGCAGATGTAGACGCCCGGACCAGCGATCAACTTCTTGACCTGTCGTTGAGACTTCCCGCAGAAACTGCAGAGAAGCTGTTCGTTGCCGTCGCTAGCCCGCGCCACCTAGTTCTCCTTGTAGTCGGAAATCGGTCCGGCTTCTAGCCCTTACCCGAATCCTTGCCCGAGTCCTTGCCCGAGTCGCGGTTGCTGATCACCGTGTCGATGATGCCGTATTCCTTGGCCTCTTGTGTAGACATGAAGTAGTCGCGATCGGTGTCATGCGCAACCTTTTCGAGGTCCTGGCCGGTGTGCTCGGAGAGGATTTCTTCGAGCCGCCGCTTGAGGTTGAGGGTCTCCCGGGCGCGGATCTCGATGTCGGCCGCCTGCCCGCCCGGGCCGTGCGGCGTCCACACCTGGTGGATCAGGATCTTTGCGTTCGGGAGCGCCATGCGCTTGCCGTGGGCTCCGCCGGCGAGGAGCAGTGCGCCCATCGACATGGCGATTCCGACGCAAATGGTCTGCACGTCTGCCTTGATGAACTGCATCGTGTCGTACACCGCGAGGCCCGAATAGACGTCCCCACCCGGCGAGTTGATGTACAGGGAGATGTCCTTGTCGGGGTCTTCTGACTCGAGGTGCAGCAGCTGGGCGATGATCAGATTGGCGATCTGGTCGTCGATCGGCGTGCCGAGGAAAACGATTCGCTCGTTGAGCAGGCGCGAGTAGATGTCGAAGGCGCGCTCGCCGCGCGACGTCTGCTCGATGACCATGGGGACTAGCGGGCTCATGCAGGCTCCTTGCTACCGGGGGTCCACAACTTCGCAGCGGTCTCTGGCTTTTCCTTCTCTGGGGTCCAAAGCTTGTCTCGCGCCTCCGCGAGCTCGACGGGGATCCTCTTGACCTCGGAGGCGATCCGGTCGAGGGCGTTTCTCAGTGAGAGATCTGCGCGCAGGGCGTCGTACCGCCCCGCCTCGCGCACCTGGCCGATGAGCTCCTCGGCGTCCTCGCCGACCTCCTCCGCCTGTTCGCGGATGAGCGCGTCGACGTCCTCGTCCGAGACCTCGACGCCGAGCTTGTCGACGGCCGCCTCGAGGACGATCTCGCGCGCGAGCGACTGGCGCGCCTCCGATTCGATGTCCTCCTGGATCTGCTGAGGCGTCCGTCCGCTCACCTGGACATAGAGCTCCGGGCTGATCCCGCGGCGCTCGAGCGAGCGAACGAGGCCGTTCCAGAGCTCGACGGCCCGCGACTGGACGAGGCCGTCCGCGACCTCGAGCTCAGTGGCTTCAACGAGCGTGTCGAGCGCGGCGCCGCGGAACTGGTTCTCGAGCTGCTCCTCGAGCTGCGCTCCGAGCCGGGATTCGATCTCTCCGCGCAGGTCGGCCAGGCTGTCGAACTCGCTCGCCGCCTTGGCGAGCTCGTCGTCGGCCGGCGGGAGCACCTTCTCGTGGAGCTCCTTGACGACCGCGGTGATCTTCGCCTCGGTGCCGTCGGGCAGCCGGTAGTCGATCTCGCGCTCGCCGCCGGCTTGCAGGCCGACGAGCCCCTCCTCGAGCTCCGGCAACAGACGCTGGGAGCCGAGCTCGACCACGTAGTCCCGCTGCGCCTCACCCTCGGACGAGACGAGGTCGACGACGAGCGTGTCGCCCTCGCGAGCAGCGCGGCCGTTCACGGGCGCAAGCTCCGCGACCGAGGAACGAAGGACTTCCAGCTCGGCGTCGATCAGCTCCTCGGGCACGTCGGGGTCAGCGGCGGGAACCTCCAGCGTCGTCCAGTCGGGCAGCTCGGGCTTCTCCTGCACACCGACGGTGGCCGTGAACTGAAACGGCGTCTTCTCCGACTCGGGGAGCTCGTAGTCGTACTCGGGTGGAGTCGCGGGCCGAACGGTCGTCCCGTGGAGCGCGGCGCGGAACCAGTCCGGCGATGTGGCTCTCGACGGCCTCTGCGTAGAGCCGCTCCTTGCCGACCCGCGCGAGCAGGACCGGCATGGGCACCTTGCCCTTGCGGAATCCCGGGATCTTCAGGCTGCCCGCGAGGTCGGAGGCGGCGTGGTCGATCGCGTGCTTGACGTCGCCGCTCGGGACCTCGACGGTCATGCGCACTTTGCTCTCGGGGAGCTCTTCGACCGTTGCCTTCACAGAGCGGCCATTGTGCCAGCACCTCTTCGGCCCGCCGTCGAACCGGTCGAGGGCCAGACGGCGTCCAGCTCACTCGATGCGGGCGGGAGGACTCGAACCTCCAAGAGCCGAAGCCCAACGGGTCCTAAACCCGCCGCGTCTGCCAGTTCCGCCACGCCCGCGCCGTGTTCAAGGATAGAGCGGGCGGGTAGAGTCGGCCCATGGCAGACCAAGCCGATCGAGAACGTGAGAGCCGCGAGAGCAGCGTCACCAAGTTCGAGGAGATCCGCCAGGCGGACGAGGCAGAGCGCGTCGAAGTCGCGCAGCACCTCAAGGACGAGAAGGATGCCGCCGAGCGCCTCGACGACGACCAGCAGGCCGAGCCGCCCAAGCCGTAGGCCGTGCGGGGGCGCATCCAGGTCGTCGGATGCTCGCCTGGATGCCTGGTTGCGTCGCTGATTGCGTCGATCGTCCTGACGATCGTCGTCAACCTGCTGATCCGTGCTTTCTGAACAGCCGAAGAGTGGCCCCGGATGGAATCGAACCATCGCACGCAGGTTCGAAGCCTGCTGCTCTATCCACTGAGCTACGGGGCCGGGTTCGGTCAGAGTAGCGCCGGTGGACGCGGGTTCGGCAGTACGCCGCTGGCGTGACGTCTGGCTCCGTGGTTGGCCGGACAAGGATGCCGATGCCATCGTTTCGCTCTACGCAGAGCGGGCGACGTTCCGCTCGCAGCCGTTCCGCGACACGCACGAGGGGAAAGCCGGAGTACGCGAGTACGTCGAATGGGCTTTCTCCGAACAGGACGCGGCGGATGTTTGGTTCGGCCGACCGGTCGTCGAGGGCGATTGCGCGACCTGCGAGTACTGGGCCGTCGTCTCCTTCCAGGGCCGAGAGGAGACGATCGCGGGCATTTCGGTACTCAGGTTCGATTCCGACGGGCTGGTGTCCGTACAGCGGGACTACTGGAACCTGCTCGAGGGTCGCCATGAGCCCCCGAAAGGCTGGGGCGTCTAGGACGTCCTAGACGGGGTTCGGGGGCTCCTCCCCGCGTTCGACCGCGAGGAGATTGTCGACGAGCACGCGCGTCATCGCCTCACGGGTCGCCTGAGTCGCCGTTCCGAGATGCGGGGTCATGACGACGTTCTCCAGCCCGAAGAGCTCGTTCGGCACGTCGGGCTCGTGCGCGAAGACGTCCAGCCCGGCTCGTAGACGGCCGTCGAGCAGCTCCGCGACGAGGGCAGACTCGTCGACCACCTGTCCTCGAGAGGTGTTGACGAGGCATGCACCGTCTCGCAGCAGCGCCAGCCGGCGGACGTCGATGAACCCTCGGGTCTCCTCGGTGAGAGGAACATGGAGCGAGACGATGTCGGCTTGGGCGAGGAGATCGTCGAGGGGCCGGTAGCCCGCTGTCCCGTCGGGCGAGCTGCGCGTGTGCAGCACTCGCATGTCGAACCCCTCGGCGCGCCGGGCGACCGCACGGCCGATCCTTCCAAGGCCGACGATCCCGATCGTCGCGCCGCTCACCTCGTCACCCTTCAACGGCTCGTCGGCCCAGCCGCTTCGCCACCGCCCCGACCGCACCACCCGGTCGCCGGCGGCGACGCGCCTGCGAACGGCGAGGATCAGGCCGAAGGTGAGATCGGCGGTAGCGGCGGCGGTGACGCCCGGCGTGTTCGTGACGAGGACGCCGCGCGCGCGGCACGCCTCGACGTCCACCAGGTCGTAACCGGCACCGTAGTTCGCGATGACACGGAGGTTCGGGAAGGAGTCCAGCGTCTTCCCGTCCACTGTCTCGGCAACCACGGCGAGGGCCTCGACGTCCGGCCGGCCCTCGAGCACGTCGTCCCGGTACTCGACGTCCACGAGCTCGTCCCACGCGGGCCCTGGAAACCGGCGTGAGGCGAGGACTTTCAGGGGTGGCGGACGGGACTCGAACCCGCGACCACCGGGACCACAACCCGGGGCTCTACCAACTGAGCTACCGCCACCGCACTACGACGAGGATAGCGGGGTCTCGTCGAGGTTCTCGCGCAAATCGTCGACGCTTTCGAACACCATCGCCGCGCCCGCATCCTCGAGCTCCTGCCGGGAGAAACCGCCCGTGATCACGCAGATCGTCGGGACGCCGGCCTTGCGGGCCGCCTCGATGTCCCACGGTGTGTCTCCGACCATGACCGCATCGCCTCTGCCGGCCTTCTCGCGGGCGGCCAGAACGAGGTCGGGCTTCGGCTTCGTCGCGTCCACGTCGTCCTTCGTCGTCCACGCGTCGGCGAGCCCCCGTGCGTCGAGGAGGTCGAGATAGCGGTCGAGCTCGTCGAGCGGCGACGAGCTCGCGAGGACGACGGCGTGGCCCCGCTCCTTGAGCTCGGCGATCAGCTCGTGGGCGCCCTGCAGAGACTGGACTTCGCCGATCAGATCGGCGTACTCCTCTCCGCGGGTCTCCTCGATTGCCTCGTGCCGGGCTCGGTCGATGCCGGGAACGAGGGCCGGGACGAGCTGGTCGCCGCCCATCCCGACATGCCGGTGGATCCGCCAGATCGGCAGTGTGATGCCGTGCCGGGAAAATGCCCGCCACCACGCGAGCGCGTGTTGATAGTTCGAGTCGACGAGCGTCCCGTCGACGTCCAGGAGGGCGGCGGGGTGCACTACGCGCCCGGGAGGATTCGAACCTCCGACCGGCGGATTAGAAGTCCGCTGCTCTTCCACTGAGCTACGGGCGCCTGCGCGAAGCGTAGCGCCGCGCGGAGCTGGAACCGCTCTAGCGCCTGGCGCCGAAGTCGGCTGTGATGATCGTGACCCGGCGGCCTCTGTACTCGCCGCCGGCGTTCGCGAAGTACACGGCGCCGATCCCGACCTCACGCCAGTCGCGCGAGAGGATGTTCACGCGGTGCGGAGGGCTGTTCATCCACTCACGCACGGCGAAGGCCGCGTCGTAGGTGTCGGTGCCCCAGAGCAGGTTCTCGCCGACGGTCCAGGAGCGGAAGCCGCGCGAGGGATAGAAGCGCTCGATGCGGCGCCAGAACGCCGTGCCGCTGATCGAGTCGTGCTCGAAGTAGCCGCGCCGGCCCATGTCGCGGGAATGGAAGAGGGACGCTGCGCGAAGTCGAGCATTTGCGCGGAGCGGATGGAGGCCTTTAGCGCGCCGGATCTGGTTCATCCGGTCGATGATCGAATCTTCGAGGACGGCCATCGCAGACCGTGCCCTGCTGCTCGCCGGCGCCGTCTTGCCGGCAGGTGCGGCGGTGGCGGTGGTCGAGCCGGCATTGACGCTGACCTTGAGCTGGGCCCGAACGAGCGTCTCGACGCTCTCGGCCACAGCGGCGTCACCCGCGCCGATGGCGAACGACGAGGCGAGCGCGATCGCACAGAGAACAGCAGCCAGACCCCTCCACATGCCTTCGACATCGGCGGGGATACCTCGAATGGACTCCCCCTACCGAGGGATTCCGGGGTACTCCTAAACGGGAGCCGGCTCGCGGCCCGCTCGCTCGCGGCGGGCCTGCAGCCAGGCCATGATGAGTACCTGGATCGCGCCGGCGACCGGGATGGCGGCCAGAGCGCCCAGGACGCCGGCGATCTTGGCGCCGATCAGCACCGAGACGAGAATCGCGAGGGGTGACAGCTGGACCGTGCGGCTGTACACGACCGGCTGAAGCACATGGTTCTCGATCTGCTGGTAGACGATGAAGAAGATCAGAACGACGATTCCGGCGGGGACGGAGCTCAGGAAGGCGACGGTGCTGACAAGAATCGCCGCAAGCGTTGCGCCTGCAAGGGGAATCAGGTCCAGAATCGCGACCAGGAGACCGAGGGCGAACGCGTAGGGCACGTCCATGATCAGGAGCACGATCGTCGACACGATCCCTGCGATCAGGCTGATCAACAGGTTGCCCGTCACGTAGCCGCCGACGGTGCGATAGATCTGGTCACCGATCCCGCGCCACTTGGTCTGAGACCCCTCGGGCAGGAGCCCGTAGAAGCGCTCCATCCACTTCGGGCCCTCGAGCAGCATGAAGAAGGTCAGGAACGCGATCGTGACGACGGCGACGATGAAGGTGAGCACGCTCTGGGTCACCGAGATCGCCGTGCCGGAAAGGCCGAGCAAGCCGGCCGCCCCGCCGTCCTCGACGGAAGCCCGGACCCGCTCCTCGAGGTTGTACTTCTCGGACAATTGGCCGAGGGGACCGCGTCCCGCAGAGACGTCACGCACGTAGTCCGGGAGGCTGTCCGCAAAGCCCTTCGCCTCGTCGACGAGCGTCGGGATGAAGAGCGTTCCGGCCCCGACGATGATCCCGAGTGCCAAGAGGAACGTGACCGCCGCCGCGGCCCCGCGCGCCTTCAGGCCCCGGCGCTGCAGAGCCTCCACCGCCGGATTCAGGGCCAGCGTCAGGAAGATCGCGACGAGAATCCAGGTCAGGACCTGGCGCGAGAGCCAGGTGATGTAGAGGAGCAGGAGGAAGCCGAAGGTGAGCCCGAGGACGGCCAGGACCGTCGTCGGGCGGAAGCGAACGATCCGCTCGTCGAGGTTCACGAAGCCAGCTTCGCTTGAGGGTCGGACGTTTGGGTGCCGGCCGTGGTGAAATGAACAACGCATGAGCCTTCGAGCCCAGCCGATCGAGCAGCCTGCCGCGCTTCCGGACGGGCGGCAGATCGTCGTCCGGGTCGGGATCCCGGAGGATCCCGTATGTGGCGAGGCGGGAACTCGACACGGTGGCGATCGAGCTCCTCGAGGACGGCGAGGTCTCCGCGACGGTCAACACCGTGCTCCGGCCCGAGAACGAGAGCGAGGCGCGGGCGCTCGCGCGCGACGTCGCGGAGCGGCTCGAAGCCGGCGACCTCGAGCCGACGGCAGGCGCGCTCGAGCCCCTGGCTGACAGGATGCCCTCGTGAGTCGTGCAACTCTCCACACGAGCGAAGGCGCCATCGAGCTGGAGCTCTTCCCGGACGACGCCCCCAAGACCGTCGAGAACTTCGTGAAGCTCGCGAAGGACGGCTTCTACGACGGCGTCGTCTTCCACCGCGTCATCCCCGACTTCATGATCCAGGGCGGCGATCCGACCGGGACCGGAATGGGCGGCCCGGGCTACGAGTTCGAGGACGAGTTCAATGACCATCCCGTGGCCCGCGGAGCCCTGGCGATGGCGAACGCCGGGCCGAACACGAACGGCAGCCAGTTCTTCGTCGTCACGGCCGAAGCGACGCCCTGGCTCGACGGCAAGCACACGGTGTTCGGAAAGGTCACGGCGGGGATGGACGTCGTCGACCGGATTTCGGAAGCGGACCGGGACGACGACGACCGGCCGAGGACGCCGATCACGATCGATCGCGTCGAGCTGGCCTAGGTACTGGGAACCAGCGAGTCGAGCGTCTCGCGCACCTTGAGCGCGAGATCGTTGCCCGAGAAAGGCTTTTCGAGAAACGCCGACCCCTGCTCGAGCGGACCGCCCGTGAGGACCTCGTCTGCGTAACCGGAGATGAAGAGCACACGCATCGTCGGATTGCTCTCTCGCACGCAGTCGGCGAGGGCGCGCCCACTCATCTGTGGCATCACGACGTCGGTCACGAGCAAGTCGATCTGGCCGGGCTCCTCCTCGATGATCTCGAGTGCGTGTTCCGCGCAGTCCGCGGCGATCACGGAGTAGCCACGCTGCTCGAGCATCCGCGTCGTGAGGGTGCGCAGGCTCTGCTCGTCCTCCGCGATCAGAATCCGTTCCGTTCCCTGCGGTGCAGCCTCGGCCGATCGTGTGGCGGCCAGAGGACGGCCCTCCGCCGCGGGGAGATAGACCTTGAACGTCGTTCCGATTCCGGGCTCGCTGTACGCCCAGATGTTTCCGCCGCTCTGCTTGACGATCCCGTAGACGGTCGCGAGCCCCAGGCCCGTCCCTTCGCCAACGGGCTTGGTCGTGAAGAAAGGATCGAACATCTGGGCGAGTGTCTCGGGGCTCATGCCCGTGCCGGTGTCGGTGACCGCGAACACGGCATGAGGGCCGGTGTGCGAACCGGGATGGTGGGCCACGTAGTACTCGTCGAGCTCGGCGCTCGCTGTTTGGATCGTCAGTTTTCCGCCCTCTGGCATCGCGTCTCGCGCGTTGACGGCGAGGTTCACGAGCACCTGTTCGAGCTGACCCACGTCGGCGCACACCATCAGGGGGTTCGGGTGCGCGACCGTGACGAGCTCGATGTGCTCGCCGATCAGCCGGGTCAGCATGGGGGCGACGCCGTTGAGGATGTCGTTCGGATCGAGAATCTTCGGCTCGAGGACCTGCCGGCGGCTGAACGCCAGGAGTTGACGGGTCAGGAGCGACGCGCGATGCGACGCCGCGGCGATCTCCTTGAGGCCCGGCTCAGAGCGCGAATCGGCTTCCGGAAGCAGGGCTTCGGTGTAACCGCCGATCACGGTGAGGAGATTGTTGAAGTCGTGCGCGATTCCGCCGGCGAGCTTGCCCACGGACTCGAGCCGCTGCGCCTGGCGGAGCTGCTCCTCGAGCTGCTTTCGCTCGCTGATGTCGCGGCAGATTGCCTCGATACCGATCGGGATGCCGTCCTTGTGGATCAGCCGGGTGGCAGCCTCTACCTCCACCTGGCGCCCGTCCTTGGCGATCAGCTCATGCTCGTAGACGGTCGCAGACGCACTGTCGTGGAGCTTGCCTTCGCGTGCCACCTGGAGGCGGTCGATCTGCTGTTCGGGCACCAGCTCGTCGAGCGATTTCCCGATCAGCTCCTCTCTGCTGTAGCCGAGGGTCTTCACGAACGCCTCGTTCACCGCGGTCAGATGCCCATCCAGGTCGACCGTTGCGATCAGGTCGCTCGCGTTCTCGAAGAGATCGCGGTAACGCTCTTCGCTGGCGCGCAACGCCTTCTCCGCTCGAACACGGTCGGTCACGTCGTTCGCGAGCACGACACGAGCGGCTCGTCCTTCGAACTCGTGCTCGTGCGACGTGATGTCGACATCGAAGACCTTCCCGTCCTTGCGGCGGTGCTGCCAGATGCCGGCCTGGATGACCCCGCGCACGGCACTCTGTCCCTGTGCCTGGATGAGCGCGTGGAGGCGATCCACCTCGGCCGGGTCACGGATTTCCTCGATGGTCATCTCGAGGAACTCCTCGCGTGAGTAGCCATAGTTGGAAACCGCCTGGTCGTTCACTGCCATGAAGCGCAGGGTCTCGCCGTCGTACACCCACATCGGACTGGGGTTGTTCTCGAACAGGAGGCGGTAGTTCCGCTCGGCTGAGCGCGTCATCTCTTCGGCCCTCTCGCGCTCACGCAATTCTCGGTCGACCGACGTCATCAGTCGGTTGAAGTCCTCGGCGAGCGCCGCCACCTCGACGGGACCGCCGACCGGTACGGGTGGCCCGAAGGAGCCGGTGGTTCGCGATCGCAGGTCGCCGCTGAGGCGCCGGATGGGTGCTGCGATGTTTCTGTAGGCGAACCACGCAACGATCAGGAAGGCGATCAGGCCGGCGAGGATGATCGCGAGCTGGCTTCGGAGCATCTCGTGCGAGGACGCCAGTGCCGACTCCCTTTCCTCGCCGGCGAAGAAGTGCCAGCCCAGTCCGGGCACGAGAGCCTGCTCAAAGAGTCGCGGGGTACCGTCGAGATCGCGCAGCTCGGTTCCAGCCCCGGCACGCGCAAACGGCGTCCCGCGAAGAGGAGTCCCAATCCACCTCGCCGGATCGATCGAGCGCGCGAGGACTCGTCGGCGATCCTGCGTGGTGACGAGGAACGCGATCGACTCGCCTCCGCCGTAAAGCGATACGAGCGTGGGACCCGCGGCCGTGAGATCCGTGAAGCCGGCAACGACGCCGGCCCCTCCTGGAATCGGCACTGCCGCGATCGCGGCCTGGGCGCCCGTCGCCCGGTCGAGAGCGGGCGCGACGAAGACCGTCTTGTCCAGCGCCCTGCGTAGCCAGGCGCTTCCTGCGTAGACAGGTTTGCCGCTGAGCTTCCTCGACGAGCAAGCGACCGTCCCGTCAGCGCGAATGATGTCGATGTGGCCCCGGTCCGCTCCAGCCAGCCCATCGTGGGTGAGCGAACAGCCGGCCGGATTCTTGAGCGCCCGGCCGATCGTCGGGAGGGCCGCAAGCGCCGCCGTCGTCGCCTTGAGGCTCGTTATGTGGTTGCCGAGCTGGGTCGCGGCGGTCTTGGCTGCGAACCCGGCGGATTCGACGGAATCCGCACGCGCCCGCTGGTCGGCCTGGCGGTGCACGTAGAAGCTCGCTGCAACCGCCGCGGCAACGAAGACGAGCACGAGGATGACGAAGTAGGCGCGGAGCGGGAGCTCTCGAATCCGGACCGTGCGCGAGAGACCCTGTCTCACCGCCGCTGGAACCATCCCCACGTTGGTTGCTATCGGCACATGGGCCGTTGACTTGAGGCGAGCCTGTCGACCAAAAGCGCTCGGAGAGCGGGCGGCGGGGATCGAACCCGCATAACTAGCTTGGAAGGCTAGGGCTCTACCATTGAGCTACGCCCGCGCGCGGGACTAGCGTAGCGCCCGATCTCACGCCCTGACCCGTACTCGTGGACCGTCCACCCGGAGGCGACGCTCGGCATCGCCGCCCTCGCCCTCGCGTACACGCTTGCGATCCGCGGCCGTCCGGTTGAGGGCTGGCGCATCGCTGCGTTCGCGGCCGGCTGCGTGCTCCTCCTCGTGACCGCGGTGACTCCGCTCGAGGCGCTGACGTACCACCTGCTCTCCGCGCATCTGCTCCAAAACGTGATCCTCGCCGAGTGGGCGCCGGCGCTCCTCGTCCTCGGGATTCCGCCGCTCCTCGCGGTACGCCTGACGCGTTTCGCCCCGGTTCGGGCCCTGACGCGCCCGCCGGTCGCGCTCGGGATCTGGCTGCTCACGTACTTCGCCTGGCATCTGCCGCCCGCGTACGACACCGCCCTCGAGCATCCGTCCACGCTCCTCCACCTCGAGCACGCCACCTATCTCGCTGCGGGAATGCTCCTCTGGTGGCCGCTGCTTCAGGAGGCGCCGCATCACGTTTCGAACGCCGGCCGCGCGCTCTATCTCTTCCTTGCCTTCATCCTGGCGAGCCCGATCGGCCTGGTGCTCGCCCTCGTCCCGGAGCCCGTGTACGACTACTACGTCGAGGGCGGGGGCCTCTGGGGGCTCGGCCCGCACGCCGACCAGCAGATCGCGGGGGTGACGATGTCGGTCGAGCAGGCGGTCGTCTTCTTCGCCGCGTTCACCGTTTTCTTCTTCCGGTTCCTCGCCGACGAGCAAAAGGGTTAGGCCCGAGGCCGCTCAAAGATGGGCCACATGGCCTATTGCGCGCAGCCCGGACCAGTGGCACCGTGTCCTGGCGCCCATGACCGTTCCTCACCTGCTCACTGCAAGGCTCGATCTCGTCCAGGAGACCCTTCTCGGCGAGGCGCTCGAGCATGCGCCTGTCGGGGCGATCGTCCTGGACGACCAGGGTTCCTACCTGGCCGTGAACCGGCACGCCTGCGAGCTGACGGGGTACACGCGAGACGAGCTGCTGCAGGCGGGCGCACGAGCGCTCGCGTTCGAGCCCGACCGTGTCCCGTCGGCCCTCGCCCAGATCGTGCGTGGCGAGCTGCGCGCGGGCCGAGGAAACATGAAGCACAAGGACGGCAGCGCGCTCCCCTGCGAGTTCCGGGTCGGCGAGACGAGGAGCGGCGGCCTGCCGTTCTTCGTCTATCGTGTTCTGGGAACCGCTTCCCGCCGAATAGGTCGGGACGCCCGGATTCGAACCGGGGGCCTCCTGCTCCCAAAGCAGGCGCGCTACCAGGCTGCGCTACGTCCCGCCCCGCAAAGTGTAGAGGCCTCCGCCGAGGCCCTAAGGTTCGCAGGGCCGTGGATACGGCCGACGCCGTCACCTGCGTGGTCGTCGACGACCATCCCTCCGTCCTCGACGCTGTCGCGCGCTCGCTTTCGCTCCGAGGCATCTCCGTCGTCGGCACGGCGACCGACGGCGCTACGGCGCTCGCACGCCTCGCCGAGACCGAGCCTCGCGTCGCCGTCGTCGACATCCAGCTGCCGGATATGTCGGGAATCGACGTCGTCCGGACGCTTGCCGGGCGAGGGAGCCCGACGCGAGTCCTGCTCTTCACGGGTGAGGACGAGACGGCGCTCCTCCGGGCGGGCATCGAGGCCGGAGCCAGCGGCTTCATCGTGAAGACGTCGTCGCTCGATGAGCTCGCGACGGCGATTCAGACGGTCGCCGACGGGGGGATCTACGTCGACGCCGATCTCGCCGGCGAGATCGTCCGCCAGGAGCTCGACCACGAGCTCGCCGACGTGAGCCCCCGCGAGCGTGAGGTTCTGAGCCTGCTCTCCCAAGGTCTCGACTACGAGCAGATCGGCGAGCGACTCTTCGTCTCGGCCGGGACGGTGCGCGTCGACGTGCGGAACGCGATCTCCAAGCTCGAGGCAGAGAACCGGACGCAGGCAGTCGCCGAGGCCCTCCGGCAGCGGCTCATCCCCTAGAAGGGGTACGCCGCCCTAGCGGAAGCGGGGATAGCCCCGACCGGGCTCGCGTACCGAAAGCACTGGGGTATGTCCAAGACTGCGGCTTTCGTCGTGGCGGGGGTTGCCTCCGCCATCGTCTACGTGCTCCTCGGCCCGGGGATCGCTGCGTCAGCGATCTACGCAGGGATGGGGATGCTCGCGGCAGCCGCCGTCCTGTGGGGGATCCGTACCCATCGGCCCGAGCGAAAGCTTCCCTGGCTCTGCCTGGCCGTCTCGATCTTCCTGTTCGCGCTCGGCGACTCGATCTGGAGCGTCTACGAGAACATCCTCCACCAGGAGGTCCCCTTCCCGTCGCCCGCCGACGGCGCCTATCTCCTCGGGTATCCGTTCCTCGCAGCCACCGCCCTGCTCTGTATCCGCGGACGGACGACCGGGCGTCTAGGCATCTTCGTGGACACGGCCATCGTCGCCCTTGCCGCGGCGATCGCCAGCTGGCACTTCCTGCTCTCGCCGCTCCTCGACGACGCGATCGCCGACCCGATCGTGGGCGGCATCGCCTTCGGCTACCCGGCGGCCGACACGGTCGTCCTGGCAGCGTTCGTCGCCCTGCTCTTCACCTCGGCGGTCAATCTGCCCGCCTTCCGGCTCCTGCTCGGCGGCATCGGGCTCTTCCTCTTCGCCGACATCTTCTACGCGGTCGGCCTCATCAGCGAGACCTACACGACCGGGGCGTGGTTCGACTCCGCCTGGATCCTCGCGTACGGACTGATGGGAGCTTCCGCGCTCCATCCATCCATGCGCGTGCTCGTCGCAGCGAAAGAAGACGACCAAGCGCCTCTCGCAATCCGCTTCCGGTTCCCCGTGCTTGGTATCGCGACCCTCGCCGCGGTGGCGATGGGTGTGATCGCCGAGCCCGCGCGCACCTTCGAAGCCGTCGTCGAGCTCGTCGCGGCGCTTGTCCTTCCCGCCCTCGTCCTCGTTCGGCTCGGGATCATCTTCCACGAGTACGCGAATCGCGAGCATGAGCTCGAGCAGAGCCGGGACGACTTGGCGCAAAGTCAGGAGCGCTACCGGCTGATCGTGGAGACCGCGGCAGAAGGAATCTGGCTGGTGGACGGCGACAACCGGACCCTGTTCGCGAACGCGGCCCTTGCCGACATGCTCGGCTCGCCGCTCGAGGAAATGGTCGGCACGTCGATGTTCGAGTTCATCCGCGACGAGGACCGCGCCCTGGCGGAAGGGCACATCGAGCGCAGAAAGCTCGGGATCACAGAGCAGTTCGAGTTTCCCTTCGTGGCTCGCGACGGGCGAACGGTCTGGACGCTCATCTCACGGAAGCCGCTCGAGAAGGAGGGCGAGTCGCCTGGCTCGCTCCTGATGCTGAGCGACATCACGAACCGGAAGGCGACCGAGCAGGCGCAGCGGGCAAGCGAGGAGCAGTTCCGGGCGGTGTTCGAGGAGGCAAACGACGCGATGCTGGTCGCGGACGACGGGCGCCGTTATGTCGACGCCAATCCCGCAGCCGAGGCATTGCTCGGACGGTCCCGCGAGGAGATCCTCACGATGCGCATCGAGGACCTCATTCCGACCAGCGAGACGGCTGTAATCAAGAACTGGGTCGCTTTCCTCTACTCGGGCCGGGCCGAGGGCTCGATGACCGTCACTCGTCCGGACGACTCGACGAGCGAGGTGGAGTTCAGCGCCAGGGCGAACGTCCTCCCCGGACGCCATCTATCGATTCTTCGCGACGTCACCGAGCGCAGAGGGTTCGAGACCCGACTCCGCCAGGCCGAGAAGACCCAGGCCATCGGTCAGCTCGCCGGAGGCATCGCCCACGACTTCAACAATTTGCTCCTCGCGATCCGCGGCTATGCCGAGCTCGCACTCATGGAGCTCGACCCCAACGACGGTGTCGCTGCCGACATCCAGGAGATCAAGACTGCGGCGGAGCGCGCAGCGGCTCTGACGCAGCAGCTCCTCGCTTTCAGCCGAAACCAGACGCTCCAACCGGCCCTCGTCGACCTCAACCACGTCCTTCGTAATTTCCATCCAGTCATCCGCGAGCTCCTCGCGGACGACGTGGAGCTGACGATGTCGCTCGAAAGCGAGCTCCCGCGCATCAATGTCGACCGGACCGGAATCGAGCAGGTGATCACGAGCCTGGTCGTCAACGCCCGAGACGCTATGTCGGCCGGTGGAACGCTCACGTTCGAAACGGCAACCGCCATTCTGAGCGCAGAGGAGTCCCAAGCGCTCTTCGGGGAGGAGAGACCTGGCGACCTCGTCTGCCTCACCGTCTCCGACACCGGCTCCGGGATGGACGAAGAAACGTCTGCGCGCGCATTCGAACCGTTCTTCACGACGAAGGAGCAGGGCAAGGGCACCGGCCTCGGCCTCTCCACCGTCGAGGGAATGACCAGCCAGAGCGGCGGGGCGGTAACGCTCGAATCGCGCCTCGGCGAGGGGACGACCATTCGGATCTACCTCCCGCGGGCCTCCCTCGCGGCGCGAACCGTCGAACCTGAGACCATGCTCGTCGAGCATTGCCCCCTCGGATGCCCGCGGCACCGTGCTGCTGGTGGAGGACGAGCCGGCCGTCCGGAGAGTCGTGCGTGGAATGCTGGAGCGCCAGGGGCACGAAGTGCTCGAGGCGCAAGACGGCGAAGAGGGGCTGGCGCTCGCGCGCAGCCACCTGGGTGCTGTCGACCTGCTGATCACCGACGTCGTCATGCCGTTGATGAGCGGCCCCGAGCTGGCCGAGCGCCTCGCGGCGATCGCGCCGAGCATCCCGGTCCTCTACACATCTGGCTACACGGACGAAGCCGTAGTGCCCAGCGCGACTCTGCATCAGGACTGCGCTTTCCTCCACAAGCCGTTCGACATGGACTCCTTGCGAGTGAAAGTCCTCGAGCTCCTCGCCAAGAAAGCCGCATGACGACCTACCCAGGAACACGCGTCCTCGTCGTCGACGACACCGAGCAGACGCGGAATCTCGTCAGCAGGGTCCTCGAGCGCTACGGCCATGCCTGCGTCGTTGCGGGCAACGCCGCCGAGGCCCGCGCGCGGCTCGCCGAAGAGCCGTTCGACCTCATCCTCTGCGACGTGAAGATGCCAGGCGAATCGGGCTTCGACCTCGCCGAGCACGTGCTCCGAGCCCACCCCACAACCGCCGTCGTGATGGTCACTGGCGTCGACGACACGGAGAGCGCCCTCAGGGCCCTGGAGCTCGGCGCCTACGGGTACGTCATCAAGCCGTTCTCGATCAACGAGATCCTGATCAGCGTCGTCAACGCCCTTCGGAGGAGAACGCTCGAGCTCGACGCTCGTAACGACGTCACCAAGCTGGAGGATGCGGTCGGCCTCCGCACGGAGGAGTTGAAGGAGACGCTGGGCTCGCTCCACGATGCCCAGGAAGAGACCGTGCGACGCCTTTCGCGGGTCGCGGAGTACCGCGACGACCAGACCGGCGACCACATCGAGCGGGTCGGCGTCTATTGCGAGCTGCTCGGCCGCAAGCTCGGGCTCGGCCCGGACGAATGCCGGCTGCTTCGCATCGCGAGCCCGCTACACGACGTCGGCAAGGTCGCGATCCCCGATGGGATCCTCCTCAAGCCCGGGCCGCTGACCCCGACCGAGCGAACGATCATGGAACGCCACGCCGAGCTCGGCCACGAGATGCTCGCCGGCTCGGGCGAAGAGCTCCTCGACCTTGCGGCGGTTCTTGCGCTCACGCATCACGAGCACTTCGACGGCTCGGGCTATCCGCACGGCCTCGCCGGACACGAGATTCCGATCCAGGGCCGCATCGCGGCCGTCGCCGACGTCTTCGACGCACTCACGAGCGACCGTGTGTACCGCCGCGCGTTCGCAGTTCCGGACGCTCTGGCGATGCTCGCCCAACGACGGGACACGCATTTCGACGGCGAGATCGTGGATGCGTTTCTCGCTTCGACCGAGGAAGTTGTCGCGCTCCGCCTTCAGTACACCGAATCTCTCAAGGAGGCTGCATGACCGACCGGCCCGAAACTCTCGGCGGCGGAGTCGATTCCGCTCCGCCCGACTCGGCCCCCACGTGCGTTCTCGCCGACGACCATCCAGCGGTGCTGGACGCCGTCGCGCGGTATCTCGGGGACCACGGCGTCAACGTCGTCGCGCGTGCGCGCGACGGTGCAGACGCTCTCGCGAAGATCGGCGCCCACCGTCCCGCCGTCGCCGTGCTCGACCTCCAGATGGCCCGCATGGGCGGCCTCGAGCTGACCCGCGAGGTGTCGCGAAGCCTCCCGGAGACTGCCTGCATCGTGTACAGCGGCTCCGGCCTGCGCGAGCACGTACTCGAGGCACTCGACGCGGGCGCAAAAGGGTACGTGGTCAAAGACGCAGCCCTCTCAGAGCTCGTGCGTGCGATCGAGCTCGTGATCGGAGGCGGCACCTACATCGACGCGAGCGTGGCGGGGATGCTGTCCACCGTGAACGCGGGCAAGGATGCCCCGAAGATCACCCAACGTGAGCGCGACGTCCTCCGGCTCCTCTCCCAAGGCCTGACGAACGAGGAGATCGGCCGGGAGATCTTCATCTCGCCGGAGACCGTGCGCACCCACCTCCGCAAGGCGATGGGCAAGCTCGATGCCAAGACGCGCACCGAGGCAGTTGCCTCCGCCCTTCGGCTCAGCCTGATCGCGTAGCGCGAGCTACGCTCGCCGGCGTGACCCGCCGGCCGGCGCTCGGGTACGCGATGGTGCTCACGGCGGCAACGCTCTGGGCTGTCAACGGCGCCGTCTCGAAGGTGATCCTGACCTCCGGCGGGATCCCGTCCGAGCGGCTGACCGAGGTGCGCGCAACCGGCGCGTTCCTGCTGCTCTTCGGCGCCCTGCTCGTCGTGAACCGCTCGAGCCTGCGGCTCGCCGCCCGCGAGCTGCCATTCCTCGTCCTCTTCGGCGTGGGCGGCTTGGCGTTCGTCGCCTGGTTCTACTTCGTCGCGATCGAACGGCTGGAGATCGGGGTCGCGCTGCTGATCCAGTACGTCGCGCCGGTGCTCGTTGCCCTCTACGCGAGGTACGTCCTCCACCAGCCCGTGCGGCGTCGAATCTGGGCCGCGCTCGCGCTGTCGATCCTCGGCCTCTCGCTGCTGCTGCAGCTCTGGCGGGGCATGGAGCTCGACGGGATCGGGCTGCTCGCATCCGTCGGCGCCGCGATCACCTTCGCGCTCTACATCCTGCTCGCCGACCATGGTCTCAAGACCCGCTCCACGAGCTCGCTGCTTGCGTACGGCTTCCTCTTCGCAGCGATCTTCTGGGCGCTCGTGCAGCCGTGGACCGGCTTTCCCTGGAACCTTCTGGACGACAGCGTGTCGCTTCTCGGCCGCCTGGGGTCAGTCGAGCTGCCGGTCTGGCTCTTGGTCGGCTGGATGGTCGTCCTCGGCACGATCGTCCCGTTCGGGCTCCTCGTCGCCTCGCTGCGCCACATCACCGCCACCCGGGCAGGCATCCTCGCGATGTTCGAGCCCGTAGCCGGCACGATCGTCGCCTATGCCTGGCTCCGCGAGGAGCTCGAGCCGATCCAGCTCATGGGCGCCGCGGTGGTCCTCTGCGGCATCGGCCTCGCCCAGACCGCTCGCTGACCCGAATCCGCGCGCCGGGATTTGAGGACGTCCTCGACGTGTGCAACACTCCCCCGCTCGGTGGTGGGGAGCCGCACACTTCTCGCCCTGGTCGTCGGGGGGATCGTGTTCTCTGGCGCTCGCGCCAGGAGCGTCGTCGTCCGACCTGGTGGGCCAGAGGCAGCTTTCGGGACAGGAGCAAGGGCTCTTGCGCTCGATCAACCAGGCGCGAGCCAGGCACGGCGCCCGACCCCTGCGCGTCGCCTCTCCACTGCAACGGGCAGCTCGTTCGCACGCGAGCGCGATGCTCCGAACCGGAAGCTTCACCCACGGAGACTGGTATCGAAGGCTTCGCCGCCACGGCGTGCGCGGCCGGACGGTGGGCGAGACGATCGCCTGGGGCGTCGGGGCTGACGGCACGGCCGATGCGATCGTCGGGATGTGGCTCGCGAGCCCGCCGCACAGGCAGACGCTGCTCCGCCGCAGCTTCCGCTACGTCGGCGTCGGAGTTGCATCAGGCGTCTTCGCCGGATTCCCGGGTGCAAACGTCGCGACCGCAGACTTCGCCGGCCGTTAGAAACGCTCAGTCGACCAGGAGCGTCCGCAGCTCGGCGATCTTCTCCCGCCGGAGCTGGTCGCGCTCGCCGCGCCGAACCCGCTCGAGCAGCTGCTCGACGACCGACGCGAGCTCGACCGGGTTGAACGGCTTGGTGATGTAGTCGACGCCGCCGAGCTCGAGGCCCTTGGCGCGGTCACGGAGCTCAGCGCGCGCAGTCAGGAAGATGAGCGGAATGTGGTTCGTCGATTCGTCGTCGACGAGGCTCTCGGCCACCTGCCAGCCGTCCATCCCGGGCATCATCACGTCGAGGAGGATCACGTCGGGCAGCTCTGCTCGCGCGACCTCGACGCCGGCGATCCCGTCGGCGGCCTCGAGCACCCTCATCCCCTCCGCCTCGAGGTTGACCCGGCAGAGAAGCCGGATCGGCGCCTCGTCGTCGACGACGAGGACGGTGGTCGGGGTCTCCGAGCCCATTCCCGCTCTTATACCCGGCTCTCGTCGGGCGCAGTCGCAGCCATCGGAAGCTCGAACACGAAGCAGCCACCCGCGTCGGTGCCCGCATCGACCCACACGCGCCCGCCCATCGCGCTCGCGAGCCCGCGCGCGATGAAGAGCCCGAGTCCCGTGCCCCCCTGCGCCTGGCTCGTCGCCTCGGCGCGGTAGAACTTCCGAAAGATCCGCTCCTGCTCGTTTTGCGGGACACCGGTGCCCTCGTCCACGACCCGAACCTGGACTGCGTCCCCCGTTCGCCGCGCGGCGACCGTCACGGTTCCGCCGCGCGGAGAGAACTTGATCGCGTTGTCGACGAGGTTGGCGAGGATCTGGCGAACCTTGTCGCGGTCGGCCGAGGCGGCCAGAGGCTCCTCGGGGACCTCGACGACGAACCGACGGCCGTTCGCAAGCTCCCGCTCCGCGGACTCGACGACGTCGGAGACGACCTCGCGGAGATCCGTGGGCGCGAACTGAACCTGGAGGTCCCCGGCCTCGAGGCGCGCGACGCTCAGCAGCGCGTCGACGATGACGGTGAGGCGCTGCGCCTCCGAGGCGATGTAGCCCAGGAACGTCCGGCGCTCCGCGTCTCCGAAGGCGACGTCCTCGCGGAGAAGTGTCTCGGCGAAGCCGTAGATCGAGGTCAGCGGCGCGCGAAGCTCATGCGAGACCGTGGTGACGAACCCGGACTTCAGTTGCTCGACCAGCCGGTCGGACGAGACGTCGCGGAACGCGTAGATCCGCCCGGCTACGGCCCCCGCGGGATCGCGCATGATCGCTTCGCTGACGGAGAGCCAGATCTCCTCCTCGCCCCGCCGGACCTGGATCAGCCCGCGCCCCTCGGCCGACGTCTCGTCGGGCTCGAGGCTGCGCTGCAGGACGTCGGCCGGCGAGCGTCCCATGGCATCGGCGCCCCCGACGCCGGTGATCTCCTCCGCAGCGGCATTCCAGAGAACCACACAGCCCTCGCGGTCGACAGCCACGATCCCGTCCGCGACATTGCTCAGGATCGCCATGCTCCGCTCGCGCTCGAGGACGACCCGCTGGTACAGCTCGGCGTTGGAGAGGAAGGCCGAGACGTTGGCGGCGAGCGCCGCAAGCGCCTCGACCTCCTCCTCGCGCCACGAACGAGGCCCGCGCGAGTAGACGGCGAGGACGCCGTGGACTCCGCCTTCGGGGCCCAGGAGCGGCGCGCCCATGTAGCCCGCGTAGCCGGCCTCGAGCAAGGCGTCGGAACCGCTGACGAGACCGTCGGCCCGCGCGTCTCCGACCGCGACCGGCCCCCGGCTCTGGACGACCTCGCCGGCGAGCTCGCCGACCGCGGAGACCCTGCTGCCGACTGCCTCTCCCGTTTTCTCGCCGTGCGCCGCGCTCACGATCAGCGAATCGCCCTCGAGGATGCTGACGGTTGCAGCGTCCGCGCCGACGAGGCCCGGAGCCTGGGCCACGATCTCCTCCAGGATCGCCTCCGGGTCGAGCTCGCTCGCGAGGAGCGTGCCGGTGCGTGCAAGCTGCTGGGCGATCGCGCGCGACCTGCGCTCGGCCTCGAAGAGCTCGGCCCGCTCGAGTGCGCCCCGCGCCGCGCCTGCAAGATGGTGGGCGAGCTCGATCTCGTCGTCGGCGAAGGCCTGCTCCTCCGAGAAGAAGACGAGGCCGACACCCGTCTGCTCCCGGCGCGGCGCCTCGACGGGAACCGATACGAGGGACTGGAATCCCCCGGCCTTCGCGAGCGCGCGCCAGTCTTCTCCGAACCGGTCGTCGAGGCCGAGCTTCGGCGCGGCGAGGACGCGTTTCCGGTCGGCGCCTTCGCGGAGCGCCTCGGCCTGGCCGACACCCTTGCGGAGAAACTCGGCCACCGGCGCCGGAAGCTCGTGCGCACCGGCGAGGGTGAGACCCCCCTCTCCCGGCATCAGAACGGCCGCGAAGCTCCCACCGAGTGCCTCACTGGCGGCCTGCGCCACGGCGTCCAGCGTCTCCTTCAACGAGAGCGGCTGGGCGAGCACCGACGCGATTCGGAAGAAGCCGCGCTGGATGCGGACCTGGCGCGTGCTCTGCTCGATGCTCGCGACATTGCGGAGGGCCACCGATCCCAGGCTCGCGAAAGCCTCGAGCACCTCGACGTCCTCTGAGCTGAACCGGCGATTCGGGTCTGTCGTGCCGACACCGAGCACACCACGCACCTCTCCCCACCACGTCATCGGGGCGACCATCGCGCCCGTGAAGCGCTCGTATGCGGGATGAGGCCCCTGAACCTCGTGCTCGTACTCGCCCGAGACGACCGCCTGACGGCGTCGCATCGCCTCACCCGCGAGGGCCGTCTCGGCGGGGAACTCGAACTCGATCAGCTCCGCGGGAAGCCCGTAGACCGCAGCGCAGCGGAGAACGCCGCGCCGGGTGTCGTAGAGGTAGCAGTCGGCGGCGTCGGTCTCGAGGAGCTTCGTCACCTCGACGACGAGCCGCTGGAGGACGGTCTCCACCTGAAGCTCGCTCGTCATCACCTGGGCGGCCTGGACGAGCGCCGCCTGGCGGTCGAGGCGGCGCCGGTTCTCGTTCAGGAGCTGCGCGGTGTGGAGCGCGAGACCCACTTCGCGCGCCACGGCCTCGGCGAGCGAGATCTCCGCCTGAGTCCATTCCGTGACCTCTGCACGATGGAGCGCGAATGCTCCGATCACCTGGTCGAACACCTGGATGGGCGTCGCGAGCACCGCCTTCGTGCCGATGGCGAGGAGGGTCTCGACCGAGCCGAGGCTCGGGTCTGCGAGCGCGGACTCGTTCTCGACGTCTCCGCAGGCGACGGTAGCCCGGTTGCGCACAGCGAGATTCGCCACAGGAAGGTACGGCGCGGCATCGCCGATCGGCTCGACGTTCGGCGCGTCCCACTCCGCTCTGATCGGCATCGGCTCGCCGGGCTCCCCGAGCCTGATGAAGCAGCGCGCCACGGCGGTCGCCTTGCCGACCTCCTCGACCGCAACTCCCAGGAGCGCCTCGATGTCGTGCTCGGAGCGAACACGCCTGCCGATCGCCGCGACGAGACGCTCGCGTTCGAGCGCCTCTTCGAGCTGCGCTGCCGAGCGGGTCTTCTCGAGAGCAAGTGCAGCCTCTCCCGCCACCGACTCGAGACGCGCGATCTCGTGCGGCGGAAACGCGCGGCGCCGGCCGGTGCTCGCGGCTACGACCACCGCGAGAACCCGAGACCCGGACACGACGGGGATGAAGACTGCGCTCTTGGCTCCCACGCGCTCGGCAAGCCGACGGTTGACTCTGGGTGAGGTCTCGACGTCGAAGATCGTGAGCGGCGTCGCCTCGTAGGCGGCGCTCGCGATCGCCGACGGCTCGTGCTCGAGGTCGATGCGCACCGAGCGCCACCAGCCGACGTCCTCGCCGTCCATGCGGGCGACGAGACCCGTGGCCTCTTTGGCGTCCTCGTCGATCATCGCCAGTGCCGCGAACTCCACGCCGAGGAGCTGAACGACCTCCTCCAGGAGCGTCCGCCCGACCGAGCTCGCGTCGGGTGCGCGAGCCAGGCCCGCGGAAAGCGAGGCCGGCGGCTCGGCGACATCCGCCGGCCGGCGGCGGGTCGCCGCGGACTGCTCGGCCACACGTTCCGGCGCGGGAGTCTCGGCGTGATCACCGCTCCCGTGCCGGCGTCGATACGCGGCGAGGAGGGCGACGGCCGCGACAAACAATGCCGCCGCGAGGGCGAGCAGCAGATAGCCGACAGCGACCGAGAGCAACGGCTGCGCAGCGATCGTCACGCGAATCGGCGCCACGGGCCCGACGAATGATACGGAGAGAGCGGGCCGGCGTAGAGAAAACGAGGGAGGCCCGCCGCTCGGGGGGGTCGGTGCGACGGGCTCCCTGTTGCTCACCGCGGATGGTGGCCAGGTACGCACACCGCGGCTCGCGTCGCCCAGTGACGTGAAGCTACCCCTACCGCATCGCGGATTCCAATAGGCCGACCGGCCCATCTTTCAAAGCGGGAAAGAGGCCGCGAGCTACCATGGCTCCATGGTCGAACGGGTGCTCCTGGCGTCACCTCGCGGGTACTGCGCGGGGGTCGAGCGGGCGGTGGACACCGTCGAGAAGCTGCTCGACCTCCACGGGCCCCCGATCTACGTCCGCAAGCAGATCGTCCACAACATCCACGTGGTCCGCGAGCTCGAGGAGCGGGGAGCGATCTTCGTGGAGAGCGAGATGGAAGTACCGGAAGGCGCGCGCGTGGTGCTGTCCGCGCACGGTGTCGCGCCGTCCGTGTACGCAAACGCGCAGGCGCGCTCGCTGAAGACCGTGGACGCAACCTGCCCGCTCGTGACGAAAGTGCACGTCGAAGCCCGGCGCTACGCGGCCGAGGGGTACACCGTCGTCCTCATCGGCCACGCCGGCCACGAGGAGGTCGTCGGGACGATGGGCGAGGCTCCCGAGGCGACGGTGCTCGTCCAGTCGGTCGAGGACGCAGAGCGGCTGACGGTGCGCAACCCGGATCGCGTCGCCTACATCACGCAGACGACGCTCTCGGTGGACGAGACCGGAGTGATCATCGCGGCGCTGCGGCGTCGTTTCCCGAACGCGCGCGCGCCGAAGCGAGACGACATCTGTTACGCGACCTCCAACCGGCAGTGGGCCGTCAAGGACCTGCTCGGCGAGGTCGACCTCCTGCTCGTGATCGGCTCCCGGAACTCGTCGAACTCGAACCGGCTCGTCGACGTCGCTCGAGCCGGCGGGGTTGCCTCGTACCTCATCGACGACGAGACCGAGATCGACGAGCGCTGGCTCGACGGCGTGAAGATCGTCGGCATCACCTCCGGGGCCTCGGCTCCCGAAAAGCTCGTCGAACGCGTCTGCGACTGGTTCCGCGCGCGGGGCGTCGATCGCATCGAGGCGTTCAAGTCGGTGCACGAAGACGTCGTCTTCCGCCTGCCCGTCGAGCTGCGACGCGAGCTCGCGCTCGCCGAGACCCAGACCTAGGAGGGTCTTCGGACGAGTCCCGGTTTCGGCGTGCGCCGATCCGGCGCTGGTTCGCCGCTCGGAGCCCGAGCGGCGCTCGCCTTCGACGTCCTTCTCCGGGTCCGTGCGCCGGTCGTCGCCGTACGACGGTCGTCGCCCTTGCGCCGATCCTTGTCATGCGAGTTGGCCATGAGCTCATTCTCCTACGGTTTGCTCATTTTCGCCGGGTCTTCCGGGGCTGGCTTCGCGATCGCGCTCGCCGAGTCCCCGTTCGCCTCGATCGAGACCGCGAGCACCTCGTCCTTGATCCACTGGGCGTGCTGATCCAGGAGCTCAGCCTGGCTTGCCGGGAGGGTGACGGAGATGCGGTCGCTCAGCTCGAGCCCCGCCTCCTTCCGCATCGTGTTCAGCCGGTGCACGAGGTCGAGGACGCGGCCCTCGAGCTCGAGCTCGGCGTCTAGGCGGGTGTCGAGCGCGACGGTGACGCCGCCCTCGGATGCGACCGCCCAACCCTCCTTGCCGCGTCGCTCGACGAGCACCTCGTCCGGACCGAGCTCGTGACCGCCGACCCGGAAGCGGCCGCCGTCGAGCTCCTCGAAGTCGCCGGCTCCGAGTGCCGCGCGAACCGCACCGAGCTCCTTGCCGAGCTTCGGGCCCAAGACGGGGAGATTCGGCTTGACGACGAGCTCCTGGGCGTCGACCTGGCCCTCGTCGACCTCCTTGACCCTCAGTTCCTCGCGAACCTCGTCGAGGTGCGCCTCGGAAAGGCTGACGCCGTCGAAGACGAGGCGGCGCAGCGGCTGGCGCAGCTTCAGTCCCGATCCTGAGCGCGCCTGGCGGCCCAGCTCGACGACCCGGCGAACCACCGCCATCTCGTCCACGAGCGTGCGATCGACCTCCTCCGCTTGCGGCCAGCCCGCAAGGAACACCGAGTCAGGTGCGTCCTCGCACGGTTCCGCCACCAGTACCTGCCACAGCCGGTCGGCCAGGAACGGCATCACCGGCGCAACGACGCGGACGGCCTGCACGAGCGCCCACCAGAGCGACGAGAACGCCGCGTCGTCGGCGCCGTAGAAACGACGCCGGGAACGACGGATGTACCAGTTGGAAAGATCGTCGACGAACGACTCCCACGCGCCGAGGACGCCGGGCGTCCAGAAGCGGTCGAACTCCCCGGTCGCCTCGGTGACAAGCTGGTCCGTCCGCGCGACGAGCCAGCAGTCGAGCGGCTTCTCCGGGGCGGGCCGCTCGTCCCAGCGAGGCCGGAACTCCTCGAGGTTCGCATAGGTGGCGAGGAACGCAACCGAGTTCCAGAAGGTCAGAAGCCTCCGCTTGACGTCGCCCGCAGGTCCGTAGCCGAAGTTGACGTTCTGGCTCGGTACCTGCTCCGAGTAGATCCACCGCATGACGTCGGCACCCATCTGCTCGATCGCCTCGTTGGCCTCGATCGCGTTGCCGGTCGACTTGTGCATCTCGCGGCCGGTCTCGTCGTGCACCCGCTCGTAGGCGAGGACGCGTTTGTAGGGCGAACGGCCGTCGAGCGTGACCGACATGAAGCACATCGAGTAGAACCAGAGCCGGATCTGCTCGCGGCTCTCCGAGACCCAGTCGGCGGGAAACCACTTCTCCCAGTAGTCGTGATCGGGCAGGTCTGCACCCGTCACTCCCTGTGCTGCGCCGGTCGCGTTGCCGGCAGGCTTCTGCTCGGCGTTCTGCCAGCCAAGCGTCGAGAACGGGACGATGCCGGCGTCGAGCCAGGCGTCTCCGACCTCGGGGATCCGCCGTACCTCACGGTCGCACTGCTCGCAGCGGATAGGCACTTCGTCGATCCAGGGCCGGTGCAGTTCCTGGAGCTGCTCGAGCCCGCCGGTCGCCCGCTCCTCGAGCTCGGACCGCGAGCCGATCACGTTCAGATGGCCGCACTCGCAGGGGTAGAACGGCAGAGGCAGGCCGAAGTAGCGCTTCCGCGAGATGTTCCAGTCGCCCATGTTCCGCAGCCAGTCGTCCATCCGCTTCGAGTAGAAGCCCGGCGTCCACTCGACGGTCGCGTTGGCGTCGAGGAGCGGCTGCCTGATCTCGTCCGCCGCGATGAACCAGTCGTCGACGACGCGGAAGACGAGCGGCGTCTTGCAGCGCCAGCAGATCGGGTAGCGATGCACGATCCGGCCGGCGTCGACGAGCAGGCCGCGCTCGCGCAGCGCCTCGATCACGGGCTCCTCGACCTCGCCTGTCGAGAGCCCGGCGAACTCGCCGTACGCGGGGACCATCCGGCCCTCCTCGTCGATCGGCACCAGCACCGGGAGGTCGTGCACGCGGGAGAGCTCGAAGTCGTCGGTGCCCGCGCCGGGCGCGATGTGGACGATCCCGGTGCCCTCCGAGAGCGAGACCTCGTCCCAGGGAATCACGCGATGGACTACGCCCTGCTGCGGCGCCAGGTGGTCGAAGGGTCCCCGGTAGGTGAGGCCGATGAGCTCCTCGCCCTTGACTCTCCGGTCGTAGTCCCCCTCCTCCTCGGCCAGGCGCCAGTCGCCGTCTCGCAGCCCGTACTCGGCATCCGGCTTGACCGCCGCTGCGACGTTTGCGGGCAGCGTCCAGGGCGTCGTCGTCCACACGACGAGCGACTCTCCCTCGCGCTCGGCGAGCGGGAACCGGACGAAGAGCGACGGGTGGTCGAGCTCCTTGTAGTTCTCCTCTCCCGCCTGCTCGTGCTGCGAGAGCGACGTTCCGCACCGCGGGCACCATTGGGTCGACCGGTGGCCCTTGTAGAGCCAGTTCCGCCGATCGACTTCCTTGAGGAACCGCCAGATGTACTCGATGTTCGTGTCGGAGAACGTGAAGTAGCTGTTGGCCCAGTCCATCCAGCGGCCGAGCCGGCGATCCTGCTCGCTGATCACGTCGGCGAAGTGGGCGACTCGCTCCTTGCAGCGCGCGGCGAACTCGGCGAGGCCGTACTCCTCGATGTCGCGTTTGGAGTTCAGGCCGAGCGCCTTCTCGACCTCGACCTCGACCCAGAGACCCTGGCAGTCGAAACCGTTCTGGTACCGCTGGTCGTAGCCGCGCAGGGCCTTGTACCGCTGGAAGACGTCCTTCAGCGTCCGGCCCCAGGCGTGGTGGACGCCCATCGGGTTGTTGGCCGTGATCGGCCCGTCGACGAAATTCCACTTTTCACGGCCCTCGTTCTGCTCCCGCAACCGCTCGAAGATCCCCTCCTGCTCCCACCAGGCGAGGATCTCCCGCTCGAGCGCAGGGTGATCGGGCTTCTCGGGCAGGCTCGTGAAGACGCTTTCCGCCATGCGTTCGATTCTACGGAGGAGCGGGAACAGCTCAGCCGAGCCGGTCGTTACCTTCTCTGAACCTCACTCCGAAAGGAAAACAGCCGATGTCAGATGCGCAGAACGTGACCGAGGAGAGCTTCCAGCAGGAAGTCCTGTCCTCCGACAAGCCCGTGATCGTCGACTTCTGGGCCGAGTGGTGCCAGCCGTGCCACATGGTCGCGCCGGTGCTCGACAAGATCGTCGAGGAGCGGCAGGGCGAGGTGAGGCTCGTGAAGATCAACATCGACGAGCAGCCCGCGCTCGCTCAGCGGTACGGGATCGCGTCGATCCCCACGATGATGCTCTTCAAGGACGGTGAGCCGGCTGCGGCGGCCATGGGCGCTCAGCCCAAGGGCTCGCTCGAGAAGCAGCTCGGGCTCGAGCCGGTTACCGCCTAGCCGCTACTCCTCCGCAGCTTCCTGCGCCGGGCTCGGTACCGGGGAGACCGCCGTCGCGGCGGGCTCCTCGGGGAGGGCCAGCACTCGCATTCCGTGGACAAAGACGATCGTGCCGCCGAGCCAGCCGCCGAGCGTGAGCATCCCGAAGCCGATGATCGTGAGCAGGAACGGAACGCCGGAAATGTCGCGGTCGACGTAGCCATCGTGCCCGAGGAACAAAGCGAGCGCGAAAGTCGCGCTCGTCAACACCATGGCGACGAGGTGGGCAGTCGCCGTTCGCCACATCCTCGTCCCGAAGCTGATCTGGAGCCAGTCGGCGAAGCCCGTGATCGAGGCGAGGGCGCCTAGCACCTGGGCGATCACGAGGGTGAGCCACCAGGCCGTCGCCGTGTTCTCCTCCGAGACACCGAACACGTGGAGCACCGCCAGGATCGTGGCCGCCGTGTACGCGCCGATTGCCGCATCGGTCAGCGGCGGATGAAGCGGGTGGCCCGGCAGCCCCCGGATCAGGTGGATCGGCTTGAACCCGCCCGGCGCCTGCGGTCTCTCGGTCTCCACGGCGCTGGACACTAGCCCACGTAGGCTGCCCGGTCTGTCTGGATTTCTTCTCATCAACCCTCGCTCGGGGAAAGGCGGCCCTTCGCCCGAGGAGCTCAGGGACGAAGCGGCCCGCCTGGGAATCCGCCCGCACATCCTCGACGAGGACGACGACTCAGCCGAGCTGGCGCGCTCTGCCGACGCCGAGGCGCTCGGGATCGCGGGCGGTGACGGCTCGCTCGCCCCGATCGCCGAGGTCGCGATCGAGCGCGACCTTCCGTTCGTCTCGATCCCGTTCGGGACCCGCAACCATTTCGCGCGGGACGCCGGCTTCGACCGCGACGACCCGATCGGAGCCCTGACCGCATTCGACGGCACCGAACGGCGTATCGACGTCGGACGGGTCGGCGATCGACTGTTCCTCAACAACGTGACGTTCGGGGCCTACGCGTCGCTCGTCCACCGGCGGGAGGGTCATCGCCGGCGGCGAAACGCGTTTGCGCGTCTTCGCGCCCTCGTCCTCACAGCGATGAACCGGGAGCCGCTCGGCCTCGTGGTCGACGGTGAGCCGATCGAGGCGCAGGTCGCGCTCGTGGCCAACAACGAGTACACGCTCGAGCTCATGTCTCTCGGCGAGCGCGAGCGGATCGACGAGGGGCTGCTGCACCTGTACACCACGAGCAGCTGGCGTGTGTCCGAGTGGAAAGAGCGTTCGTGCACCTCGCTGACGATCGACGCCGCGCGGCATCGCATCAAGGCGGCCGTCGATGGGGAGCCGGTCGCGTTCACGACGCCGCTCGAGTTCTCGATCGAGCCGAAGGCCCTACGGATTCTGGTTCCGGGCCTGCCAGGCTGAGAGCACGTCCGGCAAGTGCGCGAACGCGAGGTCGTTCTCAGGGATCTCATCCGGCGCAAAGAACCTGAGCTCCTCCACGTCGTCCGCAGGCTTCGGAGTGCCCTCGGCGATCCGGGCGCTCCAGTAGAGATTGAGCGTCGACACATTTCGCAGGCCGGCGCCGTACCAGTCCATGAAGACCCCGAGGAACTCGATGACGCGGAGGCCGATTCCCGCTTCCTCCCGGAGCTCACGGTGAAGGCAGTCGAGGGGGTGCTCCCCCTCCTCGACGAAGCCGCCGGGGAGGTCCCACTTCCCGGCTGCGGGGTCGAGCGCCCGCCGGCTGAGCATCACGCGGCCGTCGTCGTCGGCGATGACGGCGGAGGCCGTCGGCTTCGAGTTCGCGTACCCGACGAAGCCGCAGCCTGTGCATTCGACCTTGCCCTCCGACCCGCTCGAGCGGCGCGGCGCAGAGCGGACAGTGCTTCCATCCGTCGAGGTCGCTCACGGGCAGCAACAATAGGGCCGTGCACGAGGATCCAGCAGCAACACCGGAGGAGCAGGAGCAGGCTCCCGACCACCTGGAGGAGCATCAGGAGGCGGAGGGGCAGGGCCACGGGGACGACGAGATGCCCGGGGGCGGCCCGCCGAGCGATCCGACCCACGACGCGTGAGGCACGTTCCGGCCTCCGTGACGGAGCTGTCGCGGGTCGGCTTGTTGGCGGAGCTACCGGGTGAGCTGCTCTCGAAGCTCGCCCATCGGATGCGGCGCGAGGAGGTCACTCCGGGCCAGCCGCTGATCCACGAGGGGGACGACGGCGATCGGTTCTATGTCGTCCTGAACGGCCTCCTCTCGGTGAGCCAGTCCGACCGTGGCCCGCGCGGAGTCCTGAAGCCCGGTGACTACTTCGGCGAAGTTGCCCTCACCATGAACATGCCGCGAACGGCGTCGGTGGCGGCGATGACGAAGGCGACGCTCGCGAGCTGCGACCAGGCGACGTTCGACGAGATCATCCGTCCGCTCTTCGCGGCGGAGTCCTAGTTCGCGTGCGCCGTCGTCTTGACGCCCACGGGTAGCGACCAGAGCTTCACCTTCGCCTGCCGGCCGCGCACTTCCATCTCGTCGACGAAGACGAGGTCGGTCACCTCCTCCTGGAGCAGGAGGCGCGTCGTGTCCGAGATGAAGACCGAGTGCGGCGTGCCCTTGGTCATCCCCTGGAGCCGGGCGGCGGTGTTGGTGGTGTCGCCGATCGCCGTGTACTCGAGCCGGTTCTCGGAGCCGACGTTGCCAGAGACGACGTCGCCGCTGTTGAGGCCGATTCCCATGTAGAAGCCGCTCGCGATCTCCTGCTCCTGGAGCCAGTCGTTGAAACGCGGGAGCCGAACTTCGAGCATCTCGCGGGCCGTTGCGATCGCGCGGTCGGCGTGATCGGGCTGCTCGATGGGCGCGCCGAACACGGCCATGATCCCGTCGCCTTCGTAGGAGACGAGCGTTCCGTTGTGCTCCTGGATCGCCTGCGTCATCTCGTCGAGGTAGTGGTTGACGATCTGGATCACCTCCGCGGCGGGAAGCGCCTCAGAGACGGATGTGAAGCCGCGCAGGTCGGTGAACATCACGGTCGCTTCGATCGTGACGCCGCCGAGGCGGAGGTCGCCGTCCGTCCGCTTCAAGACCTCGTCGACGACGGCGGCCGGCACGAAGCGCGCGAAGACGTCGCGCACCCGCTCCCGCTCGAAGGCGGCGAGCAGGTAGTGCGCTCCGATGGCGCCGACGGAGGACATCGCGAGCGCGCCGAACGGATAGACGAACGTGGTGATCCAACCCGAGAGAAAGGCGAAGTGCGTGCCGAGCAGGAGCGCTGCCGCAGCGAGCAGCGCAACGATCAGCGTGCCACGGAGCGCCAGCTTCAGGCTCGCAACGGGAACGAGCATTCCCAGGACGAGGATCAGGAGGATGTTCACCAAGCCCGACACGCTCTGAAGGGGCAACCCGGCCAGCACCGTCGCGATCGCGTTGGCCTGAATCTCCGGCCCGGACATCTCGTCGTCCCCGAACGAGGTCGGATGGAGGTCCTGGAGGGTTGGCGCGGAGGCGCCCACGACCACGATCTTCCCGCGGAACGTTCCCGGCTCGAAGGTGCCCCGGTAGATCTGTGAGAACGAGTAGGTGGGAACCGTCTCGGGCGGCCCGTAGTAGTCGATCCAGGTCGCGTCGTCGCCGAAGGGCTCCACCTGCCGGCCCGTGAAACGCTCGGCGGCCGTCACCGCAAAGCTCTCGAGCTTGTCGATTCTGTAGGCGAGGCGCCGGATGATTCCGCCGGGGTCGGTCCGGTAGTTCCCGTTCCCGACCCGAGTCCGCGCGTAGCGGATCCCCTCCTCCTCCCCGAGGAACGCGCCGAGCCCGCGGTCATCGACCTCCGTGGTCGCGAAGACGACGTTCCCGGCCGCGCGAGCTGCGTCCATGAACACGTTGTCCTCGTTCGCCTCGGACGGCTCGCTGAACTGGACGTCGTACGCGATCAGCTTCGCCCCGTCCGCCTTCAGCCGCCGGATCACCCGGCCGTGGAACGAGCGCGGGAGCGGATACTTGTCGAGGTCGCTGAACGTGACGTCGTCGATGCCGACGACGGCGAGGTTCGTCGGCGGCTCCTTCTCGCCGCGAATCGAGAACCGTGCATCGACGGTGTCGAGGTCGAGGTCGCGGAAGATCGCAGTCCCGTAGGCGACGAGCCAGAGCCCGGTCGCGCCGAGGCCAACGGCGAGGAAGAGGAGGACACGAAGACGCCAGCGACCTTGCGTCACGGGCTAACTCTGTCTGAGGTGCCGCTTACTTGCGAGCGTTACCGGCGGCGAGCGGGTTCCCGGGCCGGGAGGCTCGGGAAGGCCCAGACGAGCAGCAGGATGCTCACGGCGATCATCGCGATTCCGAGTCCTGCGATCTCCATCTCGACGTATTCGGTTCCCCGGGCCCTATGACTTGAAACGGGTATCCCCCATTCGAGGGATGCCCGGGTGGCAAAAACGGCCGAACTGACTCGAAGAGTCACGTTTTGACGCAGTCGGCAACCAAGGTTCCCGTGTACCACGGAGAGTTCGGCCCGGAGCAGGCCGAGCGCCTGCTTTGGCGTGCCGGATTCGGGCCGAGGCGAGGCGAAGCCGAAGCACTCGCCAAGCGCGGGCTCGACGACGCCGTCCACGCACTGACCCGCGCAGGCCGTCAGCGATTCGTCGGCCCGGCGGCGAAGGACGAGAAGGGACGCCCGCTCGCCCCGCGCGACGCGTGGGGCCACGACCACCTCTGGTGGCTCGACCGGATGGTCCGCGGCAACCGGCCGCTGATGGAGCGCATGACGCTCGTGTGGCACGACTGGTTCGCAACGTCGAACGACGGGGTCGGCTCGCAGAACCTGATGCTCCGCCAGAACGCGCTCTTTCGCCGCTACTGGCTGGGCTCGTTCACTCAGCTCGTCACCGCGGTCACGCGGGATCCGGCGATGCTCCTCTGGCTCTCCGGCACCGAGAACTCCAAGTGGTCGCCGAACGAGAACTACGCCCGCGAGTTGATGGAGCTCTTCACGCTCGGCTCCGGGCGCGGATACACCGAGCGAGACGTCCGCGAGCAGGCACGTGCGCTCACCGGACTTCAGGAACGACTGGCGCGAAGGCGTCGGCCCGACCCGCTTCCGCTTCGACCGAGAGCGCCACGACGTCGGCTCGAAGCGCGTCTTCGGGCGCCGGGGCCGGTTCGACTGGCGCGACGCAGTCCGTCTCTGCACCGCCCACCCTCGCCACCCGTCCTTCTTCGTGCCGAAGCTGTGGGGCTACTTCGTTCCCACCGCGCCGCCGCGCTCGACGCAGCGCGCGCTCGAGCGGCTCTACGTCCGAAACCGCTACGCGGTACGACCGGTCGTCGAGGCGATTCTCCGCCACCCGCTCCTCTACGACGGCCCGCGCATGGTCAAGCCCCCGGTCGTCTACACCGCCGGCCTCCTGCGAGCCGCCGGACGGGGCGTCGACACCGAGTCCTGGACCTGGCTCTGCGCGAATGCGGGCCAGCAGCTCTTCTACCCGCCGAACGTCTCGGGGTGGAACGACGACCGCTGGCTCGACACGGCCACGTATCTCGCTCGCTGGGAGATCGCCGGGCGCGTCACGCGGCCGGCCGCGCTCGACCCGAACAAGGTGAGGGGCCCGCTCGACGCCGATCAGCTCCTGACGCGAGCTCTCGACTTCTGGGGAGATCCACGGCTTTCGCCGGGTACCCGGCGCGTGCTTCGCGGCTACACGGATCGCGCACTCGCGACCGCAAACGCGAGCTGGAAGAAGAAGAGCTACCCCGCACTGATCGAGAACTCGCTCCGCCACATGATCGCCGTCTCCCCGGACCTCCAGACGAGCTGACCCATGAGCCGCTGCTGCACCGAATTCTCACGCTCCTCCCTCCTTCACCGCGCCGTCGCCGAGGCGGGCTCGGGCCTGCCCGCAATCGAGCAGGGCATGCCGGTTCCGGCCGGGACCGGCCTCGACCGGAGGGAGATCCTCCTTCGCTCGGCCGGGCTCGCGCTTGCCGTCTACGGGGCCGGCTCGTTCGCGCTCCCCGGCTTCGAGGACGGCATCCTCGAGGCGGCCGAGGCCGCTGCGCCGTCGCAGCCGGTACTCGTCAGCGTCTTCCTGGACGGCGGAGCGGACTCCCTCTCGTTGCTCGCCCCCGTCGGCGACCCCGACTACCGGCGCCTGAGGCCGAAGCTCGCGCTTCCGGACTCCGGCCTCGCGTTCACCGAGGACCCGCGCCTGCGGTGGCACCCCGAGGCTGCGGCGCTGCGGACACTCCATCTCGAGGGCAAGCTCACGGTTCTTCCGACCGTTGGGTACACGGACGCCGACCAGTCCCACTTCACCTCTCGCCACTACTGGGAGGTCGGGGCGACGAATCCCGGTCTCCGTACCGGCTGGCTCGGCCGGTACCTCGACAGGGCCGGCCGACCCGACAATCCTCTCCAGGGACTGAGCCTCGACGGCGAGCTTGCGCCTCCGCTCGCCACCAGAACCGCGCCTGTCGCCGCGCTTCGTGGCGCGGATGGCTACCGGTTCTGGGCTCCGGGTGTCTGGGGCGAGGTCGAAAGTCAGATGCTGGACACGCTTGCACCGCTCGGCGGCGCACGCGGCTCGGGCGACAAGGCACTTGCCTCGGTCGCGTCGACCGCCACCCAGGCGCAGCGCCTCCGGCACCAGCTCGCACCCTTCAACGGCAAGGGGTTCGGCAGCCCGGTTGCCTACCCGCAGCACCGCAGCGGCTTTCCCCAGAAGCTTGCAGGACTTGCGGCCATGCTCGCCGGGGGGCTCCCGCTCCGCTGCGTCGCGCTCCGCGCCTACGGGATGTACGACACGCATTCCGATCAGTCCGACGACCTCGCTCAGGGTCTGAGGCTGACCGGCGACAGCCTGCTCGCGTTCCAGCGCGACCTCGAAGCCCGCGGCCTCGCCGACCGGGTGCTCACCCTGGTCTGGTCCGAGTTCGGGCGACGCGCCGAAGAGAACGGCTCGCGTGGCACCGACCACGGCGCCGCCGGGGTCGCGATGCTGATGGGCACCCGCGCCCGCGGAACGATGATCGGCGAGCTGCCGAAGCTCAAGGACGGGCTCGACAAGAACGGGAACCTGAAGGCGACCGTCGACTACCGGAGCATCTACACGTCGCTGCTCGAGCAATGGTTCGACTTCGACGCGGCCGGTGCCATCCCCAACGCCAGGGCCTACAAGCGGCTGGAGCTCGTCCGTTGAGACGCATCGCGCTCCTCGCGCTCACGTTCCTTGCGCTCGTCGGCGCCGCCGCGCCGGTCATGGCCGCCCGGGGACCGTCGCGGGTGCAGGTGTCCGCGCTCGAGTTCGAGTACCGCCTCTCGCGGTTGTCGGTGCGGCAGGGCCCGGCGCTGATCGAGCTCGTGAACTACGGCGAGGACGAACACGATCTGATGATCAGGCGAATCGGTGGGACGAGGTCCTGGCGGCTCGCGAAGATTCTCCCCGGCCAGCGGGCGACGCTCTCGATTCGCCTTCGCCCCGGCTCGTACCGGCTCTGGTGCGAGGTGGCGGATCACCGGGTTCAGGGGATGCGCGCGACGCTTCGAGTCAGGCGCTAGCAGCCTCCTCGACGACTGCGTCCGAAAGACGGGGCCACGCCTCGAGCGCCCAGTCGCCGAACTCGAGGTCGGTGAGGCACGCGAGAGCGAGGGCGCGATCCGGATCGACCCAGAGGAAGGTGCCGCTTCCACCCCAGTGCCCGAATGTCCGCTCGGAGGGCAGCGTGCCCGACCAGTGACCGGGCTTGCCGTCCCTGAGCTCGAACCCGAGGCCCCAGTCGTTCGGGTCGAAGCGCCCCATGGACGGAAGCACGCCCGAGAGGCCCGGGAACTGCACCGTGATCGCCTCGGCGAGCGTCTCCGGCGCGACGATCGTCGGCGCCAGGCATTCACCGGCAAGCCGGACGAGGTCCTCGAGGCTGCCGAAGAGATCCGAGCCTGCGGAGCCGCGCAGCTCCGCCTTCATCCCGAGGGGAGCGAGCACGGCTTGCTGGAGGTACTCGGCGAAGGGCATCTCGGCGTGCGACTCGACGACCTCGGCGAGGACGTCGAACCCCGAGTTCGAGTAGATCCGCCGGGCGACCGGCTTCGCGATCGGCTCCCGCCCCTCGAAGGGAAGCCCCGACGCATGCGCCAGCAGATGCCGAACCGTGGAGCCGGGCGGGCCGGCCGGCTCGTCCAGGTCGACCGTGCCTTCCTCGGCGGCGACCAGGACGGCGAGTGCCGTCACGGGCTTCGTGACGGACGCCCAGCGGTACTCGCGGGCGGCGTCGCCGCGCGTCGCACGCACCTCGCCGTTCGAGACGACCGCGACAGAAACGCTCTCCGCCGGCCAATCGTCCACTTGACGTAGCGCGTCCACGGCGGCCGATACTAAGCGGGTGCCGCACCGTCGCATCCCCGGTCACTCCCCGATGGAGCCCGTCGTCGGCTACTCGCGCGCCGTCGTCGCCGGGGATCACGTTTTCGTCTCGGGCACCGCGCCGATCCCGGCGGACGGCAGTGCTCCGCCTGAAGGCGCGTACGAGCAGGCGCGGCTCTGCCTCCAGATCATCGTCGGCGCGCTGGAGCAGGCCGGCGCCCGCCCAGAGCACGTCGTTCGCACACGGATCTACCTGCTGGACGCCACCTCGCTCGAGGACGTCGCCCGCGCACACCGGGAGGTTTTCGGGGACGTTCTGCCGGCGACCTCGGGCATCGTCGTCGCAGGTCTCCTCGACCCTCGCTGGCTCGTGGAGATCGAAGCCGACGCGGTGCTGTCAGACTGACGCCCCATGAAACAGGCGTGGCCCCCGTCGATCACCGGCGTCGAGGGATTCGCGACGGGCGGCAGCGTGCTCGACCACAAGTTCGGCCAGGGCGAGGCCTACACGCTCGGCGTCGAGGAGGAGTACATGCTGCTGGACCACGAGACCTTCGATCTCGTCCAGCGCATCGACACCGTTCTCGCGGCGTTCGTCGGGCACGAGGACGAGGCGCAGATGAAACCCGAGCTGATGCAGTCCACCCTCGAGGTGGCGACACCGGTCTGCCGGACTGCCGGCGAGGCCGACCGGGAACTCCGGCGGCTTCGAACCGCGGTCCGCACGATCGCCTCGGACAACGGGTTGCGCGTGGGCTCCGCCGGCACGCATCCCTTCAGCCTCTTCGAGCGACAGCGCATCACTGCGCGAGACCGCTACAGGGCGCTCGTCGACCAGATGCAGTACGTGGCCCGCCGGGAGCTCATCTTCGGCCTCCACGTCCATGTCGCGGTCGACGATCCGAACAAGGCGATCCACGTCGTCAACGGGCTCCTGGTCGACCTGCCGCTCCTGATGGGGCTCTCGGCCAGCTCGCCGTTCTGGCGCGGCGAGCCGACCGGCCTTGCGTCGACCCGCCAGCCGATCTTCGCCGCCTTCCCGCGCTCGGGCCCGCCGCCACGGTTCCGCGACTACGAGGACTACGCGGAGGTCGTCGGTCAGCTCGAGAAGACGGGCTGCATCGCGGACTACACGCACATCTGGTGGGACATCCGTCCACACCCGCGTCTCGGCACCGTCGAGATCCGAATCTGCGACTGCGTGACACGCGTGGAGGACGCCATCGCGATCGCCGCGTTCTGCCAGGCGCTCGTCAAGTACTACTCCGAGTGGGCCGAGGCCGAGGGCGGGATCGAGAGCTACCACCGGATCCTCACCACGGAGAACAAATGGCTCTCCGTGCGTTACGGCCTGGAGGCGCCGATCATGGATCTGCGGACGGGCGCGCGGAACCGGGTTCCCGTGGCGCAGGTCGTGCGCCGCCGCCTCGAGGAGATCGAGCCGCATGCTCGAGAGCTCGGGTCGGACCGGGAGCTGGAGGGCATCGAGGAGATCCTGTCGAGAGGCAACGGCGCAGCCCGGCAGCTCCGCGTCTTCAACGCGAATCGCGACATCGTCGAGGTCGCGCGAGAGATCGCCGACGCGACGGAGGCCGCGTAGCGGCCCCGTTTCGCTGAAAGTCTTTCGACTTTCCGCGACCTTCCTGAAGCCGGGCGGCGCTTCGCGCCGCGCGGCGCGGCCTGCCGTAGGCGATGAGGGCGGGGGCTGCAAAGCTGGTGAGCGGAACGGGCTGAGCCCGTTCCGCGGCGACGACCTTTCGGCGGAGCCCGTTTCGCGGCGTTTTCGGATCAAAGTATGGGGATGAAGCCGCGCTCTGCCCGGGACCTCGGGTCGCCTGATGCGCGTAGTTCGGGCGATGGACCTCCCAAGCCCTCTCGTTCGTATGCCAAGCGCGCCATGGCGAGCATGCGAGCCGACGAGCGCGCCTGGATCCGGGGCGCCCAGGCGGGCTCGCTGCCCGACCTCGAGGCGCTCTTCCGCTCTCACTGGACCCGGGCGTACCGGGCCGCGTATCTCGTCGTGCACGACTCCGCAGCGGCGGAGGACATCGCACAGGAGGCATTCCTGTCGGCGATCCGGACTCTCGACCGCTTCGATCGACGCCGGCCGTTCGGGCCCTGGCTCCACAGGATCGTCGTCAACCGCGCGATCGACTGGGCGCGGGCCCGGTCGCTCCGCGCCGAAGTCGGCGAGCCGGCCCTCGAGCTCGCAGCCGGCGACGCCGGGTCGGCGTCGCCCTATTCGCAACCCGTCCTGGCAGCCCTCGCCGAGCTCTCCCCGGAGCACCGGGCGGTGATCGTCCTGCGCCACCTCCTCGAGTACACGCCCGGGGAGATCGGCCGGATGCTCGACCTCCCGCGGGGCACGGTGAACTCCCGCTTGCGGCGCGGCCTCGACGAGCTGGCCCAGAGCCTGGAAGGGGACGAATCGTGAGGGATCAGCGACTCCGGCGCGCCCTCCTCGGCGCGGCCCCGCCCGACGAGGTGAACGCCCAGCGCCGCTCCTGGCAGCTCGCTCGTTCCGCGTTCGACGAGCGCGTGCCGACGCCGTGGCCTCAGAGGAACGCCCGCGGCCTGGTTGCGGCTGCTGCCGCCGTCGCGATCCTCGCGGCGATCCTGAGCCCGCAGGGCCGGGCGGTGATCTCCGACGTCCGCGACGCAGTCGGCACCGAGAAGGTCGTCGGCGTTCCGCGGGCGCAACCCGCGCTCTTCTCCCTGCCCGCTGCAGGCCGGCTGCTCACGACGGCGCCGACCGGCTCCTGGGTCGTCGCGGCCGACGGGTCGAAGCGGCGGCTCGGCGACTATGACGAGGCTTCGTGGTCGCCGCGGGGGCTCCACGTGGTGGCCTCGACCCGCAGTCAGCTCGCCGCGCTGACCCCCCAGGGCAAGGTGCGGTGGTCGCTCGCCCGGCCGCGAGTCCACGACGCGCGCTGGTCGCCGAGCGGCTTCCGCGTTGCCTACCTGAGCGGCGCGAATCTGCGGATGGTGGCCGGCGACGGAACCGACGACGGCCGCCTCGGCGGGGCGCTCTCGGTGGCACCCGCCTGGCGCCCGGTCGAGGAGCACGTGCTCGCCTACGTCGACCGAGACGGCAACCTCACCGTTCTCGAAACCGATTCTTCCGAGACGCTCTGGAGCGCCGTCACGGGCCCGGAGCCGCTTCAGCTCGAGTGGTCCTCCGACGGCAGCCGGCTGCTCGCCGTGACCTCGGCAGGCGCCGGGCGGTTCACCCTCGCCGTCTTCAACGAGGAGGGCCGACGGCTCCAATCGCTCGTCTTCCGCGGCCGCTTCGGCGATGCGGCCTTCTCGCCGGACGACCATCGGATCGCCCTGGTGCGGCAGCGGGCCGGCCGGAGCGAGCTCCTGCTCGTGGACGGCGACGTCCTTCGCCGCCAACAACCGGTGTTCGCCGGGGCCGGTCGCCTCAGCGACGTGGCCTGGTCTCCGGGCGGCCGCTGGCTCGTCCTCGGCTGGCAGAGCGCCGACCAGTGGCTGTTCATCCGCTCGACCGACGTCGAGAAGATCAAGGCGGTTTCGAGCCTCGCGAAGCAGTTCGACCCGGGCGGCACAGGCTCAGGCGCCTTCCCCCGGATCGAAGGCTGGTGCTGCTCCAGTTAGATTCTCGGCGTGCTCGAGGCGGGAGACCCGATCCCGGACGTCCAGGTGTGGCTCGCCCCGCGCGAAGCCGTCTCGCTGCGCGACCTCGTCTCCGAGGGCGCGGTGCTCGTGCTCTTCTACCTCTTCGACTGGTCGGGCACCTGAACGAACGAGATGGAGCTCCTGCGTGACAGGGGCCGGGAGTTCGAGCAGGCAGGAGTCCGGGTCATGGCGGCCTCACGCGACTCCGCGTGGTCGCATGTCGCCTGGATGCAGGCACTCGACATCGAGTTCCCGCTGCTCTCCGACTGGAACGGCGACGCCGTCCGCGGCTTCGGCATCGCGCAGGACTATCGCGGCATGAGCGACGTGGCGCGCCGCACGGCGTTCCTGATCGACTCGGGCGGTACGGTCCGCGGCGCATGGACCTACGAGGACGGCGAGCTGCCCGACCTGGACGAGCTGCTCTCGGCCGCGCAGGCCTTGTCCTAGTCGTCCTCCTCGCGGCGGGCGTCGTCTCGACCTGGCCCGCGTTGCGCGAGGCACGCACCGACTTCCTCGCCGAGGGCCTGCCGGGAAGACCGGGAGCGGCGGCCCCGGGAGACCACCTGCAGACGATCTGGCAGCTCTGGCTCCCCGGCCATCAGCTCGGACGCGCCGCCGAGCCGTGGCTCGACCCCTACAGCTTCCAGCCCGAGGCCGAGCCGCGCACGAACTTCGCGGGCTGGCCGTTCTCGGTCGTCTTCGGGCCGCTCGAAGCTCTGTTCGGCGCCGTCACCGCCTGGAACCTGTTCGTCCTCCTCGGCTACCTGGGCGCCGGCGGCGCGACCTTCCTCTGGCTGCGCTCGCTCGGCCTCGGGATGGGCGCTTCGCTCGCCGGGGGGCTCGTCTTTGCCCTTGCCCCCTACCGCGCCGTTCACGCCGGCGCCGGCCACCTGCTGGCGTGGGTCTCGATGCTGATTCCACTCTCGCTCTGGGCCTGGGAGCGACGCCTGCTACTGGCTCGCGGCCGTAGCCCTCGCCTCGATCCCGCTGTCGGGGCAGGTGCATCTCGCGCTCGGCGTCATCCCGCTCTTTGCCGTGTACGCGCTGCTCAGCGGAGGCAGCCGCCGCTGGGCCGCAGGCGGAGTAGCCGGCGCCATCGGGGCGGGTTTCGTCGTCTGGGCGCTGTCGATCCGCGGCTCGATCGGCTCCTCTCGGTCCTTCGCCCAGGTCGAGCGCTACTCCGCGGACCTCGCAGACTTCGTCTCGCGGGATCCGCGCCACGGGCTCGAGGCGTTCGTCTTCGTGGGCTGGCTCGTTCCGCTGCTGGCGCTCGCGGGTCTCCTTCTCTACCGGAGCCGCCTCGCGATTGGACTCGCCCTTGCTGTCGCGATTCCCTCCCTGCTAGCCCTCGGCGGCAACCTGCCGGGCTACGAGGCTCTCTGGGAGAGCGTCCCCGGCTTCGGGACGACGCGCGTGCCCGCTCGCCTGATGCCGATCGCCTGTCTGGGCCTGGCCGGACTCGTCGCGCTGGCCGTCCACAAGGCACGGCGCTGGCGGTGGGCTCCCCTTGCCCTTCTGCTCTTGATCGCCGTCGACCTGCGCGCGGATGTGACTGCATACAGGCCGACGGCGGCCGACGTGGAGAACAGGGCCTACGCGGCCTCGACCCGAGCTGAGCGCGGCCGCCTCCTCGAGCTTCCCGTCTCCGCACCCGACCGTCAGGAGGCGAGCGTCTACCTCTACTACGCGATGCAGGCGCCGCGCGAGCGGCCCGCCGGTTACTCGACGATCGCCCCGCGGGAGGCGGCCCGTGTCCTCCGTGGGCTTCAGCCGTGCCCCGGTCCGCGGCAGCTGGTCGAGCTCGGCGTCCGCTTCCTCGCCGTGCACGGGCCCACACGCTGCGAGATCTCGGGGCAGCTCCTGGCGCGGGACGGGGCGGTCGCGCTCTACGAGACGGAGATGGAATGAGCGCCGAGGGGCTCGTCCAGGGGGAGGACGGCGTCGTTCGCTGCTCGTGGGGCGCCTCGACGCCGGACTACCAGGCCTACCACGACCGGGAATGGGGCTTTCCAGTCGACGACGACCGCCGCCTGTTCGAGAAGCTCTGCCTGGAGGGCTTCCAGTCGGGCCTCTCGTGGCTGACGATCCTGCGCAAGCGCGAGAACTTCCGGGCGGCCTTCGCGGGGTTCGACTTCGCTCAGGTGGCGCGGTTCGGCGAGAAGGACGTCGAGCGGCTCCTCGGCGACGCCGGCATCGTCCGCCACCGCGGGAAGATCGAGGCCGCGATCAACAACGCGGCCCGCGCCGTCGAGCTCGTCGAGGAAGAAGGCTCGCTCGCCGCCTTCGTCTGGCGCTTCGAGCCCGATCCGGCGTCGCGACCGAGACGGCTCACCTGGAAGACGCTGATGGAGATGGCCCAGACGACCGAGTCCCGTGCCCTCGCGAAGGACCTCAAGCGCCGCGGCTGGCGCTTCTTCGGCCCCACGACCGCCTACGCCTTCATGCAGGCGATGGGCCTCGTGAACGACCATCTGCACGGGTGCGCGATTCGCGAAGCAGCCGAGAGAGCTCGAGACGAGTTCGAACGGCCCAACTGACGCCGCGAAACGGGCTCGCCCGTTTCGCTCACCAGCATTCGAACCGTCACCGCCACTCCGGGCCACGCGACCGCGCCGCGTAGCGCGAAGCGCTGCCCGGCTTCAAAGAGGTCGCTGAAAGTCGAAAGACTTTCAGCGAAAGGCGCCGGCCGACTACATGCCCATCGAGTGGTAGCCGCCGTCGACGTAGAGGGTCGTGGCCGTCACGTTCCCGGCCTCTTCGGAGAGCAGGTAGGCGGCCGCCGCGCCGACGTCGTCCGCGTCGATCGGCCGGTGCATGGGTGAGCGCTCCTCGACGATCGACTCCATGGTCGGAAAGCCCGCGATCGAGCGGGCGGCGAGGGTGCGGACCGGGCCGGCCGAGATCGCGTTGACGCGAATGTTCTTCTGGCCGAGATCCCAGGCCAGGTACTGGACGGACGAGTCGAGCGCGGCCTTCGCGACGCCCATCACGTTGTAGTGCGGCACGGCGCGCTCGCCACCGAGGTACGTCATCGTCACGATCGATCCGCCTCCGGCCGCCTCCATCAGCGGCTCCGCAGCCCGCGACAGGGCCACGAGCGAGTATGCGCTGACGTCGAGCGCCATCCAGAACCGGTCGCGCGGCGTGTCGGTGAACCGGCCTTCGAGATCCTCGGCGGCCGCGTACGCAACCGAGTGGATCAGGAGATCGAGTTGCCCGTCGAAGGTCTCACCCACCTCCTTCATGACGCGGTCGAGATCTTCGTCGGAGCGAACGTCGCACGAGGTGATGAGGGGGCTCGACACCGTCTCCGCGAGATCGCGCACGCTCTTCTCGATCCGCTCTCCCTGGTAGGTGAACGCGAGCTGCGCGCCCTCCTCGGCGAGACGCCGGCCGATCGCCCAGGCGATCGAGCGCTTGTTGGCGACTCCCGTCACGAGCCCGCGCTTGCCTTCGAAACGACCTGGCATCCGAATGATCCTAAGGCGAGATGGCGGGATTGCGTGGCTACTCTGTACGTCTTGCGCCGCCAGGTCGTATGTGTCGTCCCGATGGTGGCGCTCGCCCTTTCAGCGTCGGCCTCGGCCAGCCTCCGGCCGGTCGATCGGAGCTTCGGCGAAGTCGAGACGCCGCGCGTCCGAACCGGGACGATTCAGATCCCGCCGGCACACCGATCCGGCCGGGTCACCGTCATCGCAACGCTCTCTCTTCCCCCGCTTGCCGCCGCGCGGGGGCCGGGCTTCTTCGCCACGCTGGGCTCGAGCCGGCTCGACACGGCGTCCTCCTCCTCGAAGGCCTACCTCGCACGCGTAGCGGCCCAGCAGCGAGTCGCGGCTCGCGCGATCCACGCATCGGTACCGAGCGCTCGCCTTGGCGCGCGCTTCCAGGTCGTGCTGAACGGGATCACGATCGAGCTGCCGGTCACGCGGCTCCCCGAGCTCGCCTCGCTCCCCGGAATCGCGCAGGTCTACCCGAGCCGGCGCTTCACGCTCCACACGAATCGAAGCCCGGCCGTCATCGGCGCGCCCGCTTTCTCCGCCGCCACGGGCGCTGCCGGCCAGGGGGTCAAGATCGGGATCGTCGACGACGGCGTCGACCACACGAATCCGTACCTCGACCCGGCCGGCTTCACGTACCCGGCCGGTTTTCCCAAGGGGCAAACGGGCCTCACCACGCCCAAGGTGATCGTCGCTCGCAGCTTCCCCGGCCCCGGCGCCGGAGCCCCCGGTCGCCTCGCGCTCGACCGGCGCACGTCGTTCCACGGGACGCACGTCGCGGGCATCGCAGCGGGCAACTCCGGCAACAGCTCTCCCGGCGGCCGCGACCACCCGCCTGCCGCCGGTCTCTCGGGCGTGGCTCCACGCGCGTGGATCGGCAACTACCGCGTCTTCAACATCCCGACTCCGATCGGGAACAACGCCAACACCCCGCAGATCGTCGCCGCGTTCGAGTCGGCCGTCAGGGACGGCATGGACGTCATCAACTTCTCCGGCGGCGGCCCGGCGACAGAGCCGCAGACCGACGCCATGATGCAGACGGTGGCAAACACGGCCGCGGCGGGCGTCGCGCCCGTCATCTCTGCAGGAAACGACCGCGACGACTTCGGGGCCGGCTCGACAGGCTCGCCCGGAACCGCGCCGGAGGCGATCACGGTGGCCGCCGCGTCCAACACCCATGTCTTCGCGCCGACCATCGGGGCCACCGATCCTGCAGCGCCCGTAAGTGTCCGGCGGGCCCCCTTCCGGAGCTCCTCGGCCTGGGGAACAGTCGACCGCACGCTCGTCGACGTCAGCTCCATCACGGGCTCGAACGGACAGCCCGTCTCGAGCCAGCTCTGCGGGATCGGCAACGACCCGAACGCCGGCCGAAACCCGTTGCCGCGCGGATCTCTCGCCGGCAGCCTCGCGCTGATCTCCCGCGGCCACTGCACGTTCTTCTCCAAGGCGCTTCGCGCGCAAGCCGCGGGCGCCATGGGCCTCGTCGTGATCGACAACCGCGTGGGTGAGCCGAACGGAATACCGGCCGTGCTCCCGCTTCGCTCCGGAATGGTCTCCGACCTCGACGGCGCGAACCTTCGCGCGTATCTCGCGTCCCGTGGCGGACGCGCCCCGGTTCGCATCGGCCCGACGACGGAGATCGAGACCGGCCGCAGCGGCATCATCACGAGCTTCTCCTCGTCGGGCCCGACGCAGTTCACGCACGCGCTCAAGCCGGACGTCGCAGCCCCAGGCGGGGAGATCCTCTCGTCGACGCTGCGTGAGTACACCGGCGGATCGCCGTTTGCCTCCTTCGACGGAACGAGCATGTCTGCGCCCCACGTCGCCGGGGTCGCGGCGCTCCTCAAGCAGCGCCATCGCGACTGGTCCGTCCGCCAGATCAAGTCCGCAATCGCCTCGACCGCGGGGCCCGCCTGGGGGAACACCGCTCGCACCCAGGAGGCATCGGTGTTGCTCCAGGGCGCCGGGATGGTCAACGTCGGCGCTGCGGACGACCCCAGGATCTTCACGGAGCCGTCGTCGCTGTCCTTCGGCGACGTGAACGTCCTCGAGGGGACGTTCAGGCAGCTCCTCCTCTCCGTGCGCGACGCGGGCGGTGGAGCGGGAACGTGGACGGTCGAGGTCAGGCCGCAATCCGCGAGCGCCGGCGCGACGATCGAGGTGCCTTCGACGGTCTCGCTCGGGCCGGGCGGCTCCGCTTCCCTTCCCGTTTCCGTACGCGTTGACAGTTCTGCGCCTGCCGGCGACAACGTCGGCTTCCTCGTGCTGCGCCAGGGGCTCGTGACACGGCGAATCGCCTACGCGTTCTTCGTCACCCGGCCGGGCCTCGCCGGGGTGCGAGCACGCACTCTGCGGAAGTTCCAGCGCGGATCGACGCGCGGCCGGGTCTCCCGCGTCGACCGGTACCGGTTCCCGTCGGCGCCGTTCGGCCACTCGCCCGACTACGGCGTCGGGCCCGACATGCGCGAGAGCGGCTCCGAGAGCGTGTACCAGTTCGTGCTTCGCAAGCGTGCGATCAATTTCGGCGCCGCCGTCGTCTCGTCCTCGCCGGGATCGCTGATCGACGTCTGGGCGCTCGGCTCCAAGGACGAGAACGACGTTCAGGGCTACGCGGGAACACCGGTCAACATCAACGGGATCACCTTCGGCTACCGGCTTCCGATCGGCGCCGCGGGAGCCCAGTTCCCGATCGCGGGCACCTACTTCATCGCTGTCGATTCCGGCAGGGACGAGTTCACCGGAAGATCGCGGGCAGGGACGTTCCGGCTCCGCTCCTGGTTGAACGACGTCCGCAAGCCGCGTGTCCGCGTACTGACCACGCAGGTCACGGCCGGTAGACCCACGATCGCGGTTCAGATCTCGGACGCGGGCGCCGGAGTGGACCCGTATTCACTCGCATTCAACTACGGGCGCACCTTGATCGGCGCAGCCGGGTTCGATCCGGTCTCGGGCATCGCGCTCTTCCCGCTCCCGTCCGCCGCGCCCCGAATACGAGCCGGGCGGCCGCGCGCGGTCTTCCAGGCCTCGGACTACCAGGAGGCGAAGAACGCGAACACCTACAACCGGGACCTGATGCCGAACACGCGCATCTTCCAGACCCGCCTCCGCGTCGTGAGCAAGCCGACGCTCACCTGGCTCACGCCCGTTCCTCGCGGCTGCATCGCTCGTCCCACACCGTTGCTGGTGGTTGCGGGATCGACGAAGACGATCGCGTCGGTGCGGTTCTTCGACGGCAAGCGGCGCATCGGTCTCGACAGGCGCGGCGTTGCCGGCCTCTACTCCATGGTCTGGAAGTCAGGGCGCGCGAAGCGCGGCGCCCACACGCTGCGCGCGGTCGTGCAGTCGGGCGGCAGGCGCCTCGAGGCCACGCGCGTCGTTCGCGTGTGCCGGTAGCGGTCGTCACCGGCGGCAGCTCCGGGATCGGAGCCGCGATCGCCCGCCGGCTCGCCGATAAAGGCTGGCACTGCGTGCTCGTCGCCCGCAACGAAGAGCGGCTTCGCAAGGTGGCCTCCGAGACCGGGGGCGAATATGAGGTCTGCGACGTCGGGGACCGCGCGGCGATCGACCGGATGGCCGCGTCGGTCAGCGAGCGGCACCCCGAGATCAAGCTGCTCGTCAACAACGCAGGCGTCTCGGGCCGCAAGCCGGGCGATCATCGCCGCAGCGGCTTCATGGACACGGATCCCGAGTGGATCGAGGAGCTCTTCCGCATCAACTTCCTCGGGGCCGTGTGGTGCCTCCGCGCATTCATGCCGGCACTCGAGCGAGGGCGTCCCGCTCACGTCGTGAACGTCGCCTCCGTTGCGGGCACGGTCGCCGTGCCTCCGGGTCTCTACTCGGCGACGAAGCACGCCCTCGTCGCTTTCTCCCGGTCGCTCGCAGCCACCTTGCCGTCCCAGGGAATCCATGTCCACACCGTCAATCCGGGCTACGTCGAGACGCCCGGCTTCCCGCAGGTGGGCAAGCTCGGAAGCCGGCTCCTCGATCGCATCGTCGTCGACACGGACTATGTGGCCCGCCGCGTCGTCTCCGCCGTCGAGCACAACCGCCCCGAGGTGTTCGTCCCCGGCTGGTACAGGATCCCTGCCCTTGCGCAGGCGCTCGCGCCGGGCCTCGTCAGCCGCCTGCTAGCCCGGCGGCGCTAGACCTCCACGGACGAGCTCGAGCGCGTCTTCGCGCGTCGAGATCGTCCCGGCCGCGCGTTCCTCCGCGATTCGGTCGAGCCACTGGCCGATTGCCGGGCCGGGTGCGAGGTCGAGCTCGTCGCCGCGCAGGAGGGGCTCCTTCGGCTCGGTCGAGCGCGCCTCCTCGATGGCCTCGAGGAGCAGAGGCCCGCCGCCTGCGAACCGCGCGGCATCGATCGCCCAGGGCTCTGTCTCGCGCCGAAAACGATGGATTGCCCTCGGTGAAGGTCTCGGAGGGAAGCTCGGCGCGGAGCAGCGCGCGGGCATAGCGCCGAAGATCGTTCGAGACCGGTAGCCGGCCGAGGCCGTCTCCGAAGACGGCGACGAGTCTCAGCTCCGGAGTCGTGTCCTCCAGCGAGCGAAGCTTCTCGAGCGAGCCACCGAGAGTCGCGAGCAGCCCGACCTGCTCGAGCCGCTCGAACCCGGCGGCAGACAGGCGGACGAGCTCGCCGAGGATGCGCTCTCCCGCCGGCCGCGTCACGAGACCGGCGTTTGCGTGGACGAGTGTCTCCGTATCGGTGTCGAGCCGAAAGTCGAGCTCGTCCTCGAGGCGAACTGCACGCAAGAGCCTGAGCGGGTCGTCCTGGAAGACCGCCGGGCCGACGGCGCGCAGCACCCTCCCTTCGAGGTCGGCCAGGCCGCCGAAGGGATCAAGCGGGTCACCGCCCGCGAGCGGCCGCGCGATCGCGTTGATCGTGAAGTCCCGCGAGGCGAGATCGGCCTGGATCCCCCGGGGCAGCGGCGTGAAGTCGACGGTTCGCTGCTCCGGAAGCGCGACGCGCCAGGCTCCGTGCCGCTCGGAGAGCGGGAACGGAGCGCCCTCCGTGCCTCGGGCATACCGCCGGGCCGCCTGCTCGGGATCCGCACAGGCGATGTCGAGGTCGACCATCGGTCGGCCGAGGAGCTCGTCGCGGACTGCGCCGCCCACGACCCAGGCGTCCTCTCCGGCGAGTACCTCGCGCGCCCGCTCAAGCATCGATGACGGTCCGCCTGGCGCGCGTCGAGCCGGACTCGATCCGGCTCACGATCTCGTAGGTGATCGTGTCCGCAACCCGGGCGTGATCCTCCGCGAGCAGACCGGCGCCGATCAGGGTCACCGGTGTGCCGACGGCGAGGTCACCCTCGAGCGCGACCGCGATCGCGTCCATGGACACGGTGCCCACGACGGGGCGCCGCTCACCGTCGACCAGGACCTCGGTGCCCGGTCATGTCCCGGCGGAAGCCGTCCGCGTATCCGACCGGCACGATCCCGACCCACGTCTCCTCCTCCGCGGAGAACGTGCGGCCGTAGCCGGTGCTCTCCCCCGGCGCCAGGCGCTTCACCTGCGCCAGGGCGCTCTCCCACCGAAGCGCGGGCTCCAGGCCGTCTTCCGCGGGATCGGTTCCGAACGGGGAGAGCCCGTAGAGCGCGATCCCGCAGCGCGCGGCGTCGAGGCGCGACTCGGGGATTCGCAGGGCCGCCGCGCTGTTCGCAGCGTGACGAACGAGGTGCGAGAAGCGCGACGTCGCCTCCTCGAACCGCCCGAGCTGCTCACGCGCGAAATCCGGGTCGGAGTCCGCGGTGGCGAGGTGCGTCATGAGGCCCACGACCTCCGTCGTTGGCTCCGGAAGCTCGGTGAGCCCCCAGCGTCCCATCCCGGTCTCGAGCTTGAGATGGACGCGAACGCCGTCGGGGATCGATCCGTCGGAGATCGTCAGCTCGAGGTCAGCGTCGCGGGCGAGTGAGATCTCGCGCCCCGAGGAGGGGCCCATGACGACGATGCGCGCCGAGGAGAACTCGTCCCGCAGGTCGAGCCCCTCGGCGACCGTCGCGACGCAGAGCGCGGTGGCGCCCTCTCCCAGCAGGGCGCCGGCGACGTCGACCGCGCCGTGGCCGTAACCGTCGGCCTTGACGACCGCCCACAGGGCCGATCCCTCGAGAACCTCGATCAGCCGGCGGGCGTTTCGACGCACGGCGCCGAGGTCGATCGTGAGCTCAGACCTGTGCATCCAGCACGCGCGGGATCGCCTCGAGGAGGTCGCTCGCGATCATCCCCGCCCGCCAGCCGGACGCGTCCACGGCGTCCGTGTGGACGCGAACCGCTGCGGCTGCCGCAAGCCGCGCGTCCATGCCCTTGGCGAGGAACGCGGCGACCACTCCTGTGAGGACATCGCCGGTCCCCGCGGTCGCGAGTGGAGCGGCCGAGCCTCCGGCCACGAGCGGGCCGTCACCCGGCGAGCCGACGAGGGTCCCGGCGCCTTTGAGGACGACGACGCAGCCGAACCGCTCGACCGCCACCCGCAGCGCTTCGAGCCGGTGAGCGTCGACCCAGGCCGAGTCGCGTCCGATCAGGCGCCCGAGCTCGCCGGCGTGCGGCGTGAGCACCGTCGGCGCCTGCGCGCTCGAACGGCTCGAGCTCGTGGAGGGCGTCCGCATCGACGACTGCCGGGAGCTCGGTCTCGAGCAGCAATCGCCGCACCAGGTCCTGCTGCTCGCGTCCCAGGCCCGGACCGACTGCCAGCGCGCCCGCGCGCTCGACGGCCTCCCACACCTCGCTCCAACGGCCGCTTCACGGCCTCGAGCAACCGCGACTCCACGACCGGCAGCACCTCCGGCGGGGCGGCGACCGTCACGTACCCCGCGTCCGCCCGAAACGCAGCCTCGGCGGTCAGGCACACCGCGCCGGACATGCCCGGCGAGCCGCCGACGACGAGAACCGAGCCCGACGTGTACTTCGTGTCGCCCGGCGTGCGCCGCGGGACGAGCTTGACCACGTCCGCGCCGACACGGGCAGCATCCGTCTCCCTGTGCACGAGGCCGATTCCGGCGACGACGACCTCGCCCGCGTGGAACCGGCCGGGAGCCACCTCGTGCCCGACCTTTCGTCCGTGGAACGTGATCGTCAAGGAGGCCTCGACGGCATCGCCGGGCACCTCACCGGTCGATGGCGTCCACGCCCGACGGGATGTCGACGGAAACGACCGGCCGGCTCGACTCGTTCATCGCCCGGATCTGCAGCGCCGCCTCGTCGCGGGGCGGCGGCCGGAACCCGGTGCCGAAGAGCGCGTCGATCACGACCTCCCCCACTCCGACCGACTGCTCCTCCCAGCCGGCCGCGCGCAGCAGCTCGGCCGCGATCCTCCCGTCTCCGCCGTTCGCGCCGCCTCCGCAGACTGCCGAGAAGGATCGGGCGTCGGGGTAGCGCCGCAGAATCTCGTCGGCGACGGCCGCTCCCGCCCGACGCATGAGCTCGTCCACGTCGTGGCCCTCCTCCGCGGCCTCCATCTCCGCCGAGGTGTAGAGCGGCTCGAGCATCAGACCTCCGGATCGGCGACCACGCAGACCGCGCTCGCGAGCTCGCGGGAATGAGACATCGAGAGGTCGATCGCCCCGGCTCCGACCCTCTCGGCCCATCTCGCCACCCGGCCGGAGAGCTCCACGGCCGGCTTGGGCCGGCCTGCGATCTCGATGTCGCGCCATGCGAAGAGCCGGGCGACGCCGAGGCCGAGCGCCTTGCCGACCGCCTCCTTGCCGGCGAACCGCGCCGCGTAGTGCTGGGCCGGGTTGACCCGGCCGTCGCAGTACGCCTGCTCGGCCGCCGTGAAGCAGCGGTCCCGGAAGCCCGAGTAGCGCTCGAGCGCGTCGCGGATCCGGCCGATCTCGATCATGTCGACGCCGACGCGGGTCAACCGTTCTCCTCGAGCCAGTCCGGGAAGTCTGCGATCGAAGAGAAGATCGCGTCGGGCCTGACTCGCGCCCGCTCGACGGCGTCCGGGCGGAACTTTCCGGTCCGGACGAGCGCGGTCTTGAGCCCATGCCTCTGGGCGCCCTCCACGTCGGCCTCGATGTCGTCGCCGACCATCCACGTCATCTCCGCGTCGGCGTCGAGCGCCTCGAGAGCGGCCGCGAAATACGGCGGACTCGGCTTGCCCACCACCGTCGCGACGACGTCGGCCGCGTACTCGAGCCCGGCGACGAAACACCCCGAGTCGAGCAGCGGTCCGCGGGATGTCTGCCACCAGCGATTCTTGTGCAGGCAGTAGAGCTCGGCGCCGCCCTCGAGCTCGTGGAATGCGCGCGCGAGATTCATGTACGAGAAGACACGGCTCGTCTCCTCCGTCTCGTCGGCGCCTCCGATCAGCACGGCCTCGGCGTCCTCCCCCACGAGCTCGACGTCTCCGAGATCCTCCAGCACGGCCGGCATCGTCAGCGCGAGCACGCGCCGACCCGCCAGCTCCCGCGCGGCCGCGACGGCTGTCGTCTGCAGCTCGTCGTCCTCCAGCTCGACGCCGAGCGTCCGAAGATCCTCCGCCAGCGTCCTGCGCGAGTGCGTCGTGCTGTTGGTGACGAAACGGAGGCGGTGCCCGTTGTCACGCAGCTGTCGAACGGCCTCGGGAGCGCCTCTGATCGCCTCGCCCGAGACGTGGAGCACACCGTCGATGTCCAGCAGAATGGCGGTCATGGACGGCGAGTCTATTCAGGTGACCCGGTCGGTGAGGCTCCCCGTTTCGGAGATCGATCTGCGCTTCTCGAGGTCGAGCGGGCCGGGCGGCCAGCACGCACAGAAATCGGAGACGCGGGTGGAGGCGATCTTCGACGTCGAGGCCTCGTCCGCATTGAGCGCGACGCAGAAGGCCCGTGTCGTGCGCAAGGCCGGGCCGGTGCTGCGGGCGATTGCCCAGGACGAGCGGAGCCAGGCCCGAAACCGCGAGCTCGCCGTCCAGCGCGTGGTCGAGGTGCTCAGGCAGGCACTTCGGGTGGAGCGGCGGCGCCGTCCGACGAAGCCGACCGCCGCCTCGCGGAAGCGGCGGCTGGAGGCGAAGCGCCGCCGGGGCGAGACGAAGCAGCTACGACGACGGCCCGAGGACTAGGCGCCTAGGAGACCGCGCGGGGGCGGGCCGTCGGCTCCTGGCCCCGAACGTAGCCGCGCATCACCTTGCGTGCGTAGAGCCGCTCGCTCGCGGCCCGGTAGACAGCGAGCGCGTTCTCGCCCTCCTGCGGGTACACGGACCAGCCGAAGGTGGCTTTGGTGCCCTGCGAGGACAGGATCCATTCGAGGCGGCCGCTCAGCTCGGACGCCTCGTCGAGTGTCTGGCAGGAAGCCAGGATCGCGAACTCGTCGCTCCCGACCCGCGCAACCTGATCCTCGTTGGAGAGCGACTTCGAGAGCCGGTCGGCCACCCGGCGTAGCGCCTCGTTGCCCGCCGACGGGCCGCCTTCGTGGTTGAGCTCCTGGAGGGCGTCCATATCGGCGAGGAGGAGCGCGAACGGACGGCCCGTCTCCAGCCGCTTCGTGATCGCAGCCTCGAAGGCACGCGTGTTGGGAAGCCCGGTGAGGATGTCCCGCTCGGCAAGGATTCTCAGCTCCTCCACCATGACGCGGTTCCGCCCGGCGAACCAGCCGATCACGAACCCGATCGAGACGAACGTGATGAAGCGGATCGCCGTGCTCGCCGTAAGCACCTCGTTCGAAGGGATGAGCGGGTTCAGAAGCACCGCCGAGACGTACAGCACGGTCGCGCCGAGGCCTGCGAGAGCGCCGATCAGGGGGCCGGTGGCGATCGCGGTCGTCGCGATCGAGAGGTAGAAGAAGTGCGCCAGGCCGAGCGCGGGCCGCTCGTAGAGCAAGAAGGCGAGGAAGACAACCACGTATGAGGCGCCCGATGCTGCGAGCAGCACCTGGCGCCCGGAAAAGGCCGCGGGCACCTACGGAGCTTCGCGCACGGTGTCTCCCACGGCGTCCCTCATCCGGGGGAGTCGAGAGCTACTCGACGGTGACCGTCTTGGCGAGGTTCCGCGGCTGATCGACGTTCAGGCCGCGCAGCCGTGCGATCCGGTACGCGAGGAGCTGGAGCGGGACGACGGCGAGGGCCGCCTGGAGGAACGCCGGCGTGCGCGGCACGTAGATGACGTCGTCGGCGTGATGCTGGATGTCCTCGTTCCCGTCCGTCGCGATCGCGATCACGTGCGCGCCGCGGGCCCGGGTCTCCTGGATGTTCGAGACGATCTTGTCGTAGACGTGGATCTTCGTCGCGACGACGACGACCGGCGTGCCCTCCTCGAGCAGCGCGATCGGGCCGTGCTTCATCTCGCCGGCGGAGTACGCCTCGGACGGGATGTAGGAGATCTCCTTCAGCTTCAGCGCACCCTCGAGCGCTACCGGGAGGCCGATGTGCCGCCCGAGGTAGAGGAAGAACGGCTGCTCGCAGAAGCGCTGGGCGATGTCGTCGATGGGATGGTGGCCGTCGAGGAACGCCGCGATCTTGTCGGGGAGCGTGTAGACCTGATCGACGATGTAGGAGATCTCCTCCGGCGGGAGGGTCTCGCGAATCTCGGCCAGCTTCAGCCCGATCAGATAGAGCAGCGCGACCTGTGCAGTGAAGGTCTTGGAGGCGGCGACGCCCACCTCGAGCCCGCAGCGCGTGTACAGGGACGAGTCCACCTCGCGCGTGATGTGTGACCCCATCATGTTCGTGATCGCCACCGTGTGAGCGCCCTTCTCACGGGCCAGGCGCATGGCGCCGACCGTGTCCCGCGTCTCGCCCGACTGCGAGATCCCGATCACGAGGGTGTCCTCGTCGATCACCGGGTTGCGGTAGATCCACTCGGAGGCGATGTCCGGCTCGACCGGGACGCGCGCCCACTCCTCGATCACGTAGCGGCCGACGACGCCCGCGTGGTAGGCGGTGCCGCAGGCGAGGATGACCACGCGCTTCAGGCGCCGGAGCTGCTCGTCGGTCATGCCAAGCCCTTCGAGCACCAGCTTCCCGTGGCGCGCCCGGTCGCCGATCGTCTCCGCGACGGCTTCCGGTTGCTCGTAGATCTCCTTCAGCATGAACGTCTCGTAGCCGCCCTTCTCGGCGCTCTCGTCGTCCCAGTCGAGCTCGAGGGCCTCGTGGTCGACGGGCTCGCCGTCCGCCCGGACGAACTCCACGCTGTCGGGCGTGATCGAGACGATGTCGCCGTCGTCCGGGAAGACGACCTGGCGCGTCTCGCTGAGGAATGCCGCCGCGTTGGAGGCCAGGAAGTTCTCGCCGTCACCCAGCCCGACCACGAGGGGCGTCTGATGGCGTGCTCCGACGAGGAGGTCTGGGTGGTCGCTGTGGATCACGACGAAGGTGAAGTGGCCCTCGAGCTCCCGGAAGGTCTTGACGACTGCATCCGTCAGGTCGCCGTCGTAGTGCCCCTCGATCAGGTGGGCCACGGTCTCGGCGTCGGTCTCGGACGTGAAGGTGTGACCGGCCTCCTGGAGGCGCGCCTTGAGCTCGCGATAGTTCTCGACGATCCCGTTGAGGACGATCGCGACCCCGTCGTCGCATGCGACCAGCGGATGGGCATTGGCCTCGGTGACCGAGCCGTGCGTCGCCCAGCGAGTGTGACCAAGGCCGGTCGTGGAGTGGGAGCCGTTGGACGTCGCAGCGTCTTTCAGGAACTGGAGGTTCCCGACGGCGCGCACGTAATCGAGCCCCTCGTCCTCGATCAGCGCGATCCCGGCCGAGTCGTAGCCGCGGTACTCGAGGCGCTCGAGACCCTGGATCAGAAGCGGCTTCGCCGCTCTAGGCCCGACGTATCCGATGATGCCGCACACTCGGGACCTCCTCTGACGCCTCTCGTGGACACTTTCCCTCGAAAAACGCACAAGAGCCCGGCTGCACCCGACCCCGTCATTGCGGTCGGTTAGCCGAGCTCTCGCCTAACGAGAGCAGTGATCCTAGCACAGAGATTCGCCGCTTCCTGCTCGTTTTCGGCCTCTGCGAGAACCCTCACCAAAGGTTCGGTCCCCGACGCACGGACGAGCACTCGAGCCCCTCCGTCGAGCTCGTCGTTCAGACGCCCGATCTCGTCCTGGAGACCCTGCGGTAGCACTCTGACCCGGGCCGGGACGTTCTCCTTCGCCTGCGCGAACTTCGGCATCTGGCCGGCGGCCTCGGCGAGCGTGCGGCCCTCGAGCGCACGGCTGAGCAGCATTGCCGCGGCGAGGCCGTCGCCGGTCACATGACCGTCGAGGCAGATGATGTGGCCCGACTGCTCGCCGCCCAGGATCGCCCCCTCGCGGCGCAGCGCCTCGAGCACATAGCGGTCGCCGACATCGGTGGTCACGACCCGGATCCCGTTCTCGTTCATCAGGCGGTGGAAACCGAGGTTCGTCATCACGGTCACGACCACCGTCTCGACGTCGAGGTGAAGCGCGAGGATCGCGATGATCTGGTCTCCGTCGACGACTCCGCCGTCGGCGTCCACGGCGAGCATTCGGTCTCCGTCGCCGTCGAACGCGACCCCGAAGTCAGCTCCTGTCGCCGCGACCTTTGCCTGCAGGGCCGACAGGTCGGTTGCGCCGCAACCCACGTTGATGTTCGTCCCGTCCGGCTCGTCTGCGATCGCAAAGACCTCCGCGCCGAGCCGTCTGAACGCGTCCGGCGCGATCTCCGAGTAGGACCCGTTGGCGCAGTCGACCGCGATCTTGCGCCCGTCGAGCGGCGACCCGAACCGGTCGATGACGTGCTCCATGTAGCTGTCCGCGGCAACGCTGACGCGGTCGATCGCGCCGCGCTCGCCGCGGGGAGGCTCGTCGAGCAGCGCCTCGATCTCCTCCTCGGAGGCGTCGGTCAGCTTCTGACCCCTGGAGTCGAAGAGCTTCACGCCGTTGTACTCCGGCGGATTGTGCGACGCCGAGACCACGGCGCCCAGGTCGAGCGCCAGGAGGGCGACGGCCGGTGTGGGCAGCACTCCACCGAGGAGCGCGCTGCCGCCGACGGACGCGACGCCCTCGGCGAACGCGTCCTCCAGCATGGGGCCGGACTCGCGCGTGTCGCGTCCGACGAAGACCCGGCCGCCGTCCGACCACAGCGCCGAAGCACGGCCGAGTTGCTCGACGAGCTCGACGGTCAGGTCCTCGCCCACGACACCGCGGACGCCATCCGTGCCGAAATAGCGGCGCACGGCGCAGGAGCTTACGGGAGCTCGCAACCGCCGCCGAGGGACCGGCCTCGCCGGTTCCTCGTACCGAGAGCAGACCGTGGAGGACGATCGCGCCGCGCGGCGCGGAGCGCCGCCCGGCTACAGAGGTTTCGCGCAAAGTGGCAACACTTTGCGCGATGAGAAACGCGTCAGCGTTTCGAAAATTGAGGTGCCTTGCGCGCCTTGTGGAGCCCGGCCTTCTTGCGCTCCACGATGCGCGCGTCTCGCGTGAGGAAGCCCTCGCGCTTCAAGACGGTTCGCAACTCGGGGTCCGCCTCGACGAGTGCTCTCGCGATGCCGTGGCGGATCGCCTCCGCCTGTCCGGTCGGCCCGCCGCCCTCGACTCGAACCCGAAGGTCGTACGTGGCCTCGGCGCCGGCCACCTTGAACGGCGCCATCAGGGCCGTGCGGTGCGTCGCTCGCGGGAAGTAGTCCTCGATCGTCCTGCCGTTGATCCACGTCGCTCCGTCTCCCGGCCGCAGGATCACGCGCGCGATCGACGTCTTGCGCTTGCCCGTTCCGCGGTACTGAGCGACCTCGGCCACTACGAGCCCTCCGGAAGCGGCTTCGGATCCTGGGCCTCATGCGGATGGTTGGGCCCGGCGTAGATCTTCAGCTTCGTGATCTGCGCGCGGGCGAGGCGGTTCCTCGGAAGCATCCCTTTGACCGCCTTCCGCAGCACCTCGGTCGGACGCCGGTCGAGCTGCTCGCGCAGCGTTCGCGTCCGCAGGCCGCCCGGGTACCCGGAGTGCCGGTGGTACAGCTTCTCGTCGAGCTTCTTCCCGGTGACCGCGATCTTCTCCGCGTTCACGACGACGACGAAGTCGCCGGTGTCGATGTGAGGCGTGTACTGCGGCTTGTTCTTGCCGCGGATCGTGTCGGCGATGCGCGTGGCGAGACGCCCCAGGGTCTGGCCCTCGGCGTCGACGACGTACCAGCGGCGATCGATCTCGCCCGGCTTTGCGTTCCAGGTCTTTTGCATCTCTACGGAAAAGCGGCGGACCACGAGGCCCGCCAGGGGCAGAAGGATAGCAGCGAGGCGGAATCAGGTCTTGTTGCGATCCCGCCGCCCGCCGACCCAAACCGCGAGCGCGATCGCGACGATGAGCAGTGCCGCCGAGAGCTCGACGATCGCCCCTCCGATCCCGCCGTGGCCGAGGATCACGAGGAGAGCAGCCACAGCCCGGTGCAGGTGTAGAGGACCATCAGCGCGAGCATCGCGTACTGCGTGCGCACCGCCATCTTCGCCGAGGAGAACAGCGAGATCGCGCGATCGTGCGCCACGACCAGGCCGAGTACATGCCCAGCCACGAGCACAGCGACCTGGACGTACCAGATCGTGTTCGGGGAGAAGACGTTCGTCGCCGGAGAGAAGTCGGCGGTCCCGAAGAGATCCCAGCCCTTGCCGAACGGATCGGAGGCGATCGCGATCGCGGCCTGACCCTGGTCGACGAGCAGCGTGAAGTAGTGCGCGACCCCGTAGGCGAGTGCGATCGGGATCAGGCTCCCGACGAAAGCGCCGGCGAGCGGCCGGTCTGTGTGGCTGATCGCCTTCGCCGCCAGGATCGCAAGCGCGTAGATCAACCCGATCGCCGCGACCGCGACCGCCAGGCCCACGAGGCTGAACCCGAGCGAGACGAAGTCCGCCTTCGTCGGCGACTCGACGATGTATCTCGATTCCAGCTCGTAGAGCCAGTCCTGCCACCACGTGGCACGGCTGAGGCCGTCGAAGGCGACCGAGCCGAGCATGACGGCGACGAACGCCACGGTTCCCGGACGTGGGTCGCCGGCGGCGAGCCCGGAGAGCGGCGGCCGGACGACGACCCGCCGTTCCTCCGCCTCGCCTCGGACGGCGAATGGCGAGATGCGCGCCAGGAGCCCGAAGTAGATGTTGAAGGCCTCGCCGTTCTCCATCCAGGCCCGGCGGCCGTAGATCAGCATGCCGGCCCAGGTGATCCAGCTGTAGACGACGATCGCGAGCGCCAGCGTCCGCGGCTCGGCAGAGCGCGGCCAGGCCAGCTCGAGCGCGGCGTAGGCGAAGAGGAGGGCCGCGCCGGGCCAACGGCCGAGCCGCTCGGGATAGACGGCTGCGGGCTCCCAGCTGCGTCCTGCCTTCGCCCAGATCCAGGCGACGGCGTCGGCGCCGGCTCGCCAGGGATTCAGCAGGCGGAAGACATTCCCGAACACGACGACGATCGGCACCAGGCCGAGCCAGAACACGACGTAGACGAAGACCGGGGCGATGTTGTCGCCGGCATCGGGCCTTCCGAAGAGCGCGGCCAGCCACACGACGATGAGCAATCCCAGCCCGACGGTTCCCAGGAGAATCGGCCACCCGGGCCAGAGGACGAACCGCTGCCAACCGCCCGACAGGGGCCGGCCGTCCTCCCGCCCCGAGAGCCTCGGCTCGCGCCAGAGCATGCCCAGCGCGACGAACGAGAGGATCAGCGTGATCGAGGCCGCGTAGTAGAAGAGCCAGCGCGGGATCGGCAGATCCTGGATCTCGCCGATCCCGTGCGCGAGCGGGAGAGCGAGGCTCACGGTTTGGTGGTGATGCTGGCGATCTGGACGCCCGTGTCTTCGAGCTCGGCCTCGACGGTCCCGACGATCGTCGCCCGGAAGGCGATGCGGGCCGGCTGGCCGGGAGCGACGTCCCTCATCACGTCGTAGCCGTGGAGGTGGACGTGGTCGGGCCCGTCGGCGGTGACCGTGAGGACGACACGACGTCCTTTGGCGACGGTTACCCGCCGTACGCCACCATCCGGCGTCCCGTTTCGAACCGTGATCCGCACCTGGGCGGGCGGCGGAGGCGAGGGAGGCTGCGGCGGAGGAGTGAGCGTCGTGACCGTGTTGGTCAGACCGGTGGTCGTCACCGTGGCGGTGGGCGTGGTGGTCGCCGTTGCTCCGTTGTCGTCATCCGGCCGGAGCAAGACGAAGAGCGCAACCACGGCAACGACGGCCGCAGCGCCGATGAGCGCGTTCCTCACGGCCGTATGGATAGCAGCAGTCGGTCCGCAGGAGTGAATTCTGGCCTTCCGGAAAGATCCCGGTGATGCTCGACGTCACGATGCTGACCGACGGCGGTCAGGAGCCGCTCGAGATCGCCCGCCAGGTGGCGGAGTTCGTCGACGCCGCCCGGACGTCACTCGACTTCGCCCACTACGACTTCCACCTCGGCGAGGAGACCGCAGCTGTCGTCGCCGGCGCGATCAAGGAAGCCGCCGCGCGTGGGGTCGCCGTCCGCTTCCTCTACAACCTCGACCACCGGAACCCGATTCCCGTCCCCCCTCCACCGGAGCCCGACGGAACCCTGATCGAGTCCATGGGAGTCCCGGCGCGCGCGATCGCCGGTGTCCCGGACCTCATGCACCACAAGTACGTCGTTCGAGACGGCGACACGGTCTGGACCGGGTCGATGAACTGGACCGACGAGTCCTGGTCACGACAGGAGAACCTGATCGCCATCGCGGGGTCGCGCGAGCTCGGTGCGCGCTTCACAGAGAACTTCGACGAGCTGTGGGGGCACGGCTCCGTGGAGCGCAGCGGAGACGTCGACACGAGCCCGGTCGAGGTCGGGAAGCTCGCGGTGAGACCCTGGTTCACGCCCGGCCAGGGCGAGGATCTGTCACAGCGCATCGGAAAGGCGCTCGGGCGGGCACGCCGGCGGATTCGCATCGCCTCGCCGGTGATCACGGCGGCGCCGATCCTCTCGGCCCTCGCACAGGTGATCTCGGAGAGGAAAGTCGACGTGGCGGGCTGCGTGGACCAGCCCCAGGTGCGCGGCGTGATCTACCAGTGGCGCATGAACGGCAACATCTCCTGGAAGCTGCCGTTGCTCGAGCGCGTCATGCAGGCGCCCTTCTCCGGCAAGCGTTCGACTCCGTGGGGGCCGGGCACGCTGCACGACTTCATGCACGCGAAGGTCATGGTGGCGGACGACACGGTCTTCCTCGGGAGCTTCAACCACTCGAGATCGGGCGAGACGAACGCGGAGAACGTCCTCGAGGTCACCGACACCGACCTGGCCGAGCGGCTCGCGCAGTTCATCGACGAGGTACGGGCGCGCTATCCGAAGTTTGCGGCCGAGTAGGAGTCAGCCCGAGCGGACGAGCGGCGCGCCCTTGACGTCGTCCTCGGGGCGGCCGGCCTTGATGGTTTCGGCGATGCGGCGCTCGACGCGACCGTAGCTCCAACGGCTTCCGGGTCTCCACATCAGCATCTCACGCGGCGGCCCCTCCGTCCGCGCGCGGACGAACGGGCGCATGAAGTGAAGCCCACGCTCCACTAGCCACACCCCGAACGGCATCAGGAGGAACCAGGCAGTGGGCGTGGGATCGGTCCAGACCAGCCTCGCGATGAACGCGAGCAGAAGGATCGTCACGACCACGGACGCCCAGAAGAAGGGCACCTTGAAGGTTTCCGCCTCCCGCAGCTTCGGTTTGACCCTATCCAGCTCCCACACCCGTCCGTCCGGCGAGCGGATCAGTCCCACATCTCCCACCGCACGACCTCCTCTCTCGCCTTCCGCCGCCTCCTGAATACGCTCGAGTCGCCTCTCGCCTTGTCGGGAGCCTCGGCCGGATAACCCATGCTGACGACGGCGACGAAGAGGACATCATCCGGAAGACCCAGCGTCTCGTAGAGAGCCGGCAGATCAGTCACCCCGAAGATCGCAGTGTCGAGCCCCTCGTCGATCGCAGCAAGCATCAGCGTCATCGCGGCGGCGCCGGCGTCGACGTACCAGTACGGCGCCGGCCAGTCGATCTCCTGGCCGCCTGTGATCTGGAGCTTGTCCTGCTGCTGGTACCGGGCGTGGTAGTCCTGCTCGCGAGTCAGCACGACCATGTGGACGGGGGCCGCCGCCTTCCAGCGCGACCGGCCCTTGGCTGCGAGCTCGTCCTCCATGGCAGCCGTTGCGATCTCCTTCCGGGTCGCCGGATCGGTGACGACGACGATCCGGAGGCCCTGGGAGAACCCTGCGCTCGGCGCCCAGACGACGGCGGCGTTGGCGATCCGCTCGAGCACTCGCGCGGCAACGCTCGCGGTCGGCGTAGGTGCGGACGCTGCGGCGGCTGGTCAGCACATCGCGGAATTCCATCGCGCCTAGGACTCTCGCAGAGCGTTCGCGAGCTCGGTCCGCGAACGGACGTCGACCTTGCGAAACGCGTTGCGGAGGTGGAACTCGATCGTCTTCGTGCTGAGGAAGAGCTGCGCCGCGACCTCCTTGTTCGTCGCTCCCTTCGCCACGGCCATCGCGACCTGGAGCTCCTGCGGCGTGAGCTCCTCCTTGCGCTTCCGCAGCCTTCCGAATCGTCTCGCCGGCGGCGGTGAGCTCGGCGCGAGCGCGCTCCGCCCAGGCGGCTGCCCCTGCCGTCTTCGAAGAGCTCCAGAGCCTGCGCGCAGGTGTTCGCGGGCCTCGGTGCGGCGTCCCTCGCGTCGCAGCCGCTGCGCCGTAGGCGAAGCTGTGTCCTCGTCCGCTCCGCCGCGCGCGGACTGCGCTCATGGTTGACGAGCGCCTCCTCGAATGCGCTCCGCAAGTCGTCTCCGGCCAGGAACCCGCGGCACCGAGCAGCGACGGCGAGCGCCCACGGCGTGCCGGATCGTCACGCGCGTCCGCCTCGAGCTCACGAAGCTCGTCGCCGGCTTCGTCGAGCCGGCCCGAGTGGACGTAGGCCTCGATCAGCTCAGGGCGTACTGAATGAATGCCGGGTTGCGAAGCCGCCGCCGCGCACCATGTCCCGAACCCGTTCGAGGGATGCCGACCGCCTGCTCCGGCCGAGCCAGGCTCAGGTCGAGCTCGCCGAGTGCCGCGAGCGACTGCGCCTCGAGTCGACGCGGAGCTTCAACGCACCGCGAGCTCCAACGCCCGCGCGGCGACACCGCGCGTGTCGTCGCTTCAACCGATCGCGGCTGGCGGTCGAAGCGACCCGCGCGGCGCTGAACGCCTGCTGGAGGAGCTCCTGCTCCAGCTCCTCCGCGAGCTCGACCGACTCGGCCGCCGCAGAGTTGCGCGGCCAAGAAGACGGCCGGCGCTGCCGTCGATCGACCGACGCGACGCCTCGAGCACCGTCGAGAGACTGGACATGTCCCCGGCCGCGCGCACCGGTCTGACTCCTCGGGAGCGATCAATGCCGCCGCACGCTCGTGTTCGTCGAGGAGGATGAAGCAGCTCGACGAGGTTCCACCAGAGTGCGTCGACCGCCGCTTCTCCGACGTCGCCGACAGCCTTTGCGAGCACCTGGCGCCCTTCCTCGACCCGACCGAGCCGTACGAGCGCTTGGGCGTACATGACGGGCACGCGAGCGTCGACGCCGCCGTGCGGCGAGCATCTCCATCGCGCTCTCTCCGACCTCGACCGCCTCGACGCCGCGCAGCATCTGCGTCAACGACGCCGTCGCCCGTGCTCGCAGATTGGCCGCCTTGGCCGGGCGCGACGGGCTCGAGCTCGACCGACATCTCCATCTTGATCCGATGCGCGCCCTGAAGGTCGCCCGCCCAATAGAGCGTGTTCTCCAGCGCGAAGTGGATGTCGCCCGGAGCTCGGGGTCGTTCGTCAGCGTGAGCGCCTCCTCGCACAACGACCGAATCCGGTCGAGTTGACCCACGCCCGAGGCTGCGTCGGCCGCTCGCCTCAGACGCCGCGACTTTGCCTCGGGATCAGCCGAAAGCCGAGCGGCGCGCTCGAAGGCGAGCGACTCCGCAATCGGTCCGCCGCGGACGGCCGCGAGCTCACCCGCCTGCTCTAGCGACCTCCGCGACCTCCTCGTCGGGACCAGTCGCGGCGGCGGCAAGGTGCCAGGCGCGCCGCTCCGGGTCAGCCGAACCGAGGGCCCTGGCGAGCGCTGCATGCGCCCGCCGCCTGCTCGCAGGGTCGGCATCCCCATAGACCGCCGAGCGAACGAGGGGGTGGGCGAAGACGACCGAGCCCGCCCTGAGCTCGACCAGACCAGCGGCCTCTGCTTCGTGGAACGCCTCAGGGCTGATCTCCTCGGCCTCCAGGGCGGCGACAATCGGCACCAGATCGGTCGTGTCGGCGGCAGCCGCGACCAGCAACGCCTGCCGCGCCGGCTCCGAAAGCGCATGGACACGGCCGAGGAACGCCCGCTCGACGCGGCTTCCGACGGGCAGCAGACCGTCGTTCTTCGACGATCTCCAGCTTGCGCGAGTGCAGCAGGCATCTCGAGCAACGCAAGGGGATTGCCGCGACTGAGCTCGAGCACGCGCTCGGCGAGATCGGGCGGAAGCTCTTCCATCGTCTGCGCCAGCAAGGCCTCCGCGGCCTCTCGGTGGAGCCCCTCCAGCCGGAGCTCCGGCAGCTCGGGAGCCTCGAAGACCCGGGTGTCGCCTTCACGCGCGGCGATCAGAACCACGACCGGCTCGTCGGCCACTCGCCTGCAGACGAAACGCAGGGCATCGGCGGTGGCGACGTCAAGCCACTGCGCGTCGTCCACAAGGCACAGGAGCGCCTGCTCCGTCGGCGACCTCGTCGAGCAGACCAAGCGCCGCGGCATAGACGGCGAACCTGTCCACGCTCTCGGCCTCGACAAGGGCGAACGAGCTATGCGGAGCGCTTCCGCCTGATGCGAGGGAAGGGCGTCAAGCCGGTCGAGCACCGGTCGCAGTAGCTCGTGAAGACCGGAGAACGCGAGCTCGGACTCCGACTGCACACCGAGCGCGCGCAGCACGCGGAAGTCCGTGTGCCTGCTCTGCCGCGTACTCGAGCAGAGCGGTCTTCCCGATTCCCGGCTCACCGCGGAGGACGAGTGTTGCGCTCCTTCGGTCCCGGGCGGCCGCGAGCAGATCGTCGATCGCGGCTCGCTCTGACCCCCTGCCAACGAGCATGACCTGAAGCCTAGGGGGCAGAACCTAGGGATTTCATCGAAGCGGCGTAGCCCGCATGTTCCTAGGCTCATTTCATGGCAGTCCGACCGGTCGAGACCGTACTTTTCGCTCGCTGCGGTGAACGGGGCGCCGCTGCGCCGGGTCGCGTGGAGAGCCTCGGCCCGGCGGCGCGCGAGCTCCATTGCCAGGGCGCGCTGCGTCGTCGAGGGAGCCATGTCCGGACGAGCAGCTCGAGCTGCGCCTCCTGATCCACCTCTTCGACCCGACCTGCTCGAGCCGGCCCGCGCGGTTCGCATCAGCCGATCTGCGGACCGACGAGGACGGCTGCGGCTCAACCGCAGCTCGACATCCGTGTCGAGGACGTCCCAGCAGCGGCCCGTGATGCGGCACACGGGCTGCGCTGGGAGGTTGCTTGGGACGGTGTAGGCATCTATCGCACCGAGTGCGCATCGGTGGAGCTCAGCTGATGCTGACACCGCGAGAAGAAGCGGTCGCGCGCCTGGTCGCAGGCGGCATGACGAACCACGAGATTGGCCGCCGCCTCGGCATCGCGCCGCGCACCGTGGAGTGGAACCTGACGCGCATCTATCGCAAGCTCGGCGTCCGCTCACGGGCGCACCTGGCCGGCCGCATTGCGGCAACCCCGTGGGTCCAGAGGGCGTCGAAATGAGCCGTTCGGCTCATTGCCACGCGGCCCGCGGCCTGCAACCAATTCCGTACCGGGCCAACGGCTCGGCGTCATCCACGAGGAGGGGTCTCCTGATGTCCAAGGTCATTCGTGCTGCTTTGGCAGCATTCGCGATCGCTGCTGTGAGCGCGACCACCGCTACCGCCGCGCCGGGTGGGCTGAGCCAGACCCTCGAGCCGCTCGCCAAGAAAAAGCCGAAGCCGAAGGTTCTCCGCGGCCCGCGGGGCCCGCGCGGCCCTGCCGGACCGGCAGGTCAGGCTGGCGCGCAGGGACCCCAGGGCCCTGCCGGACCCGCGGGCAACGGAGCCGGACCCACTGGGCCACAGGGACCGCAAGGACCTCAAGGACCTCAAGGACCACCTGGGCTCTCCACAGGGCCGGCCGGCGGTGATCTCGGCGGCAACTACCCGAACCCACTGATCGCGGACGGCGCTGTTCAGGAAGACGACCTCAGCTTCAATCCCTTCACCCAGGAAGAGTTCGGAGTCTTCGCCGGCCTGCTGTCGGCCGTCGACGGCACACCGAACGAAGCCGGCGAGCTCGTCCACTGGACGAACCTCGGCGGCGTCCCGACGGGCTTCGCCGACGGCGTCGACAACGCCGACGAAGGCGGTTCCATGGGCAAGTACTGCGCGCTCTCGCGGGCAAACCCGCGCTCGTTCCCGAACGCGCCCTGCCGTCTCGACGCGAGGACTCTCGACATTGGCGCGCGCGGCACCGCGATTGCCATCGGCACCCACGGCAGTCCGGTCATCGCTTACACGAACTTCGACGGCATCAACTTCAACCTGAAGGTTGCCAACTGCACCGACCCGGCCTGCGCGGGCAGGAGTGTGGGCACCTGGGATGGCTTTGCCGCCCCATTACCCCTCGATGGCGATCGGCGTCAACGGAAACCCGGTTGTCGTCTACCAGGTTGGAGCTGCCGCGCGGGTTGCTGGAGGCGGCGGAGGTAGCCCCTTCCTCGATGGGGTCGGCTACCACAACTCGATCGCGATCGGCACCGACGGCGTGCCGGTGATCAGCTACGCCGGCCCGGATTCGGGTGGCGCCACCCCAGGCCTCGATCTCAAGTTCGCTCGCTGTAGCGATTCAACCTGCGCAGCCTTGACCAACCATGTGCTCGACCCCGATGGCACCTGGACTGCGATCACGATCGGCACGGACGGCAACCCCGTCATCAGCTACGCGGGCGCGGGCAACGTCGTGAAAGTAGCGCGCTGCAGCGACGCGGTCTGCACCGATAAGACTCTGAGCCCACTCGACGTCATCGGCACTGAGACATCGATCGCGATTGGCGTCGACGGAAACCCGGTAGTCGGCTTCCGAGGCTCGGACAACGCGCTCAAGGTCGCTCGATGCGGCGATCCGGCATGCACGGCCTCAATCGTAAAAACGCTGGACGCCCTGGGCATAGACAACTCGATCACGATCGCGACTGACGGTAACCCCGTCCTCAGCTACCGGGGTCCCGGCGATGCGCTCAAGGTAGCTCGCTGCCTCGATCCCGCTTGCGCCGCGTCGACGCTCCACGCGTTCGACACTTTCGGCGCTGGGACATCCGTCGCAATCGGCACCGACGGCAATCCGGTCGTCAGCTACCGCGGGCCCGGGGAAACCGTGAAAGTGGCTCGCCCAGCCCTCCCGAACTCGTAGACAGATCTAGGGCTATTGGCATGGGACCTGTAACTCGCCTAGTTAGGCCGTTCGGCCTATTGCCACCCGGTCCCAGACCCGGAATGATGGTTCGCAGTCGAGGGGGGTCTTCTTGAAGCACCGTAACTGGGGCTCGTGCGGTCGTCGCCACCATGGCGGTCGTTCTGACCCTGCTCGGAGTTTCAGCAGGTTGGGCAGCAACGACCCGTGGCACGGTCGAGGAGGCCGGTCATCGGCTCAGGTCGTCCGTGCGCCGGCGGGTGAGGCGAAGGTCGTGCCGTGCGCGGCGCTGAAGCGACAGCTCGCCGTAGCCAAGCGGAAGAAGCAGAAAGCAAAGGCGAAGCGCCTCCAGAAGGCCCTGACGACGTGTCTGCGCAAGGCGAAGAAGAAAAGAAGCCGAAGCCGAAGCCGAAGCCACCACCGCCGCCACCTCCTCCACCGCCGCCGCCACCTCCACCTCCGCCACCTCCACCTCCGCCACCACCTCCACCGCCACCACCTCCAACACCGCCGCCGCCTCCGGTGGACACCACTGCGCCCGTCTCTCAGATCTCGTGCGACGGCAGCGCTCTGTTCCGACTGGCTGGTACTCGAGCAACGTCTCGGTCACGCTGAGCGCCACCGACACGGCGTCCGGCGTCGACGAGATCCGCTACACGCTCGACGGGACGACTGAGCCTTCGAAGCTGATCGGGACTCGCTACACCATCGCGATTCCGTTGACAGCCACGACGACCGTGAAGTTCCGCGCGTACGACAGCGCCGGAAACGAGGAAGCGGTCTCGACGAGGACGATCAAGGTCGACACGGTCGACCCGGACGCGCCGTCGATCACGGACCACCCGAGAGACCCGACGAACGAGACCGGCGCGGAGTTCGAGTTCGAGGGCGCCGAACCGGGACTCTCCTTCGCGTGCCGAGTCGTCCGGATCCGTTCGCGACCTGCGCGAGCCCGGCTTGTACCCGAGCTCTCTCCGAGGGCTCCCGAGAGTTCGAAGTCAAGGCCCGCGACGAGGCCGGTAACGAAAGCCCGATCGCCTCCTTTTCCTGGACCGTCGACCTGACTCCGCCCGCCGCCCCGGTCGTGGAAGGCGGCCCACAGAATCCGAGTACCGCGAGAATCGCCTCGTTCACCTTCCAGGGCGACGGTGACGATGGCGGTTCGTTCCACTGCCGACTCGATGCCGGCGCGTACGAGCCGTGCGTCAGTCCCAAGACCTATTCGGGCCTCACCGACGGCGATCACAGCTTCACGGTCAAGGCGCGTGATCCGCCGGCAACGAGTCGGATCCCTCCTCCCCGTATGCCTGGACGATCGCCGCGCCGCCACCCGATCCGGCCGCCGTCGCGCCGCCGATCGACGACTCCGTCGCCACCTCGGTCTACGACGCGAGCCGATTCCTCTACGAGGGCGCGGATCGGGTACAGACGGGTGTCGTCCCCGGTGCGATCAAGCCGAACCGCGTCGCCGTCCTCCGGGGCAAGGTCTCCACCCGGAGCGGCGACGGGCTCCCGGGCGTCCTCGTGACGGTCAAGGACCACTCCGAGCTCGGCCAGACCATTTCCCGTGAGGACGGACGCTTCGACCTCGTCGTCAACGGCGGCGGCCTTCTCGTCCTCGAGTACGTCAAGAGCGGCTATCTGCCCGTGCAGCGAGACGTCGAGGCGGCCTGGCAGGAGTACCTGACGGTTCCGGAGGCGAACGCGGGCTCATCGGAATCCGGGGACGTCGTGATGATCCCGGTCGACGACGAGGTCACGGACGTGGCGCTCGGAGCCGACGCGACGACGATGCAGGTGGCCCAGGGGAGCCCGGTCACCGACGCTGACGGGACGCGCCAGTCGACGCTGCTCTTCAGCGCCGGGACGACCGCGACCATGACGCTGCCGAACGGAAGCACCCAGCCACTGGCCGAGGCCGAGGTGAGGGCAACCGAGTACACCGTCGGCGACCGAGGGCCGGAAGCGATGCCGGGCGACCTCCCGCAGACCTCGGGCTACACGTACGCAGCCGAGTTCTCGGTCGACGAGGCGCTCACTGCCGGAGCAACGAACGTCGAGTTCAGCAAGCCGGTCGCGACCTACGTGGACAACTTCGCGGGCTTCCCGGTGGGAAGCGCCGTTCCGGCCGGCTACTACGACCGCGAGAAGGCGGACTGGGTTCCGGCGAAGGACGGACGAGTGATCGAGATCGTCGGCGAGTCGGGCGGCATGGCGGAGGTCGACAGCACCGGCGACGGCGTCGCGGACGACGCGCTTGCGATGTCCGTTGCCGAACGCCAGCAGCTTGCGACTCTCTACGACGCAGGCGACGAGCTCTGGCGCGTGCTCGTGACGCACTTCACGCCGTAGGACTACAACTGGCCCTACGCGCCGCCCGGGGACGCAGTTCAGCCGACACAGGACCCACCGCTACCACCTGCGGGACCTGAGGATCCATGCAAGGAGAAGGGCTCGATTATCGGCTGTCAGGGCCAGGTGCTCGGGGAATCGCTGCCGCTCGTCGGAACACCGTTCTCGCTCGAGTATTCGAGCGACCGTATGAACGGAAGGCGGGAGGCCTACAGCCTCCGAGTGCCGCTGACCGGCTCGACGATTCCCGCGTCCCTCAAGGCTGTGGTGCTGGAAGTGCGCGTTGCCGGAAGGATTTTCAGTCAGCGCTATCCCGCAACCGTCAACCAGGTCACGACCTTCGCGTGGGACGGCCACGACGCCTACGGACGGGAGGTTCAGGGAAAGCAGCGCGCTTTCATCCGGACGGGCTACGTCTACGAGGCCGAATACCAAGAGTCGCCGGCCGACTTCGATCGTTCCTTCGGACGGATCTCGGGCGTCCCCTTCACGCCGAACCGGATCGGGGCGCGCGAAGACGTGACGCTCTGGAGCGGGTCTGACGTCCTGATCGGCGACTGGAACGCCCGAGCGTTCGAGCTGGGTGGCTGGTCTCTCGACGCGCATAACGCCTACGACGCCACGGGCCACCAGATCTACCAGGGCGACGGAACCGCGCGGGGAGGCATGGCCGACGACATCTTCAAGCGAGTTGCGACTCCGGGGGCGCTGCTCGACGCCGAAACGCTCGGTATCGCTACGGCCCCGAATGGCGACATCTTCGCAGTGGACTACGGATTCAGCAGCTGCTTCTGCATTAAACGAATACGCGACGGGGTCAGCACCGTGTTCGTCGCGAACGAACGCCTCGGCCCATTCGTCGAAGTCGGTCCCGATGGAAGCGTCTACTTCACGGTCGGGACCGACTACGGCGGCTCCATCGTCAAGAGGGTCTCATCTGACGGAAGCGGCATGGAAACCGTCGCAGGGAGCGGGCAGAGGCCCGAGACAGAGGGTGGCGACTTCGGAGAAGGAGACGGAGGCCCGGCGATCTCCGCGCCTCTGATCGTGAACGACATCGAGGTTGGGCCTGACGGCACGATCTACCTGGCCGCCTTCCTACGGGTCAGAAAGGTCTCACCAGATGGTCGGATCACGACGGTTGCAGGCAACGGCGACCCCACCTACTACGACACCGGCGACAACGGCCCCGCCAAGGATGCAAATCTCGGACATGTCGGGCCTCTTGCGCTTGCCGACGACGGGACTCTCTACATCACGAGCAAGAGTCGAGTTCGTCAGATCCAACCGAACGGGATCATCTCGGCGTTCGCGGGCGACGGCACTGAAGGCGCCTCGTTCGGTGACGGTGGCCCGGCCGTCGATGCCAAGCTGGACCGCCCTTGGGGACTGGCCGTCGGACCGGACGACTCGGTCTACGTGACCGAGTTCGACTCCAACCAGTACAACGACCAGGGGGGAAACCACATTCGGCGCATCACCCCCGACGGGATCATCACGACGATCGCCGGGAGCGGTGCCCGGTGCGACATCGAGGCAGACCCGACCTGCGGATCGGGCGGCGGGGCGCGGGCCGCTCGCCTGACCGGTCCGTTCGGGTGGACGTCCTTCCCGACGGCGCGGTCGTGTTCAGCGACCGCTGGCAGATCGGCAAGATCGAGCCGGCGTTCCCGAGAAGCACCGAAGGCCCCGTCCTCGTCCCGTCCGCCGACGGGTCGCAAGTCTTCCGATTCACGTCCGCCGGTCGCCACGTCGACACGGTCGACGCCCTGACGGGAGAGACCGTGTACGAGTTCGCCTACACCTCGGGTGGTGCCCTCGCGTCCATCACCGACGCCTTCGGCAATGCCACCACGATCGAGCGCAACGGCGCCGGGGCGCCGACCGCGATCGTCGCGCCGGGAGGTCAGCGCACGACGCTGACGAGCAACGCGAACGGCTATCTCGCGAGCGTCACAAACCCCGCCGGCGAGTCCATCTCGCTCGAGTACGGCACAGGCGGGCTCCTGACGGAGCTCACGGATCCCCGCCTCGGCGTCCACTCGTTCGGCTACGACGCGGCCGGTCGCCTGATCAGGGACGAGGATCCTGCCGGCGGCGTCAAGACCCTGGCGCGCACGGGGACGCCCTCGGATTACACCGTGACCTTCAAGAGCGCGCTGGACAAGATCACGACGTTCCGGCTCGAGACCCTCCGCACGGGTGAAGTTCGCCGCACGCGCACGGATCCGAACGGGGCGGAGACCCGGTTGATCGAGGCGCCGAGCGGCAAGCGGACCGTGTTCCGTCCCGACGGGACGAAGATCGAGCAGGTCACCGGCCCGGACGACCGCTTTGGAATGGCGGCCACGGGGAGCGCGACCGTGACGGCGACGCTGCCCAGCGGCCGCACCCTCAGCACGTCGACATCCCGCTCCGTGACCCTGGCCAACCGGGCCGACATCTTCAGTGTCACGTCGTCCACCGAGAGAACGACGTCCGCCGGACAAACCACGACCCGCGTGTACGACGCAGGCGCCCGAACGGTGACGACGACGACTCCGGCCGGAAGGTCGAGCGTGGCCACGCTCGACGCCAAGGGCCGAGTTCAGAGCTTCGTGCCGACCGGCGGCATCGAGGCTGTCGAGTACTCGTACGACGCCAAAGGACGGCTGACCGAGCGCGCGCAAGGCTCCGACGAGAGGACGTTCGGCTACGACGCCGGGAACAGGCTCACCACGGTCACCGACTCCGAGGGACGCCAGACGAAGTTCACCTATGACGGCGCCGACCGGCAGACCCGCGTCGAGCTTCCGAGCGGCCGGACGTATCAGCTCGCGTACGACGCGAACGGCAACCGCACGGGCGTGACGATGCCCTCGACGGCGACGCACACCCTCGGCTACTCCGCCGTCGACCGCATGACCTCCTACCAGCCCCCGGGAAGCGGCGCCTACGGCTTCGTCTTCGACAAGGACGGCCGGCAAACGGGCTCGGCGCTTCCCAGCGGCCGAACGCAGACGCGGGCCTATGACGACGGGGGACGGCTGACGAGCATGTCGTACCCAGAGGGGAGCGCCTCCTTCGCCTACGCCGGGTCGACTCGCAGGCTGACCACGGCGACGAGCACGCCTGCCGGAGGCGGCGGCGCTCAAGCGGTCGACTTCTCTTACGACGGCTGGCTCTCGACTCAGACGGCGTTCTCGGGTGCCGCGGAAGGCACCTTCTCACGCACGCACGACGACAAGCTCCTCGCCAGCAGCGTCACACTCGAATCACTCAGCACCACTTCCACGCAGGCAATCACCCGGGACGCCGACGGCCTGATCACGCAGTACGGGCCCTTCTCGTTCAACCGCAACGGCGCGGGCGGAGACCCGAGTCAGATCGGCGACGGAACGGCCTCGCTCTCTCTCGCCTACGACGGGCTCGGACGCACGACTGGGCGCAACCTCGGATTCGGCCTCCATGAGCCCTTTGCCATGACACTGACGTACGACTCGATCGGTCGGGTCGCCGGAACGTCCGAGACCATCGCGGGAACCACCGAGACATACGCGTACTCATACGACCTGGACGGTCGGCTGACCGAGGTTCGCCGCGGCGGCGTCGTACTCGAGTCCTACGCCTACGACGCGAATGCCAATCGCACGAGCCGGCTTGCGGGCGGCAGCCCTGAGGCGGCGACGTACGACGCGCAAGACCGTCTCGTCCAGCGTGGCGGAGTCGCGTATGCCTACGACGCGGACGGCTTCATGACGAACAGGGGCGGGGACACGTTCTCCTATAGCGCCAGGGGGGAGCTGCTCCAGGCAACCGTCGGGTCGGAGACGCTGACCTACCGGTACGACGCCCTCGGCCGTCGCGTCGCGCGGACGAGCGGCGGAACGACGGTTCAGTACCTCTACGGCGACACCGACGACAGCCTCCGCCTCACCCACAGCCGCAACGGAGCGGGAGAGGTGACGACGTACTACTACGACGACGGCGGCCGGCTGATCGCGCTGCAGCGCGGCGCCACGCGGTACTACGTCGCAACTGATCTCGTCGGATCGCCTCGAGCCATCTTCGACTCGGCTGGAACGCTCGTGAAACGTCTGGACTACGACAGCTTCGGGGCTCTCCTCTTGGACAGCAATCCTGCATTCGAGCTCGCGGTCGGATATGCGGGTGGCCTAGCCGACTCAACCACGGGCCTGGTCCGCTTCGGCGCGCGTGACTACGACCCCGAGGCCGGCCGCTGGACGTCGCGCGACCCCGCGCTCTACGAAGGCCGCGAGGCGAATCTCTACGGCTACGTCGGCAACAACCCGGTCAGTTTCGTCGACCGCACCGGAATGGTGTCATTCGAGCTCACCGGTTATGCCGGTTTCGGCGGTGGGATCAAGTTGGCCATCACGTGGGACGGCATCTCAGCCTGCGGCGAGATGGGCTTCGGCGTCGGTGGCGGCGCCTCCGTCGACCCGTTCGGGGAGATCGACCGCAGCGGCACGACCCTGATGGCGGAGGCTTCGGCAACCGCCGGGCCGATCGGCGCAGGAATCAAGCACACGCTCGACGACTGCGGAGCCCTGAAGACGGAGGCGAAGGCCTGCGTCGGACCGTTCTGTGCGAAGGGCGACAAGGACTATCTGACCGGCGAGACCGGCATTGGCGCCGAAGTTGGGGGCGATACGGACTACTCGGTGATGGAGCTGCTCAAGGCGACGAGGCCGAAGAAGTTTGGCGCCGAGGCCAAGATCGCCGGCCAACTGTGCTTGGCGCGTCGCTGGTAGCCAAAGAGGTCGGTCAGATCCCGATCAGGACGGCGCCGGGCGGCTCGGCTTCGAAGTGCCCGTTCTCGATCTCCGTCGCGATCCGGTCCTCGATCTTTCCGAGCCCGATCCGGTGAGTCGTCCGCCAGGTGTGCGTCTCAGACGGAGGCCCGTCCGTGTGCGCGCGGATGTTGGGCCTGGTGAAGCTGAGTCCGCGTTCGAAGAGCCAGATCAGGAGCAGCGGCACGGCGATGATCAGCGTCAGCCAACCCGTGTCCAACGAGATCACGAGGATGACGAGCGCGATGATGATCACCGTCGCGACCACGCTCGACATGAAGGCCGGCTCCTCCTTCGATGCCGCGAGCGCCGACTTCGGCGACACGCGTTCCATCGTCCAGGTTCGGCCGTCAGGTGACCGTACGGTGCGGCTCATGTCCGCCGATCATACGCCTGTTTCGGCTCAGGTCAGCGCTGCAACCAGAAGCGCGATCGCCGCGATCGCACCGACGATGAGCAGCGCCAGGGTGATCGCTGCGCCAATGAGTAGCCGCTTCGCCTCGTGCGTCAGCCGCTGCTGGAGTGGCCTCGGGTCGTCCGCTCTGACCAGCCGCCAGGCGCGCTTGATCACCCAGAAGCCGATCATCCGGTGAATCACCGGAGGGCTACTCCCACTCGATGGTGCTGGGCGGCTTCGACGAGATGTCGAGCGCCACGCGGTTCACGCCCGGGATCTCGTTGATGATCCGGCTCGAGATCGTCTCGAGCAAGTCGTAGGGCAGCCTGGCCCAGTCGGCGGTCATCGCGTCCTCCGACGTGACCGCCCGGATCACGATCGGATAGGCGTACGTCCGCTCGTCGCCCTGCACGCCGACCGACTTGATCGCCGGCAAGACGGCGAACGACTGCCAGAGGTCGCGGTAGAGGCCGGCCCGCCGCACCTCCTCCTGCAGGATCGAGTCCGCCTCGCGCAGGATCTCGAGCCGCTCGCGCGTGACCTCGCCGATGATCCGGATCGCGAGACCCGGACCTGGAAACGGCTGGCGCCAGACCATCCGCTCCGGCATCCCGAGCTCCTCGCCGACACGCCGCACCTCGTCCTTGAAGAGCAGTCTCAGCGGCTCGACGAGATCGAAATCGACCTCCTCCGGGAGCCCGCCGACGTTGTGGTGCGACTTGATCTTCGCGGCGACACCGTCGGTTCCGCCCGACTCGATCACGTCCGAATAGAGCGTTCCCTGGACGAGGAACGGGATCCGCCCGAGCCGCTGCGACTCCTCCTCGAAGACGCGGATGAACTCCTCGCCGATCGCCTTCCGCTTCTCCTCGGGGTCGTCGACGCCTTCGAGTCTCGCAAGGAACCGCTCCTCGGCTTCGACATGGACGAGTGGAACCTGGAAGTGGCCGTCGAACGTCTTGACGACCTGCATCGCCTCGTCCTTGCGGAGAAGGCCGTGGTCGACGAAGACGCACGTGAGCTGGTCGCCGACCGCCTTGTGCACGAGCAGCGCGGCGACCGCGGAGTCGACACCGCCGGAGAGGGCGCAGAGCACCCGAGCCGACCCGACCTGCGCGCGAATGCGCTCGACCTGCTCCTCGATCACGGCCGCCGCGGTCCACGTAGGCGGCGCACCTGCGACGCCGTAGAGGAAGTTCTTCAGCACGGCGTTTCCGTGCGGGGTGTGCACGACCTCGGGGTGAAACTGGACGCCGTAGAGGCCCCGGTCGGGCGCCTCGAAGGCGGCGATGGGCGTCGATGCGGATGAGGCGACGACCTCTGCTCCCTCAGGGGCGGCGGTCACGGAGTCGCGATGGCTCATCCAGACCACCTGCTCCTCCGGCGTCTGCTCGAAGAGCGACCCGCGTGCGGCGCGAAGATCGGCGCGGCCGAACTCGGAGCCGCCGGTGCGCTCCACCTTCCCGCCGAGATCGAGCGCCATGAGCTGCATGCCGTAACAGATGCCGAGCGTCGGGATCCCGAGCTCCCAGATCGCCGGGTCCATCTGCGGCGCGTCGTCCGCGTAGACCGACGCGGGGCCGCCGCTCAGGACGAGCGCGCGGGGATTCCGCGCCCTGATCGCCTGCGCCGGCGTCTTGTGCGAGACGAGCTCCGAGTAGACGCGGCACTCGCGCACCCGGCGGGCGATCAACTGCGAGTACTGCCCGCCGAAGTCGACGACGAGCACTGGGCGGTCCTCGGCCCTGTCCTCCGCTCGCTCGAAGGGCAGGACTTCCGCCACTCAGCCCATGCCTACGCGCTGGCTCTGCTGCAGGCTCTTGCCCTCGGTCTTGATCGACGGAGCGAGCATGATCTCGGCCTTCTGGAAATCGTGGATCGACTCGTAGCCGCAGGTCGCCATCGCCGTTCGCAAGGCGCCCATGAGGTTGAGCGTCCCGTCGTTCTCGGTCGCCGGGCCGATCACGATCTCCTCGAGCGTCGCGATCTGGTCGGTCTGCACCCGGGCGCCGCGAGGGAGGGTCGGGTGGAAGGTCGCCATTCCCCAGTGGAACCCGCGTCCGGGCGCCTCCTTGGCCCGGGCGAGCGGCGAGCCGATCATGACGGCGTCCGCGCCGCACGCGATCGCCTTCGCGATGTCGCCACCGGTCCGCATGCCGCCGTCGGCGATCACGTTCACGTACTTCCCCGTCTCGAGCAGATGCTGGATCCGCGCCGCGCTCGCATCCGAGATCGCCGTCGCCTGCGGTACACCGACCCCGAGGACGCCACGCGTGGTGCACGCGGCGCCGGGCCCGACTCCCACCAGGACCGCGGCGGCGCCGGTCCGCATCAGGTGGAGCGCCGTCTGGTACGACGCGCAACCGCCCACGATCACCGGGATCGGGATCTCCGAGATGAACTCCTTCAGGTTCAGCGCCGAGCCGTTCGACGAGACGTGCTCCGCCGAGACGACGGTTCCCTGGATGACGAGGATGTCGAGGCCGGCCGCGAGCGCGATCTCGTAGTGGTCGCGGACCTTCTGCGGCGTCAGCGAGCCCGCAGCGAGGACGCCCTTGGCCTTGATCTCCTCGATCCGGCGGGCGATCAGGCGAGGCTCGACCGGTTGCGCGTAGATCTTCTGCATCGCGCCGGTCGCCTTCTCCTTCTGGAGCTTGGCGATCTTCGCGAGCTGGATGTCGGCGTCCTCGTAGCGAGTGAAGATGCCCTCGAGGTTGAGGACACCGACCCCGCCGAGCTGTCCGAGCTTGATCGCGGTCTCCGGCGAGATGACCCCGTCCATCGCCGACCCGAAGAGCGGGAGCTCGAGGAGGTGCGGGCCGAGCTTCCACCCGATGTCCACGTCGTGCGGGTCGCGCGTCCTCCGGCTCGGGACGATGGCGATGTCGTCGAAGCCGTAGGCCTGACGCGCCTTCTTTCCCATGCCGATTTCGACTTCCACCCGAGGCGGCGATGCTAGCTCAGAGCTCGGACGCGACCCGCTCGAGTCTCTCGACCTTCACGCCCGCGGCGAGTCGGGTCAGCTCCCTGGGCTCGAAGCGGCCCGCTCCGACCTCCTGGACGGCGGCCGCGCCAGCGGCCACCGCCCGCCCGAGCGCCTCCTCCGGCGGGAGACCGTCGAGCTGCGCGGCGATGAAGCCTGCGAGCAGCACGTCTCCAGATCCTGCGGGCGAGAGCGCCTCCACCTGCGGGACTGCTGCGTGGAAGCGCTCCACCTCCCGCTCCCCGCGCAGGAGGGCGTAACAGCCCGAGGTGAGCGTGATCAGGACATTCCTCGCGCCGAGATCGGCGATGTGGTCGAGAGCCTGTACGAAGTCCTGCGGGTCGTGGAACTCCTGGCCGACGAGCCCCTCGGCCTCCCGCTCGTTCGGCGTCACGAGAAACGGCTCCGCGTCGGTGCCGAGGCTCAGGGGCTGTCCTTCCGCGTCGAGGACGGCCTTGATCCCCCGGCGTGTCAGCTCCCGCGTCGCCTCTGCATAGAACCCCTCGTCGACTCCGCGCGGAAGCGTTCCGGCGAAGACGACCATGTCTGCTCCGCGGGAGAGGTAGCGCAGCTTCTCGAGCAGAAGCTCGAGCTCCTCGGGCTCGACGTGCGGGCCCCACTCGTTGATCTCGGTGTAGGTGCCGCCGGTCGGGTCGACGACCGCCGTCGACGTGCGGGACTCGTCAGCGATCCGCACGAAGTCGTTGAGGATCCCCTCGCGGGTGAGCTCGTTGACGATGCCCGCTCCGGTTCGCCCGCCGGCGAGCCCGGTTGCCACGACCGGCACATCCATCCGCTTGAGCGCCCTCGCGATGTTGATGCCCTTGCCGCCGGCGAGCGTGAGCCCCACGCTCGCCCGGTGCCGCTGGCCGGGCTGGAAGTTCGGGACGGTGACCGTCCGGTCGAGAGCAGCGTTCATCGTGACCGTGACGATCACGAGAACCATCCGCGTACGTGGTCTACGGCGCGACCCGCGTACCAGCCCGAACGCGAGGTGAAGCCGGGCTCCTCACGCGACTCGGCCGCGACGAGCGGCGTCCTTCCGACGATCTTCTTCCGGTCGTACACGCGAAGCTCGCCCACGATCTGCCCTCGGCGAACCGGCAGCTCGAGCAGGCTCGGGACGACGACGCGCTCGACGAGCGGCCGGCCGATCCGCACAGGCCGGCGAAGCGGTCGCGGAGCGATCACGGGCACCGCCTCGGCGTCGAACGGTACCCCGACCCGCGCGTACACCCGCTCCGGCGGCGCGAGCGGGACGACCGAGTACTGGGCCATGCCCCAACCGAGCAGCTCCTCGAGATCGGCGTTCCGCGTCCCGCGGGAGGGGCTGCCGAGGATGGTCGCGTAGATCGTGACGCCGTTGCCGCGGGCCGCCGCGACCTGGTTCCAGCCTGCGTCCGACGTATGCCCGGTCTTCACGCCGAACGCACCGGGGAACACCCCGAGGAGGTCGTTCCAGGTATGGAGCGTCCGGCCTCCCGAGATCGTGGCCGACTCCTGGCGGACCAGCCGCCGCACGATCGGTCGCTTCATCGCCTCGATGCCAAGGCGCGTGACGTCGATCGCGGAGGAGAAGTGGCCCGGCGTATCGAGCCCGTCGGGGCGAGCGAATTGCGTGTCGACGAGCCCGAGTGCCTGCGCTCGTCGGTTCATCAGCTCGACGAAGGCGCCGCTGTCACCTTCGCCAACGTGCTCGGCGAGCGCGACGGCGCTGTCGTTGGCGCTCTGGATCAGCGCAGCGGCAAGGAGGTCCCTGATCGGGATGCGCTCGCCCGCCCGAAGGCGGATCGTCGATCCCGTCACGCCGGCCGCATCCGGGTCGATGGACACGATCTCGCCCGGTCGTGTCCGGTCGAGGGCGACGAGAACGGTCATCAGCTTGGTGATGCTCGCGATCGGCAGTCGCTCCTCGGCGCGCCGGGCGAGTAGCACCTCGCCGGTCTGGGAGTTCTGGACGAGATAGGCGCGCGCATCGACCTCCGGCGGCGCGGCGGCTGCGGGGGCAGCGAAGGAAAAGGCAGCTAGGGCGACGGCGAGTCGCTTCACCGGAGCAAAGGCTAGCCCACGCGGATCGGCTGCCCGACGCGAAGAGCCGTCGGGTCGACACCCGGGTTCAGCTCCATCAGCCGGTCGACCGTCGTACCGAAGCGCTCCGCGATGGTGCCGAGCGTGTCGCCGCTCCGGACGGAGTACGCGACCGCCCTCGCAGTCTTGATCCGTGGCTTCTCCTTGCGCACCTCGACGACGGGCGCCGGCGCCGGCGGAGCCGCCTCACCACCGTGGATCGCAGGCCGGAGGATGAGGACGCCGGCAGTGACCGCCGCAAGGGCGAGAACGGGGAAGCCGTAACGGACGAACCACCAGGGGATCGTCACCATCCTGCTGCCTGCCAGACCTCGCTCCGGAGTCGTGCGGCTTCCGCAGCCGCCGCAGAGCGCCAGTCTTCCTCGCCTTCGCGAAAGGCGTAGATGACCGAGCGCGCCGCGGCGACGAGCGCGCTCGCAGGTCCGCTCGTGAACGCCGTCGAGACGTCCGCGGCAGTCGCCCCCTGCGCACCGATTCCCGGCAGGAGCAGCACGGACTGAGGGAGGAGCCGCCGGGCGTCGGCAACGGCCCGGGGATGGGTGGCGCCGATCACCGCGCCGACGCTCGAGAGGCCCCGGCCTCCGACGACGTCGGCGCCCCATTCCGCGACCATGGCGGCGATGTGCTGCCAGAGCGGGCGGCCGTCGGAGAGCACGAGCTCCTGTACCTCCGCGCCTCCCGCATTCGAGGTGCGGACGACGCAGAAGATCCCCCGCCCGTGGCGGCGGCACGCCGCGAGATACGGCTCGACCGAGTCGCGGCCGAGATAGGGGTTGACGGTCAGCGCGTCGGCGAGCGGCTCCCCGTCCTCCTCGCGCGGCTCGAGGTAGGCGGCGGAGTAGGCGCGGGCCGTCGAGCCGATGTCGCCCCGCTTGCCGTCGGCCAGGACGACGAGCCCGGCCGCCCGGGCGTACGTACAGACCTCTTCGAACGCGGCCAGCCCCGGCGACCCGAGCGCCTCGAAGAAGGCGAGCTGCGGCTTGACCCCGACGACGTACGGCGCGACCGCATCCACGATCCCGCGGCAGAACCGAGCCGATGCCTCGGCGGGCGGCTCGCCGCGAAGCTCGACCGGGAAGAGCTCCGGGCGCGGGTCGAGGCCGACGAGGATCTGCGAGCGCTTGCGATCGACGGCCTCGGCGACCCGGTCGCCGAAGGTCAACCCGCCGATCTGCACGGTCGTCTCCAGCTCAGAGGGCACGCGGGATGAGGCTACAGAGGGGGCCAGACGCAGAACGGGGGCCCTCTCGGGCCCCCGTCCAGAGGTTGTTCGCCTCTCGGCGGTGCTACATCGAGCTCTTGACGGCGGCCTTCAGCTGGCTTCCCGCCGAAAACTTCGGCACCTTCGATGCCGGAATGTGCACACGCTCGGTCGGGTTCCGAGGATTGACGCCCTGCCGGGCGGCGCGGTTCTGAACCGTGAATTTCCCGAACCCTGTGAACGCGACTTCCTCACCGCTGCGCAGTGCATCGGTGATCGACGCGAGAAACGCGTCGACGGCCTCGCCGGCTTCCCGCCGGTTCAAACCGCTCTTCTCGGAGACGCGCTCCACGAATTCTTGCTTTGTCACGAAAGGATCTCCTCCCCTTCGACGTCATGACCAAATGCCAGTCAGGACCCTAACAGCGATCCCCTTTCCGCTCAACCATGCGGTTTGCGGCACTTTCTACGCCGGGAGCAGCTCTCCTGCCCTGAAAAGTGGCCGTAATCGGACGCCGTGGCGCGCCAGTTCGTCGGTTCCACCCTCCTCCCGATCGACGACACAAACGGCTGTGCGGCACTCGAGACCGGCCTCCCGCAGGGCCTGGACAGCGGTGACCGCTGCCCCTCCGGAGGTGACCACATCCTCGACCAGGCAGACGCGCTCGCCCGCCTGGAAGGCGCCCTCGATCCGGTTGTCGGTTCCGTAGCCCTTCGACTCCTTGCGGACGATCAGGAAGGGGAGCCTGGAGGCAAGCGACGAGGCGGCGGCGAGTGCGACGGCGCCGAGCTCCGGCCCGGCAAGCCGCGCGGCCTCCGGTTCGTGCTCGCCGACCGCCGTTGCGATCCGCACCCCGATCGCCTCGAGCAGCTCCGGCCTCGTCTCGAACCGGTACTTGTCGAAGTAGTGCGACGAGCGGCGGCCCGAACGGAGCAGGAAGTCACCCTCGAGCAGGGCGTGCTCGCGGAGACCCGCCCGAAGCTCGTCGTCGGTCACCCGAGAATCGTGAGGAGCTTGCGGGCGTCGTCGAGAAGGTCGTCCGCTTCAACGCCGCGCTTCAGGCGGAGCAGCGAACCGTCGTCGTAGAGCACGTCGACGTGCTCGTCGGGCCGCGCGGCGCGGCGCCAGAGGAAGATCGTCGCGGCGGCGGCGAGAAGGAGGGTGACCCTACGAGGCAGCATCGGCCTTCTCCTTGGCGCGCCGCTTGACCTTCGTGAGCGCCGCGCGGAGATCGTGGTAGACGAGCCCCGCGACCGGATCGCGACCCGTGGCAGCCACGACTGCTCGATTGCCCTTTCGAACGACGAAGACGCTTCCGTCGGCCGTCACGGCCTCCAGCCGCTCCGCAGACGGCTTCGTGCGAAGCGCATCGGCATACGCGAGCATCGCCCCGGCCGTCTCCACCGCAGATCGGGCGTCTTCGGCCCCGACCGTGGCGCCGATCGCCTCGCCCTTCAGGTCGAAGATCACGGCGCCCACGACGTCCTCTGAGACGTCGAGCAGCTCCTGTAACGCCTGATCTCCGGTCATGTGGGGAACATACTGCGGCGATGCGCGAGCCGCTTGGCAAGTTTTTCACGGACCGCGGGCCTCACCTGGCCGCGATGATCGCCTACTTCGCGCTGCTCTCGCTCGTGCCGCTCATCTTTCTCGCGCTCGCTCTCCTCGGCCTTTTCGGCCGGGCAGACGAGTCCACGTACCTCGTCAGGGAGCTGAAGAACATCCTGCCCTCGGCTTCGATCTCGCAGATCGTCGGCGTGGTCAACGACATCCAGGACAACGCCGCCACCCTGGGCTTGATTGGGGGCGTGTTCCTCACGTGGACGTCGCTCTCGCTCTTCAGTGTCCTCGAATCGGCGTTCAACATCGTCTACGGCCGACCGAACAGGTCGTTTCTCCGCGGAAAAGGGGTTGCGGTCGCGGTCATGGTCGGGACCCTGATCACGCTCTTCGCGGGGCTCGTCATCGGCACCGTCGGCTTCGCCCTCCTCCAGGATCTGGCGCCGGGCTTCACGGGAAATCGCTGGGTGGCCTACCTGCTGTCGCTGATCCTCTCGACGGCAGCCGTTTTCCTCTTCCTCGTCTCGATCTACTACCTGTTGACCAACGTGAGGCTGAGCTTCAGGGACGTGCTTCCCGGCGCCGTGCTGGCGAGCATCCTGCTTCAGGTGAGCTTCCAGACGCTGCCGCTCTACGTGACGCTGTCGCAGCGCGACGAGGTCCTCGACACTGCGTGCGCTCGGCGCCCCGGTCATCCTCCTGATCTGGCTGTACGTGATGGCCAACGCGATCGTCTTCGGCGCGGAGATCAACTGGTGGCGGTCCCGCGGCCGGGACGAGGAGCGGGAGGCGGTGCCAGGGCTTGCCTGAGCGCGTCGGCCGCTCGAGACCTGTGCGAGTTGCCCGCCTTCCAGCCGTCTCCTAGCTCGGCGACCGTTCGCTGCTCCGCTTCGGGGATGAACACCGGGTCGAAGCCGAAGCCTCCCTCCCCGCTCGGGCTCTCGCCGATGCGCCCTTCGAGGATCCCCGTGCCTCGCCGCTCGTCACCGTCGGGCGAGAGCGCCACGAGCTCACAGACGTACCGGGCGCGGCGAGCGTCTCCCTCCATCCCCTCGAGCTCGGCGAGCAGCCGTTCGACGTGCATGCCTCCTGCGAATCGCGCCGACTTGATCCCCGGCGCGCCGTCGAGGCCCTCGACCTCGAGGCCGGAGTCCTCGCCCAGGATCCAGGCGCCCGACCGGTCGAGGGTTCGCCCGAACACGGCCTTGCCGCGCGCGTTCTCGTAATAGGTCTCGCCGACCTCGGGCGGGTATTCGTCGGCGTCGAGCGGCTCGATCTCCCAGCCCGGCAGAGCCTCCCGGAGCTCCCGCAGCTTCCCCTGGTTCTGGGAGGCGAGGATCGCCCTCACTCGATCAGGCGAGAGCCGTCTCCACGGCGCGCTGCTGCGCTTCCGCGATGCTTTCGATCCCCTCGCCGGCGAGGTCGAGGAGCTCGTCGAGCTGCTCCCTCGTGTACCGGTCGCCCTCTGCGGTCGCCTGCACCTCGATCAGCCGGCCGTCGCCGCTCATGACGACGTTGACGTCGACCTCGGCCCGCGAGTCCTCGGAATAGTCGAGGTCGAGGAGCAGCTCGCCGTCGACGATCCCGAGCGAGACGCCCGCGACCGAGTCCGTGAGCGCCTTCCCGAGCCCGAAGCGGTCGAGCGCCCTCCTCGCGGCGACATACGCGCCGGAGATCGCCGCGCACCGCGTTCCGCCGTCCGCCTGGAGCACGTCGCAGTCGATCCAGAGGGTTCGCTCGCCGAGCGCCCCGAGGTCGGTGACGGCGCGGAGCGACCGGCCGATCAGCCGCTGGATCTCGACGGTTCGGCCCTTCTGCTTGCCGGAGCTCGCCTCGCGCTGCGTCCGCTCGCCGGTCGAGGCCGGAAGCAGCCCGTACTCGGCCGTCATCCACCCCTTGCCCTTGCCCATCAGCCAGCGGGGAACCCGGTCCTCGATCGACGCGGTGCAGAGAACGCGCGTCTTGCCGGCCGAGATCAGCGCCGAGCCCGCCGGCTGCTCGAGGTAGTCGACCTCGATCTCGAGCGGGCGCAGCTCCGCGGGTCGCCTGCCGTCGGCTCTCACGCGGCGGCGGCCTCGAGCTCGGCGATCTCGACGCGGTCGACTCCCTCGAGCGGCAGCTGCAGGAAGCGCTGGCCGAGCTCCCGGAACCGATCGGTGTCGCCCGTCGTCAGGAACCGGTAGCTGCCCTCGCGCGCGGCGGCGTTCTCGATCCCCTTGCGGCTAAGCGTCTCCGCCACCTCGCGAGCCGTCTCCTCGGCAGAGAAGACGAGCGTCACGTCGCGGCCGAACACCCGCTGGAAGACCGGCCGGATCAGGGGGTAGTGCGTGCAGCCGAGGATGACGGTGTCCACGCCCTCGTCCTTCAGCGGCTGGGCGTACTCGCGCACGGCGGTCGTCGTCTCGGCGCCGAAAGGCTCGTCTCCCTCGATGAGAGGCACGAGGCGCGGGCAGGCAACCTGCGACAACCGGACGCCGGCGTCGAGCGTGTGGACGAGGTCGCGGTAGCGACCGGCAGCGACGGTCGCCTCGGTCGCCAACAGACCGATTCTGCGGTTACGAGTCGCCTGGACGGCGGCATGCGCCTCGGGCGTGATCACTCCGACGACGGGCACCGAGATCCGCTCCTGAAGATCGGGGAGGCCGGCGGAGGTCGCCGAGTTGCAGGCGACGAGGATCAGCTTCACGCCCTGCGCCTCGAGGTACCCGGCGATCTCGAGCGCGAAGCGGCGCACTTCGCCGAGCGGGCGCGGGCCGTACGGCAGGCGCGCAGCGTCGCCGAGGTAGAGAAAGTCCTCGTGCGGCATCGTCACGAGGCACTCGTGCAGGACGGTGAGCCCGCCCATGCCCGAGTCGAAGACGCCGATCGGCCGTGGATCCATGTGGCGATTGTAAGAAGCCGGAGGCTTGATCTACCCTCTTTCGTCGTGGGTCGCCGTTTTCTCCTGCTCGTCGTGTGCCTCTTCGCGGTCCAGGCCGGGGCTGCGCAGGCGTTCTCGAAGAGCGAGCACACGCTCGCCATGGGCGACGGCGTCTCGCTCGGCGCCACGTACTACGCGCCCGATGGAGCGCCGCCGCAGGGCGGCTGGCCCGCCGTCCTGATGCTCCACGGCCTCGGCGAGAACCGGACGTACATGAACCGCATCGCGGAGCCGCACCTGGCGCCGCACGGCTACGCCGTGCTGACGGTGGATGCGCGCGGCCACGGCACCTCCGGCGGCCAATCCTCGCTCGTCGGCCCGCGCGAGATCGCCGACTACGCCGCTGCCCTCGCGTGGCTTCGCGGCCGCCCGGGAGTGAGCGACGTCAAGGTGGGCGCGTTCGGCGTCTCGCTCGGCGGCGGATCGGTCTGGAAGCTCCTGACCCTGCCGGGCACCCGGCTCGCCGCAGCTGTCCCGGTGACGACGTGGACGAGCCTGTACGACTCCCTCCTCCCGCAGGGCCTCGTCAAGTCCGGCCTCGTCGCCGGCTTCTACAACTCGCTCGCGCCCGAGCGCTGGCACCCTGAGATCACGGCGCTCAAGGACGACGCGCTCCAGGGCCGGAATCCCGAGGGGATCCGCGAGTTTGCCGCCCAGCGATCGGTTCGAAACGACCTCGGGAAGATCACGACGCCGGTCTTCATGCTTCAGGGCCGCCGCGACTACGCATTCGACATGCAGGAGGCTCTCGCGGCCTTCGGCCGGCTGCGCGGCCCGAGACGGCTCTACGTCGGTGACCTCGGCCACATTCCCGGCGCAGAACCCGCCTGGCCGAGCAGGCCTACTACTTCGCGCAGGTGCGGATGTGGTTCGACCGGTTCCTCCGGGGTCAGCTGAACGGGATCGACACCCGGCCTCGCTTCGAGCTGGCGCCGGACCCGTGGCGCGCGCGCACCTACCAGGGAGCCGTCGCGCCCGCCCGACGCGTGCTGCGCCTGACCTACAGGGGACGGAAGACCATCGACGGCATCGGCGAGGTGATCCGCACGGCCGCGCCGACCCGCCGGCTGAACGAGACGTTCGGTCACGGGCTCGTCTCCGTGAAGGTCTCGACGCCCGGCGGCTGGCCGCATCTCGTCGCCGTGCTGTCGGCGATCACGCCGAAGGGCGACGAGATCGTCGTCAGCCAGGGAGGGGTCCCGACAGCGACCCTCGGCGCGACGACCCGTGTTCTCACCGTCCGCCTGATCAGCCAGGCGACGACGATCCCTCGGGGCTCCCGCCTCCGGCTGACCCTCGCCGGGGCCTCGACGGCGCAGCATCCGTCGAACCTCCTGTACCTCGCGAGCCCCGAGACGAAGTCTCGGCTTGCGATCGGCGAGGCGAAGGTCGTCCTTCCCGTGCTGCGCCAACCCGTCTCCCGGTGAGGCTCGCGCTCGCCGCCTGCCTCGCCGCGGCCTTCGGGGTCGCACTGCCCGGTGCGCACGCGGGCTCCGCCGCCGATCCGGGCGTGACCGGAAACTCGATCCTCCTCGGCGGAACCGTGCCGCTCACCGGCCCGGCGGCGGCATTCGCCTCGGTCGCACCGGGTGCGGACGCCTACTTCCGCTATGTGAACGACCGCGGAGGAGTCTTCGGCCGGAAGATCCGCTACCGCTACGTCGACGACGGCTTCGAGGTCAACCGGACGGTCGACCAGACCCGTCGGCTCGTCCAGCAGGACCGGGTCTTCGCGATCTTCAACTCGATCGGCACCGAGCACGCAATCGCCGTTCGCCCCTACCTGAACCAGGTGCGCGTTCCGCACCTGTTCACCGGAACCGGGGCGAGCACGTTCCAGCGCGAGCGCTCTCGCTACCCCTGGTCGATGGGGTACCTCCCCAGCTTCGCGGGCGAGGGCGCGATCTACGGGAAGTACGTGGCCGCCTCGATGCCTGCCGCGCGGATCGGGGTCCTCTACGAGAACACCGATTACGGCAAGGATTTGACCGCCGGCTTGCGCCGCGGGCTCGGCTCGCGCGCAAGCCGAATCGTCTCGGTTCGCACCTACGAGACGACCGACGCGGACATCACCTCGCAGATCTCCCAGCTCAAGCGCTCGGGCGCCAACACGTTCATGCTCTTCGCGACTCCCGGCTTCGCGATCCAGGCGATGATCGCGGCGCACAGGCAGGCCTGGCGACCCCGGACATTCATCAGCTCCGTCTCGATCGAGCCGTCGATCATGCGGGTGATCCGCTTCAACACGAGCGCGAAGGCGACGGCCGGGACGATCAGCCTGGGCTACCTCAAGGACCCGACGTCGCCGACCTGGAATCGCGATCCGGGGATCCGCCTCTACCGGCAGATCATGCGGCGCTACCTCCCGAGCCGGAAAGCAAGCGACGTCTACCACTATTACGGCATGGCCGTCGCGCACTCGATGGTGCACGCGCTCCGCAAGTCCGGAAAGAACCTGACGCGGGCCTCCCTCCTCCGAGCTGCGACCCGGATGACGCAGACGGACAACCCGTTCCTGCTGCCGGGGGTCGACGTCCGGACCTCCCCGGGGAACTACTTTCCGATCTCACGAGCGAAGCTATTCCGTTACAACGCGACCGGCCAATGGGTGCCGTTCGGACGCCTCCTTGCGGCGCGCTGAGGCGGAATGAGAGGATTGCGCCGGTCATCCGCCGGGCAACACTCACAACTCAAACGTCTAAACGGCGTCTCACCCCACTGAAAGGGGGGTCATTTGTCTAGAACAATTCGTTTCATCATGCTCTCGTCGGCCTGCGTTCTTGCGCTGGCGTTCGGGGGCAACGCGCTCGCGGCCTACAACCCGTCGCTGCTCGTGGCCGGTACCAGCCACGCTCTCGATAGCGGCGGCCCCGTCGTGATCGGCGTAGGACAGGATCAGAACGACGACGCCACGGGCGTGATCAACATCTATTCACCGCTCGGGTATGGCGTCACGCTGGGCCAGGCGCCCGGCACGAAGATCGGCGACCTCGATGCCGTCGTCAAGGTGGGTGCCCTGGGAGGTGCCCGCGTCGAGATCACCGGGACCGTGACAGCTCGCGATCCCGCGCAATACGTCAGCAACCCGTGCCTGCCGGGCCTCCACGAGGCGGTCTGGTTGATCGAGGCGACGCTCGCGGGGAACCCGCTCCAGATCCCGGTGTACGTCGACCGGGTGACGGCCGGCGCCGAGGCTGCATTCGCGTCAGCCCGGATCCGGATCTGCCTCGCCTCGCCGTACGTGGCTCCGCCTCAGGGTGCCGCTGCAGGGGCGTCGCTGATCGTCGCGGCGTTCTCCGTCACCAACGTGTTCACCAACCCGAACACGCGCGGCTCGTATCCGTGGCAGGGCGTCTTCGTTCCCTACACGGTCGGAGCGGCCACGCTGAACACGGCCAATGCCGCACAGAGCATGTCGGTCACCCGGCTGCCGGTGCAGCTCGCCGTCACGGCGAAGCGGTTCAAGCGTGCTGGGAAGCGATTCGCACGCGTCACCGCCTGCCTCAGTGAGGCCGGCGTAGGTGTCCGCGGAATCAACATCAACTTCCTCGCCGGCAAGACGGCGCGGAAGACGTCCCGCGTGAAGCGGGCCCGCACGAACTCGCGCGGTTGCGCGACCGTGCTCGTCCCGATGCGGTTCAAGGTCATGTTCTTCCGGGCCAGCGCTTCGGTGCCGGACAGGGATGCGACCTCTGGCGGTTGCAGGCCGACGCTCGCGCCACGGTGCACAGCCGTGACGATCGCTCCGGCGTTCAACCTCTTCAGCCGGAACACGTTCCGCCTGAAGCGCTAGCGAACCACCCGTTGAGAGGGCCCCGACCGGGGCCCTCTCACTATTCTGGCCCGATGGCTGCAGCGATCCGGGTCGGCACCTGCTCCTGGGCCGACGAGGCGCTCTCGAAGCACTTCTACCCGCCCGGACTGAAGGCCGGCGACCGGCTCGCGTACTACGCCGAGCACTTCGACACCGTCGAGCTGGACTCCACGTACTACCGGCTCCCGGTCGAGTCGATGGCGGCTCGCTGGGCCGAGCAGACCCCGGACGGCTTCGTCATGCACGTGAAGGCGTTCGGCGTCATGACGCGCCACCCGGTGAAGAGGGAGCAGCTGCCGACCGACCTCCGCGAGGCTGCGCCGGTGGACGAGAAGGGCCGCATCGACCGGCCGCCGAGGGAGTTCCGCGCCGAGGTCTTCAAGCGGTTCCGCGAGGCACTCGAGCCGCTGCGCTCGGCGGGCAAGCTGGGCGGGATCCTGTTCCAGTTCCCTCCGTACGTCGTCTTCAAGGACCTGTCGCTCGACTACCTCGCGTGGGCGAAGGAGCAGATGGGCGGCGACGAGCTGCTCGTCGAGTTCCGTCATGCGAGCTGGTACGAGGAGGACGTGCGGGCGGAGCTGCTGTCGTTTCTCGAGGCGCACGGGATGTCACTGGTCGTCGTGGATGCGCCGAAGGTCGAGGCGAAGAACGTCCCGCGAACGCTCTTTGCGCTGACCTCGCCGACGCTCTACGTCCGCTTCCACGGTCGCAACGCGGACACCTGGAACGTGCGCGGCCGGAGCGCCGCCGAGCGCTTCGACTACCTCTATTCCGAGGACGAGCTCTCTGAATGGGTCGAGCCGCTGCGGGAGCTCGCCGCCGGCGCGCAGAACGCCTACGCGTTCTTCAACAACAACAACCGGAGCCCGGGCCCGAGTGGCGGCTTCGTCTCGCAGGCAGCCGTCAACGCGAAGCAGCTGCAGGGATTGCTGACAGGAACTCCCGCAGGAGCTCGTTGAAGCGGTTGCGCCGCTCGATGCTCGTGAAGTGTCCGGCGCCCTCGATCACCTCGAGTCGCCCGTTCGGCGCCGACTCGACGATCTCGCGGGCCTCGTCGACCGGCAGGAACGGGTCGTTGTCACCGACGACGACCCAGAGCGGCCCCTCGTAGCTCGCCGCGACTTCGGTGGCGTCGCGGCGGTCGCGCAGTGCTTCTGTCGCGCGGATCAGCTCCTCGACGGTTCGCTCGGGTGGCGGTGGCGCGGGCGCATTGGGCGCCCAGGCTTCGATTCCGCCCTCCCGCAGGGTGGCGATGGCATCGTTGCGCCCGGCCCGACGCTCGGCGTCGTCCGATCCGACCCGCGAGCCGGCGAGGAACAGGCCCCGGACGCTCTCGGGCGCGAGCCGCGCGAGCGCCAGCGCGACGTAGCCGCCCATGGAGGCGCCGACGGCGGCGAGCTCGCCGTCGAGGTCTCTGAAGATCTGCTCGGCCCAGTCGTCGATCGAGCTGCCGCTCAGGCCATAGAGGTTCGGGGCGAGCACCTCGTGGCCCTCGAGCGCAGCGCGCTGAGGCGCCCACATCTCGGGGCCGAGCGGAAACGCGTGGAGAAGGAGAACCTTCATTCGTGCTCGACCAGGATGACGCCGTCGAGCTGCGAGGCTTTCTCGAAGCCGTAGTCGGCGCCCTCGAGGCCGATCACGCGCGCGATTTCCTGGATCAGCTCCTCCGAGGCCGGAAGGTCGACGGGCGAGTCGGCAGTGCGCGCCACCTTCCGGACGGCGGCTGGATTCGCCCCGGTCAGACGGCCGACCACCGTGGGGTTGGCGCGCATTGCGATGGCATCACCCGGCGCGAGAGGGCCGCGGTACTCCGGGACCGAGAGGTACTCGTCGAGCAGCCTGCCGCGCTCGAACGCGATGTAGTGGACCGCGAGCCCGTCCTCCACGCCGATCGTGAACGTGACGAAGCCGACGGCGTTCGAAAGCTCACGGCCGAGGCGCTCGAGGCGGCGCGGATCCCGGTCGGCGATCTCGTCGTACACCGACACCCAGCCATTCCGAGCGGGCGAAACGGCCGACACGCGGGAACGGAAGACACGCGGCACCAGACGCCCCACGATCTTCGCGATCTCGTTCTGATCATCCGTCTGGAGATGCACGGAGCCGAAGGACGGCGCGAGGCGGGCGTCCTGCTCGGCCTGCGAGCGTTCCGCTCCGACCGCGCGGATCAACGCGAGCGCCACGCCCTCTCTGGGCTGCACGAGCTCGAGGACGACCCCGGCCTCGGTCATCCGCGCGGTGCCGACGACGACTCCGTCCTCCTCCGCCACGAAGTCGTCTCGCTCGCGACGGACGTTCATCCGGGGTTCCGGTTCGCGACCAGCAGATAGTGGGCGGACAGGTTCTGGTGAGGGTCGAAGCGAGCGCCGAGCTCGCGGGTTTCAGGGATGGAGAGCATGCGGCCGTCACGATAGAAGGCCGAGACCGCGTACCGCAGCGCGAGGTCGCCTGCGGGCCACGCCCGCGGCCTGGCGAGGTGGCGGGCGAGGTACCAGTCCGCCGTCCACTCGCCGATCCCGGGCAGCTGCACCAGCGCTCGCTTGACCTCGTCGTCGGGGAGCTTCGCGAGGGCGGCGTAGTCGAGGCCGGCTCGCGCGAGTCCGATGACGTAGTCGGCCTTGCGCAGGGAGAAGCCGAGCGCCCTCAGCTCGTCGGGCGCGGCGTCCGCAACCCGTTCGGGCGTGGGAAAGGCGTACGCATGGTCGGCACGGACGCCGAAGCGCTCCACGAAGCGGTTCCGCACCGCGAACGCTGCGCGTAGGGAGATCTGCTGCGCCGTGATCGCCCCGACGAGCATCTCGAAGGGATCCGGCGCGAGCGCCGGACGGAGACCGCGGAACCGGGCGACCTCCGCCGCGAGGATCGGATCTGCCGGCCGAAAGCCGACGAGATCGAACTCGTCACCGAGCAGCTTCAGGACGACCGCACGGGTCTCGCTCGTCGAGCGGCTCGACGTCCACTCCGCCCGGTGCGGCCTCCACGCGAACCTCGCGCCCCCCGACCACACGGTGAAGGCCGCCTTCGTGCCAGAGGTTCGCGAGATCCGGTCCGAAGGCTCGAAAACGCTCGGTTGTGAGCTCGAAGTCGAACGGCTTTGAAACAGCGATAAAGGTCATTCGTAAGGAGTTCGTTAACTCGATCCCGACGGTGTTTTCCCCACGCGAGGCCGGGAAGGCGAGGGGATGACCCTTGCGGCGTCCGCACACGACGAAAGGGAAAACATGAAAGTGAAGCTCTTGACCGCGATGGCGATTCTCGCCGCCGCGGTCTTCAGCGCCACTCCGGCGCTGGCAGCTCCCGGAAAGGTCGATTCGGCGTCTGCTGCGCAGGCTCCGGTCAGCCCGTTCACACAGGTGGCCGCAACCGGGACGGTCACGAACATCGCAACAGGCGTCCTGACCCAGGTCGGGTCGCTTCGCATCGATCGATTTGCCGTGGAGAACGGCAAGCTCGTCGCGGTGGCTTCGATTCGCGACGCGGCAGGCCAGTTCGTCAGCTCGGCATCGATCCCGGTGCAGTCCATCACGGCCGATGGCAAGACACGAGGCCTGTCCTACCAGCAGAGATCTTGCCGGATCCTTCACCTGGTGCTCGGACCGCTCGATCTGAACCTGCTCGGGCTCCGGATCCAGCTCAACCGAGTCGTGCTCGACATCACCGCGCAACGCGGGCCGGGCAATCTGCTCGGGAACCTGCTCTGTGCAATCGCAGGGCTGCTGAACGGCCCGACACCGAACCTCCAGCAGATCGCCGCGAGGCTCAATCGGATCCTCGGGATCCTCGGACCGAGCCCGTTCGTGGGCGCCCCGGCGGCAGGGTCGGTGACGACCACCGCGACCGGCGCTGTGTCACAGGTTGCATCGCTCGACGTCGTCCGGTTCGCCTTGGAGGGCGGTCAGGTCGTCGCTTTGACCCGGCTGCGGGACTCCGCAGGGCGGGTTCTCGCAACGGCGCCGATTCCCGTCCAGGACATGCAAGTCGCGGGCGGTGGGTCGGGAATCCAGCTGCAGCAGCTCAGCTGCCGGATCCTGCATCTCGTGCTCGGTCCGCTCGACCTGAACCTGCTCGGGCTTCGGATCCAGCTCAACCGCGTCGTCCTCGACATCACCGCCGAGCGAGGGCCTGGCAACCTGCTCGGCAACCTCCTCTGCGCCGTCGCCGGGCTCCTCAACGGGAACCCGACGGCCGGCCTCGTGGCGTTGCTGAACCGAATTCTGGGGATCAACGGCACGAATCCGTTCGCGGATGTGCCCGCGACCGGGACTGCGACACGCGGGACGACGGTGACCCAGATCGCCTCTGCCAACGTGCAGCGCTTCACGGCACGCAGGGGACGTCTGGTTGCGATCACGCAGCTCCGCGATGCCGCGGGCCAAGTTGTCGCGACCGTTCCGATTCCGGTTCTGAGGCCGAATTTCCGCTTCCAGCAGCGGCCTTCGTGCCGGATCCTGCACCTCGACCTGGCTCCGATCGATCTCAACCTGCTCGGTTTGCGGGTTCAGACGAGCCGGATCGTGCTCGACATCACTGCTGAGCCTGGTCCCGGGAATCTGCTCGGGAACCTGCTCTGCGGCATCGTCCGCCTGCTCGACCGGACCCCGCTCCGGGCTGCACCGGCGATCGCCAACCGTCTCAACCAGGCGATCAGGCTCTACGCCTGACCGTTCGAGCCACGGCGAAGGGGCCCCTCTCGGGGCCCCTTCGCGTTGGTTACCGTCCACCAGGATGGCCCTCGAGCAGATCGCACCGCACCTCTGGCACTGGACCGCCCGGCATCCGGACTGGAAGCCCGAGGCTCGCGGCAAAGACGGCCTGGGCTGGGACGAAATCGTCTCGTCGTACGCCCTCGTCTCGGGTGACGGCTCTTTCGTCTTGATCGACCCGCAGGTGCCGGGCGACGAAACGGAGGCGAAGCGCCTCTGGGAGGCGCTCGACGGGGACGTGGAGAGCCACGGGGCGCCTGCCATCCTGATCACGGTCTTCTGGCACGCGAGGAGTGCTCGCGCCATCGCCGACCGCTATGCCGGGACGACCATCTGGCTGCCGGCGGGCGCGCCGGACGAGGTCGCCGAAGAGCTCGGCTCACCGAGGCCCTATTCCTCCGCGGACGAGCTTCCCGGCGAAATTCGCGCGTACGACGTATCCCGCCAAGGTGAAGCGGTCCTCTACCTCCCCTCGCACCGGGCCGTGGCGTTCGGCGACGTGATTCTGGACGGGGTGCGCATCTGCCCCGCCGACTGGCTCAGGGACGACGTGACCCGAAAGGACGTGGCCGATGCTCTGCGACCGCTGCTCGACGAGGAGGTCGACCTGCTCCTGCTCACCCACGGCGGCCCCGTCGCAGACGACGCCCACACGAAGCTCGTGAGCGCTCTAGAAGTGTGAGGTCGCGCCGGCGGGGTCGGCGTCGTACGAGCCCGGCACCCCGTCCTCCGAGTACCAGGAGTAGGCGTACTCCCCGTCGTCGAGGCCCTTCGCAAGCTTCGTCAGCTTCAGCGGATTGAAGGTGTCGCACATGACGGCGAGCTCGTGCGTCTCCGACATTCCGATCGACTTCTCCGCGAGACCGGGATGCGGTCCGTGCGGGATCCCCGACGGGTGCAGCGTGACCGAGCCGACCTCGATCCCCTTTCGCGACCCGAAGTTGCCGGAGACGTAATAGATCATCTCCTCGCTCTGAAGGTTCGAATGGTGGTACGGGATCGGGATCGCCTGGGGGTCGAAGTCCAGCTTGCGCGGACAGAACGAGCAGATGACGAAGTTCGGGCCGGAGAACGTCTGGTGTGACGGCGGCGGCATGTGGATGCGCCCTGTGATCGGCTCGAAGTCGTGGATGTTGAACGTCCACGGGTACAGGTAGCCGTCCCAGCCCACCACGTCGAAGGGGTGGTAGTCGATCTCGTAGTCCTGGTATCCGTCCCGGACCCGAATCTTCAGCTGGAACTCGCCGCGGTCCCGGAAGGTCTGGAGCTCGGTCGGCGGGTGGATGTCTCGGTGGTAGAACGGCGCGTGCTCCATCAGCTGCCCGTACTGGTTCCGGTACCGCTTCGGAATCTCGATCAGGCCCGGCGTCTCGAAGAGCACGTAGCGCTGAGGGCCTGAGGGCTCGAACTGGTAGGTGGTGCCGCGCGGGATGACGACGTAGTCGCCCTCCTTGTAGGGCAGGTCGCCGAAGGTCGTATGCAGCGTCCCTGTGCCCTCGTGGACGAAGTACACCTCGTCGCCCTCGCCGTTCCGGAAGAAGTAGTCCATCGACTCCTTCGGGCGGACGAGTGAGATCTCGACGTCCTTGTTCCACATCAGGAGCTTGCGGCCGGAGACCTCGTCGCCGTCTGGCTCGATCCCGATCGTCTTGAAATGCCGGTGCGCGTGGGCGTCGGGCACCCACTCGTCGCGCTTGATGGGCTGGAAGTCGCCGAGCTCTTTGATCCGGCAGGGCGAGGTGAGGTGGTACAGGATCGACTCGTTCCCCGTGAACCCCTCGAGGCCCATGACCTCTTCGGTCAGGAGGGTGCCGTTGTCCCGAAACTGGATGTGCCGCTTGCGGGGGACGTCGCCGCGGGTCTGGTAGGTCGGCATGGCCACAGGATATCGGCGGCCGCGCTCAAGACCGCTTGCAGGGTGATTCCGGCGAAGGCTCCCCGACACGGTTCCTGAGCACGCCGATCCCTTCGACCTCGAGCTCGACGACGTCGCCCGGCTGGAGCCAGCGCTCGTCGCCGAGCTCGAGGATGCACCCGGAGCCGACCGTCCCCGAGCCGAGGATGTCGCCCGGGCAGAGCTCCGTGTTGCGAGCCGCATGGCCGAGGATCGCCTCCCACGAGTGGTGCATGTCGGCGAGGTTTCCGCGTGACCGCTCCTCGCCGTTGACGCGGGCGGTCATCACGGCCTCCGAACCGTCGAACTCGTCCGGCGTGACCACCACAGGGCCGATGCTCGTCGCGAAATCCTTGCCCTTCGCCGGCCCCAGGCCGACGCTCATCTCCTCGCGCTGGAGGTCTCGCGCGGACCAGTCGTTCATGACCGTGAAGCCGCCGATCTCCCCGTCGGCCCCGATGACGGCGGCGACCTCGAGCTCGTAGTCGAGCTCGCTCGTCCCGTCCGGATACGGAATCTCATCCTCCGGGCCGTACATCGCGTTCGGGTTCGAGAAGTAGAAGACCGGAGTCCGGTACCACTCCTCCGGCACCTCGCGACCACGGCGGTCGTACGCAGCCTTGACGTGCTGCTCGAACGCGTAGAAGTCCCGCACCGACGGCGGCTTGAGGACAGGCGGCCGGAGATCGACCTCGGCGAGCGGGTACTCGGCGTGCTCGCGCGCCTGCCCTCCGCCGGTGAAGAACGACTGGAGCGTCTGGGCGGCGAGCTGGATCACCCGGTCGCCCTCGATCCGGCCCGGCCAGCCGCGGTGGAGCTCCTTGCCCTTCGGCGAGAACATGCAGAGCCTCACAGGCCCTGTCCCCGCGAGACATGACGAGTGTCTGACACTCGCCTTGGCCGAAACAGACGTGTCATGGCTCCGTGTGCACCACGACGTCGGCGATCTCAGGGCGTTCGGCGCGAATCCCCTCGTCCACTTCGGAGGCGAGCCGATGGGCCTCCGCCAGCGTCGCATCCGCCTCGACCCGGACCGTGACGAACGCGAGGAGCCCCTCGTCGGTGCCGACGAGCCGAACGTCGCGCGGGCGCTCGCCGGTCAGGCGCTCGACGACCGCGGCAAGCTCCTCCTCCCCGATCTCTCCGTAGCGCTCGCCCTCAGCCGCCTCGCGAAGCGGCTCGAGGTGCGTCCGGACCGCCGAGATCGCCGGGAGGTCGGTGGAGATCGCGCTCTCAACCTGCGTGGCGACGCCGTGCGCGTCCTCGAGGGAGAGCTCGCCGGGCAGCTTCAGGTGCAGGCCGACCTCGACCCCTCCGTCCACCGTCACGACCCGGACGTTGTGCACCTCGCGCACCCGCGGTACCCGAAGGGCAGACGCAAGCACGAGCTCGCGCAGCTCCGCTTCCGTCCCCGGCTCGACGTGGACGACGACGTCGCTGTGCGGCAACGCCTCCTGCACCGCCCGCTCGACCGCATCCGCGGCCGCATGCCCCTGTGCGACTGCGGCCCCCGGAGGGACGCCGATCACGACGTCGGCGAAAGCTCGTCCTCCGGATTGGCGGAGCCTGAGCCGGCGCAGCTCGACGGGTGGATCGAGCCCGGCGATCGCGGCACGTGCCGCCTCGTCCGCAGCGTCGGATGTCCGATCCATCAGCACGTCGGCGTTCGTCCGGATCAGCCGCGCCGCGGCGAGCAGCACCAGCACGGCGACGAAGAGGGCGGCGATCGAGTCTGCGCGGGGGTATCCGGAAGCAACGAGCAGGAGTCCGACGAGCACCGCGAAGGAGCCGCCGAGATCGCTGGCGAAATGCAACGCGTTGGCCTGGAGTGCGGCGCTCCCGTAGCGCCGGGATCCCCGCAATGAGACAAGTGTCCGGCTGGCGTCGACGACGATCACGATTCCGAGAACCAGGAACGCGTACCAGGTCGCCCTCACCTCGGGCTCGGACGAGCCCACGATGTACGAAAGCGCCCGAAACGAGAGGAACAGGCTGGCAAGGACCAGGATCGTCGCCTCGGCGAGGGCGGCGAGATGCTCGGCCTTTCCGTGGCCGTATGGATGGCCGCTGTCGGCCGGACGTCCTGCAACGCCGACCGCGAAGAACGTCAGGAGCGCTGCGACGAGATCGGTTCCGGAGTGGATCGCCTCGGAGACGAGCCCGAGGCTTCCGCTCGCGAGTCCCGCGCCGAGCTTGAGTGCGATCAGCACGACCGCCGCGAAGACGGAGACGAGAGCGGTACGCCGCTGCGGACTCACGCGGGAAGGCTAGACGGGACCGGAAACGACGGGAGCCCGCCGAAGCGGGCTCCCGATGGATCCGTTGAGCTGAGACCTACGCGTCCGCGATGTCGCCGCGGAACTCTTCCTTCAGGAAGGTCCCGGCACCCTTGCCCTTGTCCTGCCAATGGCGGAACAGAAGCGGGCGCTGACGCGGCGCGACGTAGTTGAAGTTGAACCTGCAGTCCATGCTGTTCTCGAAGCACGAGTACTTCGCATTCGGACCGAAAAACGTCGTCAGGAAGACGTCGGTGAACCCGCAGTCGGGGCCCGTGCAGGTGGCGTTCGGGTTGAACGTCCCGCCGGTGACCTTGCCGCGGAGATAGCCGACCATTCGTCCCTGGACGCCGGCGCGGATCGTCTGCCCGTGCCTGCCTGTCGTGTCACAGGCCCCCGGGCTCTTCCCGGCGAGTGTGACGAAGCGGCCGCGATCGGAGCGCGTCAGCGTGTACGAGCCGTCGCGATTCTTCTTGACGCGGAAGGTCCGCTTGACGACGTCGGTCGCCCACGGCGTGCCGCAGGAGCCGTTGTCGGTGGTCGTCACCGTGAACGTGTACTTGTTGTGCTTCTTGCTCTTGCCCTTACCCCGGTGACCGGGATGGGCCAGTGCTGCAGTCACGAGCAGCAGTCCAGCGAGAACTGCCGTCATGAGGATGAGTGTGCGTTTCAAGAGAGCCGTGCCTCCTTGTCCTGGTTAAAGAGACCTTTACCCATTTGAGACGGAGAAAATGCTGCAAATTGAAACCCTTACAGACTCCTTTCACCCCGGCAGTCACCATGCGTCCCATGAGACTCGGAATCGCCATCCTCGCGGTCATGCTCGTGACGATTCCGGCACAGTCGAGCCAAGCCGGCCATTGCACGAATACGCCTGGAGGCATCCGAGTCGCCTGGTCACCCGACGGCCGCAGCTTGGCCGCGTCGCTCCTCGAGGCTGAGGGGGTCTGCGCGAAGTGGGGCGTCGCAATCTGGGACGGCACAGGTGAGACACGGTGGCTCGCCGCTCCGAAACCGTTCGCGGGTACGACGAACGTCTCCTGGTCACCGGACAGCGGTCGACTCGTCGCATCCTCGGAGAACCACTCGGCGGACGTCGCAGTCCTGGATGCTCGCACCGGCGTCCAAACGACGATCGCGAATGGGATGGAGGCGACCTGGTCGCCGGACGGTCGGTCGATCGCATACACGGACAGAGACCGCACCGGGCTCCAGCTGGTCTCGCCGGACGGCACGAACGCCCGACGGATCGCCGCCGGCCAGCGTCCGGCCTGGTCCGGGGACTCGTCGCGGCTCAGCTATCACCGACAGGGCTCGATCTTCGTCGTCCGCGCCGACGGCACCGGCGAGCAACGAATCGCCGAGGGTATGTACGCATCGTGGTCGCCTGACGGCTCCTGGATCGCCGTGGCGCGCGACGGGTTCACCTACCTGGTGCGGCCTGATGGATCGGCCGAGCGTCCGATCGGCGCTGGTACGCCGGTGCAATGGGCCCCTTCCGGCGAGGAGCTCGTGGTTGCCGGCGGAACCGGAGTTCGAGTCGTCTCGCTCGACGGCGCGAAGTCGCGCAAGATCGCCGAGGACGCCGAGGCGGCATTCGACCCTCGCTGGGAGCGCCTCGCAACGGTCCTGAGAGCCGGTCGTGGAGCCGAGCTGTACCTCTCCGAGCCGACGGGTGCCCGTCCGCGAAGGATCAGCGGATCGCTCTGCGCCCTGTACACCGCTCCGTGCGTCCACGGCACGGACCGAGCCGACCGTCTCGTCGGCAAGCAGGGACGAGACGTGATCTTCCCGGGAGCCGGCGACGATCGGATCTGGGGCCGAGGCGGCGACGATCGCATCGACACCGGGCACGGCCGGGACTACGTCGATGCCGGCGCCGCCAACGACTTCGTCGTCACCCATGGCAACAACGACGTGATCCTGGGCGGACCGGGTCGCGACCTGCTCTTTCCCGGAGCCGGCGAAGATCGAGTGTCCGGAGGCGCAGGCCGCGACACCATCTCGGTCTCCGGCGACGGAAGCACGGATGACGTCAGCTGCGGGCCGGGACTCGACGGAGTCAGCGCCGATCCGGGCGACCGGATCGCGAAGGACTGCGAGACCGTCAGGTTGCGCTGAGCGCCGCCCTCGCGGCGAGGTAGCCGCACATACCGTGGACGCCTCCGCCCGGCGGCGTCGACGATGAGCAGATGTAGAGCCCGTCCACGGGCGTCGAGTACGGATTGAGGCGAACAACCGGCCTCGTGTAGAGCTGAAGGAGATCCTGGACGCCGCCGTTGATGTCGCCGCCCACGAAGTTCGGGTTGTAGGCCTCCATCTCCAGGGCGCTGCGCGTGCTCCGCGCGATGATCCGGTCGCGGAAGTCGGGCGCGAACCGCTCGATCTGCCGCTCGATCGCGTCGGTCATGTCGATCGGCGATCCGTGCGGCACATGGCAGTAGGCCCAGAGCGTGTGCTTGCCGTCGGGCGCCCTCGTGGGATCGAAGAGCGACGACTGGGCGGCGAGGACGTAGGGCCGGTCTGAGACGCGGTCCTGCCAGACCGCGTCCTCCGACTCCACGATCTCCTCGATCGTCGCGCCGATGTGGACTGTCGCGGCCCGGGCGACCTCGGGTGCCTGCCAGGGAACAGGGCCGTCCAGCGCCCAGTCGACCTTGAAGACACCTGGCCCGTATCGATAGCGGCGCAGGGCCCGCAGGTAGCGGTTCGGAAGCCGATGGCCGGCGATGCGGACGAGCTCCCTCGGGGTCAGGTCGAGGAGCGTCACCTTCGCCTCCGGCAGCTCGTTGATCGACTCCACCCGCCGGCCCGTCTCGATCTCGCCGCCCAGCGAGCGAAGGTACGAGGCCATCGCGTCGGCGATTGCCTGCGATCCGCCCTTCGCGAGCGGCCAGCCGTAGGCATGGCCGAGCAGGCCGAGGACAAGGCCGAACGACGCGGTGGGGCTCCGCCGCAAGGACTGGATCGAGTGGGCCGCGAGCCCCGCAAAGAGCGCCTTCGCGCGGGGGTCCTTGAACCTCCGGGTGAGGCCGACGCCGGAGCGCAGGCCCAGCAGGCCGAAACGAGCCGCTGCGAGAGGATGCCGGGGCAAGGGGCTCGAGCCGAGCAGGAAGGGCAGCAGCCGGCCCTTGTCGCGCACCAGGGGTGCGAAGAGGCGGCGGTATTTCTCGCTGTCGGCGCCGAGGCCGGCAGCCGTCTCGTCGACCGAACGCTCGAGCATGACCGCCGTCCCGTCGTCAAACGGATGGGCCAGCGGCGCCGGCGGCTGGACGAACTCCAGGCCGTGCTCGTCCAGCGGCAACTCGCTGAGGAACGGAGAGCCGATGGCGGCCGGATGGATCGCGGAGCAGACGTCGTGGAGGAAGCCAGGCTCGGTCAACTCAGCCGATCGCATTCCTCCACCAACGGTTTCCATCGCCTCGACGACGAGGACCGAGCGTCCCTCCCTCGCCAGGGTGATCGCCGCGGCGAGCCCGTTCGGGCCCGACCCGACGACGACGGCGTCAGGCATCTTCGAGCGACCAGATCACGACGTCCTGCCGTGCCGAGTAGTGGAGCAGTGGCGTCTCGTCGACGAGCTCGATGCCGCGCGGAGGCATGGTGTTCTCGAGGATCTCGGCCTCGGCCGGCTGCAGTGGCCACGGCTCGTGGTGAATCTCCGCTCGCTTCAGGCGACCGTCGTCCGTCGTGTAGAGGCAGTACCTCTCGGTCAGGAAGTGCGCCAGCGAGCGAGGATCGGCGTCGAGCACGTCGCCGATCGGCCGCGAACGGCTGCGGAACGCCGCCGGCGCGCCGCGGGGATCCCGCCTCCGGCTCTCGTAGTCCAGTGCGCCGTCCCGCCACTCCGCCCGCATGTCCGCGCGGAAGTACGGGAGCTTGTAGGCGCGCCGTGCGGCCTCCACAGCCACTTCGCTGCCCGCATCGAGGCTGAAGAACCAGATCCCCGGCTTGCCTCCTGCCGTGACGTACGTCCGGGTGTTGAGCTCCAGAAAGGACGAGACGAGCGGAAGCGGGGGCAGCCCGCGAGCTCGCAACCCGCTGACGCGAAACGGTGTGACGCCGATCCAGGCCTCGTCGTCGTACGTGTCGAGCTCCAGCCCTTCGGGAAGGTGCGGGCGAAGCGCTTCGGCCGGTGCGCGCCAGTGAGCGAAGAGCAGCTCCTCCCAGGTCTGCCCCATGATCCACGGCTCGCTTGGAACCGGCCAGGGGCGGTGGTCGACAACGTCGAGCGAGGCGGCCTGCCTGGCAGGCGTCTGCAAGGCATCAACGAGGCTCCAGAGGCGACTTTCGGGCATCTGCCTGGCAATCTACGGAACACGATGCGTCAGAGGATGCGCCTGGTCACCCACCGCATGTTCGAGCCGATCGACGGGGCGTCGCTCGCCGTGTTCCGAGTCCTCTTCGGGGCGATCATGCTCTGGGAGGTCTGGCGGTATTTCTCGAACGGCTGGATCGAGCGCTACTTCGTCGAGCCGACCTTCCATTTCAAGTACGACGGCTTCGGCTGGGTCGAGCCCTGGGGGGCGACCGGGATGCGGCTCCACTTCACGCTGCTCGGGATCCTCGCCGCCTGCATCATGCTCGGCTTCTGTTACCGGGTCGCGGCGCCGCTCTTCTTCCTCGCGTTCACGTACGTCTTCCTGCTCGAGCAGGCGCGGTACCTGAACCACTTCTACTTGATCTCGCTGCTCGCACTCCTCATGGCGATCGTGCCGGCGCACCGGGTGTGGTCGCTGGACCGGTACTTGAGCAAGAAGGACTGGCCCCAGACAGTCCCGACCTGGTCGCTCTGGATCCTGCGGGCGCAGATCGGGCTCGTCTTCGTCTTCGCGTCGGTGGCGAAGTGGAACGGCGACTGGCTCCGTGGCCAGCCGCTCTCGATGTGGCTCTCCGAGCGACAGGACTTTCCCGTCCTCGGCCGGTTCTTCGACGAGGAGTGGATGGGCCTGCTCATGAGCTACGGCGGCCTGTTCCTGGACCTGCTCGTCGTCCCGCTCCTCCTGATCCCGTTCACAAGGCCGTTCGCGTTCCTTGCCGCCTTCACGTTCCACTACATGAACTCGAAGCTCTTCACGATCGGGATCTTCCCGTGGCTCGCGCTCGGAACGGCCCTCCTCTTCTTCCCTCCCGACTGGCCGCGCCGCCTCGTCGACCGGATCCAGAACCGGCGGCTTCGTCTGCCGCGGCCGGCGTTCATCTCGCGCGTGCCGGAGCCGCCGAGCGGCTGGCGGCTGGGACGCGCGCGCACGGCACTCGTGTCCGTGCTCAGCATCTATCTCGCGCTGCAGCTCTTCATGCCGCTCCGGCACTGCTCTACCCGGGCAACGTGAGCTGGACGGAGGAGGGCCACCGCTTCGCCTGGCACATGAAGCTGCGGGACAAGGAGGCGGACGCCCGGTTCTTTGCCTCCGACCCTGGCTCCGGCCAGTCCGGCGAGGTCGATCCGTTCCAGTATGTGACGGACTGGCAGTACGACGAGATGGCCGCCCGGCCGGACATGATCGTCCAGCTCGCGAAGCACATCGAGCGGCAGGCGATCGGCGAGTTCGGCGATCGCCGACCTCGTCGTGAAGGCCGAGGTCGAGGCGTCACTGAACGGCCGCGAGCCGGAGCCCCTGATCGACCGAACGCCGACCTCACGAGGTCGAGCTCAGCCCGTTCGAGAGCGCCGACTGGATCGAGCCGCTGGACGAAGCCGCTGCCCTAGAGGTTGCCGCGGAGCGCCTGCTCGCGCTCGATCGACTCGAAGAGCGCCTTGAAGTTGCCCTCGCCGAACGTCGTCGCGCCGTGGCGCTCGATGACCTCGAAGAACACGGTCGGGCGATCCTGGGCGGTCTTCGTGAAGATCTGCAGGAGGTAACCGTCCTCGTCGCGGTCCGCGAGGATCCGAAGCCGCTTCAGGTCGTCGTAGTCCTCGGAGATCTCCCCGACCCGGCCCTGCACCTCTTCGTAGTAGGCCTCGGGGGTGTCGAGGAAGAGCATTCCGCGCTCTTTCATCCCCTCGACTGTCCGGACGATGTCCTCGCTCTGCATCGCGATGTGCTGGACACCGGGCCCGCCGTTGAACTCGAGGTACTCCTCGATCTGGCTCTTGCGCTTGCCCTCGGCGGGCTCGTTGATCGGGAACTTGATCTTCCCGCTCCCGTCCGACATCACCTTGGACATGAGCGCGGAGTACTCGGTCTGGATCTGGTCGTCGCCGAAGTGGACGATGTTCGTCATCCCGAAGACGCGCTCGTAGAAGCCCACCCAGTGGTTCATCCGGCCGAGCTCGACGTTGCCGACGACGTGGTCGAGCGCCAGCAGCCCAACTCCCGGCGCACGGTGGCCGTTCTCCGAGAGCGAGCGGAACCCGGGCATGTACGGCCCGCCGTACTCGTCCCGGTTCACGAACATGTGGATGACCTCGCCGTACGTGCCGATCGCGGAGACCTCGATGCGGCCGAACTCGTCCTCGAGCCACTTCGGCTCGACGACGCCGCGCGCGCCGCGCTGCACCGCCTGCCGGTACGCGTCCTCCGCGCTCGGTACCTGCAAGCCGATGTCCTTGACCCCGTCGCCGTGGCGGGCGACGAACTCGGTGACATCGCCGGCGCCGCGAAGTCCACTCGTCAGTACCAGCCGGACCTCGCCTTGCTCGAGCACGTACGAAGCCCGGTCGCGGACGCCGGTCTCCGGCCCCGCGTAGGCCGTGCGTGTGAACCCGAAGGCGTGCTCGTAGAAATACGCCGCCTGCTTCGCGTTGCCGACCCAGAACTCGACGTGGTCCCAGCCCTTCAGCGGCATGAAGTCGGTATCGCTCATCTCCTGCATCTTAAGCGGGTCCCGGTTCAGACGCAGGCCGGCGCCGGGCGAGGAGGAGTGCCAGGCCGATAGTGATCCCGCCCGCGATCTGCAGGGCAGTGAGCTCCTCCGAGAGCAGCACCACCGCGAAGATCGCGGCGAGAAACGGCTGGAGGTTCGTCACGAGCGTGGCGCGCGAGGGCCCTACCCGCTCGATTGCGCTGAACCAGAGGAAGTTCGTCAGCACGAGCGGCCCGAGCACGGCGAACGCGAAGGCTGCCCAGACGAGCGCACCGAGATCGAAGCGCTGGTCGAGCAACTGCGGAATCGCCGTGATGATCAGAGGGACGCAGCCGATCAGAAGTGCGCCGGCGCTGATACGCCACACCGAGTAGTGCCGGAGAAGCGGGACGATCGCAACCGAGTAGAAGCCCCAGGTCGCGGCACCGAGGAACGCCAGCGCGTTCCCGAGCAGATTCCCGGAGAGTCCACCGGAGGAGCCCACCGCCACGAGCACGACCCCGGCGAACGAGATCGCCGCCGCGATCCAGAAGCGGCGGCTGAGCCGTTCGACGCCCATCGCGTAGGCGATGATCGCCGTCAAGATCGGGAGGCTCCCGAAGATCAGCGCCGTGGTCGACGCGCTCGTCAGGTCGATCGCGTAGGTGAAGCCGATGGAGTTGAGATAGATGCCGACGAACGCAGCCCCGGCCAGCAGCAGCGCATGCTTCCGCTTGAAGTAGAGCGATCGCTCGAGCCCGTACGTGATCCCGGAGACCACGGTCGCGGCCGCCGTGAACCTGAGCGCGGAGTACGCCAGGGGCTCGAACCCGTGCGTCAGCACGTAGCGCGTGACCGTGAAATTGAAGGCCCAGATCGAGACGGTCGCGAGCAGCATCACCTCCGCCACGCTGATCCGCCGCACCGAGGCGACACTACCGATGAGTTCTGCGGCCACAGCCGGTCGGAACAAGCGAACCGACGACCAGGAGGAGACCATGGGAAGAATCGTCGTGACCGAGTTCGTGTCGATGGACGGCGTCATGGAAGCGCCGGGCGGCGAGGAGGGCTACAAGCACACCGCCTGGACCTTCGAGTTCCCCGACGAGGGCCAGTACGAGGTCAAGACCAGGGAGACGTACGAGGCAGAGGTACAGCTGCTCGGCCGAGTCACCTACGAAGGCTTCGCCGCCGTCGTGGCCGGAGCGCGAGCAGGCCGAGGACTCGGATCTGGCCGAGTTCGCCAAGCGCTTCAACTCGATGCCGAAGTACGTCGTCTCGACGACGCTCGACGAGGCCACCTGGCAGAACACGACGATCCTTCGGAACCTCGACGACGTCGAGAAGCTCAAGGAGGACGTCGAGGGCGAGATCCTCGTCGCGGGGAGCAACACACTCGTCCACTCCATGCTCCGGGAGGACATGGTCGACTCGCTGCGACTGATGATCTTCCCGGTCATCCTCGGAGTCGGAAAGCGCATCTTCCCGGACGACCTCGACGACAAGATCGTCTTCGACCTCACCGACCACCGGAAGTTCGGCTCGATCGTCGTCCACGACTACACGCGCCAGGGGCGGTAGGTTTCGCCCGGATGGAGCGGGAGCCAACCAGGGAGGACATCGACGCGCTCGTCGGGCCTGCGACGCCGCACTTCGCCTACCAGCTCCGCGCGCGAGTGCGGGAGCTGGTCGAGGGCCTGGCGGAGGATCATCCGGTGCGGCAGTACGGCGAGGAGAAGATCGAGCTGCTCGACCGCCTCGGCTACGCGTCGTCGAAGGCCGAGGACTCGCCGCCGGAGCCGCGGAGCCGCATCGGCTGGGAGACGATCCCGAGCTCGGCGCCGGCCGACGACCCGCTTCCTCGCCGGGGGCAATGAGCTTCGAGGGAGCGTCGGTGCTGGTCACCGGCGGCTCGCGCGGAATCGGCAAGGCGATCGCGACGCGCTTCGCGGAGCTCGGCGCGAAGAAGATCGCGCTCGGCTACATGCGGAACGACACGGCTGCCGAGGAAGCGGCGAACGACCTCCGCGCGCTCGGAGCGGAGCCGGTCCTGATCCGCGGCAACGTCACCTCCGACCGCGTGCTCTCCGAGGTCGAGGCGCAAGGCCCGTGGAACGTCCTCGTCCACAACGCCGCCACCGGCGTCATCCGTCCCGCACTGGAGACCGAGGACAAGCACTGGGACTGGACGCTCGGCGCGAACGCCCGTGCGCTCCTCTCGCTCGCCCGCGTTGCCGCGCCGACGATGCCCGAGGGGTCGTCGATCATCGGGATCTCCAGCCTCGGCTCGATCCGCGTCCTCGAGAACTACGTCCTCGTCGGCACCTCCAAGGCGGCGCTCGAGTCGCTCGTGCGCTACCTCGCGGTGGAGCTGGCGCCGCGCGGGATCCGCGTCAACGCGGTGTCGGGCGGCGTCGTCGAGACCGGCGCTCTCGAGCACTTCCCGAACAAGGATCAGATGATCGCGGCCGCCCGGAAGCGGACACCGGCGGGCCGGATGGTCACACCGCAGGACATTGCCGGCGCCGTCACCTTCCTCTGCTCGCCGGAGGCGGACATGGTTCGCGGACAGACGTTGATCGTCGACGGCGGCTACTCCCTCCTCGCGTGAGCCCGGCAGAGGCGCCGCACCTCGCGGAGCCCGACACTGAGGTTCTGACCGGCCTTCGCTCGGCGCTCGGGCGAGCCGGGTACTCGGAGACAGAGGTCTCCGCCGCGCTCGGGCGCCGCCCGCCGCTCGCCCTGAACCGGCGCGACGTGTACCTCCGGAGGCTCGCCGAAGCTGGCGATCTCGGCGTCCTCGCACGGCTCTGGCGGCTTCGGGAGCCGGTCGGCTCCGCGGAGGCCGCACGGGCGCTCGCCCCCGCCGATCCGGAGGCGCTCGTCGAGGCCGGCTTCCTCGAGCTCTCCGGAGACGAGTTCCTGGGCCGGGTCGAGCTCAGCGAGTACAACGGGCTCTTCCTTGCTCACGATCGCGCGGACACGTCGGCCCCCGCCGCAGGGTGGGAGGTGCTGTTCGGCGCCGCCTCTCGAACGCTCGCCGCGCTCACGGTTCGGCGCCCGGTCGAGCGGGCCCTCGACCTCGGAACGGGTTGCGGAGTGCAGGCCCTGCTGGCGGCGCGCCATGCGCGGCAGGTCGTCGCCACCGACCTCGGCGAGCGGCCGCTGGCGTTCACCCGGATCAACGCCCGGCTGAACGGCCTCGACAACGTCGAGACGCGCCAGGGCGACCTCTTCGAGCCGGTCGAGGATGAGCGCTTCGGGCTGATCGCCTCCAACCCACCGTTCGTGATCTCACCCGCGACGGACGTCCTCTTCCGGGACTCGGGCTTTCCGCGGGACGAGATCTCCCGTCGGGTCGTCGGGGAGGCGCAGGAGCACCTCGACGAGGACGGCTACGCCACGATCCTGACGAGTTGGATCGCGCCGGAGGAGGGGCACTGGTCAGCTCCTCTGGGCTCCTGGGTCGGAACCGGCTGCGACGCCCTGTTCCTCCAGTTCACCTCCGTGCGGCCGCTCCAGTACGCGGCGATGTGGACGCGCGAGCTCGACCGCTGGCTCGAGTACTACCGCTCGGAGGGGATCGAGTGGATCTCCACCGGCTCTGCGATCTTGAGGCGCAAGGCTCCGGGCGGCCGCGTGACCTCGTTTCAGGCCACCGGCGCGCCTCGCGCGGATCCGACGGAGCAACTCTTACGGATCTTCGCGGCACTCGAAGAGGACAAGGCTGACGACGCGTGGTTCCTCACCGGTCGCTGGGCGCTCGCCGAGCACCGTCTCGACCAGGTCGTGCACTGGCGAGACGGCGCCTACGCGGTGGAGCTCACCGGCGTCACGTTCGAGGGGACGCCCGGTGAACGCCCGCGTCGAGACCGACGCGATCCACGTCCTCGGGCAACTCGATGGGGCGCGGACTCTGGCGGACGCCGTCGACGACGCCACCGCGGCGGCGGGCCTGGAGCGGGACGTGGTCGTGCAGGCTGCTCTGACGACGATCCGGCGGCTCTACACGCGCGGCTTCGTCACCCGAGTAAACCCTCCTTAGTCCTTCCGCAGCAGCTCGTCGAGCGCGGGGTCGACGGCCTCCTTGAGCATGAGCGATTCACCCTTGATCATGAAGCCGCCCTCGCCGAGCGCGTGGCTCGGCACCTTGTAGCCGGCTTTCATGAGGTCCTCCGGGCTTTCCTTGTAGCCGGCCTCCTCGAGCTCGCCCGTGTACATCTTGATGCCGGCCACCTCGAGATCCTCGGCGGCTGCGTACCCGTCGCCGTCCTGGTCGATCTCCCGCCACTTCTTGGACCACTCCTCGGGAGCTCCGCTCTCGAGGAGCTTGTCGAGCTCGGGGCTGACGCCGTACTTGAGCATGATCGACTCGCCCTTGATCGCAAAGCCGTCGCCGCCGATCAGTTCTGGCGAGCACTTCCAGCCGGCGAGGGAGAGGCCGACGGGCAATACCTCGCTGTGCTTCCTCAGTTCCCCGGTATCCCACTTGAACCCCTCGTGGGCGAGATCGGCAGAGGTGAGATACCCGTCGCCGTCACGATCCGCGGCCTTGAGGTCTCCTGAGACCGGAGCCTCGTCCCTGCTCGTCAGCGCGCCGGTGACGCGCTGGTTCGACTCGTCGTCGCCGTCCATCAGCTTCACCCCTGCAACGCCGGCGCCGACGAGCGCCGCCGCAGCCAACCCGGTGCCTACGACCTTCTTGGCGCCGTGCCCTTCGACCTCGGCGTCCTCCGTCTTCGTGTGCTCCTCGCCGATCCGCTCGTCCTCAGCCATTGAATTCTCCTTTTGGTTGACCCGTCCTCAGGACGGGTCTCGGCCCGGTCATCTTCCCATGGTTCAGTGATTGTCGTACCTGATCGCCAGGCGCCCGATCTTGCCGTCGCGTTCGGTCAGGAACATCTGCCCCGCCGGAGTCTCGGGCTCCTTCGCCCAGGCGTAGGTGCCGTCCGTCGTCCAACAGGACGATCTCGTCGTCGGGGGGTTGAGCGGAGTAGGCCTCAGCTATCGCCTCGCGGCCGCGTGAACGGCCCGACCGGGATGCCCTCGAAAACGAGCTCGGAGTCCTCGCTGAAGAACGAGACCATCTCGCCGAAATCACCGGTCCTGACGCCGCGGTTGAACCGTTCGACGTGGTCTTCGAGCAGGCTCAGACGCGCACCCCGTAGATCGACTCGACCTTGCTCTTCAGGTACGCGAGATACGGCTCGACGTCGAGCGGTCCGCCGACGATTCGCTCCAGCATCTCGCCCGGCGGCAGCCGCCGGCCCCAGCGATACATGCGCTCGCCGAGCCAGTCGCGCAGCGGCCCGAACTCACCCGCCTCCATCTGCGAGTCGAGATCGGGCAGCTCGGTCCGCACCTTCTCCCAGATCTGAACCGAAGCGATGGTGCCGAGGAGATACGTGGGGAAGTACCCGAAGGAGCCGCCCGACCAGTGCACGTCCTGCAGTACCCCGCGGGCGTCGTCTGGGACGTCGAGGCCGAGGTACTCCTTCATCTTTGCGTTCCAGGCCTGCGGCAGATCCGTCAGCTCGAGCCTTCCGCCGATGATCTCCTGCTCGAGCTCGTACCGGAGGATGATGTGCATCCCGTACGTGACCTCGTCTGCATCGACACGGATGAAGTCGGGCTGCACCCTGTTCACGTAGCGCCACCACTGCTCGTCGGTGACCCCGCTCAGCTGGTCGGGGAAGAGCTCCTGCAGCCTGGGGAAGAAGTGGGCCCAGAACGGACGGCTGCGGCAGACGAGATTCTCCCAGAGCCGGCTCTGCGACTCGTGGAGCACCATCGAGTTCAGCTCGACGAGCGGCGTCCGCTCGAGCGCAGGGTCGATCCCGTGCTCGTAGATCCCGTGACCGAACTCGTGCGAGGTGTGGAAGATCGATTCCGCGTCGGTCTCGGAGTAGCGGGTCGTCAGCCTGATGTCGTTCACGGAGATCGAAGTGGCGAACGGGTGGACGGTCGGGTCGAGCCGCCAGGCGTCGGAGGAGTACCCCAGCCGATCGAGGATCTCCCGTGCGAAGAGCTCCTGCTTCTCGACCGGGAAGTGGCCATGGGCGAAATCCGTCTCCACCGGCTCCGCGGCCGCAACCTCGCGGATCAGCGGGATCACGACTTCCTTGATCCGCTCGAAGATCGCCGTGATCTCCTCGCTTCGCGCGTCCTCCTGGTAGTCGTCGAGCAGGACGTCATAGTCGGACTTGCCGCCGTTGGAGAAACAGGCGATGTACCGACGCTTCAGCTCGACGTTTTTCTCGAGGTACGGGAGGAAGGCGTCGAAGTCGGAGTTCTGGCGCGCTTCCGCCCAGGCCGGCACGCCGAGCACTTCCGCCTTGGTCAGCTCCGACTGGAGCTCCCCGGGGATCCGCTTCGCCTTCTCGTAGTCGCGCCTCGTGACCCGGATCAGCGCGGCGTCGATCGACTCGGGATCGAGCGTCTTCTCGTGTTCCGCGAGCCCGTCGAGCAGCTTTCCGATCTCCTCCGAGATGAACAGCTCGTGAGAGAAGCGGTCGATCGTGGAGAGCTGGTGCGACCGGCCCTCGGTGCCCTGCGGCGGCATCATCGTCATCTGATCCCAGTTGAGCAGGGCGCTTGCGCGCCTCAGGTCGAGGATCTCGCCGAGCCGCTCCTTGAGCTCGGTCAGCTGCTGTTCGTGGCTCATGGGGTCGTCAATGCTCCTTCCGTGTACACGCCTGCTGCATTCCAGAGGAGGAATCCTTGCGCGTCCCAGCGACGCGAGGCGAAAATCTGATCCTGCACATGGGCGAGGGTCGGCGAGCCCGAGAAGCTGAAGTCCTCGAGCCACGGCACGAGGTCAGCCTTGCCGCGCTTCATCTGGCGACGGAAATCGCGCAGGGAGCGTCCGACGGTCTTTCCGGGCGTCGCAGGGGGATTCTCCAGGCCGTACTCCCCCGGGCCGTAGTGAGACGGATAGACCATCGGGTAGATCGCGTCGACGATCTTCGAGAGGCGGCGAGGGGACTGCCCGATGCCGAGGTCGCGGGTCGCCGACAGGCCGAAGACGTCGACGGACACGCGGACTCCGAGCGGCTTCAGCCGTTTCGTGGCGTAGTGCACCCAGCGGGCAATCGTCACCGTCATCGCCTCGTTCCGTTTTCCGGGGAAGACCGCGTCGTCGATGTCTCCGTCGCTCGGGAAGCGCACGTAGTCGAACTGGATCTCGTCGAAGCCGGCCTTCGCAGCCGCCTGTGCGATCCTCAGGTTGTAGTCCCAGACCCGCTTGTCGTAGGGGTTCGTCCAGCCGAGCCCGGCGTGGTTCCGCCAGACCCCTCCGCCGGTCGTCCTGATCGCCATGTCCGGCCGCTTCTCGGAGAGGATCGGGTCCTCGAAGCAAACGACGCGGCCGATGACGTAGAGGCCGTCCGCGTGCAGCTTCTTGACCGTCTTGATCGGGTCGTAGTAGCGCATCGCGGAGCCGACCCGACGTGCGAGCGGCGGCGCCAGGCGGTGGAACGCGACCTCCCCGTTCTCGTCCTTGATGTCGAGTTGGATCGTGTTCAGCCCGGGCATCGCCGCGTACTCCTCGATCTTCCCGGGGATCGACGCCAGCGCCATCGTCACGTGGACGCCGCGGATCGGCTTCGGGACGGGCGGGCCGGTTCGCTTCGGCGCGGCTTTCTTCTTGGGCGCCTTGGGGGCGGTCGCCTCTTTCGGGGAGTCTCCGCTCCGCTCCGGCATCACTCCCGCGCCGACGGCGACTGCTGCGGCGGCGAGCAGGAGGGCGATCGCGCCGATCGTCCGTTGAAGCCTCTTACGCCTCCTTGCCTGCGCTCGGCGCTGGCGAAAACGGTCGTTGGGATCGAGAAACGGGTCCACGGGACTCGCAACGGTACATCGCTATTGGCGAAGCGACAGGATTTAGAACGTCCTGGGCCGGCTATATCCTCCTGCGCGGGGGCCGGCGCAACCGGCTGATATCGACTGGAGGTCGTCCATGGGCGTCGTCGTCAGCCTGATTCTCATCGCGGCAGGAGCAATCCTCGTCTGGGGTGTGAACGCCGAGAGCACGGACTTCAACGTCGACGCGGTCGGCGTGATTCTCATGATCGTGGGCTTCGTCGCGTTCCTGCTCAGCATGATGATGTGGCGATCGTGGTGGGGGCCCGGCGCGTTCACGTCGCGGCGCAGCACCTACGTCGACCCTGGCGCCGCCGCGGCGCCGCCGGTCGCCGATCCGTACGCCGGCCGGCGCCGAACGGTCGTCGAGGAAGAGGACGTCGGCCCGCCCCCCGGCGGTCCACCGCCACCCCTTCCCTGACCTGACCCGGCTCTAGCGGAGAAGTCGGCCGCTGGGCTTCATCACGAGCCAGATCCCGCCGAACTCGTCGATGTTCTGACACTTGACCTCGCGCGGCCCCTCGTGCGCGTAGAAGTAGAGCGGCCAGCCGTTGTAGGTGACCTGAAGGCGTCCGTCCCGCCGTCGCACGGTGCCGATCAACGACTGCTTGACCGCGCCGACCGCCTTGACCCTGGTCTTCGAGTAATAGACGGGCCACGCGGCGGCGCACGCGCCGTAACAGGTGCTCTTGCCTCCGCGCTTGTCGCGGGTGAACCCGTAGAGGACGCGGTCGCGCTGGTCGAAGAGGATCGGGCCGTACCGCGTGTTCCTCACCTTGAGCGTCAGCTGCGCAGCGGTGGCGCTCTCGGGCCCGAGAGCGCCGTCGCTGGTCGCCGAGGCAGCCGGCAGGACGACGAGGGCGGCGAGGACGACGAGAATCATCTTCAAAGGGCTCCTCCAGAGTCGCACGATTCACCGACGGTAGCTCGCCGCGTTTTACGGAGTCGTTAAGCCCTGCGTCAGCTCCGGCCGTTGCGTCCCGGCAGGAAGCGGCTGAACGTGTCGGCTGCGATGTAGCCGGCGATCTTGGGGTTCTCCTGGAGCCTCCGGAGCGAGTACTCGTACCACTGCTCGCCGTACGGGACGTAGATGCGCAACCGGTGTCCTTCGCCCACCAGGCGCGTGCCCCGCTCGGGCCGGACACCGAGGAGCATCTGGAACTCGTACTCGGCCGGCGAGCGCCCGTGCTCCCGCACGAGCCGGCCGCCTTCCTCGATCAGCCACTCGTCGTGCGTCGCGATCCCGACGTACGAACCGGCCGCGAGCAGTGCGTCCAGCGCGCGACCGAAGTTCTCCCGCACCTCGTCGAACTCCTGGTAGGCGATCTCCTCCGGCTCCACGTAGATGCCCTTGCAGAGCCGGACGTTCGGCGTCAGATCCGAAAGCGACTTGACGTCGTCGAGGGTTCGGCGCAAGTACGCCTGGAGCACGACGCCGACGTTGTCGAGACCCGCCTCGCGGAGCTCACGGTAGAGCTGCAGGGTCTCGTCCGTGCAGCTCGAGTCCTCCATGTCGATCCGGACGAAGTTCCCGCGCTCTGCCGCCTGCCGCACGAGGCGCTCGAGTATCTGGCGACAGAGGCCGTGGTCGAGCTTGAGGCCGAGTCCGGTCAGCTTGACGCTGACGTTCGCGTCGAGATCCTGCTCCCCGAACGTGCGGAAGACGTTCTCGTACTCGTAGCCGATGTGACGCGCTTCCTCGGGCGTCGTGATCTCCTCGCCGAGGACGTCGACCGTCGCCATCTTCCCTTCACCGTTCAGCCGTTTGACGACCCGGCAGGCATCCTCGACTCGCGTCCCGGCGATGTAGCGCTCGGAGATCCGTCGAACGATCGGCTTGGGTACGGCCGGAAGTGTTCGGACGATCGCGCGGTCCAGCAGCGCCACTGGGCGAAGAGTCTACGACTCGCGCATGAACCCTTGGCGGGCGGCCGATACGAGCGCCACCGCCTCGGGGAAGAGGACGCGCATGGCGTCACGCAGCGCGATCGCCTGCTCGTCCGGGCCACCTTCCGACTGCAGCTGCCCGAGAGCCGCTGCCGTCAACTGAACGGCCGTGTTGAGCGTCAAGGTGGCGAACTGCTCGCGCTGAGCCTCCGCGACCGTCTCCGCCTGTCGCTCGGCGAACTCGCGGAGGCCACGCATCAGGTCTTCGGGGTCGCCCCCGATGGGAAATCCGAATCCTCCGCCTTCCATGCCTCGTACGGTACCGGCCGTCAGTCGAGCTGCGTCTTGTAGTTCGCCTCGACGTCCGCGACGAAGGACTGCACGGCGCCGGCCGACGCCTTCATCGCCTCCGCGAAAGGCGACGTGCCCTGGCCGCCGAGTGCGTCCTCGAGGCGTTTCGCCGCTATTCCGACGTCGTCGAGGTAGGTGAGCGTCGCGAGACGAGGGAGACCGCCGATCGTGCGTTGAAGGGTCAGGACGGCCTCCTCGGCGTCGTCGATTCCCGCCGGGTTCTCGGTCAGCCGCAGGGCGACGAGCTGCGACAGGAGCTCGTCGAGCTCGCCCCCGCCGGCACTTTCCTCGGCGATCTCGCAAAGCGCCACGAGAGACGCCGCCGCCCGGAGCTGCTCCCGGCTCGCCACCGTCGCGCCCGAATCGTCGAGCGCGAGCCAGGTGACCGCTTCGCCTGAACGGAAGGCGCAGAGGTAGATGCGGGTGTCTCCGGTCGGCTCTGCGGCGAGGATTCCGGCGAGCTCCTCGCCGTCATCCGCGAAAGACGCAGCCACCTCGGCTACCCGGTCCAGATCCGCCTGGAGCGCCACGGCGGAGAAGATAGCCCCGTGGTGGAAAAACCAGACGTGAGGAAACAGCAGGCCGTCGAGCTCTTCGCGCCGCTCGGCCCCACGTACGACCGCTTCGCCAACCTCCTCTCGTTCGGGCAAGACCCACGCTGGCGCCGCTTCCTCGTCTCGAGGATCGAGACGGGCGCCGGGGACACCGTCCTCGACGTGGCGACCGGAACGGCGGCGGTCGCAATCGAGGTCGCGCAGCGGACGGGCTCGAAGGTCGTCGGCCTCGACCAGAGCAGGCACATGCTCGCGGAGGGACGGAGGCGCGTGGCGGCCGCCGGGCTCTCGGAGCGGATCGAGCTCGTGGAGGGAACCGCGGAACGACTTCCATTCGACGACGAGTCCTTCGACGCCCTCACCTTCACGTATCTCCTTCGTTACGTGGACGACCCGAGTGCGACGATGCGCGAGCTTGCCCGTGTCGTCCGTCCCGGTGGAACGATCGCGATGGTCGAGTTCGGCCTCCCTCGAGGCCTCGCCCGGCCCGCCTGGGAGCTCTGGGTTCGGATCGGGCTCCCGGGAGCCGGCGCACTGATTGCGCCCGGCTGGAGGCGAGTGGGCTCGTTCCTCGGCCCGAGTATCCGCAGCTTCCACCGCGCCCACGACGTCCCGGCCCTCTGGCGCTCCGCGGGAATCGAAGACGTCCAGAGTCGCCGACTCAGCCTCGGCGGAGGGTTGGTCGTCTGGGGGCGAAAGGCTTGACCCGGCCCGCCTTCTACGCCCTCGAGCCCGGGGGCTGGCGCGACTACGTCACGCTCCTCCACGTCCCGTACACGGCCTGGCACCTGGCCTACGTCGCAATCGGCGCGGCGCTCGCGCCCGAGCTGCACACGGACAGGCTGGCCGCTTCGCTCGCGGCGTTCTTCCTCGCGCTCGGCATCGGTGCCCACGCGCTCGACGAGCTGCGGGGCCGTCCGCTCCGAACCGAGATCCCGACGGCAGTCCTCTGGGGGCTTGCGCTCGCGTCGATCGCCGGCGCCGTCGCGATCGGCGTGGTCGCCGCTCTCGCCTGGACGCCCTGGCTGCTCGTCTTCGTCGTCGCAGGCGCATTCCTCGTTTTCGCGTACAACCTCGAGCTCTTCGAGGGCGCGTTCCACAGCGATCTCTGGTTCGGTCTCGCCTGGGGCGCCTTTCCTCTGCTCACGGCCTACTTCGTCGTCGCGGAGCGCCTTCGACTCGAGGCCCTTCTCGCCGCCGTCTTCGCCGTCGCCCTGAGCCTCGCGCAGCGGACGCTCTCGACGCAGGTCCGCGGAGTGCGACGCGGGCGCATCGATGCTCCGGAGAGCTCGCTAGCCGTGCCCGAGGCTGCGCTTCGCGCCATGACGGTGGGTATCGTCTTCCTCGCTGCGGCCCTGCTCGCCCTACGATGGTGAGGCCGATGGGCCTGTTCTCCCGCCGACGAAAACGAGCCGAGCGAATCGCCGACGTCGAGGCGGAGCTCGACCACGCTCGAGACGAGCTGAAACGGGTGATCCGCGAGGAGACTGCGGCGAGCGCCGCCGAGATCCAGCGGCTCGTAGCCCGAGAGCGAGCAGACACGCTTTCGCGTCTCCAGGAAGAGGTGCGCACGATCGCCGAGGAACGGCGCCGCGACGTCGTCGAGCGGGAGCGGCAAGCCGGAGCCGAGCTCGGCACGAAGATGGCCGCGGCGCAGGAGCGGGTCGAGCAGCGCCTCGCCGGCTGGAGCACCGACCTCGACCGCACCAAGCAGTCCCTCACTGCCGAGCTCGCCAAGCTGGCGGAGCGCCAGAAGACGCTGGTGCGCCAGGCGGAAGAGCGGCTGCAGGCCGATCGCGAGAAGATCGACGAGGCGGGTGAGCATCAGGTCGCTGCGGTGCAGAAGCTTCGCGACGAGCTCCAGCGCGCCGCAGAAGGCGCGGCGGCAGAGCTGCGCTCCGAGCTCGACGCGCACTCCGCCGAGCGCCGCCGCGCGCTCGAGGAGATGAGCCAGCGGTTGAAGGCGCGTGAGCGCCAGCTCGCCGAGCGCGTCGACCGCGAGGAAACGGACGTCGTCAAGCGGATCGCCGCTCGCTTCTCCGACATCGAGCGCCGTCAGGTGGAGGCGCTCGAGCGGGCGACGACTCAGGCCGGGGGTCGGTTCGCCGAAGCAGCGGCACTTCAGTTCGACTCCGCCGTCAAGTCTGCGCGCGAGGATGCCGCGCGCCGTCTCGCCCGCGAGCTCGACCGCGCCGTGCACATGTTCGCTCGCGAGGCGGAATCCGTTCTGGCCGAACGCCTTGCCCAGGTGGCCGATGCCGGCACGCAGCGAGTGGAGAAACGGCTCCTCCAGGTGACGGCAGGGCTTGAACGACAGCGGGACGAGTTCATCGCCTCCCTCCAGCAGCGACTGAGCCAGATGGAGCAGGAGGTGCGCGAACGGCTGCGCACGCTCGCCGCCGACGCGGAGGCCGAGCGAGTGGTTCTCGATCGGCGGCTCCAGGAGCTCGGCAGGCGCACGGAGCAGAGCGCACCCACTCGCAACTGAGGTTCACGCCAACTAACCGGGGGAGGGTTCGTCTAGAGAAGGACGAATCAGGCCCGATCGAAGGCGTAGACATGACCGAGATCGTTGAGTACGAGCAGAGCGACCGCGACCGCGTCGCCAGCTGGCGTCTTCACCAGCTGATCGAGGCCGGCTACCCCGTGCATCTCGCCGAGCGGCTGGCGCACAGCGAGGCCGATCTACACCGTGCGATCGAGCTCCTCCGCAGCGGCTGCGACGCTACCGTCGCCGCCGAGATCCTGCTCTAGCGGCCGTTCCGCCTCAATGCCACGGGCCTCTGCCCCGGCCGCTGGCAGAGTGACGAGGTGGCCAAGGCTGAGGCTGTCGAGTACGGCGACCGCAAGGTCTACAGCGTCGCGGCGTTCAACCGTGGGATCGCGGACTGGCTCTCCCGACTGCCCACGGTCTGGGTCGAGGGAGAGGTCACGGAGCTCCGGCGGCAGCAGCGCTGGGCCAGCGTGTTCCTCACGCTCAAGGATCCGAGCAACGGGTCATGCCTCGCCGTCTCGATGCCGCGGAGCCAGTTCGACGCGCTCCGGCTCGACCTCGCCGACGGTGAGCGGGTGCACGTCTACGGGCGGCCGGAGCTCTTCGAGGCGCGAGCAGACTTTCGCTTTCGGGCCTTCACGGTCGAGCGGTTCGGCCTCGGCGACCACCTCGCCGCGCTTGAGCGCCTGAAGCGGAAGCTTGCGGCAGAAGGGCTCTTCGAGCGAGCGCGCCCCCTCCCACGTTTCCCACGCAGGATCGGGCTGATCACCGGCAACGACGCGGCCGCCAAGCGCGATGTCCTCACCGCGATCACGACACGGTTCCCCCCGGCGCGAGTTTTGGTCGCCGAGACCTACGTCCAGGGCCCGAAGGCGGCGCCCGCAATCGTCGAGGCCATCGCCACCCTCTGCGAGATCGAGGACGTCGACGTGATCGTGCTGGCGCGCGGCGGCGGCAGCTTCGAAGACCTCCTGCCGTTCAGCGACGAGCGGCTCGTCCGAGCGGTGGCCGGCTGCCGTGTCCCGATCGTGTCGGCTGTGGGCCACGAGCAGGACACGCCGCTCACGGATCTCGCTGCCGACGTCCGCGCCTCGACTCCCAGCGTGGCGGCCCGCCTGGTCGTCCCGGACGCCGACGAGCTTCGTGAGCGGCTCGAGCAGACCCGCGGCCGGCTCCACCGCGCCCCGCTCCTCACCGTCGAGCGAAAGCGCGCGCGACTCGATGCGACTTACGGCCGCCTCCGCACGTTGGCGCCGAAGGCGACACTCGAGCGGGGGTACGCGATCGTTCGCTCCGGCGCCCGCATCGTCCGTAGCTCCAGCGGGCTCGCGGAAGGCGCGGCCATCGAGATCGAGCTGGGCCGGGGCAGCCTCACCGCGAAGGTCGAGGACACCCGCGAATGACGTTCGAGGAGGCCCAGAAGGAGCTGGAGCGGATCGTCCAGCAGCTCGAAAGCGGGCAGGCGGACCTGGACGACGCGATCGGACTCTGGGAACGCGGAGAAGAGCTCTACCGGCTCTGCGCCGGGAAGCTCGACTCGGCCCAGGGAAAGATCGAAGAACTCGGTCGCAAGGTGGAGACGATGCGCCCGGCAGAACCTGCTTAGAATCCGCGCGATGGCGGATAAGGACACCACCGAGCTCCTCAAGCAGGTCCCGCTCTTCTCAGACCTCGACGGCCGCGAGCTCTCGCAGGTCGCCGAGTCGATGAAGCGCAGGGAGTTCTCGGCCGGTCAGGAGATCGCGCGCGAGGGCGAGAGCGGCGTCGGGTTCTTCGTCATCGAGGACGGAAACGCGAAAGTCAGCGTCCACGGCGACGAGCGCCGGCGGCTCGGACCCGGCGACTACTTCGGAGAGATCGCGCTGATCGCTCAGGGTGCGCGCACCGCGACGGTCACGGCCGACACGGATCTCGTCGCCCACGGCATGACGTTCTGGGACTTCAGGCCGCTCGTCGAGGGGAACGCCTCGATTTCGTGGAAGCTCCTGCAGGCGTTTGCCAAGACGTACGGCCAGGACGAGACGAGCTAGGCCAGCAGCGCGCCGAGCGCGACGAGATCCTCGCGTGCCTGCGCGGGATCGCCGCTGAGCTCGTAGATCTCCACTCCGCCCGGCCGGCTGCCGACCCGCCCGCCGAAAAGAACGCACCGGGTTCCCGCCTCCGCGCAGGCTCGCGCGACCTCGCCGGGCGCTTTCCCCATCCAGGTCGTCTGGTCGACCGTGCCCTCGCCGGTGATGACGACGTCGGCCCGCTTGATCCGCTCGCGAAAGCCGATGAGCTCGAGGACGAGCGGCGCGCCTTCGACGAGCTCGGCGCCGAGCGCAGCCATCGCTGCGCCCAGCCCGCCGGCGGCGCCGGCGCCTGCGGAACCGCGAAACGGCGCAAGCGAGCGGTTCGCGAGCAGCCGGCGCTCGAGTTCGCCGAGCTGATCGGCCGTCGCCCCCTTCTGGTCTGCGAAGACCCAGACGGCGTCGAGCAGCGCGGCCCGCACGTCGCACGCTGCGCGAACGGGCACGCGAAAGCCGTCGAGCACCTCCATCAGCCCCTCCCCGCCGTCGACGGTCGCAGTCCCGCCGAGGAACACGACGATTTCCTCCGGACCAGCATCCATCGCGTGCCCGACGAGCTCTCCGAGACCCTTGCTCGAGGCCTTCAGCGGATCGCGCTCCTCTTCCGTCAAGAGGCCGAGCCCGATCGCCTCCGCAGACTCCACGAGCGCGGTGCCATCGGCGAGCAGAAGCCAGCGCGCACAAACCGGACGGCCGAGCGGGTCGGAGACTTCCGCCTCTTGCCACTCTCCGCCGACCGCAGCGGCCAGCACGTCCAGCGTCCCCTCGCCCCCATCGGCGACGGGCAGTGGCCGGGCCGCCGGGCCAAGTCCCTCGACCAGGGCGGCCGCAGCGTCGATCGCCGAAAGGACGCCTTTGAGGCTAGCCGGAGACGCCAGCGCGCGCACGAGGCTCGCGCTCCTCCTGCAGGGTCCCGGTCGCTGCCGATTCCTCCGAATCCCCGTCGGGCATCTGCCGGAGCGTCGCGAACGACATGCCCTCCCGCGTCAGGAAGAGCAGCCCGATTCCGACGCCGACAGACATCTCGAGCACCTGCAGACCAAGGCCGAAGGCGAGCCCCGTCGGGTAGGCGACGCCGTACGAGACGAGCGGGAGAGCCACGACGGCCTGGAGGAGCCCGATGTTTCCCGGCCAGAGCGGGAAGATCGTCGCGACGTTCATGAGGAGCAGGACGACGGCCGCTGCAGAAAGCGGTGCTCCGATCCCGAAGGCCTTCATCATCGCCCATACCGCGAGCAGCTGAACCGACCAGCCGGCCGTCTGCAAGAAGGCCGCGAGCACCGCCGCCTTCGGCTCGCGCATGACGTGCAGCCCTTGTTGCGCCATCGCCAGGAGCTTCCGGATCGCCAGAGCGCCCTCCGGTAGCGGACGCAGTTCCCGGCCGGCGACGAGAATCGCGAGGACGAAGAGCGCGACGCCGACAGCCGCCACGATCTCGAGGCTCGTGACCGCCCAATGCGGAATTCTCGTGGTGGCGAGGACGAACGCGGTAAGGAGCAGCGCCGGGACGACGTCGAACAGCCGGTGCGCGAACACGGTGCCGAGCAGCCGGCCGGTGACGCCCTGGCCGCGAGGCACCCGCCTGGCGAGCACAGCCACTCGCGCGAGCTCACCGATGCGGCCGGGGAGCACCGCATTCGCGAGCAGCCCGACCGAGAACGCGGAGAACACGTGAGGAAACGAGGGTGTCGGCGGGAGGAGCGCCTGCTTGATCACCGTCTGCCAGGCCATGGCCCGGATCAGGACCGAGAGCAGGTTGAGACCGAGGGCCATCGAGACCCATGTCCATTCCACGAGCCGGAAGGCGTCGCCGACCAGTGACCACTCCGGTCCCCGCCACCAGAGGAGGAAACCGAGCACGACCAGCCCCGGGAGGACGAGAGCCAACCGACCAAGCGTGGTGGCGGGAATCCTCATGCAGCCACGGCTGTCCGGCCGAGCGCCCGCTCGTAGACGTCTACGAGGCGGCGGCCGATCCCGTCCCAGGAATAGCGTTCCTGGGCGAGCCGGCGAGCCGCGTCTCCGGCCCGGCACCGGGCGACCTCGTCCGCGAGGAGCGCGACGACCGCGTCGGCGACGAGCGCCGGATCTCCGGGTGGGACGCTGATTCCCGTCTCGCTCGTCATCACCTGGCGGTAACCCTCGATGTCGGAGGCGACTACGGGCGTGGCGCAGGCGAAGGCTCTCGTCAGCACCATGCCGAAGCTCTCCCCTCCGAGCGACGGCGCGACCATCGCCTTCGCGGCGAGAAGCTCCTCGGTCAGCCGCTCCTGGCTGAGAAAGCCGAGATTCTCGATCCCGTCGTCCGGGATCCGCAGCCTCGCCATCAGGAGCCGGACGGCAAGCGGGTCGGCGCCGATCACCCGCAAGGTCGCACCCGTTCGCCGCCGGATCTCCGGCCAGGCCCGCAACAGGATCGGCAGGCCCTTGCGCCCTTCCTGCCGGCCCACGAACAGGATTCGGTGCTCGCGGCCCGAGGGGTCTGCCTCCGGCGGGATCACGAACGCCGTTCGGGATCACCTCGTAGTCGGCGGGCGCGTACCGCTCCGCTGAGGCGCGCGCCTGGTCGGACACCGCGATACGCACGTCGATCCGGTCGAACAGGAAGCCCCAGACCGGCATCGCGAGCTTCGTCCAACCGAGCTCGCCGGACGCGTGAAAGGTGGCGACCACGGGCGTCTTCGCGTTCGCGAGAGCCGCGATGCACAGGGTGGGCGTCAGCGGTTCGTGCAGATGGAGGAGGTCGAACTCCTCGCGTTCGAGCGCCTGCTTGACCCGGAGGACCGATCGCGGCCCCATGATGATGTTCGGCAGAGACCCGTTCGCAGGGACGATCGCCGAGCGTCCGACCGGAATCACGTCGGGCGGCGGCGGGCCGTCACGACCGACGCGCGGATGCAGAGCCCGCGTGAACTGGCCCGGAGGGTCGTTGCCCATGATCGTTCGGGTCTCGATCCCGAGCGATTGGAGCGCCTGCGCCTGAAGCTCCGCGTGCTCGACGACGGCTCCCCAGAACGACCACGAGTACGGGACGACGATCCCGACCTTCATCGCGTGAGCGTATCGCCCGAGACGAAATCGCCCGAAGCGAAGGCCGTAGTCTGGCTCCAGCACCGATTTCTCGGAGCCTGACCTTCGCTGCCAAGCTCTCCTAAGCGGGAGTGATACGTTCGATCTTCGCCTGGAGCGCACGCAGGCGCTCTTCCGCCTTCTCGGCGAGGCGGGCGACTCGGTCGGCCTCACGACGCTCACGGCGCGCGTCCCGCTGGGCCTGCGCGAGCTGCTCTCTGAGCTTCGCAAGCCGCGCCACGTTCGGATCCGGTTTCGGCTTGGCCTTCGCCTTGGGCTTGGGCTTGGGCTTGGGCTTGGGCTCGGGCGTCGCCCGCGGTGCATTCCGGGCCTTTGCCCGGCGTCCGGGCACCACCGATAGCAGCGGTCCGAACCCGCTCTGCTCGACGTCCTCTTGCAGCACTCCTGCCGTCAGCCGCTTCGCGGCCTCCTTGTCGACCGAGGCGGCGCGCAGCGTCTGCGCGATCCGCAGCAGCACCGAAGGGGAGACCGCCCCGCGGTCCTGGAGTGCCTCGCGCGCGGTTTCCGTCAGATCCTCGACGAGGCCCCGGTGGGTGCGAGTCGCCTCCCGGAGTTCCGACGGCCCGCGTCCACTGATCGCGGCACGCTGAGCCTTCCGCAGCTCCGCGCCGGCCCTGACGAGCGCCTTGACGTCCTGTGGGCGGCGCCGTGCGGCCTGGTTCACCGCCCACGCGGAAACAGAGGGCTTGCGCAGGCCCTTGACTTCGTCGGCCGCCTCTTTCTCGCCGGCGCGCCTGAGCTCCCGCACGAGGCTGTCACGCGCGGGCGTGAATTCCTCGAGCGGGAGCCCGTAGAGATCGGCGGGCCTAGTTGCCGTCGGGATGCGGGTCTTGCTTCGCGTCGCCGCCCGTCAGCGCCTTCCAGGAATACGGGCCCTCGCACTTCGGGCACGGTGGCAGCGAGATGACCGACTGGACGCCGAGCTCGTAGCCGCAGCTGTCGCACTTGTAGGTGCCGGCAGAAACATCGCTTCCGACAGCAATTCCGGTTGACATGTGGTCCTCCTTCAGGGTTTCCGAACGAGTGCCCGCTCAGACGTGGCAGAAACCTCCGACGCGGCTAGGCTCGCCACATGAGCACGTCGAACGGCCTCGCGGAGCTCCACACCCACCTCGGCGGCTCGGTCGCCACGGAGATCATGTGGACGCTCGCCCACGAACAGGGAATCGCGCTCCCGGTCAAGGACTACTGGGAGTTCGACCAGCTCGTCACCGTCTCGGACCCGCGCGGCGTCCCCGACCTGGCTGCGCTCGACCAGATCTACAAGTGGACCGAGCTGATCCAGTCGAGCCCGCTGGCCGTGGAGCGCTCCGTGCACGCCGCGATCGGCGGCGCCTACCGCTCGCAGGGGATCACGACGCTCGAGCTCCGCTTCAACCCGATGAAGCGGAACCGCGGCGGCGAGCGCGACCTCGACCACATCATCATGGCCTCCATCCGCGGGCTCGACCGCGCGAGCCTGGAGTACCCGCAGGTGCGCGCCGGCCTGATCCTGATGATGGATCGGACGTTCACCGAGCGGCAGAACGAGATCATCGTCGAGAAGGCGATCCGCTATGCGCCGCGCGGGGTCGTCGGCATCGACATCGCCGGCCCGCGGCCGGAAGGCGGGAAGCCCTACCCCTACCGCGACCTGCTCCCGCTCGTCGAGCAGGCGCGGGAGGCCGGCCTCGGCGTCACGATCCACGTCGGCGAGGAGGGCGGCGACTACGGGATCGCCGAGATCCGCGAGGTCGTCTCCACCCTGCGTCCGGATCGAATCGGCCACGGGATCCTCGCCGCCCAGGACCCGAAGCTGATGGATCAGATCCGCGAGGCCGGGATCGTCCTCGAGATCTGCCCCACCTCGAACCTCCTGACGAAGGCACTGGAGGGTGAGGACGCTGTGCGCTCGACCTTCCGCGCCTTCACCGAGCACGAAGTGCAGTTCACGATCGCCACGGACGGGCCGGAGATGATGCGAACTCATCTGCGCGACGAGTTCGAGCTCCTGCTGCGGATCGGCGCCCTGGACGAGGAGCGGCTCGCGGAGGCGAACCGGCGCGGGCACGAAGTGACGTTCGTCCGCTCGGAGCCTCAACTTCAGCGGGCGTAGCGCCGCAAATACTCCCTTCGGTCAATAGCGAAGCGAGGCGCGCCTCGTTAGCTTCGGTGCATGCAAGAAGCACTTACGAGGATCCCGCCGAGCGTCACCCCACGGCAGCTTCAAGTCATCGAGCTGATTGCCGCCGGTTGCTCGAACGAGGAGGTCGGCGAGCGACTGGGCATCTCGCCGCGAACCGCCAAGGCACATTGCGATGTGCTTCGGCAGAAGCTCGGCGTCGCCCGGCGGCGCCAGATCCCAGTCGCCTACCGGCTCCTCACAGGCAAAGACCCCCTTTCGCGAAGCCTCGGGCCGATCACTATCGGCTCGGGGGACTAACGGCACCGCGCCTGCGTCCGCGGCGCAGGCGCGGATTCCCCCCGTCATTGAGTCGCGATCTCTTCGACACCGGACTAGCCTTGGACGAGCGGCATGGCAGAAATCGTGGACATCCAGCGGCACATCGTCCGCCGTCCTCGTCTGACGAACCTCCTCGATGAGAGTCCTGCCCGGATAAAGCTGCTGGTAGCACCCGCGGGTTACGGGAAAACCACCCTCGCACAGACACTGGCTCGAGTCCTCCGAACGGCGTGGCGCCTGGTACGGCGGAGGGCCTGCCTCCGCAGACATCGCGGCCCTGGCAGCGGGCCTATCCACCGCCGCGGAGGACATCGTTACAGGAGCAGGGACGCGTACCCTCGAGCGCCTGAGAGGTACGGGGCACCCCGAGGAGGACGTCGACATCCTGGCGGACTTGTTCGCGGAGGATCTCCAAGGCTGGCCGGCAGATGCATGGCTAGCGATAGACGACTACCAATTCGCAATGGAGGCGGCTGCCTCGGAACGGTTCGTCGATCGGCTCACTCAAGACCACTCAGATTCAACTTCTGATCATGACCAGGAGGCGCCCCACCTGGGCAACCGCCCGCCGGATCCTCTACGGCGAAATCCAGGAGATCGATCATCGCACCCTCTCGATCAACGATGATGAGGCCGCCCAGATCCTTGGTCACTCGCCGGCGAGCATTGGCGCCTTGTTACAGGATGCAAAGGGCTGGCCAGCCGTTATCGGACTAGTGGCGCTGAACGGTGCAGAGGGGATCCAAGGATATGACCTGGCCACCGTAGAAGCATTCTTTGCAGAGGAACTGTTGTCCTCGCTTGAGTCGCGGGAACTCGACGCGGTATCCGTGCTCGCCCTTGCCGACGGGTTCACTAGCGAAGCGGCAACGTTGCTTCTCGGTGACGGTGGAATGACTACCGTGCAAAACGCCAGGCGCTTAGGAATTATCTCGCCGGCAACAGCCGGATCATATGCCATTCACCCTTTGCTCAAGCGATACCTCAGGCGGCGGGTTACTGATGCCCACTCAAAAACGATAAACCGTCAAACGAGCCAACTCCTTGGTTTCTACCTTGGGCAGCGGCGGTGGGATGATGCATTCGAGATAGCTAGGAACCATTCCCAGCATATGAACATCCCGCGAGTCCTGAGTAGAGCTCTCGACTCGCTGCTGATCGACGGACGACTCGCGACGCTCACTCGCTGGCTTGATTATGCACATGAACACCACGTGCATCATCCAGTGCTCGATCTGACGGAGGCCGAGCTGGCTTTCCGACTCAGTGACTACGCTCGCGCCGAGGAGCTGGCCCTGCAGGCATCGCATGAACTTCTCGAACCTTCCCTCGTAGTCCGGTCTCTGATCAGGGCCGGTTATGCCGCTGCGCTAGGAAGTCGTGAGAGGATTTCCCTCGACTATTTTCAGAAGGCGCAGACACTTGCGGTTACCGCTGAGGCCAAACGCGAAGCGCTGCTTGGCGAGTACTACGCTGCGTCCGAACTTGGTGATTCGTCCGCTCAAGAGGTGCTGGATGCCGCTTATTCGCTGGCTGATTCAAGCCCGGAGGGTCGGCTCAGGGTTGACGTCATGCGACTCACCCGGGCGAACCGCCTCGGCGGCTTGGCTGATGTGGTTGCAGAGGCCTCGTCTCGCCTGCACCTAGTGGAGAGGGCGCGCGACCCACTGGTGTCAACAGCCTTCCTCCATGCTCTAGCTACGGCGCTGAACCTGACCGGCCAGTACCAGCAAGCGTTGGACACGTCCCGCGCCTTAATCGTGAAGGCGGAGCGATTCGGGCTTGCCCTTCCGCTACCACATGCGCAGATAGACATGGCCGTAGCGCTGCTAGGTCTAAAGCAATTCGATCTCGCTCTGCAAAGCCTTGACCGTGTGCGTGCGTCCGGCAGTGCGAACGATCCTTATGTTGCTGCCCTGACACGCCTTGTGCAGGCGCGCCTATCGCTCGTGCGCCAACGTCCTGATGCTGCTCTTGTCGAGATTGTCCCTGTTTCGGTGAATCAGTTGAGTCCTCCCGCTAGAGCGGAGCTGGCGGCGGTATCGAGCACTCGCACTAATCAGACTCAGTCGCCTTGAATCGGCACAAGACTCCGTTGCCGAGACCCGAGCCGACCTCCACACATCGGTCGAGGCTCGCGTGCTCGTTGCTGGGGTTGAAACTCTGTGTGCACCAGTGGGATCCGATCATCGTGCAGAGCACGCAAAGGAGTTCTGGAAACTAACGCAGACCACTGGCAATCTCGACAGCTTCGTTTGTATCTATCGAACCGCTCCGGAGATCTTGCTGGATCTTGACCAAGCAGTGGGACAGAACGAGCTTCTCATGGCGATTCTTCACCGTATGGGCGATCTGGCGATCGCAGAGAAGTTCGGGCTCCTTGAAACACAAGCTCGCGAGGCATTAACGGCACGCGAGAGAGAGGTGTCGGAACTGCTGCTTGAGGGTCTCTCCAATCAGGAGATCGCATCGCGGCTCTACATCTCGTTAGCGACTGCAAAAGTTCACGTGAGACATATCTACGAGAAACTCGGTGTACGAAATCGAGCAGGCGCACTTGCCAAGCTTCGCTAGGCCACCCGCATCTCATTATGTGCAAGTTCGCCGTGGGCAAGCGCCTCTCGAGAGAATGCCATCCCACGGCCAGCTCGATAGTTCTCGTCTGATCCCGCAAGGATCGCTTCAAATGCGGCTAGCACGGAGGTGTCAAACTGGGTCTCAACAGCCTGTGCGAGCCGCATACGCGCCACTCGGCTGGGCATCGCATCGCGGTAGGGGCGATCCGACGTCATTGCGTTATAGGCGTCCGCCACGGCGATGATGCGAGAGAGGAGCGGAATTTTGTCACCGGCGATCCCGTCCGGATAGCCCTGTCCATCGATTCGCTCGTGATGGTGTCTAACAACCCGAGCGATCTCCGCGTAGTCCTCGACGTTCGAAAGAATCCCCTCCCCGATTTCGGAGTGTCTCTCCATCTGACGTCGTTCGTCGAGCGTCAGCGCGCCGGGTTTTTCGAGCAGACCTGGAGATAGTCCGATCTTCCCGATGTCATGAACGAGGCCACACAAATGAACGAGCTGGCGTGTGTCGTCCGGGAGTTCCATGCGGGCGGCAATGTCACGTGCGTAGATAGCCACCGCTGCTGAGTGACCCGCTGTATAGCGGTCTCTTGCGTCCAGAGTGGCGACCAAAGCGGTAGCAAACGAAAGGTTGGCCCGCTGGAGACGGGTGTTGGCTGCCGCGAGACTCTCAGCCGCCTGCCGCTGCTCTCGATAAAGGCGGTACACAGTCTGGGCAGCGAATCCCGGGACGAAGAAGAGCAGCACAGTCCAAGTCGACGCCTCACCATATGCGTACGCCAAGACTGCGATTGCAGGTACGTACACGGCAAGACTGGAGATCAACACAGGTTGGACGGAACGCAGGAAAGCTCCGTAGGAACCGGTGCCCCTTAGAGCGACAGTGATCGCGCCGAGGCCTGAATCAACAACGGCTTCGACCAATGCTGCGGCAACTACGACCAACGCCAACTGGCCGGCCGTCGGTTCGCTGTGGAGCAGGTAGAGGACTGCGAGGCCGGCCAGTGCCTCCGGCGAGAGCGCGCGTCGCTGTCCATATGAGCCAGCGCAGATACGGCGCGCGGAAGTCTGCAAGAAGCCCCAAGGCGCCAACGAGTGCAGCGTCTAACGGGCCATACACCACAGCTGCAAAAAGCATGGGCAAGACAGAGACGGTGATCTCGGTGTTCGAGGTGATCCGAACCGGCTGCCGCTCTGCTACGACCGCGACAGCTACCAAAACGGCCAGCTCCCAAACGGGGGCCTCGGAACGTACTCCCGTCAGGAGTAGCGTTCCGCAGAACGCGAGAGCGAACCCAGCCAGCACAAAGCCGTAGACGGAAAGACCGTTTACAGACGGCAATCTCGGGCCTACAACCCTTCTTAGTACAGCCTCTTGTATCTCACCCAAAAGGGGTATACGCTCCTCTTGCCGTTAGTTCTCCGACTTGGAGGTAGTTCGAGATGTTGCATCTCGCGACTCGAGTCACTGCCGTTGTGGCTACGCTTGCCTTTGCCGCACTCGGTGGTGGCCTCAAGCCCTGGTAAGACCGCTCGCGGAGTCTCCGTTTTTCCACAGGCGTGGGCATCACCCTGTTGAGGGATATGTCCACAGGGTGTGGAAAAGCGGGCGGCGGCTCTTGATGAACCGAATACGCCGTGGTTGCCTGACTAAGCGATCAGGCTGCGGCGGAAGCCCACGGCGACTGCATGCGCGCGAGAGCGCGCTTGCAGTTTGGCCAGAAGATGTCGTACGTGGGACTTCACGGTCTCTTCAGAGAGGAAGAGACGGACGCCGATCTCCCGGTTGACGAGGCCCTCCGAGATCAATTGGAGGACTTCGATCTCCCGGGCGGTCGGCTCTTGCTCGAGCTCCTTGAGGGGAGCCGTAAAAGGGATGACCTCACCTGCCCCGCTTGCTGTCCGTCGCTGCGCAACTGCTTCGAAGCGCCGCGAGTGGTCCATGTAGCGACTCAGGATGTCTTTTCGCTCTGCAGCGTCCACAACCCAGGTATCGGCGGTCTGTGGACAACCTCACTCCCCCTTTTGAGTGACCGCTCCTACTTCATTTCGAGGCGCTGACGCAGCTCCTGGAGGTCGTTCCACGTCTCCTGCCTGATCCGCTTGAGCTGATCGAGGAGTGGTGTCTCGCGGGTCTCGTCCTCCCAGTCCACGCGCGCGAGGAGCCGGTCGCACTGCTGCAGAGTCTGCTCGAGCTGCAGAGCGAGCCTCTCCTCCATCGCTCGATTTTCTCCCTTTCGGCCCCCGAATAGAAGACCAGGCTTTCCTAGACGGGCGTTGGGCCTTCGACCCGCTCCGGGATCGGTGCGTCGAAAGTGGCCTCCCGCTCCTTCGGCTTGAGCCTGCCGGCCTTGATCTCCTCGGCCCAGTGACAGGCCACGAGGTGGCCGTCCGAGAGCTTCCGCAGCGGAGGCACCTCGGTCGTGCAGCGCGTCGGCTGAATGAAGGGGCAGCGAGTGTGAAAACGACAGGCGGGCGGAGGGTTCGCCGGGCTCGGAAGATCTCCCGACAGGAGAATCGTCTCGCGTTGGAGCTCGACCTCGGGATCCGGGATCGGAACGGCCGAGAGCAGGGAGATCGTGTACGGGTGCAGCGGGTTGAGCGTAGAGCTCCTCGGCCGGTGAGACCTCGACGATCGAGCCGAGGTACATGACGGCGATCCGGTCGGAGATGTGCCGCACGACCGCGAGGTCGTGCGCGATGAAGAGGTACGTGAGGTCGAACTCGCGCTGGAGGTTCTCGAGCAGGTTGATGATCTGGGCCTGGATCGAGACGTCGAGCGCCGAGACAGGCTCGTCGGCGACGATGAAGTCCGGGTTCAGCGCGAGCGCGCGGGCGATGCCGATCCGCTGCCGCTGCCCGCCGGAGAACTCGTGCGGGTAGCGCGAGGCCGCGTCGGCCGGCAGCCCGACCGTCTCGAGCAGCTCCCGCACCCGACGCGAGGCAGCCCGGCGCCCGGCCGTGCCGTGCACGCGCATCGGCTCGCCGATCATCCGCCCGACCGAGTGGCGCGGGTTCAGCGAGGCGTACGGATCCTGGAAGACCATCTGCATGCGCCGCCTGATCGGCCGCAGCTCCGCCTCCCCGAGATTGGTGATGTCCTGGCCGTCGAAGACGATCCGGCCTGCGGTCGGCTCGTAGAGGCGGATGATCGCGCGGCCGACCGTCGACTTGCCGCAGCCCGACTCGCCGACCAGGCCGAGAGTCTCGCCGCGCTGGATCTCGAGTGAGACGCCGTCGACCGCCTTGATGTCACCGACATGGCGGTCGAGGACGACGCCGCTCTTGATCGGGAACCAGACCTTGAGGTCTTCGAGGGTGAGCAGGGCCCCGTTCTGGCTCACTGCGCGACCGCCGCATCGCGCGACCGCTGCCACTCGTCGGCCGGGACCGGGTTGAAGCAGGCGACGTGGTGGCCGGGCTCGACCGGTTCGAGCGTTGGCACCTCCTGGAGCGACTGCTCGACCTCGTAGCGGCACCGCGGGGCGAACGGGCACTCGCTGCGGTGGAGAAAGCATGTCGCGCGGGTTGCCCTCGATCGGCTGGAGCGCCGTCTTGCGCGCTGCGTCGAGACGCGGGACGCTCTGGAGGAGCCCCAGCGTGTACGGGTGCCTCGGCCGGCCGAAGACCTGCCGCGCCGACCCGGTCTCCACGAACATGCCGGCGTACATCACGTTCACGCGCTCGCACATCCCGGCGACGACGCCGAGATCGTGGGTGATCATGACCAGCGCCGTGTCGCGCTCGGCGACCAACTCGCGGAGCAGGTCGAGGATCTGGGCCTGAATCGTGACGTCGAGCGCCGTCGTCGGCTCGTCCGCGATCAGCACCTTCGGCTCGCAAGCTAGGGCCATCGCGATCATCGCCCGCTGCCGCATCCCACCGGAGAACTGGTGCGGATAGTCCTTCAGGCGCATCTTCGCGCTCGGGATCCCGACCCGGTCGAGCAGCTCGCCGGCGCGGCGGTTGGACTCGTCGGTGTTGAGCCCGAAGTGCGTCTGGATCGGCTCGCGGAGCTGCTTGCCGATCGTCAGCACCGGGTTCAGGCTCGTCATCGGATCCTGGAAGATCATCGCGATCTCCTTGCCGCGGATCGAGCGCAGCTCCTCGTCGGAGAGCCCGACGAGGTCGCGGCCCTGGTACCGGACCGTGCCCGCCGTGACACGGCCGGCGCGGGGCAGGATCCCGAGGATCGCGAGCGAGGTCACGCTCTTGCCACAACCCGACTCGCCGACGATGCCGAGGGTCTCGCCCGGCGCGATGTCGAAAGAGATGCCGTTGACGGCGTGGATGGTCCCGCGGCCCGTCCAGAACCTGACCTCGAGATCCTCGACCGAGAGGAGCGGCTCGTTCACGCTCGCCCTCTGAATCGCGGGTCGAGGGCCTCGCGCAGCCCGTCGCCGATCAGGTTGAAGCCCAGCACGGAGACGACGATGGCGGCACCCGGGATCAACGCGAGGTGCGGCGCAGACTCGAGGTAGCGCGTGGTCGCCGTCAGCATCGTCCCCCACTCCGGCGTCGCCGGGTCCGGCGGGCCCAGTCCGAGGAACCCGAGCCCTGCGACCTCGATGATCGCCGTCGCCAGGGCGAGCGTGCCCTGGACGATCACCGGCGAGATCGCGTTCGGAAGGATGTGGGCGCCGAGGATCGACCGGTTCGGAACGCCGACCGACCGGGCGGCGAGCACGTAGTCGGCCTCGCGGGCGCCGAGGATCGAGCCGCGGAGGAGCCTGGCGAAGATCGGGATCTGCGCGACCCCGACGGCGATCATGATCTGCCACAGTCCCTGCCCGAGAATCGCGACCAGCCCGATCGCGAGGAGCAGGCCCGGGATCGAGAGCATGATGTCTGCGGCGCGCATGATCACCGAGTCGACCCAGCCGCCGAAGAAACCGGCGAGGGCGCCGAAGAGGGCGCCGAAGGTGAGCCCGACGACGGTGGCGACGATCCCGATCATCAGCGAGTAGCGCGCGCCGTAGACGACCCGCGAGAAGACGTCTCGCCCCTGCTCGTCCAGGCCGAAGAGGTGCTCCGCCGACGGCCCCGGACAGCAGGTCGTGCCGCGGCGGTTGAGGAGATCGTCGACCCCGGCACCGGTCGGATCCTCGGGCGCGATCAGCGGGGCGAAGATCGCAGCGGTCAGGAAGACCCCGACGATCACGAAGCCGATGATCGCGCCGGGGTTCGAGCGTAGCCGCCGCCACGCCTCGTGCCAGAGCCCGCTCGGCGCCTCGAGCTGAATAACTTGCGCTTCGGCCTGCGCGACGCTCACGAGACTCGGATCCTCGGGTTGATGAGGGCGTACGACACGTCGACGATGAGGTTCATCAGCACGAAGACGAGCGAGACGAAGAGGATCCCGCCCTGGAGGATCGGGTAGTCGCGCTGCCGGATCGCCTCGACGAGCCAGCTCCCCATGCCGGGGAATGCGAACACGGTCTCGGTCAGGACGGCGCCGGAGAGAAGCAGGCCGATCTGCAGCCCGACGATCGTCATGATCGGCAGCAGTGCGTTCCTGAAGATGTGGCGCGAGTCGACCACTCGGGGCGAAAGCCCCTTGGCGCGCGCGGTGCGCACGTAGTCCTCGTTCTGGACGTCGAGAACGGCCGCACGCGTGATCCGCGCGATGATCGCGAGCGGGATCGAGCCGAGCGCGATCGCCGGCAGGATCAGGTGCTTGATCACGTCCCAGAACGCGTAGAGGTCGCCCGCGATCAGCGCATCGATGGTGTAGAAGTTCGTCGGGTGCTCGAGGTCGATCGTCACGTCGATCCTGCCGACCGTGGGTAACAGCCCGAGCTCGACGGAAAAGACGTACTTCAGGAGGATCGCGAGGAAGAAGACCGGGATCGAGATCCCGAGCAGGGATAAGAGCAGGCTCGAATGGTCGATGAAGGTGCCGTAGCGCTTGGCGGCGATGAACCCGAGCGGGATCCCGATGCTGACAGCGAAGATCAGCGCCGCGATCGTCAGTTCAATCGTGGCCGGGAAGCGCTCCTTCAGCTCGTCGGTGACCGGGCGGCGCGTCCGGATCGTGGTGCCGAGGTCGCCGGTCCCGAGCGTCTTCAGGTAGCTGAAGTACTGGACGTGGATCGGCTCGTCCAGGCCGTACTGCTCCTCGATCTGGGCGATCGTCTCGGGCGTCGCGCGCTCGCCGAGCAGCGACTGAGCGGGGCCGGCGGGCAGGGCCCTGACCCAGAGGAAGACGAGGATCGAGAGCCCGAGCAGGATCGGGACGAGCAGGAGCAGCCGGCGGACGACGAAGCGCAGCATCTACGTCCGCCGGCTGTTCCCTAGGTACTGCTGGTTATTCGCCTCCCCCGCCGATCGTGACGGTGTTGAAGAGCTCGTTCGTGGTCGGGCTCGGGACGAAGCCCTCGACGTCGCTACGGAAGGCGAGTGCCGGCTTGGTGTGCGCGTACGGGATCGCCGGCAGGGTCTCCATGATCTTCTGGTTCGCTTCCTTGTACATGTCGATCCGCGTCTGGCGGTCGGCCTCGATCTCGGCGTCGTCCAGGAGCTTGAACAGCGCAGGATCCCTGAATCCGAACTGCGGGTTGAAGTCCTGGAAGAACGTTCCGATGAAGTTGTCCGCATCTGCGAAGTCGCCCGTCCACCCGATGAGATGCAGGTGGCCGGCGTTGCCCTCGTCGACGCGTCCGAGGTAGTCCGGATCCCAAGGCGCCGTCTTCGGGATGACCTTGAAGCCGGACTTGTTCAGGCTGGCAGCCATTGCCTCGAAGTTGTTCTTCGGGTTCGGCATGTACGGCCGGGACACGTCGCTCGGGTACCAGAACTCGATCTCGACCGGCATCGTCAGCCCGGCCTCCTGGAGGAGCTGCCTTCGCCTTCTCCGGGTCGTACGGGTACTCGGTGACGCGTGTCGGCGTAGCCCTCGACCTCGGGCGGCATCATCTGCTTCGCGACGACTCCGCGGCCGCCGTAGAAGTTGTTGACGACAGCCTCGCGGTCGAGACCGTAGGCGACGGCCTGGCGAACCTTGACGTTGTCCATCGGCTTGTTGGCCTGGTCGATCCCGACGTAGGCCACGTTGAACGCCGGCCGGTCGAGAATCTTCAGGTTGTCGTCGCCGATCGATCGTCTCGACGTCCTGCGGCTCGACGAGGTCGTAGCCCTGGATCTCGTCGTTCTGCAGTGCCTGGAGCCGAGCAGCGTTGTCGGCGATCGGCCGGATGATCAGCTCGTCGAGCTTGGCCTTCTCGCCCCAGTAGTCCTCGTAGCGCTTGAGGACGAGCCGGTCCTCCCGGTTCCACGAGACGAACTCGAACGGCCCGGTGCCGATCGGGTGCTCGGTGCCGAAGGTGCCGGTCGGGCGGAAGCCCGTCTCCTCGTCGAGGGTGCCGGCGTCGGCCTTGAACTCCTCGAGTGCCTTCGGGCTCGCGATGGAGAACGCCTGCTGGACGAGTGCACCGAGCAGCGACGCGGAGGGACGCGTGAGCTGGATGACGGCGGTCGTCGGGTTGCGCGCCTCGCAGCTCTTGTACAGCGGATCGGAGAGATCGTCGCTCTCGTTCTTAGCGAAGCCTCCGAAGAACGCGCTGTAGTAGTAGCTCGCACTCGGGCTCTGGAGCGGACCGGAGAAGTTGTACCAACGGTCGAAGTTGAAGCAGACGGCCTCGGCGTTGAAGTCGGTGCCGTCGTGGAACTTCACGCCTTCACGGAGCGAGAACGTGTAGGTCAGCGCGTCCGGGCTGACCTCCCACTCCGTGGCCAGACCGGGCGCCAGCTCGGTCGTCCCAGGCTTGAGATTGATCAGCGTTTCGAAGATCTGCGTGATTACGCGGATCGACTCACCGTCTGACACGAGCGCGCCGTCGATCACGACGGGATCTGCGGCACCGGAGAACACAAGCGTGCCGCCAGTCTGACCTTCACCGCCGCTCTCTTCACCATCGTCGCCGCCACAGCCGGCGGCACCCAGAACCAACAGCGCAGTCGCTAGCAACAGCAAAATTCTCTTGGACACCCGACCCACCTCAGCCTCCTGTCTCTCGCTCCGATTCAGAATTCGGGGCAAGTATAGGAACCTCGGTGTTAATTGCCCGTTTGGTCGTCGCCGCCTGGTGGGAAGGATGAGGTCATGCGCCGCATTCCCCTTCTCCTCGTCATCTACCTCGTGATCGGCGTCGTCGTCGCCTACGCGGAGAACTACTTCGACAAGTCGGAGCAGACGAAGCGGCTGCTGTCCGCGATCCTCGCCGTGCTGCTCTGGCCGCTCGTCCTACTCGGCTTCGACGTCAAGGTCACCTAGGTTCCCGCCCCAGGTCGCCGGCTAGGACGCCTTCAAGGCGGCGGCGAGGTTGTTCTGGGTGTCGGCGTACGCCTTCATCACATTGCTGATCATCTGCTCAAGCTGTGACTTCTTCTCGAGAAACGCCTGGAGCATGAGCGCGTCCTGCTGTGAGAGCTCATTCATCGTCGCGGCGCGATAGTGCAGGTTCTCCTTGATCGCAACCTGTTGTTTGTTGACTGACTGCTGCCGCCGATCGATCTCGGCGAGATCCCGATCGAGGTCGAGGAGCAGGCGATTCAGTGCCGCGCAGGCATCGACGTGCCTCGCACGATCGCATGAGATCGGGTCGGTTACCGTCGTCTGGGTAAGAGCGGCCTGAACCCGGCTACCGTCATCGCGCGATAGCCACATCGCCGACACCACCGCAAGGCCGCCGACGGCGACTAGCGTGACGAGGACCTTCTTCATCTCGTCACCTAGGCGGCCGCCGCCGCCCAGTCGTCGACCGCTGTGTTCCCACCCATCTTTAGTTCCACTTTCTGGAAGGAGAACCGCAGCTCCTGCGTCGCGACCGCACCCGGCTGCCCCTGAGTCCTCGACCGACGAGGGCACAGCGTTCGTATACGTGTAGGTGGCGTAGGTCTGCATGGCGCCGTTCGCATCGGGACGCTGGAGCTCAACGATGACGGTCGGGAAGGCGCTCCCCTGCGCGACCTTCGTCAGCACGGCGGGATCCCAACCGTCGATTGCACGCCGGATCGTGACCGGCTTGTGCTGGCGCTTGCCCGTCGCCAGCCCAGTAGCCGGGTCACGCGGCGAGATCGTGCCGGTGGCGAAGCCGACGATCGGCATCGAACCGGTGCCAAGCGACGGCACCGTGAGCTGACCGATCACCTGGCCGGCGGGAGCGACAGGACGAGCTGCCTTCACCAGCGACGCCGTGAAGGACTGGTAGTACAGGGTGAGCTTCTCCGAAGTGTCGTCGTCCCAGTTCCCGACGCTCGCATTGGCGAAGTTGTAGGTCAGATACGGAGCGCCGCCCGAGTTGAGGAGATCGAGCTTCGCGGAGGACAGGTTCTCGCCGTTGACCAGCATGGAGAAGAGCGTCGGCGAGTTCGCGTCGATGGGCTTGATGATCTGAAGCGGGTTGTGCCGGGCCTGGCCGGTCGCCTGTCCGGTCGAAGCCGACTGCGGAACGACCATTCCCCAAGAGAAGCTCTGGACGGGGATCGTGAGAACGCCGCTCTTCGGGCTTGTCAGCGTGAGCCGACCGACGTCGCCTGACGCCGTCGGCTCCACGAGCGCGGCGGATCGGCGGTCACTGCCGCCGTTGTCGAGGACGAGCCAAAGGGCGGGCGCCGCCGCGAGGGCGACGAGGGCTGCTACCGCGATCAGGATTCCACGCTTCATGCCGAGTTGACCTCCTCGAAAGACCGTACGACTCTCTTGCTCCTTGCGTCAAGACGGCCAAAGGCTCAGATTTCTTCCGTAGCCGTGGAAGAGATCCTCAACAACCCCGGGTTCTACGTCAGCTATGCGGTCATCCAGGCGATCGTCGTGCTGCTGCTCATCCGGCTGCTCGATTACTACGACCGCCAGCCGCTCGGCCTGCTTGCGGTCATGGCCTTCTGGGGAGCAACCGGCGCGGCACTGATTGCGCTCGCCGGGAACCGGATCGTGCGAGCGATGCTCTCCGACGACGCCCGGGACGTCTTCGGGAACGCGATCTCTCCGCCGATCGTCGAGGAGGGAGCGAAGGGCCTGGCGCTGCTCGCAGCCGTGGGGCCGATTCGCTGGGCCGGCCGGCGCTTCGGCATGTCGATCTTCGAAGGCGTCACCGCCGGGATGGTCTACGGAGCCGCCGTCGGGCTCGGCTTCGCGTTCACCGAGGACGTCTTCTACTTCGTGAACGAGGCTCAGGCGCAGGGCCTCGAGGGTGGGCTCGACGTCTTCGTGCACCGACGCGACTTCTTCGGTCCGGCGATGCTCCACCACCCGCTCTGGACGGCCGCATTCGGCGCCGGGCTCGGCGCCGCCGCCTGGACGAAGAGCCCGGTGCGCAAGGTTGTCTACCCGCTGCTCGGCTTCACCGCTGCCGTCCTCATGCACGCGATCAACAACGGGCTCGTCGAGCTCGTGCTCTGGCTGCGCTACGGGATGGCGCGCACGGCGTCCTGGGCGCGCGGCGAGATCGTCGACCCGGCCCTGCGAGAACACGGCCTCGACGCTCGTGACGCTGACCAACCTTCTCGACTTCTACGTCCTGGCGATGTTCGTGCTCGCCGTCGTGCTGTGGCTGCGCTACCAGCGCCGCATCATCGCCACGGAGCTCGAGGACGAGGTCGAGGCCGGAGCGACCGTCGACTACCGCGCGCTCCTTCGCACCGGGCAGCTCGAACGGTGGCGGCACCACCGGCGGCTGCGGCGAGAGCTCGTTCGGCTCGCGTTGCTGAAGTGGCGCACGCGGCGCTTCGGAGGCGACTGGGATCGCGTGCAGCGCCTCCGGCGTGAGATCGCGACGCTCGCGGCGTACGACGCCGGCGCCGGCAATCTCCCCGAGCCGGCGACCCCGCTCCTCGGTCGAGCGCACGAGCTCGAGGCGCTCAAGGAGTTGGTCGGCCGGTCGGATGCGCGCCTCGTGACGCTCAGCGGCCCCGGCGGAACGGGCAAGACGCGCCTCGCCATCGAGCTGGCGCGGACGATCCGCGACGGGTTCCCGAGCGGTGCGTACTTCGTCTCTCTCGCACCGGTTCGAGACGCGTCCTTCGTGCCGGCGGCGATCGCGGAGGTGCTGGGCGTCCAGCAGCGCGAGGGCGCCTCCCTGGAACCGCTCAAGGACTTCCTGCGCGACAAGCAGCTCCTGCTCGTTCTCGACAATCTCGAGCAGGTCGAGGACGCAGGCCCGGCGATCGCAGAGCTGATGGCGGCCGCCCCGCGTCTCCGCGTGATCGCGACGAGCCGAGCGGTGCTCGGGGTGCCCGAGCGAGCACGAGTTTCCCGTGCCCTCGCTGCTCGAAGCGGGAGCGGTGCAGCTCTTTGTCGAGCGCGCCGAGGCCGTCGACCCGGACTTCGAGCTCGACGGCAACGAGCAGACGGTGCAGGAGATCTGCCGTCGGCTCGACGGGCTTCCACTCGCAATCGAGCTGACCGCGGCACGGGTTCGACTGCTGTCACCGGCCGAGATTCTCGTGCGGCTCGAGCAGCCGACGGAGTCCTCGCCCCTCCAGGAGACGATCTCGTGGAGCTACGACCTCCTCAACTCGGACGAGCAGGCGCTCCTCGCCCGGCTCTCGGTCTTCGTCGGCGGCGCCACCCTTCGCGCAGCCGAGTTCGTGTGCGGCGACGGTGTCCTCGACGTCGTCGGCGGGGTGGGATCGCTCGTCGAGAAGAGCCTCGTTCGACGGAGTTGGGGAATTGCCGGCGAGGCGCGGGCCGAGATGCTCGAGACGATTCGCGAGTTCGCCCGAGAGCGACTGGACGAGAGTGGCGACTCCGAGCGCATCGGGCGCAGGCTCGCGGAGCACTACGTCGCCCTCGCAGAGCGGGCGGAGCCGGCGCTGACCAGCCCGGAGCAGCCGTTCTGGCTCGGACGTCTCGGCGAGGAGAACGCCAACATCCGCGCCGCCCTTTCATGGTCGTCCGCGCACGGCGAGCTCGAGCAGGGCCTGCGGATCGCCGGAGCCCTCGTCCGGTTCTGGAGCGCGCGGGGACTCATGGCGGAAGGCCGTAGCTGGCTCACAGAAGCGCTCGCGGCCGGCGGCGATGTCGAGCCGGCCGTTCGTGGGAAGGCACTCTTCGCCGCGGGCTATGCGGCCCTCGGCCTGGGTGACTTCGCAGACGCACGCGCGCAGTTCGAGCGATGCCTGGCGCTCGCGAGCGACCTCGGCGACCGGAAGCTCCACGGCGCGGCGCTCGCACAGCTCGCCTGGCTGACGATGGCGGAGGGGCAGCCGGAGGAGGCGCGAACCCTCGCCGACGCCAGCTTGCGGCTCGCGAGGCCCGCCGGCGACAAGGTCACCGCGTCGGGCGCCCTCAACGTGCTCGGCGAGGTCGCCTGGCGTGCGGAGAACGGACAGGCGACCGGCTTCTTCGAGGAAGGGCTCGCGTTGCGCCGCGAGCTCGGCGACGACCGACTGGTCGCCAACTCCCTCCTGCTCCTCGGACGCGTCGAGCAGTCGGAGGAGCGCTTCGAGGAGGCGCTCGAGCTTGCCCGTGCGCTCGGCGACACCTGGAGCACGTCGGTCGCGCTCGTCAATCTCGGCCGGGCGAGGAGAGACGGAGACCTGCTCGACGAGGCGCTCGAGCTGGCCCGCGACCGCGGTGACAAGCGCCTCGAGGCGGAGGCGCTTCAGGCCCGGGCCGCGGTCGAGGTCGAACAGGGCGACGCCGCACACGCCGCACGAATGCGCGGCGCGGCGGAGAGCCTGCTCGAAGAGGTGGGCGCCGAGCTCAGCCCGCCGAGCTCGAGCTCGACGACGACCTGCTCCCGAAGCTCGAGCAGGCGCTCGGCAAGGAGAGCGGTCGAACGGGAATGGGCGGCCGGGCGGATGGGTCGAAGGGCAGCGCCAGACGTAGAGCGCGTCTGATCCAACGTGCGACCCTCCTAGCCCCAACCGAACGGGGCTAACGCAGCCTGACCACCTTCGTGGCGCTGCGGGAGCCATGCACGACCCGCAGAGTGAGCCGTGCGCCTTTGAGCCGCTGGGCGCGTTTGCGGCCAACGGTCGTGAGTCGGAGCCGGATAGTCACCGTGCCGGCGGCTTGCACTGAGCGCGCCCCGGCAGCCACGATGACCGGCTTGCCGCGGCGCCCGAGGCGCCTAGCCGGAACGGTGCCCGTGATGGAGACCTTCCCGGGACCGCTGACCCTGACCTTGACCAGAATGCCGCGCGAGGCGGCCAGCGCCTTCACGGTCATCTTCGCCGGGAGCGTCACGACAGGCGCGGCCTGCGGCACGCCCGGACCAACTGGAACGGGCGGCGGCGGTGGGGGAGTCGGCGGTGGGGGCGGCGGTGGTGGGGGCGCCGTCGGCTTGGGCAGGAATGGGGCAACGTCGGCGCCTCCAATCGACGGGTGCGTGCCCGTCGGGGAGAGCACTACCGGCGCGCTTCCCATCACGCAGGGGTCGGCCGCGGTCGAGGGGCTGCCGGCGACCTTCACGCCGCCGTCGTCCTTCCACGCGATCGCCCCGGCGTCCTGCGCGAGCGATGCGTCCCGTGCGATGCCCGCCGCAGGCAGGAAGCAGTCCACGGTGGCGGGGAACGTGGGCGCCTGATCCACTCCCTGGATCGCGAGGACAGCTGATCATGCCGACTGTCTGCGTGCCGCCGCTGTAGGTCTCGAACCCGAGCGTCGCCAAGGCTCCGTTGGCAGCGACGTCGACGCCGTCGAGGTCGAGTCCGATCCCCGAGGTGTCGAGCCACGGGGTGAAGGCGTTCGTGTAGGGGTTCCCGCCACCAGCGTCCTGGACGTTGACGACCGAAGGAGAGGCGGAGTCCTCGACCGAGATCACCCGCGCGCCGAAGAGCGACGGGCTCGTCTCGCCGCCGATGTCGATCGGATTGAGCGCGCTGTTGGTCGCCGGCCGGACGTACGTCCCATTTCCGATCGTGGTCGGACAGCAGACGCTCGAGTTCGAGTACCCGTAGACGAGGTGCGACCCGTCCGCGGTGATGTCGAAGCCGAGCGGATAGCCGTACACCGCCCAGCCACCCGGGGCGTTGAGAGGCCCCTCGACGGTGGATGTCCCGTTGGGCTCCCAGATCTTGAACCTCGCGAGGTTCGACAGCCCGCCCGGTTTGTTGCGCACCGCCACGATCCGCCCGCCGTCGGACTGCGCGACGTCGACCCAGTTCTCGGTGTCGCCGTCGCCGTTCACCACGGGCACCGCCAGGCGCGCCTTCTGTGTTCCGTCGAGCGACGCGAGCCAGACCTCCCCGTTGTCGAGGTAGGCGACCGACGCCGCGTCGGCGAACGCGGGGGTCATGAGGGCCGCCACCACGGCTGCGAGCAGCATGGCACGGGCGACGAGCCCGGTGTTCCTGGCAATCCCGCTTTGCGGGCCGTGGCGCATGTTGAGTCCTTCCATCGACAGGTGCCTGATGCACCCGCCGCGACCCACCCACCCTACTCGCATCCGGCCGTCACGCAAGCTCCTCGACCACGCGATTGGGATCACCGACCTCGTAAAGAGGCGCGCCGCCTCGTCGGTCACCTTCTCGTCCGCCTTCCGGTGGGCCGTTGTCGTTTCAGGCTAGTTCGCCGAGACCGCGGCGAGGTCGCGAAGCGCGGCCAGCCTGGCCAGCGCCTGCGCCTCGAGCTGACGCACGCGCTCCCGCGTCAGGTCGAGCTCGTGACCGATCGCCTCGAGCGTCCACGGCTCGCCCTCGAATCCGAAGCGAAGCTCGAGGATGCGACGCTCGCGCTCGGGGAGCGCGTCGAGGGCACGACGGACGCCCTGCTTGCGCAGCGACTCCTCGGCCTCCTCGAACGGATCCGCAGCCTCACGGTCGGCGAAGAGGTCTCCGAGCTCGCCCTCGTCGTCCGCGCCGACCGTCTGGTTCAGCGAGACCGACGCGTGGGCGGCTCCGAGCGCCTCGTCGACGTGCTGCATGGGCAAGCCCGTCGCCTCGGCAAGCTCTTCCTTCGTCGCCTCGCGGCCGAGCTCGACCTCGAGCCGGCGGGCCGCCCGCGACAGCTTCTGCTGGCGCTCGACGACGTGAACCGGAACCCGGATCGTGCGGGCGTGGTTCGCCACGGCGCGCTGCACCGACTGGCGGATCCACCAGGTTGCGTAGGTCGAGAACTTGAAGCCGCGGCGCCAGTCGAACTTCTCGACGGCGCGGTTCAGCCCGAGCGTGCCTTCCTGGATCAGGTCCAGGAACGGGACGCCGAGCCCTCGGTAACCCTTGGCGATCGAAACGACGAGGCGGAGGTTGGACTCGATCATGTGCCGCTTGGCGCGCAGGTCGCCCCGCTCGATGCGCTTCGCGAGCGCGATCTCCTCGGCAGCCGTCAAGAGCTTGTGACGCCCGACGTCTGCGAGGAAGAGCTGGAGGCTGTCGGCTGATCCGACCACGGCGTCGAAGTCGCGCTTCTTCGCCTTCTCCTGAACCTTCGCCTTCTCCGCCTCGGCCTCTTCCGCGGCAGCCTCACGGATCTCGAGGCCGATGGCCTCGAGCTCACGCGTCAGCGCCTCGACGTCGTCCTCGCCGAGATCGTGCTCGACCGCGAACGCCTCGAGCTCTACCGGCTCGATGTGGCCGCGCTCTTCACCCTGCTCGATGAACGGGCGAGCCTGCTCGCTTTCGAGAAGTTCCTGAAGCTGATGCTGTGTCAAAGCTGGTCTCTACGTCCTTTCGTGCTGTCGCGGCAACCTACTTACTCTAAGAGGCCGGTCGGACCTCAAACCTTCTCACTGTACGTCGGTTTTCCTCGTCTTTCCACGGTAACGGAGCCGTTTTCCGGCCCTCGATCCATGAAACGTGATGCTCGTTCTCTGTATTCCGGGCGGGCGCGCTGATCGGTTTGCGGTCGAAGCGCGTGACTGTCTCAATTTAGGGAGACGCGGCCCTCTTGAAAAGGTTTGACTCAGTCGTTTAACGAAAAATTCACTCCGCCGCGGCGGGCTGCTCTTCTCGTTGCTCCTGGGCCTCGCCGTCCTCGGCATCGCCGCCCTGGAGATCGCTCTCGGTCTTCTGCTCCTCCTTCTTCCGGCTGACCGGAAAGTCGAACTCGACCTTCCCGTCCTCCTTCAGGAGCAGGCGGGCGCGGAACGGCTTTCCGGCCCTGGAGCGGAAACCGGAGAGCACCTCTCGCGTCTTGCCGTCGGCGAGCAGCTGGCGGGCCACCTCGGGCGTGAGCGTGCGCCCTGCGACGCGCTTCCAGATCACGAAGCCGCAGCCGGTCTCCTCGCGGCTCTTCCAGCTCGTGCAGCCGTAGGCGCGTGAGTTCTCCTTGATGATCTCTCCGGTCTCGGCGCCGCATTTCGGGCACGGCCCGAGCTCCACGCGCTCGACCTTGATCTTCTCGTCGTCGAGCCCGGCGATCTGCTCCACCGTCGTGCGCGCAAAGCCCGCTATGCCCTCCATGAAGGCCGACCGGCCGCCGCTGCCGTGCTCGATGTCGAGGAGCTGCTTCTCCCAGTCCCCCGTCAACTCGGCCGAGGTGATCGGGTGCTCGTCGAGCATGGTGACGACGCTCATGCCCTTCGGCGTCGGCTGCAGGTCCTTGCCGGCCCGCTCGATGTACTCGCGGCGAATGAGCGTCTCGATGATCTCGGCCCGGGTCGCCGGCGTGCCGAGCCCGCGCTCCTTCATGGCCTCGCGGAGCTCCTCGTCGTCGACGAGCTTTCCGGCGGTCTCCATCCCGGAGAGGAGGGTGGCCTCGGTGTAGCGCGGGGGCGGCCTCGTCTCCTTCGCCTCGGCGGCGGCCTCGGCGCACTTGACCTCCTGGCCCTTCTCGAGGGCGGGGAGCTCGCCTTCGCCCTCGGCGTCCTCGTCCGGCTTGTCCGCGTCGGCCTCGACGCCGTAGACGCCGCGCCAGCCGGCCTCGAGCGTGATCTTGCCGCGAGTGCGGAACCGCTCCTCCTCGACCTCTGTGACGATCGTCGTCCGGGCGAAACGGGCGGGTGGATGGAAGACGGCGAGAAAGCGCTTGGCGATGAGGTCGAAGATCCGGCGCTCGTCCGGGCTGAAGCTCGAGACGTCGTGTGGGACATCCGTCGGAATGATCGCGTGGTGATCGTCGACCCCTGCGTCGTTGACGACACGTCCGAGCGGGAGCTGCTCGAGGCCGAGGACGAAGCGGGCGCCGGCGGCGTACTCCTCGATCGGGACGAGCGTCTCGGCGGTCGGCTTGAGCTGCGGCACGAGGTCGCCCGAGAGGTAGCGCGAGTTCGTCCTCGGGTAGGTGATCGCCTTCTTGCCCTCGTACAGGGACTGAGCTCCGCTCAGCGTTCGGCGAGCCGAGAACCCGAAGCGGCGGTTGGCGTCCCGCTGCAACGAGGTGAGGTCGTAGAGGAGCGGCGCGCGCTCGGAATGCTCCTTGCGCTCGACCGACTCGACCCGGCCCGTCTTGCCCGTGATCTTCGCGACGATCTCGTCGGCCCGCTTCCCGTCTTTGAGCCGGTTCTCGTCGCCTTCGAACCAGAGACCGTGGTAGCGCGGGTCGAACGTGGCGTGCACGAGCCAGTACGGCTCGGGCGTGAATGCCTGGATCTCGCGCTCGCGCTTCACCATCATCGCGAGGGTCGGCGTCTGCACCCGGCCCAGGGAGACGACGCCGGCGCCCCAGCCGCGCCGTGCGGTGGCGGCGCGCGTCGCATTCATGCCCACCAGCCAGTCGGCCTCGGAGCGTGACCGAGCGGCGTCGCGCAGCGGAACGACCTGCTCCGACGGGCGCAGTTTCTCGAAGCCCTCGCGGATTGCGGCCTTCGTCATCGAGTTGATCCAGAGCCGCTCGACGGGCTTGTCCACCTCGGCGGTCTCGTAGATGTGCGTGAAGATCAGCTCGCCCTCGCGCCCGGCGTCGCAGGCGTTGATGACGCGGTCGACGTCCTTGCGCTTCAACAGCTTGTGGACGAGGTTCAGCTGGGTGGCGGACTTCTTGTCGCGCGGGCGGACCTTGAACTCCGCGGGGATGATCGGGAGGGTGTCGAGCTTCCACGCCTTCCAGGCTGGGTCATAGTCCTCGGGATCCGAGAGCTCCAGGAGGTGGCCCACTGCAAACGACACGACGTAGTCGTCGGACTCGTAGAAGTTCTTGTGCTCGTCGAATGAGCCGGACAGAGCGCCGACGATGTCGCGAGCGACAGAAGGCTTTTCCGCGATGACCAGGGTCTTCATCGCGCCGCAGCGTACCGGAGGGTGTCAAGCTCGACCCTCTCGGAGAAGGGATACTGCTCGACCGTGAGGTCGCGCATGTACGAGTTCATCGGAGCCGTCTCGGCCGGGCCGATGCGGCGGTTGTTCCGCTTTCGCAGCACAGGTGAGGAGCATCTTCCACGCGAGGGCGGGTTCGTCCTTTCCGCCAGCCACCATTCGAACTTCGATCCGTGGCCGCTCGGCCTTCCGCTCTATCCCGAGCGCCAGCTCCGCTTCATGGCGAAGTCGGAGATGTACGTGTTTCCCTTCAAGCCGGTCTTGAAGGCCGTGGGCGCTTTCCCGGTCCGGCGCGGGATGGGCGACGAAGAGGCGATGCGAAGGGCGATCGAGCTCGCGAAAGCGGGCGAGGTCGTCGCGATCTTCCCGGAGGGCACACGGCGGAACAAGGGCGTGAAGTCGCGCAAGGCTCGTCCGCGGTCGGGGGCCGCGCGAGTTGCGCTCCAGGCCGGGGTGCCGCTCGTGCCGGCCGCGATCGGCGGCACGGAGAGCCTCCTCAAGCTCGGGCCGCTTCGCGTGGCCTTCGGGCCACCGATCGAGATGTCCGACCTCGACAAGGAAGACGTCCGCGGGAGCTCCAAGATCGCGACCCAACGGCTGATGACAGCGATCAACGCACTCGAGAAGACCCTGTGACTTGGACAAGCGCCCCCTTCTCGTAGTCGACGGCGACTCGCTCGCCCACCGCGCGTACCACGGGCTGCCGAAGTCGATCAAGCTCAACGCGGTTGTCGGCTTCACCAACATGATCGTCCGGCTGTGGGAGTCGGAGGAGCCGCGCAACGATCGTCGTCGGCTGGGACACGCTCACGGTGCCCGACGTATCGCCACGAGGCGCTGGCGGGCTACCAGGCGGGACGTGTGTTCGAACCGAGCCTGCTCGAGCAACTCGACCTCCTCCCCGAGCTTGTTCGCTCGCTGGGATTCGCGGCGCCCAAGGCCGAGGGCTTCGAAGCCGACGACTTCCTCGCTGCCGCCGTCCGATCGGAGGACGACCGACGCGGCCGGTCAGTCGTCGTCACCTCCGACCGGGACTCCTTCCAGCTCGTCAGCGACACGACGACGGTGGTGACTCCGGTTCGAGGAGTCTCCGAGCTCGCCCGCATCGGGCCGGCGGAGGTGCGCGAGCGGTACGAGGTCGAGCCCGCACAGGTTCCGGACTTCATCGCGCTGCGTGGAGACCCGTCCGACAAGATTCCCGGTGCCCCTGGGGTAGGCCCGAAGAAGGCCGCCGCGATCCTCAAACAGCACGGCTCGCTCGAGGCGGCGCTGGACGCAGGTCGGTTCCCGAATCTCCGGAAGGAGTTGGAGCTCTACAGACGAATTGCCACGCTCGACGCCTCCGCTCCTCTCCCTCCCCTCGACGATCAGTCCCCACAGTGGGCGGAGGCGTCCTCCCTCCTCGACTCCTGGGGCCTAGGCGGCCTCGCAGGCCGGCTCGGTGCGCGTGCTGCTGCTGGTTCGGCATAGCGCACCGCAGATCGATCCGGAGGCTCCGTCCGAGGATTGGCCGCTGAGCGAGGAGGGACGACGCCGGTGCGGGCCGCTCGCCGAACGGCTCACCGCGCACGCGCCTCTCGCGCTCCTGGCGAGCACCGAGCCGAAGGCCCGCGAAACCGCCGAGCTCATTGCGCCGGTGCTCGGCCTCGACGTGCAGCTGTCGGACGGGTTGCGGGAGACAGCGAGGCGCACTGTCGGGTGGCTCACGCCCGAAGCGTTCGAGCACTCGATCCGGGAGTTGTTCGAGCGTCCCGCAGAGGTGGTCTTCGGCGAGGAGAGCGCCCGCGCAGCACTCGACCGCTTCGAGCGGGCGGTCGCCGACCTGCCGGATCCGGCCGTCGTGGTCTCGCACGGGACGGTGATGAGCCTCTATGTGGCGGCACGGACAGGTCGCGACCCCCTCGAGCTCTGGCGAGCGCTCGAGCTCCCCGACGTCGTCGAGGTCTGATGGAGCTCGTCAGCCACTCCGCCATGGCGCGCCTTCACCCGACCGGAGACCACCCGGAGAGCCAGGACAGGCTTCGCGCACTCCTGGAGCGGTTCGACTTCCGCGAGGCGTCGCCGGCATCCGAGGAGGACGTGCTCGCCTGTCACACGCGGGAGCTTCTCGAGCTCGTGCGTGGAATCGACCGTCCAACGGCGATCGGCCCGGACACGGTGGCGACCGAGACGACCTACGAGGCGGCGCTCCTCGCTTCAGGTGCGGCCATGGGGGCCGTGGACGATTCCGGGTTCGCACTCGTCCGCCCACCCGGCCACCACGCCACTCGGGAGGTGGCGATGGGTTTCTGCCTCTTCAACAACGTCGCGGTGGCCGCCCGCTACGCGCAAGCGGAGCTCGGCGTCGAGCGAGTCGCGATCCTCGATTGGGACGTCCATCACGGCAACGGGACCGAGGCGATCTTTCGAGACGACCCCGGCGTCCTCTTCGTCTCGATGCACCAGTGGCCGTTCTACCCCGGCAGCGGCGGGCCCGACGATCAGGGCGACACGGTCGTCAACGTGCCTCTTCCAGCCGGATCGACCGATCAGGAGTACCTGGAGGCCTTCGAGGAGCACGTGTCCCCCGCCGTTCGTCGCTTCGATCCTGAGCTGTTGATCGTCTCCGCCGGGTTCGACGCGCACGAGGAGGATCCGATCGCACAGATGCTCGTCACCGAGGCCGGATTCCGCGAGCTGGCATCTCGGTCGGCTTCGCTCTCTCCCCGTGTGGCCGCAGTCCTGGAAGGCGGGTACAACGTTCGGACGCTGCCGCGGCTCGTCGAGGCTGCGCTGGACGGTTTCGGGTCCTGAACGCCCAACGGCCGGCTTGCGCCGGCCGTCTCGGTCAAGGAGGAAGAACCACCGCCCTCTTCGCGATTCTGCGAGGAGAGAGGATTGATCTCAGTATCCGCCTGTCAGCGCATCGTGTCCTCGCCCCTGGCGGGCGATTCACGGTCACCCAGGATGGGTGAGTGGTGGCTAGGAGCGGGCTGCGGCGAGAAACTCGAGAGCTTCGCGGCGCGAAGAGACCTGCAATTTTCGAAGCAGGCTCTTGACGTGCGATCGAACGGTGTGCTCGGAGATGAACAGCCGCTTGGCGATCTGATCGGTGCCGAGATGCTCGTCCAGGAGGAGCAGGACCTCGAGCTCTCTCGCGCTCAACCGGGATGCAACCGAGTCCGGCACACCGGCGTCCGTCGGATCGCCGTTCCGGACCTGGTCGAGAAGGCGCCGAGCGACCGCCCCCGAAAGGGCTGCCTCGCCTCGCGCTGCTCCATGCAGGAAGTCGACCAGACGCTCGGGCGGCTCGGTCTTCAGGAGGTAGCCCGCTGCACCGCCTCGAATGGCAGCCAGCAGATTTGCCTCGTCTCCGGATGCGGTGAGCACGACAACCTCGCAGTTCGGCGCAGCCGTGCGAAGGAGGGGCAGGGCGCTGAGCCCGTCGAGGTCCGGCATGGAGAGATCGAGCAGCACGACGTCCGGTTGGAGCTCACGTGCCCGCTCGATCGCCTCGTAGCCTCCTCCCGCCTCCCCGACGATCTGGAACCCATGGCCTGCGAGCAGGGCCGCAAGCCCGTCGCGGGTCAGAGGGTGGTCGTCAACGATGAGCATGCGAGGTTCCACTCCGACCCTTATCGGCAGCGACCCTTCTGCCGACAAGGGGTAAATGCGGCGTGACGACCGTGACGCCTACCAGGCATGGCTCGTTGGCGAGCTGCTGCTCGTTGGCCTTCTCGGCGCTGGCCTAGCGCTGTTCCTCGCCTACCCGGATCTCCGCTCGACCTACGAGCTCCCGAATCTTCGCCTCGCGCTAGACACGGGGATGACGCTCGCCGCGACCATCGTCTCCGTTCTCGCCGGTATCCGCTTCTCCGTCGAAGGCCGGCGCCTCGATCTCTTGCTGTGCGCAGGTTTCGCCGCGTCGGCCGCCAGCATCCTGTTCTTCGCGATCGCGCCGGTGCTCGGCGACGATCCCGTCCCCACCCCGGAGGCGTGGGCCGGAGTGGCCGCACGAATCCTCGCCCTGACGTTGATCGCGGCATCCTCATTCGTTCGCGGAAGGACGGCTGAGGGACGCTGGGCGCTCCGACTCGTGCTTGCCGGAATCGCGCTTGCCCTCGGTGCGATCTGGGTGCTCGCCCGGAGCGCAGGCGAGAGCCTCCCGAGTCTCGAAGCCGGTAGCGACCTGCCCGCCCTGATGATCGTGGCCCTCGCGCTCCAGGGCTTCCTGAGCCTGGTCGCCGTCTGCGGTTTCGGACTCCGGTATCGCCGCTACGGCGAGGACCTCGATCGTTGGCTCGCCCTTGCGGCGACGCTCATGCTCTCCGCCGAGCTCCACTACGTGTTCACGCCTGTCGTCCCGAGCGGCGTGGTCTCGCAGGGGGACTTCCTGCGGGTGCTCGCGTTCGGCCTCCTGCTCGCCGGCGTGTGGCGGGCGATTCAGTTCGCCGAGTTCGGCCGCGCAGTCGCGGAGGAGCGAGCGCGGGTCGCGCGCGAGGTCCACGACGGCCTCGCCCAGTACCTCTTCACCATCTCGACCCACGCCTCGATGCTCGAGCGCGGATCGGCTCCCGAAGGAACCCTCAGCAGGCTCAAGTCGGCGGCAGTCCTCGCGCAGCAGGAAGCGCGATTCGCGATTCTCGCCCTCTCCTCGGCGAGCGGCAATGCGCCGTTCGACACGGCGCTACGGCGCTACTTGGACGTCCTGACCGCGGACGGCGAGCTCGAGGTCGAGCTCGAGGTCGACCCGGCGATCATGCTCGCGCCGGACGAGCAGATCGAGGTGTTCAGAATCGTCCAGGAGGGACTCGCGAACGTGCGAAAGCATGCCGGCGCGACCCAGGCCGACGTCTGGATCGGCCGCGACGGCCCACGGCGAATCGTCCGGATCCTCGACGACGGCACCGGGTTCGAGACGACCGAGAACGGCGCCGGCCAGGGCCTGAAGAACATGAGGACGCGCGCAGACTCGATCGGCGGCGCATTCGGTTTCGCGTCCACACCGGGCCGTGGTACCGCGGTCGAAGTCGTCCTTCGCGCCTAACGCGTTCGATCAGGGTGGCGGCGAACCGAGGAAGGAGCCCTCGGACGGCTGGGCTACGATGAGGCGTGGTGACGACCATGGGATCACCGGGTCTCGTCCACGACGCCTTCGTCTACTCATCTGAGAACGAGTTTCTCGCCGGCGCCCTCCCGTTTATCGAGGAGGGCATCGATCGAGCCGAGCCGATTCTCGCCGCGCCGACCCTCGCGAATGCCGGGCTGCTCCAGGAGCGACTCGGCAAGCGAGCCTCCTCGGTGGACTGGGCGGAAGACTCCGAACGTCACCGGACTGTCGAACGGCTGGGAATCTTTCTCAAGTACATCGACCGGCAGCTGAACGCCGGTGCGAGCCAGATCCGGCTTCTGGGCGAGCCGTGCTGGCCCAAGAACGGCGGTCCCGGCGTCGCGGAATGGAAGCGCTACGAGTCGTTCCTCAACGTCGCACTCGCGCCCCACCCTGTCTGGCTCGTCTGCCCCTACGACGCAAAGACTCTCTCTCCTGACATCATCGAGGACGCCTGCCTGACGCACCCGATCCTCGGCTACGGCGAGTCCCGGCAGCCGTGCGGCGACTATCTGGAGCCGTCCGCGTTCGCCCGCAGAATCGACAGCGTCCCCCTCTCGCGGCCGCCACAGGACGCAAGTGAGGGGTACTTCGGCTCCGCCACGGAAATCCGGCGCTTCGTTGCCGACCACGCTGCGGGGGCCGGCTTGGGAGACGAGCGGTTGAATGACGCGGAGCTGGCAGCGAGCGAGATCGCCGCCAACGTCTTCCAGCACGCGGCGGATGTGGCGCGCGTGCGCACCTGGGTCACGGGCGTCGCATTCGTCTTCGACATCGACGACACCGGCACCGGCATCCCCGACCCCTTCGCGGGGTACGCGCTTCCCGAGCCGACGGCGCAAACGGGCCGCGGGCTGGCCATGGCCCGCCGCCTCGCCGACGTCGTCGAGATCAGGACCACGGCGACCGGCGCCCTCGTCCGGCTGCACTTCAACCTGGCCTGACGGCCGGCCAGGCGGCTGCGGAGAGATAGAAAAGCCCCGCCGGAGCGGGGCTTTTCCGTAGCAGGCCTGTAAGCCGGATTCTGTCTTGGATGACCATCTCTCTAGGCCACCGGTCTCCCGGCGGCTCGAGCGGCGCACCCGGCTCCTCGGCGGGCAGCGTCAGCGGAGCCTGCTTCGCCTTGCACCGGACGGGGTTTGGCAAGCCGTCGTGTCACCACGACGCTGGTGGGCTCTTACCCCACCTTTTCACCCTTACCCTAGGCGTCTCCGGAGAGCTCTTTCTCGCCTCTGGCGGTTTCCTTTCTGTGCCACTTTCCGTCGGCTTTCGCCGCCTGGGTTTTCCCCAGCGTCCTGCCCTTCGGTGTCCGGACTTTCCTCGGACCGGCGAACCGGCCCGCGGTCACCCGGCCTGCAGATCCAATTGTAGCCCGCTCTCCAGGGCTTTCCCATCGCCCAGCCGGAGCCCGCACTCCGGGCAGCAGACCGCCCGTTTCGCGAGCAGGACGAACTCCCCACAGACCAGGCACTCCAGGCTGACACCGCGCATGAGCGCGACGAGCTCCTGATCGAGCGTGCGATTGAGCGGCGCGACCGTGCTCATCGGACTGTCCGGAAGACCCCCACGACCTTGCCGAGCACCTGGACGTACGGCGCGTAGATCGGCTCCAGGGCGTCGTTCTCCGGCTGAAGTCGGATCCGGCCGTCTTCGCGGAAGAAACGCTTGACGGTCGCCTCGTCGGCGGACTCGTCCTCGCCTGCGAGCGCGACGACGATCTCTCCGTTGCGAGCGTCTTGACGGCGTTGCACCACGACGATGTCGCCGTCGAGGATCCCGGCGTCCACCATCGAGTCGCCCTTGACCCGGAGCAGGAAGTCGGCGCCGGCCGAGAGCGGCTCGGGGACTCCGATCTGATCCTCGACGTTCTCCTCGGCGAGCAGCGGGCCACCGGCGGCGATCTGGCCGACGAGCGGCAGGCGGCGCATCTCGGCCTGCTGGCGGCTCTCCCTCGCGCGGCGCCGGTCGGTGAGCTCGAGCGCCCGTGGCTTCGTCGGATCGCGCCGGAGCATGCCGGCCCGTTCCAGCTGCGCCAGGTGGGCGTGGACGGTCGACGGCGATCGGAGGCCGACGGCCTCACCGATCTCTCTGACCGTCGGCGGATAGCCGTTCTGTTCGACGTACTCGTGCACGTAGTCCAGGATTGCGCGCTGCCGGTCGGTCACCATCTGAGCCTCCTTGACGCGAACATGTGTTCGATCAAGGTAGCGAGCGGCCCGGACGGCGTCAAGGGATCGAAAAACCCCGCTTTCGCGGGGCTCGAGCTGCAAGTGCGCTGGAGAGGACTTGAACCTCCACGGGCCGCAAAGCCCACAAGGCCCTCAACCTTGCGCGTCTACCAATTCCGCCACCAGCGCGCGCCGGGCAGTGTAGCCGCCCTCCTCGAGGCTATTCGAGGACGCGGAACAGCAAAATCGTGTTCAGCCCGAAGAGGAAGGCGACCGCGATCGTCACGCGAGTCAGGTTCTTCTCGACGATGTGGGTCCCACCCTGGGACGTCGGCACGAACCCCATTCCGCCGAGACCCGCCTCGCGCCCCGAATGGAGCAGCACGAGAATGATCAGCGCGATCGAGATGACGAAATGGAGGAAGACGAGCCCGGCCTGTGTGAACTGGAAGAGCAGCACGGTGGCCGAGGATACCAGCGCCCCTGGAGAAGCTCCGGCCCGGCTACTGGCTGCCCAGCTTGCGAATCTCGCCGATCAGGTCGGTCGCGATCCGGTCCTTCGTCAGGTACGCGGCCGCGCCGGCTTTCCGGGCCCGGTCGACGTCGATGGGCGTCGTCCCGCCGGTGAGGATGAGCACACACGCACGGGGATCCTGCTCGCGGATCCGCCTCGTGGCGTCGATTCCGTCCATCACCGGCATGCTCACGTCCATCACGATCACGTCGGGGTCGAGTTGGGACGCCAGGTTCACGGCCACGCGCCCGTCGCGTGCGGTCGCGACCACGTCGATGCCCGCTTCGACCGCGAGCATGGCCTGAATCATCTCGACGAAGAGCGGCTCGTCGTCGACGACGAGCACTCCGATCTCATTGGGAATGGCTTCCGCAGTTTCCATTGAGGTTCCTATCGGATTTTGCCAAGTTAGAGTGCAGGATGTGGAAGATATTGACGCACGTGAGCGAATCCACAAACTGCTGATCACGGGCGACAACCGGCTCAAGCAGGGCGTCTCCCCGGAAAAGGTGCGCGGAAGCTACGAGGAGGCGCTGGAGATCGCCCGCGGCGCCGGGCTCGAGGAGTCCGTCAGGCCGCTCGTCGAGCGGCGGCTGGCCGATCTCGAACGGCTTTCAGGAGGATCTCCTCCACCCGATCTGCCTGCCGCCTGAGGTCGTGCTCCCCGGCGGCTGCGCGTGCCGCCTCGTTCGGACAGGGAAGCGCCGCGGCGGCGCGTAGGCCTCGAGCGATGTCGTCGACGTCGGTGGGATCGACGAGGGCGCCTGCCTCGGCCGGGACGAACTCCGGCGGCCCCCCGATCCGCGTGGCGACGACGGACCGGCCGGCGGCCATCGCTTCCAGGAGCGCGAGCCCGAACGGCTCGACGAGGCTCGGCTGACAGAGAACATGCGAGCGGGCGAGCAGCTGCCGGAATCTGGTCGTGCGGCAGCCGGCCCTCGAGGGTCACTCCGGGCCGCCCCTCGAGCGCCGGCCGAAGCGGCCCGTCACCCACGAAGGTGAGCGTTCCCGACCCCGCTCTGCTCGAACGCCTGCGCCAGCCGGACGACGTTCTTCCGTTCGATCAGCGAGCCGACGCAGAGGTAGGCGGTCGGCCCGGTCGGCGCCGGCGTCGACGCGAGAACCGCTCGAGATCGACTCCGCAGTCCACGACCTCGACCTTGCCGCGAGCCTCGGGGACTTTCGTCTCGAGCTCGCGGCGCAGGTAGTCGGAAACCGCGATGACCGCGGCGGCGCGGCGCACGACCCACCGTGTCGCTGGACGCACACCTGGATAGGTGCCGATATTGCGAACGTCTCGCCCGTGGGCGGTGACGACGAGCGGTGCCCGCGAGGCCAGCGCGGCCAGGAGCCCGGTCGGGACGAGGAAGTGTGCGTAGACGACGTCCGGCTTGAAGCTCCGGGCCGCGCCGAGGGCGTCCCTGCCGAGCCGCAGGTACCGCGTCTTGCCACCCGCGCGCCGGTCGAGCACGGCACGCTCGATCTCGTGTCCGCGGCCCGCGAGCTGCTCATCCAGAGCCTGGACGAAAACGCCGAGGTCCGGGTCGGCAGGCCCGGGGTACATCTGGGAGACGAGCAGGATCCGCACAGGCGGGCTAGGCCCGCTGCGCGTCGTACATCCCGTACTCCTCGCGCAGAACCTCGCTGATCTCTCCGACCGTGCACCGCACGCGGAGCGCCTCCCGCATCGCGAAGAGCAGGTTGTCCTCGGTCCGTGATACTCGCCGGACCTCCTCCAGCGCCTCTGTGGCCGCCTCCGAGTCGCGCTCGGCGCGAACCCGCGCAGTCCGTTCGAGCTGGCGCCGCTCCGCGTCGGGATCCAATCGGTGCAGCTCGATCGCCTTCTCTTCCTGCTCCTGGTACCGGTTGACCCCCACGATCACGCGCTCACCCGACTCGACCTCCCGCTGGTGCCGGAAGGCCGCCTCCTCGATCTCGCGCTGCACGAAGCCCTCCTCGATCGCCGCGACGGCTCCGCCGATCTCGTCGACCCGCTCGATCAGCTCCAGGGCGCCCTCCTCGAGCTCCTTCGTCATCGCCTCGATGAAGTACGAGCCGCCGAAGGGGTCGGCCGTGTCGGTGCCGCCCGCCTCGTGGGCGAGGATCTGCTGCGACCGGAGCGCGATCTTCGCCGAGCGCTCCGTCGGGAGGGCGAGAGCCTCGTCGTAGGCGTTCGTGTGGATCGACTGCGCGCCTCCCGCGACCGCCGACAGCGCCTGGATCGCGACCCGGACGATGTTGTTCTCCGGCTGCTGCGCGGTCAGCGTCGAACCGCCCGTCTGTGCGTGGAACCGGAGCGCCAACGCCTTCGGGTTGGTCGCCCCGAAGCGATCCCGCATGATCCGCGCCCAAAGTCGCCGTGCCGCGCGGAACTTCGCGACCTCCTGGAAGAAGTGGTTGTGCGCGTTGAAGAAGAACGAGAGGCGCTCGCCGAAGTCGTCCGGTGAGAGCCCAGCCGCGACCGCGGCCTCGGCGTACGCGATCCCGTTCGCCAGGGTGAACGCAAGCTCCTGAACCGCCGTCGATCCAGCCTCGCGGATGTGGTACCCGGAGATCGAGATCGTGTTGAACCGCGGCAGCTTCTCGTGGCAGTACGCGAAGAGGTCGGTCGTGATCCTCATGGTCGGCCGCGGCGGGTAGATGTAGTTGCCGCGCGCGCAGTACTCCTTGAGCACGTCGTTCTGGACGGTTCCGCGCAGCTCGGCCCCGGAGACCCCTTGCTCCTCGGCGACCAGCTCGTAGAGCAGCAGCAGCAGCGCGGCCGGCGCGTTGATCGTCATCGACGTCGAGACCTCGCCGAGCGGGAATCGAGTCGAACAGCAGCTCCATGTCGGCGATCGAGTCGATCGCGACTCCGGTGCGGCCCACCTCGCCGACGGCGCGGGGATCGTCCGAGTCGTACCCGAGCTGCGTCGGCAGGTCGAACGCCACCGAGAGGCCGGTCTGCCCGCGCTCGAGGAGGTAGCGGAACCGCTGATTCGTCTCCTCCGCCGAGGCGAAGCCGGCGTACTGCCTGATCGTCCACGGCCGGCCGCGGTACATGTCCGGATAGGGGCCGCGCGTGAACGGGTACTCGCCGGGACCCTCGAGCTCGACGCTCTCGACGTCGTCCGCCGTGTAGACCGGCTTGACCTCGATGCCGGACTCGGTCTCGCGCCCCTCTTCGGCGGTCGCCATGGAGGAATCGTACGTCCGCCTGCACAATGAGCCGAGATGCGGCGCTTTGCTCTCCTCGCGGCCTTCGCGGCGCTGGTCGTTCCGGCCTCGGCCTGGGGGGCCGAGGGCGTCACGCTCTCCGCAGAGCCGGGCGTCGTGTCTTACGGCGGTCTCGTGCGCCTCCACGGCTCTGCAGGCCTCCTCTCCGACGTCTTCCTCGTCCAGCGGCTCTCGGGCGGATGGACCATCGTCGCCCAGACGAAGGCCGGCACTGACGGTGCCTTCGTGTTCGAGCACAGGGCTCGAAAGCCCGGTGTCTTCCAGGCACGGACGGTTGTGGGCCAGTCCGCGGAGGTCGCTACGAGCGTCCGCCCGCTGCTCCGCGCCCAGCTCAGGGGCTCGATGGTCACCGGCCGCCTGCTCCCCGCGAGAGCGGGCAGGGTCGTGCTGCGCGCACAAGGACGGACGAAGCGGATCCGCGTCGGCTCCGCCGGACGCTTCCGCGCAAAGGTCGGAGCCCTCCGCGCGGGGAGGCATGTGCTCCGGCTCTCGGTCCAGCCGGCGCCAGGATTCGTCCAGGTGGCCCGGCGCTTCGCCCTGAGGATCAGGCGGCCCGCACTTCGTCTCGGCTCGCACGGGCCCGGCGTCCTCGCGCTGAAGCGGCGGCTCGCCGAGCTCGGGTACGCGCTTCCGTCGATCGACTCGGGGTACCGGTACGGGACCTACGAGGCCGTCCTCGCCTTCCAGAAGGTGCACGGGCTCCCCCGGACGGGCCGCGTCGACCGGCGCTTCTGGCAGGTGCTGAGCCAGGCTTCCACTCCCCGTCCCCGGGTTCCGCGCGGCGACTACATCGAGGTCAGCAAGCACCGGCAGACCCTTTACGAGGTCCGCGCCGGAAAGGTCGTCCGGGTCGTCCACGTCTCGACCGGGGCGACGGGGAACACACCGGTCGGCACCTGGCGTGTCTACCGCGAGGTGTTCGGCTGGGACTGGGTGCTCTACCACCCCATGTACTTCCTGCGGGGCTTCGCGATCCACGGCTACCCGTCGGTGCCCGCCTGGCCGGCGAGCCACGGCTGCGTGCGGATCCCGCTCTGGCTCGCGAATGGGCTGCGCGAGCGCTGGGGCTACGGCTCCGTCATCCGCGTCTACGCATGAAGTGTGGTTACCTCGTATGCCTCGAAGCGCGGGTCTCGCGTCACGAGCGTCAGGCCTTCGATTTGCGCCTGCGCGATCAGCATCCGATCAAAGGGATCGCGGTGGTGAAGCGGCAGCGCCCCGGCCGCCACTCCGTGCTCCACGCTGATCGACAGTGGCGCGAACCGCAGTTCGCGAAGCCGTTTAGGCAGGTCATGGGGTGCGTCGAGTTTCCCGGTCTGGCGCTTGATCTCGATTTCCCACGGTGAGACTGCGCTCACTGCCACGTGCTGGTCGGGCTGCCGGATGATCTCGCGGGTTTCGGCGTCGACTCGTCGTTCATCGCTCAGGAGCCAAAGTAGGACGTTCGTGTCAAGCAGAAGTCTCGTCGTCGCCCTCGCAGTAGAAGAGCTTCGCGATCTCTTCGTTCGTCTCGTCAGAGTCCCAATCCGGCGCCAGCCAGACCTTGCCTTTCCAGGCGCCGAACTTGCGAGGCTTCAGCGGTTCTTCGTAGGGGATGAGCTTGGCGACGGGCTTACCCGCCCTGCCGATCACAATCTCTTCGCCGGCGCAGACACCCGCTCCAGGAGCTTGGAGAGGTGCGTTTTTGCCTCGTGTGTATTGACCATGGCCATTTTGGACTAGACTTAGTCTAGCTAAATGCAGATTACCATCAAGCTCTTCGCCGGCCTCCGCGAGCGCGCAGGTTGGAGCGAGCGGAAGGTCACCGCCCACTCGGTGGCGGACATTTGGCCGCAGCTCGGCCTCGGCGACGAACCCGCGGGGCTGCTCTACGCAGTCAACCAGGAGTACGCCGAGCGCACGGCGCCGTTGTCGGACGGCGACGAGGTCGCGATCATCCCGCCGGTCTCGGGTGGCAGTTCCGGTTGGTGGACGGGTCCCTCGACCTGGTCGCGGTCGTCGCGGAGGTCGAGGACGAGCAAGCCGGGGCGATCGCGACCTTCCAGGGCACCGTGCGACGCCAGTCGCGCGGCCGCCAGGTGATCGCGCTCGAGTACGAGGCCTACGAGGGGATGGCGGAGAAAGTCATGGCGGAGATCGCGGAGGGCGTGAAGGCGCGATACGAGCCTCCACGAGGTCGCGATCGCGCACAGAACAGGACGCTGCGACGTCGGCGAAGTGTCGGTGGCGATCGCCGTCTCCGCCGCCCACAGGCAAGACGCGCTCTCAGCCTGCCGCGATGTCATCGACGAGCTGAAGGAGCGCGTCCCGCTCTGGAAGAAGGAGCTCTACGAGGGCGGCGAGGAGTGGATCGGCCGCGGCTCCTGAGCCGCGGCCGATCGTCCACCTCTAGGTGTCGCCACGGACGTCGCTGGCCCCGAGAGCAACTGCCATCAGCCTTGTCTCTTCGACGTAGGCCGTGGTCGAGCCGTCATGACCTCATCTCCTCTCGAGTCTGGAACGCCATTCGATCCCAGACGGAGATGAGGGGACGTTTCTTCCCTTCGGCTAGGACGACCCAGACGCGGATCGTGACCGACGGGTACGCGGTTCTGAGGAACTAGCCCCTGACGGCCTGCTCCAGGAGCGCTTCGACCTGAAACGCCCTCGCCGAAGCGCCGAACTTGACGGTGCAAGTGACCTTCGGCTTACCGCGTACCTGCTTCACCACGCACGTCACCGCCGCGTTCTTCCCGGGTGCGCCCCTCGGGCCGGCGGGTCCCAACGGGCCGGCGGGCCCGGGGGTCCCGTTGCCCCTACAGGGCCAGCCGGCCCTGCCGGTCCCTGTGGGCCGGGTGGCCCGGCCGAACCCTGAGGGCCAGGCGGTCCCGCCGGGCCCTGGGGGCCGGGCGGACCGGACGGCAGCTCTGATGCCGTCCCCGAGAGATCGATCTCGTAGGTCGGCGGCGTGGCGTTCGTCTCCAGGACGAGGACCGCGTCTCGCTTCTCGAAGTCCTGCGGAGCGAAGCGGACGCCCAGACTGCACGTCTGACCTCCAGGGAGCGGACCGAGACAGGTCGAGTCACCGATGAAAAAGTCGTCCGCCGCCTTCCCCCGGAAGCTCTGGCCGAGGATCTCGAGATCGGCGGCGCCCGTGTTGGTCACCGTCAACTCCTGCGGCGCGCTTACCGTCTTCATGGGTTGCCTCTCGAACTCGAGCCCTCGGGACACTTGCGCTGCCGGCTGGGTGACAGATGCGGGGAGCGGGCTCACCTGGCTTGACGCGTTCGAGCCCCAACAGGCCACTGCGCCGTTGGTCCTGACCGCGCACGAGTGAGAGAACCCGGCGTCGAGGGCCTTGAAGGTCCCGGCGGGCGGGGTCGCTCGCCCGCCGGCGTCGTCTCCCAGGCAGGCGAGCGTTTCGTCATTCCTGAGGGCGCATGTGTGGTCGTATCCCGCACTGATCGCGCTGAAGATCCCGGCCGGCGGCGCCGGCATTGGCGCGCCGTTCGAGCTCTGGCCGCCCCAGCAGGCGATGCTCTTGTCTGCCTTGAGCCCGCACCCATGGGTTGCCCCCGCGCCGATAGCGGTGAACGTCCCGGTCGGTGGGTTCCCCCGACCGTAGGAGTTGTAGCCCCAGCAGACGATGTCGCCGTCCGTCTCTATCGCACAGCTCCAGGTCGTGCCGGCGGTATTGCCCGCCTCGACCGCCGTGTACGTGCCCGCCGGCGCGACGTTGTGCGGCGGCGATTGCGTGTTCCGACCCCAACAGGCGAGCGTGCCGTTCGTCCTGAGCCCGCAGCTGTGGTCTCCCCCGGCGCTGACCGCGCTGAACGTTCCGGAAGGCGGGGTCGCCTCGCCGTCGTCGTTCTTGCCCCAGCACGCGACCGTACTGTCGGACCGCACCGCGCAAGAGTGCAGGCCGCCCGCGTCGACGGAGCTGAACGTCCCGGACGGCGGCGTCGCCTGTCCGTGATTGTTCAGACCCCAGCACACGATCGTGTTGTCGATCTTGATCGCGCACGTGTGCCCGCCGCCGGCGGTCACCTTCACGCTCGCCGGCGCGGCGGTCACGAGTACGAGCCCGACGGCCAGCATCGCGACAGCGCTCCAGATAGCTCGACCCCTCACGAGTTCAGCCGCCCTTTCCAAAGAAGACCCCCTCGAGATCGTCAACGTTGCACCGCCGCTGAAAAAATCCACCCACGTGGAAGGCCAGGTCTCGCGCCGGCCGCGGCGCAAGACCTGGCCCGAATTGGGCTGCCGTGAATCCGCTCTCGCGCCGGTGCGGCCCGATCGACAGCGAGCGGCAGCGAATCCCGGCGCCACCGGGTGAGCCGACATCGACGTTGTAGACTGCGGCGGTTCCTGCCGCGTCCGATCATCGTGAACGCGTACGTGAGTTGTCCCACCCGGACGAGCTGCCGCACCGTCGCGGTGCCGCTAGCCCGTCATCGCACCGGCCACTGGCGGTGTATCGGGATCGAGACATCGACGTCCTCCGTATGTCCCGCCCCGACCGCGAACGTCGTGCCGTCATCCAGCCGAACCGTTGGAAACAGTCGCCGTATCGTCCGGTGTCGACGGTACGCTGGTGATCGTGGTGCCCGACGAAGCATGGATAGCCGTGCACGATCGCCGCCGGTCGCGGGCATCGCGCCAGAGGCTCCGTTACCACCTGTTTGAATCACGTTTCCGACCGGTGCTGTCTGAAGCCGTCGCAGTCAGTCCCGGGGCCAGTGAGTGCTGAACGTCCGTAGGCACCTTTGGAACTGCGTCGGTCGATCCGTCGAGCTCCGGTTGCCGCATCCGGTTCGGTGCCCGCCGCCGGCCCCGCCGCCCCGGAGGCCCGCGCCGGACCGGCCGGGCCAATCGGACCGCGTGGCCCAGGAACGCCCCGCGGACCCCGTCTGCCGCGTGGACCGCGAAGCTGCTGGCTTGCAGCTTCGACTCCGTCGCCTGCGGACTGGAGATCTGTGCTGCCGTCGACACTCCACCGAGTGCGACCAAGAGCGCGAGCATCGCGACGACCATCGCCGGCGACACACGCACGAGACGTGCGAGCAATTGCTTCAAGGTCTCCCCCTCATCTTCGTTGGACACTTCAACCCCAGACGGCGAGTCTGAGCCGTTTTCTTCCCGATTCCTATAGGCCGAACGGCCTATCTCGAGCGTGCGGCAGGTCCTATTCGCGCAGGATGTCGTGATGCGCGACTTCGAGCTGCCCGGCTGGTGCCGCAACCTCGTCGAAGCCGGCGGCTGCAGCCGGAGCGAGGAAGTCCTCGTCGTCGTCGACGAGCCGTTGACGGAGCAGGGATCGCAGCTCGCTGCGGCGCTGAAGGAGGCCGGCGGTAGACCGACATCTCGAGCTCTGGGCCGGCGAGCGGCCGCTGGCCCACGCTCCGCCGCTCCGTGCTCGAGGTCGCCGGACGCGCCACGCCTCGCCTACTCCCTCGCGCAGGCGCCGCGGCCGGACGAGGCCTCCGCGCGCTTCGAGATCCTCGAGACGATGACCGGCAAGGGCGGGCGTCAGATCTACATGGGGTTCGTCACGCCCGAGCTCCTCGAAGGCGAGCTCTCGCGAGCCCGCCGCGAACGTCGAGGAGCCGGCGCGGCGGCTGCTCGACCGAGCTCGAGGGCTCGAAGGAGATCCGGATCCGCGGGCGCGCCGGCACCGACCTCCTGCTCGCGGGTCGAGGGGCGATCCTGGAAGAGCGACGCTCTCCCGCTCGCGCCGGGCGACGGCGCGAACTACCCCGGCGGCGAGGTCTTCGTCGCGCCGCTCAAGACGGCGCCGACGGTGTCCTGGTCGCCGACCTCACGGTGCCCTACACGGTCGAGGGTCTCGTGGACGCGCCGGTCACCCTGCGCTTCGAGGGCGGCCGCGTCGTCGAGATCTCCGGCGGGCAAGGCAGCGCAGATGCTCGGCGAGCTCGTCGCCGACGCAGGCACCGGGGCCGACGTGATCGCCGAGCTCGGGATCGGCCTCAACCCGACCGTGAAGCCCCGCGGCCACGTGATGCTCGACGAGAAGGCCGCGAACACGGCCCATGTCGCGATCGGCAAGAACACGGGCGCCTACGGCGGCGACAACGACGCGGCGATCCACGTCGACTGCATCTTCTCCGAGCCGGAGGTGGAGGTCGACGGACGGCGCATCGACCTCCCCAGTGCCTCCTAACGCGGACTAGCTCGCGACCACCGCCGATCCGGCGACCAGGCAGCGGGCCGCACCGCCGACCGAGTACTGCTCGAGCATCAGGTCCGCGCTGACCGCCCCTCCCGCGTTCGACCGGTAGACGAGGGCGGCAATCGCGTCGTCGTCGGCTGCGCCCACGAAGTCGAAGCCGTCGATCGTGTCGAGATCGTCGTCCTCGTCGTAGGCGACGGTGTCCGCGGGCGACGAAGCCGCCACGACCGAAGCCCTCGCCCTCGCGTTGTTGGCGGCCGAGCTCGCCTCGAGCGACAGGTCGCCGCCTGGCGCTGCACGCGCCTTTCAGGATCAAGCCGCCCGCATTCAGGATCGTCGTCTCCGCGGTGCCCGCAGGGACGTCGAAGAGGATGCGGACTGCAGACGGGCCTGCAGCGCCGGCCGGTCACCGCGGGGCCTTGGGCGCCGGTCGGCCCCTGCGATCCCGTTGCGCCCTGCGGACCGGCGGGCCCCTGAGGGCCTGCGGCTCCCCGTGCACCCGGCGGCCCGGGAACCCCTCTGCGACCGCGAGGGCCGCGCACCACCTTCGGCCGGGGCTTCTTCGGCTTTGCCTCCGGCGTCGTCCCTGCCGCGCCGAGCCCGGCGGCGAGCGTCGTCAGCACAAGGGCGGCGGCCAGCGCGGCCGCTACGAACCAGCGTCCCATCGTTTCCTCCTCGCTCGAGATTGACGGGATCCGGTCTACCGCGGCCCCCACCGCCTGGAGGTAGCAACACCGTTCTTTTCACGCTTTTGGAGCAGGCTTGGCACAGATGGCCCCCGCTACCATGAGCGGGTGAGCCAGCTCACGCCCGAACAGGAGGCAGAGCTCAGGCCGTACGACCCTTATGACCGCGGGCCCGTCCGGCACGAGCCCCGGTTCCGGATCCTCCGCAAGCTCGCGACGCCGTTCATCGCGCTCGGCCTGCTGTTCTGGAAGGCCAAGTTCATCCTCGTCGCGATCTTCAAGTTCAAGATCTTCACGACGTCGGCCTCGATGCTCGTGTCGGTCGCGGCCTACTCGCTCTTCTGGGGCTGGAAGTTCGCCGCCGGGTTCGTCCTACTCCTACTCGTGCACGAGCTCGGCCACTTCATCGAGGCCAAGCGCCAGGGGCTGGACGTGAGCGCGCCGATGTTCATCCCGTTCCTCGGCGCGGCGATCCTGCTGAAGGACAACCCGCAGAGCGCCTGGCGCGAGGCGCTCGTGGCCTTCGCCGGGCCGGTGATCGGAAGCCTCGGCGCGGCCGCCGTCTGGCTCGTCGGCGAGCAGCAGGACTCCGAGTTCCTGCTCGCACTCGCCTTCACCGGGTTCCTCGTGAACCTCTTCAACCTGATCCCCGTGGTGCCGCTCGACGGGGGGCGGATCGCGGCCGCGATCCATCCGTACATCTGGGTGGTCGGATTCGTCGGGCTCGTCGCGCTGCTGTTCCTGACACCGAACCCCTTGCTGATCATCATCGTCCTCGTCGTGGGCTTCGAGCTCTATCGGCGCTGGCAGGAGCGCGGGACGCCGGAAGCCCAGCGCTACTACGAGGTCAAGCCGTGGCAGCGCGTCGCCTGCGCCGTCGGGTACTTCGCGCTCGCAGGCCTCCTCGTCCTAGGAATGGACGCGAGCTTCGTCGAACGAGATCTGTAAATGGAAGACAGACGAATCCTCGAGGCGCATGCCGGCAACCTCCCGCGGAATGTCTTCACGATCGCGGAGGAGTTCCGGTCGGGCTTCGAAGCCGTCGAGAAGATCGACCGGCCGGGTGTCTCGGTCTTCGGCTCGGCCAGGGTCAAGGCAGGCACCGAGGTTTACCGCCAGGCCGAGACGATCGGGCGCCTGTTCGCCGAGTCCGGCTTCGCGGTCGTGACGGGAGGCGGCCCCGGCGTCATGGAGGCGGCCAACAAGGGCGCCCAGGACGCCGGCGGCCTGTCAGTCGGATTCGGTATCGACCTCCCCCACGAGCAAGACGAGAACCACTACCTCGACATCACCGTCACCTTCAAGCACTTCTACGCGCGGAAGACGATGCTCGTGAAGGCCGCGGAGGGGTTCGTGATGATGCCGGGCGGCTTCGGGACGCTCGACGAGATGTTCGAGGCACTGACGCTGATCCAGACCGGCAAGGTCCTCAACTTCCCGGTCGTCCTGTTCGGAAGCGAGCACTGGAAGGGCCTCCTCGACTGGATCTCCGAGCGGCTGATCGCCGAGGGCCTCGTCTCCCCGGACGACGAGAAGCTGCTCTTCGTCACGGACGACCCGCAGGCGGCGGTCAAGCTGGTCGTCGACTGCTACGAGGAGCGCTGCGCCCAGGAATCGCCGGCCGAGCCCCGCAAGGCGGACGCGCAGTAGCGCCATGCAGTTGCGCGACCTGCCGTCGGTGGACGAGCTGGCCCGCGCCGTCGCCGATCCGATGGCGATTGACGCGGCGCGAACGGTGCTGGTGCGCGCACGGGAGGAGATCCGGGCAGGCTTCGATCCGGGCGACCTGACGGCTCGGGTGCGCGCCGAGGTCGGCGATGCCCGGTCGGCTCGGCTTCGACGGACGCTGAACGCGACCGGCGTCGTGATCCACACGAATCTGGGGCGGGCGCCGCTGGCCGAGGCGGCACTCGAGCGCGTCCGCGAAGTCGGCCGCGGCTACTCGAATCTGGAATACGACCTGACGGCCGGTGGCCGGGGGTCGCGCCAGGACCACGTCGCAGGCCTGCTGCGGCGGTTGACAGGGGCCGAGGCTGCGCTCGTCGTCAACAACAACGCGGCCGCGGTGATGCTCGCGCTGGCCGCGCTCGCCGAGGGCCGCTCGGTGCTCGTCTCCCGCGGCGAGCTGATCGAGATCGGTGACGGGTTCCGGATCCCGGACGTCCTCGAACGGTCTGGCGCTCGGTTGGTGGAGGTCGGGACCACGAACCGGACCCGGGTCGCGGACTACGAGCGGGCAGCAGGGCCGGAGACTGCGGTCTTGCTCCGCGTCCACCAGTCGAACTTCCGGGTAGTCGGATTCACGGAGCGCCCGCGGCTCCCCGAGCTGGTCGCGCTCGGGAGGCGGCTCGGTGTGCCTGTCGTCGAGGACGCGGGGTCAGGGGTGTTGGAGGGGATCGAGGACGAGCCGCCGGTGCGCGACAGCATCCGGGCCGGCGCGGATCTCGTGTGCTTCTCCGGCGACAAGCTTCTCGGCGGGCCGCAGGCGGGGATCGTGGTCGGCCGGGCAGAGCTCGTGGAGCGGCTGCGCCGCCACCCGCTCCAGCGGGCCCTGCGGGCGGACAAGCTGACGCTCGCAGCGCTCGAGGGCACCCTCGGGCTCTACCTGGATCCGGCGAGAGCGATGCGCGAGATCCCTGTCCTGCGCATGCTGGCCGAGCCGCCGGAGATCGTGCGCGAGCGGGCCGAGCGGCTGGCTGGTCTCGTGGAGGGACGCGTCGAGCCGACGGTGGGCCGGGTCGGCGGCGGCGCGCTGCCGCTCGCGGAGCTTCCGAGCTTCGCCTGTGCGGTGGAGGAGGACCTGGTCGCCGGGCTGCGGGCCGGGGATCCGCCTGTCGTCGGGGTCGTGCGCGAAGGGTCGCTGCTGCTGGACTGCCGGACGCTGTCTGACGGCGAGATCGACGAGGTGGCCGGCGCGGTGCTCGCTTGCCGCTCACGGTAGGCACAGCCGGGCACGTCGATCACGGCAAGACCTGGCTCGTCCGGGCGCTGACCGGGAAGGACACTGATCGGCTGCCGGAGGAGCAGGCTCGCGGCGTCTCCATCGACCTCGGTTATGCGCCGCTCGACCTGGGCGACGGCATGCAGGTCTCGCTGATCGACGTGCCTGGACACGAGCGTTTCGTCCGGAACATGGTCGCCGGCGCGACCGGGATCGATCTCTTCCTGCTGGTGGTGGACGCCGGCGAGGGAGTCCGGCAGCAGACGCGCGAGCATCTGGCGATCCTGCGGCTGCTGGGCGTGGACGCCGGGGTGGTGGCGGTGACCAAAGCCGACTCGGTGGACGCGGCCCGCGTGGAGGAGGCGGCGGCGGAGTCACGCGAGCTCGTTCCCGGCGCGCCGGTGGTGGCGGTGAGCGCCCGGAGCGGAGAGGGGCTCGGCGAGTTGCGCGGAGCTCTGCGGCGAGTGGCCGAAGGTGTGGCGCGTCCTGTCGACGGAATGGCTACGAGGTTGTGGATCGACCGCGTCTTCCCGGTCGCGGGGGCAGGGACGGTCGTCACCGGGACGCTCTGGTCCGGAACGGTCGGCGTCGGAGATGCCCTGCGAGTCGAGCCTGGCGGTCTGGACGTTCGGGTCCGCTCGGTGGAGGTTCACGACCGGGCGGTCGAGCGGGCGGAGCCGGGCCAGCGGGTCGCGGTGGGCTTACCGGGTGCCGATCGTTCGGCGCTTCGGCGCGGCAGCGCGCTCGTCGCGCCTGGCGCCTTTCCGGTCACCTTTCGCCTCGACGTCCTGCTCGGAGACGGTGAGATTCCGGCCGCTGTGACCGTTCATCTCGGGACGGCGGCGGTGGCGGCTCGTGTTGTCCGACACGGCAACTATGCTCAGCTCCGGCTGAGTGAGTCAGTGGTCGCGGCGCGCGGCGACAGGGTCGTCCTCCGGACGGGGACGACGGTCGGCGGCGGCCGTGTCCTCGACCCCGCTCCGCCGCGTGGACTCGACCCGGAGCGCCTTGCGCTCCTCGAAGGAGGCGATGCCAAGACGATTGCCACAGCACTGGCGCGGGAGCCGACGACGGCTGACGCCCTGTTGGCGCGAGGAGTCCTCACGGCAGCAGAGCTCGAGGAGGGCCTCGGCGCTCTCGCGCAGATCGACAACTTCTATTTCCGGCCCGAATGGCTCGACGCCCAGCGGGCGGCGGTGACCGAACGCCTGACCGAGCGGGCGGCGGCGTCACCGATGGATCCCGGCATCCCGCTGGCCGAGCTCTTCTCCGGAGAGCCGTGGGCAGCCGCCATCGTTCCGCTGCTCGGCCTCGAGCGGCGCGGCGGGAGCGTCTACCTGCCCGGTGCCGCGCCTGCGCTCGGCGAGCGCGCTGACGAGGCGGCGCGGCTGGAGGCTGCGCTGGCGGAGGCCGGCTCGGCCGGCCTGCGGCTGGCCGACCGCGAGCTCGCCCGCTACCTCGAGGGAGAAGGACGCCTGGTCCGCCTCGGCGACGAGTTCGCCGTGTCGCCCGCTGCCTATGAGCAGGCGAGAGGAACGGCGGTGGCCGAGTGCGAACGTGAAGGCTCGATCGCGCTGGGACGGTTCCGCGATCTCCTGGGGATCGGACGGCGCCCGGCTCAGCTGCTGCTGGAACGGCTCGATGCCGACGGCGTGACCCGGCGGACGGGAGACGTGCGCGTGCTCAGACGGAGGTCGCGGGAGCTCAGCGTGATCTCGAAGGTACAGCTGGCATCCCCGCGGAGCATGCAGGTGGACTCGCTGATCTCCGCGTGCTCCCCGTAGTGACCCGCAGTCCCCTGGACAAGCCCCCGAAGCAGCACGCAGAGGTGGCGAGCCGACGAGTAGACGATCTGGACGCCGTCCGGCCCGAGCTCCTCGATCCGGAGCTGCGGTGGGACCGCATTCGGAATCGTCGCGCGGACGAGCTCGTGGATCCGCGTCTCGACCGTCAGGAGGAACTCCCGTGCCGAGGGGGCGATGGCGAAGAACGCCGGATACAGCCGGGCAAACGTCGTCTGAGCAGTGAAGCGACCGAACTCGTAGACGACCTCGTCGACCTCGGTTTCCGTATCGGTGGCAGCCTTCCCTACGAGCTCGAGGAGCACGGCGTCGTCGTACGACTCGCTGAGCAGGAAGATCGGCTGGTCGGCGAAGACTGCTTGAGCGACGCCGGACCCGTGCTCGGCCGTCAGGTAGTCCCTGAAGCTCGTGAAGATGACGCCGTGCACCCGGCCCGCAAGTCTACGGTGGCTACGATCGCGGCAGGGAGCGGCATGGGCCCGGTGGCCCAGCTGGTCTTCAAAACCGGTGCGGTCGTGCAACCCACGGCTCGGTAGGTTCGACTCCTGCGCCGCTCCGTCCACGAGGTCCGGCAGCGAGGCCCTGTCCGTAAAGGAGTAACCCCTCCGGCAGGGAAAACATCGGCCAATGAACCTTGGATTGAGAACGATCCTGCTCGTGCTCGCGGTGATCCTCTTCATCGTCTCGGCGCTGACCGAGGAGAACCGGTTCGACTTCATGGCCTTTGGTCTCGCCATCTTCGCGGCCTCGTTCGTGGTGGACGACGTCGTCGGCGGGTTCAACAGGACCACGGATTCGAACCGGAACGCGTAAGCCGCGACCCTCTGCAGGCGTCGCGCCCGGCGGGCGGCCGTCCGGCCGTCGTCAGCCGGTGAGTCGGAACAGCAGGATGTCCCGGCGAGGCCTCCGAGTCGTCCGGATCGCAGTCAGCGTGCCGCGGGCGTCGTCGTAGAGCCGCGTTCCGCCGAGAACCGCCAGCTCATAGAGCTCGGTGAACTGAATCGAGCCCCCCGCGACGATCCTGCCCCTGGGGAGGGAGATCATTGCGGTACAGGAACGCGCCCTTGCGGTCGTGAACGTGCAGACGTACTCGGCCTGTCCGATCGGCGCGAGTTTGATCCGCTTGTTGAAGAGGTTCAGGCGCACGATCTCCATGTCCCCTGGCCCCCTCCCGGGCCGTCCGTGGTCGACGCGAACTCGACTGATCTCGCGGCTCGTGATCCGAATACTGGCCGGGCCCGTCGCCGCGTCCGATTCTTCCTTCCATCCGTAGAGGAACGCGGCCGCCGAGAGGCCGACGGCGGCCGCGAGCAAATACGCAAGACGAGTCATAGACGTTCCTTTCCTTGGCCGAATCATCCGTCCGCCGCGACTGGAAGCTCGAGCGAGAAGACCGATCCCTTTCCTGCGGCGCTCTTGAAACTCATGCTCCCGCCGTGCGCCTCGACGACGGATCGCGCGATGGTCAAGCCGAGGCCGCTGCCGGGAATTCCGCTCGCACTCGCGGTGCCGCGGAAGAACTTCCCGAACACGCCCTTCTGCAGTTCCTCGGGGATCCCAAGTCCTTCGTCCCGCACGCTCACCCGCACGAACCGCTCGTCACGCTCGCCCACCACTTTCACGATTCCCCCTTCCGGCGAATACTTGATTGCGTTCGACAGGAGGTTCCCGACCACCTGCGCGAGCCGATTGGGGTCACCGCGCACCGGCAACGGCTTCTCGGGGAGCTCGACGTCGAGCGTATGCCTCGTGCTCTGACCCGAGAACAGCTGTGCCTGCTCCCCCACGACAGTGCTCATGTCGATCAGCTGGCGGGCGAACTCCAGCCGTCCCACCTCCAGTTGCTCGACGTCCAGGAAGTCGTTGAGCAAGGCGGAGAGCCGCCGGCCCTGTAGATCGATGATCTCGAGATAACGCCGCTGGTCTCCCTGGTCCAGGTCCCGGCTCAGGAGCAAGGATGTGAAGCCGAGGACGCTTGCGAGCGGCGTGCGGAGCTCGTGCGAGACGATGGTGACGAGCTCGGACTTGCGACGCTCGCTCTCCCTGAGCCGCGCGTTCTGCGTCTCCAGGTCCTCCCGGCTCCGCTCGAGCTCGACTGCCATCTCGTTGAAGGCCTTCGACAGCTCGCTGAGCTCGCCGGGCCCGTCCTCGGCGAGCCGCACGGAGAGGTCTCCGCCGGCAAGCTGGCTCGCGGCGGTTGCGGCGGCGCGTACCGGCTTCGCGATCGAACGCGCGAGGTAGAGCCCGAAGAGCACGATCAGGAGCACACAGGCGGCGAGGGTCGAGATCGCGAGGATGATCGCCCGCCTGGACTGCTCCTTCGCCGAGGCGGCGCTCGCAGCAGCCACGGCGTTCTCGGCGGCGAGAAGGCCGTCGAAGCGCCCGCGAATCGCGTCAGTGCGGCGCCTCCCCTCCCCGACGGCAATCTCGGTGCGCGCGGCGGCAGGAGCGTCCCGCGCGATCTCCACGAGGAGAACCGCGTAGTCCCGCACGTACTGCTCGATCTCCGTGCGGAGCGCGCGCGTCCTCCGGGTCTGCGCGGGGTCCGCTGAGACGAGGCGCTCGAGCTCCCGGAGGCGGCCTGGGAGCTGCGCTCGAGCTCGGTTCAACGGTTGGAGGAAACGCTCGTTGCTGCTCAGGACGAACCCCCGCAGGCCGGTCTCGAGGTCGATCACCAGTTTTTCCAGGACGACAGTCGCCACCGTCACGTCCTTGGAGTGGGCCTCGCGATCCCGCGCCTCGTCCAGCGTCGAGACCGAGTGGATCAGGATCGCGAACCCCGTCGCGACGAGGATCGCGAGAACCACGCTCGCCACGATCATTCGCGTCGAGAGCGAGCGGGACCTCACGCGCCGGGCTCCCGCAAGACCTCGGCGACGATTGCGGTGAGCTCCTCGGCCTCGAACGGCTTCGGGACGAACCGATCGGCGCCGGCGCTGAGGGCGGCGCTCTCGGCGTGCGTCCACGCGCTCATGACCATGATGTGGGTCTCCCCCGCCGGCAACTCGTTGCGGAGGCGGTCGAGGACTTCCAGCCCACTCAGACGCGGAAGCATGAGGTCGAGGATGATCAGATCGGGCCGGTGCTCACGGGCGAGCTCGAGCGCGGCAGCGCCGTCGTCCGCTTCCAGGAAAGAGTATCCGTCGCCGATCACGACCCGGATTAGCTGCCGCAGATTTTCGTCGTCCTCGCAAATGAGGATCGTCTTGGCAGTGCCGGTTTGCACGTTGTCGCCCTCTGAGCGTAGCTTGGGCCGCGTCGAAAGGGTACGTGCGACCGCGGTCGGGACCTCGACAGAAGCCTCATAGGATCACGCCGTGATCGCCGAGCTTGCAGCCACGGCCGCGCTCATCTGCCTCGATCCCGGCCACGGGACGCCGCCGTCGATCGGACGCCAACTCGAGCCGATCGGCCCCGGCTCCCGGACGACGAAGATCAAGGACGGGGGTGGCGCGCCAGGTGAGGCGGACGCCGTCCTCGCGATCGCGCGACGCACGCGAACCCTGCTCCTCCGACGCGGTTACCGGGTCGCTATGACCCGGACGGGTTCGACCTACCGGGGCGGAAACGTCGAGCGGGCGCGCTTCTGCAACCGGCGAGGGGCCGCACTCATGCTCCGCATCCATGCCGACGGCTCGACTGACACGTCCCGTAGAGGCATCTCGACCCTCTACCCCGCACGGCGCCCGGGCTGGACGGACGACGTCTACGCCTCGAGCCTCCGCGCCGCCCGGTCGATTCAACGCTCCCTCGTCACCGCCACCGGCGCACGTGACCTGGGACTCGTCCGCCGCTCCGATCTGACCGGCTTCAACTGGGCCGACGTCCCCGTCGTCCTCGCCGAGACCGGGTTCATGACGAACCCCGGGGAGGGCAGGCGACTTCGGTCGAGCGCCTACCAGTGGCTGGTCGCACGCGGCCTCGCCGCCGGTGTCGCAGCCTTCAGTCCCCGGTAGAGCCGCGCATCCGGTCGACTGCCGACCGGCCTTCGGCATGCACCGCGCGCCGTCTGTCGTCGGGGTCGACCGGAACCGGTTCGGCCTCGTCCACAGGCGTCTCGGCGCCCTCGAACGCCTCCCGGTCGTCGACGACGGCGCGCGACTCGTCCAGCCTCGCGCGGAGATCCTCCGCGCGTGGATCGGCGCTGGGCTCGCTGTACGGGGTGGAGCTCCGCCGGACCGTGCGCCACAGGGCGGCGAGCCCAAGAGCTGCTCCACCGGTCAGGAACGCGAGGCGGCGGTTCACGAGGCCGATGCTACACTCGTCGCCGCTTCCTGCCTTGCCCGCCGACGCGCCCGAATGCGTCGGGGAGCGGCAAGGCCGCCTAGACCGAGGGAAGGAGAATTCGGGACCGTGACGCCCTACGAAATCCTGCTGATGCTCGATCCGGAGCTCCCGGAGGAGCGCCAGGCCGAGATCCTCCAGCGCACCCGTGAGCTCGTGGAGCGCGGAGGGGGCAACGTCGAGTCCCACGACGCCTGGGGCCGACGCAAGCTCGCCTTCGAGATCGACCACAAGACGGACGGGACGTACCACCTGCTCACGTTCACGGCCGAGACCGAGACGCTCGAGGAGATCTCCCGGATTCTCAAGATCACCGACGGGGTCATGCGCCATCTGGCCGTCCGTCGAAGCGAGCGTCGTCCCGGAGAGACGGTGGCGGTGTCCGCACCGGCGCGGCAGGATGCAGCCGAGCCCGAAACCGTCGTTCAAGAGGAGGAATAGAGATGGCAGGCGACATCAATCGCGTAACGCTCGTGGGGCGACTAACCCGCGACCCGGAGCTTCGACACCTTCCCTCAGGCACTCCCGTGCTCCAGATGGGCCTTGCTGTAAACGGGCGCCAGAAGGACGATTCGGACAACTGGACGGACAAGCCGAACTTCTTCGACATCAAGGTCTTCGGCAACCAGGCCGAGATGCTCGCGCAGCACCTTGCGAAGGGCAGGCGCGTCGGAATCGACGGCCGTCTCGACTGGTCCTCGTGGGAAGCACAGGACGGCTCGAAGCGCTCGAAGGTGGAAGTTGTCGCAAACACCGTGCAGTTCCTCGACAGCCGCACCGACGGCGAAGGCGGCGGCCAGCGCGAGTTCGTTCCGGCCGGCGCGGCGACCGAGAGCCGAGCGGACTTCGGTTCCTCTGCCGCAGCGGACGACGACATCCCCTTCTGATGCCGAAGGCCAGACGAGAGCAGCGAAGTACCTCGAGCTCGCGGCGCGGCCCGAACACCGGGCCGATCAAGCGCCGGTCGTGCCAGTTCTGCCGGGACAAGGTCGAAGACGTCGACTACAAGAACATCAACCTCCTGCGGCGTCACGTGTCGGAGAAGGGAAAGATCCGCTCACGGCGCATCACCGGCACCTGCCGCCGCCACCAGCGCCAGGTCGCAGTCGCGGTCAAGCGGGCCCGCGAGATGGCGCTTCTGCCGTACGCGACGACGTAAGGACCGATGCAAGTCATCCTGCTGAAAGACGTGGACAAGGTCGGCCTGCGCGGGGAGGTCGTCGACGTGACCCGCGGCTACGCGCGCAACTTCCTGCTCCCTCGCCGGCTCGCCGAGCCGGCGTCGCCCGGTCGCCTGGAGGAGCTGCGCAAGCGCGAGGAGCTCCGCGCACGGCAGGAAGCACGGACGCACGACGAGGCGCGTGACATCGTCGGCCGGCTCGAGCAGGCTGTCCTTCGCTTCGACATGAAAGCGGGCCCAACGGGCTCACTGTTCGGATCGGTGACCGCGACCGACGTCGCCGACCGGCTCTGGGGAGAGCACCGGATCCGGGTCGACCGCAGGAAGATCGAGCTCGGAGATCCGGTCAAGCGCGTGGGCCGCTTCGAAGTGCCTGTCGAGGTGTTCACCGACGTCACGGCGACGCTACGGCTCGAGGTTGTTCCCGAGGGCGGCGACATCGCCCAGATGGAGGAGCTCCAGGCTGCAGCCGAGGCCGAGCAGGCTGTCGCGGCTGCAGAAGCTGCCGCACTGGCGGAGGCCGAGGCAAGCGCCGAGGCCGAGCGGGTCGAGATCGTCGAGGCCGCCGAGGCCGGCGATGAAAGCGAGCCTCCCCAGACTGCCGCCGAGCTCGCCGAAGCTGCCGAGCCGGAGGGCGCCATCGAGACGCTCGCCGAGGAACCTGCTGCCCCGCCGGCCGAGTCGGAAGCCGAAGCACCCGAAGAGTCGGGCGACGAGCCTGCCTCCGACGACTCAGCGCCCGAGCGGTAACGAATTCGTCTCAAACCGTCCACAGGCTTTTCCAGAGCCTGGGGACAGATGAGGGAAAAAGCCGCTCGCAGCGGGAAGTTCCTGGTGCGCGCTGCAGGGCGATGTGGGGACAACGTCCGGCGAGCCGTGGACAATGCCTGGGAACATGCGTTCTTTTACCTGCAAATCAGGCCTTAATTTTCCTAGTAATAGGGGAGAACCGGTTTGGGCTCGGCCCTCGGCGACGGGTTGAATGGGGGCATGGTCGTTCAGGTTGCCCAGTCGTCGCAGTCGCCGACGGCCCCGGTTCCGCCCCAGAATCTCGACGCTGAGGAGTCCGTCCTCGGCGCGATGATGCTCTCCCCCGGGGCGATCGGGGCCGTCAGCGAGATCCTCGACGCGAGCGACTTCTACCGGGAGAGCCACGCGAAGGTCTACCGCGCCGCTCTCGCTCTCTACGCAAAGGGCGAGCCGGTGGATGCGATCACGCTCGTCGATTCGCTGGAGGAGCGCAGCGAGCTGGAGGACGCCGGCGGCCGCGTGAGGATCCACGAGCTCGCCGCGCTGGTGCCTGCCACCGCGAACGCGGCGCACTACGCGCGAATCGTTCGCGAGATGGCGACCCTGCGCGGGCTGATCCGGTCTGGCCAGGAGATCGCCCGGCTCGGCTGGGAGCGACCGGGGGACGCACAGGATCTCGTCGACCGCGCAGAACAGGTGATCTTCGAGCTCTCGCAGAGCCGGGTCACCGGCGAGTTCGCCCACATCGAGCAACTCCTCAAGGACAGCTTCGAGCGGATCACCGCGCTCTACGAGGCCGGCGAGGAGGTCACCGGAGTGGCCTCCGGCTTTCGGGACATCGACCGCCTGACCTCGGGCTTCCAGCCGGGGAACCTGATCATCGTCGCGGCCCGTCCGAGCATGGGCAAATCGGGGCTCGCCCTCTGCATGGCGGCGAACATCGCCGTCCGGAAGGAGGTGCCCGTCGCGCTCTTCACGCTCGAGATGTCGAAATCGGAGGTGACACAGCGCCTCATGTGCAGCGAGGCGAAGGTCGAGTCGCAGCGGCTGCGCAACGGCAAGCTCGCCGCAGACGACTGGCCGCGCCTGACCGCCGCCTGCGACAAGCTCGCGAAGGCGCCGATCTATGTGGACGACACCGGTTCGATCACGATGATGGAGATCCGCTCGAAGGCCCGCCGGCTCAAATCGAAGGAGCCGAATCTCGGGCTGATCGTCGTCGACTACATCCAGCTGATGACCTCGGGGGCCTCCGTGGAGAACCGGGTACAGGAGGTCTCGCAGATCTCGCGGAACCTGAAGGTGCTGGCGCGCGACCTCGATGTCCCCGTGCTGGCCCTGTCGCAGCTCTCGCGAGCCGTCGAGCAGCGGCACGACAAGCGTCCGATCCTCTCCGACCTTCGCGAGTCCGGGTCGATCGAGCAGGATGCCGACCTCGTCTTCTTCATCTATCGCGACGAGTACTACAACGACGAGTCCGACCAGCAGGGGATCGCCGAGATCCACCTTGCCAAGCATCGAAACGGCCCGACCGGGACGGAGAAGGTCGCTTTTCTCAGCCGGTACGCGAAGTTCGCGGACCTCGCCGCGGGCTAGAGGTGTCCGAGAGCGGAGCTCCCGTCTTCTCGTCGCCGGACGGCCTGGCGACCCCGGCGGGGTACAGCCATGTCGTCGACATCCCGCCGGGGCGGCTCGTGTGGACGTCCGGCCAGGTGCCGATGGGCCCGGATCGGGACGTCGCCCACGGTTGGGAGGCCCAGACGCGGCTCACGTTCGAGAACGTCGGCCGGGCGCTCGCCGCTGCGGGAGCCGGCTGGCCGGACGTCGTCAAGCTCACGATCTACGTCGTCGACGTGGCTGAGCTCGCCACGATCCGGTCCGTTCGCGACGAGTTCGTCAACACCGTGTCGCCGCCCACGAGCTCGCTGGTTCAGGTCGCCGGCCTCTTCCATCCCGACGTCCTGATCGAGATCGAGGCGGTCGCCTACCTGGCGCAGTAGCCGACCGACGGGTCCGTAACACTCGGACGGTGCCAGCGACCGTCATCGTCGGGGCGCAGTGGGGCGACGAGGGCAAGGGCAAGATCGTCGACCTGCTCGCCCAGCACTCGGATGTCGTCTGCCGCTATCAGGGCGGGCCGAACGCCGGTCACACGATCGTCGCCGACGGGGAGACCTACAAGTTCCGGCACATGCCCTCGGGAATCCTCTGGGGGAAGGAGTGCGTCCTCGGCGCCGGCTGCGTCGTCGATCCTCAGGTCTTCATCGAGGAGCTCGACGGCCTCGAGGAGCGCGGCCTCTCGACCGAGCAGGTGCACCTCTCCGGCAACGCCCAGCTGATCATGCCGTGGCATGTCGCGCTCGATCAGGCGAGTGAGCGGCGGCTGGGGAAGCTCCAGATCGGGACGACGCGGCGGGGGATCGGGCCGGCGTACGGAGACAAGGCGGCGCGGCTCGGAATCCGCGTCCAGGACCTCCTCGACCCGAAGATCCTCCGCCAGAAGATCGAGGTGGCGCTCGTCGAGAAGAATCACTGGCTCGAGCGCGTGTACGGCGCCGATCCGATCGACCTGGAGGACGTCTCGACGCGATACGAGAGCTACGCGCAGCGGCTCCGGCCATTCATCGCGGACACGTCTCTGCTGGTCGACCGTGCGTTGCGCGAGGGACGGTTCGTCCTGTTCGAAGGGGCGCAGGGAACGCTGCTCGACCTCGATCACGGCACGTATCCGTTCGTCACGTCCTCCAACCCGATCGCCGGAGCGGCTGCGACCGGGATCGGGATCGGCCCGACCCGGATCGACGCCGTGCTCGGCGTCGCGAAGGCGTACCTGACGCGGGTCGGCGAGGGGCCGTTCCCGACCGAGATCGAAGGGCCCGACCAGGAGCGGGTTCGCGAGCTCGGTGGCGAGTACGGAACCGTCACGGGCCGGGAGCGGCGCTGCGGCTGGCTCGACCTCGTCGGACTCCGCTATGCGGCCCGCCTGAACGGCTTCACCTCGCTTGCCCTGACGAAGCTCGACGTGCTCTCCACGTTCTCGGAGCTCCCGGTCTGCGTGCGGTACCGGCTCCGCGACGGCACCGAGACCGAGGAGTTTCCCGCGCACCAGAGCGACTTCCACCACTGCGAGCCCGTGTACGAGGTGCTCGCCGGCTGGGAGGAGCCCCTCGACGGGATGGACGACGTGACACGACTCCCCGACGCCGCTCGCCGTTACGTGTCGTTCGTCGAGCAGGCGCTCGAGGTCGAGGTCTCGCTCGATCGGGACAGGCGCAGCGCGCGAACACGTCCTCGCTCACCGCGGGCTCGAGGCGATCGCCCGGCCTGAGCTACCGTTGTCGCCAGCTTGATCAAGAGAGCATCGTTCTGTGCCCTGGGCGTCGCCCTGGTTGCGACCGGCGTGGCCGCAGGCAAAGGGGGAAGCCAGGCGCGCGTCTGCGGAGCGTCCGCCTGCAGGACGCTCGCATCTCAGGACGACACCCTCACGGATTGGTGGGGGCGAACGCTGCGAGCACGCAGGCCGCCGCGGCCGGCCCCGTTCTTCACGATCACCCTCCTGAACGACACGCAGAGAGCGACGTCGCGCATGGTCTACGTGCCCTTGCGCCGGGCAATTCGCATCACTCCGGTCACCGACCCACCCTCACGGCCGACGTGGCGCACGATTCCCGCCGACCGCATCGGGGTGTTTCGCACGGCTACCGCAGGGTTGAAACCGCACCCGAAGTCGCGCACGTGGCGACCGCGGAGGCAGAGTGCTGCTACGCCGACGGGCGTTCGGTGACGACGAACTCGTAGAGCGAGCGATAGCCGCCGATGACCGAGGCGATGTCGCCCGGGTCGACGGTCTCTCCGCGTTCGAGGCGTTCGACGACCTCCGAGCCCGCCACGTACTCGGCAAGAAGCTCTGGATCCGCCCCTTCGGCGGCGGTGAGGTCCTCCCCGAGGATTCCGCGTTCCTTCAGCATTCGCTCGATCAGGTCGTGCAGCTCGGGAAGCGCCTCGGCAGGCGTGTCTCGGACGAGCGGCTCGAGCTGCTGCCACTCGCTCTCCCAGCTGTGAAGGTCGAGTCCGGGTTCGGTTGACATGCTCCTCATCTCCCCCGGGCCGCCGACTTTGAACCTCCGCAAGGCTCTCTAGACTCGCCGCTCGTGAAGGTGCTCCTGATCGGCTCGGGTGGCCGCGAACATGCGCTTGCGTGGAAGCTGCGGCAGAGCTCCCGGCTCGAGGAGCTCCACGCTGCACCCGGGAACCCGGGAATCGCCCAAGTCGGCGAATGTCACCCGATCCGTGCCGAAGACGGCGAAGGACTACGCGATCTCGCACGCGGCCTGGACGCAGATCTCGTCGTCATCGGTCCTGATGCACCGCTCGTGAACGGCGTCGCCGACGAGCTCCGCCACGCCGGGCTCGCGGTCTTCGGCCCGAGCAGGGCGGCAGCACGGATCGAAGGCTCGAAGAGCTTCGCGAAGGACGTGATGCGAACGGCCGGAGTCCGGACGGCCGAGACCATGGCCGTCGCGCGACCGCCCTGCGTGGTCAAGGTCGACGGTCTCGCCGCGGGAAAAGGCGTTTTCGTCTGCCCCGACCAGCAGTCGCTCGACGTGGCCCTCCGAGAGTCGAGCCGCCTCGGGCAGCCACTCGTCATCGAGGAGCTCCTGCAGGGTGAAGAGGTCTCGCTCTTCGCGCTTTCCGACGGGGTGAACGCCGTTCCGTTCGCGGCGGCCCGCGACTTCAAGCGGATCCGGGACGGAGACGAGGGTCCGAATACCGGCGGGATGGGTGCGTTCTCCCCGCTCGCCGAGCTTGGCGAGTCGGAGGTCGCTGACCTCGTGGATTCGGTGCACCGGCCCGTGCTCGCGGAGCTCGCGTCGAGAGGCGCGCCGTTCGTCGGCCTCCTCTATGCCGGCCTGATGCTGACCGAGGACGGGCCGAAGGTGCTCGAGTTCAACTGTCGGTTCGGAGACCCGGAGACTCAGGCGATCCTTCCGCGAGTCCGGAGCGATCTCCTCGACGCGCTCGCCGCCGCAGCTACCGGCGACCTGGGAGACGTGACGATCGACGTCCAGGACGAAGCCGCCGTCACGATCGTGCTCGCCGGTCGCGACTATCCGGGCGGGAGCGACTCCGGCACGGCCATTGAGGGGATCGCGGAGGCAGAGACCGACGCGTTGGTCTTCCATGCGGGCACCGCTCTGCAAGGCGGCCGACTGGTCACGAACGGCGGAAGAGTGCTCAACGTGACCGCGCTCGGGGCCTCGCTTGCCGACGCGCGCGACGCGGCGTATGCCGCGGCGGCCCGAATCTCGTTCGACGGCATGCAGTACCGTCGTGACATCGGAGCGCAGACCGCTGACGTTGGAACCTGACACCCAGACCGAGCCGTTCGCCCAGCTCGCCGAATTCGGCGAGAGCGACGCGCTCGTCGGAATCCTGGTCGGCTCGGAGTCCGACCGCGAGCGGATGGAGCCCGCGATGGTGGAGCTCGACGAGCGGGCGATCCCACACGAGTTCCACGTCCTTTCGGCGCATCGAGACCCGCGCGGCGTCGCCGAGTACGCCTCGACGGCGGCACTTCGCGGAGTCCGTGTGATCATCGCCGGCGCCGGGATGGCAGCAGCGCTTCCGGGCGTTGTCGCCGCGTACACGGAGCTTCCCGTGATCGGGGTTCCCCTCCGGTCGAGCAAGAGCGTCGGCGACGGGATGGATGCGCTGCTGTCCATCGTCCAGATGCCGCCCGGCGTCCCGGTCGCCTGCGTCTCCCTGGACGGAGCGCGCAACGCCGCGATCCTGGCGGCCCGGATCCTCGCGCAGGGCGGCGGGCTGCCGCCGTCCGAGGCCTGAACCGCGGCGGGCGACCGCCTGAGCCACCTCTAGAATCGAGCCGGTGATCTCCCGGTACTCGCGCCCGGCCATGACTCACGTCTGGTCGGACGAGAGCAAGCTCTCGCGCTGGCTCGACGTCGAGCTGGCGGCGCTGGACGGCTGGGCCGCCGTCGGGGTCGTTCCGACCGAAGCTGCGGCCGAGATTCGTGAGCGCGCGGTGGCTCCGTCACCGGAGCGGGTCGCGGAGATCGAGGAGCGCACTCAGCACGACGTTGCTGCCTTCGTCGACGCCGTCGTCCGAAGGACTCGGGCCGGTCGGGCGGTGGTTCCACTACGGATTGACGTCCTCGGACGTCCTCGACACCGCGCTCTCGCTGCAGATCCAGGACGCGGGCGAGCTGATCCTGGCAGGACTCGATGCGCGCCTCACTGCCGTCGTCCGGCGCGGCGGAGGAGCACCGCGACACGCTGATGATGGGACGCACGCACGGCGTCCACGCAGAGCCCACGACCTTCGGGCTCAAGCTCGCAGGCTGGGCGTTCGAGCTCGCACGGAATCGTGACCGAGTCGAACGAGCGCTCGAAGGTCTTCGGGTCGGAAAACTGTCGGGCGCCGTCGGCACCTACTCGGCAACCGACCCGGAGGTGGAACGGCACGCCTGCGAGCGACTCGGGCTCGAGCCGGCGCCGTCCTCGACCCAGATCCTCCAGCGCGACCGCCATGCCGAGCTCCTCGCGACTCTCGCGGTTGCCGCCGCCTCGCTCGAGAAGTTCGCGCTCGAGATCCGCCACCTGGCCCGGACGGAGGTGCGCGAGGTCGAAGAGCCGTTCGGCCGCGGCCAGAAGGGGTCGTCCGCGATGCCGCACAAGCGCAACCCGATCGTCTCGGAGCGCATCTGCGGCCTCGCTCGAGTCGTCCGCGGCGCTGCGGTCGTCGGGCTCGAGAACGTGGCGCTCTGGCACGAGCGGGACATCTCCCACTCCTCGGCCGAGCGAGTCGTCGTCCCGGACGCCTTTCTCGCACTCGACTACATGCTCGACCGGTTCACGTGGCTCGTCGGCGGCCTCGTCGTGCGCCCGGAGCGCATGCGGCGCAACCTCGAATCGAGCCACGGCCTCTTCTTCAGCCAACGGCTGCTGCTTTCCCTCGTCGAAGCGGGCCTCGAGCCGTTCTCGCGCCTACGAGCTCGTGCAACGGAACGCGATGCGGGCCTGGGAGGAGGAGCAAGACTTTGCGAGCCTCGTCCGGGCCGACGGCGAGATCACCGCGGCGCTCTCCGCCGAGGCGCTCGACTCGGTTTTCGAGCTGGCTGCATACACGAGCCACGTCGACGTCATCTTCGACCGCCTGTCCACACTGACCAGAAGAGAGGAGCCCGTACATGTCTGAGACCGCCACCCACGTGGGCAGCGGGAAGGTTCGAGAGCTCTACGCGCTCGACGACGATCGCCTGCTCCTCGTCGCGAGCGACCGGATCTCGACCTTCGACGTCGTCCTCCCCACCGAGATCCCGGACAAGGGACGAGTGCTCACAGGGCTCTCGGCGTTCTGGTTCGCGCGCACTCGCGACCTCGTCGAGAACCACCTGCTCGCGATCCGGCCGGACGGCAGATCGCTCGAGTGCCGACGGCTGGAAATGCTGCCGATCGAGTGCGTGGTCCGCGGGTATCTGGCCGGCTCGGGGTGGAAGGACTACCGCGCGAGCGGCGAGGTGTGCGGGCACCGGTTGCCCGAGGGGCTCCGCGAGTCCGATCGGCTCCCCGAGCCGATCTTCACGCCGGCGACGAAGGCCGCAACGGGCCACGACGAGAACATCACGCGCGATCAGGCTGCCGAGTTGGTGGGCACGGACCGGCTGCGGGAGGTCGAGGCGATCTCGCTCGCGCTGTACGGCTTTGCCGCTGCGTACGCCGCCGAGCGGGGGATCCTGATCGCCGACACCAAGTTCGAGCTCGGGCTCGACGGGACCGGGCGCCTGGTGCTCGCAGACGAGGCGTTCACGCCCGACTCCTCCCGGTTCTGGCCGGCGGACCAGTACGAGCCCGGCCGGCCGCAGCCCTCGTACGACAAGCAGTTCGTCCGCGACTACTGCGAGACGCTCGGCTGGGACAAGACCGATCCCGGCCCCGAGCTGCCCGAGGAGGTCGTGGCCGGAACCCGCGCGCGGTACGTCGAGGCATTCGAGCGGCTGGCCGAGATTCCGTTCGACCGATACCTCGATGACCCGGACGTGGTGCTCCGATGAGGGCAACCGTCCTCGTCCGGCCGAAGCCCGGGATCCTCGATCCGCAGGGACAGGCGGTGGAGAGCTCCCTCCGACAGCTCGGTTTCCCCGTCGACGATGCGCGGGTCGGCCGCGTGGTCGACCTCGAGGTCGACGCCGCGGACGAAGTCGCTGCCCGCGCCGAGGTCGAGCGAATGTGCGAGCAGCTCCTCGCCAACCCCCTGATCGAGAGCTACGAGATCGAGGTGGGCGGGCGTTGAACGAGAGCCGCCCACGCGTCGCCGTCGTAGCGTTTCCCGGCTCGAACGACGACCGGGACGCCCTCCAGGCGCTCGCCGGCCTCGGCGCGGAGGCCGTTCCGGTCTGGCACGCCGACGAGCAGCTCCCCGACGTGGCAGGGGTCGTCCTCCCCGGCGGGTTCTCGTACGGGGACTACCTGCGCTGCGGAGCCATCGCCCGCTTCTCGCCCGCGATGCGTGCGGTCGCGGCATTCGCCGACGACGGCGGCCCCGTGCTCGGGATCTGCAACGGCTTTCAGATCCTGTGCGAGGCCGGCCTGCTTCCCGGCGCGCTGCGGCCGAACGAATCGCTTTCATTTGTCTGTCGCGACGTCGATCTCCGGGTGGAGCGAACGGACACGCCGTTCACGAGCCTCTGCGAGCCGGGTCAGACCCTGACGATTCCCGTGAAGCACGGCCAGGGCAGCTGGTTCGCGGACGACGAGCTCCTCGACGAGCTCGATGCGAACGGCCAGCTCGTCCTCCGGTACGAGCAGAACCCGAACGGCGCGGTTGCCGACGTGGCAGGCGTCGTCAACGCCGAGAGGAACGTCATGGGCCTCATGCCGCATCCCGAGCATGCGGTCGACCCACTCCTTGGCTCGACCGACGGCGCCCTGATTCTCCGCGGGCTGATCGCGGCGGCCCGAGATCGAACTGCGATAGCGGCCTAGAGCCTCCGACCGGCCTCACCCCCCGACGAACCCGAGCGCCGCTGCGAGCGACGGGTGATCGCCGAGCCGATCCCGTAGTCGCTCGAGATCGGCGCCGCGCAAGGTCACCGGCCCGCGTCTGGCGGTGCCGTCGGTCGTGTACGCGAAGCGGACGAGCCAGTCACCCTTGTCGTCCTCGAGCAGCTGGACGACCGACGCGAAGCGCTTCTGTCCGGCCCGCTGCGGGATCGTCACCTCCTCGAGGAGCTTCGCCTTGCCCCATGCGGTCGTGATCTTCGTCATGACCCGACGCTAGCCCGGAGAAACGCACGCGTGGGTGACGAGTTCGTGCCGAGAGTGTGACGAAGCGCAGCTAGCCCCAGCGCAGGCCGGTCGCGGCGGCCGCCGGCTCCAGCGGGCTCGCCGGCAGCCCTGAGGGCAGGGGTGTCCGGTTGTAACCGCCGGGTGCCACGTCGTTCGAGGAATCGGCGTGGAAGAGCGACGCGAGGTGCTGGATGTGCCCTCGCCCCACGCCGAGCTCGAACTGACCGCCGCCGTACATGCCGATCGACCTGTCCGCGCAGTAGTCGTAGGCGGCGAAGAGCCGCTCGATCGATCCGAAGCGCGAGGGCTTGATGTTGATCGTCCGAGGCGGGAATCCCAGCGCCTCGATGTCTGCGACCGAGTGGATCGGCGCATCCCAGGTGATCCGGTCACGGTGCTGCCGGAGGACGTCGTCCGTCTCGGGCGTCAGGGCGGGATCCTCGATCCAGGCCGACGCAAAGGCCTCCGCCACCCTCGTGTAGAGCTCCGGATTCGGCGGGTTGTCGACCACGGTGCCCTGGTATGCGCCCTTCAGATCGACGACGTCCACAGCGTCGAGGGCCGCCAGCCCGCCGATCAGCTCATCGGTCCAGTCAGGAACGGGGTCGAGCTTGAATCGAGTTCCCGGATACTCCTCCAGCAGCCGCTCGATCGGATCGAGGGACGAGGGCTCCCCGAGCCGCAACGACACGACGAACCGGACCGGCTGCGTCGGGCGCCCGACGGCATACGCGAGGGAGTGACCCGCCTGCCGCAACGCCAGATCGAGCGCGGCGCTCTCGAAAGCCCAGCGCCGGTAGTCGCGAAATGCCTCCATAGCCGGCGGGGCGGGCCACAGATCGAGTCCGTCGAGGTGCTCCGAGAACGAGCGGATCGTCCACTCGCCCTCGAGCGGGAGCGGCGGGGCCTCCCGCAGCCGGTCGTGAGCGTCGCCGTCGTAGGTGACGTCCTCGCCGATCCCCTCCTCGCCGCCGCCTCGCAGGCGAACCTGCGTCGTGGTCCGGATGAAATCCCTCGAGACAGCCTGTTCCAGCTGCTCGAGCTCGCAGCCCTCGACGACGAGCGGCAGGCCGGAGACGCGTTCGAAGATGGACACAATGGCGAGTATGTCGATCCGCACGCTCCTCGTCGCGGCGCTACTCGTAACGCTGGCCGGATGCGGCGGCGCGACCGTGAAGGAGGTCAGGCTCCTGGCACCGGCGGGTCTCGCCGAGGAAGCGCAGATCACACGCTTCGAACGCGACTCCGGCTGCCGTGTCGACCTCCGTGTCTACGACGACGACGAAGATCTCGAGGCGATCGCAGCCCGGCGCGACACCGACGTGATCGCCGGGCCTGTGCCACCCGGCGGCCTCCCGGACGATTCCGTCGAGCTGGTGCGAGTGGAGCTCAGGAGCGGCGTCGTTCTGACCGTTCCGCGCGACCTCGCGAGCTCCTTCGACTCGGCGAGCGTCAGGCCGGCAGGACGGCGGGAGACGGCCTGGACGATCCGGCCAGAAGGCGACAACGACGATTGCGCCCGCCGCTTCCTCGCCTACGTGACCTCCCAGTAGACCTCGGTGTCGAGCAGTGCAAGGAACGCGTCCGGATCGGGAATCGCGTCCTCTGGAGGCCGGACCCCCGTGAACCGGAGACGCCCCTCGTGGAGCTCGACGGCCGCGCGGGCCGCCGGCTCCGAGGTCGACCGGGCCGAGCCGCCGCGGGTCAGCGTCCAGCCGACCACCCTTCGGGTCGGGCCTGCAACGTCGACGAGGTGGACGGCGACCGCGGCCTCGGATTGCTCGTAGGGCGTCGGCTCCTCGCCCTCGCGAAGCGCCAGCAACTTCTCCAGCAGGCCCGGGGCGAGGCAGAGCCGAAACGACGCGGACTCCAGTGTCGGGAAGGCGCGCGGCAGCGTCTTCAGCTCAGAGTGGAGCGTGTAGATGCCCTTGGCGCGGCCCACGGGCTCGGGTAGGTCGCGCTCGGCCTCGCCGGACAGCGGCTCGACCTCCCGCACCTCGCCGCCGGCGACGATCACGGGTTCCATCTGCAGCTCGTCGAGGAGGGTCCGAACCGAGTAGGGAGCCGGAAACGGATGCTCTGCGGCGGCCGGGTCGCGCGCCGCTGCCCAGATCTCGAGGGACTCAGGCTCCTCGTCGAGGCGCGCAACCGCCGCGGCCGTCAAGAGATTGGTCTTTCCCGGCGCCGAGCCCATCCCGAGCAGCCCACCCACGCCGGCGGCCTCGAACTCGGCATCGAGTGCGAGCTGCTCCGTCGTCACGTGGTACAGGCCGCCGAGGTCGACGTACTGGACACCGGCCTCGCGCGCGCCGTGCATGACCGAAAGGTTCAGCCGGTAGTCGGCGCAGTTGACGACGACCGTGCAGCCGTCGAGACCACGTGCGACAGCCGCGGGATCCGATGCGTCGAGAGACTCCTCTCCCTCCAGGCGCGCGTCGCGCCGCGCGACGCGCGAGCCCCACTCCTCGAGGAAGCCGACGACGCGGCGTCCGATCGTGCCCGATGCTCCGATGACGGCGATCACAGGTTGCGGAAGGTTCCAGTCACTTTCAGTAGGGTCTCAAAGCATGTCGATTCGCGAGCGGACGGGGTCGTCCGAAGCCGTCATCGCGGCGCGTGAGCGCTACGTGGCGCGCGGAATCGCCACAACCCCGATCGTCGTCGCCCGCGCCGAGGGTGCCCGTGTGGAAGACGTCGACGGGCGCACCTACATCGATTTCGCGGGCGGGCTCGGCTGCCAGAACGCGGGCCACGGGCTCCCCGCCGCAGTCGAGGCGATCCGCGGGCAGCTCGATAGCTACTTGCACCAGTGCTTCATGGTCGGCATGTACGAACCCTACGTCGAGGTGTGCCGGCTGCTCGCGGAGGTGTCGCCGTGCCACGGAGCCGAGCAGCGCAGCATCCTGCTCTCGAGCGGCGCCGAGGCCGTCGAGAACGCCGTCAAGATCGCGCGTGCCGCAACCGGCCGACCGGCGGTCCTCGTCTTCGACCACGCCTTTCACGGCCGGACCCTGATGACGATGACGATGACGAGCAAGGTCGTGCCCTACAAGCAGGGGTTCGGGCCATTCGCGCCCGAGATCTACCGGGCGCCCGCGCCCTATCCCTACCGCGGGGTCTCCTCCGACGATGCGATCGCCGGCATCGAGCATCTCTTCAAGGCCGACGTCGATCCCGCCTCGATCGCCTGCGCCGTCCTCGAGCCCGTTCAGGGCGAGGGCGGATTCATCCCGATGCCGCCGGACTTTCCGAAGCGCCTGCAGGAGCTGCTGGGCCGGCACGGGATCCTCTTCGTCGCGGACGAGGTCCAGAGCGGCGTCGGCCGCACCGGAACCATGTGGGCGGTCGAGCAGTACGGCGTCGAGCCCGACCTGCTCGTCTCCGGGAAGTCTCTCGGCGGCGGCCTCCCTCTCGCCGGCGTGACCGGCCCCGCCGAGATCGTCGACGCCGTCGAGCCCGGCGGCCTCGGTGGCACCTTCGGCGGCAATCCGCTCGCGTGCGCCGCCGCCGTTGCGGTGCTCGAGGAAGTGCGGAAACCTGAGTTCCTCGAGCGGGCCTGCGAGCTCGGCCAGACGATTCGTGCGCGACTGGAGCAGCTCGCGGCCCGCACCGCCTCGATCGGCGAGGTCCGCGGCCTCGGCCCGATGCTTGCGATCGAGCTCGCCGAGCCGACGCCGGACCTGGCGAAGGCCGTCACCGCCGCCGCCCGGGAGAAGGGCCTGATCCTGCTCTCCTGCGGGCTCTACGGAAACGTCATTCGCATCCTCGTCCCGCTCGTCGTGTCGGACGATGACCTCGCCCGCGGGCTCGAGTTGCTGGAGGAATCGCTTGTCGACGCAAGCACCCGCGCGACCTAGCGGCGCCCCGCCGTCCGAGCCCGCCGTGCCCGACATCGAGGCAGTCGCACTCCACCGCTCATACGGCGATGTGGTCGCGGTGGACGGCGTCGATCTCGCCATCGCGCAGGGAGAGTTCTTCACGCTCCTCGGCCCGAGCGGCTCCGGCAAGACCACGACGCTGCGCCTGATCGCCGGGTTCGAGCGGCCGGACTCCGGGCGCGTCCTCCTGAAGGGACGCGACGTCACAGACCGGCCGCCGTACGACCGCGAGGTCAACACCGTGTTCCAGGACTACGCGCTCTTCCCGCACATGACCGTCGAGCAGAACGTCGCCTACGGGCTGATGGTGAATCGGGTCGGGAAGGACAGAGCGGAGGAAACGCGCCGGCGAGGCGCTCGAGATGGTGCGGCTCGCCGGGCTCGGGCCGCGGCGCCCCGCACAGCTCTCCGGAGGGCAGCGCCAGCGCGTCGCTCTCGCCCGGGCGATCGTCAACCGGCCCCAGGTGCTGCTGCTCGACGAGCCGCTCGGCGCGCTCGACCTGAAGCTCCGCCACGAGATGCAGATCGAGCTGAAGCGCATCCAGCGTGAGGTCGGGATCACGTTCGTCTATGTGACGCACGACCAGGAGGAGGCGCTGACGATGAGCGACCGCCTGGCGGTCTTCCGCGCCGGGCAGATCGAGCAGGTCGGGTCGCCGGCGCACGTCTACGAGCACCCCGAGAGCGAGTTCGTCGCCGGCTTCGTCGGCGTCTCGAACGTGCTCGAGCGGGACGGGCGGCGGTTCACCGTGCGCCCGGAGAAGATCCGGCTCCTCGACGAGAACGAGGAGCCGGCGGCCGGCTCGGAGTCAGAGCGCGGCCGCATCCGAGAGGTCGTCTACGTCGGGATGGTCACCCGGTACGTCGTCGACCTCGAGGACGGCGGATCGCTCTCCGTCGTCCGGCAGAACCTCGAGACCACCTCGGCGGACGTCGTCGAGGCGCGCGGGCGCCCGGTCCGCCTCGAGTGGCGTCCAGAACACACCTACGAGATCTCCTTGGGGGGAGAGACGGAGGACGAATGAGCAAGGGACGATGGCGAAGGCTCCGATGGCTTGGCCTCGCCGTGTACGTGGTCGTCGCGCTCCTGGCGGCCACGGCCTGCGGAAGCGACGACGACGGCGACAGCGCCGGCGGCACGACGACGACGGAGGAGTCGAACATGCCGACGTCGATCGGCGAGCCGGAGGGTCAGGTCAACCTGATCAACTGGGCCGGCTACGTCGAGAAGGACTGGGTCACCCCGTTCGAGACGGAGACGGGCTGCAAGGTCAACTCGAAGGTCGGCGCGACCTCGGACGAGATGGTCACGCTGATGAAGACCGGCAACTACGACGGCGTTTCGGCCTCGGGGGACGCAACGCTCCGCCTGATTGCGGGCGAGGACGTGGCCCCGGTCAACACCGACCTGATCGAGAACTACGAGGCCGTCTTCGAAGGCCTGAAGAACCAGCCGCACAACACCGTGGACGGCGAGCCGTACGGCGTCCCGCACGGCCGCGGCGCGAACCTCCTGATGTTCCGGACGGACGTCGTCAAGCCCGAGCCGGACAGCTGGAGCGTCGTCTGGGAGGCGGATTCGCCGTACAAGGGCAAGATCACCGCGTACGACAGCCCGATCTACATCGCGGACGCGGCGCTCTACCTGAAGGCCACGCAGCCGGACCTCGGCATCGAGGATCCCTACGCTCTCGACGACACACAGTTCCAGGCGGCGGTCGACCTGCTGAAGCAGCAGAAGGCGAACATCGGCGAGTACTGGTCCGACGCCGCGAAGGAGATCCAGTCCTTCACGAACAAGGACACCGTCGTCGGGACGACCTGGCAGTACCAGGCGAATCAGCTGACCGGCGCCAAGCCGCCGGTGCCGGTCAAGGCGATCCTTCCGAAGGAGGGCTCGACCGGCTGGTCGGACACCTGGATGATCTCCTCCAAGGCCAAGAACCCGAACTGCATGTACCTCTGGATGAACTACATCATCTCGCCGGAGGCGAACGCGATGGCGACGGAGTACTTCGGGGAGGCCCCGGTCAACGCCGAGGCCTGCGGCCTGACGAAGGACAAGAATCACTGCACGACCTTCCATGCCGAGGACGAGGAGTACTTCGACCAAGGTCGCCTACTGGAAGACGCCGATCAAGGACTGCGGCGACGACCGGGGCGAGGTGTGCAAGGACTACGCCGAATGGACGGCGGCCTGGACCGAGATCAAGGGGTAGCGACCTCCCGTTGAGCTCGGCCTCGTACGGAGAGGCGCCGCCCCGGCAAGGTCCGGGGCGGCGCCTCTCGACATTTCTCTTCCGCCATCCACGGGCCCGGCTGGGCGCCCTGCTCGCCTCGCCGCTCGCCTGGCTCGGGATCGCCTACCTGGGCTCGCTTGCCGTCCTCTTCCTGACCGCCGTCTGGCGGGTCGATCCGTTCACCGGCGACATCGTCCGCGAGCTCAGCCTCGACAACTTCCGCACGCTCTGGGAGGCGGACGTCTACCGGCGGATCACGCTCCGGACCGTCGGGCTCGCGGCGGCCGTGACCGTCACCGACGCGCTCCTGGCGCTTCCGATCGCCTACTACATGGCCCGCGTCGCCTCGCCGCGGACGAAGGCGATCCTCGTCGTCGCGATTCTCACGCCGCTCTGGGCGAGCTACCTCGTGAAGGTCTACGCGTGGCGGATCATCCTCGCCGGGGAGGGGCCGCTGAACTGGGCGCTCGAGCCGTTCGGTCTCCACGGCCCCGGCTACACGACGACCGGCACCTGGCTCGTGTTCACGTACCTCTGGCTCCCGTTCATGATCCTGCCGATCTACGCGGGGCTCGAGCGGATCCCGGGCTCGCTGCTCGAAGCATCGTCCGACCTCGGCTCGCGCGGGCTCGGCACCTTCCGCCGGGTCGTCTTCCCGCTCGCCTTTCCCGCGATCGTGGCCGGCTCGATCTTCACGTTCTCGCTGACCCTCGGCGACTACATCACGCCCTCGGTCGTCGGGAACACGAGCTTCATCGGCAACGTCGTCTACTCGAACGTCGGCGTCGCGAACAACCTCCCGTTCGCCGCAGCGTTCGCGACCGTTCCCGGTCGTGATCATGGTCGTCTACCTCGCGCTGGCGAAACGGGCCGGCGCGTTCGACAGCCTGTGACGGGCCGGCTGCTCCTCAGGCTCGCGACCGGCGCGACCCTCGCGTTCATCTACCTGCCGCTGCTCGTGATCGGGCTCTACGCCTTCAACGAGAGCATCACGCAGGGCTGGCCGATCTCCGGGTACACGACGCCTGGTTCGGGGAGGCGTGGCGGGACGAGACGGTGCGCGACGCGCTCTTCCTGTCGGTCAAGGCGGCGCTCGTCGCGACCGCGATCGCGCTCGTGCTCGGAACTCTCGCCTCGCTCGCCGTCGCCCGCCACCGGTTCTTCGGCCGCGAGTCGATCTCGTTCCTCGTCATCCTCCCGATCGCACTGCCCGGGATCGTGACCGGCATGGCGCTCAACGCGTCGTACGTCCGGTTCGGCATCGACTTCGGCCTCCTGACGATCGTGATCGGCCACGCGACGTTCTGCATCGTCGTCGTCTACAACAACGTGATCGCGCGCTTGCGGCGCGCCTCGCCGTTCCTCGAGGAGGCCTCGTCCGATCTGGGCGCCGACGCCTGGCAGACCTTCCGCTACGTCACCTTCCCGCAGCTCCGGACCGCGCTGCTCGCCGGCGGCCTGCTCGCCTTCGCGCTCTCCTTCGACGAGGTCATCGTCACGACGTTCACGTCGGGCGCCGAGCAGACCCTCCCGATCTGGATCTTCACGAACCTCGCCCGGCCGCAGCAGCTCCCGATCATCAACGTCGTCGCGGTCGCGGTGATCCTCCTCTCGGTCATCCCGGTCTGGATCGCCCAGCGCCTGACTCGCGAGCCCACCGGAGTCGGCGGCGTCGCAGCGGCTGCCGCCGGTGCCCGTCAGTGAGATAGGTTCCTCGCGTATCCAGGAGGTTCGCTCATGAGCGTCAGCGTGGCGAAGGTCAAGAACCTGGTCGGAGGCAAATGGGTCGACGCCTGCCGAGGGTGGAACCGAGGAGATCGTCAACCCGGCCACGGGCGAGACGATCGCGGAGGCGCCACTGGGCACCCAGGCGGACGTCGACCGAGCCGTCGAGGCTGCCAAGGAGGCGTGGCCGGAGTGGCGTGAAAGCACGCCGCAGGAACGCTCCGAGCTCCTGCTCAAGCTCGCCGACCTCCTCGACGAGCACACCGACGAGCTTGCGGAGATCGAGTCGAGGAACGTCGGCAAGCCGATCGCCTCGGCCCGCGACGAGATGCCGGTCTGCTCGGACAACATCCGGTTCTTCGCCGGTGCCGCACGGGTGCTCGAGGGCCGTGCCGCGGGGGAGTACATGAAGGGCTACACGTCGATGCTGCGGCGCGAGCCGATCGGGATCGTCGGCCAGGTGGCGCCCTGGAACTACCCGCTGATGATGGCCGTCTGGAAGTTCGCGCCGGCGCTCGCAGCAGGAAATGTCTCGGTCCTCAAGCCGTCCGAGCAGACGCCGCTCTCGATGCTGCGCTTCGCCGAGCTGGCGTCCGACCTGATCCCGCCCGGCGTCCTCAACGTCATCACGGGACATGGTGAGCCGGTCGGCGCCGGGATCGTCCGGCATGCCGACGTGCGGATGGTCTCGCTGACCGGAGATGTCGCCACCGGCAAGGAGATCGCGAAGGCCGCCGCGGACACGGTCAAGCGCGTCCACCTGGAGCTGGGAGGAAAGGCGCCTGTCGTGGTCTTCGACGACGCCGACCCGGCGCAGGTGGCCGAGGCGATCAAGATCGGGGGATACTGGAACTCCGGGCAGGACTGCACGGCGGCCTCGCGCGTCGTTGCCGGCCCCAAGGTCTACGACAAGCTGCTCGAGGAGCTCGTGCCGGCCGTCGAGTCGATGAACGTCGGCGACCCGGCCGAGGGCGAGGAGATCGAGATGGGCCCGGTGATCTCGAAAGCCCAGCAGGACCGGATCCTCGGCTTCATCGACCGCGCCTCGAATGCGAACGTCCTCACCGGCGGCGGAACGAACGGCGACAGCGGGTTCTTCGTCAAGCCGACGGTCGTGACCGGCGTGGAGCAGACGGACGAGATCGTGCAGCGCGAGGTCTTCGGGCCCGTCGTCACCGTCCAGCGGTTCGAGGACGACGAGCAGGCCATCGCCTGGGCGAACGACGTGCCGTACGGCCTCGCCGCGTCGGTGTTCACGCGTGACGTCGGCCGGGCGATGAATGCGGCTCGCATGCTGGAGTTCGGGACGGTCTGGATCAACGACCACATCCCGCTGGTCTCGGAGATGCCGCACGGCGGGTTCAAGCAGTCGGGCTACGGCAAGGACCTCTCGGCGTACTCGCTCGAGGACTACACGCAGCTCAAGCACGTGATGGTCAACCTTGGCTGATCCGCCCGTGGACGGCGGGACGCCCTACAGACCGATCCCGGAGACCGAGAAGCAGACGCTGAAGCCGAACGCGATCGGGTTCGTCGGCGGGCTCGTGATCGGGCTCGCCTCGACAGCTCCCGCCTACTCACTGGCGGCGGCGATCGGGACGCTCGCCGTGATCGTCGCTCTCCAGGCGCCCGCGGCGCTGCTCCTCTCGTTCCTGCCGATGTTCCTGATCGCGGGTGCGTTCTTCTACATGAACCGCGCCGACCCGGACGCAGGGACGACCTTCTCCTGGGTGACGCGGGCCCTCGGCCCCTGGGCGGGCTGGATCGGCGGCTGGGCCGTCTGCGTGACAGGGATCCTCGTGATCGGATCGCTCGCAGACGTCGGCGCCCGCTACACCTACCTGCTCGTTGGCTGGGACTCGGCAGCCGGATCGAAGGCGGCCGTGACCGCGCTCGCCGTGGTCGTCATCGTCGTGATGACGGCGATCTGCATCCTCGGCACCGAGCTCTCCGCACGGATCCAGAACGTGATGATCCTGGCGCAGGTCGGCGCGCTGCTCCTGTTCGCGATCGTCGCCATCGCAAAGGTGTACAGCGGGGACGCCACCGTCGACTCCATCGAGCCGCAGGCGTCCTGGTTCAACCCGTTCGAGATCGACAGTTCCGACGCGCTCGTCGCGGCGCTGCTGGTCGGCGTCTTCCTCTACTGGGGTTGGGAATCCGCGGTCAACCTGACCGAGGAGACGGAGGACAGCCGGCGCGCACCGGGCCTGGCCGCCGTCGTCAGCACCGTCGTCCTCGTCTTCACCTATGTGTCGGTCGCAACGGCTGTCGTCGCCTTCGCCGGCCTCGAGGCGCTCGGCGAGTACGACGACGACGACGCGATCTTCGGAGTGCTCGCAGGCGACGTGCTCGGCTCGCCCTGGGACAAGCTCGTGCTGCTCGCGGTGGCGACGTCGGCAATCGCCTCGACGCAGACCACGATCATCCCCGCCTCGCGAACGACACTGTCGATGGCCCGCTCAGGGGCGTATCCGTCGCCGCTCGCACGCATCCACGAGCGTTACCGGACACCACACGTGGCGACGGCGGCAGTCGCCTTCCTCGCCACCCTCTGGTACGTGCCCATGAACTTCATCTCCCAGAACTTCCTGTTCGATTCGATCTCGGCGCTCGCACTGATGATCGCCTTCTACTACGCGCTGAGCGGCATCGCGTGCGCCGTGTACTACCGTCACGAGATCACGAAGTCGGCGAAGAACTTCATCCTCATCGGCGTGGGGCCGCTCCTGGGAGCACTCATGCTCGGCTACCTGTTCGTGGAGGCGACCCGGTCGTTCGCCGACGCGGACGCGTCGTACTCGGGGCAGACGGTCCTGGGCTTCGCGCCGCCGCTCGCCATTGGATACGGCTTCCTGCTGCTCGGCGTCGTGCTCGTCGTCGTCTGGCGACTGACGGGCCACGACCGCTTCTTCGGGCGCAAGGCGTTCGAGGCCGTCGATCCCGCAGTCGCGACCGGACAGGTTGCACGCACGGAGACTGCGGGGCTCGACTCATGACCGACCTCCAGCAGCAAGCCAGAGACCACCTGTGGCTCCACTTCACCCGCATGAGCGGCTACCGGGACGCCGAGATCCCGATCATCGTGCGCGGCGACGGCTGCTACCTCGAGGACTCCAAGGGCAAGCGCTACCTCGACGCGCTCGCCGGGCTCTTCGCGGTCAACGTCGGCTACGGGTTCGGCGACGAGATCGGCAAGGCGGCCCACGACCAGATGAAGGAGTTGCCGTTCTACACGAACTGGTCCTATGCGCACCCGCGCGCGATCGAGCTGGCTGCCACGGTCGCCGAGCTCGCCCCGGGCGACCTGAACCGTGTCTTCTTCACCTCCGGCGGCTCCGAGTCGGTCGAGTCGGCGTGGAAGCTCGCCCGCCAGTACTACGCGGTGCGCGGCGACGCCAAGCGGGCGGAGGCGGCGCAGGGAGTGATCCCCGGCGGCCGGATCGAGGAGCAGCCCGTCCCCGGTCGCCGCTGGAAGGCGATCTCGCGGAACGTCGCCTATCACGGCACGACGATGGGGGCGCTCTCGATCAACGGGATCCCGGCGCTCAGGACCCCGTTCGAGCCCCTGGTTCCCGAGGTCGCCCACGTTCGGAACACGAACCGCTACCACCGGCCCGCCGAGGAGACCGAGGAGGAGTTCACGGCGCTCCTGCTGGAGGACCTCGAGAACGCGATCGACGGGCTCGGTCCCGAAACCGTGGCGATGGTGATCATGGAGCCGGTTCAGAACGCGGGAGGCGCCTTCACGCCCCCCGAGGGCTACTGGCGCGGCATTCGCGAGATCTGCGACCGCCACGAGATCCTGCTCTGCGCCGACGAGGTCATCACCGGCTTCGGCCGCCTCGGCCATTGGTTCGGCTCCGACCGCTATGACATCCGCCCCGACATCGTGACGATGGCGAAGGGCCTTTCCTCGGCCCATGCCGCGATCGGCGGCGTCATCGTGACGGACAGGGTCGCGGAGCCGTTCCTCCAGGGCGCTTCGATGTACTCACACGGGATCACGTTCGGCGGGCATCCCGTCATGGCGGCGATCGCGCTGAAGAACATCGAGATCATGAAGCGGGAGCGGATCGTCGAGCACGTCAAGGAGAACGAGGATCGCTTCCGCGAGACGCTCGGCCAGCTCCTCGAGCTCCCGATCGTCGGCGACATCCGCGGGACGGGCTTCTTCTACGCGATCGAGCTCGTCAAGGACAAGGAGACCCGGGAAACGTTCACGGACGAGGAGTGCGAGTGGCTCCTGCGGGGGTTCCTCTCCAAGCGGCTCTTCGAAGCGGGGCTGATCTGCCGCGCCGACGATCGCGGCGATCCGGTGATCCAGATCTCACCGCCGCTCGTAGCCGGCCAGGAGGAGTTCGACGTCATCGCGACCACCCTCGGCGAGGTGCTCGGCGAAGCGTGGGCCGAGCTTGAGAAGGGCCGCGGAAAGGCGCTGGCACAGGCGTAGCGCTCGGTGCGGCGGGCAGGCCGGTACGGACTGAGCCCGACCGGCGCACGGCGTACGCTAGCCCGGATGGATTCGCCCCGGCCGACGCGGATGGAGTTGCTGCTCCCGATGCGGACGGTGCTGATCGTCGCCGCCGCGTTTGGCCTGATGGCGGCCTTCATTGCGATCGGCGAGACCTTCCTGATCGTGTTCGTCGGGATCTTCCTGGGTCTCGTCTTCGAGTACCCGGTGCGGGTCGTCATGTCGAAGACGGGGATGTCGCGTGGGCTCGCGGCCACCGTCACGGTCCTGGGCGTGGCGCTCTCGGTCGTCCTGCTCGCACTGCTGTTTCTCGTTCCGATCGTCGGCGGCATCCGCGACTTCCTGCAGCAGCTGCCGGAGACCGTCGAGGCCCTGCGCGAGTCGGACGAGCTCTCCTGGCTCGGCGACACCGGGGCGGGCGGAAACGTCCAGTCCGGCGCGGAACAGGTCTCGAAGTCGGTCCCTGACGCGATCTCCGCCGTGCTCGGGATCGCGGGCGGCTTCTTCACGCTCTTCGTGGCCGCTTTCTCGATCCTCTTCATCTGCCTCTTCTTCCTCACCGACGTCGGGAACATGAAGCGGACGCTCGGAAGCGTGCTGGCGCCGGGTGAGGAGGAGCGCTGGCTGAACGTGTGGGAGCGGGTGACCGAGGCGGTTTCGCGCTGGGCGATCGGCGTCGTCGTGATCGCGACGATCGCAGGCGTGACGCAGGGCGTGACAGCCTGGCTGCTCGGGTCGAGCTTCGCGCTCGCCCTAGGCGTGATCGCCGGCTTGCTCGACACGATCCCGAACCTCGGCGCGACGATCGCCGGCTTCGTCCTCGTCCCGGCGGTCTGGGCCGAGGAGGGGCTCACTGCGGGGCTGATCATGGTCGCCGTCGTGCTCGTCTACCAGCAGGTGGAGAACAACGTCCTCACGCCGAAGATCCAGGGCAAGGCCGTGAACCTCTCGGGGTTCTTCATCATCGTGGCGGTCACCCTGTTCGGCGCCCTCCTGGGCGTCCTCGGCGCGCTCACCGCCGTTCCGCTTGCCGCAACGATCCAGATCGTGATTCAGGAGTTGACGAAGGCGAGACGCGAGAAGATCGCGGCGGCAAAGCTCGCTCCGCAGCAGCCGGGCTAGCGCAGGCGTCGCTGGAAGAACGTCGTGCCGTGCACCGGGTTGTGGCGGTACGCCTCGATCTCCTCGAACCCGAGTGACCGGTAGAGGCCCCGAGCGGCCTCCATCGTCGGCAGCGTGTCGAGGCGCATGAGCCGATAGCCGGCGTCGCGGCCTGCCTCGACGATCGACTCCGCTGAGCCGGCGCCCGAGGCCCGAGCCCTGGTGCGCCGGCCTCGACGTAGAGGCGCTTCATCTCGCAGACCTCCGGCTCGTACGGCCTCAGCGCGACGCAGCCGGCGGGCTCGTCATCCGTCGAGGGCGAGCAGGAGGCGACCCCCGGGCGGCGCGTAATCACCGGGTAGCTCGCGGAGTTCCCGGTCGAAGTCCTGGAAGGCGAGGTCGACGTCGAGCGACGCCGCGTACTCCTCGAAGAGGCTGCGGACGGCGGGGAGCTCGTCCTCCCCGTGCCCGTCGACGATCCTCATGTCGTGCGAGTCGCCGAGAGGCCCAGTCCGACGAACACGAGGCCCGTCACCCACCGCTTCACGCCGAGATACCAGCGGCTGCGTCGAAGCCAGGCTCCGGCGGTGCCGGCGGCGAGCGCCCAGAGCGCGTCCGACGAGAGGGCGATCAGCGGCGAAGATGCAGCCCGAGAAGGAAGATCTGAAGTGTCGCCGGCGCCGGCCTCTGGGTCGACGAACTGCGGCAGGAAAGCGATGAAGAAGAGCGCGGTCTTCGGGTTGAGAACGTTGACGACGACGCCGTCCACGAACAGCTTCCTCCGTGTGCGCGGCGCCCGCGCGATCTCGTCGTCGAGCGTCTCGCGCGTGAGCAGGCGCCGGATTCCCAGGATCACGAGGTAGGCGGCGCCGGCGTACTTGACGATCGTGAACGCGGTCGCCGAAGAGGCGAGAAGCGACGAGAGCCCGATCGTCGCCGCGGCGACGTGGACGAGGCCGCCGGTGGCGATGCCGAGCGCGGAGACGAGGCCGGCCAGCCGGCCCTGGTCGACGCTCTGCGCGACGATGTACAGGACCGCCGGGCCGGGTGCGACGGCTAGAGCGAACGAAGCCGCACAGAAGAGCGCAAACGTCGAAAGGTCGAGCACGACCGAAGCTTGCCTACTCGTCGACGACGGTGAAAAGCGTGAGCTGCATGCCGTCCGGGGCCCGCAGCCGCACGTTTCGGTGCAACCATGGGGTGAGAACGGGTTGGGAGAGCCGCTCGGCCCCGGCGGCCACGAGCTCCTCCCCCGTGGCGCTCGAGTCCTCGACCTCGAGGGCCAGGCGCACGGGCCCCGACACTCCACGCCTCCCGACCTCGACCTCGTCGACCAGATCGGTCTGGTCGGCCGAAAGCAACTCCAGCGTGGCTCGGCCGGCATCGAGGACGGCCCCACTCCCGGTCTCGCTCGCCCAGTCCTCGATCACCGGCAGGCCGAGGGCGTCGCGATAGAAACGGAGAGCCTCCTCGTAGTCCTCGACGGTGACGGCGACTCGAAGCTCGCGTACGGGGCTCTCGGCCATAGTGGGAACAACGCTCGGCAGTCGCCTAAGCTTCCACGGGTGGCGTCGGGGAACTACATCGAGCTCGCGCGCCGGAACGACGACTTCCGCCGGGTGCTCGAAACGGGCGAGCATGCGCAGTTCGTCGCGATGACCATCCTGCCCGGCGGGGAGATCGGCGAGGAGACCCACGAGGGTGACCAGATCCTCTTCTTCGTGGAGGGCGAGGGGGATGCGATCCTCGAGGGCGAGTCGAGCCCCGTGAAGCCCGGCGACTACACCTTCGTCCCGGCCGGGACCCTCCACAACTTCGTGAACACCGGCAGCGAGCCGCTACGGCTCCTCACGACCTACGCTCCGCCGGAGCACGCGCACGGCACCGTCCACCGGACGAAGGCCGAGGCGGACGCTGACGAGCACGGCTAACGCCGCGGCCAGAGCTGCGTGACCCGACCGGTTCCCGGGTCGGCGCGAACGATGCGCCCGTCGAGCGTTCCGACCAGCGGACGACCACTCGCGTCGAGCGCCACGGGACCGGGCGACGCTACTGAGGCGACGGAGGTGACCTCGCCGGCTCGCGTGACGAGCGCGAGCCGGCCGGCGGAGAACTCGGTGACGTAGAAGCCTCCGGGGGCCTCCGCGACAGACGACGGATTGCCGAGGCCGCTCGCGAGCGTTCGCATGCCGGACTCGCTCACCAGGCGGACGTTGCCCGCGAACGACTCGCAGACGACAAGGCCCGCAGCGCTCGCGAGGATCCCGTGGACGCCGTTCAGTCCCTCGGCGAGCACGGAGCGAGATCCGTCGGGCCGGAGCCGGACGATTCGAGCCTGATCTTCCACTGCATAGACCGATCCGTCTGCTGCCGGGGCGATCCCTTCGAGTGGGCCGGCCGCCCTCGCCCTCACGCGGGTCGTCCGGGTCGTCGGATCCAGCTCGAGCACGTTCGAGCCCCGAGGAGACCAGCAGCGTCCCGTCGCCTGCCCGGCGAATGTCGCGCGGGCCGGGGACGCGGACGACAGTCGATCCCTCGCCGGTCGACGGGTCCAGGCGGAAGACGGCATTCGCCCGGAAGTCGGCAACGAGGAGCTTGCCGTCGCTCTCCTCGACGATCCCGTGCGGCTGCTGGAGGACGGGGACCGCCGGGCGCACGAGCACGCTGCCCACGAACCGGTCGCGCCGGCCGACGCGGACGCCGTAGCGCCAGCGCCCGGCAGCCGGGAACCGGACGAGCGCGCGGTAGCGGTTTCCGGCTCTTCGTGAGCGGGAAGCGGGCGACCCGCCGGCCGCTGGAGACGACGAACCGGGCGGGACGCGCACCGCGGACGCTGACCTGGGCGTGCCACTCCTGTCCGACTCGCAATCCCCGGGGAGGCTTGCTCACGCCGATGCGTGGCGTCGCGGCCTCTCCGGCGAGGCACGCCGTCAATGCAAGCACCGTTGCCAGAGAGAGAAGCGTCCGCATCGCTTGCGATACTACAAATCTGAAGCGTCTAATTCAAATCTGAACCAATGGCCGAGCCACGTCCCCTCATCTTCCAGCTCTACGTGACCTACCAGCGGGCGGGCCAGACTCGTCTCGCAGGCCCTCGCCGGCACGGGTATCCGGGCCGAGGACGCGCCGCTCTACAGCGTGCTCGACCGAAGTGGCCCGCTGACGCCGACCGAGCTGGCGAAGCGCCTCGGCATCGGCCCGAGCACGCTCACCTACAGACTGAAGGCACTGGAGGCCCGGGGCATCGTGGTGCGCCGGACGAACCCGACCGACGGGCGCTCGGCGCTCGTGCAGCTCACGGCGTACGGGCAGCGCCGCTGGCAGGAGACGATTCCTGCATTTGCCGAGGCGCTGCGGCGGGCCGAACGCCGGATCGCGCTGCCCCACGACGAGGTCGCAGCGTCGCTCGATGCCATCGCCGCTGCCCTCGACGAAGAGCTCGCAGCCCGCCCCGGCTAGTTGCCGCTGCGCTCGATCAGCTCGACCCGGTACTGATCCGGATCGCGGACGAAGCAGATCCTGGAGCCGCCCTCTCGCACCTGGTAGGGCGGCCGCTCCGGCTCGATCCCTTCCGCAGAGAGGCGCTCGAGCGTTGCGTCGAGGTCGTCCACCGTGAGGGCGATGTGGCCGTAGCCGGTGCCGATCTCGTAGGAGTCCACTCCGAAGTTGTGGGTGAGCTCCAGCTCCGGAACCTCCTTGCCGGGCACGCCGAGGAAGTAGTTCGTCGCCTCGTCGCGGATCGGCATCTCCCGGCGCTTCTCCAGACCGAGCGCCTCGTAGAAGGCGACCGAACGCTCCGGGTCGGTAACCCGGTAGCAGGTATGGATCAGCTCCACCGGGCTAGCGTAGTCGCCGGAACGTCAGCGTCCAGCGCACTTCCATCTTCTCGCCGATGGACGTCTCCGGATCCGAGCCGACGTTCCCGTCCCTCGACACGGAAGCGCGCGCGAGCACGCGCTTCGCTCGACCGCGGAGCAGCACCTCTTCGTCCACCCGGCCCGGAGCGATGCTGAGCCGGCCGTTCGAGCGCGCTGCCTGGCCGAGACCGCAGAGCGGCACATTGGCCGGGCCGCTCGAGTCCGGGCGAAAGACGATTCGGTTGGGGCCGCCCCAGGCGATCTGAGCGCGCACCGATCGCGCGCGGTCGTGTCTGGGCGGACAGGTGCCGGTGCGCGTCTCGATCGGCTCGCCGCGGCAGATCCGCCGCTCGGTCCAGGTGCTCCCGGCGATCGTCGATGCGAGGCGAAGGGATCTGAGGACCGCCGGACGGTACGCGGCGCGACCCCGGTCTCGCACTGCCTGCACCACGGTCGGGCTCACACTGCGAATCTCAGTCGTCCGGGTAGCCGAGCCGAAGCGACTGAGCCGGCACTCCGATTCCGCGCTCGTGTGGATGTACGAATAGCTCGCGACGATGCGGCCGTCGAGCGTCACCGAGTAGCGGGCCGGCGACTGCGCCGCCTGAGCGGCCAGAGGCGCCACGACGAGCGCGGCCAGAAAGCTCACCATCAGGAGCCTCATCCCTCCAGGTCTTCCCTGACCAGGCCGAAAGTAACCCCGTCAACCCACTCGCCGTGACGCCAGTAGGCCTTGCGCTTGGTTCCCTCCCGCAGGAAGCCCGATCGTTCGGCGTGATGGATGGCGCGCTCGTTGAAGCCGTAGACCTCGAGTTGCAGCCGATGGAAGTCGAGGTCGAAGATCAGGTGCCGCTGGAACACGCGTGCCGCCTCGTCCGACAGCCGCCGCCCGCGAAAATCCGGGTGGATCGCGAGGCCGCTCAGGTGCGCGATCCGGCTGCGGCGGTTCACGAGCGCAAACTCCAGCATGCCGGCGCGCGCCCAGCCGTCGCCCTCCGGGACTTCGATCACGAACAGCCCGAAATCGCCGGGCTCCTCGGTGGACGAGCGAATGTCCTCGGCGACGCCGTCTCGGTCGCGTGGTCGGGACGCGGCGAGGAACGGCTCGACGTCCTCGTCGTTCAGGAGCCCGACGACGAAGTCGAGGTCGTCGCCAGATGCGCGGCGAAGCCGGAGCCCTTCTCCTTCGACCAGGCTCACGGAGCCGGCGCGGCGACCGGCTGCGACCTCCGCGAAGGCCGGATCAGACCCGAGCCGAGCGCAACGCCGCCGAGGATGAGCGCAAGACCGATGATCGCCGTCAGCCGGATCGGCTCGTCCAGGAACACCGCGCCGTAGAAGAGCGCCGTGGGCGGCAGCAGGTAGACGACGAGACTGGCGCGCGACGACCCGTGCTTCTCGAGCATCTGTAGGTACATCAGCAGCCCCAGGCCGGTTCCGAGCAGACCGAGCACCGCGACCGACGCAGTCGCCTCCCAACCGGGGAGCTCACTCGGCGCCTGCGCGATGCCGAACGGCAGGATCACGATCGTGCCCCACAGAACCGAGGCGGTGGAGACGAGCAGGCCGGACGAGTCGTCCAGCTTGTGTTGGCTGTAGAGCGACCCGGCTGCGTAGGAGACGGCGGCCAGAACGACTGCGAGCGTGCCCGCCGCGCCCCACCAGCCGCCTTCGGGATTGACTCCGACAAGGACCCCCACCCCCACGAGCCCGAGTGCGATTCCCAAGGCTCGAAGGCCCGCCACCCGCTCGTGCTGGGCGAAGCGGATTGCCAGGAGCGCGACGAAGATCGGCATCGCCCCGTTCCCGATTGCGGCGATTCCCGAGTCGATGTGCGTCTGCCCCCACGCGATCAGCCAGAACGGGAGTGCCGTGGCGATGACACCGAGCACGAATCCCGCGCGGCCGAAGTCCCGCACGCAACGGAATGCCTGAGCCCAGCCCCGCCGGGCGACGAGCAGGCCCCCGAGAGCGACGGAAGCGAAGAGAAGCCGTCCGGTCATCGTCGCCGCCGGCGAGAGATCACGCAGCGCGAACTCGATGAACATGAACGACGAGCCCCAGATGAGCGCGAGGGCGAGGAGATTCGGGACGTATCCGCGTATCACTTCTTCAGGCTAACGACACGAGCGCGGCGAGCCTTCCGCGGCGCCGAAGATGTCCACCGGGGCATCTAGAGTGCGGCATCTGACGCGGGTCGCCGAACAGCCCCTCCACCGAGCTCTCGGCCTGACGGACGAGGAGCTCGACCGTATCTGCGAGTTGCTCGAGCGCGATCCGAACGACTTCGAGCTCGCGGTGTTCTCGCTCCTCTGGTCCGAGCATTGCGGCTACAAGCATTCGGCGCTGCTCCTGAAGCGGCTGCCCTCGCACGGAGAGCGCGTCCTCCAGGGCCCGGGCGAGAACGCCGGCGTCCTCGACCTCGGCGGCGGAGAGGCGGTCGCCTTCAAGGTCGAGAGCCACAACCATCCGTCGGCCGTCGAGCCGTTCCAGGGCGCGGCCACCGGAGTCGGAGGGATCCTGCGCGACGTGATCGCGATGGGAGCCCGGCCGATCGCGCTCCTGGACGGGCTGCGGTTCGGCGAGCCGGGGTTCATGTTCGAGCGCGCCGTGTCCGGGATCGGCCACTACGGGAACTGCGTCGGGGTACCGACGGTCGGGGGCGAGGCTGTCTTCGACGAAGCGTACGCCGGCAACTGCCTCGTGAACGCCATGTGTGTCGGCCTGCTGCCGGTCGAGCGTCTGACGCGCGCGAAGGCGACGCTGACCGGCGGCCTGCTCGTCCTCTACGGAGCCACGACGGGCCGGGACGGGATCGGCGGCGCGAGCGTTCTCGCCAGTCAGGAGCTTGGCCAGGAAGACGCCGACAAGCGGCCGACCGTTCAGATCGGCGATCCGTTCACGGGCAAGAAGCTGATCGAGGCAAGTCTCGAGCTGACCGAGCGCGGGCTCGTCGAGTCGCTCCAGGACTGCGGCGCCGCCGGTCTCGCCTCGTCGCTGGCCGAGATGGCGCGCGACGGTGCCGGCGTCGACGTCGACCTCGACCGGGTGCCGCTCCGCGAGGACGAGATGGAGGCCTGGGAGATCATGGTCTCGGAGAGCCAGGAGCGGATGGTCGCCGTGGTGCGGCCCGACCGGCTCGAGGACGTCCTGGCCCTCTGCCGGCGCTGGGAGCTGGCTCACGAGGTGATCGGCGAGGTGACCGACACGGGCGAGTTGCGGGCGTTCCACGAGGGCGAGCTCGTCGGCGCGATCCCCGCCGCCTTGCTCACGGACGAGTGCCCCCGCTATCGCATCGAAAGCCGGCCGGCGGTGACGAGCCCCGCGCCGGTGCAGGAGTCGAATCTCACCAGCCGAGAGTGGATCTACGAGCGCTACGACCAGCTCGTCGGCTCGCGCACCGTTCGCGACCGGGCCTCGACGCCGCCGTGCTGCGGCTCGACGGGAACCGTGGGCTCGCAGTGTCGCTCGACGGACCGCCCGTCGGGGAGCGCGACCCGTTCAGAGCGGGCGCTCTCGCCGTCCTGGACGCGGCCCGAAACGTCGCCTGCGTCGGCGGCGAGCCGATCGGCCTCACGGACTGCCTCAACTTCGGCAACCCCGAGAAGCCGGAGATCGCCTGGGAGCTCGAGCAGGCGATCGAGGGGATCGCACAGGCCGCCGAGGCGCTCGGGATCCCGGTCGTCAGCGGCAACGTCTCGCTCTACAACGACACGGACGGACGCTCGATCCCACCGACGCCGGTCGTCGGCTGCGTCGGCCTCGTCGAGGACGTCCGGCTCGTCCCGCGCGGGTGGCGTCGAGGAGACACGGTCAGTGTGGTTCGCGGGTCCGATCTGGACTGGCTCGCCTCGGAGGCCCGGTTGATCGGACTCGTCTGGCAAGCGGCCTCAGGACTGTCGCTCGTCCACGATGTCTCCGATGGTGGGCTCGCCGTGGCCGTCCGGGAGATGGCCGAATGGAGCGGGGTCGACGGCCGAGCTCGACATCTCCGATCCGGACACCGTCCGCTTCGTCCTGGCCGGCGACCACGTGCCGGACTTCGCCGAGCAGGTCGGGACCGTCTGATGTGCGGCCTCTTCGGCATCCGGGCGCCGGAGCGCGACGTGGCCCGCGTCTCGTACTTCGGCCTCTTCGCACTCCAGCACCGGGGGCAGGAATCGGCCGGAATCGCCGTGTCGGACCACGGCCGCCTGACCGTCGTCCGCGACATGGGGCTCGTCCCGCAGGTCTTCTCCGAGCAAACGTTGCACGGTCTCACCGGCCAGCTCGCGATCGGTCACACGCGGTACTCGACCACCGGATCGACGCAGTGGGCCAATGCCCAGCCCCTCGTGCACCACGGCCGGGCAAGGACGATCGCGCTCGGCCACAACGGCAACCTCACGAACACCGAGGAGCTCCGCGAGGAGCTCGAGGCGGACGGCGTCCGGCTCGGATCGAGCTCCGACTCCGAGGTGATCGCGGCGCTGATCGCGAACGACCCGGCGCCGCTCCACGAAGCCGTTGCCAACACGCTGGCGCGCGTCGAGGGCGCGACGACCGTCGTCGCGCTGACGGAGGGGAAGCTCGTCGGCTTCCGCGACCCGTACGGCTTCCGGCCGCTCGTCCTCGGATCCATCGACGACGACTGGGTGCTCGCGTCCGAGAGCTGCGCGCTCGACCTGGTGGGCGCCGAGCCCGTGCGGGAGCTTCGGCCCGGGGAGCTCGTGGTCGTCGATCGCGAGGTCGAGGCCCATCAGGTCGCGGAGCCCGCGAACCGCATGTGCCTCTTCGAGTTCATCTACCTGGCGCGGCCCGACTCGCGCCTCTTGGGCGAGGAGATCCACGGCGCCCGGGTCCGTATGGGCGAGGCCCTCGCGGCAGAGGCCCCGGCGAGCGCCGATTTCGTCATGGCAGTCCCGGATTCCGGGACGCCGGCCGCGATCGGCTTTGCGCGCGCTTCCGGGATCCCGTTCAACGAGGGCCTGATCAAGAACCGCTACGTCGGTCGAACGTTCATCCAGCCGGATCAGGGGCTGCGCGAGCAGGGAATCAAGCTGAAGTTCAACCCCCTGGCGGAGGTGGCCGGGAAGCGCGTGGTCGTGGTGGACGACTCGATCGTCCGCGGGACGACGATGCGCCAGCTCGTCGCGATGCTGTTCGACGGCGGCGCGACCGAGGTCCACGTTCGCGTCTCCTCCCCGCCCATCGTCTCACCGTGCTTCTACGGCATCGACTTCGGCGACGACGACCAGCTCGTCGCCGCGGGGCAGACCGTGGAGAGGACCCGGGCCGAGATCGGAGCCACCTCGCTCGCGCACCTCTCGCTCGACGGCGTGCAGGCAGCGACGAGGCGGCCCGGAAACGAGTTCTGCCGCGCCTGTTTCACGCGCAAGTATCCGACCCCCGTTCCGACGGGCCGGATACTCGCGAAGCTTCGGTTCGAAGCGACCCCCGTCTAGGGGCTACTGCTCGAGCACGCGGCTCGCCTTGGCGACTCCGCGCGACAGGATGTAGGCGATCGTCACCCACTGGAAGAACCCGAACCACGAGGTTGCGTCCAGGTTGTCCGTGAACCACGCGACGAGCCACGCGACGATCAGGGCGATCAGGTAGACCGCGAACTCGGCGTTCCCTGGAATCGGCAACCGCGCGACGTCGATCGTCACTCCGGCCTGCGGCGGGCCTGAATGTGACGGCGGCGCATGCTGCTGCGTCGGCTGATCTGGTGTCGTTGACATGTCGTCTCTCCTTCTCGAGGGGCGCTCCCCTGTTCAGCGGAGCCCCTCCAGCTCCTCCCCGCGCCCATAGCGCACGGCGCGGCGGACGGCACGCGGATCCAGCCCTTCCTCGAGGAGCCGCTGGCGGAGCTCTCCCTCCCGCGCAAGCTTCAGGAAGAGCCAGGCGAGCGCGCCGATCGTCACGACCGACCCCTCGACCATCATGATCGTCCCGGCCAGGCCCTGGTCCTGCAGCGGCCCGACGCCGTGCCGCTCGCCGTGGTCGTACACGCCGTAGATGACGTCCCCCGACCAGATGAAGACGTTGCCGAGCACCGTCCCGAGCAGACGAACGACGACGACGTAGCCGAGCTTCGCCGCTGTGCCGAACCATTCCGGGCCGGGGAGCACCTCGACGACCGCGGCCCACATGAGGACTCCGGTCCCGAAGAAGAAGAGATGCTCGAGCGCATGGACAGCACTGTTCTCGACCGCAGCCTCGTAGAGCCGCGGTAGGTGCCAGAGGTAGAGGCTCGCGGCCCAGAGCGGGAGCGCGACGAGCGGGTGAGCGAGAACACGGAGACGGGCGAGGGGGCCGACGGCGAGTATCGGGCGAAGCAGCTGCCCGTTCAGACCGAGGACGAAAGCCAGGGCCGCGAGGTCACCCAGGAGGACGTGCTGGAGCATGTGGACGAAGAAGAGCTCGTCCTCGAAGGGGAGAAGCTGCGCGGCCGTCGCAAGGACGAGCGCGAAGGCGAAGCTCGCCTGGCGCCAGCCGGGCACCGGCGTCCCGCGCTGCGACAGCGTGCGCGAACGGCGCCAGTACATGACCGCGGTCACGGCGATCGGCAGCACAGCAGTCAGGCTCGTCATAGGTGCCTATTAGACTCGCCCGAGGGTGGAGGGAACGGACGTACGCGGCCGCGGGAGTCTCGCTTGCGACTGCCGACTCGGTCGTCGACAGGCTGCGCGCGGCCGTCGAATCGACCGGATCGGAGGGCTTCGGCGCCTTCGCGGGCCTCTACCCGCTGGACGATCGGCGCTTCCTCGCCGCCTCCACCGACGGAGTCGGCACGAAGCTCGTGCTCGCCCGCGAGCGGGGTGCGCTGCGCGCGTGCGGCGCCGATCTCGCGGCCCACTGCATCAACGACGTCCTGACGACGGGTGCCCAGCCCCTCTTCCTGCTCGACTACGTCGCCGCCAACCGGATCGACGTGGAGGAGGTCGCCGAGCTCGTGGAAGGAGCGGCGGAGGTCTGCCGGGCAGCCGGCGTCGCGCTCCTCGGCGGCGAGACCGCGGAGCTGCCGGGGATCTATCGCGACCGTGAGCTCGACTTCGCGGGCACCTGCGTGGGGATCGTCGACCGCGACCGGCTCGTCGACGGCTCGCGGATCGAAGCGGGCGACGCGATCGTGGGGTTGCCCTCCGCGGGCGTGCACGCGAACGGCTTCACGCTCGTTCGCCGGATCCTCGAGCTGGAGGAGTACGCCGGCGACGACCTGCTCGCCCCCACCCGGCTCTATCTCGACGAGGTGCGCGCGCTCGGCGAGGTGGCCGGACTGGCGCATGTGACGGGAGGCGGGATCGAAGGGAACCTCTCGCGCATCGTCCCGGACGGGCTGCGGCCCGAGATCGACTGGGACGCCTGGGAACGCCCGCCGGTTTTCCACTGGCTCGCGAGACACGTCGAGGAGGACGAGCTCCGCCGCGTCTTCAACCTCGGGATCGGCTACTGCGCCGTCGTCGCCGAGCCTCCTGGGAACCGCCAGGTGATCGGGCGCATCGTCGCCTCATGATCGGGGTCCTCGTCTCCGGGGAGGGAACGAATCTCCAGGCGCTGATCGACGCCGGCCTCCCGATCGCCTGCGTCGCGTCGAACACCCCCGGCGTGAAGGCCTTGGCGCGGGCCGAGAGCGCGGGCGTTGCGGCCAGGGCATTCCCGCTGGAGGACTTCCCTTCGCGCGAGGAGCGGGACGACGCGATGGGGCGCTGGTTCGAGGAGCTCGGCGTCAGCCTGGTCGTCTGCGCCGGCTACATGCACCTCTTGCGCAAGCCGTTCATCGACCGCTTCGCCGGCAGGATCGTGAACACGCACTCGGCTCCCCTGCCCGACTTTCCCGGCGCGAGGCCGATCGAGGATGTGCTCGAGGCCGGCGTCTCGGAGACGGCGGCCACCGTGCACTTCGTCGACGAGGGCATCGACACGGGCGCGGTGATCACGGCGGAGCGCGTCCCGGTTCTCGCAGGAGACACGGCCGAGACGCTTCGCGCCCGCGTGCAGGCGGTCGAGCACCGCCTGCTCCCGCAGGCCGTGCGGGAGCTGATCGGATGATCAAGCGCGCGCTCCTCTCCACCTGGGACAAGTCCGGGCTGATCGAGTTCGCAAGCGGTTTGCGGGAGCTCGGCGTCGATCTCGTCGCAAGCGGCGGAACGGCGGAGCACCTCGCCGAGAGCGGAATCGAGGCCACATCCGTGGAGGAGCTGACCGAGATCCCCGAGATGCTCGGCGGACGGGTGAAGACGCTCCACCCGCGCATCCACGCGGCGATCCTCGCGCGCCGGGATCATCCCGACGACCTGGCGGCGCTCGACGAGCACGGGATCGAGCCGTTCGACCTCGTCTGCGTCGGGTTCTATCCCTTCACGCAGATCGCCGCGCGCCACGGGGTCACCGAGGCCGACGCCGTGGAGATGATCGACGTCGGCGGCCCGTCGATGCTCCGCGCAGCGGCGAAGAACTTCGCCCACGTCGCGCCCGTCTGCTCGCCGGCTCGCTACGACGAGATCCTCGCGGAGCTCCGCGAGTCCGGGAACCTCTCGGCCGACACGAGACGGCTCCTGGCCTGCGAGGCCTTCGCGACGACTGCGGCGTACGAGACCGCGATCGCGAACTGGTTCATGGGCCGGGAGGCCTTTCCCGAGCGGCTGATCCCGAGCTTCGCAAAGGTCGCCGAGCTCTCATACGGAGAGAATCCGCACCAGCGGGCCTCGTACTACGCCGAGGAGGGAGCTCGCCGGCACCTCCTCTCCCGGGTCGAGCAGGTGCACGGGAAGCAGCTCTCTTTCAACAATCTCAACGACCTCTCGGCCGCAAGGAGGCTGATCGACGAGTTCCAGCTCCCGGCGGCCGTGATCGTCAAGCACGCGAACCCTGCCGGAGTGGCGATCGCGCGCACGATCGAGGACGCCTTCGGGCGGGCGCACGATGCAGACCCGGTCTCCGCCTACGGGATGGTGCTTGCGCTCAACCGGCCGGTGACGACGCAGCTCGCCAAGACGCTCACAGAACGGTTCATCGAGCTCGTGATCGCCCCTGAGTTCGAGGAGGGTGCGCTCGAAGTGCTCCGCGCGAAGCCTTCACTACGGATCCTGGTCGACCGCGAGCGCCGCAGGGGTGACCTCGGCGAGCGCGACTACAAGCGGGTGATCGGCGGCCTCCTCGTCCAGGACGGCGACCGTGAGATCGACGACCGGAGTGGCATGGAGCTCGTCTGCGGCGAGGCGGGCGAATCCGTCTGGGGCGACCTCATCTTCGCCTGGCGCGTGGCCAAGCATGTCTCCTCGAACGCGATCGTCCTCGCGAAGGACCTGCAGACGATCGGCATCGGCGGGGGTCAGACGAGCCGCGTCGACTCCGTGCGGCTCGCAGTCGAGAAGGCTCGGACGCACGGGCACGACCTTTCCGGCGCAGTGCTCGCGTCAGACGCCTTCATCCCGTTCGCCGACGGCCCCGAGCTCGCCCTCGAGGCCGGCGTCAGGGCGATCATCCAACCGGGAGGCGCGAAGCGGGACGCGGACGTGGTCGCGGCGGTCGACAGCGCAGGCGGCGCCATGGTCTTCACCCACCGACGCCACTTCAGGCACTGAGCTCAGGGCTAGGCTTCGCCCGATGGCTCCCGAGTTCCCAACTGCCCTCGAGCTCGTCGGCAAGACGCCGATCGTCCGGCTCCAGAGGCTCGCGCCGCCCGGCGGGCCTCAGCTGCTCGCCAAGCTCGAGTACCTGAACCCGGGAGGCTCCGTGAAGGACCGGATCGGCCTCCCGCTGGTCGAGGCGGCCGAGCGGGACGGCAAGCTGAAGCCCGGCGGGACGATCGTGGAGCCGACCTCCGGAAACACCGGCGTCGGGCTCGCGATCGCAGCCGCGATCAAGGGCTACCGCTGCATCTTCGTGATGCCGGACAAGATGAGCCAGGAGAAGATCTCGCTCCTGCGCGCGTACGGCGCCGAGGTCGTTATCTGCCCGACCGCCGTGGAAGCGGACTCGCCGGAGAGCTACTACTCGGTCTCCGACCGGCTCGCCGAGGAGATTCCCGGGGCCTTCAAGCCCGACCAGTACTCGAACATGGCCAACCCGGAGGCGCACTACCGGGTCACCGGGCCCGAGATCTGGGAGCAGACCGGCGGCAGGCTCGACGCCTTCGTGGTGTCGGTCGGCACCGGTGGGACGATCTCGGGCGCCGGCCGGTACTTGAAAGAGCAGAACCCGGACATCCTCGTCGTCGGAGCCGACCCCGAGGGCTCGGTCTACACGTCGTCAGAGGAGGGCGATCTCCATCCCTACCTCGTGGAGGGAATCGGGAAGGACACCTGGCCTCAGACGATGGCCAAAGACGTCGTCGACGACTGGATCCGGGTCTCCGACCGGGACTCGTTCGTCACCGCGAGACGCCTCGCGCGGGAGGAAGGCCTGCTCGCGGGCGGTTCGGGCGGCACGTCGGTCTGGGCGATGCTCGAAGTGGCGAAGCGCCTCGGGCCGGACGCGAGGATCCTCACGATGATCCCCGACAGCGGCCGCAACTACCTCTCGAAGTTCTACGACGACAACTGGATGCTCGACCACGGGCTCCTCGAGAGGCGTGCGCCGGTGCCGACCGTCGAGCAGGTGCTCCGCTCCAAGGGGACGGAGGAGCCGGATGTCCCCGCGCTGATCACGGTGGCCGGAAACCAGAAGGTCGGCGAGGCGATCAGGCTCATGCAGCAGTACTCGATCTCCCAGCTGCCCGTGATCCGCGACGGGGAGATCGAGTCGCTCGCCGACGTGATCGGATCGCTCCACGACCGGGACCTCCTCGACCGCGTCTTCAAGAATCCGGATGCGCTGCACGACGACGTCGCAGCCGCGATGCAGCCGCCGCTCGCCGCCATCGACTCCGCGGAGGCGCTCGACGAGGTCTTCGCGACCCTGACGGGACGCACGAACGCCGTCGTCGTCGCCCAGGCGGGAAAGCCGGTCGGCGTGCTCACCCGCACCGACCTGCTCGAGTACCTGGCGCACAACCGCTAGCGCGGCACCCCGACGTAGCGGAAGCCGAGGCCCGGCACATCCCGGCCGTCGGCGAGGTATGGCCGCCACTCGAAGAACCGCTCCTCGAACCGGGCGTCGAGCTCCGCCCGCATGGCGCCGTAGCCGTGAAGCCCCTCGTGCTCGGCCTCCCACTCGGGCGTCATCGGCTCGAGGCGATCCCAGGCGAACTCGTTCAGGATCAGCGGGCCGCGCAGAAAGGCGCACGAGCTTGTCGAGCGCGCCTCCGAGATCGTGGACGTGGTGAAGCGAGAGACTGGCCACAACCGCGTCGAACGGCCCCGGGTCGTCGAAGGCCTCGATCGTCGTCCGCCGGAAGATCTCGCCCTCCGGCGCCTCCGGATCGAGCGCGACGACCTCGTAGCCGCGCTCGACCAGTGCAAGCGCGGCTTCGCCTTTCCCACAGCCGACCTCCAGCACCCGCGCCGGCGGTTGGGGCAATTGCGAGAGTACGAACTCGATGAGCTCCATCACCCTCACGATTCCACAGGCGCGCCGGCTCGCGGTGGCCGGCCAGCTGCTGCCGGCGCCGAAGGGAACCTCGATCCTCGACGTGGTGAAGCACGTCGGGTACCTCCAGCTCGACCCGACGAACTCGATCGCGCGAAATCACCTGCTCGTCCTCTGGAGCCGGCTGGGGAACTACGAGGAAGCCGAGCTCGAGCGGCTGCGCTGGGAGGATCGGAAGCTCTACGAGTACTCCGCGGCGGTCGTGCCAATCGAGGACCACGGCATCCACGAGACCTCGATGCGCCGCTATCCCAACGCGTACAGCGGCCGCTGGCCCGACTGGGTGAACACGTGGATGCGGGACAACGCCGCGCTCCGCCGCAGCATCGTCACCCAGCTCCGGCGCAACGGCCCTCTCCCTTCGCGTGAGCTGAAGTTCGCGGCCGACCGAGGCTGGGAGTCCACCGGCTGGACGAACGAGCGGAACGTCTCCCGGATGCTCGACTTCCTGCACGCGAAAGGAAAGATCGTCATCGCCGGGAGATCCGGGCAGCAGCGGCTCTGGGACCTCGGTGACCGCTGGCTTCCGAAGGACGAGCCCAAGCTGACCGTGGCTCAGGCCGAGCGGCGCGTCATGGAACGTTCGGCCCGGAATCTCGGTGTGGCCACGGCGAAGGAGATCCAGCATGAGCTCTTCCCGGGCGGTCCCTGGCCCGGCTACGTGAAGACGATCGAGTCCCTCGTGAGCGACGGACGGCTCGTACGCGCCGAGATCGAGGGACTCAAGGGCGAGCGATACGTTCACGTCGACCTGCTGAAACCGCCGCCGCGCCGCGCGCACACGACCTTCCTGTCCCCCTTCGACCCGTTGATTCGTAACCGCAAGCGGACCGAGGCGCTCTGGGACTTCCACTACCGCATCGAGATCTACGTCCCGCCGGCGAAGCGGCAGTACGGCTACTTCGTGCTCCCGATCCTCCACGGCGACGACCTCGTCGGCCGGATCGACCCGGTCTTCGACCGGAAGGCGGGCGTCCTCCGCGTGAACAACGTCTGGTGGGAAGAAGGAAAGCGGGAGGTGCCGCTCGACAAGCCGCTCCGCCGCCTCGCGGCCTTCCTCGGCGCCGATAGCATCAAGACGCTAGCGATGGACTTCGAGACCCGCGCGATCCACGAAGGGCAGGAGCCGGATCCCGCCACCGGCGCCGTCACCGTGCCGATCTACCAGACCTCCACGTACGTCCAGGAGGCGGTCGGGGTCCACAAGGGCTACGACTACGCCCGGGTCGCGAACCCGACGCGGACGGCACTCCAGCTCTGCCTCGCCTCGCTCGAGAACGCCGAGTTCGGCGTCGCTTTCAGCTCCGGGATCGGCGCGACGACGACGCTCATGCACCTCGTTCACCCGAGCGAGAAGGTCGTCTGCGTCAACGACGTCTACGGCGGCGTGTACCGGATGTTCTCCCAGGTCTACGAGCCCAAGGGCTACTCGTTCGAGTTCCTCGGCGTCGACACGATCAACGAGTCGCTCGCCGACCACATCGACGAGCAGACGCGGATCGTCTGGCTCGAGACGCCGACCAACCCGCTCCTGAACATCGTGGACATCCAGGCCGCCGCGAAGGCCGCGCACGACGTCGGCGCGATGGTCGTCGTCGACAACACCTTCGCGACGCCGTATCTCCAGCAGCCGCTCGACCTGGGCGCGGACATCGTCGTCCACTCGATGACGAAGTACCTCGGCGGCCACTCCGACACTGTCGGCGGCTTCGTCGCCACCAGCGACCCGACGGTCGCCGAGCGCCTGTACTTCCTGCAGAAGTCGCTGGGCGCCATCCCCGGGCCGTTCGACTGCTGGCTCGTCCTCCGCGGGATCAAGACGCTTGCGCTCCGCATGCAGAAGCACTCGGAGAACGCGCGCCAGATCGCCGACTACCTCTCGACGCACGAGGCAGTCGAGACGGTTCTCTATCCAGGCCTGCCGGGCCATCCTGGTCACGAGATCGCAGCCCGGCAGATGAAGGACTTCGGCGGGATGATCTCCTTCCTCGTCGAGTCCGAGGAGGAGGCAGTCGAGCTCGTCGCCCGGACGAACGTCTTCCAGCTCGCGGAGAGCCTCGGCGGCGTCGAGAGCCTGATCGAGCACCCGGCGCGCATGACCCACGCCTCGACCGCCGACGCGCCCTTCGCGGCGCCGAAGAACCTGATCCGGCTCTCGGTCGGGATCGAGTCGGTCGGCGACCTGATCGAGGATCTCGAGCAGGCGCTCGTGCGCTCGCCGGCAGCAGCCGGCGCCTAGCGCTGTCGGAGCTCCTCGACCTCCACCACCGGGGCGCCGAGCGCGTCATCGGCTGTTACCTGCTCGAGACCTCGGACGGGCTCGCCCTCCACGACTGCGGCCCCGCCTCCTGCGTCGAAGCCCTCGAGAGTGGTCTTGCGGCGCACGGCTTGACCCTCTCGAACATCGGGCATCTCCTGTTGAGCCATATCCACCTCGACCATGCAGGTGCGACCGGCGTCCTCGTTCGGGAGCACCCTGACCTCCAGGTCCATGTCTCGGAGATCGGCGCGCCGCACCTGATCGATCCTTCGCGTCTCGAACGGAGCGCGCGGCGGCTCTACGGCGATGCCTTCGACGAGCTGTGGGGCGAGCTGGCGCCGGTTCCCGAGGCGAATGTTCGAATCGTGGGCGACACGGCGCTCGGGCTCGAGGTCTTTCCGAGCCCGGGCCACGCGAAGCATCACGTCTGCTACCTCGCCCCCGACGGGACGCTCTACGCCGGCGACTCGGCCGGGGTGCGCATCCAGCCGGATGCGCACGTCTTCCCGCCCACCCCGCCGCCCGAGTTCGACCTCGAAGCCTGGCTGCACACGATCGACGAGATCGAACGCCGCGAGCCGAAACGCCTCGCCCTCATCCACTTCGGCGTCGTCGACGAGCCGAAGCCTCACCTGGAGCAGCTTCGCCGCCGCCTGCAGGACTGGGCCGCGGGCGAGCTGGCAGAGGACGAGTGGATCAGCCGCCGCGAGGCCGAACGGAGCGCCGAGAGCAGTGACCCGGGCGTGTACGAACGCGCGATCCCGCTCTGGCAGGCATATGCCGGCCTCCGGCGTTACTGGGACAAGCTGGCCGAGACGGGCTGATCCGGCTCCGCCACGCCCGCGATCGCCTCGCGGAAAGCTCGCACGTAGTCCCCGACCATCCGCTCGGGCGAGAAACGCTCTTCGACGAAGCGGCGGCACTCGAGCGGGTCGAGCGCCTCCGCAGCCTCGAGCGCACCCGGCATGTCCCGGTAGTGCTCGACGATGATCCCCGAGCGCCCGTGCTCGATCACTTCCGGGACGGCACCGCGATTCGTGGCGATCACCGGCGTGCCACAGGCCATGGACTCGATCATGACGAGGCCGAACGGCTCCTCCCATTCGATCGGGAAGAGCGTGGCTCGCGCGTCCTGAAGCAGCTCCACCTTCTTCCCGTGCGAGACCTCGCCGAGGAACTCGATGCCGTGCACGCCAAGATGCGGCTCGACGAACTCTGCGAAGTACTGCTCCTCCTTCGGCTCCTGCTTCTTCCCCGCGATCTTCAGTGGGAGGCCGAGCTCGATCGCGACGGCGATCGCGCGATGGCAGCCCTTGTCAGGGCTCATCCGGCCGAGGAACAACAGGTACTCGCCGGCGTGTGGCTTGCATGGGTAGACCGAGAGATCGAGCGCGTTCGGGCAGTTCGCGAGCCAGGGAAGGTCGGGCTTCGGTTTCCGCTGGTTCAGCGAGATCGAGACGAGATGGACGTCGGGGACGAGCCCGCAGATCTTCTCGTACATCTGGCCTGGCTCGCCGGTCATCGGGCCGTGCACGGTGTGGACGACAGGCGTCTCGACGAGACCTCCGAGCACCATCCCCATCATTCCGGTGTGCTCGCTGATGACGTCGAAGCCGCCGGCCGTCGTGTAACACGGCAATGCGTGGGCGAGCTCCCAGTACGACCGTCCGATCCACTCGCTCGGCGCGGTCTCGAAGACGGCGGAGAGCTTCGCCTTGGTTCGGGAGTCACCCGACGCGAAGAGCGTGACGTCGTGTCCTGCCTCGACCAGCCCGTCGGCGAGGAGCGCCACGATCCATTCGATCCCGCCGTAGCCGCTCGGTGGCACCGGGAACCACACGGGGCTCATGACCGCGATCTTGAGACTGTCCTCGCTCATCCTGGGCGCACCTCCGCCTTCCCGTCTTCGACCCGAACTTCCCAGAGTCGGTCGAAGGCTCTCACACTCGACAGTCTGAGCGATCCGGCCCAGGCCGGCAGCTCCTCCGGGGCGAGCGTCTCGAGCGTGTTCTGCCGGCGGTCGGGACTCAGGCCGAGCAAGAGCTGGAGCAGGAGCACCGGTGTCCCGGCAGCCCAGGCCTGCGGCCGGGCCGCAGTCGGGTAGGCGATCGGAAAGCGCGTCTCGGTTCGCGGGAGGCCCGCGAAGACCTCGGGGAGCTGGTAGTCGAAGTGGCGCGACGCAGTCAGCATCTGCCGAATGATCCGGTGTGCCTCCGGCCACCGACCGTAGCGCGCCAGGCCCCACGCGCAGAGCGAATTGTCGTGGGGCCAGACCGTTCCGTTGTGGTACGCGAGCGGGTTGTAGCCCTTGTCGGCCGTGGACATCGTCCGGATACCCCAGCCCGACCAGAGCGCATCGCCCATCAGGGCGTCGACGATCGGATCGACTCGTTCCTCGGGAACGATCCCGCTCCAGAGGAGATGTCCGATGTTCGAGCACAGCGAGTCCACCTGACGCTTGTCTTTGTCCAGCGCGAGCACGTAGTAGCCGCCGCGAGCATCCGTCCAGAACGCCTCGTCGAACCGGTCACGCAGCTCGTCGGCCTCTCTGTCGAGCCGGTCGGCGAGCTCCCGATCGCGCCAGACTTCTCGCGCGAGCTCCGCGGTGCGGCGCTTCGCGTCGTACACGTAGGCCTGAACCTCGCAGGGAGCGATCGGCGCCTCGGCGATCGTCCCGTCCGAGAAACGCTGGGAATCGTGGGAGTCCTTCCACGACTGGTTGTCGAGGCCTCGGCGACTTCGCTTCTGGTACTCGACGAACCCGTCGCCGTCGAGATCTCCGCGCTTGTCGATCCACTCGAGCGCGTTCAGCGCGGGCTCCTTGAGGTTCTCGACGAGGCCAGAGTCGTCCGTCCACCGCCACACCTCGGACAGGAGCACGAGGTAGAGCGGCGTCGCGTCGACCGTGCCGTAGTAGGTGCCGTGCCAGTTGCGGGCGGCCTTCCCGCGGCGGAGCTCGTGGACGATCTTGCCGGGCTCAGCGTCCCGGGCGGGGTCGTCCACAGTCGACTGGAGGTCGCCGAGCACCTCGAGCGCCGTCACAGCGAGCTCCGGCCCGAAGAGGAGAGTCTGGAGACACGTGATCAGCGTGTCGCGGCCGAACACGGTCATGAACCAGGGCATGCCGGCCGCAGGGAGCTTCCCCAGCCCGTTCTCGCGTCCGTGCATCCGGAGCGACGCGAGGTCCGAGACCGAACGGCCGAACGCATGCGCCAGGTCGTCCCAGGTCGCCCGGAGCTGCGGGACGCGCAGCTGCCAGGCTGCGAGCGACTCGCGAACGCGTGCCAGCTCGTCGCCGAACCGGCGCTCCGCGAGCCGGGGAACGACCTGGTTGCCGTCCGGGATCGGAACGATGTCCACGCGAAGGTCCCATCGCTCCCGCGGCTCGAGCTCGATGCGGAAAGCGACTCTCGGTCCGTCTACGTCGCCCTTTCGAGACAGGATGACCTGGGTCTTTGCAGGAACGCCTGTCTCGTCCGCGAGCAGGAACTGGTCGTTCTCCGCGTCGTACAGGCACTCGACGAGCTGGGGCAGCGGGTCGGCGTGGCGCGGGTCGCCGAGCGCAAAGTCGTAGTCCTTGACGGCGAAGATGTCGGCGAAGTCGCAGCCGACCTCGATCGCGAGCTCGAACGAGAGCGGCTCCATGCCCTGGTTCTGGACGAGGATGCGGTCCTGCATCGCCTCGCCGATGAACCGCTCCCGCGTGATCGACACCTGGTCGGACGGCAGTTCGTCGGAGGCGGGATTGCGGAGGTAGAAGGCCGCCGAGAAGTAGTCGACCTTGTCCGAGGTCAGGAGCAGCGGCCGCTTCCCGTTGATCGTCAGCTTGAGGATCGACAGGAAGCGCGTGTCCTCGGCGAAGAGACCGCTCGTCGCCCAGCCACCGACGTCACCGACGTCGTCGCAGATGCAGAACGTCGAGCCTTCGAGGATCGTGATCGCCACGGCCTACTGCTCCTGGTCACGGAGGATGCGCCCGCCCGAGCTCTGTGCGAGCGCCTTCACGACGATCTCGTCGATGTTGACGTGCTGCGGCCGGGTGACGGCAAACACGATGCAATCTGCGATGTCCTCAGGCGTCATCGCGTCGACGCCCTGGTAGACCTTCGCCGCCGTCTCCTCGTCGCCCCGGAAGCGGACGCGCGCGAAGTTGGTCTCGACGAGGCCGGGGTCGACGAGGGTGAGCCGGATCGGGCGGCCGAGCAGGTCTTCCCGGAGCGCGTAGGTGAAGCCGCGGACAGCGAACTTCGAGGTGACGTAGAGCGCCGCGCTCTCGTATGCCTGCCGTCCGGCGATCGAGCCGAGGTTGACGATATGGCCACCTTCGCGGAGGTGCGGAAGGCAGAGGCGTGTCATGCGCACCAGGCCGTGGACGTTCGTCTCCAGGACGGTCTCCTCGTCCTCTTCGGAACTGTGGTCGAACGGGTCGCGTCCGAGGGCGAGGCCCGCATTGTTCACGAGGATGTCGAGGCCGCCGAGCCGGTGCGTGGCACTCGAGACGAAGCTGGCGCTCGAGTCCGGGTCGGTGACGTCGAGCTCGAGCGCAACGAAGCCTTCGCCCAGATCACCGAGCCGGTCGAGCCGCCGCGCCCCGACGGCCACCTCGGCGCCCTCGGCTTTGAGCGCGCGCGCTGTGGCGGCGCCGATGCCGCTCGAAGCGCCGGTCACGATCGCCCTCTTTCCGTCCAGGCCGCCCACGGGCGCGGACTCTACGGATTTGAGACGATGCTCCGTGCCAACGCCGTCGGCATGGAGGAGGCAGAGAGATGTTCTCGCGAGTCGCCCGCTACCAGATTCCGGAAGAGAACCTCGACGAGGCGGTGCAAGCCTTCCACGAAGCGGCCGAGAAGCTCAGTCAGCTCGACGGCAGCACGGGCGGGTACCTGCTCGTCGACCGAGACAACTGTACGGCGCTCACAGTCACGCTCTGGGAGAACCGGGCCGCGATGGAGGCGAGCGAGGTGCACGCGAGCCGGCTGCGCTCCGAGGCGGTGAAGCCCTACGGCGGCGAGATCGTGGCCGTCGACCGCTGCGAAGTCGCGCTCGACTTCAGCGAGCAGTCCGGGGTCTAGGCACCCGAGCCTCTCCAAGAAAAGAATTAGCCCCGGAACGGATCTGCGGCCAATCCGCCGGGGCTGACCCAGTTTTCGGCGTCCGCGGGCGGATGCTCGACCACCATTTGAGGGATTCGTAAATATCCCCCCTTCACGGGATTGGGTCCCGCTGCCGATAGGGAACTAGCTAAGTACTAGGAAACCGTCGCAAGGTTTCAGTCCTTCGGCCTCCTGGCGGCAACAGGTTGATCGGCTGCGGCTTGCCGCAAGACCGAAAGGACTTCATGAGAAGGACACTGTTCACCGTGTCGGCTGCGCTGTTCCTGCTTATCGCAGCCGGATCGAACGCCGTGACCCGTCCCGCCGTCCAACCGGGACAGTCATGGAATACGGCCTGTGATGGCCGCGTCTCCCGGCGATGTGATCCCCGTCGCCGCCGGCAACCATCCGTCGCAGTCGATCTCATGCCAGAAGGCTGCTCCCGGAGTCACGTTCCAGGCCGTCGGCCGGGTCGTGGTCGGGAACACCGGAGCGTCCGAGAACTGCCTCTCGGTCAGCGGGACCTACATCACGGTCGCCGGTGCCGAGACGTCCTACTACGGCACGAACCGCCAATGCGGCGTCGCGGTCGGGCGCGGCAGTCACCACGTGACGCTTCGCGACGTCGACGCGGGCCATTTCTGGATCGCGGGCGACGACGCCTCGCATCATCGGTGGCGACTACGGACCGACACTCGACAAGGTGTCGAAGTTCAGCGAGCGGACCTGCTCGGCGACGAACTTCACCTGCATGCCCAAAGCGGCCGCTGGTCGACGGCGCGTACATCCACGACCACCGGCGGGGCACGCAGCACATGGAGTGCCTCGCGTTCTACGGCGGAACCGACGCAGTGATCCGCAACACGCGCTTCCACAACTGCTCGGTGTTCCACATCTTCATCTCGGCGAGCCAGTCAACCGACTTCTCGAACATCCTCATCGAGGGCAACCGCTTCTCCTGCGCCGAGCAGGCCGTGTCCAACGCGGTCAAGTTCTCGAACCACGGCTTCCGGTACACGAAGGCCGTGATGCGGAACAACACGTTCGATTGCCAGGAGACCTATGTCGCCTCGTCGACCACGAGCCAACTGGTCTACGAGGGCAACACGGGCGGCGGCCTCCACTTGAACAACGGCGGCCCGAAACCAAGCGGGACGCTACAGCCAGGGTGGAACCGTCGTGACGGTCCGGACTGCGGCAGCTCCGCCGCCGCCTCCGCCGCCGCCTCCGCCTCCGCCGCCCCCGCCGCCGCCACCGCCACCGCCGACGAATGCGGCGCCGGTTGCGTGCTTCACGCGGACGCCCAACCCGAGTCGGGCGACGCAGACGATCACGTTCGACGCTCTATGCTCGACCGACGCTGACGGCGATGCCCTCACCTACGCCTGGGACATCGGTCCCGGTGGTGACGGCGTCTACGAGCGGACGGGCCCGACGGCCTCCTACGCCTACCAGGGCGCGGGAAGCAAGACGGCGAGGTTGCGCGTCGACGACGGTCACGGACATGTCGTCATCACGGCGCAGACCTTCACCGTGAATCCCTAGAGAGTTCGGTTCAGGCCGGCACCGCCCGAGGTTGGATGGGCGGTGTCGGGTGACCGCACCGGTGTCTGAGGATCCGATTCGAGCGACGCGATCACCGCGAACACGACGGCGGTGACCGGCACCGCGAGGTACGCGCCCGGGACGCCGAAGAGGGAAGCGCCGGCGGCGACGGCGAGGAGGATCACGGCCGGATGCAAATCCACGGTTCGACTCTGGATGATCGGCTGGAGGAAGTTGCCTTCGATGAACTGGACGGCGACGACGATGCCTAGTGCAGCAAGCCCGATCTTCCAGCCGCCGTCCGCAAACGCCACCAGAACGGCGACGAGGCCGGTGACGAAGGCGCCGACGAATGGCACGAAGCCGCCCATGAAGACGAGCACGGCGAGTGCGAACGCGAGCGGAACGCCGAGCAGCCAGAGCCCGAGCCCGATCAGCGTCGCGTCGATGGCGGCTATCAGCGCCGTTCCGCGGACGAAGCCGGCGAGGACGTCCCATGCCCTCGCGCCTGCGCGGTCGATTGCCGTGCGGTTCTCGGCAGCGAAGCGCCGCAGGATCCACGCCCACAGCTTCTGACCGTCCCGCAGGACGAAGTACAGCACCGCGATGGCCAGGACGAGGCCGGTCAGCAGGCCGACCCCCGCCTGCACGCCGGAAGCGGCGTAGCCGGATGCCTGCTCCCAGGACTCCCCGAGTGATGATCGGAAGTCGGCGCGCCGGTCGAGCGAGAGATTGAAGGGCTCTTCCTCGAGGCGCTCCGTGATGTCGTCGACCGCTTGGGACACTGAGTCGGCTAGGTCATCCCACTGGGCGAGCACCGACGTCGTCACGATCGCGCCAAGTCCGGCGACGACTGCGATCCCCGTGACCAGGGCAACGGCGGCCGCAGCCCGGCCGAAACGTGTCCGCCTGAGCCGCGACGAGATCGGCGAGAGCGCCGGCGCGATAGTCAGGGCCACCATGACCGGGAGGACGATGACGCGCAGGTACCTGAGGACGGCGAGCGCGCCGAGGACAGCCACCGCACAGACGAGGAGCCGCCACGACCAGCCCGCAGCGCGCTCGAGATTCGACGGGACTGCCGGAAGATTCACGAGCCGATCATGCCGAAGAAGTGGCGCGCATTCAGTGTGACGGACGTAGCGACGACCAACGCGATGTAGGTTCGGCCGAGGCATGGAACTGGATGGCCAGGACCACTCGAAAGAGCGTGCGCTGGAAGTGGGCGGTGCCGGGCTCGAACCAGCGACCTCCTGGGTGTAAACCAGGCGCTCTCCCAACTGAGCTAACCGCCCTCGGAGCGAAGGGTATCGGCGGCTGCCGTCGATACCCTCAGGGCGATGAGAGCGGCTCTCGTCCTTCTGTGCGCGCTCTTCCTCGCGGGCTCCGGGCCCGCAGCGGTCGCTGAATCGTCCCGCGGCGCCGCCGCCGCGCCGGCCGCAGTTCCGATCTACACGAAGCAGCGACCGCCTCGAGCGCCGCGGTCGCTCCCCCGCCGGGCCAGCGTCTCGAAGGACGGGATCACGTGGACGTTCTCGCGGCCGTGCCGGTCGGGAAGTTCGTCACGGGCGATCCTTACGTCGTCGGCGCGGTCACGATCACAGCGATCAGCCCGCAGCCGGCGAACGGTCGCAACGGGTCCGTCAAGAACCTGCCGCCGGTAGACGACGAGTCCGGTTTCGACAGCCGTACCGAGGCGAACCGGTACGAGTCCGATCTGAGCGCCAGGCTCCCGATCAACCTCGTCCCTGGCGACTCGCTCGTCTCCTCGATCAGCCTCGAACGGGTCGGCTCGGTCAAGCGCTGGCTCTTCGACCGCTCGAGTGGAAGCCCGGTTCGGTCGGTCTCCGTGCTGACGAGCGTGCGCAGGCCACAGCCACCGGACGCGTTCCGTCCGTCGTACGCCGGCCGCGGATCGCCGATCTTCCTCTCTCGGAACCTCCGGCGCGGCCTGTTGCCCCGGCTCCGGCGGGTCTCGGAGACGCCGTCCCTCGCCGAGTACGAGCAGCACTTCCGCCGCCCGTGGGTCGACAACCTCTTCTTCAACTTCGACTCGCCGGTCGAGTACATGCCGGACTACTCGCGCGAGATCGCGCGAGCCGTCGGGATGGCCGGCCTCCTGCTCACCCTCGACTACACGCCCCGCCAGAAGGAGGCGCTGCTCGTCTACGTCGTCGCAGTACGGGATCGATCTGCACGGGCTGAAACGACGAGGGCATCCCGGCTGGCCCGCGCACGGCGGGCACGGAAGTGGACGGAAGTTCCCGATCGTCTTCGCCGGGACGATGCTCGGCAACCGGGCGATGCAGCGGGTCGCAGGCAAGTTCGGCGAGGACATGCAGACGATGCGCGGGCAGGCTGGACCGGAGCGAAGGCGCTCTATGCGGGCCACTACGGGCGGAGCGGCGAGGGCAAGTACGGACCGTACGAGCACCTACAGCCGCGGAGCTGGCCCGACAGCCTCGGCGAGGACTACCGGCGCTGCTGCACGTCGAGCGCCTGGATCGGCGAGGCGCTGGCCGCGCGGCTCGTCCCGGGCGTCCGCAAGGCGTGGAATCACGCGCCGTTCTTCGAGTACGCCGACCGGTGGATGACCGAGGACGACTGCACGCCACCTCGCGACGATCAGGTCGCAGCGAGGCAAGGACTACAAGGGCTTCCCGCAGCGCGAGGCGTGGGACGACTTCGTCACGAACATGTGGCGCAAGTACCGCAGCCGCGGGTAGTGCAGCGCCGCCGGCCGGAGACGAGAGGTGCCCCCAGCGGGATTCGAACCCGCGCTGCAGCCTTGAAAGGGCTGTGACCTGGACCGCTAGTCGATGGGGGCAGTGATGCTTCCGGCAGGATAGCCCGGTGCCGCAGACCGAGCGTGTCGCGATCATCGGAGCCGAGCTCGACCTCGGGGCGGGCCGGCGCGGAGTCGACATGGGCCCATCCGCAATCCGCTATGCGGGTCTCGGAGAGAGACTCGCGCAGCTCGGGATCTCCTGCGCGGACTGGGGGAACGTCGACGTCGAGATCCCGGAGACGACCGCGAGCGGCGACGAGCGAGTGCGCTTCCTCACGCAGATCCGCGAGACCTGCGAGCAGATCGCGGGCCGGGTTCGTGCCGCGATCGAGCAAGGGCTCTTCCCGCTCGTCCTCGGCGGAGACCACTCGGTCGCGCTCGGGACACTCGGGGGGCTCGCGTCCGTGCACGGGCCTGGCGGCGTCCTCTGGATCGACGCGCACGGCGACCTGAACACCCCGGAGACGACGCCGAGCGGAAACGTCCACGGAATGCCCCTCGCGGCGGCGCTCGGGAAGGCCGGAGCCGGGTTCGAGAGCAACTCCTGGCCCCTCCCCTCTGTCGATCCGAAGCATGTCGCGATCGTCGGCGTCCGCAGCCTGGACCCGGGCGAGCGCACGGTCGTCAGGGACACCGGCATCGCCGTCTACACGATCACGGACATCGACCGCCGCGGCCTCGAGCCCATCTTTCGGGAAGCGCTCGAGCGGGTCTCGGGCGCGGCCTTCGTCCACGTCTCACTCGACCTGGACGTCGTCGACCCGGATGTCGCCCCGGGAGTGGGTACCGCCGTCCGCGGAGGGCTGTCCTACCGGGAGGCGCACCTCGCGATGGAGTTGATCGCCGAGAGCGGATTGCTCGCCTCGCTCGAGCTCGTCGAGGTCAACCCGATCCTCGACCACGAGAACGCGACGGCGAAGCTCGCGGTCGAGCTGGCCGCGAGCGCGCTGGGCGCGCGGATTCTCTAGCGCTCGACGGTGAGGCGGAGGCCGAGCGCGACGAGGACAGCGCCGCTGATCGCCTCGACCGTCGTGCGGAACCGGCGACTCCGAGCAACCGCATCGATGAGAAACGCGTAGACCACGAGCCACGCGAGGCCGATCACCGTGAAGAGCGCGGCCAGGAGCACCGCCTTCGCGACATACGGGTCACCCTCGGAGATGAACTGCGGGAGGAGTGTCGTGAAGAAGACCGCGAGCTTCGGGTTCAAGAGGTTCGTTACGAGCCCCTGGCGAAAGGGCGAGCCCGGCGACCGGTCCTCGGCGGGCTTCACCGGCTCGTTGCGGCGCAACGCGAGGAGCGTCTGTACCCCGAGGAGGATCAGGTACGCGCCGCCCGCAATCTTCAGCGCAGTGAACACCGTGGTGGAGGCGGCCAGGATCGCGGCGATGCCGAGAGCGGTGGCCAGCGCCCAGCCGACGAGACCGACCGAGACCCCCGCCACCGTGCGGAACGCCGCGCCCCTCCCACCTCGGAGGCCGTTCCGCAGCACGAGCGCCATGTCGGGCCCGGGCGTCATTGCGAGCACGATGGCGACGCCGCAGAAAGCGAGCACCTGCGCATCCAGCATGGAACCCTTATATCTGGACCGCTTCAATAGCCCCAGGGCCGGTAGCTCAGTTGGTAGAGCAGGGGACTTTTAATCCCAAGGTCACAGGTTCGATCCCTGTCCGGCCCATCTCACGCGAGTGGTCAACCACCGCCGACGATGAACTGGAGAGGACCCCGAGGGGCCCTCTCCAGTGTTCGCGTACCGTTAACGCCGCGAACCCCTTCAGGCGGTGACAGGCTCCGCCAGTTCGTGAGCTAATTCGGTCTTCGGTCGAGCCGGGAGGGTGAAGGCGCTCCCGATGCGTCTAGTCCAGACGGGACGGCCGACGAGGAGGTTCACGCCCTCGACGGCTTCGATACAAGGACGACGCGCCCGGTCATTGTAGCCGCGATCTGGAAGGGCGTCAGCGGCGTTTCAGGCCCGAGGCCAGCACCGCGCCGAACAGCGCGCCGGCGACCAGGAGCTGGGTCCCGGCCGTGAGACCGCCGGGCCGGTGCCAGCCGGGGATTCGGTGACTCGGGAAGAGCTTGCGACCGCCGGGCCGGGGGAACGGAAGCACATGCTCGAGATCCGGAGCGGCGGAGGTCGCCGCCCCGATCGTGGCGCTGTCGAGCGGGCCTCGTGTAACAGCAAGGGCGAGAACGCCCAAGACGCCGCATCGAAGCTCGAAGCCCTTCGAGTCGATGTCCTCATGGGGAACCCGGTCGCCGAGGAAATGCAGCAGCGGACCGACGGCGGCCGCGGCCCACGGGGAACGCACGAGCGCGCCACCCGCAGCTCCCGTGGCAATGTGCAACGACACGATCACGGGCCATATGAAAGCGAAACTCGTCGGAATCAACCACATCGCGCTCGAGGTCGCGGACATCGACGACGCTCTCGAGTTCTACGGGCGCATCTTCGACCTCAGGCTCCGGGGTCGGGCGGGCGGCATGGCGTTCGTCGACATGGGCGACCAGTTCATCGGCTTCTCGCAACCCCGGACGCAGGAGCCGGACCGCGAACGCCACTTCGGCCTGGTCGTGGACGACAAGCAGGGCGCACTCGACGCCGCCCGCGAAGCCGGCGCGCAGCTCAACGGCAACACCTTCACCGATCCGTGGGGGAACAACGTTCAGGTCGTCGCATACGAGGACCTCCAGTTCACGAAGGCGCCGGAGATCCTCCGCGGCATGGGCCTCGACCTCGAAAAGACTGAGAAGGCGCTCGGCGAGCTGCGCGACAAGGGCCTTGCCTGAGCCCGACGGACGCTTTTCACCTCCAACGACACCACGAACGCCGACATGCTCGCCCTCAACGAGCACCTGGGGTACCGGCCGACCCACGTCTTGATCGAGCTGGCGAAGGATCTAGACGGAAGCCAGTCCGGGCCGTAGCGAAGCCAGCCGGGTGGCGATCACGGAGTCGGCCGCGTCCGCGCTGGCCGCGTGGCCCGTCACGGCGGCGATGAAGTCGTCGCGGTCGAGCGCGAGCAGCTCGACGTCCGACTTCGCGCGGATGGTGGCCGTCCGTGGCACGTCGCGAAGCAGCGCGATCTCGCCGAAGTAACCGCCCTCCCCCGTCACGGCGACGACGCGCCCGTCGGCGATGACGTCCACCGCGCCTTTGGCCACGATGTAGTAGCGGTCGCCGATGTCGCCCTGACGGAAGACCTCCTCGCCCGCGCCAAGCTGCACGGGAACGAGCGATCCGGCGAGGCTCTCGATCGTCGGAGCCGGGAGAGGCGCGAACAGGTCGATGCCGCGCAAGAGTGCCAGCCGCTCCTCTGAGACCGGAACCGCGTCGAGCCTGGACAGGCGATGCCTGAGAAGGATTGCGACCAGGGGAAGCAGCGCGCCGGTGATGATGAGCGCGCCACGGATGTCGACGGCGGCGATCAGCAGCGGCGCGGCGATCGCGCCGATCCCGATCGTCGCGACCCAGAGCCCCTGGACGGCTCCGAACACCCGGGCCAGCACCTCGTCGGGCACGGCCCGCTGGAGCAGCGTGAAGGCGGAGACGTCAACGAGCGTGTTTCCCAGCCCGACGAACGCGAGGAGCACGAGGGCCGGAGCCGGCTCAGGGAAGACGCCGATGAGCGAGATCGGAATTCCCCAGAGCAGGATTCCGATCAGGAAGTTCGAGGTCAGACGCCGGCCGATCAGGGCGGCAGCGAGGATCGCGCCGAACAGGCCGCCGATCCCGACTGCCGAGTTCAGGAACCCGACCCCCTCCTCACCGAGGTCGAGCAACTGAAGGGCGGTGACCACGATCAGGACGTTGAGCGCGCCGGCGACGAACGTCTGGCAGACGAGCAGGAAGACGAGAACGCGCAAGCCCTTCTCCCGAGCCAGGGTGACGAACCCGGCGGTGAACTCGGCGAGAACTCCCCCGCGCCGCTCCCTCGGCTCCGGCTGCTTCTCGACCCGAACCCGGCTGACGAGGATCGCGGAGAGCAGGAACGCTCCCGACGCGGCGCCGAAGACGACCTCGGGACTGGTGGCAGCGAGCAGGATCCCTCCGATCGCCGGGCCGCCGAAGATGCCCAGGCTCTCGATCGTGCTCGAGGTGACGTTGGCCGCGGTCAGCTCCTGCGGGGTCTTCGCGAGGGACGGAAGCAGCGCCGCCTGGGCCGGGCGCACCGCCGAGTAGGCGATCGCGACGAGGCCGGCGAGCAGATAGACGAGTATCGCCGGGCCATCCATCACCACCACAACCGTCGTGGCTGCGAGCAGGACGGCCCGCGTCAGCTCCGCGCACACGATGACGCGCTCGCGGCGGAAACGGTCCCCGAGGACAGCCGTAAACGGTGAAGCGATCGCCGAGGGCAGAAAGCGCACGAGGCCGATCAACCCGACGGCAGCCACTCCGCCGTCGCGGTATGCGTAGACGGCGAGCGCGATCCCGTAGGCCCAGTGGGCGATGATCGAGGCAGCCCACGCGCCCTCGATCCTGCGGATGTTCGGGTTCCGGAAGACGCGTCCGAATGAGCGCGCGGAATCCGCCAGACGTTGCCGCAGGGCCGTCATCCGAGGAGCATCCCACGGGAGATTGTGTTTTTCGAGGCCAACGGGGAAGATTCGAGCGTCGACCCGCGTCTAGTGGGTCGGAAAGGTCGACGAGCGAGAGGAGCTACAAGTGTCGGACGAACAGCGAGACGCGATGGATCAGCGGGACGCGATGGATCAGCGCGACGCGCGCGACGAGCCGGATGTCGAGGGTCACGCGATGGACGCGATGGACTCCCCGGTCGACGCGATGGATCAGCGCGACGCCACAAACGAGCCTCCGGACGTCGAGGGTCATCAGCTCGGCGGAAAGATGGAGCCGCGCCCCGTCGACTGACCGGGCACGAACGTTTGGCATCGAAGCCGGGGCGCGACGCCCCGGCTTCAGTCTTTGAAGAGGGCTTCCAGCGAGCGCAGGAGCTCGACTCCTGCGGCACGGCGCTTCCCCTCGAGCCCCTCCAGGCTCTCGGCGACTCGCGCGAGGAGCGCAGCGTCCGTCCCCGAGTCGTCGAGCACGGCCCTGGCCAGGCGTGCCTTGCGCAGGAGGTCGAGCGCGATCGCGGCCTGGTTTCCGAAGAGGCCGAGCAGGTCCATCTCGTGGAGTGAGAACCGGGCTTCCCGCGGTCGGTCGAGCACCTGGAGCACGCCGAGAGGCTCCTCCTCGTGGAGGAGCGGCACGGACATCAGGCCCTTCGGCACGTAGCCCGTCCGCTCGGCGATCTCGCGGCCGCCCCAGCGGGGGTCCTGCGTGACGTCCTCGAGGACGAGTGGCTGCCTTGTGACGAGCGTCCATCCCGCGATGCCGGTGCTGGACGGGATCCGGTCGCCGAGGAGCGCCTCCGCACCTTCCCCGGCCACGGCCTCGAACACGAGCTCGTCCGTTTCGGGGTCGTAGAGGAAGATCGTCGAGGCCTTCGCCGAGAAGATTCCGCGCGCAACCTCCACGGTGGCCTGGAGGAGCGCCCGGTGGGCCGCCTCCGACGCGAGCACACCTGCCGCGACCGCGGCGCGCAGGCCGTCGGCGCTCACTTGCCGCCCTCTACGTTCGACGCCGTGAGGTACAGAGCGCTCTTGAGCTGGAACGGCGTGAGATCAGGGTGCTTCCCGAGGATGAGCGCGCAGATGCCACTCATGTGCGGCGTCGCAAAGCTGTTGCCGGTCGACCGGGCCTGGGTGCGGCCGAGCCAGGCAACCTCCACGTCCACGCCGCGCGCGAAGAACTCGACGGGCGGGCTCGGGTTGTAATAGAAGGTGTCGGCCTCCTGCTCCTCGTGGCTTCCGACCGAGATGACCGAGGAGAAGCGCCAGGGGTAGCTCTCGACCGGCATGTTGTGCGCCGAGGCGACCAGCACCGTTCGGCGGAAGTAGGCCCGGTCGGCGACCTCGTGAAGCAGTCCCGCAAACTGGCTCTTGGTCGTCGAGAGGCTCATGTTGATGACCTGGAAGCCCTGCTCGACCGCCCAGCGAAGGCCACCGAGGAGCGCCTGTCCGCTGCCCGTGAACCCTGCGCCGAGAACTCTGACGCTGAAGAGCTCGCAGTCCGGCGCCAGCGAACGGACGATCCCGGCGCAGGCCGTACCGTGCCCGCACAGGTCGCCTTCCGCGTCTTCCACCACGGAGATCTCGTCATCCGGCCCGACCTCGACTGCCACGGAGCCCGAGAGGTCTCCGACCAGCGGATGGTCGCGCTCGATGCCGCTGTCGAGGATGCAGACGCGGATGCCCTTTCCCGTGGAGCCGCCCCAGGCCCACTCCCGTGTGACTCGGCCGGGCCACTGCGTCGGCAGAGCGACGGATTCGGCGGTGCCGGCAGGAAGGCTCCAAGCAGGCAGCAGGCGCTCGGATGCGGGCTCGGCCATCCTTCGATGTTATTGAGACTCGATCGACCTGACGGCTCGGGCTGCGGCCTCCGACGCCACACGGGCGAGCTCCTTCGCCTGCGCGACCCGGTCGTCGTCCGGCTTCATCGTCAGGTTCACGGCGACGAGCGTCGCCGCCGCACGGGCCCCGGCCTCGGCGAGCAGCGCGGCGGCAACGGCGTCTCCACGGCGATCCTGCGCCCCCCGGTCAGCGACGAGCTCCGCGAGGGAAGCCGCGTCGGCACCGGCCTCGACGATCAAGAGGGGAACCTCCGCCGCCCGTTCCATCGCTGCGCCGACCGCTGCATCTCGGACCGCCGGCTCCACGCGTTCAGGCAGGCGCATCGAGACGAGCGCCTCCTCATAGGCCTCGGCATCTCGCTGTGCGAGCGGAGCCGTGCGCTTACGGAGCCGCTCGGCCTGCGCGACGACCGCCTCGGCCTGCGCCCAGTCGGTCGAAGCCCGGGCGACCATCGCGGACAGCGCAGCGGACATCGCGATCGCGAGGGCGGCCGCGGAGCCGCCGGCCGGCGTCGGATCCTCGGACGCGAGAATGTCCAAGAGATCGCGGACCCGGAGATCCAGGAAATCCCCCGAAGTCACGGGCCGATTCTCTTCTGCCGGCCGCTACTTGTCGAGGCGGCGCCGAAGGATCTCGACAGCGTCGGCGTGCGCGACGACGTCGGCTTCCTCGAGTGCAGCCTCGGGATTCTCGATCACCTTGCGGCGATAGTCCTCGTCCGCGTCGGCACGCTCGACGATCTGGGCCAGTCCCTCGTGCAGCCGCGGGAGCTGCTGCGCGGCCTTCACCCAGGCTTCCGGTGCGGGTGGGAGTGCGCTCAAGATCTCTCCAAGTTGCTCTTCGTTGTAAGTCATGGCGATTTCACTTCATGACGCGGGAGCGCCGAGGTTTCTTCCCTCCATCTCCGTCCTGAGCTTCGTCAGGCAGCGCGAGATCCGGCTGGCGATCGTCCCGGACGGGAGGTCGAGGGCGTCGCCGATCGTCCGGTAGCTCTCGTCCCGCGCGAAGAAGCGGTCGAGGATCTCCTGGCAGTTCTCGGGCAGGGTCGCAAGCGCCTCGTGGACGGCCATCGACTCGTCCAGCCGCCCGAGCGTGTCGTCGGCGTCGAGGATCTCGACCTCGTCCTCGAGCTGCTCCGTCGAGCGGGCGCGAATGCGATCGATGCAGAGCCGGCGGGTGAGCTGGGCGAGCCATGGGCGGATCGCCTCGTCGTCGCGGAGCTTGTGCAGATGCTGGTACGCGCGGGCGAAGACCTCCTGGAAGACGTCCTCCGCGTCGTGCTCGGGCAGCTTGAAGGCCTGAACGGCGATCGCATAGACGTAGCGGGAGAACCGCTCGACGAGCTCATTCCAGGCATCCTGGTCGCCCGAACGGCAGCGCGCGACGATCTGAGCATCCGTCTGCTCGGGCCGCATGCCCATGGCGTGAACGGCGTCCATGGACACAGCTTGAAGCATCGCCCGGCTCTACGGTAGTGACGGCTCCAAAAAGAGGTTGCGCCAGGCTTCCCACCAGGTATCCGCCCGCGCGACGATCGAGCGGGTTCCGGTGACCTCGATCCCCGTCCGGCCACGGTATTTCTCGATTTCGCCGGTGTGCATGAAGTCGACTTCGATCTCGGCCGGGCGGCCGGGGTCGTACGCCTTCACGGCGGTCAGGTCCTTCAGCGAGTTCCGGGCGCCCTCCTCGATCAGCTCCCTCGCGAGAATCGGCGTCAGGTTCCGTGCAGCCCTGGCGCCGATGCCCTTCTTGACGGCGACCGTCGTCAGGCCCTCGCCCAAGAGGTCTTTCGCCTCGCGGCAGGCGGCCTCGTCGCCGGTCACGAGCAGGACGGGGCAATCCCAGTTCGCGCACATGGCGGCGTTGATCGCAGCCTCACCGACGAGCACGCCGTTGAAGCGAAGGTTGAACCACTCGCGGCCCGAGACCGTGTGATTGAGCACGCCGTCGGGAGTGCCGGCCATCGCATGCATCCCGACGAGTAGGCAGGCGTCGCAGCCTTCCTCCAGGAACTCGGTGTACTGCGTCCAGGTCGACTGGACGACGAACTCGCACGCAGGGTCGAGCATGTCCGGAACGAGCGAGTTGAAGCTCCAGCCCTGGCCCGCGCCGTGGTGATCCATGACCACGATCTCCTTGGCGCCGGCGGCTTTCGCGCCCCGCACGGCGGCGTTGATCTCCTCCGTGTAGAGCTTGCGGCCTTCGTCGTACATGTCGTGTCCGCCGAGCGTCTGCTCGGGGCGGACGATGCCGGCGACGCCTTCCATGTCGCTGATGATGTGAACACGCATGACAGTAGGTTTCCATGATGGAAACAGGTTTGCGCGGCAAACGGATTCTCGTCACCGGCGCGTCGGGCGGGATCGGATCGGTTTGTGTCCGCGAGTACCTCGCCGAGGGCGCCGATGTGGTCGCCCATTACCACCGGAATCGCGAAGGCGCCGAGGCTCTCGGCGCCGCACAGGTCGTCCAGGCTGACCTGACGGTCGAGAGCGAGGTCGACCGGCTCTTCGAGGAGGCAGGAGTACTCCACGCTTGCGCGGCAGTCGCCGGCGTGTGGCCGAGACCGGACGAGCCCGTTTGGAAGCTCTCGCTCGAGCGCTGGGAGGAGACACTCCGGCTCAACCTGACCGCGACCTTCCTGACGGCGCGTGGCTTTCTGCGGTCGGTCGAGCGCACCGGGCATGGAAGCCTGGTGCTCGTCGCCTCGACGGCCGGCGTCTTCGGGGAGGCAGGGCACGCCGACTACGCAGCGGCGAAGGCCGCCATCGCGTACGGGCTCACGCTCAGCCTGAAGAACGAGATCGTCCGGATCGCGCCGCTCGCGCGCGTCAACTGCGTGTGCCCCGGCTGGACGAAGACGCCGATGGCCCGGGAGGAGATCGACGACCCGGCGACCGTCGACGGCGTCACCCGAACGATGGCCCTCCGCAAGGTCGCGACGCCGGAGGATGTCGCACGTCAGATCGTCGTCCTCACCTCCGACGAGCTCTCGGGGCACGTCACGGGTCAGGTCGTCGTGGTTGCGGGCGGCATGGAGGGGAGAACGATCCACTGATGGACTGGACGATCCTCCTCGTCGCCGCGCTGATCCTCATCGCGCTGCAACCACTCCTCCAGCGGCGGATGGTCGCCGGCCGCCGGCGCCGCGCGCTCGAGCGCCTCTCGCGGCAGCGCGACGCGACCGTCATCACCCTGATCCACCGGCAGGAGACGATCTCGCTACTCGGCGTCCCGCTGATGCGGCACATCGACATCGACGACTCGGAGAGCGTGCTGCGCGCGATCCGGGAGACGCCGTCCGGCCGCCCGATCGAGATCGTGCTCCATACACCCGGGGGCCTCGTGCTCGCGGCCAGGCAGATCGCCGCAGCCCTGCTCGACCACGACGGAAAGGTGACCGCAGTCGTCCCGCACTACGCGATGAGCGGCGGGACGCTGATCGCGCTCGCCGCCGACGAGATCATCGTCGACAGCCACGCGGCGCTCGGCCCGATCGACCCGCAGATCGCCCAGTATCCCGCCGCTTCGCTCGTCTCGGTCGCCGAGCGGCCGGGTCCGCACTCCGACGAGACCCTGCTGCTCGCCGACATCGGCCGGAAGGCGATGTACCAGGTGGAGACGTTCGCCGCGAAGCTGCTGGAGCAGCACATGGAGCCGGCGAAGGCCCGCGACGCCGCGCGGATCCTCTCCGGCGGCCTCTGGACCCACGACCACCCGCTTCTGCCGAACGAGCTCGAGCCGCTCGGCCTCCCGGTGACGATCGGCGTGCCGGCGGAGGAGCGCGAGCTGCTCGCCCTCTATCCGCAGCCGCGGGGCCGCCACTCGGCCGTGGACTACTTTCCCGGCCGTCCGGCGCCGCCAGGGTTGCCGCCCGGCCGCGAGGTGCCACGGCCGAAGCGCAAATAGAAACGGCGCGCCGAAGCGCGCCGCATGGACTCACCGCAGAGTGCTAATTGCCGTTAGTTCCCCGCGGAGGAGTCGTAGATCCCTTCTCGGCAGAAATAGCCGCCGACTAAACCTCTCAACCTTCCCTGGCTCTTCTCTTGCCCACTGCGCGCCCGCCGAAGGCGGGCCCGCACGGGCCGTGGCCGGAAGTCGCAGACTTCCGGACAAAGGAGGAGCCCCGTTAGGGGCTCCGACAATATTCAGGCGGAACCGCCGCCCGGTTCCGCCTGAATCTCTCGAGTAGAGAGCCGTGAGTCTCGAGTGGGCCCCGCCGCAACGGGCCCCTCTCGTCCGATAGGCCCCGCCGCAACGGGCCCCCTCGGTTCCGATGGGCCCCGCCGCATCGGGCCCCTTCGGTGTGTCTCCGACTGGGCCCCGCCGCATCGGGCCCTCAATCGGTTACAGGCGCACTTTGGGGCCGAGGGGGTCGGTTGATCCATCACCCGTTGGGGGTTGACTGCCCCGCTTCACTAACTTCCCCTGAATGACGCGCTGCCCCGGGGAGGCATAGAGTGGCCAGGGTGGCGACACCATTCGAAAAACGCCTGCAAAACGGGCCTATCGTCGTAGCGGACGGCGGCATGGGAACACTGATCGGCGGCGCGGTCCCGCGGCTCCGCTTCCCCGAAGAGGCGAACCTGAGGTCACCCGAAACAGTGGTTTCGCTGCACGTGAGCTTCATCAACGCCGGCGCCGACCTGATCGAGACGAACACGTTCGGGGCCAATCGCCGGAAGCTCGAGGCGCACGGGCTCGACGACGAGGTGGAGCGGATCAACAGCACCGGGGCGAAACTGGCGCGCGAGGCCCGCGAGATCGCCGGGCGAGACATCTACATCGCCGGCTCGATCGGGCCGCTGGGAGACCACGGCGATCTCCCGCAGGAAAAGCGTCACGACCACTTCGTGGAGCAGGCCTCTGCCCTCCAGGCGCGCGGCGTCGATCTCTTCCTGGTCGAGACGTTCTTCGAGCTCGAGGAGCTCCTGACCGCGATCGATGCGGTGCGAAGCGTCTCGTCGCACGCGATCGTGGCGATGCTGACCTTCGACGAGCAGGGCGAGACACTCGGCGGAGTCACGGCGCGGCGCGCCGTCGAAGCTCTGGCAGGTACCGGCCTCGCGGCGGTCGGCGCGAACCACGGCGCCGGCGTCCACGCCGCGCTGACCGCCCTCAACGAGATGCACGCAGCGGACGGCGACCTTGCTCTTGCGGCGATGCCGAACATGGGCCTGGCGAGCCTCGCCGGCAGCCGGGTGGTCTTTCCGCATGCGACGCCCGACTATTTCGCCGACTTCGCGGCGCACGCCCGCGATCTCGGCGCGAAGATCATCGGAGGCTGCTGCGGGACGACGCCGAGGGAGATCGGAGCGATCGCAGCGGCCGTCAAGGAGCAGCGCACGGCCTCTTCCCCGCTCGTGATCCAGGAGCGTGAAGTGACCCTCTCCGTGGTCGAGCAGGTGGAGGACACCCGGCTCGCGCGAATGTTCCGCGAGCGCCAGTGGGTCACGTCGGTGCAGCTCGACCCGCCGCTCGGCGGCAACCACCGCGGAATGCTCGAGATCGCGGCGGCGCTCGAGGCAGGCGGCGCCTCGTTCGTGGACATCAACGACAACGCGACTGCGCGGGCGGGAATGAGCGCGCTCATGCTCTCCACGGCGATCGAGCGCTCGAGCAGCCTCGAGACGATCCCGCACCTGACGACCCGCGACGCGACGGTGCTCGGCCTCGAGTCTCAGCTCCTCGGCGCCCACGCGGAGGGAATCCGCAACATCCTGGCCGTGACCGGCGACCCGCCCGAGGTCGGCGACTACCCCGGCTCGAGCGGCGTCTACGAGGTGGACGCGATCGGGCTCGTGCAGCTCCTCTCCCACCTGAACCGCGGCGAGGACTTCAACGGGAAGGCGATCGACTCGGCGACCTCGTTCTTCACGGGCGTCGCGGTGAACCCGTCGGCCGACGACCTCGACCTCGAGGTCGAGCGCTACAGGCAGAAGATCGAAGCCGGCGCCGACTTCGCGATGACGCAGATCATCTTCGACCTCGAGCTCCTCGACCAGTTCCTCGAGCGGTTCGGCGGCCCGTCGCCGATTCCGATCCTCGTCGGGATCTTCCCCGTGTGGAGCCATCCACTGGCGCTGCGACTCCACAACGAGGTGCCGGGAATCATCGTGCCCGACCGGATCCAGGAGGCGCTGCGCGTCGCCGGCGCGGAGGGCCCGAAAGTGGGAATGGAGCTCGCGCGCGAGCTCGTCGAGGCCTCGCGAAGCAGGGCCGAGGGCGTCTACCTCGTCGCCCCGTTCAGGCGACCGCTCGGGATCCTCGAGCTGCTGGCCGACGCGGCCTAGCGGCGCAGTCGCCGGTCGAGACCGGGCCGCGCGCGCGGCCGAGCGCGTCGCGAACGACGCACGTCGGCACCGCGTAGCCGGCGGAGCTGCCGGTTCGGGCCGCGAAGACGGTGCCGACGACGCGTCCGGCGCGGTCGATCAGAGGCCCGCCCGAGTTTCCACGGCGAACGACGCCGCGGAAGCTCGTGATGCGGCGTGTCACCGGGCCGTTTCCGTACGCGTCCTCGCTCAGCACCGTCGCCGTCCGGCCGACGCGGCCCGGCTCCACGCGCAGCGAGCCGCTCTCGGGATAGCCGACGATCGCGACCTCGGCGTCCGGCTCCGCATCCGCGTGTTGCAGAGGCGAGACTCGCAGGCCGGGCACGCGCAGGATTGCGATGTCGTTTCGCGAGTCGAAAACCACCGCCCGGGCCGCCGTGCCTCCCGCGGTCGTGTCCCGCTGGCCCGCCACGACATGGGCATTCGTGACGACGAGATCCGGCGCGGCCACCCAGCCGGAGCCCGAGATGCCGAGGCCGCAGGCAGTCCCCAGGATCCGGACGGCGCCGCGGAGCGCCTCACGGATCGCCGGGTCGCCGATCACCCGCGGATCGGGCGGGTCGACGGCCGGCGCGGGCCCCGCGATCGACGGAAAGGGATCGACGCGGGCGAGCGCGCGCAGGACCTGCCGGGGAGGGACGACGTCGTTCAGCTCTCGGATCACTGCTGAGCGCTGGACGTCCCGCCGGAGCTCGAGCCGGTCGGGAAGCTGGAGCGCGACGGCCGCGAGGATCCAGATCACGACCAGACCGACGAGGCCGCCGAACGCAAGCCCACCCAGCGAGTCGACGAGCCGCAGCGGCCCGGCGCGGAGCCGACGCTTGATCGCAAGTCCGGCTGATGAGGCGACGATTTCGAGGAGGATCGCCGCGGCGGCTGCGCCGAGCAGAGCGACGAGCGGCGTATAGGGCGACTCGGATCCGCCCGGCAGCAGATGCGGAGCCACCCTGGCGCCGACGAGTGCACCCACGACTACGCCGGCCGCCGAGAGGACGCTGAGCGTCAACCCCTGCGCGAGGCCCAGGAGCGCAGTGCCCGCGACGACTCCGAGGATGATCCAGTCGAGTCGAGTCACGGCTGGGCTAGGCTAGCCAGCCTTAAGAGGCGCCAACACAATGAGCCTTGTGCCGCCAGGCCGCGCTGGACGGCGCGATCCGGCGTCCTCAGTCGCGCCCATATGCAAAGCATATGAACGCTCCCTGCGTCCTTGGCTCGCACCACCCATCGCACCCTGGCAACGAAGCGTCATTATGTTGGCGCCTCATGGACGGGCCAGAGCTCCAGACCTTCATCGACCGCTACAACCAGGCGTGGAACGCGCACGACGTGGATGCGATTCTCGAGATGCACACCCACGACTCGGTCTTCGAGAACCACACGACGGGCGATGTCAACGTCGGGCCGGAGGCGATCGGCACGGCGATCCGCGGAATCTTCACCGTCTTCCCGGATCTGGAGTTCGAGGGCCGGCGAACCTACATCCGCGAAGACCTCGTGGTTCAGGAGTGGACAGCGCGCGGCACCCATCTCGGGAAGATGAACCGCGCGGGGATGGAGGTCGAGCCCACCGGCAAGACCGTCGAGTACCGCGGCATGGACGTGATCCCGATCGAAGGCGGCCTCGTCGCCCGCAAAGACGTCTACTCCGACGGCGTCACGCTTCTCCGCCAGCTCGGCCTGACCGCGATCTAGGGGTCGCTAGACTGCTCGTTCTGCGCAAGGGGGCGTAGTTCAGTTGGTTAGAACGCCGGCCTGTCACGCCGGAGGTCGCGGGTTCGAGTCCCGTCGCTCCCGTCTCTCAACGCCCGGCAAGAGGGGGCTCAACTAACCCGAGGGCCCGGGCGACGGCTGCGGTACGCGTACCGACGCCGAGCTTCGCGTAGACGTTTTCCAGATGCTTGCGCACCGTACTCGGTGCGAGCCAGAGGATCTGTGCGACTTCGGCATTCGTCTTACCCTGGGCGACCCAGGACAGGACTTCTTGCTCCCGTTTCGTGAGCCCGAGCTCGACGCCGTCACCCGAAGTCTCTGGCGGGAGGCGTGCGCCTGGGCCGGGAGTGGTGACGAGCGACCAGGGTCGCTCCTCACCACCGAGCTCACGCGGCCCGGTTATTTCGGACTGGGGAAGCCGTCGCGCTGCCATTTCACATCGCGCAGGCGCCCCGCGAGAACCAAGGCGAGGCACCCTGCCAGCGCGCTTGCAGCACGCCTCACCCGCACGGCGAGCACTCCCACTCGCCGTGCGGGAGATAGGGCTCGAAGGTGATGAAGATCGCGTTTCGGACTCGCCCCTTCGCGGGAGGGGGTAGATCGACGCTCGTTCTCGGTATCTCGAAGCGATACGCCAGCTGGTCCGACGGCGTGGCCTGTTTGATCCCTGCATCGTCGAGAGTTTGGGCCAGCGCGCGAGCCTCCTCCGTCGTCAGGTCGGAGACGTAGCGGGTGAGCGAAATCCGGAAGCCCTTGCCGGTTATGAAGCCGTGCGAGGGCACGGCGTCCTGGTCGCGGAGCAAGTCCTCGGCCGGGGCCGGTAGCAGGGCCAAGATGCGGGGCCGTTCGATCGTTTGGAACTGCGCCCCGTACCAGATCGCGTACCTGGAGGCCACGTACGCACGGATGTGACGGTTCGCCCACGCGCTTGCCGGCAGCCACGACTCAGGATCCGAGAGCTGCTGGCGCAGCCGCTCAGGAAAGTCCGCGTGGACGCGAACCAACCGGTCACCGATTCGCACCTGGATCACGTTGTGGGGGGTGGACTCGCGACTAGCGGGCTCGTGGTGCTCGAACAGTCCTGTCGAGGCGATCTCGGACCGCAGGAGCTCGACGCCCTCGGGCGTGAGGCGCTGCTCGAGGAATCCGCTCGACCAGCGGTTTGCAGCCTGGGGTAGACCGGATTTGTGCCGCAGCGTGATCAGCCGACCGTCGGCGTATACCCATCCCCGGGCTCCGTCAGGGTGCTCGAGGCCCTCGGTGTCGACCCGGTACTGAATGACGAGCTCTCCGCTCTCAGGGGCGCTCGGCGTCGCTCCCACTGGAGGCAGCCCGATGAAGCCCTTGTCAAGGACGACCTCGCGCACGATCGCCCATCCAGCGGTCGTTGCGGCCGTGGCGAGCGCGAGCGCGGCCAGTACGAAGACAAGCCGGCGTCGCCGGCCCGGGACGGCACGGAAACGCTCGAGCCACCGACCGCGGCTCTTCGGAGCGAGAACCGTGTGCCCCTGCTGGCGCTCAGCCGCGGCCAGGAGCTCTCGTTTCAAATGGCGTACCGGATCACTCATCAGGCCTCTCCGTTTCGAAGTTGGCTTTGCAACGCAGCCAGGCCGCGGCTCACGCGCTTGCGGATGACGCTCTCCGAGCAGCGGAGCTCGGATGCGATCTCGGCATAGCCGCGGTCGTCGAGGTGGTGGGCGTTGATCGCATCGCGCTGCTCGGGAGCCAGGGTCTGGAGGAGCTCGACCGCTGCGGCGCGTGCCGTCGTCTCGAGAATGTCGATTGCCTCGTCATCGAGCCGGATCGGCTGCATCGCGAGCGCACGCCGCGCGTCGTCCTGAATACGGCTGCTGCGCAGGGCCTCGCTGAACTTGTGGCGCGCGATTGCGAACAACCACGCCCGCGGCGGCTCGGGCCCCGGCTCGAAGCGAGGCACCGAGGCGAGTGCGGCGGCGAACGTCTCTGCCGTTAGATCAAACGCTTCCTCAGGCCCGGCAACCCGGCGGCGAAAGAACGCAAGGACCGAAGGGAAATGCCGCTCGTAGAAGACGCCGAACGGCTCCGAGGATGTGCGCGCTCCAAGCAAAAGCTCGGCGTCCGAGCGTTGCTCCGCGTCGTTCATGCCTCCTGTATGACAGTTCCGCGCGATTTGTGACCGCGCCACTCATGGAACGGTTCTGGAACGCAGCGGTGGCGAGCAACGACTACTGGTGGCGGCCGGAAGAGGCAGAAATGCCCATCAGGGCGTCAGAGGCGACTAACGGCGATCAACGGCAACGCGCGACGCCCAACTCTCACGCCGGAGGTCGCGGGTTCGAGTCCCGTCGCTCCCGTATCGTGCTCTAGCCTCGGCCCGCGTCGTCACTTTTGGTGCCGCCTCGCTAGGCCGCTCGTATGCGGGTGGACGCTATCGCTGCCACTGCCTCGATCAGGAGAATGCCAGCAAGCTCGGGGCCCGATGTGATCACGGCGCGTTCGGTGGGGCGGGTTCCGCGGCCCGTGCACGCGACTTGCGCCAACGGTGGGTGGCTGCGTGCACGCTCTCCATCGGTGGCGGCTGCTCGCGCGGGTGCGATGCGTACCAGCCGACGTAACGGTTGGTGAGGGGCCGTGAGCTGAGACCGTGCGCGAGCACGGAGATGCCGATCGTGGCGACGACGGCGAGCAGCAAGGTGCGCTCGTGTGGGAGCGATGACTCGTCGATCAGGATGACGGCGAAGACGATCGTCGCGAGGCCACGCGGTCCGAACCAACCGACGAACCCGAGCGTCGGACGACGTGCGCCGGTTCCGAGCAGTGAGAGCGCGACCGGCAGCATCCGCACGACGGTCAGGCTGAGCACGGCGTAGGCGATCACCTCCCAGCCCAGGTCTCCGAGCACGGGGCCGAGGATCGCGGCGCCGAAGACGATGAACGTGACGGCGTTGAGCAGCTCGCCACCCTCGTCGACGAAGTACGACACCTCCCCGCCACTGTCGCGGCCGATCACTCCGAAGACGAATCCAGCGGTGAAGGCGGCGATGAAGATGCTTCCTCCGAGGCCGGTCGCGATCCCGGCCGCCAGTGCTGCCGTGGCCACGGTCAGGATCTGCAGCCAGTGCGCCTCCAGGGGCAAACGACGCGCAGCCCGTAGCGCAAGCGCGCCCAGGACGCCGGTTGCCACGCCTGCGACCAGGCCGTAGCCGATCTCCTCGAGCACCAGGTGCACGGCTGCATGCGCCGTCACCGTTCCCTCGTCCCATTCGGCCAGGGCGAGGGCGATGAAGAAGAGCGGGACGCAAATTCCGTCGTTGAGGCCGCTCTCGACGTTGAGACCTTGCCGGATCCGCGACGGGACCCGCTCGTCGGTAACGACCGCCTGGCCGAGCGCCGCGTCGGTGCAGGCGAGCATGATCGAGAGCACGAGTGCCTCGACCAGGCTGACGCCGGGCAGCACGCCGACCCCGACGAGCGTCCCGAAGACGATCGTGAGCGGCAACCCGATCCCGAGCAGCCGGGCCGGTACCGCGAACTCCTTGCGGAGGGCAGGCAACGAGATCCGGGAGGCGTCGGCGAAGAGGACGAGCGTCAGGGTCGCCTCCGCGAGCAGCTTGACGGGATGGCTGCCGATATCGAGGTCGATCAGGCCCAGTACCGGCCCCGCGAGCAGGCCCGCGCCGGTGAAGAAGATCGCAGGCGTGACGATCGACCGCTCGAGCCGGCCGGAGAAGGCCGAGAAGGCGAGCAGCACCAGCGCAACCGTCGCTAGTTCCCAATCGCCCAACGCTTCACCTTCCTTTCGTCCAACCCGAGGAACGTCGTGCGCCGGCTCATGCCTCCACTACTGGCGGGCCATTGCGACCCGGAGACGCTCCTCGGGTGCGATGAGGTGGTCGGCGTCCTCTGCGTCCTCGCCGAGATCGATCTGCACCCAGTTGACCGTGCCGGTGAAGACGCTGCTCTCCCCGTCGTAGTCGTCGCTGACGGGGGATGCGGGTGTCTTGTCCGATGTCGGCGGTCTCCTCCGCGGCCAGGAGCTCCGCCAGCTGCGCCTCGACCGCTTGCAACGGCCCGAGCTCCGCGACATCGGACAGCTCTCTTCTGTTGCTGCCATGGTGGTTCCTCCGTTTCTGTGATCGCCACACACGGCGTCACGATGCGCAGCTTTCACATGCAAGGAGCATGACGAAAAGATGCCCGGAGGCATGGATGACGCACGACGGCGACGAGATCCGGCGGCGGGGTACGGTCGGCTGCGTCCGTGGCGAGGTGTAGAAGCGCGATCCGGCCATCCCGGTCGACGACGACGTCGGCGCCGAGTTGCAGCGTGTCGTCACCGCGAGCCCGTCCGATTCGTTCGCGGGCGACGAGTGCCCGCAGGCCGGCGACCAGGACGCGCGGGCGGAGGAGCCAGAGCGGCACAGGGCGGCGTGCACCGACCGCCCTGTAGAGCGTGCGTTCCGGGTCGGCGATCACGACAGCACTCCCAAGGGAAAGCTCGTCTCGCCAGCCGGCAGCCCGAGCAGCGGACTGCGGGGTGACGACGAACAGCCTGGCGCCTGCAGCCTCCAGCTCGGGAACGGCCTCCGCGACACGGCGAAGGTGGGAGCGGCAGACGCTTCAGCCGGGGTGCCGTGCGAGGTACACGACAGCCGGGTGACCCAGCAGGGCACGGTCGGTGACGATCTCGCCGTCGGCGTCGACGAGCCGGAAGGACGGGAACCGCTCGAATCTACGCATAGGCCGGCCACCTGGATACTGCCGCAGCGCCTTCCAGGATGTCTGCTGCGAGTTCCGCTCCGGGATTGCGCCGGAGCTCGGCGCCGAGCGCGGCAGCTCGGTCCACGGCGTCGCCGTCGAGCAGTGAGAGAAGCCCGGCCGCAACCTCTTCCACCGTCGCGGCGTTCGGATCGAATGCGTCGCCGAGACCGGCGCGGCGGAGATCCTCTGCTCCCGCGAACTGATCGGTCGAGAAGGGGGCGGCGAGCACGGGCAGGCCGGCCGTGAGAGCCTCTGTGACGGTGTTGTTGCCGCCATGGCAGACGACGATGTCGCACACCTCGAGTGCGGTCACCTGGGGAAGGTGCTCTTCCACGATCCAGCTGGACGGCAAGCGGCCAAGTCTTTGCGGGTCGGTCGCACCCGCGGCGATCACGGCGTCCCAGCCGAGGAGCCGAATCGCGTCGGCGATCCGCCGGAGGACGTCCGTCCGCCCGGAGAGAAAGCTGCCGAGGGAGACGTACGCTCGAGGTCGCGTTCGTTCCGTGCGGGCGAGTTGCTCGAGGGAGGTCTCGGGAGCGCCCGTCCGGATGCCGGAGCCAAGAAACCGGGCGTGCGGTAGTCGGCGGGGATGGGCGCCGATCTGCCCTGGATAGTTGATCAACGTCCCGAGGGTCCCACCTGCCGCGAACGCATCGTCGAGTGGTGACGCCCCTGGGTCGAGGCTCGTCGTCACTGCGTTGTAGGCCCCGGTGAACGCCTTGGCGACGCCGGTGCAAAGCTCTCTCAGCGAACGCAGGTCTGCAGCGGGCGCACCGAATTCCGGCGGTCGGAGCTCGGGATAGCCGAAGGTCTCTCCTCGACCGGGCAACTGGCACGGGTGCCCTGGGAGGAACGAGAGGAACGGCACACGCAGTCCGCGCAGGGCAGCGGTGGCGCCGAACGCGAGCTGGTCGACGAGGACCATGTCTGGCACGACCGACGCAACCACGTTGCGGAGCTGCGCAGCGACGAACCGCGGCTCCCAGAGGAGGTCGTGCGCACGGCGCTCGGCCTGATATCGCAGCGTCGCGACCATTCCCTCGTGGGTGGCGGCGATGAACCCGTTCAGCTCCGGATCGGTGTCGGCGGGCCGGACGCCGCCGTTGCTGCCTGATCCGAGGATGATCTCGACATGCTCGAACCCGCCGGCGGCGACGACAGGAGCCAGCGTCCGCCCCGTCGCCACTACGACTCTGTGGCCCCGGGCACGGAGAGCACCGGCGGTGGCCGACAGCGGATACCAGTGGGACGCGTAATCGGGGACGACGACGAGGACGATCACGCCGCCACCTGGACGGGCTCGCGCACGACGTTCGCGTAGACCCCCGCGAGCGTTGCGGCCATGGCCTCGATCGTGTGGTGAGAGCGAACCACGTCCGAGGCGCGTTGGGCGCGCGACTCGTCGGCGCGCGCGGCCGCGGCCCGGCGCAGTGCTTCTCTCACGTCGGCGACGGACGAGGTGTCTGCCAGCGATCCCGTGAGCCCTTCCTCCACGTAGGTCGCAGGCCCGCCGGCATTCGGTGCGACCACGGAGAGCCCTGTCGCCATGGCCTCGAGGAGCGCCACGCCGAACTCCTCCTTCTGGCTGGTGCAGGCGTAGACGCCGTGAGGGGAGACGAGGCTGCCGAGCCCCACCCGCGCGATTCGCAGAATCGTCGCTACCTCGTGATTCGCTCGATGGCCAAGCAGGACGAGGCCCTCACGTGCTCGTGGGACGCGCGTGTTGACAGCTTCGAGCTGCTGCAGAACCGCCTGCTCTTCCGTCGTGGGCTTTTCGAGGCCGCCGCCGACGATCACGAGGTTGAGCGACCGGTGGAGGTCGTCGTCGCCGGCCCACGCTTCGAGCAGGAGCGAGAAGCCCTTCACACGATGCAAGCGGCCGACGCTGACGAGCAGCGGGAGACCGTGACGTTGCTGCGGTAGAGCGGCGACACGGTCGAGCAGGACATTGGCGACCGAAGGCAGGGCGCGGTCTCGCCCGGCTCTCTCCAGCTCGGAAGTGGCACGGTCGATCTCGAGCAGCGAGATCCCCTCGGGGATCGTGTGGACGCGACGCTGCTCGAGTTGCGTGAACGGAGCTCCGATCAGCTCGCGTAGCGCCGCCCGGGCGCGCGGGCGAGGCAGGACGACCACCGTCTCCGCTTGGCCGAGCAGATCTGCAACGAGTTGCGCACGAAAGAGGTAGTGCTCGCTCAGCTCCGCCTCGGGAAAGGTCTCACGCGTCAGGTCGCCTCGCCGCTCTGCGGCCTGGATCACAGCGTGTGGATCCGGTGCGGCCGTGAACGCCAACGGGATGCCGAGTCGTCTGCAGACGCGGGCTGCGGCGAAGGCGCCGGCATCCGCGAAACGCAAGTGGGCGATATCGACACCCCCCAGCTCTGAGATCGCCGTCTCCAGCGCTTGCTCCAGCTCGAGGAGGTGCTCCCACATCGCCGCTGCCGGGAGGTAGCCGGCGGGCCCGAACGGCACGCGCTCGATCGAGACTCCGGGGCTCAAGGCTTCGCTCAACCCGGTGTGAGCCCAGCCCGTCGCGGGCTCTGCGAGAGCCCGCGCAATCGTCGCCACACCGGCGATCTCCGGCTCCGAGCCGAGCGCGCGCCCGAGCTGCACGAGCAGCGTCGAGATCCCACCGCCATCTCCGGCGCCCGCGCTCGAGAGCGCTCCGTCGAGTCGCCCCTGCATGAAGATCTGCGCGATCCGGATCCCGCGGCGCTCGGTGAACGGTCTAGGCGCGCGACCTCGAACGAGCGCCAGCAGCAGGCGATCGAAGGGCTCGCTCGAGCCTGTCGCCGCCCGGGCGAGCGAAGCAGCCGCCTCGCGGGCTCTCGGAGTGCGAATGGCCAGCAGAGCGCGGGCACAGGCAAACCGGAGCTCCGGTCCGCCGTCGATGCCCGCACGCCACAGATGTTCGAGCAGCATCGGCGCGGGTCGCACCGCCAACGCCCGCGCCGCGGCAGCCCGCACGATCTCGTGCTCGTCGGTGGAGCGGAGGAGGAGCGCGAGGAACTGCGGAATGTCGGGGTGGTCGGCGACGGCCGCCGTCTCGACGAGACGAACGCGAGCACCGTCCTCGGAATGGCGCTCGAGTGCGGTTGGAATCGCCGCCATGACGGCTCGCTCGGAGGCGGCCCAGCGCTCGATCGTGAGCTGCGCGATCGTCGCCCGATGGCCACCCTCCGCGACCGCACCAAGAACCACCTCGATGCCAGCCGGCGTGGCGGGGCGGTCAGCGAGCGCCCACACTGCCTGCTCCCCGAGCAGGGGGTCGGCGCCCCGGGCGAAGGCGAGCAAGGCCGTGTCGAACTCGGCCCGCGCGAACCGGGCTAGAGGCCGGATCGCGAGCGCACACGCAAGCCGGTCGCCCGAACCCACGAGTGACCGCAAAGAGCCGAGATCGCGGCTCCTCGGAGGCACGCGGAGGAACTCGGAGTGCGCGCGGAGCGCGGCCAGCGGACTGCCGTGGGCGAGGGCGTCGTGCGCGGCGTGCAGATGGGTGGCCCGAGACGTGGACATCCAATCGACCGTTCAGGACCGGGCCGGACCCCGGCCGAGAGCGGAGCGCGGGGCGAAACGGCGGGGCGGGCGCGTAGCGCCGGCCGCGCCAGACGATCCCGCCCCGAAGCCGGTCGAGCGAGCTGAGCAGCGAGAGGATCGAAAGCCCAAGCGCGCCCGCAGGGAAGAGCGCCCAGGCCCGCCGGGGCGTCGGGCACAGCTCGTTCGAGGCAGCCCGCGCGGTGAGCTGGAGGACAAGACCTAGAGCGCCTGCCCGACGCGGGCCTCGCACGATCGCGACCGCGGGCGCGAGGGAGGAGGCGACGCCGGCGAACGCGAGGACCGCCGCGACGACGACGGAGCCGCCCAGTCCCGCGGAGGTGTTCTTGCGCCACCCGCGGAGCGTCTCCCGTGCGCCGACGTACATCCGGACGCGAACCCGGCCCGCCGAGCCCGCGAGCGCCAGCGGCGTCCCCGCCGCCTTGAGCCGGACCGCGAGCATCTGGTCGTCCACGAGCTGGTGGCGCATCGCCTCGTGCCCGCCGACCCGCTCGTAGGCGGCACGCGAGACGAGGATGAACCCGCCGGCGGCGATCGCGACCGGGCTGCGCGGCGAGCGCACGAGCGGGCCTGGCGCCACGAAGGAGCGGATCAGCACAGCGGCAGCCGGCTGGATCGCCTGCTCCACGACCCCGCCGGTCTCGATCAGGGGAAGCACCGACACACCCCCGCCGCGCCCCGCTGGGCCAGGGCGAGCGCACGCCCGACGGTATCCGGGGCGTGGCGCACGTCGGCGTCTGCGAACAGAAGCCACTGCTCCCTGTGCGAGCTCGTACCCCTGGTGGCATGCCCACGACTTCCCGACCCAGCCTGGGGGCACCGGCTTGCCCTCGAGCACCCGTACGCGATGTGTGGCAGCTGCTCGAGCCTCGGCGGCGGTCGCGTCCGACGACTCGTCGTCGACGACGATCACCTCGAGCGGCCCGTAGTCCTGCGCCGCGAGCGAGGCGACCGCGGCCCGCACGCCCCGCCCCTCGTCGCGAGCGGGCACGACCACGGACACGAGCGGGCCGCCGTGCGCGGGCTCCACGTCATCCAACGACAACCGTTGTCGCCGGTCGAGACCCGCCACGACGACGCTCCACGCCCACGGCACGACAGAGAGCCCTCCGAGGACACCGCGCACCATCCGTCAGCGGCGCTCGTGCGGAAGGCCGCGAGCTTCACGCGACACACTGGACAGGAGCCGCACGGCGACACTTGCGCGAGCCCCGGGCTCGGGTTGCCGCCACAAGCGGAGAAACGCAGCTTCAACCGCCCGCTCGGCGGCCGGCGCGTCATCCGAGTACACGAGAGCGACCCTCCAGGCGGCTTCGATGTGACGGTCGTAGATCACGACCAGGGCGCGGAGATCACCCCGCGAGATCAGGACGAGCAGATCGGAGTCCGCCAGCCGGCGTAAACCGTCGGCGCGTGGCTCGGTCGCCGTTGCAGGCCTCGGCCCTCTCGGCCGGCCAGGGATGTTCCAGACGCCTGTCGACGCTGACAGCCATTACACGCTCACGCTGCGTCGATCACGAGCGAGCGCCTGATCCTGCCTCGTTTGCGTCGATGCGTCTGCCGCTGCCCGCTGCTCGTTCTCGTAGCGTCCGTCCATAATCGCCCCCCAGACGAGGAGCGCCAGCGCCGCGAAGACGATCAGCGTGACACCTGCTCCCACAACAAAGAGGCCGACGTTGCTCATGACCGCACGCTCCGCGGGAGCACGATGGCTCCAAGTGCCAGGATCGAGGGCACCCAGAGACCGACGAAGATTCCCTGAAGCTCGTTTCCCGCGAACCACAGCGACACCGACAGCACAAACGAGGCGGCGGCGGCGAGGAAGAGCAACAGCCGAGCCGTCACCTCCCGTGATCTTGCGTCGTTGACGCCCAGGCTCCGCGAAGGCTGTTCCGTCATTGCGAAGTGCTTCATGGATATCCCCTCTGACGATGGTTGTATAAAGTTTGTCGAGGGATCGTACAAATACGCACCGCTCCTTGTCAAATCTTTGTGAGATGGTATGTACACTGAATGACGTGTCTGCAGATCTCCGCATCGGCGAGCTCGCGCGGCGCACCGGCGTCAGCCCTGAGCTCCTGCGCGCCTGGGAGCGCCGCTACGGCCTGCTCCAGCCCGAACGGTCGTCGGGTGGCTACCGGCTCTACTCGGCCGAGGACGAACGACGCGTCGGCACGATGACCGGCGCGCTGGGGCGGGGCATCTCAGCCGCGGAGGCGGCGAAGCTCGCGCTCGGCGACGCCGTGGACCTACCCTCTGCCGGGACGCTCGTCGAGGCGCTCGTCGCCTTCGACGACGTCGGTGCGCACGCGGCACTCGACCGCCTTCTGTCGTCGCTCACGCTCGAGAGCGTCCTGCGCGACTCGATCCTCCCGGCGCTCCGCGATCTGGGCGAGCGCTGGCAGCGCGAGCGAGATCACGATCGGGCAGGAGCACTTCGCCAGCAACCTGCTGCGGGGGCGGATGCTCGGCCTCGCGCGCGGCTGGGATCGAGGCTCCGGCCCGCGCGCGCTCCTCGCCTGCCCCGCCGGAGAACAGCACGACCTCTCCCTGATCGTGTTCGGGCTCGCCCTGCGCGAGCACGGCTGGCGGATCACCTATCTCGGTGCAGACACGCCGCTTGCCACGATCGACGAAACCGCGACCACGCTCCGGCCCGACCTCGTCGTCGTCGCGGCCGTCGACTCTGCCGCGCCTTAGCGGGCAGGCGGACGCGCTGCACAGCCTGGCCACGCGATTCCAGCTCGCCCTCGCGGGCGCGGGCGCGAGCGAGACGCTCGTGGCCGAGATCGGCGCGATCCACCTCGACGAGGATCCGATCGAAGCAGCCGCAACAGTCGCGGCGCGGAGCTCCTAGAGGTGCGCTTCAGCGAGCAGATCGAGGTTTCCCGTCCGGCCGCCGACGCCTTCCGATACATCGCCGAGTTCGAGAACACCGCCGAGTGGGATCCCGGCATCGCCGAATCCCGGAAGCTGACCGACGGACCGGTGCGCGTGGGCAGCGAGTTCGACGTGGTCGCGCTCTTCCGGGGGAAGCGACAGCGGTTTCGCTACACGGTCACCGAACTGGACGACGGGCGGCGAATCGTGCTCGAGGGCGTCGGCGACAAGGCGACATCCGTCGACGCGATCACCGTCGAGCCGAGCGGCAGCGGATCGCGAATCTCCTACACGGCCGACATCAAGCTCAAGGGGTTCCGCCGGCTCGCCGAGCCACTGCTCAAGCCGATGCTCGCGAAGACCGGCGAGGACGCTCTGGCCGGCCTGAAGCAGAAGCTCGACGGCCCGGCGTAGGGCGGAGTCAGGCTTCCGCGGCCTGAGCGCGGCGGCGCAGCTGCCGGTCGTTGGGCACCTTCACGTCCCAGACGAGGCCGAGCCGCGCGAGGCCGCGAATCACCCACCAGGAGACGTCGTACTGGCGGCGGAGCAGCCCATGGCGTGCCGAGCTCGGGAAGGCGTGGTGGTTGTTGTGCCAGCCCTCGCCGAAGACCAGCAGCGCGACGAGCCAGTTGTTGCGTGCCTCGTCGCGCGAGTGGAAGTCCTTGCGCCCGAACATGTGGCAGATCGAGTTCACGCTGAAGGTCGCGTGCTGGTAGAGGAAGATCCGGATCAGGCCGCCCCAGACGAGCCCTTCGAACCCGGCGGCCAGGGTGCCGCCGACCGCGTATCCGACGAGGAACGGCAGCCCGAGGGTGAGCACGACCCACACGAGATAGAGCCTGTCGATCGTCCGAACGAGCCTGTTGTCGTACAGATCCTTGCCGTACTCGCGCCCCTGTTCCATCCCGAGGTTCCCGAACAGCCAGCCGACGTGCGAATGGACGAAGCCGCGGACGGCGCCCAAGGCGCCGTCGCCGTGGCCGACGTGCGGCGAGTGCGGGTCGCCCGGCTGATCGGAGAGCGCGTGGTGCTTGCGATGGTCTGTGACCCACTGCGTCAGCGGGTCCCTGCATCGTCATGCAGCCGAGGATCGCCAGGACCGCCTCGACGGTCTTGCCCGTCCGGAAGCCCCGGTGGGTGAAGTAGCGGTGGAAGCCGATCGTCGTCCCGAAGGCGCAGACGACGTAGAAGCCGACGAGGAGCAGCAGGTCGACCCAGCGGAAGGCGACGCCCCAGAGCAGGCCCATGGCGGAGAGGATCCCGAGCGGGGGCACGACGACCGCGACGAGCGTCACCACCTGGCTGATCCGGCTCGTGCCGGTGCGGACGGTCGCGACCGGAACGGGCATGTTCTGACTTTGTCTATACTTTGTTCAGACATGGCAGGGATCAGAGTAGCGGTTCAACCATTCTTCGCCGCGGGGCGAACAACGGTTGGCATGGGATCTCTTCTCCGATGAGAATCGCGGTCGTCGGCAGCGGTATCTCCGGGCTCGGCGTCGCGCACCTGCTCCACCGTGCCCACGATGTGACCGTCTTCGAACGCGACGACGCGCGCCGGCGGCCACTCGCACACGATCGCGCACGAGGGGCTTGCGCTCGACACGGGCTTTCTCGTCCACAACACGCGCAACTACCCGCTGCTCGTGCGGCTGCTCGCCGAGCTCGGAGTCCGCACCCAGGAGTCGGACATGTCGTTCTCGGTCGGCTGCGAGAGCTGCGGGCTCGAGTACTCCGGCCGGCGCCCGTTCGCGCAGCGGCGGAACACGACGAGCCCGCGCTTCGGCGCGCTGCTCTGGGAGATCGGCCGCTGGCTCCGCACCGCGCGGCGCTCTCTCGACGAGCGCGACTACGAGCAGCACTCGCTCGGGGAGTACCTCGACGAGCGTGGCTACTCCCGCCGCTTCCGACGCCATTTCCTCGTCCCGCTCACCTCGGCGCTCTGGTCGACCGCGCCCGGCCGCGCGCTCGAGTTCCCTGCCGCCTACGCGATCCGCTTCTTCGACAACCACGGGATGCTGGGACTGCGCCGGTTCTCGTGGCGAACGGTCAGCGGCGGCGCCGACACCTACGTTCGCGCCCTCTCGGACCGGCTCGGCCCGCGCCTCCAGCTCGGCCTCGGCGCCCGCTCGCTCCGGCGCGACGCGGACGGGGTCGAGCTGACGACCGACGACGGCGAGCGGCGCCGCTTCGACAAGGTCGTCGTCGCGACCCACGCAGATCAGGCGCTCGCGCTGCTCGAGGATCCGAGCGAGGACGAGAGCCGTGTGCTCGGCACGTTCGGCTACACCCGCAACGACGCCGTCCTCCATACCGACGAGCGGCTGCTGCCGCGCGCCGCGTCCGCCCGCGCAGCCTGGAACTATCGGCTCGGCGACGATGGCAACCCAACCGTCACGTACTCGCTGAACCGGCTGCAGTCGCTGCCCGGCGAGACCGAGTACTGCGTGACGCTGAACGAGCCGGTCGACGACGAGCACGTGATCCGCCGCCTCGTCTACGAGCACCCGCTCTTCACCGTCGACTCGCTCGGCGCCCAGCGCGAGCTGCCGTCCCTGTCGGGCCGGCGGCACACCTACTACGCGGGCGCGCACCACGGCAACGGCTTCCACGAGGACGGGCTCGCCTCCGGCGTCCGGGTGGCGGCGGCGCTGGGGGTGTCCTGGTGAGATCCGCGCTCTACACCGGCTCGCTGACCCACTCGCGGCGGACGCCGGCGAAGAACGTCTTCCGCTACCCGCTCTCGAGCTGGCTGCTCGACCTCGACGAGCTGCCCGAGCTCGAGCGGCGCCTGAAGCTCCTCTCGGTCAACGGCCGCAACGTCGTCTCGTTCCACGACCGCGACCACTTCGACGGCGACAAGCCGCTGAAGCAGGCGGTGATCGACTTCGCCGGCGACCCGGAGATCGAGCGGGTGCTCGTCCTGACCCAGCTCCGCGTCCTCGGCTTCGTCTTCAACCCGGTCAGCTTCTACTGGTGCTACCGCCGCGACGGCTCCCTGGCGTGCATGGTCGCGGAGCTGAACAACACCTTCGGCGAGCGCCACCCCGAGCTGCTCCACGGCGGCGGCCTCGCCTACGAGCACGAGAAGCACCTGCACGTCTCGCCCTTCTTCGGGCTCGACGGCTCCTACGAGTACGCCTTCTCGGAGCCCGGCGAGCAGGTGTGGGCGCGCATCCACGTCAAGGAGGGAGGGGCACGGCCGCTGACCGCCGTTCTCCACGGCCACCGGCGCGCGCTGACGAACCGCTCACTGGCGGCGATGCTGATCCGCTACCCGCTGATGCCGATGCGAGTTGTTCTCCTGATCCACTGGCAGGCGCTTCGACTCTGGCTGAAGCGCGTGCCGTTCCACCGCAAGCCGGCCTTCGTGCCCGGCCAGGGCTCGGTGAAGAAGTGAGCAGCGTCGAGCGGAGTCTTCGCGGTGCTCCCCAGGCCGCACGGTCGCCGCTGCTCGAGCGAGTCACGGTCTCGATTCTCGAGCGTGCGCTCCAGAACCTCGAGGGCGGGACGCTCGAGGTTCGGTTGCCGGGCGGCGCGCGTGCGGCGGTTCGGCAGCGGCGCAGCCGAGTCGCTGACGATCCACGACGACGCGTTCTTCCGCCGGATCGCGACGCGCGGCAAGCTCGGGGTCGGCGAGTCGTACACGGCGGGCGAATGGGACAGCGACGACCTCGTCGGGCTGCTCGAGCTCCTGCTCCGCAACGCCGCCTCCGGCCTCCGAGCGGCACGCCGGCTGGCGCCGCCTGCTCGAGGCGCGGCCGCGGCTGAACAGACGCAACGGCTTCCTGCGCTCGCGTCGCAACATCGCCTACCACTACGACCTCGGCAACGACCTGTTCGAGCTGATGCTCGACGAGACGATGACCTACTCCTGCGCCGTCTTCGACCGCATCGACGAGCCGCTGGCGGACGCCCAGCGCCGCAAGTACCGGCGCATCTGCGAGCAGCTCCAGCTCACCGCCGAAGATCGTGTGCTCGAGATCGGCTGCGGCTGGGGCGGCTTCGCCCACTTCGCGGCATCCGAGTTCGGCTGCAGCGTCACGGGGCTGACGATCTCCGCCGAGCAGGCGGCGCTCGCCCGCGAGCGCACACGCGACCTCGACGTCCGCATCCTCGAGGAGGACTACCGCCGGCACGAGGGCAGCTATACGAAGGTCGCCTCGATCGAGATGCTCGAGGCGATCGGCGAGGATCAGTTCGGCACCTACTTCGAGACGATCGACCGGCTGCTGGAGCCGGGCGGGATCGCCTGCGTCCAGACGATCCTGATCCCGGACGACCGCTGGGAGCGCTATCGCAAGTCGCCCGACTGGATCGAGCGCTACGTCTTCCCCGGCTGCCTGATCCCCTCGCTGACCGCGCTGACGCGGGCGATGACGGCGAGCTCGCGGCTGATGGTGCACGAGGTGGACGAGATCGGCTCCCACTACGCCGAGACCCTGCGGCGCTGGCGGGCGAGCTTCCTGACGCAGATCGACGAGGTGCGCGAGCTCGGCTACGACCACCGCTTCGAGCGGACGTGGGACTTCTACCTCGCGTTCTGCGAGGCGGCGTTCCGGACGCGCGCGCTGCGGGACGTCCAGCTGACGCTGACGCGGCCGTTCAACGAGTCGCTCGCGTGATCCTCTACCGCCTGCTCGAGCGCGCGAACTTCCGCGGGATCGCGCGGCGCCTCTACGGCGTCCGGATCACCGGCGCCGAGCGGATCCCCGCCGACCGGTCGGCGATCCTCGTCGCGAACCACGAGTCGATGTTCGATCCCTGGCTGCTCGCGCTCGCGACGCCGCGGCCGGTGCGCTACATGGCGAAGGCCGAGCTCTGGCGCGTGAAGCTGATCGGGCGGGCGCTCGAGGCGTTCGGCGCCTTCCCGGTCGAGCGCGGCACCGGGCGACGGGTCGGCGATGTCGCGAGCCGCTTCGCTCCTCCACGAAGGCGAGGTGATCGGGATCTTTCCCCAGGGCACCTCGAAGCAGCTGCCGAGCCGGGTCTTCCACCGCGGCGCCGCGAGGCTCGCGCTGGCGACGGGCGCGCCGATCGTCCCGGTCCGCCTCGTCGGGACGCGCGGGTTCCCGCGGCCCGGGCGCCGTGCCACCCTCGTGCACGTGGGCGAGCCGATCGTCGTCGAGCCGGCGAAGCCGACGGTGGCGAAGGCCAGGGAGCTGACCGTCCGGATCGAGCAGGCGATCGAGGCCGTGTCGTGATCGAGCACCGCTGGCAGCTGTGGCTGCTCGGCTGGGCGCGGCTGCGCTCCTCTCGCCGTTCTCTACCTCGTCCAGCGCGTGGGTCGCCGCGGCTCTCCTCCTCGCCGTCCTCTATCTGATCCAGCGCCGCACGCGCGACGCGACGGCCGTCGACGCGGGCTGGGCGGGAAGCCTCGTCCTGATCGCCGCCCTCGTCGCGATCTTCGGCCCGGGCGAGCTCGAGCACCGCCTGCTGATTCTCGTGCTCGCCGGGCTCGAGAACCTCCGGATCGCCTCGCTCGTGCGCGGGCGGCTCGGCAAGGGCGAGGACACGCGCTACCAGGAGCTGCGGCGGCGCTGGCGCGAGCGCGGTCGCGAGCAGCTGACCTTCGCGATCTTCTACCAGGCGCAGGCGTTCGTGGCCGCCGTGCTCACGATCCCCTTCGTCCTGATCGCCTTCAACCGCGACGACGGCCTCTCGCCGCTCGAGTGGGCCGGCGCGGCGCTCTGGCTCGTCGCCGCACCGCTCGAGGCGCTCGCCGACCGGCAGCTGAAGCGGTTCAAGGCCGATCCGGCGAACAAGGGCCGGACGATGCGCTACGGCCTCTGGCGCTACTCCCGCCACCCGAACTACTTCTTCCAGTGGCTCACCTGGGTCGCCTACGCGGTGATCGCGCTCGCGGCCCCGTGGGGCTGGCTCGGGCTCGTCGCGCCGGCCTTCATCCTCTACCTGATCCTGTTCGTCACCGGCGTCAAGCCGGCCGAGGAGCAGGCGCTGAAGAGCCGCGGCGACGACTTCCGCCGCTACCAGCGCGAGACCAGCGTCTTCATCCCATGGTGTCCCCGCTCGTCGACCGCCTGATCGAGTCCGGGCGCGTCCCGGACCCGCTCCTCCGGCTCGGGATCCGGGCCAACCTCGCGACACCGGCTCGTCGCGCGAGCGGCGGAAGGGGCTGGACTCGACCCGCGACTTCGTCGAGCGGCTGCGTACCTCGCCGATCGCGGAGCAGGTCGAGCGGCCGAACGAACAGCACTACGAGCTGCCCGCCGAGTTCTTCGAGCTCGTGCTCGGCCCGCGGCTCAAGTACAGCTCCTGCCTCTGGGAACCGGGCGACACATTGGCTGCGGCCGAGGAGCGGATGCTCGCGCTGACGTGCGAGCGCGCTCAGGTCGAGGACGGCATGACACTGCTCGACCTCGGCTGCGGCTGGGGCTCGCTCAGCCTCTGGCTCGCCGAGCGTTATCCGGCATCACGAATCGTTGCCGTCTCGAACTCGCGCGTCCAGCGGGAGTTCCTCTTGCCGCGGGCGCCGGCGAACCTCGAGATCGTCACTGCAGACGTGAGTGAGTGGGAGCCGGACGAGCGATTCGACCGGATCCTCTCGGTGGAGATGCTCGAGCACGTGCGCAACTACGAGCTGCTCTTCGGGAGGATCGCCTCCTGGCTCGACCCGGCAGGCCTCTTCTTTGTGCACGTCTTCAGCCACCGCCTCTACGCCTACCCGTACGACGAGGGGTGGATGGCGCGGACGTTCTTCACCGCCGGCAACATGCCCTCGGACGATCTGCTGCTCCATTTCCAGCGCGACCTTTCCCTGCGCGACCACTGGCGCGTGAGCGGCGAGCACTACGCGCGAACCGCCGAGGCGTGGCTGAAGCGGCTCGACGGCAATCGCGAGCAGGCGCTCACCGTTCTCGCCGACGCGTACGGCGCGGCGCGGGCGGACGCCTGGCTGGCGAACTGGCGTGTCTTTTTCCTCGCGTGCGCAGAGCTGTGGGGGTACAGGCGCGGCCGCGAGTGGCTGGTCTCGCACTACCTCTTCGCGCCTCGTGACGCGGCACGGGAAGCTGGCCCGGAGTGAGCCTCTGAGCCGACGACGGACGAGCGAGCGTCGCGACGTCGTCCCGGCTGCCGGCCGCGGCTGCGACCACGACCGCCGCGCGGGCGGGGCTCCGAGAGCCGGTCAACCGCTGCCCGAAGGCCCGCTCGAGCGACTCGCCGACGGGAAGGGGCTCAGCGATCGGGTCGAGGCCGGCACGTTGGGGGTCGGAGAGGTCTTCGGCCAGCTCGAGCAGCGCCAACGGATTGCCGATCGTCAGCTCGGTCAGCCGCCGCGCGGCGGACGTGGCGATCCCGCCGCCGAAAAGCTCACTCGCCTCGTCGAGCGCGAGTCCGCGAACGACGAGTTGGTCGAGGCCTACCGGCGAGAAGGCCGAATCCTCTCCCTCACGGAGCGCGAGCAGGATCGCCACCCGCTCGTCGCCCAACCGCGCGCGACGAAGCCGATCGCTTGCGCCGGCTCGGCGTCGAGCCACTGAGCATCGTCGACCACCGCGAGCACCGGCTCGTCATCCGCCGCCGCAGCGAGCAGGCCAAGCGTGGCGGCGCAGACAGCCAGCGGGTCGGCTGGCGGCGCAGAACCCAGCGCGAGCGCGGCGGTCAGTGCTTGTGCCTGTGGCTCGGGTAGCAACGGCACGAGTCCGGCGATCGGGCGCGAGAGCGTGAGCAGGCCGGCATACAGCAGCTCGCCCTCCGATTGACGCCGGATGCACGTACGACGCGCACGCCGCGCGCACGCCGCACTGTCTCTTCGAGCAGTGCGGACTTCCCGATGCCCGGCTCGCCCACGAGGACAAGCGCGCCGCTGCGTCCGCGCTTGACCGCGGCGAGCAGCCCGCCGATCCGTCGGAGTTCCTCCCGCCTGCCCACGAGCACCGGACGCCGATCGTACTCCGGCCCGACGCAAGGCAAAGAACTGCGAGCGGGCGAGTCGGCCTAGCGCGCGCTGAGCGTGGCGTCTCGACCGACAAGTGGCGTGACGACCCCGCGCATGGGGCGATTGCTGTCTCTCAAGACAAGATTCGTGGCCCACTCGTGGCCCAAACACCGGCTGGACGATTGGCTCAACCATGCGGAACCGAGCGGCGTCCAGACGAAAAATACCTGCAAATGAGCCTGTTCGGAGGGGTTTGCCGCCGCGCGTCGTTGTACTTGACTCGGCCTGTCACGCCGGAGGTCGCGGGTTCGAGTCCCGTCGCTCCCGCTAAAAGATCCTGCAAATAGTCATCTTCTGTTGTCTGACTGGGCGAGACGACCGCCGGCTTCCTGCGCGTCCCGCGCTGATCCCGCAGCAGGTAGAAAAGGCGCCTGTTGCAGGGATTTCCGGCGCCCAGCCGGAAGAACGCGGGCTGCCATCCCGCACGAGTCTCGCCCGGCGGCCCGAAACGGACGAAATGGGCGGCGAAACCGTTGGCTGGGTTGCGACGGGCAAGCGGCTTGCGCGCGACCGAGCTCCTGCCACAGAGAGGGGTCGATGACCCGGCGGCGCTGCCGCTCCGGTTAGCGCTTGTCCCCGACCTGCTCGAGCTGGAAGCGGTAGCCCATCCGCGCTTCGGTGATGAAGTAGCGGGGTCTGGCGGGGTCGGGTTCGAGCTTGCGGCGGATCTGGGCGAAGTAGACGCGGAGGTAGTTCGTCTCCGTCTCGTACTGCGGTCCCCACACCTCTTGGAGGAGCTGGCGTTGGGTGACGAGCTTGCCGGCGTTGCGGACGAGGATCTCGACGAGGTGCCACTCGGTCGGCGTCAGCCGCACCTCGCCGTCGCCGGTCGTGACCCGTTTGGCGGCGAGGTCGACCGAGAAGTGCTCGGTCTCGACGACGGCTTCCTCTTCCGCGGGTGTCGTTCGGCGCAGCGCGGCTCGGAGGCGGGCGAGGAGCTCGTCCATGCCGAAGGGTTTGGTGATGTAGTCGTCGGCGCCGGCGTCGAGGGCGGCGACCTTGTCTCGTTCGGCCTCGCGGACGGAGAGGACGATGATCGGCACGGTGCTCCAGCCGCGGAGGCCGCGGATCACGTCGATGCCGTCGATGCCCGGGAGTCCGAGGTCGAGGATGACGAGGTCGGGGTGCTTTGTGGCTGCGAGCGTCAGCGCCGCCTCGCCGGTCGGGGCGAGGTCGACGTCGTAGCCGCGTGCGCGGAGGTTGGTGGCGAGCGCGCGGAGGATCTGGGGTTCGTCGTCGACGGCGAGGATGCGGGTCATTCGGCCGCCCGCAGTCGCGCGACGATGGTGAGGCCGCCGCCGGGGGTGTCGTCGGCTTCGATCTCGCCGCCCATCGCCTCGAGGAAGCCCTTGGCGACGGCGAGGCCGAGTCCGATGCCTTCGCTCTGACCGGAGTCGCCTAGGCGCTGGAAGGGTTGGAACAGCCGGTCCCGGTCGGCGCGCGGGACGCCCGGGCCGCGGTCGACGACGCGCAGGTCGACGATGCCGTCGATGACGCCGGCGGTCACGCGTGCCGGCGATCCGGGTGGTGAGAAGCGGACGGCGTTGGCGATCACGTTCGCGAGGGCTCGTTCGAGCAGGCCGCGGTCGGCGAGGACGCGCGGCAGCGTTTCGGGGACGTCGAGCTGGACGGAGCCGTCGGGCACGCCGACGCTGTGGAGCGCGGCCGGGTAGGACCTCGTCGAGGCCGACGGGAACGGTGCTGATCTCGAGCGCTCCGGCCTGGAGCCGGCTCATGTCGAGCAGGTTGCCGACGAGGGCATTCAGCCGGTCCGTCTCCTCGTTGATCGTCGCGAGGAATTCCTGGCGTGCCTCGGGTGTCCACTCGACGTCCTGCTGGAGCAGGCTCGTGACGGAGGCCTTGATCGCCGAGAGCGGAGTGCGCAGGTCGTGGGAGACGGCGGAGAGGAGCGCGGCGCGAAGCTCGTTGGTGGCCGCGAGGGTGCCCGCTGTGCCGGCTTCCGCCTCGAGCTCGCCGAGGTGAACGGAGGCTGCGAGTTCTCGGGCGAAGGCGTCGAGCACGCGTTGATCCTCGCTGCGGATCGGGCCGCCGGTGAGCGCGAGCACGTGCTCGGAGTCGAGCTCGATCGTGGAGGTGCTCGCCTCGGGGCTCTCGGGAACGCGGTCGCCGCTCGCGGCCTCGATCCGCCAGCCGCCTTCCTGGCGGTGGAGGATTGCCGCTCCTTCGAGCCCGAGGACGCCGCGGAGGCCATCCAGTACCGCCGAGGCGGGTGATGAGCCGGCGAGGCGGGAGAGGGCCTCGGCCTCGGCGCGGGCGCGTGCTCCTTCCGCCGCCCGGCGGGCGGCGAGTGCGACGAAGCCGCTGACGATCGCGCCGACGGCGAGGAAGACGAAGAGCGCGAGCACATCCTCGGCCTCACGGATGGTGAGCGTGTGGTGGGGCTCGATGAAGAACCAGTTGACGAGCAGGAAGCCGCTGATCGCCGCCGCGAGGCCTGGCCCGAGTCCGCCGACCGCCGCGACGATGACGATCAGCAGCAGGAAGAGGAGCATCACGCTCGGCAGCTCGAGCTGGCTCCCGCAGCCGGGTCAGCAGCAGCTGTCAAGCAGGGGCAGCCCGGCGGCGCCGAGCAGCACGCCGAGCGCTCTCGCCGGCGCGGGAGCGCGGTGGGGCGGCGCGTTCGCGGGACGACGTAGGCGTCCTCCGAGCGGGCCTCGGGGTGGCTGATGACGTGGATGTCGATCGCGGCGCCCGATTCGCGGATCACTCGGCCGATCACGGAGCCGCGCGTGAGCCGCTGCCAGCGGGAGCGCCGGGTCGCGCCCATCACGATCTGGGTCGCGTTCAGCGAGCGGGCGGCGTCGAGGAGTGCCTCGCCGACGTCGGCGCCGGCGACCTCGTGGTAGCTGCCGCCCAGCTCCTCGACGAGCTGGTGCTGCTGCGCGAGCAGCTCCGCCGCTGGAGCGGAGAGGCCGTCCTGCGGGACGACGTGGATGGCGACGAGGTCGCCCTTCGAGCGCTGCGCGATTCGGGCCGCGCGGCGAACGAGCCGCTCGCCGTCGGCGGAGCCGGTGAGGGCGACGAGCACGCGTTCCCGCGTCTCCCAGGGCTGCTCGATCCCGTGCCGCTTGCGGTACTCGGCGAGTCCCTCGTCGACGCGATCGGCGAGCCAGGCGAGCGCGAGCTCGCGCAGGGCGGCGAGGTTGCCCGGCCGGAAGTAGTTGGCGAGCGCGGTGTCGATCCGCTCGGGGGGATAGACGTCGCCGCGGGCGAGGCGGTTGCGGAGCGCCAGTGGTGTCAGGTCGACGAGTTGGAGCTCGTCCGCGCGGCGGACGACTTCGTCGGGAATCGTCTCGCGCTGCTTGACCGCGGTGATCTGCTCGACGACGTCGTTGAGCGACTCGAGATGCTGCACGTTCAGGGTCGAGATGACGTCGATTCCCGCTTCGAGCAGCTCCTCGACGTCCTGCCAGCGGCGCTCGTGGCGCGAGCCGGGGACGTTCGTGTGCGCGAGCTCGTCGACGAGCGCGACCTGCGGCCGGCGCGCGAGCACCGCGTCCACGTCCATTTCCTCGAAGACGCTCTCGCGATAGGGCATCGCTTTCCGGGGCACGACCTCGAGCCCGGCGATCTGCTCGGCCGTCTTGCGGCGGCCGTGTGTCTCGACGAAGCCGACGACGACGTCCTCCCCGTATTCGGCGCGACGCTGGCCCTCGTTCAGCATCGCGAACGTCTTCCCGACGCCCGCCGCGGCGCCGAGGTAGATGCGGAGCGTCCCTCGCGCCATGGGCGAAGGCTACGCCCTGTCGTCGAGCGCGAGGTTGAGCTCGAGCACGTTCACGCCCGGCTCGCCGAGGAAGCCGAGCGAGCGGCCGGACGTGTGCCTGTCGATCAGCTCCAGGACGTCGGCGAGGTCGAGCCCGCGTGCCTCGGCCACCCGCGGAGCCTGCAGACGCGCGTTCGCGAGCGAGATGTGCGGGTCGAGGCCCGAGCCGGAGCTCGTGACGGCGTCGATCGGCACCTCCGCTGCCGGCAGCCACGTCGTTCAGCTCGCGGTAGGCGTCCAGGCGCTCGCGGACGGCGTCGAGCAGCACCGGGTTCGTCGGGCCGAGATTGGAGGCCGAGCTCGACATCGCGTCGTAGCCGTCGCCGGCCGCCGAAGGCCGCGGCTGGAAGTAGCGCCGTCCGCTCGAACGCCTGTCCGATCAGGCTCGAGCCGACGACGCGGCCGTCGCGCTCGATCAGCGACCCGTTCGCCTTGCTTCCGAACGCGACCTGCGAGACGCCGGTCACGGCGAGCGGGTAGGCGATCCCCGTCAGGACGGTGAGGGCGAGGAAGGCGACGATCGCGGGAAGGATCTGGCGGCGCATCAGACGATCCCGAGCCCGCCGACGACGAGGTCGATTGCCTTGATCCCGACGAAGGGGGCGATCAGGCCGCCGAGGCCGTAGACGAGCAGGTTGCGCCGGAGGACGGCGGCGGCGGAGGCGGCGCGGAAGCGGACGCCGCGCAGCGCGAGCGGGATCAGCGCCACGATCACGAGCGCGTTGAAGACGACGGCGCTCAGGATCGCCGACTCGGGGCTGTCGAGAGCCATCACGTTCAGCTCGTCGAGCACCGGGAAGGCGCCGGCGAACATCGCCGGGATGATCGCGAAGTACTTGGCGACGTCGTTCGCGATCGAGAAGGTCGTCAGCGCGCCGCGGGTGATCAGCAGTTGCTTGCCGATCTCGACGATCTCGATCAGCTTCGTCGGATTCGAGTCGAGGTCGACCATGTTCCCGGCCTCGCGCGCGGCCTGGGTGCCGGTGTTCATCGCGACGCCGACGTCGGCCTGCGCCAGCGCGGGCGCATCGTTGGTGCCGTCGCCGGTCATCGCGACGAGGTTGCCGCCCGCCTGCTCGCGCTTGATCAGCGCCATCTTGTCCTCGGGCGTCGCCTCGGCCAGGAAGTCGTCGACCCCGGCCTCGTCGGCGATCGCCTTCGCCGTCAGCGGGTTGTCGCCGGTGATCATCACCGTCCGGATCCCCATCGCCCGCAGCTCGTCGAAGCGCTCGCGCAGGCCCTCCTTGACCACGTCCTTGAGGTGGACGACGCCGAGCGCATGCCCGTTCTCGGCGACGACGAGCGGCGTGCCGCCGCTGAGCGCGACCTCGTCGACCAGTGTCGCGAGCGCGGGCTCGTTCCCGTCCTCGGAGCCGAGCCAGCGCCTGATCGCGTCCGCAGCGCCCTTGCGGATCGAGCGGCCGGGCATGTCGACGCCGCTCATCCGCGTCTGCGCCGTGAACGGGATCAGCGTCGCACCGGCGAGCTCGCGCTCTCTGATCTGGAAGCGCTCCTTGGCCAGGACGACGATCGAGCGGCCCTCCGGTGTCTCGTCGGCGAGGCTCGAGAGCTGCGCGGCGTCGGCGAGCTCGCGCTCGAGCACGCCCGGCAGCGGCAGGAACTCGGCCGCCTGTCGGTTGCCGAGCGTGATCGTGCCGGTCTTGTCCAGCAGCAGCGTCGAGCAGTCGCCCGCCGCCTCGACCGCGCGCCCGGAGAGCGCGAGCACGTTGCGGCGCACGAGCCGGTCCATCCCGGCGATCCCGATCGCCGAGAGCAGCGCCCCGATCGTCGTCGGGATCAGACAGACCAAGCAGCGCGACGAGCACGATCGTGTCCTGCCGCGCGCCGGAGTAGATCGCGAACGGCTGCAGCGTCACGACCGCGAGCAGGAAGACGATCGTCAGGCCGGAGAGGAGGATGCTGAGCGCGATCTCGTTCGGCGTCTTCTGCCGCGAGGAGCCCTCGACGAGCGCGATCATCCGGTCGAGGAAGCTCTCCCCCGGCCGCTGTGTCACCCGGACGACGATCCGGTCGGAGAGGACGCGCGTGCCGCCGGTGACGGCCGAGCGGTCGCCGCCGGACTCGCGGATCACCGGCGCCGACTCGCCCGTGATCGCCGACTCGTCGACGCTCGCGATTCCCTCGATCACCTCGCCGTCGGCCGGAATCAGCTCGCCGGCCGCGACGACGACCACGTCGCCTTCCGCGAGGCCGCTCGAGGGAACATCCTCGAACGTCCCATCGGCGCGGCGGCGATGCGCGAGCGTCTCTGCGCGCGTTCTGCCGCAGCGCCTCGGCCTGCGCCTTGCCGCGGCCTTCGGCGATCGCCTCGGCCAGGTTCGCGAACAGGACCGTGAACCAGAGCCAGGCCGCGATCAGCCACGCGAAGACGCTCGGGTCGGCGACCGCGATCACGGTGACGAGCACGCTTCCGAGCTCGACCACGAACATCACCGGGTTGCGCGCCATCCGCCGCGGATCGAGCTTCCGCACCGCGTCCACGGACGCACGGCGGAGGATCTGCGGATCGAGCAAGGCCGTCTGCGCCCTCATAGCCCCAGTTGCTCCACGATCGGCCCGAGGGCGAGGACGGGGAAGTAGGTCAGGCCGACGACGATCAGAACGACCGCGAGCAGCAGCCCGGTGAAGAGCGGCGTCGCCGGTGGGGAAGGTGCCGGCCGTCGCCGGGACGGTCTGCTTGCGCGCAAGCGAGCCGGCCAGCGCGAGCACCGTCACGATCAGCAGGAAGCGGCCGCCGAGCATCGCCAGGCCGAGCGTCGTGTTGTACCAGTCGGTGTTGCCGGTCAGGCCGCCGAAGGCCGAGCCGTTGTTGTTCGCCGCGGAGGTGAAGGCGTAGACGACCTCGGAGAGGCCGTGCGCGCCCGGGTTGAGGATCGAGGCCTTGGCGCTCGTCCAGCAGCACCGACGCGGCGGCGAAGCCGAGCACGAGCGCGGGCACGACCAGCAGGTAGACGCACGACGAGCTTCATCTCCGCAGCCTGGATCTTCTTGCCGAGGTACTCCGGCGTCCGCCCGACCATCAGGCCCGGCGAGGAAGACCGCGAGCAGCGCGAACACGAGCATCCCGTACAGACCCGCGCCGACGCCGCCCGGGGAGACCTCGCCGAGCATCATGTTCACGAGCGGCACGGCGCCGCCGCCGGGCGTGAAGCTGTCGTGCGACGCGTTCACCGCGCCGGTCGAAGTGCCGGTCGTCGTCGCCGCGAAGAGCGCCGAGGCGGGCGCGCCGAAGCGCACCTCCTTCCCCTCACCGGTCGAGCCGGTGCGCTTCGATCAGCGGGTTGCCGTCGACCTCGAAGGCTGTCGCGATCGCGGCCGAGCCGAGCCAGAGCGCGAACATCGCCGCGAAGAGCGCCCAGCCCTGCCGCTGGTTGCCCGCCAGCCGGCCGAACGCGTAGGTGAGCGCGAACGGGATCAGCAGGATCGCCAGCATCTCGACGAGGTTCGTGAAGCCGGTCGGGTTCTCGAACGGGTGCGCCGAGTTCGCGTTCGCGATCCCGCCGCCGTTGGTGCCGAGCTCCTTGATCGCCTCCTGGCTCGCGACCGGCGCGCGGTAGATCTCCTGGCTCGCGCCCTCGAGCGTCTGCGCCGTCGCCGGCCCGCGCAACGTCTGCACGACGCCCTGGCTCACGAGCAGCAGCGCGACCACGAACGCGAGCGGGAGCAGGACACGCGTCGTCGTCCGGACGAGGTCGACCCAGAAGTTGCCGATCGTCTCCGACTGGCGTCGCACGAGGCCGCGGACGAGCGCGATCGCGACCGAGATCCCGACTGCGGCCGACACGAAGTTCTGCACCGTCAGCCCGGCCATCTGGGTCAGATGGCTCATCGTCCCCTCGCCGCCGTAGTTCTGCCAGTTCGTGTTCGTCACGAAGCTGACCGCAGTGTTGAAGGCGAGCGCCGGCGGCACGCCGTCCACGTCCGTCGGATTGAGCGGCAGCACGCCCTGGACCCGCTGGAGCAGGTAGAGCCCGAAGACCGAAACCGCGCTGAAGGCAAGCAGCGACAGGGCATAGACCGGCCACTGCTGCTCGCGCCCCGGGTCGACACCGCCGAACCGGTAGAGCGCACGCTCGACAGGCAGGAAGACACGGTCGCCGGGCGCGCGCCCGCCGCCGTACACCTGCGCGAGGTACGGGCCGAGAAGCCGCGTCCCAACCAGGACGAGCGCGACCAGAGCCGCGATCTGGAGCCAGGCGGCGCCGGTCATCCGAGCCGTTCAGGCGCGAGCAGCGCCCAGACGAGATACGCGAGCACGCCGAGAGCGAGCACGAGCAGAACGACGTCGCCGACCCTCACCGGCGCGCCTCGGCATCTGCCGAACCGGCAAGCCGATCGCAACCGCGGACGAACGCGACAGCGAGCGCGAAGAAGACGATCACGACCAAGAGGAAGAGCAGATCGAGCACCAGCCCGTCATAGCCGTGCGAGATCTCGGCCGAACCGCCCCTGACGGATGCCCTACGCTCGCGGCGCCAATCTTGACGTTGCCTTGACGCTCCCGGCCGAGCGCGCCTGAAGCGCGACTCTAGGATCGGCGGATGATCCACCTGCGCATGGTCGCCCCGCCCGCGCTCGCCGAGCGCGTCCTCGCTGCGCTCGAGCGGAAGGCGTCCGTGATCAACGTCATCCACCTCCCGGGCGCGGCGCGCTCGCCGAGCGGCGACGTGATCCTCTGCGACGTCGCCCGCGAAGACGCCAGCGTCGTCCTTGCCGAGCTGCGCGACCTCGGCCTCGCCGAGCAGGGCACGATCGCAATCGAGACGGTCGACACGTCGATCTCGACTGCCGCTCGCGCCGCCGAGCACGCCGCCGCAGGCGCGCCCTCCGACGCCGTCGTCTGGGAGGAGGTCGAGAGCCGCACCTCCGAGAGCGCCGAGCTCTCGGGCAGCTTCCTCGCCTTCATGGTGCTCGCGACGCTGATCGCCGGCGTCGGGATCCTGACCGACTCGGTGATCCTGATCATCGGCGCGATGGTCGTCGGGCCCGAGTTCGGGCCGCTAGCCGGGCGTCTGCGTCGCGCTCGTCCACCGCCGGCTCGCGCTGGCGCGCCGGTCGCTCATCGCGCTCGCCGTCGGCTTCCCGGTCGCGATCGCCTCGACCTACCTCGGCACGCTCCTGCTCCGCGCCGCCGACCGAGGCCCCGACGAGCTCGCCGACCATCCGGCGACACTGTTCATCTCGCACCCCGATCTGTTCTCCGTCATCGTCGCCGTGCTCGCCGGCATCGCCGGCGTGCTCTCGCTCTCGACCGCGAAGTCCGGCGCCCTGATCGGCGTCCTGATCTCCGTCACGACGATCCCCGCCGCCGCGAACGTCGGCGTCGCCGCCGCCTACCGCGACTGGGACGAGTTCCGCGGAGCCACCGCCCAGCTCGGAATCAACCTGACCGCGATCGTCGTCGCCGGCGTCACCACGCTCGCAATCCAGCGCGCCTTCTACCTGCGGCGCCGACGCGCCGCGCAGCACGGGCGCTGACTCGGGCAGCTATTCGCGTCCTGAGAAATCGACGGGACTGTCAACGAGATCTGGTTCATCGACGAGCGAGACGATCGAACAGCGACCGTCGGGCTGAAGCAACTCTCTCGCGCAGAGACACTCGAGCGCGCCTTCGCCGGCCGTCCCCGGTGTGCCGGTCGATCGCCCAGCAGCCAAAACCAGATCAGCGCGAACGGGAGCACGGCCGCGACGACGAAAGCCAAATCCCTCACCCGTGAAGCGGTAGCAGCACACGGGACAGCTCACGGTTCCCTTGGCGGAAGCCATACGCTGCCTACGGCAATCTTGTTGCCGTCTTAACGCGACGTTGTGGTGCCCCCTCAGCAGCCAGCTGTCCGCGGCGATGATCTGCGACTCGGGGGACAGATCTTGGAACCACAGTGAGGTTTTCTCAGGGAGGACTCAGGGCTCCTCGAGCAAGGGGGTCGATCACCCTGGCGGCAGAGCAATTGCCCTAGATTTCGTGGCCCACTCGTGGCCCAAACGTCGATTGGACGATCGGCTCAACAATGCGGATCCGAGTCAGCCCACGGCGAAAAGTGCCTGCAAACAAAGCGGTTCCGAGGAGTACGTCGGCGGTCGTCGTCGTGCCCGACTCGACCTGTCACGCCGGAGGTCGCGGGTTCGAGTCCCGTCGCTCCCGTTCAATCCCTGCGACGCTAGTTCTGTTGCCTCATCCGAGAACGTAATCGCGCGCTCGGGCAGCAAACGATCAGGCCGGACACACTGCCTCGAGCCGGTCATCGGCGGCAGAGCCGACGCGAACCGGCTGCGGGTCGCGGCGGTGTGACTTGCGTTCACCTTGTATACCGAGTATTGTACTCGGTATGGTGATCGTTCGGAGCCACTCGTGAGCGTCCCACACGCGCTTCTCGCGCTACTCAGCGAAGGGCCGAAGTACGGGCTGCGGCTGCAGAACGAGTTCGAGTCGCGGACGGGCGATGTCTGGCCGCTGAACGTCGGCCAGGTCTACACCACGCTGCAGCGGCTCGAGCGGGACGGGCTCGTCGAGACCGACGAGGAGGGAGCGCGGTCGCAGAAGCGGTACCGAATCAGCTCCGCCGGCGCCCGACGAGCTGGCCGAGTGGCTTCGCACGCCGCCAGAGCTCGTCCCGCCGCCACGCGACGAGCTCGTGATCAAGGTGCTGGTCGCCCTGCAGGTCCCCGGGATCGACATCCGCGAGCTTCTGCAGACGCACCGCCGGCACGTGATCGAGGTCATGCAGCGCTACACGCGCATCAAGGCCGACGCAGCGGCAGACGACGTGCCGCTGGCACTGGTCGCCGATGCGGAGCTCTTCCGGCTCGAAGCGATCGTTCGCTGGCTGGATGCCGCCGACGTGCGGTTGAAGCAGCAGCGTCCCATCGCGCCGGCCCCGGTAGCCGACATGCCACGCGAACCAGCTCACCCGATGGAGGTCCCGCAATGACCGCGCTCGAACTACGCCAGGTATCGAAGGTCTACGGCTCCGGGCCGACCGAGGTGCGCGCGCTGCGCGGCGTCGACCTCTCGGTCGAGCGCGGCGAGCTGGTCGCGATCATGGGCCCGAGCGGCTCCGGCAAGAGCACTCTCCTGACGATCGCGGGTAGCCTCGAGGCGGCGAGCAGCGGCCAGGTACTCGTGGAGGGGGTCGACCTCGCAGACGTCTCGCGCTCGGAACAGGCCAGGATGCGACGCCGGTCGATCGGCTACGTCTTCCAGGACTTCAACCTGCTCCCGGGGCTCACGGCCCTGGAGAACGTCACCCTGCCGCTCGAGCTCGACGGCGTCCGCGCGAAGGCGGCGCGCGCAACCGGGCTGGCGGCCCTGGAGGAGCTCGATATCGCTGGCCACGCCGACCGTTACCCGGACGAGCTGTCCGGCGGCGAGCGCCAGCGGGTCGCGATCGCCCGCGCGATCGTCGGCGAGCGGGCGTTGCTGCTCGCCGACGAGCCGACCGGCGCTCTCGACTCGGTGAACGGCGAGGCCGTCATGCGCCTGCTGCGGGCCGCGACCACGCGTGGCGTCGCAGGTGTCGTCGTGACGCACGAGGCGCACCTGGCGTCCTGGGCCGACCGCGTCGTCTTCCTGCGCGACGGCCATGTCGTCGACCAGACGGTCGCGCCCCCCGGCCCCGAGTCACTGCTCGTCGCCGGCGATCGCTGATGACGACGGTCGCTCAGAACGCAGCGCTTCGCGGCCCGGCGAAGCGGCGGTGTCGCCGCCGCCGCGCAGTCGTCCGCTGGGCCTGGCGCATGTTCCGCCGCGAGTGGCGGCAGCAGATCCTCGTGCATCGCTCTCCTCAGCGTCGCGGTGGCGGCTGCGATCGGCAGCGTCACGATCGCCTACAACGCGGGTGCCGCGGACGACGCCGAGTTCGGCTCTGCCAGCTACCTGCTCAGGTTCGACGGGACCGATCCTCGCGCGCTCGAACGGGCCTCGACTCGGCGAAGACGTGGTTCGGGACGACCGACGTGATCGGCTACCGCTCCTTCGCCGTCCCCGGCAGCGTCGACACCGTGGAGTTCCGCGCCCAGGATCCGCACGGCGCCTTCGGGAGCGCGCTGCTGGCACTCCGCCGGGGCAGCTATCCGGTCGGTCCCCGGCAGGTGGCCCTCACCGACGGCGTGGCCGACCTCCTCGGCGCTCGAGCTCGGCGACGCGCTGGGCCTCGACGGCCGGCGCCGGACCGTCGTCGGCATCGTCGAGAACCCGCGCCATCTGAGCGACGAGTTCGCCCTCGTCTCCCCCGCCGCCGCGGGTGCGCCCGACACCGTCACCGTTCTCGTCGACGCCGATGCCGGCTCGATCGACCGCTACCGCGCCGCGCGTCCTTCGGCGTGGTCCGGCTCCGCCCGCCGTGGGAGCGACCAGGCGGCCGGCGCCTTGGCGATGTTCTCCGTCGCGACCGTCTTCCTGCTCCTCGCCTCGCTGGTCGCCGCCGCGGGCTTCACCGTGATCGCGCAGCGGCGACTCCGCCAGCTCGGCATGCTGGCCGCGATCGGTGCGACGCCGAGGCACCTGCGACTCGTACTGCTGACCAACGGTGTCGTCGTCGGCGCGATCGGCTCCGCGATCGGGACGGTCGTGGGCTTCGCGGTCTGGTTGGCGCTCCTCCCGACGCTCGAGACCGGGTTCGATCACCGCATCGACCCGCTCAGCCTGCCCTGGGCGCTGCTTGCGCTGATCGTCCTCGTCGCGATCCTCGGCGCCACGATCGCCGCCTGGTGGCCCGGGCGGGCGGTCGCCCGCGTTCCCGTCACGCTCGCCCTCTCGGCGCGACCGCCCAGGCCGAAGCCGGCACACCGCTCGGCGATCCTGGCCGTCCTCCTGATCGCGGGAGGAATCGGCAGCCTTGCGTTCGCCGACCGGTCGATTCGGCCCCTCATCGTCGCCGGGCTCCTGGCGACGATCCTCGGCACCCTGCTCCTGGGCCCACTGGCGATCCGCATCTTCGCGCGGCTCGCCTCACACGTTCCCATCGCCCCACGCCTGGCGCTGCGGGACCTCGCCCGCTACCAGGCCCGCTCCGGAGCGGCACTCGCCGCCATCACCCTCGCCCTCGGAATCACGGCTGCGGTCGTCATCACCGCGTCGGCCGAGGAGAAGCAAGACGCCGACCGGATGGCCGCCGCATCCCCCAAACCTCACCGACCGCCAGCTCCGGGTGTACACAGGCCCGACGCGAGAGCCTCAGCTCATCCCGTTCCCGCTCCAGACGACCGCGCAGCTCGCGCGGAGCGCCAAGCGCGTCCGGCAACTCGCCGCCGCTCTCGGGCAGGCCGCAGTGATCCCGCTGACGAAGCCCATCCAGCCAGGCGAGCCGCCGCTGGCCACCTTCGAAGGCGAGCGGGCGATCGTCGCGGTCGGACTCGCGAGGAAGGTGAGCGAGAAGAGCTTCACCCTCGGGTCGGGGCTCTACGTCGCCACACCTTCGTTGCTCCGGCACGTCGGCGTCGACCCCGCCGCGGTCGATCCCACCGCGGACTTCCTGGCCGACGCGACCGTCCCCACCGACGAGCTCCTGATCCTGAGCATGCGAGACCGGAAGCATCGCGCGGTTACGAACGTCCAGACGATCGACAGCCGAGAGGTCCTCGGCGCCGGAGGCGACGGCTCCGCCCTGCCGTCCTCGTTCGTCACGCTCGACGGTCTTCGCCGCCACGGCTGGCAGCAGGTCGCGAGCGGTTGGCTCGTCCAGGCGAACGCGCCTCTGACGAGCGAGCAGATCGCCGCGGCACGCGACCTTGCGGCCGAGGCGGGGCTCGCGATCGAGGTGCAGCGAGAGAACGCCTCCCTGGCGAAGCCGATCGCGATTGCGACCGCGGCGGGCGCGCTGCTGGCGTTCGCGATCCTCGCCATGACCGTCGGGCTGATTCGCAGCGAGAGCTCCGGCGACCTCCGCACCCTGACCGCAACCGGAGCCACGAGCCGGACGCGGCGCACGCTGGCGGGCATCACCGCGGGCGCGCTCGCCCTTCTCGGTGCGCTCCTCGGCGTCGCCGGCGCGTACGTTGCGCTCGCGGCGACGTACATCGACGACCTCGACTATCTGAGCCGGATCCCGGCCATCCCCCTGGTCCTGATGATCGGCGGCGTCCCGTTGATCGCCACCGCGGCCGCCTGGCTCCTCGCGGGCCGCGAGCCGCCCGCCATCGCCAGGCCCGTGATCGAGTGACGGGCCACGCCGGGCGGCCTGCCCGGAGCGCGACTTGCGTCCGCCCGTGAGAAGAGGTCGTGGCCCACTAGGTAGGGGCTCAAGACACCGTCGATGCTCGCGGTCCTTGACACGCATCGAGCCGAGGCTTACGGTCGGCGTACTCCTAGCTCCGGTCGGAGCGACCGTGCCTCCATCGGCCTAGTCACATTCATGGACGATGCCCGCCGAGCCGGCCGGGCCAAGAAGGGACACGCGATGCGCAGACGGGGGCCGAACACCGGAGTCCTCGCGATCGCCCTGAGCACCTGCGTGCTCGTCTTCGCGGGCACGGCGCGCGCCGCGGAACCGTGGCTCGCGCAGATGCCGACCACGGAGCAAGTCGTCGCGAAGACCCAGGGCAAGGATGCGTCCGACACGGCTGCCCGCCGGTGGGTCGCATTCGACAAGCTCAGCCTCCTGACCGACAAGCTCCTCAGCGATCGCATGCTGGAGGGAACGGGTCTCACTCCCGTCGAGCAGGCGATCCGGTTCCGCTACGTCGGCGAGCGCGACCGCGTCACGAAGCAGCAGCAGTCGAGCTTGACGACGGCGGGATTCTCGGAGTGGCGCAAGCTCGCCGACCGCTACTGGGCAGATCCCCGCTTCAACGACCGGTTGCTCACCCTGTTCTCCGCGGAGTTCCGCGCCGACCACAAGCAGATTCTCGCGGAGACGTTCGAGGGCGCGGCGATCCCGAGCGTGACGCCCCCCGCGAGCTCCACGAGCGAGGGAGCGACGCCCGCCGAAGACCCGCCCGCGTGGTTCCAGCGCACGTCTGCCAGCGGCATTCCTCCGGGGCTCACGTTCCTGCTGGCGCTCCTGGCAGCGTTCACTCTCCGGCTGCTTCTCCTGCGTGGCCGGCTCGAGCTCGACCCGAGGGATCCGTTTCGTCTTCGTCTCGGCGGCGGCACGTACGTGCTGAGCCACGCGACGGGCTCGGTGGACGGTGCGTCGAAGATGGGTACGACGAGCGTGCACGGGGGCGGAGGTGGCACGAACGCCTGGGGCTACGCCAGGAACATCAGGATCTCCAGCACGACGACGATCCACGACCAGTTCTTCATCCGCCAGCCGCATGGGACCGCCGAGTCGATCAAGCTCGCCGGGTGGGACTTCCCGGTCGCTGACGGTCACGTCGTCTCGGCCGTCTGGGCGGTGCGCGAAGGCGCCGGTTCGGGACCCTTCTTCATCGTCGTGAACCACACGACAGGCGACACCCGCTCAGCGCTGGCGTTCCTGAGGAGCAACCTCTCCAGAGCCGATGGGCTCCGGCAGTTGCTCGTGTTCTGCTCTCTCGTCGCCGCGGGCGTCGTCGCGTCTCAGGTGACGGAGGGCAACCTTGTGAAGGCCGTCTTCGCGGCCGTGCTCGGCGCGATCATCGGCGGCGCCGTCGCCTCGCGGATCTGGCAGCGCAGGATCGCGTCGCGGTTCATCAGCCGGTTCCAGCGCGACGGCATGCCGCGGATCGAGCAGGAGCTCAACCAGCTCGCGGCGGATGCAGTGCCCGTGCCTGCCTGACCCGTAACGCGGCCCGCGCGGCGGCGCCTGTTGAACCCGCTGCCGTTCACGGGATACGGTCGGAGCCATGCTCGCGCTCGCGCTGATCGTGTGCGGCCTGCTGGCGCTGGCGGCGTCTTCGGCGATCGCCGCCTACCGGGTCGCCGGCTCGCGCGCCTGGTCGGACGAGTACGACGAGGGAGGCATCGGCCTGGTGATCGAGCTCACGCTCCTCGTTCTCGTCCTCCTCGTCGCGATCGCGATGTCGTTCGTCATGAACGACGCGTTCCGACGGCTCTATCTCGAGGACGGCTGGAGCACCTATGGGTACGTTGCCGTGACGGCCGGCTGCACCCTGGTCGTGCTCTGGTACACGCTCTGGTTCGCGCCGCGGAGGCTGGCCGAGAAGCACGCCGTCAAGCACGAGGTCTTCCGCACCTGTCGGCTGCCGTACATCGCGTACACGCCGTACTCGGTCATCCTGCTCGTCGGTCTCGCGCTGCCCGTCTTCGCGGCGCTCTCCGTCTCGCTGTACAACGACGTGAGCGCGATGAGCGACGCGCGCGACGATCTCGTGCGGAACGGCGACCTCGTTGCCGCCGCTGTCGACCAGGAGGCGGCATCGGCCGAGGAGCGCGTCGCAATCTACGGCCTCGAGTACCGCGAGGCCGTCGACATCGTGCGGAGCGCTGTGCGGCGTTACCTGTGGGTCGTCGGCGTCTTCGTCTTCTTCCTGATGATCGTCGTCAACACCCGCATCACCCGCGCGTACGACCAGGTGTCGCAGGACATCTTCAAGTGGTTCATGTGGGGACTGCTCGTCGTCGGCGCGGCGATCTGCCTGGTCGGCCTGACGCAGCACGGGGCGATGCGCGAGCTGGCGATCGAGACCGACGAGCGCCTCGTGGAGATCGCGAGCGCCGACGAAAACCTGAGTCTCATCGTCACCGCGAAGGAGGCGCTGCTCGAGGTGCGCGAGGAGAGCGCGGCCAAGGTGCTCCGCGGCGGGTTCATCGCGGTGCTCTCGCTCGTGCTCCTCAGCAACGGCTCGCAGGTGCTGATCGCCCGCTTCACCAACCGGTCGGCGGTCGACGTCATCTTCCCGAGCCACATCGCGCGCTTCCTGCACGGCTTCCTCTGGAAGGCAGAGGACTCGGCCCGGCCGTGACCAGCGTCTCCCGAACGTGCGCCTGATCGCCGCGCTCGTCCTGCTCGTCGTCGCACGGCTCCGCCGCCGCGCGTTCGCGTACGACCCGGCCGGCCGGCTCGAGGTGACCGTCGAGGGAGACGCGGCCGGTGGCCCGGTAGGCGACACCCTCGAGCTCCTCTCCTGGAACGTCGGTTACGGCGCGCTCGGCAGCGACTCCGACTTCGTTGCCGACGGCGGCCGCCACTTGCGTCCTCGCTCGCGCGCGACGGTCGAGCGGAACCTGGACGCGATCGTGCGGCTGCTCGCCGCGGCGCCGGACACAGTCCTCCTGCAGGAGGTCTCGCGCGCCGCCTGGATCACGCACCGAGTCGACGTCCTCGACCGTGTCACGAGGACGCTCGCCGGCCACACGCGCGCGTTCGCGCCGACCGTGAACGTCGGCTCCCTGCCACTCCTCGGGGCGCTCGAGCTCGGCCAGGCGACCTTCGCGCGCGGTGGCATCTCGCGCGCGGTCCGCCACGCGCTGCCCTCGCCGAGAGGTGGCGGGCGTACGCGTGCAGCACTTCAACGTGCTCGAGTCGCGGCTCCGCTCCACCGGCGGCGGGCCGTGGGTCGTGTTCAACGTCCACCTGCCGGCCTTCGACGACGGCTCACTGCGCCGGCGCCAGCTGGTCGAAATCCTCGAGCTGCTGCAGGCGGAGTACGAGGCGGGCGGCCACGTCGTCGCCGGCGGCGACTGGAACTTGCGGCTCGCCGACACGGCGTTCCCCTACACGACGGCGCAGAAGAACATGGCCTGGGTGCGCGACCTGCCGCCCGGGCTGACGCCCGCGGGATGGACCTGGGTCGTGGACCCGACGAGGCCGACGAACCGCACGCTCGAGCAGCCGTACCGCGCGGGCGTGAACTACACGAGCGTCATCGACGGGTTCCTCGCCTCGCCGAACGTCGAGGTGCTCGACGTCACCACGATCGACCTCAGCTTCGCGCACAGCGACCACAACCCGGTCCGGGCAACGCTCCGGAAGCGTCGCGGCCCGCCGGGCCGGCCCGCCGCATGACGCGCGTCACGACCGTCCAAGCACTTCGTGGTCATGGCCGCTACCTCCGGCAGTTCTCGCCGCTCGGAGCGCGTCCAGCACGTCCTGAACGAGCTCGACGTCGCCGAGGAGTACGGCAGTCACCGTTACGTCCAGTGACTCGTCGCGCCGACAGCGTCGGCGTCGCGCTCGCGGTCGCACTCGCCGTGGTTGGCGCGTCCTGCCGAGACGAGGAGCAGCGCACCGCGCGAGTGACGCCGGAGCGCGCCGGGCTTGCCTTCACGCGCTACGCCGGCGCAACCCGGCCGTCGGTTTGGGTCGCAGACAGCGATGGTTCGCATGCGCGCCGTCTTGTCGCCCGCGCGTATGGCCCAAAGCTGTCGCCCGACGGACGCCGGATCGCCTACGACGTTCCCGCCGACGATCCCGAACTGCTCCCGAGCCTGTTCGTTCGCGACATCGGCGGCGGCAGAGCGCGCCGGATTGGAAGGGTGTTCGGGCACGAGTGGTCGCCCGACGGCACGCGGCTCGCGGCCCAAGGGCTGCGCTCGCTGCTCCTCTTCGACGTCCGTTCCGGTGAGACGCGGACACTGGTGCGCGGCCGGACCGTGGGCGGATTCAGCTTCGCGCCCGCCGGCGACGCGATCGCGTATGCCCGCTGGAGTGGCGGGGTCGGCCGGAAGTACCGCAGCGACATCTTCGTGATCAACCTACGAACCGGCCGGGTCACACGCCTGACCCGGAATCGCCACAGCGACTCTCCCGTCTGGGGCGGGAGGTGGATCGTCTACCGCCGCTTCCACTTCGACGGTGACTGGTCGATTGGCCGCCTGCGGCTGCTTCGGCCCGACGGTACGGGCGACTTTCCGCTGGCCCGCGGCGACGAGCGGACCTCGCTGGCGCGAATGGGCCTCCGCCCGCTCGAGCTCTCTCGCGACGGCGAGGCCCTGCTCGCGTGCACGGCTGCCGAGTTCCACTGCGCGCCGGTCACGTTCGTGGTGCCGCGCGGAGTCGGCGCCTCGTTCGACGACGCCAGCCGCCGTTTCGCGCGCGTCGGCGAGCTCGCCAACGGAGCCGACCTCTCGCGTGACGGGAGCGCCGTCCTCTTCACCGTCAACCCGTTCGATGGTGTCGGCGGCCGCGTCTATTCGGCGAATTTCGACGGCGGCGAGCCGCGGCTCCTGGTCCGCAACGCGGACGACGCGAGCTGGGCGCGATGAGGCGCGCTCGGGCGACGGTCGGCATCGGGCTCGCAGCTGTCCTCCTCGCGGTCACGACCGCTTGCCGCCACGAGGACGAAGAGCCGGCCGCGCCGGCGCGCCTCGTCGCGTTCGCGGCTCGCGACGGTGAGTACGCCCTGTACACCGTCGGCAGCGACGGGCGCGGCCTCGCGCGGGTCGGCGCCGTCTCGCCCGGCATCGGCGGCGGGACACTGCTCGTCCCGTCGCCGCAGTACGACAGGCTGATCGTGTCGGACAGGGATGAGAAGCTGCGCGTCCTCGACGCTGAGGGGCTCCACGACCTCGCGCCGGACTACGGCTGGGCTGCCTGGTCGCCCGACGGCGAGCGAGTCGCGGTCGCCGGGCCAGGGCCCGGGCTGTGGCTCGTCGACGCCGACGGCGGCAACCAGCGGCAACTGACGCGAAACACGGGGCGACGACGATCCGGCCTGGTCGCCCGACGGGGAGCGGATCGCGTTCGTTCGAAACGGTGTCGGGATCGTCGTGATCGACGCCGACGGCCGCGATCGCCGCGTCGTCTGGAGGTCGCGGCGCCTGTTTCTCGACGTGGTTGAGTGGGTGTCGGCAGACGAGATCTCGATTCGCCGATGAAGGCGTGCTCGATGCCGGCGAGTTACATCACCTTCGCGGTCGAGTCCGGACGCCTCGTGCGGCGCGTGCGCGACGCTGCCTGGCCGTTCTACGAGCCCAGCCTCAGGTCGCCCGACGGCCGCCGCATCGCCTTCACCTCGATCGGCGGCAACCACGCGAGCGTCGTGGTCATGAATGCCGACGGAAGCGGGCGTCGTCGCGTCACCCCACGCGGCGGGTACGCATCGGACCCGGCGTGGTCGCCCGATGGCCGCCTGATCGCCTACATCCGCCGGGACGAGCTCGGCCGCGGCGAGCTCTGGGTTGTGCGTCCGGACGGGGGCGGGCGGCGTGCTCTGACCCGGGCCTATCCGAACGGCGCCGATGTGCTCTCCGTGACGTGGCTGCGCGGCCCGGTTCCGTCCTCGCCGTCCCCGTACCGGGTCCGCGCGTCCACGCGCGCCGACGGCGCCGTGCTGCGGACGACGTACCCGGTGGCGGAGATGACGGCGCGCGGCGCGCCGGGTCGCGCTCGTCTCGCCGGCACGCGCATACACGCAGCTCCATTACTGGTTGACGCCGCCGCTCCTCGTCTGGGACGTCGCGCGCGGCACGACGACGCGGCTGTCGCTCAGCAGCTGCGACCAGCCGGAGAGCATCGCGCTGGCGCCGGAGCGCGTCGCCTACGACTGTCCCCACGACACCCATGCCGCGCGAGCCGGAACGCTGGCGGTTCTGTCGAATCCAGCGGCGCGCCCCTTCGTCGCCGTCTCGGGCTACGTCGGAGACGGACTGCAGAAGCCGGCGGCGCTACCGGGCCGCGTCGTCGCCGGCGGCGATCTGCTCGTGTTCAACGACCGCCTCCACTTTCCCGGCCCCAGGCCCGAGACTCGCCGGCTCTGGCGTCTCGACGGGAATCGCAAGGTCCTGATCGCGCGCGGTGCCGACGCCGGAGCCCCGTCCGCGGCCGGCGACGGCCTGATCGTCGTCGAACGCGACGACGGCCGCATCACCGTCCTCAACGCCGGCGGCCGCGTCGTAGCGCGCATCGCCCCCGGGCGACCGCCGCCTAACCCTCTCCTTCGCGACGATCCTCCGCCGACGGCGGCTCTCACCGACGGAAGCGTCGTCGTCCTGCGACGGGGCCGGCTCAGCGTGCATGCGCTTGCCGCCCCGGCGACGCCGCCGCGCTCCTGGAGCGTCGACCGCGGCGCACGCCTCGCCGGCGCTGCGCGGGGGCTCGTCGCCTACGTCGTCGGCGCCGACGTCCACGTCCTGCGACTCGACGACGGCCGGCGCACGATCGTCCGCACCCCGAGCCGCGCACGCGTTCCCGCCGCGCTGACGAGCGCCGGCCTCTTCTACGCCGTGCACGCACGGCGCGTGCCCACGCGTGAGGCGCCGCCGTTTCCTGCGAATCCGGGCCGCGTCTTCTTCCTACGCCACGAGGCGCTTCTACGCCGCCTCGGCTAGGCCAGTAGGCGCGCTACTTGGCCGGCAGGTCGTACTCGTCGTGTCGCCGCCACCATTCGTACGGCGGCGTCTGCGGGTAGTCCTCGGGCGAGTCCTCCCATTCCTCCTGGCGCCCGAGCGCGGTGATGTCGAGATAACTCCAGGTGGTACCCATTGCTTCGTCTCCACGCCCGTTCACGAAGTAGGTGCGGAAGATCCGGTCGTCGTCGTCGCGGAAAAAGGCGTTGGTGCCGTGCCACTCGCCGACACCGAAGTCGGAGTCGAACTCGTCCGTCAGCGAGTACCAGGGGATGAGCTCCCAACCCATCCGCGCCTGCAAGCGCCCGATGTGCGCCTGCGACGCGCGCGAGACGAATGCGAGGGTCGTGCCGCGAGCGTTCAGGTGGGAGAGATGGTCGAGTTGATCGGCGATCCTGGAGCAGCCGACGCAGCCCTTCTCCGGCCAGCCCTCCACCCCGGGCTCGAAGAAGAAGCGGTAGACAATCAGCTGGCGGCGCCCCTCGAAGAGGTCGAGCAAGTTCACCGAGCCGTCCGGGCCTTCGAAGCGGTACTCCTGCTCGACGACCATCCTCGGCATTCGGCGGCGCTCGGCGGCGAGCGCGTCGCGGGCGTGGGTCAGCTCCTTCTCCTTGAGCAGCAGTTCCTCACGCGCGGCCTCCCACTCCTGCGGCGAGACGACCGGCGGCATGTCCATGTCGGCTGGCAGTTTCTTCATTCGGCTCCCGTCAGCGCGCAGCGGATTCCTCGTACCGAGGCGGGTACCCCCTCAGACCGCCCGGAAAAACACTTATGACGGCGACGGCTTCTCCACACGGCGGTAGCGGATATAGACGACGCGGTTGCTGAATGTGCGCGTCTCGAGGAGCTCGAGGTCGACACGCGTGTGGTCTGCGAAGAAGGGTTTGCCTCCGCCGAGGGCGACGGGGTAGACGAACAAGTGGTACTCGTCGATGAGCTGGTGCGCTGTGAGAGTCGCGGCTAGGTCTGCGCCGCCCACGGCGATCGGCCCACCGTCCTCTTCCTTGAGCGCTTGAACCGTCTGCACAGGATCGGCACGGGAGAGGCGCGCGTTTCCCTCGACTGCCTCGAGCGACTTCGAGAAGACCAGCTTCGGCAGCTGTTTCCAGATTCGCGCGAACTCGAGCTGGGCTACGTCGAGCTCGGAAACGCTCTCGGGCACGGAGGGGTTGCGTTCTTCGGCGGTCTCCCAGTAGACCATTACCTCGTAGAGGCGCCGCCCGAGTAGATGGAGGCCGAGCTCACGTGTCTGCTCGTTGTGAAAGCGGTGCAGCTCGGCATCAGGGGCCCCCCAGCCGTTTCCATCAGGTCCCGCGATGTAGCAGTCGAGCGAGACGCCCATCGAGTAGATCACCGTCCTCACGCCATTGTCTCCTTGTGTAGTCCGACGATGGTCGAATCGGTACGCGGCGGAGGTGCGAGAACCGACTCGCCGATCCGTGCGTATTGACCGGCACCGGGATTCTCCCCTGTCCGAGAGGAGTCACGTCATGCGGGCTCGCAGGTTCGTACGGATCGTCGCCGGTGTCCTGGTGGTCGCCACAGTCGCCGTCGCCGTCGGCGCGCCGGCGTCGGCCCGGCCCCGGCCCCGGCCCACCCCAGATACCACGCCGCCCTCGAAACCCACGAACCTCCACGTCACCGCCGATCACCCAGACCAGCGTGAGCCTGGCCTGGAACCGCATCCACCGACAACGTCGGCGTGATGACGTACTCGCTCTGGGGCGGCGGGCTCTGCGGGGTCGTGCTCCGCCCTCACCCGCAGACCACCGGCGACGTGGACGTCGATGCAGCGCCGGGCCAGACCGTGACGTTCCGCGTGACCGCGTTCGACGCCCGCTACAACGCGTCGCACCCGAGCGACCCAGTCACCGTGACGACCGTGCCCGATACGGCCGCCGCCGTCGACGCCGAGCGGGCTCACGGTGGGCCAGGTCGACGGCCGGCACGGTCCTCCTGTCGTGGAACAGCGGGACCGACCAGTTCCAGCCGGTGCGCCACGAGATCCTCGTCAACGGCGTGCCGACCCCAACGCCGTCTCGAACGTCCCGGCCGGCACGATCCCGCGGCCGCCCGTCCAGGGCGCGTGGGTACGTCAGCTCGAGCCCGTCGACGACCTACCAGTTCAGCGTGCGGGCGATCGACCCGTCGGGCAACGTCTCGGGGCTGAGCGACACGGTCAGCGCGACGACAGGGGCGAGCTCGGACACGGTCGCGCCGACCACCCCGTTCCTCGAGAGCGCCTCCGATGTAGGCACCGGGTCCTGCCCGGAGGAGCTCTGGTTGCGACTTCAGCGCCTCGACGGACGACATGTCGGCCGTCGAGTACGAGCTTCGCCTCAACGGCGTCATCGTCGAGGTGATCCCCGAGGGCGGCGACACGGACACGATCGCCTACCCCGAGGTCCTCGGCATGTTCACGGTCACCGTCGTCGCCGTCGACCTGGCCGGAAACGCCTCGGCACCGAGCAACGCGATCACAGTGTCGACGCAAGGCGGCTGCTTCTAGGGCGCCACGACCTCGAGCCCTTGATCACGCTCTGTCGGCCGCTAGCCGGCGCGGATCGTCTGCCAGGAGTGCCAGGTGATGCGGAGGATGACGAGGGTGATCGCGAGCCCGATCAGCGGATCGGCGAGGTCCAGCCCAACCGAGACGACGATGGCGCTGAGGACGACGCCGAGGCTGACGAGGCCATCGGTGCGTGCGTGGTAGCCGTCCGCGACGAGGGCGGGGCTGTTCAGACGGCGACCCGCGCGCAGTCGGATGAGGGCGGCGATCTCGTTCCCGACGAACCCGATCGCGCCGGCCGCGGCGAGCACCCAGAGGTGGTCGAGCGGCTGCGGGTCGATCAGTCGGACGATGCTCTGGTAGAGCGCGACGAGGGCGCTGATGAGGATCGCGAGCACGACGAAGAGCCCAGCGATCCGCTCGGCGCGCCCGCTCCGGAGTAGGAAGGCGATCCCGAGCGGGACGGCGGTGAGCGCGTCGCCGACGTTGTGAATCAGGTCGGCGAGGAGGGCGACGCTGTTGCTGAAGGCGAAGATCGCCCCTTGCGCGAGTGCCGTTGCGCCGAGGACGGCGAGGCTGATCCCGACTGCCCGTAGGCCGGCGCGCGAGCGTTTGATCGTCGGATCGACGAGTCCGTGCGAGTGGCCGTGGCCATGCGAGTGCCCGTTCCTGTGGTCGTGCCCATGTTCAGCCGCCACCCCTTCCTGTTTCACGGGCTGTCCTGGGTGGGCCGCTGCGAGAGGTAGGTGTGGTCGTGATGGGAGCGGATCGCCGTCAGCAGGTCGGAGACGTGGTGATCGTAGAGTCGGTAGAAAGCGTGGCGCCCGGCTCGGCGGACGGAGACCAGACGCGCCTGCCGTAGCAGTCTCAGCTGGTGTGAGGCGGCGCTGGAGCTCATTCCGGTCTCGGCCATCAGCTCCTCCACGGTCCGCTCGTCGTTGCGCATCGCCCAGAGCAGGCGCAGCCGGCTGGCGGTGCCGAAGGCACGCATCGCTTCGGCGAGGGTCTCCGCCTCCTCGACCAACAGCGGACTGTTCAGCTCGTGCTCGGATGGGTGCGGCATCAACCGGACGATAGCTGCATGGCTGTTCAGATGTTGCTGTTCTGGCCTGGCCGCGGGAGGCTCGTAGGGCTGTAGGCTCGAAAGCGTGGACCTGGGCACGATCCTCGGCTGGGTCACCGCTGCGCTGATCGCCGTCGGCGTTCTCCTCTGGCGCCTCGTCGGCGCCGGAGCCGAGCACGCAACGAAGGCTCAGGTAGACGAAGTCATGGCCAACCTCAACCGTCAGTCTGTGCTCGCGCGCGAGCTCGAGAAGACTCGCGGAACCGAGCGACAGGAGCTCCGGTTCGAGAGCTACGGCAGATTGTGGGCACTGATGCGGCCGCTAGCGATCTACGACAAGTCTCCGATCAGCGCCGAGGACATGGCGAGATTGTCGTTGCAGCTCACGGACTGGTACTTCTCGGAGAAGGGTGGTCTGCTGCTGACGAGTCACAACCGCGACTTGTACTTTGCGCTGCAGGATCTCGTCGAGGCGGTCGGCTCGAAACCGGATTGGCAGGCCAAACGGATCGGCAAACCCAAGGATGCGTTCCAGGCGGTCGTTGGTGAGAGTCGCCTACGGCTGGTCGGCGCGCAAGAGCTGCTGAAGCTGCTCGCCGGGGCCAACGTCTCGGAGTGGCCCCCGAGCAATCTCGTGCAGCTGGCCTCCGATTGGCGCGACGAGGTCGTCCCGCTCGCCGACCGGTGGGGAGAGCTCGACGAGGGAGAGCGCTTTGCCGTGCTGCAGCAAGCAGCCAGCATGCTCCGCAGCGGCCTGACGAACGACGTCGAGAGCCGCCTGCGCTGAACAGGCGCGCCGGGAGCAGCGCCCGCGACGACCCGCTGAACTCATCGATACGACCACGAGCGGTTCCAGTCGACAAGACCATAACCGCCTGCTATGGTAAAGGTCATGCCGACCAAAACTGGAGGGATGCGAGCAGCCGTCCACCGCCGTTACGGGCCGCCGGAAGTCCTACGGATCGAGGAGGTCGAGCGGCCCGTCCCCAAGGACGACGAGGTCCTGGTGAGGGTCCACGCCTCGACCGTCAGCCAGACCGACTGCCACATGCGGCGAGCCAAGCCCCTTCCGTGGCGCTTGTTCCTCGGCCTGAGGCGGCCGAGACGGCCGATTCTCGGGAGGGAGCTGGCAGGTGAGATCGAGGCCACCGGCGCAGCCGTCACGGCGTTCGCGGTCGGTGATCGGGTCTTCGGGATTCGTCTGGGCGCCTACGCAGAGCTCGTCTGCGTGCGGGAGGCAGGCCTGCTCGCGCACATGCCGGCCGGCATGTCCTTCGAGGAGGCTGCAGCGATCTTCGACGGCGCGAGCCAAGGGCTCGCGGCCCTGCGCCGCGCCGCGGTCGGCGAGGGCACGCGTCTGCTCGTCTACGGCGCCTCGGGGTCGTGCGGCACGGCGGCGGTCCAGCTTGGCAAGCATCTCGGTGCCCACGTCACGGCAGTGTGCAACACGAGGAACGTCGAGCTCGTCCGATCGCTCGGAGCCGACGAGGTGGTCGATTATCAACAGGAGGACTTCACCAAGAACGGTGAGACGTACGACGTCGTGCTTGACGCCGTGAACAAGTTCTCGTTCTTCCGCTGCCGACGCTCGCTCGTGCGTAGGGGTCTCTACGTCGCGACGGACGTCGGGTACCGCTGGCAGAACCCGTTCCTGGCCCTGTGGACGTGGCGGATCGGCAAGAGGAAGGTGGTGTTCCCGAGGGGACGGCCGACGAAGCAGGACATCCTGCTCTGCAAGGAGCTGATCGAGGCCGGTGCGTACCGGGCGGTTGTCGACCGGTCCTACCCGCTGGAAGACATCGCCGAGGCGCACAGGTACGTCGACACCTGGGAGAAGACGGGGAACGTCGTCATCACCGTTGACGGCGCGTAGCTTGCACGGTGATGGGCATTACGGTTCGTAACCTCTACCCGTCCTAGACCTTCGGTGGGCGAAACGCATCGCCCCGGAGGGCGAGGATGGCTCTGCGGTGAAGAGTCCTCAGACGCACTCTGGGCGGCGGCGCGTCCGTCGCATTGCTTGCGTGCTCGTCGTCCTGGCGTCGAGCGCGGCCGTCGCGCTCGCGCAGGCGCCCGCTGCGACTGCCGAGACCTGCACGTACGACGCCGCAGCGCGCCAGGTGTCTGCATCGATCACGCCCGGCTCTGGCGCGACGCTCAAGGTCGTCGCCGGGGAGATCTGGTTCGGCTTCGTCCCCGCCGCGTGCGGCGGTGCGACGCCTGCCAACACCGACCGGATGCAGATCAGCGGCCCTACCGGATCGAACGAACGGCTCGTGCTCGATCACGCGGGCGGTCCCCTCCACAACGTCACGGCGAACCTCGGCGACACGACCGACCGGATCATCGGAGTCGGGACCGAGGCGCGGGACGACGCGGCAGTGTCGCCGGGCTCCCTCCGGCTCACGCTCAACGGGATCGTCGAGCACGCCCTCTTCACGCCGTCGAACGTCGAGATCGAGCTCGACCTGCGCGGCGGCGACGACGCCGTGACCGCGCGGTACCTCGCCGCACCCTATTTCGCGGGCCGCCTCGTCGCGCATGGCGGCAGCGAGAACGACTGGATCATCGGCGGCCTCGGCAATGACGAGCTGTCCGGTGGCGACGGCCTCGACGTGCTCGACGGCTCCGACGGCAACGACACGCTCGACGGCGGGGGCAACAACGACACGCTGCGCGGCCAGAGCGGCGACGACGCGGTCACGGGCGGCGCCGGCGTGGACTCGATCATCGGCGCCGACGGCAACGACACCTTCTACGCGGTCGACGGCCTCGCCGACACCGCGATCAGCGGCGGGCCGGGGACGGACACGGCCTACTACGACGCGAGCCTGGACCCGAACCCGCAGGCGACGGAGGTCAAGCATCCGTCGGGTGGCGCGCCTCCTCCTCCTCCTCCTCCTCCTCCTCCTCCTCCTCCTCCTCCTCCTCCTCCTCCGTCCGCCTCCGCCGCCGCCGCCGCCACCTCCACCTCCGCCGCCGCCGCCTCCTCCGGTGGGCTCGCTCGCGTGCTCCTACGACGCGGCCGCGCGGACGCTGCGGATCAACGCCGACGGCGGCACCGGCAGCCCGGAGCGGACGAACGTGATCTCGCGCCAGGCGGACGGCGTCATCCTGTGGGCGTCGACCGCGAGTGTCGGCAGCCGCGCGGCTGCGGCCTGCGGCACCGCCGAGACCGGCATCGCGACGGTCGCGAACACGGACATCGTCGAGCTGACCGGCACGACGATCGGCGTGAAGGACAACGTGCACGTCGTCAACGTCGGCACAGACCCGCGGGGCGCCGCGGAGACGTTCGTCGGCAGCGGAATCGAGTTCCGGCTCACCTACGACGCGAACGCGTTCCCCAACGGGGACTCGCTCAAGATCGTCGGCAGCGGCGGCGTCGACGTGATCACCGTCGGCACGACCGCGATCACGCTCGACTCGGCCGGAACGAAGATCGTCCCGCTCGGCGCGCCGTATGCCGGCCTGCGCATCGAGGGCGGCTATGGGAACGACACGATCAGCGGGGCCGGCAGCGCCGCGACTGGCGGACGAGCGACGAGGGCCCTCGACGTCAACGCGGGCGTCGGCCGCGACATCATCGTCGGCGGTGACGGCGCTGACGTCCTGCGCGGCGACGTCGGCAACGACGACCTCACGGGCGGTCTCGGGCGCGACTTCGTCTACGGCGACAACAACGACGACGTCCTCCGCACGGCCGACGGACTGAACGACCCCGGGATCGACGGCGGCATCGGCGCCGACACCGCCTACTTCGACGACCCGCTCGACAGCCCCGTCGGCGTCGAGACGCTGCATCCGTCCGGCCCGCCGGAGCCGCCTCCGGCGACGGGCGAGTGCACCTACAGCTCGAGCACGAGGACGCTGACCGTGGTTGTCCCGGCAGGCGGCGAAGCGACCCTCGCGCGCCGGAGCTCGGGCGAGTTCGCCTTCGGGGTCGGCGCTGCCGCACCCGCGAACTGCCCAGGCACTGCCGCGACGACGGACGCGATCCGAGTGCACGGTGCCGCCGGCAGCGCGGAGAAGCTGATCGTCGACATCACCGGGGGCCTCTTCTGGGGCGGCAGCGACGGTCCTGGCACGGACTACAGCGAGATCGCGGTCGACCTGGGCGACGCAGCCACCGACACCGTCGTGATGCGCACGATCACGTACGGGATGGTGCTCGGCCAGAACGGCCTCGCGTTCGACGATGACGGCGACGTCGAGATGAGCTTCGCCCACCGGTACGCGATCGAGATGCAGGGCGGGACGTTCGGTTCGATCAGCGACCCGATGGATCTGTCCGCGGCGGGCTCGGTAGCTTCCGGGACCGGTGGTCCATGGCCGGCTCCGGTGCTGATCGTGGCGGCCGAGAACGGCTCCGTCATCCACGGCGGCTCCGCGGGCGACACGCTGGTCGGCAGCCGTGTCCGCGACGAGATCCACGGCGGCCTCGGCAACGACACGATCAACGGCGACGGCAACGACGACCAGCTGCGCGGGGATGGGGGCGACGACACGGTCCGCGGCGAGCTCGGCGACGACGCCCTCTACGGCGGCGCCGGCGCGGACAGCCTCTACGGTGGCGAGGAGAACGACTCGCTCGACGCGCGCGACGCGGACGGCGCGGCAGACGCGGTGATCGACGGCGGCAACGGCAACGACACGGGGTTCGCCGATCCTGCCGACCCGGCGGCCCTCTCGGTCGAGTCTCTGACGATCGAGACGCCGCCTCCACCCGGCCCCTGCACGTTCGACAACGTCGCTGCGCACCTGAACGTGACGATCGCGGCCGGCGGGACGGCGACCCTGGACGTCGCGGGCGACCGGATCCGCGTCGACGGCGCCCCGTGCCCGGGCACGACGACGACGATCGACCGGATCTACGTCAACGGCGCGCTCGGCAGCGCCGAGACGCTGGTCGTCGACCTTCGCGGCGGCGCCTTCGCACCGGGGAAGACCGACGAGAGCGTCGTGATCGAAGAAGGCGAGTTCTACACCACGCCGACCTCCGAGATCGAGACCTTCCTCGTGCTCGGGCGCGATGCCGGCGACACGGTCCGCATCATCGGCACGGACGGCGACGACTCGATCCACGCGGGCTTGAACGGCATCGCGTTCAGCGCGACCCAGGAGCTCAACGTGAAGGGACAGGGACACGTCACGGGCGCCGCGCTGCTCACCGTCGAGATGCACGGGCTCGGCGGCCGCAACCTGCTCAGCGTCGGCACGGCCGGCGCGACCGGCGGCGGTGGCGTCATCGGCCGGCTCTTCGCGGGCGACCTCGGCGACACACTCCGTGGTGCGAGCGCCCCGGACGAGCTCTTCGGCGGCGCCGGCAACGACATCCTCGAGGGGAACCTCGGCAACGACACCATCCTCGGTGGTGCCGGTGTCGACCGGCTCACCGGCGGGGGCGGGAACGACACGCTCACCGGCGGCAGCGGCGCGGACACGCTGATCGGCAGCGACGGCGACGACACGCTCCGTGCCGACGACGACGAGAACGACCCCCAGATCAGCGGCGGCACCGGGGTCGACACGGCGTACTACGACGCGGGGATCGACCCGCTCCCGATCGCCGAGACGCGCATCCAGGCGTAGTCGGGCGGGGCGGGCCGAGAAGGCCCGCCCCGCCCACAAGCCCTACTTGAAGATCGGGCAGATCAGCGCGTCGTCCGTCAGGCCCGACACCGGCTGGAGTGCGAGCGGATCCGCCTCCGGTGCCGGCTCGACCACGGTCCGCAGCGCAGACGAGTTCGACGGGCCGCGACTCATGCGCAGGATCTCCACTCCTCGGCTCATGTCGAAGAGGAAGATCAGGTCGCCGCGCCACGCGACGTCCCACGAGAGCGAGCTCGGGTTCGTAGCCGGGTCGGTGCCGGTGACGTAGTAGTAGCCCACCTGGCGCAGGTTCCTCGCGTCGGAGGCGTCGATCAAGCGCAGCCCCTGGCCGTACCACGCGGCTGCCACCGTCGAGCCCTCGATCTCGAAGTAGTGCGCGGAGCACGACCCGCTCGGGCCCGTGGACTCGGGCGCATCCTGCGTCGGGTGGTACGCGCTCAGCGCGTCAGCCGGAACGGGCTCGCCGGCGTCGAGTTGGCCGCGGGCTCACCGCCGCATCGAGTTCGTGATGTCGGCGGCGACGATGCGCCCGCTGGCGCTGCAGGGACCGGTGAAGTCCTCCTCCGTCATCAGGACGACGTTCCCCCGCGACGCCCTCGGCCCGGATCTTGTCGCCGAGCGGCCGCGCCGCGTTGTGGATGAAGTCGGTCTGCGGCTGCGCCACACCGTCCGGGCCGCCCTCGACGCCGCCACCGGCGACGAGGATCGGATTCCACGGCGTCGCCTTGCGGCGCTCGTCGGTGAACGGATCGCGCCAGCGTCCGTGCGTGGCGTACCCGCGCACGCCGCCGCGGCCGCTGACCCACGCGATCCCGTTGTTGTCGACGTCCACGTCGTGCGAGTAGTCCGTCAGCCCGTCGTTCCGCCAGAGGTCGATCGGCTTCGGGAACACAACCGGTTCGGCCGGGTCGGTCAGGTCGACGACCCAGACCGGCCTGCCGTCGCCGCGCCCGCCGGGAGTGAACGGGCCGAGGTCGGCCTGGTCGGTCCGCCGCGCCGGGCCGCCCACCCAGAGGTAGTCGCACCGGTCGATGCAGCTGACCGTGTGGCCGGCCGGGACGTCGACGAAGTCGCCGATCTGGACGAGATTCTCGGGGTCGGCGTACGAGATGACGTAGAAGCCCGAACGGCAACCCGGGTTACGAGTCTTCGAGCCGAGCGTGCCGATGCCGGGGCAGCTCGCCTGGTCGACGTTGTCGTGTCGCGGGTCGAGCGCGCCGATGATCAGCTTCCGGCGCGTGTCGATGTCCATGTCCTCGTCCTGCCAGTAGCCGTTCGCGCCAGGATCTCCGCAGGCAGGAACGTGTCCAGCACCTGCGGGCTGCGCGGGTTGCTGACGTCGAGGGTCTTGAAGCCGAAGCGGCCGGTGATGATCAGCACCTCGCGGCCGCGAACCTTGTCGAACTTGCCCTCGACGACCTGCGACGTGCCCGGCACGCGCGCGACGTACTCGAGCGAGGCCGAGATCTGCGCGCCGGGTGGTGGCGCGGCGGGCGGCGGCGGCGCAGCCGCTGCGCCGATGCCCACGACGCCCGACAGCACCGCGGCCACGATCAGGACGGATCGGATCTGCACGGAAACCTCCTTCGGTCGAGGCTCCGACCTTAACTCCTCGCCTGTCCCCGGCGAAACGGGAGCTATTGTCAGAGCGGTGTCACATTCGCGGCGCCGGCGGTGCTTTCTAGACGTGGACGTCTTCGCGACCGCCTTCGCCGTCGCGCTGCCGGCCGCCTCGTCGTCCGACGAGCGGGGCGTGGTAGCCGAGCGAAGGGACGATCTGGCAGTAGCGACGCCCCCGGACGAGGGGCCGTCCGAGCAGACCTCGAGCAGGTCTTCCGCACCGCCTACCCACGGGTCGTCGCCGTCGCCGCGCGGGTGCTCGGCTCGCGGGACGAGGCCGAGGACGTCGCTCAGGAGGTGTTCCTCGCGTTCGGACGCTCCTCGGTGCCGGCAGGCGAGTCGATGGGCTGGCTGTCGGTCGCCGCGGCGCACACGGCGCTGAACCACCTGCGGTCCGGCCGTCGTCGCGCCGTCTCGCGAGGAGGCCGCACGCGACGGCGACGCCGCTGTCCCGGACATCGCCGACGCGGTCGTGACCCTCGACGAGCGGCGCCGCGTGCGGGCGGCGCTGGCCCGGCTCCCTCGCAGGCAGGCGGTCGCGCTCGTCCTGCGGCACAGCGGCCTCAGCTACGCCGAGCTCGCCGCCGCCCTCGACCTCTCACCCGGCAGCGTCGGCACCACCGTGCGTCGCGCCGAGTCCGCCCTCGAGAAGGAGTTGATCCGTCATGCGTCATCCGACTGACGGCACGCTGCGCCGGCTCCTCGACGAGCCGGCCGGTGTCGCCGACGCCGACCGCGAGCACATCGACCGACTGTCCCGCTTGCCTTTCCCGGCTCGGCGGCCGCCCAGGAGGACGCCGTGGCCGCCGGCACCGCCCTCGACGTCGATCTCGCCGTCGACGTGGACGCCGCCTGGCAGCGCCTGTCGCACTCGATCGCTGCAGGCGCGCGCGGGCGCGCGCCTGCGGCGGCAGCCGCCCGATCGGTGGCGGACGGCGCTCCGCAGCCCCGCCGTCGCGGTGCTCAGCGTCGTCGCCGTGTTGCTCGGGGCCGGTGCCGTGGCCGCCGCGGACTGGGTGCAGATCTTCCGGACCGAGCGGATCGCGCCCGTCGCGATCACCCGGACCGACCTGCTCGAGCTGCCCGGACCTCTCCGCGTACGGCGACCTCCGGGTGACTCGTGAAGCCGACGTCCGCGAGGTTGCCGACGCCGACGCCGCGGAGGAGGCGACCGGCCTTTCGGTGCCACGCGTCAGCGAGCTTCCCCGCGGCGTCACGGGAGAGCCCGAGCTCCAGGTGGGCAGCAGAGCGAACGCGGTGTTCACGTTCTCGGTCGAGAAGGCGGCCCGCATGGCCGCGGAAGTCGGCGAGCCGCTGCCGACGCCACCGCCGGGGCTCGACGGCAGCCGCTTCCGGCTGGCCGCCGGACCCGGGGTTCGCCGCCGTCTGGTCGGAGGCCCGCGGCATCCCCGCCCTGGTCGTGGCCCGTGCCGTCGCACCCACCGCGTTCTCCTCCGGCATCCCGTTCGAGACTGCCCGCGACTACCTGCTGTCCCTGCCGGGGCTTCCCGATCACGTCGCGACGCAGCTGCGCGGCTTCTCCGGCGACGGGACGACGCTGCCCCTGCCCGTGCCCGACGACCGGGTGAGGACCTCCACCGCCGACGTGGGCGGGGTTCCGGCCACGGTGCTCACGTCGCGGGACGGCGCGCTCGCCGGGGTGATCTGGGTGAAGGACGGCGTCGTCACCGCGGTCGCGGGGTCGCTGGGCGAGGACGAGGTGCTGGACGTGGCCCGCGAGCTGCGGTGAGCGCAGTCACGGCCGACCCCTCTGTCGAAGCCGCGGAGCGACTGCTCGCCGCGCTGCCTCGGTCGCCGGCGGTCTGGTGCTCCGGACTTGCGCAAGCGCTACGGCCGGCAGACGGCGGTCGACGGCGTCGTCGTTCACCGTCGGCCGCGGCGAGATCGTCGGCCTGCTCGGGCCGAACGGCGCCGGCAAGACCAGCGTGATCAAGATCCTGCTCGGCCTCGTGCGGCCCGACGCCGGCGAGGTGATGCTGCTCGGGCGGCCGGCGCCGGCCCCGGAGTCGAGGGCCCGGGTCGGCTACCTGCCCGAGCTCTTCCGGTACCAGCCGTGGCTTACGGCAGAGGAGGTGCTCGCCCTCCACATCCGGCTCGCGGGCGTCGCGGTGTCCGCCGAGGCGCGGCGCGAGTCCCTCGCCGCCGTGGGACTCGCCGATCGCGCGCGCGACCGCGTCGGCGGCTTCTCCAAGGGCATGCAGCAGCGCCTCGGGCTGGCGGTCGCGCTGGTCGCCGGCCCGGAGCTCGTCGTCCTCGACGAGCCGACGAGCGCCCTCGACCCCCTCGGCCGCGCCGACGTCCGCGACCTGCTGCTCTCCTTGCGGGCCCGCGGGGTCGCCGTCCTGCTCAACTCGCACCTGATCGGCGAGGTGGAGCGGGTCTGCGACCGCGTCGTCATCCTCGACAAGGGCCGGGTCGCCGCATCCGGCACGCTCCCCGAGCTGCTCGGCCAGCGGGAGCTGCGGCTGCGGCTCGCGGGCGTCACCGCGGAGGCAGAGGAACGGCTGGCCGCTGCGGGCCCGGTAACCGCGCAGCGGGAGCTCGTTCACGGTCGCGCTGGCCGCCGATGCGCCCACGACGACGGTGCCCGACCTCGTGGCCGACCTCGTCGCGCTCGGTGTGCGCGTGCACGAGGTCGAGCAGGTGCGGATCAGCCTCGAGGAGCGGCTGCTCGACATTCTTCGCACCGGTGACGCCGGGGATGCGCGATGACCACTCGGACCGTCCTCATCGTCGCCGGCCTCACCCTGCAGGAGGCGTCACGCCGACGCGTGCTCCGCGCGCTCGGCGCGCTGACAGTCGCGCTGCTGACGCTCAGCGCGTGGGGATTCTCCAAGCTGGGCGGGATCGAGTTCGAAGGCAGCGCGCTCACGAGCGGCGAGGAACGGCTCGTCGCCTCGCAGGTGCTCAACCTGGTGATGTTCGGCGTCAGCTTGATCGCGGCGCTCGGGACTGCGTTCCTCGCCGGGCCCACCCTCGCCGGCGAGATCGAGTCGGGCACGGCGCTGTCGATCCTGGCGCGGCCGGTGCGCCGCTCGGCGGTGCTGGTCGGCAAGTGGCTGGGGCTCGTGGCCTTCGGCAGCGGGTTCGTGGCCGTGGCCGGGCTCGTTCAGTTCGCCGTCGTCCGAACCACCGTCGGCTACTGGCCGCCGCAGCCCGTCGAGGGTCTGGCGCTGCTCGCGGCTCAGACCGCGGCATTGCTCACCCTCGGACTGCTGCTCGCCACCCTGATCTCGCCGATGGCTTCGGGCGTCGTCGCGGTCGGCCTGTTCGGCGCCACCTGGATCGCCGGCGTCGTCGGGGGGATCGGCGACGCCCTCGACAACGAGGGCCTCGCCAGAGTCGGCACCGTCTCCCGGATGCTGCTGCCGACGGACGGCCTCTGGCGGGGCGCGATGCACGCACTCCAGGATCCGATCGCGGTCGCCCAGTTCGGGGGCCCTGCGGTCGAGGGCGGCTTCCCGTTCCTGAGCAGGGCGCCGCTGACCGCCACCTACCTCACCTGGAGCGGCCTGTGGGTCGCACTCCTGCTCGGCCTCGCGGCGGTCACGTTCCTGCGCCGCGACCTGTAAGCCGTCTACTCGGGCGGTGCGGAACGCTAGCGTCCGCTGGGTGAAGGTCACCGCAGAGGCCGCGCGCCGCTTTCTCGTCGTCCGGCAGCTCCTCGCTCCGGCGCGATCTCTGGAGGGAGGCCCCGACGCCGTGCTCGAGGTCTTCCGGAAGCTCGGGTCGATCCAGTTCGACCCGATCGCGGTCGCCGGTCGAACCCACGACCTCGTGCTGCACGCGCGGGTCGCCGACTACGAGCCCGGCTGGTGCGATCTGCTCTACGAGCGCCGCGAGATCTTCGAGGCGTACAACAAGGGCCTCTCCCTCGTCCCGTCCGAGCGAGTTCCCCTGGTTCCGCGGGATCCTGAGCCGGAACTCGCCGCGGGTCCTCGCCGAGAACGCCGAGGTGGCCGAGCGGGTGCTCGAGCGGATCCGCGCGGACGGCCCGCTGTCGGCGCTCGACTTCGAGCGCGAGCGCGGGGCGACGACCGACTGGTTCGGGATGCCGACGAACGCCGTGCGCGCCGTGCTCGAGGCGTACGCCGTCACGGGCGTGCTCGGCCTCGCGCGGCGCGACGGCAACCGCCGCTACTACGACCTCCTCGAACGGCTGCTACCGGCCGACGTGCTCGCGCGCGAGCTGCCGCTGCGAGAGCAGCTCCGGCACAAGCTCCTGTCCCGGTACCGCGCCCACGGCCTGCTCGGCGTCGCCGGCGGTGGCGACATCTTCGGCGGCATCGGCACGGCGAAGCCGACGCCCGAGCTCGGGCACCCGGGGCGAAACGCGCTGCGCGAGGAGCTGGTCGAGCTCGGCGAGCTCGTCCCGGTCGAGGTCGAGGGCGTGCGCGGCAAGCGCTTCGTCCTCCGCGACGAGGTCGCGCTGCTGGAAGCGCCGCCGGAGCCGCCGCCCTCCGTCGCGTTCCTGCCCCCGTTCGATGCGTTGGTCTGGGACCGCGTCCTCCTTGGGAGCCTGTTCGACTTCGACTACGTGTGGGAGCTCTTCCACCCGCCCGCGAAGCGGCGCTGGGGCTGGTACGTGCTGCCGATCGTCTTCCGGGACCGCTTCGTCGGCCGGATCGAGCCGCGCATCGACCGGGCCGAGGCCCGCGTGCAGGTGCTCGACGTCTGGTGGGAGGACGGCTTCGCGCCGCGCCGCGCCGAGGGGTTCGTCGACGCGATGCGCGATGCGCTACGCGCCTACCTGCGCTTCGCGGGCGCGAGCCGCCTCGAGTGGGCGCCGCACCTCGGGACGGAGAAGCGGCTCTTCCTCACCCGCCCCTGAGCGAGATGACTCAGCGCAACTCGGCGAGCCCATCCTTGATCACGGGCTTGCCCTCGCCGTCGACGGACTCGAAGCCGTAGCCGCCGTTGACGCGCCAGACACGAGTCGTGACCGAGTCACCGGGAAAGAGCGGAGCGGAGAAGCGTACGGCGAGCCGCTTGACCGCAGCGGGATCGTCGACGCGTGCCGCCTCGAGCACGGCCCGGCCGGCGAACGCCATCGTGCACAGACCGTGCACGATCCGGCCGGGCAGACCAACCCGGCGCGCGAACTCGTCGTCGAGGTGGATGGCGAAGTCGTCGCCCGACGCGCCTGCGTAGCGGATCGTCTGGTCCTCGGCGACCGGGTACGCGATCTCCGCCAGCGGCTCACCGTCGACGTCGAGCCGATGGTCGGGTGCACGCTGACCGCGACTCTCCGCGGCCTCGACTCCTCGGAAGAACTCGGTCACGTACTGCTCGTTCACGAGCTCGCCGTCCTCCGTTCGCGTCTCGGTCTTGATCACGAGCGAGGTCCCGTTCGGCCGCCCGAGCAGCGCGACGGGCGTCGCCCGCGACAGGAGCGCCATCCCCGGCTCGATCGGGCGATGGAGGAGCATGTCCTGCTCGTAGTGGACGACGCGCCGACGTGCGTCGTCGGAGGCAACCGACCGCGAGGCGGGCGCGATCGAAGGCCACACCGGCACGATGGCGAACGCCGGGCCTCCCGGCACGTCGTCGGTCGCATCGGCGTAGGCGCGCAGCGCCTCCTCCGTGACCTCGTAGCGAAACTCCTCGCCCGCGTGTCCGATCGACTCGACCGCGAAGCTCATGTCGTCATGCCGGTCGTCTGGCCGCCGCTCGCCGTGATCACCTGGCCGTGCACGAAGTTCGACCACGGCGTGCAGAGGAAGAAGATCGGGCCTGCTGCGTCTGCAGGCGTGGCGGGGCGGCCGAGGGGGATCAGCATCGGCGCCAGCTGGCGCATCTTCTCCGGGATCCCGAGCGGGATCTCGACGTCGCCTTGCCTGAACGTCTCCGCGCCCTCGCCGGAGGCCGCCGTCATCCGGGTCTCGACGAAGCCGAACGCAACGGCGTTGACGTTGACCCTGAACCCACCCCACTCGCGCGCCAGGGTCTTCGTCAGGCCGACGAGCCCGGCTTTCGCCGCCGAGTAGTTCACCTGTCCGACATTTCCCTGCGTCCCGGAGATCGACGTGACGTTGACGACCTTGCGGAACACCTCCCGGCCCGCCTCCTTGTCGGCCTTGCCGGCGTCGCGGAGGTAGGGAGCCGCCGCTCGCAGCACCTTGAACGGAACGACGGTGTGGATCTCGAGCATCGCCCGGAACTGGTCGTCGTTCATCTTGTGCGCCATGCCGTCCCAGGTGTAGCCCGCGTTGTTGACGACGATGTCGAGCTGACCGAACTCGTCCACCGCCCTCTGGACGAGCGCGTCGGGAACCCCGTCCGCCGTCAGGTCACCACCGAAGACGGCCGTCTCTCCTTCGATCTCCGCGGCGGTCTGCGCGGCCAGCTCCTCGTCGAGGTCGTTGATCAGCACACGAGCGCCGTGGGCAGCGAGCAGCTCCGCCGTCGCGCGGCCGATTCCGCGAGCGGAACCTGTAACGATCGCGACCTTCCCGCTCAGCACTCCCACCCTTGCTCCTCCTCCGTCCGGGAGCCTCAGGTTACCTGATACGCGATGCCGCCTAGCGTCGCGCTCGGGCCGGCGAGGTCGCCAGCTCCGAGCGCAGAGGGAACCCGGCGTGGAGTGCGCGCACCGCGGTGATCAACCCGTCCAGCAAGCAGGCTCGCTGCTCGGCCGTCAGGTCCCGCAACATCTCCTCTTCCATCTGCCCGACCGCGGCATCGCACTGCATGAGCACCCTCCGCCCCTTCGGCGTCAGCTCGGCGGGAAACACTCGACGGTGGCTCGGATGCCGAGTCCGCACGATGTACCCCTTCGTCTCCAACGCTTCGATCACCTCTCCCATCGCCTGCGGCGTCATGTACGAGCGACGGGCAAGCTGCGCGTTCGAGAGCTCACCGCGTTGCCCGAGCACGCTGAGCGTCGTGTACTGCAGCGTCGTGAGGCCGTGAGGGCTGACGCGCTCGTTGATCAGCTGCCGTACAGCACGCTCGAGCCGCGCGACCACGTAGCTGATCCGCGGCGTCGGCTCTGCCGAGTCGTACGCATCGAACTCGACATGTGCGGGGTTGGTCACGGGCTCATGATCGCATAGCGGTCGGTCCGAGTCCGACGTTCCATCCTGTCTGCCCTCTGCTTCGATCAACCGCGGGCCCCGCATGCGAGGCGCCCGGAAGCGCCTCGCATACGGGAGCAGGACCGTTCGCCAGCTGTTACTTGCCCTTACCGGGACGATCCAGAGGGGTGCCGTGCGGACCGTCGGCGAAGGTCAGCCACGGGATCGAAGGCCGATACCCGACGGGAGTCTTCGTGTAGTCGCACACACCCGTCGGGAACGCCTGCATCAGCCGCACCCACTGGTCGGCGGTGAACGACACGGGGTAGTCGGCAGGGTCCAGCCGCTTCCTCCGGCACTGGAAGTGGTCGAGCGTGAAGTTGCCGCCCGCCTGAAGCCGCGGATTGCCGTAGTACTGCCATCCGGGCACGCCGGTCGCCGGATCGGTGCACATGACGTCCTGGGTGATGCCACCGGCCCGGAAGCACGTGTCCACTGCCTCTGCCGGCTTGTTCGCGACCAGCTTCTCCTCGAGCGTGGCGTTACTCGTGTCGGCTTCGACCGCCGCGAGCCACTTGTCGATGGTGAGGACCTGATCGGGCGGCGTCCCAGCGCCGGTCGCCGGGACGACCCAGGCCACGTGCGTGTCGTGGTTGCCGTTGGCACGATCGACGCGAGCGCGGTAGGTGAAGGTGTGGAACGGCGGGTGGAAGCCCGTGTCGGTGGTGTTGTTCCTCAACTCGATCTCGGCGACACTCGCAGTGCCACGACCGCTGACGAAGCGACCGGTCCGGTAGAGGTCCGCGACCGCCCGGGCGTCGCCGGGAGACCGCTGCGGCTGCCAGACACCGTCGATGTCGAGGCTGCCGATCCGGTGGTTCGCGTCGACGAACTGCTCCGCGGTAAGCGTGCCGTTGAGAAGTGCCTTCAGCCCGTACTGCACGCCCTCGTTTGCGACGGGCGTCGGCGCCTTCCCGGTATCCGGGTCCACCCCGAAGAGGTTTCTCGCGTAGTCCTGGCTCGTACATCGGGTCCCCATCGGGTTGTTCACGGCATGCCAGCGCCACAGCGGGGGCTCGGCGGGGCCAGAGCATCCAAACGGGTGGTCGGCGACGAGCTCGGTGATGGTGAAGCCGATCTTCGTCCCGCACAGGTTGTCCGGCGCCGCTGGGTTGGAGCCCCACACCTTCTGACGATCAGCCGCCGTCGGGAACAGCGCGTTGGGGGGTCCCAGAAGACCGGGCGGGTAGACACCGATGAAGGGGGGTGCCGCGTTCGGCAGCCCGAAGTACCGCCAGAGCAGGATGCAATCCGACGATCCGAGCACCTGGTACCAGTGGTCCTCGTACAGGAGCGAGGTCGCGATCCCGTTGAGCAGCCCTGGATAGGCCTCGGTGATCAGGTGCTGCTGCATCGTCCCGGCCGATCCGCCGTTGCCGATCGTGTACCGGATCGGGCCGTGCCGTTCTGTGAGGATCTCCTTCGTCATCATCAGCGCCTCGGCGGAGATGATGTCGTTGCACTGGTTGCCGTACGTGTTCAGGCTCGACGTCCCGACCGCGAAGCCCCGGCCGAGCAGGTTCGCGTTGCCGAGCTGGTTTCCGACCGTCGGTTGCTGGTAGTTGACGCTGCAGGCGCCGCCGAACGAGTTGACGTACTTGTGGTTCCACGGCTGCTCGGTCCAGGGGGACGCCGGCTTCGTCGGGTCGACGAGCAGGGCGAACTGGTAGATGCCGCGGTTGGCCGTCCCGGTGACCCGCTCCACGATGAACGGAACGGTCTTGCCCTGGTCGGTCGTCGTCTGCTGAATGAGTCCGGGCGCCGGGGGGTTCGCTGGGTCGTACACGACGAACTGGGCCGGGGTCGAGAGATTGCGGTAGAAGAGCTCGACCTTCGTCGGCGCATTACACTGCGCGTCGCTCGACGGGCCGAGCGTGGGGTTCGTTTGGTTCTGGGTCCGGCAGAGCCACGGCTGGACCTGCGGACCGGAGAAGACGGGCCCGCCGATCGGATGATTCTTGATTCTGATCGACCGCCCGCTGCCGTTCGTGGGCATCACGTGGAGGAGATTGTTCCCTTCGACTAGGCCTGTCACGAGTCCCTCGAACTTGCCGTTGTCGCGCACCGCGAACGAGCTCGTGATGTCAACCCCGTTGAGCTTGACCCGAGCGGTCTGGGCGTTTGCGAGCAGATCGATGGACACCAGTGCGTCACCGCCCGAGATCGAGTCAGCGCGGCTCGACAGGACATCGATCTCGCCGACGCCGCTTCCCGGTCCGGACGACGAAGCGCCGCCGCTCAGAGACAGGGCGGCAACCGCGCCCACGGCGATGCCTAGCACGACTCGGCTTCGTCGCCGAGACCGGAGATGCATCATCGCTAACTCCTCCCTCGCATTTAGACCCACCGATCCCCATCGGGTCAGGTATGAGTCGAGCTTAGTATCAACCTACCTGATAGTCAACATGAGGCTGAGATTGATCCAGTACCTGACAGTGACAGCAGAAGCGGGCAATCGAAGCGCTCGCCGGCGCGTGGTTCGGAACGTAAAGAAATATCAGGCTCCCTTCCATTGGGGGCTCTGACGCTCTACAGTTCCGGAGACAAGAATCGGACGTCCCCGACGAAGGAGAGACCATGAGCAGAAAGCTCGCGATTGCGTTGACGGTCTTGGGGCGTTGCGGCTCTGCTGCCGCTGCTGACCGGCTTCAGCTCGAGGGAGGACGCGTTCACAGGCACGGTCTACCTCGGCATGGACACGCCGCTGACCGGCCCGCAGGCCGTCGTCGGCCAGGGCGACCGCGAGACGGTCCAGGCGCTCGTCGCGTACTGGAACACGCGCGGTGGCATCAAGGGACGCCGGATCGTCGTCGACGTGCTCGACAACGCCTCGAACCCGTCGCAGGGCGTCCAGAACGTCCAACGGTTCGTCGGTGACTCGAAGTACGTCGGCATCCTCGGCTCGGGGAACGCCGCGGCCGCCGTCGCCACCGCCCCGCTCGCGACGCAGGGACGGATACCGTTCATCGCGCTCTCCCCGCCGACGACGATCGTCGCTCCGCCGCGGCCGTACGTCTACGTCGCGCTGCCGACCTCGCGGCTGTACGCGTACAACATGGCGCAGTACCTCCGCAAGCAGGGGATCAGCCGGATCGCGCTGATGGGCGACAACGGCGGCTTCGGCCGCGACGGCGTCGGACAGGTTCAGGCGCTCGCGCGCGCTACGGCTTCGAGATCACCGGAGTCGTGATCTTCGCGCCGACGACGACGAGCTTCACCGCCGAGCTGACGCAGATCAAGAACTCGAACGCGCAGGCGCTGTGGCTCTGGACCGTCACTCCGGCCGCGGCCACGATCGTGAAGGAGTTCCAGCAGCTCCAGCTCTCCCAGCGGCTCGTCCTCACGGGCGGCAACCTCGCGCCGCAGTTCCTCGCAGGGCACCTGTCCGGACGTCAACGGCGCGCTCGTCAACGGCTACCTCGGCAACGTCTGGAGGTCGCTGCCGAGGAGCAACCCGAACCGGGCGCCCGCGGCTCTCGTGGAGCGGGTCGTCAAGCATCCGATCTCCGTCTTCAACGTCGACGCCTCCACGGCGCTGTACGCGTTCAAGGCAGCCATGGAGCGCGGCGGCTTCTCGCGGGCCGCGATCAACACCGCGCTCGAGACGAAGATCCGCGGGCTGCCGACGCCCGGCGGCAGGCTCTACTTCTCGCGCACGAACCACAGCGGGATCCAGCTGCCGAGCATGTGGGCCGGACGGATCACCTCGTGCAAGCCGACGCCCCTGTTCGGCACGGCGTTCACCAAGGGCTGAGGAGGACAGAGCCGGTAACGGTGCGGACTGAATGACGGAAGCAGGAGCGACCGGCGCCGCGTGCGAAGTCGCGGCGTCGGCAAGTCCTTCGGCGCCGTCGCCGCCGTCGACGACGTCACCGTCCGCATCGCACCGGGGCTCGCTCACGTGCCTGATCGGCCCGAACGGAGCGGGAAGTCGACGCTGCTCGGTTGCATCTCCGGCTTCCTCCGCCTCGACCGGGCCGCGTGCGTCGTCGACGGGCGCCGACGTGACCCGCTGGACGGCGCACCGGCGCGCCGACGCGGGTCTCGGCACCGTCTTCCAGACCACGCGCGCGATCGGAACGCTCGACGTCCTCGGCAACGCGATGATCGGCTGCCACCGCTGGACGCGCACCGGGCTGCTCGAAGGAATGCTGCGGCCGCCGTGGCAATGGCGCGAGGAGCGGCGGGCCCGCAGCGGCCGCGCACGAGGCGCTCGAGCTCGTCGGTCTCGCCGACCGCGCCCGCGTTCCGGCCGGCGCGCTGCCGCTCGGCCAGCTGCGCCTGCTCGCGGTCGCGCGCGTGCTCGCGCAGCGGCCGAGCGTGCTCCTGCTCGACGAGCCGGCCGCCGGGCTGCGCGGCGCCGAGAAGGCGCAGCTCGTCGCGGCGTTCAACGACCTGAAGCGAACGCGGTCTCACCCAGGTGCTCGTCGAGCACGACATGCAGTTCGTCGGCTCGCTCGCCGACCGCGTCATCGTGCTCGACCGCGGCCGGGTGATCGCCGACGGCACGCCCGCCGAGGTGCGCGAGGACGCGCGCGTCATCGAGGCGTACCTGGGATCGGCGACGCTGTGACGGCGCTGCTCGAGGTCGAGGACCTCGTCGTCCGCTACGGCGAGGCGGTCGCGGTCGACGGCGTCTCGCTGCGCGTCGACCCCGAGGAGCGCGTGGCGCTGATCGGCCCGAACGGAGCCGGCAAGAGCTCGCTGCTGAACGCCGCGTGCGGAGTCGTCCGTCCGGCCTCCGGTCGCGTCCGCATCGACGGCGACGACGTGACGGGAGCGACCCCGGCCGTCGTCGTCCGGCGCGGTGTCAGCCAGGTGCCCGAAGGGCGGCACGTCTTTGCGACGCTGCCCGGTCGAGGCCAACCTGCTGCTCGGCGCGTACGGCCGATTCTTCAGCCTCGAGATCGTCTCCTCCACGCTCCGCTACGTCCGCCACAAGCCGGAGGTGCGGGAGCGGCTCGAACGGGTCTACACACTGCTGCCGAAGCTGCGCGGAGCTGCGCGAGCGACCGGCCGGGCGCACGTCCGGCGGCGAGCAGCAGATGGTCGCGATCGGCCGGGCCCTGATGGCCGAGCCACGCGTGCTCGCGATCGACGAGCTCTCGCTCGGCCTCGCCCCGCTCGTCGTCGACCAACTCGTCGAGTTCCTCGTCCGCCTGAACGACGAGGAGGGCGTCGCGATCCTGCTCGTCGACCAGAACGCGCTGCTGGCGTTCGGGCTCTGCGAGCGGGCGTACGTGCTCGAGACGGGACGGATCGCAGTCGAGGGGCCGAGCTCGGAGCTCGAGCGACGGCCCGAGGTGCGCAGCGCCTACCTCGGCGACGGCTCGGGGCTGCGCGCATGACGACGTTCCTGCAGCTGATCGTCGTCGGGCATCTCGACCGGCTCCGTCTTCGGGATCGTCGGGATCGCGCTCGTGCTCGTCTACCGGACGACCGGGATCGTCAACTTCGCCCAGGGCGTCTTCGCGGTCCTCGGCGGCCTGTTCACGTTCGAGCTCCAGCAGCACATGCCGCTGGTGCTGGCGATCGTCGCCGCCGTCCTGCTGCTCTGCTCGCGACGGTCACGGCGGTCGATCGCCGTCGGGCATCCGGGGCCGCACGACGCACCTCGCGAGCCTCGTCATCACCGTCGGCATCGCGCTCACCGCCGAGGCGTCCTGCTCGCGACCTTCGGCGAGGTCCCGCGCTCCTACGCCGGCATCTCCGAGCACGCCTGGGACGTCGGCGGCGTCCTCGTCCAGCCGCAGTACGTGCTGATCGCGGCCGTCGCGATCGTGGCGGCGGTCGGTCTCACCTTCTTCCTCCGGCGCACGATCGTCGGGCAGGCCCTCGTCGCGTCGGCCGACTCGCCGCGCGCCGCCGAGCTCGTCGGCCTGAACGTCCGCTCGATCGCCGTGATCGCATTCGCCGTCGCCGGCTGCGCTCTGCGCCCTCGGCGGCGCCCTGCTCGCGCCGACCGTCCCGGTCGTCTACAACGCCGACCTCGCGCTGACGATCAACGGCTTCGCCGCCGCGGTCTTCGGAGGCTTCGCCTCGATCCGGCTCGCGCTGCTCGGCGGCTACGCGCTCGGGATCGTCGAGCAGCTCGTCGTCGGCTACGTCGACCCGCAGTACAACCTCACGATCGCGCTCGTCGTCGATGCTCGTGCTGATCGGCTGGCGCTCCCGGAAGGAGCTGGCGGTGTGACCGGGTCGCGCCTCGCGGGCCCCGCGCGGCTGACGCTGCTCCTCGCCGCAGCCGCGTTCGCCTGCTGGCTGCCGTTCCAGCTGTCGCAGCTCGACCTCGCCCTCTACGACCGCATGGGCCTCTACACGCTCGTCACCGTCGGGCTCACCCTGCTCATGGGCTTCGCCGGACAGGTCTCGCTCGGGCAGGGAGCGTTCTTCCTGATCGGCGCCTACACGTCGGGCCTGCTCACCGTCGGGCTCGACCCCGACACGCGTCTCGTCGACCTCGAGGCCGGCATCGACGCCGCTCGCCGCCGCTCGCCGCCGCCCCCGTCGTGACCGCCGTCGTCGCCGCGGTCATCGGTGTGCCGCTCCTACGCCTCCGCGGGCACTACCTCGCGTTCGCGACGCTCGCCTTCCACCTGATCATGCTGTCGCTGCTCTACGCGCAGGACCGGTTCACGGGCGGCCAGTACGGCGTCACGGTCGCGAAGCCGCTCGAGATCTTCGGCCACTCGATCAGCGGCGCCACCCACGCCGCCGTCGTGTGGGGCCATGGTCGCCGTCGCGCTCCTGCTGTCGGCGAACCTCGTCCACTCGCGCGCCGGCCGCGCCCTGCAGGCGATCGCCGACCAGCGAGCCCGCCGCCGCGGCCGCGGGCGTCAGCGTCGCCATCTACAAGCTGCGCCTCTTCGTCCTCGCCGCAGCGCTCGCCGGCCTCGCCGGCGGCCTCTTCGCGTTCTTCGCGCAGTTCCTCGGCCCCGAGGACTTCGTCCATCGTCCTCAGCCTCCAGTTCGTGGTCATGGTCGCGGTCGGCGGGCTCGGCAACGTCTACGGCGCCGTCGTCGGCACCGTCGCGATCCTGTGTCTCGAGCACAGGCTGCGCGACCTCGGGACGCACGAGAGACACTGCTCGGCTGGGACCTGCCCCCACAGGCGCCGAGCGTCCTCTCGCTCGGTGTCTTCGGTCGTGATCCTGATCGTCGTCATGCTTTTCTTCCCGAGCGGCCTGCTGCCCGCACTGCTCGACGCGCTACGCGGCGTGTGGCGCCGCCTGAAGCTTGACGCGCGCTTCTGAATCTAGTTGAATGCCTTAGTCATTTGACTAAGTGATCAGCTCGATGAGGAAGGAGTCGTGATGAGGTCTGGATTCGGTTCGATTGCGCTTGCCCTCGTGCTCGTGGCGACGCTTGCCTCGGCAGGCCTTGCCGAAGCCAGTCGCGGCCCCGCGACGATCACCGGGTCCTTCGCCGACGGCTGCCGCGACTTGACCTCCCACGCGACCAAGGTCTATCTCCAGCTGGACCGGGACATCTCGTACGTCGAGATCACCTACGCCGATGGGCGCGTCGTCAAGGACGAGACCGTCAACAGCCCCGTCTACTCACTCGACGGCGCCGCCGGCGACGAAATCGACTTCGCGATCGTCAAGTCCGGCTGGACCCGCGAGCGGTTCGACTGTAGGCAGGAAAACCGCCCGCCGACAGCGCTGCTGGAGCTCAAGACCCCGCCGGTCGACCAGACGATCGGGCACTGCTTCGACTTCTCCTTCGGAGGGCTCGCCTGCCAGCACGCGGCTCCACGAACCGACTGGACGAACGCGACCCAGATTCCGGACGACGGCGGCTCGGACTCGGGCCTCCTCCATTGGGTCTGCGGAGCGCTCGGCGAGACCTCGCCGTGCGTGTTCGCGTTCGCGGTCAGCGTCCGCGGAACGAGCAGCAGCGATCCCGACAACGACATCGCGAGCTGGTCGATCGACTTCGGCGACGGGACCTCGGCGAGCGGGAGCTGGAGCACGAATCCGCCCACGGAGATCACCCACGACTACTCCTTCACCAACTGTGTGGGCACCGACACGTTCCCGTTCCCAAGCGCCTGCCCAGTCACGCTGACGGTCACGGACTCCGCCGGCCAGAGCGACTCCGACACGATCGTGATGGCGTCACTCGATCTGACACCCGACTGACCGGGGCGCGGGGCGTCAGGAGAGCGCGCGCTCGAGGGCGGCCCGGTCGGTGGGCGCCCCGTGCGTCGGGAGCACCAGCTCGACCGGCAGGTCGAGCAGCGGGCGCAGCCCTTCGAGGATCTGCTCCGGCGGCACACCCTTGTCCGCCCAGTCGACCGGGAACTCGAGGCCGTTGCCGCGGTCGATGAGCGTGTCGCCGACGACGAGCGCCCGGCGGCTCTCGACCCAGAGCACGAGGTCGTTCGGCTCCATCCCCGGAAATGCCTCGACCCCGACCGGCAGCCGCTCGCCGGCCTTGAACACCTGGCCCGCGACCGGGCTCGGGTCGCCCTCGTCCGGCGGCGGCACGAACACCCTCGCGCCGAGCCGCTCCACCAGGCTCTGCGCGTCGCGCCGGTGCCAGGGGCACGTCAGCACGACGACCGGCTGCCGGCCGGCCGCGAGCTCGTCGACCAGGCTCGGCGGAGCCAGCGGATCGAACAGCAGCAGCCGCTCACCGTCGTCGATCGCATACGAGGAGACCAGCTGGCCCCAGTCCTCCTCCGGCTTCCACTCTGGATGCGCCGCCTCCCAGTGCCAGATGCCCTCACGCAGCTCGCGCATGGCCGGGATGCTAGACGCGGGACTCGTGGGCGCGACGTTCCTACGGGCTCGTGATCCGGCGATAGCCTGCCGGCGTTCGGACAAACACCTGCCACGCATGGAAGCCGTAGAACACGCGCACGTCACGGCTCATGGCACGGGCATAGGCCAGGACGGCGTCGACGTACTGTGTCGAGTGGTTGTAGGCATAGAGCGCGCGTCGCAGATCTCCGGGCGCGCCGGAGGCGCGCAGATAGTTGGCGGCTCCGAGAATCGAGTCACGCGGATCGTGGATGTCGCCGCCGAGGCCGTAGCCGCGCCAGGTCGCCGGCAGGAACTGCATCGGGCCCTGCGCGCCGGCGGTGCTCGGCGAGCGGACCTTGCCGAATGCGGTCTCGATGAAGTTCACTGCGGCCAGGACCTGCCAGGGAACGCCGAAGCGCCGCTCCGCCTCGCGGTAATAGCCGAGCAGCCGGTCAGCCGCCACTGCGGGGCCGGTCCGGAACGCCGAGAGCGGCCGCGCGGTCGGCGGGGTGAGCCGGACGAGGGCCCGTCGGGCGGCGAGCACGTCGCGTGCGTTCGCGCGCAGGCCCGCAGGAAGCTGCCGGACGACCGCGTCGCCGAACTCTCTCTGGGCCAGTCCGAGAGCGAGCCAGAGGCGCTGCTGATGGAGCGCCCAGAGGCTCAGCGGCCGCGGGGGCCGCGGCGCCTCGGATCCACGCCAGAGATCGACGGCGCCGTAGAGCGACGTGGTCGTGAGCGCGAGCTGCCGGGCGAACGGCGCGGCGCCCGATGGCAGCGGTGCGTCAGGCGGCGGCGGCCCGGCCGGCACGGCGAGTGCCGCAGTCACAGCGAGGAGCGCGACCACCGGTACATCCTCGCTCATCCACCCTTGACAGGCCGCTCCTCATGACTTAGTCTAATGACTAAGACATATGTACAAGGAGGCCGCGATGCACGCCCACACAACCCCGTCCTTCCACGCGTCACCGGCGGAGGCGCTGAAGGCGCCGCCGGAGGAGTTCCTCTATCTCGCCTGCCTGCACGAGGGGACGGGTGTCGAGTCGCCGGACTTCCTGGCGGTCGTCGACGCCGATACCGGCCGGATCGTGCACGAGCTGCCGATGCCGAACGTGGGCGACGAGCTCCACCACTTCGGCTGGAACCGCTGCAGCTCGGCCTGCCACGGGCCCGATCGCTCTCACCTGATCGTCCCCGGTTTCCGCTCGTCGCGGATCCACATCGTCAACGTCGAGGACGACCCGCGCCGGCCGCGGATCGAGAAGGTGATCGAGCCGGAGGAGCTGCTCGCGAAGACCGGCTACACGCGCCCGCACACCGTGCACTGCATGCCCGGCGACAACATCGTGATCAGCATGCTCGGCGACGCGGACGGGAACGGCGCCGGCGGCTTCGCGGTCCTCGACGCGAAGACCTTCGAGGTCAAGGGCCGCTGGGAGAACGGCGGCGAGACGCCCGCGCTCAACTACGACTTCTGGTACCAGCCGCGCAAGAACGTCCTCGTCTCGTCCGAGTTCGGCGAGCCGAACGCCTACGAGAAGGGCTTCGACCTCGAGGACGTGGCGGCCGGCCACTACGGCAGCCGGCTCCACTTCTGGAACCTCGAGGAGCGCAAGCTCGAGCAGACGGTCGATCTCGGCGAGACGGGCCTCGTCCCGCTCGAGGTGCGCTGGCTGCACGACCCCGAGGCGGAGGAGGGCTTCGTCGGCGCCGCGCTCTCGAGCACGATGTGGCGGTTCCACCGCGACAACGGCGGCTGGGGTGCCGACCAGGTGATCGCGGTCGAGAGCGTCGAGCTCGAGGGCTGGCCGTTCCCCGTGCCGGGCCTGATCACCGACCTCGTGCTCTCGATGGACGATCGCTTCCTCTACTTCTCGAACTGGCTCCACGGCGACCTGCGCCAGTACGACGTCTCCGACCCGGCGAACCCGAAGCTGACCGGGCAGCTCTGGCTCGGCGGCGCTGCTCGGCAAGCCGAGCGACGCGGGACGGGAGCTGAACGGCGGGCCTCAGATGCTCCAGCTCTCGTTCGACGGGCGACGGCTCTACGTCACCAACTCGCTCTACTCGACCTGGGACAATCAGTTCTATCCTGGGCTCGAGTCGTGGCTGCTGCGCGTCAACTGCGATCCGAACGGCGGGATGGAGGTCGACCCCGACTTCTTCCTCGACCTGCACGCCGGCCGGGTGGGCCTGCGCGGGCGCACGAGGTGCGGCTCCAGGGCGGCGACTGCACGACGGAGATCTTCCCGTGATCGTCGCTCACCACATGGGCGAGCACCTCCTCCCCGCTGCTGGTAGCGGGAGGCGGAAGCGCCGCGTCGATGCTGCTCTGGTCTGGCGGGCTCGGCTCGGCCGTCTGGTCGACAGACTGAGGAGACGGTGATGGCGGTCGAGGAGCGCACGGCCGCAGAAGCGGCGATCGTGAGCGCCGTGCTCGACTACTTCGAGGGCTGGTTCGACGGCGATGCCGGCCGGATGGAGCGCGCACTGCATCCGGGCCTTGCCAAGCGCTCTCTCGAGCAGGACGGCCGCACCCTCAACGAGACGACCGCCGAGTGGATGATCGTCGCCACGACACGAGGAGTCGGACGCGAGCGCGACCCCGGCGACCGCGGGATCGAGGTCGAGGTCGTGGACATCCACGACACGATCGCCAGTGCGACCGTTCGCTCGAACGTGTACAGGGAGTACGTTCACCTCGTGCGGACGGCGGACGGCTGGAAGATCGCGAACGCGCTCTGGGAGCTGACATAGCCAGGGTCTCGACTGCGCGTTCGACCGCCGAGGAGGCGCTCCTCGACGCGGCCGAGCGCGTGCTCGTCGACGCCGGCTACGCGGCGATCACCACGCGGCGCCTGGCCGAGGAGGCCGGCGTCAACCACGGCCTCGTCCACTACTACTTCGGCTCGGTCGAGAACCTGCTCGTGCGGACGCTCGAGCGGTTCACCGAGCAGCTGGTCGCGCGGCAGCGCGAGCTGTACGCGCAGCCGACCTGCCGTTCCTCGAGAAGTGGCGGCACGGCGATGCGCTACCTCGTCAGCGAGGACGTCGCGTACCAGAAGGTCTGGTTCGAGCTCGCAGGCGCTCGCGTGGAACCGGCCCGAGCTGCAGGAGCGCGTCGACCGTGTGAACGCCGAGTGGCGCGCGGTCCTGATCGAGGCCTCGCAGAGCCGCGCGAGCAGCTACGGGATCGAGATGCCACTCGAAGTGCTCGTCTCGCTCGTCATCACCTTCAACGAAGGGATCATGTTGGAGCGGCTGTCCGGGGTCACCGAGGGGCACGGCGAGCTGCTCGACTGGATCGACGAGATGGCTGTCGAGCTGAGGACCGAGACACGCGAGCAGACGCGCGCGCGCTACCCGGACGCCGAGGGCTACGTCGAGCGCGACGGCGTGCGCGTGTTCTGGGAGCGCTACGGCGACAGCGGACCGACGTCCTCCTGCTGCCGACGTGGGCCCTCCTCCACTCGCGGCACTGGAAGATGCAGATTCCCGTACCTCGCGCGCCACTGCCGCGTCGTCACGTTCGACGGCCGCGGGAACGGCCGCTCCGACAGGCCCGTGGGCGCGGAGGCGTACACGATCCGCGAGTTCGCGCTCGACGCGCTCGCCGTGCTCGATGCGACCGCGACCGAGCGCGCGGTCGTGGTCGGCGTCTCGTGCGCCGCGCTCTGGGGCGTCTTGCTCGCTGCCGAGCACCCGGAGCGCGTCGCCGGCGCCGCGTTCATCGGCCCGGCGGTCGCGCTGGCGCCGCCGCTGCCCGAGCGCGCCGTGTACTCCTTCGACGAGCCGCTCGACACCGACGAAGGGTGGGCGAAGTACAACATCCACCACTGGCTGCGCGACTACCGCGACTTCCTCGAGTTCTTCTTGGGGAAGTGCTTCACGGAGCCGCACTCGACGAAGCAGATCGAGGACGGCATCGCGTGGGCGCTCGAGACGACGCCCGAGACGCTCGCAGACCACGACGCTGGGATCGGCCTGCCGACCGGTGTCGAGTTCACCGATCTCTGCGCGCGCGTCCGCTGCCCGGTGCTCGTCATGCATGGCGACGAGGACGCGATCCGGCCGCAGGCGCAGGGCGTGGCGCTCGCCGAGGCGACGGGCGGCGCGTTCGTCTCGCTCGAGGGGTCGGGCCACCTGCCGCAGGCTCGCGATCCGGTGAAGGTGAATCTGCTGCTCCGGGACTTCATCGCGCCGCCGGCGCCCGCGCGCCGCTGGGTGCGCGGCAAGTCGCGCCGCAAGCGCGCGCTCTTCGTCTCCTCGCCGATCGGGCTCGGCCACGCGCAGCGCGACGTCGCGATCGCCGAGGAGCTGCGCAAGCTCCAGCCCGGCCTCGAGATCGACTGGCTCGCGCAGCATCCGGTGACGGCGGTGCTGGAGGCGCGCGGCGAGCGGATCCATCCGGGGAGCGCGTTCCTCGCGAACGAGTCGGGCCACATCGAGAGCGAGTGCGCCGAGCACGACCTGCACTGCTTCCAGGCGATCCGCCGGATGGACGAGATCCTGCTCGCGAACTTCATGGTCTTCCACGACATCGTTCGCGACGAGCAGTACGACCTCTGGATCGGCGACGAGGCGTGGGAGCTCGACTACTACCTGCACGAGAATCCCGAGCAGAAGCAGGCCGCGTACGTCTGGCTGACCGACTTCGTCGGCTGGCTCCCGATGGAGGACGGCGCCGAACGTGAGGCGTTCCTGACCGCGGACTACAACGCCGAGATGATCGAGCACATCGCACGCTTCCCGCGCATCCGCGACCGGGCGCTCTACGTCGGGAACGCCGACGACATCGTCCCCGACGCGTTCGGACCCGACCTGCCCTCGATCCGCGACTGGACCGAGCAGCACTACGACCTGACGGGCTACGTGACCGGCTTCGACCCGGCCGCGTTCTCGGACCGCGAGGCCCTCCGTGCAGAGCTCGGCTATGCCGCGGCCGAGCAGGTGTGCCTGGTCACGGTCGGCGGCTCGGGCGTGGGCGTGCACCTGCTTCGGCGCGTGATCGAGGCATTTCCGGAGGCGAAGGAGCGCGTGCCGGCGCTGCGGATGGTCGTGGTGGCGGGGCCGCGCATCGACCCGGCCACCCTGCCGCAGGCGGAAGGGCTCGAGATCCGCCCCTACGTGCACGATCTCTATCGCCACCTGGCTGCGTGCGACCTCGCCGTCGTGCAGGGCGGCCTGACGACGTCGATGGAGCTGACGGCGAACCGCCGGCCCTTCCTCTACTTCCCGCTACGCCACCACTTCGAGCAGAACTTCCACGTACGTCACCGGCTCGAGCGCTACGGCGCCGGCCGCTGCATGGACTTCGAGACTGCGACGCCGGAGACGATTGCGCGCGCGATCGCCGAGGAGATCGGGCGGAAGGTCGACTACCGGCCGGTCGAGACCGACGGCGCGGCCAGGGCGGCGGCGCTGATCGCAGAGCTGCTCTGACCCCGAAGGAGTCGATGAGATCCGGCGCTGCCGCGGGTTGTACTCGCTGACGGGGCCGACCGGGCCCCCCAGAGAGAGGGAGGGCCAATGACAGGCGTGGCGACTTTGGACGTGACGGTGACGGCCGTCGACGAGATGGAGCCGATCCACGGCGGGCTGGCGCGGCGGGCGCGGGCCTCGCTCGGCGTCTCGGCGTGGGGCATGCAGGTGCTGACGCTGCCGCCCGATTGGGACGGCTACCCGGAGCACAACCACGACGCGACCGCGTTCGACCCGAACCAGGAGGAGGTCTACATCCCGCTCTCCGGCTCGGCGACCCTCCTCGCAGGCGAGAGCGCGTTCGAGCTCGTGCCCGGAGTGATGGTCCGCGTCGGACCGGAGCAGCAGCGGCGGATCCTGCCCGGACCGGACGGGATCCGGTTCGTCGCGCTCGGGGGAAGCCGGGTGCGTTCGAGGCCCCCGGTTGGACGGAGCTCGGCGCGCCGCCGCCGATGCCCGCTTAGCCTCTGACGATGGAGCTTCTGACGGCGGCTGCAGCGGGCGAGGAGCAGGCGTTCGTGGAGTTGACGGCGCCGCTGCGCCGCCGACTCCACGCACACTGCTACCGGATGCTCGGCTCGGTGTACGACGCCGACGACGCCTTGCAGGAGACGATGCTGCGCGCCTGGCGCGGGATCGACCGGTTCGAGCCACGTGCGGAGCTCTCGTCGTGGCTGTACCGGATCGCGACCAACGTCTGCCTACGGATGATCGAGCAGCGCGGGCGTCGCGAAGCGACGATGGTGGAGGCTCGCCTGCAGCCGTACCCGGACGTCATGCTCGAGCCGGCAACGCCCGAACGTGAGGCCGAACGTCGTGAGACGATCGGCCTCGCATTCGTGGCGGCGGTGCAGCTCCTGCCGCCGCGACAGCGGGCGGCGCTGGTTCTGCGCGACGTGCTCGGCTGGTCGGCGCGGGAGGCTGCAGACGTGCTCGGCGTCAGCGTGGCGGCCGCGAACAGCGCGCTCCAACGCGCGCGCGACCGCGTCGGACGCGAGCGCCGGGAGGAAACGCTCGCGCGCACGCACCGCCCCGCCGACGAGCGCGCCGAGGCAGCACTGATGCGTCGCTTCATCGAGGCCTGGGACGCCGTCGACATCGACCGGCTGACGTCCCTCCTCACCGACGACGCCCTGATGACGATGCCGCCCGAGCCGATGCACGTCGTCGGACCGGCGGAGATCGGCGGCTTCTTTGCCACCGTGCCGATGGCGGGCCGCCTCGATCTGATCCGGCTCCGGCCGGCACAGGCCAACGGACAACCGGCCCTTGCCGCCTATGTGCAGGAGTCGCGCGGCGAGCCGTTGCGCGCCTACGGGATCATGGTCTTCGCCGTCGACGGAGACCGGATCGCGGGCATCACCGGCTTCGCCGGCTATCCGGAGCTCTTTCCCCGCTTCGAGCTTCCGACCGAGCTCACCTGACCCCATCGGATCTAACGAACAAGTCAGGCGCATGAACGACTGAGGGCCGCTCGCGCGGCCCTTCTAGTCCTTGTACGGGTCGTGCACGTCCCGTCCGGCCATCACGACGCCGAGCGGACGGAGCGTGTGCTTCACATGGATCGTGTCGCCGTGGGCGGCGAGGACCTCCGGAAGCCGCTTGTACACCTCCGGCGCCTCGTCCGCGCCGCCTCCGACGAGCACGATGCCCTGCCGGCGCAGGCGCGCCTGCACCGCCGGCCAGTCGACGACGCCGGGCTTGACCTGCACGAGCTTCCGCACGCGCTTGAGCGGGCGCTCGTGCACCGGGCAGAGACCCTCTGCCTCGGCGTGGTGCGCGCAGTCCCGCGTCGTGCAGGCCCACACGCGCACGTTCCGCGAGCGGCCGGCCGCCTGCGAGCGGCTCATCACGCGGCCGGCGCCGTGCACGGTCGAGTAGAGCGCCTGCTCGTTCTCGTCCGACTCGACGCCCTCCAGGATCACCGACTCGTCGCCCATCGAGCCCCCGACGAAGCCTCCCTGGCCCGGGCGCGCCGGCGTGCAGCCCTTCCGGATCACCCAGTACGTGCGACCGAGATGCTCCTCGCGCCAGGCGAAGTTGTGGTGGTTGTGGACCTCGTGCTCGGCCGTGGCACCGAGGATCTCGAGCACCTTGCCCACGACGACGTCGCGGCCCGCGTGGGCGTAGTCGCCCGCGAGCTCCATCGCGGCGACGTACGACTCGCCGAGCTCCGAACCGGCCTCGAACAGCACCGGCGGCGAGTCCATCTCGCCCTCAGCCGCTCGGCAGTCGAAACGCAGGCCCTGGGCGAGCGCCAGGAAGCCCGACGCCGTCTTGTGGCCGAATCCGCGCGAGCCGAAGTGGACGCCGACCCAGATCTTGCCGGCCTCGTCCTCCATCAGGTTGACGTAGTGGTTGCCCGAGCCGACCGTGCCGAGCTGCGACTCGGCCAGCTGTGCGAGCTTGCGCTGCGGTGCGAACGCCGCCTCGCGGATCTCGTCGAGCACCGGGTGATCGACCCGCTCGCGCGCCGGCACGCCCATGCCGAACGAGATCCGCCGCGTGATCTCGCGCATGATCCCCTCGACACCGCCCAGCGCATCGAGATCCTTCCGGGTGAGGCCGGTCTGCACGGCCTTGTTGCCGCAGCCGATGTCGTAGCCCACACCCGACGGCGACACGTAGCCCTCGTAGGCGATGCCGCCGCCGATCGGCTGCGAGTAGCCCGGGTGGTGGTCGGCGCAGAGCACGCCGTACTCGGCGTCGCCGGCGTCCATGCACCGCTTCAGCTGACTCAGGCTGCGCTCGTCGACCGGGCCGAACGTCTTGATCGTGCTCATCGCTTCCTCCTTTCCAGCTCTTGCTGAGAAGACACCGGGCGGACTCGAACAGCCGTAGCGCGCTTTGCAGGCGCGCGCCTCGCCGCTCGGCCACGGTGCCACGATGCCGCCGCTTGGGACATGTCCGAGGGACAGTCCCTGGGACATGTCCGGAACGGCCACGGGAGCAGGCCCCCGAGAGGAGTCGAACCTCTGCGCCCGGGGTCGAAGCCCGGTGCTCTTCTAGCTGAGCTACGGAGGCAGGGGCGAAGGCCCGGCGGCCTCCGCAGATCAGTCCCTGAAGTAGTCGGCGCGGCCGGCGCCGTCGCTCGAGCGACTTAGTTGCTGACAGCAACTAAGTCAGTTCGCACGGCGCGGCTGCGCGGCCGAGGCGAGCTAGTTGCTGACGGCAACTAGCTCTCTTCCTGGCGGCTGGCCGCACGGGGTCGCGCATGATCTCGACCGCCATCCCGGCGTCGTTGCGCAACGTGTAGAGGTCGACCGGCCGGCCGTTCGCGGCCCGAGCGGTGTCCTGACGATCGCGGGACGGTCATCCGCTCCGAGACGGTGCTCGTGGGCGACAATCACACCGATGCCCGAGCCGCTCCAGCTCTCGAAGGTCGACCTCCGCCGTGCGCTCGCCGCCTACCACATCCGCTGGGGTGAGCTCCCCGAGGTCTTCGACCGTCTCCGCAGCATCCAGTACGACCCTCTCAGCCCGGTCGGCTGCAACCACGACCTCGTCCTCCAGGCCCGCGTCAAGAGCTACCGGATCGGCGAGTGGCAGGAGGCGGCCTACGAGCGCCGCCTCCTGTACGACGGCTGGGACAAGCAGGCTTCGCTCATTCCCTTCGAGGGCTGGAACGCCCGCCGTGTCATGCACAAGTGGCAGTCCCGCTGGTTCGACCGGATCTACCGGGACCACCCCGGCGCAGTCGAAGCCGTGCTCGAGGAGCTGGAAGCCATCGGGCCGATGTCGCCCCGCGACTTCGAGTTCCAGGAGCACAAGCCCGAATGGAAGGGATCCTGGCACGGCCCCAGCCTCACCAAGCAGACCCTCCGCGCTCTCTGGCACTCGGGCCGGATCATGACCCACTCCCGCCGTGGCGGCCAGCACGTCTACGACCTCACCGAGCGCGTTGTCCCGCCGAGGTATCGGGACGAGCCGTCCCTAACGGACGAGGAGTCGGTCCGCGCGATCCTCCGCGACCGCCACCGCGGCATGGGCTTGATCCGCCCCACTGCCCCCTACGAGGTCTGGGCGATGGACAACAAGCTCTCCAACCACCGGGCGGTCCGCGACCTCATGGTGCGGGAAGGCGAGCTGATCCCCGTCGAGGTCGAAGGCGTCAAGGCCAACGCCGCCCCCGAGTTCCTGGAGTTTCTCGGCCAGAAGCCACCCTCCCGGGTCACCTTCGTCGCCCCGCTCGATCACATCATGTGGGATCGCAAGATGATCGAGCATCTCTTCGGGTTCTCCTACAGGTGGGAGGTCTACGTCCCGGAGAAGCTCCGCGTGCACGGCTACTACGTCCTCTCCGTCCTCTACGGCGACCGTTTCATCGGCCGCATCGAGATGGTGGCCCGCAACGGCATTCTCGAGGTCAAGTACTGGTGCCCGGAGGTCGACCGCCTCCCCCTCGACCGACTCCGCGCCGCCCTCCGCCGTTTCATGGCCTACGCAGGCGCCACGGAGGTCGGCTACGCCCCCGGCGTGCCGCGCTTTCTCTAGCTACGGCTTGACGACGAGCTCCATGCGCTCGCAGTAGAGCTCGGCCGTCACGCGCTTGACCTTGTCCCCGCGTGGGTCGGTCGCGGAGGTGGCAAGGCGATAGATGCCGAGCCCGAAGAGCTTGATCCGGGCGAGCTCCTTCGCGTCGGCCGCCAGGAGCTGGATCGTGCCGTTCCGCTCGCTCGACTGATCATTCTTCCCCCTGATCACGAAGTCCTCGTGCCACTCGAACCACGTCTTCGCGCTGACTTCGCTGAGGGTGATCTGGAGGTTCGGGAACTCGACTCGCGTCGGCAGGACGTCGGGAAGGCGCTCCACCCCGACCCGCTCCTCCGTGGAGGTCCGCCGGACCGAGAAGGACTCGATCCTGCTCACCTTCGTGCAATCGAGGCCGTCGATCTGCAGCCGGAAGCCGCTTCTCAGCCACTGCTTGGCCTTCACACCGGCGCCGTTCGGCTTCCCCGACGCGCTCTTAGTCTTCGTCAGCTCGGGCTGGAACTTCAGGGTCAGGAAACCGGGATCCTTTGCCGCCGCGTCGAGGACCGGGAAGGTCGTCTCGGTCAGCAGCGCCTGGACGAACTCGCGCTCCTGCTTCGCCTCGAGCTTGAAGTCCGCCAGGACGATCGATCCCGTCTTCCGGGCTTCATCGCCCTTCCACGTCTGCGCGACCCAGTCGTAGACGGGCTGCTCCATCCCCAGTCCGACGTCGACGACGAACGGCTCGTAGACCACCGTACTGATGCGCTTCTTGATCGCGCCCTCACCGCCCTCCGCCACGGTGATGACCTCCGCACTGACGAAGCCGCCGTCGGCCCGCTGAACGGGACCGCACTTCACGCTCTCCAGCGTCAGGAACACGTTGCTCGATGGGGGCGTTCGGACACCGGGCATGACGGCGCGCCAAGCATACGCCGACGATTGCGTTCGAGCAACGGGCAGGGATCGGTCGCGGAACCCGGCGTACACGGCGCCCGTAGAAGGACGATGATCCGTTCAATGGATTCAGGGGGACGATTCGGGCGCCGCGAGCTCCTCGTGCGCGGAGGCCTGGCGGCGGGCGCCGCGTCGCTGGCGGGTGTCGGCGGCTACGCCGCCGGTCGAGAGCGCTCCGGCAACGGCGTCGAGCCGACGAGCGGCGGCGACTTCGACCTCGATCCGGCGTACATCAACCTGACGACCTTTCTCCTCGCCACGCATCCGCGGGTCGTGCGCGAGGCGATCGCCCGACATCGCGACGCGCTCGACAGGAATGCGCCGCTCTACCTGCGCGAGGCCGAGCCCGCCTTCGAGGAGGAGGCACGCCGGGCGGCCGCCGCCTACCTCGGCGCCTCGGCGGAGGAGGTAGCGCTCACGGACTCGACGACGATGGGCGCCGGCCTCGTCTACGGCGGCCTTCGCCTGCGCGCCGGCGACGAGGTCGTCACCACCGAGCACGACTTCTACGCCACCCACGAGTCGCTCCGCCTGCGCGCGGAGCGTGACGGGATTCGCGTGCGCCGGATCCGGCTCTACGACGATCCCGCCTCGGCATCCGTGGAGACGATCGTCGACGGCGGTCTCGCGCGGCCTCTCGCCGCGGACACGCTGCCTTGCCGTCACGTGGGTGCACTCGAGCACGGGCGTCAAGCTGCCCCTGGCGGAGATCTCGGCGGCCGTGCGCCGAGCGAACCGTGGCCGGCGGCCGAACGCGCGCATCCTTCTCGCGGTGGACGGCGTGCACGGGCTCGGGGTCGAAGCCGACTCCCCCGTCGAGCTCGGCGCCGACGTCTTCTTCTCCGGCTGCCACAAGTGGCTCTTCGGCCCGCGGGGTACGGGAATCGTGTGGGCGGCGCCCCACGCATGGAAGCGGTTGTCGCCGACGATCCCGTCGTTCGACGGCTCCGCCTACGGCGCGTGGCTCCAGGGACGCGCGCCCGACGACGCGGCTCCGGGTCCCCTGATGACCCCGGGTGGCTTCCACTCCTTCGAGCACCGCTGGGCCCTGACGGAGGCGTTCTCGCTTCCACGCCGGGATCGGCCGCACCGAGGTGGCCGAGCGAACACGTGCGCTCGCGGCTCGCCTGAAGGACGGGCTCGCGGAGATCGGCGGCGTCCACGTCGTGACTCCACTCGACGAGACGCTGTCGGCCGGACTCGTCTGCGCGGAGATCGCGGGCCGGGATCCCGGAGAGGCTGCGGACCGACTCCGCACGGAGCACGGCGTGCTCGCGAGCGTGACGCCGTACGCGGTCCGCTACCTCCGCTTCGGGCCGAGCATCGCGAACTCGGAGGACGACGTCGACCGCACGCTCGAAGCGGTCGCGGCGCTCGCCTGACGACTGCACGCACCCCCTTGATTTACGCCCGGCGACCCGTGTAGATTCGCCCGACTGCGGCGTCTCCTCCCCCGGCCCCCGGGAGCATCGATGCCGACCTGCAGAGCCTCCAACCTCCGCTTTCGCACGTGTCGACGATCGCTGACGAGGCGGTCGGCGGGCTCGCCGCCGCGATCGAGTCGCTCCTTCCCGACGAGCCGGACCCCGACGTGCGGCCGACGGTGCTCGTCGAGCCCGCGCAGGATCGCGCCGACCGGGTTCGGCGGCTTCGTCGGCCTGAACGAGGAGCCGGAGGGCGAGATCTACGGACGGCGCGTCGAGGCGAACGTCTTCGTCACGGTGCAAGGCCGACACGCCCGGACGAGCTGCCCGCGGCCGTCACCGCCGTCACCCGCGCCCTCCTGACTCCGGATCGCTCGACGCTCGCCGCGGAGGGGATCCAGCGGATCCTGCTCGAGGACATGGCCGCGGCCGGGACCGCGGGCGGCATCGCGTTCCGCGACCTCAGGTTCGCCGTGCTCTACGAGTTCCTCCGCCTCCCGACGGCGGCCGAGGGCGTGATCCAGACGATCCCGCTCGACTTCGACGTCAGCCTCAGGCCGCGCGAGCCGCGGACGATCGTGCGCGCCGCCGTTCATGGACGACTCGCTCGACTGGTTCGAGGTCGTCGACGACTCCGACCGCGACCCAGAACGCCCCGTCGCAGTGGGTGTACGAGCCGGCGCAGGAGCGGATCGAGCAGCGGCGGCGGATCGGCGGCGGCTCGACGGCGGCGTCGAGCCCGAACAAGCCCGGCACGTACCTCGTGCTGAAGACGTCGAAGCGGCGGCCGCCCGTCTCGGACCTGATCCTCCGCGCGCTCGTCGGCTCCGACGACGACCGCGGCATCGGGCTCGTCTACCGCTTCCACAACGCCGGCACCTTCTACTTCTTCCTGATGCACGGAGCCGGGCTACCGGCTGCTCGCGCAAGAAGGTCAACGGCACGTTCTCGCACCTCGAGACGCAGGCGCTTCGACGGAACCGCCGGCTTCACCGTCGGCGGCACGCACCGGCTCAAGCTCGTCGCCGTCGGCACGCGGCACGAGCTCTACGTCGACGGCGAGCTCGCGCTCGCCGGCGGACGACGGCTCCATCTCCGCGCCGGGACGCGCGGGGTTCCTCTCGCACCGGAACAACCGGTCGTACTTCTACGACATCGACCTCACGGAGGTGTAGCGCATGGCTGAGACCTTTTCCCTCTCCGAGCTGATCATCCCGGGGACGTACATCCGCGTCCAGGCGGAGGCGCTGATCGGCGTCGGCGGCGTCTCGACGGGCAACATCGGCATCGTCGGCACCGCGTCCGGCGGCGCGGGCGAGACGCACCTCTTCTCCGAGTACGGCGAGGTGACCGACGCGATCGGCGCCTACGACGCCTACGACGACGGCAACGGCGACCTGAACCTGGCCCGCGCGCTCGAGCTCGCCGTACCGGAACGGCGCGGGCACCGTCTTCGCCCGCGCGCTTCCCGGCGGGCGCCAACCAGGCCGACTTCACCGCCGCGTTCGACGAGCTGGTCAAGGAGGACGTCAACATCCTCGTCGCGCCGGAGCTCGCGACCGACGACGCGTTCGACGTGCTCAGCGCGGTGCGTCAACGACGCCGAGAAGAACGGCAAGGACCTGATCGCCGTCGTCGGCGCCGACGCGGACGCGCCCGCCGACATCGTCGGCCAGATCGTCGACAACGACCGGGCCGGCACATCCTCGTCACGCCCGGCATCCGGACGTTCGACGCCGCCGCGAAGGACCGACGTCGACCTGAGCGGCACCTACACCGCCGCGGCCGTCGCCGGCCTGCTGAGCACGCTCGTCCCGCAGTCGAGCCCGACGAACAAGGTCGCTCCCCGGCGTCACCAAGCTCGCCGCAGCGGTTCTCGTACGGCGAGCTGAAGCAGCTCGTCAACGGCCGCGTGCTGGTGCTCGAGGAGCGCCACGGCGTGCGCGTCGTCCGCGGCCTCACGACCGAACGACGGCGCGTTCCGGCAGGTCACGACGCGGCGCATCACCGACTACGCGAAGGCGGGCATCCGCCAGGCGTCCGACGCCGTTCATCGGCCGGCTGAACAACGAGCGCGTGCGCAAGGCGCTGCCGGCGCGATCGACGGCTTCCTGACGACGATGAAGGTCGACGAGGCGCTGATCGGCTACGAGCTCTCGGTCACCGCCACGCGGCAGGACGAGATCGCCGGCCGCGCGATCGTCAACGCCGTCATCCGGCCGACCTTCAGCATCGACTTCGTCGCCGTCACGCTCGTCCTCGAGTAGAAGGAGTCCACATGGCCAACACGAGCGTCTTCACCGGAGCCGACGGCTCGCTCGCCCTCTCGGCCCAGCAGACCCCGGAGGGCGAGGCCGCCCAGGCGTCGATCGACGCAGTTCGGCGTGCAGGTCGTCGGCCGCGTCCAGAACGTCACGGTCGAGGTCGACTCGGAGGTCGGCCGTTCCACGAGATCGGCCAGCGCTACGCGACCCAGCTGCGGCCCGGCAACGTCGAGGTCCGCGGCACGATCGGCCGCGCCTACATCAACGGCGCGATGCTGAAGCTGATGCTCGGCGAGGCGGCGCGACAGCGGCCCGGCCGAGAGCTGGACGCAGCCGGCGTTCAACATGACGCTGGTCGCCGCGAACGCCGCCGCCCCGGCGTGACGAACACCGTCACGCTCCACGACGTCAAGATCGACAGCTGGAGCTTCCACCTGCCCGAGGACGACTTCCTGCTCGAGTCGGTCGGCTTCCAGGCGCTGTTCCTCACCGTCGCGGACGAGGGCTGATGCTGACGGCCGAGGAGCTGCTCGCCGGCAGCGCCCTGACCTTCGAGGTCGAGGTGCCGGCAGAGCGTCCTGCGGCCGGCGAACGGCTCGCGCGGCGGGGCTCGCGGAGACGGCCGCGTGCGGCTGCGCGCCGCTCACGGTCGCCGACCTGCAGCTCGTCGTCCGCGCGGCCAAGGAGAGCGACTCGCTCGCTCGGCACGCTGATGGTGCAGCGCGCGCTGGTCGAGCCGGCGCTGAGCGTCGCCGAGGTGGCGGCGCTGCACGTCGGGCTCGTCCAGTTCCTGCTCCAGGAGGTGAACCGGATCAGCGGCATCGACGCGACGTCCGACGAGCTCGCCGAGGTGGAGGAGCGCCGCTCGCGCAGGCGGCGTTCATCCTGGCGCGCGAGTTCGGCTGGACGCCGCGAGCAGATCAGCGAGCTGACGCTCGGCCAGGTGCTGCTCCACCTGCAGATGCTCGATGAGCGGTGAGGAGCGAGGTCGGCGTCGGCGGGGCCCGGCGCGCGTTCGCCGAGCTGAGCGACCCCGCCGCGGGCTGCTCGCCGACTTCGCGGCGGCCGAGGGCGGCCGGCGCGATGGAGCCGGAGCTGCCGCTGCTCGCGGTCGACGTGTTCGGCGGGATCACGCTCCCCGCCGCGAGCAGAGCGCGGCGACGCGGAGCGAGGCGCGCGACGGCCACCGCCCGCGCTCGACCGGCTCGCAGCCGCGGGCGCAGCCGCGCCGGTGCCGGCCGGAGCGGCGCAGCGCGGGGCCGCTCCTGCGTTGCCCGGTCCAGGCCAGCCAGGTGCGAGCGGCGCGCCCGCCGTGGCCGGCGCGACCGTGAGCGAGGAGCCGCTGCCGCCCGTCTTTCCGCTTCGCGGCGGCTCGACGGCGCAGGCGCAGCCTCCGACCGTCGCAGGACCCGCAGCCGCCCCTCCCGCGGGGGCCTCCCATCCGCCCCGACGTCACGGGTCGCGGGTTCCGGAGACCCCGGCGACGCCGCGACCCGGCGGAGGGAACGCTGGAGCTGATCGCGCAGCTGACCGAGTCGATCCTGGCCGCCGAAGGAGGAAGGCGGCGCAGCCACGCGCGGCGCCCGGCCGCTCGCCCGGCGTCGTCGACGCGGCGCCGGCGCCGGCGAGCGCCGCGTCGGACTCTCCGTTCCTCGCGGAGACGCTTCGCTCGCTCGGCGGCGACACTGCTGCCGCCTTCGGGATCGAGCAGGCGCGGCCGGCCGCCGCGCCCGGCCGGAGACGAGCCTCGGCGCCACCGGCTCGGCGCACGGGCCGCCCGCGCCGGAGCTCGGCCGCGGCGACCCCCGCGGCGGCCCCGACCGCCGGCGAGCGCGGCATCCACCACGGACGGCGAGCCGGAGCACGATCCGGCGGCGCTCGCGGCGCCTCGTCAACGACGCGCTCGTCGAGCAGGCCCGCCGGCACGGGCTGGAGCTCGGATGAAGGTCAAGCCGGTCCTCGGCGACTGGGAGATCCCGCGGATCGAGTCGATCCGCACGCTCGAACGCCGCTCGTTCGTCGAGCTGCCGGTGCCCGGGCAAGGTCGCGAGCCTCTACCAGGACCTGAACACCGAGCCGACGCGGATCGCGGTCGCGGGCAGCCTCTACGGCGACGAGGACCGCGACGCGTTCCTCGAGGAGGTGCGCGGCAAGTTCCGCGCCGGCGAGCCGGTCACGTTCGTCGCCGACATCGTCACCGCGACGGAGGTGCAGTACGTGATCGTCGAGGCGCTCGCGTTTCGCGAGAGCGGGCGCCGCCCCGACGAGATCGAGTACTCGATCGTCCTCGCGCGAGAGCCCGCCGCCGCCGCCGCCCGAGGATCCGCTCGCCGGGCTCGACGCCGGCCTGCTCGACGACGCGGCGGGCTTCGTCGACTCGGTCACCGGCGCGCTCGATGCGATCGACGCGATGAGCGTTCCGGACTTCGCCGACCCGACGCCGCCGCTCGCCGGCGTGCTCGACGGTGTCGGCGGCGCGATCGAAGGGCTGAGCTGCCGTCACCGGCCCGCTCACCGAGCTCTTCGGGGAGCCGCAGTAGTGCCCACCGCTCTTCGAGCGCCTGGACGCCGGGCGTCGGCGGCACCGACCTCTCCGTCAAGCTCACGCGTCCAGACCGGGCAGCTCGGCTCGCTCGCGACGACGGTGCGGTCGCTGATCACGAATCCACCGTCGAGCCTCGACGACCTCACCGCGTCGCTCGGCGACCTGCCGGTTCCGGACCTCGGCGTCGGGCCGCAGTTCGCCGGGATGCTCGGCGACCTTCGCGCCGCTGTCCCGACCGACATCTCGTCGGTGATCGGCCCGCTGACGACCGGGCTCGACGAGCTGGAGGCGACGGTCGGACCGGGCCTGACGACCGTCCTGGCGGGCGCGCTCGACGTGGTGCTCGCGGTGCAGCGGCTCGCGACGACCGACTTCCGCTGCCTCGGCATCGGCGGGGGCACGGGCGCGAACGGCAACGGCGGTCCGCCTGCCGCCCGGGAACGGCGGCGACCCGCCACCCGCGAACGGCGGCGCGGCGCAGCCGGGCGGCGGCACGGCGACGGCCACGGCGGCGACGACCGCCTCCGCGTCGCGGGTGAACGACGCTGCTCGACCGGCTGCCGACGCCGCTGACGATCCCGGGTTTCCTCGGCTTCGTGGCGACGCTGCTCGACGATCCCGAGCGCGACACGCTGCTGCCGCACGTCTTCCCGCTGCTCGACGGCGTGCGCGACCCGCTGGTCACGCTCGTCGCGTGGGACGGGATGACCGGCGCAGCAGATCCGCGCCGACTTCGCCTCGACGCTCGGCGCGACGCGCGACCTCGTCGCCGGACGTCGGTGCCGGTGCGGTCGGAGGCGTCGCGGCCGACGTCGTCGCGGCGACGTCCGGCCTCCCGACGGCGCAGCTCTCCCAGATCGCCGACGGGCTGGCGGCGCGGCTGCAGGAGCTCGGGGACGCCGTCACGGCGGGCAACCTCGCCGGCACCGGGCCGGCGGTCGGCGCGCTCAACGCGCTGCTCGACCAGTACGACGTCCTCCGCGCCGACCTCGAGGAGCCGCTCGCCGACCTCGCCGACCTCTCGTCGCGCGCTGGGCGCCGTCCCGCGACGACCTCGAGGACCGGATGACGATCGCGCTCGGCGCGCTCGGCGGCTCGGCGCGAGCCGCCGGGTCTCGTCGAGGCGCTCGCCGGCCTGCTCGCGTCCGAAGCCGACGGGCCCGCGATCCAGGCGGTCGAGGAGCAGCTGTCGACGTTCGCCGCGTGGCTGCAGGACCTCGTCGCGAAGCTCGACCTGAGCGCGCTCGAGGAGCCGCTCGGCGCGGTGGCCGACTCGGCGCGCGGCGCCGTCGACGCCGTCGACGACGCGCTCGTCGGCGTCACGCTCCAGGCGCAGGCGCTCTTCGCGCAGCTCGAGTCGGTGCTCGACGGCGTCGACGTCGAGGCGCTGCGAGCCCAGGTCGAGCAGGCGATCGGCGAGTTCGGCGATGACCCTCGTCGCGCAGCTCGACACGAGCTGTTCGCGCCGGCGCGCGACGCGGTGCACGAGGTGATCGACACGATCGACCAGGGCGTCGACGCGTTCGACCCGGCGGACATCGTCGGTGCGCTGCAGGACGTGATCGCCGAGCTCGCCGGCGTGCTCGAAGACCCCGAGGTGGCCGTCGGCGATCGGCTCGATCTCGACCGCGATCGAGGCTTCGGCGCAGGAGCTGGAGGCGCTGTCGTTCGCGCCGATCGTCGACGGGATCGTCGACGCGATCGACGCCGTCGCGGAGCTGCTGCGCGGCATCGACACCGCCGCCCTCGGCGTCCCCGGACAGCTCGCGCTGCAGGCCGCGGTCGAGCTGCTCCCGGAGGACCTGACGCCCGCGACCGACCCGCTGATCGCCGACTTCGGCGTGCTCGTCGAGAGCGGCCCGGTGCCGCTCGTCGCCTCCGTGCGCGCGCAGCCCGAGCGCCTGCTGATCAGCGTCCGCCGGTTCGAGCCCGGCGACGCTCGTCGGCGGCGCGCTGTCGGCGCCGTTCGACGCGCTCGTCGCGCAGATGGACGCGTTCAAGCCGAGCGCGCTGCTCGCGCCGGTCGAGCAGGAGCTCGACTTCGCTGAAGTCGCGGCTGCGAGCCGAGGCGAGCCCCGGGCTCGCGCTCGCGCCGCTCGAGCCGCTCTTCGACGATCTGCTCTCGGCCTTCGACGAGCTCCGCCCCGAGCAGCTGGTCGCACCGCTCGAGGAGGTGATCACCCGCGTCGTCGAGGGGATCATCGAGGCGCTGCCCGTCGACGAGACGTTCGCGGCAGTCGACTCGGCCCTCGCCGAGGTGCAGAACGTTGTCGAGATCGGCAACACGATCGAAGCTCTGCTCGAGCGGCTGCGCGACACGCTCGACGCGTTCGAGAACCCGGCTCAGCAGCTCGACGAGTGGATCGACTCGATCCTCGCCAAGGTCGAGCCGCTCGCCGACGACGGGTCGCTGGCGGCGGCGCTCGCCGCACTCGACACCGCGATCGACGGCATGCGCGCCGCAGGCGCTGGAGAGCCTGCTCGACGCAGGCCTGACCCCCGCGCTCGCCACGCTGGACGGGCTGAACGCGACCGGGCGGCTGACGGCGGTCGTCCAGGCGTATCGCAAGGTCTCCACGCCCGCGCTGACGGCGCTCCCGGACTCGCCGGAGAAGGCGGCGGTCGTGGCGGCGCTCGACCGCTTCGATCCGCTCGACCCGGCGTTCGGCGAGCCCTACCGGGCGATCGCCGGCTTCCGCAACGACCTCCTGGCCGCGAAGGCCGCGCTCGCCGAGGCGCTCGCCGGCTGGGACGAGCGCCACCACGCGGCCGGCGGCACCCTGGCGCAGCTCGCGGCGACCCAGCCGGTGCCGGCCCAGCTCGCGGCGCGCGTCCGCGAGCACCTCGACGCACGGTTCGTGCAGCCGCTGGCCGCCGCGTTCTCGGCCACGCAGCCGATCGCGGCGACGCTCGCCGCGATGGCGCGGCAGGTCGAGAAGCTGATGGAGGACGTGAACGGAAAGCTCGGCGCGATCCTCACCGGCCCGGACTCGCTGACCGCGATCCGCGACGCGGTGCAGGAGCTCGTCGACCGGCTGCGCACCTTCGACCTCGGCTTCCTGACCGAGAGCCTGAACGACGTGTTCGAGAACGTGCGCGGCAAGCTCGACGCCGCGAACCCCGCGCACCTGCGCGAGCTCGTCGACGGCGTCTTCGACGACATGCTGGCCGCGCTGACGCTCGCACAGATCCTGCCGCCCGCCGACGTCGCCGCACTCGACGCCGCCTACGCGGAGGTGCGCGACAAGCTGAAGCAGCTCGACCCGGGCGCGCTCGTGACCGAGGTCGTGCAGCCCGAGTTCGAGGCGACGATCGTCCCGCTGCTCGCCGCGTTCGACCTGACGCCGCTGCTCGACGCGCTGATCGCGCGCCTGCAGTCGCTCGACGAGGAGCTGCGCGCCGAGCTGGACCGCGTGAACGAGGCCTGGCAGCGGCTGCGCGGCTCGATTCCCTCGATCAGCCCGCTCGACCTGGTCGACATCGACCTCGACGTGGAGATCGACATCGGCGTGGAGTCGCCGTTTTGAGCGTCGGCTCCGTCCTCGTGCAGCCGCAGCGCGTCCGGCGCGCCGTGTCGATCGACGCCGAGTTCGGCGTCGTCGACGACGTGCTGCTCGTCGCCACGCGGACGTTCGCGGACGCGGTCGCCGGCGGCGACATCCACGGAGTCGCTGCGGGATGCGTTCGTCGCGTCGGTGCGAGCGGGTCGCGGCGCAGGCCGAGGCCGGCTTCCCGGCCGCGCTCGAGCGCCTGGAGCTGCTCTCGGGCAGTCGCTCCTCGACGAGCTCGAGCAGCAGCTCGAGGCCTTCACGTCCGTCGGGGACTCGGCCGGCGTCGTCGAAGCGCTGCGGCGCGCTGCTCGACCGCATCGCCGACCTCGCCGAGTCGATCACCGCCGACACGATTCGCGAGCCGATCGAGGAGCTCGTCGACATCGTCCAGGTCGACTTCGGCCTGACGCCGGACTTCCTCGACGACGAGGTGCGCACGCTCTTCGACGACGCGGTCGCGCGCCTCGAGGACATTCCCGCCACCGCCGACGCTGACGCGCGGTCGAACCGCCTCGCGGTCGCCCGCGCGCTGCGGCGGCTGCGCAACCGCACTCCGGGGCGAGCTCGTCTTCCCGGAGCTCGACGCGAGCCTCCTCGGCGACGAGCTCTTCCGCTGGCTCGAGCGCACCGGAGCTCCTCGGCACCGTCGCGAAGTTCGCCTGCGTCGCGCGCACCGCCGCGGACGCGTTCACCGTCGGCGGGAGCGTGGTCGAGCTCGTCCCGTTCACCGGCTTCGGCGCCGGCAGCGTCGGCGCCGCGGCCGCGGCGGGCGACAAGGAGCGCTTCTGCTGGTACGCGAGCTGGCTGATGGCGACGAAGGGCCGGCCCTCGTACTACAACCTTGATTCCGCTGCTCCCGGACGACGAGGTCTGGCGCACCGAGGACGGCGCACATCGACGCTCCGCCGCCGGCCTCCGCAGACGACGTCCGGCTCGCGAGCAACACCGACGACTGGTCGAAGGCGTTCATCTTCAACCGGCGACGCGCCCCGGAGCGAGCTGGACGAACGTCGGCCTGAGGGCGGCCCGTACACGTTCGGCCGCAGCGTACCGCGGAGACGCTCGAGACGGTCGCCTACGTCAGCGCGGTCATCGTCAACGGCGCTCGAGATGGTCTTCCACCTGATCTCGCTCGAGGAGGGCGACTACGCCTCGAACGCGTTCAACGCGTTCACCAACGCCGGCATCGCGACCGTGAAGCTCGCCACCGGCAACCCGATGGACTGGTGGCTCGACACGCTCGTCTTCCGCGGGGTCGGCACGGTGTGACGTCGCTCGAGGGCACGCACCGTGACCCGACGCCGTGCAACTGGCTCGAAGATGTGGCTGACGCTGCTCGGCCCGGACCTCGGCGAGGTCGATCGCCTACACGTCGGGCTGAACGCTGCTCCGCAGCCTCGTGCTCGAGTACATGACGCTGCGGAACAACGTCGCCCGACACGAACCCGTTCACCAGCGAGGACGAGGCCCGCCGAGAACATCCAGCACATGGACGCGATCGTCGGCGTCTTCGGCGCGCTCTTCGGCAAGTTCCTCGTGATGCTGATCCCGCGGGACGACTACTGCCACCCGTTCAAGCACGCGGCGAGCACTTCGCGAAGACCGTGCTCTTCTCGGCAGTCTCTGCGCATTCCCGTTCGGGATGATGGGCGGCCTGCTCGGGGACGTCGTTCGCGACGAAGTCATCGCGGGCGAGGCTCGTGTGGTCGATGGCGGCCCGTAGCGCGTCTCGGCCCCGGGTCGGTCCACTCGTGTCGAAGATGCTCGTCGAGGGCGTCAACCAGATCAAGCCGTGGACGTTCTGGGGCGCGTTCTACTCCGACAACGAGGGCGACACCGGCGACGGGACGTACAACCCCGAACGGCGCCGAGTTCGCGGGCTATCCGCCCGCGGACTCGTCGCCCTACCGCCTGCCGTACCCGAAGGGGAAGTCGTGCTACGTCGGCCAGGCGAACCTCGGCATGTGGAGCCACAACCTCCTCACCAACAACCTGCGTCTACGCGTACGACTTCAGCCTCGACGAGGACGACGTGATCGTCGCGTCGCGGCCGGGCACGGTCGTCGACTTCTTCGACTGGGTGCCGAACGACACCGAACCCGGCGACGACGTCCATCCCGGACGGCGTCGCGCGGCGCCCGGCAGACCGACCGAGCCGCAGCGGAACTTCATCCTGATCCGCCACGACGTCGACGACGACGGCGAACTCCGATCGCCCCGAACGACACGCACGACATGGGGCCGGGCGGGACGGTCGCGGTCACCTACGGCGTCTACCTGCACGGGCGCGACGGACAGCGTGCGCGCAGCGTTCGCGGACGAAGCTCGGGATCGACTTCGACGCGATCACGCCGGCGGACATCCTCAACACGGCGACGCCGGTCACCGTCAAGCGCGGCGAGAAGATCATGCTCTCGGCGACACCGGCACGAGCTTCCACAACCACCTGCACATGGAGGTCCGCGTCGAGAAGGGCCCGAACGCGGGACCGGGTGCGCGGCGCGAGGACACGACTCGACTTCACGATCCCGTTCGTGTTCAAGGAGGTGTCGCGCTTCCTCGACACCGACGGCGTCCCGACCCACTTCAACTTCTACACCTCGGACAACGGCTGATGTCCAGCCTGCTCAGCGCGCCGTCAGACGCCGTCCGTCCGGACGCCGGCGCTCGAGGTGCGCCTTCGGCAGCGGGCCGCGAACGCGTGGGCACGGGCGCTCTCGGTCGTCTCGGTCGAGCTCGGGAGCGGCGCCCGCCGTCGACGCGGTGCATCGTGGCGATCGCGCCCGGCGCAGCAGGCGCCGGCCGTCGCCGTCGGGGACACCGGCAGCGTCTCGCTCGGCTACGCCAGGGCGAGCTCGTGCCGGTCTTCTCGGGCACCGTCGCGAGCGTGCGGCCGCAGCGTGAACGGGGCGACGCGCATCGTGGCGACGAACGCCGGCGGCACGCTCGCGCGCCTGCGGGTCAACCAGAGCTTCGAGCAGCTGAGCGCCGGCGGATCGTCTCGGAGCTGGCGAGCGGCGCCGGCGTCTCGCCGACCGTCGTGGCGGACGGGATCGACTTCCCCTTCCACGTCGTCGACGACACGCCGCAGCGCCTGGGCTCACGTCGGCGGCGCTCGCGCGGCGTGTGCGGGTTCTACGCCACGGTCGACGCCGACGGCGGCCTCGTCTTCGGGCCGCCGCCAGACCACGCCGGCTGAAGACGTTCGCCTACGGCGTCGACGTCCTCGCGCTCCAGGCGGCCGAGCGCACGCCGCTCGTCGGGCGAGGTGACGGTCGTCGGCGAGGGCGCGGCGGGCAGCCAGGGCTCGCGGCGCTGGAGCTGGCTCGTCAAGGATCCGGCGGCCGTGACGGCGACGCGCCGGCGTCGGGCGCGCCGGAGCGGCCTCGGCAGGACCCGTCGCTGCGCAGCGCAGAGCGCGGCGCAGACCGCGGCGGACGCAGCCTCGCGCGCGCGGCGAGCGCAGCCGTCGCGGGCCGCGCTCGTCGTGCCGGGCACGCCCGAGGTGCGTCCCGGCGGCGCGGTCGAGATCGAGCGGGCGCCCGACGCGGCGCTCGAACGGCGTCCTGGACGGTTCGCGTCGTCCGGCACCGCTTCGCCAAGCGCGAGGGGTTCACCACGTCGATCGACTTCGGGACGGCGCCGTGACGCTGACGCTGTTCGAGAGCATCCAGCGCATCGTCCAGGAGGAGCTGCGGCAGCGTGCGCACGGCGGAGCTCGCCGTCGTGCAGGAGCAGCATCCGTCCGACGCCGAGACAACTACGCCTGCACCGTCGTCCTGCGCGACTCGGAGATCGTCCTGCGCCACGTGCCGGTCGCGACCTCGCGCATCGGCACGGTCGCGATCCCGGCGGTCGGCGAGCTCGTGCTCGTCCAGTTCGTCGGCGGCGACATCAACGCGCCGGTCATCGTCGGCCGCCTCTACAACGACGAGGACCGGCCGCCGGAGAACGACGACGGCCAGGCGGTGCTGCACCTGCCGCTCGGCGCCGCGCGACGACGACGCCGTCCACGTCGAGCTCGCAGAGCGGCGACGCGCGCGAGCTCACGCTCAAGCTCGGCGACGGGCTGACGCTGACGCTGCGGGACGACGACCCGGTCGTCGAGCTCGACGTCGGCGGCGGCAAGGCCAAGCTGACGATCGAGCGCGACGGCGAGGTCGCGAGTCGACGAGCAAGCGGCAAGCTCGAGCTGAAGGCGACCGAGATCACGGTCGAGGCGCCAGGGCAAGCTCACGCTCAAGGGCGCGACCGTGAACATCAACTGAGCTGACGGGAGGGAGGAGCGAGCATGGGACAGCCGGCGGCCAAGCAGGGCGACCAGGTCGTCGCGACCGACATCCACATCGTGATGATCCCGTCGCCCGGCGGACCGATGCCGACGCCGCTGCCGCACCCGTTCGCCGGGCGTGCTCGACGGCTCGCTCTCGAGCCGACGTCAACATCGAGGGCAAGCCGGCCGCGGTCGCAGGGCAGCACCGCCACGAACACGCCCGCGCACGTCCCGCAGGGCGGCCCGTTCCAGAAGCCGCCCGTCCAACAAGGCGACGATCCAGCTCGGCAGCGCGCACCGTGATGATCAACGGCAAGCCGGCCGCGCGCAACGGCGACACCGCGCTGACCTGCAACGACCCGGCCGACCTGCCGGCCGGGCACGGTCATCGCCGCGGGCACGGTCCTGATCGGAGGCTGAGATGCGACGAACGCCATCTCCTCACCGACATCCGCCTCGACGCTGCGCCACCGCGAGCTGCGACCGGTCTACGCGGTCGCGACCGAGCGGCGCCGCGTGGCCACCGAGCAGCGCCCGCTCGAGCTCGACCGACCTGCGCACGGTCGACGGCCGCGACAACCTCGCGCAGGCGGTGATCGTGCGGCTGCTGACGCCGCGCGGCGAGCTCGCGGCGCTCGGGCACCCCGAGTACGGGTCGCGGCTGCACGAGCTGATCGGCCGCCAGAACACCGAGACGACGCGCAACCTCGTCAAGCTGCACATCCTCGAGAGCCTCGCGGCCGAGCCGCGCATCGAGGAGGTGGTCGAGCTGGCCGTCACGCCGGCGCCGGGCACGCGCGAGCGCGTGAACGTGCTCCTGCAGGTGCGCCCGGTCGGCGAGACCGCGGTCGTCGCGATCGGCCCGTTCACGCTGGAGCTGGCGACATGAGTCTGCGACGGCGCCCTATCCCGAGGTCCTCGACAGCCTGCTGACGACGCTCGTCGGCGGGGTCGCGGCGGAGGAGCACCCGTTCCCGCCGCCGGGCACCGCGACGCCGCCGTTCCGGCAGCTGCTCGAGCGCCCGCCGGCGGTCGACGTCGTCTCGGTCTACGGCGCGCGCAACGGCGAGTCGCACCTCTTCCGCAAGGACGTCGACTACACGCTGCTGCCGGACGGGACCGCGATCGAGTGGCCGGCCGAGGGCGCCGAGTACCCGGACGCCGGCACGCTGGTCGAGATCAACTACGCGTCGCGCGCCGCGGCGTGCCGCTCACCGACCTGCACGTCGGCAGCGTCGTGCGCACGCTGGTCGAGTCGGTCGCGCTCGAGATCGCCGGTCTCTACGCGCAGCTGGAGGCCGTCTACGACTCGGCCTTCGTCGACACGGCGACCGGCAGCTCGCTCGACAACGTCGTCGCGCTGCTCGGCATCGAGCGCGTGCGCGGCGGGCGCCCGGCCGGCGAGATCGAGTTCACGCGCGCGTCCGGCAGCCCGGGAACGATCACGATCCCGGCCGGCACGCGCGTGATCACCGCCGACGGCAACGTCGAGTACGAGACGACGGAGACGGTCACGCTCGCGCAGGGCCAGGGCACGATCCGCGTCGTCGCCCGCGACCTCGAGGCGAACGACGCCGCTGCCGGCCGGCGCGCTGACGGTGCTGCCGGTGCCGATCGCCGGGATCGCCGGCGTCACGAATCCGGCGCCGACCGCGCTCAGCGCGCAGGACGAGACCGACGCCGAGCTGCGCACGCGGGCGAAGAGCTTCCTGCACGGCAGCGAGCGCGCGACGCTCGGCGCGCTCAAGGAGGCGGTCGCCCGCCAGCAGATCACCGCCGACGTGGACGAGGTGGTCGACTCCGAGGGGCGGCGCGTCGGCCGCGTGGAGATCACCCCGCACGTCGAGGTGCTGGCGCCCGAGCTGCAGCAGCGGCTGCTGACCGCGATCGAGGACGCCCGGCCGGCCGGCGTGCACGTGACGCTGCAGGGCGCGGTCGCGCCGCAGAAGGTCGACCTCGAGCTGCGGCTGACGACCGTCGCCGGGCTGCTCGAGCAGGACCTGCGGGCGGCGCAGCGCGCGGCGCGCGACGCGATCGGCGACTACTTCGCGCGCCTGCCCGCGCGCGAGGCCGGCAGCGTCAACGAAGCTCGTCGGGCTCGTTCTCGGCGTCCCGGGGATCGAGGACGTGCGCATCGTCAGCGCCACGGTCGCGCGGCGACGAACGTGCTCGACCGCGGCCACGGCGTCCTGGCGATCGACGGCTTCCCGACCGTGCTCGGCGAGCTGCAGATCGCCGACCCGAACCTGCCGACGCTCGTCACCGTCGCTCGTCGCGTACCCGAAGGCCGACCCGCCGTCCGCCGCGCCGAACCGCGCGGCGATGCAGGCGGCGCTGACGGTCGCGCTCGCGCTACCTGAACGACCTGAACGCGAGCGAGCCGAGCGGCGGCCGACCCGCGTCGCGTCGTCTCGTACGGGAAGCTGCTGCGCGTCGTGCCGCTGCCGGAGAAGCTCGGCGAGTCCGCTCGAGGCCTTCGACACGGCCTCCGTCGCCGCCGGCCCTGCCGGACGAGACGTCGACCGGCGCCCTACCGCGTGCAGTTCGTCTTCGCGCTCGGCAGCGGCCTCTCGCGGATCCTCGCCGCGGGCGACGACGAGTACGAGCTGACGCCGTTCGAGCGGCTCGCGCTCGCTGCCGTCGAGGAACAGGGCGCAGAGTGGCTAGCCCTCGCCTGGCGGAGCTGCGCGACCGGCTGCCGAGCCTCTACCGGCCGCCGCCCCGCGACCGCGGGCTCGTTGACGGCGTTCCTGCGCGCCGTCGCCGACGCGCTCGAGGAGGTCAGCGTCGACGCGGGTGACGTGATGAACGCGCACTGGCTGCCGTATGCCGACCGCGCTCTCTTCAGCCGCTTCTTCCTCGCGCAGCGTCGCGGGCTCGAGCTGCCCCCCGTGAAGCTGGACGACAAGAAGGACCGAGAGGAGCTCGAGCGCTACCCGCACGTCCACGACCTGGCGCGGCTGGCCGCGCTGCTGCCGCTGCCGCCGTGGCAGGAGCTGCTGCCGCGCTCCGACGGCAAGCCGGCGCAGCGGGAGACGGCCGAGGCCTACCGGCGGCGCATCCGGCGGATCGTCGCGCTCTATCAAAACGGTCTCGGGACGACCGACGCGCTGCGCAGCATCGTCGAGGCGCAGCTTTCCGTCGACTCGAGGCCGACCCCGAGCGACGCGATCGCGGCTTCTCGATCGAGGAGTTCGCGCCGCTCGGGGACAGCGCGCTCGACATCCAGGTCCGCGGCGTGCCGGCCGATCTCGTCGGGCCGCTGATGCGCTTCACCGTGGTGAGCGAGGCGATCGACGCGACTCCGCCGACGATCCTCGTCGAGGGTCTCGAGCCGGTCGAGGGCTCGATCGACGCGACGGAGTCGCCGCTGATCGAGCAGTTCGACGCGCGCGTCGGCATCGGCTACCGCGGCACGGTGGCCGCCGGCCGAACGCTGCGCCTGCGGCCGGCGACGTCCTCGTGGCTCGGGCTCGAGGGCGGGATTGCGCGCTCGCGCAGCAGGCCCGGCGGCGACCCGACCGCGCCGGGGCCGTGGGCAGCTCGCCGAAGGCGGTCCCGACGGCACGGTCGTCGCGCTGCTCCAGTCGCGCGACTTCGCGGTCTGGGCGGCGACCGAGCAGCGCGCTCCACCGCTTCGACGGCCGGGCCTGGACGCGGAGCGCTCGCCGACCTGCCGACCGTGCGCTGCATCGCCGAGGACGGCGACGGCCTGCTGATCGGCACCGACTCGGGGCTGCAGCGCCTCGAGCAGCATCCCGAAGGGGAGGGAGGGCCCGAGACGGTCGCCGGCGACGACGGCGGTCAACGCGCTGCTGGCCGACGGCGCCGCCTGGCTGGTCGGGACCGCCGACGGTCTGGTGCGCCTCGGAGGCGCCACCGCGTCGCCGTTCGAGCTGACGGGCACGCCGGTCCTCACGCTCTCCCGCGACCGCGGCGGGGTCGTCTACGCCGGGACCGAGCTCGGCGTCTTCCAGCGCCAGCCGGGCACAGGCCACTGGTACTGGTACGAAGGCGCCGAGGCGAGCGATCAGATCCCCGACTGGCAGCGCTTCTTCCCGGCCGCCGAGGGCGAGGCGCGCAACTTCCCGGCCGAGGAGGACGTCTTCCTGCCGCCGGTGCGCGCGGTGCACCGGGGGCCGGACGCGTCGCTCTGGCTCGGCACCGAGCGCGGTCTCGCGCGCTACGTCGCCCGTCCGGCGCGCGGGCTCGCCTACACGACGGTGCTCGAGGCGTTCCCGGATCTCGGCACCGGGGCCGGTGCACGCGATCGCCGAGGACGCGCGCGGCCTCGTCTGGTTCGCGCACCGACCGGCGGCCTGCTGCGCTACGACGGCCGCGACCTCTGGCAGTTCCAGAGCGAGCACGGCTGGGTGCAGCTGGGCCGTGCAGACAAGCTGTACGGCGACGAACGTCGACCCCGAGAAACTCCCGCGCGCGACTCGTGGCGCTTCGCGCGCGCCTCGGGTCAGTGGCAGCGGCTCCAGAGCTCGGCCGGCAGCCGCCTGGATGCCGTTCACCGAAGCGCCGCGGACCGCCGACGAGCCGACGGTGCGCTTCGTCGCCTGGACGGACGAGGCGGTCGCCGACCTGCTCGGCGACGGCTGAGCCGGAGCCCGTCGACGACGCCGACCTGGTCGTTCGCTACAAGCCGACCGAGACGAGGATCGTCGACGGCGGCGTTCCCGCGATCCCGCGACTGCCGGCCGGGTCGTCGACCTGGCGCTACCTCGCGCTCGAGGACGAGGACACGGGCGAGCCCGAGCAGCGGCCGTCCTGGACCCGCGAGGGGCGGCTGCTGCCGCCACCGCCGAACCGTGACGCCGCGCCGCCGGGCCGCTTCGACCTCGTCGCCGCCGCCTCCGGAGAGGCCAGTTCGACGAGGCTGTATTCGCGTTCCGGCCGGCCGCGCGCGTGCGCTTCGAGTGGCGCGCCGCGCCGGCCGCTCAGCGTGGTCGCGCGCCTGCGCCGGCGAGCGCCCGACGAGCACCTCGAGCCGGCGGTGCTCGACCGCGTCTATCAGGGACTAGAGCAAGTTCGACCGGCGGGCGTCAACACGGCGCTCGCAGTCGAAGAGGAGATCGTCGAGAGGAGGTTTCGATGGGCCTGCTGGTTGACCAACTGGGCAGCAAGGTCGACGGGAGAGCTGATCCGGTCCCAGGACTGGAACGCGCTTGTTGCCGCTGTAGAGAACATGGAGACGACGCTCAACGCGAAGATCGAGGCGGTCGAGGATGTACGTCGAAGGGCTCGGCGGCCGGTTGACCGCGGCCGAGGGCGCGCTCGACCAACTGGAGACGAAGGTCGAGCCGCTGCTCGGCCAGTACCGCGTCAACCTGCGGACGGCGAAGCTCACCTACGCGCTCGGCGAGGCGGCGGAGATCACCGCAGAGGTGCGCGATCTCTCGAACAACCCGATCGCGTTCACGAACGAGACCCGCCCCTGGGTCGACTTCGTGACCGCCTGGGGCCAGCTGAAAGCGGTCGGCGGCTTCGAGAGCCTCGGCGGCGCCGGCGACCGCGCGATCTCCGTCCGGGCGAACGCCGCAGGGCGAGGCGCGCGTGATCCTGCGTGCCGAGATCGTCGACGCGAACGACGAGGGCGACGACGAGATCGGCGCCTCGCTGACGACGCAGCTGGCAGGCGGGAGCACGGTCGCGCAGGCGCTCCTCGCCGCCGCGACGCCCGCCGAGGCGAAGAGCTCGGGAGCGTTCGGCGTGATGACGGCGCAGTACGACCACCCGGCCGCGAAGAGCGTCCGGAGCTATGTCGACTCCTACTACGTCAAGAACTCGCCGAAGCTGACCGGCAAGTTCTTCCCGCCGCTGACGCAGCGCTGGCGCGACTACCGGGCGACGGTGATCGCGCTCGCGAAGAACGACAGCAACCCGCTGACACCGGACGCCGCCCGCGGCGTCAGCTCGCTGCAGGTCACCTTCCGCGACTGGATCGGCCCCTGGCTGCTGCTCGACTACGTGCACCCGCTCGAGACGCTCAAGCTCGTCCCGAACGTGGCGGCGCAGCTGCTCCCCAAGATCACCGGGGACATCGTCCAGTCGACGATCCTGCTCAAGGACGGCGTCAAAGACATCGTCAGGACCGAGGGTCTCGTCGGCAAGCTGCGCGACTACCAGGTCGTGAACGAGGCGCTCGACCAGCTGAACGTGCCGCAGCACCCGGACGTCGTGCCCGTGGCGACCAAGGCAGTGAAGCAGGCGGTGACGATGCAGCAGTCGCTCGAGACGGCGCACACGGCGACGATCGGGCTCGGCGAGAACACTGCACTGGAGGCGTTTGCCGAGACGAGCGTCAAGGCGGACTCGAACGTCGCCGCGGTCAAGAGCCAGGTGACGACACTCCAGCAGACGGTCGGCAAGGTCGACCAGCGGCTGGGCAGCGTCCAGGAGAAAGTCGGCTCGCTCGACGGCAAGGTGACGACGACGCTCGGGAGCACGATCCAGAAGCTCGACTCGGAGCTGAAGACGGTCAACGGCAAGGTCGAGGTGCTGAGGGATCTCGACCCGACGAACGTGCGCTCGAAGCTGATCGAGATCGAAGGCCTCCACAACCGGCTCTCCAGGCTCGAGCAGGGGTAGGCGACGATGGAGATCTACCTCGAGCCCCGCGACGTCACCGCCGGCGATGCCCAGAAGGTGCTCGACTTCCTGAACGCCGCGGCAACGGCCGAGGAGATCGCCGTCGCGGTCGAGTTCCCCGGCGAGCTCGACGTCGGCCTCCGCGTCGGCGCGCGGATCCTCTCCCGGCGGGCGCAGCTGGGGAAGTTCACGAGCCTGCAGCAGGTGGCGGATGTCCCCCAAATCGGTCCGGAGCGCTTTACGGAGATCGTCGTCGCCCTGGCCCGCGTCAATCTGGCCGCGCTCGCCACCGTGCCCCTCGTCGCCGACTTGCGCCGGCAGCTGCTCGAGCTCCAGGCCGAGCTCGCGGCGCTGCGGGCGGTGGCGGCGCGGCCCGTCGTGACGGTGCGGCCGCTCGTCGAGGCGCCGTTCCTCGGCGAGACGGTGCCGCTCGTCGTCGAGGTCGTCGACGCCTACGGGGAGCCGGCCATCGACGCGGCCGTCGACCTCGTCGCGACCTGGGGCAGGCTGCGCGCGTCGGACGGCTACTCCGTCGACGAGGGGGCGGCACTCACCGTCAGGACGGACATCTTCGGCCGCGTCCAGGCGACGCTGACGCCGCCGACGTCGGAGGACCTCCGGGACGTCCAGCAGGCGGCGCTGGAGACCTCGCTCGCGACGCTCGACCACTCCGCTCCGACGCCCGTCGAGGCAATCGACGGCCTGCGCGAGCTCGCGCGCCAGTACCGCTGGGAGGCCGCTTCCGATCTCCGGCACGCGGTCGACGTCTACTTCCGCGACTTCCGGCCGCGGCTGCTCGACACGGTCAACTTCCGCGACTACCTCGCACGCTGGTCGTACCTCGAGTCGACGGTGACCGCGTCGGCCGTCGCGACGACGGCGGTCGAGGGCGCCGCGACGCTGACCGTGCGCTTCACGGACTGGCTGGGTGCCTGGCTCGAGACGTACCTCGCGCTCGTGGAGGAGGACAGCGGGCTCGGCGGCCGCCTCACCCAGGAGGCGGGCCGCACCGCCGACGCCGGCGAGATCCTCGAGGGCGTGCAGCGCCGCGTCGGGGAGTTCGTCGAGAGCCAGCGCGGCGTGGCGGGCGCGTACGCGGCGGAGAGGATCGTGGAGCGCTCGATGCTCGGCTTTCTCGACAGCGACGTGCCGAAGCTGCCGCTGGAGGCCCGGCTCGAGCTCTTCCCGGCGCTGAAGTCTCAGTCGCGGACGGTCGCCAAGGTCGGTGCAGCCGCGTACGGCGCCATCGAGCAGGCGCGCGGCGACGTCCGCAAGGAGCTGCGCAGGCGGGTGCCCAGAGACTTCGGCGGCATCCTCGGCGACCTCGTCGGCACGCAGTTCAGGGAGTTCGAGACAGCACAGTCGCGGAGGCTCGAGGAGCGCCTCGCCGGCTTCGAGGCCGCGCAGGAGCAGACGCTCGAGCGGCGCGTGGCACCGGTCGAGCGACAGCTCGCGGGCAAGCTGGACGCGTCCGACTTCAGCGTGCTACGCGGGCGCGTCGTCGACATCGAGCGCCGCTTCGGGCAGTGAAGGCCAACGCGACGCTCCAGCTGCGGGACCCGCTCCAGGATCTCCGGGAGCTCGCCACCGACGTCGCGCGCGAGTTCGACGCCCTCGAACCCGGGGCGAACGTCGTCACCCCGGCGGGCACGCCTCTCGCACGCGTCTACCGGCTGCGCGTCCCGTTCGACGTTCCGACCGGCGGCACCGCCGAGGCGATCGAGATCGGGACGGACGAGACGACGCTCGCGGCGACGTTCGCTCATCTGACCTACGACGCGCTCGATCCGCCGCACGCCGCGCTGGAAGCGGGCCTGGACACGGTGGACGGAGCCCGCGTGGTCATGCTCGACGGGCCGCGGCGTGTCCGCCGCGTGTACCTGACGACCGATGCGGCCGTCGCGGTGCACCGGCTCGACGGCGACACGCCCGTCGACGACGCGTCGGTCAGCGCCTTCCAGCGGCGACTTGCTCGGCGAGTTCACGGACCGCCGCTTCGCCGTCCGTCCGTCGAACGTCAAGGCGGTCACGGTCCGGAGCTTCCCGACCGGGCCGCGCGTCGGCATCGCTGCCCGCGGCGGCGAGCCGACGTTCTTCTGGCGGGCCGACGGCGAGATCGGCAAGCCTGCGGCCGCAGGCGACCCGGCGGCGTCCCCTCCCGCAAGCGCAGGCGTCGTCGGCGATGGCGCGGCGCTGGCCGCCGAGCTGCAGCGGCTCGTCGACGCGCTGCCGCTGCCACTGCCCGCGCAGCTCGCGCTCGACCTCGGTCTTCGAGTCGGACGCGCCCTGCCGCGTGCTCGGCGTCTCCTTCGAGATCGACTACCGAGTGGTCACGCGGTCGTTCGGATCGCCCGCGTACGGCCGCGGCGACGTCAAGGACGCCATCGCCCTCGCCCGCGCCCTGCGCGAGGAGCGCGAACCGGTCTCCCGCCGCGTCCATGGACTGCTCACCGCGGCGGGACGCAAGCTCGTCGAGAGCCCGGAGCCGGGCGAGGACGCGGTCGTGAGCGAGTTGAACGCGCTCGTCGCCGGCGCGTCCGTTTACGACGCCGAGGCGTTCGCCCGGGTCGAGCTCCCCCAGGAGACGCGCGAAGCGGCGGAGGCGGGAGCCGCCGGTGAGCAGCTCGCGCGCCTGAACCGTGCGCTGCTCGACGCCGCCTACCCGGAGCAGCTCGCCGCACCCGGGGAGAAACGCATCCTCCGCTTCGCCGGCAACCGGGCGGAAACGTGGGAGCTGGCGATCCTGCTGCCTGCCGGTGCGACGGTGGTCGAGGGAACGCTCCAGACGATCGAGAGCGTCAGCGCGGACCGGCCGGCCGCGCGGCGGCGCGACCGCCGTGGAGCAGCCGTCGAGCAGTGGCGTGCGCGTCGACCCCGAGACGACCGTGGCCGCGCGCACCGACCTCGACTCGACGGTCGCGGCCACCGGGCTCGGCCTCCTGCTCGTGCCGACGACCGAGAAGGCCGAGCTGCTCGCCGAGCTCCGCGAGGATCACGCGGGGACGCCGAAGGGGCGAACGCTGGCGGAGGCGACGTTCGCGGTCGAAGGACTGGGTAGCCGGACCTTCGCGACCGCACGCTTCCAGGCTCCGGTCTCGCTCCAAGCCGTGCCGCACTGGATCGTGCTCACGGCTCGCTCCGGGAGCGCGGTCTGGCTCGCGGAGCCGGCCGCAGGCGACGTCCACGTGCTCGAGCGCTCGGGTGAGGCGCCGCGCGACGCTATCCGCGGCATCGCGCCGATCCACCGGATCCTCTCGCGCTCGACCGAGCTCGGCGCGGAGCCGGCGCTCGCCGTCACGGTCGCAGGCGTGCCTGCGACGACGACCGCCGAGGGCGAGAGCAGGACGTACGACCTGACCGCGGCGCTCAACGCCTACCTCGGCGGGCAGAGCGGGAGCGGCATCGTGTCGATCCCGCTGAGGCTGGCGGCGGCGACCGAAGGAAGCGTCACCGTCAACCCGCCACACGTCGTCTACGACCTGGGGTGACCCCCGCGCAGAGCGGCGCGCGCCGCCTGCGACCCACCGAGGATCGTCCCGGAGTAGCCGCCGAGCCCGGTCCACGACGACGCGAGGTACAGCCCCTTCACCGAGGTGCGGGGGCGGTAGAACCAGGTGCGGGGAGGCTCGGGAGCGAAGCCGTAGATCGCGCCGCCCGGCGTCCCCAGGTACCGCTCGACGCTGCGCGCCGTGGTCATGTCGGCATGAACCACCGCGCCGGCGATTCCGGGGAACTCGCGGTCGAGCGCCTCGATGATCCGGTCCAACCAGCGCTGCCGCCGGTCGCGCTCCTCCTCCGGCGTGAGCCCTTCCCAGACGGACACGTCGTCGAGGCCGCCGATGCTGCCGACGTACGGGGGCGACGGCAGGCCCGAGTCGATCGCGCTGTAGTCGCAGAAGACGAAGTGCGGCACGCGCTCGCCGGGTGCTTCCCGAAGCACGTCGACGCTGCCGCGGAGCTCGCGCAGGGAGTGCATCCAGTCCGGGTAGATCCACGTCGAATAGCTGCGGACGCCGAAGTCGCTCGGCGGCCTGTCGAAGCCGACGGCGATCGTCCACAGCGAGAGCGACAGGCTCCTGCCGGCGTACCGCTTCGCGAACTCCGGGCGAGCACTGTCCGGCAGGAGCCCGGCGAGGGCGGAGGGCGCCGCACCGGCGAGGACGATCGGTGCCTCGTCGAGTTGCGCGTCCCCTCCCTCCTTTGCGGCCTCGTGCTCCGCGCCCGTCACGCGGCCGTCCGCCAGGGCGATGCGGATGACCCGCCGGCCCGGCTCGATCTCGCCGCCGGCCGAGCGGATGCGCTCGGCGAGGACGTCGACGAGGCGGGTCGAGCCGCCGCGGACGTAGTGACCCCCGCCCGCGTGGTACGACCCCTGGCCGAGCGCCCAGAACGGGAACCAGAGCCGGTCGGGGTGGTCGCCGTAGTACTGCATGTTCGCGGCCAGCGCCAGCTTCACCGCGTCGTCGGCGCCGAAGAGCGAGCCGAGCACGTCGCCGAGCGACCGGCGCGAGTGCCGGAGGAAGGTCGCCAGGCCCGGCAGCAGCCGGGGGCCGTTGCCGACCCACCAGAGGCGGTCGTCCTGGTGGCGGAGCCCCGTCGAGGCGAAGCGCCGGATCGCCTGCATCCGGCCGAAGTAGTCCGGCAACGCAGAGGCGTGACCCGGGAAGCGCTCGGCGACGGCCTCGATGGCTCGCGCCGGCTCCGCCGGGAGGGCGAAGGGCTCGGCGAGCAGCGGACTGCGCACCTCGAAGAGGTCGCCCACCTCGACGAACTCGAGCGACTCGTCGAGGCCGAGCTCCCGCAGCGTCGGCAGCTTCGGGTCCCAGTCGTCGAGCCCGTCGAGCTCGTGGAGAGAGGCCTCGACCACCATCGGCCCGCTTCGATACGTGCCCGCCGAGCCGCCGAGACTGGCGTTCTTCTCGAGCACGAGCACCCGGCGCCCAGCGGTCGCAAGCCGGGCCCCCGCGACGAGACCGCCGACCCCGGAGCCGATCACGATGGCGTCGAAGCGTCGCGCGATCCCGGAATTATACTTTTCGGCGGTAGTCTCCTACCATCGAGCGCATGGCCGTGGAGCCGATCGCAGTCGTCGGAATCGGCTGCCGTTACCCGGGAGCTCGGACCCCCCTCGAGCTGTGGGAGAACGTCCTCGTCGCGGCGCCGTCAGTTCCGGCGCTTCCCGGACCGCCGCCTTCCCGCTCGACGACTACTACGACCCCGGCCCGCGCGCGCCGGACAAGACGTACGCGACGCGTGCCGTCGTTCATCGACGGGTTCGAGTTCGACTGGGTCGGCGCGGCGGATCCCGCAGCGCACGTTCGAGTCGACGGACATCGTGCACTGGCTGGCGCTCGACATCGCGCTCGCAACGCTCGCCGACGCCGGCTACACGCCCGAGAACGTCCCGACCGAGCGCTCCGCCGTGCTCGTCGGCAACTCGCTCACCGGCGAGGAGTCGCGCGCGTGGATCATGCGGCTGCGCTGGCCGTACGTCCGCCGGGCGCTGCGTGCGTCCGCCGCCGCGCGCGGCATCCCCTCCAGCGTCGCGCTCGGGCTCGAGGGCGCGATGGAGGAGGTCTACAAGTCGCCGTTCCCGCCGATCAACGAGGACACGCTCGCCGGCGTGCTCTCGAACACGATCCCGGGCCGGATCTGCAACTTCCTCGACTTCAAGGGCGGCGGCTACACGGTCGACGGCGCGTGCGCGTCCGGCATGATCGCCGTTGCCACAGCGGCGAACGCGCTCTCGCACGGCGAGCTCGACTTCGCGCTCGCCGGCGGCGTCGACATGAGCCTCGACGCGATCGAGCTGATCGGCTTCGCGAAGGTCGGCGCGCTGACGCGCGACGACATGACGGTCTACGACCGGCGCGGCAGCGGCTTCCTCCCCGGCGAGGGCTGCGGCTTCGTCGCGCTCAAGCGGCTCGCCGACGCGCGCGCGGACGGCGACGCCGTCTACGCGGTGATCCGCGGCTGGGGCATCTCGTCCGACGGCAGCGGCGGAGTCACGGCGCCGCGTGCGCGACTCGCAGTCGAAGATGCTGCTGCGGGCCTACGAGCGCGCCGGCTACAGCCCGCAGGAGCTCGCGTTCATCGAGGGTCACGGGACGGCCACGGTCGCCGGCGACAAGGCGGAGCTCGAGGGGATCCAGCTCGCGCTGGCCGCGCACGGCGAGTCGGAGCCGCGCTCGATCGGGATGACGTCCGCGAAGTCCCTGATCGGCCACACGAAGGCGGCCTCCGGCCTGCTCGGCCTGCTGAAGACGGTGATGGCGGTCAACCGGCGCGTCGTCCCGCCGACCGCCGCCTGCACGCGACCCGAACCCGGTGTTCGCGCGCACCGCGCACGCGCTCTACCCGATCCGGCGTGGCGAGGTGCGCGACGGAGCCGATCCGGGCGGGCGTCTCCGCGATGGGCTTCGGCGGGATCAACTGCCACGTGACCGCTCGAGTCGGGCGATCCGCCCTCGCCGGCGCTCGAGCCGGCGCTGAGCGAGCGCGCCCTGCTCGCGTCGAGCCAGGAGACGGAGCTCTTCGTGCTCGCAGCCGACTCGGCCGACGCGCTGCGTGCGCGCGTCACCGAGCTCGTGCCGGTGGCCGAGCAGGCGAGCATCGCCGAGCTGCTCGACCTCTCGGCGCAGCTCGCGGGCGAGCCAGGCGGGTCCGTTCGAGCCGCGGTCGTCGCAGGCTCGCCCGAAGAGCTCGCGGACCGGCTGCGGGCGGTGGCAGCCCTGCTCGCGGAGTCGCCGCCCGCACCGGGGCAGGTGCTCTCGGCAGGGCCCGACGCGCTCGTGGGGAACGCAGCCGCCCCGCCGCGCGTCGGCTTCCTGTTCCCCGGCCAGGGCTCGCAGCAGCTCGACATGGCTCGCACGCTCGTCGAGCGGTTCCCGTGGGCAGCGGAGCTGGCGGCCCGTGCCGGCGAGCCGCTCCTCGACCTCGTCTTCCGTCCCCTCGACCGCGTGCCGAAGGAGGCGCTGCTGGCGGAGTGGCGGGAGGCGCTCGCGCAAACCGAGGTCGCTCAGCCCGCGATCTGCTTCGCCTCCCTCCTCTGGCTCGAGCGGCTGCGCCGGCTCGGGGTCGAGCCCGTCGCCGTCGGCGGCCACAGCCTCGGCGAGCTGACCGCGCTCCATGCCGCCGGCGTGTACGACGGCGAGACGCTGCTGCAGCTCGCCTCCGAGCGCGGCGCCGCGATGGCGGCGCCTGCCGGCGAGGCGGGGACGATGGCCGCGCTTCGCTGCGCGCGCGACCGGGCCGAGGCACTCGCAGCGCGCGTCGAGCGGCTACGTCGTCGTCGCCAACGTGAACGCGCCGGCGCAGACGGTCGTGTCCGGCGAGCGCGCCGCGGTCGCAGAGATGATCGCGCTGGCCGCCGCCGAGGAGATCGACGCGATCGAGCTCCCGGTCTCGAATGCCTTCCACTCGCGGCTCGTCGCCGGGGCGGCGGATGTGCTGCGGGCGACCTCGACCGTCAGCGGGGCCGTCGGCGCGACCACCGCGCCCGTGATCACGGGTCTCGACGGCAGCGAGGCGGCTCCCGAGACGCGACGTGCGAGAGCATCTCGCGCAGCAGCTCGTCTCGCCGGTCGACTTCGTCGCGTTGGTGCGCGAGCTCGCATCCCGCTGCGACGTGCTCGTCGAGGTCGGCCCCGGACGCGTCCTCTCCGGCCTGGCCGGAGCGATCCTCGGCGCGGAAGGCCCTCCGTGCCTGCCGGTCGCAAGCGAGCCAGACCGCGACCGCGACCTGAACGCGCTGCTCGGCGCGCTCTTCGTTCGCGGCGCCGAGCCCGCGTGGGACGCGCTCTTCGAGGGCCGGCTCGTGCGGCCGTTCGTGCCCGCCTGGGAGCTCAGCTTCTTCGAGAATCCCGCTCGAGCGTCCATTTGAGCTCACGCTCGGTGACGCGCCGATTCACGTCGGCGACGGGCTGGCCGGGTCGCTCGCGGCGACGGCCGGGCTCGGCGAGGCCGAGGTGGCCGCGTACCTCGACCGTCGTGGCGCCTTTCTTGCGCAGGTGATTCGCGCCGACATCGAGTCGACGGGCGACGTATTGCCGGCGCCGCCCGCTCCGCCGGCGTCCGCTCCCGCGCCGCCGCAGGAGCGCACCGCCGCTCCCGACGCGGCCGCCCGGCTCGTCGCGCTCGCGGCCGAGCTGACCGGCTTCCCACCCGAGACGATCTCGCTCGACGCACGCCTCCTCGACGACCTCAACCTCGACTCGATCAAGGCTGCGGAGCTCGTGGTCCGCGCGGCCGAGGAGCTCGGCATCGCGACGGACGGGCTCGAGCCGGCGGAGTTCGCGAACGCGACACTCGGCGAGATAGCGGCACAGCTCGCGGCGCAGCTCTCCTCGCCCGCGCGCGATCCGCTGCCGGTGCTCGTCGAGGTGATCGTCCGCGCGACCGGCTTCCCCGCGGAGACGATCACGGCGGAGCTCCGCCTGCTCGACGATCTCAACCTCGACTCGATCAAGGCCGCGGAGGTCGTCGTCGAAGCAGCTCAGGCGCTCGGCGTCGACTCGGGGACGCTCGACCCGGCGGAGTTCGCGAACGCGACGCTCGGCGAGTCGCTGGCCGCACAGCTCGCCGGCGGCGTCCCGCGTGGCGCCGCGCCGGCCGACGATCCGCTCGCCGGCCGGCCTTCCGCGACTCGCACCTTCGTCGTCGAGGACGTCGAGGCCGACGATCGAGCGCGCCCGCCCACGAGCTCGGCGGAGCGCGTGCGCTCGTCCTCACGGACGAGGACGAGCGTCAGCTCGCCGACGCGATCGGCGGCGCGCTTCGCGAGGCGGGAGCGGAGGCCGAGATGCGACCGTTCGACGACGGCCTGGAGCTCGCGGGCTTCACGCACGTCGTCGCCGTGCTGCCCGCCCGCCCGGAGCTCCGCGACGGACCGGACGCCGCGATCCGCCGGCTGCGCGCCGCCGCGACGCCGCCCGGCGCCGCCGTGGTCGCGTACGTCTCGGCAGGAACCGCGCGGGCCCCGCTCGCACGCGCGTTTGCAGCGAGCCTCCACCACGAGCGAGACGACCTGCGCGTGCGCGTCGTCGAGGGGGCAGGCGCCGAGCACGTGGTCGCCGAGCTGGCGACGCCGGAGCCGTTCGCGATCGCGCACTACGCGAACGGGCGCCGCACGGTGCCCCGGCCACGCGCTCTCGAGCACGCGCACCTCGTCGCCCGTGCCCGTCCGCTGTCGGCCGGCGACGTCGTGCTCGTCACCGGCGGCGCACGCGGCATCACCGCCGAGTGCGCCCTCGGCGTCGCGAGAGCCACCGGGGCCACGCTCGCGCTCGCGGGGCGCTCGGCCGAGGAGGAAGCGACCGCCACGCTCGAGCGCTTCGAGGCCGAGGGCCTGACGGCGCGCTACTTCCGCTGCGACGTCACCGATGCGGATGCCGTCGCAGCGCTCGTCGCGCAGGTGCGCGAGCAGCTCGGCCCGATCGCGGCCGTCGTCCACGGCGCCGGCGCGAACGTGCCGCGGCGGATCGACCAGACGACCGTCGACGAGGCGGTCACCGAGTCCGCGCCCAAGCTCGCCGGTGCGCTCAACCTCTGCCACGCGCTGGCCGATGCGCCACCGCGTCTCTTCGTCGGGCTGTCGTCGGTCACCGCGGTCACCGGCATGCCCGGCAACGCCTGGTACGGGTTCGCGAACGAGGCGCTCGAGGCCGTGCTGCGGCAGTTCGGCGCGGAGCACTCGGAGACCGAGACGCTCGCGGTCGCCTTCGGGATCTGGCAGGACGTCGGCATGGGAGCTCGCGCCGGCGGCCACCTCGAGCGTATGGGCGTCGCCACGATCCCCGTCGAGGACGGCGTCCGGCGCTTCGTCGAGCTCGTGACGGGCGACCCCGGCGCAGACCGGGCCGTCGTCACCGCACGGCTGCGCGGTCTCGACACCTGGCTTCCGGAAGCTCCCGCCGCTCCCGGCCGCGAGCCGCTACCTCGAGCAGCCGATCCACGTCACGCCAGGCGTCGAGGTGATCGCGCGGGCGCACATCTCGACGGAGAGCGATCCGGAGCTCAGCGACCACGTCCATCACGGCGCCGTCCTCTTCCCCACGGTCCTCGGGCTGGAGGCGATGGCCCAGGCCGTCGCGTGGACGCTGGGCGAGCAGGAGCTCGGGCCGTTGACGATCGAGGACGTCGCCCTCGCGCGTCCGATCGTGATCGACCCGGACGGCACGACGATCGAGGTGCGGACAGAGGTCGTCGAGGACGCAACGCCGCGTCGTGTGCGCGCGGCGGTCGGCACGGAGTCGAGTGGGTTCGCAGCCGACCACTTCGCCGCCACCTTCGTGCTCGCGGTCCCCGAGACGCAGGCTGAGCCGGTCGACCTCCCGGAGCACCCGCTCCCTCTCATCCCCGAGCGCGACCTCTACGGCGGCCTGCTCTTCCAGGGGCCGGCCTTCCAGCGGCTCGAGCGAGTCCACCGGCTCGACTCGGCGGAATGCGTCTTCGACGTCCGCGCCGAGGCGACGGCGTCTCTGCTCGGCGATCCGTTCGCCCGCGACGCGCTGCTGCAGGCGACGCAGCTGCTCGTCCCCCAGAGCCTCTGTCTACCGGTCGAGATCGCCGCCCTCGAGCTCCATGCGCCCGCGCGCGAGCCGGGATCGCTGCGTGCGCGGGCCGTCTACGAGGGCCGCCGGGACGGGCACGAGCACGCCACGATCACCCAGGTCGACCCCGACGGCCGGGTCCTGGAGCGAATCCGCGGCATGCGGGCCAGGATCCTCGAGACGAAGCCGGACAATCCGACCGCCGAGGAGCTCGCGGATCCCGGAAAACGGGACACGGAGGAGCTGCGGCGCGTGCTGGCCGAGCATGCGCGGTCCCTCGGCGTCCGGGCACCGGAGGTCGCGCTCGCCCATCTGAGCGGCTTGCACGAGCTCGCCGCCGACGAGCGGCACGCGCACGAGCTGCCGCTCTTCGAGCAGGTCCTCGCGCGCGCCAGCGGAAACGGAGACGGAGACGGAGCGACATGACCGAGACGCTCAGGGTCGAGTGGCTCGGGTCGGGCAAGCCGGTCGTCGCGGGCGCACACGGCATCGGCGTCTCGGCCGCGCACGACGACTGGGCGGCGCTGGCCGTCGCCGGTGCGGGCGAGCAGGGCTGCGACCTCGCGCCGATCGAGCCACGACCCCGCGAGCGCTGGCTCGCGCTGCTCGGCGCCGACCGCGAGTCGCTGCTCGAGGAGCTGATCGCGGGCGGCGACACGCTCGACCTCGCCGGCACGCGCCTCTGGGCGGCCGCCGAGGCCGCGAAGAAGGCGAACGCTGAGGCTGCACTCGAGCTCGTCCGGCGGTCGGGCGCCGCGGCGCTGCTCCGAGCCGGCGAGCTGCACGTGCTGACGTTCCCGCACACGCTCAGCGACGGCCCCGAGCGCGTCGTCGCCGTCGTCGTCGCGGTCGAGGCGGAGCCGCAGGCCGAAGCGGCCGGCCCGCCCTCCGAACGCTACGGGTACGACCTCGGCGCCTACGCGCTCACGATCTCGGAGGACGGCCCGATCCCCGGGCTCCCCGTCGTTACCGTCCGCTTCCCGCTGACCTTCCGCGAGTGCGCCAACCTCAGCCGCACGCTCTTCTTCTCGCACGTGTTCATGTGGATGGGCAAGCTCCGCGAGCTGGCGGTGCAACCGGTGTACGAGCCGCTCGCACAGCAGTTCGCCACCGGTCGGTGGGGCATGGTGACGAACTACGGCGAGACGCGGTACTTCGGCGAGGCGCGCGCCGAGGACACGATCGAGGGCCGCTTCTGGCTGGGTCCAGCGAGCGGCCGGCTCGGCTCGACGCAGGAGTTCCACTACGAGTGGCGCCGCGTCCCGCCGGGAGGGGAGCCCGTGCGCTTCGCGTGGAGCCGCATGGGCGTCACCTGGGTCGAGATCCTCGCGCATGGCGTCGTCGAGGCCAGGCCGCTGCCCGAGTACTACGCAGCCCTGATGGACCGCGTCACGCCCCGGGACACGCCCGAGGTGAGGGCCGCGCTCGAGCCGAGCGAGCAGGACGAGGTCGATCTCGGCTCGCCGCTGTGGAGCGCACCCCCCGGGCCGGCAGGTGGACCGTTCCTGCACGAGGAGGCATTCGACACGTCGCTCGAGGAGTCGAATCTCGTCGGCAACATCTACTTCGCGAACTACTACGTCTGGCAGGGCGTGGCGCGCGACCGGTTCTTCCAAGCGGTCGCACCCGACCTGTACCGCGGCACCGGTGAGGCCGGCGAGTTGCGTTGCCTCTATCACCGGATAGATCACCTGCGGGAGGCGATGCCGTTCCAACGGATCGCAGCCCGGATGTCGCTCGACGCCGTGCACGAGCGGGGCGTCCGGCTGCGGTTCGAGGTGTTCCGGCTCGAAGACGGCAAGCGCGACAAGCTCGGCGCCGCCGTCCACACGGCAGGCTGGTTCGCGCCGGTTGCAGACGGCGGACCGTGGCAGCCGGCGCCGCTCCCGCAGGTCCTGCGGGACGCGCTTCTCGCCGCGACGCGCTGATCCGGGAAGGGCGTAGCTAGCCGGCCGCGGCGATCTCGATGAAGCAGAGCTTGTTGCTCGAGGCGCCGACGCCGTTCGCGATCGTGAGCCGGCCGTCGGTGACGGTCACTGTCGCCGTCTCGTCGGCCCACCTCGCCGTCTCGACCGGGACGTAGTCGATCACGGTGACACGCTCGGCAGTGATCCTGTAGTCACCGAACGACGACGTCGGATCGCCGGCGACGACGCGCACGCTGTAGGTCCCGTTCGGGACTGCGACTTCCCAGGAGGCGTTCGGGTTCGTGTGCCGCTGCATCTGGATGAGGGTGTCGTAGCGCTGGTCGGGTGACTGCCTGGAGTTCCGGTCGTACGTCGCGCTCATGTTGTTGGCGTTCCAGCCGTACGAGTTGCCGTCCTCGCGCGGTCCGTAGACGGCTCCGGCGTCGACGGAGTACCCGGCGACCGTCGGGGTGAACGCGGGCTGGAAGTTCACCTTCAGGACGAAGGAGGAGGGCGGCGGAGGCGGAGGCGGCGGCGGAGGCGGCGGCGGCGGCGGGGGCGGCGGAGGCGGAGGCTGGGAGCCCTGATAGGTCGCCGTATAGGTCGTGTTCGCCGCGGGGGTGGAGATGGTCTGCGCGCGCGGGCCGCCGTTCGACCACGACTGGAACTGGTAGGTGGTGGAGCCCGACGTCTGCGGCGAGACAGCCTCGAGCGTGCGCTGGATCCCGACGACGCCCGTGAACGAGTACGGCGCCGCGAACGGCTGGCCGTCGAGGAGCAGCTGCAGGCCGGACGGGACCGTCACGAGCTGGATCTGCGCGGTACGCGGCATCACGTCGCGGAACGTGGACGAGGTCAGGCCGCCCGAGTCGGTCACCGTCAGGTTGATCCGGTACCAGACGTTCGGCTCGGTGTGGCCCCGTCGACGGGACGGTGAACGCCCCCGACGTGGCGCCGCTGGACGACGGCAGGAACGGGTGCAGGTGATCGGCGTGGTGGAAATCGATCCGCCAGGTGAACCGGGCGCCTCCGAGCGTCCCGTCCTCGGCGTCGCTCCCGCTGCCGGCGTAGGAGATCACGTCGCCGCCGCGGTACGTCGTCCCCGCCGCAGGGGTGGTGATGGTCGCGGTCGGCGGCTGGTTCGACGTCACGGTGAGCGTCGCCTCGTTGCTCGTCGCGGTTCCCGACCCGTTCGACACGAGGACGCGGAAGCGGGCGCCGTTGTCGGTGGACTGCACCGAGGCGAGCGTGTAGCTCGACGACGTCGCGCCGGCGATGTTGACGCCGTTCCGCTGCCACTGGAACGCGAGCGGCGGATTGCCGCTCGCGGAGGCGGTGAAGGTCGCCGGACCGCCGACGCTGACCGTCTGGCTCGCCGGGTGCGTGGTGATCGTCGGCGCGAGGCTGCCGGTGTACGTGATCCGGTAGACGTGGCCGATCGGCCCGCCGCGCGTGAGGTAGTAGAGGCTGCCGTCGCCGCCGACGTCGAGGTCGACCGGTGCCGGTGCGCCGCTGGCGAAGCCGATGACCGTGTTCCCGTTGGCGGGATCGAGCTTGCGGATCCAGCCGCTGCAGTAGTCGGCGAAGAAGTAGTCGCCGACGTACTCGGCCGGGAACTGCCCCGCGGGCGGGTTGTAGAACGTGCCGCCGGTGATCGCGCAGCCTGTGGTCGCCGTGTTGCCGTGGCCGTAGTACGAGACCGGGTTCCGGAAGCTCGGGTTGCTGCTCGACCCCTCGGTCGTCGGCCAGCCGTAGTTCGAGCCGGCGACGCCGTCGTTGATCTCCTCCCACGTGCCCTGGCCGACGTCGTTGATGAACATCCGGCCGGTGCCGGGCTGGAACGAGAACGTGAACGGATTACGCAGGCCGTAGGCCCAGATCGCGCGGTTCTGACCGGTGGTCGTGGTGTAGAACGGGTTGTCCGTCGGGATCGAGCCGTCCGCGTTGATGCGGAGGATCTTCCCGAGCAGGTTGGTGAGCGTCCTCGGCGTTCCGAGCGCGCGCGTTCTCGCCGGCGGCGATGTAGAGCTTCCCGTCCTTGCCGAAGTGGAGCGCGCCGCCGTTGTGGTTCTGCGCGCTGCGGAGAGCGGGTCCAGGTCGAAGAGGACTCGCTCGCTGCCCGGCCAGGGCGACGTCGCCGGACGCCGTGAAGCGGCTGACGCGGTTGTGGATGTTCGGCGTCGTCGCGGTGTAGTAGACGTAGACGTACTGGTTCGAAGCGAAGGCCGGGTCGAGCGCGACGCCGAGGAGCCCGCGCTCGCCGGCGTCGGTTCGACGGGCAGCGTCACGAACGGCGTCGGCAGCAGCGTCCCGTTCTTGGACGATCGCGCAGGTCGCCGTCCTGCTCGGCGATGAAGAACCTGCCGTCGGGGGCGATCGCCATCGTCGTCGGGTTGTCGAGGCCGGTGACGACGCGCGTCTCCGCGAAGCCCGACGGGACCGTGGCCGCCGTCGCAACGGGGACGAGCGCCGGCGCGAGGAGCGCGAGGACTCCCCCCAGGACGAGGCGCCGTACGACGTTCGAACGCACCACTAGCTGGATCTCGATCCGGCCCTGGTTTCGGAGGAATGGCCGGCGGGAGCGTCCGCCGCGATCGAGTGCAGAGAAGACCGATTCATCACGCACTCACCTGCCCGAGCGCGAAACATCCCAACCCACGATTTGCAAACCATACGGCTCGTTTCAGCGGTTCTGCCGACGTGCCGCCGCGTCGACGTACGTGTCCGGGAAGCTGCCCGCGCTGGTCCAGCCGCCGTCGACGTAGAGCAGCTGGCCCGTCACGTGCGCGGACTCGTCCGAGGCGAAGAAGACGGTCGGGCCGACCATGTCCTCCGGCTCGGCGATCCGGCCGAGCGGGATCAGCGGCGCCCACTTCTCGGCGTACTCCGGGTCGTCGGCGAGGTTGCGCTCCACGTTCGTCGCCCCGGGCGCGAACGCGTTGACGCGGATCCCGTACGGCGCGAGCTCGACGGCGAGCTGGATCGTCAGCGCGTTGATGCCGCCCTTGCTCGCCGCGTACGGCGTCAGGTTCCGCAGCCCGCGCGCGGCGACGACCGTCGACACGTTGACGATCGAGCCGCCGCCGGAGCTCCGCATCAGCCGCGCCGCCTCCACCGAGCAGAAGAACGTCCCCTTGAGGTTCGTGTCGACGACCCGGTCCCACGTCTCCTCGCTCGGCTCGAGCACGTTCGTCCACCCGGCGATCCCGGCGCAGTTGACGAGCACGTCGAGCCGGTCGAGCCGCGAGAACATCTCGCGGAGCGCCGGCCACGTCGGAGACGTCGCACGGCGAGCGAGAGGCCGCGGCGCTCGGCCGGCAGCTCCGCGTGCACGTCGGCCGGCTCCTCGAGGTCGTTCACGTGGACGAGCGCGCCCTCGGCGGCGAGACCGAGCGCGAGCGCGCGGCCGATCCCGCGCGCTGCGCCCGTGACGAGCGCGACCTTTCCGTCGAGCCGCTCGCTCACTGGGTCACCGCGCCGCGCGAGGCCGACGAGACGCTGCTCGCGTACTTCGCGAGCACGCCGCGCGTGACTCGCGGCGTCGGCGGGCGCCAGTCGGCGAGGCGCGCGGCGATCTCCTCGCTCGTCAGCGCGACCTCGAGCCGGCGCGCGTCGACGTCGACCGTGATCACGTCGCCGTCGCGCACGACCGCGATCGGCCCGCCGCGCACGGCCTCGGGCGCGACATGCCCGACCATCAACCCGCGCGTCGCGCCGCTGAAGCGGCCGTCGGTCACGAGCGCGACCGAGTCGCCGAGCCCGCGGCCGACGATCGCCGACGTGATCGAGAGCATCTCGGGCATGCCCGGCGCGCCGGCCGGGCCTTCGTTGCGCAGGACGACGACCTCGCCCGGCTGCACGAGCCCGTCGTACACCGCCGCCTTGCAGGCCGCCTCCGAGTCGAAGACGCGCGCGGGGCCGACGTGCACCGGCCGCTCGTGCCCGGCGAGCTTCACGACCGCGCCGTCGGGCGCGAGGTTGCCGCGCAGGACGCGGAGCGCGCCGCCCGGCTTGAACGGCCGGTCGACCGGCGCGAGCACCTCGCCGTCCGGGTCGGGAGCGGCGGCCGCGTGCTCGGCGAGCGTGCGCCCGTCGACGGTCGCCGCGTCGCCGTGCAGGTGGCCGAGCAGCTGCTTCATCACCGCCGCGGTGCCGCCGACACGGTGGAGGTCGCCGGCGACGTAGCGTCCGCCCGGCGTCAGGCTCGTGACGACCGGCGTCGCCGCCGAGAGCCGGTCGAAGTCCTCGAGCTGCAGCTCGACGCCGGCCTCGTCGGCGATCGCGAGCAGGTGCAGGACGCCGTTCGTCGAGCCGCCGGTGCCGGTGACGCCGACGATCGCGTTCTCGAGCGCCTCGCGCGTGACGAGGCTCCTCGGGCGGACGTCGCGCTCGATCACGTCGAGCACGAGCCGGCCGGCCGCCTCGGCCGCGTCCGCCTTCGCGGGATCCATCGCGGTGATGCTGCCGAGCCCGATCGGGCCGAGCCCGAGGAAGTCGACGGCGACCGCCATCGTGTTCGCGGTGAAGTGCCCGGTGCACGCGCCGAAGCCCGGGCAGGCGCTGCGCTCGATCGCGTCGAGCTCCTCGTCGGAGATGACGCCGCCCTCGTGCGCGCCGACGGCCTCCCAGACGTCCTGGATCGTCACGGGCGCGCCGCGGTGCACGCCCGGCGTCATCGCCCCGGAGTAGAGGACGAGGCCGGGCACGTCGAGGCGCAGCATCGCCATCACCGCGCCCGGCGCCGTCTTGTCGCAGCCGACGAGGCAGACGAGGCCGTCGAAGGGCTGGCTGCGGCCGACGAGCTCGATCGAGTCCGCGATCACCTCGCGGCTGACGAGCGAGGCGCGCATGCCGGGCGTCCCCTGCGTCAGGTTGTCGGACACGGCGATCGTGTTGAACTCGAGCGGCGTCCCGCCGGCCGCGCGCACACCGGTGGCGACGTGCTCGGCGAGCGCGCGCTGACCGAGGTTGCACGGCATCGTGCCCGTCCACGTCGTCGCGATCCCGACGAGCGGGCGGCTCAGGTCGCTCTCGTCGAGGCCCATCGCGCGGAGGTGGGCGCGCGCCCCGGCGCGCCGCGGGCTCGTGGCGAGATCGTCGTTCGCGAGCCGGCGCTCCACCGGACGATCCTATGCGCCGCGGTCGATCCCATTCGCGTAGAGTCGCGCGATGATCGACCTCCCCCAGAAGATCGTCTGCGTCGGCCTCAACTACCGCGACCACGCCGAGGAGCAGGGCGTCGAGCTGCCGGAGCGGCCGCTCCTGTTCGCGAAGTGGCCGAACACCCTGATCGGCGCCGGCGAGCCGATCCGCATTCCCGCCATCTGCACGCAGCCCGACTACGAGGCCGAGCTCGGCGTCGTGATCGGCCGCCGCGCGAGCGGCGTCTCCGTCGACGACGCGCTCGAGTTCGTCGCGCGGCTACGTCGTCGCGAACGACGTCTCGGGGCGGAACCTCCAGTTCTCCGACGGCCAGTGGGTGCGCGGCAAGTCGCTCGACACCTTCCTGCCGGTCGGCGAGCTCGTCCCTGCGAGCGAGGTGCCCGACCCGCAGGCGCTGCCGATCCGCGCGATCCTGAACGGCGAGACGATGCAGGACTCGAACACGTCGAACCAGATCTTCGGCGTCGCCGAGGTGATCTCGTTCGTCTCGCAGGCGATCACGCTCGAGCCCGGCGACCTGATCATCACCGGGACGCCCGCAGGCGTCGGCGCGTTCCGGACGCCGCCGGTGTGGCTGCAGCCGGGCGACGAGATCACGATCGAGATCGACGGCGTCGGCTCGATCACGAACCCCGTCACCGCCGCGTAACCCCAGTCGAAAGGAGCCGCATGTCGTTCGTGCTCGTGGTGCGCATGAAGGTCGCCGAAGGCAACGAGGAGCGGGTCGCCGAGGTGATCCCCGAGCTTGCGCGGGCGAGCCGCGAGGAGCCGGGCTGCGAGCTCTACATCCCCTGCCGCGATCCCGAGGACCCGCGCTCGTACCTCTTCTACGAGCAGTACCGCGACAAGGCCGCCTTCGAGGAGCACGGCGCGAGCGAGCACTTCCAGCGCCTCGGCGCCGGTGAGCTCTTCGGCCTGATGGAGTCGCGCGAGCGCGTGTTCTACGAGACCGTCGTGGACTAAGGCCGTCCTTGAGGCGGGGCGCACTTCTCGCGGCGCTCTTCCTCGGAGCGCTGGCGCTGCGGCCGCAGCTGGTCGGCCTCGGCCCGCTGATCCCGTCGATCCAGCTCGATCTCGACACGTCACACGCGGTCGTCGGCTTGCTCTCGACGATTCCCGTGCTGTGCATGGGCCTGTTCGCGCCGCCGGCGGCGTTCCTCTCGCAGCGGCTCGGCTCGCGCCACGCGCTCGCGGCGGCGCTCGCGCTGATCGGCGTCTTCGGGCTCGCGCGGGCGTTCGCGCCCGGCGTGGCGCTGCTGATCCTGCTGACGATCCCGGTCGGCATCGGCATGGGGCTCGGGAACGCGCTGCTGCCCGTCGCCGTCAAGGAGCGCTTCGCCGACCGGCCGGTGTTCGCGACCGGCGTCTACGCGGCCGGGATCAACGTCGGCGCCACCGTGTCCTCGGCGACGGCCGTCCCGCTCGAGCACGCGCTCGGAGACTGGCGCGACCCGCTGCTCGTGTTCTCCGCGGTGACGCTCGGCGCTGTTCGTGCTCTGGCTCGTGCTCACGCGGGTCGAGCGCGGGCGTGTGGCCGCCTCGGTGCCGCGGCCGCTCGCGCTCCCCTGGCGGAGCTCGCTCGGCTGGCGGCTCGTCGCCGCGTTCTTCTTCATGTCCGCCACGTACTACGGGCTCAACGCCTGGCTTCCGGACGTCTACGTCGAGCGCGGCTGGAGCGAGGAGAAGGCGGGCGCGCTGCTCGCCGTGCTGAACGCGACGCAGATCGCCGCGGGCCTCGCCGTCGCGTGGCTCGCCGACCGGATGTGGTCGCGCCGGGCCTGGATGGCGGGCTGCGCCGGTCTGGGCTTCCTGTCGATGCTCGGCGTCGTGCTGGTGCCGGACGCCGGCTTCCTGTGGGCGTTCCTGCTCGGCGCGACGATCGGGCCGCTCTTCTCGCTGACGATGGCGCTGCCGCTCGACGTCGGTCGCGGGCCGGCCGAGGTGGCCGCGTACACCGGCCTGATGCTCGGTGCGGGCTACTCGCTCTCGGCGATGTCGCCGTTCGTGCTCGGCGCGATCCGCGACGCGAGCAGCGGCTACGGCGTCGTGCTCTGGGTGCTCGTCGGCTTCACCGCCGTGCTCTTCGCGGTCGACTCGTCGCTCACGCCCGCACGGCTCGCAGGCGCTCGACGGTAGCGCTGACGCCCTCCTGCAGCGGCGTCCACTCGATCCCGCCCAGCGCCTCGTCGAGCGGCGCGCCGTCGAACTCCTCCGGGAACGGAAGGATCGTCGCCTCGTCGACCGTGATCGAGACGCCGGGCGCGGCCGCCTCGATCGCGGCGGCGACCTCCGTCAGCGAGACCACCGGCCCGCCGAGATGGAAGACGCGCGCTCCCTCGGTCGCGGCGCGCGCCGCGGCGATGAAGACGCGCGCGGTGTCGGGTGCGTACTGCAGCTGCGTCCGGCCGCCGAACGCGATCCGGTAGTCCTCGCCCGCGGCGGCCGCGGCCATCGCGAGCGTCGGCGAGGCGGTGAGGCCGTTGTCGCGGCCGGGGCCGTAGACGATCCAGGGCCGGATGCCGATCGACGGCACCTGCTCCTCCTGCCAGAAGATCCGCGCCATCCCCTCGCACGCCTGCTTGTGCACGCCGTAGAACGTCGTCGGGTGGCCGATCGCGTCGTTGGAGACCGCGCCGCCGTCGTCGTCGGCCGTCGAGTACACCGCCGCCGAGCTCGCGTACGCGACCTGGATCCCGCGCGTCTTCGCGGCGTCGAGCACGTTGACCGTCCCGCCGATGTTGACGGCGGTGCCGTAGGGCGGATCGGGCTTGATCTGCGGCAGCAGCAGCGCCGCGAGATGGATCACGTGCGTGATCGCGTGCTCGTCGAGCAGGCCGCGCGAACGCCTTCCCGTCGACGATGTCGCCCTGCACGAGCGGGATCTCGGCGTCGGTGACGAGCCGCAGGCGGCGGTCGTCGGTGCCGAAGTCGAAGCCGACGACGTCGACGCCCTCCTCGGCGAGCAGCGCGCACGTCCACGCGCCGATGCAGCCGAGCGCGCCCGTGACGAGGAACCGTTCTCGCTCAAGGTCGACGTAGACCGTGACGGTCTCGGTGTAGAACTCGATCGCGGCGCGGCCCTGCTCGTGCGGGCCGAAGCCGCTCGACTTGATGCCGCCGAACGGCACGTGCACGTCGGCGCCGGCGGTCTGCGAGTTGACGTGGAGCAGCCCCGCCTGCGCCTCGTTCTGGAAGCGTGTCGCGTCGGCGAGGCTCGACGTGAAGATCGCGGCCGAGAGCCCGAACTCGGTCGCGTTCGCGCGCCGCAGCGCCTCGTCGAGCGTCGCGTAGCGGTAGAGCGACGTGACCGGGCCGAAGACCTCCTCGCACGAGAGGAACGCGTCGTCGCGCGACGCCCTCGAACACGGTCGGCGCGATCAGGTAGGCCTCGTCGTCCGCCCGCTCGCCGCCGGTGAGCACGGTGCCGCCCTCCTGCTTGCCGCGCTCGATCGCCGCGACGATCTCGTCGAACTGCTGCTCGTTGACGATCGGCCCGACCTCGACGTCGGGGTCGAGCGGGTCGCCGACCTTGCCGCGCTCGATGCGCGCGAGCAGCTGCTGCTTGAACGCGTCGTAGACCGCGTCCTGGACGTAGATCCGCCGCGTCGCCGTGCACTTCTGGCCCGCCGACCAGAACGCGCCGGCGTACGCCGCCTCGACGGCGCGGCCGAGATCGGCGTCGGCCGTGACGATCAGCGGGTTGTGGCCGCCGAGCTCGAGCTGGACGCGCTTGCCCGCCTTCGTCGCCTCGTCGCGCACCGAGTGGCCGGTCGCGACCGAGCCGGTGAACGAGATCGCGCGCACGCGCGGGTCGGACACGAGCGCCGCGCCGACCGTCGAGCCGCGGCCGATCAGGACGTTGAGCACGCCCGCCGGCAGCTCCGCCTCCGCGAACGCCTCGGCGATGTGCAGGCCCGTGCGCGGCGCCTCGTAGGCGAGCTTGAGCACGACGGTGTTGCCGTAGATCAGCGCCGGCGCGAGCTTCCAGATCGGGATCGCGATCGGGAAGTTCCACGGCGTGATCAGCGCGACGACGCCGACCGGCCGGCGCCGCGTCGACACCTGCGCGCCCGTCGCGGCCTGCTCGAAGTGCTCGCCGACCGAGCGGAACGCCTCGCTCGCCGCGAAGCGCAGGATCTGCGCCGCGCGTCCCGCCTCGCCGCGCGCCTCGCGCAGCGGCTTGCCCATCTCGGTCGTCATGTCGCGCGCGACCTGCTCGATGCGCGCCTCGAGGATCGACGCGGCGGCGTTCAGATACGCGGCGCGGCGCGCCATCGGCAGCGCCGCCCACTCCGCGAACGCGGCCTCGGCCGCCGCGACCGCGGCGTCCGCGTCGGCCTCGCTCGACGACGAGAACTCGCCGACGACCTCGGAGGGCCGCATCGGGTTCAGCTTCGTGTACGTCTCGCCGGAGGCGGCGGGAACCCAGGCGCCGCCGACGTAGTTGCGGCCGGTCTGGGCGAGTGGGTGCGTCGACGGTCTCGGTCATATCGGCACGGTAACGCTCAGGCGGCGACCGTGTTCGACGAGCACGCCGATGCCCTCGATCTCGATCTCGACGGTGTGGCCGGGCTCGAGCGTGTACTCGTCGGGCGGCACGAGCCCGGTGCCGGTCAGCAGGACGGAGCCGGGCGGGACCGGGTTGTCCCGCAGCACCCACTCGGCGAGCTCGCGCGGCGAGCGCTTCATCCGCGCGGTCGAGGTCTCGCCGGCGAAGAGCTCGGCTCCGTCGGCGTCCGTGATCCGCAGCCGGATCGGGAACGGCGCCGTCCCAGTCGTCCGGCACCGCGAGCGCCGGCCCGATCGCGCACGCGCCGGCGAAGACCTTGGCCTGCGGGATGTAGAGCGGGTTCGCGCCCTCGATGTCGCGGCTCGAGACGTCGTTGCCGATCGTGACCGCCACCGGCTCGCCGCCCTCGCCGAGCACGACCGCCGAGCTCGGGCTCCGGCACCATCCAGCTCGAGTCGCTGCGCACGCGGATCGGGCCGCCCGGGCCGACCGTGCGGCGCATCTGCGCGTCCTTCAGGAAGAGCTCCGGCCGGTCGGCGTCGTAGACGAGCGCGTAGACGTCGCGCGCCTCGGTCTGCGCCTCCTCGAGCCGCGCGTCGCGGCTGCGCTCGTACGTGACGCCGGCGCACCAGATCTCCGGCGCGTCGATCGGCGCGAGCAGCGTCAGCTCGGCGAGATCCCAGTGGCCGGTGACCTCGCCCTCGCCGGCCAGAGCCGCGAGCGGATCGTCGTGGTCGAGCATCGCGACGGCCTCGCCCTCGATCCGGCCCACACGCGGCCCGTTCCCACCGGCCTCCGCGCGGACGAAGCGCCTCAATAGGTCGCCCGGCCGCCGGAGATGTCGAAGCAGGCTCCGGTCGAGAAGGTCATCTCCTCGCTCGCGAGCCAGCAGATCAGCGCCGCGACCTCGCTCGGCTCGCCGACGCGGCCGAGCGGGATCCGCGACGTCATGAAGTCGATGTGCTCCTGCGAGAGCTGCTCGAGGATCGGCGTGTTGATCACGGCCGGCGCGATGCAGTTGACGAGGATGCCGGTGCCGGCGACGTCCTTGCCGATCGACTTCGTGACGCCGATCACCGCCGCCTTCGAGGACGAGTACGCGCCGGCCATCGGGTTGCCCTCCTTGCCGGCGATCGAGGCGACGTTGACGATCCGCCCGTAGCCGTTCGCCTTCATCTTCGGGAGCGCGGCGCGGTTCGCGTAGAAGACGCCGTTCAGGTTGATCGCGTGCACGCGCTCCCACTCCTCGTCGCTGACGTCCTCGGTGTGGAGCGAGTCGCCGCCGACCCCCGCGCAGCAGACGAGCACGTCGAGCCGCGGCAGCCGCTCGACCGCCGCGTTCAGCTGCGCCGAGTCGCGGACGTCGTCGCCCTGCGCGAGATCGAAGACGTGGACCTCGGCGCCGCCGGCGCGCAGCCGCTCGACCGCGGCGGCTCCGATGCCGCTCGCGCCGCCGGTGACGAGCGCGACGCGACCCTCGAAGTCGTAGTGGTTGGCCACCGGCTATTTCTATACCGTTTTGCGCGTGAGCTTCGATCCGAGCCGCGACTATCCGCTCGGAACGAGCCGGCCCGACCTCGTTCGCACGCCCGGTGGCATCCCGCTCGACGAGCTGACGCTGCACGACGACCGCGTCACCGCGGCCGAGCTGCGCGCGACGCCCGAGACGCTGCGCCTCCAGGCCGAGGTCGCCCGCGGCGGCGGGACGGACGCAGCTCGCCGACAACCTGCTGCGCGCCGCGGAGCTGGCGCCGCTGCCGGACGAGACGATCCTCGCGATCTACACCGCGCTCCGTCCGCGCCGCTCGACCGCGGCGGAGCTCGAGGCGTGGGCGGAGCAGCTCGACGGCTGGGACGCGCCCGGAACCGCCGCCTTCGTCCGCGAGGCGGCGCAGGTGTACGCCGAGCGAGGCCTGCTTGCCGGCTGAGCGAGAGGTCGGACCGCGTTCGTCGCGCGCGAGCAGCGCGAGCTCCGCCGCGAGCTGCTGATCGAGCCGCTCGCGGAGCTCGGCCTCGTCGCGATGAACGGCCCGAACGACCCGGAGCCGTCGCTCGTGATCGAGGACGGCCGCGTCGTCGAGCTCGACGGCCGGCGCGAGGAGCGACTGGGACGCGCTCGACCACTTCGTCGTCCGCTACGGCCTCGACCTCGACGTCGCGCGCGAGGCGGCCGCGCTCGACGACGCCGAGATCGCGCGGATGCTCGTCGACGTCGACGTCACGCGCGCAGAGCTCGTGCGGCTCTCGCGAGGGCTGACGCCGGCGCGGCTCGCGCGCGTGATCGCGATGCTCGACCCGGTCGAGCTGATGTTCGCGCTGAAGAAGCTGCGCGCACGGCGCGCGCCCGCGAACCAGGCGCACGTGACGAACCTGAAGGAGAACCCGGCGCTGCTCGCGGCCGACGCGGCCGAGGCCGCCGCGCGCGGCTTCGCCGAGATCGAGACGACCGTCGGCGTCTCCCGCTACGCGCCGCTGAACGCGATCGCGATCCTCGTCGGCTCGCAGACCGGGCGGCCGGGCGTGCTGACGCAGTGCGCGGTCGAGGAGCGCCTGAACCTGCGGCTCGCGATCCAGGGTCTCGTCACGTACGCGGAGACGCTCTCCGTCTACGGGACCGAGCCCGTGTTCGTCGACGGCGACGACACGCCCTGGTCGAAGGCGTTCCTCGCCTCCGCGTACGCGTCGCGCGGCGTCAAGGTGCGCTTCACCTCCGGCGGCGGCTCCGAGGCGCTGATGGGCGAGTCGGAGGGGAAGTCGATGCTGTACCTCGAGGCGCGCTGCCTCGCGCTCGTCCGCGCGGCGGGCTCGCAGGGCGTCCAGAACGGCTCGATCTCGTGCGTCGCGCTCGTGCTCGCCGTGCCGGGCGGCACGCGCGAGATCCTGGCCGAGAACGTGCTCGCCGCCTGGCTCGACCTCGAGGTCGCCTCCGGCAACGACGCGATCTCGAGCCACTCGGCGATCCGCAAGACGGCGAAGCTGATGGGGCAGTTCCTGCCCGGGACCGACTTCGTCACCTCCGGCTACTCGGCGATGCCGCGCTACGACAACATGTTCGGCGGCGGCAACTACGACTCCGACGACCTGGACGAGTGGCTGACGATCCAGCGCGACTGGCAGGTCGACGCGGGCATCGAGCCGCTCGACGAAGCCGAGGCGCTCGCCGTGCGCGAGCGGGCGGCGCGCGCGGTGCAGGCCGTGTTCGACGCGTTCGGCTTTCCGCCGATCACCGACGAGGAGGTGCAGCTCGCGACGACGTGCCTCGACTCGCGCGACCTGCCCGACCGCGACCGCGCCGCCGACGTCGTCGCCGCCGACCGCGTGCTCGTCGGAGGGCCTGAGCGCGCTCGACGTCGCCCGCGCGCTCGACGAGCGCGGCTTCCCCGACGTGGCCGCGGCGGTCTTCGAGCTGCAGCGCCAGCGGGTCGCCGCGGACTACCTGCAGACCTCGGCGATCGTCGCGCCGGACGGCACCGTCGTCTCGGCCGTGAACGACGGGAACGACTACACCGGCCCGGGCACGGGCTACCGGCTCGAGGGCGAGCGCTGGCAGCGGCTGCAGCCGCTGCCGTACGCGATCGACGCGCGCCTGCTCGGCGCGGCGCAGGGCACCGAGCGACGCGGTCGAGGAGCTGTCTGTTGCCGTGCTCGGCGACAGATCCGGACGAGGTCGTGATCGCGGTCGGGCCGGCGTTCGCCGGCGCTCTGTCCGAGACGATCGGCGGCCTCGCGCACCGCGACGTGCTCGCGGAGCTCGTCGCCGGCGTCCGCGAGGAGGGAGCGGAGCCGCGAATCGTCCGCGTCCGGCGCTCGCGCGACGTCGCCTTCATCGGCCACGACGGCGCGCGCCTCTCCGGCTCCGGCATCGCCGTCGGCCTCCAGTCGAAGGGCACGGCGCTGATCCACCGCGCCGACCTCGAGCCGCTCGACAACCTCGAGCTCTTCGGCATGGCGCCGTCGCTGACGCTCGAGTCGTACCGCCAGATCGGGCGCAACGCCGCCGGCTACGCGCTCGGCCGCGCCGTCGCGCCGGTGCCGACGGTGCTCGACAACTTCGCGCGCGCGAAGCTGATCGTGCACACGACGCTGCTGCACGCACGCGAGACGGCGGAGGTCGATCGCGGCGCCGCCGCCGGTCGAGCTCGCGCTCGTCGAAGCGCGCGTCTAGACGACAGAAGAGGGCCCCGCCGGAGCGGGGCCCTCTGTCGTTTACCCGTTGCCTGGTCGCAGGCTAGGGCGTGACGCTCTGGACGATCACGTCGCCGGAACCGACCAGCAGGTTCGTGTCGGTCCTGACCTCGACGTTGCCGAAGAGGACGCGGCCGGCGGCCGGAGCCTCGTTGGCCGTCACCGTCGCCGGCACCGTCCACGACGCGCCCGCCGGACGGAGCGCATTCGCGTCCGTGATGGCGATCGAGCCGAACGACGGCGTCTTGAAGAAGACGTCGACGTACTTGTACGACGTCGTCCCCGCCGGCACGTCGAACCCGTCCACGAGGACGACGTACGTCGCCGCGATCGGGTTGGTCAGCGTGACCGACTCCTCCGAGTCGCCGTCGGCACTCGAGCCGACCAGCACGCAGCCCGGGTTGCACCGGTAGACGAACAGGTCGAGGTCGGCTGCCGGATCGGACGGGCTGCCGATCGTCGCCCGGAACTGCGTCGTTCCGGCCGGGATCACCGTCTGGTACTGCTGCTGCTGCGAGGTGCGCGATCGTGAACGGCCCGACGCGTGCGCTGCCGAGTGCCGTTCCGACTGCCCGGCCCGTGAACGCGCCGAAGATGTTCGTCAGCGTGTACGAACGGGCGACCGGGACACCGATCGTCGCCGACGGAATCACGTCCGGGTTCGGCGAGACGGTCGCGCCGATGAGCGTCGCCGTCAGCGTGAACGGCGTGAAGTCGGCGTCCGACGTCCTGCGGGCGTCGACCGTCACCTCCCACACACCGGCCAGCGGGTTGGCGACCGTGCGGCTCGTCGCGCTGCCCGTGGCGCAGACCGTCTCCGCGCCGGGATGTAGCACTCGGAGACCGCGTTCGACTCGATCCCGAGGCCGTACGGATGCCAGCGCAGGAACCGGATCTGGCCGGTGCCCGGCGTCGTCGACGCGGACGTGGCCAGATCGACCTTGAGCGCCGGCGTGCCGGCCGGGACGTGGAAGAAGTAGTGCTGCTGCTGTCCGCGTCCGACCGTGCTGGTGATCGCGTTCGAGTAGTTGTTCCCCGCGTTGAACGCATACGGCGCGACAACCGTGTTCATCGTCTGGAACTCGACGCCCGGGCTCGCCGGATCGTCGAGGTTCAGGATCGCCGAGTGCAGCCCCGGCGCAGACGGGTTGATGTTGACGACGAGCGACGTCGCGACGTCCTTCGCCAGGGTGATCGACGCCGGCGTGCTGAACGTGCCGTCGTTGCCGACCCAGTTGAGGTTGAACGTGCGCGGGTTGCTGCCGCCGTTCGTGCGCGTGATCGTGTAGGTGCGCGTGTACGGCGAACCGACGGTCACGCCCTCACGGTCGTAGATCCCCGTGCCGACGCCCGGCGTCTGCAGGAAGCCGCTCAGGACGGTGTTGACCGGCACGGTCGCGGTGAAGTCGACCGTCTCGGGCTTCGTCTTGAGGACGTCCCAGGCCGCCGGCACGTTCAGCAGGCCGTTGCCCTGCGTCGGCGGCCGTGAAGCGCGCCGGATCGATGTAGCGGGCGGTCGAGAGCAGCGCCTTGCGGAGCTGGTCCGGCTTCGGGCTGAAGCCGCTCGCCTTGGCGGCCGAGAGCAGGAGCGCACCCGCGCCCGCGCCCTGCGGCGACGCCATCGACGTGCCGTTGAACATCGAGTACCCGGGCGGGAGCGTGTACGTGCCCGGCACCGGGCCGCCGGCCTGCCACTCGGGCGTCGTCGAGACGGCCGAGCCCGGAGCGATCGCCTCGGGCTTGAAGCCGCCGTCCTCGGCGGGGCCGACCGACGAGAAGTAGTTCAGGTTGTCGTCGAAGGGCGTGTCGGCGCCGTAGTTCGAGCGCATCGACGCCTTCGAGAGATACGCGCCCATGCCACCGCGTCGGCGCAGACGGCGGGATCGCCGGCGGTGTTCAGGCCGGGGCCGCTGTTGCCGTTCGAGAGGACGATCTGCACGCCCTTCTTGTTGATCAGGCGGTTGTAGATGTCGCAGCGCGTGTTGAAGCCGTCGTTGAGCGCCGGCAGGCCGCCGATGCTCATGTTCACGATGTCGGCGCCGTCGCGGACGATCCAGATCATGCCCTCGGTGAGAGCGTGGGTCGTGCAGCCCGTGTTGAACAGGCAGGCGCGGGACGAGAGGAGCTTCGCACCCGGGGCCTGGCCGCTCATCTCGCCGCCGAACAGCTTGTTGCCGGACGCGATGCCCGCGACGTGCGAGCCGTGCGCGCCGGAGACGATGCCGATGTTGACGTACACCTTCTCGACGGCGGGCGTGCCCACCGAGCGCTTGGCGGTCTGGACGACGAACGGCACGACTTCCTTCACCGCGGTGGCGGGATTGTCGGTGCCGAACGTGTCGACGTCGAAGTTCTTCGCGTACGGCCGGATCCCGTCCTCGTCCGCGAAGCTCAGGTCCTGGTCGGTGTCGACCCAGACCCGGTCGCCGTCACGGAGGACGCCGAAGAGGCGGCTCGAGCCGGCCGGGTTGCCGTCGCGGTTGATGTCGTTGCCGTACTCGCTTCCGGTGAAGCGGGAGTCGCCCTCGTTGAACTGGCTCCAGAAGAAGTGACCGCGGTTCGCGGCGCGGTGTACGTGGTCGTGCCGACCGTGAACTTCCCGTCCTTGACGTTGACGTCGGTCGTGCTCTCGAGCCACGTCGGGTCGTTGTCGGTGACGGGATCCGTGCCGGCGACCCAGTCGAGGATCTTCCGCTCGCCCGTGCTCGTCGTCGCGAGCGACGGATGGCGCAGGTCGACGCCGGTGTCGACGATGCCGATCGTGATCCCGCGGCCGTCCCAGGTCGGGTGCGCCGCGATGAACGCGGCGGAGCCCATCTCGCCGATCGGCATGTACGGGTTGTCCTTCGGCGTCGCCGGGCCCGGCGGGACCTGCGGCTGCGCCGGCTGGCTCGCGTCGGGGTCGGGCGACGGCAGCGGGACGATCTGGTCGACGTCCGCGGACTGCACGGCGTCGATCGAGTCGACCACCTCGGCGTTGTCGATCGCGATCTCGACGCGCAGGTACGCCACGTCGTCGTCCGGTACTGGACCGTGGCGCCTGCCGCTTCGAGCGCGGCGACGGCGGCCGCGTTCTGGCCGTCCTTCGCCGCGAGCAGCAGCGTGACGGTTGCGTCACCGTTCGCGCGCGCCTGAGCGAGCAGCGCACGGTCCTCCTTGCCCAGCTTGCCGGGCGTTGCCGCCGCAGACCGGTCACTCGAGCCGCTAGCGGCCGAGGCGACGAGCAGGCAGACGGCGGCTGACCACGCCCGCCGTGAGCAGGTGCTTTCGCACTGACATTCGTATCCCCTCTCCCTTCTGAAACAGAGTGCTCCGGGCTCCCCACGACCCGGAGTCGACCTTGACTCTTTTAGAAATCGAGGTCGATGT
>CAWDGK010000001.1:0-323074 GCA_963801855.1 uncultured Actinomycetes bacterium | reverse complement strand
TCGCGTTGACCCCGGCGGCACGAAGTCGCGCGACCTTGGCGGCGCCGATTCCCGCCTCGCGTGAGGTGAGCTCGATCGCCCAGAGCTCCGGGGACGCCGCTTCGGAAGCAGCCGGAGCCAGCGCCGCGACGAATGCGGCGGCCAGGATTGCAGCAAGCGCGATGCGCGGCCTGCGGCGAAGCACGGGGGCGGCTCCCGTCATGGCGTTTTCTGTATCGGCGGCGCCTCCGGAAATCTGGCTACCGGAAAGGGGGAGCGCGAAAAACGGTGTTACCCTCGTTTTCATGCGGGTAGACGCTGTCGTGGTCTCGTACAACAGCCGTGATCACCTCCGTACAAACGTTGCGCCGCTTGCGGCGATGGAGGGAGTTCAGGTGTACGTAACTGACAACGCCTCAACCGACGATTCAGTTGCGACCGTCTCCGACCTCGACATCTCCGTCGAGGCCCTGGAGGACAACCGCGGCTTCGGTGCCGGCTGCAATGCCGGGTGGCGCCGGGGCAACGCGCCGTTCGTCCTCTTCCTCAATCCGGATGCCCGCATCGACGAAGAATCACTGCGGAACCTCGTGCGCGTCCTCGAGGCGGACAGAGGCGTCGGGCTCGTCGGGCCCCGCATTCTCGAGGCCGACGGCTCGCTCGCCTACTCGCAGCGGCGGTTTCCTCGGCTGCGCTCCACCTACGCCAGGGCGATGTTCCTGCACCGCATGTTCAAACGGGCATCTTGGTCGGACGAGCTCGTTCGGGACCCCGCCCGCTACGACGCCGTGTCCTCACCCGACTGGGTGTCGGGCGCGTGCATGCTCGTGCGGCGCTCCGTCCTCGAAGACGTCGGCGGATTCGACGAGCGGTTCTTCCTCTACTGCGAGGACAAGGATCTCTGCCGGCGGATCAGGCAAGCCGGCCACGACGTGCGGTACGAGCCGTCGGCGACCGCCCGGCATCACGGCGGAGCCTCCGCGCCACGCGCCGGCCTCCTCCCCATCCTCGCCCGGAGCCGCGTCGACTATGCGCGGAAGCACTGGGGGCCTGTCCCGGCCATGTTCGAGACCGCTCGGGGTCGCGCTGAACGCACTGACGCACGCAGCGGTGGCGCGAGGAGGCAACGAGCGCAGGATCGGCCACCTGAACGCGCTTCGCGCCGCGCTCGGTCGCCCCCGCAGCGCCTCCTGAGCCTCCGGTCCTTGCGCATCTGGATCGACATCGAGAATCCGCCGCAGGTCCAGTACCTGGCACCGCTCCGCCCCGCGCTCGAGCGGCTCGGCGCCCAGGTCGTCGTCACCGCGCGCGACTACGGCAACACGTTCGCACTGCTGCGACCGGACCGGGATCCCGTACGAGCCGGTCGGTGCCAGCTACGGGGCCTCCAAGGCGCAGAAGGTCCTCGGGCTCGCCGGCCGCACGGGCGCGCTCCTCCGATACCTCCGCCGGACGGGTCGCCCGGCGGCATCGGTGAGCGCGAGCCGGGCAGCCGCCGTTGCGTGCAGCGTCCTCCGGCGGCCGTCGTTCGCGCTCATCGACTACGAGCACGTCTCCCTGTCGGTTCAGCGGCTCACGCGCTCGCGGATCCTGCACCCGGAGGTCATCGGGGCCGCGGCGTTCACCGAGAAGGGCATCCGCCCGGAGAACCTCAGCCCGTTCCGCGGGCTCAAGGAAGACCTCTCGTTCGCCGGCATCGACCTGGACGCTCAGCCGGCGCACCCGTTGCCGCTCGCCCAGGAGGGGCTCGTTCGCGTCCTCGTCCGTCCGGCAGCCGAGGAGAGCCACTACTACCGCGAGGAGTCGGGCCGGATGACGATCGACGCTCCTCGGCCGGCTCGCCCGCGAGGAGCGCGCGATCGTCGTCTTCTCCCCGCGATATCCGAGACAGGTCGAGTACCTGAACCGCTTCCCCTGGCGAAACGCTCCCCACGTGCTCGACGAGCCCGTGCCGTTCGTCTCGCTCCTCAAGGCCGTCGACATCGTCGTCTCCTCCGGCGGGACGATGCTCCGGGAGGCGGCATTCCTCGGCGTGCCCGCGTACAGCACGTTCCAGGGCGAGGTCGGCTCGGTCGACCGCCACCTCTCGCGCCTGGGCCGCCTGGAACTGCTCGAGAGCCCCGAGGATCTCGAGCGGATCGCGATCGAGAAAAGCGGGCCACTGCGGCCTCTCCACTCGAATACCGGCCTGGCGGACGAGATCGCCGAGCGCGTCGTGGCCGCGGCCGGCGCCGCCTCGCCGAACGGCTAGGTGCGGCGCGCGGGACTGTTCGAACGGCCGTCGCCGCCGCCGAGCTCGGGGACTAGCCTCAGGGGAGCTCCATGACCCCGGAACCGCTCACGTACGCCGTCGTCACGCCCGCAAGGAACGAAGCGGAGAACCTTCGCCGCCTTGCCGCATCGATGGCGGATCAGACTCTGCGGGCGTCACATTGGCTGATCGTCGACAACGGCTCGACCGACGACACCATCGAGGTGGCGCGAGAGCTGGCGGAGCGGCAGACCTGGATCAGCGCGACCGAGGTCGCCGGCGAGCGGGTCGCGACCCGGGGCGGCCCCGTCGCCCGAGCGTTCGCGGCCGGCCTCGCGAGGCTCCCCACCGACGCGGATGTGGTGGTCAAGGTGGACGCCGACACCTCGTTCGACGCCGACTTCTTCGAGCGGCTCCTGCGCCGATTCGCCGCGGAGCCCCGACTGGGCATCGCCGGCGGAACCTGCTACGAGCTGGAGAACGGGGAGTGGATTCCACGGCACGTGACCGGCGATCGCGTTCGCGGTGCCTCGCGCGCCTACCGACGGGAGTGCCTCGAGGACGTTCTGCCGCTGGAGGACCGCCCGGGCTGGGACGGGATCGACGAGCTCAAGGCGGCCGCCCGAGGCTGGAGAACACAGAGCTTCCCGGATCTGGAGTTCCGCCACCACCGTGCGCTCGGACGCCGCGACCAAAGCCGCTGGAGGCGCCTGTTCGAGGTCGGCCGCGCAGCCCACTACACGGGCTACCGCCCGACCTACCTCGTCCTGCGAAGCGTTTTCAAGGCGCGGAAGGAGCTCGCCGCACTCGCCCTGGTCGGCGGCTACACCATGGCCGCCCTCCGCCGTGAGCCTCGTTGTGAGGACGATCTGGCCCGCGCGTTCCTGCGCCGCCAGCAGGCGCTTCGCCGACTCCCGGTCCGGGCGCGCGAGGCTCTCGGCCGCCGCGCCTAGCGGCGCGAGCTGATCAAGCGGTACGCGGAGGCTCGAGTGCGCGATCCCGCGCCCTGAGGGCGACGCAGCCGAGCGCCAGCACGATGAAGAGGATGAAGGTCACCTGGATGAACGCGAAGGCGTCGAACAGGATCATCCCGAGCGCGAACGCCGTGACCGACGCCGCAAGCGCCACGAACAGGAGCCCGTCCGAGGAATCGTCCTCCTTCGCGGCGCGCGACAGCCGCCGGATCGACCGCGCGAAGATCCAGAGCCAGGCGAAGAACCCGACGAGCCCGGTCTCGAGCAGCGTCTTCAGCCACTGGTCGTCGAGGATGTGGGCGTTCTGCTTGTCGCGGCCCGTGAGACGCGTGCCGTAGCCCTGGCCGAAGATCGGAGTCTGCGAGAACTCGTCGAGCGCCGGCCCGAGGTCGGCGACCCGCCCGCTCCCTCTCGATCCTGCATTGTCCGATTGCTGGGCGAGCAGCCCTTCCTCCGGGAAGAACGAGGAGCGGATCGTGCCGATCGTGCCCGGGAGCATCAGGTGCACGACGACGACGGCCGGGAGCAGCGCCGGCCAGAACCTCTTCGCCTGCTTCGGCCTGAGCCAGAGCAGGACGATCGCGATCACGATCAGCATCAGGATGCTCGTCCGCGAAAGCGTCGCGAGAGCGCCGAGGGCGAGGAGGGCCACGGCGGCCCACCAGAACCACCGCTTCGTCTTGAATCCGAGGTAGGCGCCGAGAGGCAGCATCATGGCGAGCGCTGCGCCGAGTGCGATGGAGCCTTGCGCAGACCCCATGACGCGCACCTTCCCACCGCGCTCGGTCGTCTCCGGGGCATCCACGTGCTGGAGCATCGGAACGACCCCGTCGAGATGGTCGAAGACGTTGAAGCTCGTCCAGGACTCGACGATCGACGACGCGGCCACGATCGCCGCGCCGCCCACCAGCATCCTCACGATGAGGTTCACCTGATCCATGGTCTTCACGACGCTGACGATCAGGTAGAAGACGAGGAGGAAGCTGGCGAAGAACGTGAGCTGCTTGGTCACCTCGGTGTGGACGTTCAGCTCGGTGATCCGCGCGTCGTTGAAGATCACAGAGCCGAGGGCGCCCGCGACGAACAGGAAGAGCGGCGCCTCGAGACCGCTCCTGCGCAGGCGCACGCGACGATCGACGAGCAGGGCGGCCAGCCAGACGACGGCGAGAATCGCCACGTAGACGCGGTACGGCTCGAGCTCGAAGGGCAGGTTCCCGGGGAGCTTGTAGCGCTTGATCGGGATGAACAGGATCACGATCACGAGCCCGGCAAGGAGCGCGGGCCACGCCAGGAGCGTGCGGTAGCCGACGACGAGCACGACTGCCAGGGCCATCAGCGGCGCGGCCTCCGCCGCACCCGAGCCCATCAAGACCGTGACGGTGAGGAGGCCCAGGGCGCCGAAGACGAAGCCGGCCGCGACGATCGGCCCGCGATCCGCTCCCCCGAGCAGCGCTCGCATGGTGGCCTACGCCGACCGGCGCGCGCGCTTGGCCGGCACGGCCGGCCGTGGCCGTGCGTCGCCGGAGATCGCGCGAACTCGCGGCCGCATGTTCTCCATGATGAACGCCAGTCCGAACGCGGCGATCGCGACGGTGAGGAAGACGATGATCGGGCGGGTCTTCTTTCGCGGCACGAGGAGCGTGGGCGCCTGCGGCTGACGCACGACCTCCACCTTGACCCGGTCCCCCGCCTGCACGCCTCGCCGGATCTGATCCCGGCGTAGGTACTCGAGGAACCCGTTGATGTGGCGCCGCGCCAGGCCGTGAGCGCGTTGCGGCGTCGCAGAGATGGCGGAGAAGGTGAGCATCGGCAGCGGATCCCCGCGACCGTCGCCGGTCGAGGTGATCGGGAAGGTCTGGACGACGCCGTCGATCGGAGCGCGGCGGGCCATGAGCCGGAGCACCGGATCGGAGGTGGCGAGCTGCATGTAGAGCGCGGTCAGCGCGAGCATGCGCTGCGAGGCGGCCGCGGCAGCGTCGGCGTGCTCGGCGCTCGCATCGACCGAGGTGAGCGAGAACTTGGGATCCGTGACGAAGAGCGTCGAGAGGCTCTCCCACTGCTCGTTCTCCCGGTAGGTCATCTTGCCGCTCGCGAAGTCGACCTTGACGTACGAGAGGAAGGCCAGGGCGAAGGCGAGCGAGAGACCGAGGAGCACCATCGCCTTGAACCGCCAGAGGACGCGGAAGAAAAGCGCGAGATCCACGGTTAGGCCGTCAGGTCTCCGGCAGGACGCAGCGTGCTCGACGAACGCAGGTAGAGCACTGCGGCCTCCGTCCGGTTCGCGACCCCGAGCTTCCGGTAGATCGCCTGCGAGGTGGAACTTCACGGCGTGCACGCTGACGTGCAGCCGGCCGCCGATCTGGCTGTTCGTAAGGCCGAGCGACGCCATCTCGAGCACCTCGAGCTCTCGAGGCGAGAGCAGGCTGCGCGGATCGGGCGAGACCGAGTAGGAGGGTTCGAGCACGCCTTCGATCGTACGGGGGCGCCTGTGAGGCGCCTACGGGACGTTGGGCCAGCGTTTGGCCGGTCCAACCTAGCCGTCCGGCTAGCGACATCTGGCACTCCGTCCATAGGCACCGAAAGGCGCCCGCACTAGCCTCAGATGCGGGATGTCCACAGCTGCGCCTGCCCGCGAACGGCTCGACCACGCGACCGCCTCCTCGGCGGTTTCGTCGTCCCGGCGCATGCGAATCGCGAGCCTGCCGCCGGTGCTCGAGACCAATCCCTACCAGCGGCTCCTCTATGCCGAGCTGGCCCGCGCAGGCCTCGAGCTGCAGCCGAAGCCGCGCCTCCGGCTCTCGTGGCTCTGGCGTCACCGCCACACCGTCGGCCTGCTCCACTTCCACTGGCCCGAGGCCTACTACCGCTACGGCTCCGGCAAGCTCGAGGCGCTTCGGTCGTGGCCGTTGCTGGCCCTCTTCGCCCTGCGCCTCTCCGCCGCCAAGGCACTCGGATACCGCGTCGCGTGGACGATCCACCAGGTCCGCCCACACGAGTCGTCGAACCGGCTCCTGGATCGGCTCGGGAGCACGATCCTGGCGCGAGCGAGCGACGTCCTGCTCGCCCACGACTCGGTGACGGCGGAGCGGGCTCGGAAGACGCTCGGACGCCGGGCCGCCGCGGTCGAGATCGTCCCGCACGGCTCGTACATCGGCGTCTACCCGCCGGGCCGGCCCCGCGAGGCGGTTCGCGCGGAGCTCGGCATCGCCAAGGACTCGTTCGCCTTTCTCTGCTTCGGCGACCTCCGCGCGTACAAGAGCGTCGAGCTCCTGCTGGCAGCGTTCGGCGACGCTGCGCTTCCCGGCGCGACGCTCGTGCTCGCCGGCGGCGCGAAGTCCGCACGTCTCGCGCGTGTCGCCGGCGGAGCCGAGAAGGACACCCGCGTCAGGGCTCGGCTCGGGTTCGTGCCGGAGCCGAACGTCGCCGAGCTCTTCGGAGCCTGCGACGCCGTCGTCCTTCCCCGTGGCGACGGCGGAACCTCGGGCTCGCTGATCCTCGCGCTGTCCCTCGGCCTCCCCGTCGTGGCCGCGCGAACGCCTTCCTACGACGCGCTGATGCACGGGACCGAGTCGGGGTGGCTCTTCACCCCCGGCGACCGGGACTCGCTGCGAATCGCTCTCGAGACCGCTGCGGCGGACAGCGAGGAAGCTGCACGGCGAGGTGGGAACGCTCTGCGGCGCGCGCAGCGGCTCGCCTGGCCGGAGATCGGCGACCGCACGTCCGCGATCATGCTGCGCGCCCTCGGGGGGCGGCACCGGTGAGCCACAAGCTCGTCGTCCACGTCGTCGGCGCCCGCCCGAACTACATGAAGGTCGCGCCGCTCTACGCAGAGCTCGAGCGCCGGGGGAACGTGGAGCAGCGACTCGTCCACACCGGCCAGCATTACGACCCCTCCGTCAGCGACGTCTTCTTCGCCGAGCTCCCCTTGCCGGATCCTCACGTCAAGCTCGAGGTCAGGTCGGGGACGCACGGCGCGCAGACGGCCCGGGCTCTCGACGGCCTCGAGAAGACGTTCCTCGATCTCGAGCCCGACCTCGTCGTCGCTCCAGGCGACGTCAACTCGACGCTCGCGGCGGCGCTCGCGGCCGTCAAGCTCCAGATTCCCGTGTGCCACCTCGAGGCAGGGCTGCGCAGCTTCGACTGGGGCATGCCGGAGGAGCACAACCGGCGCCTGACCGACCACGTCTCCTCGCTCCTGCTGACGCACTCGGAAGAGGCGCACGAGAACCTCGCCGCCGAGGGAATCCCCGAGGATCGCGTCGCGTTCGTCGGGAACACGATGATCGACACGCTGTTCCAGAACATCGACGCCGCACGCGAGCTCGAGGTCTGGAACGAGTACGGCGTCTCGAGCGGGCGACTACGTCCTCGTCACGCTCCACCGGCCTGCACTCGTCGACGACGGAGCGCTCCTCGCGCGCGTGATCGCGTCGCTCGCCCTCGTCGCCGAGGCGGTGCCGGTCGTCTTCCCCGTGCATCCTCGGACGAGAGCGCGGATCGAGACTCTCGGGCTCGACGTGGCCGACCGGATCCAGCTGATCGACCCGCAGCCCTACGGCCGCTTTCTCTCGCTCGAGTCGGCCGCGATGGCCGTCGTCACCGATTCTGGCGGCGTTCAGGAAGAGACGACCGCGCTCGGCGTCCGCTGCTTCACGCTCCGCAACAACACCGAGCGGCCGGTCACCGTGAGCCACGGGACGAACATCGTCCTCGGGCTCGACCCCGAGCGGCTCGCAGCGATCCCGGAGTACCTCGAGCTCGCCCATGCGCCGCGGCACGCCGCCGCTCTGGGACGGAGAGGCCGGCGGTCGCGCCGCAGACGCCGTCGAGGCACTACTCGAGGTCGGCCCGGCGGTAGGCGCCTTTGACGAGGCCGTCACGTCGAGGTCGGCGGCGGCGGGAATCGCTCGGCGCCCAGAACCCCTCTAGCTGCCGTGTCGGGCGGGGTCGATTCGATGAGAGCCAAGATCGCGAGCGGTCTGGCCTGGAAGGTCGTCTCGCAGGTCTTCCGCCAGCTGTCGCGGATCGTCGTCGTCGTCATCCTCGCCCGGCTGCTCACGCCTGCCGAGTACGGGGTCGCGGCGATGGTGCTCGTGTTCTCGAGCCTCGTGCTCATCTTCTGCCGACCTCGCGCTCGGCGCCGCCCTCGTCCAGCGACGCGAGCTGAGCGAGCAGGACCGGTCGACCGTCTTCTGGACGAGCGCCGCGGCGGGCGTCGTCTTCATGCTCCTCGGAATCGCGGCCTCATGGCCGGTCGCCGCCTTCTACGGCGAGCCCGAGGTCCAGCCGCTGCTTCGCCGCCCTCTCGGTCAGCTTCCTGATCACGGCGCTCGGGACGACGCAGAGCGCCCTCCTGAACCGCGAGATGCGCTTCCGCAGCCTCGAGCTGCGGATGATGGCCGGAACCGTGGCCGGCGGAGCCGCGGGCATCGCCGTGGCCGTCTCGGGCGGAGGGGCGTGGGCGATCATCGCGCAGCAGCTGGCGATCGCAGCCGTCTCGACGACCCTCCTGTGGGCGTTCTCCCCGTGGCGGCCCCGCTTCACCTACTCGCTCGCGAGCTTCCGCTCGCTCGCCGGGTTCAGCGGCAACGTCTTCGGCACCCGTGTTCTCTTCTATGCGAACCGCAATCTCGACAACTTGCTCATCGGGCGCTTTCTCGGCGCAGCGTCGCTCGGCGCCTATGCGGTCGCGTACAACGTCATGCTGATGCCGCTCTCGCCGGATCGCGCAGCCGATCGTCGAGGTGCTCTTCCCGGCCATGTCACGGATCCAGGACGACAGACCTCGAATGGCTGCGATGTGGCTACGGGCGAACCGGATGATCGGGGCGATCTCGATTCCCGCCATGGTCGGCCTGATGATCGTGGCGCCGGAGTTCGTCCTGACGCTGTTCGGCGAGCGCTGGGAAGACGCGATCCCCGTGATCCAGATCCTCGCGTGGGTCGGGCTGCTCCAGTCGCTCCAGCGGCTGAACTCGAGCGTGCTCCAGGCTCGCGACATGACCGGAACGCTGCTCCGTTACTCGATCGTCGTGCTCTTCGCGAGCGTCGTCGCCTTCGCCGCCGGCCTGAACTGGGGCATCGTCGGAGTCGCTGCCGGCTACGCGATCTCGAGCACGCTCGTCGAGCCCTACTACACGTGGCTCACGGCCCGGGCGCTCGACCTCCGGCTGATCGACTTCGCCCGGTCGCTCGCAGGCGTTGCGCAGGCGACGGTGGGGATGGCCGCCGTTGTCATCGCCGCCAAGCTCTGGGTCGTCTCACCGGAGCTTCCCGCCGGCGTCCGGCTCGCCCTCCTGGCGCTGCTCGGAATCGCGACGTACCTCGGCCTCGCAGCCTGGAGGGCTCCGGAGCTGCGGGCCGACATCCGCGGAGTCCGGCGCCGACGCGCCACCCCCGCGCCCGTGGCCGCCTAGCTCGCTGCGACTCTGGTCAGCGCGGAGCCCGCGCCGACGAAGCGGCCGACGGTCTGGCCGATCTGGGCCGGGTTGCGCACGACCGCGAGGCCGAGCGCCTCGATCGTGTCCATCTTGGCCGTGGCGGTATCGGACTCGCCCGCGATGATCGCTCCAGCGTGGCCCATGCGCCGCCCTACGGGCGCGGAGGAGCCGGCCACGAAGGCGATGACGGGCTTCGTCATGTGCTCTGCAGCCCAGCGGGCCGCGTCGACCTCCTGCGGCCCCCCGATCTCACCGATCATCACGACGACGTCGGTGTCCTCGTCCGCCTCGAATGCGCGCAGGCAGGTCACGAAGTCGACGCCGTTGATCGGGTCGCCGCCGATGCCGACGCACGTCGATTGGCCGAGCCCGAGCACCGTCATCTGCTGCACGGCCTCGTAGTTCAGGGTTCCGGAGCGGGAGACGACTCCGACGCGACCCGGCGAATAGATATGGCTCGGCATGATCCCGACCTTGCACACGCCCGGCGTGATGATTCCCGGGCTGTTGGGGCCTACGAGCAGCGTCTCGCGGCCGACGAGGTAACGCTTCACGTTGACCATGTCCTGAACCGGCACGCCGTCAGCGATGACGACGACGACGTCGACGCCCGCGTCGATCGCCTCGAGGGCGGCGTCCGCCGCGAACGGAGGCGGGACGAAGACGCCGGAGACATTGGCGCCCGTCTTCGTCACGGCATCGGCCACCGTGTCGAAGACGGGCAAGCCGAGGTGGGTCGTCCCGCCCTTGCCAGGCGTGACGCCCGCAACGATGTTCGTGCCGCCGGCAATCGCCTCTTCGGCGTGGAAGGACGCGTGCTGGCCCGTCAGGCCCTGGATGACCACACGCGACTCCCGGCCCACGAAGACGCTCATGTCCGGCTCCCGTTCAAAGATGAGACGGCGGCTTCAGCCGCCTCGTCGAGATTCTCGGCGGAGGTCAGCGCCAGGCCCGATTCGGCGAGGATCCTGCGCCCCTCCTCGACGTTCGTCCCCGCCAGGCGAGCGACGATCGGCACGTCGATCTCGAGCTCCCGGCTTGCGGAGACGATGCCTTCGGCGATCCAGTCGCAGCGGTTGATGCCGGCAAAGATGTTGACCAGGATCGTCTTCACGTTCGGGTCGGTGAGCACGATCCGGAAGGCGTTGGAGACCTTCTCCGGCGTCGCGCCGCCGCCGACGTCCAGGAAGTTCGCGGGCCGGGCGCCGTGGAGCGTGATCGCGTCCATCGTCGCCATCGCGAGGCCGGCGCCGTTGACGATGCAGCCCACCTCGCCGTCGAGCGCGATGTAGTTCAGGCCGTGCTCCGACGCGTCGATCTCCTTCGGATCCTCCTCGTCGAGATCCCGGAGCGCCGCGATCTCGGGACGACGGCCGATCGCGTTGTCGTCGAACGACAGCTTCGCGTCGAGCGCGACGAGCTTTCCGTCGGCTGTGACGGCCAGGGGATTGATCTCCGCCTGGAGCGCGTCCGTCTCGACGAAGCACCGGTAGAGCGAGCGCATGAGCTTGACGGCCGGGCGCAGTAGCTCTCCGCCGAGGCCCAGGGCGACGGCGACCTTGCGGCACTGGAAATCCTGGAGACCGAGGGCCGGATCGATCGTCTCGCGGACGAGGCCGGATTCGGCCTCTTCGACCTCGACGCCGCCCGCGGTCGAAGCGATCAGCGCGACGCGCTGGGCTGCCCGGTCGACGACGAGCCCGAGGTAGAGCTCACGCTCGATGTCCGCCGCGGGCTCGACGAGCACGCGGCCGACGACCGCCCCATCGGGGCCGGTCTGAGCCGTGACGAGGTTGGCGCCGAGCAGCTCGGCCGCAATCGCCCCGACCTCCTCGATCGACTCGGCGACACGCACGCCGCCGGCCTTCCCGCGGCCGCCCGCGTGGATCTGCGCCTTGACGACCCAGCGCTCGCCGCCGAGCTCGGATGCCCCCGCGACGGCCTGGTGCGGCGCGTACGCGACGGCTCCGGGAGGAACCGGGACGCCGAAGGAGCCGAGAAGCTCCTTCGCCTGGTGCTCGTGGACGTTCACGCCTGGGCCGCGATCCTCTCGCCGGTGCGCCGGGCGCGATGCCATCCGATCGTGCGCTCGAGGCCCTCCTCGATTCCGATCTGGGCCTCGAATCCGAGGAGCTCCTGCGCCTTCGTCGTGTCGGGCACGCGGTGCCGGACGTCCTGGTACTTGCCGGGCAGCGTCTCGTACGCGACGAAGTTCGCCCGCAGCGGCTGCGGGATGTGCATGGCGCGTTGTATCCGTGCGGCGAGGTCGAGGATCGTCATCGTCTGGACTCCCCCGATGTTCACGATCTCTCCGCGGGACTCCGGTGTCCGGAGCGCACGGACGATGCCGTCCACCGTGTCCGTGACGTAGGTGAACGTGCGCGTCTGCTGGCCGTCACCGTGGATCTCGATCTGCTCGCCGTTCAGGAGCGCCTCGACGAAGGTGACCATCGGCCCGCCCCACCAGCTCAGGTGGTTGCGCGGGCCGTAGGCGTTGAAGAGGCGAAGGATCGTCGTCCGCAGCCCGCGCTCGTCGGACAAGCGCCAGCAGATGGTGCTCGTCGTAGAGCTTCGAGACGGCGTACGACCAGCGCTTGGAGGTCGGCGGGCCGAGGACGATCTCCCCGTCCTCGTTGTACGGCGGCGTGCCGTCTCCGTAGACGTCCGAGGTGGACGTGAAGACGAGGTCGGCGTCGAGCGCCATCGCAACCGCAGCGGCGGCGTTGACGCCACCCACGTTGACCTCGAGCGTCGAGAGGACTCCGCCGAACCGCGGGATCTTCTTCGCAGCGAGATGCGCGATCGCGTCGCAGCCGTCGAACGCGGTGCGGAGCTCGCGCCGGTTCGTGCAGTCGAGCACCTCGAACCGGAATCCCGGCTGGTCGAGGAACGGCGCGACGTTCGCGATCGATCCGTAGGAGAGATCGTCGATCGCGACGACCTCGACGTCTTCCGCGAGCAACCGCTCGCAGAGGTGCGAGCCGATGAACCCGGCCGCTCCGGTTACTCCCACCCTCTTCACGGGACCCTCCTCTTCAGCCAGACGTCGAGTGCCCGGCTCTCGCCCGGTACCCGAATCGTCTCCGCATGGTTGAAATTGGCCTCGATCCATCGATTGAGCTCCCGGTCGAACGAGGCTCCGAACGAGGTGTGGCCGTATCCGGGCCACTCACGGTTGTCGGTGATCACAAGACGAACGCCGGCCTCTTCGAGCCGCGCGACCGCCGCGCGCTCGTCGGCCTCGGTTGGGAGTGCGCCCGGGAGCATCGAGAGCTCCGGCAGCGCGCTCGTGCGGTCCGAGAGCGGGTAGAGGCCGGTCATCAGCGGCGCCACGAGGATCGGCTCGCCCGGCTCCGTGCGAGCGGCGATCACGTCGAGCGCAGATTGGTAGAGCCCGGCTTCGGCGGGGGTCTCGGCGATCGAGCCGCCGGGCCCTGAAACCGTGACCGACTCTGCACGGGCGTCCTTCAGCGTCAGCCCGGCAGCCGAGCCGGCGAGAAAGGCGATCCAGAGCACGCCCAGGATGTACGCGGGCCGGTTCCGCACGAGCTCGACGAGATGGAGCCGTACCAGGAGCACGGCGGCGAAGGGGAGGTAGTAGACCGCCATCTGCGGCCGCCAGCCGTGGACGACGAACGAGGCGTAGGTGGTCAACGCCAGGACTGCGAGGACAGCCACCGTTGCGAGCTCGACCTGCTGCACGGCGGCCCAGCCGCCTGCCCGACGGCGGTAGCGCCGGACGAGGAGCGCGAGCGCGATGACCGCGCCGGCCGGGATCCAGCCGTAGAGGTAGTACATGCCGTCCCGCAGGCCGTCCGGCTTGACGAGCGAGCCGGCCACGATGAGGACACCTCCGAACGCGCAGAAAGCGATCAGCGCAGAAGCCACTCGACCGCCACGTGCGATCCGCGCGGCCACGAAGACCAGCACGGCGCATCCGGCCGCATAGAGCGCGAGCTTTCCGCCGACCTCGGCGAAGCTCGACGCCGTCATCGGCATGCGGTTCTCGATCATCGCGTTGCCGGCGGCGTTCAGGAAGTCGACCGGATACAGGTTCTCGAAGACGAGCGTGCGCGACCCGGCGAGCGCGGCGAAGGCTCCGTAGACGACAGCGGGGATGACGAGCGCCGGCGCCAGGAGCAGCGCGGCCTCGCGGCGGAAGCGTGCCCCCGCAAGGGCCCGCAGGACGAGCCAGAGGCCGGCTCGCGACCGCCGCGGCTGCGAGCGGCTCGGGCTTCGTCAGGGCGATGAGCCCGATCGAGGCGCCTGCGCCGAGCAGCCAGCGCGCCCGATCGTCGCCGGCATAGCGCCAGACGCAGAGCAGCATGGCGAGCAATCCGAGTGTCCCGAGAGTCGCAGCATGCGTGTGCGGGACGACGAAGCTGTAGTTGTCGGGAATGAGCGCGACCGAAGCGGTCAGCGCGGCAGCGAGGAACGCGCCGAGCGGGCCGACCATCGTGCGCGCGAGCGCGTAGGTCGCAACGACGATCGCACCGGCTACAACGAGGCCGAGAGCGACTGCCGACCCGAGACCCGAGCCGCCCAGCAGGACGGCAACCGCTGCGAGCGCCGGCGCGAGCGGCCCGTAGAAGAAGACGAAGTCGCGATAGGGCAGCTCCCCGTCGGCGATGCGAGTTCCCGCCACGAGGTCGTAGCCCGTGTCGCTGTCGAGGTCGCCCCAGGTGCCCCAGGCCAGCGAGAGGAGTCCGAGGGAGAAGACGGCGAGACCCGAGAGCGCAAGGGCGTCGGCCGAGACGGCGATCCGAAGCCGCTCGGCCCGGACGCGAACCGCTGCAACCGCCGCGGTCATGCCGCCGCCGCTTCCCGGCCCGCCGACTCCAGCCGCCTGAGAATCCCGGGAACGACGCGATCGGTGACCCCCATGGTCGCCTGGCCGCTCGAGATCTCGGGGTAGACGTGGGCAAGCGACGCCAGGGCGAGCCCGGGCACCGGGAACATCTCCGGAAGGTTCTTGGCGCCGCCCAGCAGGTGCACCGGCTCCGTTACCCGGGCGCGCTGCAGCTTCCGGTGCAGGATCACGTCGTCGGTCAGCTCCGGGAAGATCGTCCGCGCCTGGGCCAGGTAGTCGGCCTCGAGCTCCTCGACCGGGCCGCTCGTGGTCGGCGTGGCCGGGCTCGACGTAGCGCGTGACGTAGACCAGGTGCCCGCCGACCTGCTCCGGGTCGATCACGTGCGTCGTCTCGACGACGGTCGTCAGCGGCACCCGCCGGTCGGTGATGTTCAGGTGGTAGTAGGGGCTGATGCTCCTGGACGTCCGGAGCAGGAGGCAGACGACGCCGAGGTAGCGGAACCGGTCTGCATGGGCGTGCTCCTGGAGCTCCGGGGCCAGGACACTCGCCGCCTGTGGCGGCGCGAGTGTGCAGAGGACGAGGTCGAACGGCCGGTACCGGCCCTCGACGACGAGGCCCGTCGCGGCGCCACCGGCCTGTGCGATCTGGTCGACACTGGTCCCGACGTGGATCTCGGCGCCGAGCTTGCGCAGCCGGCCCTCGATCGCGTCGATCAGCGTCGTGTAGCCGCCTTCGAGGGCGCCCATGATCTCGGCGCCGCTCTTGTCGCGCGTCTTCGACATCCGCTTCGTGCGCGCCCAGATGTAGGTCGCGGGGATGTCGTCGTAGCGGCCGTCGAACTTCGAGTCCAGGAGCGGCTTCCAGAGCTTCTCGACGACTCCGCGGCCGCAGAGCCGCCGCAGCCACTCGACGAGCGGCGTGCGGTCGAGCTCGTCGTGATCCTTGATGAGCTGGCACCGGGCGACGAAGGCCGCCAGCCGAGCGCGCTCGAAGGGCTTGAGCAGCGGGAAGGTCAGGAACTCTTTCGGCGAGGTCATGGAGAAGAGCCGTCCGTCGCCGTAGAAGCCCACCTTCGTGGGCTTGAAGCTGAACTTGTCGCGCAGGCCGAGCTCCTCGGCCAGGCCGAGCACGCGGTCGTCCGTCGGCAGGTTGACGTGGTAGAAGCGATCGACCGGGCTCCCCTCGAAGTCGAACGAGCCCACCAGGCCTCCCAGGTCCGGCGCACGCTCGTAGACGGCGACCTGCACCCCGGCCTCGGCGAGCCGAAGAGCCGCGGTCATTCCCAGGATCCCGCCCCCGACGATCCCGACTGTGGGGGGAGTCATGCGGCGATCGGGTCGCGGGCCATGCGCTGGCGAGCCATGAGGCGCCAGTAGTGGAAGATTGTCTTGAAGATCGGCATCTTGCTTTCACCGATCCGCCTGGAGGAGTCCAGGTCGACGTCGACCTCCTCGATCCGAACTGCCATCGAGGACAGCTTCGAGAGGAGCTCAGCCTTGCAGGCGAAGCCCGGCTCGCGGATCAATGCATCCCCGTAGCGCGCAGCGGCGGCCCGCAGCGTCGACGCGCGGTAGACGCGGTAGAAGGAGGAGACGGTCTTGGCGTCCACACCGAGGATCCGGTTGATGACGAGCGCCGCGCCGCCGCTCAACGTCCGGCGGAAACGGCTCACGTTCACCATCACCCACGAGGCAAGCACGAGCTCGGCCCCGCTCTCGGCGCGCCTGATCATCTCCGGCAGAGCGTCGAGGTCGCTCGTCGTGTCGGCTTCGAGGGTGACGACCAGGGCCTCGCCGTCGCACTGCTGGAGCGCGGCGGCGAATCCGGCGCGGAACGCTGCGCCCGGGCCCTGGTTACGCCCGAGGCGAATGACCTCGGCAGGGAGGGGCCCTGTGTACCTGTCGACCATCGCAGCGGTGTCGTCCTGCGATCCGTCGTCGACGATCAGGAGGCGGCTGCCCGGAGGGAAGAGTCCCGGCCGGCTCTCCAGGTCTGCGAAGAGCCGTGGAAGGTTCGCCTCCTCGTTGAAAGCCGGCACCACGAAGAGGTTCGGCACGGCGTGCGTGATCCGAGGCGCGCCGTAGATGCGCGCCTCGAACTCCTCACGAAGTACCTCTGGTGCTGCCCCCGCAGCTGCAACGAACGAGCTCAACCCTGCTCTCTCCCTTTTCCGGGCGACTCCCCTCGAGCCGCCTGCCGAGAGCGTTGCAAGGTGCAAAGGCGCTTCCAAGGCCAGAAAACAAAGACTCACCGGGGGTCCGGGGGCTGGCCCTTCGGTTAGGTCGCACCCGCGTAGGAGCCTGAATCCTGGACGCACGCTGACCCTCTCGGGGATTCACGGCACACGGGGCGCGACTCAAGATGGTGGCGTGGCCATTGCAGCGGACACCGCCGCGATCCCCGCGCCTGCGCTCAAGGCGCGGCGCCAGGCGCTCGCCGGCGCCGGGCTCGTCTCGGTGGCGACGCTGGGCTCGGGCCTCCTGATCTACGGGTTCCACGTTCTCGCCGCCCGAAAGCTCGGCCCTGAGGCCTACGGCCAGATCGCGGTTCTCTGGGCCGCCCTCTTCCTGACGGTGGTCGTGCTCTTCCGGCCCCTCGAGCAGACGACCTCGCGCGAGACCGCCGACCGCCTCGCCCGGGGCGAGGAAGCCGCCACCGTGGTCAAGGCCGTGAGCCGCCTCGCCGCCGGGCTTCTTCTCGCTCTCGCCCTCGGAATCGCGCTCGCCTGGTCGTTCGTGACCGACCGGCTCTTCCTCGGCGACGACAACATGACCGCGATGCTGCTCGCCGGAGTCGTGTTCTACGGCGGCGCCTACGTCGTCCGCGGCCTCCTGGCGGGCACGCGCTGGTTCTCCGGGTACGCACTCGGGCTGATCTCGGACTCCGTCGTGCGATTGCTCGTGGCCGCTCCGCTCGTTCTCGTTGCGTCACAGGACCTGGCGGCCGCTGCAATCGCGGCCGCCGGGCTCGGGGGCCTCGTCGTGCCCGTCGTCGTCGGCAGGCGCCGGCTGAAAAAGGCGCTCGAGGGCGACGACCACTCGTCGTTCCGCCTTCGTTCGGCGCTCGGGTTCGCGATGCCCGCGGGAGTCGTGGCGGGCGCGGACCAGGTGCTCGTGAACGGCGGCCCCCTGCTCGTCATGCTCGGAGGCGGCGCCGGCGCCAGCAAGGCGGCGGGAGTCGTCTTCGCCGCAACCATGCTCGTCCGGGTGCCCGTCTACCTCTTTCAGGGCCTCGCTGCGTCGCTCCTGCCGAACCTGACCCGGCTTCAGGCCGTCGGCGGCGCGATGCGCTTCCGCCGCGCAGTCCTCCAGACGGTCGGGCTCCTCTGCGCGGGAGGAGTCGTCATCGTCGCCGGTGCGGCGCTGCTCGGGCCGCAGGGCATGCGCGTCCTCTACGGCGACGATTTCACCGCGGGAAGGCTCGAGCTCGTGCTCCTCGGCGGCGGTGTGGCTTTCTATCTCGGCGCGGCGACCTTCTCGCAGGCGTTGCTCGCCCTCGGCGCCGCCGGCCGTGCCGCGATCGGCTGGACAGCCTCGGCCACGCTCTTCGTGGCGCTGTACGCGATCGTGCCCGGCGAGCCGCTCTTCCGGATCGGCGTCGCGTTCCTCGTTGCGACTGCGGCCGGTCTGGTTGCCACCGCCACGGCGCTGCTCCGCCTCGGCGCGGACTGAAGCGCCATTCCAGGAAGAGAGGGCGCTCGCGAGGGGTAAGGGCGCCTCGGAGACCCGCGAGGAGATACGGGTAAGCGGGCCTCCCCGCTTGGTCTCCGGGGCGCCCGCTTACCCAGGAGCGGAGCTGTTGGCTCCGCCCCTCGCGTTGCGGGCCGCGGCCAGCCCGCAGCGCAGTGTCCACCGTAACCCGGTCGCGGCTCCGCCTCCCACGCGACGAAAGTCGAGTCGGCGGACAGGGTTCGCGCCATGGTCTCGAGCTAGCCGATCCGGCGAAATCCACCGTCGTCCACGGCGCAGTCCACAGGTTCTCAACAGCGGTTTTCCTATATCGGGACCGTAAGAGCACGCCGTAAAAGCTGAAAATTCTGCCCATATCTCCAAAAACTAGACCAATCGCTAGGTCAAAACCCTTCCCAAACTACTCGAAGTACGTTATTAACCGTCGGACGGTGTTTTTCCACAACTTCGAAAGGCGGCCCTTTCGGTGAACGGTACTTCTGAGCAGGTCGGAGTCATCTGCGACTCCCATCCCATGTGGCTCGACGCAGTCGAGCAGGTCCTTCGTCGCATCGCGATTCGCGTCGTCGGCAAGACGACATCCACGTCCGAGGCGCTCTCGCTGGTCGAGCAGCACCGCCCGACCTCCTGATCACCGAGCTCGAAGGCGTGAACGGCGACCTGAGCGGCCTGGCGCTGATCGAGCGCTCGCGGGCCGCCGTGCCGTCGGTTCGCCCGATCGTCCTCTCGATGCACCAGGAGTCGCAGATCATCGACGCGGCGCTCGTCGCCGGCGCGTCGGCGTACGTGGTCAAGACGGCGCACCCCGAGGACCTTGCCTCGGCGGTGCGGCAGGCGTTCTCGCACTCTGTCTACCTCGCCGGGCGGCCGAACCTTGCGCCGGCCCCGGTGGCAGCGACCGCTGAGACGACGGACGAGCCGGGCCTGACGCGGCGCGAGCTCGAGATCCTGCGACTCGTGGCCGAGGGGCACTCGAACGCCCAGCTCGCCCGGATGCTCTGGGTGACCGAGCAGACGGTCAAGTTCCACCTGTCGAACATCTACCGGAAGCTCGACGTCGCGAACCGCACCGAGGCGAGCCGGTGGGCCCAGCTCCACGGGCTGCTCGACGGACGCGCGGCGAACGGGTCCGCACCGGCGCTGCTCACGGCGACGGCGTAGTCGTTCTCTAGGCGTCGGAGACGACGAGGCGGGCGCCGCAGGTCGGGCACTCGTACTCGTCGTCCCCGGTCGCGCGATTGTCGTCCGAGAGCTGGACCCCGCGCCCGCAGGCGGGGCAGGGCACGTAGACGAGGGCGGCGCCAGCGCGTCGTCGGTGCGGAGGGTGCGTTCGTGTGGCTGCTCGGCTGGCCATGACGGGGTCCGAACGTCCGGCCTCCCAGTTGAGTGCCAGGTACCCCGCCCAGCGACGGCCGGCAACGGTCTTCGCGCGCCTGTCGGGTCCGATCCGGACAGGCACAATGGCCGCGTGCTCAGCCCGGCGATCGAGAATCTCGTCGCGCAGCTGACGCGCCTTCCGGGGGTGGGCACCCGGACCGCGCACCGGCTGGCCTTCCACCTGCTCCGCACGCCGACGGACGAGGCGCTCGCGCTCGCCGGCGCGCTCCAGGAGGCGAAGGAGCGCGTGCGCTTCTGCGACGAGTGCGGCAACTGGACCGAGGACGAGACCTGCGAGATCTGCCGCGACGCTCGGCGCGACCGGGCGGTCATCTGCGTCGTCGAGCAGCCCGCCGACGTCATGTCCCTGGAGCGGACGCACGAGTACCGCGGCCTCTACCACGTGCTCGGCGGCGCCCTGTCGCCGCTCGACGGCGTCGATCCCGAGGATCTCCGGATCGACGAGCTGCTTCAGGCGGGTCGACTCCAACGGCGTCGTCGAGGTCGTCCTGGCCACGAACCCGAACACGACCGGCGAGGCGACGGCGTCGTTCATCGCCGACCGGCTGCGCGGCCGCGTGCGCGTCACCCGCCTCGCGAGCGGGCTCCCGGTCGGCGGCGACCTCGAGTACGCCGACGAGGTCACGCTCGGCCGGGCGCTCTCCGGCCGCCGGGAGGTGTAGAGACTTTGACCGTGGCAACGACGCAGTACGAGGGATCTCCGGCGATCGCCGGCGAGGCGCCCGGCCCGTCGGGCACCGTCGTCATGAAGTTCGGCGGCACCTCGGTCGCGGACACCGCGCGGATCAAGGCCGTCGCGCAGCGCCTGGTCGCGGCGCGCGAGGGCGGGAACCGCGTCGTCGCCGTCCTCTCGGCCATGGGCGACACGACGGACGAGCTGCTGCGCCTGGCGCACGAGGTCTCCGACCACGCCGGCGCCGCGCGAGGTCGACATGCTGATCTCGGTCGGCGAGCGAGTGTCCTGCGCGCTCGCGGCGATGGCGATCCACGACCTCGGCCACGAGGCGATCTCGCTGACCGGCTCGCAGGCCGGGATCGTCACCGACACGGTGCACGGCCGCGCCAAGATCGTGGACGTCCGCGCGCGCCGGATCCACGAGGCGCTGGACGCCGACCGGATCGTCCTCGTCGCCGGCTTCCAGGGCGTCTCGACGGCCTATCGACGTGACGACGCTCGGCCGCGGCGGCTCGAACCTGACCGCCGTCGCGCTCGCCGCGGCGCTCGGCGCCGACGCGTGCGAGATGTACACGGACGTCGAGGGCGTCTTCACCGCCGACCCACGGCTCGTCCCGAGCGCGCGCAAGCTGCACGCGGTCAGCTACGAGGAGATGCTGGAGATGGCCGCGTCGGGCGCGAAGGTGCTCCAGCTACGCTCGGTCGAGTTCGCGCGCAACCACGGCGTCAAGCTCCACGTCCGCTCCAGCTTCAGCGACGCGGACGGGCACCTGGATCCGGGAGGAGGACGAACGGATGCTCGAGAAGGCGATCATCTCCGGCGTCACGCACTCGCTGGAGGAGTCGGTGTACCGCGTCGACGGCGCGGCGCCGCTCACGGCTCTTCGAGGCGCTTTCCGATGCGGGGCTGAGCGTCGACACCATCCTCCAGACCGGGCGCGGAGATCGTCTTTTCCGGGCCGCATCTCCGACGCCGCGGACACCTCCGCGGCGCTCGACCGGCTCGGTGTCTCGTGGTCGTCCCGCGACGACCTCGGCGCAGGTCAGCGTCATCGGCGCGGGGATGAAGACGCATCCGGGTGTCGCCGGCAGGACGTTCGCGACGCTCGGGGAACTCGGAATCGAGCCCGAGATCGTGAGCACCTCGCCCGATCAAGATCGCCTGCTTCGTCGACCGCGAGCGCGTCGAGGACGCGGTGCGCGCGCTCCACAGCGCCTTCGAGCTCGACGCCGAGCCGAGGCCGTCCGTGCCCACGACATGAGGCCCGGATCGGAGTCGTCGGCGCCACCGGAGTCGTCGGAACCGTTGCGCTGGAGCTGCTCGCCGAGCGCGGGTTCTCCGACGTGCCGCGCGTACGCGTCCTCCCGGTCGGCCGGCTCGCGAGGTGCGGTTCGGCGGCCGTTCGCTGCGCGTCGAGGAGGCGACGCCGGAGCGGCTCGCCGCTGACGAGCTCGACCTCTGCTTCTTCTCGGTCGGGACGGGCCCGAGCTCGGAGCTCGTGCCGCCGACCGCCGACGCCGGCACGACCTGCATCGACAAGTCCGATGCGTTCCGGCTCGCCGACGGCATCCCGCTCGTCGTCGCCGGCGTGAACGACGACGCGATCGACGGCGGGCGGATCGTCGCGAACCCGAACTGCTCGGCGATCCAGCTCGCCTGTGTCCTCAAGCCGCTCCACGACGCGGCCGGCCTGCGCCGCGTTCGGCTTGCGACCTACCAGTCGATGTCGGGTGCGGGGGACGCCGGAATCGAGCGTCTGCGGGCCGTCGAGCCGATGCAGGCCGATCTCGCGATGGACTGGCACCTGGTCGGCGACGAGTTCGACGAGGAGCTGAAGCTCCGCGAGGAGACCCGCAAGATCCTGGGCCTGCCGGACCTGCCGATCCAGGCCACCTGCGTCCGGATTCCGGTGCTCGTCGGCCACGGCCAGGCGATCTGGGTCGAGACCGAGGAGCCGCTCTCGCCTGCCGAGGCCAGGTCGATCCTCGGCTCGGCCCCCACTGGCGCTCGAGGACTTCCCGACCCCCGGCTCGGCTGCAGGCCGGGACGAGGTGCTCGTCGGACGGATTCGCCCGGAGTCGACCGGGCCGAACGGGCTCGCGCTCTGGGCGGTCAACGACAACCTCCGCAAGGGCGCCGCGCTGAACGCGATCCAGATCGCGGAGCTGATTCTCGCCCGCGAGCCTGTTTCGGCCTAGTTGCCGGGCGGCCTCCCGCTCACGGACGCCGGGGAACCGGGGCCGGCTCCGGCTCGAGTGCCTCCTTCACGACCCGAATGAGCTTCGCCCGCTTGCCCTCGGTCGCGAACTCCAGCCCTCCGAGCTCCAGGCGCGCGAGCTCGACGCGCCCGAGCCGCCGGACCGTCTGGAAGCCGAAGTCCGCCAGGAAATCACTCGGGAACACCGTCCGGTGGACGAGGAACCGCTGCGCCGCTCGACTCACCTTCGACGTAGCGGTAGGCGAATGCTTCGAGCGCCTTGCCGCCCCGCTCGCGCACGTCGGCGATCGCAGCCAGGAAGAGCGACTGCATCACCCACTGGGCCGAGCCCTCGACGAGGTAGGCGCAGGTGACGAGGACTGCGTCGTCGGACGGTGGGCCCGCCGGGAGGCTCTCGGCTCGCGGGAAGAGCTCGGAGAGCCCGTACTGCATCGAGCCGAGCACGCGACCGTCGTCGTCGACGTAGAGCGTCCCCCACGCGCCCCAGTCGTCCTCGGCCTTCTCGATCCACTTCCCCTTCGACGTCCTGCGCCCGGCCTTGGATTGCCAGAACACGCAGTCGTGGCAAACGGTCGGCGCACTCGGAAGCGTCGCGCCGGTCAAGCCCAGGAAGCGAGTCGTCATTCCTTCGAGTGTAGGACGAGCTCGGTGACGGAGGGCCTGGCGAAGAACCGGAACGGGACGAAAGTCGTCCCGAGGCCCGCGGAAAGGTGAAGGACCCCGGCGGGCCGCTCGTAGAGCCCTTCGACGTACGTCCACCGGAGATGCGCGAGCCGCAGGCGCCCGCCGGGATACGGGAGGGTGACCTGACCGGCGTGCAGATGCCCCGCCAGGACGAGGTCGAAGACGCCGGGCTCCAGTCGGTCGATGACGGCCGGGAAGTGGCAGAGGAGGATCCTCAGGTCGGCGCTCTCGTCTGCCAGGCGCTCCGGGTTGCGCGCGTCCCATGGCGGTACGACCGTGGATCGACACCGACGACCTGGACCTGTCGGCCGCGGATCTCCAAGGTTTCCGCCTCGTCGGCGAGCAGGCGGGCAGGCGAAAGATCCGCAAGCTCGACCGGCCGCGAGAACGGATCCTTCGTGACGGCGTAGTCATGGTTCCCGAGGACGGCGTAGGCGTTGGGAAGCCGCGCCATCAGCTCGCGCAGCCTGATCTCGCCGCGAGGACGGGAGAGCAGGTCACCCGTGATCAGCGTCAGGTCCGGCTGCCGCTCCTCGACCCAGTCCACGGCCCGCTCGACGGCGCGCGGTCCCGCGCGAAGGGACGCCGAGATGGAAGTCCGAGAGGTGCGCGATCCGCAGGCCGTCGAGCTCCGGCGGCAGGCGTCGGAGCCGGACCGGGACCTCGTCGAACCGCACCCACCCGGCCTCGAACCAGCCCCAGGCTGCGGCACCGGCGGCGCCCACGCCGGCCAGGCCGAGCAGCGCCGCCGGAATCAGGCTTCGAGCTTCTCGAGCACGGGCGTCATCGGAACGACATGACGCTTGAACTTGAGCTCCGAGTCCTCGAGCCCGGCGGCGACTCCGATCAGCTGGGAGAGGTGGAGAATCGGCATCTGGAAGCTGCGGCCCGTCGAGGCCTCGAGCTTCTGCTGCCAGGCGTCGAGCGAGAGGTGGCAGAGCGGGCACGGCGTGACCATCGCGTCGGCGCCGGCCTCCATCGCCTGCTCGATCGGCTGGATCAGCTCGCCCAGAGCGGTCTCCTCTCGGGCCTGGATGATCGGGAACCCGCAGCACTTGATCTTCGCGGGGTAGTCGACGGGCTCGCCGCCGCAGGCCTCGATGATCGCCTCCAGCGACCACGGCCGGTCGGGATCCTCGAAGCCGAGGAGCTTGGACGGCCGCAGGATCTGACAGCCGTAGAACGGCGCGACCTTGAGCCCCTTCAGGCCCTTGTGCGCGGCCTCCTTCAGAGCGCGCGTAGCCCTCACCCTCGGCGATCATCCAGAGCAGGTGCTTGACCTCGATGCCGCCCGAGTACGGCGGCACGCCGACCGCCTCGAGGTTGCGGTTGACTCGCTCGCGGAGCTCGTCGTCCTTCTGGAGCGTGAGGTTCGCCTGACGGAGGTTCAGCGTGCAGACGTTGCAGACCGTCATCAGCGTGTCCGAGCCGGTCGCCTCGCCGTAGGCAAGGATCCGCGCGTTCAGGTGCAGGTAGTAGTCCGGCTCCGCCTCGTGGATGTCGCCGGCGCCGCAGCAGGTGACCGACTCCAGCTCCAGGAGCTCGATCCCGAGTCGCGGCGCGAGCGCCTTCGTCGCGCTGTCGAGCTCCTTCGCCGACAGCGCCGCGAGACAGCCCTTGTAGTAGGCGACCTGGGCCACTATTCGCCCCCTTCCCGGCCGTCGGCCGCTCGCCGGGGGTGATGTCGGCCTGCGCGCGGTTGCCCCAGCCCGAGCCGCTTCCCTCCGGGATGCTCCTGGTCGATCTTCGCGAGCGCCCGCTCGCCCTGGACGATGCCGAGCGCGCCGCGCCGATCCTCGGTTCCGCACGATGTCGTAGAGCGCGCGCGACTCCTCGATGCCCTCCGCGACGTGCGGCGGGAACGGCAGCGGCACCTTTCCGCGGCGGAAGAGCTTGAGCGCGAACTTCGTCTCCTTGATCGCGGAGACGACGCCCTGCGTCTTCGGCACGAGCTCCGTCTCGCGGAGCCAGCCCGGTCGTCTTCGCCGAGATGACGAACCAGTTGGCGTGCTTGGCACCCATGTCGTGGTCGATCCCCTGCTTGACGGACTCGGCGCCGAGCTTGGCGATCGCGTCGCGCGGGTCGACGCCCTTCGGGCAGCGCTCGTTGCAGAAGTAGCAGCGGGTGCAGTCCCAGATCCCGTGCTCCTCGTTGAGATCGTTGAGCCGCTCGACGTCGGCCTGGTCGCGCGGGTCGCCGACCATGCGGAAACCCTTCGCGAGCGCAGCCGGGCCGAGGAAGTCCGGGTCGGACTCCATCGAGTTGCACTCGGAGACGCAGCAGCCGCACATGATGCAGAGCGCCTCCTTGTGGATGACGTTCATCGCCTGCTGCGAGACGATGCGCTCCTTCTCGGCGACCTCGTCGTAGCCGGGGTCGAGCCAGGGCTTGACGGCCTTGACCTTGTTCCAGAACGGGCCCATGTCGACCACGAGGTCGCGCACGATCGGCAGGTTCCCCATCGCCGAGATCACCGGCACATGGCCGCGATCGACGATCGGCTTCATCCGCTCCTTGCAGGCGAGGACCGCGGCGCCGTCCATCCGCATCCCGCAGGAGCCGCAAATCATCATGCGGCAGCTCTTCCGGTAGGCGAGCGAGCCGTCGACCTTGTCCTTGATCAGGTCGAGGACGTCGAGGAGGCATGCCCACTCGGGCGCCTCGAGCTCGTAGTCGCGAAGCTCGCGCTCACCGGTCGAGGCGTCGAAGCGCCAGATCTTGAGCGCCACGGTCATGGTCGCGTACTCGCTGCGGACGATCGACTCGGTCGCGCTCACTAGTACTTCCTCTCCTGGGGCTGCCACTTGGTCATCGTCACCGGTTTCCAGTCGAGCTGGACTTTGCCACCGCCGTCGATCGTGGTCATCGTATGCCGAAGGAAGTTCTCGTCGTCCCGGTCGGGGTAGTCGTGCGGCCGCGCGTGTGCGCCCCGGCTCTCCTTGCGGGCGAGGCCCGCGACGATCATGCACTCCGCGAGGTCGAGCAGAAACCCGAGCTCGAGCGCCTGGGTCAGGTCGCTGTTGAAGATCTCGCCCTTGTCGTCGACGACGACGCGCTTGTAGCGCTCCTTCAGGCTCTCGACGAGCGCGCCCTGCTTGAGCATCTGCTCCTCACGGCGGAAGACGCCGAAGTTCTCGTGCATCGTGATCGCGAGCTCGTCGCGGATCGCCCACGGCCGCTCGCCCTCGGTGCGGTCGAGCAGCGTCTTCAGCTCGCGCTCGGTGTCGGACTCGATCGACGGAGGGACGCTGACCGTCGTGTGGGTGAGAGCCCACTCCGCCGCAGCGCGCCCCGCCCGCTTCCCGAAGGTGATCGTCTCCATCAGGGCATTCCCGCCCAGCCGGTTCGCGCCGTGGACGGAGATGCAGGCGCACTCGCCGGCGGCGTACAGGCCGGTCACGGAGGTGAGCCCGTCGATGTCCGTGTCGACGCCGCCCATGTGGTAGTGGGCGCCGGGCCGGACGGGAATCGGCTCGTGGATCGGATCGACCCCGGCGTAGGTGAGCGACAGCTCGCGCGTCCCGTGCAGCCGGTCGTTGATCTTGTCCGCGCCGAGGTGGCGGAGGTCGAGGAGGACGTTGCCGTCGATCCCGCGTCCCTCGTCGATCTCCGTCTGCTCCGCCCGGGAGATGACGTCGCGGCTCGCGAGCTCCATCGCGTTCGGCGCGTAGCGCTCGAGGAAGCGGTCGCCCTCCGAGTTGAGCAGGTACGCGCCCTCTCCTCGGCAGCCTTCGGTGATCAGGATCCCGGTCGGCGCGAGCGTCGTCGGGTGGAACTGCATCATCTCCATGTCCTTGAGCGGGACGCCGACGTGGAGGGCCATCGACATCCCGTCGCCGGTGCAGGCATAGGCGTTCGTCGTCCCCGTGTAGAGCCGGCCCGCGCCGCCCGTCGCGAGGATCACCGTCTTCGCGCCGATCGTCTTCAGGCCGCCGTTCAGGAGGTCCCACGCGATCACGCCCTGGCAGCGGTCTTCGTGGATGACGAGCTTCCAGGCGAAGTACTCCTCGTAGGTCGGGATGTCCCGCTTCATCACCTGCTCGTAGAGGACGTGGACGAGGACGTGGCCCGTGATGTCGGCGGCGTACGCGGTGCGGGGCTCTCCGGCCGCGCCGAACGGGCGCTGCGCGATCCGGCCCTCGTCGGTGCGCGAGAAGACCGCGCCCCAGTTCTCGAGCTGGTAGACGTCGTCCGGCGCCTCGTCGCAGAGCACCTGGATCGCGTCCTGGTCGCCGAGGTAGTCCGAGCCCTTCACCGTGTCGAACGCGTGCTTCTCCGGGTCGTCCTCGGACGCATTCCCGAGCGCCGCGTTGATCCCGCCCTCGGCCGCGCCGGAGTGGCTGCGGACCGGGTGGATCTTGGAGAGGAGCGCGACGTCGGCTCCCTCGTCGAATGCCTCGATGGCGGCGCGCATCCCTGCGCAGCCGGCGCCTACGACGAGCACGTCGTGCGTGGCCTCCACTGGCGATGGACGCTATACGACGCCTGCCGGGTGCGGCGTCGTAACGACTGCCGCGATCGTCAGGGGCGGCGCCTACCGCATCCGCCTGCGCTCTTCGCGCAGAAGAGCATTCGCATCCGCCAGACACGCTTCTGGGTCCCGATGGTGCTCCGCCGTAGGTCGGTCGCGACGAGCGGGCCCTCCGAGACGAAGGACCACGTCCTTCGAATGAATCTGCTTCGAAGGAGCTCGCGTTCGGTCACGCGCAGCTTGGCGCTTCCTTCGTCGACGAATCCACCCCACGGAAACGCGGAGGACACTCCGCTCATGACTCCGTAAGGGCCGCGCGTAGGCGGGCAGGGCTCCGAGCGATAGAAGTGGGTCGAGATCTCGGAACGGTCGTTCAGGACGACCAGCAGCCGATTTCCGCCGATCCTCGCCATCCCGGCCTCGAGCCAGACGGGGGTGTTCTTCGTACGACATCCAGACGTCTTGGCCTCCTGAACTGTCGTCCTGCCCTCGGGCGGCGGACAGGTAGTCGTTGCCAGCGAGGGAACCGAACCGCTTGAGCACCAGACGATCCTTCGGGTTCGGGAGACGAGACGAGATCCGCTCGCCCTCCGGAGTGTTGTACCGCTGGTAGTAGAAAGAATCGCCTCCCTGCACGCGGGCGTCGCCGCCGCCCGATCCCTGGAAGACGACGTCACACCCTTGGCTCTTCACCGAGGCGTTTGCGACGAAGCGGTACTCACCCACTACGGAGAAGCGAACCTCGAACAACTTCGTTGCGTTCGGTGGGCGCTGCGCCGACGCCCCGGCCGTACCAAGTGCAGCGACAACGGCGACGGCCACGACCGCCGAGCCAGGACCCCCCTCATGCGTCGAGCCTAACGCGGTTACGGCGGTATGGCTAGACGCGCGGGCCGGCCTGGGCGACCTTGTCGCCGGCCTCGGCTGCGAACTGCTCGAAGTTGTCGCGGAACATGCGCGCCAGCTCGCGCGCCTTGCGGTCGTACGCCTCGGGGTCGGCCCACGTGGAGCGCGGGTCGAGCAGGCCCGGATTCACGTCCGGGACCGAGACGGGCACTTCCAGGCCGAACACGTCATCCGTGCGGTACTCGACGCCGTCGAGCTCACCGGCGAGCGCGGCTTTCAGGAGGGCGCGGGTGGCCTTGATCGGCATGCGCTCGCCCTCGCCGAACGGGCCGCCCGTCCAGCCGGTGTTGACGAGCCAGACCGAGACATGGGGATGCTGGTCGAGCTTCTCGCCCAGCATGTGCGCGTAGACCGACGGCGGCTGCGGCAGGAACGGAGCGCCGAAGCACGCCGAGAACGTCGGCTGCGGCTCGGTCACGCCGATCTCGGTGCCCGCGAGCTTGGCCGTGAAGCCGGAGAGGAAGTAGAACATCGCCTGCTCTCGTGAGAGGCGCGCGATCGGCGGCAGGATCCCGAAGGCGTCGGCCGTGAGGAAGACGACCGCGCTTGGATGGCCGGCCTGCTTCGCGGGCAGCGCGTTCGCGATCTGCTCGAGCTTGTACGCGGCGCGGGTGTTCTCCGTGTTCGAGTCGTCGTCGAGGTCGAGGATGCCGCGGTCGTCCATGACGACGTTCTCGAGCACGGTTCCCCAGCTCCGCGTCGTCTTGAAGATCTGCGGCTCGGCCTCCGGCGAGAGGCGGATCACCTTCGCGTAGCAGCCGCCCTCGATGTTGAAGATGCCCTCGTCGCCCCACCCGTGCTCGTCGTCGCCGATCAGGTGGCGCTCGGGATCTGCCGAAAGCGTGGTCTTGCCCGTGCCCGAGAGACCGAAGAAAACCGCGACGCGTCCGTCGTCGTCCACGTTCGCCGAGCAGTGCATCGGGAGGACGCCCTCGAGCGGCAGCTTGTCGTTCATCAGCGTGAAGATCGACTTCTTGATCTCGCCCGCGTAGAACGTCCCGCCGATCACGACTTCCATCCGTCCCGGATGCAGGACGACGAACGTGCCGCTGCGGGTGCCGTCCTCCTCGGGGCTCGCATCCACCGGCGGCGCGTGCAGGACGAGCGCCCGCGGCTCGTGGTCGGCGAGCTCCTCCTCGGTCGGGTCGATGAACAGCGTCTTCGCGAAGAGCGCGTGCCAGGGGCTGTACGTGATGACGCGCAATGGAAGCCTGTAGGCGGGATCCGCGCCGGCGAAGGCGTCGACGACGTAGAGGTCCTGACCGGAGAGAAACGACGTGACCTTGTCGCGGAGGCCCTCGAACTGCTCTTCCTCGATCTCGTCGTTCTTGTCCCACCAGATGCGGTCTGCCGAGCCGGGCTCCCGGACGACGAACTTGTCGTTCGGCGATCGGCCCGTGTGCTCACCGGTGTCGACCACGAGCGGGCCGCCCTCCGCAAGACGCCCGTCGCCGCGGGCGATCGCGTGGCTGTAGAGGAGGGCGACGGTCGGGTTGTGATGAACGGCGCCTCCCGGCTCGATGCCGTGGGCGCTCAGGTCAGTTTGTCCGCGTACGTCCTCGACGATCGCCATCGGTCTCCTTGCTACCCGGCCGCGTTGGGGTCCGAAACGGCTGCATATCGTATGACAATGAACGTGCGACCGCCCGACCCCCCGCTCTCCGACGGCGTCGTGTCCCTGCGGCTCTGGGGCGAGGAAGGCGATGACGAAGCGATCGCAGCAGCCTGCAACGACCGCGCGATCACGGAGTTCCTCGACCAGATTCCCTCGCCGTACACACTCGAGGATGCCCGGGCCTACATCGAGGGAAGCCGCAGGGCCTGGCGAGATGGCTCGATGACGAACTTCGCGATCACCGAGGCTGGGTTGGCGGTCGGCTCGATCGGCGTCCGTTGGCTGAACGGCCTGGACGACGGAGTCGCCGAAGTCGGGTACTGGATCGCGCCCGAGATGCGGGGCCGCGGCCTCTGCTCCCGCGCCCTTCGTCTGGTTTCCGGCTGGGTGCTCCGCGACTGCGGCATCGCGCGGCTGCAGCTTCGGGCCGACGAGGAGAACGTCGCGTCGAAACGGGTCGCGGAGGGTGCGGGCTTCACCCGCGAGGGCGTCCTCCGCTCGAGCCGCTACAACGCGCGTCTGGATCGCCGGGTGGACTTCGTCATGTACTCGCTCCTGCCGGGCGAGATCTAGTCGTAAGCCGCCTCGACCCAGTCGGGCCCGCCCCAGGAGAGATCGAACGGGTAGTCGTTGACGACGTGTGCCCAGATCAGCCAGGCGACCCAGCGCGTCGTCCCGTAGAAGAAGCTCGCGCGGTAGAGCGCGAGGAGCGCCACCTCGGGCAGGAAGCGTCCGATCCAGCCCCAGAACCGGGGGTCGGCGGTCACGATCACCTCCCGGAAGTACTCGCGCTTGAGGATGCGCCAGGACAGGAGCCCGTAGACGATCCAGACGCCGTCCCAGACGAAGCCGAGGCCGCTGAAGTAGGCGCCGGCATCGGTCAGCCGGTCGGTCTGGCCGGCGTAGGCCCACGCACCGAGGCCGAACGTCTCGGTCGAGAACGGGAAGGCCAGCATCGTCCCGATCGTGTCGCCCACGTCCGTCAGCGCGTGGGCCCAGTGTCCTAACAGGAAGCTCAGCGACCAGATGCGGCTCCTCGTCAGAAGCAGGATCAGAGCCGCGACAAGGAGGCCGAAGGCGAGCGAGTGCGTGAAACCGACACCCGGCCAGCCGCGGTGGAATTGCACCGGATCGTCAGCCTTGAGCTCGATTCCGAGCACGTCGATGCCGTAGACGAACCACTTGCTGAACATGTCCGGCGAGTACGAGCCGATCAGGAGCGGCACGATTGCGACCTTGCCGCCGAGGTGACGCTGGATCGCGTAGGGCTCGAGATCGTGTGCCGCCCAGCTCATCGAAGCCGCCGAAGGGCCGCGGGCAGGATCCAGACACAGAGGAGCAGGAACGCCGTGCCCTCGACCCAGGAGAGCAGGAGACTCGGCCAGATCACGCCGAGCACGACGTAGGCGATGCCCGCGGCGAGATAGAGCCTGAGCTCGTTCACGGCTTGCCCCGCTCCTGGATCCGGTAGACGATTCCACGCCCGTAATCGGCGACGAGGAGCGCCTGGCGTCGGTCGACCGCCACGGCGAGCGGGTGCTCGAATCCGGTGGCGAAGGTCGAAACCGCTGCCGGACGCCCTGAACGAAGCACGACGCGGCTGACCTTCCGCCCGGCGCGCCGGCTGTTGTACTGCCCCCACTCGGCGACGAAGAGCTCGCCCCGTCGGAAGGCAATGCCGTCCGGCGAGGAGTGCGGCTGAAGATAGGCGACGGGTGGCGTGACTCCTCGGCAGCGCCCGACCATCCGCTTTCGCCGGTGGCTCGGCCAGCAGCGCGGCCAGCCGAAGTGGCGACCCTGGCGGATCTCGACGATGGTCTCGGCCGGTTCGCTGCGTCCCAGCTCGTCTCGCTCGTTCACCGACGCGTAGAGGCGGCCCGTCCGGGGGTGAACCGCGAGCCCGAAGGGATTGCGGAGCCCTCGCGCGACGACACGGAGGTCGCGCCCGTCCGGTCGCACCGAGAGGACCGCCGCGCTCAACCGGCTCCGCTCGGCGCAGACGTCGCAGGTCGAGCCACTGCCGAAGTACAAACGACCCTTCAGGGCGACGACGTTGTCCTGCTGGTGGAGCCCGAAGGGGAGCCGCCGCACGATCGCCCTGCGCTGGCCGCCGTTGACTCGCCAGAGCGCGCCCTGCGCGGAGACGAAGAGGACGCCGCGGTGCCAGGCGAGCCCGAGCGGCGTCCTGAAGCCGCGCAGGACGACGCGAGGTCGCCGGGTCCGCGGGTCGACGCGGACGACTTCGCCGCCCTCCTGCGTGAGGTAGAGCGCGCCGCCGGGCCCGAAGGCCATCGCAGTCGGGCGGTCGAGTCCTACGACATGCCGCTCCACGCGGAAATTGGACGGCACTTTGACCGCCTGGACGGTGCCGGCAGCCGACGAAGCGCCGAGAGCGAGGACGAGGACGAGGCAGGACGCCACCTTCACGGCCGCGAATCCTGCCTGGATGGAGACCCAACCGGCGATCGACCGCTTTCTCGCGAGTCCCGCGCTCTCCGACGCGACCCGGCGGGCCTACGGCTCTGACCTCCGCGAGTTCGCCTCCTGGCTGGCTGCGAAGGGCGGGTCAATCGACGCGATCGACGCGCGCGTCCTCGCCGCCTACGCGGCGGAGCTCGGCGCCGCCCGCCCGGGGCGAGCCCCGAGCCGCCTGGCCCCGGCGACGATTGCGCGCAAGCTCGCCTCGGTGCGCGCCTTCCTTCGCTTCACGCTCGGCCGGGCACGCGTCCCGGACACGAGGCTCGCGCCGCGGCGACCCCGAAGGCTCCCCGACGCACCGAAGCAGGAAGAGGTCGAAGCCGAGCTCGACCGCTTCGACGCGGAGGATCCGCTCTCGGTGCGAAACCGCGCGCTCATGGAGCTCGTCTACTCGGCCGGTCTCCGCAGCCAGGAGGCAGTCGATCTCGATCTCGCGGATGTCGAGTTCGACCAGGAAGCGGTGCGAGTGCGGGGCAAGGGCGGAAAGGAACGCGTGGTCCCGCTCGGCGAGGAGGCGGCGTACTGGGTCGCCCGTTGGCTCCAGCTTCGCCCCCGGCTGGCCCGAGATGCTCACAACGCGCTCTTCCTCTCCACGAGGGGCAAGCGGCTCGATACGAGCACTCTCCGGAAGCTGCTCCCCCACCCGCACCGCCTGAGACACGCGTTCGCGACCCACCTGCTCGAGGGCGGCGCCGACCTGCGGACGATCCAGGAGCTCCTGGGCCACAGCTCGCTCTCGACCACGCAGGTCTACAGCCACGTGGACGGCAAGCGACTGAGGAAGGTCTATGACCGAGCGCATCCGCGATCCTGAGCTCGAGGGGTTCCTCGCGCTCTCGGCGGCGCGCCTCGCGCCCCGCACGGTCGAGGCCTACCGCCGCGATCTCGACACCCTGGCCGACTGGCTCGGCCGCTCGCCCGCCTCGGTCGATCGAGAGGAGCTCGAGCGCTACCTCGCCGACCTCCGCGCCGCCGGCCTGTCCGGCGCGACGATCGCAAGACGGGTTGCTTCGCTGCGCTCGTTCTTCCGCCACCTCGTCCTGATCGGGGCGGCCGACTCCAACCCGGCGGCCGAGCTCGAGCTTCCGCGGCGCATCCGACGCCTACCGAGAACCCTGTCGCCGGCCGAGGCCGAGCGGCTCATCGACGCCGCCGCCGGGACGACTCCACGCGCCCTTCGCGACTGCGCACTCGTCGAGCTGCTCTACGGCGCGGGCCTGCGAGTCGGCGAGGCGCTCGGGCTCGAAAAGGGTGGCGTCGACCTCGACCAGCGCCTCGTTCGAACGATCGGCAAGGGCAACAAGGAGCGGGTCGTGCCGGTCGGGCGCCAGGCCGTCGAGGCGCTTCGCCGCTACCTCGGACGCGGCCGGCCCCACCTCGATCGCCGCCACCGCCCCGAGCTGTTCCTCAACGCCCAGGGCGGGCCGCTGACGCGGGCGGGCGCATTCCTGATCCTGCGGAAGCTCGCCGCGAAGGCAGGCCTCGAGCCCGAGCGGGTCCACCCCCATCTCCTCCGTCACTCGTTCGCGACGCACCTGCTCGAGGGAGGAGCCGATCTCCGAAGCGTTCAGGAAATGCTCGGACATGCCGATCTGGCCACCACCGAGCTGTACACGCACGTATCCGATCGGCGGCGTCGGGAGTTGTACTTCCAGGCCCACCCTCACGCGAGACGAAGGACAAAGCGATGAACGAGCTCTCACCGGAAACCACTCTCGTCCTCCTCTCGAGCACTGGGCGTCGGCGTCCTGATGATGAAGGCCGGGATCGAGAAGAAGATGCTCGAGTGGCGCAAGAACGAGCGGATCTGCGCCGGGTGCGGCAAGACGCTGCGGCAGCCGGTCTGTCCCTGCGCCGCCTGATCTAGCTAGTTCGCTTTCGCGCGGCCCTTCTTCGTCAGCGCCGCGGCGGCCCGTTTGGCCGTCTCGCGGAGCTCCTTGTCGTGCTCGTCGTCCTCGGCGATCCCCTCGAGCATCGTGATCGTGTCCCGATGCGCCGAGCCGTTCTTGAGGACGAGGATCGCGAGCCGCCGCACGGCCGCGTTCGAGTCGTGGGCCGCGAGGTTGTGCAGGAGCGACCGGTCGGCGTTGACGTCGCCCGGATGGTCGCGCGAGAGAAGCTCCAGCGAGAGCAAGGCGGAGCCGCGGCTCGCCGGGCTCTGATCCTCGAGGCCGCGCCGCAGGAGCTCGAGCTTCTGCCGGTAGCGAAACTGCCCGATCGCACGGTAGGCGAGCGCCCGGTCGCGGAAGTCCTCGCTCCTCGCGGCGCCCTCGATCTCGTCCTGCCACTTCGTGCGCATCTCGGCGAGCTCGCGCTCGGCACCGCGTTCGGCCAGCGCGGCCGCCTCGCTCGCGGCTGTTCCGAGATCAGACAGTGGAGAGCGACCGCGGCGCCGGCCCGACGTACTGAGCGGACGGGCGGATGAGCCGGCCCGTGCGCCTCTCCTCGAGGATGTGCGCAGACCATCCGGCGACCCGGGCGCAGCCGAACATCGCCGGCGTCAGGTCCGGCGGAACCTCGGCGGCGTCGAGCAAGACGGCCGAATAGAACTCGACATTCGTCGCGATGACGTAGTCGGGCTTCCGCTCGTGGAGCTCGGCGAGCGCCGCCTCCTCGAGCGCCTCGGCCACCTCGAGACGGGGAGAGCCGATCTCCTGAGCCGTTCTCTTGAGGATCTGCGAGCGAGGGTCCTCGGCCCGGTAGATCCGGTGACCGAACCCCATGATCCTTCCGTGGCTGTCGAGCAGGCTCTTGACGTAGCCCCGGGGATCGCCCGTTCGCGCCACTTCGTCGAGCATCGGCAGCACTCGGGCCGGCGCCCCACCGTGCAGCGGGCCGCTGAGCGCGCCGACGGCGGCCGACATCGCCGCGCCGCAGTCGGCTCCGGTGGACGCCGTGATCCGCGCGGTGAAGGTCGAAGCGTTCAGGCCGTGCTCGGCCGTGCAGATCCAGTAGGTGTCGATCGCCTTCGCGTGGTCGGGGTTCGCCTCGCCTCGCCAGCGGAGGAGGAACCTCTCAGCGGCCGTCTCTCCCTGCTCGACCACGTCGTCTGCGGCGGGCTTTCGGCCGGCACCGACCGCTGCAGACTTGGAGACGATCGACATCATCTGCGCGGAGAGGCGGGCGAGATCGTCGCGGGCCTCCTCCTCGTCGATGTCGACGAGCTTCTTCAGCTTCCACTCGCTCGATAGGTGAGCCGTCTCCGCCTGGAGGTCGGCGGGTGCGTTGCCACTCAGATGCTTGGGCTCATAGGCCTCGGGCTCGGGCATGCCCGGCTCGGGATTGCCATCGACGAGCAGGCCCCAGACCTTCTCGTAGGGGAGGTTCCCGACGAGTTCTTCGATGTTGACCCCGCGGTAGCGGAGAGCGCCGCCCTCCCTGTCGGGCTCCGCGATCTCCGTCTGGATGGCGACGACGCCCTCGAGACCTGGCTTGAACTCACTCATCGGCCGCAGAATGTACCCCGATAAGCCGTTGGCGAATCGGTAGAGTCGCCGCCGCATGGCTCACCGCGTCACGCTCATCCCCGGCGACGGCATCGGCCCGGAGCTCACGGAGGCGACCCGACGGGTGCTCGAGGCGACCGGCGTCGAGTTCGAATGGGACGTTCAGCACGCCGGAACCGACGTCATGGAGCAGAACGACGGCGACCCGCTGCCCCAGCACGTCCTCGACGCGATCAGCGAAACGGGAGTGGCTCTCAAGGGGCCGATCACGACGCCCGTCGGCGGCGGGTTCCGCTCCGTGAACGTGGGCCTCCGCAAGGCACTCGACCTCTACGGGCAGGTACGGCCGTGCAAGAGCTACGAGGGGGTCCGGTCGCGGTTCGAGAGCGTCGACCTCGTGATCATCCGAGAGAACACGGAGGACCTCTACGCCGGCATCGAGTACGAGCAGGGCACCGACGACGCCGACGAGCTGATCGCCTGGATCGAGGGCCACGGGGGAAAGCTTCGTCACGCCGACGCCGGAATCTCGATCAAGCCCCTGTCGGTCACCGGCACCCGCCGGATCGTCCAGTTCGCGTTCGACCATGCGCGCCGCAACGGCCGGCGCAAGGTCACCGCCGTCCACAAGGCCAACATCATGAAGTTCACGGACGGGCTCTATCTGCGGGTCGCACAGGAAGTGGCCGCCGAGAACAGCGACATCGAGTTCGACGAGCGGATCGTGGACAACATGTGCATGCAGCTCGTCCAGCGGCCGGAGGAGTACGACGTCCTCGTCTGCCCGAACCTCTACGGTGACATCGTCTCCGACCTCTGCGCCGGAATGATCGGCGGCCTGGGCATGGCGCCGGGCGGCAACTTCGGGGAGAAGGCGGCGATCTTCGAGCCCACGCACGGGTCGGCGCCGAAGTACGCGGGCCAGAACAAGGTGAACCCGATGGCCCAGATGCTCTCCGGCGTGATGATGCTCCGCTACCTCGAAGAGGACGACGCGGCCGAGCGCGTCGAGAGCGCGATCGCCGACGTGATCCGAGAGGGAAAGAGCGTCACCTACGACATGAAGCCGACACGCGACGATCCGACCGCCGTCGGGACGAGCGAGGTCGCCGACGCGATCATCGACAAGCTCGGAGTTCCCGTTGCGTAGGAAAGTCACGATCGTCGGCGCGGGAAACGTCGGGGCAACCTGCGCGCAGGAGCTGGCGCGGGGCGACTACTGCGACATCGCGCTCGTCGACATCAAAGAGGGAGTTGCCGAGGGGAAGGCGCTCGACATCGACCAGGCCGCCGCCGTCCTCGGCTACGAGCCTCGCGTGACCGGCTCGACCGAGTACGAGATCACGGCCGGCTCCGACGTGGTCGTCATCACCGCCGGGGTCCCGCGGACGGGCGACATGAGCCGCGACGACCTCGTCGCGACGAACGAGAAGATCGTCGGCTCGGTGACCCAGCAGGTGATCGCCCAGTCGCCCGAGGCGATCCTGATCATCGTCTCGAACCCGCTCGACGCGATGTGCCATGTCGCCAAGAACGCGTCCGGATGGCCGAAGAACCGCGTTTTCGGAATGGCGGGCATCCTCGACACCGCCCGCTTCTCCACCTTCATCGCGCAGGCGGCCGGCGCCTCGGTGAAGGACGTGACCGCGATGGTGCTCGGCGGGCACGGCGACCAGATGGTCTCGGTCGTCTCGCATACGACCGTCGGTGGAGTCCCGCTGCGAAAGCTCGTCCCCGAGGACCAGATCCAGCAGATGGTCGAGCGGACTGCCAAGGGAGGCGGCGAGCTCGTCAAGCTCCTCGGAACGTCGGCGTGGTACGCGCCCGGCGCGGCAGCCGCTCAGATGGTCGACTCGATCATGCTGGATGAGAAGCGCGTCCTCCCCGTCACCGCGTTCCTCGAGGGCGAGTACGGAATCGAGGACCTGTACATGGGCGTGCCGGTGAAGCTCGGCGCAGAGGGGATCGAGGAGATCGTCGAGCTCGAGCTCTCCGACGAGGAGCAGGAGCAGCTGAAGGCGTCGGCCGAGGCCGTCCGTGAGGTCGTCGGCGTCCTCTCTGCCTAGCGCCGCGCAGGGGCCGGCAACCCGTCGACCGGCCCGATTGTGGACCGAAGAGGATGCAGCGCTGCATCGAGCGCAGCAATCATGGCGTCCAATGCTTCGAGCAGCCACCCGCCTCACACCGAAGGCACAGAGATGACACAGCTTCGACACAGACGACATGGCCCTCCGAGCCGAGCTCGAGGGACAGTCCCTCGAGCGGGCGCCGCCCACAGGCGCCGCCCGCGGAGGCGCCGGGGCCCGCCGCCGGGCTGGGCTTCCCCTAGCGGCGTACGGCTCGCGCTCGCGCCGTCGTCGGCCTGCCCGCATTGCGGGCGCATGTCCAAAACCGTCCAGGGCGTATGCACTGACTGCTGGGGCAGCAAGGGGAGCCGTCAGTTCTGGCCGCACGGGGAGCAGCGCGGGCTGTCGGTCTCGCCCTACCTGGTCGGTGGAGGGCTCGCCCTCCTCCTCCCTCTCACGGTGCTGGCGCTGTGGATCTTGGCCTGACCGGCCGCACTGCGATCGTCTGCGGCGCGTCGCAGGGGATCGGGCTCGCCATCGCCGAGGCCTTTGCGGCCGAGGGGATGAACGTCGCGATGTTCGCGCGCCGCCGGAAGGTGCTCGAGACAGAGGCCGAGCGCATCGGCGCGCTGTCGGTGCAGGGAGACGTCACGAACCCGCAGGACTGCGAGCGGCTCGTTGCTCGCACCGTGGACGCCTTCGGCGGGATCGACGTCCTCGTCAACAACAGCGGCGGGCCGCCCCGCGGCTCGGCGCTCGAGATCGACGACGAGTCGCTGGAGGCCGCCGTGGCGCTCCTCCTCACCTCTGCGGTCCGCCTGACGAACCTCTGTCTCCCGCACCTCCGCGAGAGCAAGGCCGGCCGGGTGATCAACATCGAGTCGTCGACGGTCAAGGAGCCTGCCGACAACCTCGCCCTTTCGAACGCCGTACGCCCCGGAGTCGTCGGCTGGGCCAAGTCCCTCGCTCGCGAGGTCGGCCCCGAGGGGATCACGGTCAACACCATCGCCCCCGGCCGGATCGACACCGCGCGGCTCGCGGAGGTCTATCCGGACGGGCCGAGCGAGGATGACCTGAAGCCGATCCCGCTGCGCCGGCTCGGTCGTCCCGCGGAGATTGCGTCCGCCGTCTGCTTCCTGGCCTCCGACGCCGCCTCCTACGTGACCGGCACCGTGATCGCCGTCGACGGCGGCCTGGTCCGCAGCCTGCTCTGACCTGACCCCGTAGCCCTATCCTGAGCGCGTGAAACGAGTTCCCTGGCCGGCGTGGCTCATCGGCGCCGGCTTCGTCCTCCTGGTCGTCGTCGCCGTGCTCTACGTCGCGCCGTCGGACCGGTACATCTTCCTCCCGGACGAGGCGCGCCCCCTCGCGCAGCGGGTTGAGGTGGAGGGGGAGAAACCGGATGCGAACGGCGGGGGGATCCACTACGTCGCCGTCGACGTACGGAAGGCCTCTCTCCTCGAGAAGATGTTTCCCGGGCTCTACGAGGGGGCGACGCTCGAGCCGGCGACGAGCGTGCTTGCAGAGGGAGAGGACGAGGGGGCGCATCGCCGCTGCGAGCTCGCCGCCATGAAGCGCAGCCAGGAGTACGCCACTGCCGTCGCTTTGCGGGCGCTCGACCTCCGCGTGCCGACTCGCCGGATGGGAGTCCAGGTCGAAGGCACGTTCGACGGTTACCCGGCGTCGGGAAAGTTGCGCGGCTGCGACTGGATCCGTTCGGTCGACGGACAGCCTGTTCGGAGCTCGGACGATGTCACCGAGACCCTCGGCAAGAAGAAGCCCGGACAGAGAGTCAGGTTCGTCGTCGAACGAGACGGCAAGCGCCAGGACGTCGTACTCAGGACCGCCGCGGATCCACGCCGCCCAGGACGAGCGTTCGTCGGAATCTCCGTTGCCGACGTGTTCGACGTCGTCCGGCTTCCGGTCGACGTGAAGATCGACCTCGGTCAGGTCGGCGGACCATCGGCCGGGCTCGCGTTCGCGCTCGACGTGATGGAGGAGCTCGGCCGGGACGTCGACCGCGGCAATCGCCTTGCGGCCAGCGGTGAGATCTTCCTGGACGGCACGGTCGCCAAGGTCGGCGGCATCAAGCAGAAGACGATTGCCGCGCGCCGTTCCGGCATGGATGCCTTCCTCGTGCCTGGGGATAACGCAGCCGAGGCGCGGCGCCACGCCGAGGGACTCCGCATCATCCCTGTGGACAGTTTTCAACAGGCGTTGCGTGTACTGGCAACGCTTCCGCGAAAAGCATAAAAGTCCCAGGATTTCGCCGGTTTCCACACCGGCCGGAAATTGCAGGGTTTTCGTGCCTGCCCCTCTTGCGCCTAGCCGGCACAGGTCCCAAGATCACCGCTCGGACCGGCTTTTCTGAGGAGGATCAAACGCGGCAATGAGCAAACGAGCCGAGGCAAGCTGTGAGGACTGCTATTTCCGTAGGGCGGGACTTTGCGCTCTCCCCCTGGACTCCCCCTGTCCAACGTTCCGGCCGGCAAAGCCACGCACCCTGCAGCCCCCGCAGCAGCCTCGGCTCGTGCCGCGTCAGGATTTCGCGCTCGACCGAGTCACGGCCTAGCACCCGGCACTCGACGCCCTGCTGGTGCTCGGAGTCCTAGGCCGCGTGCTGGTGTCGCAGTGCTACCGCCGACGGTGAAGCCACGAGGGCGGCCAGACGCCTGACCGCCTCGCCTAGCTGCTCCGGCGACGCAAAGCTGTACGCGAGGCGGGCGGAACTGCGCCCGCCACCGGCCCAGGGGTAGAAATCGGGCCCCGCGACGAACGAGACGCCGTGCTGAGCCGCTTCGTGGAGCAGCGCTCGCGCGTTCCGGCCTTCGGGCAGGTCGAGCCAGAGGAAGTAGCCGCCTTCCGGCCGGTTCCAGCGCGCCCCGGTCCCCGAGAGCTGCTCGTCCAGCGCGACGAGCAGCGCGTCTCTGCGAGCGCCCAGCAGTGCGCGGACGCGCTCGAGGTTCGCTTCGAGGTGGCCGCGCTGCAGGAACTCGTGCACCGTCGCCTGCGAGAGGAGCGCGGGCGTGATGTACGTCGACGCGGCCGCCGACTCGACGGCCCTCGCGAGCCGGTCGGGCAGGACGAGGTACCCGACCCTCATTCCGGGCGCAACGGTCTTGGAGTACGAGGACGAGTAGGCGATGCGGCCGCCCGGCTCGAGCTCGAAGAGCGTCGGCTGAGCCTCGCCCTCGAACCGCACGGCGCCGTAGGGATCGTCCTCGAAAACGAGGAGGTCGTGCTCCACCGCGAGCGCGACGAGCCTCTTGCGGCGCTCGGCCGACAGCGTGCGGCCGCTCGGGTTCTGGAAGGTCGGGATCACATAGAGGAACGCGGGCTTCGCGCCGCGGCGCAACTCCGCCTCGAGCGCGTCCAGGTCGAGCCCCTGGTCGTCGCAGCGGATCGGGACGACCTGCGCCCCGAGCGAGCCCAGGATCTTCAACGGCCGGTCGTACGTGGGAGCCTCGACGAGGACGCGCTCTCCGCTGCCTGCCAGCACCTGGGCGAGGAGCGCGAAGCCCTGAAGCGAGCCGTTCGTGAGGATCACCCTCTGCTCGGCGACGCCGTGCTCCTCTGCGATCCAGCTCCGTAGGGGCGCATAGCCGCCGGCAGGGCCATAGGAGAGGATCGTCGCACCGTCCCTCGCGAGCGCAGCGCGGGCGCACTCCGCAAGCTCCTCGACCGGCACGCACTCGGGCGCCGGAACCCCGCGGGCGAGAGAGATCGTCTCCATGCCGCGACTCTAGGAAGGCGATCGGATGACGCTCAGTCCCGCGCGAGAAGCCGGGCACACTCGACCATCTGGGCCGAGCCGTTCCACGCGAGCGCGTGCGCGATCGCCCAGCCGCGGGCCCGCTCCCGGTCGAGATCCAGGCGGTCGACGAGATAGTCGAGCCGCCGCTCCATCGCCGCCTTCGTCGTCGGCCTTCGGTCCCGGATCAGCGAGGCGACGTCGAACTCCCGCTCGCCCACGAGCGGCTTCGCGTCGATCGCGAGCCACCCGCGCTCGGAGAGCAGGAAGTTGCCGCCGTGGAAGTCCTGGTGGAGCAGCACAGACTCACGCTGGGTCGGGCCCGCCTCGCGCAGGAAGTCCACCGCCTCGTCGACGAGCGACCGCTCGAACGACCGCCCGAGCCGCTCCCAGTGGGCAGGGAGGAACTCGACCCAGTACGCCGCCTGGTCCTCGAGCCGCGTGAACGGCTCCGCAGCCGGCACCCAGAGCAGCTCGAGGACGCCGGCCGCGACCGCCGTGGCCTCCTCGTCCGGAAGCTCCCAGCCCCGAGTACCGGGCCTGAGGCGCTCGATCAGGAGCGCCCGCCGTTCGCGGTCGTAGTGCGTACACGCGTGCGGCGCCCCGGCCGTCCCAGAGCTCGAACGCCTCTCCCTCGAACTCCGTCTCCGACTCCCGCAGATTGACCTTCAGCACGGCTTCGCGGCCGTCGGGCAGCGTCGCCTCCGCGACGAAGGAATGTTGCGCGTCGAAGAGCTCGCCGAGCTGCAGCGACCAGAGCTCGGCGCACTCGAGCGCGACAGGCCGAAGATGCTCGGTCGGTGTCAGGTCTTGGCGCCGACGACGTCGGCGGCGAGCTGCGCGACCTCCGTCGGCGTCGTGCCGACCCGGACGCCGCAGGCCTCGAGCGCTTCCTTCTTCGCCTGCGCGGTCCCGGAGGTGCCGGAGATGATCGCGCCCGCATGGCCCATCGTCTTGCCGGGCGGGGCAGTGAAGCCTGCGATGTAGGCGACGACGGGCTTCGACATCTCGGCCTTGATGTAGGCCGCGGCCTTCTCCTCCTCCGCACCGCCGATCTCGCCGACCATCACGACGACGTCGGTCTCCTCGTCTGCCTCGAAGCGCTCAAGGACGTCGATGAAGCCCGAGCCGACGACGGGGTCTCCGCCGATGCCGACGATCGTGGAGTTCCCGAGCCCGAGCTGGGTCAGCTCGTGGCCGATCTGGTAGGTGAGAGTGCCGGAGCGGCTGACGAGGCCGATGCGTCCTTCGCGAAAGATCTCGGCCGGGATGATCCCGACGTTTGCCTTGCCCGGCGAGAGCGCGCCCGGGCAATTCGGGCCGAGCATCGTGATCCCCTTCGGCCGGATGTAGTTGTAGACCCGCAGCATCTCGTGCGCGGGAAGGCCCTCTGCGATGCAGATCACGGTCTGGATCCCCCCGTCGACCGCCTCGTAGACCGCGTCGGTGGCGAACCTGGCCGGGACGAAGACCATCGCGGTGTTCGCGCCTGCCTCCGTGACCGCCTCGGCGACCGTGTCGAAGACCGGGATCCCCTCGACCTCCTGGCCGCCCTTCCCCGGCGTGACGCCGGCGACCACCTGCGTGCCGTAATCCCGGTTCCGGACGCCGTGGAACGAGCCCTCGCGCCCGGTCAGCCCCTGGACGACGAGCTTCGTGTCCTTGTCGACGATGATCGCCATTACTTGCGCCCCCTGATCACGATTCGATCGAGGGTGATCCAGCCGTCGTCCATGCGGTCGGCCAGGAGCTCCCGGACGCGCTGCGCGTCCTCCTCGCCCGTCCCGGAGCGCTCGAGCCAGGGCTCGACCTCGATCGGCTTCTCGAGCCGCCGCGACTCGTCGACCTGGAGGCCGGCCGAGGCGAAGAAGCCGAGCCACTCGCCCTCGGACCAGTTCCGGACGTGCGAGGGGTCGCGCACGCGGTCAGCCTCCTCGGCGGCGTCGTCGAGAAAGAGGTTGTCGACGACGATCACTCGGTCCCGGCTCACACGGGCCATCTCGGACATGGCCTTCGGGACGTCGTCGAAATGATGGGCCGCGACGCGGCAGGCCACGACGTCGAAGCTCTCGTCCGCGAACGGGATCTCCTCTCCGCGGCTCACGACGTCCGGCTGCATTCCCGGAGCCGGATCGAGGGTCACGACGTCGAGGCCGGCCTCGCGAAGGCGCCTCGCGACATGCCCCCCGCCGGTTGCCACGTCGAGCGCCGTTTCCGCACCCGCCGACCACTCCACGACCAGGTCGAGATCTTCGCCTTCGCGATGCGCCTCGGAGTCGCGGTAGAGCTGCGCGCGGTCCGACCAGCTCACGGAGCCAGCTCCACGGCCTTCTTCGCGGCTTCGAGCATCGTCGGCTCGACGTAGAGGTTCTCCGGCGAGGCCTGGCGGAGGATCTCTCGCCCCTCTTCCGCGTTCGTCCCGTCGAGGCGGACGACGATGGGCTCGGCGATCGTCAGCTGCTCGAGCGCCTGGAGGATTCCGCGCGCAACCTCGTCGCAGCGTGTGATCCCACCGAAGATGTTGAAGAGGATCGACTTCACCTGCGGGTCGGCGCTGATGATCTCGAGCGCATCGACCACGCCCTGCGCATCTCCGCCTCCGCCGAGATCGCAGAAGTTCGCCGGCCTGCCGCCGGCGAGCGCCACCACGTCGAGCGTCGACATGACGAGTCCGGCGCCGTTTCCGAGCACCCCGACCTCACCGTCGAGCTTCACGTACGTGACGTCCTTCTCCCGCGCCTGGCGCTCCTCGGGTGGATAGGCCTCGAGGTCGCGCATCTCCGCGACGTCGGGGTGCTTGTGGAGGGCGTTGTCGTCGACCGTGAACTTCGAGTCGAGCGCCTTCACCTCGCCGTCGGGAGTAACGATCAACGGATTGATCTCGCAGAGCATCGCGTCACACTCGACGAAGGTCACGTAGAGGCGCTCGGCGATCTTCGCGATCTGCTTCTGCTCGCCCGCGTCCTCGATCCCGGCGCCGTAGATCAGACGGCGCGCCTGGTACGGCTGGAAGCCCTCGAGGGGGTCGACGTGGAGCCGCGCCAGGGCCTCCGGGCGCTCGGACGCGACCTCCTCGATGTCGATGCCGCCCTCCTTCGTGAACATGAAGAGCGCCTTCTTCTCGCCGCGGTCGAAGGTCAATGAGAGGTAGTACTCCCGCTCGATGTCCGAAGCCGACTCGATCCACAGCTTGCGCACGACATGGCCGTTGATGTCCAGGCCGAGAATCGCCTTCGCGTGCTCTTCGGCCTCGCCGGGGCTGCTCGCGAGCTTGATCCCGCCGGCCTTCCCGCGACCTCCGGTGAGCACTTGCGCCTTGACGACGACCTGGCCCCCGATCTCCTCCGCCGCCGCCCGTGCTTCCTCCGGGGAGGTCGCGAGGCGCCCCTCGGACACCGGAATGCCGAAGCGACGGAAGAGCTCCTTGCCCTGGTACTCGTAGAGATCCATGCGCGGTGCGCGAGTTTATCCATCACTCCTCGCCGTGCTGGCGCTTGCACTCGCGGGCTGCGGCACTGCCCCCGAACGGCCGACGCTGGCACCACCCGCCGCCTCGAGGACGATCGAGCTCGGCTGGACCGAGCGCTTCCCCTCCGCGGGCTTCGTCTTCCGTGTCGGTCGCCTCGAGATCGCAGAGGACGGCTGGCAGCTCACGGTCTCCGTCGAGAACGCCTCTCGGAGCTCGTATCGGATCGGCCGGCAAAGCGTCGGGCTCGTCATGCTGGAGACCAAGACGAAGAGGGAGCTCCAGGCGCTGACCGACGGCCTCGTGCGGATCCCGCCCTCGCTCCCGCCCGATCGGGTCTCCCCTCGGCCTCCTGCTCTGCTCAGGCCGGGCCAGGTGTGGAAGGCCGCGCTGCGGAGCAGCGTCGTCCTGCGCGAAGGGTCGGTCGTGCGGGTTCTGTTCGGGCCGTTCACACGGGTCGGGGCGCGCGGCCGGGAGTCGGCCGACGTTGTCTGGGTGACCGATCACGCCGTCCGGCTCTAGACTCGAACGCCTAAGCCGCCGACCTTCAAGGAGGAACCATGGACGAGCAACGATCGAGCCTGACCGACGAGGAAATCCGGACGGACGTCGTCGACGAGATCAAAGACGCGACGAACGAAGCGGACACGGACGGCACCGACACCGACGGCGACGACTCCGACTCCTCGGATTCGGACTCCGACGACGCAGACAGCTAGCCCGAGCCGGGTCGACAGCGCCCTGGAGCGCTGCATCGCACCGCACGACGAAGACCGGTTTCTCGCCGAGCACTGGGAGCGCGAGCCGCTTTTCGTCGAGCGTGACGAGCCCGGCCGCTACGACGACCTCCTCTCCGAGGAAGAGGTCGAGCACCTGGTCACCTCGAGCGGCCTGCGCTACCCCGGCTTCCGGCTCGTGCGGGCGGGAGAGCAGCTCGCCGCGCGCGAGTACACGATTGACATTCCTTGGCGCCCGAGCGGATTCACGGGGACTGCCGACATCGATCGCATCGCCGAGGAATGGGAGAGGGGCGCGACGATCGTCCTGCAGGCGCTCCACCTCCACCGACCTGCACTCGGCGCGTTCTGCCGGTCGCTCGAGCGCACGCTCGGCGACCCGGTGCAGGTGAACGCCTACTACACCCCGCGCTCGGCTCAGGGACTTCCCGTGCACCACGACACGCACGACGTCTTCGTCCTCCAGGTGGCCGGGTCGAAGCGTTGGCTGGTCTACCCGCCGGTGTTCGAGCTGCCGTTGAAGGACCAGAAGTACTCGCAGGCGATGGGCGACCCGGGCGAGCCCGTCCATGACCTCGTCCTGCAGCCCGGAGACACCCTCTACCTCCCCCGTGGCTGGCTCCACGAGGCGCTGACTTCGGAGAGCGACTCGCTTCATCTCACGGTCGGCGTCAACGTCGTCACCTGGCTCGATGCGTTCCGCACGGCGCTCGACGAATGCGGAGGAGAGGTCGGCTTTCGCCGGTCGATCCGCGACGGGGACGCCGACGAGCTCATCGAGGCGCTGGCTGCACGACTCGGCCGGGAGGACGTGGAGCGGCGCGCCGCGGAGAAGCTCGTCCGCACCCGCCGGCCGATCCGGGAGGGGCAGCTCTCACAACTGCGAGCGCTCGACGATCTCGACATCGGAACAGCGCTCGAGCGCCGTCCCACGGTGCTCGCCCGGCTCTCGGACAATGACGGTTCGGTCGTGCTCGCCTTCGAGGGCAAGGAGCTCGCGTTTCCCGCGCACGCAGAGGCGGAGGTGCGGGCCGTCCTCGAACTCGAAGAGCCGTTCGCCGCACGCGATCTGCCCGGTTCCCTGGACGACGCCGGCCGCCTGACTCTGATCCGCCGCCTCGTCCGCGAGGGGCTCCTGCGGATCAGCGCGCCATAGCCACGTAACGCCGAGGACGGCGCGCCACCGGCGAGCTGCACGTGAGCTGCGTCAGCTCACCGACTTCTGCGACGACATCGATCTCCCGTGTCCCGACGCGCGTCTCGAATGCGACCTTCCAGCGATCCTCCCCGTCGCGGGTGACGCTCCCGAGCGAGAGGTCTGAAAATGCGGTCAGCCCTTCCTCCGCCCTGATCCGGCGCTCGGCAGCCTGGACCGCGAACGGCCAGCACGAACGACCCCGGTAGTGATCCAGCGCCAGCTGTCCCGAAAGGTGATGGTCGAGCAGGCCCGGGACGTCGTCGCGAGTGACCCGGCCGTAGTAGACCCCGTGAGGGAGAGCGACCACGTTGCCGGCAAAACGATCTCCTCCCACGTGCGTGCACTGCCAGACGGCGGTTTCCTCGAGTTGCTCGCTCATCGCCTCCCAGAGCGGCCGGCCATGCTTCGCGCAGCAGCGGTCGTGCTTGCCGTGCGTACAGACGAGGAAGAGGGGCTGCTCCACCTGCTCGGCCGCCTCGAACGGATCGAGCTTGCGCAGGTCGTCGTGCTGCGCGACCTCGAGGCGACCGAGGCGCTCCGCTCCCTCCATGGAGTCGGCGACGTAGACGACGATCCCGTCGTGGCGGCGCCGGTCCGGCCGACGGATGAGGAGCAGGCGCGTGCGCCGCCGCGACGCCACGAGTTCGCGAAGCCACGATTTGACCCCGTCGGAGAGCCCGCTTCCGGCGAGCGCGTCGTGGCTCCAGAGGCCCCGGTACTCGACGAGCAGCCAGTGGTCGATTCGGCTGGCGGTGCCGCCGAGGGGCTCGTCGTTCTCTCGCGAGATCTCCGAGCAAAACGCCTTCGTGGGGCCGCCGTCATTCACTGTGGACGACGCAGATCACCTCGCCGGTCTTCACCGCCTGGCCCGCCTCGACCGAGAGCTCCGCCACACGACCCCCGCGCTCCGCCTTGATCTCGTTCTCCATCTTCATCGCCTCGACGACGCAGAGCACCTGCCCGGCCTGCACCTCGTCTCCGTCCGCAACCTCCACTGCCAGCACTGTGCCCTGCATCGGGCTGACGACAGCGTTGCGCGCCTCGCCGTGCTGGCCCCTCGCGGCGGTTCGCTCACGGCGACGCCTCACGAGCTCTGCGTGCGGTGCTTCCGGAACATGCAGCTTGAGCTCGTACCGGCGACCGTCGAGCTCGGCTTCGACGACGCGCTCGCGTGTGCCCGCGGTGCCGTCCGAGCCACCGGCTAGGCTCGTTGTCCGATGAGACAACTCATCTGCTCGCTTCGCAAGCTCCTCCGACTCCACGATTCCGTGGCAGGTCCCGCCCTCGACGAAGCACGGGTGCTCGAGCAGCGCGCGGTGGAAGCCGAGCAGCGTCGTTGTGCCCTCGATCCGGTACTCGTCCAGCGCGCGCAGCATGCGCCGGCGGGCATGCTCCCGGTCGACCCCGTGCACGCAGAGCTTGGCGACGAGCGGGTCGTACAGGCCGACGACCTCGCTGCCGGCCTCCACGCCCGAGTCGACTCGCACACCCGGGCCCGCAGGCTCGCGGTAGCCCGTGATCCGCCCTGGCGCGGGCAAGAAGCCGTTGGACGGATCCTCGGCGTTGATGCGGCACTCGATTGCGTGCCCGTTCAGCCGCACGTCCTCCTGGCGCAGCCATAGCGGCTCCCCAGCCGCGATCAGCACCTGCTCGCGGATGAGATCGAGCCCCGTGACGAGCTCGGTGACCGTGTGCTCGACCTGAATCCGGGTGTTCATCTCGAGGAAGAAGTACTCCCCTTCCTGCGAGAGGAGCCCCTCGATCGTCCCGGCGGAGCGGTACCCGACTGCCCGTGCCGCGTCGACCGCGATCTGGCCGATCCGCTCGCGAAGCTCGTCCGTCACGGCGGGCGACGGGGTCTCCTCCACGAGCTTCTGGTGACGGCGCTGGATCGTGCAGTCGCGCTCACCGAGGTGGATCACGCTCCCGTGCGAATCGGCGAGGACCTGCACCTCCACGTGGCGAGGATCCTCGACGTAGCGCTCGACGTAGACGGCCGGATCGGAGAAGTAGGCCTCTCCCTCCCTGCGCGCCGACTCGAAGGCCCGCTCGACCTCGTCGGACGATGCGACGACCTTCAGGCCCTTGCCGCCCCCACCCGCGGAGGCCTTGATCGCAATCGGCCATCCGAGCTCGTCGCCGAGAGCCCGAACCTCGTCCGCGGAGGAGACCGGCTCGGTCGTCCCGGGCACGATCGGGACGCCGGCAGCCTGCATCCGCTCCCTGGCCGCAACCTTCGAGCCCATGATCTCGATCGCTTCGGGCGGTGGGCCGATCCAGACGAGGCCGGCTGCTTCGACGGCACGGGCAAACGTCGCGTTCTCGGCGAGGAAGCCGTAACCCGGGTGGACGGCTTGCGCGCCGGCCCGCCGTGCGGCGTCGATGACTTTGTCCTGCGCGAGGTAGCTCTCGCCCGGCGGCCCGGGACCGAGCAGGTACGCCTCGTCCGCCGCTCGAACGTGGAGCGAGGCCCTGTCAGCCTCGGAGTAGACGGCAACAGGTGCGATCCCGAGCTCCCGCAGAGTGCGGAAGATTCGGATCGCGATCTCGCCACGGTTGGCGACGAGCACCTTCGAGAAGCCTGTCACGACCGGCATATTGTGTCGGTATGGGCGCAGCCGATCAGCTGACGGTCGCTCGAATGGCCGCTGCTCCGGTCATCGTCGCCCTCTTCGCAATCGATTTCTCCGGGCACGAGTACTGGGCGACGGCCGTCTTTGCCGTCGCAATGGCCACCGACTGGGTCGACGGCTGGCTCGCCCGCCGAAGCGGAAGCTCGACCGCGATGGGGTCGCTGCTCGACCCCGTGGCGGACAAGATTCTCGTGCTGTCCGTCCTGATCGTCCTGCTCGACCAGGGGGTCTTCGCGGCCTGGGCGGTGGCTGCGATCGTGGCGCGCGAGTTTCTTGTTTCCGGCCTCCGGCTCGCCGCACTCGAGCGAGGCGTGGTCCTCGGGGCACGGGATCTCGGAAAGCTGAAGACCGGCACCCAGTCGGTCGCGGCGATCCTGGGCGGGTTCGCCGCGGGCGGAGCAATCGACGAGTCGATTGCATGGTGGTCGCTGCTCGTCGCGCTCGTCGTGACCTGGGTGTCAGGGCTCGACTACGCCCGGCTCGCGCCCCGACTGCTCAGAAGCCGGGCCCCAGCCTAGGTCTCGGAAACCCGAGCGCCACCACGGGCTCACGTAGCCCGCCGCGCCGCGATCCTCCTCCGCGAGCACCCGCTCGATCGCCGACAGGAGCGCCTCGCGCTCTGCCTCGTCGCCCGGCTCCGGCTGGACGCTCCAGGTCACTCCTGGAGCCTAAAGGCTCGGCGCCGGCGCGTCGATATGGCTCTTTGTGCGTCGAGTCGTTGCGGTCACTGCCTGCGCGTGCCTGATTCTGGGAGCCCCCGCCGCACTCGCGGCCAAGCGCTCGTGGGCGCACGGCGAGATCAAGCTCGTCACCGCCCAGGGCCTGATGGGCGGAAACGCGGCAGGCTTCCGCGCCGACGCGCCGCTCACGAAACGCTCGCTCGCCGATCTCGTGACCGAGCTCACCGAGAACCCGGCGCCGGAGCCCGGAAGCCCGTCGGCCCACGCAACCGTCGCCGAGCTCGACCAGGCACTCGTCCGGGGTCTCGATCTCTCCGACGACGCGCGACGTTTTTACCTCGGCGCGCGCGCTACGGGCGTCAAGCCGCCGGCGAGGTTCGGAAGCGAGGTGGTGGCAAGGCTGATCGGCCTGCGCAAGAACCACGAGGCTCCGTTCGACGCCCTCGAGCTCCGGCCGGACGACATCGCCACTCGCGCGGAGGCGGCATTTTCGGCGGCCCAGATCCTCCGCTTCTCCGGCTGGGAGACGGAGAGGGTGGAGGAATCCGCAGCCGAGTTCGAGCTGCCGGCCTACACCCCCTGGCAGCGCAAGGTCCTCCAGACGGCGTTCAACCTCATCGGCTATCCCTACGTGTGGGGCGGAATGAGCTCCGGCGAGCAGTCGCTCTTCGGCGTCCGCTCGCGCGGCGGCTTCGACTGCTCCGGCTTCCTCTGGCGCGTCTTCAAGCTCGAGCCGTACGCCGGCGGCGAGCGCCTCAACGCGACACTTCGCGGGCGCACGGCGGCACAGATGGCGGCCGAGGCCCCCAAGGGGCGGCGGATCGCCTTCGCGGCGCTCCAGCCGGGCGACCTCATGTTCTTCGGCCGCGGCGGCCGGAAGGCCAAAGCTCCCTCCGTCGACCACACCGGGATCTACGCGGGGAACGGCTGGATGATCCATTCCTCGCGGTATGGCGTAGCGCTCGCAGAGGTCGACGGCTGGTACGCGGAGCGCTTCGCCTGGGGCCGTCGCCCGCTCGCCGAAGCCGGGCTTGCCTAGTCGAAACCCGGAAAAAGCGAATAACCCGAACGGGTGATGGAAGGCCTCCCGGGGCGCGGGAGAATCGAGCCTCTTCGAATGCGAAAGGGGAGCTGGATGCTCGAGTGGAAAGCGCGCCTGCTGACCTTGCTGGTCGTATTCGTCACTGCGGCGGACGGATTCTTCACCAGCGCGAACAACTGGAACTGGTAGCGGCGGCAGCATGCGACGTCTGCCGCCGCGCGTCCTGCTGCTCGTAGGACCGGTGTGGTTCGTGGGCCTCTGTGTGGGGCTCGCCGCCATCGTGTCCTTCGCCTCGCAGCCTCTCGACCTGGGCCTGATCGCCGGCCCGGTCGCCCTGCTGGTCGCCTCCACGCTTGCCAGCCGCTCGCCGGTACCGATCGAGGGCGCCGAGAGCGGAGGCGTCACCCTCTCTTTCGTCTTCGGGACGAGTGGGGTCGTCCTCTTCGGCTGGGAGGCCGGCGTGCTGATCGCAATGACGGCGCCTGCCATCGTCCAGCTGCTCGAGCACCGGCCGCTCGAACGCGTCGCCTACAACGCCTCGGTGTTCGCGATCGCCGCCGGGGCTGCCTCGATCCTCGTCTCCTTCGTCGGCGGCTCGACTACCGAAGCCATCGTGGCCCAGGTGGCGATCTCCGCGACCGTCCAGTACGCGGTGAACCTGGTGTTGGTCTCGGGCGCCGTCGCCGGCATGGCGCGCCGACCCTTCGCCGATCTCGTGGTCTCGTCGGCTCGCGCCACTGCGATCCCGTTCGCGCTCATGGCCTCGGCGGCACTGATGCTCGTCGTGCTGTGGCAGCGCTCGCCCGTGCTCTCGGCCGCGCTCGTCGGCCCGCTGCTCGCAATCTCTCTCTACCAGCGCTCGTCGTATCAGGCTCTCCGGGCAATGCGCCTCGCGCTCACCGACCCGCTCACGGGCCTGGGGAACCATCGCAGCTTCCAGGAGCGGGTTCAGCGGGAGCTCCTCCAGGCCGAGGCCGACGGCGAGCCCTTCACCCTCTGCATGATCGACATCGACGATTTCAAGAGGATCAACGACCTCTACGGCCACCCCGCCGGGGACCGTGTCCTCGCCCAGGTGGGTAGCCGGCTCCGCCAGAACGGCGAGGCGTTCCGGCTCGGCGGCGACGAGTTCGCGCTCCTGCTCCCCGGGGTCTCCGCGGAGGAGGCTCTTTCCGCCGCGTCCTCCGTGCTGGAGCGGATCTCGGGCGTCGTGATCGACGAGGTCGGCACGGTGACGGCAAGCGCCGGAATCGCCGGTTTCCCTCGCCAGGCCTTCGACCGCGACGAGCTGATCCGGCTCGCCGACAGCGCCCTCTACTGGGCCAAGGAGCACGGAAAGAACCGCGTGCACGTGTACCGGCCCGACGTCGTCGAGCTCGCCGAGCTCCGCCGGCTCGCGCACGGCCCCGACCGGGCGGCGCGCTTCCGGGCCGCCGCCAGCCTCGCCAAGGCGGTCGACGCGCGGGACACCTACACCGGCAGCCACTCCACGCGCGTCGCCGAGCTCGGCGCGTGGATCGCGCAGCTGCTCGGGCTCGACCAGGAACAGGTCGAGCTTGCTCGCCTCGCGGGAAGCCTTCACGACCTGGGAAAGCTCGCGATCCCCGAGGAGATCCTCCGCAAGCCGGGCCCGCTCACCGCGCCCGAGCGCCTCGTCCTCGAGCGGCACCCGCAGATCGCCCACCGGATGCTCGAGAGTCTCGGCGTCGATCCGGTCGCCGAATGGGTCCTCCACCACCACGAGCGCTGGGACGGAAGCGGCTATCCGAACCGGCTTCGAGGCGACGAGATCCCGCTGGGCGCCAGGATCATCTTCGTCGCTGACGCATACGACGCCATGACCTCCGACCGCGCGTACCGCGGCCGCCTCAGCCCCCGCGACGCCGTGGCGGAGCTCGACCGCTGCGCCGGGACCCAGTTCGACCCGATCATCGTCGAGGCGTTCGCACGCGAGCTCGTGGAGCGGGCTCCCGCGACGGCCGCGGCCGCGCGTTAGGTTAGCGGCCGGCCCGCGCCGGGAATGCGCGTCCTGTGAGCCAGACCGAGACCATCGCCGAGCGTGTCGGCCGGAACGACGCGATCTTCCGCGAGGCCAACGAGAGCATCGTCGCGGCAGCACAAGAGCACGCAGTCGACGAGCCTGTCCCCTTCATCTGCGAATGCGCCGAGCCAGGTTGCACGGAACTCGTGCGCCTGGGCTTCGCGGACTACGAATCCGTTCGTTCGGACCCGACGCTGTTCATCAATGCCCCCGGCCATGTCGTGGCCGGACAAGGTTGGGCGAGGGTCGTGGAGCATCGCGACGGTTACGACATCGTCGAGAAGGTCGGGAGAGCGGCAGAGGTAGCGGAGGAGCTGGATCCCAGAGCGGACTGATGGACGAACGCGAGCGCCGAATCGGTCTGAACGAGGCGGTCTTCCGGGAGGTCAACGAGCGCCTGCGCGACGTCAACGAAGCCTTCGGACAGATCACGCAGCGAGTGGAGCTCGTCTGCGAGTGCGCGGACCCTGCATGCCTCCAGCGCATCGCGATGGACACTGCCCAGTACGAGGATCTCCGCTCCGAGCCGGATCGGTTCGTCGTGTCACCCGGGCATGTGGTCCGAGCGACGTCGAGGAGGTCGTCCTCACCGGCGCCGGGTGGCAGATCGTCAGGAAGCGGCCCGGAGCGCCGGCCGACCTCGCAGCGGCGACGCAGCCCTCCTCCTAGGAGAGCGTCGGCCCTCCGGCTAGAGCGGGATGTTGCCGTGCTTGCGGCGCGGGCGCGGCTCGCGCTTGGTCAGCGAAGCCTGAAGCGCATCGATGAGCACGGGCCGGGTCCGCCGCGGCTCGATGACGTCGTCCACATACCCTCGCTCCGCGGCAACGTAGGGGTTCGCGAACTGCTCGCGGTAGTCCGCGATCAGCTCCTCGCGCCTCGCGTCCGGATCGTCCGACTCCTCGAGCTCCTTGCGGAAGACGATGTTGACGGCACCCTCCGGCCCCATCACGGCGACCTCCGCGGTCGGCCAGGCGAAGTTGAAGTCCGCCCGGATGTGCTTCGAGCTCATGACGTCGTAGGCACCCCCGTACGCCTTTCGCGTGATCACCGTCAGCTTCGGGACCGTCGCCTCGCAGTAGGCGTAGAGGAGCTTCGCGCCGTGCCGGATGATCCCGCGCCATTCCTGATCGGTCCCCGGCAGGAAGCCCGGAACGTCGACGAACGTGACGAGCGGGATGTTGAACGCGTCGCAGGTGCGCACGAAGCGCGCCGCCTTGACGGAGGAGTCGATGTCGAGGACACCGGCGATCGAGTGTGGCTGGTTGCCGACGATGCCCACCGGATGCCCTCCGAGTCGCGCGTACCCGCAGACGATGTTCGCGGCGAAGCGCTCGTGCACTTCGAAGAACTCCCCGTCGTCGACGACCCGCTTGACGATCTCCTTCATGTCGTACGGCTTCGTCGGCTCGTTCGGGATGATCGAGTCGAGGTCCGGGTCCTCCCTCTCCACCGCGTCTGTCGGCGGGAAGTACGGCGGGGGATCCACGTTGTTCTGGGGCAGGTACGAGAGGAGGTAGCGCGCGTCCTCGAGCAGGCTCTCCTCGTCCACGGCCGTGAAGTGGGCGACGCCCGACTTCGACGCGTGGGTGGCGGCTCCACCGAGCTCCTCGAACGTGACCTCCTCGCCGGTCACGGTCTTCACGACGTCGGGCCCGGTGATGAACATGTACGAGCTGTCCTCGACCATGAAGATGAAGTCCGTCATCGCGGGCGAGTAGACGGCGCCGCCGGCGGTCGGGCCCATCACGAGGCTGATCTGTGGAACCACGCCTGAGGCCTGCACGTTGCGCCAGAAGATCTCGGCGTAGCCCGCGAGCGACACGACGCCCTCCTGGATCCTCGCGCCGCCCGAGTCGTTGATTCCGATCACCGGGCAGCCGAACTTCACGGCGAGGTCCATCACCTTGCAGATCTTCTCCGCGAACGCCTCGGAGAGGCTGCCGCCGAAGATCGTGAAGTCCTGCGAGAAAACGAAGACCTTGCGGCCGAAGATCGTTCCGTAGCCCGTGACGACCGCGTCGCCCCACGGCCGCCGCTCCATCATCCCGAAGTACGGGTTCCGGTGGCGCACGAAGCGGTCGAGCTCGACGAACGATCCGGGGTCGAGCAGTTTCTCGATCCGCTCGTGTGCAAGGAGCTTGCCCTGAGCCTTGTGCTTCTCGACCGCCTTCTCGGTCGCAGGGTGGAGTGCTTCGTCGCGAAGCTCGTTCAGCCGGTCGAGCTTCCCCTGCGTCGAGTCGGTTCGGTCGTCGGTCGCCGCCACCGGCGGAGCCTAACTAGCATCGGGCCCATGCTCGACCGCTCCACGATCTGGCCGTACGAAGACGGGAAGCCGGGCGAGTTTCACTACCAGCGGTACTCGCACCCAGCGGGCGAGGAGGCCGAGCGGCGGCTGGGCGAGCTCGAGGGCGGCCACGCGCTGCTGTTTCCGTCCGGGATGGGGGCGTCCACCGCACTGCTCCTGACCTTCCTCGAGCCGGACAAGACGGTCGCGGTCGCCAAGGACGCGTACTACGGGACGCCGACGCTGATGCGAGAGCTCGAGCGCTGGGGGCTCCGCACGGTCGATTTCGACCAGACCGGTCCGCCGCCGGAGGGCGCCGACCTCGTCTGGGTCGAGTCGCCGTCGAACCCGCTCCTGACGCTGCCCGACCTGGATGCGGCAGCCGCCCACGCCGCTCCGCTCGTGGTCGATTCCACGGCCTCCACCCCGGTCTACCTACGGCCGCTCGAGCATGGCGCGGACTTCGCGTTGCACAGTGCGACGAAGTTCCTGGGCGGCCACGGCGACGTGCTCCTCGGCGCTGTCGTCTGCCGGTCGGAGGACGACTACGAGCGGCTCAAGGAGTTCCGCGGACGCTCCGGCATCGTGGCGGCCCCCGACCCTTGCTGGTTACTCGGGCGAAGCCTCGAGACACTCGAGGTTCGCATGGAGCGGCACACGGCGAACGCGACGGAGGTGGCACGGCGGCTCGAGGCCCATCCGGGAGTCGAGCGCGTCCGCTACCCGGGCTTCGGCGGGCTGATGTCGTTCGACGTCGCGGGCGGCGCCGAGGGCGCTCTACGCTTCGAGACCGGAGTGCGCACGATCAAGAACGCGACGAGCCTGGGCGGCACCCGTTCGGTTCTCGAGACCCGCGCCCGCTGGGAAGGCGACCGAGTGCCGGAGAACCTCGTCCGCCTGAGCGTCGGGCTCGAAGCCGTCGACGAGATCTGGGCCGACCTCGAGCAAGCGCTCGACGCCTAAAGCCGGAGGTCGGACTCGAACCGACGACATCCGCTTTACAAGAGCGAGTGCTCTACCAGCTGAGCTACTCCGGCGCTCGAGCACATCGTAGTCCGAGAGCGAAATGGCGTCCGGCCGGCGCGGATGAGCCGGCCGGACGCCTGGGTGGAACAGCTTCCGAGTTACTTCGCCGGGGGAATCAGGACGTTGTTGATGACGTGGATCGTCCCGTTCGAAGCGGCGACGTCCGTCGCGACCACGCGCGACGTCCGGTTCAGGTACACGCGATTGCCCTTGACGCCGATCCGGACGGCGGCGCCGTTCAGCGTCTTCGCGCGGCGGAGCTTGACGACCTGGGCGGCCTTCACGTTGCCCTGGACGACGTGGTACAGCAAGACGGCGCGAAGCTGGGCGCGGTTCCGCTGCAGAGCTCGCAGCGTCGAGGCCGGGACTTTCGCGAACGCCCTGTCGGTCGGGGCGAACACCGTGAGCGGACCCGGCCCGGACAGCGCCCCGGCCAGCCCGGCCCGCTGGGCAAGGCTGATCAGGGTCTTGAACTGACCGGCATCGGATGCGGTCTGCACGATGTTCTTCTGCGGCGACGCCTGCTCGGCTGTCGCACCGGCGCCGCCGACGACGGCGACGGAGGTGAGGATGGCCGCGCCAACGGCGGCGATCCTGAAACGATTGCGCTTGATCTTCATGGTTGTTCCTTTCGTTCGAGGTTGACGGTTAGGCCGCGGCCGCTCGCGCGTCGCGGCGCTCGCCGGAAACGAGTGCCGGCAGGCGGGTGGCCCAGTTCAGTCCGCCCACGACGAGCAAACCGGTAACGAAATCGAGTGCCTTCATGTTCTTCCTCCTTTGATTTGTCCCACTTCTGTCGAGGGACTGTACAGAGTAGAAGCGTGTCTGTCAAGTGTCTGTACAATCTCCGTACAATGGCTATCGAAAGCGGCCGACCAGGCGACATTCGCATCGGCGAACTGAGCCGAAGGACAGGGGTTGCGCCCGAGCTCTTGCGCGCATGGGAGCGCCGCTACGGCCTTCTCAGCCCAACTCGCTCCGAAGGCGGGTTCCGCCTTTACTCGGAGTCCGACGAGCGGCGGGTGGAGCTCATGAGCAGGAGCCTGCGCTCAGGCCTCGCCGCCGCGGAGGCTGCTCGGCGCGCCCTGCAAGGTTCAGATGAGGGCAATGCACAGCATGGTGGCGTCGCGCAGCCGGAGCTCGAGGATGGCGTGTCACGACTACGGAGCACACTCGACGCCTTCGACGAGACCGGCGCCCAGCGCGCGCTCGACGACCTGCTTTCGGCGTTCACGGTCGAGACCGTGCTCGCCGCGGTGATCCTCCCCTACCTCTCCGAACTGGGCGAACGGTGGGCTTCGGGCGACGCCACCGTCGCGCAGGAGCACTTCGCCAGCAGCATCATCCGCGGCCGGCTGCTCGCGCTTGGCCGGGGCTGGGGCTCGGGCGATGGTGCGCGTGCGGTCGTCGCCTGCGCGCCGGGCGAGCTCCACGACCTCGGCCTGATTGCCTTCGCGCTCGCGCTGAGCCGCAGAGGATGGCGAATCACGTTCCTGGGGCCGGACACGCCGGTCAAGGACATCGTCGAGACGGCCGACCGTCTGAAGCCGGACCTGGTCGTCGTCAGCGCTTCGGCGAAGCGGCGGCTGACACCGCTGCTCGACACGCTCACCAAGTTGAACGAGAGCACTCGAGTTGCGATCGCGGGACCGGGCGCAGTCGCGGTCCCCGGCGGGCTCCAGGTGCTCGACGGCGACCCCGTGGCGGCGGCGCTCGGGGTCTAGCTCAGGACCTGGCGTGTTTCCTGGTGCTGCAGGATCTTGCGCTTGACCCGCTGGAGCGCGTTGTCGATCGTTTTCGTGTCGACCTCGAGATCCACGGCCATCTCCTCGTACGACGATCCCTCGAGGTAGAGCCGGAGGGCGTCCGACTCGAGCGACGAGAGCCCGGTCCCGAGGCAGAAAACGAGGCTTTGCAGCTCCTCGGTCGAGATCACGCAGATCGACGGCTCGTCCACGCTCGGCCCGGGAAGAGCGTCGCCTAGCGTGCAGTCGCCCTCCGACTCCTGGCCGGCCGGCGTCTGGGAGAACGAGACATAGGTGTTCAACGGCGCGTGCTTGAAGCGGGTGGCGGTCTTGATCGCCGTGATGATCTGCCGCGTGATGCAGAGCTCGGCGAAGCTCCGGAAGGACGTCTCCTTGTCCGACCGGAAGTCGCGAACGGCCTTGTAGAGCCCGATCAGGCCCTCCTGGATCAGATCCTCGGAGTCGCCTCCGGCCAGGAAGTACGAGCTCGACTTGAGGCGGACGAACCCGTTGTAGCGGCGGATCAGCGTGTCCATCGCCTTGTCGTCGCCGTTCCTCGCTCGGAGAACGAGCTGCAGGTCTGCGAGCTCGCGCTCGGCGCGCTGGGCGGAATACGTCCGGGCTGGTCTGGCGGCCATGAGGATCTCTCTGTTTGAGTTGATTTTCCGGTGCGCGTGCTAGTGCTGAACCAGTCTCAACCTCAACTTGACCAGGACGGTAGCAAGTAGTTGGTGACATTACAAGCGGATTGCAAATGCGCTGGTCCACCCGGACCACTGCGGTGGACCCGACGCGACCGGTCCAGAATCAGCTTTCGGCGCGACGGAGCCGCTCGAGCTGTTCCCGCGTCTCCTCGTCGATCCGGTCGCCGAGGCGGCTCGGCCGCTCCTCGCTGTGCTCGACCGAATGGATCGTCGAGGCGAACTCGCGTGAGCTGATCTTCGCCACCTCCTGGCCGGAGGTGCCGCGAACAGCCACGTCCGACGACACGAGGCAGACTCGCTCGCCGCCCCGGTGTTCGGCAGCGAGCCGCTCCAGCATCGAGTCGGCGTTCTGGGCGAACCGGATCTCGAGCGCGCCGAATCGCCCGTCCGGCCCGACGCCGTCGAAGACCACGACGCCCCTGGCACCCTTGAGGGCGACGAAGCTCGCCAGCGCGTCGATCAACTCCTCGCGCTCCTCGAGCCCCGCAGCGTGCAGGACGTTGTAGCCGTCGAACAGGTACAGGGTCGGATCAGGCATTTCTCCGCCTCCTCGACTCGTAGACCAGGAGCGCAGCCGCGACGCTGACGTTCAGCGAGCCGACCTCTCCGAGCAGCGGGATGGAGACGATCTCGTCGCAGGAGCGGCGAACGAGCGGACGCAGCCCACGCCCCTCGGCACCGAGCACGAAGATGACTCCTCCTTCGCCGAAGTCCGCGTCCCAGAGCCCGATCTCCCCGTCCGCCGCCGCGCCCCAGATCCAGAGGGTCGGCCCCTTCACCTCGTTGAGGTACCGCGCAAGGTTGGGGACGACGGCGACGGCGAGGTGCTCGACGGCTCCCGCCGAGGCACGGCACACCGCCGGCGTCACCCGTGCGGAGCCATGAGCCGGGACGACGACGCCGGTCGCTCCCGCGCCCTCGGCACTCCGGATGACCGCGCCGAGGTTGTGGGGATCGGTGACCTGGTCGAGGCAGACGAGGAGCGGCCGATCGCCCGCCGCGAGCTCGTGGGCGTCGGCGTAGCGGTAGGGCTCGCAGCGGGCGAACACCCCCTGGTGGTCGCGGCTCCCGACCTCCTCGGTCAGCTCCCGTTCCGGCTTCGTCTGGACACGGACGCCGTCCGTCTCCTGAAGCCAGGGCTCACCGGAGAGCGCCCGCTCGGTCGCCCAGAGCTCGCGCACCGCACGCGGCCCCCGAAGCGCCTCGCGCACCGCGTTTCGGCCGTAGACGACCTCGGTCGTCACTTCGGTACGAGCTGGAATCCGCCGGCCACGTCTCGCACCTCCCAGCCGGCCGAATCGATCTCGCCGCGCAACCGGTCAGCCTCCTCGAAATCGCGGTTGCTTCGGGCCTCCTGCCTGAGCTCGGCGAGCTCTACGAGCTCGGCGGGCGCGTCCAGGGTCTCGGCCAGCGACGCCAGACCGAAGATTCCCAGCGCACGGCGGAGCAGGTCGTGATCGCGCCACCCGTGCATGATCGCCAGCGCCTCGGGCGTGTTGAAGTCGTCGGAGAGCGTGGCGGCCAGGCGGTCCCAGGCCCCGGGGCCGGCCGGTTCGGATGGGCGCCGGAAGACGTCCCTGAACGTCTCCGCCCTGGTGGCAGCCGAGACGACGGTCTCCTCGGAGAAGTCGATCGGCTTTCGCCAGTGCCCGGTGAGAAAGAAGACGAGCAATGCCTCTCGGCCCCACTCCTCGATCGCCTCCTGGATCGTGACGAAGTTCCCGCGGGACTTCGACATCTTCTCCCCGGTGAAGCGGAGCATCCCGTTGTGCGTCCAGATCCTCGCGAACTCGTGGCCCAGGGCGCTCGACTGGGCAAGCTCGTTCTCGTGGTGCGGGAAGACGAGATCGAGCCCGCCTCCGTGGATCTCGAACGCCGGCCCGAGCAGCTCCTCGGCCATGACCGAGCACTCGATGTGCCACCCCGGCCTGCCAGCGCCCCAGGGAGATTCCCACGACGTGTCCTCGTCCGGTTTGTTCGCCTTCCACAGCGCAAAGTCGCGCGGGTCTTCCTTGAGCGGGTTCGGCTCCTGCTCCTCGACCTGATCCGGCCGCTGACCCGAGAGGCGGCCGTATCGAGGGTCGCGCGCGACGCGAAAGTAGACGTCGCCCTCGACCGCGTACGCGAAGTCGCGCGCGATCAGCTCCTCGATGAACCGGACGATCTCCGGCACCATCTCCGTCGCCTTCGGCAAGTGATCCGGCATGCCAAGCCCGAACGCTCCCGTGTCCTCGACGTACCACCTCGTCGCGTCCTCGGCGAGCTTCGCACTCCGTCCAGGGGCCGCCTCGTAGATCGAGTCGTTGATGTCGGTGATGTTGTGAACGAGCGTGGCCTCGTACCCGACCTCGCGAAGCCAGTTGCGAAGCCACATTCCGAGCAGGAACGGGCGCGCATTCCCGACATGGGCGCGCTGATAGACCGTCGGCCCGCAGAAGTACATGCGGATCGGGCCGGGCGGCGCCGGCAGGGGCTCGACGTTACGAGTGAGTGTGTTGTAGAGCCTGATCGACACGGCGCAGGGCTTCCTCCCGGGGCAGGGCGGCCAGTATCGCCGCTAGCTCCGGCCCCCGGTCGCGGCCGGTCAGCGCCCGGCGCAGCGCGCGCAGGTTGCCGCCGACCGCCTTCAGCTCGCGCACGACGGCGCGGGGCTCGCCGCCGGCGAGCTCCCTGAAGCGCTCGAGGGTCTCCGGCGAGTCGGTCGGGCCGGCCTCGGGAGCCTCCAGGACCTGACGAGCGTAGTCGCGGGCCTCGTGGAGATCTCGCGCCCCCCGCGCAACCGGAACGGCCTCCGGCGGGACTCCGAGTCGCCCGGCGAGGTCCTCCGCGCTCATGGCCTCGATCGCCTCGACCGAGAGACGGCGGAGCCGAGGGAGGTCGTAGTGCACGTCGTGGCGCGGAAGCCCGAGCTCCTCGAGGTAGCGGCGGACCGCCTCGGCCGGAAGCCCATCCTCGCGCAGCGCGCCGACCGTCGCGCCCTCGGCGCGCTTCGAGAGCTTCTTTCCGTCCTCGCCGAGGATCAGCCCGTGGTGGACGTACTCGGGCGGCGTCGTTCCGAGTGCCTCGTGCAGCCGCCGGTGGAGCTCTTCGTTCGGCCGGTGGTCGTTTCCGCGGTAGACGTGCGTGATCCCGAGCTCGGCGTCGTCGACGACGCTCGCCAGGTGGTAGGTGGCGGTGCCGTCCTCCCGGAGGAGCGTCGTCCGGCCGAAGCGCTCGCCCCCGAGGCGTTCGGCCGCCGACGCGTAGAGCTCCTGGCGCGCGCTCTGGCGGAGCGGCCCTTCGTCCCACTCGATGCCCAGCCACTCGAGGTCGCCGAGGATCGCCTCCTCCCCGCCTTCGACGTTTCGCGCCGGGTCGGTGTCGTCGATCCGCAGGAGCATCCAGTCGCCCTCGCGCCTGTTGACGACCGCGCTGAGCGCGTTGCCGACGTGCAGCGAGCCCGTCGGGCTCGGGGCGAATCGAACGCGCTTCATCGCCCGAATCTAGCGGCCGCCCGGCCCGAGAGCCGGGCGGCCGCTTCGCTCATTCAGTCGTCGTCGTCGTCGTGGTCGTGGTGGTCGATCCGGTTGAAGTAGTGCGCGTCACGGTACTTCGCGATGTGCCCCGAGATCCGGACGCTCGCCTCGTCGGCGTTCCGGAAGTGGATCCCGGACCAGACGCGGGCGTCCACGATCTCGTCGACGGCGTCCGAGACTCGCGTGAAGCTGCGGGTTCGCCCGGCGATGTTTGTGTCGGACCACGCGAGGCGGTCAGTGTGGAAGAACTGGCGAAGGGTCTTCCCCACTGCCCCGCTCAGGCCGAGATGGCCGGATGGGTGCTCGGGGTAGGGCGGATTCGACACGAGCGGCAGCCAGTTGGCGTCCGCATCGGTCCTCGAGTTGCCGTCAGTGTCCGCCAGCCGGATCGCCGTGATCGGCCGCCAGAACGAGTAGTGCGCCTTCTCGTCCCAGACGGCGATGAACGAATCCGCGACTGTCAGGTAGACCTCGGCGAAGAGACGCGCATTCTTCTCGAGTGACAGCCCGTAGGTGGTCGAAAGCGAATTGAGAATCCGGTTCCACGTCCGCGGGGGATTCTCGGCCCAGTACAGGGCGGCGTTCGTCTGGTCGGTCGACCGCGGGCCTGTGAGGGCGGCCGTCCCGTAGGTCTTGACCTCGTCGAACTCACGGGCGTACTTCCGGCTGCGTCAGGTCGTACGGCCCGGAAGACCGGAACTGCGAGGCGCTCTCGATCAGGAAGGGCTTGACGTCCTTGACCCATGCGTTCGGATCGTTGGCGCCGCCGGGTAGCGGTACGCGCCACACGCCCGGTGTGAACCCTTCGGGAAACCGGAACGGCCCGAAGCGCCCGTCACCGGTTCTTGCCGCGATCATCGCAGCCGCAGCCGCCTCGCCGACCGCGATGCCGCGCGTCTTGGCCGTCCCGTTCGTAATCCCGGCCAGCGTGCCTTCGTAGAGCGGCTGAAGCCCTGGCTGCTGCCCGGGAACGATGTTGAGGAGCACCCTGTACGCCGCAGTCGCCGCCGCCGCGTCCTTCGAGTCCCCCGAGGTCGCGACGCGCGAGTTGAGCAGGTAGCCCTCGCGGCTCCCGTCGATCGCATTCACGGCGTCGTAGACGGCACCCTGCACCATCGCCATGTGGAGGACGGAAACATTCGGCGGTTGCGCCGCGGTGACATAGAGCGCAGTCGCCGCGTTCTGGTTCCACTGCGTGACCGTGTCGGCAGAGCCGACTGCCGGAGCAATGAGCGCAGCCAGCCCTGCCAGCGCGGTCGCGAGAACTCTCGTATTCATGTGATCGAGCCTCCTTGTGGGGTTCACTCAAGGCTCACCCAGCCGCGGGGTGGAGTCCATTCGTCATTCGTCGTATCTTTTGAAGCTGTGCCGTCACTCACCGCACGCGACGCAGAGCGGCTGCTCAGCTTTGTCGCCGAGACAGCGGCGACGACCCGCGACCAGCCGTTCACGCCCGAGTTCCTCCGCGAGCTCGGAAGTCTGGTCGAAGCGGATGCCATCGCCTACAACGAGCTCGACCGCGTGCGCCAGAGGAACCTCCTCTACGTCGAGCGCGCTCCAGGCGAAGAGGACGACCTCGGGGTCGATTTCGGCTTCTTCTGGAACGTCGTCATCGAGGAGGACCCGCTGTGCCGCGCACAGCAGCTCGGTGATTTCAGCGTGCGACGGCTGTCGGACTACCTGTCGCCGCGCGCCCTTCGCGCGGAGCGCTTCTACGACCTCTGGCTCAAGCCGTACGGGCGTCGCCTACGAGGTCGACGTCGCAATTCCCTCGCCTCAGTGGCACACGAAGACGTTCATGTTCAGTCGCCACGAGGGTGGGCGCGACTTCACGGAGCGCGACCGCCTCGTGCTGGACCGACTGCAGCCGCACCTCGCGACGATGTGGCAGGCGGCCAGCACGCGACGGCTGCTCACATCCGTTGTCGCCGACCTCGACAGCATCGACGAGAGCGAGCCACGCGGCGCCGTCTTTCTCGATCGGGACCGACAACGTCAAGTTCGCCACCCCGCCCGCGTGGCGGCTTCTACGCGATTTTTTCGGCGCAACGGGCGGCCGCCTTCCGGAGGAGGTGACCGCATGGCTCGAGCACGCCTCGGGTCCGCTGCGCCGGCGCGAGGGCGGACAGGAGCTGACGATCGAACGATCCGACACCACGCTCGTCCTCGTGGCCCGCGCTGTCGGCCCGGATCTCACCAAGCGCGAGCGCGAGATCCTCGCCTGGGTGGCGCGCGGCAAGACGAACCCTCAGATCGCGGAGTTGCTCTGGCTTGCGCCGAGCACGGTGCGGAAGCACCTCGAGAACGTCTACGCCAAACTCGGCGTCTCCACGAGAACCGCGGCCGTCGCCAGCTTCCTCGGCCTGCTCGAGGCCGAAGCCTCCTGATGTCCGCCCTAGCCGTCCAAAGCTAGAAGCCGACCCCACGCGAGCAGCACCTGGCTACACCCAGCCGGACGTCCTTCTCTGACCAGAGCTGGTAGTCGCGCTTCCCCTCGATGCCGCCCGACCGCTCCACGAACGGCGGCGCGTGCTCGGCGAGAAGAGGCTTTAGCCGGTCGAAGAGCGAGTCGAGGTCGTCCGGCACCGGCGAGACTACCCTTGCTCGCCGTGGAGACCGAGCTTCTCGCCTGGCATGACGCGCACCGCGCCGATCTCCCCTGGCGGCGCCGGCGCGACCCCTACGCGGTGCTCGTCTCCGAGGTGATGCTCCAGCAGACGCAAGTCCCGCGGGTCGTCCCGCGGTTCGAGGCGTGGATGGAGCGCTGGCCGACCGTCGAGACGCTGGCGGCCGCTGGGCTCGACGACGTGATCCGCGCCTGGCAGGGACTCGGCTACAACCGACGGGCGGTCAACCTGCACCGGGCGGCGCGAATCGTGGCCGAGCGAGGCTGGCCCGAGGACCTGACCGAGCTACCGGGTGTCGGCGCCTACACGGCGGCCGCGATCCGGCGGTTCGCCTCGGCGAGCGGTGCTTCCCCTCGACACGAACGTCCTGCGGGTGGTCGAGCGGACCGGCGACGAGTTCGGCCCGCCGTCGGCCGAGGCGCTTGATGGATCTCGGGCGCGAGGTCTGTCTCGCCCGCGTTCCGCGCTGCGGGATCTGCCCGCTGGCCCGGCTGCCCGTCGCGCGGACGCTCGCTACGAGCCGCTCCGAAAACAGTCTCGCTTCGAGGGCTCCTTCCGCCAGCGTCGCGCCGAGACGCTCAGGCTCGTGGCGGCAGGTGAGACGGAGCTGCTGGACACCGAAGCTGTCGCGTCGCTCGCGCTCGACGGCCTCGTCGAGGCCGCCGACGGATCAGTCCGGCTTCCGCAGTAGCGCCACGGCCTGCGCAGCGAGGCCCTCGCCGCGGCCGGTGAAACCGAGTCGGTCGGTGGTCGTCGCGGTGATGGCAATCCGGTCGGGCTCGACGCTCAGAGTCTCCGCCAAGCGATTGCGCATCTCTTCTCGCCGATCGGCGATGCGGGGACGCTCGCCGATCAGCACGCAGTTCGCGTTGACAAGCTCGTAGCCGGCCTCCCGCACCTGGCCATAGGCGCGACTCAGCAGCAGCAGCGAAGAAATGCCCGCAAATGCGCCGTCGTCTGACGGGAACAAGGCTCCGATGTCGCCGAGGTTCGCCGCACCGAGGAGCGCGTCGATCAGCGCATGCGTGATCACGTCGCCATCGGAGTGTCCTGCAAGCCCCGGTTCGCCGGCGAACTCGACGCCGCCGAGCACAAGTGGGACGCCGGCATCGAAGGCGTGCGCGTCGACTCCGATTCCGACCCTCATCCGAGCGGCTCCTGCCGGGCCTGCCGCCGGTCGAAGACCGTGACGGTTTTGTAGCCCGCGGCCCGGGCGTGCTCGATCGCCTTGTCGAGGTCGCGGCCGACGTTCTGCGGGACGTGGGCATCCGAGGCGAGCGTGATCGCCGTCCCGTTCTTCTGCGCGACACGAAGCAGCCCGACGTCGGGATACAGCTTCTCGTGCGGCTTGTAGAGGCCGGAAGTCGAGACCTCGAGGCAGACCCCGTCGAGCGAGTTCGCGACTCCGTTCCAGTCCCAGTCGATGTCCGGGCCCCACATACGGACGAGATCCGGATGGGCGAGGCTGTCGAACAGCCGGCTCCGCGCCGCCCGCCGAGCACGTCGTAGTAGCGGCGCCATGCTTCCTCGACGCCGACGGCGTCGATCAGCGTCGGCTTGGCGTCGATGCCGATCCATGAGGAAGTGGATCGAGCCCAGGAGGTAGTCCCACGGGTACGGCTCGAGGAGCGCGCGCGTGTCGTCCTCGCGCTGGGGGTCGTAGTCGACCTCGACGCCCGAGCTTGACCGGCATGCCCTGCCTCTGCGCCTCCGCGACGGCCTCGACGTACGGCTCGAGGGAGTAGCGGCAGTGCTCGAGGTGGTAGGAACCGACCACAGCGCCCTGGTTTCCTCGAAGTAGTAGACGTGCTCCGTGAAGCCGATCTCGTCGATCCCCCGCTCGGCAGCGAGCTCGACGAACCGGTCGCCGCCCTCGACGGTGTGGTCGAGCGATTCGTCCGGCGCCCGGAGATGCAGGTGGTAGTCGACGATCACGCCGGTGCGAGCAGCCGTTCGACCGCCTCGAGGTCGGTGGGCTCGGTGACCTTCACGAGCCGCAGATCTCCGGCCACAGCCTTGATGCGACCGCCTCGTGCTTCGACGAGCGCCGAGCAATCCGTCGCGCCGACTTGCACCGGCGATCAGCGCCGCGCGTAGGACAGGCGGCGACGAACGCCTGCGGCGTCTGCGCGACGGCGAGCCCGGTCCCGGTCGACCGTCTCCGCCACCCGGTCGGACTCCATCCGCTTGACCGTGTCCGAGATCGGAGAACCGGGATCGCGCCGTCCCAGCCCTCGTTCAGCGCCGTCGAGCAGCCGCTCGACGACCTCCTCGGCAAGACCGGACGGGCCGCGTCATGCACGAGCACGACGACTGCGTCTTCGGGGACGACCGCCAGCGGCGGCCGCACCGAGGCGGCGCGCGAGTCTCGCCGCCCGTCACCGCCTCGACGACCTTGCCGCAGCCCAGCTCCTCGGCGAGCAGGATGACCGGCTCCTCCCAGTCCGGCGGCGCCGCGACGACGATCGCGTCGATCCACTCGGAGGCCTCCAGCCGCTCCAGGCTCTCCGCCAGGAGCGGCCGGTCGCGCAGGTTCGCGAACGCCTTCGGACGGTCCAGGCCGAGTCTCTCGCCGCGACCCGCCGCGGCGATGACGGCCCAGACGCTCATGGATCGAGTGCTACGCGGCCGCGCCGGCCTTGGCGCGCGTCTTCTTCTTCGGGGCGTCGGAGATCAGAACCTCGTCGAGCCACTCGGCCGTCTCTTCCTCTTCGAGGCCCTTCGCGTACATGAGCTCGCTGATGAGGATCTTCTTCGCCTTGACGAACATCTGCTTCTCGCCCGTTGAGAGACCCTTGTCGCGGTCGCGGAGGGAGAGGTTCCGAACGACCTCGGCGAGCTCGAAGATGTCTCCGGTCTTCATCTTGTCGCGGTTGTGCTTGAAGCGCCGGTTCCAGTTCTTCGGCATCACCGTGCCGTCTCCGGTCAGGGCCTTGACGACCTCCTTGACCGTGTCCTCGTTGATGACCTTCCGCAAGCCGACCGCTTCGGCGTTCTCGGCTGGGACGTTCACGGTCATGTCGTTGTGAAGGATCTGAATCGTGAGGTACTCACGCTTCTCTCCAAGCACCTCACGGGACTCCTTCTTCACGACGGTGCCCGCCCCGTGGTGCGGATACACCACCTTGTCGCCGACCTTGTACAAGCCCGACCTCCCCGGTTGCGCTTCGTTTACGTCAAACAGCCGACGGGTGACGAATCCGCCGGCAAGGCGCTCAACTATACCGGAAGTTGCCCGAAAAAGCCAGCTTTTCCAGGGATTTTATGGCACGAAGGCCAAAGTCCCTGCTAGCGGCCAGGTTCCGGCGCGCCTGTATCCGCCGCCAGCCCGGCTCCGAGCGCCTTTCGGATCGAGTCCGCCGCCCTGGTGTCCACGCCCTTCCGGGCCGTCGTCCCGGCGGGGACGACGACGGTGCGGAGGCCCAGCTTCGCGCACTCCTCGAGCCGCCGGTCGGCCTGGGAAGCGGGCCGAAGCCTGCCGGTCAGCCCGATCTCGCCGAAGGCGGCCACCCCCGCCGGTACGACCAACCCTCGCGCCGCGGAGGCAATCGCGAGCGCGATGCCGAGATCGGCGCCAGGCTCGTCGATCCGGACTCCCCCGGCAACGTTCACGAAGACGTCGGCCTGCCCGAGGGCGAGGCCCGCGTGGCGCGAGAGCACGGCGACGATCATCGAGAGCCTTTTTGGATCCACTCCCGTCGCGACGCGTCTCGGCATCGCGAGGTCGGTGGGTGAGACGAGGGACTGGATCTCGAGCAGCAGCGGTCGCGTGCCTTCGAGCGCGCAGGTGACCGCAGAGCCGATCTCCTCCTCGCGAGCGCCGCCGAAGATCTGGGAGGGGTCGGGCACGCCGACGAGGCCGGCGCCCGTCATCTCGAAGATCCCGAGCTCGTTGGTCGATCCGAACCGGTTCTTGGCGGCTCGGAGCACGCGATGGGCGTGGTACCGGTCGCCCTCGAACTGGAGCACGCAGTCGACGAGGTGCTCGAGCACCCGCGGCCCCGCCACCGCGCCGTCCTTCGTCACATGGCCGACCAGAAAGAGGGCCACGCCGGACTCCTTGCCGACCCGCAGGAGCCGGGCGGCGGCTTCGCGCACCTGTGAGACCGAGCCCGGAGCCGAGCCGATGTCGCTCGAGTAGAGCGTCTGCACCGAGTCGATCACGCACACCGCCGGCGGGTCGCGCTCGAGCGTCGCGCAGATGGAGTCGAGGTCGGTCTCGGCGAGGATCTCCACGCGCTCGGCGCCGCCGAGCCTGGCCGCCCGAAGCTTCACCTGCGCGGCCGATTCCTCCCCGGTGACGAGCAGCGCGCGCCGTTCGCGGGAAATCGCCGCGAGCGCCATCAGCAGCAAGGTCGACTTCCCCACTCCCGGCTCGCCGCCGACGAGTACGAGCGACGCCGGCACCAGGCCTCCGCCAAGGACGCGGTCGAGCTCCGCGACTCCGGTCGGGATCCGAGCTGCCTCCTCGACCTCGACGTCGACGAGACGCAGGACGGGCCGCGCAGTGCCCTTTCCGACCGGGGAGACCGGCGCGTCCTCGGCCAGGGTGCCGAAGCTCCCGCAACCCGGGCAGCGCCCGAGCCAGCGGCCCGTCGAGCGACCGCACTCGCTACACGCGTACTTGATTGCCGGAGCAGCCATGACGTCGAGTTTAGGTCCGAAGGCGGACGCGGCCAGGGCGATTCCCGCACGGAACCGTCTCGGAAGCGGAACGACTTTGCGCCAACCGGTGTAGAGGGTCGATGCGTCGCATGGCCGCGGTCCTCCTCGGAGCCCTGATCGGCGCCACCGCCGGCGCCGCCGCCACGCCCGCGGAGCCGATCTCCGTGGCGCTCAATGCTCGCCCGGCCACAGTCGCAGAGCGCCCCTCAACTGTGCTTTTCACCCTCCGGAAGGGGCGTCGTCCGCTGACCGGTGTCCGTCCTCGTGCGTGGGTGAGAGGGCCGCTCGGCACGCGAGTAGCGCCCGCGACCCCGGCGGGCCGGCCGGGACGCTATCGGGCCCGGGTCGCCTTCCCCGGCGGTGGCACCTGGACGCTAGGCCTCACTCTCGGCCGCCGCTCCTTCCGCCTTGCAACGCTGGAGGTGCGCGGAGCCGGGCCGGCCATCGCGGCGCCGCAAGGACTTGTCGTGGCGGAGGAGCACGGCGATCTCATCGTGGCCGACCGCGCCGGCGACTCCTTCTACGAGGTGAACCTCCGGACGCTCAAGCGGACGCGGGTCGGCGGCGGCTTCGTGCATCCGTTCCATCTCGACTTCGGACCGAGCGGACACCTCTACGTCCTGGACGACCGGCGCGTCTGGCGCTTCGAGCCCGAAGGAACGCTGACCCCGTTCGCGGGCAACGGCACCCGCGGTCTCGGCGGCGACGGAGGTCCGGCGACAGCCGCCCAGCTCGGCGGGCCGGGCGAGTTCGCCTTCGACGTCGCCGGCAACCTCTACATCCCCGAGTACGACAACGGCGTGCGGGTCGTCTCATCGACCGGACGGATCGACACGCTGGGCGGAATCGGACGGGAGGGCTACTCGGGCGACGGCGGCCCGGCGCGATCAGCGGCGTTCGGCGCGCCGCACGGCCTCGACGTCCTCTCCGACGGAACCGCGCTCGTCGCGGACAGCCACAACGGCGTCGTCCGCCGCATCGACGGAGCCACTCGCATCGTGACGACGATCGCCACCGGCTTCACCGCCCCCGTCTCCATCGACGCCCAGCCCGACGGCTCGATGTACGTCGCCGATGCCCGCCTGGATCACATCGTGCGCATCGCCGCCGACGGCTCGAGGACGCAGCTCGGGCGGGGATTGGAGACGCCCGTCGTCGTCGCGGCCGACCGCGCCGGCAACGTCTACGTCAGCGAGTTCGAGACGCACCGCGTCCGGCGCATCGACGGCCGGACGGGGCGAACGACGACGATCGTCGGACCTAGCTTCCAGGCCTTGACGACGACGCTGCCGACGACCTTGTCGTGCAGCGCCTGGTTCTTCTCGTCCCAGAGCGGCCAGAGGTAGTTGATGAGCAGCGGGAGGATGAGGATCCCGAACACGAAGGTGATCGCGTACCGCCCGAACGCCCGGCCGTAGCCGATCGAGCCTCCCGTCCGATCCGCGACGACCCGGATGCCGAGCGCCTTCTTGCCCGGCGTCTGACCACTCTCGCGCCCGTGGAAGTACGTGAAATAGATGAAGGGCGCGATCGCCGTCAGGACGTAGGCGAGCCCGAGGGCGCCGATTGCCGCATCCTCGTCCTCGCCTCCCGCTGCGAACCCGATCGCGAAGGCGATCGCGAAGAGCGGAACGAGGATGATCACGGTGTCGAGCAGATAGGCGCCGAAGCGGCGTCCCCAGCTCGCGAAGTCGTGACTCGTCTCGGCGGACCGTTCGGCGGCCTCCCGCTCGGCGGCGTCGCTGGGATAGGTCGGAAGGTCGCTCACGGCCGCCGGTATCTAACCAGGCTCGCTCGAATTCGGCCTCGATGCCGACGCGAGGAGTAGCCCTCCGAGAATCGCCGCGACGCCGACGAGCTGCAGGGCTGAAGGATCCTCGTCGAGCAGCACAGCCGCGAAGAGCACTGCGCAGACCGGCTGGAGCGTGAGCAGAACGGACGTAACGACCGCCGGCAGGCGCGGGAGCGACAGCGTGATCAGCAGCCAGCCGAAGACCTGCGACGAGAGAGCGAGGACGAGCAGCCAGAGATGCGCCGAGAGCGGCGGGAGGAAGTCGAGCTCGCCGAGCGCGAGGCCCGCCGGGACGGTGATGAGGGCGCAGGCGAGCGTCGCATCCGAAAGCGGCCCGGCGACGCGGCGCAGATCGCTCGCCCCGTGGCGGAGCGCGAGCAGGAAAGCGGTGTAGGCAATGCCCGTCATCAACCCGAAGAGGACTCCGAGCTCGGGGTCGTCGCCGTAGGCCCCGTCCTCCAGCACGCCCGAGATCAGCACCACGCCGACCATCGCGACCGGAATCGCGGCCAGCGCTCGGTTCGACGGCCGCTCGTGGAACAGGAGCCACGCCGCGAACCCGACGAGCAGGACCTGCGTGTTGCCGAGAACGGTTGCCAGCCCGGCTCCGACGTACTCGATCGCCTGATGCCAGACGATCAGGTCGAGCGCGAGGAATGCGCCGGCAAGCCAGGCCCACGCACGCGTCTTCCAGGGCCGGCGACCGAGGCTCCTGTCCTCGAGCCACGCGAGGAGGAGGAGCGGAGGGACCGCGTACGCGCACCGGAAGAACGCACCGGTCGACGGAGACACGTCGGCGAGCCGGTAGAGGATCGCCGAGAACGCGATCGCGACTGCGCCCGCGAGGGCCGCCGGCACCGGTCGGCCGAGGATTCGCGTCGGCACGCCGTCAGGCTAGTGGTGCTGCATGGGGGCTTGTGACAGCCCGTTCCTTGGCAAGCTAGGCGCGTGGAGACCACCGGAGGCCCAGGCCCGATCAACGTTCGCGACTACGAGGTGCTCGCCGAAGCGGCTCTCGACGAGGGCGCCTTCGGGTACTTCGCCGGTGGAGCAGGTGATGAGAACACGGTGCGCCACAACCGCGAGGCGTTCGATCGCTGGCGACTGAGACCTCGCGTGCTCGTCGACGTCGAGACTGTCGACACCGCGACCACCGTCCTCGGCACCGAGGTCTCGATGCCGATCCTCGCTCTCGCCGGTTGCTCATCTGCGCATGGCGCACCCGGACGGCGAGCTCGCCGTGGCCCGAGCCGCCGCCGCGGTCGGGACGATCATGTGCGTGCCGACCTTCGCGGCGGCGGCGCCGGCGGAAGTCGCCGCAGAGGCGCCCGACGCGCCACGCTGGTTCCAGCTCTACTGGCATCCCGACCGCGGCGTGACGAAGTCGATCCTCGACCAGGCCCGGGAAGCCGGCTGCTCGGCAATCGTCTTCACGGTCGACCTGCCCCGCCTCGGGCGGCGAGAGCGAGACCTGCGCACCGGGTTCGTGCTCGCCGACGACTACCGGATGGGAATCTACGGCTCCGAGTTCTCCGAGCTCGGGACGCTGACCCCCGCGACGGCGGCGGAGCTCGTCGACCCGAGCCTGACCTGGCGCGACCTCGAGTGGCTCCACGAGACGGCCGGCCTGCCGGTGATCGCGAAAGGGATCCTCGGCGCCGAGGACGCGGGCCTCGCAGCCGAACACGGTTGCGCCGGGGTCGTCGTGTCGAATCACGGCGGGCGTCAGCTCGACCGCGCGATCGCCACGCTCGAAGCGCTACCCGAGATCGTCGAGGCCGTGGGCGACCGGATCGAGGTCTACATGGACGGCGGAATCAGGCGCGGGTCGGAGGCAGCGATCGCCCTGGCCCTCGGAGCCCGCGCCGTGATGGTCGGGCGTCCGATCGTTTGGGGCCTTGCGGCCCGCGGCGAGGAGGGCGTGAAGCACGTCCTCGAGCTGCTGCGAGACGAGCTCGCCCTCGCGCTCGCCCTGCTCGGCTGCGCCTCACCCGACGAGCTCGGGCGGGCGCACGTCACTCAGATCTAGTTCTCGCTGCCTTCGTCGGGCGAGTCTTCGCCCTTGGGCTCGTCGGCGGGAACGGTGACCTTCTCCGGCTCGATCGGCGGTGCGCCGGGGATGAGCGTGATGTCGACCTCGTCCTCGTTCTCCGGATGCCGGTTGACGAGGATCGTCGAGCCCGGCTCGATCGACCGTCCGAGAACGAAGTCCGCGAGCGGATCCTCGATGAACCGCTGGATCGCGCGGCGAAGCGGCCTGGCGCCCATGGTCGGGTCGTAACCCTTGTCCACGAGCAGCTCCTTCGCCTCGGGCGTGAGCTTGATCTCGGCCTCGTGCTCGACCATCTGCTGCTCGAGCCGCTCCATCATCAGATCGACGATGACGAGGATCTCCTCGCGCGTGAGCTTGTGGAAGACGATGACCTCGTCGATCCGGTTCAGGAGCTCGGGCCGGAAGACCTTCTTGAGCTCGCCCAGGACGCGCTCCTTCATCTCGTCGTACGAGAGACCGCTCTCGTCGCCGATCGAGAAGCCGAGCGACTGGTTCTTGGAGATCGTGGCGGCCCCGATGTTCGAGGTCATGATCACGATCGTGTTCCGGAAGTCGACCTTGCGCCCCTGAGCGTCCGTCAGCTTCCCGTCCTCCAGGATCTGGAGCAGGATGTTGAAGACGTCCGGGTGAGCCTTCTCGATCTCGTCGAGCACGACCACCGAGTACGGCTTGCGGCGCACGGCCTCGGTGAGCTGGCCGCCCTCGTCGTAGCCGATGTAGCCCGGCGGGGAGCCGACGAGCCGGGACACGGAGTGCTTCTCCATGTACTCCGACATGTCGAGCTTGATCATCGCGTCCTCGTCGCCGAACAGGAACTCGGCGAGCGTGCGCGCCAGCTCGGTCTTGCCGACACCTGAGGGGCCGAGGAAGATGAACGAGCCGGTCGGGCGCTTGGGATCCTTGATCCCGGCGCGGGCACGTCGGATCGACTTGGAGACGGCGACGATCGCCTCCTCCTGGCCGATCAGGCGCTTGTGGAGCTCGTCCTCCATGCGGATCAGCTTCTGCGTCTCGGCCTCGGTGAGCTTGAAGACAGGGATCCCCGTCCACATCGAGACGATGTCGGCGATCTCGTCCTCGCCGATCAGCGGCTTCTCGGCGGTGTCCTCGTTGCGCCAGTCCTCCTCGAGGTCGCGCTTCTTCTGCGTGAGCTTGCGCTCCTTGTCGCGGAGGCTCGCGGCCTTCTCGAACTCCTGCGCCTCGATGGATTGCTCCTTTTCGGTGCGGACCTTGTCGATCTCCTCCTCGAGCTCCCGGTGCCGCGGCGGCGCGCTCATCGTCTTGATGCGCATGCGCGAGGCGGCCTCGTCGATCAGGTCGATCGCCTTGTCGGGGAGGTGCCGGTCCTGGATGTAGCGATCGGCCAGCACCGCGGCCGCGCGGAGCGCCTCGTCGGAGATCGTGCAGCGGTGATGCGCCTCGTACCGGTCGCGCAGGCCGCGAAGGATCTCGACGGAGTCGTCGACGCTCGGCTCGTCCACGCGGATCTGCTGGAAGCGGCGCTCGAGAGCAGCATCGCGCTCCAGGTACTTGCGGTACTCGTCCAGGGTCGTCGCGCCGATCGTCTGGAGCTCGCCCCGGGCGAGTGCGGGCTTCAGGATCGAGGCCGCGTCGATCGCACCCTCTGCCGCGCCGGCGCCGACGAGATTGTGGAGCTCGTCGATGAACAGGATGATGTCGCCGCGCTGGGAGATCTCCTTCATGACCTTCTTCAGGCGCTCCTCGAACTCACCGCGGTACTTCGACCCTGCGACGAGCGCCGCGAGGTCGAGGGTGTAGATCTGCTTGCCCTTGAGGAGCTCGGGCACCTGGTTCCCGGAGATGCGGGCGGCGAGGCCCTCCACGACGGCGGTCTTGCCGACGCCGGGCTCGCCGATCAGCACCGGGTTGTTCTTCGTGCGGCGCGACAGGATCTGCATCACGCGCTCGATCTCGTTCTGGCGGCCGACGACCGGGTCGAGCTTGCCCTCGGCGGCGAGCTTGGTCAGGTTGCGGCCGAACTGGTCGAGGAGCTTGGAGCTCTTCGCCTTCTCCCCGGCTGCGCCCCCGCCCTGCTGCCGGCGGCCCGGCCCGGACAGCATGCGGATGATCTCGTTGCGAATCTTCTCTGCGTCGGCGTCGAAGTCGAGCAGGATGCGTGCGGCGACACCCTCGTTCTCACGGACGAGGCCGAGCAGGATGTGCTCGGTGCCGATGTAGTTGTGGCCCAGCGAGAGGGCCTCGCGCAATGCGAGCTCGAGCACCTTCTTGGCGCGCGGGGTGAACGGGATCTGGCCCGTCGTCACCTCGTCGCCCTGGCCGACGATCCGCGCGACTTGCGCGCGAACCTCCTCGACGGTGATGTCGAGGGACTCGAGGACGCGGGCTGCGAGCCCTTCCTCCTCGCGAAGCAGACCGAGCAGGATGTGCTCCGTGCCGATGTAGTTGTGCTTCAGGGCGCGTGCTTCGTCCTGGGCGAGGACGACGACCTGGCGAGCCCGTTCGGTGAACCGTTCAAACAACCTTCGAGTCCCCCTTCCGCGACGTTTCCTCTGAGCGGCCGGGACTGCCGGCCACAGATCGAAGGTCGGGCCATGGTAGCTCAGTGGTCGGAGCCCACGTCGAGCGCGGAGGGCACCTGGAAAAGTCTTTACGGGTCCGTAACCGCATCTACGTAAAGCTTCGGCCGGAAGGCGGCTTCGGTTTAGTCCGGGCCCTCGGATACTGGTCTGCGCCCGGCCGGAACCGGGCGCAAACCTGGGGGAAGGAGCAAGATCGGGAAGGCCCGGAGGCCTTACTCGACTTGCCGGGAGAAACGGAGCACGGCCGCTGCTGTCATCAAGAGGATCTTCAGATCCAGCCACAGCGACCAATTCTCGATGTAGTAGTTGTCCCACTCGACCCGGTCGGCAAGCGAGGTCTTCCCACGCAGCCCGTTGACCTGCGACCAGCCGGTGATTCCCGACTTGACGCGGTGACGGTCTCCGTACCGGTACACGCTCTGCTCGAAGAGGCTGACGTAGTGGCTCCGCTCGGGCCGAGGGCCCACGATCGACATGTGGCCGACCAGCACGTTGAAGAGCTGCGGGAGCTCGTCGATCGAGGTCTTCCGCAGGATCGTGCCCGTGCGCGTCCGCCGATCCTCGTCCGGAACGAGGAGTGTGGCCGATCCGTTCTCGGTCGCCGAGGAGACCTGCTCACGAGCCCAGCCTGCATCGGCTTCGCCGCCGCTCGTGTCGCCCTTCATCGTCCGGAACTTGAGCATCTCGAATTCCTGGCCGTCGCGGCCGATCCGGCGCTGGCGGAAAAAGATCGGGCGGCCGACCGAGAGCAACGTCGCGAGGAAGCCGGCGATCAACAGGGGCGACGCGAACGCGATGAGCGTGAGGGCGACGACGCGGTCGAGGCCGTACTTGACCGCGAACTGCCAGCCCTGCGGCCTCGGAGCCCTGGCCGTCACGAGTGGAAGGCCGCCGAGGTAGTCGATGTCGAGGCGCGTCGTCATCTTCTCGAACAGGCGCGGGATGAAGGCGACGCCGAGGCCGAGGTCCTCGCAGCGCTTGACGAGCCGGAGCAGCACCTCGGTCGGGGCGGTCGAGAACGTGATGATCACCTGGCGAACGCCGTGCTCTTCGACGACGCGATCGATGTCCCAGCTCGAGCCGAGCACCGGGACGAGCACCTCGCCGTCGGACTCCATCGGATCCTTGTCGAGGAAGCCGATCGGCTTGAGCCCGAGCTCGGGATGGTCGAGCAGTCGCTTCGCCGTCAGCCGGCCGATTCGTCCCGCGCCGACGATGAGCGTCGGCCGAACGCCCTCTCCGTGGCGGCGCGCCTGAGCCTGCGACCACTGCAGCGCCACCCGGCCTGCGGCGAGGTAGACGGCCGCGAAGGCCCAGGGCCTGATCACCTGGGCCGAGAGGTCTGAGGGCGGCTCGGTCAGAAGCGCGCGCAGGGTCAGGACGGCCATCGCCGCGAGCGAGGTAGCAGCGATGACACCGCGCAAATCGTCGAGCACGTCTCCGCGAAGGCGCGGCCGGTACATGCCGCGTGCCGCGAAGGCTGCGACCACGAGAACCGAGAAAAGCGCGAGCCAGCCAACCGGCGCGGTATCGACGTTGACGGCGCGCGAGCCGAGAGACGCCGCGAGCGCCGCGGCGAGGAGCATGACCGAATCCAGCGAGAACCTCGCGAGGGCCCAGGCGGAATCCGGATGAAGCCGTGAGGTGAGCTGCTCGCGGCGGCTGGCCTCCGGAAGCACACGGGCGGGCGCCGTGGTGACCGTCGGATCGATCATCCGCTGACCATGGGCTCAGCGGGGGCGACTGCCATTCGGCGGCGCAGGCCGGCCCCGATCAGGAGGAGCGGGCCGCCGCCCGCGATGAGCAGTGCGGCGTCGAGCGTCGAGAACGGAACGCGCCGGTCGGTCCGCCTGGTGACGGGCGGAGTGGACGTGTCTTCGGTGCCTGGCGCGACCGCGATGGGCTTTCGCGGCTGGGTCGGCCGCGCGTCCGTGCGAAGAACCTGGTGCAAGTTGAAGGCGCGCTCGACCTCGGCGCGCGTGTACTTGCCGTCGAGCCGGCCGTTGTCAGCCAGGTCGCGATAGATCTGTTGTGGCGTCGCCGCGAACGCCCCTCCTGCACCTACCAGAGCTAGCGCCGCGACTACGCCGACGGTTACGCACCGCCGGTGACCCGACATCCGATCCTCCCTTTCCCCCATTCGACCTCCCCCGAAGTCGTCTGGACTAATCCTGTACGCCATGTAACGAACGCGCAAGGTAGATAGATACGCATTGGCATCCCTCGTTCGAGGGATCTGAACGTCCCGCCGTCGGCGGCCCGACCATCTACGCTGGGATTTGGTGGCTGGCAAGGCACTCGTCACAGGTGGCGCTGGCTTCATCGGCTCGCACCTCTCGGAACTGTTGCTCGACGAGGGCTGGGAGGTCTTCGCCCTCGACGACCTCTCCACAGGATCGCCCGAGAACGTCTCGCACTTGAGCGACCGGCGGGATTTCCATCTCACGGTCGAATCGGTGCTCTCGCCCTCGGTCGTCAGCGAGCTAGTGCACAAGTGCGACGTCGTCTTTCATCTGGCGGCGGCAGTGGGCGTCCGACTGATCGTTGAGAGGCCCGGGCACACTCTTCTCACCAACGTCCGAGGGACCGAAAACATTCTCGACTTCGCGGGCCGCTTCGGGAAACCCGTGCTCGTGGCCTCGAGCTCGGAGGTCTACGGAGACCATCCGGGCGAGGATCTCCCCCTGCGCGAGGACGCACGGCGGATCTACGGCCCGACGACCGCGAAGCGCTGGGCCTACGCCGACTCGAAGGCGATGGACGAGTTTCTCGCCCTCGCCCGCCACGAGGAGGAGGGGCTGCGCTGCGTCATCGCACGCCTGTTCAACACCGTCGGCCCGCGCCAGAGCGGCGAGTACGGAAACGTCGTCCCTCGTTTCGTCCAGAGCGCCCTCGCGGGTGAGCCGCTCGAGGTGCACGGTGACGGCTCCCAGACGCGGTGCTTCTGCCACGTGAACGACGTGGTGGGTGCGCTCCACGGGCTGATGGCCGATGAGGACACGAACGGAAAGATCTACAACGTCGGCTCGACCGAGGTCGTGACCATCCTCGAGCTCGCCAAACGCGTCCTGGCGGCGACCGGCAGCTCATCGGAGCTCGTCTTCGTCCCGTATGCGGAGGTCTACGGCCAGGGCATCGAGGAGATGTTCCAGCGGATCCCGTCGATCGACAGGATCCGCGAGGCGATCGGCTGGGAGCCGGCGACCGACCTCGACGGCATCCTCGCGAACGTGATCGAGCACGTGAGAGGTCAGGCGGAGCGCCCGGGTCTCCGGGTCGGCTGAGAAGACCGAGCTGACCGACCAGGAGGACACCGGCACAGGGTCAGCCGGCGGCGAGCGTCTCGCGGTTCGGCTTGCGACCAACTCGATCGTGCAAATCGGCGGCAGCGCGCTCGCCGCCGCGATCTCGTTCTTCACGTTCGTCGCGATGACGCGGGGCCTCGGCCCGGAGGCGTACGGCTCCTACGTCGCGGCGACGAGCTTCCTGTTCATCCCGATCGTCCTCTCCGACCTCGGGCTCGCGACCACCGTGCTTCGGAATATCTCTGCGAAGCCCGAGGACACGGAGTCGGTGATGCGGCGATCGGTGCCGCTCCGGGCCGCGCTCTCGACCGTCGCAGTCGCGGCGATGGTGCTGCTCGGCCTCGTCATCCCGTTCGACGAGAACACGAAGCTGGCCGTGCTGATCTGGTCCGTCGGCGCCTGGGCGACCCTCATGAACGTTGCCGTGCTGCCGGTCCTCCAGGCGCAGCTCAGGATGCACTGGGCAGTCGCGGCCAACGTCATCGGGCGCAGCGTCGCGCTCGCCTTGACCCTTGGTGCGCTCGCCGCCGACCTCGGCTTCGCCGGCGTCGTGTGGGCCCAGGTGATCGGCGTCGTGGTGACGTTCCTGGTTGACCTCGTGGTCGTGGGACGCCTCGTCAACCTGCGGCCGATCATCGACGTGCCGTACTGGAAGGCGCTCGTCAGAGGCTCGCTCGTCGTTGGCCTCGCGATCGGGCTCGGCCAGGTCTTCTTCAAGGTCGACGGCGTGATCCTGGCTCTCGTGCGGCCGGCCGAGGAAGTGGGTTTCTACGGGGCCGCCTACAAATTTCTCGAGCTCTCGGACCTGATCGTGGCGGCAATCGCGCTGTCGGTCTTCCCGTCGCTCACCCACTACTTCGCGACAGGTGACAAACGGTTCCGGCCGCTCGTGCAGAGGACCTTCGACATCCTCGCTGCGGCCGCCGCACCGATCACGCTCGTCTTCCTGATCTTCCCGAAGGAGCTGGTCGTGCTCACCTCGGGCAGCGAGTTCGAAGCCGGGGCCGATGCGCTTCGCGTGCTCGCCGTTTACCCCTTGCTCTTCTTCGTCAACTCCCTGTTCTGGCGCGTTCTGATCGCGACCGGGCACGACCGCGCGCTGCTCGCGGTTGCGACCTCGGTGTTGACACTGAATGTGGCCCTCAACATCGCCTTGCTCCCCGCGTACGGGTTCCGGGCCGCCGCGGTGACCGCGGTTGCCTCGGAGATCGTCTCCATCACGATCTCCTGCTTCGTCCTCCAGCGCCGGGAGGGATTCCTTCCGAACGTGCGCTACGGCGCGGTGATCGCGACGGCTGCCGCGGCGATGGCGGCGGTGGCTGTGTTCTTGCCTGCCCGCTGGGCGGTGGCTGCGCTCCTCGGGCTCGCCGCGTATCTCCTCGTGCTCGTCGTCCTTCCCGGCACGGTTCGCGACGGCATTCGGCAGATCCGGCGCGAGCTCAAGTCGGAGGAGGGAGTCGCGTCGGCGGCCGAGTCGACCTCCGAGCCGGAATTGCCGGCGCCGACGACCGGGCTCGATCTGAGCGTCGTCATCCCGGCCCGCAATGCGGCGGAGACGATCGGCTCGGCGCTCGACTCGCTGGCCCGTCAGCGCTTCGCCGGGACCTGGGAGGTGGTCGTCGTCGACAATGGATCCACGGACGGGACTGCCGCGGTCGCGAGGAGCTTCGCCGGCCGCCTGCCATCCATCCGCATCGTCGAAGCCTCGGAGCGGAGCGGAATCCCGTATGCGCGCAATCGCGGCGTCGAGGCGGCCCGCGGGCGCCTCGTCGCCTACTGCGACGCCGACGACGAGGTCAGCGAGGGCTGGCTGGCCGGAATCGCGGAGGGCCTCGACCGGTACGGCGCCGTGGCAACCCGGAAGGAGCACGGCAAGCTGAACGCGGACTGGGTGCGCGACAGCCGGGAGGTTCCGACTGCGAGCGGCATGCACGAGAACTGGTACCCGCCCTACCTCCCACACTCAGGCATGGGCGGAATGGGCATCCGCCGCGACCTCCACGAGCGAGATCGGGGGGTTCGACGAGTCCTACAGCTCCTGCGAGGACAACGACTACTGCTTCCGGATCCAGCTCCGCGGCCTGGAGATCGGCACGGTGCGAAACGCGGTCTACCACTACCGCTTCAAGGAGACGTCTGGGCGGGATCTTCCGTCAGGCCTACTGGTACTCGGAGCAGAACGCCCGCGTCCAGCGCATGTACCGGCATACCGCGCCTGTCTCCACCCGCCGGTGGACCTGGCTGATCAAGAACTGGCCTTCATTCATGCGCGCGCTCCCCGCCGTCGTGACGAAGGCGGGTCGCGCACGGTTCGCCTGGATGCTCGGGTGGGAGCTCGGACGGCTCCGCGGCAGCCTCAGGTACCGCGTCTTCGCGCTCTAAGGTTACGAGCCAGTGCTCTGCCTAACGTTCCAGCAGCCAGAAGCGCTCGATCGCGGGAAGGGCAGCGGGATCGTCCAGCCTTCCGCCGGGCGGCGAGATTCGAGACACCTGGCTGGCGTACCTCGCGATTCGAGCCGCTTTCGTCCTGCGATCGACGGGTGCCTCCACGAGCGTTGCACGACGCTCGTTTCGCTCCGGCAACCCCGTGGGCCGCTCGGTCGGCAGTCCCGCCGACGAGGTACGGGAGCTCCTCGTAGAGCAGCGGCGTCCACCCGGGACCGAGAGCGGAGAGCGCCGCATCGCGGACGAAGACATGCTCCGGATGAGGGCGGATCCGGTCCCGGCCGGCAAGCCGGGCGAGCCGGCGAACCCAGCCCGGCGCCTGCCAGCCGGCCCCGGCCGGCAAGGCCACGAGCCCTCCAGGATTACGCGCGGCCCAGCCTCTCACGGCCTCGGCGATCACCGACCGGTCCGAGTCCGCGCGACGCTCGATGTACTGGCGCTCGAGCACGGGCAAGGACGCCAGCCTGTGAGCGGAGCCGGCGAACGCCGCCGCCTGCTCGGCGCGCCTGGCCGCGAGCGCCTCTCGCGAGTCGGCGAAGCCGCAAGTCTCGTCCCAGTGACCCCGGACGGGCGGATTCGGCTCTCCGTCGAAAACGGTGACGACGTCGATCGGGCTTCTCCGTTCGAGCAAGCTCGCGCACGAGAGCGCCGCGTCGTCGAAATGAGGTTCGAGGATCAAGACCGGCGCATCCGAGAAGGGGTCCGATGAAGCCGTTACCGCCGACACCGCTCGTCTCCGTCGTGACTCCGTCGTTCAACACAGGGCGCTTCATCGAGGAGACGCTCCGTAGCGTCCAGGATCAGGACTACCCGCGGGTGGAGCACATCGTCCTCGACTCGGGCTCCACGGACGAGACTCCGGGCATCCTCGCCCGCTTCCCGTCGATACGCCTGATAGCGCCTGCTCCTGGGGGGCTTACGGAAAAGGTCAACCACGGTTTCTCCATCGCCGAAGGCGAGATCCTCGCCTGGATCAACGCAGACGATGTCTACCTCCCCGGCGCGATCTCCAGGGCGGTGGCGGCGCTCCAGCAGCACCCGGACGCCGCGCTCGTGTACGCCAACTACATGCATGTGGATGAGCACAGTGTCGAGATCGACCGGGAGCGGAGCAAGCAGGCCGGGTTCCGCGAGCTGATCGACGAGCGCAACTACGTGCCGCACCAGACGGCTTTCATGCGGCGTGAGGCGCTGGAGCGGATCGGCGAGCTCGACACGCGTTACCCGCTGGTTCAGGACTGGGACCTCTGGATCCGGATCAGCCGCGAGTTCCCGATCCTCTGGGTCGACGACTGGTGGGCGGCGTTCCGCGTCAGCCGGGGTCAGCGCTCGGACGTGCACAAGTACGCCTTCTGGAGCCAGGGCCGCCGGATGACGCGGTCGCACGGAGCCAGATTCTTCTCGCCGCTCTTCCGGAGCTACTGGCAAGGGAAAGTCACGCGGGCCGGCCGGATGGTCGCGTCCGGCCAGTTCAAGACGTTCGGCTCGAAGCTCCGGGACTTCGTCAAGGGCTTCGGCCGCTCCCGCGTCCTAGACCGTGCGCCTCGCCCTCATCACGAGCACGCTGCCGCCGGAGGGGCGTGGTGGGGCCGAGGCCTATGTCGCCCAACTGGCGGCGACAGCTCTCGGAGCGACACGACCTCGTAGTCCTGACCGGAGGGAAGTCCCGCCTCGAGGGCATTCCGACCGTTCACCTCCCCGGCTTGCCGGAGCTCGACCATTCGGCTCACCCGGCCTACAAGGCGCTCTGGCACGCGCGAGACCAGTGGCTCCCGGCGGTGCACCGCGCGACACGGGCAGCACTTGCCGAGTTCGGGCCCGACGTCGTGCACACCCATGCCGAGCAGCGGCTCTCGGCCGCCGTCTTCACCGCTATTCGCAGCCTACGGGCAAAGCACGTCCACACCGCCCACGACCTTGGGCCTTCTCTGCGTCCGTGTGACGATGACTCGAGGCGGCGAGTTCTGCGGTGGGCGCTGCCTGAGCTGCCGTGTGCAGCGAACGATCCGCGGGCGAGCGGCGGCCTCCCGACTCGATCTCCTCGTCGCTCCGTCGGACCATGTTCGGCGAAGGCACGTCGAGGCCGGCGTCGTGGCGGAGGACGCGCAATGACGATCCGGCAGGGCGCCGTCCCACCAGCCGAGCCGTTCACGCGGCGGGACTTCGACCTGGGTCGACCCCGCCTGGGGTACATCGGCACGCTCTCGCGGATCAAGGGCGTTGCGACGCTGCTCGACGCCTTCGCCGCCGCGCCGAAAGAGTGGCGCCTCTCGATCGCGGGCAGCGGCGAGCTCGAGAGCCTGGTGCGCGAGCGCGCTGCCGCCGACGAGCGGATCACGTTCCTCGGCCGGCTCGACGGCAGCGCGAAGGAGGACTTCTTCGGCTCGCTCGATCTCCTCGTGATCCCGAGCGAGTGGGAGGAGAATGCTCCGCTCGTCGCCGTGGAGGCCGCTGTCCGCGGGCTGGCAACTGTCGTCAGCGACCGGGGAGGGCTCCCGGAGACCGCCGAGGCGGAGGTGTTTCAGGCCGGGGACGCCGCAGCATTGCTCGAGGCGATTCAGCAGGTGCTAGGGACTCCGGGGCTACTGGCCGAGCGGAGCGCGCGGCTTCTCTCCGGCAAAGAGGCGTTCCTCTGGGAGACGCACGTCGCCCGGATCGAGCGAGTCGCTGGCTCAGGTCGCGAGCGCCCGGTAGGCGTTCCACGCCGGCTTCGAGCGAGAAGTCGTACCTGAGCGGGCCGTAGTAGTTGAACGAATCGGTCGACGCTCCAGTCGGCCCGCTTGTCCCGCTGGCCATAGAGGAAGAGCGGGCCGGCCCACGAGTTCCTGCTCCACTCCGTGTATCCCTCGGTGATCTGAGCCGCCTGTGCCGCCTCGGACATCGCGTTCGGCGATCCGGCGCTCGGCTGGCCCGAACTCGGTCCCCCAGACCTGCTTGGAGGCTGTCGCCGTTCGCGGTCATGACGCTGCGAATGCTCGGCGAGGTGTGCGCGACCTGCCACCAGGCATTGTCGACGTGGGCGAAGGAGGGGTCGACCGTGTAGGGATGGTGGCTCCAGCCGTCGAAGCGACCGGCCGCCGCCGTTCGCGTAGACCGACTGCAGGAAGGCGACCTCGTCGATCGAGACGCCGTTCGTCGAGGCGGGCGAGGTCGACCCGGCGAGCACGTACGCGCCGGCGCTTGCAGCCTTCACCCGCGGATAGGCCTCGCGAATCAGGAGTGTGTAAGTGAGGCGTTCGGGCGCGGCATCCAGAACATCGGGATGTTCGGCTCGTTCCAGAGCTCCCAGTGGGACACGCGGCCCGCGAAGTGCCGGGCAGCTGCTTCGACGAAGGTCGCGTAGGCGCGCCGGCGGTCATCGGTGTCCGGACCGAACTTGTCCGAGGTGCCGGCAGGCCTGGCCCACGTCGGCGAGTAGGCGAGGTTCCCGAGGACGGTGAAGCCGCGCGCCCGGGCCGCGTCGATCAGAGGGTCGTACTTGCTCCAGTTGAAGGAAGCGGGGCCGTCCCACTGGACGTCGCTCCACTTGATGTCGAAGCGGACCCAGCGCGAGCCCATCGCGGCCATCGCAGTCGAGCTCGCGGTTCCGGACGGAGGCCTCGATGTACTCGGCGTTGTCGAACGAGACGCCGAAGCCGCCCGAGACACCGACCGGGGGCGGACGGCAGCGGGGGAGGCTGCGGCGCGGGCGGAGGCTGCGGTGCGCGGGGGCTGCGGCAGGCGGGGGCTGCGGCGCAGGCGGGGGCTGTGGTGCAGGCTGAGGCTGCGGCCTGGGAGGCTTGGGCTCGACCCGGCGGCGGCTCTGCAGCAGGCGCCGTTTCGAGTACGTGCGGAGCGACGTCGTCGCCGCTGCAAGGGAGATCCGGCCCTGTGAGCGCTCCGCAGAGGGAGACTTCGCCGCCTCTGCGGGCACGGCGGAAGCGGAGGTCGCGAGTAGGCCCGCAACGAGAAGGGAGCCTGAGAGCCGGCGGATGAAGGGACGGGAAACCATCGTCCCGCCTTGCATCGGAACGGCTCTCGACCAACAATCCCCTCGATTGAGTGTCCCTCGTTCGGGCTAATCCTTTCGCGATCTTTGGCGAGGATCGGAAGGCGCCGTCGCTAAGGTGTTGAACATCTACGCGGTGAATGTTTCGCTTCGGCCAGCCCGTGCCAGGCATCGCTCCAGATCGGGTGAGCGCGGGTGACGCGCGGAAGCGCCGAAGCAATCAGGGCGGCCCTCCGGCGCTCCCTCCCGCTCATCATCGGTCTCGTCCTCCTGGGCGCGATCGCGATGAACGTCTTCACGCAGCTGCGCGGCCCCCAGTACGAGGCGACCTCGCGTGTTCTCCTGACGAATAGCGAGGCGACGGCGCTCCTGACGGGGACGCAGCCGGCGTTCGTCGATCCGGAGGAGATTCGCGACACGGCAATCGCCCTCGCCAAGTCGCCAGAGCTCTACGAGCGGGTCGCGCGACGTACTCGGGGAGCGCTCGGCACCGGTGGCGAGATCCAGGCCGCCACCTCCGTGAGCGACGAAGAGGACAACGTCATCGGATTTGCCACGTCGACGTCCGAGCCGGACCGCTCGCAGCGCACCGTCAACGCGGTTGCGACGGAGTACCTTCGCTGGCGCTCCGAGATCGCGGGCGACCAGGTCACCCGCGCCGTCGCCGCCTTGCGGGAGCGCGTCTCCCGCGAGCCCGCCGGCTCGCAGCGGCGCCAGGAGCTCCAGCAGCGCCTGAGCGAGCTCGAGATCGTCGAGAGCGTCCCCAGCCCGAACGCCGTGATCGTCGAACGCTCCACCGGGGCCGGCAAGACGAGTCCTGCGCCCGTGCGGGACACGCTGCTCGGGGCGATGATCGGCCTGATGCTCTCGCTGCTCCTCGTCGGGATCCGCGAGGCGCTCGACACGAAGATCCGTTCGGAGGAGGACATCGAGGAGCTGCTCGAGACTCCCGTCCTCGCAACGGTTCAGAGCCTGCCGCGCCGATCCCGCCTCGTCATGTTCGGGCGCAACGAGGAGCTGTACGGCGACGCCTACGGGCTGCTGGCGGCGAACATCCTCTCCGGCGAGAGCCCCGGCCGTGCGCGCCGGATCGCGATCACGAGCGCGATCGCGAACGAGGGCAAGACGACAACCGTCGCGAACCTCGCGGTCGCAATCGCCCGCCGAGGCGCGAACGTCGTCCTGGCCGACTTCGACGTTCGCAAGCCGTCGGTCGCCGAGGTGTTCCGGATCCCGACGAGCGCGCCGGGCGTGATCCAGCTCGTTTCAGGCAGGGCCGAGGTGGCCGACGTCCTGTGGAACGTCTCGCTCACCGGCAGAAACCCGGAGGCCGCCACGCGCAGCAGGAACGGTGCAGTGGCCGATCCGATGGTCGGCTCCCTGAGAATCGTCCCGGCCGGTGCGCTCATCCGCTCGGGCTCGATCGCGCAGTCTCCCCGTGTCACCGCGATGCTGGAAGACCTCGCCGAGAAGTCAGGCGCCGACGTGCTCATGATCGACACGCCGCCGGCGCTCGTGACCGTGGAGATGGCCGAGCTCTCCCGCAACGTCGACCAGGTGCTGATCGTCGTTCGCCAGGGACGTGTATCGCGTCGTAGCCTCCGCGCTCTCGCGCGCCAGACGCAGTCCTGGAGAGCGAAGATCGCGGGTGCCGTGCTGACGGACGCACCGACGGAAGAGCGCCACTCGTACTACTACCGAGCGAGCTAGCCTTGCGCCTCGTGAGGGCGCAGCCATGACCGAGCGGCTCGCGAGACTCCCCTTCGCCGCCGACGCGCTCCTACTCCTCGGCGGCGCGCTCCTCACGCTGCTCTTCGTCCGCGCGACGGTCACCATGGGCCCCGCGCTTCCGATCGGCGGCCTCCTGGCCCTCTTCGCCTTCGCCGCGCTCGTGATCTCGTTCGTCGCGATTCCCCATGTCGCGGTGGCCGCGATCATTCCGCTCTTCGCAGTCCTTCCGATGGTGAAGACGCTCTGGCTTCCGACCGCCGGCCCGATCAAGGAGATCGCCGCGGTCGGAGCCTTCGGAGCGGTGGCTCTGCTGACCATCGAGCGGCACCGCCTACGCACGAGAGCGCCGATCGACATCGATCGTCGCCGCCTGCATCGTCGGCCTCCTGGTGCTCTACATCCTCAACATCGGCGGCGGCTTCAAGGGCGAGTCCTACGGGATCGCGTGGTTCCACGGCGTGCGCCTGACGTCGGAGCCGCTGCTCCTGCTCCTGCTCGTCGGACTCAGCGTGGAGCGTCCGCGAAAAGTGTTCCACTGGGCGATGGGCTCCCTCGTCGCGACCTCGTTCGTCGTCGCCCTGTACGGCATCGCCCAGCAGATCATCGGCCCGTCCGGCCTGGTCTCGCTCGGGTACACGTGGGACGTCCAGATCCAGGTCGTCGGGAACCAGCTGCGGAGCTTCGGCACGCTCGACGACCCATTCCTCTATGCAGCCTTCCTCCTCTTCGGCCTGACGGCCGTGATCTTCTGGATGCGTCGAGGGCCGCTCGCCCTCTTCGTCGGGACTGTCGATCATCGGTCGGGATCGCCGCCGGCTTCGTCCGCACCTCGGCGGTCATCCTCGTCGCGCTGATCGGGATCTGGCTGGCCGCTCAGCGCCGGCCCGTGCCCGCGCATTCGTCCTCGGCGCGGCGATCGTCGCCTCCGGCGGCGGTGTTCTTCTCGTCGTCGTCCGCGACCGAGTCCCGCACCGTGCAGTCGGAGAACATGTACCTGACGCTGAACGGGCGAACGGATGCCTGGCGGGTCGCGCTCGGCGGCCCGATCGACTGGCCGTTCGGCCTCGGGGTCGGCGAGGTCGGAACCGCCGCCGAGCGAGCGACGTTCGACGTCAGCAGAACGGCCGAGGAGGCGAGGAAGTCGAGCGTCCGAGTCGGTCGACTCCGGCTACTTCGCGACGGTCGCCGACGTTGGCTTCGTCGGGCCTGCGCTCCTCCTGGTCCTGCTCTGGCGCGACTGCTCCTGGCGGCTCGAAGGGACTTGTCCAGCTGAACCTCGTCACGGGCCGAGTGGCGATGGGGATACTCGCCGTGCTCATCCTCGACGCGATCACGCGCTCGTCGTTCCAGGGCTTTCCCACCGCGTTCGTCGGGCTCTTGCTGATCGGCGTCGCCCTCGCCGCTGGGGCGACCGAGCGCGCAGAGCTGGAACGGACGCGAAGGCGCTCCAGCAGCCGCTTGACCGGGACGCTCTCGGTCTGCCTCGTCGGACTCATCGCCGGAGGGTCGTCGGGAGTCCCGCGCTACGCGAGCGCGCTCTCGCGCGGGCTCGACCGTGTGCAGCACGAGTTCCCCGAGCTGCGGCTGACGTTCCTGACCAACCCTGCAGGCGCCGAGACGACCCCGCTCGCGAGCATGCGAGACCGAGGTGGTCGCGCTTCGGAGGCCCCAGGGCGACGATGGGCCCGCTGCGGCTCGCGATCGAGCAGGTGCTGGCCCGGCGCGCTCGCGGCGACCTCCTGCACTTCTTCGACACGACCGGCCCGGTGCTCGCACCGCGCAGACCGTTCGTCACGACCGCGCACGACGCCACGATCGCCTACGGCTACAACCCTTCGCGCGGCGGGTACAAGCGGCGCCTCTACCCGTGGGCGCTCCGGCGGGCGGAGGCGGTCGTCGCCGTCTCCGCGTTCGCGCGAGACGAGGTCGTCCGGCATTTCGGAGCCGACCCGGCGACGATCGCACGTCATCCACTCCGGGCCGGGCCTCTCGGCGCCCGACGGCCCGGTCGCGCCCGCCCCTGCCGGTGAGCCGTACCTGCTGTACGTCGGGAAACCTCGCCGCGAACAAGAACCTCCCCTTCCTCGTCCGCGCCTACGCCGCCTCCGGGACGGCGGCTCGGTTGATCCTCGCCGGGCGGCCGGGCGAGGGGTACGACGAGCTGGAGGCGGAGCTCGCGGCGAGCCCGCGCAGGGCCGATGTCGAGCTGCGCACGCAGGCCACGGACGCAGAGATCGAAGGGCTGTACAGATCCGCGGCGGCGCTCGTCCTTCCCTCCACGTACGAAGGCTTCGGCTTCACGCCGCTCGAGGCGATGAGCCGCGGCTGCCCGGTCGTGGCGAGCGACATCCCCGCGATCCGGGAGGTCTCCGGCGACGGCGCCCTACTCGTCCCGCTCGAAGAGCAGCTCTGGGCGGATGCTCTTCAGAGGATCACGGCCGACGAGACGCTTCGCAGCGAGCTGAGGCAGCGGGGAACGTCGACGGTCGCCCGCTACTCCTGGGACGAGACGGCCCGTGGCGTCTGCAGGCTCTTTCTCCAGGTCGGCAGTAGCCTCTGAGCATGGTCGACACCCACTGCCACCTCCTGCCCGGTCTCGACGACGGCCCACGTTCGACAGCCGCCGCGCTCGAGCTCGCCCGGGAGCTCACGAGCATCGGCGTCCGGTCTGTGCTCTGCACGCCGCACTACACCAGGCAGTGGGCTCCGACCCACGCTCAGGCGCTCGAAGCACATTCCGCGCTGCGAGCGGCGCTCGACGATGCGGGAATCGCGCTCGAGACCACGGTCGCGGCGGAGATCGGCACCGCGTTCGCCGTCACCGCACCGATCGACGAGCTGGTCGAGCGCCGGATCGGCCGGTATGTCGTCGTCGAGATCTTCTCCGACACGCCGGCGCCGTTTCTGGAGACCGTCGTCGACCGGCTGGAAGAGGTGGAGCTGCGACCCGTCTTCGCCCATCCGGAGCTCGCCCGCTTCGTCGACCGGCATCCAGAGGTGCTCGACGACGCGAGAGCCCGCGGGGCGCTCGTCCAGGTTCTCGCGCCGGGAATCGTCGGATTCTGGGGGCCGGAGGTGGCGGCGAACGCGTGGGATCTTCTCGATGCCGACCGCGTGGATCTGGTCGCGAGCGACGCACACGGGCGGCGGCGCCCGGCTCGCCATCTCGGACAGGCTGCGCAGGAGATCGAGCAACGCTTCGGGGCAGGCGCCCGCGCCGAGCTGACCGAGCGGCGCCCCGCCGAGCTCCTCGCCGGTCGCGAGGCGGTGTCCACATGAGCACCGGCGACCGCATGCGCGAGAGTTGGGACCGCCGAGCGAAGCGGGATGCCTACTACTACGTCGAGACGGCTCACTGGGACGGAGACGTGGAGGGATTCTTCGCCCTCGGGGAGGAGCGCGCCCGCCTGCTCGTCGATCCCGTCCTCTCCGAGCTCGAGCGGCCGGCCGCCGAATCGTCGGCGGTCGACCTCGGCTGCGGCGTCGGACGCTTCAGCCGCGCGTTCTCGGGGCGCTTCAAAGACGTGCTCGGCATCGACGTCTCGGAGGAGATGGTGCGCCAGGCCCGAGACGCGAACCCGGCCGACGCCTATCCGAACCTCCTCTTCGAGCCCGGAGACGGCATCACGCTGCCGGCCCGCGACGACGCCCACGACTTCGTCTTCTCCTACGAGGTGTTCCAGCACATGCCGTCCGAGGACGTGATTCGCTCGAACCTGCGCGAGGTGGCACGCATCCTGCGCCCCGGGGGGATCGCCCTTCTCCACGTCAAGACTGAGCCCGAAGGCGGCCGCCTCAAGGCTGCAATCGCAGGACTGATCCCCGACGCGGCCCTCCAGGCGGCCAAGCGCGCGGCCGGCCGCGATCCCCTGGTGAGCGACCCGTCGTTCCGCGGTACGGCGCTGAAGCGGGAGACCCTCGGACCTGTTTTCGCCGCTGCGGGCCTCACCATCCGTGACCTGCGCGACGACCCGACTCACGATCCGGGCACGCGCGCGTTCGTCGTCGCCTCTCCGACCAGCTCCTCGTAGAGCTCCGCCGTCTGCGCGGTCGTACGCCGCACGTCATGCGAGCGGACTGCGCGCTCGCGGGCAGCACGGCCCTCGGCTCGGCGCAGCTCGGGGTCTGCGAACCGTCGCGCGATCTCGGCGGCCAGCCGGTCCGGATCCTCCGGCGGAACGATTCCCCCGGCGCCGCCTGCCAGAGCCTCCTGATTCCCGGCCACGTCCGTCGTGACGATGCTCCGGCCTCGCGCCATCGCCTCGAGGATCGCGAGGGACATCCCTTCCCACCGCGAGGCTTGCACGACGAGATCGGCGGCGGCCAGCCAGTCCGGTACGTCGTCGCGCTCCCCGGCGAAAGCGACCCCGGGCACCGCCCGCGCCTCGAGCGCCTCCCGATCCTCGCCGCTTCCGACGAGCTGAAGCTCCGCGTCCGGGACCCGAGCCCTCACCGCGGGCCACGCGTCGAGGAGGACGTCCTGGCCCTTCTGCCGCGAAAGACGTCCAACGCAGACGGCAAGTGGGGCGCCCGAGAGGCCGAGTCGCCCGCGAGCCGCCCGGTGCTCCTCCTCCCCCACCTCGCCGAGCCGCTCGATGTCGACGCCGTTGTAGATCACGCGCCAGCGGGCGCGGATCCCCGCCTCCTCGCCCTGATCGCGCTCTGTCTCGCTGGCGCAGACGAGCGCGTGAGCCCACCGGGCGCCGACCCGCTCCCAGGCGGCGGCGGCCCAGCGCGTGGCGCCGCCGACGGCGTGGAACGACCATGCCTGCGGCTGGAAAACCGTCGGACGTGCTCCGCGCAGAGCGAGCCGCCCGCAGAGACCGGCCTTGGACGAGTGGAGGTGGACGACGTCTGGTCCGACCTCCTTGACGATGTCCCGCAGCCACAGGGTCTCCCTCGCGGTCGAAGGCCCCGGCGACCTCCCGGCGGGCCACGGCCGTAGGGCCGCGCCGGCTTCGCGGGCGACGCCGGGGAGGTCGCCCTCGGGCGGGCAGGCGACCCAGACCTCCCACCCGCGGCGTACCTGGTCCCCGACCGGATCGCCGACACAGCTGACCAAGCCGCCGTGCGTCGGCTGGGCAACGTGAAGAACCCTCATTTCTCGTCTACCCTCTGAGGAGGGTGGGTCGAAGGTCTTTGGTCGTTCTCGTGCTGGCACTGGCGGCCGCGAGTGCCGGCTTTGCCGTGGCGTCGAGCGACGGGGGCTCCACTCCAGCCGCCTCGCAGCAGGCTGCGGCGAAGGGCCCGGCGGCGAAGCCCAAGCCCAGGGCGAAGCGCGGCCCGCTGCGCAGGCTCGCCTCGAATCCCCGCTACTTCACGGATGGAAGCGGAAAGGCCGTGTACCTGACCGGATCGCACGTCTGGTGGAGCCTCCTCGGCGGGAACACCTGGCGAGTCGACTGCCTCCCGATCCGTCCCGCGCCCTTCGACTACGCCAACTACCTCGAGCGGCTGCGGCGCTACAACCACAACTTCTTCCGTCTCTGGACGATCGAGCTCACCCACTGGCAGGAGTGCGACCGAAAGGATGTCTTCGTCGCCCCGCAGCCCTGGCTGCGCACCGGCCCCGGCATCGCTCACGACGGCCGCCCGAAGTTCGACCTGACGCGTCTCAACCCCGCGTACTTCGCCCGCCTGCGCCAACGCGTCTCGATGGCGCGCCGCAAGAACATCTACGTGTCCGTGATGCTCTTCGAGGGCTGGAGCCAGCAGTTCCAACGGCAGCCGTACCGTGCGAACTCGCATCCGTTCCATGCGCTGAACAACATCAACGGGATCGACGCGGACAAGAATCGCGACCAGCACGTCACCGAGGTCCACACGCTGAACGATCCGCGCATGCTCGCCGTCCAGGAACGGTACGTGCGCAAGGTCGTCGACACCGTCAACGGGTTCGACAACGTCCTGTACGAGATCGCCAACGAGAGCGGCACGTTCTCCACGGCGTGGCAGTTCCACATGATCAGGCTCATTCAGCGGCATCAGGCGCGAAAGGCGAAGCAGCATCCAGTGGGCATGACGTACCAGAATCCCTACGGCCGAAACGACACGCTCCTCTCGAGCCCGGCCAACTGGGTCTCCCTCGCCGGCGGCTTTCCGTTCGTCCGCAACCCGCCGGTCGCCGACGGCAAGCGGGTGAACCTCTCGGACACCGATCACCACTGCGGAATCTGCGGCGACCCGCATTTCCCCTGGACGCAGTTCACGCGCGGTCACAACCCCATCTTCATGGACCCGATGGACGATGACGGGAACCGGGAGGCGATCCGGTGGGCGCTGGGGCACACGAGGCACTACGCCTCGCGGATGAACCTCGCCGCGAGCCGGCCGCTGCCGCATCTTGCCTCGACCGGCTTCTGCCTGGCTGTGCCCGGCTGGGAGTACCTCGTCTACCAGCCGCGCTCCGGCGCCTTCTCGGTCGATCTTCGTGCGGCGCGCGCGGCCTTCCGAGTCGAGTGGTTCCAGCCCTCCTCGGGGAAGCGATGGTACGCCCGTGCTCAGGGCGGCGCCGTCCGCACGCTCACTCCTCCGGTCTCCGGGCCCGTCGTGCTCTACCTCAAGAAGGCTTGAGCAGGGTCGTCGGCGTGGTCCCCGCGGCCGGTCGCGCCACGCGGCTGCGGCCGTCACCAGACTCGAAGGAATTGCTGGAGGTCGGCGGACGGCCCGTCATGGACTATCTGCTGGAGCGAATGGAGGCTGCGAGCCCTGATGAGATCAGAGTGGTGACGCGCGCCGACAAGGACGACCTGGCCGCCCACGCAAGCGCCCGCGGAGCGACGGTGATCATCGGCGAGCCCGAGTCGGCCGCGGCCTCCTTCGCGCTCGGGATGCAAGACCTCGAGGCGAAAACCATCGTGCTGCTCGGCTTCCCGGACACGATCTGGGAGCCGCCCGACGGCTTCCCGCAGCTCGTGCAGGCGCTCGACGCGGCCGAGGTCGCGCTCGGAGTCTTCGAGTCGGACGAGCCGGAGCGATCCGACGTCGTCACGCTCGAGGGCGACCGCGTCTCCTCGGTCGACGTGAAGCCGGATTCCCCGGACACCAACCTGATCTGGGGCTGTGCGGCCGCGCGCGTGTCCGCACTGGCGGGCCTGGCCGGGCATGAGGAACTCGGCCACCTCTTCGGCGAGCTGGCAGGAAAGGGGCATGTCCGAGCCGTACCCTTCCCCGGGACCATGCTCGACATCGGCACCAATGACGCTCTCTCGCGGGCCCGGGCCCTGCTCGGCGCATGAGGATCCTCCTGACGGGCAGCCACGGCTACATCGGCTCGGTCTGCGGGCGTGTCCTCTCGGAGGCCGGACACGACGTGGTCGGGCTCGACACGTTGCTCTACCGGGACTGCGACCTCCCTGCCACGCAGACACGGTCGCTCTCGACGCTCGACATCGATGTACGCGACGTGACTCCCACGGAGCTCGCGGGGTTCGACGCGATCGTTCACCTCGCCGCCCTCTCGAACGACCCGATCGGTGACTTCAGCCCCGAGCTCACGCGCGAGATCAACGTCGACGCGACGATCTCGCTCGCCCGCGCGGCCCGCGATGCCGGCGTCCGCCGGTTCGTCTTCTCCTCGTCCTGCAGCATGTACGGCGCGTCGTCCGAGGGCGCCGTCGACGAGAGCGCACCGCTCAAGCCCCTGACCGCCTACGCCGAGTCCAAGGTCCGCTCCGAAGAGGGCTTGGCCGAGCTCGCCGGGCCGGATTTCGCACCGGTCTCGATGCGGAATGCGACGGCGTACGGAGTCTCCGCCCGCCTGCGGGTCGATCTCGTCCTCAACAACCTCGTCGGCTGGGCCCACGCGACGGGCAAGGTCAAGATCATGAGCGACGGGAGCCCGTGGCGACCGCTCATCCACATCGAGGACATCTCCCGCGCGACCCTCGCCGCCGTCGAGGCGCCGGAGGATCTGATTCGCGGAGAGGCGTTCAACGTCGGCCGCGACGACGAGAACTACCAGGTACGACAGCTCGGAGACATCGTCCAGGAGACCGTCCCCGGCTCGGAGATCGAGTACGCGGGCTCCGGCGACCCCGATCCCCGCAGCTACAAGGTGGACTTCGGGAAGCTGCGACGGGCCTTTCCCGACCTCGAGCTGACCTGGACGGCGCGCGCGGGCGCACAGGAGCTCGTCGACGCCTATCGGGCCGCGGACCTCACGCTCGAGCAGTTCGAGAGCGACCGCTACACGCGGCTGAAGCGCCTACGCCTCCTGCTCGACGAGCGGCAGAGTCGACGACACGCTTCGCTGGCGGCCCGAGGCATGATCTTCACCGAGACGGAGCTGCCCGGCGCCTACGTGATCGACCTCGAGCGGCGAGAGGACGAGCGCGGCTTCTTTGCGCGAACCTGGTGCGCGAACGAGCTCGCCGAGCACGGGCTCGACACCCGCATCGTCCAGGCGAACACCTCCTGGAACCCGCGGCAAGGGACGCTTCGGGGCATGCACTTCCAGCGCTCGCCGAACGCGGAAGTCAAGATCGTCCGCTGCACGCAGGGCGCGATCCACGACGTGATCATCGACCTGCGGCGAGAGCTCGCCCGCCTACAAGCAGTGGATCGGCGTCGACCTCACCGCCGAGAACCGCCGCGCGCTCTACATCCCCGAGGGCTTCGCGCACGGGTTCCAGACCCTCGTGCCCGACTGCGAGATCCACTACCTCGTCTCCGAGTTCTACACGCCGTCAGCCGAAGGCGGCGTCCGCTGGAACGACCCGGCATTCGGGATCGGTGGCCCGACGACGCAAACCCGTTGGTGTCCCCGAAAGACGCCGCCTGGCCGGACTTCGACGGATGATCATCGTCGACAGGGCCCTGGACGAGCGCGCGCGGGCCGGCAACCCGATCCGGGTCGGGATGGTCGGAGCCGGCTTCATGGGCCGTGGCATCGCGCTGCAGATCCTGCGTTCCGTCCCGGGCATCCGCCTGGTCGCGATCGCGAACCGGGATCTCGCCAAGGCGCGCCGGGCCTACGAGGAGGCCGGCGCGGACGAGATCGACGAGGTCGGCTCCGAGGCCGAGCTCGAGGCAGCCGCCGCGGCGGGCCGCTACGCCGTCACCGACGACCCGACTGCTCCTGGCCGGCTCCTCCGCGATCGACGCGCTGATCGAGGTGACGGGCGCAGTCGAGAACGGGGCCCGTGTCGTCATGGCGGCGATCGAGCACGGGAAGCACGTCATCCTCATGAACGCCGAGCTCGACGGAACCGTCGGGCCGATCCTCAACCAGAAGGCGCAGGCGGCCGGGGTCGTCTACACGAACGCCGACGGCGACCAGCCCGGTGTCCAGCTGAACCTCTTCCGCTTCGTGCAAGAGCATCGGAGTCCAGCCGGTCCTCTGCGGAAACATCAAGGGCCTCCACGACCCGTACCGGAACCCGACGACGCAGGAGGGCTTCGCGAAGCAGTGGGGCCAGAACCCCCACATGGTCACGTCGTTCGCCGACGGGACGAAGATCTCGTTCGAGCAGGCGATCGTCGCGAACGCGACCGGCATGCGGGTCGCGAAGCGCGGAATGCACGGGCCGACGGTGGAGGGCGGCACGCCACATCGACGAGTCGCGCGATCTCTTCGCGCTGGACGAGCTGACGGACGGACCGGGAATCGTCGACTACGTGGTGGGCGCCGTGCCGAGCCCGGGAGTGTTCGTTCTCGGAACACACGACGATCCGGCGCAGCAGCACTACCTCAACCTCTACAAGATGGGCGAGGGGCCGCTCTACTGCTTCTACACGCCCTGGCATCTCTGCCACTTCGAGGTGCCGATCACCGTTGCGAGGGCGGCGCTCTTCGGGGACGCCGCAATCGCTCCGCTGGGCGGCCCGGTCGTCGACGTCGTGGCCGCCGCCAAGGTCGACCTCGAGGCCGGCCAGACGCTGGACTCCCTGGGCGGGTACTCGACCTACGGCCTCGCCGAGAACGCCGAGACCGCTGCCGCAGAGCGGCTCCTCCCTCTGGGTCTCGCCGAGGATTGCCGCATCGTTCGCGACCTCCCGAAGGACTCGGTGCTCACCTACGACGACGTCGAGATCCCCGAGGGCCGGCTGATCGACCGGCTACGTGCGGATCAAGACGCGCACTTCGCCGCGCGCGGCTAGCGCCAAACGCGCCACGGCGCGTTTTTCTCCGCCCACATCTCCTCGAGCGTCATGCGATCCCGGAGGGTGTCCATCGGGTGCCAGAAGCCTCGATGGCGGTAGGCGAAGAGCTTGCCCTCGTCCGCGAGGCGCCCCAGCGGCTCGTGCTCCCACATCGTCTCGTCGCCGCCGATGTAGTCCAGGGCGGAGGGCTCGACGACGAAGAACCCTCCGTTGACCCAACCGCCGTCCCCCGCCGGCTTCTCGGCGTACTCGGTCACCTGGTCGCTGCCCGAATCGAGGTTCACGGCGCCGAACCTGCCGGGCGGCTGTACGACCGTGAGTGTGGCCATTCCGCCCGAGGCCTCGTGGAGCGCGACCTCGGCGGTCACGTCGAGGTCGGCGACGCAATCGCCGTAGGTCAGGCAGAAGCGCTCCCCCTCGACGTACTCCCGCAGCCTGAGAAGCCTCCCGCCCGTCATCGTCTCCTCGCCGGTGTCGACGATCGTGATGCGCCAGGGCTCCGCGCTCGACACGTGGGTCGTCACCTCGTTCCGCTCGAGATCGATCGTCACGTCCGAGCCGTGCAGGAAGTAGTTCGCGAAGTACTCCTTGATCATGTAGCCCTTGTAGCCCGCGGCGATCACGAAGTCGTTGATCCCGTGGGCGGAGTAGATCTTGAGGATGTGCCACAGGATCGGCCTGCCGCCGATCTCGACCATCGGCTTCGGGCGCACCGCGCTCTCTTCGCTGATGCGAGTCCCGAAGCCTCCGGCGAGGATCACTGCCTTCACGCCGGGAGCTTTCGCCGTCCGTCGGCCCGATCCTCATCCAGGATCCCGACGACGCCGGCCAGGAGCGCGGTCGCAATCAGCATCCAGGCCCCCAGCTCGGCTCCCTCCTCGACGATGACCTCGAGCGAGTCGGGCCAGCTCCCACGCTCGACGTCGAGGAACGCGTAGAGAACGGACGAGACGGCTTCGGCCGCCAGGGCAAGGGCGAGCAACCCGACACCCCAATGGAGAAGCCGCTCGAGCCGGACCGGCAACTGCCGTCCGACGTAGACGAGGAGCACGAGGCCCGCGAGGAAGAGCGGAAGGAACACGGCGGGCCAGGCCAGGCGCTCGGCGATATCGCCGTAGCCGAAGGCTCCGGCGACCTTCTCGCCGATCCGCTCGTGGATGGCGACGGCGTCGTCGAGGGAGAAGAACGCGAGCAGACATGCGAGCGCGATGAGCTTCCGGTCGATCGTCGCCCGGAGCAGCGCGAGCATGAGCACTCCGAACGCCGCCGCGAAGGTTGCGGACGCTCCGAGCCAGGCCGGGAGGCCGTGCTCGTCGTCCGCATTCATGTGGAAGAAGCGGTCGTCGTACACATGCACTCCGAGCAGATGCGCCGCCGATTGCGCCGTTACGGTTGCGACTGCGATGGTGACCCCCACCTCGACGAGCCTGTCTGCGCGCCGGCCGACCTTCTGCGGCGCCGCCTCGGGAGGGGATCCCGCCTTCGTCCTCCCTTCCGCCTCGACCTTCACGGGCGCATTCTCACCATGTCGAGCCGTCCGTCGTTGAGCACGGGGGCGAGGGCCGCCGATCGAGTGCTCTCCCTGGGCTGGGCGCTTGCGGGGATCACGGGAACCATCTTCCTGCTGGCGCATGTCGTCAACCACGTTGCGCTCGACGACCGGATCGGGGAGCTTCAGGCGAGCGCCGAGCAGAACGTCTGGTCGTGGGCAGCCTCCATGGCAACGCTCGCCGCCGGGCTCTCAACGCTGATCTACGCCCAATCCGCGAGGCGACCGCGGCGCGCGTGGGCACTCGGCGCGCTGCTCGTCTTCTTCGCGCTCGACGACTACGTCGAGATCCACGAGAACCTCGGCGACGACGTGAGCGAGGCGCTGTCCTTTCCCGACTACGTCGGCCCCAGGCTCTGGGTCGTCCTGTACCTCCCCCTCCTCGGGGCGGCCGCGGCGCTCCTATGGTCGCTTGCCGAGGAGCTCGGGGGCCGGGCGCGGAGCGGGATCCTGGCGGGCGCCGCCCTCCTTGCCGTCGGCTATCTCCTCGAGGCCTTCGGAATCCTCACGAAGCGGCTCGAGGATCGCGGCGTCGAGCTGCCCCATGCGCTTCGGGCGGGGCTGGAGGAGAGCGCCGAGCTCGCGGGCTTGATCGTCCTCGCCTCCGCTCTGGCCGCCGCGATGCTAGGAGCGCCGCCTGAGCGCCGGGAAGAGGATGACGTCGCGGATCGTGTCCTTCCCGGCCAGCACCATCGCAAGCCGGTCGATTCCGAGGCCTAGCCCGCCCGTCGGCGGCATCCCGTACGAGAGCGCCTCGACGTAGTCCGGGTCGCCCGGCTCGCCTTCGACGAGCGACGATTGCGCTTCGAATCGCGCAGCCTGCTCGTCGGAGTCGTTGAGCTCGCTGAACGCGTTCCCCAACTCCATCCCGCCGACGAAATACTCGAACCGCTCCACGATCGTCGGGTCGTCATCCGTCGCGCGGGCGAACGGGGAGAGCTCGACGGGATAGTCGTGGAGGATCGTCGGCTGGATCAGCTTCGGCTCGATCGACGAGCTGAGCGCATGGTCGAGGAGCTGCGCCCAGTCCTTGTCGGCGGCGGTATCGATCTTGCGCTCGTCCAGGCGGGCGCGCAGCTCCTCCTCGTCGCGCGTCCAGAGCCCTTCGGACTCGAGCGCATCGAGGAGCCTGACCCGCTGCCACGGGCCGGCGAGGTCGACGTCGTGTCCACGGAAGGTGACGCGCGTGGTTCCGAGCACCTCGCCGGCCACGGCGGGTACGAGCTGCTCGATCCGCTCCATCGTGTCGCGGTAGTCGGCATAGGCCTCGTACCACTCGAGCATCGTGAACTCGGGGGAGTTCTTGTACGAGACGCTCTCGTTGCGGAAGTCTTTCGCGAGCTCGTAGACCTTGTCGAGGCCGCCGACGATCAGGCGCTTGAGGTAGAGCTCGGTCGCGATGCGGAGGTACACGTCGGCGTCCAGCTCGTTCGAGTGGGTCACGAACGGGTCGGCGAACGCGCCGCCGTAGCGCGGTTGGAGGATCGGCGTCTCGACCTCGAGGAAGCCGCGGTCGTCGAGCCAGCCCCTGATCGCGGTGACCGCGCGGCTGCGGATCGCGAAATCGCGTCGCGTCTCCTCGCTCATCACGAGGTCGAGGTAGCGCTGGCGGTATCTCGCCTCCACGTCCTTGAGCCCGTGGTGGGTGTCCGGCAGGGGCCGCTTGATCTTGGCGAGCAGGTGGAGCTCCTCGACGGTGAGTGACGGCTCCCCGCGGCGCGTCTTCGAAGGACGGCCCTCGGCGCCGACGATGTCGCCGAGATCGAGGTCGATCGGCCCCGTGCGCTCGACGGCGCAAAGGAGCTGGAGCCGGCCCGACCGGTCGACGAGGTCGAGGAAGACAAGCTTCCCCATGTCCCGCCGGGCCATCACCCGGCCGGCGACCCGCCGGGTTTCGTCCGCTTCCTGACCGGCCTCGAGCGGCTCCGCCTCGGCGCGAACGGACGCGATCTCGACGCGATCGGGGAAGCGCTTCGGCAGCCCGCTCATGGCGGCCGAGTCTAGTGCCGGGGTCGGCTCAGCTCGGAGCGGGACAGTGCTACGCCGCGCCCCGCTGCCCGCGGAGCTCCTGACGCGCATCGCGGCCGTCGCGCGAAGACCGGCGCCCAGAGCCACGCCGATCGACCAGGCGAACCAGTTCGGGAGACCGAAGAACACGACCAGGTCCCAGCCGCCAGTACCGGCCCGGAAGGCCACGTAGCAGTCGTCACAGCTGAGGCTGTCAGCTGGACGCGCCTGCGACCACTCGTAAGGACGACGAACGCGAGCGTCAGCAGCCCGCCGAGACCGACGATCGGCACCAGCCGCGTCGCCGCGTCGCCGAAGAAGAGCGCGACTGCACGCCTCCGACGACGAATGCCGAGCCCCACCGGCGTAGCAGAAACGCCGCTCGCAGCCGTCGAATGCACTGACCGCCGGACGCGTCCGGCCTTCGCCGAGCCGCGAGAGGCCCATTCGAGCCAAAGGCGCCGCACGGCCTCCGCGAAGAGCGGCGTCCTTCGCGCGGTCGTCGCAAGCAAGGTCGGCGACTTGCCCCGACCACAGAGCCGCGCCGCCGAAAGCCGCAGCGTCTACGCGGCCTTGATTTCGAGGATCTTGTACTTCAGGGCCTTGCCGCGAGGCGTAGTGACCTCGACGGTCTCGCCCTTCTTCTTGCCGATGATCGCCCGGCCGACCGGGGACTCGTTGGAGAGCTTCTGCTCCAGCGGGTTCGCCTCGGCGGAGCCGACGATGTGGTACTCGACGGTCTCCTTGGCGGCAACGTCGCGCAGGCGCACCTTGGAGCCGATGCTGACGACGTCCTTGCGAGATCTCCTTCTTGTCGATCACGCGCGCGGCGAGGAGACGCTCCTCGAGCTGCATGATCCGGTGCTCGAGCATCGCCTGCTCGTTCTTCGCGTGGTCGTACTCCGCGTTCTCGCTGATGTCCCCGAACTCGCGTGCGATGCGGATGCGGTCCGCGACTTCGCGTCGCCTGTCGGTCGAGAGAATCTCGATCTCGTCCTTCAGCTTCTGGTAACCCTCGGGTGTGAGGATCACTTCTTTCACTCTGATGGCCTCCTCTTGACCCAAAAAAAGCGCGGCCCTGGGCCGTCGCTCGAAGCGGGGCATGGTAGCGGCGCCTCAGGACGCCGTCAAACCCCGTGAGCTACATTTTTCCCGCTCTATGCAGGTAAATCTCCGCTCAACATGGCAGATCGGCCCGGTCGAGATCCCGACTCGGGTCGTCCTCGCGCCGATGGCGGGCGTCAGCGTGCAGGCCTTTCGCCGCCAGGGCCGCCGGTACGGGGCCGGCCTGGTCTGCTCCGAGATGGTCAGCTGCGCCGGCCTGGAGCACCGAAACGAGCGGACTCTCGGGTATCTGCGGATCGCCTCCGACGAGCACCCGCTGGCCGTCCAGATCTTCGGCGCCGACCCTTCGGCGATGGCCGAGGCGGCGCGAATGGTGGAGGCGGCCGGCGCCGACCTCGTGGACATCAACTTCGGCTGCCCGGTGAGGAAGGTGACGAAGACCGGAGCCGGGGCCACCTGCCTGGCCGACCCCGATCGCGCCGCGGCCATCGTGCGCGCTGTCGCCGAGTGCGGTGTCGGTTCCGGTGTCGGTGAAGATGCGGCGCGGCCTCGAGAACGGCTCCCGCACCTGTCTGGAAGTTGGGCCGCGTCTGGTCGACGCCGGAGCCGCGACGCTCACGCTCCATCCTCGATCGGCGAAGCAGATGTACACGGGCCAGGCCGATCACTCGTTGACCGCAGAGCTCGTCGAGCTGGTCGATGTTCCCGTGATCGCGTCCGGAGACGTGACTTCCCGGGCGCGCGCGCAGGCCGTCCTCGCGACGACCGGAGCGGCAGCGGTCATGGTCGGCCGCGCCGCGCAGGGGAACCCGTGGGCGATCCGCGAGATCCTCGGCGAGGGCGGCGAGCCGACGCGAGAGGAAGTCGTTGCGGAGCTCGTGCTCTTCATGCGCGAGACCAGCCGTGAGCTGGGAGAGCGCCGGGCCTCGAGCTTCCTGAAGAAGTTCTACGGCTGGTACCTGGGCCGGGGACGTTTTCCACGTGCCTTCAAGCAGGAGCTGATCGAGCTGGACACGCTGGAACAAGTCGAGACCACGCTGTTGGAGGCCGCTCCTGGAGCCAAATTCACGCTTGCGAGGCTGGAACAGGAACATCCGCAGCTGGACGAAGTGGAACTCGATCTCCCGATCTCGATTTACGGAGGGGGATAACGGGCACAACCAACACGTCCCTCCACCACAACGAGGAGGTCACGTGATGGCAAGCACGACGGAAACAAGGGACGAGCAGCGCGTCGACGAGAAGGTCGACGACGCCCGCTCGGTCGACGTACGGACGGAGCGCTCCACCGGCGCCGACCCATACGCCGGCATCCATGCGGCACGTGAACGGTTCGGTGGGATCGACATCCCCGCGAGTCTCGTGGGCATGCTGACTGCCCTTTCGACGATCCTGATCCTCTCCGGGCTCGTCGGGGCGGCAATCGGGGTCGTCGGATATCAGACCGGTCTCGAGGAGAACGCGGAAGACCTGTCGATCGGAAGCCTGATCGGCGGGGTGGCGATTCTCTTCGTCGCCTACCTGATCGGCGGCTGGGCGGCCGGCAGGATCGCCCGTTACGACGGCGCCCGCAACGGCTTCGCGACCGGGGTCTGGACGCTGATCTTCGCCGCGATCCTGGCCGCGCTCGGAGCCTGGGCAGGCGCGGAGTACGACGTGTTCGAGAACGTTCAGCTCCCGCAGTGGTTCGACGCCGACGCGCTGACGATGGCGGCAATCATCAGCGGAATCGCGGCGATCGCCGCGATGTTCGTCGGTGGTGTGATCGGCGGGCTCTGGGGCGAGCGCTATCACCGCCGGGCAGACACGACGATCGCGAACGCGCGCACCGAGACGATTCGCACCGACGAGCGGAAGTCGACGAGACGCGGGTCGACGAAACCCGGGTCTAGGTCACTCGACGAGTAGGCGGCGGGGCCGACCCGCCCCTACTCCGTGTTTCTGTCCCAGAGGATCCGCAGGCCCTCGAGGGTGAGGAATGGATCCACGCGCTCGATCGTCCTGGCGTGCGGCGCGATCAGCTCCGCCAGGCCGCCGGTGGCGATCGCCGGCGCCTCGGCGCCGAGCTCGCGCGCGAATGCGGGTGACGATCTCGTCCACCTGGCCCGTGAACCCGTAGACGAGCCCTGACTGCAGCCCCGAGGCGGTGGTCTTCCCGATCACCGTCGGCGGGGCCGAGAAGTCGATGCGGAACAACCGTGCGGCCCGGGCGAAGAGCGCGTCCATCGAGATCTCGATCCCCGGCGCAAGGACCCCGCCGACGTACTCGCCCTCGGAGGAGACGACGTCGAAGTTCGTCGACGTCCCGAAGTCGACGACGATCGACGGCGCGCCGTACCGCTCCAGCGACGCGACCGCGTTCGCGATTCGATCGGGTCCGACCTCTCGCGGATCGTCGTACCGGATCGGGATCCCGGTTCGCGCGCCGGGCCCGATGACGACGATCCGAGCGCCCGCCCACCGTTCGGCGAAGTCCTCGTAGGAGCGAACGAGCGACGGAACCGACGAGGAGAGGCAGATCCCGTCGACCGTGTCGAGGTCGAGCAGGCCCGTGAGCAGGACGCCGAGCTCGTCGCCGGTGCGATCGGGTTCGGTCGCGACGCGCCAGTGGTCACCGAGCACGCCGTTTTCGAACAGCCCGAAAGCGGTCTGCGTGTTCCCGGCGTCGACTGCGAGAAGCATGGCTAGGAACTGACGCCTCCGGCGTGGCGGTCGGGGTGCGATGCCGGAGGGGACAGTGTTTCTAACACGGCCCCGGAAGGCAGCGTGCCGCGACCGCCGCGAGGCAGCAGGCAGAGGCGGGCTCGGCCCGGCTCGGAGTGTTGCCGCCCGGTGGCGTCAGTTTTCGTCGTCGCGGAGGGGCTCGCCGAGTCGCTCGGCGAGTGATTCGGCCGTCAGCTTGGGCTCCTCGCCCTCGCCGCGCAGCTCCTCGACGGTGACGTCGCTCGAGGTGTACACCTCGGCGCGAGGAATCATCCGCGTCGGGCGGTTCTTGTCCCACACCCATACGTCCTCCATGCGCAGATGGAAGAACGGGTAGCTCGGCTGCGGGACGTAGCGCAGGTCGAGCGTGTTGCAGAGATAGGTGGCGTCCTGGGTGAGGACGCAGTAGCGGAAGAGGCCGAACACAGCCGTGTACTCCTTCTTCAGCTGCAGCTCGAGCTCCGCCTCGAACTCGTCCAGTTCGTCGAGGTGGGACATCCGGCTTAGTCTAGCCCTGGCAGGAAATCCCGCAGCGGGCCGCGTCCAGGGATGACGAGGTCGGGATCGAGCTCGTGAAGTGGCTCGAGCACGAACAGCCGCTCGGTCATCCGGGGATGCGGGATGCGGAGGCTCGGCTCGTCCACGACGGCGTCCCCGTAGAGGAGGATGTCGAGATCGATCGTCCGCGGGCCGAAGCGCGGCCCATGGCGGGTGCGCCCGAGGTCGCGCTCGACGCCCAGCATCAGCTCGAGGAGCTCGCGGGCGCCAAGCGTCGTTTCGAGCGCCGCGACACCGTTGAGGAAGCGAGGCTGGTCTTCGAAGCCGACCGGGTCCGTCTCGCGAAGCGACGAGACGCGCACGACCTCGACCCGGGGATCCTCGGCCAGGCGGGCGAGCGCCGCCCGGATCGTCCCCTCCCGGTCACCGAGATTCGCACCCAGGCCTATGTAGACACGTAACAAGTCGTCGCTATCGTTGCGTGTAATGCGCCTGTTCGGGGTCTGCCTGGCGTTGCTCTTCGTGGCTGCGCCGCCGGCGCAGGGCGCTCCTCTCGCCGTGGTCCCGTCCGACCGTGACGTCGCCGCGCTCTCGGCGTTCGGCCACACCATGCTCGGGCTGGAGCCGCATCCGGTTGCAGAACGGCTCCTGGCGCGGAACGGCGGGACGATCGTCGCTCCGGAGCTCCATATCTGGCGCCTTCCCAGCTCGACGGCGCAACGCCTGATTCCCAAGCTGCGCGCCCTCGGGGCCCTTCGCTACGCCGAGCCGGACCGGCTCGTCGCACGCCAGGGGCATCTGGAGGGCGGCGACCCGCTCCTGCCAGGGGCGTGGCACCTCTACCGGATCGGCGCCGACAAGGTCGAGCCGCCCGGCCCTGGCGTCCCGCTCACGATCATCGACTCGGGCCTGGACACGAACCACATGGAGTTCCGCGCGAGGCCGAACACGTTCGTGCTGAACGAGCAGCAGGTCGACACCTCGAGCGACCAGTACCACGGGACGATCGTTGCCTCCACCGCCGCGGCGCCCACCGACGGACAGGGAACCGTGGGTGTGTATCCGCAGGCCGTCTTGCGCGCGTTCGACCTCTGGTTTCTCTCCGAGTCGCTCATCGTGCAGGGCATCAGCCGCGCGGTCGCCGCGGGAGCCGGCGTCATCAACCTGAGCCTCGGCGGAGACGAGCCCTCACGCGCCATGTACGAGGCGACGATCAGCGCCTTCGGGCGAGGATCGATCATCGTGGCCGCCGCCGGAAACGAGCGCCAGCGCGAGGACCCGCCGATCTATCCCGCGGCGTTTGCCCACGTACTGACCGTCGGTGCGACGGACATGAACGACCAGCCTTCCGCGTTCTCGAGCACGAGCGCCGCCGTCGACATCGCCGCGCCGGGCGAGCAGATCCCCTGGCAGCACCCGACCGAGCCCACGACATCTGGAACGGTGAACGGGACGAGTTTCTCGTCCCCGATGGTCGCCGCGGCCACAGCATGGGTGTGGACTGCCCGCCCCGGGATCGAGAAGACCCAGCTGTTCGACCTCATGCGCTACTCGGCGCGGGACATTGCGCCCAAGGGCGTCGACAATCGCACCGGCTGGGGCCTTCTCGACATCCCGAGAGCCCTGTCCCGGCCGCTGCCGACCATCGACCCGCTCGAGCCGAACGACGACGTCGACCACATCAAGGCTCACGGCATCTTCCGGACTGCCGCCCGGCCGGTCACGGCTCCCGCCCGCCAGCGTGCGTCGTTCCGGGCCCGCCTGCACCGGACGGAGGACCCGGACGACGTCTATCGCTTCTGGGTTCCCGGCAAGCGCACGGTCACCGCGCGAGTCGTTCCGACAGCCGACCTTTCCGTCGCCGTCTGGAAGGCGGGGACCCGCAGCGTGTCCGAGCGAGGCGCCGCCCGCAGACGAGACCTGATCGCGGCCAGCGAGCGGCCCGGGGGCAGGCCCGAGACAGTGCAGATCGAGAACGAGGCGCGGCGAGGCTACTGGGCGTATCTGGACGTGTTCCCGGCCCGCGGCGTGCGCTCCGCGCAGTACTCGTTGACGATCAGCTCTCGCGCACTGCGGTAGCCGCCGAGTACTCGACGGCCAGCCCCGCCGGCGCGATGCCCGGCTTCCGGACTCGCACCCGAACGCTCTTCGCCTCCAGGAACCGCGCAGCGAGGGCATTCGCCACGGCGATGGCAAGCCACTCGATGAGACGGTGCTCGCTGCCGTCGGAGATCTCCTTCACGCACGCGGCAACCTCGCGGTAGTCCACGGTCGCACCGAGCTCGTCCAGGCGCGGCTCGTCGATCTCGAGGGCGATGTCGTAGAGGAAGGTGCGGCCGGTCTGCCGTTCGTCGTCGTCGACGCCGTGCCGGCCGAAGACCTCCAGCCCGACGAGCTCGACGATCACCCGGCGACCGCCCGTGCCACGGTGAGCGCCTCCACGTGCTCCTTGACGTCGTGGACGCGGAGGATCGTCGCGCCCCGGTCGTAGGCGGCGACGGCCGCAGCCAGGCTCGCCGAGAGCGGGCCGGTCTTTGCCTCCGGATCGCCGAGAACCCTCCCGAGCGAGCTCTTGCGAGAGAACCCCACGACGACGGGACGCCCGATCGAGGCGATCTCGTCCAGTCGGCGGATGAGCTCGAAGTTCTGCTCCACGGTCTTCCCGAACCCGATTCCCGGGTCGAGGCAGACCCGATCTTCGCGGATGCCGGCGTCGACTGCGAACCGCAGCCGCTCCTCGAGGAAGGCGGCCACCTCCGAGACGACGTCGTCGTAACGCGGGCTTGGCCTGCATCGTCCGCGGCTCGCCCTGCATGTGCATCAGGCAGAGGTAGGCGTCCGAATGCGCGCGACGACGTCCGCGAGCTCGGGATCGCCACGCAACGCCGTCACGTCGTTGACCATCTCGGCGCCGAGCTCGAGCGCGCGCCGGGCGACCTCGGCCTTCGCCGTGTCGATCGACACCGGCAACTCGCCCGCGACGGCCTCGAGAACCGGAAGCACGCGGCGCAGCTCCTCGTCACACCGGACGAGGTGTGCGCCGGGCCGGGTCGATTCGCCTCCGACATCGACGATCGCGGCGCCTTCCACGGCCATCCGCCGAGCGCTCGCGATCGCATCGACCCGGAGGGAAGTTGATGCCGCCGTCCGAGAACGAGTCCGGCGTCACGTTCACGACTCCCATCACCGACGGGCCTGGAAATCGGTCTGCGGCGGGGGCGCGCACCCTGCGAGCCTATGCGCGGGAGCCCTGGTTAGATCGAGCCGGTGAAGGTGTCGCACGCCGCGGGGCGCTTCTGTTCGTACCCGCGCGAGAACCAACGCCGCCGCTGCTCGGACGAGCCGTGCGTCCAGCTCTCGGGGTTGACCTGGCCCTGCGTCTGCTCCTGGATGCGGTCGTCCCCGATCGCAGCGGCCGCGTCGAGCCCTGCGTTGATGTCCTCCTGCGTCAGCTCCTCGATCAGCTCCGTATCCACGGCGTTGGCCGCCCAGGCGCCGGCGTAGCAGTCCGCCTGCAGCTCTGCGCGAACGGCTCTGCTCTCCGGGCCCTGGCGGTCGTTGCCGATCCGCTCGAGGACGCCGAGCTGGTTCTGGACGTGATGCCCGTACTCGTGCGCGATGACGTACGCCTGTGCGAACGGCGCGCCACCCGCGCCGAGACGCGACTGAAGCTCGTCGAAGAAACCGAGGTCGATGTAGATCAACTGGTCGCGCGGGCAGTAGAACGGGCCGACCTGGGACGTCGCGCCGCCGCATTGCGTCTGCACCTGGTCCGTGAAGAACACGGTGTCCGCGTAGGGGTACTTGCGGTTGCTCCTCTGGAAGACGCCGTCCCAGAAGCGCTGGACGGAGTTGACGACCGCGACGATCCGGCAGTCCTGGCGCTCGTTGGCGTCCTCGCCCGTCAGGCATTCCTGCGAGACCTGGCCCGGCGTGTCGCCTTGCCCGACCTGCTGGTCCTCGAGCGGCGCGAGCTGTCCGAGGCCGCCGCCCCCGAGAACACCGTGATCAGGAGGAAGATCACGAGCCCGATCCCGCCCAGGCCACCGCCGCCAAGCGCCATGCCACCGCGCCCCATGCGGCGGCCGCGAACGTCGGTCACCTGACCGGGATCGAGACGGGCACCTCGGCGGAACCTCATGTCGGGCTCTTTACCTCCGACGCCTCCCGGAAAAACCCGAACGCGCAAAGCGACGTCCGGGGATGGGGAGAGATCAGCCCTTGGCCGGGTCGGGAGGAGGCGGCTGCATCATCGCGCCGGGCACCGGGAACGGCTTCGGCTTCGGCGCCGGCTTGCGCTCGCGGCTTGGCTGCTCCTCTGCCTGGGCCGGCGCTTCCTCGGGGAAGACCTCGTCCTCCGTTGCTCCTTCGAGCAGGCGCAGGAACTGATCCTTGTCGATCGTCTCGCGCTCGATCAGGATCGCGGAGAGCCTGTGCAGCTCGTCGATGTGCTCCCGAAGGACGGCGAGTGCGCGTTCATGCGCCTCCTCGATCACCCGTCGGATCTCTTCGTCGATCTCGCGGGCGATCTCCTCCGAGTAGTCGGACTCGGCGCTCATCTCGCGACCGAGGAACGGCATGTCGTGGTTCCGGCCGAGGACTCGCGGGCCGAGCTTCTCGCTCATCCCGAAGCGCATGATCATCTGCTTCGCCGTGTGGGTGACCTTCTCGAGGTCGTTGGCGGCGCCGGTCGTGACCTCGTTGAAGACGACCTCTTCGGCCGCACGGCCGCCGAGCGTGGCGGCCAGCTGATCCATGAGCGTCGACTTCCGGGTCAGGTAGCGGTCTTCGCGCGGCAGCGAGATCGTGTAGCCGAGCGCCTGGCCGCGGCTGATGACCGAGATCTTGTGGACGTCGGTGTCCTGGTCGAGGTGGTGGCCGACGAGGGCATGTCCCATCTCGTGGTAGGCGGTGACCTTCCGCTCTTCCTCCGACAGGAGCCGGGTCTTCTTCTCGGGGCCGGCGATGACGCGCATGACGCCCTCCTCGAGCTCCTCCTGGCCGATCGTCTTGCGTCCCCGGCGCGCCGCGAGCAGCGCTGCCTCGTTGATGAGGTTCGAGAGGTCGGCCCCCGTGAAGCCCGGAGTCCCTGCGGCGAGGGTGTCCAGCTCGACGATCGGGTCGATCGGCTTGCCCTTCGCGTGCACCTCGAGGATCTTCTTGCGTCCGTTCCGGTCGGGGCGGTCGACGACGATCTGGCGATCGAAGCGGCCTGGGCGCAGAAGCGCCGGGTCGAGGATGTCCGGCCGGTTCGTGGCCGCGATCAGGATGATGTTGTCCTTCAGCTCGAACCCGTCCATCTCGACGAGTAGCTGGTTCAGCGTCTGCTCGCGCTCGTCGTGCCCGCCGCCGAGGCCGGCACCGCGATGGCGGCCGACGGCATCGATCTCGTCCATGAAGATGATGCACGGAGAGGCCTGCTTCGCCTGCTCGAAGAGATCGCGGACGCGCGAGGCGCCGACGCCGACGAACATCTCGACGAAGTCGGAGCCGGAGATCGAGAAGAACGGGACTCCCGCCTCGCCTGCGACGGCGCGTGCGAGCAGCGTCTTACCGGTACCGGGTGGCCCGTAGAGCAGGACGCCCTTCGGGATCCGGGCCCCGAGCGCCTGGAACTTCTTCGGGTTCTCGAGGAACTCCTTGATCTCGTGGAGCTCCTCCACGGCCTCGTCCACGCCGGCCACGTCCTTGAACCCGATCTTGGGCGAGTCCGGCGTCATCCGCTTGGCGCGGCTCTTGCCGAAGCTCATCACCTTCGAGCCGCCGCCCTGTACCTGGTTCATGAGGAAGATCCAGAAGGCGATCAGGATCACGAAGGGGAGGAGCCCGGTGAGGAGCGACCACCACGGGGAGCCGCCGACCGCCTTCGAGTCGAAATTGATGTTCTTCTCCGCCATCAGCCGCTCGAATGGAACGAGCGACTCGGGGCTCGGGTAGGCGACCTTGGTCTTCCGCCCCTTCTCGCCGCCGGTGCCCTTGTACTCGACCGAGAGCTGTTGCTTGCTCGGGTTGGCGACGATCGCCTCGAACTGCGCGGGGTTGTTCTCGACCTGGGTCTTCAGCTGCGAGTAGGTGACCTTCTCCTGCTTCTCGTTGCCCATGAGCGTCTGGCTCGCCAGGTAGACGAGCAGGACGATGACGATCAGTGGAAAGAGAGCGGAGCGGAAAAACCGGTTCATAGGCGCTATATCGCCAGGGTAGCAGTGTCCTTACGGGTCGAACCAGCCCCAAAGGGGTGGGCTGTCCCCGGTTGGATCAGCCGGTCTCGCCGGCCGTCTCGTCGGCCAGGACGCCGACGTAGCGGAGGTTCCGGTACCGCTCGGCGTAGTCCAGGCCGAACCCCACCACGAAGCGATTCGGGATCTCGAATCCGATGTAGCGGACGGGCACCTCCACCTCCCGGCGTTCGGGCTTCGTGAGAAGCGCGCAGACCTCCAGCGACGCCGGGTGGCGCGCCCCGAGGGTCCGCTTCAGGTAGGAGAGCGTGAGCCCCGAGTCGATGATGTCCTCGACGACGAGGACGTTCCGCCCCTCGATCGTCTCGTCGAGGTCCTTCAGGATCCGGACGACACCGGAGGAGTCCGTCGAGGCCCCGTAGCTCGAGATCGCCATGAAATCGACTTCGCACGGGACGGTGATGTGGCGCATGAGGTCGGCCATGAAGAAGACGGCTCCCTTGAGGACGCCGACGAGCAGCAGATCCTTCCCTGCGTAGTCGGCCGAGATCTCGGCGCCGAGCTCGGCGATCCGGTCGCGGATCACGTCCTCCTCGAGCAGGATCTCCGCGACGCCCTGCTCGACCTCAGTCTTGAACGTGCTCAGCGACCACTCCTTCCGCCTCGACGATCCCGGGGACCGCCACCACTTCGTCGCCGCGCACGACGAGAGGCCAGGCCTCCCGCTCGGAGCGCGGCACCTTCGCGTCCACGAACACATCCTGAAGCTTCTTGCGCCGGCCTGCGAGCCGATCCCCCGCCCGCCATCCCCGCACCCGGAGCCCCGGGAGCTCGGACTGGATCTTCCAGGCGCCCCAGCGCACCTCGCCGTCGAGCTCGACCGGGCCCCGCTCGAGCCAGACGCGGTCGTACTCCCGGACGGCGTGCAGGCCACCGCCCAGGTCGGCCCGCGCTGAGCCTTCGCTGCTCACGAGCAGTTCATCGAGTCGGCTCGGGCGACCTTCTGCCAGCGCCAGGAGGCTCTGCTCGGCTCGCTCGTCGAGCTGCCGGAGGAGGGGCACGATCTCGTCGCGGATGAGGCCGCGCTTCGTGCCCGGGTTCGACGAGTCGAGTCTGAACGGCAGGCCGACAGCCCGGCAGTAGGCCTCGGTGTCCTCGCGCCACAGGGTCAAGAGGGGTCGCACGACCCCGTCCTCGCGCCGCGCCTTGATCCCTCCTGGTTTCCCGCTGGCGACGATCCGGAGGAGGACGGTCTCGACCTGGTCGGAGGCCGTGTGGCCCGTGGCGCGGAGGCGGTCGGCCGCGAACGAGTACCGCAGGTCGCGAAGCTCGGCCTCGGTACGACCGCCGGGTGAGTCGACGACGTCGGCACCGAGCAGCTCCGCGCAGAAACGAGCGTCCTCATCCGACTCCCCTCCTCGCAAGTGGTGATTGACGTGGAGGGCGGAGACGGCGTACCCGAGCTCACGGAGCGCATGCCAGAGGCTCGTCGAGTCCGCTCCGCCGGAGACGAGGCAGGTCACTGCTCCACCTGCCGGGATCAGGTCGTGCCGTCGGATCTGAGTCTCGACGGCAGCGCGGAAAGCCTGGGGAGCCACAGGCGTCATTGTGGACGACGGTGCTCGAGGTATGCCGCGACCATGTGCGCCGTCCAGCGCCCCACCCAGGCCAGGGCAGCTGCGATCAAGAGTCGTCTCACGGGTACACGGGGTTCTCGACCCACGCCTCGATCCGCTCGGCAGCCTCGCCCAAGCTTTCCCTGTAGAGGACGTGCGGCTCGGCGGGGGTGATCAGCGGCATCTTGGCGGAGGGACGGCGGCCGTCGGCCGCGGCGAGCGCGAATGCGATCGGGAGCGAGTGGCAGACCACGAGGATCGTCTCGTCCGGCCGGCCGAGCAGGAAGCGGAAACCCTGTGCGTATCGCCTGGCGATCGCGGCACGCGCCTCGCCCTCGCCGGGCGGAATGTCGAGGGGCCCGTGCGTCCCGGCCCACTTGCGGTACTCGGCGAGCGCCTTGCCCTCGAAGTCTCCGTAGAACGGGTCGTTCAGCTCCTTCAGAACGACTCGGGGAACCTCACGCTCGCCCAGGGCGAGATCCGCGGTCTCACGCGTCCGCCCGAACTCGGTCACGACGCAGAGGTCGATCGGCTCGCCCTCGAGACGATTGCCGAGCAACGTCGCCTGCTCGCGACCCTCCTCGGTCAGCCCCACGGCGACCGAGGGGTCCCCGTTGACGAGCTGCCGGGCGGAGTACTCGCTCTCCCCGTGCCTGACGAAGATCGCCCGCTCCATCAGAAGAGGATCGATCTGTAGGTGCCGGCTCTCTGCATGCCGATCGCCTCGTAGAGGCGGATCGCCGCCGGATTGTCGGCGCGGACGAAGAGGCAGACGCACGGGACGCGCTCCAGCAGGAGCCGGACGAGGTCTCGCAGCGCCCGCTGGGCGTTGCCGCGCCCCCGGGCCTCCGGGTCGACCCAGACCTGCTGGAGCTGGACGGCATGCGGAGTCCATGCGGAGGCTTCGGCCTTGAAGAGGATCGTCCCCTCCTCGAGCCAGACCCAGGAGCGCCGGTCGTCGATCTGCTGCAGCGTTCGGCGCCGGAATGACTCGGTGCCGCCTGCGAGCGGATCGAGCCCCAGCTCGCCCTCGTGGGTGGCCGCGCATGCGGGGAGCAGCACGTCGAGGTCCGCCCTGGTCGCCTCCCGGATCGCGGTTCCTCCCGGCTCGGGCGGTTCGGCGATCGAGAAGACCGGCTGGCCGGGGCGGTCGTCGCGGGGCGTCGGCATCCGAGCTTCGGCCGCGGCCCAGAGGTCGGAGACGGCCGCCTCGTTCCCGATCAGCATCTTCGGCCGCGCGGCCGCGGCGAGGTCGGAGAACACCTCGCACCCTCGGCCGGAGGGAACCAGGTTCGCCCCGACGTGGCACAGAGCCCTGACGCCCGCTCCCTCGAGTGCCGCGACCAGCCGCCCCGGCCCTCGTCGCGCGGCTTCCTCGAGGTACACGCGCTCGACCGGATCGTCGGCGCAGAACGCCAGCACCTGCTCCCTGCTCGGCTCTACGAGTCCTCTCGTGCCTGCAACCATCAAACCCTTTACGGTGGTGTTTGACTTCGCTACCCTGCGCGCATGCTGCCCGATCCCGGCGACCGAGAGCCCGCACCGGAGCCTTTGCGCATGATCCAGGCGTTCGTAAACACCGTCGACGTCGAGAACGACGTCGAGGAGCTGACGGGACCCGGGGAGCTCCAGGCCGTGCTGGTTCGGATCGGCGCCCTCGATAGAGGCTCGCCCGCGCTGTCCGCAGCCGACCTCCGCCGGGCGCTCGCGGTGCGCGAAGCCCTGCGCTCCCTCCTCCACGCGAATGTCGGCCTTGCTCCCGACCCGAAGGCCCTGGGGGTGCTCGACGACGCCGGCTCGAGCGTCTCACTCGGAGTGCGCTTCGGCCGCGATGCGTCAGCCAGGCTCGACACGGACGCATCCACCCTCGATGGCGCGCTCGGCCGGATCCTTGCGATCGTCTACTCGGCGATCACCGCCGGGACGTGGTCCCGGTTGAAGGCGTGCCCGCGAGACGTCTGCGGCTGGATCTTCTACGACCGCTCGCGAAACTCCTCGTCCCGGTGGTGCGCGATGTCCGTCTGTGGAAACCGGACGAAGACGAAGCGCTACCGAGCGGCGGTGTCCCGATGAGGTCGATTCTTCGCTCCCCTCGGAAGCGCCGGCGTTTCGCCTGGGCCGTGATCGCGCCGCTCGCCATCGCGGCCGTCATCGTCGCCGGAGTGAAGCTCCTGCCCGAAGCGAAGCCGAGTCCGCCGGAGGTCTTCACCGACCAGCAAGCCGTCAACGTGGCCGCCGGCGAGAAGACCGTGCGCCTGACGCCGGCCGACCGCAGGCGCGTCAACAAGACGATCGATTTGCTGATGAACGCCGGCGTCAAGCGTCAGGACCCGGGTGCCGTGTACGAGATTGCCTCACCGAACCTTCGGAGCCAGGCCTCCCGACGCGACTGGGCCCGGGGAGACATACCCGTGTACCCCTACCCGGCCCTCGGAGAGCGATTCCACGGCTGGACGATCAACTTCTCGCAGAAGAATCACCTGAACGTCGATCTCCTCGTGATGCCGGGCAAGGACCGTGCTCGGCTCGGCCCCGTCGCCCTGACGCTCGACCTCCGGAAGATCGAGAACCGGTGGATGGTGGACGGGATCTTCCCGATCGCGACCTTCGCGCCGCTCCCGCCGCAGGGAAACCGCGGCCCCGTCATCTCGACCTACGACCTCGTGCCGGCCGCGGCCGGTTCCGCGCCCACTGGCGGGCGCAGCCGCCTCAGCTACGCATACTTCCTCCTCCCTGCCGCGATCATCGGCGGCGGAATCGCGCTCCTGGTCGGCTTCCTCGTCTGGCGAGCGCTGCGCGACCGCCGGATCCGGCGCAGGTACCAGGCCGGCGGTTCACTCCCGCCGCTGCCCTCGTCGCGCACCGAATAGGCTCTCCGGCATGCCGATCCACGTCCGCGCCGAACCGGGCGAGTACGCCGACGCCTGTCTCCTCCCGGGAGACCCGCTCAGGGCCAAGTACATCGCCGAGACGTTCTTCGACGAGCCGGTCGAGCGGAACCACGAGCGGGGAATGCTCGGCTACACGGGCACATTCGAGGGAAAGCCGGTCTCGGTGCAGTCGACGGGGATGGGGTGCCCGACTGCGGCGATCGTGATGGAGGAGCTCATCCAGCTCGGCGTCAAGCGCTTTCTCCGAGTCGGGACCTGCGGTGGCCTACAGCCGGACATGACGCTCGGCGACCTCGTCATCGCGGTCACGGCGGTGCCGTCGGATCACACCTCCGACAAGCTCGTCAACTTCGAGCCCCATGTGCCGACCGCGGACTTCGGCCTCGTCCACGCCGCCGTCCATGCGGCGAAAGAGCTTGGCAAGAGCGTCCGGGTGGGCCCGATCGTCTCCAGCGACCTCTTCTACAACCCGGACGACGGGCAGTACGCGCGCTGGTCCGATCGCGGCGTGCTCGCGGTCGAGATGGAGGCCGCCGTGCTCTTCACGATCGGTGCGATCCGAAAGGTGGCGGCGGGCTGCCTGCTGACGGTCAGCGACGTCGTGGTCGAAGGCGAGTTCGTCCGGATCACGGACGAGGAGATGCGGGCTGCCGTCGACCAGATGACCGAGCTCGCTTTGCGCACGATCACGTCCGAGAAGCACTGACGCGCTGAAGACCGTCCTCCTCGTCAATCCGGCGTCCGCCAACGGCAAGACCGGGAAGCGCTGGCCCGAGCTGGCTCGCGCCGCGCGCGCAGCCGGGGTGCAGGGCGAAGCGATTTTCTCCGAGCGCCCGGGCCAGCTCGGCGACCTCGCACGAGAGGCGGCCGACGACGGCGCGGAGCTGCTCGTGGTCTTCGGCGGCGACGGGACGGTGCACGAGGTCGTCAACGGGATCGCTCAGCGCGACGAGGTCGAGCTTGCGGTCGTCCCGCGCGGCACCGGCTGGGATTTCGCCCGGACGCACGGAATCCCGAACCGCCTCGACGAGGCCCTGCGCATCGCGATCGAGGGCAACGCGCGGCGATTCGACCTCGGTCGGGCCACCTACAGCGTGAACGGCGCCGAGGAGACGGCGTGGTTCGCGAATGCGGGCAGCGTCGGCATGAGCGGCGCAGTTGCGGCAAAGGCGAACCGCACGACCAAGCGGTTGGGCGCGAAGGCCTCCTACCTCCTCGCCCTCGGCGCGGTCTTCTCCCGCTGGAGCAACGTTCACCTCGACGTCGACGTCGACGGAGAGAAGCGCAGCGGCCCGATGGAGGACGTGATCGTCGCGATCGGCCGATACCAGGCCGGGGGCATGATGGTCACGCCGGACGCCGAGCCCGACGACGGGCTCTTCGACGTCCTCCTGATCCGCGACATCACGAAGCCGGAAGTACTCCGGGCACTGCCGAAGATCTACCGCGGCGCGCACCTTCCCCATCCGAAGGCCGAGGTCGTGCGTGGACGCGTCGTCCACGTGGAGTCCCATGAGCGCCTGCCGGTTCAGCTGGACGGTGAGCAGCCCGGAACCACGCCGGCGCGATTCGAGATCGTGCCCGCCGCGATTCGGCTGCGGGTGCCCTAGGAGGAGCTCTTCTTGCGGGCGGCAGTGCCGCTCGCGGAGCTCTTCGACGGGCTCTTTCGCGCCGCTCGTCCGCTTGCGCTCGAGCGTGTCGCCTTCGGCTTCGTCAGGCCGGCGACGGTCTTCTCGAGCTTCGCAATGCGCTTCTCGAGGTTGTCGAGACCGCGCAGGCGCTTCTGAAGCTCATCGGTCCGTTCGCGGAGCCCCGTCACCGACTCGAGGAGACGAGCCGCCGTCTGCGAGCTCGCAACGCGCGAAAACGCCTCTTCACCGGCGTCGGCGAGCTTGTTCAAGATGTCCGGCTGTCGGGGTTTTGCCATCGCCTAGACCTTACCCGGCTCTCGAAGAGTTACACCTGGACGAGCACTGGAGTGCCCGTCGGCGCGAGCCGCCAAAGCTTCTTGACGACGTCGTTGCTGACGCGAATGCAGCCGTTCGAGACCGGAAGGCCGATCAACGAAGGGCGGTTGGTCCCGTGGATTGCGACCGGGCCTCCCTGCGGCCAGCCGCGCAGCGTCTCGGAGAAGGCCGAGATGCCGATTGCGGCCCAGCCGTACGGTCCGGATGCATCGGAGAGGAAGCGCTGGTTGACGTAGAACCTGCCGACCGGAGTGGGCGTCGCGCGTGCGCCGATCGCCGTCTTGGCGGTCAGCACGGGCTTGCCGCGGTCGAAGACCGTCAGCCGGCGCGTCGAGAGGTCGACGACGACGCGCGTTTGCACACGGCGCAGCCGCACGGCCCTGGCTCGCACGTAGCCGACCTGGCCGTTCGGCTTCAGCGGGAGCATCACGCGGTACCACGAAGCCTTGCAGCGGGCTCCCAGCACGGCATCGAGCGCGGCAAAGACCATCGGGACCCCATTGAGGTTCAGCGGGCCGAAGCGCACGAAGGCTGCTCCGCCGGGTTTGCGGTGGACGCGAACGAGCCCTAGTGCGTCAACGGCGAACGTCCCCTGCGAGCTGATCAGGCTCTTCTTCGCACCGACCGTGCACGCCGGTGCCGTCCGACCGTTTGGGGAAGCTTGTACGGAAGTGGTAAGGACGCCCAACAAAGCGCAGAGGGTGGCCGTCGCAGGGAGTAGCTTGATGAACACGAACCTCTCTATCGTCATTTGGACGAATCCATTTAAGCGCGAAGCGCGTTTAGCCGATTGATGACCACAGTGAACATGCTCCGTAGGACACGCAACCACCGCCACCAGGAGATCACGACCCACGTGATCCGGCAGCGGGCGGGCGTGCCGTACGAGGTCGAGCAGCGTGTCTGCACCGAGTGCCGGACGGTACTCGCAGAGCGCGCTCTCCGCCGCGCGGCAGCCTAGCCCAGCCTCCAAGCAGGCGCCCCAGGCGCCTCGCCTGGCTCAGCCATCCCTTTTGCCGATGATCAGACTCGGCGGCGCAGAGCGAGAAAGCCCCCGATGCCGAGCCCGATGGCCACGAGAGCCAGCGCGACCTCGAGGATCCGCGGGTTGCGCTCGAGGAAGGAACGGGTGTCCTCGGGCGGTCTCCAGGCCGGGTTCTCCCGCTCCGCGCCAAGTGCTCCGGCGACGAGCGGCCTGAGCTCGCGCACCGGAAGCTGGGCGAAGTCGTACTCGGGTGGCTGGGCTCCCGCATTGCCGTACAGCACCCGTAACGGAGCCTGAAACCCTTGCGCGACGACGACCGGCCTGGGCCGCGCCAAAGCCTCGACCCGGAGATCGCGCAGCGGTGCGTCATCACCGTTGTCCACGATGATCCTGAGCCGCCTCTCGCGCGCCCCGACCGGAACGTCGAGCTGAGCGACCCCTCCCAGCCGGACGATCCGGCCGCGATCGAGCACGAGAAAGCCCTCTGTGCGATCTGAGCCCGAGATGACCACACCTCGGTCGAGGCGCTCCGTCGCCGTCCGGAACCGGAGCACATCCACCGGGCGCCCGGCGAAACCGAGATCGAGGTCGACCTGCGTCTTTCGCTCGAGCTGCGCGATCTTCATCTCCGCGGGCACGGGTTGGAGCGTCGCCCGCAGCGGAGTGTTGTAGACGCGAGCCCCGACGGGCAGCGGGACGCCGACTCCGCGAAGCCGAAGAAATCTGTGGTCGGTCCTGGGAAAGACGAGCGTGGTGCTCTTTGCGGCAGTCGCGCCGCGCAGGTCGAACACGGTCGTCGTGGAGAGTCTCGTGAACGTCCTTCGGTCGTCGCTTCCGAAGACCGTGACGCGGCCGGAGAAGTCACGCTCGTTCGAGATCACGAGCTCCGCACGGTTTCGCACGACGCGCGTGGGCCCCAGATCGAGCAGGGCGACGAAGGCGCGGCCCTGCCGTCCGGCGTTGAGAAGCTCCACGTCCTTCACGCTCCTCGGAGCCGGGTCCGGAAGAGCCCGCCAGGGCACCTGCCGATCCTCGGCATCGAAGACGCGGAGATCGGCGAGGTCCCTCTGGGAATGCGCGTAGAGCGGCCCGTCGGGCTCGAACGTGACGAGCCCCGCACCCGTCGCCGTGAGCGTGCGTTCGAAGCGGAGATCCTCCTCGCCCACGGTCGCGGGTGCGGCGAGCGCCGCCGCGAGCACGAACGCGACGAGCTTCAAGCGGCTTCCTCGACGATCCGCGCGCGAATCCGCTGGTAGGCGAAGGCGGCGGCGAGCAAAAGGAGCCCGAGAGCGATGAACGACAGCACGCGATAGATCGACTCGAGCGTCGAGAGGTCGAACAGGAACACCTTGACGATGGCCAGGGCGAGGAGCGCGAATCCCCCCAGGCGGAAGCGCCGGTCGTCCCTGATCAGGCCGAAGAGGAGCGACCCGAAGCCGAGGAGCGCCCAGTAGGCGCTGAGGAGCACCTGGGGCGTCTGCCCCGGTTCCGCGGCCGTCTCGGCCTCGCGCGTCAGGTCGACGATCGCGATCGAGCCGAGGTAGACGAGCGCGACGGCGCCGGCGATCTGCAACAGCGACCGCAGCTCCACTCGCACCCACGGCGACTTCCAACCCGACTGGCCGGGCACGAACCGCGCTGCGACGAGTGCAGCCGCTGCAAAGGCGACCAGGGCGACCGCGGCACGTCCGAGGTCGTCCACGCCGTCGTAGAGGGAGCCGAGCTCTGCTTCGGTGCCGAGAATGTGAGCGCCTGCGAGCGTGAGGAAGACAACAGTGCCGACGACGGCTCGTCGCTCGCCGGTGGTCTTCGCGACCCAAGCGAGAATCGCCGCCTCCGCCGACCAGCCGATCACGAGCGCGGGGCCGTCGAGCGCGAGGCCGAGCGCGACCGCCGACAGGCCGATTCCGACGGCGATCACGAGCGAGGCGATCTCCCGGCTCATCCTCTGCTGGAAGCCGAAGCCTCCCAGCACCACGTGGACGAGCGCGGCTCCGACGACCCAGGCAGTGGCACCCTGGTCGTGATCGCGGTCGCTGAGCATCAGCCAGCCGGCGCCTGCCAGCAGGAGGGCGTCCGCTAGCAGGAGCATCGCCGACGACGCCCTCAGCGTCTCGACCGGGACGCGCAACTCGTACCCGATCGCTGCGACCACGTAGACGGCCCAGAAGAGAACGAGGACGGTCAGGGGCAGCGCAAGGCCATCGTCGTAGGTGCTCTCCAGCCAGACGACCAGCTGAGGAGCGCTGAGCACGAAGGCGCCGGCCGCAAGCCAGTCCCACTGCTGCCACAGGCAGGACGGCGACGGCCGAGACCAGCGCGATCGCCATGAAGACGAGGGTCGTCCCGGAGGTCTCGGCCTGGACGAGGATCGGAGACGCGAGCGCACCGAGGATCCCGATAGCACCGACGAGTCGGGTCTCCCAGCGAATCGCGATCGCAGTGCCGAGCGCGCCGATCACTCCGGCGCAGGCAAGTCCGACGACCGGCGAGATGAGGTCGTACAGCCGTGTCGCCGCGAGGTCTGACGCGTACAGGCCGCCGAGGCCCGCAGCCACTGCAGCGAGCGACGCCTGTGTCTGCCCCTGGCGCGCGAACAGGTAGAGCCCGAGGCCGACGAGCCCGCCTGAGCCGAGGAAGGCGAGCAGCACTCGCGTGGACTCGTCGATCCAGCCCCGGCGCACGGCCATCGCGACGAAGAAGACGATGCCGACGAACACTGCGAGGCCGCCGGCCCAGGCGAGCAGCCGCCCACCGAGGAGCTCCTCGAAGTCGACGCCGCGATCCCACCGGCTCGCGGGTGTGGACGGGCTCTCTGCCGGCGCAGGCGCGGGCGGTCGAGAAGCGTCGGGGCCGGCCTGCGAAGGCGCCCGGGCCGCCACCGGTCGAAGCTCAGGCTCTGGGTGGGGCTGCTCCAGCCGGTCCAGCCGCCGCTCGAGACGCTCGAGGGCGGCGGCGATCTCCGCAAATCGCTCTTCTGCGGCCCGGTCGATGACCGCACGATGTCAGGTCGAGCCTGATTTCGCCAATCCTCCTAGAGTGGCGCTCATGGCGGCCGACTGCAGGACGGACGTGCGCGTCCGCTTCGCCGAGACCGACGCCCAGGGGATCGCTCACCACGCCGCGTACCTCGTCTGGTTCGAGATCGCCCGGATCGACTACCTCGCACGCTTCGGCGGCGGCTACCCGGCCCTGCGGTCGCAAGGCATCGAAGCAACGACTGCCGAGGTGTACGTCAAGTACCGCCAGTCGGCCCAGTTCGACGACAGCCTCGTCGTCCACACCCGCTGCTCTGAGGTTCGGGGAGCTCGGTTTCGCTTCGAGTACACGGTCGAGCGGGAGGGAGTGACGATTGCCGAGGGCTGGACGGGTCACGCCTGCGTGGACGGAAAGACGATGCGCCCCACGCGGGTGCCCGGCTGGCTCGTCGAGGCGATTACGGCCGCGGAAGCGGCCGGGTCGTAGGCTCGGCCGGGGGCGGTGGCGGTGGCTCCGCCGGCGGCGGAGGCGGCGGAGGCGGCGGGTTCTTTTCCTTCGGTGGAGGCGGCGGCGGAGGCGGATTGGGCCGCGCCTTGGTCCCGTAACGCACGACCTTCGGCTCGGCGCGGTAGTACGAGGCCCACGTCGTGTCGTACATGAGCTTGCCCGAGGCGTTGTAGACGCGCCGGGTCACTGCGGTCTTGCGCGAAGGCTGGCCGGTTTCCTCGACCACTTCCTCGCCCACCCACATCGCGGGATCGGGGATGCGCTTCGACGTCGCCGGGCCGGTCTCCTCGAGGGGGCTCGTCTCGGTCTCCACGCGGCGGTCGACCGGGGTCCCGAAGAGCTTCACGGTGAGTGCCGACGACCCGACGAACGTCCGCAGCAGGAGCCATTTCCCCGTGTCGTTGAAGAACTTCAGGTCGAGATCGGGATAGTTGACCGTCGCGTCCCTTCCCTGGGGGTAATGGGAGATGTAGAGCGCGTGGTTCGTGCGCGACGTGATCGAGATCCCGGCGTCGAAAGCCGCGTTGAAGACGGTGGTGGAAACCTGGCAGACGCCTCCACCGATTCCGTTCTGCAGCTCGCCGTTGATGATCACGGGCGCCTCGCGGAAGCCACGCTCGGCCGAGCGCTCGCCGGTCGTCGCGTTGAACGAGAACTCCGAGCCGGGGGCGATCAGCGCGCCGTCGACGAGCTGGGAGACGAGCTGGACGTTGTGGATCCGGTTGGGATCGCCTCCGTAGTAGGTGGTGTAGCCGCCCACGAGGCCGGTGATCCCCATCGCTCTCGCCTCGCGCGTGGTGCGCTCGGGTGCGACACGCTCGACCAGGAGGCGCGCGGTTCGCTCGGCCGGCGAGAGGGCAGCGGCGAGGATCGCCTTACGGGCAGCGTCCACGTCGAGGCCCAACCCTGCGAGCGCCGGCTTGATCGAGATGTCGTTGTCGGCGACGACGAACTCGGCGTCCCGTGGCTCCCGGTCGACGCGTCTCCGGAAGCGCGTGAAGTAGGCATCCGCCCCTGGGCCCCCGATCGTGAGAGTCGTCGCGCCCTTCTCGGGCAGGTCGAGCAGCTGTGCGATCCGCCAGCGAGGGAGCCGCCATCTCGTCTCTCCGCGCACGAGCTGCACCGGGCCGGACACGGCCGTTTCGACCTGGGCGGCCACGGGAGCAAGCTCTGCAGCAGTCACGGTCGGCAGCGTGATCCGGACGGGCAGTGCCGTCGTGTGGCGCGAGAGCGTCACGAGGGAACGGACGATCACGCGGGCTGCCGCATCGCGCTGCAGCACACGGCCGGTCGCGCCGGGGACGACTAGCGGGCGAAGGCCTTTGAGGCGGACGGCAGCGTCTCGGCGGGGGCGGTCGATCCGGCTTGCGAACTGTTCGACGCGGTGCGTCAGCACTGCGTCGTACGCGCGGACGGGCGGTGTGATGTCGCCGCCGAAGAACCGCCGGCCGAGCCGCCGGAGGCCACGAACGGGTGCGAATCCGTCTCCCTGGCGGCGTGCAGTCTCCACGGCTGCCCGCCAGTTCACGTCGAGGATGACCTCGTTCGGCCGAGCCTGAAACTCGCGGGGACCGGCGGTGAACGTCACCGGCGTGCGACGCAGCTCCTCGAACCGGCGCGAGAGCTGCTTCACCGCCTCATCGGCTGTCAGGCCGCCGACCGAGAAACCTGCGACGGTTGCGCCTGCGGGCAGCTTCTGGGGCGAGCCCGCGAACATCAGGCCGAGCCCGAGCGTCCCGAGAACGAGCGTGCCCGCGCCCACGAGGGACCACTGCAGAGCCAGCCGCCTGCGGGCAGCCCGCTTCCGGCGGAGATGTACCGCCCTGGACCCGGCCTCGGCGTACAAGTGGGCTCAGTCTACCCGCGAGGTTGGCTGGTCAATCCGCGATTTTTTCGAGCAATCAGCCGTCGCGAGGGATGAGCCTACGGCTCCCTAGGATCGCGGGAGAAAGATCTCCCGGGCGATGACGAGGCGCTGGATCTGGGACGTGCCCTCGTAGATCTGGAAGAGCTTGGCGTCCCGCATCAGCTTCTCGACGGGGTACTCCTTGATGTAGCCGTAGCCGCCGAAGATCTGGACGGCGTCCGTCGTGACCTTCATCGCGGTGTCGGCAGCGAAGCGCTTTGCAAAGGACGACTGCAGCGTTGCGCGCTTGCCCTGGTCGAGCAGCCATGCCGCCTGCCAGACGAGAAGCCGCGCAGCTTCGATCTCGGTCGCCATGTCGGCGACGAGGAAGTTGACGCCCTGGTTCATCGCGATCGGCTGACCGAACTGCACGCGCGTCTTCGCGTACTCGACTGCGTGCTCGAACGCGGCCTGCGCCACTCCGACTGCCCCGGCCGCCGTACCGGGCCGCGTGAAGTCGAGGGTCATCATCGCGACCTTGAAACCCTCACCCTCTTCGCCGAGCCGGTTCTCGGCCGGAACCTTGACGTCGCCGAATGCGATCGCAGAGGTGTCGGTGGCGCGCTGCCCCATCTTGTCGAGGTGCTTCTCGAGAACGACGCCGTCGAGGTCGGTTGGCACGACGAACGCCGAGAGACCGCGGTGCCCTTTCCCCTTGTCCGTGGAGGCGAAGACGACGAGCCAGTCCGCGTGGCCGGCGTTCGTGATGAACATCTTCGACCCGTTGATGACGTACTCGTCGCCGTGCCGCACCGCAGTCGTCTGGATGCCCGAGACGTCGGAGCCGGCATTCGGCTCGGTGAGGCCGAAGGCACAGAGGATCGGTTCCTCCACGAGCGGCGGCAAGCAAGCGGCGCTTTTGCTCCTCGGTGCCGGCAAGGAGCACGGGCGCCGAGCCGAGCGTGTTCGCGACGATCGAGACAGCGATGCCCGAGCAGCCCCACGAGAGCTCCTCCCCGATCAGCATGCCGTCGAAGGTCGGAAGGCCGATGCCACCGTACTCCTCGGGCACATGCGGGTTCATCAACCCGACCTCGTGAGCCTTCGCGACGATGTCCGCAGGGTGCGTCGAGTTCTCGTCGTACTCGGCAGCCTTCGGCCGGATCTCCTTGTCGGCAAAGTCCCGCGCGAGGCTGCGGAGCTCCCGCTGCTCGTCGCTGAGCGCGAAGGAGATCCCGGTCTCAGCTGCCACCACGTCTTGGATCGCTGTCATCGCCTCGTCCTCGGAGTCGTTGATTGACTAGTCAGTCAATAATTGTAGCCGTCTACGCGCCACATACACTCTCCGCCGGTATGGATTTCGAGCTGACCGACGAGCAGCGGCTGATCCAGGACACCGTTCGCAACTTCGTTGACGAGCGGGTGCTGCCGAACGCCGTCGAGAACGACATCAACCACAAGCTCGACATGGGCGTGATCGAGGGCATGGCCGAGCTCGGGCTCCTCGGCATCGTCATCCCGGAGGAGTACGGCGGCGCCGGCCTCGATTTCGTCGCCGAAGCGCTCTCCTGCGAGGAGATCGAGCGGGGCGAGGCCGCGTTCAGGACGCTGATCTCGGTTCACGTGGGGCTGAACTCGCTCTCGCTCCTCCGCTACGGGTCGGAGGAGCAGAAGAAGCGCTACCTCGTGCCGCAGGCGCGGGGGGAGAAGTTGGCGTGCTTCGGGCTCACCGAGCCGGCCGCGGGGTCGGACGTCGCCGCCATGCGGACAACCGCGCGCCGCGAGGGCGACGCCTACGTTCTCAACGGACAGAAGAACTGGATCTCGTACGCGTCGGTCGCGGATCACCAGCTCGTGTTCGCGAAGACGGACCCGGGAGCGAAGCACAAGGGGATCTCCGCGTTCATCGTCGAGCGCGACTGGCGCGGGGTCTCGACCCGAGACACCGAGAACAAGCTCGGCATCTGGGCCGGTTCGACGGGAGAGCTCTTCTTCGAGAACGTCGAGGTGCCGGAGGAGAACCTCGTCGGCGAGGAGGGCCAGGGATTCGAGATCGCCATGTACGGGCTCGACCAGGGCCGGTTCACGGTCGCGGCGGGGGCATGCGGAGTCGTCCGTGCCTGCCTGGAACGATCGGTCGAGTATGCGCGTGAGCGGGAGACCTTCGGTCAGGCGATCGGGAAGTACCAGTTCGTTCAGGACATGGTCGCCGAGATGGTGCTCGGCTACGAGACCTCGAAGCTCCTCGTCATGCAGGCCGCCTGGATGAAGAACGAGGGGCGGCGGAACACCCGGGAGACGTCGCTCGCGAAATGGCACGCGACGGAATCCGCGTTTCGCGCGGCGCACCTGGCGATCCAGGTGCACGGCGCCTACGGCTACTCGGCGGAGTACGGGATCGAGCGCTACTTCCGCAACGCCCGCGCGCCGATCATCTACGAGGGCACGACGCAGGTGCACAAGATGATGCAGGCCGAGCATGCACTCGGCTGGCGAGCGCTGAACGGCCGTGACGGCGACGTCTCACCGCTGTGCTCGTGGGCTCCGGCGCTCTCCTCGGTTCACCGGGACCGCGGTCCCGTGGCTACCGGCACCTGAGGAACGTCGCTTTCCACTGATACCTTCCGCGCGGCCGTGCGGCCGCTGCAAGACCTCCTCGTCGTCGACCTGACGCGCTACCTGCCAGGCCCCTTCGCAAGCCGAGAGCTGCAGGCACTCGGAGCGCGGGTCGTGCGGCTTCTGCCACCCGACGGCGACCCGATGCAGCGGCTCGCGCCCGCCTGGCACCGAGCGTTGAACGACGGCAAGGAGACCGTCGTCGTCGACCTGAAGGCCGATCCGGAGGCGGGACATGACCTCTGCGCGCAAGCCGACGTCGTCCTCGAGAGCTTCCGGCCCGGCGTCGTCGACCGCCTCGGTGTAGGCCCCTCGGCCCTGCCCGAGTCTGTCGTCTACTGCTCGTTCACCGGCTACGGCTCGCAGGAAGCAAGGGCCGGCCACGATCTCAACTACCAGGGATACGCGGGCCTCCTCGCCGACACGGCGCCGGCGATGCCGTCGATCCAGGCAGCGGATCTCGCCGGAGGCGCGCTGACCGCGGTTGCTCAGATCCTTGCGGCGCTCCTCGAACGCCAGCGAACCGGCCGTGGCGAACACATCGTCATCTCGCTCACGCACGGCGCTCACCGCCTCGTCTCGCATCGGCTCGGCGGCGAGCCGATCCACCGCCTCCTCACCGGAGGGCTCGCCTGTTACGGGATCTACGCGACGGCGGACTCGCGCTACTTGACCATCGGTGCGCTCGAGCCTCATTTCTTCGCGCGCCTCTGCGAGCTGCTCGATCTCCCCGACCTGATCGACGAGCAGTACGAGCCCGATGCGCAGGGGCGCATTGCCGCCGCTCTTGCCGAGAAGGTCGCATCGAGGCCCCTCTCGGCCTGGCTCGAGCTCTTCGACGGCGAGGACGTGTCGGTCGGGCCGGTTGCGACGCTCGAGGAAGCGGCAGCGGAGCTCGGATGAAGCGCACGGCCGTCGCCCTCCTCGCGCTGACCGCCGCCGCAACCGCGCACGCCGTGGTCGTCTTCGCCGGGAGCACCTCGACAGTCCGGCCAACGCCCTGGGCGACGCTGGCTTTCTCGCGGTCGGCGGTGGTCGGAGGAGGAATCTTCCTCTTTGGCGGCGGCCGTGTTTCCGCCACTATCCCCGGCGGCCTGCAACCTGCGTGGTCGCCGGATGGGCGGCGAATCGCCTATGTCGCCCCTGGGGCCGGCGGTGCCGGAGACCTCTTCGTGGCAGACGCGGACGGCTCGCACAAGGGGCGGCTGACTGCGACGCTCGCCGTCGACGAGAGCTCGCCAGACTGGTCGGCTGACGGCACCCGCCTGGTGTTCGAACGGGATGGGCGCGTCGAGACCGTCCGAGCCGACGGGTCGAACGGACGAGTGCTCGCCCGGGGCCGAGACCCGGCCTGGTCGCCGGGCGGACGCCGTATCGCCTTCGCGCTCGAGGGCGACTTGCTCACCGTCTCTGCCGCGGGTGGAAGGCCTCAGCTCGTAGGCTTACCCTCGCCCGGTGTGCAGTCCGGGCCTGCGTGGTCACCCGACTCCCGGCGTCTCGCCTACGTCTCCGACGAGACCGGAGCCGCCGACGTGCGCGTCGTCGACCTGCGCACCGGGATCTCCACTGCGCTCACGGCAGACGCGGCCTTGGACAGCTCACCCGCGTTCACCGCCGACGGCCGAAGTGTCGTTTTCGTCAGCGACCGCAGCGGCACCGAGGCGCTCTGGAGCGTCAACGCGACGGGTGGCGCGGCCGTGCCGCTTCGCGCCCCCGGTGACGCGGCCCAACCGGATTCGCGTCCCGCCCGGCGGGTCGCGGAGCTCCTCCCCGACTTCGACCAGCAGGCTCCGACAGATCTCCAGGTGCAACGACTCGGACGCCGTCACCTTCTCTGGTTCACGTCCGCAGCCGACAACGTCGGACTCGGCCCCTTCATCGTCAACGGACGGAGAGACGGATCGTCGAACATGCGCGCCAACCAGCGTGTCCGCCTCGGCGACGGGAGCCTGCGCACGCATCCAGCGATCGGCCTCTGGCACTACAACCGTTCACCCGACCACGCTCATTGGCACTTGCGCTCGTTCCAGCGATACGAGCTTCACCGCGCCGACGGAAAAGTGCTCGTCCGGGACAGGAAGAGCGGGTTCTGCATCGGAGACCGCTACGGCGTCGCTCCCGGACGAGTCGAGCACCGGGTTCCCCGACCGGTATTCAGGGGCTTCTGTAACCGCCACGAGCCAGACGCTCGTGAGGTCGATGCCGGCACGTCCGTCGGCTTCTCCGACCGTTATCACTCGCGCCTCGACGGCCAGAACGTCGACCTGACGAACGTCGCGGCGGGTCGCTACGTGCTCGTCAACCGGGCCAATCCCGCCGTGTCCATTCGCGAGCTCCGGTACGAGAACAACGCCGCGTCGGTCGCGATCCGCATCACCTGGCCGCACGGCCGACTCCGCCCGCCGGCAGTCTGGATTCTCGGCAGCTGCCCGGACTCAGACCGCTGTTAGGCCGATCGCGGCCGGCAGCGAGAAGAGGTCGGGCAGGCGACCCGGCTCATCCGGGTAGATGCCCTCGCGATCGACGAGAAACGCGTGCATCCCCAGCCCGCGAGCGCCTTCCAGGTCGTCCTCGGGCGAGTCGCCGATCATCGCGGCATGGTCTGCGGACACCTCGAGGCGGTCGAGCACGGCCTGGAAGATCGTCGGATGCGGCTTGACCTTGCCGTGCACCCTGGACGAGAGCGCCACGTCGAATCGCAAGCTGTGGTGAGCAAGAAACTCGTCCACGTCTCGACCGGTGTTCGAGACGAGGCCGAGCTTGACTCCGTGTCGTCTGAGCTCGGCCAGGACCGGGATCGCATCGTCGAAGAGGTCGAAGTTGTGTGCGTGCTCCCAGGCGCGCGTCATCTCGACGGCGCATTCGTAGGCCCGGTCCGAATCACCGCCCATCCCGCGGATGATCCGCTCCGTGAAGGCGACCCAGATCTCCTCGTCGTGGCGGAAGTCCGGATGCTTGTGGAGACCGTCGACCGCCTTCGCGCGGGCCTCCTTGTAGAGATCCGGATCGAGCTCGAGGCCGAAGCGGCGTCCCATCCGCTCGTAGCCCTCGGGCCCGAGATCCGGGCCGGGCTTGGCCAGCGTGAAGTCGAGGTCGAAGAGGACTGCCTGGATGTCCATGAAGCTAGGAGGTCACAGTTGGCCAGCGGTAGGCGTCTGCCTGCCTGCTGGCGAGCGAGGGGAGCCTGGCCCGGACGTCCTGCAACCGCTTCCGGTCGAGCTCGGCGGAGATCACCGTCTCCTCGTCGGGCGCCATTGCGACGACGGTCCCCCACGGGTCGGCGATCAGCGAGCGCCCGTAGCTGAGCCGGCCGGGAAGCGTCTCTCCGATCTGCGCGGCTGCAGCGACGTAGTACTGGTTCTCCACAGCCCGCGCGCGCAGGAGCAGCTCCCAGTGGTCTTTGCCCGTGTAGAGCGTGAAATGCGCGGGAACCGTGGCCAGCTCGGCGCCCTGCAGCGCCAGGATCCGGTAGAGCTCCGGAAAGCGGACGTCGTAGCAGACCGTGAGCCCGGTGGGCCAGCCTTCGATCTCGACGACGACTGGCTCGTCGCCCGGCTCCTCCGCATCCGACTCGCGGTAGACGTGGCCTCCGACCTCGACGTCGAACAGGTGGATCTTTCGGTAGAGACCGACGATCGAGCCCTCCGAGTCGAACGCGATGCTCGTGTTCGACAGCTTCTCGCGGCCTTCGCGCCGCTCGGTGATCGAGCCGCCGACGAGCGCGACCCCATGCCGCCTCGCCCAACCAGCCATGGCCGCGACCGACTCTCCGTCCTCGAGCGTCTCTGCCGCGGCGTGCAGGGCTTCCGAGCTCCCGATCGCGTTCCATTTCTCCGGCAGGACGACGACATCGGCTCCCGTGGCCGCCGCGCGCGCGACGAGCCGCTCTGCGGTTTCGAGGTTGGAAGCCTTGTCGTCCCGGCTCGTGAGCTGGACGCAGGCGACACGAAGCGTCCCGGACATCGACTGGCAGGATAGCCCCGGCCTTGGAAGCGGTCGCTCAATCCTCGGGTCGCGCCCGCGCGCTGCACGCCCTGCGCAGCAGGGACTTCCGCCTGCTCTGGTCCGGCCAGACGATCTCGCTCGTGGGCGACGGCGCCTTCCTCGTCGCGCTCGGGTGGAAGGCGTTCTCGCTCACCGGCTCGAAGAGCACGCTCGCGCTCGTCCTGATGGCGCACGGGATCGCGATGCTGACGACGCTCCTGATCGGGGGCGCGCTCGCGGACCGCTACCCCAGGCGCACGCTGATGATCGTCTCCGACGTCGCCCGCCTGGTCGTCATGGTGGTGCTAGCGGCCGTGGACGCCTCCGGGCACCTGAACATCGGCCTCCTGGTCGCACTCGCGCTCTGTTACGGCCTGGGCGACGGCTTCTTCTACCCGGCGTTCGGCGGCATCATCCCGCTCGTCGTCGACCAGCATCACATCGCGTCGGCGAACGCGATGATCGGCCTGTCGCGGCAGGGCGCCTTCGTCGCTGGACCTGCGCTCGCCGGCGCCCTTTACGGCTTCGCGGGCTCGGCCGCGGTCTTCGCCTTCAACGCCATCAGCTTCGCGATCGCCGCGGCCCTGATGTTCGCCGCCAGACCCCGGGCGATCGAGCCCGAGCCTCCGAAGGGCACCTTCCGTGAGATCGCAGATGGAATTCGCTTCGTCGTGGGCGTGCCGTGGCTCTGGATCAGCATCTTCCTGGCCTCGTTCATCCTCATGGTCGCGATGGCGCCGTACACCGCCCTCCTCCCCGCGTTCGTGGAGGAGCAGTACGGCAGGGGCGTCGGAGCCTATGGCGCCCTCTTCACACTTCAGTCGCTGGGCATGGCGATCGGCAGCCTCGTCTTCGGGCAAGTCAACCCGCGGAGCCACAAGGTCGTGATCATGTATCTCCTCTTCGCCCTGAACGACGTCTTCGTCGTCGCGATGGCGCTGACCCACACCTTCGAGCTTGGTCTCGCCTTCGTGCTCTGCCGCGGCCTCTGTATCGGCTTCGGGCTCGGCGTCTGGAACACGCTGATGATGCAGTTCGTTCCCGAGAGCAAGCTGGCCCGTGTCAGCAGCCTCGATTTCTTCGGCTCGTTCGCGCTCGTGCCCGTCGGGTACGCGCTGACGGCGCTCGTGGCGGGCCTCTACGCCCCTTCGACACTGCTCATCGCAGGCTTCACGCTCTCGGCAATACTCTGGACGGCGCCGTTGGCGCTCCGACGCGTGCGGGAGGCAGCATGAGGAGCCCCGAAGACATCCTCCGCGAGTCCACGACGATTGCGCTCGTCGGCGCCTCGCCGGACCCCGGCAAGCCGAGCCACGGCGTCATGCGCTACCTCCTCGCCGAGGGGTATCGGGTGATCCCCGTGCGGCCGGACGGCGAGGAGGTGCTGGGCATCCCCTCCGTGGCCTCTCTCGCCGAGATCGACGAGCCGATCGATCTGGTGGACGTCTTCCGCCGTGCCGAGCACACGCCCGAGCACGCACGGGAGGCCGTCGACGCCGGCGCGAAGGCGCTCTGGCTCCAGCTGGGGATCCGCTCGGAGGAGTCGCGCCGGATCGCCACGGAAGGCGGGCTCGACTACGTCGAGGACGCCTGCACGGCCGTCGTCCATCGACAGATCTAGAGGCAATCGGGGTGCCCAGATTTGAACTGGGGACCTCTCCGACCCGAACGGAGCGCGCTACCAGGCTGCGCCACACCCCGAGAGGGCGACAGAGTACCTAGGATCGAGCTCCATGGCCGCCCGTGATGAAGTTGTCGCACACGCGCGCGAGCTGCTCGACCTCGACAGCTTCCACGACTACGGGCCGATGGGTATCCAGGTCATGGGCGCCGGCGAGGTCACGAAGATCGCCGCGACCGTCTCGTCCACGCTCGAGGCCTTCAGACGCACGAGGGACGCGGGCGCCGAGCTCCTGCTCGTCCATCACGGGCTCTTCTGGGACGGCGACACGCCCACCATCGACCTCTACATGCGCGCGCGGCTTCAGGCGCTCTTCGAGGGAGACATCACGCTCGCCGCCTACCACCTGGCGCTCGACGCACATCCGGAGATCGGGAACAACGCAATCGTCGCCCGCGCGCTCGGGATCGACGAGCCCGAGCGCTTTCTCGAATGGGGTTACGGCGGCCGCCTGTCAGAGCCCGGGACCCTGGAGGAGCTCTCGGCTCGCCTCGCCGGAATCACCGGCAGGGAGCCCCAATCCTTCGCCGGCGGCCCGGAACGGATCGAGCGTGTCGCAGTCATCACGGGCGGCGGGGCGAAGCTGATCAAGGAAGCGGCGGCCGAGGGTTATGACGCCTTCATCACCGGGGAACCGGCGGAGCCGACCATGCACCTGGCCCGCGAGCTCGGCATCCACTTCCTCGCCGGCGGGCACTACGCGACCGAGACGTTCGGCATCAAGGCGCTCGCGGAGCAGCTCGCCGCAACGTTCTCCCTCGAATCGGAGTTTCTCGACGTCCCGGTTCCGGTGTAAGCTGCGGATGTGTCGATGAGGTCGAGCGAGTGATGAGCCGCCCAGCCGACACGCGAGCCTTTGAGCCCGTAACGCCTTGCGGCGGCGGGCCTTTTTTCTGCCCGTAAACGATCGAGGAGGAACGGCATGCCAAACCACCTGACCCCCGAGGAGTTGTCAAAGGAGATGGGAATGGAGCGCGAGCAGGTCATCCAGCTCTGCCTCCAGGAGGGCGTCCCGATCTACCAGGGCAAGATCGACAAGACCCTGTTTGCCGCGCAGCTGCAGGCGATCGGCGCCCCGCAGGCGCAAACCCTCCAGCACCACTAGAGCAAGAGGAGCCTGGCTACTTGCGGCCGGCGGCGGCGCGCTTGCGCGTACCGCTCGTTCGTGCGCTCTTGGCCTTGGGCGCCGAGCCGGACGACTTCTTCTGCTTCTGCGCCTCGTCCACGCTCTGGCGTAGCGCTTCCATGAGGTCGATGACGGGTGTCTCGGTGACCGGCTCCGGGCGCTTGATCACCTCTCCGGCCAGCTTCGCCTCGAGCATCTGGCGCAGGTCGCGCCGATACTCGCTCACGAGCGCATCCGGCTCGAACTCACCCGAGAGGCTCTCGATCACCTGTCGTGCGAGCGCGAGCTCCGCGTCCTTGACCTCCGTGTCGCCCACCGCCTCCTCGACCTCGGCCTGAGAACGGACGTCCTCGGCCACGAAGAGCGTTTCGAGCGCAAGCGCGTCGCCGTGCGGCCGGATGAGAGCGAAGTTCTCCTGCCCGCGAAGAACGAATCTGCCCAGGGCTCCCACGCCGCTTTCCTGAAGGGCGCGGAGGAGAAGGACATACGGCCGCCGCTGCGCGGTCGCCGAAGCCGGAGCAAGGTAGTAGGTCCGGTCGAAGAACACGGGGTCGACCTGGTCGAGCGGCACGAAGCTGGTGATCTCGATCGCCCGCGAGTCGTCCTGCTGCATGATCGCCTCGAGGTCGGCGTCTTCCACGAAGACGAACTCGCCCTTCGCGACCTCCCAGCCCTTGACCAGCTCGTCGGCGCTGACCTCGCGGTCGTGCTCGGGGCACCAGCGCTTCTGCTTGATCGGCGTACCGCACTCACGATGGAGGGTCCGGAAGCTCACGTCCGACTGGCGGGCGGCCGGCTTCGTGGCGAGGGCCAATCCGACCGGGATGTTGACCAGGCCGAAGTTGATCGAACCGTTCCAGATCGTGCGCATCAGCTCTCCAAAGTGTAGAGGGACCACGCCTTTTCTCCCTGCGCAGAAGCTTTCCTGCCGCATTACGATCTGCATGTGGCGATCGAGGTCGAGCAAGCGACAGGGACGAAGACCATCGCCGAGCTCTGGCGCCGGGCCGCAACTCGCGAGGGCACTGCCTACCTCGTCGAGCGCGAAGGCGCATGGGAGGAAATCTCCTGGCAGGACGCCGCAAGGGCGGTCGACGAGATCGCGAACGGCCTGCTCGCCCTCGGAGTGAGCAAGGGCGACGCGTTCGGGATCCTCGGCCGGACAAAGGTCGAGTGGGCGCTCTTCGACTTCGCACTCGGATCGATCGGTGCGATCGGTGCGGGGATCTATCCGTCGCTTCCCCCGAAAGACTGCGCGTACATCCTCGACCACTCCGATGCGGTCGGCGTCCTGGTCGAGGGCGACGAGCAGCGCGCGAAGATCGACGCGGAGCGCGCGAACCTGCCGAAGCTCCGCCATCTCATCGACTTCGACGGGCTGGACGACCTCCGAGCCCGAGGCCGGGAGCACGAGCAAACGAATCCCGAGGCGCTCGAGCGGGCACGCTCGGCGATCGGCGAAGACGACCTCTTCACCTACATCTACACGTCTGGCACGACCGGGCCGCCGAAGGCCTGCATGATCTCGCACCGGAACTACTACTCGATGGTCGGCGCCGTCGACGACGTGCCGCAGTTCATCGGCCCGGACGACCTGATCCTGCTGTACCTCCCCCTCGCCCACAACTTCGGGCGGTGCATGCATCTCCTCGCGGGCTACGTCGGCTGTTCCGTCGCGTTCTGCCCCGACCCCGTCCGCGTCGGAGACCTGGCGGTGCAGGTGAAGCCCACCGTGCTGCCAAGCGTCCCTCGCGTCTTCGAGAAGGTTCACACCGCCGTTCAGACCAGCTTCGACGAGGCCACGGGCATCAAGCGAAAGCTGATCGACTGGGCCCTCCGAGTCGGCGGGCGCGTCAGCGAGCTCAAGCAGTCCGGTCGGTCGGTTCCCGCCGGCCTCGCCGTCCAACATCGACTGGCGGACAGGCTCGTCTACTCGAAGGTGAAAGCGAAGCTCGGGGGCAGGCTGCGACTACCGATCTCGGGCGGCGCACCCCTCGCGAAGGAGATCGCCGAGTTCTTCCACGTGATCGACATCACCATCTGCGAGGGCTACGGGCAGACCGAGTGCACCACCGCGTCGAACGTCAACATGCCCACGCGCTACCGCTTCGGCACCGTCGGCCCGGCGATCCCTGGTATCGAGGTTCGCACGGCGGACGACGGCGAGGTGCTCGTGCGGGGCCCGAACCTGTTCGGCGGCTACTACAAGGACGAGGCCGCGACCCGGGAGGTCCTCGATGCGGAGGGCTGGCTCCACACGGGCGACGTCGGCTCGATCGAGGACGGCTTCCTCTCGATCACCGACCGCAAGAAGGACATCATCGTCACGGCCGGGGGCAAGAACGTCTCGCCCCAGAACATCGAAAACGAGCTCAAGGCCTCGAAGTACGTCTCCCAGGCGCTCGTCATCGGCGACCGCCGGCCCTTCCTGACCGCGCTGATCACGCTCGACGAGGCCGCGAAGGGCCTGAGCGACGCTCAGTCGCTGATCGACGACGTCGTGGCCGAGGTCAACCGGGACAAGGCGTCCTTCGAACAGGTGAAGCGGTACACGATCCTGCCGCGAGACTTCTCCGCGGAGCACGACGAGGTCACACCGACGCTGAAGCTCAAGCGCAAGGTCTGCGCCGAGCACTTCGCGTCGGAGATCGAAGCGCTCTACGTCCGCTGACTAGTGCCCGTGGTGGGCGTGAACGACCGCGTGCCCCTTGCCGCGAGCGATGAGGTAGCGGTTGAACGGATAGGCCACAACGCCTGCCGCAACGAGGGCAAACGCCAGTGAGCCCCAGAACCGAACGTTGTCGAGCCCCGCGTCCATCGCGCCCGGCACCATCAGCATGATCGCGTTGTCCACGATTTCCATCACTGCGATGGAAATCGTGTCGGAAGCCAGAGCGAGGGGAATCGCGGTGGCGAGCGCGAGCCCCGCGCGGAGCAACGGGAGCATCGTCAGGGAGTATCCGAAGAAGAAGGCGAGGACGACCGCGAGGGCAATCGTCTCGTAGTCGCTCCAGCCGAGCGCGGTGCCGATGATCATCCCGAGCACCTCGCCGATCGCGCAACCCGTGAGGCAGTGCACGGTGGCCGAGAAGGCGACACGGTTCAACGACGGAGACGCTTCCTGGCCATGGATGTGCTCGGCGGCGCTCATCGAGTTCTTGCGAAACGCTGGACGGCTTCCAGCAGCTCGGTGGTCTTCGCCTGCGCGGCAGCCTCGTCTCCCGAGGTCAAGGCGCCGTGAACGCAGTGCCCCACGTGATCGGTGAGGATCTCGAGGCCGAGGCTCTCGAGCGCCGTCCTGACGGCACCGATCTGCGTGAGGATGTCGATGCAGTACCGGTCTTCCTCGACCATGCGCTCGATCCCGCGAACCTGTCCCTCGATCCGATGCAGGCGTTTCGTCAGGGCCGCCTTGTCGTACCCGTGGTCCATCAGATCCTCCTCAGGCTCTGGAAGCGCCGAAGGCGCAAGGAGTTGGTGACGACGAACAGGCTCGAGAACGTCATCGCCGCCGCTGCGACGATCGGGTTCAACAGGCCGAGAACCGCGAGCGGAATCGCCGCGACGTTGTAGGCGAACGCCCAGAAGAGGTTGGCCTGGATCGTCCTGAGCGTCCGCCGCGCCAGACGAATTGCGTCCGCTGCGGCGCGCAGATCGCCCGAGACCAGCGTCAGATCGGAGGCCTCTATGGCAACGTCGGTTCCGGTCCCGATCGCGATGCCCAGGTCTGCCTGCGCCAGGGCCGGGGCGTCGTTGACGCCGTCGCCGATCATGGCGACCACCTCTCCTTCGGACTGGAGGCGGCGGACCTCGGCCGCCTTGTCCCTCCGGGTAGACCTCGGCGAGCACACGATCGATCCCGACTTCGGCGGCGATCTCCTCGGCCGTCGCCTGCCCATCGCCGCTCAGCAACACCGGGGTCAGACCGAGCTCGCGGAGCTGGGCAACGGCTTCGGCGCTCGTCTCCTTCACCGTGTCACGAACGACGAGCCTCGCAATCGCTTCTCCGTCGAGCCGCACTTCGACACCGCCGTTTCGGCGGCCGACCTCGACCACCCGGCCCTCGACCTCTCCGCGAACGCCCACACCTGGCTCGTTGCGGAACGAGCTGACCTCGGGTAACGATCCGATCTCGGCGCGGGCAGCGGACGCGATCGCGACGCCGATCGGATGCTCGCTCGCAGCCTCGACAGCCCCCGCGAGGCGAAGGATGTTGCTGCGCTCGAAGCCGTCGAGCGCCGTCACCTCTGCGAGCTCCATCCGGCCCTCGGTCACCGTCCCGGTCTTATCGAGCACCACGGTGGAGAGACGCCTGGTCTGCTCGAGCACCTCCGGCCCCTTGATGACGATTCCGAGCTGTGCTCCTCGACCCGTGCCGACCATGAGCGCGGTGGGCGTCGCGAGCCCGAGCGCGCAGGGGCAGGCGATGATCAGGACGGAGACCGCTGCCGTGAAGGCGTCTCCGGCATCGCCGTCCAGGAGCAGCCAGCCTGCAAGCGTCGCCAGCGCGATCCCGATCACGATCGGGACGAAGACTCCCGAGATCCGGTCGACGAGCCTCTGGATCGGCGCCTTACCCGCCTGAGCCTCGGCGACGAGACGAGCAATCTGCGCAAGGGCTGTGTCCGCACCGATTCGGACCGCTCGAACGGTGATGCGGCCGTAGGTGTTGACCGTCGCCCCGGCGACGTCGTCGCCCGGTGCGACCTCGACGGGGACCGACTCGCCGGTGAGCATGGACTGGTCGACGGCGGAGGCGCCATCCACCACGACCCCGTCCGTCGCCACTTTCTCTCCCGGGCGGACGACGAAGACGTCCCCGGGGCGAAGTTGCTCGACCGGAACGAGCACCTCTTCACCGCCGCGCAGCACACACGCTTCTTTGGCACCGAGCTCGAGCAACGCGCGAATCGCCGCGCCCGCGCGGCGGCGGGCCCGAACCTCGAGATACCGACCGAGCAGGATCAGCGTGACGACAACGGCGGCGACCTCGAAGTAGCTGTGCTCGTCGAGGCCCGCAACGAGCACCAGGGCCGACCAGAGGTACGCCGCGAGCGTGCCGATCGAGATCAGCGTGTCCATCGTCGCCGCGCCGTGCCGCGCGTTCCTCGCCGCGGCCCGGTGGAACGGCCAGCCGGCCCAGAGAACGACCGGGGTCGCCAGAGCCAGGGCGACCCACCCCCACCCCCGGAACTGGAGCGGTTCGGCGACTGTCAAGAGCGCCAGAGGCGCCGTGAGGAGCGCGGCGACGAACAGTCGCGTCCGCAGGAGGCGCGACGAACGCTCGGCCTGCGCGGCCTGTGCTCCCTCCGACCCACGTCGCGACGCCCCGTAGCCGGCGTCCTCGACGGCGCGGAGGAGATCGTCCACCGCCAGACGGGTCGAATCGAAGCTGACGGTTGCCTGCTCCATGGCGTAGTTGACGTCCGCTTCGACCCCGTCGATCGTGTTCAGCGCCCGCTCGATCCTCGAAGCACAGGCGGCGCACGTCATTCCCTCGAGCTCGATCGTCTCCGTCGCAGTCGACATATACCCCTAGAGGGTATAGGAAGCTTGGGTGTGCCTCGGGTCGGCTAGAACCTGCGCGCGCCGACGTACGTCGACGTGTACCAGCCGCTGAGGCTCGAGATCTTCACGACGTCGCCGGTATGCGGCGCGTGGATGAACTGGCCGCCGCCGATGTAGATCCCGTTGTGGCCGAGCCCGTTGAAGAAGACGACGTCGCCGGGTTGCAGCTGGCTTCGGTCGACCGGCGTACCGTGCCCGTACTGGGCAGCCGCGTTGTGCGGCAAGGAGACCCCCACCTGGGCATAGACGTACATCACAAATCCGGAGCAGTCGAAGCCTGACGGGCTAGAGCCACCGTAGACATACGGAATCCCGAGGTACTGCATCGCGATCCCCACCACGCCGCCATGCGTCGACGGAGGCGCGGCTGGCAGCGTGCTCGGAGCCGAAGGCGTAGCGGAGGGTGACGCCGCCGCCGCCAGCTCGGGAATCAGCGGCTGCGGCGCTGCGAGGCGCGCGCGCGCCTGCCGCTCGAGCTCGGCCTGGCGCCGCTGCTCGGCGGCGCGGATCGAGGCGATCTCGGACTTGATCGACGACAGCAAGCGTCGTCGCTCACTGAGTTGACTCTCGATCGAAGCCTTGTGCGCCGCGCGCTCGGCGACCAGCTGAGCTTGCCGCTCCCTAGCCGTCTGCAGCCTGGCGCGGGCTTGACGCATATCGGTGCGAAAGCCGATCACGTCCGCGAGGACCTTGGAGTCCTGCTCGGAGACGCGTGAAACTGTCTCGAGGCCGTCGAGCAGATCCTCGAGGCTCTGGGATCCAACCAGCACGTCGAGCGTCGAGTCCGTCTCTTCCGACGTATAGATCGCGACCATCCGCGCTGCCAGGACTCGCTGTGCCGTCCGGTGGTTCTCAGCTGCGATCGTCAGGTTGACCCGGTTCTCGTCCAGGTCGCCCTGGATCGCATCGAGCCGCTCGTTGGCGAGGTTGTAGGCGTCGACCGCGTGGTCGAGCGAGCCGTCGAGTCCCTGAATCTGCGCCATGACGGACTGCGCCTGAGCCTGCTTGGAGGAGACCGATGCCGGCTCGGCGGTCGCGCCGCCGGCCGCCGCGAGAGCGGCGAAAAACGACATCGTGATGGCTGCTAGCTGAGACCTAGGCAAAACGCGAGAAGCCGTCCCAAACCACGATCCGTGCCAGGCTCGTGGAGTGGAACGTCACAAGCTCGGCACCCTAACAACGGTTCCGGATGGCCGCAAACAGGGTAGCGCACAGGTGCTGTGGTAACGTCGCCGCTCGTGCCCAGGCCAGGGAGGGGGTTCCGAACGCTTGGCGCCGCCGTTCTCTGCGGAGTTGCGGTAGGCGTGTCTTTGCCTGCCGGAAGCGGGGCGGAAACGGCGCAGGACCTCCAGGCCCGGGCTGATGCGCTGAGGGCCGAGAATGCAGAGCTTGCAGCCGGTTCCCACTCCGCGCTAGCCAGCCTGACCACCATCGAGAGCCGGCTCGCTCAGGCGAATGCCGAGCTTGCGTCGTTCCGGGCGCGGTCGCGGCAGATCCGTTCGAAGCAGAAGGCTGTCGGTCAGGAGCTCCAGATAACCCGAGGCGCCCTCCTTGCAGCCCAGAAGGCACTCGCGGAGCGGCTCCAGACGCTGTACGAGGAAGAGCAAGCCGATGTGATCGCGCTGATCATCGGAGCCGGCTCGCTGGACGAGGCGCTGAGCGCGGTCGAGACACTCGACCTCGCCGCCGAGCAGGACGAAGATCTCCTCGAGAGCGCCCGAAGCGCCTCCGGCCGGCTCGCGCGCTTGCAGAGCAGCCTCCGGGAGAAGCAACGGGAGTTGGATCAGCTCACCGCCGCTCGCGCAGCCGCCGCCGCATCGCTGGCCGACGCGCGCGCCCAGCGCATACGGATGATCGCGTCGCTCCGGGCGGCGAGCCACTCGAATGCCGGCGAGATCGCGGCCCTTGGCAATCGGGCCCGCACCCTCGCGGCGGCGCAGGTGTCACCATCTACTCCGGTGGTCACTGCCGGCGCGCCGAGCCTCCCGGCCGGTCCCGCTTCGGCAGGTGTCCGATCCCTGACCGTGGTCGCTACCGGCTACGCACTGCCGGGCCGAACCGCCAGCGGCCGCATGGTCGGTTGGGGCGTGGTCGCCGTCGACCCGTCGGTGATTCCGATGGGTTCGCGCCTCGCCGTCCCGGGCTACGGAATGGGCGTCGCTGCCGATACGGGCGGTGCGATCAAGGGCGCTCGCATCGATCTCTGGTTCCCGACCGTCAGCCAAGCGCTCGCCTGGGGGAGCAGGACGGTGACGGTGGCCGTCTACCCCAATTAGACAGGCGGACGACTCGCGCCGACAATGAGGACGATGGCGACGGACCCCGCCGGACACGCAGAGGCACCGAACGGCGACCTGCTCCGGGTCATGCTGGTCGACGACCACGATCTCTTTCGGACCGGCCTCCGCAATCTGCTCGAGGAAGAAGGCGTGCTCATCGTCGCCGAAGCGCCCGACGGAAACGCCGCGCTGCAGCTCGTGCGAGAGCTGGCGCCTGACGTCGTGGTGATGGATCTCAACATGCCGGGGATGAACGGCATCGAGGCGACGCGCGAGATCACGCGGGTGGCGCCACTGACGCGCGTCCTCGTGCTGACGATCTCGGACCAGGACGCCGACGTGTTGGACGCCATCGTCGCCGGGGCCTGCGGCTACCTCATGAAGGACTCGTCGATCCAGGATCTGATGGAGGGGATCAGAGCAGCGTCCGTCGGAGAGTCGCTGATCTCTCCGCACATCGCGTCGAAGGTCCTTCAGCGGGTCAGGGCGGCGAGCGTGGACGCGAGCGGCACCATGGCCCGCCCGGAACTGTCGGACCGGGAAACCGAGGTCTTGCGCCTGATCGCCAACGGCAAGGACAACGCCGAGATCGCCCGCGACCTCCACATCAGCCCGAAGACGGTCAAGAACCACATCTCGAACATCCTCATGAAGCTGCAGATCGAGAACCGCATCCAAGCGGCTGTCTATGCGGTTCGAAGCGGGCTCGTCTAGCAGTCCAGGCGATCTCGGTAACTCGCTTGTCGCGAAAGCGAGTCGGGCAAAGCCCGCCTCGCGACGGTGTTAGGCGACTTTGGCTTCGGCCGCTTCGGCGCGCAGGGCGCTGAGCAGTCCTCTGAGAGCTGCGAGCTCTCGCTTCGACCGGGCGAGCTTGCGAGCCGTGCGGGAGAGCTCCCGTGCCTGCTGCTCCCCACTCGCGTGATCGAGCTCGGACGCGAGGGTCCCGATCGCGCGCTCGAATCGCGAGCACTCGGCATCGAGCTTGAGGGCCCAGGCGTAGCCATCGGTGAGGGTGTTCTCGAGCCGCATCCGGCCCGGATCGCGCCCCTCTTCGAGCGCGGTCAACAGGTCTTCAAGGCGCTCTGTGACTGATGCGAGTTGATTTGGCATGTGTCGGCTCCCCAGTAGCTCCGCTCGATTATCGGCGGTAGGCGGGCAGTTTCCTATAGGCCGACCGGCCCATCTTTTCCGTCGGCAGGACCTACAATCGCTCGTGTGAAACGCGCTCTGCTCGCCGAACTCGCTTGCCTCGTCGCAGCGTTCGCCCTCGTTTCCGCGGCCGCGCCGGCGGGCTCGTCGGAGGCACAGCTGGCATCGAAGCTGGCTCGCGCCCTCGCCGTGCCACACGTTCAACCCAAGCTGTCGGCAGCCGCCGCTGTCGACCTTGCAGACGGCCGGACGATCTTCCTCCGCCATCCCGCCCTCTCGCTCGTCCCTGCCTCGAACGCAAAGCTGGCCGTCGCCTACGCGTCCCTTGCCGTGCTCGGCCCGGAGCACCGCATCGACACGGTCGTCTTCGGCGAAGGCGAGTTGATCGGCACGACGTGGAAGGGCGATCTCGTTCTGCGGGGATTCGGCGACCCCACGCTCTCCCGCGCCGACCTCACGGTGCTGGCGAGGCGGATTCGCGCCACGGGCGTGCGCCGGGTCACGGGCGACATCGAGGCCGACGAGTCCTACTTCGACCGGCGGCGGACCGGTCCCGCCTGGAAATCCCGCTACTACATCGGCGAATCGCCTCCGCTCTCGGCCCTCTCCGTCGATCGAGGCCGCTTTCGCGGCTGGTACACGCATGATCCCGCCCGCGCTGCCGGTCTCCAGTTTCGCCTCGCCCTTCGAGCTGCAGGCGTGGGCGTCGGCGGCCAGGTAGTCGCGGGAGTCGCCGACCCGCTCGCGGAGCAGCTCGCGATCACGTCGTCGGCCCCGCTTGCGCGAATCGTGGCGTTCATGAACCGCGAGAGTGACAACTTCACCGCCGAGCTACTTCTGAAGCAGCTCGGAGCCACCGACGGGGAGCTTGGGACGAGTGCCGCAGGCGCACTTGCCGTCCGCCGGGCGCTGCACGAGGCGGCCGTGCCGCTCGCAGGTGTTCGCATCGTCGACGGGTCAGGCCTCTCCGCCCGCAATCGCCTGACCGCGGCAGCAGTCATCGGCATCCTCGTCGTCGCCTGGAATGACCCGGCGATTCGACCTTCGTTCGTCCAGTCCCTCGCCGTGGCCGGGGTGAACGGGACTCTCGAGGATCGTCTGGAGCGCCGCCCGGCGCGCGGTGCCGTGCTCGCGAAGACCGGCACGCTCAGCGAGTCTTCCGCCCTCTCCGGCTACGTCCGCGGGAGATGGGCGTTTGCGGTGATTCAGAACGGGCGGCCCGTATCGCAGTTCTGGGCCCGCCGCGCCCAGGACCGGTTCGCGTCGGTGCTAGCCGCCCAGTAGTTCGGCCAGGTCTGCTTCGGTCAGAAGCGGAACATCGGAGCTCTGAGCCTTCTTCAGCTTCGAGCCACCCGGCTCCTCGCCGGCGATCAAACCGGTCGTCTTCTTCGACACCGAGTTCGTGACCTTCGCGCCCAGAGCTTCCAACTCTGCCTGTGCCTGCTCGCGCGTCCACCGCTCGAGGGTTCCGGTGATGACGTAGGTTCGGCCGGTGAGCGGCCCCTCCGGGGCACGATCCTCCTCACCCGACTCGAGCCGCAGGCCGACCGCCCGAAGCTCCGCCACGAGGCGCTGGTTCTCCTCGTCCGCGAACCACTCCGCGATGGCCTCGGCGCGCTCGGGCCCGATTCCGTCGCATTCCATGATCTCTTCCTGGGCCGACGCCCCGAGACGGTCGACGGTGCCGAAATGCCTGGCGAGGTTCTGCGCGGTCACCCAGCCGACGTCGGGGATGTTGAGGCCGTAGAGGACTCGCCTGAACGGAATCTGCTTGGAGGCCTCGATCGAGGAGACGACCTTCGTCGCGCTCTTCTCCTGAAAGCCGTCGAGCTCGAGCAGCTGCTCCTTCGTCAACCGGTAGAGCTCGGGGAGCGACCGGACGAGACCGAGATCCCAGAGGCGGCGCACAAGCTGCTCGCCGACGCCCTCGATGTCCGCGGCGGCCATCACCCAGTTGTTCAGGGTCTCGAGCCCGCGAGAGGGACAGGCGCGGTTCGGGCACCGGTGCATCGCCTCGCCCTCCGGCTTGACGACTTCCACCTCGCAGAGCGGGCAGTGCGTCGGCATCTTGAACTGCTTGGTGCCCCGGCGGTGGGCGCCGGCAGGACCGACGATCTGCGGGATGACGTCGCCGGCGCGCTGCACGATCACGTCGTCTCCCTCACGGATCTGCTTGCGGTTGATGTCCTCCTCGTTGTGCAGGGTCGCGCGGGAGACGGTGACACCGCCGACCTCCACCGGCTCGAGCATGGCCCACGGATTGAGCGCGCCGGTGCGACCGACGCGAATCAAGATCTTGTTCAGCCGGGTCGTCGCCGTCAGCGGCGCCCACTTGAAGGCGCGGGCCCATCGCGGCCGGCCGTGGAGGGCCCCCAGCCGGCGCTGCTGGTCGTAGAGGTCGACCTTCACGACGAGCCCGTCGATCTCGTAGTCGAGCTCGAGCCGCTTGGTCTCCCAGAGTTGACAGGCCGCATAGACGGAGTCGATCGCCTCGTGACGCTCGGCGAGGGGGTTCGTTCGAAACCCGCGCTCGCGGAGCCACTGCAGCGCCTCCCAGTGTCCTCCCGACGGGAGGCCGACGTGATGGCCCATGCCATGGATCCAGATCGAAAGCGGCCTCTCGGCTGTGATCTTCGGGTTGAGCTGGCGCAGCGAACCGGCGGACGCGTTGCGCGGATTGGGAGCCGTCTTCTTTCCCTCGGCGACGAAGCGCTCGTTCAGGCGGTTGAAGCCCGAAAGCGGCATGTAGACCTCACCGCGTATCTCGAGGACTTCCGGTGGCGCCTCGGCCTCGGGCAGCAGCATGCGGGGGAGGACGGCCCCGATGGTGCGGAGATTGACCGTGACGTCTTCGCCGCGGTAGCCGTCCCCCCGCGTCGAACCGCGGACGAACTCGCCGTGCTCGTAGACGAGGTTGACCGCCGAGCCGTCGATCTTCGGCTCCGTCACGAAGGTGACCGGCTCGTCGGTGCCGAGCCGCTTGCGGACATCGTCCGCCCACTTCTGCAACGCCTCCTCGGTCGTCACCTTCTCGAGCGAGCCCATCGGCGAGAGGTGCTCGATCTTCTGAAAGCGCTCCGAGGGCGCCGCACCGACCCGGTGCGTCGGCGAGCCCGGGTCGTCGAGGTCGGGATGCTCTTCCTCGAGCGCCTTCAGCTCGTCGAAGAGACGGTCGTATCCCGCGTCGTCGATCTGCGGGTCGTCGAGGACGTGGTAGCGGTAGTTGTGGTGCTCGAGCTCGCGGCGCAGCTCGGCGACCCGGTTCGCGGCGTCGGCGGTCGTCCGGGTCGCCATTCGCATGATCGTATCCGCGCGGGATTCGTGCGGATTGCGTCGAATGGAGCGCGCAACAGGCGGAAGGCCTCTCCCCCCGCCTGCCGGGTCCCGGCGGTGAGCTGCATGCCGCCGGGACTCTCTTTTCAGTACGACACGCGTTCGAGATAGAGGCCGCACGATGGAGCCGTCGTGCCCGCTTCGCGCCGCTCGGCGCCGTCGAGCAGGCGCGCGATGTGGCTGGGCGGGAGCTCGATCATCGTCCCGACCAGCGTCCGCACCATGTGGCGAAGGAAGCTGTTTGCCTCGATCTCGAACTCGAGGGTGTCAGCTCGGCGGTGCCACGCGGCGTGCTTGACATTTCGGACGAAGGTCTTGTGCTGCGTCCCGGAGGGAGTAAACGCGCGGAAGTCGTGCGCGCCGAGCAGGAGGTCCGCCGACTCCGCCAGTCTTTCCTCCGGGATCGGGCGGGGATACCACCAGCTCCGCCGCTCCTCGAACGGCGAGCGCTCGTGCCTCCGGAGGATCCGGTACCGGTAGGCGCGCGCGGTCGCGGAGTGGCGCGCATGGAAGTCGGGAGGCGCCTCCTCGGCGGCGACGACGGCCAGATCCGCCGGAAGATGGGCGTTCACCGCCTCGGCGGCCCGGCCGACAGGAGGGCCTCCATCGACCTCCACCGAGGCGACATTCGCGAGGGCGTGAACACCGGTGTCGGTGCGACCTGCGACCGCGAGGCCCGAGCACGCTGAGAACGTCTTCGCGAGTCCTGCGCGCAGCTCGCCCTCGACCGTTCTGAGCCCGGGCTGAACGGCCCAGCCGCGGAAGCCGGCGCCGTCGTACTCGAGAGTGAGCTTGAGCCTCGTCGCTACTGGGCGACCGGCGCCGCGGCCTGTTCCGCAGGAGCCTCGACGGGCCTGGCGACCGGTGCCGGCGGAACGTAGTCGACGAACTCGAGATAGGCCATCTCAGCGGCGTCGCCTGCTCGCGGGCCGATCTTCACGATCCGCGTATAACCGCCCGGCCGACCGGCGAACCGCGGCGCGACGTCCGCGAACAGCATGTGCACCACGTCGTTCGACCGGAGGTAGGCGAGCGCCTGCCTCCGCGCGGAGAGGTCGCCTCGCCGCGCCAGCGTGACCATCTTCTCGACGATCGGCTTGACGGCCTTCGCCTTCGCGACCGTCGTCTTGATGCGGCCGTGCTCGATCAGCGAGCCCGACAGGTTCGCGTACAGCGCCTTGCGATGCGCCGAGTCGCGGCCGAGCTTCTTTCCGGAGCGATGGTGGCGCACCGCTAGTGCCCCTTCACGTGATGCTGCCGAGGTTCTGGGTCGCGAGCACCAAGCCAGAGTGCGCACTCCGACGAGCCAAGGCTGGTTTGCCTTGGTGAGGAGGAGGGTGGGCTCTGGCGCCGCGTGATCGCGGGCCAGAAGCCGGCGTGTATCGCGTGGAGGGGCACTTGTCCTAGAGGGAGTCGTCGCCGCGCAGGTTGAGACCGTGCGTGGCGAGCGTCTCCTTGACCTCTTCGATCGACTTCTTGCCGAAGTTGGGAATCGCCGCGAGCTCGCCCTCCGACTTCGTGACGAGGTCGCCGATCGTCTCGATCCCGACTCGCTTCAGGCAGTTGTACGAGCGAACGCCGAGCTCGAGCTCCTCGATCGGGAAGTTCTCCATCCCGTGAGCGAGGGGGGCCTCGGCGGCGGTCTCGCGCGCAGCGGCGGCAGCTTCCCCGAAGCCCTCGATCTTGTCGATGTCCGTGAAGATCGCGAGCTGCCGGATGAGGATGTCAGCGGCCTCGCCGATCGCCTCTCTCGGGTCGATCGAGCCGTCGGTCGTCACGTCGAGAGTCAGCTTGTCGTAGTCGGTGCGCTGACCGACGCGAGCGGCCTCGATGTCGTACGAGACACGCCGAACCGGCGAGAAGATCGAGTCGATGGGAATGACGCCGATCGTGTGCTCGGGCCCCCGGTTGAGCTCGGCCGGCACATACCCACGGCCGCGACCGATCGTCATCGTCATCTCGAGCCGGCCCTTGTCGGACAGGTTCGCGATCACGAGGTCGGGGTTCAGGATCTCGAGGTCGGCCGGCGCTTCGATGTCTGCGGCCGTGACCGCACCCGCACCGCGCTTCGTGAGCCGCACCTCGACCTCGGGCGACTCGCCGTGGAGCCGGCAGACGAGGCTCTTGAGCGCGGAGATCAGGTCGACGACGTCCTCGCGGACACCCGGCAGCGTCGTGAACTCGTGCGCGATGCCCTCGATCTTGACCGAGGTGACTGCGGCGCCCTCGAGTGACGAGAGCAGCACGCGGCGCAGCGAGTTGCCGAAGGTGTGCCCGAAGCCGCGGTCGAGCGGCTCGATCTGGAAGACGCCGCGGCGCTCGTCCACTTCCTCGTGGACGATTCGCGGAATCTGGAAATCCATCAAGCTGGTACGTGTGGCCATCAATGAACCTTTCTTCGAAAACCGAGGGAAATCACTCTAGGACGCGTAGCGTTTACTTCGAGTAGAGCTCGACGATGAGCTGCTCCTGAACGGGCGTGTCGATCTCGCTCCGCTCCGGGTACTTCAGAACCTTGCCGGTCAGGCTCTCGTGGTCGGCCTGGAGCCACGGGGCCACGGATGCCGTGAGATCCGTCGCGTCCCGGATGACCTGCTCCGCGGAGCTACCCGGCGCCATCGTGACGATGTTGTCCGGCTTGACCTGGAAGCTCGGAATGTTCACGCGCCGGCCGTTCACGTGAAAGTGGCCGTGACGGACGAGCTGCCGGGCCTGAGCTCGGGAGGCAGCGAACCCGAGCCGGTAGACGACGTTGTCGAGCCGCGTCTCCAGCATGCGGAGAAGCGTCTCTCCGGTGATGCCCGAGCCCTTGGCGGCCTTCGTGTAGTAGTTGCGGAACTGCTTCTCGAGCAGGCCGTAGTACCGGCGCGCCTTTTGCTTCTCGCGCAGCTGAAGGAGGTACTCCGACTGCTTGATGCGGCCACGGCCGTGCTCGCCCGGCGGGTAGCTCCGGCGTTCGACCGAGCACTTCTCCGTGAGGCAACGCTCACCCTTGAGGAAAAGCTTCATGCCCTCGCGCCGGCACGAGCGGCACTTGGGGCCGATGGAACGAGCCATTAGACGCGCCTCCGCTTCTTCTGGCGGACGCCGTTGTGAGCCTGCGGCGTCACGTCCTTCACGCCGAGGATCTCGAGACCGGCCGCCTGCAGCGAGCGGATCGCCGTCTCACGACCGGAGCCAGGGCCCTTGACGAAGACCTCGACCTTTTGGAGCCCGTGCTCCATGCCCTTCCGGGCACAGGCGTCGGCGGTCACCTGGGCGGCGAACGGCGTGGACTTGCGGGAGCCCTTGAAGCCTGCCGAGCCGGCCGACTCCCACACGATCACGGCCCCTTCCTTGTCCGTGAGGGTCACGATCGTGTTGTTGAAGGACGTCTTGATGTGCGCCTGCCCGATGGCGATGTTCTTGCGGACGCGACGGCGCGTCCGCCCGCGGGCGGCCTGTTTGCGAGGAGGCGCCATTAGCAGCCACCTCTGGTAGCCAGCGCGTTCGCTGCGCGTGAAATGCCCGCGTCGCAAGGACGCAGGGAGCGTTCGTACCTGGAAGGTACGGGCGCGACCGAGGACGCCGCGAGGCGGCGCATTGCAGCGCCGCAGCGGGCGTGCTGGATGCCGGAGGGGGCTGCCATCAGGTCTTCGTCGCCGCCTTCTTACCGCGGCCGACCGTCTTCTTCGGACCCTTGCGGGTCCGGGCGTTCGTCTTGGTGCGCTGGCCGTTGACCGGGAGGCTGCGTCGATGACGAACACCGCGGTAGGCGCCGATCTCGGAGAGCCGCTTGATCGACTGCTGCCGCTCGCGACGCAGGTCACCTTCGACCTGAAGGTTTCCGTCGATGTACTCGCGGAGCTTGGTGATCTCGGGATCCGTGAGGTCGCGAACCTTCTCCTCGGGCTTGAGGCCCGTCGCGCTGCAGATCTTGAGCGCGGTCGAGCGGCCGACCCCGAAGATGTAGGTCAGGCCGACCTCGAGCCGCTTCTCGCGCGGAAGGTTGACGCCTGCGATTCGTGCCAAAGCTTCTCCTCTACCCCTGTCGCTGTTTGTGCCGTGGGTTCGTGCAGATGACCATGGTCCGGCCGTGCCGCTTGATCACGCGGCACCGCTCACACATCGGCTTGACTGAAGGGCGAACTTTCATCGGTGTCTGAAGGTGATCCGGCCTCGGGAGAGGTCGTACGGGGACAGTTCCACCTTGACCCGATCGCCCGGCAGGATGCGGATGTAGTGCTTGCGCATCTTCCCGGAGATCTTCGCGAGCACTTGATGGCCGTCCTCGATCTGGACACGGAACATCGTGCTCGGCAGGGCCTCCACGACCTCGCCTTCAACCTCGATTGTCTCTTCCTTCTGGGCCATACCTCCACACGGGAACCGCGCCCTACGAGCGCGGTCTTGGACGAACGTCGAACACAGCGCAGCACGGCCTGCGCCGAGCGGACAATGGTAGCAAACCGCCCTAACTGACCCGAACGGGCGCCGCCGTGAGGATTCTGGCCTCGCCGTCGGTGACCGCCACCGTGTGCTCGAAATGCGCGGCCAGCGAGCCGTCCCGCGTGGCGATCGTCCAGCGGTCGTCACGGACGACGACGTCCGCACCGCCGGCGGTGATCATCGGCTCGATCGCAAGCGTCATCCCTGCGGCCAGGAGCGGGCCATGCCCGGGCTCGCCGAAGTTCGGAATCTGCGGGTCCTCGTGCATGTTGCGCCCCACTCCGTGACCGACGAGGCTGCGAACGACCGAGAATCCTGCCTCTTCCGTCACGGTCTGGACGGCATGGGAGACGTCCGAGAGGTGTGCGCCCGCGCGCGCCTTCTCGATCGCGGCTGCCAGCGCGGCCTCGCACGTCTCGAGCAGCCGCTCTGCCTCTTGATCGATCTCGCCGACCGGAAACGTGAACGCCGAGTCGGCGACGAAACCGTCGAAGGTGACACCGACGTCCACCGAGAGGACATCCCCCTCGGTCAAGGTCTCGTCACCAGGGATCCCATGCACGATCACGTCGTTCAGCGAGAGACATGTGGCCGCCGGGTAGGGGTAGGGCCCGTGATAGCCGAGAAACGTCGGGATACCGCCACGGGAGCGGATGTGCTCGTCGGCGATCCGGTCGAGCTCGGCGGTCGTCACACCCGGACGGACGTTCTCGCCGATGAGCGCCAGCGTCTCTGCGACGATCCCGCCGGCTCTTTCCATCCGGTCGAGCTCGGCGGCCGACTTGCGGACGATCATGCCGACCTCGCCGCCGTCTGCTCGAGCGCTTCCTGAATCTCGGCGAAGACGTGGTCGACGGGGTGGTCGGCATGGATGCCGACGAGGTTCCCCTGGGCGCGGTAGTAGTCGATCAGCGGCTCCGTCTCGCGGTGGTACAGCTCCAGGCGCTGGGCGATCGCCTCCGGTGTGTCGTCCTTCCGGTGCTCGAGCGTGGCGCGCTTCGTCATCCTCTCGATCCCGACCGAGTCTTCGAGCTGGAACCCGAAGACGATCGACAGCTCCCGCCCGATGTCGCCGAGCATCTCGTCGAGCGCCTGCGCCTGGGGCAACGTCCTCGGAAAGCCGTCGAGGATGAATCCCGACTGGGCGTCGTCCTCGCCGAGCCGCTCCCGGATCAACTCGATCATCAGGTCGTCGGGAACGAGCTGGCCGCTCTCGACGAGCGGCTTGACGCGACGGCCGAGGTCCGACTCCGCCTCGATCGCTGCCCTGAGGATCTCGCCGGTGGCGATGTGCGGGGCGGCGTACTCGGCCTGAATCCGTTTCGCCTGTGTCCCTTTTCCCGAGCCCTGCGGCCCGAGGAGCAAGACGTTCACGCTATTTGAGGAAACCCTCGTAGGAGCGCATCATCATCTGCGACTCCATCTGGCGCATGGTGTCGAGAGCGACGCCGACCGCGATCAGCACGGACGTGCCGCCGAGCGCGCCGGCGAGGGCCTGCGAGACATCCGCGTAGGCGATGAAGAGGCTCGGAAGGGTCGCAACGATCGCCAGGTACAGGGCGCCCGGAAGCGTGAGGCGCGTCAAGACGCGATCGAGGTACTGCGCCGTCGGCGGTCCAGGCCGGATGCCCGGGATGTACCCGCCATGCTTGCGGAGGTTGTCGGCCTGGTCGACCGGGTTGAACTGCACCGCGGTGTAGAAGAACGTGAAGATCACGATCATCGCGCCCTGCAGCAACAGGTACGGCCAGTCCGTGTAGGAGAAGTAGGTGTTGATGAAGCTCTGCGTCTGCGGGAAATACTGGGCCATCGTCGGCGGGAAGGCCATGACGGCGGCGGCGAAGATGACCGGGATGACGCCCGCCATGTTCACGCGGAGCGGCATGTAGGTCGAGCCGCCCGTCGTCATCCTGCGGCCGACCATTCTCTTCGCGTACTGAATCGGGATCCGCCGCTGACCCTCCTGGATGAAGACGACCGCGACGACGACGCCGACGGCCATGAGCGGGAAGAACAGCCGCTCGAAGATCCCGCCCTCGACCCAGGCCTGGATTCCGAGCGGGAGGCCCGTGAGGATCGAGGCGAAGATCAGGAGCGAGATCCCGTTGCCGATCCCGCGCTTGGTGATCAGCTCGCCCATCCACATCAGGAGCGCGCAGCCGGCGGTCAGCGTGAGGACGATCAGCGCGGCGCGGCCGAAGTTGGCGTCGAGGGCGCCCTGGCGCTGGAAGAGGAACGCGAATCCGGCCGCCTGCGCTGCGGCCAGGACGATGGTCAGGTATCGCGTGTACTGGTTGATCTTCGCGTAGCCGGCCTCACCCTCCTTCTGCAGCTGCTCGAGCCGGGGGATGACCACGGTCATGAGCTGGAGGATGATCGACGCGGTGACGTACGGCATGATCCCGAGCGCGAAGATCGCGAACTGGGAGAGCGCACCGCCCGAGAAGAGGTTGAGCAGGGCGAGGACAGTGCCCCCGCCGGAAGAGTTGAAGTAGTTCTCGATCGCGTCGGAGTTGACGCCGGGCGCCGGGATCCAGGAGCCCAGGCGGTAGAAGGCGATGATGACGGCCGTGAAGAGGACGCGCTTCCGGAGCTCCGGGACGCGCCACGCGTTCGTGAGCCACGAGAACATGGAGGCTTACTCCTCCTCGGCCGGAGCCTCTGCTGCCGGCTCGTCTGACTCCGTGGGCTCGTCGTCGGCGGCTGCGGGCTCCTTCGCGGGAGCTGCCGACTGCGGCGCGCTCGCCTTCTTGCGCCGCCGCTTTGGCTTCGCCTCCTTGAGCGCGGTGGCAGAGCCGCCCGCGCCCTCGATCTTCTCCCGCGCAGACGCCGAGAAGAAATGCGCCGTCACCGTCAGCTTCTTCTTCAGGTCACCGTGGCCGAGGATCTTGACGTCGGTACGGGTGTTGCGAATCAGGCCCGCCGCGGCGAGCGAGTCCGGCGTCACCTCGGCGCCGTCGTCGAACCGGTCGAGCTCCCGGACGTTGACCGCGACCGTCGACGTGCGGTGCGGCCCGACCGGCATCGCGTCCTTCGAGTACGGGCCACGCTGCTTGCCGAGGCGCATGTAGATCGGCATCTGGCCGCCCTCGAAGCCCGCGCGCATCTTGTGCGACCCGGACCGCGACTTCTGGCCCTTGATACCGCGGCCGGAATAGCGCCCCTTGCCGGAGCCCATGCCGCGGCCCACGCGCTTCCGCGCCTTGCGCGGAGACGCCGGTTTCAAATTGGAGAGGTTGAGCTCTTCGGGCATGGCTTGGGCCTATTCGCCTTCGATCCGGACGAGATGGCGAACTTTTCTGAGCATACCGGCGACCTCAGGGCTCTCCGGGCGCTCCACAGAGCGGCCGATCTTCCCCAGCCCGAGCGCACGCAGGGTCCCGCGATGGCGCTCGCTCTGGCCGATCTGGCTGCGGACCTGCGTGATGCGAAGGGTCTTATTCGCCATTCGTCGTTTCCTCGGCACCGACCGCCGCGGCGACCGGTTCATCGCTCGCGGCCGGTTCCGCCGCGGGCTCCTCCGGAGCAGCCTCGGGCTCGGGCTGCTTCTTCGGCAACGGCAGAACCTCTGAGATCGTCTTGCCACGCGATTTCGCGACCTCGTCGGGCCGGCGCAGGCTCTGCAAGCCCTGGACGGTCGCCTTGAGCAGGTTGATCGGATTGGTCGTCCCGAGGCTCTTGGCGAGGATGTCGCGCACGCCACCGAGCTCGAGCACGGCGCGGACGCCGCCGCCGGCGATGACGCCGGTTCCCTCGCTCGCCGGGCGCAGGAGCACTCGCGCGGCCCCGAACTCGCCGAGGATCTCATGGGTGATCGTCGTGCCGTGCTTTGCGACGGTGAAGAGGTTCTTCTTCGCATCCTCGACGGCCTTGGAGATCGCCAGAGGCACCTCGCGGGCCTTGCCGTACCCCACGCCTACCCGGTCAACCTCGTCCCCGATGACGACGAGCGCCGTGAACGAGAACCTCCGGCCTCCCTTGACGACCTTCGCGACACGGTTGATCTCGACCACGCGCTCCTTGAGCTCGCGGGTCTCCTGGTAGTCGCTCAAAATTCCAAGCCTCCTTCACGGGCTGCTTCGGCGAGCGCCTTCACACGCCCGTGGTACAGGTAGCCGCCTCGGTCGAACACCGCGCGCTCGACGCCGGCTTTCTTCGCGTTCGCGGCGAGCAGCTTGCCGACCTCGGCAGCCTGGTCGGCCTTTCCGCCCTTGGCGTTTCGCTTGTCCAGCCAGCTCGCCGCCGCCAGGGTCTTGCCCTCGACGTCGTCGACGAGTTGCGCTGCGATCCCGCGGTTCGAGCGGAACACGACGAGTCTCGGCCGCTCCGCGGTGCCGGCGAGATCTTTCCGCACACGCTTGTGGCGCCGCACCCGGAGCTCTCTGCTGGTCGGCTTGCTCACGCTCTCTTGCCAACCTTTCTGCGGACGTACTCGCCCTCGTATCGGATGCCCTTGCCCTTGTAGGGCTCGGGCGGCCGCACGCGGCGGATCTCCGCTGCCGTCTGGCCAACCTGTTGCTTGTCGATTCCCTTGACGAGGATCTCGGTCGGCGTCGGAACCTCGAAGGTGATTCCCTGCCGCGGCTCGATCGTCACCGTGTGCGAGAAGCCGACGCTCAGCTCGAGCGCGGTTCCGCGCAGCGCGGCGCGATAGCCGACGCCCTGGATCTCGAGCTTCCGCTCGAAGCCCTTCGTGACTCCCTCGACCATGTTGGCGACGAGCGACCGTGTCAGCCCGTGGAGGGCGCGGTCGTCTCCGCGGTCGGTCGGCCGGGTGACGGTGATCTCGCTCTCCGCCTGCTCGATCTTCATCCGGAGAGGAACCTGCTGGTGGAGCTCTCCGAGCGGGCCGTTGATCATTACCCGGCCAGGGTCGATCGACACGCTCACGCCTGCGGGCACTTCGATTGGCTTCTTTCCGATTCGGCTCATGGATTCAAATCAGGCGTTACCAGACGAAACAGATGACCTCGCCGCCGATGCCCTCACGCTCGGCGGTCTTGCTCGTGACGAGGCCCGTCGACGTCGACATGATCGCGGTCCCCATTCCGCCGAGAACGCGCGGCAGACGGTCTTTTCGAGCGTACACGCGCCGTCCGGGCTTCGAGACCCGCTTGAGGTCGGTGATGATGCGCTCGCGGCTCGGGCCGTATTTGAGCTGGATCACGAGCGTGTCGAAGCTCTCGCCGGACTTTCGCTCGAAGCCGACGATGTACCCCTCCTCCTGGAGCAGGCGCGCGATGTCCTCTTTCAGGCGCGAGGTCGGCATCTCCGCGGTCTCGTGCAGCGCCTTGTTGGCGTTCCGGATGCGGGTGAGCATGTCTGCGATCGGATCAGTGAGCATCAGCAATCACCGCCCGCGCAGATCGTGCTTCCCGGCCGCGAAAAGTGCGGGTCGCAAGGACGCAGGGAGCGTTCGTAGCCGGAGGCTACGGGCGCGACTGAGGACGCGCGAGCCGCCGCTTTGCAGCGCGCCGGGAAGTCGAGATGTGTGGGTGGGGGTCATCCAGATCACCAGCTCGACTTCGTCATGCCGGGGATCTGGCCCTGGTGCGCGAGCTCGCGCAGGCAGATCCGGCAGAGGCCGAACTTCCGGTAGACGGCACGCGGCCGGCCGCACTTGCGGCAGCGCGTGTACTCGCGCACCTTGAAGCGCTGCGGCTGCTGCGCCTTGTGTACGAGCGACTTCTTGGCCATTAACTCGATGTCCCTTCTGTCTCTGCTGTCTCGTCTGTCTCTTCTGGCTCTTCGCGCGGGAACGGCATCCCAAGTCCCCGGAGCAGGGCAAGGGCGTGCTCGTCGCTCTCCGCCGTGGTCGTGATCGCCACGTCCAGGCCCCTCACGGTGGAGATGTCGTCGTAGTTGATCTCGGGGAAGATGATCTGCTCCCGAACCCCGAGCGAATAGTTCCCGCGCCCGTCGAACGAACGGACGTTGAGCCCGCGGAAGTCGCGGATGCGAGGCAGCGCGATGGACACGAGCCGGTCGAGGAACTCGTACATCCTGTCGCCGCGAAGCGTGACGCGCGTGCCGATCGGCATGCCGTCGCGAATCTTGAAACCCGCGATCGACTTCCGGGCCTTGCGGACCTGGGCCCGCTGGCCGGCGATCGTCGTGAGCTCCTCGATCGCGGCGTCGAGGGCCTTGGCCTCGGTCTTCGCCTCGCCCACGCCCATGTTCAGCGTGATCTTGGTAATCCGGGGCACCTCCATCACCGTGCGCAGGCCGAGCTCCTCCTTGAGGCGTCCGCGGAGCTCCTCGTTGTAGGCCTGCTTGAGGCGTGGCACGTAGTTCGTCTTGTCCTTGGTCGCAGTAGCCATTACTTGTCGATCTCCTGGCGGCAATCGTCGCGCTTGCAGACTCGAACGCGCTGCGTCCGGCCTTTGACCTCACGGATGGTGGTGGCGATCCGAGTCGGGCGCCGGCAGGCTGGGCAGACGACCATCACGTTCGAGACCTGGATGGGCGCAGCCTTCTCGATCACGCCGCCAGGCTGGATCTGCGGCGCGCCCATCCGGCTCGCGTTGCGCATCGGCCGCGGCCGCGTATGGCGCTTGATCATGTTCAGGTTCTCGACGAGCACCCGGTTCTCTTTCGGGCGCGCCTCCAGGACGCGGCCCTGCTTGCCGCGGTCCTTCCCGCTCAGCACCTGGACGAGGTCACCCTTCTTGATCTTCAGCGCGTGTGCCATCAGAGGACCTCCGGAGCCAGGGAGACGATCTTCATGAAGTTCTTCTCGCGCAGCTCGCGGGCGACCGGTCCGAAGATGCGCGTTCCGCGTGGGTTGCTCGCAGCATCGATGATCACCGCTGCGTTCTCGTCGAACGCGATCGACGTCCCGTCGTCGCGGCCATACGCCTTCTTCGTCCGGACGACGACGGCGCGGACGACCTCGCCCTTGCGGACTGCGCCCTGCGGGGTCGCCGTCTTGACGGTTCCGACGATGACGTCCCCGACGCGTGCATAGCGCCGGTGAGATCCCCCGAGCACGCGAATACAGAGGAGCTCGCGCGCTCCCGTGTTGTCCGCCACTCTGAGCCTGGATTCCTGCTGGATCATCGGGCTGCTTCCACGACCTCCGCGAGACGCCAGTTCTTGGTCTTCGAGAGCGGCCTCGTCTCGACGATGCGGACGACGTCCCCGGCCTTCGCCTGGTTCTGCTCGTCGTGGGCATGGAACCGATGCGAGCGGCGGACGACCTTCTTGTACTTCGGATGCGCTTTGACGGTGTCCACACGCACGACGATCGTCTTGTCCATCGCGGCGGAGACGACGATGCCGCGGCGCTCCTGGCGCCGGCCACGCTCGCCCTCCGGCTTCGGCTGCCGCGAAATCGTCTTGCGCTCGCCGGTCTGATCGCGCTTGGCCCTGGGGCGCTGGCGCCGTTCCGACCGCGGAACGCGCTTTCGCTTCTGCTTCGCCGTCGCGGCCGGAGCTGCGGCTGGTGCGGGCTCCTCGGCCGGCTGCTCCCCGGCGGGAGCTTCCTCGCCCTCGGCAGCTACCGGGGCCTCCTCGCCGGCGTCTGCCTCGGCGACCGGAGCCTCCTCGGCTTGGGCTTCGGCGACGGGCTCGGGCAGCGGGTCAGGCGTCGGCTCGGGGGAAGTCGGCTCGGGCACTGGCGGGCCCGGCTCCTCGGGCGGCGCCTCCGGATCGGGTTCGGGCGGCGCCTCGGCGACGACGATGACCTCTTCTTCCATTGCCTCCGCCTCGGCGGCGACCTCGAGCACCTCGGCGTCGGCCGATGCCTCAGCCTCGATGGGCTGCTCCTCGATCGGCTCTGCCTTCTCGTTTTTCTTGTCGTCTGCCATGCCTAGCTCTCACCTCCCACGTGTGCTTCGCGCTCGACCCGAACGGTCAGGATGCGCGCGATCTCCCGCTTTGCCAGCTTCAGGCGAGCAGGGTTCTCGAGCGCGCCCGTTGCGGACTGGAAGCGCAGGTTGAAGAGCTCCTGGCGCCGCTCGGAGAGCGCGCGCTCGAGCTCGTCGTTACTCATGTCACGGAGCTGTTTCGCTCTCATCGCGGTCCTCCCTGACGCCAGGCCGTCCTAGACAAAGAGATCTGCCTCTCTCTTCACGAATTTGGTCTTGACGGGGAGCTTGGTGCCGGCGAGACGGAGAGCCTCCTTGGCGAGGGTCTCATCCACGCCCGAGAGCTCGAACATCACTCGGCCGGGCTTGACCACGCAGACCCAGTGCTCGGGCGAGCCCTTGCCCGAGCCCATGCGCGTCTCGGCGGGCTTCTGGGTCACCGGCTTGTCGGGAAAGACGTTGATCCAGACCTTGCCGCCACGCTTGATCTTGCGCGTCATCGCGATTCGGGCGGCCTCGATCTGGCGGTTGGTCACCCAACCGACCTCGAGTGCCTTGATCCCGTAGTCGCCGTACTGGACCGTGGTCTGGCCCTTCGCCTGACCCCTACGGCGGCCGCGCTGGTGCTTGCGGAACTTTGTTCGCTTCGGGAGGAGCATCTAGTCGCTCTTCTCCGCCGACTCGTCGCCCGATGTGTCGAGCTTGGTCGGATCCTCCGTCTGGGCTTTCGGCGTCGTGGACTCGGGCGCCTCGGCAACGGCCTCCGGAACCACAGGCGCTTCCGGCTGGACCTCGGGCAGCTCGCGCCCCTCCGCAGTCTTTCCCTCGTCGTCCGTACGTGGCTTCTCGACGTTCGCCTCGGGCGCTCCACGACCCGGGGCGCCTGCGCCTGAGCCCGTGCCGCCACGCTTGCCGCGACGGGGCTTGCGGTCCCGCACCGGGCCGAGACCCTCACGGTCACCGCTCCCGCCGCGACGGCCGCTTTCGCGCGAGGCCGTCAGGCCTTCGCTCTTGCCGCCCTTGCGCCGAGCCGTGTCCTGGTCGCCCAGGCGCGCATCGCGGCGGCCGTCGACCGATTCGTAGCCCTCCGGCATGATCTCGCCCTTGTTGATCCAGACCTTGACGCCGATCCGGCCCGTGCCCGTCTTCCCCTCGGCGAATCCGTAGTCGATGTCCGCGCGGATCGTGTGCAGCGGGACACGCCCCTCGGAGTAGCTCTCCGAGCGGCTCATCTCGCCGCCGCCGAGCCGGCCTCCGCACTGGATCTTCACGCCCTGCGCACCGGAACGGATCGCCGAGGCGAGCGAGCGCTTCATCGCGCGCCGGAAGCTGACGCGGTTCTCGAGCTGCTCTGCGATCGACTGGGCGACGAGCTTGGCGTCGAGCTCGGGTCGCTTGATCTCGTTGATGTTGATGTGGACGTTCTTCTGCGTCAGTGCGTGCAGGTCGCGCCGCAGAGCGTCCACCTCCGCCCCAGACTTCCCGATCACGATTCCCGGCCGGGCGGTGTAGATGTCCACGGTGATCCGCTGCTTGTCCTTGCGGATGAGGATGTCCGAGAGCCCGGCATGCGAGAGCTTGCCGAGGATGTGCCCGCGGATCTTGATGTCCTCCTGGAGGGCGTCCGCGAAGTCCTTGTTGTTCGTGTACCAGTTGGACTTCCAGTCGTGGATGACGCCTACGCGCATTCCGCCGGGATGAATCTTCTGGCCCACTAGGAATCCTCTCCTTCGGTCTTCTTCTTGCGCGGGGCGCGCTTCGGCTTCGGCTTCTCCTCGGGCTTCGCCTCGGCCTTCGGCTTCGAAGCCGCGGGCTTCCGGGCCGCGGCTCGGCGGGTCTTCTTCGGTTTTTCCTCGCTGACCGCCTCCCCGGCGTCGGGCGTCTCGAGCGCTTCCGTCACGACCTCCGGGGTTGCCTGCGCGCTACGGCGGCGGGGGGTGCCGTCCAGCTCGGTCGGCTTGAGCCGCACGGTCACGTGGCAGGTGCGCTTGTTGATCCGCGACGTGCGACCGCGGGCTCGGGCGCGCCAGCGCTTGACGGTCGGGCCCTCATCCACGTAGGCGGCGGAGACGATCAGGTCGTCACCGAGCAGGCCGTGGTTCGCCTCGGCGTTCGCAACCGCAGAGGCGAGGATCTTCTCGATCTCTCGAGCCGCAGCACGGGGCGTGAACGCGAGCACGGTTCGAGCTTCCGGGACCGAGCGGCCACGGATGTGCTCGACGACGAGCCGAGCCTTGCGCGGGGCGATGCGCAGGTACTGCGCGGACGCCCTCACCTCGGGCCGCTCGTCAACCACCTGTTTCCTCGCGCGGGCCATTACCTCTTGACGTCCGTCTTCCGGTCGCCGGAATGGCCGCGGAACGTCCGCGTGGGCGCGAACTCACCGAGCTTGTGGCCGACCATCTGCTCGGAGACGAAGACCGGCACGTGCTTGCGGCCGTCGTGCACCGCGATCGTGTGGCCGACCATCTCCGGGAAGATCGTCGATGCGCGCGACCAGGTCCGGATCATGTTCTTCGATCCGGAGCTGTTCATCTGCTCGATGCGGCTCATCAGCCGCTCCTCGACGTACGGGCCTTTGCGAGACGATCTCGACACTTAGCGCTTCTCCTTGCCTCTCCGGCGCTGCCGGATGATCAGTGCGTTCGATTCCTTGTGCTTCGAGCGGGTGCGCTTGCCCAGCGTCGGGACGCCCCAGGGCGTCACCGGGTGGCGTCCGCCCTTCGACTTGCCCTCGCCGCCGCCGTGCGGGTGGTCGACCGGGTTCATGGCCGAGCCGCGCACCGTTGGCCGCTTGCCGCGCCACCGGGATCGTCCAGCCTTGCCCCCGGTGATGTTCTCGTGGTCGACGTTTCCGACCTGACCCACCGTCGCGCGGCACGCGAGAGCCACTCGCCGAAGCTCACCCGAGGGTAGCCGAAGGATTCCGTAGCCCTCGTCCTTTCCGACGAGCTGGATTCCCGTCCCGGCGCCTCGGGCCATCTTGCCGCCCTGCCCCGGCTTCAGCTCGACGTTGTGGACGAGCGTTCCGGTCGGGATGTTCTGCAACGGAAGCGCGTTCCCCGGCTTGATGTCCGCGCCGGGGCCGGACTCGACGACGGAGCCGACTCGCAGGCGGGCTGGAGCCAGGATGTACGCCTTCGCGCCGTCCGCGTAGTGGAGCAGCGCGATGTTCGCCGAACGGTTGGGGTCGTACTCGATCGCCGCCACCTTCGCCGGCACCCCGTCCTTCACGCGCTTGAAATCGATGATCCGGTAGCGGCGCTTGTGCCCGCCTCCGCGGTGCCTGGTCGTGATTCGGCCGTTGTTGTTGCGCCCTCCGGTCTTCTTGACCGGCTCGACGAGGCTCTTCTCGGGCTCGGACTTCGTCACGTCGGCGAAGTCGGACACCGTCATGAAGCGGCGGCCGGGGCTGGTCGGTTTGAATTTTCTGGCCACGTTAGACCTGCGCTCCCTCGAAGATCTCGATCGACTGGCCCTCGCGGAGCTGGACGATCGCCTTCTTCCAGCCTGGCCGGCGGCCGCGCGTCATCCCGCGCCGCTTCGGCTTCGACTGCACCTTGATCACGTTCACGGCCTGCACCTTGACGTCGAAGAGCTCTTCCACGGCCTGCCGAATCTGCGTCTTGTGCGCGTCGGGATGAACACGGAACGAGTACTTCCGATCCTCGATCAGGCTGTAGCTCTTCTCCGAGACCACCGGTGCGAGCAGGACTTCGTTCGGATGGAGGCTCACGCTGTGCCGCCCTCTTCTCGAGCAGACGAGACTCGGCCGACTGGGCGCGACTGCCCGGTGCAGCGGCACGCGAGTCGAGAGCGAACGCGCCCAGACGAGCGCGGCTACCTCGACCTCCGAAGGTGTGATGACGAGGACGCGCTTCAGATTGCGGAAAGACTTCATGAGCGTCTCCTCCTCGTCCGTAGCGACGATGAGGACCGGCGTTCGCTTCCCCCAGGCCTCCAGGAGGCCGGCAGCCTGCTTGGTCGACGGCGTGTCGAAAGCCGAGCCGTCGACAAAGGCCAGCGTGCCCTCTTTGGCATGGGCGGAGAGCGCCGCGCGGAAGGCGGCCTTGCGGGCCTTCTTGTTCACCTTGACGTCGAAAACCGTGCGCGGCTGGAACGCGACACCGCCGCCGGTCCAGTTCGGTGCGCGCGTCGTCCCTGCGCGGGCCCGACCCGTGCCCTTCTGGCGCCACGGCTTCCCGCGGCCGCCTGCGACGAGGCCTCGGGTCTTCACGCCCCGCGTTCCTGCGCGGTCTCCGGAGAGCTCGGCGCGAACCGTCTCGTGGACGAGATGCGGCTTGACGTCGGCGCCGAAGATCTCGGCCTCGAGCGTCACGTCCTTCGACTTCTTGCCGGCTGAATCGAGCAGAGGAGCTTTAGGACTTGCCGCCATGGCGCACCTCCTCGCGAATCTCGACGATCGCGTTCTTCGGGCCGGGTATCGCGCCCTTCACGAGCAGGAGGTTCTCCTCGAGATCGACCGAGTGGACGCGGAGGCCCACCTGGGTGATCCGCTTGCCGCCCATGCGGCCCGCCATCTTCATTCCCTTGAAGACACGGGAGGGCGTGGCAGACGCGCCGATCGATCCTGGTGCACGCACGTTGTGCGAGCCGTGGGACACGGGGCCGCGGCTGAAGTTGTGCCGCTTGATCGTGCCGGCGAAGCCCTTGCCGATCGAGATGCCGGAAACCTTGACCTTGTCGCCGGGCTCGAAGCTTTCGACCGTCACCGTCTCGCCCTCAGTGAGCTGATGCGGCCCTCGGATCTCGAGCAGGCGCCGGTGTGGCGCAACGCCCGCCTTCTTGAGGACGCCAAGCCGGGGCTTGGAGAGCTTCTTCTCGGGCACCTCGTCGAAGGCGAGTTGGACCGCGTCGTAGCCGTCGGCATCCTCGGTCCGCACGGAGACGACCGGGCAAGGCCCCGCCTGAATGACGGTCACGGGCGTGACGCTGCCGGTCTCCTCGTCGAAGATCTGCGTCATCCCGATCTTTCTCCCCACGATCCCCTTCAACGTTCTCTCTCCCTACAACTTGATTTCGATGTCGACCCCGGCCGGCAGATCGAGCCGCATCAGCGAGTCGACCGTCTTGGGAGTCGGGCTGTGGATGTCGATCAACCGCTTGTGCGTCCGGATCTCGAAGTGCTCCCGCGAGTCCTTGTCCTTGAAGGGACTGCGGATCACGGTGTAGACGTTCTTCTCCGTCGGCAGCGGCACCGGCCCGGTGATGGTTGCGCCGGTGCGCGTCGCCGTCTCGACGATCGACGCCGCCGAGCGGTCCAGCGCCTGATGGTCGTAGCCCTTCAGGCGGATTCGGATTTTCGACTGCGGCACCGGTGCTCCCTCGTTCCTCTACTCGCTATTGCTTGATGTCGGTGACGACGCCCGCACCCACGGTGCGGCCGCCTTCGCGGATTGCGAACCGGAGGCCCTGGTCCATCGCGATCGGCTGGCCGAGCTCGATCTCCATGTTCGTGTTGTCGCCCGGCATGACCATCTCCTGGCCCTCCGGGAGCTTGATCGCTCCGGTCACGTCCGTCGTGCGGAAGTAGAACTGCGGCCGGTAGCCGTCGAAGAACGGCGTGTGGCGGCCACCCTCGTCCTTGGACAGGACGTAGACCTCGGCGCTGAAGTGCGTGTGCGGCGTGATCGACTTCGGCTTCGCGACGACCTGCCCGCGCTCGACCTCCTCGCGCTTGGTTCCGCGCAGGAGAACGCCGGCATTGTCGCCGGCCTGGGCGAAATCGAGGGTCTTGTTGAACATCTCGAGACCGGTGACGATGGTCTTCTGGACCTCGTCCTTGATCCCGATGATCTCGACCTCTTCGCCTGAGTTGATCTGCCCCTGCTCGATCCGGCCGGTGACGACGGTGCCGCGGCCGGTGATCGTGAAGACGTCCTCGATCGGCATCAGGAACGGCTTGTCGGTGTCGCGGACGGGCTCCGGGATGTAGGAGTCGACGGCCTCCATCAGCTCGAGGATCTTGGGCGTCCACTCCTCGTCGCCCTCGAGCGCTTTCAGCGCCGAGCCGGCGATGACGGGGATCTCGTCGCCCGGGAACTCGTAGGCAGAGAGCAGCTCGCGCACTTCCATCTCCACGAGCTCGAGCAGCTCGGGGTCGTCGACCATGTCGGCCTTGTTCAGGAAGACGACGATCGACGGCACCTCGACCTGGCGGGCCAGGAGGATGTGCTCGCGGGTCTGCGGCATGGGGCCGTCGGCGGCGGAAACGACCAGGATCGCGCCGTCCATCTGCGCGGCGCCCGTGATCATGTTCTTGATGTAGTCGGCGTGGCCGGGGCAGTCGACGTGCGCGTAATGGCGCTTCTCCGTCTCGTACTCGACGTGCGACGTGTTGATCGTGATGCCGCGCTGGCGCTCCTCGGGCGCGTTGTCGATCGACTCGAACGACCTGGCGGTCGCGCCGCCCTGGTCGGCGAGGACCTTGGTGATCGCAGCCGTGAGGGTGGTCTTTCCGTGGTCGATGTGACCGATCGTGCCGACGTTGACGTGCGGCTTCGTGCGCTCGAACTTCTGCTTGGCCATTGGTTCCTTTCCCTTCGTTAACTTGGCGAGTCGACGATCTCGCTCGCGATCGACTGAGGGACTTCCTCATATCGCTCGAATTGCATGGTGAATGTCGCCCGTCCCTGCGTCGTCGAGCGCAGGTCGGTCGCGTAACCGAACATTGCGGCGAGCGGAACCCGGGCCTTGATGACCTGGGCGTTGCCTCTCGGCTCGAGATTCTCGATGCGGCCGCGGCGTGAGTTCAAGTCTCCCATGACGTCGCCGAGGTAGTCCTCGGGAGTCACGACTTCGACGGCCATCACCGGCTCGAGGAGCTTGGGCTTCGCCCGCTTCATCGCCTCCTTGAAGGCCATGGAACCGGCGATCTTGAACGCCATCTCGCTCGAGTCGACGTCGTGGAACGAGCCGTCGACCAGCTCGACCCGCAGGTCGACGACCGGATAGCCGGCGAGAATTCCCGACTCCATCGCCTCCTGGATCCCGAGGTCGACCGCGGGGATGTACTCGCGCGGGATCTTGCCTCCGACGATCTTGTCCAGGAACTCGTAGCCCTCGCCGGGCTCCGACGGCTCGAGGTTGATCACGGCGTGGCCGTACTGGCCGCGGCCGCCGGTCTGCCGGACGAACCGGCCCTGAATCTTCTGGACGGCGTTGGTCACCGTCTCGCGGTAGGCGACCTGCGGCCGGCCGACGTTCGCGTCGACGTTGAACTCGCGGGTCAGGCGGTCGACGATGATCTCGAGGTGCAGCTCGCCCATTCCGGCGATGAGCGTCTGCCCGGTCTCCTCGTCGGAGCGCACGCGGAACGTCGGATCCTCCTCGGCAAGCCGCTGGAGCGCGGTCGCGAGCTTGTCCTGGTCGCCCTTCGTCTTCGGCTCGACGGCAACCGAGATCACCGGCTCCGGGAAGATCATCGACTCGAGCAGGATCGGAGCGGTGTCGATCGCGAGCGTCTCACCCGTCGTGGTCTGCTTCAACCCGACGATGGCCGCGATCTCGCCGGCGCCGATCGTCTGGCGCTCCTCCCGGTGATTCGCGTGCATCTGGAGGATGCGGCCGATCCGCTCGGTCTTGTTGTTCGACGTGTTGATGACGCGGTCGCCGGAGTTGACCTGTCCCGAGTAGACCCGGATGTAGGTCAACTTCCCGACGAACGGGTCGGACATGACCTTGAAGGCGAGCGCCGAGAACGGCTCGTCGAGCGCCGGGCGGCGCGAGAGCTCGTGGTCCGTGCGCGGATCGAGCCCGTGGATCGGCGGCACGTCGAGCGGGCTGGGCAGGAAGTCGATGACGCCGTCGAGGAGGGGCTGAACCCCCTTGTTCTTGAAGGCCGAGCCCAGAAGCACAGGGGTGACAGAGGTGTCGAGGGTCGCGGCACGCAGAGCGCGACGGAGCATCTCGGGCGTGACGACGCTCTCGTCCTCGAGATAGGCCTGCATGAGCTCTTCGTCGTGGTCTGCGACCGAGTCGATGAGCTGGTGGTGGTACTCGTTCGCCTGCTCCACGAGCTCGGCCGGGATCTCGGTGATCTCCATGTTCGTGCCGAGGTCGTCGTTCCAGATCACGGCGCGCATCTCGATCAGGTCGACGATGCCGCGGAAGTGCTCCTCCTGGCCGATCGGGAGCTGCACCGGCACCGGGTTGGCGCCGAGGCGGTCGACGATGGACTGGACCGAGGCGAAGAAGTCTGCGCCCGTGCGGTCCATCTTGTTGATGAAGGCGATGCGCGGAACCTCGTAGCGGTCGGCCTGGCGCCAGACGGTCTCCGACTGCGGCTCGACACCGGCGACACCGTCGAAGACGGCGATCGCGCCGTCGAGCACGCGCAGGCTTCGCTCCACCTCGACCGTGAAGTCCACGTGCCCGGGCGTATCGATGATGTTGATACGAAAATCGCGCCAAAACGCCGTCGTCGCAGCCGACGTGATCGTGATGCCCCGCTCCTGCTCCTGGGCCATCCAGTCCATGGTCGCCGCGCCCTCGTGCACCTCGCCCGTCTTGTGGATGCGGCCGGTGTAGTAAAGGATCCGCTCGGTCGTCGTCGTCTTGCCCGCGTCGATGTGGGCCATGATCCCGATGTTCCGGGTCTTCTCGAGACCCGCGGGAGCCTTGGTTGCCGGCGCGGCCATGCTTACCACCTGTAATGCGCGAAGGCCTTGTTGGCCTGCGCCATTCGGTAGAGGTCGTCCTTGCGCTTGAAGGCACCGCCCTGCTGCTCGAGCGCGTCCATGATCTCGCCTGCGAGCTTCGCTGCCATGCCTTTTTCGCGCCGGTCGCGCGCGAAGGTCACGATCCAGCGGATCGCGAGCGTCCGGGCGCGCCGGGCCGGAACCTCGACGGGGACCTGATAGTTGGCGCCTCCGACCCGGCGTGAGCGGGTCTCGAGCACCGGCGTGACCGACTTGACCGCAGCGTCGAGCACCTCGACGGGCGGCTTGCCTGAGCGCTCGGCTGCGATCGCGAGCGCGTCGTAGACGATCTTCTCGGCGATGCCCTTCTTCCCGTCGTTCATGACCTTGTTGATCACCTGGGCGACGAGGGGCGAGCTGTAGACAGGGTCAGGCGAAAGCGGACGAACGGGCACTTCGGCACGGCGGGGCATTAGCTGCCCTTCTTGGCGCCGTACTTCGACCGCCCTTGCTTGCGATCGGAGACGCCGGCCGTGTCGAGGGCCGCGCGGATGACCTTGTACCGGATGCCCGGGAGGTCCTTCACCCTGCCGCCGCGGATCAGGACGACGGAGTGCTCCTGCAGGTTGTGTCCCTCACCGGGGATGTATGTCGTCACTTCCATCCCGTTCGTCAGCCGGACGCGGGCGACCTTGCGCAGAGCCGAGTTCGGCTTCTTGGGCGTGGTCGTGTACACGCGCGTGCACACGCCTCGCTTCTGCGGGGCGCCGCGAAGAGCAGGGGTCTTGGTCTTGGACTTGGGCTTGACCCGACCCTTGCGCACAAGCTGATTGACGGTGGGCACTGACTCCCTCTGCGGACTTCCTGACAGGACAAAGGTTGGCCGGGCATGGAGCCCCTGCCAACCAGCCGGGGCATGGTAGCAAGCCTGGGAGGGGCGTCAAACACGCCTGAGGGGCGTTTCAAACGCATGAAATGGGCAAAAACTGCCCCTATCCGTCCGGAGGGTTTATTCGTTTCAGCCCATAGCGTGATCGCCCAAAGGCAATTACAGTGAGCGTAGGCCGGGATCAGGCAAGTGCGGCGGCCTGAGAGAGGGATGGGAACAGAAAAAACGACTGAAACGGGCGTGCTCTCGTGAGCGACGCCCTTGGCTGGGCCATTTTCGGAGGCGTGCTTGCCCTGCTCGCACTCCTCTTCCTCGCCATCCTGCTGCGTGAGCGGCGGGCGGCCGACAAACGCTTCGAGCGCGTGATGCAAGAGCTCTCGACCCGCATGGACGGCATGGTGAAGGAGTTGCACACGGCATTCGACCGCACAAGCGAGGACGAGCGCCGCGGCCGGATCATCGGCGAGCTCGGCGGCTCGATCGACCTCGATGAGGTCTTGACCCGCGTGCTGGAGGCGGCCGGGGCGATCCACGGCGTGGACGCCGCCCTCGTGACCCTTCCCGGCCCCGCGGGCGGCAAGCCGATCGTCGCAACCGTCGGCCTGTCGGCGGAGGAAGCTGAGCGCCAGGCGGTCGCGGGGCCGCCCGACGGCCGCGAAGCGCGGTCGATGACCATCTCCTACGAGTATCCCGTCGGCGCCGAGATCGACGACGGCGAGCTGATCCGGCACGGGCTTGCGGTCCCGATCCCCGGTGAGAGCGGGCCGGCCGGCTTCATGTCCGTCTTCAGCCGCTCGGCGGTTCACGCATTTGCCGACCCCGATCGCCAGACTCTCGAGGAGCTCGCAGAGCGGGCCGGCCCCGCGATCGACAATGCGCGTCGGTTCCGAGAAGCGCGGCAGCTCGCAGATCTCGACGCACTGACCGGGCTCCACAACCGCCGGTTCTTCCACGAGACGCTGGGGCGGGAAGTTGCGCGAGCGCACCGTTATGGACGCCGGCTCGCCCTCGTGGTGTTCGACCTCGACGATTTCAAGGCGATCAACGACCGCATCGGGCATCTGGCCGGCGACGCCGTACTCGCCGAGGTGGCCGAGCGGGTGCGTTCGGTCGTCCGCTCGGCGGACATCGCGTGCCGCGTCGGCGGGGACGAGTTCGGGATCATCCTCCCGGAGTCCACGCTCGCCGACGCCGAGCAGCTCTCTCGGCGCATGCAGCAGGCCGTTGCCTCACGCCCGATCGGCGACATCGGCCTCCTCAGCCTCTCCGCCGGCGCGGCAGACCTGCGTCCGGAGGACGACGGCGCCACCTTCTTCAAGCGGTCCGACGATGCGCTCTACCAGGCAAAGGAGGGCGGAAAGGCCGAGGTCGTCGCAGCCTCCTCCCCGCCCGACCCGAACGGCGGCGGCGGCGCGGCTACCGGGACCGGCGGGCGCGCCATCGGCCCGCTCGCGTAGCCGCTTCGCGGCTCGCTTTCGGAGAAAGTCTTGCGACTTTCTCCGACCTCTCGGAAGCCGGGCGCCGCTCTCGCGGCGCGCGGCGCGGTTGCCGGGCCTGAGCCGTGGCGAATGGTCGGAGATCTCCAGGGCGCAACCGGCAAGCCGGTTCCGCCGAGGGCGGATAGACGACGGGCGCCTTTCGGCGCCCGTCGGTCACGAGTCTCGAGTGAGGCCTAGCTCGCCTCGTCGTCGAGCGGGGACTTGACTTCGGGCGTCTCCGTGGCTTCGCCGGCGTCGTTCCCGGGCTCTCCGTCGACCTTGATCGAGCCGCCGAAGTCGAGGCCCAGGTCGGCGAGGCTCGCACCGTCGCCGCCGTCGGCGCCGATCTCCTGGAGCGCTGCGAGCAGCTGCTCCTCCGACTCCGGCCTGCGATAGGCCGAGAGCGGCACCTTCTCGGACGGCTTGATATCGACGTTGCGGTACTGCTTGAGGCCGGTCGCAGCCGGGATCAGCTTCCCGATGATCACGTTCTCCTTGAGGCCGAGGAGGTGGTCGACCTTGCCCTCGATCGCCGCATCCGTGAGCACCTTGGTGGTCTCCTGGAACGAGGCGGCGGACAGGAACGACTCCGTGGCGAGCGAGGCCTTGGTGATCCCCAGGATCAGCAGCTCCCAGGTCGCCTGGTCGCCCTTCGCCTTCTTGGTGCGGGTGTTCTCCTTCTCGAGGGCGACCTTGTCGACGAGCTGGCCCGGCAAGAGCTCGGTGTCGCCCGCCGAGTCGATGCGCACCTTCTTCAGCATCTGACGGACGATCAGCTCGATGTGCTTGTCGTGGATCTCGACTCCCTGGGACTTGTAGACCCGCTGAACCTCGTTGACGAGGTACAGCTCGGTCGCGGTCGAGCCCTTCAGGCGCAGGAGGTCGGCCGGCGTGCGTGAGCCCTCGTGGAGAGCGTCACCTGCCTCGATCTCCTGGCCCTCGGCCACGAGCATCCGCGTCCTGCGGGGCAGCTGGTAGCTCGTCGGCTCCTCCCCGTCCGGCGTGTGGACGAGCACCTTCGGGCCACGGTCGCCCTGCTCGATCTCGACCCGGCCGCCGACCTCTGCGAGCTTGGCAGCGCCCTTCGGGCTCCGCGCCTCGAAGATCTCGACGACGCGCGGGAGGCCGTGCGTGATGTCAGCGCCGGCGACGCCTCCCGTGTGGAAGGTCCGCATGGTCAACTGCGTGCCCGGCTCGCCGATCGACTGGGCGGCGATGATCCCGACCGCATCGCCGATCTCGGCCATGCCGCCGGTCGCCAGGGAGATCCCGTAGCACTGGCGGCACACCCCGAACTCGCTGCGGCACTTGAGCACCGAGCGGACCGGGACGAGAGCCTCGGCCGCTGTCTCGTCGAGCGCCTCCGCGACCTCTTTCAGAAGCGGCAGCGTGACGAGTGCGTTCTTCTCGGCGACAACCGTCTTGCCCGGCTTGCCGCTCGCGAGTGGCTTGTGGAAGTCCTCGGTGATCATGCGGCCGAGGAGACCCTTGTTCAGCTGCCCGTCGCTGAAGAGCGGCAGGAGCACGCCCTCCTTGGACTTGCAGTCCTGCTCCCGAATGATCACGTCCTGCGAGACGTCGACGAGGCGCCGGGTGAGGTAGCCCGAGTCGGCCGTTCGGAGCGCCGTGTCGGCAAGGCCCTTTCGCGCACCGTGAGTCGAGATGAAGTACTCGAGCACCGACAGGCCTTCCATGAAGTTGGCCTGGATCGGACGCTCGATGATCTCACCCTTCGGGTTCGCCATCAGGCCGCGCATGCCCGCGAGCTGACGGATCTGCTTGAACGATCCGCGGGCCCCGGAGTTGGCCATCATGAAGATCGGGTTCAGCCGGTGGAGGTTCTTCTCCATGGCGTCTGCGACTTCGTCGGTCGCCTCCGTCCAGATGTCGATGATCGACTCCTTGCGCTCCTCTTCGGTGATCAGGCCGCGCTCGTACTGCTGCTCGACGAGACCGACGCGCTCCTCGTAGACCGCGAGGATCTTCTGCTTGTCGGGTGGGATGACGATGTCGTTCTTCGAGACCGTGATCCCGGCCTGCGTCGCATGCTTGAAGCCGAGCGTCTTGATCGTGTCGAGCACGCCGGCGATCTGATGCGGTCCGAAGCGAGCGGCGAGGTCGGAGATGAAGTCGTCCATCTCCCGCTTCGAGAGGGTGCGATTGACGAAGCGGAACTCCTTCATCTTCTCGTCGTCCTCGACGGCGATCGCGAGCGCGCGACGCACCTCCAGGCTGAAGATCAGGCGTCCGGCCGTCGTGAGCATGACTTCCTCGTCACCCGGGGGCCTGTACTCGATCGGGCTCTGCAGCTCGATCTGCTTCGCCTCGATCGCGTACTCGACCTCTTCCTCGGACTGGAAGCGCTTGATGCCCTTGAGGCCCAGCGTCTTTGCCAGAGCCTCGGAGCTCGTCTCTTCCAGATCGTGCTCCGAGAAGGTCATGAAGTAGCCGCCGAGCACCATGTCCTGCGTCGGCGTCGCAAGCGGCCGGCCGCTCGCGGGCGACAGGACGTTGTTCGCCGACAGCATCAGGATGCGGGCCTCGGCCTGCGCCTCGGCCGAGAGCGGCAGGTGAACGGCCATCTGGTCGCCGTCGAAGTCGGCGTTGAACGCGTGACAGACGAGCGGGTGAACCTGGATCGCCTTGCCTTCGACCAGCACGGGCTCGAACGCCTGGATGCCGAGGCGGTGGAGCGTCGGTGCGCGGTTCAGCAGCACCGGGTGCTCCGCGATGACCTCTTCCAGGACGTCCCAGACCTCGGGGGTCATCGAGTCGACGTACTTCTTCGCCGCCTTGATGTTCTGGACGGCCTTGCGCTCGACGAGCCGGCTCATGATGAACGGCTTGAAGAGCTCCAGGGCCATGATCTTCGGCAGGCCGCACTGGTGGAGCTTGAGGTACGGGCCGGAAACGATGACCGAGCGGCCGGAGTAGTCGACGCGCTTGCCGAGGAGGTTCTGGCGGAAACGTCCCTGCTTGCCCTTGAGCATGTCCGAGAGCGACTTCAGCGGCCGGTTGCCCGGGCCCGTGACCGCGCGTCCGCGGCGGCCGTTGTCGAACAGCGCGTCGACGGCTTCCTGGAGCATCCGCTTCTCGTTGTTGACGATGATCTCCGGCGCTCCGAGATCGAGCAGCCGCTTCAGCCGGTTGTTCCGGTTGATGACGCGGCGGTAGAGGTCGTTCAGGTCGCTCGTCGCGAACCGGCCGCCGTCGAGCTGCACCATGGGGCGCAACTCCGGCGGGATCACGGGGACCGCCTCGAGGATCATCCACTCCGGCCGGTTGTCCGACTTGATGAACGCGTTGACGACCTTGAGCCGCTTGATCCCGCGCTGCTGCTTCTGGCCCTTCGACGTCTTGATGATCTCGCGGAGCGAGAGCGCCTCGGCGTCGAGGTCGAGGTCCTTCAGGAGGTCGCGGATCGCCTCGGCACCCATACCGCCCGTGAAGTACTGGCCGAAGCCGTAGGGCGAGCCGAACCGGTCCTTGAGCTCACGGAAGATCTGCTCGTCGTTGACGATCTCCTTCGGCGAGAGCTCCCTGAACTTGTCCCAGGTCTCGGTGAGCCGACCCTTCGCATCCTCGCCGGCCTCGCGGGCGTCGTTGCGCCGGGACTCGATGTCGAGGTACATCTCCCGAACCTTCAGCGCCCACTGGACGAGCGAGTCGAGATCCTCCTTCTGGATCTTCCCGTCGGTGCGGAGGCACAGGTCGTTGGCCTTCTCGCGGATCGCATCGGGGGAGTCGAGCTCCGGGACCGACTCGAGCAGCTCCCGGAGGAGACCTGCGCCGAGGTCGCGGACCTTGTCCAGGGTCTTCTGGTCGACGCCCGAGACGAGCTCGGCGTCGTCGCCCTCGAGCGTGCCGCCCGTGAGGAGTGCTTCCTCGATCTTCTTGATGTGCTTCGTGACCGCGCCCTTCTTGGAGCCGCTCGCCTTCGCGGCCTCCTTGAAGAGGGGGCGTAGCGCTTCCTCGATCTGGATCGCAACAGTCGCGACCTGCTCCAGCTCCCGGTTCGAGAGCCGGCGGTCGTCGCGGATCGCGGAGCTGCGGACGAGCTCGCGGATCTTCTTCGAGTCCTCTGTGGTGATCTGGTTCGCGACGTCGACGAACATGCCCCCGACGAGCTCGCGTGCCTCTTCGAGCGGTGGGATCGCCTGCTCCTCGGCCCAGTTGTTCAGGCCGCGGACCCAGAAGTCGTCGTCCTCGTCGAAGTTGCGCTCCTTGCCCTTCGTGAAGTACTCGCGGCGCCGCTTGAGACGGTCCTCGAGTGCGGCGAGCGATTCCTCGCGGTCGACGTCGATGCGCTCGTACTCCGCCGTGACCTTGTCCTCGAGGTCGTTCAGGTCCTTCGCGCGCGCGTCGTTGTCCACCGTCGTGACGATCGAGGCGGCGAAGTAGAGAACCTTCTCGAGCTCGCGCGGCGCGATGTCGAGCAAGTAGCCGATGCGGCTCGGCACACCCTTGAAGAACCAGATGTGGGAGACCGGCGCGGCCAGGTCGATATGGCCCATGCGCTCGCGGCGCACCTTCTGGCGCGTGACCTCGACGCCGCAGCGCTCGCAGATGATGCCCTTGTAGCGGACGCGCTTGTACTTGCCGCAGTAGCACTCCCAGTCCTTGGTCGGACCGAAGATGCGCTCGCAGAAGAGGCCGTCGCGCTCCGGCTTGAGCGTGCGGTAGTTGATCGTCTCGGGCTTGGTGACCTCACCCGAGGACCAGTCGCGGATCTGCTTGCTCGAGGCGAGCCCGATCCGGATGGCGTCGAATTCGTTGATGTCGATCAAAGCGCTCCTTCTCTGAAGACGCGGGGCCAGACCGAAGTCCGACACCGCAAAACAGTTATTCCTCTAGCTCGACTTCTTCTGCAAGCGGTCCGGCCTGCTCCTCGGCTTCCTCCACGGCGGCCTCCGCCGGGGCAAGCTTCGAATCGACGACGTCCGTGAGGGTCTCGTCGGCCGGCAAGCCCAGCTCGCCGTCCTGATCGACGCGTTCCTGACCCGCTTCGGCTTCCTCCGCCGTCGGCTCGCGCGCTGCTGCGCGAAGCGAGCCGGGCGAGAGATCGATGCCGAGCTCTTCCGCGGCCCGGAGCAGCTCGTCCTCCTCCTCTCGCACCTCGACCTCGGCGCCCTCTTCCGAGAGGACGTCCACGTCGAGCGCGAGCGACTGCATCTCCTTCAGCAGCACCTTGAAGGACTCGGGGATCGACGGCTCGGCGATGTTCTCGCCCTTGACGATCGCCTCGTAGGCCTTGACCCGTCCGACGGTGTCGTCGGACTTGATCGTGAGCATCTCCTGGAGGGTGTACGCGGCGCCATAGGCCTCGAGCGCCCAGACCTCCATCTCTCCGAAGCGCTGCCCTCCGAACTGCGCCTTGCCGCCCAGCGGCTGCTGGGTGACGAGCGAGTACGGGCCCGTGCTCCGTGCGTGGATCTTGTCGTCCACGAGGTGGAGCAGCTTCAGGATGTACATGTACCCCACGGTGATCTTGCTCTCGTAGGGCTCCCCGGTCTTCCCGTTGTAGAGACGCAGCTTCCCGGAGCAGCGTCGCCCTTCCGGCCGCTTCATGTCGACGTGGAAATCGATCGGTGAATCCGGGTTCTGCTTCGTCCACTCGACGAGGGCGTCGTCGACGTCCTCCGGCGTGGCGCCGTCGAAGACGGCTGTCGCGACCGGCGTCGGTCCGTTCGGCGACTCACCGTTCTCGGTGAACACGCCGCGGGCGGCCGCCCAGCCGAGGTGGGTCTCGAGGACCTGGCCGATGTTCATCCGGCTCGGGACGCCGAGCGGGTTCAGGATCAGGTCGATCGGTGTTCCGTCCTCGAGGAACGGCATGTCCTCCTCGGCGACGATCTTGGCGATCACGCCCTTGTTCCCGTGGCGCCCTGCGAGCTTGTCTCCCTCGGCGATCTTGCGCTTCTTCGCGACGTAGACGCGGACGAGCTCGTTCACGCCGGGCGACAGGTCGTCGCCGTTCTCGCGCGAGAACGTCTTGACGTCGATGACCTTGCCGCCCTCGCCGTGAGGCACCTTCAGCGAGGTGTCGCGAACCTCGCGCGCCTTCTCCTTGAAGATCGCGCGGATCAGCTTCTCCTCGGCGGTCAGCTCGGTCTCGCCCTTGGGCGTGACCTTTCCGACGAGGAGGTCCCCGGAGCCGACCTCGGCGCCGATGCGAACGACTCCGCGCTCGTCGAGGTCGCTGAGCGACTCCTCCGAGCGGTTCGGGATGTCGCGCGTGATCTCCTCGTCGCCGAGCTTGGTGGAGCGGGCGTCGATCTCGTACTCGTGAATGTGGATCGAGGAGAGGACGTCCTCCTTGACCAGGCGCTCCGAGATCACGATCGCGTCCTCGAAGTTGTAGCCCTCGAACGGCATGAACGCGACGAGCACGTTCTTTCCGAGCGCGAGCTCGCCCATGTCGGTCGAGCTTCCGTCCGCGAGCACCTGCTCCGCCTTGACCTTCTCGCCGAGACCGACGATCGGGCGCTGGTGCATGAGCGTGCCCTGGTTCGAGCGCATGAACTTCGTCAGCTCGTAGTTGTCCTTGCCGTCCTTGGTCTCGACGACGATCTTCTCGGCGTCGATGTCCACCACGGTGCCGGCGTTCTCGGAGACGACGACGTCGCCGGTGTCGACGGCTGCGCGGTACTCGAGCCCGGTTCCGACGAGCGGCGCCTCGGTGATCATGAGCGGCACCGCCTGGCGCTGCATGTTCGCGCCCATCAGGGCGCGGTTCGCGTCGTTGTGCTCGAGGAAGGGGATGAGCGCGGTCCCGACCGAGACGATCTGGGCCGGCGCGACGTCCATGTACTCGATCTCCTTCGGGGGAGCCATCACGGCCTCGCCCTCCTTCGACCGGCAGAGCACCTGGTCGTGGAGGAACTTGCCCGTCTTGTCGTCGACCCGCTCCGAGGCCTGCGCGATCGTGTACTGCGCCTCCTCCGCTGCGTCGAGGTAGACGATCTCGTCGGTGACCTTGCCGCCGGTGACCTTGCGGTACGGGGTCTGGATGAAGCCGAACTCGGAAACCGTGGCGAACGAGGCCAGCGAGCCGATCAGGCCGATGTTCGGCCCTTCCGGCGTCTCGATCGGGCACATGCGCCCGTAATGGGTCGGGTGGACGTCGCGAACCTCGATCGGCGCACGCTCGCGGGTGAGTCCGCCGGCGCCGAGCGCCGACAGGCGCCGCCGGTGCGTGAGGCCGGCGAGCGAGTTCGTCTGATCCATGAACTGGGAGAGCTGCGACGAGCCGAAGAACTCCTTCAGCGCAGCCACGACCGGCCTGATGTTGATGATCGTCTGCGGCGTGATCGTGTCGACGTCCTCCGTCGTCATCCGCTCGCGCACGACACGCTCCATCCGGTAGAGACCGACGCGGAACGCCTCCTGGATCAGCTCGCCGACGGTGCGAAGCCGCCGGTTGCCGAAGTCCTCGTACTCGTCGAGGTCGCCGCGGATCGGCTCACGCGGAAGCGTGATCGCGTCGGCTGCAAAATCCTTCGAGTCCTCGGGGACACCGAGCTTCGTCGGCAGCTCGACGAGCCGTCGAACCAGCGAGAGGATGTCCTGCGTCGTGAGGACGCGCGTGTCGTCGGGCACGTCGACCTCGAGCCGCTGGTTGAGCTTGTACCGCCCGACCTTCGTCAGGTCGTAGCGCTTCGCGTCGAAGAACAGCGAGTTGAGGAGGTTCCGGGCGTTCTCGACCGTCGGCGGCTCGCCCGGGCGCTGCTTCTTGAAGACCTCGACGAGGGCCTGCTCCTCGGTCTCGGTCGTGTCCTTCTCCAGCGTGAGCTGCATGTAGATCGAGTTGTCGAACAGCTTGAGGATCGCCTCGTCGGTGCTCGTGTCGAGCTTGAAGCCCGTGGTCGGGTCCTCCGCCGGGAGGGCCCGGAGCAGCGTCGTGATCGGCAGCTTCCGCTTCCGGTCGATGCGGGCATAGACGATGCCCTTCTTGTCGATCTCGAGCTCGAGCCATGAACCGCGCGACGGCATCAGGTTCGCGGTGAAAACCTGCTTCGCCGCGTCCTTGGGCTCCATCAGATAGGCGCCCGGGCTGCGGACGAGCTGCGTGACGATCACGCGCTCGGTTCCGTTGATGATGAACGTGCCCGAGCTGCTCATCATGGGAAAGTCGCCCATGAAGACTGTCTGCTCGCGGATCTCGCCCGTCTCCGTGTTGACGAAACGAACCGTCATGGAGAGGGGAACCTGGTAGGTCAGGTCCTTCTCGCGACATTCCTGCTGCGAGAACGGTGGATCGCCAAATTTGTACTCGCCGAACTCCACTGCCAGCGTGCCGGTGTAGTCCTGGATCGGCGAGATGTCGTCGATCGTCTCCCGCAGACCGTCTTCCATGAACCACCGGAAGGAGGCCTTCTGGATGTCGATCAGGTTCGGGAGCTCGAGAACGTGCTTTAGGCGCGAAAAACTCTTGCGCGCGCGAGGCGCAACTACCCCTCTAGTCAAGTGTGGAGCCTCCCTTGGAAAACGGCGTGAAGTCTGGGGAACTGCAGGCGGTCTGCTAACGGCCGGAACCGGCCAGCTTACCGAACGAGGACAAGCCTGCGCAAGGGCGGACAGCCCCTTGGCGCAGTTGGGCGAGTGTAGCACCACGCCTCGAGGCTGCGCCGCTGGAGTTTTTCCTCGCAAAGTGGAACAATCACAGGGCCGTTAGTTCCCCAGTCGAAGGGAAGACAACATGAGGTCGCTAGCCGTTATGGCCACTGCGGCGGCCTTCACCCTGGTGCTCACCGCGGCAGCACCGGGTCAGACCAACGATGCAGTTGCATTCGAGCGCGCCAAATCCCCGCTCGCGAAGAGCAAACGCGGCCCGCGCGGTCCGCAGGGCGTGCCGGGCCGGGTGGGCCCACCCGGCCCCCAGGGACCGATCGGGCCGCAGGGGCCGGTCGGGCCGGAGGGGCCCGCCGGGCCCACCGGGCCTATCGGGCCGGCAGGGCCTATCGGGCCAGCAGGGCCTATCGGGCCGGCGGGGCCGCAGGGCCCAGCAGGAGGACAGGGCGAGCAGGGCGTTCAAGGCGAGCAGGGCATTCAGGGCGAGCCGGGCATCCAAGGTGCCACGGGCCCCGAAGGCCCGATGGGGCCACGAGGGCCGGCCGTCGAGTTGGCCGCCTCTGCACCGCTCACGCTCTCGGGCAGCGAACTCGGGCTGCGATCACTGGGTTGCCCGGCAGGAGGGGTCTGGAAGTGGGGCGGCACCGGCTGGAGCTGCCAGCCAGACGTCGACACGAACAGTGGAGGCGACATCACCGGCGTCGTGGCGGGCGCGGGTCTGACGGGCGGCGGTATCGCAAACACCGTGACCCTCTCCCTCGCGGCCACCCCTGTGACTCAGGACGCAGCGGGCTATGCGCGAATGCCCGTGGTCGCCGGCTCCCCGCCGGGCGCAGACTGCGACGCATCGGCCGAAGCCGGCCGGATGCAGTACCAGGCGTCGAGCAACACGCTCTACGTCTGCGACGGCTCAGCCTGGCAGCCGCACTAGCGCCTGGGGAAAAGAACGAGGGGCCGGCGGTCCGGCCCCTCGTTACGTCTCTCGGCTAGGAGCCGGCGGGCTTCGTCGGCCGCGCCTGCACGAAGCGCGCGAGCAGCATGAAGCTTCCGGCGGTCTCGCCCGGCTTGCAGCGGGCGAGCACGAGCAGGCGGTCGTCCTTGACGAGATCGGCGAGGGCGGCCTTGCCTTCCTTGCCCTTGCGTCGCATCTTCGTCTTGGCGTCGACCGTGACGGTCTGCTCGCCCTTGAGCTTGCGGCCCCCGCGGTTGCCCTTGAGGACGTTCATCGTGAACGAGTCAGCGCCGGCTTCCATGAATGAGCCCTTGAGGAGGACGTTCTTGTGCCGGCAGGGTGCCGAGCGGTCGGGCCGGTTCTTCTCCGGCTTGCCCGGGCGGTCACCAGCCGCCGCGCCGGCCGTGACGGCGAGCGCAGCGACGAGGAGCATGAGGAGTACGTGTCGGAATCGCATGCCGTGTCCTTCGGCAGCCCCGGCCAGGCGCAGCGAGCCTCGGACGAGTGACGCCCGCCAGGCCTTACAGACTCCTTAAATAGTCCGATCCCCGCGCTTGGCGGCTGGTGAGAACGCAGAGGCCGCCTGTCGGGCGGCCCCTTCGCACTTCCAGCCGAGCTGGGGCTACTTGATCTCGACCGTGGCGCCGGCTTCCTCGAGCTGGCCCTTGATCGTGTCGGCCTCGTCCTGGGGCACGCCCTCCTTGACCGCGGCAGGGGCACCGTCGACCAGATCCTTCGCCTCTTTGAGCCCAAGGCCCGTCACGGCTCGGACGACCTTGATCACCTGGATCTTCTGGCCGCCGGCTGCGGTCAGCATGACGTCGAACTCCGTCTTCTCCTCGGCTGCTGCGCCGTCGCCGCCGCCAGCCGCCGCCGGCGCCGCCATCGCCATCGGAGCCGCGGCGGTGACGCCCCACTCCTCCTCCAGCTTGTTCTTCAGCTCGACGAGCTCGAGGACGGTCATCCCGCCCAGCTGCTCGACGACCTTGTCGGTGTCTACCTTGGCCATGCCTATTCCTCCTGTGCTTTTTCGGTGGTTTCTTCGGGGGCCTCCGGCTCGCTCGCTTCGGCCGCGGGCGCTTCCGGACTGACTTCCTCGGCAGGAGCCTCTTCGTTCTCGGCGGCCGGTTCCTCGGCGGCCGGTTCCTCCGCAGCCGGTTCCTCGCGCCGGTTCCTCCGCAGCCGGTTCCTCCGCAGCCGGTTCCTCGGCAGCGGCCTGAGGCTCGGGCTCGGGCTGCGGCTCCGGTACGGCCTCGCCTTGCTCTTCGAGCTGCTTGATGCGAGCGTCCAGGACGTTCACGAGATCGCGGAGCGGAGCGGCGAACAGGCCGACGACCATCATCAGCGGCCCGGCGACGGCACTCACGACCTGGGCTCGCAGGACGTCGGCGGGCGGCAGGGTCGCGAGATTCTTGATCTCGTCCTCCCCGATCGTCGTGCCCTCGAGGATGCCTCCCCGGATCTGCAGCACCTTCGTGTCCCGTGCCGCAGTGCTGAGCGCCTTGGCGACGGCGACAGGATCACCGTCCGTCTCCAGGAAGGCGATCGCGGTCGGGCCGTCGAGCAACGCAAGCAGGGCATCGGCCCCGGCCTCCTGCGCCGCCCGGCGTGTCAGCGTGTTCTTGACGACCTGGAAGCGGGCGCCGTGCTCCAGCAGCTCGCCTCGCAGCTTGTCGATGTCGGTCACCGTCAGGCCGCGGTAGTCCGCGACGATCAGCGTCTGGGTGGTCTTGAGCCGTTCGGTCAGCTCGGCGACCAGGCGTTCCTTGTCAGATCTGTGCATCGAATCACCTCCTCGAACGAATCGGGCCCGCCATGTGGGGCGGGCCAGAGGTGATGCAGATGACTGCGTCGATCTCTCGGCCGCACCTCGGCTGGGCTTCTGCCGCTTTGGAGCGGCTGCCAACTGTCTCTGGCGACGGGCGTTCTTGTTGTTACGCGGTTACAGGCTCGGCCTGTGCTTCCTCCAACTCCTCGACGATACCGCGGATACGGGCGGGATCGACGTGGATCCCCGGCCCCATGGTGCTCGTCAACGTAATCCGATGGATGTAGCGCCCCTTCGCCGCCGACGGCTTCGCGCGGTTGATCTCCTCGATCAGCGCGGCGTAGTTCTCCAGGAGCTGCTTCTCGTCGAAGCTCTTCTTGCCGATCGGAACATGCACGTTCGCTCCGCGGTCGGTGCGGTACTCGAGCTTCCCGGCCTTCGCGTCGGTGACTGCCTTCCCGATGTCGAAGGTCACCGTGCCTGTCTTCGGGTTGGGCATCTTGCCGCGCGGGCCGAGGATGCGGCCGAGCTTGCCGACGTTGCCCATCTGGTCTGGCGTGGCGATTGCAACGTCGAAGTCGTCGAAGCCTTCCTCGATCTGCTTGGCGAGGTCGGCACTTCCGACGACGTCCGCCCCGGCGTCCTGGGCCTCTTTCGCCTTGTCCCCCTCGGCGAAGACGGCGACACGGGTGTCGCGACCCGTTCCGTGGGGGAGCATCAGCGTCCCGCGGAGCTGCTGCTCGGCGTGACGGACGTTGAGACCGAGGTTGAAGTGCACCTCCACCGTCTCGTCGAACTTCAGCTCGGGCCAGCGCTTCAGCATCTGAATCGCCTGAGCAGGGCTGTAGAGCTGCTCGCGGTCGATCTCGGCGCGCGCGTTGCGGTAGTTCTTGCCGCGTTGGGTCACTGGACGTCGACCCCCATGCTCCGCGCTGTTCCCGCGATGATCTCGGCGGCGGCGTCGATGTCGCGGGCATTCAGGTCGGTCATCTTCAGCTCGGCGATCGCCCGGACCTGGTCGCGGGTCAGCCGGCCGACCTTCTCGCGATTCGGCTCGCCCGATCCCTTCTCGATCCGCAGCGCCTCCTTGATCAGGACGGCGGCCGGCGGGGTCTTCGTGATGAAGTCGAAGGAGCGATCCTCGTAGACGGTGATCTCGACCGGGATGATCCGCCCGTTCTCCTGCTGGGTCTGCGCGTTGAAGGCTTTGCAGAACTCCATGATGTTGACGCCGTGCTGGCCGAGCGCAGGGCCGACCGGAGGAGCAGGGTTCGCCTGTCCACCCGGGATCTGCAGCTTGATCATCGTCAGAACTTTTTTCGCCATAGCGCGCTAGTCGATCCTCTTGACTTGGTCGAAACCGAGCTCGACCGGCACCTGCCGCTCGAAGATGTCTACGAGCACCTTGAGCTTCTGGGAGTCCGGCTGGACGTCGACGATCTCGCCGTCGAAGTCCGAGAGCGGGCCGGAGGTTACCTTCACGGACTCGCCGAGAGAGAACTCGACCTGGGCGCGAGCGCGCTCACCCGTAGAGGTCCCGGTGCGGAGGATGCGATCGACCTCCGGCTGCGAGAGCGGGATCGGCTTGCCCGCGGCGCCGACGAACCCCGTGACGCCCGGGGTGTTCTTGACGACGCCCCATGCGTCGTCGTTCAGATCCATGTTCACGAGCACGTAGCCCGGGAGCACACGCTTCTCGGCCTGCACCTTCTGGCCGTCCTTCGTCTCGATCACCTGCTCTGTCGGCACGACGACGCGGCGGAAGCGTGGGCCCTGATTCATCGAGCCGATCCGGTGCTCGAGGTTCGACTTGACCTTGTTCTCGTGGCCCGAATAGGTGTTGATCACGTACCAGCGGAACATCTCGACCTCTCGCTCAGCGACCGAGTAGGAGTCGCTCGACCAGGGGCTGGATCACGAGGTCGGCGACCCAGAGATATGTCCCGACGATGGCGCAGGCGATCAGCACGACGACGGTGCCGGTCATGACCTGTCGCTGGCCCGGCCAGTCGACTTTCTTCAGCTCTGCTGCGCACTCGGAGATGAAGCGACGGCTACCACCGCCGCCTCCACGCCTGCCGGTCTGCGTCTTCGGCGGCTGCGAGGCGGGCCGAACCTGTGCCTGTCGCTGGCGCGCGCGCTGACCGACGCCCTGTTCCTTCTTCGGGCTCGTCTCGGTCGGCTGCTGCTGCTGCCGGTTTCGGCGGCGCTGCTGTCGGGCGCTTCGGGCCATGGGCTAGCGCGTCTCCCGATGCATCGTGTGCGTGCTGCACCAGCGGCAGTATTTTTTCGCCTCGAAGCGGTCCGGGCTGTTCCGCTTGGACTTCTCAGTTTGGTAGTTCCGCCGTCTGCACTCCGTGCAGGCGAGCGTGATTCCAACTCTTACGCCAGTAGCCATGTCCTCTTTCCTCTTACGCGGTAGGTAGCGGCGGGTGGATTCGAACCACCGACCTACGGGTTATGAGTCCGTCGCTCTAACCACTGAGCTACGCCGCCGCGCTTCGGGATAGTAGCGGCTGTCCGGGGCGGATCGTAGCCTCAGTTGAGTGACCGAGCGTGAGTCCTGCTGGCGCTGCAGCGCACCGATGGAATGGCGGCACGGCACCTGGCAATGCCCCCGTTGCAGGTTCAAGCTGGGCTGCTGCGAGGGCGAGCCGCAAAACTGCGTGCCGCCGCCTACGACGAGACGATCAGCACCGGCGTCCCCACGCTGACCTGCTCGAAGAGCGCCTCGGCCTCGGGAACCCGCATTCGGATGCAGCCGTGGGAGGCCGAGTAGCCGATGGAGGCGGCGTCGGGCGTGCCGTGGATGCCGACGAGCGGCGCGGTCAGGCCCATCCAGCGAGTTCCAAGCGGGTTGCCCGGGCCGGGTGGCACGGGCTTCTTGTCCTTGGCCCACTCGGAGTCCGGCGGTGGGATCCACCAGGGGTTCATCTGCTTCGTTGCGACGCTGTAGCTGCCGAGCGGCGTCGGGTAATCCGCGCTGCCCGTCGCTACGCCGAAGGTGCGCACGAGAGTCGGCCCGTTGAAGAGCGACAGCCTGTTCGAGCCACGGAAGACGATGACGACCGGCCCGTAGTTGGCCGGTGTGACCCTCGGCTGCACTTCGCTGACGATCAGCTCGGTCGCGGCGCGCCGGTTGTTCGAGCGCAGCGCCCGCGTCAGCGCCTTCGCCATCGCGTCCTTCTCCACGGCGAGGCCCGTCTTCGCCGGGCTGAACTGCGGCCGGCCCCCGGCCACGCCCAGGACCGTCGTGTCCACCGCGTCGCGCGAGAAGAGGCGATCGAGGCGGGCGACGTACCGCCGGATCCGGGGCTGTGCGGCGGAGACCTGGAGCTTCACGCGCGCCCTCGGCGCGGCCCGAAGCGCTCGGGAGACCGCCTGGTCGATGCCGGCGCTCGCCCCGAGATAGCGCGGGCTGATCCGCCACTGCTTGGCGCGAAACGAGAGGCGCAGGGGGCGCCCGAACGCAGCCTCGACCCGGGTTCGCGCCGCCTCCGACATCATGCCGCCGACAGGGACCCCGCCAACCGTCACCCCCGGCGCGATCACCACGGGCTTTCGAGCAGCGTCGGGCGCTGCCACCCCCAGGCTGACGACCGTGACAAACATGAAGGCGAGCAGGCGTTTCACGCTGTCGAATGGTACGCGACGAACGTAAAACGTTCGTAATTCTCGCTCAGGCTTGCGAGTCCTCCGCCCAGTCCCGCGTGAGGTAGAGCCAGAAGGCAAGGCCTGCATACGGGCCGTAGCGACTGAAACGGCGCTCGATCTGCCGATCGGTCGCTTTGCGCCCACCGTTCAGCCGAGCGTACGTCGGCCGCGTCCACGAATCGAGGATGAGTCGCGAATGGCGCCCGATCAGCATCATGACGTGGGCCGCCGCGTACGGGCCGACTCCCGGTAGGGCGAGCAGCTCCTTCGCAAGCTCGTCGTCTGGAAGATCGTCCGGCGAAGCCTCCGCGAGCGCCTCGAGATCGAGCGACCCATCGGCCACGGAAGCAGCGAGCGCACGGAGGTAGGCGCCGCGGTATCCGGCCCGGGCGACCTCGCGGTAGAAGGCCTCGGGCGCCGAAGCCATCGCGTCGGGCGTCGGAAAGGCGCGCCCGTGCCCTCCGGCCGAGGGCTCGCCAAGGTTCTCGACGAGGGCGCCGACCATCCGCTGTGTCGCCGACCAGGTGCAGTTCGTCGTACAGATCGTCTTGACGACGTCCTCGAACACCGTTGCTCCTCGGGCCATTCGGCCCGCCCCGCCACCGATCCACTGAAGGTCGGCGTCGACGGCGGCGATCTCGTACAGCGGAGAGAGGTCCTCCTGGAGGTTCAGCACGCGGCGGATCGCGGTCTCGAGGCCGGTCCGCGTGCGGGCACCGGGCGCAGGGCCGAGGACGTCGATCCGCGCCCTGCCGGGCCGGCCTTCGCGGATCAGGACGGTCCGGGGCTTCGCCGCGGCAACCGGCAGCGTGATCCTCATCACCCGTGCCTCTTCGTCGATCTCCGCCGGCGGAAGGGACGCGACGCCGTGGGAGACGATGGTCCGCCAGAGGTCGACGGGCTCCCCGCCGGGGCCTCGCAGCGCGATCTCGAATCCTGGTCGAGCGGCCACCTTGGCCAAGGCTAGGCTCTGAGTCATGGCTGTCGTCGAAGCTCAAGACCTCAAACGCACGTACCGAACGTCGACCGGGACCCTCCGCCGCAAGTGGAAGGACGTCGAGGCGGTGCGCGGTGTCAGCTTCGAGATCGAGAAGGGCGAGCTGTTCGGCCTGCTCGGCCCGAACGGAGCCGGCAAGACGACCACGATCAAGATGCTGATCACGCTGCTGATCCCGACCTCGGGGACTGCGCGGGTGCTCGGCCTCGACGTCGTCAAGGACGCACGCGAGGTCCGGAAGAAGATCGGCTACGTCTTCGGGGGCGAGCGGGGCGTGTACGAGCGCCTCTCCGGCTACGACAACCTCCGGTACTTCGCCGAGCTCTACGGCGTGCCGCCGAAGGAGCAGAAGCCGCGAATCGAGTTCCTGCTCGACCTCGTCGGGCTGACGGGGCGGGAACAGGAGCGCACCGAGGGCTACTCGCGTGGGATGAAACAGCGTCTTCACGTCGCCCGCGGGCTCCTTCACGACCCGCCGGTCATCTTCCTGGACGAGCCGACGATCGGCCTCGACCCGGTCGGAGCCCGGGAGCTTCGCGCGACCATCGCGTCGCTCGTCGAGGCCGGAAAGACCGTCCTGCTGACGACGCACTACATGTTCGAGGCCGATGCCCTCTGCGACCGCATCGCGGTGATCAACAAGGGGGTGATCGTCGCGCAGGGCTCGCCGGAGGAGTTGAAACGGGGGGTCGCCGAGGGTGCGATCGTCGAGGTCGAGGTCTTCGGGCTCCCTGACGGAACCGTCGAGCGGGTCCGTGAGCTGCCGGACGTGAAGTCCGTCTCGGTCGAGGAGCGCGAGCAGGCCCAGGTGCTGATCGTGCAGACGCCCGCCGACGTCGAGCTGACACACGCAATCCTCGGCCGGCTGGACGGGGCGAACGTCGGGCGAGTGTCCCGGCGCGAGCCCACGCTCGAGGACGCATACGTGGCCCTCGTCTCCTCCGAAGATTGAAGACGCTCCGACTCATCTGGATGGGCTGGATGTTCCAGTTCAAGCAGATGCGACGCTCGTCCTTCGACAGCTTTCTCGCGATTCTGTGGCCGCTCTTCTTCGCCACCGTCGCGTTCTTCATGTTCCAGCAGGGCGGTGACCCGGACGCGCTGATCTACGCCAGTCTCGGCGCGGCCGTGATGGGGATCTGGACGGCGACGAGCGTTGCGGCCGGGTCGGCGCTGCAGCGGGAGCGCTGGTACGGGACGCTGGAGATCCTGGTCGCGGCGCCCGCGCACTTCTCCCTCATCCTGCTGCCGATCGGTCTCGCGACCGCGACGATCGGGCTCTACTGCATGGCGACGACCCTGCTCTTCGGGCGGATCGCGTTCGGCATCGAGCTGGGCATCCAGGATCCGTTCGCCTTCGCGTTCGCCGTGCTGGCCACCTTGCTCTCGATCGGCGCGCTCGGGTTCTTGATCGCGGTCGCCTTCGCCCGCTACCGCAACGCCTGGGCCCTCGGTGCGGTCTCCGAGTATCCCGTCTGGCTCGTGTGCGGCTTCCTGGTCCCGATCACGCTGCTGCCCGGCTGGGTCGAGCCGATCGCGTGGGTCCTGGCTCCGTCCTGGGGCATGAGCGCGATCCGTGCGGCCGCGGACGGCGGCTCGCCCTGGGCGGAGGTCGGGATGTGCTTTCTGCTCGGAGCCGGCTACGTCGCGGTCGGCGTGCTGATCACCAACCGCGTGCTCCGCGCCGCCCGCACCAAGGCGAGCCTCTCGCTGACATGACGACCTCGCTGCGGATCTTCTTCATCGGCGGGCTGACCGCCTACCGGGGGCTGATCAACTGGCTCTCGCCGTGGATCTTCGTCCCGAGCCTCGTCCTCACACCGATCTTCCAGATCCTGCTCTTCGTCTACATCGGGCGGGCGGCAGGCGTCGGGTCCGACGAGTTCTTCGTCGTCGGCAACGCGATCCAGTACGCCTCGATCCCGTGCATCTTCTCGATGACGCACGCGATCGCCGGCGAGCGGTACCAGCAGACGCTCGCCTACCTGCTCGTCAGCCCGGCCGGCCGCCTTTCGATCTTCCTGGGCCGCGGCCTGCCGGTGATCGCGAGCGCCATCTTCGTGGCCGCCTTCTCGCTCCTCGTCGCCGGGCTGATCATGCGCATCGACATCCCCGTCTCCGCCTGGCCGGCGATCGCGCTCGTGATCTGCGTCGCGTCGTTCGCCTGTACCGGCCTCGGGCTGATCACGGCGGCGATCGGCCTGCGCGTCCGGGAGACCGCCGTGCTGAACAACATCCTCTTCGGGCTGCTGCTGATCTTCACCGGCGCGAACGTCCCGCTCGAGCAGATGCCGGGCTGGATGGAGGCGATCGGCAACGCGATCCCGCTCACGCACGCGATCGAGGCAGCGCGGGAGGTCGCGAACGGCGCGTCGCTCGGCGACGTCTCCGGGCTGCTCGCAACCGAATTCGTGATCGGCGTCGTCTATACCGTCGTGGGCTACGGCGCGCTGCGCTTCATGGAGCACCAGAGCCGCAAGCGGGCGTCGATCCAGATCGCATGAAGACCCTCCGCCTCCTCTGGGTCGGCTGGCGCTTCTACGTGAAGAACCTGACGCTGTCCGGGTTCTACATCCTCACGTCGGTCATCCAGCCCGTGATCTTCGCCTCGGTGGCGTACCTCATGTTCCAGGCGGGTGCCCGGCCGGGGACGCTCCTCTACGTCGCGCTCGGCGCCGGGATGATGGGCATCTGGTCGTCGACGCTCTTCGGCTCGGGCGGGGCGATCCAGTGGCAGCGGTGGCAGGGGACGCTCGAGTACTGCATCGCCGTCCCTCCCCCGCTGATCCTGATCATCGTGCCGCTGACGATCGCCACGGCGACGATCGGGCTCTACTCCCTGACGGCGACACTGCTCTGGGGCCGGCTCTTCTTCGGCGTCCCGCTCGAGGTCTCGGACCCGGTCGCCTTCGCGGTGGCCTTGCCCGCCGCGGTGATCGGGCTCGGCTTGCTCGGCCTCGTGCTGGCCTCGACGTTCGTGCTCTACCGGAACGCAAACGCGCTCTCGAACCTGCTCGAGTATCCGGTCTGGCTCGTCACGGGCCTCCTTGTCTCGTTGTCGCTGCTGCCCGGCTGGGTCGGGCCCATCTCCTGGGTGCTGGCGCCGACCTGGGGCGTGATCGGCCTCCGCGAGGCCGCGATCGCAGGCAATCCCTGGCCCGAGATCGGGATGTGCCTGGCCCTCGGTGCCGTGTACCTCGTCATCGGCCACTTCGCGCTCCAGCACTTCGAGAAGCCTCGCCCGAGAGCGCGCCACCCTGACGCTGACGTGACCTACAACCTCCGCGTCTTCTTCGTCGGCGGCTACCTGTCCTATCGGGCGCTGTTCAACTGGATGCACTGGTCGTACTACATCCCGACGATGCTCGGAGCCCCGCTCTTCCAGGTGCTGTTCTTCGCCTACATCGGCCGCACCGCGGAGATCAAAGACGACGAGTTCTTCGTCGTCGGGAACGCCGTGCTGCTCTCGTCGATGGCGGGGATCTACGGGATGGCGATGACGGTCGGCGGCGAGCGCTGGACGGCGACGCTTTCATCCCTGATGGCCTCCCCTGCGAGCCGCCTTCCGCTCTTCCTGGGGCGAGCCTTGCCGATCATCGCGAACGGGATCATCACGTCCGCCTTTGCGTTCACCGTCGGCTGGCTCCTCCTCGACTTCGAGATGGCGGCTAGTGACATTCCGGCCCTCGCGGTAGTCGTCTTCGTCAGCGCCTTCGCGTGCACCTCGCTCGGCCTCGTCATCGGTGCCCTCGGCCTGCGTGCGCGGGACGTGTTCTTCCTCGCCAACCTCTTCGTCTATCTGCTCGTGCTGTTCTCGGGCGCGAACATCCCGGTGGAGTCGCTGCCGGGCTGGATGGAGGCAATCAGCCGCGTGTCCCCGCTCACCCACGGGATCGAGGCGGCAAGGGCGGTGGCCGAGGGAGCGAGCCTCGCAGAGGTCGACCACCTGGTCTGGACGGAGCTCGGCATCGGAGCGGCGTACGCCGCGGTGGCGTACGCCCTCTTCCGATTCTTCGAGCTCGAGGGCCGCCGTCGGGCGACCCTCGAGACGATGTAGCTACGGGCTATGAGGCTCAAGCGGGACGCTGACCGCCGTCCGGTGGACGAAGCGCGGCCTGGAACTGCTCGATCTGATGGTGGACGAGAGACCGCGAGTACGCGAGCTGCTCCTCGCTCGGCGGTGGCGAGCCGAACCTGAGCTTCCTGTCCGCCTCGAGAGCCGTCGCGAGGTCGTCGAGGCGCGACCGTAGCCCGCTTGCCTCCGCCCTCGACGGGCCGTTGGGGGCGCTCGCCTCGAGTGACCGCGCTTCGTCGACGAGGGCCTGGACCTGACCGGTCACGAGGGAGCCCTCGGCCACGACGTTGTCGAGAACGAGCAGGCTGCGCCGCGAAAGATCGGCCAGGAGGCGCGACCAGGCCGCGGCTTTCCCGCGTCGCCGCCTCCAGAGCACGAGCCCGGTCACCGCTGCGCCCACGAGCGCCAGGGCCAGGGCGATCCAGCCCCACGGCGTGCCGCCGTCCTCCTCAGCCGACGTCGCGGTCGTCGTCGGTGTCGAAGCCGTGGTCGTCCCGGTCGGGAAGACGGTCGTCTCCGTCTCGACAGTCGTCTCGGTCTCAACGGTCGTGACGGTCTCGGCCGCCTCGGTGGTCGCCGGCTCGGTGATCGTCTCTGCCGGCTCCGTGACCGTCTCTGCGGTTCTGGTGGGTACGGTCAGCGTCGGCGTCGTGCGGGTCGGGACCACCGGGCCGGTCCCGGTCAGCTGCCGGCCTCGTCGCCGTCAGGCCCGTCGCCGTCGCGAGGGTGCTCTCGCCTCCTCCGCAGGATCCCAGCAGGAAGCCCGCGACGCACAGCGCGGCAAGCGGTGCGCCTCGTGCGACCAGTCGCAACGCCCTCACGGGGCCGAACCTCCCGCGCCGAGGCGCCCGGGGAGGATCACCGCGGAGACCATGAGGCCGTACGCGATCGACGTCGCGGTGACGAACGTGTCGAACGCAGCCGTGATCCCGCTGACGGTCTCGTTCGCGAGGAGCTGAAGGATGCTGTCGAAACCCGCACTGCCCGGGACGAGCATGAGGACGCCGGGAACGATGAAAACCAGCGGAGAGCGGCGGAGCCTGCGTGCGAACGAGGCCACCCGCGAGGCCGACGGCGAGCGTCGCGACGAAGACCCCGGCCTGGGCGCCGAAGATCTCCGCGCCGGCCGCGTTCGCGGCCAGGGCGAGGACGGCCGCGGCGCACATCATCCAGGCGTCCCGGAACTGCGCACGCAGCGTCAGCGTGAAGGCCAGGCCGGCCGCGACGGCGGCGAGCAGGTGCGTGTGACGCCGAAGACGGCCTCGTGCGCGACCGGGTCCGACACGCCGAACCAACTGGCGGCGATCGAGCGCCCGATCTCGACGCCGAAGACGAGGCCGAGCAGCTGGACGAGAGCGTTCGCCGTGTTCGCGACGCCCGACTGGAGGTGCTCGCTCGACAGCTCCCGCATGCCGATGGTCAGTCGCATCCCCGGCAGGAACGTCACGAGCGCGGCAAGCGTCACGACGTCGGGCGACGCGTTCAGGCCCAGCTCCACCATCGTGGCCGCGAAGAAGCTCGCAGCGATGGCGGCGATCGGCGCGGCCATCGGCTCGGTTCGCGCCCTCCGGGCGGCGGGGAGCGCGACTGCGCCGACGATGAGCCCCACGACAGCAGCGGCGGCTGCTTCCCGCCAGCCGCCGCCGAGGACCGGCGTCAGGGCGGCACCGGCGATCCCGTACGCGGCCAGCAGCAGCGGCCAGGGACGTTCGAGTGGGTGTGACTTGATCTCGGCAAGCCGCCTCTCCGCCTCGCTCCTGTCGGCTCGCCCCGCAATCACGTCGTGGACGAGGTCGTCCAGACGGGCGATCGCGTCCAGGTCGACCGCGGCAGGACGTACGCGAAGCGTGAACGTCTGCTGGTGCGGGAGCGATCCGAGCGAGACCTCGACGAGCGTGGGCGTCGCCGAGACCTGAACGTCCTCGACCTCGAGGGACCGTCCGAGCGCCACGACGCGGTCCTCGAGGTCGGCGGTCGGGTAGCCGGCCTCGTGGCCGGTGCGCGTGAAACGGATCAGGAACTCGACGGACCAGTCGGACGGCGACTGCGGCTGGCGCAGCTGCCCGCCGGCGAGCCCACCCGAGCCGGGTTCGGTAGCGCTAGGCGCCACCGGATTGGATCGGCGCGGCGGTCGCCGCCGGCGGGGGTTCCGGCCGTACCCGCTTCCAGACGGTGTCCAGAATCACCGCCAGCGCGGCGATCGCGACGATGGCGATGAACGTCTGAGGAGCATTGCGCAGCGTGTCCACCGTGAAGAAGCCGAGCACAACAGCCGTCACCGCTATCCCGACCAGCACGATGGCGCCGAGCGCGCCGGTCTCCGACCGCAGGCGGTAGCCCGCGACCCCGACGAGAAGGAAGATCATCAGCGAGCAGGCGCTCCCAACCGAGGCGATCGCCGAGAGGTCGACGAGGTTGGAGACGACGAGGACGATCGCCGCCGTGATCAGCAGGCCGGCGTGCTTGCCGAGCGGCGAGCCGCGCCCGAAGAAGGTCGGAAACTGTCCGACCTCCGCCAGCATCGACGTCAACCCGCCCGAGGCGTAGAGCGTCGCGTTGACGGACGACGCCGTCGCGAGCAGGGCGGCGATCGCCATGATCGTGAAGCCCGCGTCCCCGAGCGCCGGGCGCGCCGCCTCCGCGATCGCCGTCTCGCCGTAGCCGACGACCTCGTCGACGGTCAGCGTGCCGAAGACACCCAGCGAGATCAGCACGTACGTCAGAGCTGTGACGCCGAGTGCGACGTACATCGCCCTCGGTAGCTCGCGAGCCGGGCTCGCGTAGATCGCCGACCGCGAACGTGATGACGCTGAACCCGAGGTAGGCGAAGAAGGTCAGCGCGACGCTGGCGATGATGTCGGAGAAGGACGGATAGCCGCTGAACGCGAGCAGGTCCCAGTCGATGTCCACGATCGTCACCGCGATGAAGATCGCGAACACGCCGAGCAGAACGACCACGATCAGCGACTGCACCCGGTCGACGACGCCTGCACCGACGAGGCTGATCGCGGCCATCGCGATCACGATGAGCGAGGTGAAGATGTTGTCCCAGGCGGCCCCGGCGTCGTCGCCGACGAAGAGCGAGGTCGCATAGCTCCCGAAGGAGACGGCGACCATCGAGCAGACGATCACGATCGCGGCGAAGTAGCCGAGCCACGAGGCGATGCCGACGAGGCGCCCGTTTCCGAATCCCTGCAGCAGATAGGCGATCAGACCGCCCGAGGACGGGTAGCGGACTCCGAGCTTGACGACGTTGTAACCGAGCAGGGCGGCGACGATGCCGGCGAGCAGGAACGACAGCCAGACGGCCGACCCTGCGACCGCCCCGGCCTCACCGAGCAGCGCGAAGATGCCGGCACCGACCATCGCGCCGATGCCGAGGAACGCTGCGCCGCGGACGCTCACGCGCCTCGGCGAATCAGTGGAAGACCGCCACGATCGCGATGCCGGTGAGGGCCGTCACGATCCAGCCGATCTGCAACGGCAGCTGGAACGAGTGGTCGATCACCCGTTTTCCGAGGGTGGTCGTGCCGGTTGTGTCGGCCTCCGCCGCAGCGATCTGCGTGCCGTTGGCGGGCAGGAACAGGACGCCCACCACGGCCGTCCACATCGCGATCATGTAGCCCGCCCCGATTCCCAGTGCGAGCCCAAGTGGGACCATGGTTCGCGTCGCCGCCGACTGGCTCGTCGTGAGCGCAGCCACGAGGAAGATCGACACGGCGATCATGAACGGCCATCTGCTCGCCAGGTCGCCGAGGGCCGAGACGATGGCGTCCTCGTTGCTCGCGATGAAGGTATCGGCCATCCAGGCGATCCCGAACAGGGCGATCATCGCAACCATCCCGGATCGGAAGATCGGGGTGTCCGGGATGTCTCCAGCGCCGACCTTGCACAACACGACGATCAGTGCCGCGGCCGCGAGCATCACCATCTGGATGATCGGCGTGACCGACAGCGGCTCCACCCCGCCGTCCTCCGCGGCAACGGTCGGGCGGAGGTCTTCGAAGAGGCCGAAGATGCAGATCGCGAGCACGGCGCCGAGGAAGATCGCAACGCTCCGCTTCGCGTACCGCTGTAGCACGATCGCGCTCGAGGGCGCCGGTGGATGCACCTCACCGGCCTCGAGCCGGCGCCGGTACTCAGGGTCGTCGTCCAGGTCACGCCCGTGTCGGCTGATCACGATGGACATGGCGAGGATCCCGACGATGCTCGCCGGGATCGTGATCGCGAGGACGTCGATGAGCTCGTAGCCGTGCGACCTCCACGAGGGGAAGGATCGTTGCCATCGCCGCCGCGACCGGGCTCGACGTGATGCCCATCGCGGACGCGACGGTGGATGAGGACAACGGGCGCTCAGGCCGGATCTTGTTGGCGTACGAGACCTCGTTGATCACCGGGATGATCGAGTAGAAGGTGTTGCTCGTGCCGGTGAGGATGCACAGCAGGTAGGAGACGAACGGCGCGACGATGTTGATCGACTTCGGCCTCGCGCGGAGCGCCCGGCTGGCGATCAAGACCATGTAGTCGACCCCTCCGGCTGCCTGCATCGCGGCCGCCGCCGCAGATCACCGCGACGATGATCAGCATCGCGTCGAAGGGCGGCTCCCCTGGATCGAGTCCGAAGAGGAAGACGAGGACGAGCGTGCCGACGCCTCCCAAACAGCCCCAGCCCGATCCCCCCGGTGCGCACGCCGAGCGCGATGAAGGCAACGACGATCAGGCCCTCGATTGCGATCAGCAGCCAGTCGGCACCGCTCGTCGTCTCGGCCTCCTCCGCTTCGGAGACCGTCGTCGTCGTTGGGACGGGTTCCGGCGTCGTCGCGGTGGTAGTCGTTCCGGTGGTGGCGGTCGTCGGGGTCGCAGCGTCGGCGCCGGTGCCGAGCGCGGATGCCAGGGTGAAGCCAACGAAGGCGAGAATTACGCCGGCGACGGCAATGCTCAGGAAGCGCTTCACGGCTGCTCGTCCTGAAGCTCGTCGCAGTCGCCGCTACCGTCGAGGGCGTCGGCGAGCTCGGGGTCGAGGGCGGCGACCTGCGCGAAGGCCGCACGTCCTCCGACCGCAGATAGCCGGAGCGCGGAGGCCGCGTCGGCGAGACCGGCGAGCGCTGCGGACGGCGTGGCCGGCTCGTCCTCGAGCGCCTCGCTGACAGCGATCAGTGCGTTCTCCGTCTGCTGGGCCCAGTTCTGAAGGATGAGCGCGGCCTCCCGGCCCTGCGCGACGTCCGGGTAGCCGGCGCGCTCGAGTCCCTCCTGAAGCGTCTCGTTCGTCACCTGGATCGCACGATCGACGGCCTCGCGCACGTAGACCGTTCTCTCGACGTGGTCACCTGACCCACCGTCGTTCTGACGTGCTGCGGTGTTGCTCTCGCGGAGCTCGTCGCCGATCGCCTCGAGGTCGCCCTCCCATGTTCCAATCGTCTGACAGGTGTGGTCGGCCCAGGAAGACGCTCGGACCGACTCGCCGGTGTCGTCCCGGCTGCCGATCGCGGCGGACACGACGAGGACCGCGACGAGCCCGACGAGAACCGCCAGCCAGACTCTCACGCGCGCGCCCCCGGCTTCGAGATCTCGTCGACCACCCCGACGAGCAGCCTCCAGAAGCGCTCGACGGTCGGAACACTCACGCGCTCGTCGGGCGAGTGCGGAAACTCGATCTGTGGTCCGAACGAGAGCATGTCGAGATCCTGCGAGACCTTATCGCCGATCACCGCCGACTCGAGCCCCGCATGGACCGCGGTCACGATCGGTTCCTCGCCGAGCACCCGCCGGTAGGCGTCGACGGCGACGGCGAGCACCGGCGAGCTCAGATCGGGCCGCCAGGCGCCGTAGTTGTGCTTGACCTCGAGCTCGCCCCCGGCGAGCCGGGCATCAGCGTCCAGGGTGGCCATGACGTCGTCGAGGAGAGGCCCGTTGGACGTTCGCGACAGGCTGTGCAGCGTCAACGTCTCGTTCTCCGTCAGCGCCTCTCCGAGCGAGGTACTCGTCTCGACGAGGCCTTCGAACTCGGAGCTCATCGTGAGCGGCCCCGAGGGAACGATGGCGACGGCGTCGAGCATGCGCGCGGTCGCCTCCTTGTCCCAGGCGGACTCGGGCCTCTCGGCGCCAGCGACGGACACGTTCACGCCGGGGTCCGTGACCTTGTAGGCGTCGCGGATCCGGGCGGCGGCGGCCTCGATCGCCGAGGTCAGCTGCTGCTCGTCGGCCGCGTCGACGACGCAGACGGCGACGAGCGTCGCGCGGAATCGCGTTTCGGCTCTTCCCACCGTCCAGCGAGGCCAGGCGGAACGGCACGGACCGGTGCGCCTCACGGAGCGCCCTGCCCGAGCGCCTTGACGGCATTGGAGTGCCCCTGCGCGATGTTCTGGCCGGAGTGGCCGCCCTTTCCACCCGACACAGTCACGCTGAGGCCGGCCTCACCCTCGGTGGTGGGCTCGCGGGCCGCCTGCACCCGTATCCACGTGTCCGTGCTGCCGGCACAGCCGACGGTCAGGCGTCCGTCCTCCTCGCTGTCGAGGTTGAGGAGGATCGAGCCGCTCACGAGCGAGCCGTCGAGCGCCTGAACTCCCTCGAGCCCGACCTCCTCGCGCACGGTCATCAGCAGCTCGAGCGGGCCGTGCGAGAGCGACGGATCGTCGGTGAGCGCCATCATCGCGGCGATCGCCACCCCGTCGTCCGCGCCGAGCGTCGTGCCGTCGGCCGTCAGCCACTCGCCGTCGCGCACGACGTGGATCCGTCCCTCTGTCGGGTCGTACTCGCTGTCGGGCTCGCGCTCGCAGACCATGTCAAGGTGGCCCTGGAGGACGACCGTCGGCGCGCCTTCGCGCCCTTCGGTCGCCGGCACGCGGACGACCAGGTTTCCGATCTCGTCTCCCTTCACCTCGAAGCCGTGCCCGGCCGCCCACTCCTTCACATGAGCGGCTGCGAGCTCTTCCTGGCGAGACGGCCGTGCGATCGTCGTCAGGGTGTGGAAATGGCGCCAGAACGCCTGCGGCTCGAGGCCGGCGAATGCCTCAGCAGAGAGTTCCGTGCCGGCAATCGTCGAAACGGCGGGGGTTCCGTCTGCGGTGGAATCGGCCGTGGACACTAGGCCGTCGTCTGCGTCGCCATCGGTGTGAAATTAGGACGGTCGTTGCTCCAGAAACAGTCGGCCTCGTCCTTTCACCCATGTGAATGCGAACCGAGAGCGGAAGGCTTGGAGCAGAGGCCCGAGCGGCGGAAGAAAGAGATCTACGGTCGCGGTTTGGTCAGCTCGTCGACCGCGGACGCGCTGACGAGCGTGAGCCCGAGGTCCGTGACCCGCCGCAGGATGCCCTGGAGCTCCGCCTGGTCGCGTACGGGGCCGACGAGGATCGTCTGGCCGCCCTCGTGCGTGGCCTCCATTCCCTCGAAAGCGTCCGCCGCGCGGTCGCCGAGCTCCCCTTCGACCACGAGGCAATACTCACGAACCGGCATGCCAAAAACCTGTCACGGGTCGCCCGGCGGGTGTCGCCGGGGAGGCCGGATCACCCAGGTGATTGCGATCTGCCGTGTTGCGTGAGCCCGACCACGTTCGCACGAGCGACGGCCTCCGCACGCGAATTGACCCCGAGCTTGCGGTAGAGCGCGCGGGTGTGGGAACGCACGGTGTTCGGGGACAGGAACAGCTCGGCCCCGATCTCTCGAGCCGAGAGATCAGTGGCCAGCAGGGCCAGTACTCCGAACTCCGCTTCGCTCGGTCGCTCGAGCAGCTCGCCGTTCCCGGCGCGTCTCCTGGCCGCCGCGATCTCTCGCTCGACCTCGGCGGCGAGCGACGGCACTCGCCCGCTGTCGGGGAGCTCATCGATCGCCTCGCGAGCCGAGCGAAGTGCCACCTCGGCTTCGGCGAGCCGCCCTCGCCGGCAGCGAACACGAGCCAGGAGGACAAGCGACCATGCGTGATGCACGGTGGCCACCTCGTCGCGGAAGAACCGCTCGGCGTAGGCAAGCTCGTGCTCGGCCTCCGCATGAGCGCCCTCCGCCGAGAGCACGCTCCCGAGCGCCGCAGACGCGTTCGCGCCCAACCAGCTCCGGCTGATGCCGACTGCGCCGACGATCGACTTCGCCTGCTCGGCATGAGCCCGCGCCGAGCGCAGGCGCCCCTGGTCGACCGCGACGAGCGCGAGCGTCGACCGCACAAAGGCGTGGCCGGGCGGGCGGCGCTCGACGTCCGGATGCTCGAGGGCCCGCAGCGCCGTTGCCCAGGCCCCTTCGAGATCGCCGGCGAAATAGAGGGCGCGAGCACAGGCTCCCAGAGCCGCGACGAGGGCCTCGTCTGAACCGGCCTCCGAGATGCTGACCGCACGTCGCCCGCTCAGCACGGCCTCGCGTACACCCCCCTCGACCGCGACTGCGCGAACCATCTCCGCCGTTGCCCGAACGTATGCGGTGGCGCGTTCGGGATGCTCGTCCTGCGCGCGACGCGCGAGCCGGAGAAAGCGGCGCTGTTCGAGGGTGGCCTGACCGATCGTCGCTGCGACTGTCGCAGCGCCGACTGCGAGCTCCGGATGCTCGACGAACTGCTCGTCGGGCAACGCGCGCATCCAGCGAATGAGCGTCCGGCTTCCGCCGCTCCTGAAGACGGAAAGCTGATGCTCGACGAGGATTCGCGCGACGAGCTCGTGATCGCCGGCCGCGGAAGCATGCTCGATCGCCTCGGCAGGCAAGCCCCGCTCGTGGAGCCATCTGGCGGCAAGCCGATGAATCTCTTCCGCGGCGCCGGGCTCGAGCGCCGCCAGCTGGTAGGTCGCGAACTCCGCGAACAGCGAATGGATCCGGTACAGGCGTTCGTGCTCCAGGCGGAGCACGAACAGGTTCGAGCGTTCGAGCTCCGCGAGGAGCGAGGCCGAGTCGGTGCGGCCGAGCACCGCGTCGCAGAGCTCGGCGGTGAACCGGCCGAGCACGCAGGCCCGAAGCAGGAACGAGCGAGCATCGTCGTCGAGGGAGCCGATCACCTCGTCGCTGAGGTAGTCGGCGACAAAACGGTGGTTTCCGCCGAACTCGCGTACCGCTCGATGAGGATCATCCACGCTGGGGAGCCAGAGGGCAGCAAGGAACAGCGCAGCCGGCCAACCTTCCGTCCGCCGGCGCAGCACCTCGATCTCTTCCGCGCTCAGGTTGATGCCATGGCGCTCGACGAGGAGCTCGCGAGTCTCCGCGGCCGTAAAGGCGAGCTCGCTTTCGCGAACCTCGGCGAGTCTGCCGCCGGCACGCAGTTGCGGAAGCCTGAGCGGCGGGTCACTACGCGAGAGCACGATCAGGCGCGCGCTGGCCGGAAAGTGCTGGAGCGCATAGTCGATCGAGGCCAGGCACTCGCTGTCGGTGACCGTGTGCGCGTCGTCGAGGACGAGCACGAGCTCGTCGTCGAAAGCAGCGATGCCGTTCATCAGCTCGTCGATGGCGGTTTCGATGGACGGTTCGGGCATGACCAGGCGTTGGAGGCCCCCGCGCCCCAGGCCCTGGCGAACCCGGTCGACCGCCGTCGCGACATATCTCCACAAACGAGCCGGATCGTTGTCGCCGACATCGAGCGTTACCCAGGCAAGGGGCGCCTGGGTGTTCGCACACCAGTCCCGCACCGCTGTCGTCTTTCCATAGCCCGCCGGTGCCGCAACGAGGGTCAGTGCCGCCTCTTCGCCGGCGTCGAGCGCCTGACGAAGGCGTGGCCTGGTGACCATCTCTGCTCGCATCCGAGGCGCGGCTAGCTTGGCCTCCGCGAGCGGCGCGAGTGCGTCGCCGTTTCGCGAACCCGAATCAGCGTGACTGGTCATGGTCGGTCCGACGAACCTTTCGTCAGCTGCGTAGAGCTTTGCTCAGATAACCCTAGTTTTTTCGCAGCGGTCCCTGCGGAGCGACACCCGCTCTCTAGGATGGCCGCCATGTGCAGAAACATCCGAACGCTCTACAACTTCGAGCCGGAGGCGACGCGCGACGAGGTTCACGCAGCCGCGCTCCAGTACGTCCGCAAGATCAGTGGGTTCACGAAGCCTTCGCAGGCGAACGAGGAGGCATTCAACCGTGCAGTCGACGAAGTCGCGCACGCGTCGAGGCACCTCCTCGCCGACCTGGTGACCAACGCGCCGCCGAAGGACCGCGAAGTCGAGGCGGAGAAGCGTCGCGCGGCGGCCGAGAAGCGCTTCGCGACCGCCTGATCCTTCGTTGGGCCTAGGCGCTTTCGCCGGCGAGGTCATCCGGCCGGACGACCCCGGCTACGACGACGCCCGCAGGGTGTGGAACGGCATGGTCGACAAGCGCCCGGCGCTCGTCGTCCGGCCGACCGGGGCGCCGGACGTGGTCGAGGCGCTCCGCTTCGCGAGGGAGGAGGATCTGCTCGTGGCCGTGCGCTGCGGCGGCCACAGCATCCCCGGTCTCTCGACGTGCGACGACGGGATCGTCATCGACCTCTCACGGATGCGCGGCGCGGCCGCGGATCCGGTGCGACGCGTGGCGGTGGCCGGCGGTGGCGCGCACCTCGCCGAGCTGGACGACGCCGCACAGGCCGTCGGCCTCGTGTGTCCGGTCGGGGTCGTCTCGCACACGGGCGTTGCGGGCCTGACGCTCGGCGGAGGCATGGGCCGCCTGCAGCGGAAGTTCGGCCTGACGATCGACAACCTGCGCTCCGTCGAGCTCGTGACCGCCGACGGTGCGCTGGTTCGTGCGTCGCGAGGACGAGAACGCCGACCTGTTCTGGGGCCTCCGCGGCGCCGGCGCGAATTTCGGGGTCGCGACGTCGTTCGAGTTCGGGCTCCACCCCCTCGACGGTCCGATCACGCACGGTGCGGTCGTCCATCCGATCGAGCGCGCCGGCCAGCTCGCCGCGCTGTTCCGGGAGACCCTCGACGACGGCCCCGACGAGCTCTGGATGGGCTTCTACCTTCGGGCCGAGCCGGGCGAAGGACCGGTCGCGTCGGTCTCGGTTCTGCACTGCGGGACACCCCGGCAGGCCGAAAAGGACCTCGCGGCGCTCAGGAGCCTCGGACCGGCGCTCGACGATTCCATCGAGGTCAAGCCGTACCTCGTTTCACAGCACGTCGCCGACGAGGCCACGGCGTGGGGCCACCGCTTCTACATGAAGAGCGCGTTCCTGCCCGCGCTACCGGACGAGCTCGTCGAGCTCGGCGTCGAGCACGCTCACCGGAGCCCGCCGGGAGCCGCGGGAGAGTTCTCCATCTGGTGCTGGGGCCGCGCAATCGCGAGGGTCTCCGAGGACGCGACGGCGTTCACCGGTCGGGACGCAGGCTTCTGGATGGCGGCGGAGATCCAGTGGGACGACCCCGCGCTCGACGACCCCAGCCGCGAGTGGGCTCGCGAAACGGTCGCCGCCGTCGAGCCGTTCTCGATGCCGGGCCGATACGTCAACGACGTCTCCGAGGCGCAGGAGGACGGGCGCTCGATCTACGGCGACGCGAAGTACGAGCGGCTCGTCGCGCTCAAGCGCGCCTGGGACCCGGACAACGTCTTCCGGCTGAACCAGAACATCCGCCCCTGACGGGCGGCGGCGGCGGCTGCGCGGTGCCATAGGGTTGCGCCGTGCCGTTCACGCTCAGGAACATCAAGGAGGATCTGGAGGACCTCGGCTCGAAGTTCGACGGCGCGCCGGACCTGGAGTTCCGCGCGGCGACCAAGGCGCTCGAGCTCGAAGAATCCGGCCTGAGCTACCAGCGCGTGCCGCCCGGCTATCGCTTTCCGTACGGCCACACGCACGAGACGCAAGAGGAGGTGTACGTGGTCGTGCGCGGGAGCGGGCGGATGAAGCTCGACGACGAGATCGTGGAGCTCAAGGAATGGGACGCGGTGCGCGTCCCGCCCGGTACGTGGCGAGGCTACGAGGCCGGGCCGGAGGGGCTCGAGATCCTCGTCGTCGGCGCGCCGAATCTCGGCGAGGTTCCGCGCGACGACGTCGATGGCCAACGGGACTGGTGGGCCGACTAGCGCCGACTAGCTCCCTGAGTCGCTCTTACTTGACGAGCGAGAGCATCTTGAACATCGGGAGGTACATGGAGATGATGATCACGCCGACCATCAGTCCGACGCCGATCATCATCAGCGGCTCGATGATCGAGGTGAGCGACGTGATCGACGCGTCGACCTCGTCCTCGTAGAAGTCGGCGATCTTCCCGAGCATCTTCTCGAGCTCACCGGTCTCCTCGCCGATCTTGACCATGTGCGCGACCATGGGCGGGAACACCGGGTTCTCGGCCAGCGGCGTCGCGATCGGGACACCCTCGTGGACGCGGGTACGCACATCGTTCAAGGCGTCCTCGACGACCCAGTTTCCAGCAGTCTGGCCGGTGATCTCGAGCGCCTTGATGATGTCGACGCCGGCGGCGATCAGCGTCGAGAGGGTGCGCGAGAAACGCGCCAGCGTCACCTTGAGGACGACCTGCCCGATCTTCATCGGGATCTTGAGCTTGATGCGGTCCCAAACCCGGCGCCCCTGCTCGGTGCGCTTGAACTTCCGGATGCCGAAGAAGATCCCGGCGAGTGCGGGGAACACGATGTAGTAGTTGCCCCGCAGGAAGTTCGAGAAGTTGACGACGTACTGGGTCAGCGTCGGCAGGTCTCCGCCCAGGGACGCGAAGATCTTGACGAAGACCGGGACGAGGAACATGAGCATTCCCGCGAGGACGAGGGTCGCGAAGAGCAGAACCATCGTCGGGTAGATCATGGCGCCCTTGACGCGGCGCTTGATCGCCGTCTCCTTCTCGATCTGGAAGGCGACACGGTCGAGAACCTGGTCGAGGATTCCGGCCGCCTCGCCCGCCTCGACCATTGCGACGTACAGGCGGCTGAAGACTTTCGGATGGCGACCCAGAGCCTCGGAGAGGAGCAGTCCGCCCTCGACGTCGGCACGAAGCTCGGTGACGACCTGGGACAGATACTTGTCATCGGTCTGCTCCTCGAGGATCACGAGAGCACCGACGACCGAGAGGCCCGCATCGATCATCGTCGCGAACTGGCGCGAGAAGATCTGGAGCGACTTCGGCTTGACCTTCTTGAAGACGGTCGCGACTCCCTGCTCGCCGCTCGCCGCCAGCTCGTGGAGATTCTGGGCGAGCAGACCGCGCACGCGCAGCTGCTCGCGGGCGGCATCCCGGTCGGGAGCGTGGATGTTCCCGGTGAGCTCGATGCCCTGCGAGTTGATCGCGCTGTAGGTGAACGCCGCCATGCCTAGATGTATCGGGAGAGACGCATCGTGTCTTTAGCCGGTCGACTGGTCGAACGAGGACGCCTGGCGGACGAAGACCCTGGTCGGGTTGGCCTCGTCGCGGACGACGATCGTCACGCGCTTGAGCGGGCGGCCGCCGGTCGGAGTGACCTCGCAGGATGTACGTGTTGAGGCGGTAGAGCTTGTTGTCGGCGCCCGTGGCCTGGCGGCTCGCGTTGCATTCGTTCGGATAGCTCGGTCCCGCGCAGGCAGGGGTCGTGATCTGCGTGGAGCAGCCGCTGCAGGTGTACGCCGGGTCGGTCGTATACGGCGCGACTCCCGGAATGGTGGCCGACGCCAGGCGAATGGAGTCGTACGTGATGGCGCGGTAGAGCTCCATCTGCTGGTCAGCGAGAACCGACGCGGTCGTGATCCGGCTCGCCCGGTTCAACGTGATGATCCCAGCGTTGAACGACGCCACGATCGCGAGGATCCCGACGTTCAGGATCACCATCGCGATCAAGAGCTCGATCAGGCCGAAGCCCGGGTCCGCGCGTAGCCGCTTCCGCACCCGGTTCTTATCGGCAGAGAGGGCCCCGGTCTTTATCCGACGCCGACCAGGCGAAGCACGTAGGTCGTGCCGTCGGCGGTGTTCATCAGGGTGACGGGCTTGCCGCCCTTCTTCAGGGTCACGGTCGGCGAGCCGTTGGCATAACCGCCGCCGACGATTCCGACCTTGATCGTGTTCCCCTTGAGCGAGACCAGCTTGAAGATCGGATCGGCCTCCGGGAAGGTCGCGCCCACGCTCACGTCCTGCGGGGTGCCGTTGACGGAGATCGACGCAGTCGCGGGGGCTGCAGCCGCAGCCGGAGATGGAGTCTCGGCGGCGGGATCGGGAAGGCTGCCGTCTCCTTCTGGATCATCGGCCTTCGCAGCCGTGTCGACCGCGAGGTTCGGGGCGGGTGCCGAGACATTGGGTGCGTCGGTGATCTGCGGGGCGAACGGATCCTTGCTCTCGAACCGGTCGAAGGTGACGAGCTGCCCGTCGGCCGGCACGAGCGCCGGATCCGAGTCCACGAGCTCAGCTGTCCCCGTGACCGCGGTCGGAGCCGGAGCGCCGGCTCCCGCGACCGGTGTCGTGAGAGGGACGGGGGCGGGCGAGACGGCTTCCGTGGCTGCGGTCTCCGAGCCTCCGCCGACCATCTTCATGATCTTCGGCCCCTGGAAGGCCAGCACGCCGACCAGTGCGACGCCGAGGACGGCGGCGATGATCTTCTGGCGCTTGGCCTTGGCCTTGGGATCGACTTTTGCCATCAGGAGCCTTCCGTGGCGCTCGCCGCGGGTGCAGCGGTGGGCTGGGGCGTCGTCTGGGGAGCCGGCGCCGGAGCAGGGGCAGGAGCGGGAGCAGCAGGAGCAGGAGCGGGTGTCGGCACCGGCGCAGCGTTCGGGTCGCCGGTTCCGTAGACGTAGGCGTCCACTCCGAGAGTCGCCTTGATCTGCGGGAATGCGCGCTCGCCCTCGACGAAGCTCAGCGTCCGCACGGTGAAGAGCCGGCCCTTGGCCCGGAGCTCGCCGTTCTGCACGGCGACGAGCGTCCTCAGGCGGTACAGGAAGTCGGAGAGCTCGTAGAAGTTGCCCTCGAAGATGAGGTCGATGGGCTGGCGGAGGTACCCGCCTGCGTCCGTCCCGTCCTGCGGCGTGATCGACTCGAAGCGGATGCCGGTCTCACGGGCGATCCGGTTGAGCTCCAGCAGCACTCCGGGCATGTCGGACTTGCTCGGCATCGCCTTGGTGACGCGAAAGAGGTCGGCGGCGCGAATCGGCTCGGCCGTGGGGGTCACGCGCTGCGCGATGCGGCGAGTCTGGATCTCGGTCTCGGTGGAGGCAATCTGCGTGGTGAGCTCCGCTGCCGCCGAGCGCTTCGGGGAGATCAGGACGAAGTAGCCCAGCGCAGCCGCGACGAGGAGGCCGACGAGCACGAGGGCGATCGCGGCGGGCTTCGGAATCCGCTGCTTGCCGCTCATGAGGCCACCTCCGCGGCCCGCAGGGTCGCGTTGATCGCAAACTTGACGGTGGGACGCTTGCCCTCGGTGTCGAGCACGCTCGATCCGAGCTTGACGTTCTCGAGGTGAGGGATGACCGAAAGGCGGGCCAGCAGGCGGGCGACGCCGTCATGGGAGTACGTGTAGCCGGTGATGTTGAAGCCGCCGCCGGCAGCCGGGGCCTGACCGGGCAGCGGAGCTGCGACGGCAGGATCGGGCCCGTTCGTGTTCATGGCCTCGAGCCAGACGTCGTCGGGGATGACGAGCGAGACCTCACGGAGGACGCGGTCCCAGGCGATGCGGCTCGCGAGCGCCTTGCCGAGGAGGGTCAGCCGTGCGTCCTTCTCCGCGACGAGGTTCGAGTGGCTCTCCGGAGGCGGAGGGGGCGGCGGGATCGCGGCCAGCTCGGCGCGAAGGCCGTCGAGCTCGCCCTGGCGCTCGCTCACGCCGGAGCTCGCCATCAGGAACCACCCGCACATGACGGCGGTGAGAAGCACTGCGCCGAGGACGGCGGTCAGGGACACGGCGCCGGGCTGGCGGCGGGTCCGACTTTCGTCTCGCGGGAGAAGGTTGACGGCTCGCATCAGGCGCTCTCGATCCCCAGGCCGATCGCAGCGGCCATCGAGCCGAGGGGCTGATCTCGGTCGACCTTCTTGGAGACCTTGACGTTGGCAAGAGGATCACCGACGCGAACTCGGACCCCGATCAGCTTGGCGAGCTCCGCAGCGAACCCTGGAAGCTGCGCGGTGCCGCCCGTGAGAATGATCTCGCCGATCCCGAGCGAGCCGGTTTGAGACTGGTAGAACTGGAGCGAGGAGACGAGCTCTCGGGCGAAGGTCTGCAGCTCGAGCATCACTGCCTCGCGAACCTTCTCGGCCTGCTCGCTCGTCAGGCCCGCCGGGATGGAGGGCTCGGCGAGGGAGAGGGAAAGCTTGATCGGCTCGGCCTCGGAGGGTGCGAGGTCGAGCGCCTTGGCGATGCCCGAGTTGAGGGACGCTCCACCCCAGTCCAGCACACGTGTGAACTGGCAGGCGTTGCCGTCGGAGACGGCGAACGTCGTCCGGTCATGGCCGACGCTGACGACGACGAGAGCGGCGGTTCCGGGCTCAGGACGGTCCTCGACGAGCGGCGCGAGTGCCCGCAGGATCGCGAACGCCTCGAGATCGATGCCCGCGAGCTTGATGCCCGCCTTCTTGCAGGCGGCGGTGTAGCGGTCGACCAGGTCGCGGTAGGCGACGACGAGCAGCACGCGGCGCTTGAGATGACCCTCGCCGTCCGTGTACTCGCTGAGAATCTGGTAGTCGAGCACCGCCTCCTCGATCGGGATCGGAAGGACTTCCTGCGCCCGGTAGCGGATCGCGTTCGTGAGCTGCTTGGGATCGTCGATCCCGCCGATCTCGAACATCCGGACGCCGATGCGGTTGTTGGAGATCCCGAGCCGGACGTTCTGACGCGAGAGCCCGTTCTTCTTGAAGAAGTCGCGCAAGGCCGCGGCGAGCGCCTCGGGCTCGCGCAGCTCCCCGCCGACGACGATGCCGGCGTCGAGGCTGCCCTGGGCTAGCTGCATGACGTGCGCGCCGCCGTTGTTCACGACCTGCGCGGCGGAGATCTGGGACGCGCCGATCTTCAAACCGATGAACTTCTTCTTGCGGCCGTGGGAAACGCGCACCTGCCTCTTGGCCCTTGGTGCCTTTGCGGCCTTGGGCGCCGCCTGCTCGCTCGGGGCCTTCTCGGGCTTGGAGCGGCTGAAGGGACGCTTGCGCTCGCGCTTCGGCTTCTCGGGCTTCGGCGCGGCAGCGACGGGGGTCTCGGCAGCTGCGGCCTTCTTCCCGCGCTTCGGGAGCAGGTCGGAGAACTTGATCTCTTTCTTCAGGTCCATGGTCAGCCCGCCACGCGCAAGCCGCTCGCGGAAGCCAGTTGCTCAGCCTGCTCGGGGTCGAGGGTGTTGCGCTCGATGAGGCCCAGCAACTGGTCGGGCCTGCTGGAGCGAGAGATGGCGGTCTCCTGATCGATCACTCCGCGCAGACAGAGCTCGGCGAGGGACTGCTCGAGCGTCATCATCCCGCGGGCGGTGCCGGTCTGCATGATCGAGTAGACCTGCTCGACCTTCGCCTGGCGGATCAGGTTCCGGACGGCGTCGTCCGGAAAGAGGAGCTCGACGGCGGGAACACGGCCCTGGCCGTCGATGGTCGGTACGAGCGTCTGAGTGACAACGCCCTGCAGCGAGCCGGCGATCTGGGTTCGGATCTGGCCCTGCTGGGCCGCCGGGAAGACGTCGATCAGCCGGTCGACCGTCGACGAGGCGTCCTGGGTGTGCAGCGTGGCGAAAACGAGGTGGCCGGTCTCGGCCGCGGTGAGCGCGGTGGAGATCGTCTCGAGGTCGCGCATCTCGCCGAGGAGGATCACGTCGGGGTCCTGGCGGAGCGCGCCGCGGAGCGCGTCCGCGAAGCTCGTTGCGTCGGGGCCGAGCTCTCGCTGGTTGACGACGCAGTTCTTGTGCCTGTGCAGAAACTCGATCGGGTCTTCGATCGTGATGATGTGGTCGGCGCGGGTCCGGTTGATCTCGTCGATCAGCGCAGAGAGCGTCGTCGACTTACCGGAGCCCGTCGGGCCGGTGACGAGGATCAGGCCGCGAGGCTTCTCGCAGAACTCGTAGAGCGACTTGGGCATGCCGAGCTCCTCGAGGGTCTTGAGCTCGGTCGGGATCAGGCGGAAGGCGCCGGCGAGGCTCTCGCGCTGCGAGTAGATGTTCACTCGGAAGCGGGCGACGCCGGGGATCGAGTACGACATGTCGAGCTGCCGCTCGATCTCGAGCTTCTTCTGCTGCTCAGTCGACGTGATCCGGTACAGGAGATCCCGCGTGTCCTCTGCGGTCAGCACCGGAAGCTCCTCGAGCCGGTGGAGATGGCCACGTAGACGCAGGACCGGCTTGGATCCGACGGTTACGTGCAGATCGGAGGCGCTGTGCGCCACCATCTGCTCGAGCAGAGTGTCGATTGAAAAGGCCGCAGTCATAGTGATCCCTCAAATGAGCTATCGGCAGGTTTCACCCGTTTCTTGAACCGGGTTTCGGTACGAATTCCAGGGTGGTGACGCGGGCTGCGACGAGCCTCGGGCGGCGGGTATCCGCGCCGATCAGGTCAGCTCGGTCGATGCGGATCGCGAGCTGCGGAATCGGCTTGCCGGAGACCGGAATGCGGAGCTCCAGCGGCCTCTCGGGAGCAAGTCTCCCCTGGGTGCGGAACGGGCCGGCAGCAAAGGTGACTCCGCGAGGCTCCGAGCCTTTCGGGAGCTCCAGGCGCACGTGGTACCAGCCGTCCGCAACGCCCTTCGGCCACGCCGTGTAGTTCAGGACGGCTCGAGCCCAGCCATCGTGGTACAGGCCGTCGGCAAGCGAGGACAACCGCAAGACGCCCTCTGGCTTGTACAAGGTGAGCCCGGGAATCGGAGTGGCGACTCGTGAACCGACGAGCTCGACCTGCGTTCCAAGGTCGTTCGCCACGACGTAGGCGCTGCTGATCGGCTTACGACTGCCGTCTGCGACGACGCCGTCGGGAAGAACGCCGACCTGCGTAGACGGAAGCGGATCGACGTGGACGTCGCCGAGGTGCAGCGTCCGGCCGACGTTCCGGTTCCAGGACTCGAGCATCCAGCCGAAGTGCAGCGAGCCGCCCGGAAGCACGAGCACATCAGCATCTGGAAGTCCGAGCCGATCGAGCCAGTCGGGCTGCGCCGGCGCCGCATCCAGTGCTCGGCGCGTCATGCGGCGGTCGCCCGAGTATGCGGCGATCGCCTATGGCGAACGCGAGAACGATCGAGAGGGCGGCGACCGGAACGGCGACCCGCCTGAGCGGGAGAGCCGCCACCAGCAGCGCGGCGACCAGCCCCCCGGTCCCGAAGAGCGCGACCGCATCCCCGAGCGTGAGCCGCCGCCCGAGATCGGCGACGGAGGACAGCGTGGTCGAGTCGAACGAGAACGGGTCGACGGCGAGCGATGCCAGGGGCAGCGCCAGAGCGAGCCCACCAAGTGCCAGGGCGACTCCCGCGTAGAGCATTCGCCGCGGCGCCCCTCGCTCGACGTAGAGGAAGAACGAGACGAAGAGGAGCGGCACGGCGTAGAACACGTAACGCTCGAGCGGCCGGTCGGCCTCGCCAGAGGCAATGAGCCCTGCCTGCAACGGTCCGGCCACGAGCAGCAGGAGCGCCATGACGCCAAAGGCTCGTTCAGCCCGGCTGCGCGCCTTCGTCATCGCGTATCCGAGTCCCATCAGCGCGCCCGGGACGACGAGCAGTCCCGCGGTGAACGGGAGCAGCCCTGCCGTCCATCCGGCCCAGCGCAGCGTTTCGACGACCGAGTAGTCGAGCTGACCCGCGCCTGCATAGAACCCCAGGCCCGACACGCCCTGCACCGCCGCGCCGACGGCGAGGGCGCCGAGCGCGACGAGCGCGACTGCATGGCGGCGCAACGGTCGCCCGACAAGGAGAACGGCGACCAGGAAGGCGACCGGAAGCGCAGCGAACTGCGCCCGCGTGAGCACGGCGAGCACCAGCACGAGCACGGCTGCGATGTCCCAGCGACGCGACGGCTCGGCCAGAGCGCGGACGCAAACAGCGACGGCCAGCAGGTAGATCGGGTAGGCGACCGCTTCAGAGGTCAGGTACGAGTGGTAGAGCATGGCGCCGCCTGCGACCGTCGCGACTGCGACGCAGAACGCGTGACCCGGGCGCAGAACGAGCCGGGCGAGGCCCCAGGCGGGGAAGACTGCCAGGCACATCAGGACGGCGTTCAGCGTCTTCGCAAGCGCATAGGCAGAGGCGCCGCCGAGCAGCCATGCGGGAGCCTGGAACAGGACCGGGACGACCGCCGGGAAGGGGAAGTCGCGGCCACGAACCGTGAGGCCGTTGCCCTCTGCCAGGCTCCGGGCGAGCTCCGAGAACATCAGCTCGTCCGTGAAGACCGCGGGTGTCACATGGCCGCGTGACTGGAGCCAGTGATAGAGGGTCGCCACGCAGAAGAGCGCCACGAGCGCGAGGGGCCAGCGCCGGGAACGGGCGCGGCCGGGCGGAGCGTCGACCACCGGTCGCGGCGCCTGGTCGGCAGGCCGCTCGAGAGTCTGGACGCTCATGCGGTTTGCTCGGGCAAGGCGAGCGGCGCGCGCAGCGATTCGGCCGAGCACGACGTGGAGCCGAGTCGGGGCTCGCTCGCCCGTGCGCTGACGACTCGGGTGTCGACGAACCCCCGGATGCTCGAGACGTACGTGATGTGCCAGGGGCCCCGCGAGCACACGTCGAACACGACTGTCTCGGGCCGCCCGGGGACGAGCCTCACGTCTCGGCGGCGCTTCCCCGGCTCCTGGAAGCGGATGACCATCCCCTCCGCGCCGGCAGGAGCGGTCAGGGTCAAGCTCACGCGGCGCGCGATCGTCCCGCCGCGTTGATCCGGCCAGAGGTACATGCGGCCGATCCCTGCCAGCCACCCGTCGCTGTAGCGGCCGGCGAGGTAGAGCGCGAGGCGGGCTTGCGCCGTTAGGCCGCCAGAGGGTGTAGGACTGGGACGAGGCGACCCGCTGAGCGTCGGCCAGCACGATCGTCCCTCCGTACCCGTCGACGAGCACCGGTCCGGTGAGAGGACGTCCTTCGGCGCGGAGGCTTCCCTCGCTTCCGAGGCTGAGGGCTGACGACTGGAAGTGGTCGACCTCCTCGGCTCCCGGGAGCAGCACGACCCGGTCGACCGAGCGGTTCCAGAAGAGCTGCTCGAGTGCCTCCGTGCGGACGCCGTCGGCGCCGCGCACGAGCGTGACGTCCTCGAAGCCGGCACGGTCGATCCACGACCGCTCCGCAGGAAGGAACGCAGCGCGAATGGACGCCGAGTTCCGGTTGTCGAAGGCGACGGCGCCGACCGATGCCGCAGCCGAGGCGGCGAGCGCCACGCCGACCACGATCGGCGTGGCGAGCGCAGGTCGCGTCGAGAGGAGAATCGCACCGATCCCGAGAAGCGCTGCCGCGGCGGCGAGGGCGAGCGAGCCCGTCCCGGGGCTGCCGAGCGCCTCCTCGAACCTGAAGGCGGCAAGCAGGAACGGCGACTGAGACTTGCCGTCGGCAGCAGTCAAGCCGGCCAGGCGGCACCTGCGCAGAGGCGAGCGATCAACAGCGAGGTGACGAGAGCGAGAGGCGTCCGGGCCGGCCAACCCCGCGACTGCGTAGACGCAGAAGGCCACGGCCACGAGCGGAAGGACGTAGAAGACGTAGCGCTCCTGGGCGCTCTCCACCGCGCCGGCGAGACTGGCCTCCAACAGAAGGGCGACCGCTGTCGTCAGGAAGAGCGCGCCGAACGCGAGCTCGGCTCGCGAGCGCGGGCGGCCGAGCACGAGTGCGAGCGCGAGCAGCGCACCCGGCACCAGGATCCACCCGGACGCATAGGCGAGGACGAGAGCGTTCACGCCGATGCGCTCGATCAGCTCGACCGGGTCGGCGCGCCCGTCGAGAGCACTTCGGTACAGACCGAGAACCCGGCCGACTCCGACGAGCGCGACGGCCAGACCGACTCCGGCGAAGACTCCGAGCGGAAGTGCCTGCTCACGGAGGACGGAACGGAGGCGCCGCTCCCGGAGGCCGACGAGGAAGACCGAGGCGACGAAGCAGAGCGGCAGGATCGCGAACTGCGCCCGAGCGAATGCAGCAAGGGCGACGAGCACGACGAAGACGAGGCCGCGGCGCCTGCTCGGCTCGGAGAGCGCCGCGGTGCCGGCGAGCACGACGGCGGCGAACAGCGGGTAGGCGAACGGCTCCGCCATGACCCACGAGGCGAACAGCAGGTCCGGGAACGGCCAGCGAGAGGGCGGCGGCGGCAAGCGCGAGCGGGTCGACCCAGGCCGAGCCTCCGTCCGAGCGCGAAGACGGGGACGGCGACCAGCGACATCGCGAGCGCGCCGAGGGCCTGGGTCAGCCGGATACGAGACGATGACGTCGCTCGCCAGCCAGGTGGGCGCGGTCAGGACGGGTTGGAGCAGCGACGGGAACCCGATGTCGATGCCGCGAACGGACGGGCGGCCTGACTCGACGAGCGACCGCGCGAGCTCGGCGTAGAGGTACTCGTCCGGGAAGTAGTTGGGCGTCGCCCGGAACCAACCCGCGACGAGGCGGGCCGCGAACGAGATGCCGATCAGGCCCGCGAGGAGCGGGAACGCCGCCGCGTCCACACGGGCAGCCGCACGGCCACGCAGGAGCGCGCGAGCAGGCAAGGAGGTGGGCGCCGCAACCACACTGGGTCTATCGGCGGGCCGGGCGCGCGTCTTGAAAAAGAAAAAGGGCGCCTTTCGGCGCCCTTTTCGTCAAGCTGAGATGCTCTGAACTAGCAGGCGCCGGTAGCCAGATCGGAGGCCGGGCCGCTCTTGTTCCAGGTCTTGCCGCCGACGGCGCTCTGGATGCAGTACGTCGAGGACGTCGCAGTCGGGATCGTGATGTTCTTGATCCCCTGGTCGTACGTCGACTGCAGGAACCCAGGCGTGACGCCTGCGTAGGTGTTGTAGTCGGCGAAGAACGCCTCAACACCCGGGATCGCGGCGCGGACGTTGGCCTTGGCAGCCGAGTCGTTGGCGCGGTCACGGAAGCTCATGTACGACGGCACTGCGATGGCGAGCAGGATGCCGATGATGATGATGACGACGAGAAGCTCGATCAGGGTGAAACCACCCTCGGTCGAACGATTCGCAACACGATTCTGCAACTTGGTAAGCAAACTTCCTCCTGTTTTCCGATTGGACCTCCCGTCTATCGGGTGAGCCCATGGGGGACTTGATCCCCCAAATGAGAGAGGGGGCGCTGAGCGCCCCCTCTCGGTCAAACGGATGGTGCGAGGACTAGCAGGCGCCGGTCGCCAGATCGGAGGCCGGGCCGCCCTTGTTCCAGGTCTTGCCGCCGACGACGCTCTGGATGCAGTACGTCGAGGACGTCGCAGTCGGGATCGTGATGTTCTTGATCCCCTGGTCGTACGTCGACTGCAGGAACCCAGGCGTCACGCCTGCGTAGGTGTTGTAGTCGGCGAAGAACGCCTCAACACCCGGGATCGCGGCGCGGACGTTGGCCTTGGCAGCCGAGTCGTTGGCGCGGTCACGGAAGCTCATGTACGACGGCACTGCGATGGCGAGCAGGATGCCGATGATGATGATGACGACGAGAAGCTCGATCAGGGTGAAACCACCCTGTCGATCGCTTCGGTTGATCCGCTCATTCAGTCTTGCAAGCACAGGTTTCTCCTCCTGATTGGGCAAAGGTCGGTGGCTCGAGGCTGATATCGGCGGACCCGCCATCCGGCGTGATGCCACTTTTGGGGGATGCTCTCCCTCACCATGGGTGACTGGCTCACCCACGCGAACCAAGGGGGCTGGAAACCCGCTCTAGGAGATCGTGCAGCCGAGATACTCGAGCGCGCGGGAGGTTGCCTCGACGAACGTCGTCGCCTCTTCATCGCTGTGGAAGACGTACGGCCCGGGCCTGATGGGCTCGACGCGGAGGCTGTTCACCGGATAGACCTCGCAGTGCACGACCACCTGGTCGTCGGCATGCTCCCGGCGAAGGGTGACGACCTGGCGGCCGTCCTTCCGCGCGGTCTTCGCGCGCTGGGCGGTGCTCATCGCCGGGCGTTGGACGCGGCCTGGGCGACGGTCTCGCTGTCGGCGAAGCCGCCAATCCGTGCAAACAGCACGTCAGGCCTTCGGTACACGAGAACGCCCGGGTTCTCCAGGGCTCCGAGGAGCACGAGGAGTGGCCGGGACTGCGACTCGGCAAAGACGTTGAGCGCGACGAATCCTGCGCCGGCGGCCCTGGCTCCGGCTCGGGCTTCGGCGACCGCCATCTCGTCGACTGCGGCGTCGGGGTCGTACAGCCCGACGACGACGACGCGATTGCCGGCGAGCGCCGCCTTGAGGACTCTGGGCAGTCCGCTCTCGTCGACGACCGGCTTCGCGGGAACGGCACGTGGAATCGGTGTGACGGGAGCGACGGGAACGACGGGGACGGGCTTGACGGCAGCCTTGACCGGCTTCTTCACCGGTGCTTTGGCCGCAGGCTTCGCCTTGGCCTTCTGCAGCGGAGCCGGCTTCTTGACGGGCGCAGTCTTGGCGAGCTTGGGTTGCACGAGGCTCGGCGTGTCTGCCGACGAGGGGGGCCGGGCGACGATGAACGTCGCGACGACTCCGCCCAGGACGGCGAGGACGACGACCGGCACGAGGGCACGGTTCGGAAGCCGCAGGTTCATGCTGGAGCTATCGGCATCGGATCGGCGATCCTTGATCCGAATCAGGCCGGCTGCTCGCCGGCAGCGGTCCAGGCGTTGCGCCGGGCAGCAGAGCCGAGCCAGCGGTCTTCCGGCTCGGAGAGGTCCACGGAGACGATTGCGTCCGGGGAAATGAAGCGTCCGCCGAAGAACGGCCATCCGTGGTCGGACGAAATCTGGCGCACGACGTTCTGCGCATGCTCCTTCGCTTCGCCGGTCGACCGGAACGCGCCGATCTCGACGCGGTCGCCGTTGCTGAGCTGGAGGAAGACGGAGTGCGTCACGACCGTATCCGCGTCGCTGCCGGCCGGCGCCGGCTCCTCGAGTGACGCCTCGGGAGCTGCCGCGACAAGCTCGGGGAGAACGACGGGCTCGGGGAGAGCCACGGGGTCGGGAAGAACCGGGGGCTCGGGGGCCGGGAGAGCTTCCGGGACGATCGCAGGCTCGGCTGCAGCGGGAGGCTCCACGACCGCCACAGGGTCGGGAGCGGCGACCGTATCGGGGTCGGGCGACCGGCTCCGGCAACGACCACCGGCTCCGGCGTGGCGACCGGGTCAGGCGGCGCCACGGCGGCCTCGGCCACAGGCAGCGGCAAGACGGTCTCGACCACGGGCTCGACGGGTGCAACCGGGGTGAATGAGATCGCCACCGGCTCCGGGAGCGGCTGGACGACCGGAGCCTCCGCGACCGGCTCGGGAAGCGGGGGGACCGGTTCGGCGACAAGCGGCTGGAGCTCAGACGGCTGGAACGAAACGACAGGCTCCTGGGGCGCCGGGTCGGGAACACCGAGCCAGACACCGCCGTCGACGGGCTCGTCCGGCGTCTCGGCGAGAGGCTCGGTCGGCGTCACAGCCATAGGGGCGGCCGGCGTCGCAACCAAGGGCTCGAGCGGCTGGGCAGGCGGAGCAGGCAGAGGCGCAGCTTCGGCGACCGGCTCGGGCAGGGGCGAGAGGGAAACGGGCTGGTGCTCCTGGGCGACGGGGGCCGGCGCTGGGGCGGCGGCGTGTGCCACCTCGATCTGGCGTTGCAGAGCTTCGCGCCCGGCGACCACGAGGTGCGGCTCGCAGTTCAATGCGCGCCGAACGTTCTCGACGACGAGGTCGTTGGACGGATCGGCGACCGCGACAACCGGTAGGCCCTCGTGGAACCCGATCGGCAAGACCGTGTGAAGGCGCGCCTTCTCGACCGGAAGCAGCTGGACGGCAGTCGGGTCGATCGAGGCCGAATCGAGCTCGACGAACTGCAGGCCCTTCTGGCCCGCGAGCATCCGTCCGAGGTCGTTCTCCGAGACGAGGCCGCGCTCGAGCAGCACTTCGCCGAGTCGCTTGCCCCGCTGCATTCCGTCCTGGAGCGCCTCCTCGAGCTGCTCCTCGGTGAGCAGTCCGGCGCGAAAGATGAGCGTGCCGAGAGGGACGTCACGCATGTCCGCGGCGGCAATTGCGGGGGCCGCAGCCTCGACGTTCACCGGGGCTACGGGCGCGACCGGCGGCGTCGCCGGCGGCGCAGCATTCAGAGGGGGCGCCAGGAGCGGCGCAACATCGCCTCCCGGTCCGGGCAAAGCCGGCGCCGAAATGACCATCGGGCTGATCAGGCCATCGGGTGACGGCGGCGCAAGTCCAGCCGCCAGGGTGGGGTCTCCGAATTCCGCAGTGGACATGCTTTCCTCTTTCTGAAGCAGGTTTTGGGTCGGTCCGGCGTGGATCGACGCAGGCTCGGGTGTGACCGGGCCGACTGGGTCGGTATCGGCCGCCCAGTTGGGCGCGCCGTCACTCGATCGAGGGATGCCCTGGGAGCCGGGATCAAACGAGGACACGGCTCAGCTCCTCGAGGGACGTGATTCCCGCGGCGACTTTCGCGAGCCCGTCGTCCCAGAGCGTGCGCATTCCGCCTTCCATCGCAGCGCGCTCGATCTCCTCGCGGCTACCACGGGACACAGCCAAAGACTCGAGGTTCTCGGTCATGACGAGGAGCTGGTAGATCCCGATCCGGCCGCGATAGCCGGTCTGCGCACAGCGTGGGCAGCCCCGCTTCCGGTAGAACGCGGAGCCGTCCGAGGCGGCTGCAACCTCCGGAGAGACGCGGTTGCGGAGCAGCTCGTCGATCGACGGGCTGTACATCTCGCAACAGTGAGAGCAGAGCTTTCGCGCAAGACGCTGGGCCAGGACGGCGGAGACGGCGGAGCCTGTGAGGAACGGCTCGACCCCCATCTCGTTCAGCCGCGTGATCGCGCCCGGCGCGTCGTTGGTATGGAGGCTCGAGAGCACGAAGTGGCCGGTGAGGGCGGCTTCGATGGAGATCTTGGCGGTCTCGGCGTCGCGGATCTCGCCGACCATCACGACGTCGGGATCGGCACGCAGGATCGAACGGAGGGCTGCGGCGAAGGTGAGCCCGGCTTTGACGTTGATCTGGATCTGGCTGACGCCGGGCAGCCGGTACTCGACGGGATCCTCGACGGTGACGATGTTGATCTCCGGGCGCGAGATCTCCGTCAGCGCCGAGTAGAGCGTGGTCGACTTACCCGAGCCCGTCGGGCCCGTGACGAGAAGCGCGCCGCCGGGCTTGTCGATGATCTCGGACAGGGTGTTCCGCATGCTCTCCTCGAGCCCGAGCTCTTCGAGCGTGGGAGCTGTCTTCGACTTGTCGAGCAGCCGCATGGCGATCTTCTCGCCGTCGACGGTGGGAAGGGTCGCGACGCGGATGTCGAGCAGCCGTCCGGCGGCAGCGGCGCTCAGGGAGATTCGTCCGTCCTGGGGCTTTCGGCGCTCGGCGATGTCGAGCTTGGCGAGCACCTTGAGGCGAGTGATCACGCCGGCCGTCATTCGCTTCGGCACGCGTTGGACCTCGTGCATGACGCCGTCCGTCCGGAACCGGACGACGAGGGCATCCGCCTGGGGCTCGAAGTGCAGGTCGCTGGCGCCTTCCTCGGCCGCCTGAAAGATGAGTGAGTTGACCAGGCGGACGAGCGGAGCGTCCGAGATGCCGTCCTCTGCTTCGAGGTCGTCTCCCTCTTCCTCCGCCTGCGCCTGTTCTTCCTCGACGAGCGCCTCGTCCATGATCGAACGCGCGCCGAACGCTTCCGCGGCGCGGGCAAGCCGCTTGACCTCGTGGAGGATGTCCTCCTTGGAGCCGATGGCGAGCTCGATCTGGAGCCGAGTCGCGAGCTTGAGCTCGTCGACGGCATTCACGTTCTGAGGATCGGCGATCGCGATGCGCAGGATCCCGTCCTCGATCGCGTACGGGATGGCGACGATCCGCTCGAGGACGTGCAGCGGGATCTCCTTGGCCGCGTCGGTGGAGACTCCGACCTCGAGCAGGTCGACGACCGGGATTCCGAACCGTGCGGAGAGAGCGCTCGCCACACGCTCGGGCGCGGCAAGGCCTTCGTCGACGAGGGCTTGCGCGAAGGAGCTGGTCTTCGCGGTCGAGCGTGCGAGCGTCACATCCGCAGGGGAGAGAAGTCCTGTCTGCTCGATGACGTCGGCGACGAGCTCCGACACTTCGTTGACCGGGAAGGCAGGCCGAAGCCCGCCCCCGTCAGAGCTCGACTCCCCTGCCGCAGGAGTCCGCAGTTTTGCTGGTTGTTCCAGCTCCATAACCCAAACGAGGTAATCGGCAGGGGAGAGGAATCCCTTGAACCGATCACTCGCGAGAGGAATACGCGCCGACGTCCGATCGCCGATATCGGTGAGAAGCATCGAAGAGACACGGCGGACGGCCACGCCAGTCCCAGGAGGTACAAGCGTGGCCCCGATACGTCCCCAGAGTCGTCCCGGCACCAAAATCCAGATCCGCAACGAGAGAGGCCAGGCGCTCGTCATGGTCGTGCTCTTCCTGGTCGTGCTGCTCGGGATGGCGGCAATGGTCATCGACGTCGGCTACGCGTACTACGCGCACAGGTCGCTCCAGGCCCAGACCGACGCGGCAGCCCTCGCAGGCGCCCAGGAGCTTCCGGATCCGGCCCGGGCCGAGGCCCTCGCGTTCGAGTACAGCGGCGAGCCCGGCGGGAAGAACGAGCGTGCAAACGTGCGCGACGTCACGGTCGAGGTCAAGACTCGCTGCCTGTCGCTGATCCCGGGATGCGATCCCGTCAACGCGGTGACCGTGACGGAGCGAGCCCAGATCGACACGCTGTTTGCCGGCGTCCTCGGAATCGAGAAGTTCAACCTGAGCGTCAAGGCGACCGCCTGCTCGCCGTGCGGCGTCAAGCCGCTCGACATGATGCTCGTGCTCGACCGGACGGGATCGATGTGCGAGGACCACTGGGGGAGGCCCGACCCCTACTGCACCGACCTGAAGAACGCGATCGACGGCATGGAGACCTTCCTCAGCTTCTTCGAGTCCTCGTCCCAGTGGGTGGGGCTCGCCGCACTTCCGCCGACGACCACCGTCGGCAAGCGCTGCAACACCCCTGGTACGAGCAACTACGACTCACGCAACTCGAAGTACGTGCTGGTGCCGCTCTCGAAGGACTACGGGAACCCGCGTCAGGGCTTGAACCCGAACTCGGATCTCGTCAAGACGATCGACTGCCAGAAGGGCGGCGGAAGGACCGCATACGCCGACGCGCTGGAAGCTGCCCAGGCCGAGCTCGACCGCAACGGCCGGCCAGCCGTAAAGGACATGATCGTCTTCCTCTCCGACGGCGCTGCGAACTACGGGCCGGACTTCTACTCGAACTCGTCCCCCTACCGGAAGCAGCCCTGCAACCAGGGCGTCGCCTCCGCAGCGGGAATCAAGGCCCGCGGCACCGTCATCTACTCGATCGGCTACGACCTCGACGCGCTGAACGGCGGTGCCAACAAGTGCGAGACCTGGGACCTGAAGGACGAGAAGCCCGCGATCACCGCCTACTCGGCGCTCCAGAAGATCGCATCCGGACCGACCACGTTCTTCGACAAGCCCTCCCCCGGCCAGCTCCGCACGATCTTCACCGAGATCGCGCGCGACATCCACAAGGGCACGTCCGCGCTCATCGACAACGATGTGACGTAGCCGCCCTGACGGGCGGCACGTCTGGCGGAAAGTCTCACGACTTTCCGCCACCCTCTTGAAGCCGGGCGCCGCTTCGCGGCGCGCGGCGCGGTCGCTCGGGGACTCACCCGGGTGGCGAGTCGGATGCTGGTGAGCGGAACGGGCAAAGCCCGTTCCGCGACGTTCGGATCCAAGTCCGTGCTAGGTGAGGAAGCTCAGGTACCAGTCGAGGATCGGCTCGCCGAAGAACAGGGCGACGACCGATCCGAGCGCGAGGAAGGGGCCGAACGGGATGCCCATCTTGCGGGCCTTCGAGCCGTGGCGCGCGAGCAGGATGACGGCCGGCACGAGTGCCGAGATCATCCCGACCATGAGGGCGACCGGGACCAGCTTTCCGAGGGCGGCGCCCATCAGCAGCGCGAGCTTGACGTCTCCCATGCCCATTCCCGCGGGGTAGGCGAGCACGGCGAGGAAGAGGAATCCGGACGCCCCGAGGGCCCCGAGCGCCCACTGCGGGCTCGGCTCGAGCAGCGTCTGGGCGACGAGGACGATGACGAACGAGGGCAGGACGATCCTGTTCGGGATGATCCGGTGCGTCAGGTCGATCGCCGACACGGCGACGAGGACTCCGCAGAAGAAGGCGGCCACCACCGTCTGGCCGCTCAGCCCGAAGGCGAGCACGCAGGCGGCGACGAGCAGCGCGGTCGCAAGCTCGACGGCTGGGTAGAGCGGGCTGATGCGCGTCCCGCACGACCGACAACGACCTCGAAGGAGAAGCCAGGAGAGCACCGGCACGTTGTCGCGTCGGGCGATCGGCGTCTTGCACTCCATGCAGGCCGACGCGGGCTTCACGATCGACGTCCGTCGCGGCACCCGCGCCGCGACCACGTTCAGGAAGCTGCCGAGCGCAAGGCCGGGCGCAAGAGCTACGAGTGCGAACTCCATCCGGCTAGCTATCGGCGCAAGAAGCGCGAACCCTTAGAACGCTGCCGCGGAGCGGGCTCTGCCCGCTCCGCCCGTTGGCACGCCAGGATCCGCCACCGAGTCGTAGCCGGCAACCGCGCCGCGCGGCGACGCAGTCGCCGCCCGGCTTCCGGAAGGTCGCTGAAAGTCGTGAGACTTTCAGCGAAAGGCTCAGGATGAGTACGAGCCGGCTTCGGGCTGGATGACGATCGTCTCGGCGTAGCTCGCCGGCATCCCGGGGAGCAGCGCCCCGAGAGGGACGAAGTGGTTCTCGACCGAGTTCATGAGATAGATCTGACGGGCGATCTGCGGGCCCCACACCACGGCGCTGTTCCGCTGGCGGATGTCGTTGACCGCGTAGAGCGCGCCCTGGAAGCGCGTCGAGTTGACCATGTCGATGCCGTCGGCCGCCTGCGACTCGCCCGCGACGAGCGCGAGGAGGTTCGTGAGGGGATCCCAGTCGTCGTCGCACTCGGGGTCTCCGCAGACGTCGTTCGAGTTCTCGAAGGTGATCTTTCCGGCGGCATAGAGCGTCGCCTTGCCCTGGTACACGGCCCTGGCCGAGTTCTGGAAGACGATGTTGCCGTCGATGAAGATCGTGCCTGCGATCGTCAGCGTGCCGGGGCTCGGGTTGCTCCCGGTCCACCCGAGGCGGCCGATCGTGTTGCCCTGCGCATCCTTGACGTGGCAGTCGTACGGCTGCGTCGTCAGGAGCTGCACGTCGCCCCGGCTCTTGTTCATGACGGTGTCGTTGTCGAAGCCGCCCGGGAAGCTGCCGGTCGTGCAGCCGTGCATCGGGCCCGGCTGGGAGTCCGTGTACCACTTCTGGAGATCGACGGGCGGCTTCGTCAGCACGCCCGGCGTGTTGTCCACGACGTCCCCGTAGACGAGGTCTGCCGCTCGTGCACGGGTTGTGCAGCGCGCCGCTTCCGCGCTTGCAGCCGCCGGCGATGTGGATCTCGGGGATCTTGTCGCCGGACTCGCCGATCTGGGCCGAGTTGCTCATGGTGACCTTGCCGCCGACCTGGAGGCTCGGCCCCTTGATCTTGGCCGAGTTCTTCATGCAGATGTCTCCCCGCACGTAGAGCGGCACGTCGATCACGATCGAGTTCTCGAGCGGCATGCAGGTCGTGAGCGAGTCGCTGTAGACGTAGTTCCAGACGGCGTTGTTCGAGGTGCCCTGCTGGGCGCTCCCCACGCTCGCCTTTCCGCGAGCGGTTCGCAGCACGTCGCCACCCTGGGCGCCTGGGTTCGGCATCCGGCCGACGCCGACGAGCGTCCAGGTCTGACCGTTGAGGACGCCGTAGTACGTGACCGTGCCTCCGTTCATGCGGGATCGTCATGGTCGGGACGGCGTTCGGCATCGTGGGCGTCCCCGAACCGAAGAGCGTGGAGTAGGCGTTCGCGAGGCCCGCCTCGGCAAGCGACTGCGCCGTTCGGTCGGCCTTCGACGCGAGGACGACGTCTGGTTCTGCGTGCTGTAAACGACCGCGGTCGTGCCGGAGATTCCCAGGACGACCGACATGCCGAGCGAGACGACGAGCGCGAAGCCGGCCTCTCCGCCGAGGCTCGCTTTCGCGCGCAGGATCAGTTGGTGGATGACCGCAATCAAGACGGTTTTGCTCCTCGGACCGCAGGCGGGCGGCTAGACCGGTTCTTGACCTCATAAACGGCTGACACGGCGCTCGCCCTCATCCCTGATTCGGGTTTTCCGCCCTAGGCGGATCGGTTCCGGAGCAGGCCGGAATCGGCAGACCGGCTAGCCGGAGAAGAGCTCGAGCTTGTCGGGCTTGGCGTAGATGGTGGCGTTGCCCGGCATCCCGGTCGGCGAGGTCGTGATCGAGCCGAAAGCCTCGGTCTGCACGGAGCTGTCGAGCACGACTTCGTCGGCGATCACGGGACCGGCGAACTTCGCGGAGCTCAGGATCCTGGCCTTGTACGGGCCACCGTAGATCGCGCCCTGCCACTGGGAGCTCGATCCCAGGTACACCGTCGTGTCGCGACGGGACGGAGTCGTTTCCGCCGCCCTTGGTCACGATCGTGAACAGGTTCGTGTTCGGGTTCCAGGCGCCGGACGCGTAGTTGCAGTCCGATGCCGGCGCCGCCGATCCTCGCCCCGCACATCGCGTAGGAGCCGTTCATCTCGAGCGAGCCGGTGGTGTACAGCGTCCCTTGCCCGCTGTAGAGCGCCTTCTGGGTGATCTTGATGTCGCCGTCGATGAAGATCACTCCGCGGATCGTGAGCGTCTTCGAGGTGTTGTTCCAGGAGAGCTCGCCGCGCTGGTCCGCTCCGAGGTACGTCTTGCACGTGTAGGTCGAGCCCGGGGTCAGATTCGCGTCAGGGGCATCGCGATCCTGGGTCGTGTCGTTGTCGAAGACGGGCGGCGTTCCCGTCTTGTTGGCGCCCGTGCACGTGCTGAGCGCACCGGGGCTCGCGTTCGCGTACCAGTAGGTCCAGTCGGGCGCCGGAGCCGGCTGGAGCGCCGGGGTCGTGTCGACGACAGTGGCCCAGACCTTTCGTGAGGTGTTGCAGGTGCCGACCGACCCGCTCTCGTAGCGACACTGGCCGGCCGCCTCGACGAGACCGGCGGGATTGGATCCGTTCCTGCCGACGGAGGCCGAGCCGAACGTCTTGAGCTGGCCGCCCACGAGCACCTCGGTGTTGGCTCCCTCGATCGTCGAGCTGTCCTTCACGCACAGATTTCCGGAGACGAGGATCCGGGTCTCGACGGAGACCGAGGAGATGGTGTCCATGTCGCAGCCGTCGGGGTCGCCTGTTCCGTACGAGTAGATGTAGTTCCACGCGAGAGTGACGTTGGCCGTCGTCGTAACCGGGCCGGATCGGAACCTTCGCGGTGATCGTTCGCGTCGAGGCCGCGGTCGAGGCGCCGGCGGGATTGGACACGCTGCCCGTCGAGGTGATCGTCCATTTCGCGTTCGCGCTGTCGTAGGTTCCTCCCCACGTGACCGTTCCCGTCGAGTACGTGGACGTGCGCGTCGCGAGCAGCGTCGGGCTCGCGGGGTCGTTCGTCGGCTGGTTCGAGAGCACCGAGAGTGACTCGTGGAGGCCTGCCTCGGCGAGCTGGAATGCCGCGCCCTTCGCCTTGCTCTGACCGGCGCTGCGCGTGTTGGTGCTCGTGGAGTAGATGACCGTCGTCCCGGCGACGCTCAGCACGAGCATCACACCGAGAGCGACGATCAGGGCCATGCCTCCTTCGCTTCCAGCGAGGCGCAGGAGATTCAGGCCGCTCGGTCGCGGCAATCTCGGGGTCTCAAGGCGCATGATCAGCCGGCGAACAGCTGCGGCGGATTGGGTTGCGCGTAGACGGTCGGATTGCCGGGCATGCCCGCTGGAACGGACGTAATCGTGGGGAACTGGTCGTTCTGGACGTTGTTGGAGAACTTCACGGTCCGGCCGATGATCGGGCCGTCCGAGCGCGCGTTGTTCGAGAACGACACATCGCTAGTTGCGAACAGGCCACCCTGGAACGACGCGTTGTTGTCGACCGAGATGCCGTTTCCAGTTCCGGCGCTCCCACCGGAGCCGTCGGCGACGACCGTCAACAGCTCGTTGTTCGGGTTCCAGCTCGCGAACGCGCAGTCCGAGCCGGAGACACCGCCGCACAGCTTGGAGCTGTTGTTCATGTAGAAGACCCCCGACAGGTACAGCGTCGCCTGGCCGTCGTACTTGTTGACCACCCCGTTCGTGACTCTTGCGCTCCCGTCGATGAAGATCGTCCCTCTCACCGTCAGCGTCTTGGTCGTCGTGTTCCAGATGATCATCCCGGGTGTCTGGGCGTCGTCCCACGTGACCGTCTGACTGGCCACGTGTGCCGCAGCGGTCGTGCCGTTCACGCCGCGCGTCACCGTCCAGGTCGTCGTGCCGAACCCGCCGGTAACCGTCATGAGCTCGTCATCGACCCTGATCCGGAACGTCGTCGCCGGAAACCCGACGGCCGACGTGACCGACACGGTCGTCTGTGATGCGTTCATGGCCCCCGACAGCGTTCCGTTCGCGCCCGGGCCGACCCGGCAGGAGTACGAGCTTGCGCCGGTGAGCTCGAACGTGCCGGCGCTGTTGTTTCGTGTCGGATAGTTCGTGTCGAACGTGGGCGGAGTGCCGCTCGAGCTCGTACAGCTCTGAGCGGGACCGGGCATCGCGTTCTCGTACCACATCGGAAGATCCGAGGCCGGCTCCGGAATCAGCGGCGCCGCGTTGTTGACGCCCGTGCTGCCGCTCGGCATCAGCTTGGAGAAGATATGCCGGCTGTCCTGGTTCCCCGTGCAGGGCGTGGCCCAGGAGCCGCCGCCGTACCTGCAGTTGCCTCCGACGTACCCCTCGACGCGTGACCCGCTCGTCCCGACGTCCGCGTTGTTCTCGAGATCGAGGTTTCCTCGGACGATGAGCGATTCAGACGTGATGTCGACGTTGTTGCTGAGGCAGAGATTGCCGGCGACGTAGAAGCGCGACTGCCCGCTCAGGTTGTTGCTCAGCGTGACATCGCAGGCGCTTCCCGTCGCTCGCGCGTAGATGAAGTTCCACGCAGGGTTGTTGTTCGTCTGCGTGTTGGTCGGGATCACGGGAACCTTGGCGGTGAGCACACGACGCACCTGGGCAGGGCCGACCCCGGTCGGGTTCTTGTAGAGACCGATCGACGTGATCGTCCACCGCGCGGTGGCCCGGTCGAGCGTTCCGTACCACTTGGCCGTGCCACCTTCGAAGGGCGCCGAGGATGCCGTTGCCTCCGTGGAGGGCAGGACATCGGAATCAAGCGCGTTGTTCGTCGGCTTCGAGAGGACGGCCATCGCGTTGTTCAGACCGGCCTCGGAGAGCGTGAACGCGAGGCTGCTCTCCTTGCTGAGATTTCCCGAGCGCGAGTTCGCCGTCGTGTAGACGATCGTCGTCATGCCCACGATCGAGAACACGCCCAGGATGCCGAGTGACATCAGCAGGGCTATTCCACTTTGATCGTTGAGTCGTTTGATCATGTCCGCAGGGGCACGCCGTGGAGATACGGGTACCCAGGCTCATTTCCGCTCGAGGAGCGCAGGCTGTCTACCCCCAAAGAGGTATTCAGCCTCGGCCTCACAGCCGCACCGTGTTCCGGAGGACGATGTCCACGAGGAGTCGCCACGCCCGCTGCTTGCCGGCGCTCGGATCGACGGGGAGCGTGACGCGAAGGCTCCCGAGCTTGCCGACAGCCGGCGCCGTGTAGTCGAAGACGGTGTTGGTCGTGACGTAATCGGCCACTGTTACGCCCGCACGCCGTACTCGGTAGCGACTCGGCGAGACGAGCTGCATGTCGTAGACGACGTTGGCGAGCACGCCGCCCGAGGTCGGACACTGGGCGGGGAGCGTGACGGTGATCGACGTCGTCGGCCCTGTCGGCGTCACCGCGCTTGCGCAGTGGATCTCACGGCGCATCCTGTCGACGGCGAGGCGCGCGTTTTGCTGCGCCTGGAACCGCTCATTCATCTGGATCTCAGCGTTCGACGCCTGCACGAACAGGACGGTCAGGCCGGTGAGGACCACGCCGAGGATCACCGTGACCTGGAGCAACTCGATCAGGCTGTAGCCGCGCTCGCACTTGGCGAGCCTCCAGAGCTTGCTCACCGTGAGTTCGCGCGCACGACCGAGAGCGCGCGCCTCGCGGCGGCTTCGCTCTTGGCGCCGATCTCCCACCGCGACTGGACCTGCCGGTCGACGCGGATCAGGATCTCGAGCGCCTCTGCGCCGTCAGACCAGCCGAACCGGGCGCCCGTGACGATCCACTCGTGCTGGTAGAGCCAGTGGCGGACATTCGCGTTCGTCGGCTTTGCGTGGTCGCGGAGCCAGAGCTCCAGACGGCGGGCCCGGGCGGGAAGGGTCATCTCGTCGAGCGGCTCGGCCGGTGCTCCGGCGACGGCGAACGCGGGCGGGCGAGCCGGCGCAGGCTTTGGGGAAGGCTTGGGCTCGGGCCTCGCAGCCGGCTTCGGCTTCGCCTTGGGCTTGACGGCGGGCTTCGGCTTTGCCTTGGGCTTGACGGCGGGCTTCGGCTTCGCGGCCGGCTTCGGCTTCGCCTTGGGCTTGACGGCGGGCTTCGGCTTCGCGGCCGGCTTCGGCTTCACCGCGCGCCTGAGGAACTTGATCGCGGTGCCGCCGTAGGGGGAGGCGTTCTCGGGGCTTCCCTCCTGGGCATAGCGGCTGTTCTGCGAGAGGCCGAGCGAAATCGTGGGCATCCCGGTGTCGATGACGCGGGTGCCTGCGGCGGGGGTCTGCGACGCGACGTTGTTCGCGGGGTAGCCCTGCACGGAACCGCTGACGCGCCAGGCGAAACCGGCCTCTTCGAGCGTGCCTTTCGCAAAGACGTAGGCCTGGCCTCTGACGTCCGGAATGGTGAGGAGCACCGGCGCTGCGACTTCCACCTTGTTGTCCGTCGGAGTGGCGTTGAACTGGCCCTCCGCCGCAAAGGAGATCGTCGCCGTGCCGAGGACGAGGATCGCCGTCAGCGCAACGACGCGTGGGAACAGAGAGGTAAGCCGGGCCGCCACGACTCTTTAGTTGTCGGCAGAACCCTCGGGGGACTTAAGACGTGGGCTCGAGGGAGAACCGAACGACCCCTTCGGGGGTCTCGTCCTCCTCTTCCGGAGCCTCGACGACCTCGAAGACCATCTGCTCCACGACGGCGAACACCGGCGCCGTGACGAGTGGCGCAACCGCGTAAGGCTGTGCCATCTCGTCCCCCTGCCAGGAGAACGCCGTTCCGGCGAAGGCGCGGAACCACTCCTCCTGCTGGGGGTAGGTGAGCTCGGGGCCGGTCTGGAGATGGAGATGCGGGCCGGTCGAGTGCCCGGTCGAGCCGACGAGGCCGACGGGCGTACCTGCCATCAGCATCGCTCCAGGATTGACCGCGGGCTCGAGGTACGAGAGATGGCAGTACGTCCATTCGCGGCCGTCGAGCGTCTGGAGGACGAAGCCGATGCCGCAGTTGCCTGCGGGGTGCGGCCAGGCGTCCACGACGAATCCGTCTCCGAGCGCGTAGAGCGGCGCTCCCATCGGTGCAGCGATGTCCGCGGCCGCGTAGTCGTGGTGATCCATCGCCACGCTGACGACGGCCGGGCCGCCACCGACCGGGAACGCGTAACCCCCGGCGAACGACGGCGTTCCGAGTAGAAGCCCTGCCTGCGGCGCCATGAATGCAGGTGCGGCTCCGGCCTTGGCGGCGTCGAGAGCAGCCTTCGCGTCGTCGAGCGCCTTCCGTCGCGCCTCCACCGCTTCGGTCGCGGTGTAGGCGCGGAGGCCCGCGAGAACTGCGCGCCGCTCCAGCGCGAGGCGTGATGTGAGGAGCTTCGTCTTCGCGACCCTGGTGAGCAGCGAGCGCTCGATCCTCCTCGCGATGCGTGCGGCGGTGACCGCGTGGACGAGCTTCCGGTTCGCGCGGGTGACGTCCTTGCGCGCACCGTCGAGCTCGACCTGCATCCGGTCGAGGGTGAACGTGAGCACACCGCCTCCGTTGCCGTACAGCCTGGCGAGCTCGAGGACGTCCTTGACGTACCAGTCCGCGTGGTTGTAGGCGAAGACCCCGCGCTCGATGTCGGTTCGGCCCCCGGCGGCCGCAAGGTAACGGGCGGCCGAGAAGATCGCGTCCTCCGGAGCCCACGGGTCGGCGATCCCGTCGCCGTTCGCGTCGGTTCCCCATCGGAGCCAGGTCGTCGGCATGAACTGCATCCAGCCGACGGCTCCGGCCGAGCTCGGGCCCATGTTCCGCCCGAAGTTCGTCTCGATCTTGTTGATCGACGCCAGGATCTGCCAGGGAATCCCGTACGCGGCGCCGGCGCGGCGCCAGAGGCTGTTGAGCTCTGCGAAGGTCAGCGTCCTCGGAGTGAGCGTCGAGACGGTCCAGCCGGGAGGCAGGAGCAAGGCTCCCTCGGCGTTCGGGACTTCGGCGCTCGGAAGCGAAGGCTGAGCGCCCATGATCGTGAAGAGGGGGCCCGAGGCCCCTGATGCGCTTGCCGCTCCGACGAGGGCGAAGGCGGAAAGGATGACGGCCGCAGCGACCTTCATTTACGTCGGCTCGGAATGGGCGACGCGAAGCCCGGGGACGGCTTCTGCGACGGGAGGTTGCGCGACGGGGGGCTCGGCCGTGCGCAACGGGCCTCCGGCGGGAGGCGGTTCCGGCTCCGCGGCCTCTTTCTCGTCGGCAACCTGCTGCTTGAGTGCCCGCTCCAGCTTGACGAGGAAGTCGTGCCGGTTGGACGAGGCGTTCGCGGCCGTCTCCTGGTCGATCTCACCGCGAACGACGAGGTCGATGAGCGCCTTGCTGAACGTCTGCATGTCGAAGTACTCGCCCTCGTCGATCGCGTCCTCGATCTCGTCGGGGCGCGCCTCGCGGATCAGGTCTGCGATGCGGGCGTTGTTGACCATCACCTCGACAGCCGCGACCCGGCCACCATCGTGGCGGGGGATCAGCCGCTGGCTGATGACGCCGCGGAGGACGCCGGCGAGGATCGAGCGGATCATCGGCTGCTTGATGCCGGGGAAGAACTCGGTGAGCCGGCCGAGGGTCTCGGCCGCGTCGATCGTGTGCATCGTCGAGAAGACGAGGTGGCCCGACTCGGCCGCCTGGAGCGCCGTCTCGGCCGTCTCGGCATCGCGGAGCTCGCCGATCAGGATCACGTCCGGGTCCTGGCGGAGCGCGCGGCGTAGCGCCTGGCCGAACGACTGCGTGTCGAGGCCGACCTCGCGCTGATTGACGATGCACGCGATGTCCTCGTGCATGATCTCGATCGGGTCCTCGATCGTGACGATGTGCTGGCGGCGCGTCCGGTTGATGTGGTTCAGCATCGAGGCGAGAGTCGTGGTCTTGCCCGAGCCCGTCGCGCCCGTGACGAGAATGAGGCCTCGGTGCTCCTCCGCGAGGCGGCGGACGCCGGGCGGCATCTTGAGAGTGTCGAAGCTCGGCACTTCCCTCGGGATCACTCGAAAGGCGAAGGAGATCGCGCCACGCTGCATGAATCCGTTGACGCGGTACCGGGTGTGATCGTTCGCCGTGTAGGCGATGTCGAGCTCCCCGGTCGCGCGAAAGTCAACCTGCTTCTGCGGGTTCACGGCGGTGACGGCGGCAAGAAGGATCTCGAGATCCTGTGCTGTCAGCGGGTTGAAGCCCTCGAGGGGCATGACCTGACCGTCCTTACGGACGTTCGGCGGCCGCCCGAGCTTCAGGTGGATGTCCGTGGCGCCGGTTTGCACGGCGCGCGTGAGGAGAAGGTCTAGGTCCATGCCGCGACCCGGCTTGCATCGGCAGGGCAGCGGCGACCTCTTTAACGAGCGCGCAGGACGCCCGCCGCTACAATCGCGACTCCCCTGGGGGTGTTCCCGAGTGGCCAAAGGGGACGGGCTGTAAACCCGTTGGCTCCGCCTTCGGAGGTTCGAATCCTCCCGCCCCCATGTCCGGAACCCTCGCCCGGTGCGGGCGCTCGTCGTCCGGCGGCACCAGGTGGATGCGAGGCCCGGACGCAGGGCGCGTCCATATCAGTCGGATATGGACGCAACCGAGGACGACGCCTCGCGCCGCCTGGTGCCGCCGGACGGCTCAGCTCCCGTGCCGGGCGGGGGTTTTAGACGGTAGATCCAGAAGACCGGAAGCAGCACGAGCGCGGCCGCCCCGAATGCGAGTGCCGTAACGCCGAGCACGTCCAAGACGAGACCGCCGAGCAGCGCGAGCCCCGCGCCGAGGAGCGCGGAGACGAAATCGTTCGCGCCGAGCAGCTTCCCGCGCTCGGCCGCGCTCGTCCTGTTGGCGAGCTGCGCGGTGGCGGCGACGAACGAGACGTTCCACCCGAGGCCGAGCCCGAAGAGCATGACCCCGGTCATCCACACACCCTCGAAGACCTGGATCCCCGCGCAGGACACGGCCATCAGGGCCAGGCCCCCGATCAGCGCCCGTGTGCCGCCGATCCTGTCGATCAGCGGGCCGATGACCAGGACGAGCGCGTACATCCCGAACACGTGCGCACCGATGATCGGAAAAATGAGGTGCTGAGCGTGTTCGCGGTGGTCGACGACGACGTAGCCGGTCAGGTTCATGACCGAGACCATCACGGCCATCGAAGCCATTCCCGCGAGCATCGCCGGAATCACGCCTGGGCGGCGAATGATCTCGCGGAGCGGTGAGGCCGGTGCCGGCGGGCCGTCCTCGGCGGGCGCGATCAGCTCGGCGATGCGCTTCGGGTCCGGCCGGACGTTCAGCGCGAGGACCAGTGCGACCAGCGAGAGCGCGCCGGCGCCGAGCCACGGAATCGTGAGCACATCGGCCTCGAGCTCCTTGCCGGAGAAGAGCGGGCTGAAGACCGCGGGCCCGAGGATCGCGCCCACGACCGCGCCGCTCAGGACGTACGCGATTCCGCGTGCGCGCCGATTCGCCGGGTACATGTCCCCCGCTGCCGTTCGGATCAGCAGGGCGACTCCACCCGAGGATCCGACGAGCGCAAATCCGACGATCACGGGCACGGCGAGCTCGGTTGCAGTGCCCAGGGCAGTCAGCCCACAACCCGTCGCACCGAGCAGGAAGCCGACGACGATGACCGGCACCCGGCCGAACCGGTCCATCGCCCAGCCGGCCGGGAACGCCGTAAAGGCCGAAGCGGTGAGGAAGATCGCAGGCCCGAGCCCGAGCAGCGCCTCGAAGCCGGTGACGAGGACGAAGGTCAGAGACGACACGGCGGCGACGAGCTGGAGCACCGCCGAGTTGACCGCCATGATCGCCGCGAGCAGGATCGTGTTGCGCCGAATCGGAAGGTCGGAGGGTACGACGGCCACGGTCGGATGATCGCAGGAGGCCGCGGCTACACTAGCCGCCTCCGCCCTCTTAGCTCAGTTGGTAGAGCACCTCCATGGTAAGGAGGGGGTCTCCGGTTCGAGTCCGGAAGAGGGCTTGTCGAGGAGCCACCGTCACACCGTCGCCCAGCCGACGGCCAGGTGCGCTGCGGCGTCTGCGAGCTGCTCCTCGCCGAAGAGGTACGGCGTCGCGTTCGCGATCTTGCGATGTGGAGCGTCAGGCCGGGGCGAGCGCCCGGCTGCGTTGAGCGCGTAGCGAAGCGGGATCTCGTGGGCGACGGCGAGGATCGTCCGCTCGGGGCGGGCGAGCAGCGAGGCGAAGCCGCGGGCGTAGCGGGCGGCGGCGGCGTCCAGGCTCTCGCCGTTCGGGAAGGGGTCCGCGCGCGTGTGAGCCTCCTTCCACGCGCGATACTCGTCCAGCGTCCGTCCCTCGAGATCGCCGACGTCGATGTCGTCGAGCAACGGCTCGACCACGATTTCCACGTCGCGCCGCTCGAGTGCGATCTCTGCCGTCTCGTGTGTGCGCCCGAACCTCGTGACCACGCACAGCTCGATCGGCAGGTTGCGCACCTGCGCTCCCAGGAGCTCGGACTCTTTGCGTCCCTTCTCGGTCAGGCGGACTTCGACGCTCGGGTCGCCGTTGACGATCCGAGCGACGTTGAGCGCCGACTCGCCGTGCCGGGCGACCACGAAGAGACGCTCCACGCTTCGAGTCTAGGGGGCGCCTCGACGGCTTCCGGCACTAGGAGTACCCTGTGGTAGCACTCGCCTATTGGCGAGGCGCGGAGGGGTCGGGAGGAGGTGTCCCACGGCCGCAGGTGAGGTAACGAGAAGGATTCTTGCGAAGTACGAGGCCGGTGACCTGATCACGGTCTGCGCCTGGTGCGAACGGGTCGAGATCGACCGCGAGTGGCTCCTGGCCCCGAAGGAGGCGTTCTCCGCGATCGACGCCCGGTACACCCTGTCGCATTCCATCTGCCCGGCGTGCGCTGCGACGGGGGCCGGCAAGCTCCCGTCAGCCCGGTTGTCCGCCTCCTAGGCGGCTTCCGTCGCGAGCGTCCCGTCGATGATCGCCTGGGCGGTGTCGACCAAGAGCGAGCCGTTTCCGCGGGCGTATTCGCGCAGCATTTTGAATGCCTTCTCCTCGTCGAGTTTGTGGCGCTCCATGAGAATTCCCTTTGCGCGCTCGGTCGTCGAGCGGCGCTGGAACGCCCCCTCGAGGTCGCGAAAGTCCGCGAAGCGTCGAAGCACGATCTCGATCGAGTTCTGCCATTCGTGCGGATCGGCGTCGGTGATGTAGGCGAAGACGCCTCGCTCCGCAGCTTCGACGACGAACTGGGGATCCGGCTGGTGGACGAGGGCGACGACCGGGCACGCAGCTTCGTGCACGATCTGCTCGATCAGGTCCAGAGCGTGCTGCGAGCTCTCGCCGAGGCCCACGAAGGCGACATCCGGCTTCTCGCGCGCGGTAACCACACCTACTTCGCTGACCTCGATCTGGGGGGCGATGACTTCGTGCCCCAGGTTCTCGATGAGAGAAACCACCTCGGCGAGGCGATCCTGTCGCTCATTCGCGGCCAACACTCGAAGGCGCTTCATGTCCGAACCTTACGATCGAGAATAACTGCCGCAGCGAAGACTAATGAGCCGGACCGAAATTCGCTACCCGGGAGCGGGCGTTCTAGTAGCCGCTGAACCGGTCGGGCCTGATCTGCTCCTCCGGCACTCCCGCGGCCTCGAGGGTTTCGACGACGCCGTCCACCATTGGGGGCGGGCCGGCGATGAGGTATGTGGACGACGCCAGCTCCTCGCCGACGTGATCCTGGAGAAACGTTTCGTCGATGAGGCGCGACTCGCCCTCCCACCCCGGATCCTCGGTCATGGTCAGCACGAGCCTGAGGTTCGGTAGCTCTCGCTCGAGCTCGAGCAGCTCGTCCAAAAACGCAGTCGACTCCCGGTCGCGGTTCGAGTAGACCAAGCGTGACTCGATGCGGGAGCCGCTCCTCCGCGATGTAGCGGAGCATGCAGCGAAAGACCGTGATCCCGATTCCCCCGGCGACGAACACGTAGGGCCGATCGGTCTCATCAGGGAGCAGAAAGCTTCCCTTCGGCTCCTCGACCTCGACCGCGGCTCCGACGGGAAGCTCGGCGAGCGACCGCTTGAACGCGGAGTCGCGCAAGCGCGTGCAGAGACCGAGCACGCCGCGCTCGTTCGGCGACGTGACGACGGAGACGTGCCTGCGAGGGCCCTTCTCGTCGTCGTATGGCGGGTCGAGAAGGGTGACCCAGAAGTACTGGCCCGCCTGGAAGTCGACCTCGCGGCCGAGCAGGTCGAAGACGACGAGTAGCGTGCCTTTCGCGACTTCACGCTTCTCCGTGATCTCGGCCCGCACCCAGCAAACGTACCGCGCGCGGGCCGACTCACGCCGGCTAGCCGAACCCTAGGCCTCCTCCCCACGATCGACCAGCCCGAGATCCGTCGCCGCGAGAACCGCCCCCAGCCGTCCCCGGACTCCCAGCTTCCCGTAGACGCGCTCGAGCAGCGTTTTCACCGTCTCGCCTCCCATTCCGAGCATCTCTGCGATCTCCCGGTTCGTCTTCCCGCCTGCGACGAGGGCGAGCACCTCCCGCTCGCGCGCCGAGAGGGGCGCGCTCCCCTCCGGGCGGCGCGGATGCTCGGGAGCGAACCGTTCCTCCCCTGCGACGACGCGCCGCAAGACTCCCAGGAGGTCGGCCCGCTGGGCGGTCTTCAGGACGGTCGCCTGAGCGCCCGACTCGCGCGCGAGCTCGTTGAGCCCTTCCTTCGGGGTCGACGTCATGAGAACGACCGGAACTGCGATTCCCCGACTGCGCAGGTCGCGAACCAGGTGTGTCCCCTGTCGGTCGGGCAAGTAGAAGTCGACGAGCAGCAGATCTGCCTTTCGGCTCTCCATCGCCTCGAGCGCCTGGGCGGCGTTCGACGACTCGGCGGCGACGCGGAACTCGGTCCCTCGAAGAGCGGCCTTCATCCACGCGCGCACGATGGGGTCGTCTTCGACGACGAGAATCTCGACGCCATGCGTTGGCCCGGTCTCCGGCGGGCCGGGCTTTTCCGGCAGCACTGCAGGTCCCTCCCGGCGAAAATCATGCCAGCGGCGCGCCCACGAAGCGAATCGGCATCAACAACCGGCGACCCGCATGGGGGACAACGGACAACCCGAGTCGTGCGACCGTGTCGGAATGTCGCATGCGGCCGCTATCGACAAGCCCTCGTCGACGACCCTGTCCGGGCAGCACGAGGCAATCGCGGAGCTGGGTCTCTATGCCCTGCGCGAGCGGGACATCGATCTCCTCTTACAACACGCGGTGCTCGTGCTCTCGGAGCTGCTCGACGTCGAGTACAGCGAGGTTCTGTCGCTGCTTCCCGATGGAGAGGAGCTCCTCCTCCGCGCAGCGGTCGGGCTGAGCCCCGAACTCATCGGCAAGGCCACGGTCGGTTGCGCCGGTGACACGCAGGCGGGCTACACGCTTCGCCACACGGAGCCGGTGATCGTGCCCGATCTCGCCGCCGAGACGCGTTTCTCGAGCCCGGTACTGCTTGACGGCAGCCACGCCGTCGGCGGCATGAGCGTGGTCATCCCCGGAGGAAAGCATCCATACGGCGTCATGAGCGCGTTCACGAGCCGCAGGCGGAGATTCTCGGCGAACGACGTGAGCGCATTGCGGTCGGTCGCGCACGTGGTCGCCGGCGCAGTTCTTCGCTGCGAGCACGAGAGCGCGCTGGCGGCCGCGGAATCGAAGTACCGCAACCTCGTGGAACGGTTGCCGCTCACCACATACATCGACGCGCTCGACGGGACGTTCTCGAGCCTCTTCGCCAGCCCTCAGATCGAGGAGCTCCTCGGCTACACGCCTGCGGAGTGGGGCGAGCTCCCGGGTCTCTTCTTCGACGTGCTCCACCCGGACGACCGCGACCGCGTCCTCGAAGAGCATGCGCAGCTGCAGGCAAAGGGCGAAGAGTTGCGTACCGACGTACCGGATGATCGCGCGCGACGGCCGGGTCGTCTGGGTGCAGGACCAGGGCACCGTCGTCGAGGGCGACCCCGGTTCGCCCAGGCAGCTCGAAGGCGTGCTCCTCGACGTGACCGAGCAAAAACGGCTCGAAGACCAGGTGCGGCAGGGGCACAAGATGGAGGCCGTCGGGCAGCTCGCCGGGGGCATCGCTCACGACTTCAACAATCTGCTGACGGCGATCATCGGGTACGGCGATTTCGTCCTCGCACGGCTCGAGCCCGACGATCCGCTTCGCCCGGACGTCGAAGAGATCACAGCCGCGGGGAACCGGGCTGCCGATCTCACCCGCCAGCTCCTTGCGTTCAGCCGGAAGCAGGTGCTCCAGCCCAAGGTCCTCGATCTGAACGACGTCGTCCATCAGGTGGAGCGGATGCTCCAGCGCTTGATCGGCGGTCACCTCGAGCTCATCACCGCCCTCGAGCCCGACCTCGGGCGGACGCAGGCCGACCCCGGGCAGATCGAGCAGGTGATCGTCAACCTCGCGGTCAACGCGCGAGACGCGATGCCTCAGGGCGGCGTTCTCGCCATCGAGACCGCGAACGTCGAGCTCGACGAGGCCGCGGCCCATCGGCACCTTGCCGAGATCGAGCCGGGCTCGTACGTGGTCCTCACCGTGAGCGACACAGGCACCGGGATGGATTCCGAGACCTTGCTGCATCTCTTCGAGCCGTTTTTCACCACCAAGGGAACCGCCGGGACGGGGCTCGGGCTTGCGACCGTCTACGGGATCGTCAAGCAGAGTGGCGGCTTCGTCTGGGTCTACAGCGAGCCGGGCGAGGGGACCATCTTTCGCATCTACCTGCCTCGGCTCGGACGCCGGAGCGACGGCCTCGACGCCGAGAGCCCGTCGGGCCGTGTCTCTGCACCGGCCGTCGGCACCGAGACGATCCTCCTGGTCGAGGACGAGGAACAGGTCAGGAGCCTCATCGCCCGCGACCTTCGGGAGAGGGGATTCACCGTCATCGTGGCGTCGGCCTACGAGCACGCACTCGAGCTGTTCGACATCCACAAGGATGAGGTCGACCTTCTCCTCACCGACGTGGTCATGCCGGGTGGAAGCGGGCTCGACCTGGCCGACGAGATCGTCAGCCGGCGCCCGGAGATTCGAGTCCTCTCCATGTCGGGCTATGCGGGCTCGGTGCTCAACCGCCACGTCTTCCCGAACGCCGCGATCCAAAAGCCGTTCGGGGCGGCCGTTCTCGCGAAACGCATCCGCGAAGTGCTGGATGATCGCTGATCCCGTCGCGGCCCGAATCCTCGTCGTGGAGGACGATGCACAGGTAGGGCGTGTCTCAACCGCGCTCCTGGAGAGCTCGGGCTTCGCACCCACCCTCGTCGGCAGCACCCTCGAGGCGCGCGATGCGCTCGACCGAGAGGAGTTCGAGCTCACACTCTGCGACATCAATCTGCCCGGCGAGTCGGGTCTCGATTTCACCCGAGACGTGGTGCGACACCATCCCGACACCGCTTTCGTGATGGTCAGCGGCCTCGCCGACCCTCGCATAGCCGAGGCCGCGCTCGAGCTCGGCGCCTACGGCTACATCGTCAAGCCGTTCACGCGAACCGAGCTTGTGATCGCCGTCCGCAATGCACTCCGCCGTCGTCGACTCGAGCTCGAGAGCCGGGAGCGCAACCACGAGCTGGAGGCTGCGGTACGCAAGCAGACCGCCGCCCTTTGGCAGACGATCGAGCGGCTGAAGCAATCTGAAGCAGAGACACTCCGATCCCAGACCGAGGCGATCCGCAGACTCACCGCAGCCGTGGAGTTTCGCGATGCGACGACCGGAAGCCATGTCGAGCGGATGAGCGGTTTCATGGCCGATCTGGCGCGCGACGCCGGTCTCGAGCCGGGCGAGTGCGAGCTTCTCCGGGTCGCGAGCCCGCTGCACGACGTTGGAAAGATCGCCATCCCCGACCGGATCCTGTTGAAGCAGGGGCCCTTGACCGGGCCCGAGCGCAAGGTCATGAACACGCACGCCGAGATCGGCCATCGGATGCTGGCAGGCTCGGGGATCGAGCTGCTCGACGTCGGCGCGACGATCGCCCGGACACATCACGAGCATTTCGACGGGCGGGGCTATCCACGGGGCCTCAAAGCTCACCACATTCCACTGAAGGGACGGATCGGTGCGATCGCAGACGTCTTCGACGCCTTGACGAGCAAGCGGCCGTATCGGCCCGCGTTCCCCGTGGGAGTCGCGGTGGAGATGATGCAAGACGAGCGAGGCTCCCATTTCGACCCGGAGCTTCTCGACCTGTTTCTCGGCGGCGCCCGCTTCGGAGCGGAAGCCCCGGAACCCGGCGTCAGGCTGCTCGGGGACGCTCCCTAAGCTGTAGGCGTGACGGGCCAGGGAGATTCGACGCCGGAGCCGACCGGCGCAGACCTCAGGCAGCGTGTCCGCCACCAGGTCGCGGTCGCCGAGTTCGGCCGGGCCGCGCTGAAGGCAACGTCCGAGCACGAGATCATGGAGCTGGCGGCCCGGCTCGCCTGCGAGGCGCTCGGCGCCGCCAGGGCGGACGTCGTCGAGATCGTTGGAGACACCGTCGTCCCACGGGCGGCGGCGGGAAGCGAGCTTGCCGAAGGACCCGAACTGGCCGCCGCCCTGGCAGAGGTCGCGCTGAAGGAGGGTGAGCCGGTCATCACCTCCGACGCTTCCAGCGATTCGCGATTCGATTGGCCGGCGGACGTGGATCCACGGAGCCTCGTAGTGGCGCCGATCACGACCCGCGGACACTCGTACGGATGCGTCTGTGTCTTCGCGGAGAGAGAGCACCTCTTCTCGTCGGAGGACGTCTTCTTCATCCAGTCCCTCACCCAGGTCCTCTCGGCGGCACTCGAGCGAGGGGAGTCCGAGACGCTGTTCAGGGCCGTGTTCGAGGGAGCCCCCGACGCAATCGTCATCACCGAGGAAGGTCGAGGAATCGTCGCGGCGAACCCGGCTGCTCTCGAGCTGTTCGCCAGACCTCTGGACGACCTCCTTGGCAAGGTCGCAGAGGATCTCTCCTCGGACCCGGCCGGCATACGGGATCGACTGAGGCAGCAAGAGGCGGGCACCGTGGTCGAGACCGGCGTCCTTCGCCCCGGCGGCGAGATCCGAACAGTCGAGCTTTCGTTTCGCGCGCTCGAGGGAAGCGATCGCCGGGTCAACATGTTCAGAGACGTCACGGAGCGCCGGCGTCTCCAGGACCAGCTCGTTCAGTCGCAGAAGCTCGAGGTCGTCGGGCAGCTGTCGGCAGGGGTGGCCCACGACTTCAACAACCTCCTCCTCGCCGTCCGCGGGCTGGGCGACCTCGTCCTCCAGGAGCTCCCGGAGGACAGCCCGGTCCGTGAGGACGTGGAGGCGATCCGCCTGGCAGGCGAGAGAGGCATGGAGATCGTCGACCGGCTGCTCCGGTCGACCCGGCGCGCCGTGCCCTCGGCGAGCGCGGTCTCACCCGAGGACGTGCTCCGGGAAGCCGACGCGCTGATCCGCCAACTGCTCCCCGAGGACGTCGAGTTGCAGATCGCGCTGGGTGACGGATCCGGAAACGTCCTCGCCGACGCGGGGGAGCTTCAACACGTCTTGATCAACCTGGTCGTGAACGCGCGGGACGCCATGCCGAAGGGCGGTCGGATCTCGATCTCTCTCTCGCAGGTCTCGATCGACGAGAACCGAGCCGCAGAGCTGGGTCTCGCACCTGACGTCTACAACGTCCTCTCCGTCTCCGACACCGGCGTAGGGATGGACGAGGAGACGCGCTCCCGGCTCTTCGAGCCGTTCTTCACGACGAAGCCGGCCGGTACCGGAAGCGGCCTCGGCCTCTCGATGGTCTACGGCTTCGCGCAGGCCGCGAGCGGCGCGGTCGAGGTCGAGAGCCGGCCCGGAGAGGGCGCGACATTCGTGCTGTACCTCCCTGATGTCGCGGAGGCTCGACACGATCCGCCCGCGGCGGCAAGCGAAGAGCTTCCGCAGGGTCACGGCACCGTGCTCGTCGTCGACTACGACGAGCTCTCCCGGTACGTCGCCGGACGAGCGTTGGACGAGCTCGGCTACGAGACCGTCCTGGTCAGCTCCGGTGACGAGGCGATCGAGATCGCCCCGCAGCTCGAGGGCCTCACTGCGATCGTCACGGATGTCGTCATGCCGGGGATCGCGGGAACCGAGTTGCTGCAAGGCCTGCACGCGATCCTGCCGAAGGCCCCGATCCTGATCATCTCGGGACATTCCGATGCCATGCTCGAGCAGCGCGGGATCAGCGGGAACGAGTGGCCGCTCCTCGCCAAGCCCTTCACGCCCGATGAGCTCGGCCGCGCTCTCCGTACTCTGATTCACGCGGTCGGCCAGAGGGTCTAATACGCGTCGGTGCCCTCGACGCAGGAGAGGAAAGGCGCGGCGTTCCGAGCCCTGCACGAGGGCGAGCCGTTCGTCATCCCGAACCCGTGGGACGCGGGCTCGGCCCGCGTGCTGGAGGCGCTCGGGTTCGAGGCTCTCGCGAGCACGAGCTCAGGCTTCGCGTACACCCTGGGACGACTCGACGGGGAGGCCACGCTCGACGAGGTCGTCGAGCACACCCGCGCCCTCGACCGGGCCACGAGCCTGCCGGTCTCGATCGACCTCGAGAACGGGTACGGGGCGGCACCCGAGGACGCAGCTCTTGCGATCCGGCGGGTTGCAGAGGCCGGTGCGGTCGGAGGGTCGATCGAGGACTACGAGCCGGGCGCCGGGCTCTACGAGCTGGGCCACGCAGTGGAGCGGGTCGCCGCAGCCGTGGAGGCAGCCGCTGGCCTCGACTTCCCCTTCACCCTCACGGCGAGGGCGGAGAACCACATCCGGGAGAACCCGGATCTCGACGACACGATCGCTCGGCTCCAGGCCTACGAGCGTGCCGGAGCCGACGTCCTGTATGCGCCGGGGCTCCGTACCCCGGACGAGATTCGCGCCGTCTGCGCTGCGACCTCGAGGCCCGTCAACGTGCTCGCCCTGCCCGGTCTGACCATGAGCGAGATCGTCGCCGCCGGCGGGCATCGGGTCAGTGTCGGCGGCGGCCTGGCCTGGGTCGCAGTCAACGCGATGGCGGCTGCGGCCGAGGAGATGCGCGATCGCGGGGATTTCTCCGCGCTTGCAACCTCGCGCAGCGTGAGCGACTGGCTCGAGGGCTGAGGACGACTATGCGGTGAGACCGCGGGCCGCGAGCCATTCGCGTATCGCCCTGTGGAGACCCTCGACGAATCGGCTGGAGCGCTGCTGCTCGGCGATCAGGCCGTTCTCGGTGAGGATCAGCCCGTGCGTGCCGCCCGGGAAGACCCGGTAGGAGAAGTCGCGGCCCGGCTCGCGGGCAACCGGGTCCAGCCGCTCGACGCAGAGGCGGGAGGGCACGGTTCGGTCCTTGCCGCCGAAGATCCAGAAGGCAGGGACCCGCATGGCGCGGATCGCCGGCATCGGGTCGACGCCGCTCGGGCCGGCCGCTCGAACCTCGGCCTCCATGTCCTCGTCGGTGCGGGTGGGCATCGACTGGCCCTGGCCGTTGAGGTTGGCCCAGAGATCGGTCTCGCCCTGAGTGAGCGTCGGTGCGACGAGGCCGAGCATGAACTTGATCGCGGGCTCACGGGTGGCCGCCAGCGGCATGATCCAGCCCGCCTGGCTGACACCCGAGATCCCGACGCGCGCCGGATCCACCTCCGGTTGAGCCGCGAGGAACCGGGCCTGCGCCTGTACGTCGCGGGCGTACTGGTCGACGGTGGGGGTGCCCGGAAACTCGCCCGGGTAGTCGCCTCCGGACTGTGCGACGCCACGCTTGTCGCAGAGAAGCGTGACGAGGCCTAGGTGGTTCAGGTACAGCGAGTGGAACGTGTTGAAGCGGCGCGGCGCCTCGCCCGCGCCGTGCGCGAAGGTCATCGCCGGCCTGCGCCCGTCTCCCGGCGGGATCGTCAGCGTGCAGCCCAGGAGCGCGCGCCCGCTCCGCACCCAGACCTCCTCCTGACGCAGCGGCACGCGAGCCGCCTCCTCGCCGCGGTAGACCGCGGCCGACGCGGAGAACGACGCGGTCCCGACGGTCGGGTTGCGAGTGCCCAGGCCGGCTCCGACGGCGTAGCGGTCGCGCCCGGTCGGGTAGAGCGCGCGGATCTCTCCTTCGTCGTAGAGCAGGGCCTCGCGCGGCCCGAGCCCTTGCGTGATCCCGAGCGGCCGCGATCCGATCCGGTAGAGGCCGATGCCGGCGCCCTCGATCGGCGCGCGCCGTCGGAGCCGGATGCGGCCCTGCACCGGCCCCTGCCGGAGAGTGCCGGCGAGGACGCCCTTCCGCAGGCGAGCGTCCAGGACGAGCGGCCACGGCCGGCCAGGAAGTGTCAGGCGTACCCGGCCACGCGAGACCCGGGCCGCGACTTCCACCCGTGCAGCGTGGCCCGGCGCCATGGCCACGACCGCGCGGCGACCGCGAAGCTCGAGGGAGAGCGAGAACGGCTGCGGGCCGCCGCCGCGCGTGAGCTGCGCCGTGCCCGCCCAGCTCCCGGAGAGGGTGGCGGCCGGCTGTGCCGACGCCCCTCCCGCGCACACAGCGACGGCGATGATCGCAACGGCTGTCTTCCTCATCGGTCGAGCGCCTCCAGCGTCTCCTCGGCCCAGCGGATCTCGTCGGTGGCGCGGCGGATGCCGAGTTGAAGGAGGAAGTCGTGGTAGTAGTCGTGGCCCCGGCGAGTGTTCTCGATCCCGGACAGCTCCGCGAGGACGGCCTCGCGGTCTTCACGGAACTGGCGGTAGTGGGCGACGAGAGCCTCCCGGCTCTGAAGGCCGCCGTAGAAGGCCTTGAGCAGGAAGAGATCCTGGTCGCCCGGGACCGGCTCCTCGAGCCAGGCTTTGGCGAGGCGCTCGCCTCGCTTCGTCACCCGGAGGAGCTGGCGCTCCGGCCCGCGATCGCCCGGCGCGCTGCGCCTGGTGGCAAGACCGCGTTCGACGAGTCTCGGGAGCACCGCGTAGAGATGGCTCTTGGTCGGCTTCCACACGTACCCCACGCTCGTCTCGACCGCTTTCAGCAGGTCGTAGCCGGAGATCGACCGGCCTTGTGTCTCCACCGTGAGAACCGTGAGGACGGCGAACTCCGTGGTGGTGAGCAGGCCGGTGCGAGGTCGAGTGGCGCGACTAGTCCTCATCGGACTAGATGCTAGTCCGGCCGGCGTTGCGTTTGGGTTAAGCGATTCGTCGGCCGTACCGGAAAGGGGGACGCTCGACCGGCTCGACCTCCCTAGATTTCGGCCTGACTCGAATGCGGCTCCAACTCAGCACAGCGGCGACGTTCCTCGAAGAGGAGCACGCTGTCCTGCCGGAGTTCGGAACGGGGCTCAGGGCCCGTCTCGAACTCGTCAGGGTTCTCACGCCGACGCCGACGCCTGAGGCTTCAGCTTCAGCCGTCCAGAGGGAGATCTCCCCCGAGCTGATGCTCGTCTCGCCCTCGTCGGACGATCCGGGCAGCGTCCTCGCCGAGCTGATGGCCAGGCGAGTCCGTGAAGTGCGGCACGAGCCACTCGGCGCGCTTCTCGCGGAGGCAGGCCTCCTCGACGAAGCCGAGATCGACTACGCGCTGAGCACGGCAAGGAAAGCGGGCAAGCGGCTCGGGCAGGTGCTGATCGAGCACGGGCTCGTCACGTCGGTCGACATCGTCCGCGTGGTGGCGGAGCAGCGCGGACTGCCTTTCGTCGACGTCGCAGCCATGTCCATCGACCCCGCCGTTGCCAGGCTGCTTCCGGCCGACCAGGCCCGGACGTTCAAGACCCTTCCGATCGGCTTCGTGCGGGGTCTCCCGGTCCTCGCAGTCTCCGACCCGAGCGACGAGCAGGCGATCGACGGAGCACGTTCGATCCTCCGCGGAGCCGAGTTCGTCGCTTCCCCCGAGGATGCGATCCTCGAGCAGTTCGCGCGCGTCTACTTCCGCGCGCCGCTCTACGCGGTCTGAACCGCCTCGACGGGCGCGGCCTCTTTCTCCCACACGGGGTTCAGGCCGCTCTGGACATACGCCCAGAAGGCGGGCGTGATGACCACGAACAGGATCAGACCGATCCAACCGTTCAGCGGCTCGACACCTGTGAGGCGCTGGGCGGCCTGGACGCGCTTGAACCCGCGGTAATTCGATACGAGCGCCGGGATGATCACGAGAGCGCCGAGCGTGACGGCCAGCAACGACTTCCCCGGGCTGTCGCCGAGCTCGGCCGTTCCCTTAGCCCGGCCGTAGTCCCTGAGCTCGCGGTTGATCTGGTACCACCAGTAGAAGTTGTAGATGAGGAAGGTGATGAACGGCAGCAGCGCGACCGCAAAGAGATTTCGGATCTTGGCTGTCGCCTCGGTACCGGGGATCTTGACTTCCTGAGCCATCAGGCCGCTACCTTCTGGAAGGCGGGGATGATGTCCTTCCCGTAGGTCTCGAGCGTCTGCTCCTGCCCCTCGGTCATCAGGTAGATGTTGAACTGGTCGACCCCGACCGACTCGAGCTCCTTCAACTTCGCCATGACCTGCTCGTTCGACCCGATCACGGTGAAGCGGTCGGCGATCTCGTCGGTGACGAACTCGCCATGGGCGGCGCCGACCCGGCTGTGGTCCTTGTAGTCGTAGAACTTCCGGGCCTTGACGAACTCGGTGAGCGCGTCCGGGATCTCGGAGTCGAATCCGTAACGCTCGATCAGGTCCATCACATGGTTCGAGACCATCGCGGGGAACCAGCGCACCTGCTCGCGTGCCGAGGCGATGTCGTCCGTGATGAGGCTCGGAGCCCCGACGATGCACTTGAGCTCCGAGGGATCGCGCCCCGCCTCCTCGGCTGCCTTCCGCGCCGTGTCCATGATCCACTGGATGATCTGCGGGTCGGCGAGCTGGATGATCACGCCGTCGGCAACACGGCCCGCGATCGCGAGGGCCTTCGGGCCGTAGCCCGCGATCCACATCGGGATGTCGGGCAGCTCGTCCCGCACCCATTCGAGCTTCAGCTCCTTGCCGTTCCACTCGACGGCCCTGCCGTTCATGAGCTCCTTGATCATCCGGCAGCGCTCCTCGAACTCGGCGACTCGGACCGGCTTGAGCCCGACGACACGCCGGGAGGAGTCTCCGCGGCCGATTCCCATCACCATCCGGCCGTTCGAGAGGTCCTGCATCGTCGCGTACCAGCTGGCCGCGATCGTGGCGTCGCGGATGCCCGGATTCGTCACGAAATGGCCGAGCTTCACCTTCTCGGTCTTCATCGCGGCGACAGGGAGGGTGGCGTAGGACTCCTGCCAGAGGATGTGCGAGTCATAGGTCCACGCGTACTGGAAGCCGTGCTTCTCGGTCAGCTCGACCAGCTCGAAGAAGCGCGACTGTGGCGGGTCGGGCAGGACGGTGACGCCGAAGTCGAGCATTGGGCCTCCTCGTGGACGGGCAGGGAAACAGGCATTTTCCCTTGAATCCCTCCCGGTGGCAATCTGGAGCTATGCGCTCTTCGCGCTCGCAGCCGGCGCGATGCTGCCGATCCAGTTCGGAATCAACGCCCAGCTGGCCCAGTGGGTCGGCGGATCGGCGCGCGCGGCGCTCGTGTCGTTCGTCGTCGGCGCGCTCGGGCTCCTCGTCGCCGTGCTGTTCGCCGCTCGCGGCTGGCCGGATCGTGCGGGCGACGCGCCCTGGTGGGTCTGGATCGGCGGCCTGCTCGGTGCGTTCTACGTTCTCGGCTCGATCGTGACCGCCCCGAAGCTGGGCGCCACCACGCTCGTGGCGCTGATCCTCGCCGGGCAGGCGATCGCCTCGCTCCTCGTCGACCACTACGGCTGGGTCGGCTTCGAGGAGCACCCTGTCAACGCCTTGCGGATCGCCGGGGTGGTGCTGCTCGCCGGCGGCGTCGCGCTGGTTCGTCTCTCATGAAGCTCGGCGAGCTTGCCTGGCCCATCCGGGTGGCGTTCTACGGCGCCCTGCTCGGTTGCCTCGCCGCGGCCGACGTGCTCTTCGGCGACATCGGAGCTCCCCTCGCCGTCGTCCTCGTGTTCCTCTTTCTCGTGCTCCCGCTCGTCGCCCGTGCCTGGGGCCGTCCGGCGGAGTCGGTGCCACACGCGAGCAATCAGGCCGTCATCGGCTTCGCCGCAGTGCTGACGCTGTTGACGGCAATCGAGGTCGCCCTCGTGCCCGACTTCGGCCTCGGTGCGGTCTTCTGGATCGTCGCGATCCTGATCCCCTCTGTCGAAGTGCTTCGCTACCTCACACGACGGGAGGCCGGCACCTCGGCGTAGCCCGCGAGCGCCTACACCAGCCGATCCGGCTGTGTTAGCTGCGCTCCCAGCCCGCGCTGAGCGCGACCAGGACGACGAGCGCGAAGAGCGTTGGAACGAGCACGGCGAGCGCTCCGGTCGCGAGGCCCGTCCTTGCGCGGCGACGTTCGGCGGAGAGCAGGCCGACTGCGCCGGCCAGGGCTGCGACGAGGCCGAGAACGACGCCGAGAACGCCCAGCACCCAGGCAGCTACCCCGAGCGAAGGCAGGCGGCTGAGCGCGAGCAGCCAGACGACGAACCCACCCGTAGCGGTCGCGAGGGCGATCGGGCCCAGGCGGCCGCCGACGTCTGCGGATCGTCGAATGAACCGGTGGACGTGCGGCGCGTCCATGCGAGATGTATCGGCACTGACGCTGCCGAAGTCGTCGCCCGTTCGAGCTACCGGAGAGCCGGTCGATCGTCTTCGAAGCGAGCCTGTCGAGCGCCTGGACGGAGAGCTCCAGGTGCTCTTCCTCCGTGTCCTCGAGCTTGGTGTGTGAGAGGCCGCGCAGACTCTGTACGAAGAGCATCACGGTCGGGATGCCCGCTCGCGAAACCTCGGCCGCGTCGTGGAGCGGACCACTCGGCAGCCGGTGTGACTTCCCCGCGACTTCCGTGATCGCCTCGTCGGCGAGCCCGACGAGCTGCTCGTCGAAGAGGATCGGCTCGATGCTCCAGATCCGCTCGAACTCGACCTCGATCTCTTCCTCCTCGGCGAAGCGGCTCGCGGAGGACCGTGCGTCCTCGAGGAGGGAGGCAAGCGAGCCCGCGTCGAGGTGGCGCTGGTCGAGGAGCTGTTCCGCGGTCTCCACGACCGAGGTGACGATCCCGGGCTTGCAGACCACGTCGCCCGACGTGCAGACCGCCCCGCCCCCCACGCGCTCGGCGATGTGCCTGAGCTCGAGCGCGAGCTTCGACGCTCCGGCCAGGGCGTCGCGCCGCTGATCCATCGGCGTCGACCCTGCATGTGCGGCCTGCCCGCGCCAGGTCACCCGATGACGCTCGACGCCGAAGGTGCCGAGGACGGCTCCGAGGGGAAGCCCCATCGATTCGAGGACGGGGCCCTGCTCGATGTGCAGCTCGAGGTAGGCCGCCGCGTTCTCCAGCCGGCTGCGGGCATCGGTCACCCGGTCGAGATCGACACCGTGAGCTGAGACCGCTTCGGGCAAGGTGATGCCGTCGCGATCGCTCAGCAGGCGCAGCTCGTCCTGGTCCTTCATCGACCCGGCGGCAGCGCTCGAGCCGAAGAGCGACCGCCCGAACCGCGCTCCCTCTTCGTCGGCCCAGCTGACGAGCCTGACCGTGACAGACGGCTCGCCCTCTTCTGCGATCCGACGCAGGACCTCCGCCCCGGCGACGACGTTCAGCGCGCCGTCGAGCCAGCCACCGTTCGGCACGGAGTCGAGATGGCCGCCGATCACCAGCTCCCGGTCTGACTTCCCGCGAAGCGTCCACCACTGGTTGCGCGCCTCGTCGAATTCCAGCTCGGCCCCGCTGCCCTCGAGCTTGGAGGCCATCCACTCCTGCGCCTCGACCCAGGTGTCCGTCCACGCGACACGCTGGGCGCCGTCGTCGTTCCCGGTGAGCTCGCGCAGCTCCTTCAGCTCGGCGACGGTCCGGCGGGTATCGAGTGCCATGGGATGTGAGCTTAAAACCTGGTAGGTATCTCGCTCATGGCCTCCGTCGCCCTCGAGCAGCCCGGCCGGCAGGTCCCCTGGCGCGCGGCGCTGGCGCGCGGAGCCATGCTCGCCGTCGTCGCCGTTGCGCTCTATGCGCTCTGGGAGTCGTTCAAGTGGTTCGGTGAGACGACCGGACTGAAGATCGGGACGTTCGAGGTCGACGACAAGACCTTCCCGCACATCCACAACATCGTGGGTCAGCTCTTCGAGCCCTCGCGGGCCAACGGGCCGCTGCTGATCGAGGTGCTGTGGGACGCCGCGCTCTTCACGGCGAAGGAAGCAGCGGTCGGCTTCGCGCTCGGAGCCTCCATCGGCTTCGTCCTCGGCGTGCTGCTCGCCCACTCGCGCCTGCTCCAGCGCGGGTTCCTGCCCTACATCGTCGCGTCGCAGACGATCCCGATCCTGGCCGTGGCGCCGATGGTCGTCGTCTGGTTCGGCGGCCGTGGCTTTCCCGACTGGTTCTCGGTCTCGATCATCGCCGCGTTCCTCACGTTCTTCCCGGTCACGATCAACACGCTGCGCGGCCTGACGTCGGTCGATCCGAGGGCGCTCGAGCTGACGCGCTCCTACGCGTCGCACACGATGCAGATCCTCTGGAAGCTGCGGATTCCCGCCTCGCTGCCGTACCTCTTCGCGGCCTTCAAGATCTCGGCCACGGCCTGCGTGGTCGGCGCGATCATCGGCGAGTTGCCGGCGTCGATCCAGGACGGGCTCGGCGGCGCGATCCTCAACTTCAACCAGTACTACTCGACGACACCCGGAGAATCTCTGGGCGACGAACCTCGTGGCCGCCGCGCTCGGGATCGTCTTCTTCCTCGTCGTCGTCGTCGTCGAGAAGATCGTCGTGCGGCGGGCGCCGGAGCACGTGGCATGAGCCCCGAGCGCGCCCACGTCGTGTCGCTCAAGGGCGTGGCGAAGGAGTTCGGCACCGGTCAGGTCCGGGCGCTCACGGAGATCGACCTCGAGATCGGCCTCGGCGAGTTCGTCTCGCTGATCGGCCCTTCGGGCTGCGGCAAGTCGACGCTCCTCCGGATCGTCGGCGACCTGATCCAGCCGATCGGTCGGCGACGTCGTCGTCAACGGCAAGTCCGCGCACCAGGCGAGGCTCGACCGGGACTACGGGATCGTCTTCCAGGACGCTGTGCTCTTCGACTGGCGGACGGTCGAGAAGAACATCGGGCTCCCGCTCGAGATGATGGGCCGCGACCGTCGCGCCCGCGCGAGCGGGTCCGCGAGCTGGTCGAGCTCGTCGAGCTCAAGGGCTTCGAGAACCACCATCCCTGGCAGCTCTCGGGCGGCATGCAGCAGCGGGTCTCGATCGCGCGGGCGCTTTCCTTCGACGCCGCCGCTTCGCTCCTGATGGACGAGCCGTTCGGAGCCCTCGACGAGATGACGCGCGAGCGCCTGAACCTCGAGCTGCTCGCGGATCTGGGAGCAGAGCGGGAGCACCGTCATCTTCGTCACGCACTCCATCGCCGAGGCGGTGTTCCTCTCGACCCGGGTCGTCGTCATGTCGGCGCGACCGGGCCGGATCGTCGGCGATCGTCGACGTCGACCTCCCCCAGCCGCGCGACGGATCGGAGACGCGCGAGGAGCCTCGCTTCGCCGAGCTGATCCGCGACGTCCGGCAGCTCCTGCGCAAGGGCGGAGGCTTCGACGCCGACGAGGCCGAGGGCGAGGAGCGGAGCTGATCGCCACCGAGGAGAGGCCTGTGAGCAGCGCCGTCGTCGAGCCGATCCCGCGCGGGACGCTGTCGTCCCGCGTCGGGCGAGGCCTCTGGGACTGGTTCCCGGCGGTCGTCGTCTTCGTCGGCGGCATCGTCCTCTGGGAGGGCGCTCGTTCGCGGCTTCGACATCCAGAACTTCCTGCTCCCGCCGCCCTCGGACATCGTCCAGACCGCTCTGGACCGAGCGCGAGACGCTGTTCTAGCGCGGGCTGGTTCACCTTCGAGGAGGCGCTTCGGCGGGCTTCGTGATCGGCTGCAGCGCGGGAATCCTCGTCGCCCTCGTGCTCGCCCGCTGGCGGATCCTCGGAACAGCGCTGATGCCGTATCGATCGCAGCGAACGCGATCCCGATCATCGCGTTCGCGCCGATCACGAACAACTGGTTCGGGACGCTCAACCAGCTCGTCGAAGATGGTGATCGCCGCCGTCCTCTGCTTCTTCCCGGTGATCGTGAACAGCCTGCGCGGCCTGACCTCGGTGCGGCCGCAGCAGATCGAACTGATGCGGTCGTATGCGGCCGGCGAGGTCGAGATCTTCCGGCGGGTGCGGATCCCGAACGCGTTGCCGTTCATCTTCACCGGCTTGAAGGTCGCGACGGTCTTGGCGATGATCGGCGCAATCGTGGGCGACTACTTCGGCGGCTCGCAGGACGCGCTGGGAATCCAGATCCGCCGGCAGGCCGGCGTCTTCGCGTTCACCGAGGCCTGGGCGGCGATCGTCGTCGCCAGCATCCTCGGGATCCTGTTCTACGGCGCAGTGGCGGCCGCCGAGCGGCTTACGATGCGCTGGCATCCGTCGGCCCGGGGGACCGCGGATTGACGACAGACCTTCGACGGCACGGAAAGGGGAAGTGGATGCGGAAGAGCAGGTGGTGGTCGATCGCTGCGTTCCTGGCGGTCGTGATGCTCGCCCTCGCAGGCTGCGGCGGCGACGATGACAGCGGCGACGGCGGCGGGAGTGCCGGCGGCGAGCTCGACAAGGTCACGCTCCAGTCCAAGTGGGTCGTGCAGTCTCAGTTCGCCGGGTACTACGCGGCGAAAGACCAGGGCTACTACGAAGACGAAGGGCTCGAAGTCGACATCCGGCCCGGCGGGCCGGACATCGTCCCGGAACAGGTTGTCCTCGGCGGCCAGGCGGAGTTCGGGATCAACTGGCTCGACAGCACGCTCGCGACGCGGGACAAGGGCCAGAACATCGTCAACATCGCCCAGGTCTTCACGCGCTCGGGCATGACCGAGGTGACCTGGAAGGACACCGGGCTCGACCAGATCACGGACCTCAAGGGCAAGAAGGTCGGCGTGTGGCTCGGCGGCAACGAGCACAAGCTGTTCGCGGCCCTGAACAAGAACGGCCTCGACCCGCAGAAGGACGTCGAGATCGTCGCGCAGCCGTTCGACATGGAGCTGTTCCTCAAGCGTGAGATCGACGCTGCGGCGGCGATGACCTACAACGAGCTCGCTCAGGTGCTGGAGTCGAAGGACCCCGAGACCGGGCAGCTCTACACGATCGACCAGCTGAACGTGCTCAAGATGTCCGACCTGGGCACAGGAGCGCTCGAGGACGGCGTGTTCGTCCGCGAGGACTGGATCGCCGAGGAGGGCAACGAGGACGTCGCCAAGCGGTTCCTCAAGGCGAGCTTCCGCGGCTGGGTGTACTGCCGCGACAACCCGGAGGAGTGCCTCCAGATCGTCCTCAAGAACGGCCCGACACTTCCGGAGGGCCACCAGCGCTGGCAGCTCAACGAGGTCAACGAGCTGATCTGGCCGGCACCGAACGGCATCGGCGTCATGGACCCGGAGTCGTTCGAGACCACGAGCGACATCGCACTCGAGGGCAAGGTGATCAAGGAGGCGGCGAGCGAGGACGCCTACCGAACCGACATCGCCGAAGCGGCGGTGAAGGAGCTCGAGGACGACGGCGTCGACGTCAACGGCGAAGGCTGGCAGAAGGAGACCGTCGAGCTGAAGGAGGGCGGGGCCTGAGCGCTACGCGCCCTGGTTACGTTACGTACCAGTAACGCCGAAGGAGGGAGATCCGCGATGAGTTCCGTTCTGATCAAGGGAGGACGAGTGATCACGGCGGCCGACGACTACGTCGGTGACGTGTTCATCGAGAACGAGCGGATCTCCCTCATCGGCGAGTCGCTGGATTTGGAGGCCGACCGCGTGATCGACGCGTCGGGCAAGTACCTCCTACCGGGCGGCATCGATCCGCACACGCATCTGGACATGCCGTTCGGCGGCACGACCACGGTCGACGACGTCCAGTCCGGGCAGACGGCCGCAGCCTTCGGCGGCACCACCTGCCACGTCGACTTCGTGATCCAGCCACCGGGCGAGACCTTCGCGACCGCGCTCGACCTCTGGAGGGCCAAGGCCGAGGGCAAGCAGGTGATCGACATGGGCTACCACATGGCGATCACCGATCTGAAGGACGGCGGGTCGCTCGAGGAGCTCGCGTCGCTCCCGGACCAGGGCGTGACCTCCTACAAGCTCTTCATGGCCTACAAGGGCGCCCTGATGGTGGACGACGAGACGCTCTTCCGGTCGATGCAGGTGGCCGCCGGTTCCGGGGCACTCGTGATGGTGCACGCCGAGAACGGCGACGCGATCGACGTGCTCGTCAAGGAGGCGCTCGCGGCAGGCCACACCGAGCCGAAGTACCACGCGCTGACCCGCCCGCCGGAGACCGAGGGCGAGGCGACGAACCGGGCGATCCAGCTCGCCCGGGTGGCAGACGCCCCGCTGTACGTGGTTCACGTCTCCTGCGCGGAAGCGGTCGAGCCGATCGCACTCGCCCGCGAGAAGGGCTGGAACGTCCACGGCGAGACTTGCACGCAGTACTTCTTCATCGACTTCACGCACTCTGGAGAAGCCGAATTTCGAGGGCGCGAAATACGTCTACACGCCGCCGCCGAGGGACAAGGCGAACCAGGAGATCCTCTGGAACGCGGTGCGGACGGACACGCTGTCGGCGATCTCCACCGACCACTGCGCGTTTCTCTGGGACGGCCAGAAGTCGCTCGGGAAAGACGACTTCTCGAAGATCCCGAACGGCGGTCCCGGCCTCGAGAACCGGCTGCACATGATCCACGAGTTCGGTGTGCGCGGCGGCCGGATCTCGCTCAACCGGATGGTCGAGCTCCTGTCGACGAACCCGGCGAAGCTCTTCGGGCTCTATCCGCGGAAGGGCACGATCGCGGTTGGCTCCGACGCGGACATCGTCGTGTTCGACCCGGAGAAGAAGCTCACGATCTCGGCCGCGAACCACCACTCGAAGATCGACTACAACCTCTACGAGGGCACGGAGGTCACGGGCTCGCCGGAGGTCGTGCTCCTTCGGGGGAACGTCCTCGTCGAAGGCGACGAGTTGGTGGCGTCGCCGGGCGTGGGCCAGTTCGTGGCGCGGGCGAAGTTCGGCGAAGAGCTGAAGGCCGCTGCGTCCGTGGCATGAGCCCGCAAGCGAAACGATCGCTCCCCGCTTAGGTTTCCTCCGGTGATAGGTCGGGAGCCTGAGCTCGCGACACTCGAGGAGTTCCTGGCGTCCGAAGCTCGCCCGCGCACAGCTGTCATCAACGGGGAGCCCGGGATCGGGAAGACGACTCTCTGGGAGGAGGCCGTCGCGCGCGCCCGCGCCGCCGGGCTGCGAGTGCTCTCCGCGCGTGGAAGCCCGTCCGAGACCGGGCTCGCATTCGTGGGTCTCGCCGACCTGCTCGACGATGTCGACCGGGAAGAGCTCGCCGCGATCCCCGCTCCGCAGCGAAACGCGCTCGAGGTCGCCCTGCTCAGAGTCGAGCCGGACGGCCCGTCGCCGGATGTGAGCGCGGTCTCGGTCGGGCTCTACGGCGCCCTGCGCGCGATCGCCTCCAACGCAAGGATTGCCGTCGCGATCGACGACGTCACCTGGCTCGACGCAGCGTCCTCCGGACCGCTCTGCTTTGCCGCGCGCAGGCTGGACGACAGGATCCGGTTTCTGCTCGCGAGGCGCACGGAATCGTCGTCAGAGCTCGAAGCGGCACTCGAGCCCGGCGGGCTGTTGCGAATGGAGCTCCAGCCGCTCAGCGTCGGAGCGCTCCGCCGTCTGATCTTCGAGAGGCTCGGGCTCCGGCTCACGCGCCCCGAGCAGCGAACGATCTTCGACGCCGCGCGCGGCAACCCGCTGTACGCCCTGGAGCTGGCGCGCACGGCGCAGAGTGGCTCCGTCGACGAGCTCAACCTTCCTGCCGGGCTCGACCAGCTGCTCGCCGCGCGTGTCGATGCACTTCCGGAGCCCGCTCGCCAGGTGCTCGTGGCCTCCGAGCTTTCGGGGAGCCTCCGCGCGTCCCAGGCGCTCGCAATCGCGGGCGACGAAGCGCTCGAGCAGGCGGTCGACCTCGTAGCAGTCCGGATCGACGGGGACCGGCTCCGGCCGTCGCATCCGCTGCTCGGGGCGGCGGCGCGGTCGATGTCGAAGCCCGAGGAGCGGCGCAAGCTCCACCGAGCGCTCGCGGAGGTCAGCGAGGACGACGCACAGCGCGCGCGGCATCTCGCACTTGCGACGCCCGAATCGGATCCCGACCTTGCTCGAGCCGTAGCCACCGCCGCAGCGAGCGCTTCCCGGCGTGGAGCGAACCGAGATGCTGCAGAGCTGGCGGGCCACGCGGTCCGCCTGACGCCCTCCGAAGCGCCCGAGCGTCCCGATCGCCTTCTCGAACAGGCCGATTACCTCCTCGCGGCGGGAGAGCTGGAGGGCGTGACAGACCTTCTGTCCGGCGAGATCGAGTCGCTGCCCGCGGGTGCCATGCGTGTGAAGGCGCTCGTGCTCCTCGCCGACAGCGCCGCAGTCTCCACCACCTCTGAGTTCGCCGATCACCTCGAGCGCGCCGTCGTGGAGGCCCGTGGCGAGGCGCAGCTCGCGGGTCCGGTGTTGTGGAGGAAGGCGGAATACGCCGCACTCGGTCGAGTCGAGGCCATCGCCCAAGCGGAGAGTTGGGCTCAGGAGGCGGTGTCCGCTGCAGACCCGACCGATCCCGACACTGCGCGATTGGCGCTCGTCGCCCTCGGGTGGACTCGAATCCTCCGTGGGCGGACGATCGATGATCTCGAGAGCCGGTTTCGAGCACACCCGGACACCACGGTCAATCTCTACCGGTCGTTCGACCGCCTGGCAGCGATCAGGCTCGGGTGGCGCGGCGAGGTCGAGCCGGCGCGGGCGCTGATGGAGCGACTGATCGCCGCGGCGGACGAACAGGGCGACGAGTGGTCCTATTCCGTCCTGCGCCTCAACCTGTGCGAGATCGAGCTCCGTTCGGCGAGGTGGGAAGCGGTCGATCGACTCCTCGCGGCCTGGGAGCAGTCCCAGGAGGCGGAGCTGCTCATGGCCACCCCCGGGGCGCGCTGCCGAGCGTTGGCCGCGGCGGGGCGCGGCGAACCCGAGGAGGCACGACGCGCGGCCGATCGCGCGCTCGCCGACGCCGCTTCGAGCGGCATGCGCTGGGAGGGCCTCGAGGCGCTGCGCGCCCGTGCAATCGCCTCGTTGCTCGAGCATGACGCCTCCGGAGCCGCCGATGCGCTGCGCACGGTCTGGAGCCACACGTGCCGCGAAGGGCGTCGACGATCCCGGCGTGTTCCCGGTCGCCCCCGATCTCGTCGAGGCTCTGGTGGAGAACGAGGAGCTCGACGAAGCGCGCGACGTCACAGGGCGACTCCGCGAGCTCGCGGAGGAGCAAAGCCATCCATGGGGGCTTGCGAGCGTCAAGCGCTGCGAGGGTCTGCTGCGGTTCCCCGACGATTCCGAGTCGGCCACCGCGTCGCTGCTCGCGGCAGTCTCCGACTACGAGGCGCTCGGCCTCCGCTTCGATGCCGCTCGAACACTGCTGCTCCTCGGCGGCATGCAGCGCCGCCACAGGAAAGTGGGCCGCGGCACGCGAGTCGCTCGATCGGGCGGCCACGGCGTTCGACGAGCTCGGATCGACCGGATGGTCTGAGGCTGCACGCTCGGAGCTCGAGCGCATCGGCGCGCGCAAGCCGCGGCCGACGGGCGAGCTGACGCCGAGCGAGCAGCGCGTCGCAGAGCTGGCCGCGGACGGGCTGTCCAACAAGGAGATCGCGCAGCAGCTCGTCATCACGGTCCATACGGTCGAAGCGCACCTCTCGAAGGCCTACGCAAAGCTCGGCGTGCGCTCGCGGGGCCAACTCGCCAGCGGCTTTCCGCTCCCGCGTAGCCGCGAAAGATTGGGGGTTTCCGGGATATGACCCGGCGACTCACCGGCGTAGCGTCGGTCGCATGCCGGAGTTTCTCGTTGAGCTGTACAGCGCGCGCAACGACCGTGGCACCCTCGAGCGGAGCGCACAGCGAGCTCAACAGGTAGCGGAGCTCCTTAGGAGCGACGGGACGCAGATCAAGTACCTGCGCTCGATCTTCGTGCCCGAGGACGAGACGTGCTTCTTGCTCTACGAAGCAGCAACTGCCGAGACCGTCTTCGCGGCGGCGACGCAGGCGCAGCTGACCTTCGAGCGAGTCATCGAGACATTTACGCCGGGAGGGCAACCATGAAACGCGCCGTCATCCTGTCCGCCGCCATGCTTGGCACCGCGCTCCTGGCGGGATCCGCGAGCGCCGACCGTGTCGCCGAGCTCTCGCCGTTGGCCGTAGACGCGCAGTACGCGAACTGTGCCGCGAGCAAGAAGGCGGTCGCGACCTTCAAGCGCAAGATGGTCAAAGCCCGAAAGGCGTACTTCAAGCGCGTCAAGAAGGCGAAGAAGCGGAAGGCCTTCGTCCGCAGCCAGAACGCCAGGCTGAAGCGGCTGCAACGTGCAGCGGTACGCGCTTGCCGAACCCCCGGCGGACAGCCCCAGCCCCAGCCCCAACCCCAACCCCAGCCCCAGCCGCAGCCCCAGCCACAGCCACAGCCACAGCCGCAGCCGCAGCCGAACCCAGATCGGGACGGAGACGGCTCTCCAAACGAGCTGGATTGCGCCCCCGACAACCCCGCGGTCCATCCAGGCGCACCGGATGCCCCCGATCTCTTGTTCGCCGAAACGAACTGCGACGGGATCGACGGCACGGAAGCGAATGCCGTCTTCGCCTCACCCCTCGGCGATGACGCCAACCCCGGAACGAAGGCGGCGCCAAAGCGCGAGATCCAGGCAGCCGTGAGCGTCGCCATCCCGGCCGGAAAGCAGGTCTACGCGTCGGGCGGCTCCTACCGCCGTGTCGTCGTGACGGCCGCAGTCTCGATCTATGGCGGATATACCTCAGACACGTGGGCGCGTGGGCTCGCATACAGCACGACGATTCTCGGCTCGCCGGAGGCGATCCTCATGGTCAACGCGTCAGGCGTCCTCCTCCAGCACCTGTCGCTGAACGGAAGTGCGGACACGGTCGCTGGCTCGAACGCAACCGGCCTCACGGCATTCAGCTCCGAGCTCGAGATCCAGCGCGTCTCGATCGTCGCTGGACCGGCTGCTGACGGTGCTACAGGGGCGACCGGCGCGACCGGGACGAACGGCGGCACCGGAGGAGGGGGCGGCGTCGGCGATTGCAGCTTCGGCGGCCCTGGAGGCGGCGGAACGGCGGGCACTAGCCCGGTCGGGCGGCCGGGCGCGCAGGGTGGCGCCGGCGGCGACGAAGGCATCCGCGGCGCTGACGGCGGTACTGCGCCCTTCGGCACCGTGGGCGGGTTCGGCGAAGGCGGTTACGGCGGCCCGGCCGGCGATCCCGGCAAGCCGGGCAACGACGGCGCGGAAGGCGCACCGGGATCCGGCGGCCCAGGCGGCGCCGGCGCAACGACATTCGGAAGCGCCGGCCAGACCGGGCAGCAGGGCGGCCCCGGCAACGGCGGGGGCGGCGGCGGCGGCGGCGGAGGCGAGAGTTGCAGTGCCTGTTTCGCAGGCGTCGGCAACGGCGGAGGCGGAGGAGGAGGCGGGGCGCGCGGAGGGTCCGGGGGCATAGGCGGACGCCCCGGCGGGAGCTCGTTCGGCATCTACCTCTCCGAAACGACCCTCGTCGTCTCGGAGACGAGCTCGATCACGACGGGCGAAGGCGGGCGAGGCGGCCGGGGAGGCAGCGGCGGAGCCGGAGGCAACGGCGGGCCTGGAGGACCAGGACCGGGCATCTGCCCCGAGGATGTCGGAGAGGGTGGCAACGGCGGGCCCGGAGGTAACGGCGGCATGGGCGGAGGTGGAGGCGGCGGCGTCGGCGGCGCGAGCATCGGGATCTTCAAGGCGACACCGACGTCGGTCGCCTCGATCAGCGCCAACTCAGCCATCACGACCGGGACTCCTGGCGGAGGCGGTGCGGGCGGAACCGGCGGTTCGGGGACCGCCGGGGCAGGCGCTACGGGTATCGCGGCCGGCGTCTACCCCCCGTAGCGCAACAAAGGGATACCGCTCACAGCTCCGGATCCTGTTTAGCGGGTCTGCGGGAAGCCCAGGTCGACCTTGCTCGTGGCCGGATCCGGCCAGCGCGAGGTGACGACCTTGCCGCGGGTGTAGAAGTTGATCCCCTCGGGCCCGTAGATGTGCGAGTCGCCGAAGAGGCTCCCCTTCCAGCCGCCGAACGAGTAGTAGGCGACCGGCACCGGCACCGGGACGTTGACGCCGACCATCCCGACCTCGACCTCGAACTGGAACTGCCGTGCGGCACCGCCGTCCCGCGTGAAGATCGCGACCCCGTTTCCGTAGGGGTTGTCGTTCACCAGCTTGATCGCCTCTTCGTAGGTCTCGGCCCTGACGACCGACATCACCGGGCCGAAGATCTCGTCCTTGTAGGCGTCCATCTCCGGCGTCACCTTGTCCAGGAGCGACACGCCCAGGAAGAACCCGTCGCCATCCGGCGCCGTCTCCCTGCCGTCGGCGACGAGCTCAGCGCCCTGTTCCGGGCCGCTGTCGAGATAGGACGCCACCTTGTCGCGGTGCTCACGCGTGATCAGCGGCCCCATCTCGTTCTCCGGGTCCGTGCCCGGCCCGACCTTCACCTTCGGCAGGCGCTCCTTCACCGCCTTGATGAAGTCGTCCCCGATATCTCCCACCGTGACGACCGCGGAGACCGCCATGCACCGCTCTCCCGCCGATCCGTACGCGGCCGAGACTGCCGCGTCCGCAGCCATGTCGAGGTCGGCGTCGGGAAGCACGAGCATGTGATTCTTCGCGCCGCCGAGTGCCTGGACCCGCTTGCCCTTGGCCGTGCCGGTCGAGTAGATGTACTGCGCGATCGGGGTCGAGCCCACGAACGAGATCGCAGCGATGTCCGGGTGCTCGAGGATCGCGTCGACCGCGACCTTGTCCCCGTGGACGACGTTGAAGACGCCCTCGGGGAGTCCCGCCTCGGCGAGCAGCTCCGCCGTCAGGACCGACGCCGACGGGTCCTTCTCGGACGGCTTGAGCACGAAGGTATTCCCGCAGGCGATCGCAGGCGCCCACATCCACATGGGCACCATCGCCGGGAAGTTGAACGGCGTGATCCCGGCGACGACGCCGAGCGGCTGGCGGATCGAGTAGACGTCGATCCCCGTCGAGGCCTGCTCCGAGAAGTCGCCCTTCAGGAGCGTCGGGATCCCGCAGGCGTACTCGATCACCTCGAGCCCGCGCTGCACCTCGCCGAGCGCGTCGGAGAAAACCTTGCCGTGCTCCTCGGTCAGCAGGCGGGCGAGGTCCTCGCGGTGGTCGTGGAAGAGCTGCCGGATGCGGAAGAAGAGCTCCTGCCTTCGCGAGAGCGACACCTCGCGCCAGGTCTGGAACGCCTCCTTCGCCGTCCGAACGGCGCGGTCGATCTCCTCGACGGAGGCGAACTCGACCTCCTTGGTCTGGACGCCCAGTGCCGGGTTGTAGACGGGGCCGCTTCGGCCCGACTCCCCGGCGACGCTCTGCCCGCCGATCCAGTGGCTGATCCGGCCCAGGTCGGCGCCGCGCGCTATCCTGTTTTTCGAGTACCTCGGTCATGGGGCCAGCCTAGCGCGGCGGAGCTAGGATCGCAGCATGGCGACGGTCGAGGAAAACACCGAGCTGGGACAGCAGATCGTCGAGGACGCAAAACGCTACGTCCTCTACTCCTGGTCGGTGCAGGACGCGATCAACCCGATCGCCGTCGCCGGCGCCGAGGGCCGGTACTTCTGGGACTACGAAGGCAAGCGCTACCTCGACTTCGCCTCGCAGCTCGTCAACGTCTCGATCGGACATCAGCACCCCAAGGTCATCGCTGCGATCAAGGAGCAGGCCGATCAGCTGGCGACGATCGGGCCGCCGATGGCGACCGAGTCGCGCTCCCGGCTCGGGAAGCTCCTGGCGGAGGTCACGCCGGGCGACCTGACGATGTCGTTCTTCACGAACGGCGGCGCCGAGGCGAACGAGAACGCGATCAAGCTCGCCCGCTGGTACACGGGCCGGCACAAGGTCATCGCGCGCTACCGCTCCTACCACGGCGCGACGGGCGGCGCGATCACCCTCACCGGCGACCCGCGCCGCTGGCCGGCCGAGCCCGGCATTCCAGGCGTCGTCCGGATGCTCGACCCGTACACGTACCGCTGTCCGGCCGGCCATCCCGACCCGTGCCCGGTCTGCAGCGGCGGGCCGCACCTCGAGGAGATCCTCCAGTACGAAGGGCCGAACGAAGTCGCCGCCGTGATCCTCGAGACCGTGGTCGGGACGAACGGGATCATCGTTCCGCCCGACGGCTACCTCCAGTCGATCCGCGAGGTCTGCGACCGGCACGGCATCCTGCTGATCTGCGACGAGGTCATGGCCGGCTTCGGCCGCACCGGGAAGTGGTTCGCGTGCGAGAACTGGGACGTCGTCCCGGACATCCTCACGGTGGCAAAGGGCATCAACTCCGGCTATGTGCCTCTCGGCGCCATGGTCGTCTCCGACAAGATCGCCTCCTGGGCCCGGGACAAGTACTTCGCCGGCGGCCTGACCTACAGCGGACACCCGCTCGCCTGTGCCTCCGCGGTCGCGTCCATCGAGGCCTTCCAGGAAGAGGGGATCGTCGAGCACGCCGCGGAGCTGGGGCCGCAGTTCGAGGAGCGGCTGCGCGGCCTCCAGGACAAGCACCCGTCGGTCGGCGAGGTGCGCGGGCTCGGGTGCTTCTGGGGCCTCGAGCTCGTGAAGAACCGCGAGACCCGCGAGCCGCTCGTCCCGTTCAACGCCACCGGCAAGGATCTCGCGCCGGTGGCGCAGATGGCGAAGGCCGCGCTCGACCGCGGGCTCTACCTGATGACGCACTGGAACGTCGTCATGGCCTGCCCGCCGCTCACCATCACGACCGAGGAGCTCGACGAGGGCATTGCGATCCTCGACGAGGCCCTCTCCGTCGCCGACGAGTTCGCCGCGTAAACCCCGCTACTGGACGAGACGCCGCTCGAGATACGCGGCGAGGCGCGTGAGCGGGAACGAGATCACGAAGAAGATCAACATCACGAAGCCGTAGATCTCGAGTGAGTGCGGATCACCGCCCTCGATCTCGAGCGTCGCCGGATCGACGGTCGGGAACGCAAGCCGCTCCGTGGAACGTTCGGCGGTCTCCAGAATCTCAGGCACCCCGAGAATCGCGCCAGGGTGCTGTTCTGGATGATGTTGACGCTGAGGCTGACGAGCGGCGGCAGGAGCCGCCGAGAGCCTGAGGCAGGACGACGTTCACATGACGGCCGACCCAGCCGAAGCCGAGGGCCGAGGATGCCTCGTGCTGCTCGCGCGGAATCGACTGGACGGCGCCACGGGTCGCCTCGGCGATCTGTGCGCTCCCCCAGAGCGACAGGCCGAGAATGCCGCGGACTGGATCTGGGATAGCCGCAGCGCCTCGATCGTGGTCTCGTCCGCGAGCGTCGGCAGGCCGAAGAACAGAAGAAGATCGTCACGATGATCGGCAACCCTCTCCAGACCTCGATGTAGAGGCGGATCCCAGCCTGGAGCGGCAGGAACCGGAGCGTCAAGAGCGTCCCGAGCAGGACTCCGACGACGAGGCTCAGCGCCACGGAGATCCCCGCGATGATCAGCGTGTTCTTGAGCCCCGTGTGGAGGATGTAGTCCACGACGGGCTCGGCCCAGGTCGGCAGACGGGAGAAGATCGCGTCCCACATGGCCTACGCAGGCTCCGGAAGCGCCAGACGGCGCTCGAGCATGCGGATCAGCGCGGAGAGCGTCCAGACGAGCGCGAGATAGGTGACCGCGAGGACGGCGAGCATCTCCCAGGTCTTGAAAGTCGGTGCCGAGCAGATTCAGCGCGGTGTGCGTCAGCTCCGGGAACGCGATCGCCGTCATCAGCGCCGTGTTCTTGAGCACCGAGATGTAGGTGTTGATCGACGACGGCAGCGCGATCCGGAACGCCGATCGGCAGCGTGATGTTCAGAAACGTCTTCGAATCGGCCCGAAGCCGAGCGCGCAGCCCGGCCTCGCGGTAGCGCGTCGGGACGGCCTCGAAGCCCGCGCGGAAGTTCTCGGTGTTGAAGGCTCCGCCCCAGAGGATCGTGACTGCAACGCAGGCCATGAAGAACGGTCGACCACCTGAAGTGCACGGAGGCCTCGGGCAGCCCGTAGAAGATCAGGAAGATCTGCACGAGGATCGGCGTGTTGCGGATGATCTCGACGTAGACGCCGGCGACCTGGCTGATCGACGGGAATCCGGTGCGCACGCGCAGCCCCGAGCAGGCGCCGATCACGAAGGCGCCGGCGATGCCGATCGCGGCACCTTGAACGTCACCTTCAGCCCCTCCGAGAGCTCGCTTCGGTGCTCCCAGATGTAGCTCCAGTCGAAGGCGGCGAGCACGCTCATGCGAAGTCGAGAGGGCGGCCGCCGCGCGACGGCCGCCCTCTCTCAGCGAACTAGCGAGGACACTCGCTCTCGGGCACCCTGCCCCTCGGATAGGCCTCTTTGGTCTTCGGCCTCGGGACGTTCGTCAGGAAGAACCGCCAGAACTGCCGCGGCGAGTTCGCACGTGAGGATCTTCCAGAACTCGTCGTTCCGCTTCATCTGGAGGATCGCCGAGTCCACCCAACGCTTCATCTGCGGCTCGTCCTTCCTCATCCCGATCCCGTACGGGACGGCGAGGAACTTGTGCGTCGTCAGCTTCAGGTTCGTGTCGTTCGCCGCCACACCGAGCAGGAACGTGTCGTCGAACATGAACGTGTCAGCACGTCCCGAACGCAGGTTCTCGAGCGCGGCGACCGGGGAGTCCGTCAGGACCTTGGTCGCACTGCTGAAGCAGTTTCCGACGTACCGGTCGTAGATCGAGCCTCGAGTCGTCGCGATCCGCTTGCCGCGAAGATCCGTGAGGCGCGTGATGTTCGAGTTGTTCGGCACCAAGAGCCGACCGGTCGCGTTGTAGTACGGGTACGAGTAAACGATCACCTCTTCGCGTGCTGCAGTCCAGGTGAGCGTCGAGATGATGATGTCGACGTCTCCACGCTGCAGCGCCGGGATTCGACTCGGGGTCGTCACGCACGTGAGGCTCACGCGCGTCCGCTTGCCGAACGCGAGCTCCGCAAAGCGGCGGGCCACGTCGACGTCATAGCCCGCGATCTTGTTCTGTCGATTGATGTATCCGAACGGCGGAAAGTCGCACTTCACTCCGATCTTCCACCGCTTCCGCTGGGCGACGTCCGTCGGCAGCGCCGGCAGCTTGGCCGCCGCGTCCGCTTTCGTAGGTACCGCCTTCCGCTCGCCGCTCCACGGTGCGGCAACGCTGAGTGCCGTGAACGTCACGGCCGCCATCGTCACCAGGATGGTTGCGATCACCAACCTCTTCATTCAGCCCCTCCTTCGTTGACAGTCAATTCTTCGAGTGAGCCCGCCAGCTGCAGGCTTCGCCGCAGGAACTGGCGCGTTCGCTCTTCCCTCGGGTTAGAGAGTATCGTCCGATGGACGACCCTGCTCGACGATGCGCCCCTCGTCCATGAATACGAGCCGGTCTCCGACCTCACGCGCGAACTGCATCTCGTGGGTGACGACGACCATGGTCATCCCGCTCGCGGCCAGGTCGCGCATGACGACGAGGACCTCGCCGACGAGCTCCGGATCGAGAGCGGAGGTGACCTCGTCGAAGAGCATCACGTGCGGCTCCATCATCAGCGCGCGCGCGATTGCGACACGCTGCTGCTGCCCGCCCGAGAGCTGGTGGGGGTAGCTCTCGGCCTTCTCCTCCAGGCCGACTCGTCCGAGCAGCTCTCGTCCACGCTCCGTTGCGTGTTTCCGCGGCGACCCTCTTGACCCGGCGCGCCGCCAGCGTGACGTTGTCGATCGCCTTCAGGTGCGGAAAGAGATTGAACTGTTGGAAGACGATTCCGATCCGCTGCCTGATCGCGCTCGCGTTGGCGCCTTTGCGCGTGATCTCCTCGCCCTCGAAGAAGACTCGGCCTTTCTGGATCGGCTCGAGCAGGTTGATGCAGCGGAGGAGCGTGCTCTTGCCGCTCCCGCTCGGCCCGATAACGACGAGCACCTGCCGCTCGTCGACCGTGAGGTCGACGTCTTCGAGCACGACGTTGTCTCCGAACCGTTTGTGCACGCCCTCGAGCCGAACGACCGGTTCGGTCGCAGGCCGCGCTGCGGCCGCTGTCCCCTCAACCCCCATGGAGTCGCTTATAGATGTTTTCCGGTGCACGTTCAATGTCGGTGAGCGCTCCCTTTAGTTCTGCTCACGAAAGAGAAGCACGGGCGCTCGGCGTTGCTACGTTCGCCGCATGGAGTCGGACGATCACACAGTGCGTTGCCCTCACTGTCGGAAGGGGTTTCACGCCGTCATGCTCGGGTCTCGACACGATCGCGCGGGTTTCAAGTGCCCGCACTGCAGGTTGTTCGTGCCCGTCGGCCGGGCCGAAGACCCGCAGCACACCGATTCCGCCGCCTCCGCCGCGTAGCTAGGAAGCTCCGCAGTCCCTGAGACCCTGCGCCTCGGGGAGCGTCTCGAGCCGCTTGAGCGTCGAGTTCTCGATCTGACGGATCCGCTCGCGGGTGACGCCGAAGGCGCGGCCGACCTCCTCGAGGGTGAAAGGCTGGGTTCCGAGCAGGCCATAGCGCAGCTCGATGACCTTGCGCTCGCGGTCGGGCAGCGAGTCGAGGGCCCGCTGCACGTCCTCGCGGCGGAGCGTCAGCGAGGCCGTGTCGTACGGCGATTCCGCCCCCTCGTCCTCGACGAAGTCACCGAGCTCGGAGTCCTCCTCCTCGCCGATCGGCTTCTCGAGCGAGATCGGAAGCTGGGACATCCGCAGGATCTCCCGTACCTCCTCCGTCGTCATCTCGAGCTCCTCGGCGATCTCCTCCGGCTGTGGCTCGCGTCCGAGCCGCTGGACGAGCTGCCGCTCGATGTGGACGACCTTGTTCAGCTTCTCGACCATGTGCACGGGGATGCGGATCGTCCGAGCCTTGTCCGCGATCGCCCTGGTCACCGCCTGGCGGATCCACCAGGTGGCGTAGGTCGAGAACTTGAAGCCTTTGCGGTAGTCGAACTTCTCGACGGCGCGGATCAACCCGAGCGAGCCTTCCTGGATCAGGTCGAGAAAGGACAAGCCTCGGCCGAGATAGCCCTTCGCGATCGAGACCACGAGGCGCAGGTTCGCCTCGATCATCTGGGTCTTCGCGGACATGTCGCCACGCTCGATTCGCTTGGCGAGGTAGATCTCCTGATCCGCCGTGAGCAGCGGGACCTTGCCGATCTCGCGCAGATAGAGGCGCAGCGAGTCGAGCGAGGGCTCGACGGTCAGGTCGAGCTTGGGCGTCTTGGCGTTCTCCTTCTCGTCGCCGGCGAGCGCGGGCTGCTCGTGCGGTGGATGCTTGTGCTGCACGCCCTCGACGAGCTCCACCGAGTGGTCGATCAGATACGTGTAGAAGTCCTCGACCTGCTCTTTCGTCAGCTCGACTTCCTCGAGCGCCGAAACGATCTCGTCGTAGGTGAGGAACCCGCGCTCTTGTCCGTCCTGGACGAGCTTGTGGAGTTCTTCGACGTCGGGGAGCGAGATGTCGACCGTGAGCAATGGGACCTCGGCTTTCTCCGTGTTGGACGGGGTTCGACCTACACACGAGAGAGCCGTTTGGTGAGCGGCTCCCCTCCGGCTGCTGCTCGAATATACAACGGCTTTCCACAGGTACCAACATTTTCTTCACCGCCTGTGGAAAGTGTCATTCGGCTCGAATTTCACCCACATTCTCGCCCCGGCTGTTCGCGATCGGGTCGACCTCGAGCGCGGTCACCGGCAGCCCGAGGCGACCGAGGAACTCAGCGAGGGCCGGGCCGACTGCGCGCGCCGCTCCGTCGTCGACCTTGAGCGCGACGCCGGTGCCGTCGGGCCCGGCGGCACACATCAGACCCTCGGCACCGCCTTTTGCGATCCAGCCCGGAAGGGTCTCCATCAGCACGGTGTCGGGCGCGCCGGGCCCACGGATCAGCTGCGGGTGCGCGCGCATGGCGGCTCCGACGCGGGGGCCTGCGTCGAGCGCGAAGAACTGCGAGAACGCGTAGGCCATCCGCTCGAGCGGGAGAACGTAGGTGATGACGCCGCAGCCGTCGACAGCCGTGGGCATCTCGCTGTCGGAGACGCCGGTGGCGGCGGCGACCTCCTCCAGCATCGCGCGCTGGCAGGGATGGTCGGGCAGCCGGTAGCCCCGCGAGTCCCAGCCCTGCGCGCGGCAGAGCGCCAGGAAGCCGGCGTGCTTGCCCGAGCAGTTGTGACGGATCGGTTCCGGGGGGTCGCCCTCCGCCCCGCATTCGAGCTCGTCCTCCTGCGCCGGCGCCTTGGCGAGCAGCGAGCGCACGGCGCCGACCTGCTCCGGGTCAGCGAGGTGCGACGCGCAGGCGATCGCGAGCTCGCGGTCGTCCAGATCGGGCCGAGCGCGGGCAAGCGGCAGCGCCTGGATCGGCTTGGCGGACGAGCGGAGGTACGAGGCGAGCCCACCGTCGCCGGCCTCGGCCACCACGGCGCCGTCGCGTACGGCGACCGCGTGCGCGAGGTGGCGCGACTCGACGATCGACCCGCGGCGGACGGCTACCGTGATCGGCTCAGCCATGAGCCGAGGACGATAAGTGCATGCCTGAGTTTCCGGAGATGGAGGCGTGGCGCCGCCAGTTGAACGACCCGGTCTCCGCCCTGCCCATCGTCAAGGCCGGGCCGGCGCACATCGCGACCCTGAAGACCTACGATCCACCGCTCGACGCGCTGACCGGCCGGAAGCTCGACGGCGTGGAGCGCCGCGCAAAACGGCTGCTCATGCCGACGGACGACGGCGAGCTCGTCCTCCTCTTCCACCTGATGACGGCCGGACGGCTCAAGTTCCTCCGGGCCGGCGAGAAGGGGCCGAAGACGCCGGCGTTCCGGCTCGAGTTCGAAGGCGGTGCGCTGCTCGTGCTCACCGAGGCGGGCGCCAAGAAGCGCGCCGGTGTCTGGCTCCTCACGCCTGCCGCCGCCGAGGCCGAGATCGCCCACCTCGGACCGGAGGCCTACGGCATCGGCGCGGAGCGCCTCACCGAGATCTGTGCCTCCGAGTCGCGACGACTGCACTCGCTGCTCCGCGACCAGCGGGCGATCGCCGGGATCGGGCGGGCATGGGCGAACGAGATCCTCCATCACGCGGGCCTTTCCCCCTACGCGCTTACCCGTGATCTCGGCTCCGACGAGGTGCAGCGGCTCGCGGACGCGATCGACGCGGAGCTCGCCCGCGGGCTCGAGCTGCGCGAGCGCGGCGCGAACGACCAGAAGACGTACCGCATCCACCGGAAGCTGGGCGAGCCGTGCCATGTCTGCGAGACGCCGATCGCGCGGGTCGATTTCGAGGAGCACACGATCTTCTACTGCCCGACCTGCCAGACGGGCGGGCGAACCCTCAAGGACCGAAGGCTGTCGCGGCTACTGCGGTAGGCGGACGACGAGCCGGTCGTCTGCGAGCTCGATCTCGGCCCCAATCGCCCTCAGCACCTTGGCGCCGACGGCGGCACCGAAGTCCCTGAGCTCCTCGCCGAGGACGATGGCGCCGACGCCGTCGGCCACGGGCCCGATCGAGACTTCTCCGCCGTCCACCGCGAAGGTCACCTGCTCCAGCGCGCCGTGGCGCCGGATGCACTCGCCGAAGGCCCCGAGAGCCAGTTCGGCCCAGGGGGGGTCGACCTGCACGGTCGCGCCGTCGCCGTTGACCACGGCTCCCTCGCCCAGAGGCAGGGCCGCCGCGTCGGCGAGGGCGCGGGTGTCGGCTTCCCGAAGCAGGGGCTCGTAGCGATCGCCCTCGACTCGAGCAGCTGCGCCGAGCAGATCGAGCAGGTGGGTCATCTGCTCCGAAGCCGCACCGATCATCTCCACGTAGCGGTCCGCAGGCGGCTCGAGCGACTCGAGCCGGCGCAGCGTGTGGGCGAAGCCGGACGCGGTCGCAAGCGGCGTGCGAAGGTCATGGCACGCAAGCGAGACGAGCTGGGCAAAGGTCGGTTCGATGGCCACCGTGTTTCCGGGATTCGATGCGATCGCCATTATTCCGTCCACGTGACCGATCTCCGCGACGTCTTTCGGCTCGACCTCCAGGCCTCCCAGCCGGAGGTACGCCTCGGGCTCTCGCGGGCTGGGGTCACCGGGATCTCGAAGGCGATCCGGATCCGACACGGCCCTGCGGAGAAGCTCATCGCCGCCGACATCGAGTGCACGGTCGATCTCGACCCCGCTCAGAAGGGCGTCCACATGTCGCGCTTCCCCGAGCTCTTCGAAGAAGTGATCGAGCAGGTCGTCCTCGAGGAAGCCTTCCTCGTCGAGGAGCTCGCGGCGCACATCGCCCGCGAGATCGTGGGCCGCCAGGGCGCCGGACGGGCGGAGGCGAGGATCTTCGCCCGCTATCCCGTAGAGCGGAAGACGCCGGTCACGGGGCTGGCAACACAGACGATGCTCGGCCTGATCGGCATCGCGGCGGCCTCGCAAACCGGCGTCAGGCGAGTGGTCGGCGTCGAGGCGGCGGGGATCAACGCGTGCCCGTGCGCCCAGGGCCTCGTTCGCGAGAAGGCGGGCGAGCGGCTGTTGGGAGCGGGCTTCTCGGAGCAGGAGGTGGGCCGGATCTTCGAGCTCGTCCCGCTCGCGACACACAACCAGCGCGGCCGCGGCACGCTCTTCGTGGGAACCCAGTCCCGCGTGAACGCCGAGCAACTCGGCGAGATCGTGGAGTCGTCCATGAGCGCACCGGTCCTCGAGCTCCTCAAGCGGCCCGACGAGCTCTTCATCGTCGAGCACGCGCATCTTCAGCCACGCTTCGTCGAGGACTCGGTGCGGCTCGCGCTCCGGGGCGTCCTCGACGCCTACCCGGACCTCGCCGACGAGGACTTCCTCTTCTCCCGTCAGGTGAATCTGGAGACGATCCACACGCACGACGTCGTCGCCGAGCGGTACGGAACAGTCGGCGAGCTGCGCGCCGAGCTAGCCGGTGGACGACCGAGCAACCACACAGACCTCCGAACCTGGATCGCCGCGGAACCGGCTTAGCCGGTTCCGCTCACCAGCTAACGGACAGTCGCCCCACAATCACAGGCAGCGGCCGCGCCGCGCCGCGCGAAGCGCGGCCCGGCTTCCGGACCGTCGCTGAAAGTCGCAAGACTTTCAGCGAAGAGGGATCTGGTAGCCGTTGACCCAGTCGTTCACGGTCGACCAGTCCAGATTGGCGAAGAACGCATCGATGTAGGACGCGCGGTCGGTCTGGTAGTCGAGGAAGTACGCGTGCTCGTAGACGTCCAGGGCCACGAGCGGTGTCGCGTTCCAGATCGGATACGTGTTCTGCGTGTCGCCGATGTAGTTGAAGAGCTTGCCCTCGTCCCAGTCGTAGGCGGTCCAGGCCCACCCGCGTCCGGCCATGCCGGTCGCCTTGAGGTCGGAACGCCAGGCCGCGACGGAGCCGAAGTCACGGTCGACGAGCTGCCCGAAGGCGCCGTCGGGGTCTCCGCCGTCACCGCCGAGGTGCTCGAAGTAGATCTCGTGATTCTTGATTCCGCCGATCGCGAAGCTCAGATCGACCTTGAGCGCGCGGAGCTCCGAGTAGACCTGGTTCGCAGGAGCGGTGTCGACGTCGGCGAGCTTGCCGAGAATCTCGTTCCGCTTGGCGACATAGCCCTGATAGAGCTTGTAGTGCGCTTCGACGGCCTCGCGTGAGATGCCGTCGAGCTCGTGCAGGCGCGGCTTCAGCTCGCGCGCAGAGATCTCCTCGTGGTTGAACGCAAGCGTCGCCAAGTCGGTCTCCTTCTAGAGGTCGTCGGGCCGGCGGCAGCATACCGCCGGCCGGCCGGGCAACGGCCTGACCGCGCATGCGGTCGAGGGGAGGGGGTCTGGGGGAACCGGGAGGTTCCCCCAGACTGACCCGATGTGCCCTACCTCTTGGTGACGACGATCGTCCGGCTGTGGCTCCAGATGTAGCCGGTGCCGGCCTGGTTGGTCGTCAGGAAGACACGCAGGACGTGCCGGCCGCGCGGCAGGTCCATCAGGAACCGCCGAGCACCCGAACTCCCGAGCACAACCTTCTTGCGGTTGACCCACTGGCCGAGGCTCGACTTTCGCTGGACGTACACGTATCGGCCCGAGAACGACCGCCCAGCCTTGACCGAGGTGACGAACCACGGTGCCCGGCGAATGAGCGTGACGCGCGGACGTACGCCGACCGCGACGATCGCGCTCGACCTGTTGCCCCATCGGGCCTGGTAGTTGGTCAGGACCTGCGGGACGGTCGACCAGTCGTAGGTACCGGAGGTCGCCGTCTTGAGATCGACGACCTTTGCGTACGACGTCTGACCGAAGGGCTGCGCCCAGATCGAGACGTCCTGGTTGGCGGCTCCCGACGAGATGGTCCCGGTGAGCCGAAGACCAGCCCCGAAGAACACGGCTGGCGTGGATGCCGCAATCGCTACTGATGGCGGCGGGCCCTGGACGATGATCGTGCCCCGCTCGGCGGGTTCGAGGGCGTCCTTGTAACGAAACGTCCCGGCGGTGTTGAACGTCCGCTGGTACGTCTGCCTGGGCTTGAGGATGGGCGATGCGAAGTGCCCGTTGTCGGCGACGACCTGGTGGTCAACCGTGTCGTCGTTGCGCCAACGGATCGTGTCGCCCGTCTGAATGGTGCGTGAGACCGGGCTGAAGCCGGCCGGTTTGATCGCAACGACTCTCGTCACTGCCGCGAGCGCAACCGATGCCACGGCGATGGCGAGGAACGCAACGACCAGCAGTAGTGCTTTTCTCATGTGCTGAGTCCCCCCTTCAAGGAGCGCAACTGCACCCCAACCGACGCGCTGAGCCGCAGAAAGTTGCCCTTCCAAATCAACTCCTTACAGTTGTCCCCGACATGAACGCTCTTGTAACCGGCGGCACCGGGCGGGTTGGATCCGTGATCTCGGCTCGGCTCGAAGCCGAGGGATGGAACGTCTTTCCCGCGGGCCGGGTGCACGGCGACATCGCCCAGGTCGAGAGTGCGCGGGCAATCGTGCAGACCGCCGCAGAGAAGCTGGGTGGGCTCGACCTGCTCGTCCACGCAGCCTCGGAAGGCTTCCGCCCGAAGCCGGTCGCGGAGATCACCGAGGACGATTGGGACTCGGCCCTCGGGGCCACCGCGAAGGGCGGCTTCTTCGTGACACAGGCCGCTGCGCCGCTCCTGCGCGAGTCGCGCGGTGTCGTGATCATGATCGAGGACGTCATGGGCCTCGAGCCCTGGCCCTCCTTCGCGCCCCACAGCGCAGCGAAAGCGGCGCTCTCGATGCTCACGAAGGTCTTTGCGAGGGCTCTCGCGCCGGAGGTTCGCGTCTGCGGAATCGCCCCCGGTCCGGTCGCGGTGGAGCCCGAGCAGGTCGAGCGCCGCGCCGCCGAGTCCCTCCTCGGGACGATCGGGACGCCCGAGGACGTCGCGGAAGCGGTCATCTACCTGGCCGGTGCGAAGTTCGTGACCGGCTCGACGCTCGTGATGGACGGCGGCCGCCTGCTCAAGAGCTCATCCCAATCCGCGCGCGGCACCACACCGTAGAACCAGGAGATGTCCACTTCCGCTGCGGCGCTCGCACCCCGCTTGCCGCATGCCCCGGCAAGCGCCACCATGTTCGTCGTGTCCCACGCTGACGTGAGCGACGGCGAGCTCATCCGCATGGTCGGGTCGGGCGACCGGAGCGCCTTCGACGCCCTGTACCGGCGTTACTCGCGTCCGGTCTTCGGACTGGCCCTGCGACGCCTCGGCGATCGCGGGCGGGCGGAGGACGCGGTGCAGGAAACCTTCGCCTCGGTCTGGCGGGCGGCGGGCAGCTACAAGCCGGAGCGCGGCCCCGGGGCGCCGTGGCTCTATGCAGTCGCCCGAAACGCGATCGTCGACAACGGCCGCGCGAGGCGTGAGCCACCGGTCGACGCGCCCGACGAGGTGTCTTCCGAGGCCGGGCCCGCCGACCGCGCCGAGTCCGGCTGGATCGCCTGGCGCGTTCATCGAGCCCTGGTCGAGCTCCCGGAAAGCGAGCGCAAGGTGATCGAGCTCGCCTACTGGGGCGGGCGGTCGCAAAGCGAGATCGCCGATCACCTCGAGATCCCCCTCGGCACCGTCAAGACCCGGACCCGCTCGGGGCTCGCCCGGCTCGCCGCCGTGCTGGAGGACGTCCTGTGACGAGGCCGCCCGACTTCGACGACCTCGTGGAGGGGATCGAGAGCGAGGAGGAGCGGGCCCGTCTCCTCCGGGTGCACGAGCTGCTCGTGGCAAGCGGGCCGCCGGCCGAGCTCCCCCTGGCCCTCGCGTCCCCGCCCGGGGCACCTCCGGCTGAGGATGAAGAGCCGGACGTCGCCTGGCTCCCGCCCCGGCGGTTGGGCGCGGCCCTTCTCGCCGGCGCTGCTATCGCTGCGGCCGCGTTCGGCGTCGGCTACATCGCGGGGGAAGGACGGGAGGATCCGCCGGCCGCGGCACCCCCGCCTCCGGCGGCGCGCGTCGTTTCGCTGCGACCTTCCGACCAGAACGACACCTCCGGCGCGAGCATCAGCCTCGGCCGAAGGGGCGAGGACGGCAACTGGCCCATGACGCTCACGGTCCGCGGCCTCGACCATCTCTCTCGCGGGAACTACTACTCGCTCGTTCTCACGCGGAAGGGAAGGCCGGTCGTCACCTGTGGGACGTTCAACGTCTCACCGACCGGCACCACGACGATCGAGTTGACCGCGGCCTACGACCTGGCCGGCTTCGACGCCTGGGCGATCACCCGCTACGACAAGACGACGCACGCCGACACCGTCGTCATGACGGAGACCTAGTAGCCCTCCTTTGCTTAGGGTGAAGTGCGGTCGTTCGCGACGAACGCCGCGTAGGTCACGGGCATCCGCTCGGCGAGGAACTGCTCGCACGCTTGGGCGTACCGCCGGATCTCGCGCTGTGCAGTCTCGGAGTTGCGCAGCGAGAGGAAGTTCATGAGGGCCCGCGCGTTGACGGTCCAGTAGAACTCGGTGTAGGCCCCGACCGGGAGCACCGCCCGCGCGAGCTCCCGCGCGACGCCCTGCTCGACGAGCCGCTCATACGCCGAGTACGCCGCCTCGTAGACCGCTCGCATCTCCTCACGCGTCGACTCGGCGAGCTCGCTCTCCACCGGCTCGAACGAGTACGCCCCGGGCTTTCCGACCTGGCCACGGACGTCCTCGGGCTCGGGGACGTAGAAGTCGTCCGACGCCTTCGCGTACCGCATCGAGAACTCGTTGAAGGAGCCGATCCGGTGCCGGAACCATTCGCGCGCGACGAAGATCGGCGTACGGATGTGAAAGCGGAACGAGTTGTGCTCGAACGGCGTCCCGTGGCGCTCTCGCATCAGGAAGCGGATGAGGCCGGCGTCCGAGTCGTCCATCTCGGCCTTGTGCTTCGCGAAGCTGACCCGGGCGCCGTTCACGACCGAGAGGTCGTCGGCCATCGCGGCGTCCAGACGGACGAAGCCGTGGTCGAGGACCGGGATCGAGCCCTGCGCTATCACTTCCGGTGTGACGGCCACGCCGCTGAGTCTAGAGGGGCCGTATGTCGGCACCTCCGGGTGGTCGTATCCCACCTGGAAGCCCGGTTTCTACCCGGCTGACGCGAAGCCGGCCGACTTCCTCGGCCACTACGCGACCCGTTTCGCGACCGTCGAGCTGAACACGACCGGGTACCGGCTTCCCGCGGAGGAGCAGTTCGAGCGCTGGGCGGCCCAGACCCCGCCCGGATTCCTCTTCAGCCCCAAGCTGAACTCCTACCGAACGACCGACGCGGGCACCTTCGAGGAGCGTGTTCGCCGCCTGGGCGACAGGCTCGGGCCGATCCGGGTCGTCGTCGGCTACGCGCGGGACGAGGGTCTGCTCCAGCTCATGCTCGGGTCGCTCGACCCGTCCCTTCGGCTGGCGTTCGACTTCCGCCACGAGTCCTGGTCCGGCGTCGAGAGCAACCTGCCGGACAATGCGGTGCGCGTCAACGACCTCGAGGCCGACGCGCCCTTCCGGTACGTCAGGTTCCGCGATCCCCCGTACGACGACGCGGCCCTCGTCGAGTGGGCAGAGCGGCTTCGGCCTCTGCATGCGAGCGGCACGGAGCTCTTCTGCTACTTCCGCCACGAGGACGAGCCGACTGCCCCCGCGTACGCGGAGCGGCTGCGGAGCCTCCTGGAAGACTCCCTCTAACGGGGGATCGCCGTAGTCCGACCTGTCAACCAAGCTTAGGAGGCGGTGAAGGTCGTCCTCTTCTGCGGTGGACTCGGCTTGCGGCTGCGTGGGGTGACAGGCGTCGTCCCCAAGCCGATGGTGCCCGTCGGCGGGCGCCCGCTCCTCTGGCACATCATGAAGTACTACGCCCACTTCGGGCATCGCGAATTCCTGCTCTGCGTCGGCCATCAGGCCGAGGTCATCAAGCGCTACTTCCGGGACGAGACCTTCGTGCGGGAAGGCTGGCGCGTGACCTTCGTGGACACGCCGATCGAGGCCAGCATCGGAGAGCGGTTCTTCGCCACCCGGGAGCTGATCGGCGACGAGCTCTTCCTCGCGAACTACGGCGACACCGTGACCGACGCGGTCCTGCCGGATCTGATTCAGGCGCACCGAGAGAGCGGGAAGATCGCGAGCCTGCTGTCGGTGCAGCCGAACTACACCTTCAACGTCGTGACGACGAACGGCTCCCGGGTCGTCACCCACTTCCACGACATCGCCGAGAGCGGCATTCGGATCAACGGGGGCTACTTCGTCTTCAACCGCGAGGTGTTCGACTACATCGCCGAGGGCGAGGATCTTCCGGCGATGCTCTGCAACCTGATCGCCGACGACCAGCTCGTGGCTTACGCTTACGACGGATTCTGGGCACCTATGGACACGCTGAAGGACAAGGAGCGCCTCGAGGAGCTCATCTCGAACGGCGGCAGCGTGTGGCAGGTGTGGGAGAAACCCGCAGCCGCCACCGGCTGAGCGGGCCGTGCTGAGGCTCGACCTCGGCGGCGACGCCCCGCTTCGGGTGCTCGCCATCGGCTCGCACGCGGACGACATCGAGATCGGCTGTGGCGGAACGATCCTCCGGCTGGCCCGGGACCGCCCGCTCGACGTCCACTGGGTCGTCTTGAGCGCGAGCGAGGAGCGCGCGCAGGAGGCCAGGGCGAGCGCCGCCGCATTCCTCGACGCGGCCTCTGAATCGAGGGTCGACGTCGAGAGCTTTCGCGACGCGTTCTTCCGTTATGGCGGCGAGGTCAAGGAGTATTTCGAGCGCTTGAAGGAGTCCGTTTCGCCCGACCTGATCCTCACCCACCGCGGCTCCGACCTCCACCAGGATCACAGCCTCGTCGCGGAGCTGACGTGGAACACCTTTCGCGACCACCTGATCCTCGAGTACGAGATCCCGAAGTACGACGGCGACCTCGGCTCGCCCAACGTCTTCGTCGAGCTCGACGAGGACACGGCCAGACGCAAGGTCGAGCTGCTGCTCGCCGGTTTTCCGTCACAGCGAAACCGCTCCTGGTTCACCGAGGACCTCTTCATGGCCCTCATGCGCCTACGCGGGATGGAGGCGGCGTCGACGAGCGGTCTGGCGGAGGGCTTTTACGCCCGCAAGGTCGTCGTTTAACTCGTTCTCCTCCGGGTAGACGGGATGCACTAATCCCAAGGAGGACCCATGGCAGAGCTCACCCAGCTCGATACGAAGATCGCCGAGGTCATCGGGCTCGCGCAAGCTGCTCAGGGCGCGACCGACAAGATCTCTGGCCTCGTCGAGGACGACGAGATCAAGCAGAAGCTGCAGCGCATGAACAAGGAGGCCGCGGAGACCGAGGAGCGGACGACGCAGGTCGCCGAGAGCCTCGACGGTAAGAAGACCGCGATTCTCGAGAAGGCCCGTGAGACCAAGCAGGAGGCGACCGAGATGATGTCGACCTACCTGGGCGAGGATGCCGACGGTCTCGACGGGCTCGAGTTCCTGACGATGGCGGAGGCCGGCGAAGTCGGCCACTGGCAGATCCTCGGGACGATGAACCAGAAGGCCGGCAACTCGGACCTGCAGGAAGTCATCGAGTGGGTCACGCCGATCCAGGAGCGCCACTTCCAGGAGACACTGCAGGGGTCTCTGAAGCTGGCGGCCGAAGAAGACCCGAACGAACCTGCTTAGGCTTTTCTTGCTCTGACGACGAGGCGGGTCTCTCGCGAGAGCGGCCCGCCCTCGTAGTCGCCGAAGCAGTCGATCTCGGCGAAGCCGACCTCCGCCAGGAGCTTGACGAGCTCCGTCGCCGTGTAGATGCGAAGACGGAACGTCAGGCCACGGCGCTCACCGACGGCGAGGAGCGTGTGGTCGGTCTCGATCTCACCTGCGACCGGGTCGAACCTGCGCTCCTCCAGGAGCACCGCGTCGTCCTGGAGCGGATCCCAGCTTCGCTCCTGGAAGATCGTCACGAGCCGGTCGCGGTGCAAGGTCTCGATGACGAGCGGTGACCCCGGGCGCAGAACACGGAAGAACTCGCCGAACGCCTCTCTGTCGCCGTCTTCCCCGCGGTAGCCGATCGAGGTGAAGAGGCAGAGCGCGGCGTCGAAGACCTCGTCTTCGAACGGGAGCTCTCGGAAATCCGCCTGCACCCACTTCGGCCACTCGACTTCGCCGGCGAGACGGCGCGCCTCGGCCAGCTGGACGTCGGAGCGGTCGACACCGGTGATCTCGAAGCCGAGCTTCGCGAGTGGCAGCGCGTGCCGCCCGAACCCGGTCGGCGCGTCGAGTATCCGCGCGGGCGGTTCCACGCCGGCAAGCCGCGCCGCTGCCTCGGCCTCCGCGTCCGAGTCCCGCTCGCCGAGGTTGGCGGCATACGTGGTGAGATAGATCTCGTCGAACATCTCGTCCCAGGTCTCGTCGGACGTGAGGTCCGGCATCAGCTCACCTTCTTCAGGAGCCCGAGCGCCTGCTGGTTCCAGGGGACGCGATGCGTGACGCCCGAGGCGCGACCGACCTCCTCCAGGTGGGCGAGGTACCAGTCATAGGTCTCGATCAGCGTCTGCGCGTTCGAGAGGCGCGGCTTCCAGCCGAGGATTTTCTCCGCCTTCGAGACGTCGACGAACGAATCGCGGTGGGCGGTCTTGTAGTGCCACTCGACGAGGGGCGAGACCCGGGCGAGCTCCAGTGCCCGCAGTGCGACCTCGGCGGGACGAATCGGAATCGGCGTCAGGCGGCTGCTCGACCCTGCGTGGTCGATCAACTCCTGGAGGTCGGAGCGAACGGTCCCGAACTCCTTCGCGCCGACGTTGAACGTCTCGCCGGCGGCGGCCCGCTTGCTTGCGGCAAGGGTGATCGCTTCGACGAGGTCCTCGACCGCGAGGAGCTGGTACCGGTTGGATCCGTCGCCGAGCGTGTAGATCCTGCGGCCCTCGCGGATCCAGTCGAAGAGGATCTCGAAGACGCCCAGCCGCTCCGGGCCGATGAACGTCTTCGGGCGGACGATGACGCAGTCGAGGCCGCGACGCATGAAGGCACGGCAGACGTCTTCCGCCTCGATCTTCGACTCGCCGTAGTGGCCGACGCCGACGAGCGGGTCGTCCTCTTCGATCGGATGCTTGTCGGGCACGCCGTAGACCGCAGTCGAGGAGATGAGGATCACGCGCCTGACGCCGGCCTCGGCGGCGGCGGAGAGGAGCGTCAGCGTCCCGTCGACGTTGACCGACTGGATCTCGTCGCGACCTCCGCGGATCGGGAGGGCCGCAGCAGCGTGGACGAGGATCCTGGCGCCGTCGACGAGCTCACGGGCGGCCGTCTCGTCCCGGATGTCCCCGCGGAGCTCCCGCACCGACCCTTCGAGCTGCGGGTCGTCCAGGCCGACGAGGTCGAGCGACCGGACGTCGTGCCCCTCGGCGACCAGGCGGCGCGCGAGGTGCAAGCCGAGGAAGCCGGCGCCGCCCGAGATGGCCCAGACCATGCGGGCGTTACGCACTTCGCCGCCGGCCAGGGACGGGAGGGGCTATTCGTACTGCAGGGCTTGGAGGACGTTCAGTCTCGCGGCGCGACGGGCCGGGAGGATCGCCGCGACGACTCCGACGATGACGGCGACGATCGCGAAGGCGATCAGCGGCTGGAGCGGAATCGAGAAGCGAACGTCGAACTGCTCGAGCGCCTTCACGACGAGGGCGGCCAGGAAGATCCCCAGCGGAAGCCCGATCGCAGCGCCGATCAACGCGGTGATCACGCTCTCGGATCCGATCATCGTCCGGGCCTGCCAGCGCGTCATGCCGACAGCCCGGAGCATCCCGAGCTCACGCGTGCGCTCGAAGACTGCGAGAGCGAGCGTGTTGATCATCCCGAAGATGCTGATGATCACCGAGAGCGCAAGGAGCACGTAGAGCATGGTCAGGAACTGGTTGAACTCCTCGTCCTGCTCCGTGATCCAGGCCTCGCGCGTCTGGACCTTCGCGTCGGGGAAGGTCGCGAGCGCCTCCTCGATCGGCGCTCTCCGCCTGCTCCGTCGGGCCGCCCGGGACGTTGACGAAGGTGAACTGGTTCCGCGGCCGGTCGTGGAGCTTGTCGAACGTGGCCTGGCTGATGCTCACCGTGCCGAGCATCTGGTAGAAGGGCGGCGGGTCGTAGGTCGCCTTGACCTCGAGCGTCGCGGTCTTGCCCGAGCCCGAGAGGAACTGGAACTTGTCGCCGATCGCAAAGTTGCGATCCTCTGCGAAGTCCTGGTCGACGATCGCGCCGAACTCGCCGAGATCCTGAAGCACGGCGTCGGAGCCGTCGGCCCAGTCGAAGTTGTAGACCGAGGCGATCTTGTCCGGCTCGATGCCGGTCACGTACTTGTCCGTGTCCGCGACCTTTCCGACCTCCGAGCGCACGCTCGAGGCGAGCTCGACACCGGGCGCGTTCTCGGCCGCATCGCCGGCGCCCGAGACGAACGGGGTAAAGCCGTCCTGGGACGTGACGACGAAGTCGGCTGCGATCTGCTCCTCGATGGCACCGCGGTTCGACGCTTTCATGCTGTTGGAGAGCACCGCAACGAAGGTGACGAGCGCGAGGCCGATCATGAGGGCGGCCGCGGTCGCCGCCGTGCGGCCGGGGTTCCGAAGCGTGTTTCTCCGTGCGAGGAAGCCGGAGATGCCCGTGAGCTTCTCGCCGGGAACTCCGACGAGGGCCGCGAGTGGACGGACGAGCTTCGACGAGATCATGGCGACGCCGACGAACAGGAGCAGCACGCCCAGGCCGATGAAGAGGAACCTCTGTCCGGTCGCGAGCTCGTCCGTGAACGCCGCCCGGCCGAGCAGGAAGAGCGACAGGGCGAGGATCGCGAGTGCGACGAACGGGGTGAACCTCGCGAAGCGTCCTCGCGGCAGCTCCGCACCCTCCCGGACGGCGAGGATCGGGGAGACCCGCGTCGCCCGGATCGACGGGACGAACGCCGCCAGCACGGTGACCAGGATCCCGATCACGAACGCAAAGATGATCGTCCGGGGCGCAATGACCATGTCGGTCGTCGGGAGCTCGAGATCGAGCTGCTTGAAGAGCCAGTTGAGCCCGTACGCGAGTCCGACGCCCAGGACGAATCCGACGATCGAGGCCACCAGCCCGATCAGGAAGGCCTCGAGCAGGACCGCTCGCCGAATCTGCTTGCGGGAGGCCCCGATCGTCCGCAGCGTCGCAAGCTCTCGAGTCCGCTGGGCGACGGTGATCGACATCGTGTTGAAGATGACGAAGGCGCCCACGAAGAGTGCGACGGCGCCGAAAGCGAGCAGGAAATACCGGATGAAGCTCGTGAACTCGGAGACCTCCGAGGCGTCCTCATTCGCCTGCTCGACGCCGGTTCGCACCTGCGCGGTTGCCGGCAGCACGGGCTTGATCTCCTCGACGAGCTGCTCCGCGGAGACCCCGTCCTTGGCGGAGACGGAAATCGCGTCGAACTGGTTCGTTCGCTCGAGGAGCGTCCTGCGCAGTCGGAATCGTGAAGACGACGAAGGTGGCGGTACCGAGCGGAGCTGACGCTTCCGTACTGCGCGACTCCGGAGACCCGGAACGACTGCACCGGCTTCAGAGTCCCGATCTGGACCGTGTCACCGACTCCGTAGCCCTGCTTGTCTGCCGTGCCGGCGTCGATCACGACTTCGTCCGGCGCGGAGGCCCAGGTGCCCTCGACGAGCTTCAGTGGGTTGAACTGCGACTGTTCCGGATCGATTCCGAAGCCGAACGAGGGTGCGCCCTGGGTGTTGATCGCCTTGCCGTCGGCCTTGAGGATCTTCGTCGCCGACTCGTCGACGACGCTGCCGGTCGCCGCCTCCACTCCGTCGAGCTGCCTGACCCGCTCCAGCAGGCTCGCAGGAACCGCTGGAGCCTCCGCAGTGCTGCCCTCGAAGGAGATGTCCGGCGCCTTCCCACTGATCGCCGCATCGGTGTTCGCGTACGACTCCACGAAGATCGCGTCGAACGCCTTGTCGATCGTGTCCGTCAGGACGAAGGTGCCGCTGACCATCGCCACACCGAGCACGACGGCGATCGCTGTCAGCGCCGCACGGAACTTCCGTCCCGCGAGCCCTCTGAGCGCGACGCGGATCACGTCAGGGTGACTTCGCGAATCGTGTCGAGAATCTCGTCCTCGCCTGCGCCGCCGAGATCCTTGACGATGCTGCCGTCCGCGAGGAAGAGGACACGGTCGGCGGTGGCCGCCGCGCGGGCCTCGTGGGTGACCATGACCATCGTCTGGCCGTAGCCCTCCACGCTTTCGTGCAGCAGCTCGAGGATCTCGCCGCCGGTCTTCGAGTCGAGGTTGCCGGTGGGCTCGTCGGCGAAGACCACGGTCGGCCTGGAGGCGAGGGCGCGGGCGATCGCGACTCGCTGCTGCTGGCCGCCGGAGAGCTCGGACGGCCGGTGCTTGAGGCGGTCGCCGAGTCCAACGCGTTTGATCAGCTCGTCCAGGAAGGCCTTGTCGGGCTTCTCTCCCGCCAGAGCGAGCGGCAGGGTGATGTTCTCCTCCGCCGTCAGCATCGGAAGGAGATTGAAGAACTGGAAGATGAAGCCGATGTGCTCGCGGCGGATCTTCGTCACGTCCTTGTCGCTCAGCTGCCCTAGACGGGTGCCGGCGATGGTCACGTGCCCCGAGGTCGGGCGGTCGAGCGCCGCGAGGATGTGCATGAGCGTCGACTTCCCCGAGCCCGAGGGCCCCATGACTGCGGTCAGCTTGCCGCGCTCGACGTCCAGAGAAACCCCGCGGAGCGCATCGACTGCAGCGTCGCCTTCGCCGTAGCGCCGGGTGATCTCGTTGGCGGTGACGACTGCGCCGTTTGCCGCGCCGTTGCTCGATGCCTCCACGCTCACCTCCGGTCTCAAAGTTAGTGGATACTAGCTCTAGGCAAAGCTAGAGAAACCTGCCGGGCGAGTCAAGCAGAAGCAGCGAGTGTCGGAGAGCTCTAGGCGACGAGCAGGTCGCCGAGCGCGAGACCCCGGCGGCCGGTCTCGCCGGCCGGCAGCTCGAGCACGGCCTTCGCGCCCCGGCGACCGGTTGCGCGCCAGGGCCGGATGTCGTCCGAGATCCCGACGACGCGCAGGTCCCGGTCGAGAAACACGGCATCGATCGGGAAGCGCATGAACCAGGTGTGAATCGAGGAGGCCGGGCTGAGCAGGAGCCCCTCACCCGGCCTCAGCTCGCTGCGCCCGAGAAGACCTCTCATGCGGGAGACCGGCGAGTCGGCCACGACACACCTGTCGCAGACGACGTCGCCGTTCTCCCGCTTGAGGGTGACTTCTCTCAAGGCGTCTTCTAGAACCCCGCGTGGATGTGGTCGTCGTGGTTGCCCATCGGGAAGGACGGGCCGCCGAGGCCCAGCAGTGAGATCAGCTGGTTCGGCCGGAGCTCCGCCGGCAGGAGGAGCATGTTCCGGACTGCCATCTCCGTCAGGCCGCCGGGCTCCTGGTTGCCGATGATGCTCTTTCCTTCGAGCGCTGCGATGTCGACGGCCTGCCCGTAGGTGTGGGCCGACACGACGCCGGGCCTGGAGTAGACCCCGTGCCCGCTCGTCAGGCTGGAGACCGTCACCTGGCCATGGGCTTCTGCGAGGTAGCGGATCAACACGATCACGCGGACATCGGTCTTGCCCCGACGGACGTCCTCGCGGCCGCCCGGGTAGAGCGAGACCCGCTGGTCGGCGAGCAATGCCTTCGCCAGCTTCGGCCGCGCCCACTCGAGACCGCGGACAAGGGCGTTGAGGCCGACGGACCGGTGGTAGCGCGCAAGCGCGACCGTCCGGTCGGCGAAGGCCGTGCGCCCTTCGAGTGCGAGGGAAGCAGTCCACTCGTCACGCGCTGCGCCGAGCTGGCGGAGGCGCTTGGCGAGCTTGTTCAGGCCCTGCTTGCCTGCCGGTGCCGAGCCACGCTCGCCGCGTGCCCGAAGGACGCCGAGAACGAGCGACCAGTGCACCTTGTTGCGAGCCGACGCGAAGCGGAGGTTGCGCGCGAACGGGCGCGTGAGCCGCTTCGAGGGCGGTGTGGGATCGGGAAGCGCCCGGTGCAGCCAGATCGTGGCCGCCATCCCCGGAAGATCGGTCTCCGGGTCCGGATGCGCCTCGTGCTCGTGAAGGTCGGCCGACTGCGGCGCGAGCACGGCCGGAGCATTGTCGCGAGGCGCGCTGCGCTTCGCCCGCTCCCGAACCGCCCCGCGGAGCGACGGCGCCTGGGCCCGGTCTCCCTGAGCCTGTGGAGCGGCGGACATCACGTTGCCGGCGGCCGCTGCGATCGCGGCAGCCGTGCTGGGCGACGCGGTCTCGGGCGACGCCGTGGCAGGCATCGACTCCGGTTGAGCCTCCGCGCCGGTCTCCGCCGAGGCCTCAGGTGCAGCCGACTCGGCGGCAGTGGCATCAGCGGAGTCGGGCGCTGCGGCTGCCTCGTCCGGACAACTGCTGTCCTCGGCATCCCAGTCGCTGCGGCGCATGCTTTCGCAACTCGCCGCTTCCGGCGCGGCTTCGGCCGGGGCGGTTGCGGCCGCATGCTGTCCTTCGACGGCCTCCACGAGGAGGTCGCCGGCACCGGCCGAGAAGGCCGCGCCGGCGAAGAAGAGCGTTGCGAACGACAGGCTGACTGCAGCCCGGCGGAAACCCGACCGCCGCTTGCGGGGCTGCCGGGTATGTACCTGTGCACCTGCGCGCCTGCCCGGTCGCAGCACCGCAAGCGAGACAGCGGCCAGCGAGAGCAGGACGAGGCGAGTGATCAGGCTTGAAAGGCGGTGTCTCCGTAGTGGCATGTGCCTTGCTCCCATTCTCTCGTTGAGCGCCGAGGCCGCCATCGGCGCGGATCTCTCCACTTGAGTTCCGCGTCCGCAATTACGGAATGTGGGCCACTCATCGGGGCGGGATGGCGCTGCCCACTCCCCCAAAGAGGTGAACCCCCTGCGGCAATCACTTGCACGAGGGATGTCAGCCGAGACCTCTACGAACGATGAACCGGCCATCTGAGCCAGAAGGCGGCGCGGCCACGCCAGACCACGAACGAAAGGTAGTTCGGCGTGAGCGATTTTAGCGTTGTCAGAAAACTAGATGGCTCGAGAAAAGCAGGAAAGCTCTCCTCCTTTTCGGTTGGTGTGTCGTCGTTGGCGGCCCCGCTGCGCCGCCCGAGAACGCGAAAGGAGGTGAAGCAAGTGCAGAAGCTTTTCGCCTCGCTGCAGTCGCGCGAGGAGGGACAGACCATGGCCGAGTACGGCGTCGTTTTGGCCGTAATTACGATCGCCGTTTTCGGTGCTCTGACCCTCCTGTCCGGGAACATCGTCAACGCCATTTCCCGGGTCGCCGGCTACATCACCTAAGACCAGTTCGAATGGAAGGCGGGCTCTTCGCCGCCCGAAGAGCCCGCCTTCCTCTTAAACCGCAACTCCAATCCCAAGAGTCACAACCGCAAGGAAGCGACAGCCGCAAAATGAGCCGCCGAAAAACACTCTCACTCCGAGCGCAGAACGGGCAGACGATGACCGAGTTCGCCCTCGTCCTTCCGCTGCTCGCCATGCTCCTCTTCGGGGTGATCCAGTTCGGGATCGCCTTCAACAACTACATCACGCTGACCGATGCAGTCCGCGCCGGTGCCCGTAAGGGTGCGGTCGGCCGTCATCTGAGCGATCCGCAAGGAGCGGTCGTCGCCCAGGTGCGCACGGCAGCGACAGATCTGAAGTCGGCCAACCTGGCCATCAACGTCCAGTCGACCTGGCAGCCGGGCGAGGAGGTCCGCGTCGAGGCCACCTACCCGTACTCGATCAGCCTCCTCGGGTTGATCGTCAAGTCCGGCCGGCTCAGCAGCGTGACCACGGAGCGAGTCGAATGATCGCGTCTCTCGTCAGATCCGAGCGCGGCCAGTCCGCTGGTCTTCACGCTCCTCTTCCTGGGTGTCCTCGTCGGGATGGCCGCCGCTGTTCTCGACGTCGGCTCCTGGTACCGCGCCGACCGCAAGCTGCAGGCAAACGCGGACGCCGCCGCCCTGGCAGGCGCGCACGAGCTTCCCGAAAGCACGAGCGACGCCGAGCTCGCGGCGATGGACTACGCCAACCGGAACGACGGCGGGCTCGCGCCAAGCGGAATCAAGTTCCGGACGACGGCAGTGGATCACGACACGATCGCGATCACGACCGAGCGTCCGTCCCCGGGCTTCTTCTCGAAGCTCTTCGGCCTCAGTTCCGTTCAGGTTCGCGCGAAGTCGGTGGCCCGCGCCGGCGCACCGAACAAAGCACGCTGGGCAGCTCCGATCGGCGTCGACGAGAACCACGCGCTGCTCCAGTGCAGGCCGCTTCCGTGCTTCGATCAGCCGACGACGCTCGACCTGACGAAAACCGGCCCCGGAGCATTCCGGCTCGTGAACATCGACGCGAGCCGCGGAGGAGTCGGTCCCACGACTCTTGCCGACTGGATTCGCCGCGGATTCGACGGATACATGCCGCTCAATTGGTACTTCTCCGATCCGGGCGCCAAGTTCAACTCGTCGCAGGTCAAAGAGCGCGCTCGACGATCGACTGGGAACGGAGATGCTGTTTCCGGTCTACAGCGAGACGCGTGGTGGAGGCGCGAACTTCGAGTACTTCGTCATCGGTTGGGTCGGATTCCGACTCGACAGCTACGAGGCGAAAGGAAGTAGCGGAAAGCTGCACGGCCAGTTCACGCAAGTGATCTGGGAAGGAATCATGAACGAGTCCGCACCGGAAGATGACTTCGGTGTGCGCTCGATCGGCCTAATCGAATAGCAATCGAGTAGAGAGAAGGAGAACACCGCCGCCATGTCCTACAGACTACGAAATATCGGAATCGCAGTCGTGCTTGCTGTAATGGCGGCGCTACTGACGATCTTTTACGTCACGAATTACAAGAAGAGCGTCCAGCAGGGCGAGGACCTCGTCGCCGTTTGGGTCGCCGCGCAGGACATCCCGGTCGGCACCTCGGGCTCCGAGGTCGCTGACCGGAACCTGCTCAAGACCCTCGAGATCGCCCAGCGCAGTGTCGTTCCCGGCGCGATCTCCAAGCCCGAGCAGATCGACCAGCTCGTCGCCACGGAGAGGGTCTACCAGGGCGAGCAGGTCACGCTCAACCGGTTCCATCCCCTCGGCGAGCAGGGCATCAAGGCCCAGCTGAAGGGTCGGCTCCGCGCCCTCGAGATCGCAGGAAACGAGCACCAGCTCTTGATGGGCACACTGGAGGAAGGCGACCACGTCGACTTCCTCGGCTCCCTGGAGGTTGCGAACGGCGTCAAGCTGACCAAGGTGGTCCTGCGCGACCTGCTCGTGCTCAAGGCTCCGGACTCGGGCGCCGTCGAGAGCAAGCTCGGGGCGAGGCCGGACGAGGCCTTCTCGGCCATCCTCGGAGTGACCGACGCACAGTCGCAGAAGCTCTTCCACGTGATGATCAACGGCGACTGGCATCTCGAGCTCCGCCCGGTGACCGATTCAGCCGACAGCCGCGACAGCGTCGACAACTCGGCGACCGTGATGTTGGGTCGCGCTGGAAGGAGGGGTCGTTGATGTCGGACCAGGCATTCCGCGACGGAACGCGGATCTACATCACCGGTAGCTGCGAGGGCCTGAACGAGCTCACGGAGGCGCTCGAGCGCCATCCCGAGATCCAGCTCGTCGGCCGCAGCCAAACGGTGCGGGAGGGCGCAGGCGCACTCGCCGGCGGTCACCTCCAGACCGTGCTCCACGCCACACGGGCGTCGGATCTCCCCGAGGACGACCTGGCGGCGATCCGCGAGTACACACGGGCCCCGATCGTCCTCCTCGCTTCGGGCGAGGCCTCGATGCTGCTCGACGCGGCGCTGGAGGCAGACGTCGCCGACGTCCTGCTGCTCCCGCAGCTCCCCGAGAACGTCGTCTTCGCGATTCGGAAGGCGAGCCACACGAACCGCAACACGAACGTCGGGGCCGAGGGGCGAGTTCTCACCGTGTTCTCGCCCAAGGGCGGAACCGGCAAGACCGTCATGTCCACCAACCTCGCGACGGCGTTCGCGAAGCACGGCGGAAAGAAGACGCTGCTGCTCGACCTGGATCTCCAGTTCGGCGACGCCGCGATCATGCTCGGGATCGAGCCCGACAAGACGATCTACGACCTGGTCGTCGCACCGGGCGAGCTCGACCCCGAGAAGCTCGCGGGCTACACGACGCGCCACGCATCGGGCGTCGACGTCCTCCCCGCTCCGATTCGGCCGGAGGATGCAGAGCTCGTCACCGAGGCGAAGCTCAGCCGGCTGCTCGAGGTGGCGAAGGAGTCGTACGAGATGATCGTCGTCGACACCTCGCCGTTCTTCCACGGCCCGATGCTGGCCACGCTCGACCGGACAGATGAGCTGCTGCTCCTGTGCGGCCTCGACGTCCCGACGATCAAGAACGTCCGGCTCAGCCTCCAGACACTGGAGCTCCTGTCCTTCCCGACGGAGCGCATCCGGGTCGTGCTGAACCGGGCGAACACGCAACGTCGGCATGAAGCGTGGCGAGGTCGAGGCGGCGCTCGAGCAGAACGTTCGCTTCGAGATCCCGAGCGACCGGGCAGTCCCGCTGGCCGTGAACCGTGGCAACCCCGCCGTCGTATCCGACCCGAAGGCCGACTTCTCCCGCGCGGTGCGCGAGATGGCGAAGGCCCTCGAGCCGGCGGCTCCTGTCCAGTCCAAGAAGCGTTGGGGCCGCAAGAGCGGCGCCGGCGCCCTGGCGAAGGCATAGGGCCGGCCATGGGACTCCACGACCGCATCAAGGGCGGCTCAGGCCCCGGCGACTCGAACGGCGATCAGCCGATCCAGCTCGTCGGCGCCCCGGCCCGCGAGCCCGAGATCGAGAAGCCGCACAACGATCCGTACGCCGAGTTGAAGACGCGCGTGCATCACACCTGCATCTCCAAGCTCGGCCCCCAGCTCTTCACGACCGAGACGAACGAGGATCTGCACGAGCAGGTTCACCGAGTGGTCACCGAGCAGCTCGCTCTCGACCGCACGCCCCTCACCCGTGAGGAGCGCCGACGGATCGTCCGCGAGCTGACGGACGACATCCTCGGCTACGGGCCGCTCGAGCCGCTCCTCCGAGACGACGACGTGACCGAGGTCATGGTCAACAACTTCGACCAGATCTACGTCGAGCGCGGAGGACGGCTCCAGCACACGGACACGACGTTCGCCGACAACGCCCACCTGCTCCGGATCATCGACAAGATCGTGTCGCAGGTCGGTCGCCGGGTGGACGAAGCGTCTCCGATGGTCGACGCGCGCCTGCCGGACGGCAGCCGCGTCAACGCGATCATCCCGCCCCTGTCGCTGAAGGGGCCGACGCTCACCATTCGAAAGTTCTCGCGCGACCCGTACACGATGGACGACCTGATCACGTTCGGATCGCTGACGCCGAAGGCCGCGCAGTTCCTGCGCCGCGTGCGTCCAGGGCAAGCTCAACGTCCTGATCTCCGGCGGTACGGGCACCGGTAAGACGACGACGCTGAACGCGGTGTCGGCGTTCATTCCCGGCGACGAGCGCATCGTCACGATCGAGGACGCCGCCGAGCTCCAGCTCCAGCAGGAGCACGTGATCACGCTCGAGTCCCGCCCGCCGAACATCGAGGGCCAGGGCGAGGTTCGCATCCGCGAGCTCGTCCGGAACGCACTGCGAATGCGTCCCGACCGGATCATCGTCGGCGAGGTCCGCGGCGCCGAGACCCTGGACATGCTCCAGGCGATGAACACGGGCCACGAGGGCTCGCTGACCACGATCCACGCGAACTCCCCTCGCGACGCGCTCTCCCGGCTCGAGACGCTGGTGCTCACCGCCGGCCTCGACCTGCCGCTGCGCGCGATCCGCGAGCAGATCGCGAGCGCCTTCGACCTGCTGATCCAGATCTCCCGTCTGGTCGACGGCTCTCGGCGGATCACGCAACATCACCGAGGTGCTCCGCATGGAGTCCGACGTGATCACCCTCCAGGACATCTTCATCGCGAAGCCTCCCGAGGAGGACGCCGGACGTTCGATGGCGCTGCTCTCACCCACTCGCCTGCTCCGGCCTCAAGCCGCACTTCCTCGAGAAGATGGCTGCGTCGGGCGTCCGCTCCCGCCGAGCTTCTTCGAGCGGGAGGACGTCATCTCCCGCCCGGCGTTCGCAGCGGGGTACGGCCGATGATCCGGAGGCGCAAGCGCATCCGGATCCGCGTCGGCATCGCACTCGGGCGCAGCCGCTCTCGCAGCCGTTCCGGCCGCAGGTGCCGGGGTCAAGGTCTCGGGTGTCGACGCGACGTCCTTCCCGCGGGTCCGGCTCAGCGTCGTCACTTCGACGCCGTCGGCGAAGCCGCCGCTGCTGAAGGAGAACGGACGGCCCGCGCCGAGCCTCGAGCGCACAACCTCGGTGAGTCCAAGGCAGTCGTCATCGCCGTGGACCGCTCGAAGTCCATGGCCGGAGGCCCGTTCGGCAACGCGGTCGCCGCTGCCCGGGCGTTCGCCTCGTGGAAGGCGCCGCGCGATCGTCTCGCGGTGATCGGGTTCGGCTCGTTTGCCGAGCGCCCCGGCAGGTTCACTGCCGCGGCCGGCGAGGCGACGGCAGCCCTCGGGAGCCTCAAGCTCGACAAGAAGCAGGGGACCGCCCTCTACGACGCGATCGTCGGTGCCGCCGCCGGACTCCAGCGGCAGGGCCTCCAGGGTCGCGTCATCGTCATCCTCACCGACGGAGCCGACACGTCGAGCACGGCTGAGCTCGAGGACGCCGTGGCGGCAGCTCGTCGCGCCGGCGCCGCCGTCTACCCGCTCGCGATCGAGGGCGACCAGTTCTCTCCCGCGCCGCTGAAGCGTCTCGCGTCGGAGACCGGAGGCCTGTACCACGGCACGCGGTCGAGCTCCGAGCTCCAGCGCGCCTACGGTCAAATCGCGGCGACCCTTCGACGCACCTGGCGCCTCGAGTATCTGACTTCCGCCCGCGCCGGCGACTCGCTGAAGCTCGACGCGTCGGTGCCGAAGCTCGGTGCAGGCTCGGCCTCGCTGTCGATTCCGGGCGACGAAGCGATCGCGACGCCGGCGCCGTCCAAGCTCCTGCCGGAGAAGGTGTACGAGAGCTTCCTCGGTACCCAGCTTCTCGGCGCACTCGTCGGGCTCCTCGTCCTGCTTGCCGGCACCTTCCTCGTGAGCTCGGTTCGCGGGTCACGGCTCCGCCGGCGGCTCGCACCCCACCTCGCCCCCGGGCCTGGTTCCAGGCGGAAGCAGGAGCGCGAGCGGTTGCAGGCCGCCGCAGGATTGTTCCGCGCGACAGAGCGCACCTTCGGCCACTGGAAGCAATGGGTCGCACTCTCGCGGATGCTCGAGCGAAGCGACGTCCCACTACGAGCGGTGGAGTTCGTCTATCTCTGCATGGGCTCCGGCCTCGCCATCGGGCTCATGGCGGGAATGGCCGCGCAGAGCTCGATGATCGTCCTGCTCGCCATGCTGGGAGGCGCCTCGATCCCGTACCTCGTGGTCTGGATCAAGGGCAAGCGCCGGACAAGGGCGTTCGAGAACCAGCTCCCTGACCTCCTGATCACCCTCGCCGCCTCGCTCAAGGCGGGGCACAGCTTCAAGACCGGCCTCCAGACGGTTGTCGACGAAGGCCGCCCACCCGCCAGCAAGGAACTCAAGCGGGTGCTCACGGAGGCGCAGCTCGGCCGGCCGATCGACGACTCGCTGAGCGAGATGGCAGTGCGCCTGGGCTCCAAGAACTTCGAGTTCGTGATCACCGCGGTGACCATCCAGCGCCAGGTCGGCGGCAGCCTCGCCGGACTGATCGACATGGTCGCCGACACCGTCCGCCAGCGGCAGCAGTTCGCCCGCAAGATCAAGGGTCTGACTGCGATGGGACGGGCAGGCGCCTACGTGCTGATGGGCCTGCCCTTCTTCATGGCGGGTGCGATCACCGTCCTGAACGGCGAGTACATGGATCCGCTGTACCACTCGTCCACGGGCCACAAGTTGATCGCGCTGATGCTTGTCATGATGGCGTTCGGGAGCTTCCTCCTGAACCGAATCGCGTCGTTCAAGGGATAGGGGGAAGCCACCATGATGCTCCTGATCATTGCCATCGCCTGCCTCGCGGGCGCCGTCTACCTCATCGGCGAAGTCGCAACGCTTCCCTCCCGCGAGCGGGATCGATCGATGCGCCGGGCCACGCACTACGGCTTCATCCGGATCGCCTCTCCGCTGGACAACCAACGCCTTCGGGAACGCGCACTCGAGCCCCTTCGCGAAACCTTCGCCAAGTGGGTGCTGAAGCTGAACCCACGGACGAGCATGGACTCGATCTCGCTCCGGCTCCTCGGGGCGGGCCTGGGCCGACGGCTCTCCCCGACCGGATTCCTGGCCGCCAAGGGCTTCCTCGCGGTCGGTGGGGCGCTCTTCGGAGTGACGATCACGTCGATCACCGGCTCGGGCATGGGCCTCCTCCTGATGGGCGCCTTCGCGGCCGGCGGGTTCATCGCGCCCGACTACTTCGTCTCGCTGAAGGCCCGTGGCCGCCGCGACAGCATCCGAGCTGCCCTGCCGGACGCACTCGACCTGCTCGCGGTGAGCGTCGAGGCCGGCCTCGGCTTCGACGGCGCGATCGCAAAGCTGACCGAGCACATGGACGGCCCGCTCGCAGAGGAGTTCGGCCTGACCCTCGGTGAGATGCGCATCGGCGAGAGCCGGCAGGACGCGCTGAAGCGGATGTCCGAGCGCGTGGACGCGCCCGAGCTCTCGTCCTTCTGCCGGGCGATCATCCAGGCCGACCAGCTCGGCACCTCGCTCGGACGGATCCTTCGCGTCCAGGCGGCCGACACCCGGTTGCGCCGTCAGGCGGCCGCGGAGGAGAAGGCCATGAAGGCCCCGATCAAGATGCTCTTCCCGACCGTCCTCTTCATCTTCCCGGCGATGTTCCTGGTCATCCTGGGACCCGCCTTCATGAACCTCAACAAGCTCTTCTAACGCCGACCTAGGAGACAGTCATGCCCGCCAAGCCGAAGCCGCAGGACGAACAGCCCGAAGACCAGAACGGCAAGGAAGTCGAGACCGAGCAGGGCTTCGGCACCGGCCTGCGCGCACAGCTGCAGCGGCGCCGGGACGGGGATGCCGCGCCGGTTGTCGCGGATCTCAACGGCCACCACAAGGTCGAGGCTCCCTTCGTGCGCCTCGACCTCTACGCCTCGCCGCCGCCATCGCCGCAGGCGCAGCCCGACGGGGCCGTATCGGCCACCGTCGACCAGGGCGAGCTCCAGGAGCTCCATGGCGAGCTGGAGGAAGTCCGGTCGGAGCTGACGGCCGCGACAAAGCGCGAGCAGGAGCTCCGGACTGCTCTGGCCGAGCAGGTCGAGGCGTATGAGCGGCGGCTGACCGAGGAGTCGGACGTGTCACGCCAGGCCTCCAAGCTGGACGACCGCGATGCGCGGATCACGACGATGGAAACCGAGCTGCGCGAGCGCGACGCCCGCCTGGCGGCAGCGCGGCGAGAGCTCGACACGGAGCGCAAGCGCCTCTCCCAGCTCAAGTCCGAGGTCGCGACCGACCAGTCCTCGGCGCAGGAGCGCGCGGTTGCGCTGAAGGCACGAGAGGACGCAGTCAAAGACAGCGAGAAAGCGGTCGCCGAGCTCCAGCACCGGATCAACGCCGTCGCGAAGCGCGAGGAGAAGGTCAAAGACGCCGAGCAGGAGCTCACTGCCCGCGAACGAGAAGCCAAACAGCGCGGCGAGGCCAAGGCGAAGGGAATTGCCGAGCGCGAGGAGCATCTCCGCCGGCGCGAGAAGGAGCTTTCGGAGCGCGAGCGGACCTTCGCGAAGCGCGAGACCCGCATGCTCGCCGCCGAGGAGCAGTTCAACAGCCGCGAGGCCGCGCTCGAGCAGCGCGAGGAGCGGGTCCGAGCCGAGTCGGAGAAGCTTCGCGTCCAGCTCGCGAGCCACGGAACCGTCGCGAAGGAGGCCGAGGAGAAGGTTGCCGCCGTCTCCCAGGCAGCGGAGGCCAGGGCCGCCGAGGTCGAGGAGCGCGAGTTCATGCTCGCCACCCGCGAGGCGGAGCTCAATCGCCGGGAGGCCCAGCTCGGGCGGCTCGAGGGCGAGCAGCAATCCGGCCGCGACGTCGAGGAGCTGCGCCGGCGCCTCGAGGAGCGCGAGAAGGATCTCGTCGAGCGCGAGGTCGCGATCCGGGAGGTCGAAGATGCCTCCGACTCACAGGACAAGCGCCTCGAGCGACGCGAGCGGCGGATCGCCGAGAGCGAGAGCGCCCTTCGCGAACGGCTCAAGGAGCTGGACGAGCGCGAGGCGGAGGTCGAGGTCCGCGAGGCGGGCGCCGAGGCCGACGTCGAGCTCAGGCTCGACAAGCTCGAGCGGAAGGAAGAGAAGCTCGAAGCGCTCGAGAAGCGGCTCGCCGCAAAGGAAGCCGAGCTTGCGAGCTACGTCGCCCAGGCGCAGAGCTCGCTCCACAGCCGGGAGGCCGACTGGTGGAAGAAGGTCCTCGGCCCGGACGAGGTCGGGGCCGAGCGCTAGCCCTCCTTCGCGAAAAGTCTTTCGACTTTCCGCGACCTTCCGGAAGCCGGGCGCCGCCCTTCGGCGGCGCGCGGCGCGTCTGCCGGGCCTGGTGACGGTGGCGCTGGTCGTTCTTGCTGGAGCGGAGCGGGCTAAGCCCGCTCCGCGGCGTCTGGTCTTGGGAGTCCTCGGCTACGACCTTGCGCCAGCGGAAGCGTCCCAGCAACAGGAAGGTCGCGATCGTGCCCGAGGGTGAGGTTGACGGCGATCACCACGAGCTTTACTCCGACGCTGAAGCTGAGGACGTCGGACGACGCCGCCGAGCCCTCGAACAGGTAGACGAGCAGGGCCTGCTCGGTCCCGATCCCGCCCGGTGTCAGCGGCATCAGCGTCGAGAGGCTCTGCGTGACCTGGACGACGAAGATGTTGTGCGCGTCGGCCGGCAGGCCGAATGCCCGCAGGAAGAAGTAGATGCCCACGATCCGGAAGCCCCAGTCGAAGGCCTGGAAGAGCGCCACCCGCCGGACGTAGCGGCGCGGCTCGCGGAGAACGGCGAAACCCATGCGCACCCGCTGCCAGAACTCGGCGACGCGGCGTGCGGCGAAGAGCGCGAGCAGCAATGCCGCCACGAGGGTGAAGACGATGATCGCCGCTCCGACGCCCGGGTTCCGGAACAGCCAGAGCCAGTCGATCGCGGGCAGGTCCGGAAGGACGCCAAGCCCGGGTAGCACGCCGGTCGCGATCGCCCAGCCGATGAGCAGCGAGCCGACGAGCGTGTCGAAGATCGTCTCCACGAGCATGGTCGCCCCGAGCGTCGGGTACGTCGAGCCCTCGACCCGGTGCTTGGCGATGTAGAGCCGCAGGAGGTCACCGCCGCGACCGGGGAGGATTGCGTTGGCGCCGATCCCGGCGGCATACGCCCCGAACATGTCCCTCCACCGCACGGCCGTCTCCGGGTATGCGGCGCGGACGATGTTCAGCCAGGCCCGCGTCCTCGACGCGATCCGTCCGAGGTGGCAGAGCACGGCGAGGCCGAGCAGTGGCCAGGCGATCGACGTGAGCTGGTGGAAGAACGACGAGATCGCATCGAGGAGCCCCTCCATGCGCACATCCTGTCGTGCGCGGCGTACGATCGACCGCCGTGACGGCGAGACGGCCCGGCAATCGCTCCCCCACCGCCGCGGAGGCAGTCCGCGTGGCCGAGTTCCGCGGCGCGCTCCGGCGCTTCACCCGGGAGACCGAACGGGTCGCGCAGGACTGCGAGATGACGCCCGCCTGGTACCTGCTGCTGCTCCAGATCAAAGGCGCCCCAGACCTGAGCGAGCGCGCGACGGTCACGCAGCTCGCCGAGCGGCTCCAGTTGGCTCAGAGCAGCGCAACCGAGCTCGTGGCGCGCGCCGAGCAGGCGGGGCTCCTCGAGCGCGAGCCGTCCGCCGACGACGCGCGCGTCGTCTTCCTCCGGTTGAGCGCGGACGGCGAGCGGCGCTTCGCAAAGGCGTTCCGCTCGCTCGCCGCCGAGCGGCAGGCCCTCCGCGAGACGATCGCGGGGCTGGACGACTGATCTCGATGACGACTCAAAGTTGACTCGCCTCCCGCATCGTCGTATAGATGGGCGGATATCGAAGGATCACGGTGACCGGGGGGCGCCGCGTCCGAGGAGGTGCCCTGCTTTGTCCCCACGCCGCCTGATTCCCTGGCTCGCGCTCTTCGCGCTGCTCCTGGCCCTACCGACTCTCGGGGCGAGCACTGCCGGCGCGGCGATCGCGCCCCCGTGGTGCGGCACGCCGGAGACCGACGCCGCCGCGAACACTGCCTGACGGAACGCAGCCCGACCCACCCGAACGGGCAGCTTCCCGCACATTCCCTACTACGCGATCGGCTGCACCCTCGACAACATCGCAGCCGCGAAGCGACGGCCGGATGACGCGTCGAGCGTTTCGGCCAGTCCGCGCTCGGCCACGACAAGTTCCACGTCGTGATCGAACGAGCTCGCACGAAGTCAGCAGAAGCGCGACTACGGGAACTGGCAGAAGGTCCGCCGCTACGCGCTCGACGATCCCGAGCGCGCGCAGGACATCCTCGACCGGCCGGGGACGAGATCAAGGTGCCGCTCTTCATCCAGGGCGGGATCCACGGAAACGAGTACGAGGGCGTCGACGCCTCGTCCAGATCATCGAACGGCTCGCGCGACGCCGTACGGACCGATCCCGAAGTCGACGCGATCCTCAACCGTGGAGTCCTGCTCTTCAACTCGATCCAGAACCCCGACGGCCGGATCACGAGCTCCCGCCGAACGGCAACGGGTTCGACCTCAACCGCGACTTCCTGACGCAGTCGCAGTCGGAGGTGCAGAGCCTCGGTTCGCGTGATCCAGGAATGGCTCGCGCCGGACATGCTCGACACGCACGGGTATCGTGACGCCGACGCTGATCGAGGCGACGACCAAGCCGCACAACCCCGGCATCGAGTACGACATGTGGCTCAAGTGGAACCAGAGCCGGATCGACGCCAACGAGGCGGCCCTGAACGCGGTCGACCTCCAGGTCACGCGTCCGATCAACGACTGGTGCGCCGACGGGAGCATTCCGGAGGCCGGGATCTCGCGACGACTGCGCACCACGCGGATCGGCCCGCAGTGGGCCGAGAGCTGGGACGACTGGGGCCCGTTCTACACCCCGATGTACTCGCAGCTCGTCGGGCTGAACGGCTCGACGGTCGAGATGTGCTCGAGCCTCAGCCTCGTAGCCGCTACAACCCGCCGGGACGATCTGCGGCCCGTGCTCAGCCCTAACCGACAGGGTCGGCCGAGCCGGCTCCCGGCTGGCGCAGTACCACACGATCTGGTCGACCCTCCTGTTCGACACCGAGAACCGGGTCGAGCTCCTGCACGATCAGCTCGAGATCTACGCGGCGAGGACGACGCCGACCGCACCGAGGCCGACGACCTCCGACCGCCGCCCGGCTTCGACAACGCAGAGAACAACTGGATGCATCGAGTACCCGAAGGCCTACGTCATCCCGATCGGCGACGGCCAGCGAAGCGACGCCGAGGCACGGCGACTCGTACCTGGCTCCTCACCAACGGGATCGAGCGTCGACCGGCTCGAAGAAGGGCTACGAGTACGGCTCGACCCGCTTCGAGCGCGGCTCGTACGTGGTCTTCATGGATCAGGCGCTTCGCGGTCTCGCCGACACGGCCCTCGGCGCGGGCGTCGACATCTCGTCGCGGATCAGCATCCTCTACGCACCTCCCGGGGCCTGGAGCCACGGGCTACCTCTGGGGAGCCGACGTCGTGACGATCCCCGATAGCGGCCACGTTCGACCCGGAGACCGTGCAGTCTCGCCGCATCCGGATCCCAGCCGGCGGCGTCGACGGCTGGCGGAATGCATCGGCGTTCGCGCTTGCGATCGACTCGGCGACCGCAGTCCGCACGCTGAACGCGCTGCTCGGCACGGGCCTCACGGCCGAGCTCGCGACTGCACCGTTCACCAATGCGCTCGGCAAGCAGATGCCGGCCGGCACGGTCCTGTTCCCGGCCTCGGCTCGGGCTGCGCTCGAGTCGGCCGGTGACGAGTCGGGCCTGTGGTTCTACGGCGTCAAGGGCACGCTGCCTGCCCGGAGCCGATCAACCGGTCACCGCGGATCGCGGTCCTGACCGGTGCGCTCACCCAGGAGATCTGGGTGCTGCGGAACCTCGGCTTCACGGCCGACCCGGTCTCGACGGCCACGAGCAACACCGCCGGCGCCGACCCGCTGCGAACTACGACGTCATCTTCAACACGGGCAACTACCCCGCGGCATCGAACGTCACCGGCCGGGCGAGGCTCACCAGCTTCTTCGCAACCGGCGGTGGCTACCTCGGCGCCTTGACGGACGGGGCCAACTTCCTGATCTGCCGGCGGTCAGGTCACCGGACTGGCTGCCTCGAACCGCGGAGGCGGCCGGGTCGAAGCGGAATCGTACCTACTGAACAACTCGGCTCGGTCACGAGCCCGATCACCGGTGCGTACCGGTCGCAGGACACGGCAATCGTCGACCCGCCGACCTGGTTCACATCGGTCCCGTCCGGCGATGACCGGTGGACGGCAGCCTCCCACTCACGGGCTCTCTTCCTGAGCGGCCTCTGGCTCCTCGACGCCCAGTCGACGTCGGCGCCGGGATAGGCGGTGGTCGCGCACGGGACGAACACGGGCGGTACGGCCCGGCTGACCACCTTCGCGATGAACCCGCTCTACCGGGCCGACCCGGAGCGCGAGTGGCCGATGCTGGCGTCGGCCGCCTTCTGGGTCGACCAGTAGCGAGATCGACGTGGGAGGAGGGGCGTCCGCGCCTCTCCTCCCCCGTGATTCCCGTGACCGACTCGTCCATTAGCAAGAGGGAGATCGTCGCCGCCTTCGGCCTCGTCGTCGCAGTCATCGCGATGGCAGCCTGCGGGGGAGGCGGCGAGAGCGCCAAGCCCGCGGAGGCAACGACCACGCTTCCGCAGGGAAGCGAGCCGGTCGACCTGGATCCGGCCGACTTCTCGATCGACATCGACAACCCCTACTGGCCGATGCAGGCCGGGCAGCAAATGGGTCTACGACGAGACGGACAGCGAAGGCACGAAGGAGAAGGTCGTCGTCGAGGTCACCGACGAGACGAAGATGATCGCCAACGGGATCGAGGCCCGGGTGATCCGCGACACGGTCAGCGAGGACGGCGTGCCTGTCGAGGTCACGGACGACTGGTTCGCGCAGGACTCGGACGGGAACATCTGGTACCTCGGCGAGTACGTCACGAACTACGAGGACGGAAAGGTCGTGGACCACGAAGGGTCCTTCGAGGCCGGCGTCGACGGAGCGCAAGCCGGGATCGCGATGCCTGCCGACCCCAAGCCGGGAATGACCTATCGCCAGGAGTACCTCGAGGGCGAGGCCGAGGACAAGGGCGCGGTCATCACCGTCGGCGAGGAACAGGTCGAGGTGCCGTTCGGGTTCTTCGACGAGGGCGTCCTGATGACTCGTGACCTGGTCCCCACGGAGCCCAAAGTGCAGGAGTTGAAGTTCTACGCGCCCGGGGTCGGTCCGGTGCTGAGCGTGCACACCGACGGTGCCGGCGGCCGTGCGGTGCTCGTCAGCTTCACCCGGGGCCGCTGACGGGGGCCGTGCTCAACCGCCACCTATGATTGGTGCGGTGTTGACCTCGCGGCCGGTCATTCTCACGCTCTGCTCGCTTGCCCTTGCAGGGTGTGGCGGAAGCGGCTCGACCCAGGCCGACACCGAGACGGCCGGAGAGACGCAAGACCCGCGGGCGGGGTACTTCCACGCGTCGGAAAGCACGACGATGAATCCGCCGCTCAAGCAGTACGACACGGCGTGGAAGACGTACCAGCAGGGAAACGACGCCTGTAACAAGGAAGCGAGCCGCCTCTACGCTGCGGGAGCCACCCCCCGCAAGGCGGTTCAGTGTCACCTTCGGAGGAACAAGGCGCTGATCGTGGCAAACGCGAACCTTCGTGGGGCAGTCAGCGAGTTGAACGGTGACTACCGCACCGCCTGCGACGCTCAGATCAAGCGCTTCTCAGCCGCCGTCGGGAAGGTCGACAAGGCGCTGCAGCAAATTCGCAAGGACTGGAACGCCTACGCCAAGAGCGGGACCGCGCCGGCGCGGCTCACGCGGGACTTCCGCGCGGCCGACCTCCGGTACCAGGGAGTCCTGAGTCAGGGCGTCGCCAAGCTCAGCGCTGCCTGCTACACGGAGGCAGATCGCACCGAGTAGCGCCTGCGTGACGACGGCTGATCGACCACGTCCGCAGGGAGTGCGACTGTTATCGCGAATCCGGTGTCTCACGGATTCGAAGGCGGCGTGAGATCGCTTCGCGACGCTGCCCCTGACGTTCCCACTGGGAGGAAACGGATGAACTCCAGAAGCATGGCAGGTTGGATCGGCTTCGCCGGCACCCTGCTTGTGATCGTCGGCTCGATCGACTTCTTTCAGGGCCTCATCGCTCTGTTCGAAGACGAGTACTTCGTTGTGACTGCGTCGGGCTTCCTCGCCGTCGACCTGACGGCCTGGGGCTGGATCATGCTGTTCTGGGGCGTGCTGCTCGCTCTCGCAGGCCTCGCGCTCGTAGGCGGGCAGGGGTGGGCGCGCTGGTTTGCGATCGTGGTCGTGTCGCTGAACTTCATCGCCCAGCTCGGCTTCCTCGGCAACAGCCAGTACCCGCTCTGGTCGCTGACTGTGATGGCGCTGAACATCATCGTGCTCTACGCGCTGACCGCGCGCTGGGACGAGAGCAGGCAGGACCTCCAGGCCATTCGCTGACGCTCCGCTCGTAGATCGAGGCCGTCGCGCACCATCGTGCGCGACGGCCTCCCGCGCTCACTCGCCCGCGCAGGAGTCACGGATCGGGCGACCGATCGAGAGTGGGCAGCAACGGGAGAAGCCCTGCTGCAAAGCCGACGCGCGGATTCGAACCGCGGACCCCTTCATTACGAGTGAAGTGCTCTACCAGCTGAGCTACGTCGGCAGTGGCGCAAGCTTAGCCTCGGAGCACTCGCATTACGCTGGGCCGATGCCACCTCCCCGGGGCTTCGAATATGTCGTGCGCGGCGACCAGGTCGTCATCACCCACTACGGGCGCGCTGCCACGACCCTCCGAGGCGCAGCCGCGGAACGATTCCTCGCGAAGATCGAGCGGGACGACCCGCAGCACGTGATGGCGCGTGTGACCGGGAACTACAAGCGCGGCAACGAGCGCTAGTCCGACGACGAACCGATCCGCGCTCGTTGCTTCTCGGCGAGATCCTGCGCGAAGTCCCGCCCGGGGTCGCCCCCGAGCCCTTCCTCGTAGACGGCGACCACGAGCCTGCCGTCGCGCCACGCTTCCCCGGCGCCCGGCTCGTTCACGCCCCTGGAGTCGAACCGCACTGTGTCGTCGTCTTCGTCCCGCTCGGTAGGTCAGGTGGATGCTCTGGCGGGCGCTCAGCAACTGCTTCCGCAGCTCCCATCCCCTTGTCGCGTCGCCCTCGGTACGAAAGCGGAAGATCGCCGACTGCACCTTGCGGGGCCCCTCGTCCCGGTGGCGCAGGAAGCTGGCGGAGCAGAGCTCCGGAAGAGCGGCATCCAGGAACTCGTCGAGCTTCGGCGACGGACTTCCGAGCGTGGTGGAGACCTGGCTGCACTCTCGCTCGTCCACGTAACCGAAGCCCTCGGGAAGATCGGCTAGCCGGAGAAGCATCGCTTCGAGCTTCGCGTCCTGCCGTGCGGCTGATTCGTCGCTCCCTCGCTCGCAACCGGAGACGATGAGGACTGCGACAAGGAGAAGGAAGCGTCTCAAGCGGCGACCAGCGAGCCGGCGAAGGCTCGCCGGAGCTGGACGAAGAGCGCCTCGAAGGCGAGCGGGGCCTGGAGCTGGAGCTCCTCGAGCAACCGCCAGGTGTCGCGAACGAGCTCCGCTGCGAGCTCTGCCGAGACAGCCCGGTCGTCGCTCGCATCCTCCTGCAGCTCGGTGAGATGGTCGATGTGGATCGCCGTCCGCTCCGCGCCCGCTGCGACCGCGATCAGGTCGCGATACCAGGCCGCGAGCTCGTCGAGCGAGAGCAGGAGCTCCTCGCGCTCGGCGCCCCGCGCGGCGCGCTTCAGCCGCTGCTCGGCCTCCCGGTCGGGGAGATCCATGCCCTCGAGATCCTCCTCGGCCTTCGCCCGCGCCTCCTTCGCCCGCTCCGCGGCGGCCTCGATGAGGACGGCAGAAGCATCGCCGGGGACGAAGTCCGGATCGCGGTACACGGCCCGCGCGAGCTCGATCAGCTTCGACCTCCGGTCCACGGCCCGAGGATCCAGGAGCCGCTCGACCCGGTCGAGCCGGCCGGCCGCGACCCGCGAGATCGCCGCCGTCTGGTTCTCCGACAGGCCCGGAGCCCGCTCCTCGACCACGGCGCGAATCGCGCGGAGCGAGAGCCGCCGGAAAGGCACCGGCTGGCAGCGCGATCGGATCGTCTCCGAGAGCGGCCCCACGTCGTCGGCCACCAACACGATCACGGCGTAGGGCGGCGGCTCCTCGAGATCCTTGAGGAGCGCGTCGGCGGCCTCGTCGTTCATCAGGTGCGCGCCGAAGATCAGGTAGACCCGCCGGTCGGCCTCGAAGGGCCGCATGTGCAGGTCGCGGCGGAGCTCGCGGATCGCGTCGATCCGGATCTGGTCGCCGAGCGGCTCGAGGACGTAGAGATCCGGATGCGACCGGCGGCCCACCCGCTCGTGCTCCCCGAGCAGCTCCGCGGCGAAGCCGAGCGCAAGCGCGCGCTTCCCGACTCCGGGCGGCCCGTGGAAGAGGTACGCGTGCGACGCGCCTTCCTTCAGCGCCGCCTCGAGGAGCGCTTTCGCCTCAGCCTGCTCCGGCACGTGATCGAACGTGGTCAAGGACCTCCTTCGCGATGTCGTGCACGGGACGGTCGGCCTGGATCGCGACGATTCGCTGCGGGAAGAGCCCGGCGAGCTGCCGGTAGCCGTTGTCGACGAGCATGAGGAACGCCTCGCCCTCGCGCTCGATCCGGTCCCGTGCGTCTGCCGACCGCTTGAGCGCCTCCTCGACGCCGATCAGGAGCAGGAAGGTGATGTCCGGGAGGATCCCGCGGATCGGCTCCAGGTTCAGCGCCAGGACGCGCTCGATGCCGAGCCCGCGCGCGAACCCCTGGTAGGCGAGCGACGAGTCGAGGAACCGGTCGGAGACGACGTACGCGCCCTCGGCGAGCTTCGGGCCGATCACGCGGTCGACGAGCTCCGCCCTCGCGGCGGCGAACAGGGCGGCCTCGGCCCAGGGCGACATGGCCTCTCCCTCGAGCAGCAGCTCGCGGACGCGCTCGCCGAGCGGCGTCCCTCCCGGCTCGCGAGTGGTCTCGACGGTGTGCCCGTCCTTGGCGAGCGAACCGGCGAGGAGCTCGGCCTGCGTCGACTTGCCGGACCCGTCGAGGCCCTCGAAGGAGAGGAACATGGCCGGGAGGATAGTGGGGGCTCCAGGCGAACAAAGCGTCCGCCGATGAACCAGTCCATGAGCATGCCGCCCGAAGCTCTCGCCCGCCCCTGGCGGACGGCGACGCTCGTCGCGACCGCGGTCGCCGCCTTCGAGCTCGTCCTGCTCCTGATCCTCGGCGTGGCGCTCCTCGGCCAGCCGCTGTCGGAGCGGATGCGCGACACCGCGCAGAACCGCAGCCTCGGCATCACGACGAGCGCGGCGAAGCCGAAGCCGAAGATCGGCAGCTCCGTCCCGAGCCTCGACCGCTCCGAGACGACGGTGATCGTCCTGAACGGGAACGGCGTCTCCGGCGCCGCGCACGAGACGGCCTCGCGGGTCGAGTCACGCGGCTACTCGGTCGGCCACGTCGGAAACGCGAACCGCACGGACTTCACCCGCAGCGTCGTCATGTACCGGCCGGGAAACCGCGGCGAGGCGCTCAGGCTCGCGCGCGACCTGCGGATCAAGATCGTCGGCCCGCTCGACGGCATGACGAAGCGCGACCTGATGGGCGCGCACGTCGCGGTCGTCGTCGGCGCCTAACCGGTTACTCCCCGAGCGCCGTCGGTCTAGTAACAGACTGTTACTTGACCCTCGATGGCCTGCCTAGCGCCTTTCTCCAACGGGTCGGGAGCGCGTTCGAGCTAGTAACAGTCTGTTACTTGCCGTTAGAGCCTCCAGAAGAGGTAGCGCCCGTTGGGGCTGCGCTCGGGCTCTGCCCCGAGCGCCGTTCGTAGCTCGGCCTCGGCCGCCGTGCCGTCGTCCGGCGTAGCCGAGCCGGTCGACGAGGATCGCGGCGAAGCCCGCCTGCTCGGGCGAGCGGGCACGAGCTCGGCCGTCGGCCTGGTCAGCATTCGCCGCCGCCCAGTCGTCGCGACCGCGCATCGCGCCGTAGCTCCAGTGGAGGTCGTGCGTGTGGAGGTAGCGCTTGACGGGCTCGTAGATCGCCTGGCGCGCCGGCGGGTGGCTCGGGGAAGGTCTCGTACGGGCAGCTGCGCGACCGTCGCTCCGGCCGGGAGCTCCGATCGATCGACGCGAAGAACGCGGCGTCGAGGTCCCACTGTCCCTTGATCGGGCCGTACGGCGGGCACGAACGCCTGGCTCGTCTGGTCGAAGACCCCGACCGCGAGCACGGCGGCCAGGACGGCCGCGAACGCCACCGGCGGCCAGCACGCCGCGTCCGAGCGCGTCAGCCCGAGCGCGACGGCAGCGAGCGCGAAGAACGCGATGAAGATCGAGAGCCTGTTCCAGGCGCGGATCTGCGCGTAGACGACCCCGAGCAGCGTCCCGGCCCCGCCCGTGGTCGCGAGGAGGAACGCGACGAGCGTGAGGGTCGCGAGCGCCGAGGTGGCGGCGCGGTGCGCGGCGACCGACGAGCGCGCCGAGGACGACCGCGAGCAGCCAGACGCAGACCGGCGGTACCGACGATTCCCAGCGTGGCCGCGTTCGCGTCGAGCGGCGGGAACTTGTCTCGTGTAGCCGCTCTTCGAGCCGGGCGACCGCGTCGATGCGATGGGCGTCGAGCGGCAGGACGAGCTGCGTCAGCTTCAGCGAGTAGACCTCGCTCTCGAACGTGTACCGCTGCGCGACCTCCTCGTTCGTTCCGTTGCGCGATGCGGTAGACCAGCGTGGGCGCGAGCTGCACGAGCGCGACCGCGAGGATCGCCGCGACAACCAGCGCCGCCGGCGACGAGGTCGCCCCGATCGCGCGTTCCCGAGAAGCGCAGCGCCGCCGCGAGCACGACGAGCACGACCGTGAACGCGGCGTAGTAGAACGACCCGGAAGCCGCGCCGACGAGGATCGCGAGGCCGATCACGGCGGCCAGGCGCAGCCGTTCCCCGGAGAGCACCACTGCCGCCAGGTAGGCCCCGGCCGGGACCGCGTAGTACGTGGACGAGCCACAGGTGTCCCTCGCCGCGCAGGAAGTGGTACGGAAGCAGCGCGTACAGAACCGCGCAGACGACGGCGGGCCACGGATCCGCCCCCAGACGCCGTAGCGCAAGGAACCCCGCGATCCCCACGAGCGGAAAGCTCGCGAGGTAGAGCAGGTTCATCGCCGTCGGCGGAGCCGGCGCCGAAGAGCCCGACGATCCAGACGAGGAGGACGTTGAGCGTGTCCCCGTTCAGCACCGGGTAGTCGTAGAGCTCGAGGGTCCCCGGAGCACCGAGTGAGGAGTTCTCGAAGTACCAGCCGGCTGGTCGAGCACGCTCCTGACGAGGAGGTGCTGGAGGTTCACGTCGCCGTAGTACTCGAACGGCACACCGAGGTCTGCGCGCCAGAGCTTCAGCACGAAGATCGCGCCGACGAGCGATACGGTCCCCGCGAGGACGACGTAACCCAGGTCGCCGTTCAGCCGCGACCGCCTCACTGCTGCTGGAAGATCCGCTCGAGGACGAGGGGCGCTGGTCCCAGCGGGTCGAGCTGAGCCGAACGCCCGAGGTGCCGGATCGCGGCGTCTCGCAGCTCGATCGCCAGCTCGAAGCGGCCGAGCTCGTACCAGGTACGCGGGTTCAGGGGTTGCAGCTCGACCGCCTCGATGTACCGGGCGAGGGCAGCGCCATCGTTGTTTCGCGTCTCCTCTCCGGCCGCCTCTGCAAAGAGTGGCTCGACGGAGAGCGGGTTGTACGACCTCGCCTGCCGCCCATGCTCGACGGCCTCGACAGCCTCGCCGCGCTCGATCGCCGCATAGGCGCTTGAGATCTCCCGGCGGGCAAGCCAGGGTGCGCCGAGCGAAGCGACCATGGTCAGGCTCCCGAGGACGACACCGACCAGGAGCACCGGCCGCCGGACACCGCCCTCCAGCCGCGGCCGTCCTGCAGCGAGCAGCACGCCGAGCACGAGGAAGAGCGGCGCGGTCACCCCGACAAAGTCCCAGTCGTAGTCGATCAGCGCATGAGCGAGATACGCGATGCCGACGACTCCGAGCGCCAACGCTGCAGCGGCCTCAGCCCCATCGAGCCGCCGGACGCAGCGAACGCCCCCGACCGTGGCGGCGGTCCCTGCGCCGACGACGAGCAGGAACCCGACGAGCCCCGTCTCGGCCAGGAACTGGAGCGCAAGATTGTGAGGCTCGGTCGCGACCGTCGTGTTCCGGCGAATCGGTCGTCGGGCCACCGAGAACGACGCCGCTCCCTTGCCCGCGACCGGATCCGCGCGCCAGAGCTCCCAGGCCTCCTCCCACCACGTCCAACGGCTGTTGGAGTTGAAGTTTCCGAGGCGGTTGGGCCCGGTGCTCGCCTGGCTCGTGGGGTTGGTGAACTCCCGGTAACCGTCGCGACCCCAGCGAACCGGGTTCCCGCCGCTGAAGACGAGCACGCCCAGGAGCAGCACGACCGCCGAAAAAGCCGCGAGGCGCCGCCCGGAGACCCGGAGCAGTCGCGGCCGCCACCGTTCCTCGTGCTTCAGCCCGAAGAAGGCGAGCGTTCCGACGGCGGCTCCGACGATCAGGAGGCCCGCGCCGAGTTGCAGCCCGTCGGAGAGACGGCTGGAGTACGACTGGCCGTCGTCGACGATCCCCGGCTGGGTGAACGCCCAGGCCCCGAGCGCAGCGGCCGGCGGCACACAGACGAGCAGGACGGCGATGACTTTCTCACGCGCACTGGAAAGGAGCATGAGCGCACCCACGGCGAGCAGCGCGACGACCGCGCCACCGCGGGAGTAGGTCAGAAGCAGCGCGAAGACCGCCGCGAACACGATGACGACTGCGCCGACTCGGAGCCAGCGGTCGTGCTCCCGCCGCACCGCGGCCCAGAGGCCGAGCAGCATCGTCATGGCAGCGAGCAGCGCGAGCGCGTTCCAGTAGCTCGAGCGGCGCGCGCAGCCGGGCGATCCGCTCGCCGTCCGGGTAGAGGTTCGGGACCACCTTGCCGGCGAGCGCCCAGACCAGGGCTGCCCCGAACAGACCCAGGAGCCCGAGAGCCACCACGCGAGTTGCGCGAGGAACAGTCGCTCCCACGAGCAGGCCGAGAGCGACGAATGCCAGGTAGACGACCCCTCGGTTGAAGTACTCCCACGAACGGTCGGGCGCCAGCGACCACAAGATCGAGAGCCCGTTCCAGACGACGAACCCCGCGAGGAGCGCGACGAACGCGACCCCGGCGCCGTCGAGACCGGGCAGCGCCAGCCGGCCCAGAAGCGCAGCGGCAAGCGCCGCGCCGGCGGCCGAGGACGGCGAGCGCGCCGACCCAGGCAAGCGGGTCGTAGGCCGATCCGTCGCCGAAGAACACGGCGAGTCCCGTCAGGGCCACTGCGCTACCGAACAGCACCCCGGTGGCGCGTGGGAGGCCCGGTGGCATCGGCGCCGAAGCTAACAGCCGCGCGAGTCCTCCGTCCTACCTAACAAAGGGTTTACACGCACTTGAGGTTGGGTTCACTCGCTGAGGGGAAACTGCACCTGATGGCCCGCGCCACAGCGTTCTTTTCGACCCTGCTCGTTTGTGGCGCAGCTCTGCTCGCCGTCGGCCTCACCCGCCTCCGCCGCCAAGCCGTGCTGGAAGCAGGTCGTGGACGACTGGTCGCAGGATCGGATCGATCGACGGCAGCCTACTCGGCGCGCTGCATCGAGGAGGCGCTCGCCAAGGTCCCGAGGACATCCGCGCCTACAGCGACTTCGAGGAAGCAGGCCAAGGCCGCGCGCGTCGCCGCCGGGCGTAGCCTCCAGAGCACCGGCGGCGGAGCGGTCGGCAGCTGCCGGCTCGTCCGGCTCGGGCTCCAGAGGAGACCCAGCCCGTGCAGGAGCCGCGAGCCCAAGACCGGGGCCAAGGACGAGACGCCGGTCGGCTGGGCGCTCCGCACGAACGGCAACAACGCCGACTCCTTCCCGATTCCGCTCCTGATCCTGCTCGGCCTCGCCAGCGCCCTGATCACTGCCGGCGGAGTCGGCCTCGGAGCCCGCAAGCTCCAGGCCCGCCGGATCGACCCGTAGTCCGTCCGATCCGCCTCCTAAATTGGCTGGTCCGCCTCGCCGGCGCCCGCCGCCACGAAGGCGTCCGAATCTAAGCTGTACAGACTGACCCGGGAGGTCACAGCATGGCGTCCGCCGAGAAGCTCCAGACCGAAAATTCCGTCGTCGACGAAGAGTCGAGTCTCGGCGTCCGACGCCACTTCACGATCCCCGGGCGCGACCCGTTCGAGGAGATCGAGTGGGAGATCCGCGACGCGTTCATCCCCGGCAAGGACAAGCCGGCGTTCGAGCAGAAGGACGTCGAGTTCCCGAAGTTCTGGTCGCAGACGGCGACGAACATCGTCGCCCAGAAGTACTTCCGCGGCCGCCTCGGCTCGCCCGAGCGCGAGACGAGCGTCAAGCAGATGATCGGCCGCGTCGTCGACACGATCGGCCGCTGGGGCCGCGACGGCGGCTACTTCGCCGACGAAGACGAGGCGCTGACCTTCGAGGACGAGCTCAAGGCGATCCTCGTCAACCAGCTCGCCGCCTTCAACTCCCCGGTCTGGTTCAACGTCGGCTTCGAGGAGAAGCCGCAGTGCTCCGCCTGCTTCATCCTCTCGATCGACGACACGATGGACTCGATCCTCGACTGGATCCGCCGCGAGGGCGTCATCTTCCGCGGCGGCTCCGGCTCGGGCGTGAACCTGAGCGGCCTGCGCTCGTCGAAGGAGCAGCTCTCGAAGGGCGGCTACGCCTCCGGGCCGGTGAGCTTCATGCGCGGCGCCGACGCCTCCGCCGGGACGATCAAGTCCGGTGGCAAGACGCGGCGCGCCGCGAAGATGGTCGTCCTCGACATCGACCACCCGGACATCGAGGAGTTCATCTGGTGCAAGGCGCGCGAGGAGGAGAAGGCGCGCGTGCTCGAGGCGGCCGGCTACGACATGTCGCTCGACTCGTCCGACTGGAGCTCGATCCAGTACCAGAACGCCAACAACTCGGTCCGTGTCACGGACGCCTTCATGGAGGCCGTCGAGGCCGACGCCGACTGGAACCTCACGGCCCGCACCGACGGCGCCGTCCTGGAGACGGTTCCCGCGCGCAAGCTCATCCGCGACATGGCCGAGGCGGCCTGGCGCTGCGCCGACCCGGGCGTCCAGTACGACACGACGATCAACAGCTGGCACACGCTGCCGAACACGGGCCGGATCAACGCGTCGAACCCGTGCTCCGAGTACATGTCGATCGACGACTCGGCGTGCAACCTCGCCTCGCTGAACCTCCTGAAGTTCCGCCGCGACGACGGCGAGCTCGACGTCGAGGCGTTCGAGCACGCGGTCGACGTCATGTTCCTCGCGCAGGAGATCCTCGTCGGCTACTCCTCGTACCCGACGGACGAGATCGGCGCGAACGCCCAGGCCTACCGGCAGCTCGGCCTCGGCTACGCGAACCTCGGCGCGCTGCTGATGGCGCGCGGGCTCGCCTACGACTCCGACGACGGCCGCGCGTACGCAGCCGCGATCACGGCGCTGATGACCGGCCGCGCCTACCGCAAGTCGGCCGAGATCGCGAAGCGCATGGGCCCGTTCGCCGGCTACCAGAAGAACGCGGCAGCGATGATCGGCGTGATCGCCAAGCACCGGGCGGCGGTCGGGAACATCGAGCACACCGACTCCGTCCCGGACGAGATGCTCGGCCGCCTGCCGGCGCGCCTGGGACGAGGCGCTCGACCTCGGCGAGGTGAACGGCTACCGGAACGCGCAGGCGACCGTGCTCGCGCCGACCGGGACGATCAGCTTCATGATGGATTGCGACACGACGGGCGTCGAGCCCGACTTCTCACTCGTGAAGTCGAAGAAGCTCGTCGGCGGCGGCGAGATCACGATCGTCAACAAGACGGTCCCGATGGCGCTCGAGAAGCTCGGCTACGCGCCGACCGAGGTCTGCCGAGATCGAGGCGTTCGTGGACGACCGGAACACGGTCGTCGGCGCGCCGTACATCAAGACCGAGCACTACCCGGTCTTCGACTGCGCGATCGGCGACCGCGCGATCCACTACATGGGCCACGTGAAGATGATGGGCGCGACGCAGCCGTTCATCTCGGGCGCGATCTCGAAGACCGTGAACCTGCCGGAGGAGGCGACGGTCGACGAGGTCGCCGGGCTCTTCAGCGACTCGTGGCAGCTCGGCGTCAAGGCGATCGCGATCTACCGCGACAACTGCAAGGTCGCGCAGCCGCTCTCCGGCAAGTCGGACGCGTCGGCGGCGACGCCGCTCGCCGGCGCTCACCCGGCCGCGCTGGTCGCGGGCAAGCCGCAGCGCCGGCGCCTGCCGCTCGACCGCACCGAGGTCGGCCGCAAGTTCCAGGTCGGCGACTACGAGGGCTACATCCACGTCGGCCTGTACGAGGACGGCACGCCCGGCGACATCTTCGTGGACATCGCGAAGGACGGGACGACGCTCCAGGGCCTGATGAACTCGCTGATGATCGCGGTCTCGATGGGCCTCCAGTACGGCGTCCCGCCGGAGGTCTACGTCTCGAAGCTCAGCCACATGCGCTTCGAGCCGAGCGGGATGACGAACGACGAGGACATCCGCATCGCGAAGTCGATCGTCGACTACATCTTCCGCTGGTTCGGCAAGAAGTTCCTGACCGTCGACCAGCAGGAGGAGATCGGGATCCTCTCGACCGAGGTGCGAGCCCGGCTGGCGGCGGGCTATGCCAACGGCGGCGCGACGGCCGCGGCGCCAGCGCCGGCCGAGGCGCCGGTCCCGGGCCAGACGGCGCTGTTCAACGCGCACGACGACGCAGTCGAGTGCGCGAGGTGCGGCGGCAGCATGATCCGCACGGGCAGCTGCTACACGTGCCGAGACTGCGGCACGAACACCGGCTGCAGCTGAGGACGACGACTAACGGGAGCGTCTGAGGCCTCGCTCATGCGGGGCCTCACTTGTTCTGGTGAGCTCGGACGAGGCCGACGTCGCTCTCCCAGGCGCTTGCGGTTCTCGATTACCTTGTGCTTCTATGCATAGCACTTCGAGCCGTGGAGGCGCCATGCAGATCGACAAGGACCTCGTCGCGGCGTCGGCGACGCCGCTCGTGCTCGCGATCCTGGCCGAGGGCGAGAGCTACGGCTACGCCATCCTCAAGCGGGTGCGCGAGCTCTCCGACGGGCGAGCTCGAGTGGACCGACGGGATGCTCTACCCGCTGCTCCATCGCCTCGATCGGCTCGGGTACGTGACGACGGAGTGGCGAACGCCGCCGGAAGGGCGGCGCCGCAAGTACTACGCGATCACCGACGACGGGCGGAGCGGCACTCGCGGAGCAGCAACGGCAGTGGGTGACCGTCACCCGGGCGCTGAGTGACGTCTGGCCGGGCCGGCGTGCTGCTGCCGGCGCTCGGGGAGGCCTGAGCCATGGAGAGCGTGGAGTCGCAGATCGCGGAGTGGCGGGCCTTCGTCGCGAGCGCCCCGGGCGTCAACGGCCGCGACGTCGACGAGCTGGAGGATCATCTTCGCGACCAGATCGCCGAGCTGAACGCGGCCGGTCTCGCGGACGACGAGGCGTTCCTCGTCGCCGTGAAGCGGATGGGCGACCTCGACGACCTGTCCCGGGAGTTCGCGCGCGAGCACAGCGGCCGGCTCTGGAAGCAGCTCGTCCTCAGCGGCGACGACGAGCCGGCGCGCGCGGCCAGCGGGTGGCTCGAGGCGCTCGTCTTCGCCGTCGCCGCGGCCGTCGCGATCCAGGTCGCACGCCTCGTCGCCGGACTTCCCCGACGAGGAGCCGAGCTGGTTCTTCGCGGAACCTCGAGCCTGTTCGTGCTGCCGTTCCTCGCCGGCTACTTCGCCCGCCGGCGGCAGCTCGACGCCCGCGGCATGGGCGCTGACGGCGGCGCCGTTCGTGCTCGCCGCGCTCGTGGTCAACCTCTACCCGTGGGACGCGGACTCGTCGACCGAGGTGCTCGTCGCGCTCCACCTGCCCGTCGTGCTGTGGTTCGTGGTCGCCTACCCGTACATGGGCGGCACGCTCCGATCGCACGAGCGGCGCATGGACTTCGTCCGCTTCACGGGCGAGTGGTTCATCTACTACGTGCTGATCGCGCTCGGCGGCGGCGTGCTCATGGGGCTGACCGCGGCGATCCTCGAGCCCGACGGGCGTCGACGTCGAGCGGGTCGTCGAGTGGGTGCTGCCGTCGGGAGCGGCGGGTGCCGTGATCGTGGCCGCCTGGCTCGTCGAGTCGAAGCAGCGGGTCGTGGAGAACATGGCGCCGGTGCTCACGATGCTCTTCACGCCGCTGTTCGCGGTGATGCTGGCCGTCGCCGCCGTCGTCTACGCCGTGACCGGGCTCGGCGACGCGTTCGACCGCGAGCTCCTCGGCGTCTTCGACGCCCTGCTGGTGGTCGTCCTCGGGCTCGTCCTGTACGGGATGTCCGCGCGCGACCCGTCGCCGTCGCCGGGCTGGATGGACCGCATCCAGCTGGTCGCCGTCGTCAGCGCCCTCGTCCTCGACGTGATGGTGCTCGGCGCGATGGTCGCCCGGATCGGCGACCTCGGGTTCACCCCGAACCGAACGGCAGCGCTCGGCCTCAACCTCGTCCTCCTCGTGAACCTGGCCGGGGCCGCCTGGCTCTCCGCCCGGTTCCTCACCGGACGCAGCACGGCTCCACCGGCTCGAGCGCTGGCAGACCACCTACCTGCCCGTCTTCGCCCTCTGGGCCGCCGCGGTCGTGGTCGTCCTCCCGCCGCTGTTCGCCTTCGACTGAGCTCAGCCCGACCTCGCTGAAGGCCACGACCACCTGAGCGTGCTGCCGGCCGGCCGGTCGCCGAGCTTCTCGTTGAGCCTGAGCATCGTCCGTTCGTCTCGTCGTTGTCCGTGGCGACGAACTCGACCCCACGCCGCGCAGCGTTCACGAGGGTCGCGCGCTTGGCGAGCAGAGCGAGGCCGCGACCGCGGTAGTCCCGCAGCGTCCCGGTCATGTCGTTGATCGCGTAGCCGCCAGGGGCGACGCGAAGGTGCGAGAAGGCGACTGGCCTGTCCTCGACTACGGCCGCAACGCTCGCCTCGAGGTCCGTGTCCGGATGCCGCCAGTAGTCCTCGAGCCACTGCTCGAACGAGACATCGTCCATCCCAACCTCGCCGGGAATGTCCAGCATCGCCTCCGAGTCGACGCTCGAACACCTTTCGTGGGTCGAGTCGACGAGCGGGCGTAGCTCGACACCCGGCGGCGCGCTCGCCGGCTCGATCGTGCGCGGGTCGACGCCGGAGATCCTAATCGTGTGCGTGTGCCGGAACCCATGTGCGGTGGCGAAGCTCCGCGACGCCTCCTCGGGAGTGGTGGATGTCCGCGCCGTCGCGACGCCAAGGGCGCCTAGGTGGGCTTCGCAGCGCTCGACGAGCGCGTTACCGAGGCCGGCTTTGCGGGACTCCGGCACGACACTGGCCTGCAGGAATCCCGGGCGAGCAGAGCTCTCGCTCAGCCGGCGCGCCGACGCACCATGGTCGCCAGCATCGTCGCCACGTGCACGCGGTCGGCGCCCTGCTCGGCGTGCGCGTCGCCGCGGCAGACGGTCAGCGTGCCCCCGGCGCGGACGACCTCGCCCTCCGCGACGAGTCTGTCGCCGCTCGCCGGCGCCAGCAGATTGACCTTGAGCTCGACGGTCAGCACCTCCGCGTCGTCCGGCATCAGGGTCAGCGCCGCGTAGCCGCAGGCGCTGTCGAGCGCAGCGACGACGACCCCCGCGTGGAGGAAGCCATCCTGCTGGGAGAGGCGCGGCTCGATCGGCACCGCGATTGCGACGCGACCGCTGGCGACGTCGGCGAGCTCGGCGCCGAGAGTCGCCATCGCACCCTGGCGGGCGAAGCTGGCGCGGACGCGCTCGATGATGGCAGCGTCGAGCGGCGCTGACGCCGCGCTCACGAGAGCGCGCGCTCGAGCGCGGCACGGTCCGTCGGCGCTCCGTGCGCCGGAAGCACGTGCTCGACAGGCAGCTCGAGCAGCGGACGCAACCCTTCGACGACCTGCTCGCGCGTCATGTCCGGAGGCAGCCACCGGGGATTGATCTCGAGCCCACTGCCGAAGTCGACGAGCGTGTCGCCGGCGATGACCGCGCGATGGCTCTCGATCCAGAGCACCAGGTCGTTCCGCTTCTGTCCGGGAAACGCCTCGACACCGACGTCCAGTCGGTCGCCCGCCGCGTACGGGTGCGCCTCGCCGATCCCCTCCTTGAGGAGCCAGACGACGTCGGGGCTGCCGTCGCCCGCCTGCTCGGCGGTGATGCCGTACGTCCGCATGAGGTCTTCCGCGGTATCGGGCAGCGGCGTGTAGACGGGTACGCCGAGCCGCTCGACCAGACCCTGCGCGTCGCGCTCGTGCCACGGCGCGGTCAGCACGACCGCCGTCTCGCGCTCGGCCGCGAGCGTCTCGATCTCGCTCGGCGGGGCGATCGGGTCGAAGAGCAGCAGGCGCTCGCCGTCGTCGATTGCGTAGGAGGAGACGTTCTGATCCCACGGCTCGCTCGGCTGCCAGCCCGGGTGCGGCGCCTGCCAGTGCCAGAGTCCAGCCCGTAGCTCGCGCACGGCGCAACGCTAACGCGCGCCGCTAGTTCGCGGTGAGGCGTCGAAGCGCCGCGCGAACGGCGCCGGGCGCCTCGACCCAGATGAAATGCCCGGCGCCCTCGACGACCTCGACCCAGGCGCCCGGGATCCGGTCCGCCCCGTCCGTCGAGGCGGCGAGCGGCATCGGGCTCAGTGAGCCGTGGACGAAGCCGACGGGGACGCGAATCTCCGGCAGCCCCGCCTCGAGCGCCGGCAGCTCGGCCTGGATCGACGGCACCATCGCGCCTGAGCGCTCGTTCGAAATTCGCAGCTCGGGCATCGGCGGTGCGCGTTCCGGATCGGCGAAGTAGGCGGGCCACACGAGGCGCATCCCCTCGAGCGCCAGCTCGTCGTCGGCCTCGCCGGCCATCGAGAGCTCGTCGATCTCGCGCGCCCGCGCGCGCGTCGACTCCGGCGTCCGGCGGAAGATCTCCTCGTCGAACTCCGGCCAGCGTCCGTCGCCGACCGAGCCGAGAGCGTCGACCGCAAGCACGCCGAGGAGCCGCTCCGGCATCGCCTCCGCGACGTGAAGGGCGAGGTGCCCGCCCCACGAATGGCCGACGACGTACGCCTTCTCCCAACCGAGCGCGTCGAGGACGCGGCGGGCATCTTCGACATCCGCCGCCACCGTGTAGGGCCCTTCCACCGCCGACGGCTCCTGTCCTCGCTGCTGGTACCACGCGACGTCGTTCTCCTCCGCGAGCTCGTCGGCGAGATCGCGCAGGTAGTCGAAGCCCATCCCTGGCCCGCCGTGCAGCAGGAGAACCGGCGGCCCACTGCCGGCGCGCAGGCCGGCGATCAGCGGCCCGTCGTCGTGCGTGGTGAACTCGGTCCACGTCACTGGTGACGATCGTCTCACGCCCCTTCCGGAATGGCGAGAGCCTGCGTCGTGCTCGCGACGTCCTTCGCCGCTCGCGTCGCGATGTGCCGCGCGACGTAGTCGGCGTCCCGCCCGCCGTTCGGAAGCACGTCCGACGTCAGCGAGTACTGGAAGATCAGCCCGGCGAAGTACAGGCCGGGTACCGCGTCGACCACGCCACGCTCGTGGAGCGGCCGACCGTCGCCGTCGAAGGCCGGGAGGTCGATCCAGCTGAAGTCCGTGCGAAAGCCCGTGCTCCAGACGACGTTCGCGACCTCCAGGACGCGACCGTCCTCGAGCAGCGGCCGCCCGTCCTGCACCCCCGCCACGCGCCCGACGCGCTCGATGCCGACCGCAGAGAAGTCGGCCTCCTTGCGGCGGATCAGCGGTGGGCCGCTCGCCGCGATCTTTGGGCCGACCCTGCGGCCGATGCGCGTGTCCGTTCTGAGGACGTGGTGGCCGAAGAAGCGGATCGCGCGAAAGATCACACGACTTCGACGGCTGCCGTGCGGCACCGGGATCTCACCTTTGGCCGCTCCGGCCAGCAGGCACCGATGGGTCTCGGCAAGCTCGTAGGCGATCTCGGCGCCGGAGTTCCCCACCCCGACCACGAGCACCGCGCCGTCCTGCAGCTGCGAGGGGTTGCGGTACTCGGCGGAGTGCAGCTGGACGATCCGCGGGTCGAGCTCGCGCGGCGAACGGAGGAAGCTTCGGTACGCGTAGAGCGCCGGTCGCGACGACGACATTTCGCGCCTCGAGCCGCTCGTCGCCCGTCGACACGACGAACCGGCCGTCCTCCTGCGCGACCTGCTCGACGCGCGTCCCGGCTTGCACCGGCAACGCGAAGCGTTCCGCATAGGCCTCGAGGTAGGCGGCCATCTCGTCCTTCGTCGGGAACGACCACTTCGGCGCCTCGAACGGCATCCCGGGTAGCCCGTTGAAGCGGGCCGGCGTGAAGAGGCGAAGCGAGTCCCAGCGGTTGCGCCACGCGTCGCCGACACGCTCGTTCTCGTCGAGGATGACGAACTTTCTGTTCCGCTTGGCGAGGTGGTAGCCGACGCTCAGGCCCGCCTGGCCGCCGCCGATCACGATCGTCTCGTAGGCGTCTGTGTTCACGGTTCCTCCTTCGCTCGACGTTCTGAGAGCGACGGTAGGGCCGCATCCGTCTCACGACATCGCCCGGATCCGCCAACTTCGCGGCTCGACCACGTGGTTGGTTCTGACTAGACGAGGTCGTGCTCGAAGGCGAATGCTGTCGCCGCGGTGCGCGACGAGACGCCGAGCTTCCCGAAGATGTTCTGGACGTGGCGGGCGACCGTGTGCTCGCTCACGACGAGCTCGGCGGCGATCGCGCGGTTCGTCTCGACCTGACGCGACGAGTCGGAGCACCTCGAGCTCGCGCGCGCTCAGGCCGTGACCCCCAGTCTTCTCGGCGCGACCGGACAGGGAATCGACGCGCCTGACGTCGGGCTCGGCGCCGACCGCGTCGAAAGCCGCCCGGGCGGCCTCGAGCTCGAGCGCAGCTCCGTCCTCGTCTCCCAGCGCCCTGCAGGCGAGGCCGACGAGGAGCCGAACGCGTGCGCCCTCGTACGGCGCGTCGAGCTCCTCCCACACCTGCCACGCAGTGCGGAGCGAGCGCAGCGCAGCCTGCGGATCTCCGCGGGCAAGCTCGACCGACCCGCGAACCTGCGCCGCGATCGCGCGGAGCATCGGGCGCCCGTAGTGCGCGTCGATCTCGTCGAGCTCTGCACTCGCCGAAGCGGCGTCGTCGACCTGGTCCTGCGCCAGGGCGACCTCGACGTACGCGGGAAGGAGAACCGCCCGCTGCAGGGGCTCGGCGGTCTCGGCGAGCGCGCGGCGGAGCGCGCCGGCGGCGGCCTCCGCGTCCCCTTGTGCCACCCGCAGGAGCGCCAGGCCCGGCTGCGGCTCACGGCCGTAGCGGCTCGCATCGCGGTACGCGCCTTCGGCCGCCGCGTAGTCGCCACGAAGGCGGTGAAGCTCGGCCTGCTGGTAGTACGCCTGCCCCGTTGCGGGCCGGTTCATCGCCTGCTCGCATCGCTCACGCGCGAGAACCGCTTCCTCGAGCGCGTCCGACCACGCCCCATGCAGCTGCTTGATCCCCGCGCGGTGAGCGAGACAGCGGCCGGTGAACGAGACCAGCTGCGGCTGCGCTTCACACCAGCGCGTGAGCGCCTCGGTCCACTCCTGCGCGCGGCGAGGTTCGAACGCCTCCTCGCAGGACGCGATCACGCCGCAGTAGACGACACCTGCGAAGAACGGCGAGACCTCTCCGGAAGTGACGGCGACCATGGCCTCGTCGAGGACTTGGAGCCCCTCGTCCACCCGACCCAGCTTGATCAACGCCGCGCCCGCGGGATACGACACCGTCGCAAAGAGATCGTGGTCGCCGAACCGCTGGGCGATCTCCGCCGCCTCGGAAGCGGCGCGGTGCGCTCCCTCTGCGTCGCCGGACGACAAGCGCTGGACGGCGACCGGCAGCAGCAGATAGCCCGGAACGACCGAATCCTCCCCAGCCTGGCCCGCCAAACGCTCGGCTCTCCCAAACCACCCCATCGCAGGCCCCATCTCGCCGGCGATCGCGAGGTTCAGCCCGAGGAGGACCGCTGCCTTGGCAGCCAGCTCCGTCTCGCCCGCGTCGAGCCGGAGCTTGTGGAGGCGCTCGAGCAGCGAGTGGTGGGCGTCGCGCTCGCCAACGAGCGCCGCTGAGGTAGCGAGCAGCTCGACGTCTGCTGCTTCGAGCGGCGATTCCGCATCGGCGCGTGAGAGGGCCTCATAGGCATCGAGCCAGGCCCGGTTCGCATACGCCTCGCGACCACGCTGCAGCTCGTCGACCACGCTCACGCGCACATTTTCGTCCCTCACGGCCGATCGGCCGACGGCGCAGCTACTCCGTCATGCGGAACGCGACCTGGTACTTCGCGACGGACGTGCGCTGACCGGGCGTGTCGCCGGCCGGGATCGCACTCAGGGCCGCGTCGCCGCGCTGATAGTCGTCGTCGGTCTCGAAGAAGACGACCACGAGCGACTTCTCGGCTTCCGGATCGTGGAGAACGATGATCTCCTTGGCCGGCACGTCGTCCGGGCGCTCGCTCCCCTCCATCTCGCGCTGCATCTCCGCCATTCGGTCGCTACTCACGCCATCGAAGGACACGACTCGTGCGAGCGGCATCACTACCTCCTTGTCGGGACTTTGCATGACTCTAGACCCCTCCGGCGTCCTCGGAGAGAAGCTGGGTAAGGTCGCGGCGGATGGCCGCGACGGCAGTCGAGCACGAGCACCGCGTCACGCCGCGCGAGCTCTTCTTCGACCTCGTCTTCGTGTTCGCGTTCACGCAGGTCGCGACGCTGCTCTCCGACGACCCGACGTTCGCCGGGATCGGCCGCGGCGTGCTCGTGCTGGCCGCGCTCTGGTGGGCGTGGACGGCCTACGCCTGGCTGACGAACACCGTCGACCCCGAGGAGGAGGTCGTCGGCGCCGCGCTGCTCGTCGCGCTGATCGCGATGTTCGTCGCGGCGCTCGTGGTGCCGGGCGTGTTCGACGACGACGGCGTGCTCTTCGGCGCCGCCTTCCTCGTCGTCTGCGCGATGCACATCGCGCTCTACGCCCTCGCCGGCCGCGGGAACCGCGACCTGCTCGCGCGCCGTGCTCCGGCTGGCGCCGTGGACGCTGCTCGGCGCGATCCTGATCCTCGTCGCGGGCTTCACGGACGGCGCACGCACCTGGCTCTGGGTCGCCGCGCTCGCGTGCACCTACGTCGGCGCCGTGCTGAGCGGGTCGACGGGCTGGCGACTGCACCCGTCGCACCTCGCGGAGCGCTACGGCCTCGTGCTGATCATCGCGCTCGGCGAGGCGTTCATCTCGATCGGGATCGGCGCGACGGGGATCGGCATCGGGCCGGGCGAGGTCGCGGCCGCGATCCTCGGGCTCCTCGTCGCCACCTCGTTCTGGCTCGCCTACTTCGACTTCTTCTCGATCCGCGGCGAGCAGATGCTCCACGACCGCGAGGGCGCGGAGCGCGTGGCGCTCGCCCGCGACGTGTACGCGTACGGGCACTTCCCGCTGATCGTCGGCATCGTGCTCTTCGCGTTCGCGATGAAGACCATCGTCGGCCACGTCGGCGAGGAGCTCGACTCCGTCGCGGCCTTCGCGCTCTGCGGCGGGAGCGCGCTCTACCTGCTCACGTACTCGGCGATCCGAGTGCGGATCGTCCGCCGGTTCAGTCGTTGAGCCGCGGCCGCTTCGTGGCCGCGCTCGTGCTCCTACTCGTCCTCCCGCTCGCGACCGCGGTCCCGGCGCTCGCCGCCCTGGCGCTCGTCACCGCCGTCTGGCTGGCGTTGCACGCGTACGAGCTCGTGTGGTGGCGCGAGGCCCGCGCGGAGTCGCGCTCGATGCTCGCCTCGTCCTAGGTCCGTGAGGACACGAGCGCCGCGCTGATGCGCGGCGCTCGCTGGTTCGAGCTACGGCACGATCCGCCAGACCGCCCCGTTGCCCGAAGAGGCTCCGTTGACGGCGACGTAGAGCGCGCCTTCGGATCCCACGATCAGGCCCGTCGCGCGCGGCAGACCACCGGCCACGAGCGTCGAGGATGCACCGCCGCCCGGCGGCACCTTCCTGATCGCTCCCGGTCCCGCGAACGGGAACGGGACGCCGAGGATCCCCGATGCGTGCTGGAGCGTGTACAGCGATCCGTCAGAGCCGAACGCAAGATCCGTGACCATGGTCAAGCCGGTTGCATACGGCGTCGGCGCCTGACCCGGGACGACCCGATACACGCTCGCCGTTCCCGCGGTGAACGGGAAGCCCGTCAGCGTCGACACGTAGTAGGCGCCGTCGGGACCGACGACCACGTCGGTCGGCACGGCATCGCGCAGGAACGGGACGGGGACCTTCGGGAACGTCGCCACCGTCGAGATCGAACCGTTCGCAGCGACATCGAGAAGCGAGTTACCGCCGGCGTCCGTGATCAGGCGGTGGCCCGGCAGCGCGAGCAGGCCGAAGGGATTGCTGTCGACTTGCGCGCCGTCGGGGTTGGCCGACAGCTCGTAACCCGCAACGTCCACGACCCGCTTCGCGTGTCCCGAAGCCGGAACGTGCATGAGATAGCCGAACCCGAGTCCACTGAGAGGGCCGGTCGTGAGGCTGGCGGGATGGCCGCCGAACCCGATGTTCACGAAGAGCCCGCCCCGGCCCTGGAACGAGATGTGCTGCGGGCCCGCCGCCGTATCGCCCAGCGGCTGTCCGGCGAGAGACGGCAGTCCGGTTGCGATCCGCTCCTGAGTACCCCGCCAAAGACGGGAAATCGCCCCGGTCGCGCCGTAGCATCGCGTCCCTGGTCCGTCCGGAAGCGGGACACAGACTCCTGAACCACCTCTTCCTGCCTCGGCCACATAGAGGCCGCCTTCGGGGCCAAAGGCAAGCCCTCGAGGGTTGTCGAGCCCTGTCATGACGGGCTCGGGCACTGCCGCCTGTGCAGCGGCGGGTAGTGCGAACGCCGCAGCAGCGAGCGCGACGAACATCAATCTCCGCATGTCGTCTCCCTGTTCGCTGTCCGGGATACCCGGGACAGCGCAGAATCTTAGGTCGGCCTGCGCAAACCTTCAATAACCCACCTGCGACTAGGTCCACTCCGCGGGTCAACGCCCGTGGCCGCTAGAAGTCCTGTGAGTGATCTCGCTCCGCCCTATCGATTCGAGCAACTACCGCGAGTGCATCGAGCTCTCGGTCGCGCCTGACCAGCAGCAGTTCGTCGCATCGAATCTCCAGTCGCTTGCCGACGCGTACGTCTGGCGCGAGGCCGCCGAGCCGTACGCCGTCTACTCGGATGACGAGATGGTCGGCTTCGCACTGCTGTTCCCGCTCGCCGACGGTGGGGACGACGACTCCATACCCGAGCCCGGCACGGAACGCGGCTACATCCTCGTCCGCCTGATGATCGACGACCGCGTCCAGGGCAATGGGTACGGACGAGCCGCGCTCGACGCGATCGTCGAGCTCGTCCGCGAGCGCGGGCTGCCCGACGATCCGCCTGTCGGTCGTGCCCGAGAACGAGCAGGCGCTCGAGTTCTACCGCCGGAACGGGTTCGCGGAAACCGGCGAGATCCACGGCGGCGAGATCGTCATGGAGCGCCAGATCTAGACTCGACCGAGATGGCGCTGCGAATCCCCCGCGTCGTTCTGCGCGTCGGCCCCGGGCCGACCTGGACGAGCGGCCTGCCGGAGGACCAGCCCGGCTGGGACGGGCACGCGGCGTTCATCAACGCTCAGATCGACCGCGGGCTCTTCGTCATGGGTGGCACGTGGGCCGGAAGGCTCGGATCGATGTCGATCTGGGAGGGCGTAAACGCGGACGAGGTCCGGGAGCTGATGCAGCAGGACCCGTTCATCCAGAACGGCGTCTTCGTGATCGAGGACGTCGCCGACTGGACTGTCTACGTCGACACGAGAATCGAGTAGTTCACGCGCGAACCTCGGTCGGCGACGGATGGCCGTGGAAAACTGCGCAGGCGAGGCGTAGAGTCGCCTCAGCGCCGGAAGAGGCGCGCCCGCTTCTTCCGTCTCGATGCCGGCCGACGACCTAGGGAGGGCCGATGGACGTTGCGATCACCGTCAACGGTGTGCGGCGAGAAGCCGACTTGGAGGCGCGGACGCTGTTAGTGGACTTCATCCGCGACCACGTCGGGCTGACCGGAACGAAGATCGCCTGCGACACGTCTCAGTGCGGGTCGTGCACGATCGACCTCGACGGCATGGCGGTGAAGTCGTGCACCGTGCTGGCGGTCCAGGCCGACGGCACGGCGGTCACGACCATCGAGGGGCTGGCGTCGAACGGGACGCTGCACGCGGTGCAGGAGGCCTTCCGGGAGAAGCACGGGCTCCAGTGCGGCTACTGCACGCCGGGGATGATCATGGCCACCGTCGATCTGCTCGCGGAGAGCCCGGATCCGACCGACGACGAGATCCGGTACGCGCTCGAAGGGAACCTCTGCCGGTGCACCGGCTACGAGAACATCGTTCGAGCCGTCCACGAAGCTGCGGGGGCGGCGCGATGACGACGACCGCAGACGCTCCGACCACCAAGCTCGTCGGCGAGCCGGTCAAGCGCGTCGAGGACCCGAGCCTGATCACGGGCGCCGCCAAGTACCTCGACGACCTCAAGCTGCCGGGAATGACGCACGTGGCGATCGTGCGCTCCCCGTACGCGCACGCCCGGATCACGAGCATCGACACGACGAAGGCGGCCGCTGCTCCAGGCGTCGTCGCCGTCTTCACCGGCAAGGACTTCGAGGACCTCCCCGCCCTCCCGTGTGCGTGGCAGGCCGGCGGCGTCGAGAACTTCGTCAACACGCCGCGGGTGCTGGAGATCGACCGTGTCACGTTCACCGGCGCCGGCGTCGCCGCGGTCGTGGCGGAGACCAAGTACGCCGCCGAGGACGCGCTCGGGCTGATCGAGGTCGACTACGAGCCGCTCGACGTCGTCGTCGACGTCGAGGAGGCGGCGGCCGAGGGCGCGCCCCAGCTGCACGAGAACGCGCCGGGCAACATCGTCATGGACTGGTCCGTGCGGCGACGCGGACGGGACCGACAAGGCGCTGGCCGAGGCCGACGTCGTCGTCAAGGAGCGGCTCGTCAACCAGCGCCTGATCCCGAACCCGATGGAGGCACGCGGCGCGGCCGCCACCTACGACGCCGGCCACCGGCCAGTACACGGTCTGGATGACCTCGCAGGACCCGCACGTCATGCGGCTGCTGATGACGGCGTTCGTGTTCGGGATCCCCGAGACGAAGATGCGCTGCATCGCGCTCCACGTCGGCGGCGGCTTCGGCACGAAGATCTTCCTCTACCACGAGTACGTGCTCATGGCCGCCCTCGCCGAGAAGGTCGGGCGGCCGGTCAAGTGGATGGAGACGCGGCGCGAGAACTACATGGCGACCACGCACGGTCGCGACCACGTCACCTACCTCGAGGTCGGGGCGAAGCGCGACGGCACGATCACCGCGCTGAAGGCGAAGACCTACGCCAACCTCGGCGGAGTCCTCTCCACGATCGCGCCCGGCATCCCGACGACGCTCTACGGGCGGATGCTCTCCGGCGCCTACCGGATCCCGAACATCCACTGCCAGGTGCTCGGCGTCTACACCAACACCGGCATGGTCGACGCCTACCGCGGCGCCGGCCGGCCGGAGGCGACCTACGTCGTCGAGCGGGCCGTCGACCTCGTCGCGCGCGAGCTCGACCTCGACCCGGTCGACGTGCGGCGCAAGAACTTCATCCCGCCGGACGCCTTCCCCTACGACCCCGTCGGCGATCCTCAGCGGGCTGAAGTACGACACCGGCGACTACGAGAAGGCGCTCGACCGGGCGCTCGAGATCGTCGGCTACGAGGACTTCCGCCGGGAGCAGGAGGAGGCCCGCGAAGCAGGGCCGCTACCGCGGGATCGGCTTCTCGACCTACGTCGAGATCTGCGGCGTGGCGCCGTCGGCGTGGATCGGCACCGTCGGCGAGGGCTGGGGCGCCGTCGATGTGGGAGAGCGCCAACGTCCGCGTCCACCTGACCGGCAAGGTCGTCGTCACGACCGGCTCGCAGCCGCAGGGCCAGGGGCACGAGACGACGGTCTCGCAGGTCGTGGCGACCGAGCTCGGGATCCCGATCGAGGACGTGACGGTCGAGCATCGGCGACACGCTGAACACGCCGTTCGGCTACGGCACCTACGGCAGCCGCAGCGCCGCCGTCGGCGCGCGTGGCCGTCTACAACAGCCTCCAGAAGATCAAGGAGAAGGCGCGCCGGATCGCCGCGCACATGCTCGAGGCGGACGCCGACGACATCGTGTTCGAGGAAGGCAAGGCGTTCGTCAAGGGCGCGCCCGACAACGCGAAGACGATCCAGGAGATCGCCGGCTCGGCCGCGCTCGCCTACGACCTGCCGGAGGGCGATGGAGCCGTTCCTCGACGACACGACCTACTACGACCCGCCGAACTGCACGTTCCCGTTCGGCACGCACATCGCGGTCGTCGAGGTCGACCGCGGAGACCGGCGAGGTGACGCTCGAGCGCTACATCGCGGTCGACGACGTCGGCAAGGTGATCAACCCGATGATCGTCGACGGCCAGGTGCACGGCGGCATCGCGCAGGGCATCGCGCAGGCGCTCTGGGAGTACGGCGCGTACGACGAGAACGGTCAGCTCGTGACCGGCAGCATGATGGACTACGCGGTCCCGAAGGCCGACTTCTTCCCGCGGTTCGAGGTCGAGCGCACCGAGACGCCGACCGACGTCAACCCGCTCGGCGTCAAGGGCGCCGGCGAGACGGGGACGATCGCCTCGACGCCGGCGGTCGTGAACGCGGTCATCGACGCGCTCGCGCCGCTCGGGATCCGGCACCTCGACATGCCGCTCACGCCGGAGCGCGTGTGGCAGGCGATGCGACAGGCGAAGGGTTAGGAGGGAGGCGCGATGTACACGATGCGTCCAGCCGAGTTCGAGTACCACCGGCCGACGA